>VENI01000019.1:2223-3498 GCA_009711615.1 Bacillota bacterium | reverse complement strand
TCCAAAGCTTCGGTGCATGACTTAGCCCCGTTACATTTTCGGCGCAGGGTCACTTGACCAGTGAGCTATTACGCACTCTTTAAATGGTGGCTGCTTCTAAGCCAACATCCTGGTTGTCTAAGCAACCCCACATCCTTTCCCACTTAGTCATGCTTTGGGACCTTAGCTGTTGGTCTGGGCTGTTTCCCTCTCGACTACGGATCTTAGCACTCGCAGTCTGACTCCCGGGGTTAAAGTATCCGGTATTCGGAGTTTGATTGAGTTCGGTAACCGGTGAAGGCCCCTAGCTCATTCAGTGCTCTACCTCCGGTACTTACCCCCGAGGCTAGCCCTAAAGCTATTTCGGGGAGAACCAGCTATCTCCGGGTTCGATTGGCATTTCACCCCTACCCACAGCTCATCCGCCGCCTTTTCAACGACGGTCGGTTCGAGCCTCCACTGAATTTTACTTCAGCTTCACTCTGGCCATGGGTAGATCACCCGGTTTCGGGTCTACTCCAACAAACTTGGCGCCCTATTCAGACTTGCTTTCGCTACGGCTTCAGCTTTTCCGCCTTAACCTTGCTTGCTAAAGTAACTCGCCGGTCCGTTCTACAAAAAGTACGCCGTCGACCGTTAATTGGTCTTCGACTGCTTGTAGACACATGGTTTCAGGTTCTATTTCACTCCCCTTCCGGGGTGCTTTTCACCTTTCCCTCACGGTACTTGTTCGCTATCGGTCGCTTTAGGTATTTAGCCTTGGCAGGTGGTCCTGCCGGATTCCCACGGGGTTCCACGTGTCCCGCGGTACTCGGGATTCCTCTTGGGTTATTTTGCCTTTCGCCTACAGGAGTGTTACCTGCTGTGCTCCAGCTTTCCAGCTGTGTTCGGCTAGGCTCGATAATCCCGTTCTGAGGTCCCACAACCCCGGTTATGCAAGCACAACCGGTTTGGGCTAGTCCCCTTTCGCTCGCCGCTACTCAGGGAATCGAGTTTTCTTTCTTTTCCTCCGGGTACTGAGATGTTTCAGTTCCCCGGGTGCCCTCCGTACAGCTATGTGTTCACTATACGGTGACAGGAGTTCTCTCCTGCCGGGTTGCCCCATTCGGATATCTGCGGGTCGAAGCTTGCTTGCAGCTCTCCGCAGCTTTTCGCAGCTTTCCACGTCCTTCTTCGGCCTAAAGCGCCAAGGCATCCACCATGTGCCCTTTTATACTTGACCTTTTTTGGTGAAATTGCAGTACTACCTGCAATTTTTCCTTAGCTTTACTCTCGCTGTGCAGTTTTCAAAGAACA
>VENI01000019.1:0-1580 GCA_009711615.1 Bacillota bacterium | reverse complement strand
TTCTCCTTAGAAAGGAGGTGATCCAGCCGCACCTTCCGATACGGCTACCTTGTTACGACTTCACCCCAATCATCAACCCCACCTTCGACGGCTTCTTCCGAAGTTAGACCACCGGCTTCGGGTGTTGTCAACTTTCGTGGTGTGACGGGCGGTGTGTACAAGGCCCGGGAACGTATTCACCGCAGTATGCTGACCTGCGATTACTAGCGATTCCGACTTCATGCAGGCGAGTTGCAGCCTGCAATCCGAACTACGATCTGCTTTTTGGGGTTTGCTTCACCTTGCGGCTTCGCTTCCCTCTGCACCGACCATTGTAGCACGTGTGTTGCCCAGGACATAAGGGGCATGATGATTTGACGTCATCCCCACCTTCCTCCGTTTTGTCAACGGCAGTTCCGCTAGAGTTCCCACCATCACGTGTTGGCAACTAGCGGTAAGGGTTGCGCTCGTTGCGGGACTTAACCCAACATCTCACGACACGAGCTGACGACAACCATGCACCACCTGTCTCTCTGTCTCCGAAGAGAAATTCCTATCTCTAGGTTTTTCAGAGGATGTCAAGCCCTGGTAAGGTTCTTCGCGTTGCGTCGAATTAAACCACATGCTCCACCGCTTGTGCGGGCCCCCGTCAATTCCTTTGAGTTTCAGTCTTGCGACCGTACTCCCCAGGCGGAGTGCTTATTGCGTTAACTGCAGCACTGAAGGGGTCGATACCTCCAACACTTAGCACTCATCGTTTACGGCGTGGACTACCAGGGTATCTAATCCTGTTTGCTACCCACGCTTTCGCGCCTCAGCGTCAGTTTCAGGCCAGAAAGCCGCCTTCGCCACTAGTGTTCCTCCTAATATCTACGCATTTCACCGCTACACTAGGAATTCCACTTTCCTCTCCTGAACTCAAGCCTGCCAGTTTTAGAGGCAACTCCAGGGTTGAGCCCTGGCCTTTCACCTCTAACTTAATAGGCCGCCTACGCGCCCTTTACGCCCAGTAATTCCGGACAACGCTTGCCCCCTACGTGTTACCGCGGCTGCTGGCACGTAGTTAGCCGGGGCTTTCTCCTATGGTACCGTCATTATCTTCCCATAGAACAGAGGTTTACAATCCGAAAACCTTCTTCCCTCACGCGGCGTCGCTCCGTCAGGGTTTCCCCCATTGCGGAATATTCCCCACTGCTGCCTCCCGTAGGAGTCTGGGCCGTGTCTCAGTCCCAGTGTGGCCGTTCACCCTCTCAGGCCGGCTACCCATCGTTGCCTTGGTAGGCCTTTACCCCACCAACTAGCTAATGGGACGCGGATCCATCTATCAGCGAATAACTTTTCAACTACCAGACATGCATCCGATAGTTTGTATCCGGTATTAGCACCGGTTTCCCGGTGTTATCCCAGTCTGATAGGCAGGTTATCCACGCGTTACTCACCCGTCCGCCACTAGGATATTATCAGATCCATCCGAAAATTTCTCCGATAATTCCCCGTTCGACTTGCATGTGTTAGGCACGCCGCCAGCGTTCGTCCTGAGCCAGGATCAAACTCTCCATAAAATATTTTTATGAAAAGCTATTAATCTAGCTCTTAATTAC
>VENI01000017.1 GCA_009711615.1 Bacillota bacterium | reverse complement strand
GCAGTTAGGCCAGGTAATGCACCAATGATAATACCAAAACCCACTGCAGCAGCCATAATTAAGAAATTAATTGGTTGGGCAATATTACCCAAAGCAGCAATAATATCTGCTGACATGTGAATCCTCCCCTAGAAGTTTTTATTAAATAATTTCACATAAGCGTTCCCGGGCCAAGGCCCGGGAACAAGGGAGCTTAGAGTAGAGTAGTAAGCTTGTTTACAACTTATTTTAAGCTTGATCTTTTACTTTATTATAAATTTCAGTGTACTTTTCTTTCATGTCTTCAATATACTGCTTAGTTTCTTCAGCACCCATTGCTAATGGTTGGAAACCTTCTTCTTTCATTTGAGCTTGAATTTCCTCATCGTTGGCAATCTGCATAAAGGCATCTTCCAGTATTTGAATAATTTCTTCATCGGTTCCTGGCGGTGCCGCAATACCACGGTCAATACTGGATACCAGATCAACACCTTCTTCTTTAAAGGTTTTTACGTCTGGCAGTGGTTCAAATGTTTCTGCAGATCCAATGGCCAGTATTTTCATATTATCTTTGTGTTGTACCAAGTCGTTTGAGTTGGCAAACAATGCATCTACGTTTCCACCAAGGAAGCTTTGAATGGAAGGTGCTGCACCTTGAGATGGAATGTATTGGAACTCAGTACCGGTTTTATCTTGCAGTTGCAGCAAGGTAATATGGTGACCGGACCATGTTCCTGAACCACCCACGGTGATTCCACCCGGATTGTCCTTAGCATCTGCTAAAAATTCTTCTAAAGTATCCCATGGTGCATCTGGTTGTACTGCCAATCCAATTGGTGTACCTTGGAACAATGCGATTGGATTAATTTGATCTGTTTCATAACCAGCATTTTCCCGAGCCAGCGGCTGTAAAATGATGTGTGGAATGTTCATACCGGTAAGGTAGTATCCAGTAGGCTTCTTGTTAACTAGAGTAGCCCAACCTACTGCACCGCCACCACCGGGTTTGTTCTCAACAACTACACTTGTTCCGAGAATTTCTTCTAACGGTTGTTGTTGACGGCGAGCTTCTAAGTCAGACTGACCGCCGGGGTTAAAGGGCACTACATATTTAATTGATTTGGTTGGATATTCCACCGCTACGTCTTCTTTTCCATTTTCCTTGGCTTCATCGCCCTGGCCTCCGCAACCGGCAAGTAGACCTACTACCAGCAGAAGTGATAATAATAGTCCTAGTAGCTTAAACTTTTTCACTTGAATTCCCCCTTAATTTTTTATTCTGATGCTTTGTATAAACATTCACTTTCATTTTTAAAAATAAAAGTGAAAATATAGACTACAATATATAATTTTCTGACAATTCCAGGAAAAATTTTTATTTGTCGAGCTAGCAGCAGCATAAAACTACTGCTAACTCACTTTTTAATTATGCAGAACGATAAAGTTTAGTTAATACATATTCAACATGACCTAGTACTTCTGCTTTGGTCATACGACCTTTAACAGTACGCTCCATCATTTCCATAAGAGCATCGCCAGCATCATCTAAATCCATCTCCCGGCGCAGTATTCCACTGAGGTCAATGTCAATATGCTCTGACATAGTTTCACAAGTTACCGGGTTTGCAGATACTTTAATTACTGGTACTATGGGGTTACCAACAATGTTACCCTGACCTGTTGGGAATAAGTGAAGAACTGATCCACCAGCACCCCAAAGGGTAATTGCTTCTGCTGCTGCAGAGGAAGTGTCCATAAACCACAGACCCTTACCAGTAGGAGCTTCAGCTGGGTGGAGAGCACCCACGTATTTACTCTTCTTACCAATCTTTTGAATGTTACCTAGGGCTTTTTCTTCAATGGTAGTTAAGCCACCAGTGATATTACCTTTAGTTGGTTGAGAACCGGAGAGATCAACACCCTGATCTAAGATAAACTGGTTATAGTCACTCCAGATTTTATAGAATGCTTCACCTGCTTCCGGTGTAGCAGCACGCTCTTTAACAATATCTTCACCACCGGTGATTTCTGAAGTTTCACCAAACATTACTGTTGCTCCCATTTCAACCATTCTATCAACCACATTACCAATGGAGGGGTTGGAAGCTAATCCAGAGGTGGTGTCAGATTCACCACATTTAACTGAAATCACCAGTTCATCCATGCTGCATTCTTCACGCTGCAGTTCAGTAGCCCACTGTACATATTCCATACCCTTCCAGGATGCTGCCCGTACAGTTTCATGCTCACCATGACGTTCAATAGCAAAACCTGTAACCGGTTTACCAGTTTTAGCAATGCCTTCCACTACTGTATTAGTCCATTCTGGTTCAATTCCAATTACAATTACAGCTGCCACGTTAGGGTTTGCACCGGTACCTATTAAAGTACGGAAGAATAAGTCCAGATCTTCGCCAAATTGCAGGCGACCATATGCGTGAGGAATTACCATTGTTCCTTTAACATTATTTGAAACTTTCTCACTAGCTGAGTTAGATAAATCATCTAAAGGCAAAATTAAAACATTATTACGGATACCAACCCGGCCGTTTTCACGACGGTATCCCATAAATTTAGGAGCAGTCATTCTTTACCACCTCGCAGTTTTTAAATTGTGAATATGAACATGTTCGCCCACTGTAATATCTTGAGTTGTAATACCAATAGGAACGTTATACTTAATTATGTTGTCTCCTTGAGCAACATCTTTCAGGGCAATTTTGTGTCCCAATAAAATGTCGCTTTTGGATACCACTTCGATTTCAGTTCCTTCCTCCATTATGTAACCTTTTACTGTTTCACCTGCTTTAATATCAGCAACAGCCACACCTACAGAGTCAACTTTGTCGTGAACTAAAAACTTAACCAATGTTCTCCCCCCTCTATTAAGTTTGATTTTATTATTTTAATAGCTTACCCCTTAGGGTAAAATAATTAACTAATTAGTATCTTATTTAAGTGTTGTTACACCAAATTCTGAAGCCAGCTTATTAAGCTCTTCCAACAATTGATCAGTAACAGGAATACCTTCCTGACTACGGTTTTTAGCTTTATTTGTCCGTCTTTCCCCCGGGATAAATATTTCATCTACCCCTTCTGCCCTAGGAGAAGATTTTATTTCATTCACCATGTTATCTATTCTGTTAACAAAGCTATCTATTGGTATTAGCTTATCTATGTTAATGGCAATGAAAAAGTGGCCAATATTTACTGGCTTAGTGCTGTCATCATAAATCCAACCCACTTCTGGGCCATAGGCTGAACCGCTTAATATACCAGACAATGTTTCTACAGCCAATGCCATTGCATACCCCTTAGGTCCGGCCATGGGTAGTACCGCCCCTTCAAGTGCTGCTTTGGCATCGGTGGTTGGGCGCCCTTCATTGTCTATAGCCCATCCCTCTGGTATAGATCTTCCTTCTTTTGCAGCTAGAATTATGTTCCCCCTAGCAACTGTACTGGCAGACATATCTATAACTACCGGTTGCTCTTTTCCTGGGAAGCCAAAAGCAATGGGGTTTGTACCAAAGTAGGCTTTTTTCCCGCCCCAGGGTGGAATCCCTGAAGGAGTGTTTGTGAAAGCTAATCCGACCATTCCTTCGGCACTGGCCATCTTGCAGTAATAGGCTGAAGCACCATAGTGGTTGCTGTGTTTGGTGGCCACTACCCCTACACCAGCATCCTGTGCCAGTTCAATGGCTGCTTCCATAGATTTCACAGCCACCAATTGGCCTAAACCGTTGTCGCCATCTACATTTGCTGATGCAGGTGCTGTTTTTTCTACCTTTATATTGGGTGTGGAATTTATGCGACCATTTTGTATTCTAGTTAAGTAGATAGGTAGTCGGCTAATTCCATGAGTATCCAGACCTTCCATACTGGTATCTACTAGTACATCTGCTACAATCTGCGCATCTTCACTGGGTACACCAGCACCTGTTATTAAATCAGTACAAAATTTTAGTAATTTATCTGCTGTAAACTGAGGCATTATTTTTTTCCTCCTTAATTACCGTACACAACAAAGTGATTTCTGACCAACTAGTACTTTAGCCACTTCTCTAGCCACCAGGACAGAAGTGCGGACCTGAGCCTCCTCTGTTAAACCGGCAATATGTGGGGTCAAAATTATATTATCCAATTCCATAAGCGGTGAATCAGTGGGTGGTTCATTAGCTAACACATCTAAAGCTGCCCCGGCTATTTCACCATTTTTAATGGCTTCATAGAGATTATCTTCATTAATAATGCCACCGCGGGCTGTATTTATTATGTATGCAGAAGACTTCATTATATTTAAACTTTCTTTATCTATTAAATTGCGAGTTTTATCATTTAACGGTACATGTAAACTTATAAAATCAGATTGACTAAGTACCTGTTCTAAACTACTAAGCTGAACTCCAAATTCTGTACAGGCCACTTCATATGGGGGCAGAAACGGGTCAAAACCAATGACATTCATACCAAAGACCTTAGCTCGTGCCGCCAATCGACTGCCAATCTCACCAACACCTACTAAACCCAAAGTTTTTCCATATAGTTCATGAAGGGTAAATTGCTTGCGACTCCAATTCCCTTTTTTCACATCCTCAGTGGCATTGTCTAGCTTCCTGGCAAAAGAAAACATGCTGGAAAACACATATTCTACCACCGAAATGGCATTGGCATTACGGGCAAAGACTACTTCGACACTTGCCTCCCTACAGGCATTAACATCTATATTATCTAACCCCACACCAAGGCGTCCCACCACTTTTAACTGGGGTGCCGCCGCTAGTAATTCTTTATTTACTTGGGTTTGGTTTCTGACAACCACAGCATCGGCATCTGATACTTTAGCTAACAGGTTCTCAGATTTCCACAACTCAGGGTCATAAACCACTTCACCCAACTCTTCCAGAATATCTAGGCCTTCTTTCCAAATCAGTTCAGTTACTACAATTTTCATTTTTTGTTTCACTCCTGTTATTTTTACCGTTTCGTATTTATCATAGGTATATTATCATAGGTATGTGGTAATACCTCTTACGTGGACAATTTTACATACTTTCCCTATCAATGTCAACATTTTTAGCTTATTTTTGTGAATAAAATATTTTATGCTTCATTGTAAAATGAAATTGAACTAAATAAAAAAATCCATAGTGGAACCAACTGTAATATAATTGAATCACCACAAAACAACAATTACAGGACGGTGCCCACTATGAATCACTCTAATGATACA
>VENI01000014.1 GCA_009711615.1 Bacillota bacterium | reverse complement strand
TAGTTAATGATCAGTCAAAAGAGATAGAGCAGCTGCAGGCTGAATATAATTCATTGAGAAGAAAACACACTAATTTAGTTAATAAGCTCAATGATGATAAATTTAAAATATTTGAATAGAAAGGAGGTGAAGAAAATTAGCAGCAAAGATAAAAAGCAGATAGGGCTTGATTTAACTGATAATAAACCAGACTACCAAAAAAGCAGACTTGATTTAATTGCAGCTGACTATTTTAACGGTTTATCAATGAGAGAAGAATTAAAGGATATTGAAGAAAATGAAGAACTTTTAAGCTCAGAAAAAAAGCTGCATTCTGCTATAAAAAATAATGATAATGAACAAATTGCTGCAGTATTAATTGAAATTGAATTTATAGTCGAGAAGTTAGCTTTTAAAAGAGGATTTAAAGAGGGTCTGAAAGCTAAAAAAGAAATATTGGAATAATTAAATAAAAGTTGTAAAAGGTGGGGTTATAATTGGAAATCGTGGAAGTTGAGCTGTCAGGAGCAGACGCAGCGCTTTATATCAATTCTGGGACTGGCCTTAAAATTTTAATGTTAAATTCTAATTTGTCGAGGCCAGAAAAAGATAAAATAATCAAAGAGGCTGAAAATCAAAAGGTCGAATCCTGGCAAAGCACAAAAGATATTAGTTTTAATCTGACAAAAAAAGACTAAATCCGACATAAAAAGACATTAAATTTAAGGAGAGATACAAAATGTTATTAATTCAATTCGCTGATTTAGAAGGAATGCAGGCTTATTATACAAATATAGGAAAGGAAAGACTGACTTTAGACAAGAATTTAAAAGGTGATCAGGCGTTAAAAATAGTTAATAAAGTAAATAAAAACAGACCAGCACACAGCCAGCCTGTTTATAGTGCTTAATACTGCAACTGTGATAAATTCACAACTCTTGGCCGAGTTTTGTGCAGTACAAGCAAATATTTAAAACATCTTTTAAATTATTATAACACGAAATCAGCTCCAGTGTAAAAGCTGGGGCTTTTATTATATTTAAATAAAAATAGAGTATATTTAATAAAATGATTTGAATTAAAGAGCAAAAAGCAGCTTTGAAATTTCTAAGTCTGAGATAAAGAGCTTATTACCTAATAGGTTTGTTAATTCAGATTCTTGTTGTCAAATGGTAAATATTTTTAAAATAATGAGTTAATATTTGATATCTGAAATGATATAATAAAAATAACGAAAGAAATAAAACATTTGTTTATATTACTTAATTAATTATTTAATTTATGGTACAATTAAGAAAAGTAATAAAAAACATAAATGTGAAACACTGTGAAACAGCATAATAATAGCAATACAAGTAATAAAATGCTATAATAAAAAAGACGAAAGACAGCTAATCTGAAAACCCTCCTACAAGCTCAGATAAAAGCTGCCTCTTTAACCTCTAACAAGCTACCTCCCAAAGTTTTTTGTTAGAAGTTATAAAATATTAAAGTCTTTTTTTAGTTATCTCTGAATGTTGCTCAAAGAAACATTCTGTAAGATTATGATATCACAAATAGTGATAAATGTTCAATCTATTTGAACAAATTTCATAAAAAAGTTTACAGAATGTGCACTTTAATTTACAGAATGTGCGATTAAATCAACAAATATAGCATAAAAGTGAATATGAACAAATAATCAGGCTTGGGAGGGGTCAAAACTCTTTCAGGCCTTTTTTGTTTATCTCAAAACTTAAAGGAGCGTGGAATTAATGGAAAACCCACTTAAAGAATTAATGCAAGAAAATGATTGGACTTATAGCGATTTAATAGTAATTGCTGATGTGTGCGAATCAACTATTTATAAAAATTTAAAGGGGTCCAGGTCAACAGTTAGCAGTAAAATATTAGATTTAGTTGACAAACTGGGTCAGGATAGAGAAGTTTTTAAAAATAAATATCAGCAGTTTAGAAATGAGAAAAGAAAAGAACTTTTAAATAAATAGCTGTCAGAGGCTTTAAAATGGCTTTTTAGCTTGCAGGAGGGCTAAAGGTATAAAACTACTGCTTTTTGATTTAGGTCTGTAAACAGTGAAGAAATGAAAGGAGAATGAGAAAATATGAGTCTATCAACATATGAAATTATAATGCAGCAGAAAAAAGAGGCTAAGGAGCAGGGAAAACTGCCCAAAATGAATGAAGTTGTCATTTACGGTGTAGATTTCAGTGATTATTCAGAGCGTGATTATATGGTTGTATGCAGAGAAATAAACAGAATTCTTGACCGTTTAAGCAAGCAGATCAGAAAAGGTAAAGATATTTTAAATCCTGCTGAGATTGATTTTAAAGAATATAAATTAATAAAATATACTGCTAAAAATAAAAAAGATGAGTTGATCAAGCTGCATAAATTAGAGGCAAAAAAGGTTGTTGAATTATTCAGGGAAAGTGTCGCTTTAAAAAATATATTGAGTGATCAGGATTTAGAAATAATGCTGAGTGAAATTAAAAAGCAATTTGAGGAAAGTGGAATTGAATTTATAAAAGAATACCCATTTGACGAGGTTGTCAATGAATATATAGTATAAAAAAGTTGAGTTGAAAGGTGGTAAAAAAATGTTATTAGAAAAAGAAAAAGGCCAGACTGTTGCACCAGCTGGCACCAAAAATAAAAATTATCCTCCTAGTAAAATTATAGCAGATAGAGAGGATTTTATAAAGACTTTTTACAAAAATTTATCAGGTTTAATTGAGATTCGAGAAATATCAGAGGGCAAAGCTGAGAGTATATTTTTTAAAAATTCTGCTGAATTACTTGAATATGATCCACCAGCTGACAAAAATATTTATATAGGTATGTTTACACGAAAAAGGAAAAAAGGCAGAAAAGAGGATATTAAGCAGACTCAGGCCTTGTGGCTAGATTTTGACGATAAAGATAGTTTTTACAGCTTTGAGTATTTAGTTAATATAAATAAGCTACCTGAACCGACAGCTGTCATTAATTCAGGGCATGGTTATCATGTATATTATAAGTTAGAAAAACCAGCAGGCAGAGAAATAGAGCCTGTATTAAAAGAATTGGCACGAAAGACTGCTGCAGATACAAGGGCAGCTGAATTAGCTAGAATAATGCGTTTACCAGCGACAATGAATGTCAAATATCCTGAAAACCCTGTTAAATGTGAAGTTAAAAAAATAACTGATAAAACTTATAAGCTCAAAAGTATTGCAAATTTAT
This sequence comes from Bacillota bacterium, assembly GCA_009711615.1. Lineage (GTDB taxonomy): Bacteria > Bacillota > Desulfotomaculia > Desulfotomaculales > Desulfohalotomaculaceae > Desulforadius. The sequence goes on along the minus strand of VENI01000014.1, from coordinate 5,921 downwards.
TAGGTGTCAAAGCTAAAGCAATGGAAAAAGCCACAGATAAAGCAGAATTGGCAGCAAAATCTTTAGATATAGATTACAAGGGTATTAAGTCGCAAGTTAATTTACCCTGTATAAAATCGATTTTTGAAGGTGTGGGAGAAGGCCAGAGAAATTGGGCTTTAGGTAGAGTTACAATGTATTTAAGAAATATTTTAGGATTCAGCAAAAGAAAAAGTTTGAAAGTTGTTAGAGTATGGAATTTAAAATGTGATCCAGCTCAGCCAGAGTCAGAATTAAAAAGCAGTTTTAAAACTTACTGGCGTTCAGATTATAATTTATTAGGTTGTCAGATACCAGAACGGCCAGACTTGCAGCAGATTTTAAACAGCCATTGTAATAAAAAAAGTTGCATTCGAATGACTGGAAGAATTAAAAATAACAAATCGATTGTTAAAGATAATTCAACAGACAGCTTTTATAATAACAGAATAATTAAGAGGATTGACAAGTTGCACGGTACAGCTTTAATAATTTATGCAGTATTAGAAAAGCATGAAGAAGGTTTAACAGCAGACAGAGCAACAGAAATTATTGATATAAGCATAGATTATTTTAGAAAAAGAGCGAAAGAACTTAAAAATGCAGGTTTTATTGAAATTAAAAAAGGGAATAGAAGAAAAGGTATTAAAAATTTATACAAAGTAAATAGACAAGGAACTTACGGGACTGGACGAACTTCAATAAGTTACGGTGCAGTGATTGCTGCAGCTAATAATATAATAACCCCAGCTCAGTACAAAGTTTACCTGCTGCTGAAATGGTTTGAACAGATTGGACAAACAAAAGGTGTTTACCCTTCTACTTTTACTTTAGCTGACAGATTAAGGCTAGATCAATCAACTGTACAAAATCATATTACAGCATTATATAAAAAGGATTTTATAGAGGTTGACAAAACAGACGAAGGTTACAATATTTATAAATTACAAATTTAGTTTGAAGGTTGAAAAATACCTTTATATCAGTTATTACAAGATTATTAAACGAGGATTTTCAATACCCGGTTACAAGAGGTAAAAGCCTGATATAACGGGCAGAACTCAATCATTAAACGAGGATTTTCAATACAATATATAAAAGGTTTATAAAGGGCTTGTTATTAAAAAGGCTTTAATTATTCAAAGATATAGATAAATAGAGAGGGAAAAAAGAGGTGAAGCAGAAAAATGTTAGCCAGAAAGTTTGCTTATAGATATACAAAGTCAGAGATTAAAAAGCTGCTTAAAAGTTTAACTGTATTGATAGATACTAGAGAGCAAAAAAATATTCATATTAGAGGCTATTTAGATAAAAATTGCATAGAACATAAAAGCAAAAAATTAAATTTTGGTGATTATTCTTTTATGCTGCCTGAGAATAAAGAGCTTGGAATTATGCGACCAATTTATTTTAATGATCAGGTTGCAATTGAGAGAAAAGCCAGCTTGACTGAATTAAGTAATAATTTTACTCATGATAGAACTCAGTTTGAGAATGAATTAATCAGGTCAAATGGTAGTAAATTAATATTAATGGTTGAAAATACTGCAGGATATGATGACATTATTAAGCATAATTACAGCACTAACTATAAACCTAAGTCATTTTTGGCAACGCTGCACACTTTTAAACACAGATATGATTTAGACACGGTATTTATAAAACCAGAACTTGCAGGGAATTATATTTATTATAGCTTTTATTATTGGTTGAGAGAGTATTTAAAGTAATACCTAAGTTAAAATTAGGGTGTTCATAATTGTTACACCCTTTAAGTCACTAGATTAAATCGAGGCACCAGATAAATAATTTATTAGTAGCTCAAAGGGGTTTATATATCATTCAGGCCTTTAGACAGGTAAAATTCGTACAGCTGTTTAAAAGGCTAATGTAAACGGCAGCACTCTATTTATTAATATTTGTAAACAGAAATAAAATGAGCATAGGCAGAAAAGTTAAAGATCAACTTTAGCTGCCTTTAAAATATAATTCGACAAAGATTTTAAGCTACCGCTGAAGGTTTAGGAATAATTTACCGAGAGCTTGCGACAACGATTATCATTGCTGCAAAAATTGAGAATTATCGAGAACAAAAAAATAAATACCCCGAGTTATCCGAGGTCTTAAAAAAATAAAATAGTTGTAGTTTCTGGAGGCCTTAAAAAAGGCTTTAACCTGAAAAAACCTGAAATATTAAATTAGTTTGGTGACACGACAACGCGTGCGAAGTTGTTAGTAAATGTTAGGGTTGGAGCTTCAGAAAACTTCAGATTGTAATATAAACTTTATGTAGTCTTAAAAAAAGCTTGATTACTGAAATAAAAGCGATTTATCAAATAAAAATATTATTTTAGTACCTAACAAAACCTAACATTTAACTTTAAATAATTAGGAGGCAGAAAAATGAAAATAAGCAACTCAGATTTAAAAGAGGTTTTAAAAAATCATGGAATAGATAAAGAAAATCAGACCAGCATTATAAATCAACTGGAAACCAGGGGCGTAATTGCTGAATATAAAGAATTAGATAATGATGATGATCAGGCAGGAGCTGACGAGTTAAAAAATAAAAATAGTGCTGAACTTGCTGCAGAGTTAGGTTACAAAAGCAAAGATAAGGCTGTAGAATAATGTATGTAGATTCTAAAGGTATTGACATAGAACTGACTTATTCAGAGGCTTTAGACTTAATTAATATTTTAGCATTTACAAAGCAGCAAGCTGAAAAACGAGAGGCTGAAATTTATAAACAGGCTTATAGTTTAAAAAGTGAAATAGAAAAAGAATTAAAGGGAGCTGATAAATAATGATTTCAGATAAAAATATAAAAACTAATGAAGTTGATCAGGGAGTTATAGACCAGAGGCCAAAAAGAGTTGAACAGCCAGAAATTAAAAATAATTCTGAGCTGCAGCAGAAAAAAAGAAAATTAGAAAACAAACTTGATCAGGCCTTGATAAATGATGAGCCAACTGCTGATATTCACCGAGAAATTAAAAGTATAGAAAGGCAGGTTAAAGAGCAGCAAAGGCTTGAAAAATTGCAGAAAATCAAAAATAAGAAGGCTAAAATTAAAGAGATTAAAGAGAGAATTGCAGACTTTAGAAAAGAAAAAGAGGCAGCAAGTAAAAAAATAAATGTTGAGCTGCTGCCTGAACTGGAAGAAAAAAAGCAGAAAGTCCGAGAAGTAGATAAAAAATTAAATAGGGCTAGAAATGATATCCATCGATTTAGAATGCTAATACCTGAGGAAGAAAAAAGAATTTCAAATCTAAATAATGAATTGAAAGAGTTAGAAAATAATTTATAAAATATCAGGCAGGTGAAAATCCTGCCTTAAAAGTTGACAAATGTTGACATTTGATTTAAATAAATAAAAGTGAAGTGATCGAATGCGAATAAATACAACAACTAAAACTTACTTAATTTACTACTTTAACGGCGAACTAGACAGCATAATTGAAAGATTAAGAAAAAGGAAAAATCAAAAATTCACAGATGATTATTATTGCACTTTAAATAGCATTCAAATGAGGCCTGCAATGTCAACAAATAAAACGGATACGGCTGATTTAACAGCATTAAGGGCAGTTACCCTGGCAGACATGAGTTTAACCAGTAAAAGGTATTATAATAGGTATTCAGGCCTTAAAAAAGATATTAAAAAGCAACTTAAAAATTATAATCAAGAGGAACTGACTCTTTTAAAAGCTGCTTTAGGTATTGGTTGCACTCAGGCTGAGGCAATTCAAGCAGCCAGCTTTAGCACTTATAAAGCAAAGCAAAAAATAAATGAAATATTAAACGAATTTGATGATATTATCAGGGGTGTTTTTTATGAAAGCGAGTGAAGTTTTAAAAAAAATTAGAGATTTAAAGGCTAAAAATGAATTATTAGCAGCCAAAGGAAAAGAGGATCCAGAGCTTAATTATAAAATCAATGCTTATAATCTTTTAAAAAGTGCTTTGAGTGAAAGGCAGGAGGAAGTTTTAAAACTTTATTATGAGAAAGATTATAATCATTATAGAACTGCTGAGGCCGTAGGATTTAGCAGCAGCACTATTTCAAGAGATTTAAAAAAGATTAAAGAGAAATATCAGGAACTATTAGAAATTTAAAGGCCAGAGAATCAAAAAGCTGATTAAATACCCATTCAGCAAAAAACTTTTGACGATATGAGCCTTTGAAATAGCAGATAATGACAGTAATTAGGGCTATTTTAATGCAGGGTATTATAATAGACCGTAAAATAAATAATAACTTAATAATAGTTAACCCCTTTTTGTCCAGTTTAAAAGCTGGACTTTTTTTATTTATGCAGGAATTAAAGGTATTATTAAACAATAATAAGCATAAGGAGAATAAAGGAGGGGTTTAAATGAAAGAAATGACTATAAAAGCTGCAGCTGAATATTATGGAAAAAGTGAGTCCTGGATAAGAAAAAAGATACTTTCAGGGGAACTAGAGGCAGAGAAAAGGCCTTTTCAGTACGGCCAAAGGTGGATTACAACGGAAAAAGCACTTGATCAACTGGCAGAGGATTTAAAAGAACAGGCTAAAATTCAGAAAGAGTCTGTAAATGTCAGAGAAGTTTCAAAGCCAGTAGATAAAAAAGAGTTTATTAATGAGTTAGTGGAGGCCACAGAGTCCAGAAATAAAGAGTTGATCAGCGAGGCAGTTAATAACATTACTGAAAAAATAGAGGCTCAAAATGAACAAATGAAGCAGCAAAATGAATTAATTAGTAAATTATCTGAGCAGGTTAATGAACTGCAGCAAGAAAAAAATAAAAGTTTAATCGACAAAATAAAACAATTTTTTAATTAAATCGTTATTCTGGCCAAAGATAACGAGAGTTAATTTAATGAATCTACCTGAGGCAGCAAAAAGGCAAAATAAAGTTTAACCAGGAAACAAGGTAAAAGTAGACTTTTAATGTAATAATTTAGAAACAGATAACAAAAATAGGTTATAAAAGTAAAAATAAGGATATAATAATTATTAAAAAAAGAAGATAAAACAGACATAAACCTATGAAATGACAGCGATTATAACACTTTTTAAAAAACTTCGTAAAATCTACATTTTACGAAATTAATTACTTAATAGTACATAAAACTACTTTATAATACTATATAATTACATTTAAATAAATAAAATTACTTGATATTACATTTAAATACTGATATAATAATTTTAAATTAAATATTGGAGGTGTCAAAATGGAAGTTTTATCAGCTGAGGAAGTCGCAGAAATTTTAAAGGTTAGTAAAAGAACTGTTTATAATGAAATTGAAAGAGGTAACTTAAAAGCAAAAAAAATAGGTAACAGATACAGGATTTTAAAATCAGAGCTTGAAAATTATATGAAAAATACTGATAATAACTAAAATTTTATTTATTTAATTTTGACCATAAAAAATAAATATTGATATTTGAAAAATAAGGTATAAAGCTGGGGGTAAACCCTACCATGATTATAATTTACCCCTAAAGCTTTAAATAATTATTTTTTTAAATTCAATAAGTTATAATTTGAAAATAAAAAAATCAGATCCTACCTTGAAAATGCAACTGGATTCATATTTAAATTAAAAAGGAGGTGAACAATTTGGATTTTAAAAAAACCAGGGTAAAACAAATTAAAACTGCACTTGATACAGTTAAAAAGTCATTTAAGGAGCTGCAGCAGCAAGAACTAGATAATATTAAAAGCTTTTATATCGAGTCTATTAACAGCCGTTTAAATATGATAGAAAGATATTTAAATAGTTTAGTTAATGATCAGTCAAAAGAGATAGAGCAGCTGCAGGCTGAATATAATTCATTGAGAAGAAAACACACTAATTTAGTTAATAAGCTCAATGATGATAAATTTAAAATATTTGAATAGAAAGGAGG
>VENI01000018.1 GCA_009711615.1 Bacillota bacterium | reverse complement strand
GTTTTTCGGTGGCGTTGCCGCAGAGGGTACACCCGTTCCCATTCCGAACACGGAAGTTAAGCTCTGCAGGGCCGATGGTACTTGGGGGTTGACCCCTGGGAGAGTAGGTCGCTGCCGAAACAATTTTATATAAAAGAGCGACATGGAAAACTGAATTTCCATGTCGCTCTTTTTTTATGAAGGGAAATTACTATTGAGTTTGAGCTGGGTAAGGGTAACCACCCATCATACCACCCCAGCCACCATAACCGCCATAACTATTTACATCTGTATTAGGGCCATAATAACCACCCATCATGTTACCCCAGCCGCTATAACCATTACCTTCTGAATTAGGGCCGTAATAACCGCCCATCATACCATAACCACCCATCATACTACCCATCATGCTACCCATGTAGTTGAAATGATTTCTCCAGTAATCAGATTGATCTTCATTGTTGTAGTTTGGCCAGTAGTAGTTTGGTGCCGGTGGATTATTTTTCGGTGTAGTTTCTGTATCTTTATTGTTGTTATTATCTGCATCACTATTATCAGCTACTTCTACAGGATTTCTATCTACCATCATGTCTGTTTCTGTAGTGTTGTCCATATCTGCAAAGGCGTTAGGTACGATGGTTGCAACCAATAATAAACTCATTGTACCAAGAATAATAAACTTTTTCATAGTATCATACAACCTCCTTTTTATAGTAAAAACAAAGCTTTAAATGAATAAGAATAAGTTATTTGTTTATCACCTCCCTCCCGGGAAAAGTATGTATATTTAAAACTAACATTAATGTTAGTGAGTTGATTATACAAAAAGAATTTGGCAGTTCGGTTTCAAAACATTGACAGTTTCGTAATAAAGGGAAAAAATGGATTAAAAAATCAAATGACTTTAAGCCATTTGTTAGAGTGTGCTTACTTTTAAGAAAACCTTCTTAAAGAAGTTACTGTGTTGGAATTTAGGGTTCACTCCCATAAGGTATTAAGTCCTGTTTAACTTGGACCATAGTATGCAATTGCACATATACGCAGGATAGATTTACTATAAGGGCGAAATATTCTTAAAACAGATTTTAAGGAGATTTAAATTGAACTATCAAAATAAAATAATCTTACGTAAAGAAACTAATATTAGTTATTGGATTTTATTGTTTATGGTAACTGTGTACCCATTAGTGGTTTACCCAAATTCCTTAAATAACTATTTTTATTTGCCAAAGTATTTAGTATTAGCTGTGGTTTCATTATTTTCGCTATACGTTTTACTAAGGGAAAAGGGAAATGTTAAACATCCAGCTTTTATTCCTTTATCAATTTTTCTTTTATGTGTTTTAGTTTCTGCAATACTTGCTTCAGATACTTATGTAGCGTTTATAGGGACTTATCGTTTTACTGGCTTTACAACATATTTGTTCTGTTTCATATTGTTTACTGTAGCTTTTCAAGTCAAAAGCAAAGAAAAAGTGTTGGTTTATATGATTAGTTGTGCTGCAATTATTTCTATAATTACTGTTTTGCAGTACTTTGACATAAATATTGTGCCACATGAATCATTCAGAGGTATTTATCACAGAGAAGGGTATGGCACTATGGCAAACCCAAACTTTCTTGGCACTTATGTTGCATTTATTTTACCAGGTGCTACTATTTTTTATCTGCAGTATAAGAAGCTATATTGGTTGTTATGCTCTGCCTTAATATATGCAGGTTTATTAGTATGTTTAACACGAGGTGCTTGGTTAGCGGCATTTATCTCATTTCTTTTTATAGTTATATATTCTCTAAGAATTACTAATTGGAAAAGAAACTTGGTATGGATTATTTTGGTATTTATTGTTGTTACAGGTACTTTACTTCCTACAAAAGATGGTCTTATTTATAAGAGAGCATTAAGCATACCCCAAGAAATGGATTCTGCCATACAGCTTGAAGATAAAGCCGGTACTAAAAGAATGCTAATTTGGAAGGAATCATTTAATCTGTTACCACAGTATTGGGTCTTTGGAATGGGGCCAGATCACTTAAGGTATGCAGAAATAATGACAAATGAAAAAAGTATAGTTGATAAAGCCCACAATATTTATTTAGAAATTGCTGTTACAATGGGTATTCCCGCTCTAATAGCTTATTTGATATTCTTATCATATTTCTTTAGACAGTGTAGGGATACTACTGAATATATATTCCTTATGATGATAGTAACTTATTTAATTCAAGGTTTTTTTAATATAGATGTTGTAATGGTGTTACCGTTATTTTGGATTATACTAGGATTGTCACTAAATAATCTAAGGGACGGTTTAACCGGATATTATAACACGTGCAGATTTGAGGGGAAAATTAATGTTTGATGAGGAACGATATATTGAGTTTTTGAAAATTGAAGATCAAAAAACTAAGGGTACCTATTATACTCCTAGGGAAATTGTAATCTATATGTGTAAGGAATGTTTAATTAATAACCTTGTCAATAATTCCAAACTCAATTATGAGGCAGCTCAAAGATTAATATACTTGGGAGAGTTACTCGAAGATTATGATATACAATTAATAGATAAGTGCCTTGCTGATATTAAAGTTGCTGATATTTCAGTGGGAGCCGGGGCGTTTATTATTGGTATGTTGAATGAAATAGTGAATGCTAGAGCCAGCATAACTAGTTATTTATTAGCTAATGTCAATAAAAAACAGAGTAAAGAAATAATGGTGCATCGATCTAAGGCAAATTTAAAATTACATGCTATTAAAAACTCTCTTTTTGCGGCAGATATAGAACATAAAGCTGTGGAACTAACTAAGGAAAGACTGTTGGCTATATTGGGAAATGGAGGTTTATCAACAAACACAAAAGAAGAACTAAAAATTGTGCATAATAATAGTCTAAATAATAAATTTGTTGATACTTATCCATTTAACCAAAAATTTGACATAGTTATAGGTAACCCACCTTATGTGGATTCTGAAGAAATGTGTAGAAACCTTGAAGATTTACGCGCTACCTGCTTGCGTCAGTTCAAATCTGCCAGGGGGAACTGGGACTTGTTTGTTGTGTTTGTTGAACAGGGACTTAACATTTTAAAAGAGAATGGTACCATTACATATATTGTTCCTAATAAGCTATTATCAGCAAAATATACAGAACAATTAAGAAAAATAATGCTTCAATACAGTATATTGGAGTTGCGTGATTTATCAAATGTACCTGTATTTAAAAATGCCAACGTTTATCCCATTATATTTGTGGCTGATAAAACTTTTAATAAAGAAAAAGTAAAAGTAACCACGATGGAAACTTCATCAAATATTAAGAACCAAACCTACATAGACCCGGAAATGTTTTATCAAGACATCCATTGGAGCAGATACTTTTCAATTGACCAGGATGCAATTAAAATAATGCAGCGACTGGCCAGTTTGCCTAAATTGAATGAACATGCATATATATATGGTGCAGCAGCTGTAAGTGAGGCATATAAGGTAAAAGATTATCTACAAGAATATACATCAGATATGAATTCATATAAAAAAATGATTAATACCGGAACTATAGATCCATATCAAAGCTGGTGGGGAATAAAAAGAACTAAGTATATTAAAAAAAGTTATGCGAAACCTGTTATTACGGAAAAGAGTTTAAAGAACATTTCCTACAAACGGTATCTGCAAGCAAATTCAGTAAAAATAATTGTTAGTGGAATGACCAAACAGTTAGAATGTTACTATGATGACGGAGAATGCATTGCTGGTAAATCCACTGTTATTATCCTTGAAAAAGATGTAGAGTTAAAATATTTACTGGCGGTGTTAAACAGTAAACTGATAAACTTCTATTATGTAAACTTTTTTAAGTCACTGTCTTTATCAAGCGGGTACTTAAGGGTAGGACCACCGCAGATTAAACAAATCCCTATTATTAATCCAAATAAAGACATTAAAGAACATATCATTAATCTGGTTGATAATATATTAGAACGGACGATTGCTGCTGACTACACGATAAGTCAGGAAAAGCAATTAGAAGTTGAAAAGTATAAAAAAGCGATTGATAAATATATATACAAAATATACAATCTGCAGCCAGAAGAGATAAAGCTTGTAGCGCCGGAAATATAAATATGATCCGGTGCTTTTTAATGAAACTTTTTTGCATATTGATACGCCATATAGAAAAGAAGTGAAAAGGGGTTTGGTTATATGAAGGGTAAAAGACTTGCTTATGTAATGGTAATTATATTATCCATGGTTCTATCGCTAATAGCTACTGCCTGTACTGCACAAGGCTCTAAAGAAAATAGGAATCCTTACAGTTACACTGACAAGCTTAAGAGTTTCTCCACTAAACAGGAATTGACCAATTACATAAGAAACAATGTTAGTACTGCAAGGTTTTTGGGCTATCATGCCGGAGTTATGGTTGATGAAGCGGTTGATACAGCAGAGGCAGTGAAAAAATCGGAGTCATCTTCTGCTCTAGCTCAAGACAGGGTCGGTAGGGAATACTCGGAAACCAATGTGCAGGTGGAAGGGGTTGACGAGGCAGACATTGTTAAAAGTGATGGGCAATACTTATATGTGACTACTGGAGATAAAGTGGTTATAATGAATGCTTATCCAGCAGATCAAACAAGAATTATTTCTGAAATTAACATCAATGGTTATGCAAACAAAATTTTTATTAATGATAACCGCCTAATTGTTATGGGGAATAATTTTGCCCAAATATATGATATTAATAATAAAGCTAACCCCAAAGCGATAAAGAAGATTGAAACCGATGGGGGTTACTATGATTCTAGAATGGTGGGGAACTATGTTTATATTTTAATTAATACTCCTGTAAGATATCGGGAGAATGACACGGAAGTAAACATACCCTATATTGCAATTGATGGAAAGGGAAAAGAAGTTTCACCTTCTGAAATAAAGTGTATTGTTTACCCAGACTATTCATATCGTTATACTACAATATTGGCAGTAGATCTTAAAGAAGATGTATTAATAAACAGTGAGATTTTTTTAACAGGGGTATCAAACAACATTTATGTCTCAAAGGGTAACATATACTTAACCAGTAGATCCCACCCTGATATGTCTGAATACGGAAGTGAGATTATAAGTGATTTATCTAAAGTGGTACCCAGTGAGATTAAAAATGAACTAAATAATATTGTTACGACTAATAATGATATTAAAGCTCAATTGAGTAATATTAACACATTAATGCAAGACTACGTTAGCCAACTATCACATGAGGAACGGGTGGAATTTGAGAATACAACCAGAAAACTATGGAATAATTGGCGGCGAGAATTTGCAAAGGATAGTAACAATACTCTAATTCATAAACTAGCTGTTAACAAAGATAATATATCCTATGTAGCAACAGGTAAAGTACCAGGGTTAGTATTAAATCAATTCTCCATGGATGAACATGATGGAGTATTTAGAATAGCAACAACCACAAGCAACTGGCTAACGGAAGATGATGTATCAAAGAACAATGTCTATACATTAGACAGCAACCTAAGTATTGTTGGTAAATTGGAAGGGTTAGCACCCAATGAGCGAATTTATTCAGCAAGATTTATGGGCGAGAAAGTTTATATGGTTACATTCCGTCAGATGGACCCTTTATATGTTATTGATTTAGAAGATCCGTACAACCCAAAAGTATTAGGTGAACTTAAGATACCGGGTTTTTCCAGCTACCTACATCCATATGATGAAAACCATTTGATTGGAATTGGTAAAGAAGTGGTACCACAAATTGTACCTGATGCAAGTTCTCTTAGTTCTGCAACTACAAACAGCGAACCGCGGTTGAGGGATTTAGGAGTGAAGGTATCTTTGTTTGATGTCAGCAATCCATCCGACCCCAGGGAGATCTCTAATTATGTTGTTAAAAATAATGGTGGTTATACCAACTCGGAGGCACTACGTAATCACAAAGCGGTATTGTTTAGCCGGGAGAAAGGTATATTGGCAGTACCCATACAGCGACAACTGCCTTATAGAATAATAGAAGGACAGACAAAAAGAAAAATTATTGAAGATGTTAGTGGGTTATATGTATTTAATATTTCTCCAGAAGGTGGGATAGATTTAAAAGGCACAGTGACTCATAGATTAGACGAAAAACAAGAGAAGACTGGGATTATTAATAGATCGCTTTATATTGAAGATAACCTTTACACCATCTCAAAATACAGGATGAAAATTAATGAGTTGAAGTCATTAAAAGAAATTAACAATGTAAAGTTTTAGAACCAAAGAGCTAAAAGTAAGTGACTTAGCTATATTCAGCTATGTTATATCAAGAAGGTTACCTTTCATAGGGAAACCTTCTTGATATTTTCTTGCAGATAAACTATAATATAAATTTGGGGCATTTAGCTAACCAAAAGCTAGAATGGAGTTGAAAGCTATGAGTAAACAATATGATGTAATAGTTGTGGGCGCAGGGCCAGCAGGCATATTTACCTGTTATGAGTTGACAATAAAGGCACCACATTTAAAAGTTTTGCTAGTGGATAAGGGAAGAGATATTTATAAACGTAAATGTCCCATACTACAAAAAAAGGTTGAAAAATGTCCTCCTGCAACGCAAAAAAAAGAATATTCAGGTTGTATTCCGGCATGTTCTATTACAAATGGTTTTGGTGGGGCAGGAGCATACTCTGATGGCAAATTTAACATTACCACAGAGTTTGGCGGTTGGATGACAGATTATCTACCTTCTTCGGAAGTTCTTGAACTAATTAGTTATGCTGATAAATTAAACTTGGAGCATGGTGCCACAACTGATATAACAGATCCAACAACACCAGCTGTAAAAGAAATAGAAAAGAAAGGGCTCGCGGCTGGCCTTAAATTATTAAGAGCAAATGTCCGTCATTTGGGAACAGAGCAAAACTTAAGAATATTAAAAGACATTTATGAGTTTTTGAATGATAAAATTGATATGGTATTTGATAAAGAAGTTAAAGATATTCTTGTACGGGAAGATAGTGATGATCAACTCTTCATTTCTGGAATTATTACTAATAATGGAGAGAGTATTGAAGGTAAAAGAGTTGTGATTGCACCGGGTAGAGATGGTTCCAAATGGCTAACAGAAATTTTAAAGAACTATAATATAGATATGACTAACAATCAGGTTGATATAGGGGTAAGGGTAGAAACCTTAGATACAATCATGGAAGAAATAAACGAAAACCTTTATGAAGGAAAGTTTATTTATAGAACTTCAGTGGGAACAACAGTAAGAACTTTCTGCAGTAACCCTTCAGGTCATGTTGTGGTGGAAAACCACAGTGGTGTAATGCTGGCTAACGGACATTCATACAAAGACAAAAAACTAGGCAGTCAAAATACAAACTTTGCGTTACTAGTTTCTCACAAGTTTTCAGAGCCTTTTGATAAGCCCAACGAATATGCCAGAGCGATCTCCAAACTGGCTAATGATTTGTCAAACGGTAGTGTGCTAGTGCAAAAATATGGGGATATATTAAAAGGTAGAAGGTCCACAGAAAAACGCATCAATGAAGGTTTTATAGAACCAACCTTAAAAGAAGCAGTACCAGGAAACTTGGCTTTGGCTCTGCCATATAGCACACTTAAAAGTGTTTGTGAAATGATTGAAGCTCTGGATAACGTAACACCAGGTATTGCCTCAGAGCACACTTTGTTATATGGTGTAGAAGCAAAATTTTATTCCAGCCGCCCTAAACTAAACAACAAGTTTGAAACAGAGATTAAAGGATTATACGCTGGAGGAGACGGAGCAGGAATAACAAGAGGGTTATCGCAAGCCAGTGCTTGTGGTGTGTTAATGGCTAGGAATATTATAGATGAACTAATTAATTAATTATAATAAATAAAGTTAAGCCCGGCCTTTTAGGCCGGGTTTAACTTTTGTCTCACTTAATCTTATTTAATTATTTCACTTTGCCATCTACCGAAATAACTACTTCCCGTACAGGGATGTCTTTCTCAGAATTATCAAGAGCTTGTTTTAGGATTGTAGTTATACCTCCACAGCAAGGTACTTCCATACGACCGACAACAATGGTTTTAATGTTGTTCACCTTCAGGATTTGCGTCAGTTTTTCTACATATCCTTGAGTGTTATCCAACTTAGGACAGGCAATGGCAATAGTGCGGTTTTTTAAAAGCTTTTCTTGGAAATCACCGTATGATGCCATCACACAATCGGCGCACAATAGTAGGTTTGCATCCTTAAAGTAAGGAGCTTCAGGGTTTAACAGGTGAAGTTGGATAGGCCATTGCCGCAGTCGAGAGGGCTGATTACCATGTTTAGCGACTTCCTCTTCTTCATGATCTATTAACTTTGTTTGTGCGGACGGGCATCCGGAAAACTGTACACTGTCATTATTTGTTTTAAGTTTAATATTCGATCTTTCATGGTTAAAGGATTCTGATTCCTTTTCCACTAATTTAATTGCATCAACAGGACACTGGGGTAGACACATCCCCAAGCCATCACAGTAAGATTCAGAAACCAGTTGTGCTTTTCCATTTATTATCTTAATAGCGCCTTGCATACATGCATTGGCACATAGTCCACAGCCGATACATTTGTCTTGATCTATTTGAATAATGTTTCTTTTCATAGTTAATGCCTCCTTGTATAATGAAATTTGTTTATCTGTGGTTTATTATAATGTAATTAATGATAGTGAACTGTAATTTGTATCACATTAACAAACTTTTTTTAAGCATAAAGAAACGCTTGAAGATTTAACTCCAAGCGTTTTCTTTATGCTTAACTACTTGTTATAAAGACTTATTTTCAGTTTTTGCTGTACCATTATTTTGCAGCACTTTTCTGGCAAAAAGCCCCATGGGTATCAGTGCCAGTGCAAAGCCCAGTGGGTAGGCAATACTAGTTGCTAGTTTCAGGCCTTCCTCTGCCATTAAGATATAGGTGAATGTTACTATCGTCATAAATGCAGCTGGTATCGATGCTACCCAGTGTAGTTTTTTGTTCTGTAAAAGGTATACTGCGGCTGCCCATAACATGATCATGGCAGTTGTCTGGTTTGCCCAGGCAAAGTAACGCCAAAGGAAGTTAAAATCAATTTTAGTGAGCATATAACCTACTACAAACAATGGTATAGCAATCATTAAACGTTTAGGGAATTCTTTCTGAGGTAACTTTGCAAAATCTGCAATTAGCATTCTTGCACTACGGAACGCTGTGTCACCGGAAGTGATGGGGAGAATAATAACACCCAACACAGCCAAGGTACCACCTACAGCGCCCAACAGAGTGGTGGCCACTTCTTTAACCACACCGGCAGGGCCGGCTTCGTTGATAACTGTAGCTAAAGTGGCATAGTCACCGTAGAATGTCATACCTGCTGCCGCCCAAATCATGGCAATAATACCTTCACCAATCATCATGCCATAGAAGATTTTACGACCATATTTCTCATTTTGGGTACAACGTGCCATAATTGGCGATTGTGTGGCGTGGAACCCTGATATTGCCCCACAGGCAATGGTGATAAACAATAATGGCCAAATTGGCAGTGCATCTGGGTGCATATTGGCAAGGGTTAACTCAGGAATTTGATAACCTTGAATTAATAAACCTGCACCAACACCAAAAGCCATTATCAGTAATAACGCCCCAAAGGCCGGGTAAAAGCGGCCAATGATTTTATCAACTGGCAGCATAGTAGCGATAATGTAATAAACTAGAATAATTCCAGCCCAAACAGAAAGGGTCATCCAACCAGTGGTCATGTCTGCCAGAAGTTTTGCTGGACCAGTCATAAACACTGTACCAACTAATACTAGTAGTATCAATGCAAAACCATTAACAAAAATTCGCATACCGTTACCAAGATATTTTCCTACAATTCCAGGTAAGCTTGCTCCGCCATGTTTCATACTGAGCATTCCAGAGAAATAATCATGTACTGCACCAGCAAATATGCTTCCCAGTACAATCCAAATGAAGGCAACTGGTCCCCAAAGTGCACCCATGATTGGGCCAAAAATAGGTCCTAAGCCAGCGATGTTTAGCAATTGAATAAGACTGGCTTTTTTCCACTCAATGGGGAGATAGTCCACACCGTCGTTTTTCTCATAGGCTGGCGTCTGTTTTTCTTCATCAATACCATAAACCCGTTCAACGAATTTACCGTAAGTAAAATAGCCCACGATCAAAAGGACAATTGAAATAAGAAATGTAAACATAGTAACCCCTCCTTAAAGATATTAGTTTGATAGTTTGTTAATTAGATTATAGTATAAATATTGATACAGCTGTTTGTTTAGTGCATGTTCTGTTAAAAGGAGGGTGTGGTTGGTTTCATCTAGTGTACCAAATGCAAACTATATATCTAAAAGACGGCGAATTTCTTTCATTCCAGCGCGACTTATCGGAACCTTAGACTTATCATTGTCTTTCATTACTAATTGATAACCGTTAAACCATGGTTCAATATTTTCAATTTTATTAACGTTTACCAAAAAACTACGGTGTGGTTTTAAAAAAAGTTCATTAGAAGTTCGATTTTCTAACTGTTGTAGGGTGTAGTTAACGTTATATCTTTTATCTTTTGTTTTTGCTATTACATCTCGTTCCTTGCGGGTGAAATAAACTATCTCTTCAGGATTCAGTAGCTGTATACGTTCATCCTCGTAAACAGCTATTTTCTGTTGCATTATGTTGCTATGTTTTTTATTATTTATTATCCCATTTAGTTTTTCAACAGTTTCAGCCACCCGCTTTTCAGAAAAAGGCTTTAATATATAGTCAGAAGCTTTAACTTCAAACGCTTCCACAGCATGTTGATCATAGGCAGTGGCAAATACCAGTAGAGGAGGGTTATTAAACTTTAGTAATTGTCGTGCGGTCTGCATTCCGTCACTACCATGCATGTGAATGTCTAGAAACACTGCATCTGGCCGTTCTCTTCGACAAAGCTGAATAGCAGAATCACCATCATCACATTCTCCCACCACGTCCACCATTGAATGCTGTTTTAAAAGGTAAGTTAATTCATCTCGAGCCGGAGCTTCATCATCAACCACAATTACTCTCATTTTTATCACTCCTGCTTTATATTCTATTTGGGTATTTTAAATGTAACCTTTGTACCTTTACCCGAAGAACTAGATATGTCCAAGTGGGATTCAGGCCCAAAAATACCAGTAAGGCGACCATTTACGTTGTTTAAACCAATTCTGTCTTTGCCTTGTTGCTTTTCATTGATAAACAATGATTGTATAATTTCGGGTTCTATTCCGATGCCATTATCCTGAACAGAAATTTTGATATAATTTTCTGTAGGTTCAGCATAAATGTTAATTGTTGATCCATCTGTAATTTTTTTGAAACCATGTTGCACTGCATTCTCTACTAGTGGTTGTAATGTCAGTGGAGGTAGTTTTATATTGTATAAGTTTGTAGGTACATTTATATTTACTTCTAATTGGTTTGAATAACGGGCCTGTACCACTGCCAGGTAAGCTTGCACATGTTTAAGCTCAACATCAAATGTGTTCCAGGCGCTTAAAGATGATTTAAGGTTCTGCCTAATGTAGTTACCCAGTTCTATTAATACTTTTCGAGCATCACTGGGGTTAGTGCGTATTAAAGAAATTACAGTATTTAAAGAGTTAAATAAAAAGTGAGGGTTTATCTGGGCCTGTAAGGCCTTTATTTCTGCATCCTGTAGTAAACGAGCTTGCCTTTCAACTGCTCCCAGTTCTAACTGTGTGGAAAAAAGTTGTCCCAACCCTCTAGCTAATTCAAAAGTATACTTATCTGGTTTTCTCTTTTTAGAGAAATACAATTTTAATGTACCAATAATTTTTTCACCATTGTTTAACGGCACCACTATAGCCGACTGTAGCGGACAACCTTTATGTTGGCACAAAATTTCAGATGGAGAGGAAGCCACTTTCAGTTTCCCTGTATCCAATACCTCTTTAGTTACCGCTGTTAAAACCTGAGAACCGATTTGATGGTGATCTGAACCTTGACCCACATGGGCCAGAATGATTTTGTCATCAGTTAAGGCCACTGCGGCCATGGCTGTTTCCTCTTTAATAATTTGAGCAGCTGCCTGTGCAGATTGGTAATTTAGTCCAGTACGTAGATGTGATAAAGTTTTATCGGCAATGGATAAGGACTTTTGTGCCTGAATGGAACCAATACGTTGATCATTTTCCAACACCATATGCAAAATAGCAATAAAGAGTGCAATACCAAGACTGTTGGCTAGTATCATCGGTAAAGCGATAATTTCCACCAGTGCTGATGCCTTAGCTAGTGGCTGTGCAATTAAAATAATTATAATCATCTGTCCAACCTCACCAGCAATACCGGTGAACAAAGCTGTTTGCACTGAAATGCCGCTACCTTGTTGGAATTTTTTATAAACGAGCCCTGCTATTAGGCCTTCAAAAATAGTTGATACACCGCATGCCGTGGCGGTGAAACCACCCAAGCTTACTCGGTGAACGCCAGCCAATAGACCAGCACCAATACCACTTATTGGACCCCCTAACAAACCGGCTACCATCACGCCAATTGCCCGTGAATTTGCAATGGCGTCTTCATAAGATAAACTACCAGGAAATTGATGTTGTACTTCCCCTGGACTAATTGTAATTCCAGTGTAAGTACCAAGTATCCCAAAACCACCAAAAATAAATGCCAGTAGTACTTTTTCTTGATAATTTGGTGAATGTTCTAGCAAGCCACGAAAACGAGACAAGCGAGTAAATAGAAAAGCAATGGCAACAATTATACCCATACGCTCAGCCATTGAGATAAGCAAGAACCAGGACATCTAATACATCCTTTCATTTTTATTAAAACTATTTTTTCCGTTATCTGTTACTTTTTATCAAAGTCTTTAGTAATTATGCTCTTATTCATATTTTTGAGATTAAAGATAAGGTATCTAGTATATTCTCCAAGAGAATATGCTTTCCTTTGATAACTGCCAAAATTTAGATTTAGTATCGGTCTAAACTATTAAATGTAATGTCGGTCATAATTAAGCATCATCCTGTCCATGATAATAATGAGGTGATTTAAATGGGACATAAAAAAGAATTTGATAAACTTCGAACCGAAAGAATGCTGGATAAATTAGAGTACGAAACAGCTAAGGAAATGGGTCTGGGTGAAGAACACCAGCAATTGCAGCAAAAGATGGACCATCTAGAAAAGACTAAGTGTAAGGTG
Organism: Bacillota bacterium; assembly: GCA_009711615.1. Classification (GTDB taxonomy): domain Bacteria; phylum Bacillota; class Desulfotomaculia; order Desulfotomaculales; family Desulfohalotomaculaceae; genus Desulforadius. Next base: position 15,085 of record VENI01000018.1, on the reverse strand, counting down.
GAGGCCGGAGAGGAAGCATTGGAAAAAGAAAGTGCGCGCAAAGCTATTAAGAACATTAGAGAAGAAATTAAGTAATATTAATCTCGGTTGGTTACAATAAACCAACCGAGATTACTTTTTAAAAGGGAGTGGTAAAATGCGTCCGCTATGGAAGGGAGCAGTAAGTTTTGGTCTAGTTCATGTGCCGGTTAAAATGTATGCTGCCACAGAGAATAAAGATATTCGTTTTAACTATTTACATCAGAAATGTAATACTCCGGTGCAATATCGGAGGTTTTGCCCTAATTGTGATACCGAGGTATCCATGGAAGATATAGTAAAGGGTTATGAATATGAAAAGGGTAAGTATGTGGTAGTAAAGGATGAAGACTTTGAAAACCTTCCGGCAGCAAATGCAAAGAGTGTTGATATAGTAGATTTTGTTGATATGCAGGACATTGATCCAGTGTATTACAATAAGGCATATTATTTGGTACCAGGTGAGGGAGGGCAGAAGGTTTATCATTTACTTAAAAAGGCCATTGAGGACACAGGTAAGGTGGCGGTAGCCAAAGTTATGCTACGCAAGAAACAATCTTTGGCGGTATTAAGAATGGCGGATGATGCACTGGTGATGAGCACCATGTACTATCCCGATGAAGTGCGCAGTACAGGAAACATACCAGAACTGGATTATAATGTACAATTACATGAGAATGAATTAAAAATGGCAGTCAACTTAATAAAAAATATGGCCACAGATTTTAAGCCAGATAAATATGATAATGAATATCGCCATGCATTAATGGAGGTTATTCAATCTAAGGTGGCTGGGGAAAGCATTGAAATACCTGAGCAGCCGGAAACTGAAAAGGTTGTTGACTTGATGTCTGCCCTAAAAGCTAGTATTGATAAGGCTAAGGATGAGAAAAAAGATAAGAAAAAACGAAAAACTGCTAAAAAGACATCATAATTACTTAGAATAAAGAATAAAATCCCCCATTTTTGCTCAAGATCTCAAAAAATCATATAATTTGACCGATTAACTAATTAACTGTATTATTTTGATATAGAGAATGTTTAAAAAGTGATTGAGAATTCAATAGTAGCAAGAAGGTGTAGTAAATGTTACCTGAAAGTATAAATAAAATAAGATCTGTACAAAGCATGGTCTTGGGAATAGTGGTTGGTGCCCTTTGTGGGCTTGCGGTATACTGCTTTATTTGGTTGTTAAATTTTTTTGAAAACATGTTTTTCGACCATGGGCAGCAGATGCTTAGTTTTATGCAACATTATTATGTAGTTATACTACCTGCCTTAGGCGGTTTGATTGTGGGACCGCTGGTTTACTTCTTATCTAAAGAAGCAAGGGGTCATGGCGTGCCAGAAGTAATGGAAGATGTGGCACTAAACGGCGGGAGCATACCGGGAAGAGTCGTTGCGGTGAAGTCTTTAGCTGCAGCAATTTGTATTGGCTCTGGAGGTTCTGCGGGACGAGTGGGCCCAATAATTCACATTGGTTCTGGGATTGGCTCTGCTGTTGGAAGATTACTAGGTACAAGACCCCATATTATGCGTGAATTAGTGGCCTGTGGCGCTGCTGGGGGAGTTGCTGCTACCTTTAATGCTCCCATTGGCGGGGTGATGTTTGCGTTAGAAGTAATACTCGGTGAATTTGCTGCCACCCATTTGATGATGGTAATTATATCTTCAGTAACAGCTTCAGTAGTTAGTCATCAACTTCTTGGTAATTCACCATTTATTACAATGCCTCAATTTATTATGCATACACCGGTTGAACTATTACTATATGGATTTTTAGGTATTGTAGCTGGTGTGTTCTCATACCTAAATATTAAAGTGTTTTTTAGTATTGAAGATATATTTAAATCTATAAGTGTAGTTCCAAATTACTTTAAACCAGTAATTGGTGGCTTAATGGTTGGAATTATAGGTTTCTTTTATCCACAGATATTTGGAGTGGGTTATGGTCATATTGAAATGGCACTGGCAGGCAAAATGACTTTTGTACTAATGATTACACTGCTGGTGTTAAAACTATTAACCACTTCTATAACCTTGGGTTCTGGTGGTTCTGGTGGTGTATTTGCTCCGTCACTATATTTAGGAGCTATGCTGGGCGGTATGCTTGGAATGATGTTTAATTACTTTTTTCCTAATGTTGCTGTTTCCCCCATGGCATATGCATTTGCTGGCATGGCGGGAGTTCTGGCTGGTAGCACATTTGCACCGATAACAGGAATAATTTTGCTTTTTGAAATGAGTAATGATTACCGCTTAATCTTGCCGCTAATGATTACATGTATAATTAGTTACGCAATTAGTTCATCATTATCTGGCTACAGTATATACACAACCAAGCTTTTGAGGAAAGGTTTAGACTTGGAAGAGTTACGCCGTTCAGACATATTAAAAGATGTACTGGTTCAGGATGTAATGAATACAAAAGTTGAATATGTATTGGCAATACATAGTGCAATGAAGGCTCTACGGGAGGTAAACCACATCCCTCACCAAGGTTTTCCGGTTAAAGATTTGGATGGTGTGGTGATTGGAATGGTTACCAGGAATGAATTGCGTTGGGCCACACTAGATAACCAGGAGAATATATCCGTGGAAAAACTAATAAAGAAGGAATTAATTTATGTTTATGAATATGAGCCGTTGAACAGGGTGGTATCATTAATGAGCAAGCATGGCGTAGGAAGACTGCCAGTACTAGATGAAAAGAAACGTTTGAAAGGAATAGTTACTCGCAGTGATATAGTAAAAGCCTATGGCAGTTATGATAGACATGATACTGAGAAAGTAGATGATGCGGATGGGAAAAAACAGGTGGGAGTGAATTAAAATTAATATACCCCGGTGTAGGTAGTTTACACCGGGGTATATTAATTTCTATAGGAGATGATGAAAGCATGACTAGACTAATAAAACCAATGCTAGCTGTAACCTCCGAGCCCTTTAATCACCCGGACTACTTGTTTGAAATAAAATGGGATGGTTATCGGGGGATGGTATATCTTGATAAAAAGACAGAAATACGCTCTCGTAACCTGCTAGATATAAGTGCTGTTTTTCCTGAGCTTTCTAACCTACATCAACAAGTAGAAAAGTTGCCGGTTGTATTAGATGGTGAGATAGTGGTTCTCGTGGATGGGATACCATCTTTTAGCGCACTGCAAAGCAGGGGTAGGTTGACTGATAAGGGTAAAATAAAAAAAGCTGCTAATAAGTTGCCTGCTGTTTTCGTGGCTTTTGATGTTCTTGAAATTGAGGGGGAGGCTGTAATAAAAGAGTCCTTATTTAAACGTAAAGAAATACTATCTGCTATAGTTAATTCACAGAACAACATTATTATTTCACAGTACATTGAAGAACATGGCCAGGAATATTATAGAGCATGTACTAATCGGAGTTTGGAAGGTGTAATGGCTAAACGAATAGACAGTCCTTACCTGCCGGGAAAACGTTCTACTTACTGGAAAAAAATTCGCCGCATCCAATCTGCAGAATTTGTAATAACTGGTTATGAACCGGGCAAAGGGGCTAACCTTTTAGGATCACTGATAGTGGGTGGTTATAAGGGCGGTGAATTAGTATATCAAGGGAAAGTAGGGACTGGATTTACCAACAGTGAACAAAAAAAGTTACTTGAATTATTAAACGAACTACAAATTAAAAAACCCAAGCTAGAAGTGCCGAAATCTGAACAAAGAAACCCTGTATGGGTTCAACCCAAACTGGTATGCGAAGTACATTACACCGAAATGACTCCTGAAGGCCGGCTGCGACACCCCAGTTATAAAGGCCTACGAAACGATAAAGAGCCCCGGGATTGCATAGTTTAAAATAATGCTAACAATTATACATACTTTTATATTTGCACCATATCTTTTTGTAGGAAAGATTAAAAGGGTGAGGGTGCATGCGGCTACCAAAACTGATATTTTTTAACTACCGAACTTTGGCTAAAGTCCTACTGTTTATAATACCTTTGACCATACTGGCCAGGGTTTACTGGCCAGACCAACCGGTGGAAATAACATTTAGTGCGTTACGCTGGCCGGCAGAAATATTGTTGACAAACCAGCAGGATAAAAATGATATTGTTGACGCTTTAAAGTATGTAAATGAACTGCGCCAACCCGGTCCACCCGAAAAAATGGCGTTATACAAGATTGCGGTACAGCATGGGAAGGAGCAAATTAATTACTTGATTACGGAAGATGGGGAATATTTCACCACCGAAGGAACAATGATACTTCCCAGCTATAGACTACGTGAACAGGTAAAAGTCTACTTAGGAAAATTAGAACGACAAAGTCCATATGGGCAACTTTTAACATGGCAGGATGCCAGGCAAATATTTAGTCGTTATACTAAAGGAACAGTGGAAGATTTGGATACTGGTTTGCGATTTAACGTGCAGCGCAGAGCTGGTGATTATCATGCCGATGTACAACCGCTAACTTCCAATGATACGGAAATAATGAAAGAAATTTACAACGGCCAGTGGAGCTGGCGCCGGCGGGCGGTTATTATTGAAGTGGGTAACACCCGCCTTGCTGCATCCATGAGTGGCTACCCACATGGAGCAGGAGCGATACGACACAATAATTTTGACGGACATTTTTGTATTCATTTTAAGGACAGTACTACCCACCAAAGTCCAAATAAAACAGATTTAGCTCATCAAATAATGGTTTGGAAGGCGGCGGGAAGACAACCTGAAATGTTTAAGTATGCTCAACCTGAAAAAGTTGCTGAGGTATTTTTAATTGCAGTCAGTCAGCATGCCTCTGACATTGCTCTAAGTACACTTGTTGAAGAACCGAAGTTTAATAGTGAGGAGTTTGATATTGATATAAAAAAAATTTCCAACTTGTCATATGAACTGCAAAAAATGGACCTACAAACAAATACTTTACAAGTAAACTTACGGATTGATTATGCAGGTGGGCCAAGGAATGTAAAAAAAGAGCTAGAACTTAAGATGGTTCACAGTATGGGTTATTGGTGGAAAATTGACCCCCGTTCAATAACTAAAATATTTGCTTTTTAATAAGGACAGAATAGTTTCACAGGGGTGATACAAATGCCATCCAAAAAAGACAAAATTGTGAGTATAAATGATAAAAATATTAAACTGACAAATTTAGACAAATTAATGTACCCAACCGGTATTACCAAAGGGGACGTAATTAAATATTATCATGACATTGCGGAGGTATTGCTTCCTCATATCAATGATAGACCGCTAGTGATGAAACGATACCCAAACGGCATTGAAGGGGAATATTTTTATCAAAAGGAATGTCCTGAACATGCCCCAGACTGGGTGAAAACTACTGCTGTGCCCCATTCGGAAAAAACAGTAAACTATGTTGTTTGTAATGATTTACCCACTTTGCTGTGGTTGGCAAACCTGGGTTGTCTAGAAATACATGCTTGGACATCTCGAATAAATAATATAGAATATCCTGATATTGCGGTGATGGATTTAGACCCTCCCGATCATTCACAATTTAATGAAGTATTAAAAACTTCACTGCTAGTGAAAAAAGCGCTCCAGGAGTTTGGGCTAGATTGTTACCCGAAAACTTCCGGTTCAAGGGGGATACACTTATTTATTCCGATTATACCTAAGTATACATTTCAAGAAGTAACAAATGTAATTAAATTTATTGCGAAATTTATTGAAAAGGTATATCCATCTAAAACTACTACAGAAAGGGTGGTAGAAAAAAGGGAGAAGAAGATTTACCTAGATTACCTGCAAAACACTAGGGGTAAAACCATGGCTTGGCAGTACAGTCTCCGACCGAAGACAAATGCTACCGTTTCCTCACCGTTGTTGTGGGAAGAAATTGAGACAGGTGAAATTAAACCTACAAACTTCACAATACAAACAATTTTATATAGAGTAAAATTGTATGGTGATTTGTATGTCGATATTAATAAAAACAGTCAAAGCTTAGATAGTATTTTAGAGTTGCTTTAAAGTATGCAGAATGAGAAATGAATGATTGCCTGAGCTTTGCCCAAGCTTACCACAATTCTACATTGTTCCTTTTCATTACATGAGTTAAAATATTGAAAGTAATATAAGGACCATGTTGAACGTGATAAAATATCTGCTTAGCGAAAAATACTTACACTGGCCAGCAGGAAAAATCTGTTGTTTCCAGAATTGCCTATTTTAACTGCTTTTACAGCTTATTAATGAGGTGAGGCGTTTGGACGATAGGTTATACTGGTTGGGGTGGCAGTTACTAATGCCAGGTGTGGGTAAGCGTGTGTGGGAGATCATAAATTACTTTAATTCTCCCAAAGCTGCTTGGCAGGCAAAAGAAAGAGAATTGCTTGAGGTTCCTGGTATGACTCGAGTTATGGCCGAAGGGTTGATATCTAGAAAATCTAAAATAAGCTTTAATAAGGAACTGGAAAGATTGCAACAGCACCAGGTAGAATTTATAACTTATAATGATAAAAGCTATCCTGAAATGTTAAAGGAAATATTTGATCCACCACCGGTTTTGTTTGTGCGGGGGAGTTTGGACAAGTTGGGTTATAATGCTGCTCTGGTTGGCTCCCGTAAGGCTACTGCTTATGGACGCACAGTAGCCCAACGATTTTCAGGTGAACTTGCAGAACATAATGTAGCTGTTATAAGCGGAATGGCCAGGGGTATTGACAGTGCTGCCCACCGTGGAGCACTAAAGGACGATGGTTATACTGTTGCTGTTTTGGGCTGTGGTTTAGATGTTGTATACCCACCTGAGAACAGGAAATTAATGGACGAAATTATTGAAAAGGGTGCCATTATAACCGAGTTCCCACTGGGTTCCCAACCAGAACCGTGGCATTTTCCTTCACGAAATCGATTAATAAGTGGTATCTCACAAGTGGTGGTAGTTGTTGAGGGTGCCCAAAAAAGCGGAGCCCAGATTACGGCTGACTTGGCTTTAGAGCAGGGTCGGGAAGTGATGGCAGTGCCTGGAAGTATTTACAGTAAAATGAGTATTGGTCCGTTGAAACTATTAAAGCAAGGGGCAAGGCCGGCAACATCAACGGCTGATATTTTGGAAGAACTGGGACTGGAAAGTGAAAATTTGTTTAAAGAAAATGCAGATAATAGTCAGCCGAAGTATAAACTAAGTAAAACAGAGAAATTGGTTTATGATGTATTAAAGGCTGATCCACTGCATGTGGAAGATATGATACAGCGTTTGGAGTCACCTTCCCAGGAGATAATGGCCGCATTGATGTTTCTAGAAGTAAAGGGACTAATTAAAAAAATGCCCGGGAAAATGTATGCCGCTGTCAAATCTGGGTAACAGTTCTAAATATATACAAGGTGTTATTTTAATTAAAACAGTGAAAAAACACCAATATGTGCAGTGTATAGGGGTGTATTATTAATTGGCTAATAAGACGATAGTAATTGTTGAATCTCCTGCCAAAGCAAAGAGTATTGGCAAATTTTTAGGTAGGAATTATAAGGTCAAGGCATCAATGGGTCACGTTCGGGACCTGCCCAAAAGTCAGTTTGGTGTAGACGTGGAGAATGACTTTAACCCAAAATATATTACCATTCGCGGTAAGGGCGATGTAATAAAGGAACTGAAGTCTGCAGTGAAAAAGGCAGACAAAGTGTTGTTGGCATCTGACCCCGACCGGGAAGGGGAGGCTATTGCATGGCATTTGCAGACGGCCTTGGGTTTAGAAGAAGAGAGCAAATGCCGGATTGAATTTAATGAAATAACTAAAAATGCTATTAAGAATGCTGTTAAAAGTCCCCGGAAAATAAATAAGGATTTAATTAATGCCCAACAAGCCAGAAGGATTTTAGACCGGTTAGTGGGGTACAATTTAAGCCCGTTACTATGGCGGAAAGTAAAAAAAGGTCTTTCGGCAGGTCGGGTACAGTCGGTGGCAGTACGTATGATTGTAGACCGTGAAGAGGAAATTGAAAATTTTGTGCCCGAAGAGTATTGGTCACTGACCGCAAATCTTTCTAAGCCGGATAAAGGTAGCTTAGATGCTAAACTGAATAAGTACAAAAATAAAAAGATAGAAATAAAAAGTAAAGAGCAGATGGATGAGGTACTTGAAAATCTGAAAGACCAGGAGTTTTCAGTGGTAAAAGTTACCAAGAAGGAGAAGCAAAGGCATCCGGCGTCACCATTTACCACCAGTTCGTTACAACAGGAATCCTATGGTAAACTCAATTTCACTGCTCGTAAAACCATGGTGGTGGCACAGCAACTTTACGAAGGTTTGGAAATTGGAGATGAGGGCACCACGGGTTTAATTACATACATTCGAACAGACTCCAAGAGGGTATCAGAAACTGCAAAGGAAGATGCCAAAAAGCTGATATTAGAGCGTTTTGGGCCGTCTTATGTGCCAAAGGAAGTTAAACAAAGAGGAGAAAAAGCAAAAAAAGATAGCAAGGTACAAGATGCCCACGAGGCAATACGTCCTTCCTATGTACACCTTGACCCTCAATCAATAAAGCAATTCTTGACAAGGGATCAGTATAGGCTGTATAAATTGATATGGTCTCGTTTTGTAGCCAGTCAAATGGCTCCTGCGGTAATGGATACCACTAGACTGGATATTAATGCTGGACAATATAGTTTTCGAGCAAACGGTTCAGTGCTGAAATTTCCTGGTTTTATTCAGGTACATACTGAAGAAGGTGACAAATACAAAAAAGATGAAGAGGGTTTGCTACCTGAATTAAGTGAAGGTGACAAGTTAAAGGTTAAAAAGCTTGATTCCAAGCAACATTTTACGCAACCACCTGCCCGCTATACAGATGCTTCGTTGGTAAAGGCACTGGAAGAGCAGGGTGTTGGTAGGCCCAGTACGTATGCTCCCATTGTAGATACAATACAAAAGCGGGGATATGTGGTTAGAGAAAACAAACAACTCTATCCAACTGAATTGGGAACTATAGTGTTGGAATTGTTGAAAGAGCATTTCCCTGATATTATCAATCTTGAATTCACCGCTGATATGGAAGAGAACCTTGATAAAATAGAAGAAGGGGACTTGGACTGGATTAAGGTGCTTAAGAATTTCTATAAACCTTTTAGTACAACCCTGGAGAAAGCTGATGAAGCCATTGGCAAGGTGGAGATTGAAGACGAAGTAACTGACGAAATATGCGAGCATTGCGATCGTAACTTGGTAATTAAAATTGGCCGTTTTGGAAAATTTTTAGCCTGTCCAGGATTTCCAGATTGTAGGTTCACAAAACCGCTATTAGAACCAACTGGAGTAAAATGTCCAGAATGCGAAGGGGATATAGTGTTGCGCCGTAGTAAAAAAGGACGCCGTTTTTACGGTTGCAGTAGTTACCCAGAATGTGAATTTATGATTTGGGATCAACCGATAAAAGAAGAATGCCCGGAATGTGGCGGTTTGATGGTTCAGAAAAATGCCAGGGGTAAAGAGCCATACTTTAAATGCATTGATCAAGAATGTGGTTATAAAGGTAAAGGGAAACAGGAGGATGAGGCCACCATTAAAACTACTTAGAAGTCAGAAACAGGAATAGTAGTCAGACATACTAACTGATTCTTAAGAGGTGTTGGCTACGGTAATATTTCCGATACAAAATTTCTTTTACAAGAAATTAATAAATACTTGTAGCATTCTAAATAAAGACAGCTGAATTCAGAATGCCTAGCCTAATAGAAACAATTACATTTTACTCAGGAGTTGTAACAATTTATGCAGAACAATCATGTTACTGTTATAGGTGCTGGCTTGGCCGGGGTGGAAGCTTCATGGCAGCTGGTTAGACGTGGAATTCAGGTAAAACTATACGAAATGCGACCTAAAAAACAATCACCGGCTCATCACACTGACAAATTTGCTGAACTGGTGTGTAGCAACTCACTTCGAGCACATGCTTTAACAAACGCTGTTGGCCTGTTGAAAGAAGAAATGCGCACTTTGGATTCCCTAATCATGCAGAGTGCAGATAAACATCAAGTGCCTGCAGGTGGTGCGCTGGCTGTTGACCGGGAAGCTTTTTCTTCTTATATTACCGGCTTGCTAGAAGAACATCCTATGATAGAGGTAGTTAGAGAGGAACTTACGGAAATACCTCAGGAAGGAATAAATATTATTGCTACCGGTCCACTGACATCAGATAGGCTAGCGGAACAAATCAAAGATTTGTCAGGGAGCAGTCACCTGTACTTTTATGATGCTGCTGCTCCAATTGTTTCCTTAGAGTCACTAAATATGGACATTATTTTTCGCTCCTCTCGGTATGACAAAGGTGAAGCAGCGTATTTAAACTGCCCCATGTCCGAAGAGGAGTATAACATTTTTTATGAAGCATTAATAAGTGCAGAGAGGGCACAGCTAAAAGAGTTCGAAAAGGAAGTACATTTTGAAGGTTGCATGCCAGTGGAAGCATTGGCAGCTAGGGGAAGAGAGACGTTATTATTCGGTCCGTTAAAGCCGGTGGGGTTAGTTGACCCTCGCACCGATAGACGCCCCCATGCAGTGGTTCAACTGCGTCAAGACAATACAGAAGGGACACTGTACAATATGGTTGGCTTTCAGACTAACCTTAAATGGGGTGAACAAAAACGTGTTTTTAGGCTAATACCGGGAATGGAAGAAGCAGAAATTGTGCGTTATGGTGTAATGCACCGAAACACTTACATTAACTCCCCTGTGCTACTGGAACCTACTTTGCAGTTTAAGAAACAATCTAATATCCTTTTTGCCGGGCAGATAACTGGTGTGGAGGGTTATGTGGAATCTGCATCCGCTGGATTGGTAGCTGGTTTAAATGCTGCTAGGTTGGTGGCGGGTAAAACGCCGCTGGTATTTCCTAAAGATACTGCCCACGGGGCGCTTTTACACTATATCACCACTGCCAACCCCAAAAAATTTCAGCCCATGAATATAACCTTTGGGTTACTCCCTCCGTTGGAGAAAAGAATAAAGAATAAAAAACTTAAGAATGAAACTCTTTCCCAACGGGCACTAGAGAGCTTAAATCAATTTAAGGTAGCTGAATTGTAATGTATCATCACATAGACAATTTTTTAATATATCTGCAGGTTGAAAAAAACTCATCTCCTCGCACGGTGGAAGAATATCAAAAGGATATATTTAAAGGTTTGGATTTTTTTGCGGAATTGTTGGGGAAGGATGACACAGCGGTTCAACCTGAAGATATTGATCACCGTGCTATGCGTTGCTATCTGGCACAATTACAAAATAAAAAGATGGCTAGAACTACAGTTGCCAGAAAACTGGCAGCATGGAGATCATTCTTTGAGTATTTAAACAGGGAGGAAGTGCTACCTAACAACCAATTGTCTAGGGTGTCTACACCAAAACAACAAAAAAAATTACCAAATTTTTTTTATCAAGATGAAATGTTGAAATTGCTATCGGCTCCTCCAGACACTTTTCTGGGAATACGAGATAAAGCGCTCTTGGAAACCATTTATGCCAGTGGGTTAAGGGTAAGCGAGCTAACAGCTTTAAATATAAATGATATTGACCTATTATCAGGTTATGTAAAGGTCTTAGGAAAAGGATCTCGGGAGCGGGTGGTTCCATTGGGGTCATATGCTGTGGAGGCTGTCAATAAGTATATTAGTAGGGGGCGGCCTGAACTGGTCAATAAAAGCGCCAGTAATACTGAGGCTTTATTTTTAAACTATCGAGGTGAACGATTATCTGATCGCGGAGTAAGAAAAGTATTGGACAAATATTTAATGCAAGTTAATTTAAAAAAATGTGGACCTCATTCTATCAGGCATACATTTGCTACCCACCTGTTGGAAAGGGGAGCGGATTTGAGAACTGTACAAGAATTGCTGGGGCATGTTAGATTGTCTACCACCCAAATATACACCCATTTAACTAAGGAAAAAATTAAAGAAATATACCAAAAAACACACCCCAGATCATAAAAATTGTCGAACAATTAGTATAAATCATTGTCAATATGTTTTAAAAATAATATAATAAATAATTGTTGAAAGGAAAGAGATATTATGTTCCATGCTACCACTATTGTGGCGGTGAAGGATGGTCGAAAAGTGGCCATTGCCGGTGATGGTCAGGTTACTTTTGGAGACAAAACTGTGTTTAAACATAATGCCAACAAGATTCGTCGTTTGTATAAAGGGAAAGTTGTGGCGGGTTTTGCCGGATCGGTGGCTGATGCGTTCACGCTCTTTGAAAAGTTTGAATCTAAATTGGAAGAATTTCATGGCAATATTCTGCGAGCTGCGGTTGAACTGGCCAAGGAATGGCGCATGGATCGCATGCTGCGTAGGTTAGAAGCGCTACTGATTGTAGCTAACGAAGAACATTTACTAATCATATCCGGTAATGGGGAAGTGATTGAACCGGACGACGGTGTTGCGGCAATTGGCAGCGGCGGCAGTTATGCTTTGGCGGCGGCAAGGGTTTTAATTAAACACAGCCAACTTGATGTAAAAGAAATTGCAGAAGAAGCATTGAACACTGCTGCTGAAATCTGTATATTTACAAACCACAATATCGTGGTTGAAGAATTATAGGGGGGCTGTATGATGGAAGCTTTAACACCGCGTCAAATAGTCTTAGAACTGGATAAGTATATTGTTGGCCAGACCGAAGCAAAAAAAGCAGTAGCCATTGCATTACGTAATCGCTACCGCCGAAGCAAACTCACAGAAGATTTAATAGAAGAAGTGGTTCCGAAAAATATATTAATGATTGGTCCCACAGGTGTGGGTAAAACAGAAATTGCCCGGCGTTTGGCTCGGCTAGTCAGTGCTCCATTTGTAAAAGTGGAAGCTACCAAATTTACCGAGGTTGGCTATGTAGGGCGAGATGTAGAATCAATTGTCAGAGACTTGGTGGAAACAAGCATTAGAATGGTACGTCAACAAAAAATGGCAGAAGTAGAAGACAAAGCCAGTAGAATGGCTGCAATGCGTATAATTGAGCTATTGGCACCAATGCCGGAAAAAAATAATCCTGTAAAGAACCCCTTTGAAATGCTGTTTGGAGCAAACAACCAAAATACCAGCACACAAGAGACTGATACACATGAGCAAATGAAGAAGAGAATTGAATTTGAGCGTGAAACTTTACGAGAAAAACTTGAACAGGGAGAACTGGAAAAGGAATATATAGAGATAGAGATAGAAGAAAACAGTTCTCCCATGCTGGAAGTATTTACTGGAAACGGTACTGAAGAATTAGGGATTAATATTAAAGACATGTTTGATGGTATTCTTCCTGCCAAAAAACGTAAGCGTAAAGTAACAGTAAAAGAGGCGCGAAAAATTTTAACTCAGCAAGAAGCACAAAAATTGATAGACATGGACGAAGTTCAAGCTCAGGCTGTAAGAAGGGCTGAGGAGCAGGGTATAATATTTTTAGATGAATTAGATAAAATAGCAGTAAAAGAATACAGTCAGGGTCCTGATGTATCAAGAGGTGGAGTGCAGAGGGATATTCTGCCGATTGTAGAAGGGTCAACTGTGATGACCAAATACGGCCCTGTAAAAACTGACCACATATTATTTATGGCTGCAGGTGCGTTTCATGTAGCCAAACCATCAGATCTGATACCAGAACTTCAGGGCAGATTTCCTATTAGGGTGGAACTGCAGAGTCTATCAAAAGAAAATTTTGTACAAATACTTACAGAACCTCAAAATGCGCTAATCAAACAATATAAAGCACTACTCTTTACGGAAGGTATTGTAATTGAATTTTCAAAAAATTCTCTTGAAGAAATTGCCGAAATAGCGTATACTGTAAATGAACAAACAGAGAATATAGGTGCTCGTAGATTACAAACTATATTGGAAAAACTGTTGGAAGATATATTGTTTGAAGCACCAGAAATGACTGAGAACGAAATAACTATCGACCGAGATTACGTGCAAGGTAAACTGGTTGAAGTGGTAGCAAATGAAGATCTAACTAGATACATTTTATAGCAAACAGGGAGGAACATAACAAATGAAGAACCTGCTGGATAGAAGCCGGGCAATTAATAGCCTGCTGCAGAAGTCAGCTGGATATCCGGTTGATTTTGGCGAAATAGCGGCTGTGCTTTCTGATAATATTAAATCTAACGTATACATTATTGACAGACGTGGACGTGCCTTAGGTTACTGCTTTATGGAACGATTTTCTTGTGACATCATGAAAGACATAGTGGAAGGTAGCAAAAGATTTCCTGAGGATTACAACAACCACCTGTTAAAAATTGACGAAACCCATGCTAACTTCTGTCAAACTCACAATGCTTGTGTGTTTTTTGAAGAAGAAGGGTGCCGCCACAGCAATAAGGTTACTACAGTAGTACCAATACTGGGCGCAGGTTCACGCTTGGGCACATTGGTGTTGGCAAAATATAACGAGAGTTTTACCGATGAAGATCTTGTACTAGGTGAATACGGTGCCACCGTTGTAGCCAATGAGATACTGCGTGCCAGGGCGGATAGAATGGAAGAAGAAGCTCGCAAGAAAGCAGCAGTGCAGATTGCCTTAGGTACCTTGTCATACAGTGAATTAGACGCTGTTCAACACATATTTAAGCAGTTGGATGGTGAAGAGGGAGTACTGGTGGCCAGTAAAATTGCAGACCGAGTTGGAATTACCCGTTCTGTGATTGTGAATGCATTACGTAAGTTTGAAAGTGCAGGTGTGATAGAATCCAAGTCCCTAGGAATGAAAGGTACTTATATCCGAGTGCTGAATGATAGACTATTAGAAGAATTGGAAAAGATGAAGTAAACCACAGTTGCTATAACTGTGGTTTTCTTTTGGGTATAATGCAAATTTAGAATGGGTAGGGGTTTCGATGTCCGTTTGTTGTTTGACGGGGTGGCGTGGAAACCACCCCTACGGGTATGTATGCATAATTGTGAAAAAATTTATTTTAAAGAATAAAATTTTTGCTTCATTGTAAAATGAAATTGAACTAAATAAAAAAATCCATAGTGGAACCAACTGTAATATAATTGAATCACCACAAAACAACAATTACAGGACGGTGCCCACTATGAATCACTCTAATGATACA
>VENI01000010.1 GCA_009711615.1 Bacillota bacterium | reverse complement strand
AAATTTCTCCGATAATTCCCCGTTCGACTTGCATGTGTTAGGCACGCCGCCAGCGTTCGTCCTGAGCCAGGATCAAACTCTCCATAAAATATTTTTATGAAAAGCTATTAATCTAGCTCTTAATTACTTCTTAAAAAACGAGTTGCATGCTTCGTAAAGCTTGCTTGCATCCATCTCTTACTGTTTAGTTTTCAAGGATCAGTTTGTTTCCAGTTTCTTCATCCGCCTCATCAGCGGCAAGATCTAGTTTAACATTTCTGTCGATCTAAGTCAACTGGAAGTTTTTGTTGTTTGTTGTGCCGCTTTTTACGGCGACATTAAACAGTTTAACATTATATTGATTTGATATCAATAAGTATATTTTGGTAAAATACATTTTATAATATACTATATAATGAGAGGAGATTGTCATGACCACTGAAAAAAATTTGAAAGAAGCCTTTGCAGGTGAGTCTCAAGCTAATCGTAAATATCTTGCTTTTTCAGCCAAAGCTGAACAAGAAGGTTATCAAGGAGTAGCTAAACTATTCCGTGCTGCTGCAGAGGCAGAAGCTATCCACGCTTTAAGTGAACTGAAAGCCCTTAATGGAATTAAATCCACCGCTGAAAATTTAAAAGCTGCCATTGAAGGTGAAACTTTTGAATTCACTGAAATGTATCCTGACTTTATTAAGAAAGCAGAAACCGAAGGAAATGCTGCAGCTAAACGAACATTTAGCCTGGCCAACGAGGCTGAAAAAGTACATGCCGACTTATATAAGAAAGCATTAGACAGTTTAGATAGTAATGCAGATATTGATTATTATCTTTGCCCGGTATGCGGTTACATACATGAAAAAGAGGCACCAGAAAAATGCCCTATCTGTGGTGCTAAAGGAAGTAGCTTTAAAAACGTAGGTTAGAAAACTGATAAATAACCCGCCTGCTTTTTTCAGGCGGGTTATTGCTTTATATTGATTTACTTATTTGTTTTGATATTTTCTGTAGGTTTTCTTCTTCCGGTACATACTGCACCTTAACCTTCTCCATTAATTCAAACCCACAATCGCTTAAAACTTCTTCTACCTGACCTATGCTTTGGCCACCCCAACCATAGGAACCAAATGCTAATCCGGTACGCTTTTTAGGTGACAGCCCTTTCATATAGGTAAGGAAAGATGCTATCGAAGGGAGCATGTTATTATTTATAGTAGGTGAGCCCACGCATATGTACTTTGCAGTTAGTACTTCGGTCATTATATCTGAGATGTGATTAACATCAAGGTTCATCATCCGGGTATTAATGTTTTTATTCTCAAACCCTCTTTGTATGGCAGTTGCTATTTCTGCAGTAGAACCCCACATGGTGTCATAAACTATTACTGCCTTATCTTCAAATTCATTAGCTGCCCATTTTTTATACTCCTCAATTATTTCGGGTATGTGTGAGCGCCATATGATGCCATGACTGGACGCAATAATATCAATATCGAATTTGGAAGCCGACTCCAACGCTTTTATTACTTGTGGACCATAAGGTAGCACAATATTGGCATAATATTTCGCTGCTTCCTCCTTAATGATACCTAGCGGATATTGATCATCAAACCTTTCAGATGTAGCCAAATGTTGGCCAAAGGCATCATTGGAGAATAGTATTTTATCTTCTACTAGATAAGACATCATATTATCTGGCCAATGAACCATTGGTGTCAACAAAAACTGTAGATTTTTACTTCCCAAGTTTAACGAATCACCGGATTTTACTGTTTTAAAGTTCCACTCCGTTTTATAGTGAGCTTTGAGTCCACTTTCACCTTTTGCCGAAGTTACCACTGTTGCATTTTTTGCTAATTCCAACAATTTAGGTAACCCACCGGAATGATCCATCTCAACATGATTGGAAACAACATAGTCAATCTTAGCAGGATCAACAACTTGGGATATACGCTCAATCATTTCATCATAAAGGTAATGCTTCACCGTATCTATTAATGTGATTTTTTCGTCAATAATTAAGTAAGCATTATAAGTTGACCCCCGCTGGGTCAAATATCCGTGGAAATTTCTTAAGTCCCAATCTATGCCTCCAACCCAGTAAATTCCTTCTTTGATTTTTACAGGTTGCACTATTCCTGCACCTCGAACTGATCTTTACCTACACCACAAACCGGACATACCCAATCTTCCGGAATATCTTCAAATGCTGTGCCAGGTGCAATACCACCATCTGGATCTCCCTTTTCTGGGTCATAAACATAATCGCATACTGTACAAATGTACTTTTTCATTTTTCTCTACCTCCTATATCTTATATTTTTATTTAGGATGTACCACAAAAAATTTTTTACACCCTATAATGCTATGGATACTGTTATAACCGAAATTATTGTATACCTTTTTGGTATAGTTATATTGTATATATAAAATCTTCCAGTGTCAATGGTATTTTTTTTAGAACATTATTTTATTTATTATCAACAATACTAATAGAAATAAAAATGGAGGTGGATTAATTTGCAACAACAGCATATTCATTGTTCTGTTAACAACTGCCATTACTGGTCAACAGGTAACAAGTGTGTAGCCAACGAAATCATAGTAGTTAATGATGCATTTGGATCTCAACAGCCAGATCATATTGATGCCGGTGAAGCTAAACAAATTGAAGCTACCCCGGCAGGCACCTGTATGGAAACATGTTGTAAGACATTTGTTCAAAAGAACTCTGCAGACATAAATGCAGATAATGTTTATAAGACCCAGTGATCTTAACATTATTAATCCCCCAAACTTTGAAGTTTGGGGGATTAATATATTACTTACTGGTAGAGAAAAAAGGGTTAAAATTAAATTTTTTAATGTAATAGATATTTTTCTTTAAATATTTTGTTAAGTACTTCAAATAAATAATTTACTGTTTCCTGTTGTTTGTCGTCAGTCTCTAGTTCTTCGGCTTGCTCTAAAAGATTTACCATACCTCTCTTTGCATTTCGAATTAAAAGTGCATATGGTTTAAAATCTCCACTTGTGTCGATACTGTCTGATATGCCATTTAGAATCAGTTCGTAGTCACTCATTAATACCATATCTTGTTTAGATGTAACGGAACGAAAAATCTCCCACATCTCTGTAGTGAACCCAACCACAATACCAGTGCCTTCTTCCCAATCTATCTCTAAAACAACCAAGAATTCACTTGAGTCTACCATTACCAGTTCCCACGAGAACCAGTAATCAATTTCTTCACCTCCATGAAACTTGGAGAATAACTCTGATAACTCTTCTTTTAGGGTTGGCAGCACTAGTATTAATGCCTCGTCGGATTCAGCAATGAATTCAGGAAATATTATTTCTTTTTCCACTGCCACCACCTCCTTGTTTCTATGCCTATTCGTCATTCTACATAAAATTCCTGCTGATATTACACTTTACAAATTTGAATATGTAGCACCATGCGACCAGTAATACGAGCATTACTATATATACTGGCATTTATTAATTTTTAGAGTATGTTTCACTAACAGAGGGTCTACAAATACCATTTAGAGTATTTGATAATATTAAATTTTAAGTATAAACTGTTAGCGAGTAGTTAAAATACAATTATTTCAAGGAGGAGTTTTAGTTATTAGTACGTCAAAAGAAGATGTCTACAGTATCGTGAAAGATAGGGGTATTGAATTTATACGCCTACAGTTTACAGACATTTTTGGAGTAATGAAAAGTATGTCCATTATGACTGACGAATTGGACAAAGCATTTGCGGGTGAATTAATGTTTGATGGATCATCCATTGATGGTTTTGCACGTATTGAGGAATCAGACCAATGTGTAGTACCAGATCCAACCACATTTCAGGTTATGCCGTGGCGCCCCCAGGAAGAAGGCGTTGCTCGAATGATTTGTGATGTATATACACCTGATGGTGAACCGTTTCAGGGATGCCCCAGGTATATACTTAAGAAAGCAATAAATGAGGCCGAGGAAATGGGCTTTGATATGAATATCGGCCCAGAAGGTGAGTTCTTCCTTTTCCATACGGACGAAAAAGGCCATCCTACTTTTGACATTCATGATACTGCTGGATATTTCGATTTAGCTCCTGTTGATATGGGTGAGGATGCAAGAAGGAACATTATTTTAACTTTAAAAAAGATGGGCTTTAAAATTGAGGCCTCTCACCACGAAGTAGCACCTGGTCAGCATGAAATTGACTTTAAATATGATGAAGCATTGAGAACTGCAGATAATTGGATTACTTTTAAAGATGTTGTAAAAAACATCGCCAAGCAGCATCAACTTTTCGCAACCTTTATGCCTAAACCTTTCACCGGTGAAAATGGAAGTGCAATGCACTGCAACCAATCTCTTTTTTCTGGAGAAAAAAATGTTTTTTATGATCCAGAAAAGCCTGATGGTCTAAGTGATATTGCTTTATATTACATTGGTGGTTTGCTAAAGCATGCCAAGGGCATGGCGGCCATTACAAACCCCATTGTTAATAGTTATAAAAGGTTAAAGCCCGGGTATGAAGCACCGATTAATATTGCTTGGTCTACATCCAACCGTAGTACATTAATAAGGATACCTGCCTCTCGGCGAAATGCCACCAGGATTGAATTAAGAAATCCAGACCCGGCGGCAAACCCCTATTTGGTTTTTGCACTAATGTTGAGGGCTGGGTTAGAAGGCATTAAGAATAAAACGATGCCGCCAGAAGCAGTAAACGGAAACATCTATGACTTAGTTAATAACAAGGAAGCACAAATAGATTTCTTCCCTAGGGATTTGCAGGAGGCGTTAACAGAAATGAAGAAGGACCCTCTTGTTAAGGAAACATTAGGCAATCATATTTATGGCCGTTATGTCTCTGCTAAACAAAAAGAATGGGATAAGTACGCTGAAAGTGTTCATCACTGGGAAATTAACAATTATCTTACAAAGTTTTAATTTAAACACCAAAAAGCCGAGCACGTTTAATACGTGCTCGGCTTTATATATTATTTGCTTTTTACCAAAACCACTTTGGATGGAATATCCTCCATGGAAATTGTTATTGCGTCACTGGGGTAAGTAATAACTGTTAAGTATGCTGATCCAGTCTGTGGTTCACTGGTACTGTATTTTACATATAAAATATCATCTTCTACAACTGTTTCCTCTATTTTAATTGCATAACCACTAGAAGACTTACGCCCCCATAATAATTCTATGTTATGTTGGCCATTTGCTTCCGGAGTAATAATGTAGTTTACCCCGTAGCAGTTTTGGTTATCTGCCTTAGCATTTATAATTATTGACAGATTTTTAACCATATTAGCCGATGTTTTTGAATCTAATGGGTTATCGGCGCTTGGAAATTTGCTTGTATCCAAGATGCCGAAATCATTCAATACTTCCACAGGATCAATCTCTTTTCTTTGGTTAGTAAAGGGAGTTAGGTTTATTCCTTTTGCTTGCATAATACTAACCATTGATACTGCTGCATCTTTTATAGTCACTTGCTTATCATTATCTAGATGTAATATATCTATAAGTATTCCTTCGGATGCCAGCATGTTAATAAATTGAGCACCAGTTAATTCACTGTCTTTTTCCATAACTTTATCTATATTTACAGTATTGTTTATTACTTCAGTTTGTGCAGATCTATTATTTACTTCAGATGCTGACATATTTTGTTCCGCCGCAGTTCCATATGCCACCGGTATAGCAATTAACAAACTGCCAACGGCTAACGCAAGAAAATATTTTTTCATTGTTCTGCACCTCCGTTACTAGTTTGACGGAAGTACATTGTCAATAGTTCCAATCCAAAGTAAAAATTAGTAATTATTTTTTTAACACTACATAATATATAATTAGTCTTTAAATAAATTCCACTTTACCGTCTTTTAGGCTGGCGATTCTGGCCAGAGATTCTATTCGTACACCCTCTTCGCGCAAGGTTTTTCCACCATCTTGAAATGCTTTTTCCACTACAATACCAACACCCACCAATTCAGCATTGGCTTGGGTTACTATGCTGCGCATTCCACGCAGAGCCTCACCTCTGGCTAGAAAGTCGTCAATAATAAGTACTTTATCTTGAGGGCCTAAAAAATTCTTAGATACAAATATTTCTACCGACTCTTTTTTGGTGAATGAATAAACAGATGAGCTAAAATATCGATGATCCAATGTTGAGGCCTGCTTCTTCTTGGCAAATATTACTGGTACATCTAATACTATTCCGGTCATTAGGCCAACAGCTATTCCTGATGCCTCTACTGTTAATATTTTAGTAATGCCTTGTTTGCTAAAACGAGAGGCAAATTCTTCACCAATTTTTTTCAAGAATGTAGGCTCTAACTGGTGATTTAAGAAGGAATCAATCTTTACTATGTTCTCAGATATAACTTTACCTTCGTTAATAATTTTGTCTTTTAACAATTTCATTAATATACCCACTTCCCTTAATTATCAGTTACCTATCCTCTCTGTCATAGGAAACGCCCAATGCCTTTGGGGCACCAATACCGCTTTTTCTTGCCCTGTATGTTGTTATTATTAATATCAGTATGGTACAGATATACGGTAGCATGCTCAAGAAATATGACGGGATTTGCAGATCTATAATCTGCATTCTGAAACCTAAGGCATCAATTCCTCCGAACATATAAGCACCGACAAGGGCATACAAAGGATTCCATGTGGCGAAAATAACCAGTGCAACTGCTATCCAACCCCGTCCTGCGGTCATGTTTTCCATCCAGGATGGTGCATATGCCAGTGACAAATATGCTCCACCTAAACCCGCTAGCATACCTCCAATGATCGTGTACAGGTAACGGGTTTTAGAAACACTTACACCCAGTGAGTCTGCAGCACCAGGGTTTTCCCCCACAGATCGTAGGTTGAGACCCATTTTTGTGTGAAAAATATAAAACCATGCCAATGGTACTAAAATAAAGCTTAAATATACTAGGGCATCTTGCTGAAACAATATTGGCCCAATCACTGGAATGTCACCCAATACCCCTAATTTTTCGGGCTTAAATGGATTTGGCAGGGGTTGTCCAATATATGACTTACCCAAGTAACCAGACAAGCCTGTACCAAATATAGTTAACGCCAAACCACTAACTACATGATTTGCCTGAAATGTTACCGTTAATATTGCGTGAATTGCTGCCATAGCACCACCTGCCATCATAGATGCTGCCGCCCCTAACCAAGGATTGCCAGTTTTAAAAGCTACCATAAAACCCGTTACCGCACCAACCAGCATCATGCCCTCGGCTCCAAGGTTTAAAATGCCAACTCGTTCAGTAAATATTTCACCCAAAGAAGCAAAGAGAATTGCAGTACCTGCAGTTATTGCAGTGGCCATCAAGGCTATTAAGATGCTTGTTTCCATGTGCTTTTACCCCCTGTGTCTTTTGATCTAAAGTTAAGTACTATCCGATAGCGAGTTAATATTTCACCGCCTAGCACAAAGAATAAAATCGTACCCTGCAACATGGAAACCATGGCAGCAGGAACACCACTGCTCTGCAAACTAAAACCACCAGCTTGTAGTCCACCAAACAGTATTGATACAATAATTATCGCTCCTGGGTGCAGTTTTGCCAACCAAGCTATGATAATTCCGGTATAACCATATCCCGGACTAAAACCCTGCTGCAGTCGACCCATCAATCCAGATACTTCAGCCATACCAGCCAATCCACTTACTGCACCACTAAGCACTAAAATAATAATTATGTTTTTAGGAATATTCATTCCGGCGTATTTTGCAGCCGATTGACTTCTACCAATCACACGTACCTCATACCCCCAACGTGTTCGCTTCATGGCAAAATATATTATGATTGCAATTGCTATTGCAAATAAGAGACCAGCATGAATACGGGTGTCACCAAAGGTTGGTAGTGTAGCCGCATCTGAAAACTGTGCAGTAAGGGGAAAGTTGAAACCATCCGGGTCTTTCCAAGGTCCCATCACTAAATAATCCACCCATAATATTGCCACATAATTTAACATAAGAGTTGTGATGATTTCGTTTACCCCTAGGTAAGCCCGGGGGACAGCTGGTAACATTGCCCATATGCCTCCACACAACATTCCCATTAAAACCATAGCTGGTAATACGAATATTGCCGGGGAATCCGGAAAACTAAGAGCCACCCAAGTGGCGCCAAAGGTACCCATATATAGTTGACCCTCTGCACCAATATTCCACAGATGCATTCTGAAAGCTAGAGAAATGCCGAGAGCACATAGCATTAATGGAATGCCCTTAACTATCGTTTCAGTTAAGCCATATACTGAACCAAAGCCTCCATTAAACATAGCGCTATAGGCCTGAACTGGATTATGGCCAGCCCCCAATAGGAATAACGCTCCGATAGCCAGTGCCAATATTACTGATATCGTTGGAATCATTAAGTTAACTGTAGTAGACGCTGATGTTCTTTTTTCCAATCTCAATGGTGAATTCATGACACTTTAACCTCCGATTGTGATGATCCGAGCATCATTAAGCCAATTTGCTCAACAGTAGCTTTTTCAATCGGCATATCTCCCATGATGCATCCTTTATAGAGTACACCCACCCGATCACATATCTTAAAGACCTCATCCAGATCTTCTGAAATAAGCAGTATTGCCGCTCCCTTTGATGCTTGCTCTAACAGCAGTTTATGTACTGCTTCAGTGGCTGCTATATCCAACCCCCTGGATGGAAATACCGCCACCACCAGACGTGGAGCTTCAGACAATTCCCTAGCCAGCAACAACCGCTGTTGGTTCCCTCCCGAAAGAAGGCTTACCGGTGCATTAATACTGGTTAATCTAACACCAAAATCATTAATTAATCGCTTAGAATATTGTTCTGCCTTTTTCAAGTTAATAAATAGTCCACTTCCTAAAGAAGACTTTTGATAGCTTTTTAAAATCAAGTTATCAACGGCACCAAGACTGGGAACAAGGCCTGTACCTAGCCGATCATCTGGAATATAGCTAACCCCCACGTCAATAACTTCTTTAGGTGACTTATTTGCAGTCTTCGTACCGTTAATTTCTATCTGTCCGCTGGATATTCCACGCATGCCCACTATCACTTCAGCTAATTCCCTGCGACCGTTTCCGGCCACACCTACAATTCCCATTATTTCACCACCGGAAACTGAGAGGGACACATTATTTAGTTTGGGGCGGTGTCCGTCACCTTCAGCGTTTACATCGGTCATCTTTAAGATAGTCTCTCCTACAATTTTCTTTTCTCGCTTTGCACTGCTTTCAAATTCTTGACCCATCATCAACCTGGCTAATTCCTTTGGGGTAGCCTCACTACGTTTAACGGTGGCCACAGATTTACCCTGCCGTAGTACTGTAACTCTATCAGCCACAGCCATAACTTCATGCATTTTGTGAGTGATAAGTATTACAGCATGACCACGATCGGTCATTTTCTTTAATGTTGCAAACAATTCTTTAGATTCCTGAGGTGTAAGCACCGCTGTGGGTTCATCCAGGATAAGAAGCTGAGAACCACGGTACAACATCTTAACGATTTCTACCCTCTGTCTTTCACCCACTGAAAGTTGCCACACCTTAGCCGTTGGATTCACACCTAGACCATAGCTTTCAGATAACTTAGCAATCTTTTTCTCCACATTATCCATACGCAGGAAAAATCCCAACTTTTTTGAACCCAATACTACATTTTCAGCCACTGTAAAGGAATCAACTAACTTAAAGTGTTGATGCACCATCCCTACACCTGCAGATATGGAATCCCGGGGGTTCTTAAAAACAACTTCCTTACCATTGATAAAGATCTGGCCATCATTAGGTTTATACATTCCACAAAGCACAGACATAAGTGTACTTTTTCCAGATCCATTTTCCCCTAATAGTGCATGTACCTCACCAGGTTTCACATCAAAACTAACCCTATCGTTAGCAATTACGCCAGGAAACTTTTTCGTAACATTGATCATTTGAACCAGTGCATTCTTTTTCACGTTAACTCCGCCCCTTATTAAAAACTACTGATGTATAAAATATAAAATGGGCGCTGGCAATATTAATGCCAGCAGCCCTCAATACATTATTTTTCGTTTCCAATATTACCGAGTACACCTTCAACAAACCATTCCATCTCTAACATTTGTTTGTCTGTAAGCTTTTCACCTTCAGCAACTTTCACATCACCATTTTGGTCTTTAATTGGGCCAGTAAACACATCCCACTCACCGTTGATGATTTCCTGCTTTTTAGCTTCTACCAATTCTTTTGTTTCTTCAGGAACCATGTCGCCATATGGAGCAAGACCTACAATACCATCTCCCAATCCACCCCAGTAGGAGTTTGATTCCCATGTACCCTCTTTAACCGCTTTTACTGTATCAACATAGTAAGGTCCCCAGTTCCAAACGGCTGAAGTTAAAACAGCTTTCGGTGCCATATCACTCATGTCACTGTTATAACCTATACCATATGCTCCTCTTTCTTCAGCGGCTTGCATCGGTCCGGGAGTATCCTGGTGCTGGGTAATAACATCGCAGCCTTCATCAAGAAGTGCTTTAGCGGCGTCCTTTTCTTTTACCGGATCATACCAAGTGTTTGTCCAGACAACTCTAACCTCAGCATCTGGATTTACTGAACGTACACCTAAAGTGAAAGCATTGATTCCACGGATAACTTCGGGAATTGGATAAGCGGCTACATAACCAATTAAATCTTTTTCAGTTTGTTTTCCAGCTACAATGCCACTCAAGTAACGTGCCTGATACATACGACCAAAGTAGTTACCTACATTTTCAGATGTCTTATATCCTGAGTTGTGCATGAAAACTACGTCTTTATTTCTTTCAGCAACTTTAATGGTGCTGTCCATGTAACCAAAACTGGTAGTAAAGATCAAATCGCTACCTTCCTGTACCAGCTGTTGTATGTATGACTCACTGGCTGCGCCTTCCTCCACATTTTCCATATAGTAGCTAGCATCTACATCTGGCATTTGTTCCTGCAGATATTTTCTTCCCTGATCGTGGGCATATGTCCAACCAGCATCACCTGTTGGTCCAACATAAATGAAACCAACCTTCATCTGTTCATCCTGTTCTTGTTTTGCAGCGGCATCTTCTTCGCTCTTTTGCTCTCCTCCACCACAACCTACCAACAATAGGGCCATGGTACAAACTAACAGCAATGTGAATATGGATCTTTTTTTAGTTAACAAAATACTCCCCCCAGAATTTAATTGTTTTAATAATATATATAAAGACCCATCGGTCTTAATTTAGTTAAGAACTAAAAAAACCCAGAACAGTAGGTTTACGCTTTTCGTGCGAAACCTACCGCCTGGGCTTTTATCCCTATCGGTGTAACTAGTTAGTTAAAATGAACTAGCCTGTACCGCTTGGACCAAACCACCTGTACGTTACATAACAGATGTGGAACCCTAGGTACACTTTCCCACGTAGTCAGGCAATTTACGGTTGCCTGGTAGAAACTCTTGGGCCATATTCCCAAGGATATACGCGATTAACAAATTGCTTTTTTCGACATTTTTATAATACCAAGGCTTTACTGTAGTGTCAATGTTTTTTTACAATGATTGTCATTATTTAATTAATTGGTAAGTCTTTTGATTCCAAAGCCTCTTGTGGGAGTTCAATATTTACATCTGCATTGAATTTATCATAGTTTACTTTGTAATTATATTTTATTGATGTAAAGGGCAGTGTCTCTCCTGCAAATTGACTGTTAAAAGTCGCTATAGCTTTAGTATCAACTGATACTGGTAAGTAATCATCTTTTGTTACCGTCATTGTACCCATAAAGGACATTGACTTAATTAATCCTTTGGTCTGTTGGATCATATCGTTCTGATTAATAGCGTTCGGCATGTTCTGGTTCATTAAAGCCATTAGTTTATTAAAATCATTTATCTGACCATAAAATGCCAACTGGTAGTATTCTTCATCATTTACTTTAATATCATCAAGCACTCGGTAGTGAAGATACTGGCTCATTTCTTTAGTAACCAGGGAATTAACTTGTTGATTCATCATTACTTCATACTTGGGTAAAATACCATCTGGATATTTAATCCATTGGGACCCCCCTGTGGAAGGGTCAGTCATTTTCATGAACATGCCCTTTGGAGTATAGTACTGTTCTATTTTCATTTCCGGTAATGTCACATCAGTCGTCTTTGGCAATTTTATGCTCATAACCTGATGTAAACCTTGATCAATATTAATTTTAGATTCTATTTCAGCATCAATACCCATACTACTTATTTCCTTAGGAATTTCTTTTGCTGCCTCAGTTGTTAACTCCATATCCATGTGCATACTACCATTTAAGGACATGGTTTTGATATCAAGCATTGCTTCTTCCACTTTTGTATTAATCTCTTTGCCCAGTTCATCGGTAGCAAAAGCACCTATCAGCAACTTATCCGCTTCTTCCGCGGTAATAATGCCTGAGGGTGATTTTTCTGCTGATAGAAATCCCTCTTTTACACACCAGCTATATGGTCCGGCAGCCCAAGCATGGTTCTCTAGCCCTTTTATCTGAACATCATCCGCCATAATTCCTGGTAACCCTAGCACCCTACTGAGCATTACCACAACTTCCACCCTAGAGATGTTTTTTTCTGGCTTTATGGTGCCATCTTTATAACCAGCCATGATATCGTTGCCGACTAAACTTTTGATACCGTTTACATACCATGCATCATCTGGTACATCGGTTGGTAAATCAACTTCACTTTCCGGTAGTCCTGCCGCTTGGCTCAACATAACAGCATATTCGGCACGTGTTAGTTTTTGATTTGCCTCTTTGTCAGGCAACAGGTTAACCAAGTCTCCTTGAGATAAATCATCAGCCCAGGCTACTACTGGTAGTAGCAGTAGTCCCATCAAACACAAAACTAATGTTTTCTTCACTTTATAATACCTCCCTGGTACACTTATTATTTGGTATATTCTACACTGCTTACCAAAATCCTGTTTATGCAATATTAATATAGACTAGCTTAATAAAGGTATTATGTTCTTGACGTAGAAATTATAAATTTGTAAAAATTATTTACTATAAAGTTATTAGACATTCAGAGGTGTTTACTATGGCTCAAATAAAAATAGTTACTGACAGTACTGCTGATCTTCCAAACGAAGTAATTAAGAAATATGATATCAAAGTAGTTCCTTTAAAAGTGAATTTCGCTGAAGAATCATTAAAAGACCGTGTAGAAATAATGCCCAATGAGTTTTATAAAAGGTTTACTAATGAAAAATCTATCCCTTCCACCTCTCAGCCTTCTCCCGGTGAATTTCAAAACGTATATCAATCACTGGCGGATGAAGGGTACTGTATTATATCTATTCACTTATCAACCGATTTAAGCGGTACTTATCAGGCAGCACAGTTGGCAAGATCAATGCTACCCAATGCAAATATTAAGATATTTGATTCCAGAACAGTAAGCGTAGGCCTCGCTCTATTGGTGTTAACTGCTGCCAGAGCAGCACAAGAAGGAAAAAGTTTTCCAGAAATTATTTCTCTAGTCGAACAAACAATACCTAAAATCAAAATATATTTTATTGTTGATACGCTGGAATATTTGGCAAAAGGTGGCCGTATTGGACATGCCACCGCTTTTTTAGGTTCTTTATTAAATATAAAACCTTTATTGGCTATTTATGATGGTGAAATTCATCCCGTTGAAAAAGTACGAGGACGCAAAAAAGCTGTAAGTCGATTAGTACAGATGGTTAAGTCAGAAACCAACAACTATGATTCTCTATACTACTTTGCCCATGCTGGAAATGAAAATTTGTTTAATAACGTATTAGAAAAGGCTGAAGCAGAAAATATTATCTGTAAAGAAATGCTGTTGTTGGGAGAGTTGGGTCCGGTTGTCGGTTGCCACAGCGGTCCCGGTGCCGTAGGAATAGCATTTTTAAAATACTAATTACTCAAGAGTCCAGGAATCAGGAGTAAAAAGTTATAATAAAATAACAGTTCATTTGCTCTAAATATAAAATTCTGACAAATAATTCTGAATGCTTATTAAAAGCAAAATTTGTTTAGTTCCTGTATAAAAATAATTCAATATGGTAATACTTTGTTTGAATTATATTATTTAGGAGGAAAACAATGCAAGGAACAGTAAAATGGTTTAATGCGGGCAAAGGTTTTGGATTTATTGAGGGAGAAGATGGTACAGATATATTTGTTCATTACTCCGCAATTAATGATGAAGGTTTTAAAACATTAGACGAGGGTGATCAGGTTCAATTTGATGTAACTGATGGAGCTAAGGGTCCCCAAGCATCAAACGTATCAAGAGTGTAACTGTAACTGATACAAGAAAACCCGGCATTTTGCCGGGTTTTTTGTTTCGCTTTTTTTATAGTTTTAACAACTACTGTCACTGGAACTTTCACATTCTGAGCAACTGGAACTATCACTGGACTGCTCAGATACCACACTGCTCTCTTCTTCAGAACTGCATCCGCCCTTTTCTGTAACCAAGCTTTCCTTTTTCTTTTCTTCAGACACAAAATCACCTCCTAAACCATATTATTCCATGTGACTTTGTGTTTTATTCATTAATAAACTTAAAAAGCGGATTGTAACCAGCTATACCTAAGACAGCAGATTTTATTCCCATTATAGCCATCACTTTTCCGTAAGATGAATCACGAAGCTTTTCTGACATCCCAAGACCTGTAAAGGCAAGGCCGCCTATTACGCTTAACATTCTTTCACTGTCACTCATATTTTGCCGCATGCAATTTTCACCCCTATGTTATTATGCACCGGCATTACTTTTACTAATACACCATTTTATGTAATTCTTTTTCGGTTAAACGTTTATAAGCCAAGCAACGTTCAGTATTACATAGGGGGCATCTCATTACATGGACACAAAAATCGTGATTATAGTTTTTATAATCATCTTCATAAATTTCTTGATCTAAATATGGACTGTAAGGATCGTAAAAGTCCTGCAATAAACCTTCATTCTCCATTGGACTGCCACACCCAGGACAGGGCTGTGTAATTTCCACCAGATGATTGCACATTAAGCATGTATAATCCATAAATAAACACCACCTGGCAGTATTATTTATCATTAAAGCTCAGTTAATTCTGCCAATAGCTTATCAATGGCCAAATAGGTGTTGTTAAATAACAACTCTATATCTTGGGGTAATGCCTCATCCACGTGCAGTCCGGCAACTACCACCACTGATTGATTTAAAGTTACTGCTAACCTTTCTGCTACTGGTTTAGCTATTTCGTCATCTTTATGACTCATTCGAGGTAGAACATAGGAATTACAAGAAACAGTTTCTTGATCCGCCAAACTGGGTCTGGGTATACTCATCACCACTGCCCCCACGTGAGGTTTCTCACCGCCCAGCAATTGAATTGTGAGTCCGTCTTCAGTGATGGATGCTAAGACGGCAACATGATGTTTCCCTTCTCCCACTGAAATTTGTTTTGTGTTAAGCATGCTGATTATCTACCTTTCCGTTGTTTTGTAAATTTACATTCTGTACCATTAATTTTTTCCAACGACTAAATATTAGTGTAACTATTATGGCCAGTATTAACCTACTCACCACTAAAAAGGTAAAGTCTGCACCTAGTACCACAAAAAGGGCTGTGTCTTCAAATATAGAGTGGCAGACTAGTAAAAAGATATTGATTAGATACAGATCTCTATAATTCAAGTCCCCACTTTTAGCAGAATCAATAATCACACCGGCTCCGTAGCCAATCCCAAATACCAACCCAGCCATTATTGGGATGGAACCCTTGTCTGACACCTTAAACAACTTCATCAACGGGCGTAGTGTCATACTAAATTTATCCATTACACCAAAGTCTTTAGCAATCTCTAGAATTAACATCAAAGGGATGATAATGGCCCCCATTATCATTACTTGATCTAGACTTCCGCTTATTGCATCTTTTAAAAAAGCTACGTAATCCAACCCTGCCCCTCCTTACATCAGTATGTTTAATATCAGTCCACTAATTAGTGACAGTATTAATCTCATTATTACAACAAAGCTACCACTTACACCGGTACGTTTAGCCACCGCTGTTTCCATGGGCAAACTGTGGCACAACAATAGCATCATTGCTAAAATTGTAACTTCTTTACTAGTTAGTGCCAGGGTAGTCATAACTCCGATGGCAGCATAAAGATTTATACTCATACCCATTACCAGAGCCAAAGAAGCTTCTCCAGGTAACCCTAAGTAATACATAAACGGCTGGCAAGCCTTAGCCAACCACTCTAATATCGGTGTATAACTTAAAAATGTAACAAAGATATATACAGGCACCACAACTTTAGTTAGTTCCCATGTGGTGCTTAAACCCTTGTTTACACCCCTTTTAAATGTTTCTGCAGTAACCATTACCGTACTCCTTTCCGTAATGAGTAATGTCTATACTATTCATGCATTCAGAATCCAGAAGGCTACGAAAAATATACTTCCAGTAATTAATAATCTTTTAATAGTATCAATATAAGCCAAAATTATTAAGTTCTGTAACAAAATAATAATTCCTTCCTAAACCTTTAGTTATGCAATTGAAAAATTTGGTAGTTACTCTAAAACTTAAATATTCCCTTAACTCCATAATATTCATCCAATAAAATATCAAGCTACTGTTCAAAATATAAATGCTGCTGTCGGGCAGTAAAAATTTTTTAGGAGGGGTTTCTTTTATGACAATAGGACAAAATATGCACCAATCACTGGCCAGTTTGGAAGGTGAATATGCAAACATGAAGTCTTATGCTTTGCAAACCCAAGATAAACAAGCCAAACAAATGTTCAGCCAGTATGCTCAGCAGTTGGAGTCCATGTGTCAAGGTATGAAAGGTCGTTGTAACTATATTGAGCAACAGGAACCCCAGTATCAGGTATTTAAACAGGCCCAGCAGCAGCAAAAGCAGTAACATTATTAAAGTAAGCCGGGAGAGGTTCTCCCGGCTTACCCGTTTTCTTTACCCTTAGCACCTAACACCCTGTTGTCTTCTATTCTTCTAGTTATTCGTTCCCGGTCAAAGTACTCCAGCAGTGGTAATGCATACTTTCTGGATGTTTGAAGTAAATCTCTGGCCTCTGCTATGGTAATTGAGTTATTTTCTTTTAAGTAATTTATCACTTTTTGTTTTGCTTGCTTTAAAGTGGCTTGGTGAAAATAGATGTCATCAGCCAGTTTGATTACTTTACCTGTTCGAGTAAAATAAGCAAGATATTCGTCGCTAGAATCGTTATTTATATTTGTCTGTTTTATAACATCTTTCCACCTGGGTGGTTGAAATTCATTCTCTGTAAGTATTTTTTCCATTTGATGAATTATATTGGCAGCTTTACCACGGGGCTCTCCATTAAAATCTGGCCTGGCTGCCGTTTGTTGATTTAACTTCAGATATTCATCTACTTCCATTTGTTGCAACAGCTGTTGAAAGTTTTTAGTGTTAATTGATGAGAAAAAACGCGAACGCAATTCCTCCTTTGGGTAGCCTTCCCGTAGTGGGTAGTTCTGGTGATATTCATCCAAAACCTTAATTATTTCCTGCCCCCAGCCCTGATAGCGATTTGTTATTACCAGTAATTTATTTTTTTCGGCAGGGACTATTTTAACTTTTCCTGCTTTGGTTAGCTTTTCCACTGACTTTTCTATTTCCTCCAGCTGCAGTTTAAGTTCTTTTGCAACTTCAGCAGTGTTCTTAAGTGTTCTTTGATTGGTTAAGTACTGTAGCACCAACTCTTCAGGCGTTCCTTTTTCTTTAGTAGCCAGTGCCTCAATCACTTCCGGTCGATTACGTTTGTGTTTTTCTGTTACCGGATCAATAATCAGTCCACCGCCAATGGTGTGTATTGGAGAAAAGGTTCGGATTACAAACCTGTCACCTTTGCTGGCCACTGTTTTTTCTTCCAATTGAAATTGAACATATGCACTATCTCCCTGCTGCAATTCATCTCTATCTAACAACACCACCCTGGCCATAATCTCATCAGTACCTATATGAAGTCTTACTCGGGCCCGGTGGGTAATTGATTTAAAAGCACTTTCAAGAAGATGCAATTTTGCATCCAAACGGAATGAAGGGACAAGAGCCCCTGGAATTGTAATTACATCACCCCGTCCAATTTCTTCAACTTCTACACCAGCCAAGTTGATGGCCACCCGTTGACCTGCTCTAGCTCTCTCTACTTTATTGCCATGTACCTGTAGCCCTCGCACGCGGCAGGTTATATCTTTGGGCATAACCTCTATTTCATCACCGATATATAATTCACCGGAAACCATTGTTCCTGTAACTACTGTACCAAAGCCAGTGACAGAAAAAACTCGATCAACTGGCAAGCGCATGGTTCCGGCAGTGTTTCGTTCCTTTGCACCAACCACCATATTATCTATTGTTTCCAACAGTTCTGGAATACCTTCTTTGGATAGCGATGATACCGCTAATAGAGGTGCTTCTTCCATGGTGGTGGCATTTAAAAATTCTCGAACTTCTTCTTTCACCAACTCTATCCAGTCTGGTTCTACTAAATCCGACTTAGTTAAAACAACAATTCCGTTTTTCACCTGTAGCAACTGTAAAATATCAAAGTGTTCCTTAGTCTGGGGCATAACTCCTTCATCAGCAGCTATCACCAACAATACCACGTCAATTCCACTTATACCAGCAAGCATGTTTTTGATAAACCGCTCGTGACCTGGCACATCAACAATTCCAGCAGTACGTCCACTGGGAAGCGTTAGTGATGTAAAGCCTAGTTCTATAGAGATACCCCGTTCCTTTTCTTCCCGCAGACGATCGGTATCAGTGCCAGTCATAGCTTTTATAAGCATGGTTTTACCGTGGTCAACATGGCCCGCTGTACCAATAATTATATGTTTCAAAGTTCTCACCCACTCTTTACTAACATATGGATTGGACAATTATAATTTAAGTGACTGAATTAGCGCCTGAACCAGTGGTTCAGTATCATTATTCTGTAACGTTCGAACGTCCAGTATCAAGGAGCCTTCCTGTACTCTTCCCACCACCGATGGTTCACCCAGACGTAACCGGGTTACTAACTCTTCCACAGTAATGTTTTTGGGTGCTATACGCACAATACCAGTGGGCAGGTGGGCTGTAGGCATTGCTCCTCCGCCTACCTGGGAGAGACCTTCTTCAGCAGTTACTTCTGCCAGGTCGTTAATTTTATCAGTAATGATCTCTGCCAATTGTCCGGCTTTCTCATTTAATACCTCAAGGGAATCCGTTAACATGCGTAAAGTAGGTATCTCCTGCAATACTTTATCTGTATCCAAATACGCCCTTAATGTAGCTTCTAACGATGCAACCGTAAACTTATCTATTCTTACCGCTCTGGTTAATGGGTTTTTCTTCATCTTTTCAATAAAATGTTTTTTACCTACAATAATTCCCGCCTGAGGACCACCTAAAAGCTTGTCCCCAGAGAATGTAACCACATCGGCACCAGCTTTAACTGTTTCCTGTACTGTTGGCTCCTTAGGTAATCCATATGGAGCTAAATCTACTAAAAATCCACTGCCCAAATCACTCATAACCGGCAGATTATACTGTTGACCCAAATGCACCAGTTCCTCCACTGTTGTCTCTCTAGTAAAACCCACAATGCGGTAGTTACTGGTATGTACATTTAACAGTAGTGCTGTTTCTTGTGTAATAGCCCGTTCATAATCTTTAGGGTAGGTTTTATTAGTTGCCCCCACATCCACCAGACTGGCACCACTCTGCTCCATTACCTCTGGTATTCGGAACGAACCACCAATTTCCACTAACTGGCCCCGGGAAACAATCACTTCTTTTCCACTGGCCAGTGCGCCCAATGCCAGTAAAACCGCAGAAGCGTTATTATTAACCACCAACGCATCCTCAGCCCCAGTGAGTTTAGTGAGCAGGTCTTCCACCGCGCTATAACGAGAACCCCGTTTTCCGGTGGTTAAGTTAATTTCCAAATTACAATAACCTTTAGAAACTTCCTCAACAGCTCTGCAGGCTCGCTCAGAAAGCAAAGCTCGTCCTAGGTTAGTATGTAATATCACACCGCTGGCGTTAATCACTGGCCTTAGATTGGGCCGGGCAGACTGTTTTACTCTTTCCACTACATCGTTAACCAGTTCTTCAACATCAACAGAATGTTTCGCACCAGAAATTATTTCTTCACGGGTTACATCCAACACATTTCTTATAGCCTCCACTACTTCTGATCGCGGATTAAACTGCAGTAATTCCTCTATTTGATATTGTCTTAATACTTCGTCAACTGCAGGTAACTCCCGTAACAGATTAACTTGCTCCGCACTAGCCATCTCTTTCCTCCAACACTGATATAATTAGTTAATATTTACATAATTCATAACTCATATTATCCCAGTCATTTATTAGCATTTGCCAGTTATTTTTAAGTTTAACTTATTCTAACTACTGACTCCTATTAGTATTATTCCCATTTGTCATTATATGGCAAAACTTCTTGCCATTGCAACATATTTTTACATGTTTATTTTTGTATATACAACATTTATTTAATTTACATTTCGATTAGTTAATATACAAAATTAATCATTATTACTTCATTTTACGTTAATTGCAATTCTACTTCTTCCGGCTCATAACAAAATTAGCTGCTCCTTTAGCTGCCGCTGAAGCACCCCAAGCAGCCAGCTTATAAGTCATTTTGCTTCCAGAGTTAAATGCTCTACCCGCGGAATTAAAGGCTCTGCCAGTAATATCATATGCTGCTCTCTTGGCCCACTGCAAATCTGCTTCAATAGTTTCTAGTGTTAGCTCAAATTTGTCCAAATAACTTTTTCTGTCTTCAGAAGAGAGCTCTTTTAGTATTTTCACCAACACTGTGAGGGTAATTATAAGGTCATCCAATTGCCCTAATACTGGAATAAACCCCGGCACCAAATCTATAGGGGATATCATGTAAGCTAAACCCGCCCCCAATAGGATTTTTTGTCTTCTAGTTAGGTTTAGAGAATTGAACATATCATATATTAATTTGCTATAAACAGACAATCTTTTTACTACTGGACTCAAATCTAATTTTGCCAATACTAACACCTCCAATTACTTCTTTATAACATTATATGGTAGTATGCCTTATAGTTAAAGCTTTTAGTTAAGAATTCTTTTCCGTACATAGAAATACATAAAAAAGTCAAACTAAATTTAGGAGGTGTGTTTTATGAATTTGAGAAATGAGCCAAAAAAAATTTACTACCGAAACGTAGAGGAAAACCCTGAGAGTTCTTATGATCCAGAAACCTTTAAAGTAGAGCAACCCAATTCTCAAAATTTCAAACCCCAACCCCGTAGTAATACGTATTTAGGGCAGGAGTTAGGAGATAGGAGATAGGAGTCAGAATGAAAACCTCCAAAGAAATAAGGGCTCGGTGCCCTCACCGGGCCGTTGTTTCAGATTAGATCATCTTGTCTATATTAGATGGAACGAAGAGGGCGTCGTTCCCTACCACCCGCACGAAACATGTATTGCTAAGGGCTTGATGAATCAAGCCACTACGAACTCATTTTACATTTTCTTTGTTTTTCATTAAGAAAGAGCCAATCGTTAACGATTGGCTCCCTCATTCTGACTCCTAGGCAGTTAGTAATACTTAATTATCTCATAATGGGGTGTCCGCTGCGCTGGCGTAAAGCCTGCATCTTTGATGCAACGAACTATTTCTTCTAATGGTACTCGGTTAGTTACCCCGGCAGCCCGTACTACGTTTTCTTCCAACATGGTGCTACCAAAATCATTGGCACCAAAACTTAATGCCACCTGACCCATTCTAGCCCCTTGAGTCACCCATGAAGCCTGAATGTTTGGCACGTTGTCTAGCATGATACGGGAAACAGCCAGCGTTTTTAAATAATCCACTCCAGTGGCAGTCTCTCCGCCCAGATTGGTGTTCATAGGTTGATAGCTCCAAGGTATAAAAGCAGTAAAGCCACCAGTTTCATCCTGTACTTCCCTTACTCTAATCATGTGTTGCACGCGCTCTTCCAGTGTCTCCACATGGCCAAACATCATAGTAGCAGTAGATTTCATGCCCAGTTTGTGGGCAACCTTCATCACACTCATCCATTGTTCCCAGCTAACTTTGTTAGGACTTATTTTTTCCCGTACCCGGTTTACCAATATTTCCGCACCACCACCAGGTAGTGAGTCTAATCCTGCTTCTTGAAGTTGCTTTAATACTTCATCAAGAGTTAGTCCAGAAGTTTCAACCATGTATTGAACTTCAGGAGGTGAAAAGGAGTGAATCCAAATGTCATACCGCTCTTTGATGCTACGCAACATTTCTAGGTAGTAATCTAAGCCCAGTTGAGGATGTAGACCACCCTGTATCATCACTGTGGTGCCACCTACCGCCAAAGTTTCTTCAATTTTTTCAAACAATTCTTCCTTAGGAAGAATATATGCATCTTGATCAGTCTCACCCCGATAAAACGCGCAAAATTTGCACTGACATCGACACACATTAGTGTAATTAATGTTGCGGTCAATGACAAAACTTACTGCTTTTTTAGGGTGTTTACGTTCCCTAATTGCACTGGCAGCTTGCCCCAACAAAGTGAGATCGGAACAAGATAAGAGGGCTACGCCCTCTTCCATATTTAAACGTTCACCATTTAATACTTTTCCTAGCACCACATTAATTTCCGCTGACAACATCCTCACCCCATACGTCTAACCGTACTCGCTCTTCAATCAGACCACTTTTATAAGCATAGTCATAAAAAGTAATTAAGGCACGACGATAATCTTTATTAAATTCATGATTTATTAACTGAAAATACTCTTCCAAAATTTCTTTGCTCAATCCACTTTTACGGCTAGCTATATCAACTAGTGTATCCAGTTGTTGAACCCCTAGCAGTTTTGAGCGATACAAAGTTTCAGTAATTACCGCGACCTTGTCAATATTCTGTTCCGCATAATCTTTACGTATAACCCAAAGGGCAAAAACCATTTTTTCCCCGGTGAACTCTTTCCAAGCTGTACCTAAATCGGTCACAATTATTGAAAGCTGTTCTACATCAACTCGTTGACCGGCAATCATGGCATCATCGCCAATAAGAAGTGCTGCGTCAGCTTCTTCCAGCATGTTGTCTAAGTTTGGTTCCATAGTGACATAATCTACATCTACGTGATAATAAT
This sequence comes from Bacillota bacterium, assembly GCA_009711615.1. Lineage (GTDB taxonomy): Bacteria > Bacillota > Desulfotomaculia > Desulfotomaculales > Desulfohalotomaculaceae > Desulforadius. Next base: position 17,737 of record VENI01000010.1, on the reverse strand, counting down.
GTTCAAACAATATTTTTAACAATGCAACCGAAGTAGCTGATGATGATGTCAGTGCCACCTTTTTACCTTCCAGCTCTGTAACCGGCACTTTGCTAAATAAAAAGATACTGCCAACTTTACCATCTGAACTAATTGATAGATTAGGTAAAATATAACATTGGTTGGCATTCCTAGCATATTCAATAGATGAAATAGGGGTGATATCCAATTCTCCATCTAAGAACATTTTATTCAACTTTGCCGGGGGACCTTTTACTAACCTTGCATCTAGGGGTAACTGTCCTTCTTCTAGGGCATGGTATACAGGCATGCAGTTAATATAGTCTACCTTCCCCAACTGTAGCTTAGTCACTTAAAAACCCTCCCCCAATACATTATAGAGTGTGTCTCTCTCTACAGGATATCTTCCGGCCGCCTTTATCATCTTCACCAGGCGCTCTTTAGACATATATTGATCTGTGTCTGCACCGGCATCGTGAGCAATCTTTTCTTCAACCACCGTTCCATCCAGATCATCTACCCCAAAGGATAATGAGACTTGAGCCATCTTTGCTCCTATCATTATCCAGTACCCTTTGATATGATCAAAGTTGTCCAGCATCAATCTAGAAATAGCATAGGTTTTTAAGACATCATACCCTGTATTCCGGGACAGTTTCATGGTCTCCAACTGAGTGTTCCTAGGGTGAAACGCCAATGGAATAAAAGTCAGGAAACCTCCCGTTTCATCCTGTACTTCCCTTAAGGCTAACATATGATCTATTCTTTCTTCAATAGTTTCTACATGTCCATATAACATGGTAGAATTAGTTTTCATCCCCAAACGGTGGGCTGCCTTGTGTACCTCCAACCATCGTTCACCTGATATTTTCTTATCACAAATAATTTCACGTACCCGCGGGGCAAATATTTCCGCCCCACCTCCAGGCAAGGAATCTAGTCCAGCATCCATCATTGCTTTTAAGACTTCTTCCAAGCTGAGGTTGTGTAGTTTTGCCAGGTAGTCTATTTCTACCGCGGTGAATGATTGAATTATTACACCCGGTAATGCTCTGCGCACCCTACGCATCATTTCTTGGTAGTAATCCAATTTGAGTTCAGGGTGCAGTCCGCCGACAATATGAATCTCTGATATTTTTTCATCACGGCAAGAACGGGCTTTTTCTTCTATTTCATCCAGTGATAAAACATATGTCTTAGGATCATCCGCATCTCTGCCAAAAGCACAAAGTTGGCAGCGATTTTCACATATATTAGTATGATTTATATGCCGGTTAACAATGAAATAGGCATGATTGCCATTTTTTTGCTCCCGAATATAATTTGCCATTCTACCTATATTTAAAAGGTCGTTAGAATGATACAATCTAATCCCGTCTTCCCTGGTCAGTCGCTCGCCATCATATACTTTCTTTGCTATATCCTTTAATTCACTGTGACCAAATAAATCCTGCAAAACTTCATCCCCTTAGTCAGTAAAAATTTAGGCATACAGAATTCAGAATTTCGAGATGGTAAAATATTATTTATTCTGACTTCTGACTCCTGACTTCTGACTCCTATACTTAAAATACTATATCTAAAAATGAAAAAACGAACATCACCATGCTTAATACTCCGTTCATGGTGAAGAAGGCAACCCCTCCCTTGGAAAGGTCGTGGGGTTTTACTAATGAGTGTTCATAAAACAATATTATCACCGCGGTAATTACCCCAATAAAATAAAACCAACCCAAGTTCAAAATTAATCCCACTGCTAGAAACAAACTAGGAGCAATAATGTGAAATAATGAAGATATTTTTAAGGCAGCATTAATTCCAAATTTTGCAGGTATAGAGTGGATGTTGTTTTCTTTGTCAAAATCATAGTCATCACAGGCATAAATAATGTCAAAACCTGCCACCCAAAACAACACACCCAAACCCAACAGTATCGGGGACAGGGCAAAGGAACCGGAAATGGCAATCCAAGCCCCCAACGGTGCCAGCGCCAATGCAGCACCTAAGAAAAGATGGCAGGCCCAGGTAAACCTCTTGGTATAGGGGTAAAAAACTAGGGCAAAAACCGCCACTGGAAACAACTTCAGTGCCAGTTCACTCAATTGTGCCGCCGAAACTAGCAGCAGTAGTATTGACAATATAACATATACCCACACTTCCATCACCGAAAGCATACCCTGAGGCAGTGCCCGGGTAGCTGTACGGGGGTTTTTTGCGTCTATATGTCTATCTATAATCCGGTTTAAGGACATAGCTGCTGTACGAGCACCAACCATGGCCAGTGTGATCCATAGCAAATCCATACCTGCCGGTATTCTTTGGTTTACCAGAAGAGCACCTAAATATGCAAAGGGCAAAGCAAATAAGGTATGTTCAAACTTTATCATTTCAAAAAAAATCTTTAATTTACCGACAGATGCTGTATTAGAAGCCATACTTTTTCCACTTCCTGTCTACCTTTTCCTTAATATCATTAGACATTTCTATCACATCGGGCCAATCTCTATTATACCCTTCCGAAGGCCACTTCTTGGTTGCATCAATACCTAGCTTAGCACCATAACGATGTAGCGGTGCAGCATGGTCAAGATCATCCAGTGGTCCGTCCACAATCATGGTATCCCGCTTGGCATCAATATTGTTAAAGACCCGCCACATCACTTCTGACAAGTCATGTACATCCACTTCCTCATCTACTACTATTACTAACTTGGCCAAAGCCATCAACCCTATTCCCCAAAGGGCACACATTACTTTTTTAGCCTGACCTGGATACTTCTTTTTGATGGATACTATAACACAATTATGAAAAACCCCTTCTGCAGGCATATTCATATCTACAAGTTCTGATATCTGCATTTTAAGCAGGGGTAAGAAAATTCTTTCTGTGGCTTTTCCCATAAAATAATCCTCTTGAATGGGTCTGCCCACAATGGTTGCCGGATAGATGGGTTTTTTACGATGAGTTATACAAGTTACATGAAATACAGGGTACTGGTCAGCAGGAGAATAATAGCCAGTATGATCTCCAAAAGGACCTTCCAACCTAGTTTCATTTGGATCTACATAACCCTCCAGAATAATCTCGGCATGGGCCGGAACTTCAATATCCACCGTTTCGCATTTCACCATTTCAACCGGTTCTTTGCGTAAAAAACCAGCAAAAAGCATCTCATCGATGCCTGGTGGTAGAGGTGCTGTTGCACTGTAAATAACAGTGGGGTCACCGCCCAGCGCCACTGCCACTTCCATAGGTTTTGCAGCACCTCGGCTTTTATCCATGTGTTCCTGTCCACTTTTATGAATATGCCAGTGCATACCCGTGGTTTTGTCGTCATAAATCTGCATACGATACATACCCACATTACGTTTACCTGAATCGGGATCTTTAGTGAAAACCAATGGCAGAGTTATAAATGGTCCGCCATCATCTGGCCAGCACTTTAGTACCGGTATTTTATTTAAATCTATATTATCTTTGATTATTACATCCTTTACTGGCCCAGTTTTAACAGTCTTAGGCAAAAAGTTGGATACCTGAGCCAATTTAGGTAAGGCTTTTAACTTATCAAAAATGCCGGTGGGTAGTTCTGGGGGCTGTAAAAAGCTCATAATTTCTCTTCCCACATCATCCAGTTCTTCTACTTCCAGCACCATTTGCATCCGTTCCAATGTTCCCATTAAATTAGTTACAACCGGCATGTCATAACCCTTTACATTCTCAAAATATAATGCCGGGCCTCCGGATTTGGTTACTCGGTCGGTAATCTCTGTAATTTCTAAATCTGCATCTACTTCTTCTTTGATTCTTTTTAGTAAATTTTTCTTTTCTAAAAAATTAATGAATGTTCTTAAATCTTTATATGCCATATATCATGTCACCTCAACGATATCGTTACTTTGTACCCACATGCACCGTTACAATGCCACCTGTTAACTCATAATACTGGGCTTCTTTTAGACCCAGTTCTTCAAACATATCTCTAATTTCCTTTTGATGGGGAAATACTTTTAATGATTGGGGTAGATAACTGTATGGACCGTCTTTACCTATCCCTAATTTACCCAGAGTCGGCAGTATCTTTTCAAAATACAAATAGTACGACTGTTTAAAGATTGGCATGCTGGGTTTGGACAATTCCAGTGAAACCACTTTCCCTCCCGGCTTTACCACTCTTTTCATTTCAGAGATAGTTTTTTTGATATCTGGAACATTTCTTAATGCGAAGCCAATGGTGGCACAATCAAATGAGTCATCATCCAATGGCAGATCAATAGCATTACCTTGCTTAAAATTAATATTATTTACATATGGGGTTTGACTTATATTTTCCTTACCTACAGCCAACATGTCCTCACAAAAATCAACACCAGTTACATGCCCAGTTTCTCCAACCACTTTGGCTTGTTCCAAGCATAACATGCCGGTACCGCAGGCAACATCAAGTCCAGACCCACCGGGTTTTAAATTACATTTTTCCACAGTAAAACGACGCCAATATTTATCTCTATTAAAAGAAAGAAGGGTGTTTAGTATATCATACCGGTGGGCAATGGATGAAAAAATTGAATGTACATATTCCTCTTTGTTGCGGTACTGTTTCGGAATAGACAAACTTTGTTTTGTTTCTTTTTCTTTCATTATCAAACCACCATTCTTTGTAGCCCAAATTGGTCATTTTTAAAAGCATTTATTAAGTTAAATAGCCCTTCACGGTTGGTACCAGCTTTTAATTTTTCTAGACACTCCTTGGCATTTATAAAGTGTTCTTCTGCATAATCATATGATATACCTTTTTCCAGCATCCCATAGCCTAATCCAAAGTTAACTCCAAAATCATGCATTAGATTTTTTTCCTTTTGGCTGGCACCAGATATTTCAGCCCCCAAGGAACAACAGATAGCAAAAAGTTCAGCAGTTTCCTTTTGGATAATATTTAGCATTAAATTGTGTGAAGGATTGGAGTTTTGATTCCTTAATACTCCACCTTCGTTAATTTTACAAATGGCGTCTGATAGTTTGCCAAGATGCTCCACCATGTTAGCATTACTTAATTGGTAAAAAAATTTCCCATATAAATAGTCACCAATTAACACTGGAAACTGACTACCATCCCTAAGATCAACACTTTGATTATACCTTGGGTCTTCTTCTGTCAAATGAGAATGTACTCTAGAAGCCATATATATAAACTGTATAATACTGGCTAAAACTACAGTTTGCTCCCTTTGATAATTAAATAATCTGGCAGAAAAAATAGTTACAGCCGGACGCATTATTCTATCAACATGGGAGAACTGCAAGTGCGCAAATTTTCCTGCGGGCCCGGCCTTTGTTATTATTAATTCTTTTTCAATTTTCTTTTCCACTAATTTAATGTCATCTATAATACTGTTAAAAATATCCAACAATTGTTCGTTCCCCCCCTTATAGCATATTAAGTATTCGTTGTTGTTATTAAATTTCCTGCAATTTTTAATATTGAAATTTGAGCCCAAAAAGCAAAAACCTTGCAATCCTCTCAGGATTTGCAAGGTTTTGCTAGCCTTTTTCAAAGTGACTACTAATAATATCCCCTCCTATAAATTTACAGCAGGTTGAACAGCTGTTTCCGGCAGGAGACCCCTTTCTGTTTCTTTAGCAGACATGTCTGCGGCACCAAACTCCCTCACAAGAAAGTTACATGAGTCCCATGGATTAACTTTGTCACCGCATGTAAACACATCCACTGCAGCATAGCCAAGTTCAGGCCAGGTATGAATTGCAAGATGACTTTCGGATATTACCACTACCCCACTGACTCCTTGCGGACTGAATTTATGAAACACAAATTCCCGCACTTCCGCACCTGCTTCTAAGGCAGCATTAACCATAAGCTCCTCAACTTTTTTGACATCATTCAAGATATCAAACCTGCATCCATAAATTTCTGCTAATATATGACGGCCCAAATTTTTCATCTCTGCTGCAGTCCCCCTTTTGAAGTCTTTTTCAATTACCAATCCCCCTGAAAAAACTTGTTTTTTTATTCTTCTTTTTTTGCCACAAACTAAATTTTAACCAGAACAACTATGGTTGTCAATAGATAATTCACTGATTACAAGACATACCTTCGATTAAGTCAATCTAGGTTAGTATAACACTCTATTACGCCGTTATTCAATCACTGGATTTGTCAAACGACCGACATTTTCAATATCCACTTCTACTTTATCTCCATCTTTCATTGTACCAATTCCAGATGTTGTTCCTGTAAGTACCACATCGCCGGGGAGTAATGTCATTACATTAGAAATAAAGCTAATTAGTGTTGGCACATTAAAAATCATGTTTGATGTTGTGGAATGCTGTTTTAGAACCTTATTTAAATAGGTACTAATGGTTAAGCCGCTAGGATCTACATCAGTTACAATATATGGTCCCAAAGGACAAAAAGTGTCGAATGATTTGGCTCTATTCCATTGTATATCTTTTTTTTGCAGATCTCTGGCAGTAACATCATTGGCATTTGTATACCCCAAAATCACTGAAGATGCTTCTTCGGCAGTAATGCTTTTGGCCCGGTGTTTTATTACCACAGCCAATTCACCTTCAAAATCAACTTGTTTACTCTGGGGTGGGATAACCACCGCTTCACCTGGTCCTATCACTGAAGTTGATGGTTTTAAAAACAAAACTGGTTCCTCAGGAATACGCATTTTCAATTCTTCTGCATGATCACGATAATTTAATCCCACACAAATTATTTTACTGGGTTTACAAGGTGCCAGTACTTTAACCTCATCTAGAGGGTAACCATCCCCAGCAGATTTTATCTCCCCGTACAGTTCACCTGTTAACGGGTAGACAACTTCATCGTCACCCAATTCACCAGTGAAGACTTGTTCATTATATGAAAATCTACCAATACGCACTTCGTTAATAACCCCCTTTAAGTTGTTCATTTAAAACCATAATTATTAGCGGTGGTGCACCAAATATCATGGTTGTGGCAGCAGCCACCACTCCAGAGTCATTAAAGGCAAATGCCACCAAAGCACCAGTAACTACTCCAATAAAACCCTTAAAAACAAAAGGGTATTCGTTCTTTATTATTTGCATTACACCCCGCGGTTTGTAAAACAATATTGCCAAAGTGATAATGCTGGCCAGTAGAACTTTACTCCAAACGGTATAACGCAATAGCTTTAAATTCATTCCCAATTTCCGATTTATAATATTAAAGACTTCTACAAGCCCCCCGTCAATTATTAGGCGTGCAGTTTGCCCAATATGTGATTGTTGCTGTATCGGTCTACTTAGGTCAAATAATATAAACCCAAGTAAAAGTAGTACAACGGTAGCAGCTACACCAATAATAGCTTTAGGGGAAAATCTTATTCCAATATATAATAAAAAAGTAACTAAAAAAGCCGATGATGCAGCAATTGTACCACCAACATTGGTTCCAAATTGGGGTGCAGCCATCAAAATAATTGTTGTGATAAATATAACACCTGCAAACGCTATCAACTGTTTACGATACCGGTTAAAATTATTTATCAATAAAGACGCAGACATAATTGTTGCTCCAATGAGCACTCCCATATATTCGTTTCCAATACCATAAAAACGAGCGCCTACCATCGGATCATAGCTTAATATAGCCTGCTTTTGCAAAGGTTGCCCCAGAAAAATATCAAGAAGCAACATTCCCATAGTGGCCAAAGCCACAATACCAAAACTATTCATAAAATTACCCCGTCCCATTAGCAGGGAAACTACAGTAATCGCCATTGCAACTGTCACTAGTTCAACAGTCACAACAGGCACCGAAGGTTGGGGTAATAGGGGCAGTATTAAATATGCCAGTGGCACTGAAACCATCAGCAGAATTAATGGGCTGATTAATTTTATTTTCGCTCCCTTTTTGTCTTTAAATATCAACCACAATGACACTGCCAAAATAATAATCTGAAACAGCACATACCCCTGCTGCAGAGGCGGACGTGCTTTATAGGTTACAGACAATTTTTCCTGCTTTTGCTGCAGATAATTAGCAGTGTTATAAGTAACAGGAATTTCATACATCGGACGGCCAGAAATCACCGTTGAATAATCTACATTAAGATGTGTTAAAATTGTTGGAGCTATATCTGTATTCATCACAATGCCGGGATGTTTGGTGGTCCCTGATATTAAAAGACCCCTTTCACTTTGAGGATCATGCTTATAACCTGGGCCCCAACGAATTATCGGTGTAAGCATTTTTTTGTTATTAAGCATTGACTTCTTTGGTGTTGGTGAAATAACCATTAATAAATCGGTTTCGCTCATAGAACTTGCTAAGCCAGCTAAAAAATTATCCATTCTTTCCAACGTCAGCTGGTAATTCTGCTCATATACATTTGTATCTAGATAGTCCTGCATGCTATGCAGTCTACTAATATCTCCTAAGTCCACCACTATTAGTCCATGTTCTGACTTGGATTGACTAATACTCTTTAACAACAGTGGATAGTTAGTTCTTTTGCCACCAGGAAATGTGTTATCATTAATTAAAACTTGAGAGTCTATTTCACCATAGTCCACTACCCCGTTCTCATCCATGGCAATACAAACTGACAATCTACCTAACTTATCCTTAAGGTCAGAGTTGCCAAATACTGCTGTTTTAATCCCTTCCCTGTGTAAAGCAGTACCCAGGGCTCCAATTTGAACAGAGCGAGACAAATCACTGTTTAGGTTTTTTAATCTAGCAATGCCTAGTTGAACCACACTGTCATCAGGAGGTGTTATCCCTGTGCGTTGATGATAAACATCTTTAACCATACCCTCTTCGATTCTCGCACTAACATTGTAAGCTTGGTTAGCAATGCTAGAACCAACAGCATGAGAACCAGTTCCTATGGTAACATGTGTACTTGGTGAATTAATACTGCCACCAGTGTTATTATTTAATAGCCCCACAGACCCTTCCTGCATCAATTGATTAAAACCAGTGAGTTCTTCCTTATTAATATCATTTATGCTGATATTATCTATAACAACTACAAATGCTGTTCCCCTAGACTCAGCATACGCTTCACAATAAATATTTAAAAATATAAGTACTGCAAACAATACTATGAATAATCTACGCTGCAATGTGGTTCCCTCCGCTTTCTATTAACCATTATCTAATAAAATATTTTGTTGGTTATACTTAACAGATAGTATTTCTTTTTCTTTTAATACCTGCTGGTAAAGATCCATCGTTTCATCTATCATTTTTTCCACAGTAAATTTTTCTTCTATTAGCTGTTTTGCTGCCCCCGCTATTTCTTTAGCTAGTTTTTCATCTTCCAGCAACTGTGCTATGGCTAAAGCTAAACTATGCGGGTCTTTTGGTTGTACCAGCAAACCAGTTTTTTGATTTTCCACCACCTCAGTAACACCGCCAACTCTAGTTGCCACCACAGGAACACCAGCAGTCATGGCTTCCAAGATAGTTAATGGTAACCCCTCTGTTTCCGATGGAAGGACAAATATATCCATAACAGGCATGATCTGGTATACATCACTTCTATAACCTGCAAAAAACACCCTGTTTTTTAGCCCTAAATTTTCTGATTCTTTTTTTAGACTCTCTCTTAATGGTCCATCTCCTATTATTACAAAATTGGCCTGGTATTCTTTCATTAAAGATACAGCCTTGAGAAAATGAATAATACCTTTTTGTGTTGCAAGGCGGGCAACAACTCCCACAACTTTTCCCACTGGAGGAACTCCTAAGGATTGTAAAAATGATCTGCTTGGTGAATGTTTAAATTTACTTGTATTTATCCCATTGTATATAGTAATAATTTTTTCTTTCGGTATGTTCTCCATTTCAATAATTTGGTTACGCAATTGATTAGATACAGTAATAATTCGGGTTGTGCATTGTGACATTAATTTTTCCGTGAATGAGAGTATACGTTTTATAAACTGGGGCCAATGATCATAAAAAATTGAGTTGTGTACTGTAAAAAGCACCACTGGTGTTTTGGCTACTAAAGCTGCAATTCTTCCTACCAGTGCAGCTTTTGAACCATGGGTATGTATAATAGTAATATTATGTCTCTTTAAGTATCTGGAGAGTTTCCAGATAGTCTGCCAGTCCTCTTGAAGACAAATCTTACCTTTTAGCGGCAGGGTTAAAATATTTACCCCAATTTCTTTAAGCTCTGTTTTATATGAACATGTTTCAGGAACAGCTACTTCCACTTGAAATACTTTACGATTAGTAAATCGTAGTAGGTCCAGCAAATGGTTTTTCATACCTCCGTCAGCCGGACGGATAAGATGTAAGACTCTAATTTTTGTCAAAGAAAACCCCCCAATAATTTTATTTGCAAAGGTAGGTTTTCCATTTTAATCCAGTTATATTCGCGCTGACTATAATTCGCTATTACCTCTATTTTTACCTTCTTGATAGAACATTATCTTTATAAAAATGCTTAAAAAAATAAATGGGCGCAGTTAATAATTGCGCCCTTCTTTATTTCTATTGGGATTCAGATGTCTCAAAAATATTGTTACAAATATTTACCTGTTTCTCATTCTGATTCCTGATTCCTGACTCCTGAATCCTGTTCCTCCCCTTTTCTAGCTAATTCCTGACGCATCATAAACATTTTAACATCCAATGCACCCGGCGTTTGTGTATTTAAATTCTTTATGCTCTTTTCTTGATCCTTATCCTTTTCTTTCACATCTTAACCCCCTGCCAACTATTCAACTTTGATAGCTTCTGTGGGACATGAATCGGCAGCTTCCCGAGCTTGGTCTTCCATATTATCAGGAACCACATCTACAATTGCTTCTGCCTTGTCATCATCATTCCAATCGTAAACTTCCGGACAGGTATCAACACAGGCCCCACAACTAATACAGAGATCTTGATCTACTTGTGCTTTCATGATTTATCCACCTCCATAATGTGTAGAAAAACAGTTATAGTTTGCCTGCTTTTCTATATTTTATCCATTATTTTAATATTGCATAATAATTTTGCTGTACTAGCACAATAAAAAGATGGGAGGTGGGGTAATCATAATGAGTACTGTTTATGTACTGGGTGCCGGTGCCAGTGCTGGTTACCGTGGTTCTTTTATAGGTGAAACCAGTCCAGTTTCTAAAAACTTCTTTCAAAAGGCCAATAGAGTAATGCCACTTCATACTATTAATGGCAGAAACTTTAATGATGAGAATATAAATTACCAGCATCTTTTTAATTTTATAGAAAAATACTGGGGGGTTAACCAATGTTCCATATCTACAAGTCATGTTAACATTGATATGGAAGAGGTGTTAACGTTACTGCATATAGAACTTGAAGAGAAACCAGATTCACAGACATTAAAAAAGGCCTGTCAAGAATATATGCTCTTGATGGCCCTAACTTTTGACAAAATATTAACTGGTCTCCCATGTCCTGATCACCAAAAAATTGCAAATAATCTTCGGCCTGGTGATGCTGTGATATCCTTTAATTATGAACTACTGATGGATAATTCATTGATGGCAACCAGCAATTGGCACCCAGGAGATGGCTACGGTGTGAAATGTAGTTTGCTGTCTGCAGGTAAATGTACAGACTTTGGTGATAAATCTTCAGTACATTTATATAAGTTGCACGGTTCATTAAACTGGCTCTACTGTACTCATTGTCGGAAACTTTTCACTGCTGTAGAAACTGTAGAAAACAAGTTACGTTTCATTTGCAATCATTCTGACAAAGTTCTGTGCAATCACATGGGTTGTCGACATCCGTTACTGCCGATAATTATTCCGCCTACAATGATGAAAAATTATGACTCAATCCCATTTACACAAAAACTGTGGCGTTTGGCCAGAAACGCACTGGCCAACGCCCGGCATATAATTATCATTGGTTATTCTTTTCCCCCTACGGATTTTCGTACCAAGTGGCTGTTTCGAAAAGCCATGTTTGAAAGTAATACACCAAGAAAGGTGACTTTAGTAAACCATGCCACTGGTGATAAGTTGGAAAAACTGTTACAACAATATAGCGATTTAATGCGAACAGAAGATGTTAAAAGTTTTTCCACCATAGCAGATTATGCAGCATCACTTCCATAAAACTATAAAATACAGCTTAAGAATTCTTGTGTACGTTGATTCTGGGGGTTACTAAACATTTCATCGGGTTTTGCCTGTTCAACAATGTTTCCCTCATCCATATAAACGACCAGGTCACCCACTTCTTTGGCAAAACCCATCTCGTGTGTAACCACCACCATGGTCATACCTTCTTTAGCCAACTGTTTCATAACCGAAAGCACTTCCCCAACCAGTTCCGGATCTAAAGCAGAGGTGGGTTCGTCAAAGAGCATTACTTTAGGCTTCATGGCCAGTGCTCTACCAATGGCAACCCTTTGTTTTTGGCCGCCAGACAATTCAGATGGATAGCAATCTGCTTTATCCGCCAAGCCCACTTTATCTAAAAGTACCATTGCCTCGTCTTCTGCTTCCTTACGATTAACGCCTTTCACATAAATTGGAGCCTCAGTTACATTCCCCAGAACGGTTCTGTGAGGAAATAGGTTAAAATGTTGGAATACCATTCCTACATCCTGCCTTAGATCATTTAAATCGTCCCTCTTGTAATCAATCTGCTGGCCATCGATCCAGATTTGACCTTCAGCTTTTTCTAAAAAGTTTAGACAACGCAAAAAAGTGCTTTTACCAGAACCACTAGCCCCTATTAAACAGACCACTTCTTGCTCATTAACGTTCATATCTACACCTTTTAGAACATGCAAATCTCCAAAGTGTTTGTGTAAATTATTAACTTTAATCATCTATTTTCCCCCCAGTTATCTTCCTACACCTGAACTGCCTTCAGACAATTTGTTTTCCAGTTTGTTAACTAAGAAAGTAAATATAATTACCAATAGTAGATAATATAAACCGGCAATGGAATAAAATTGAATATCTTTAAAAGTAGATGCAGCCATTCGCATGGATATATTAAATAATTCTTCCATAGTTACAAAGGCTGCTAATGATGAATCTTTCAGGCCAATAATAAACTGGTTTCCTAATGGAGGCATAATACGCCTAAACGCCTGGGGCAATATTATCCTACGCATAGCTAAGCTATAAGGCATTCCCAATGAACGTGCCGCTTCCATCTGACCCCGATCGATTGATTGAATACCACCACGAAAAATTTCTGCAATATATGCCCCATTATGAACTGCCAGGGCTATTGAGGCCGCCCAAAAACCATCTAATACCACAATACTGGTGAGACCATAATAAATCCAGAAAATCTGTACAATTAGAGGCGTGCCACGAATAATGGTAATATATCCGTTAGCTATAACATTAAGAAATTTCCTTGAAGATATTTTACATAACGCAATTACTAAACCAATTATTGTTCCTATAACTAGTGCTGTAGCAGTTAACTCTACAGTGACAACTGCCGCTTTAATAAATATGGGAAAACTGTTAATTAAGGCTTGAAGAAATTCCATTTTGCCCTCCATGTAAAGCTATTTATAGTACCAACTCAGAAAGGTGCGCCTAAACTACGCGCACCCTTTGCAATACTAATTTTTATATTGCTATACAAAATTACTTGCTAATGTCAGTATCAAAATATTTCTCACTAATCTGCAGATATGTTCCATCCTTCTGAATTTCTTTCAATGCTTGATTTAACTGTTCTTTTAATTCATCTTCACCTTCACGTACTGCAATACCAATATTTTCTACAAATAGTAGATCGCCTACGGGTTTCACTTCTAGACCTGAATCTTCGGCAGCTAGCATACCTACAAAACGATCTGTAATAACTGCATCTGTTCTTCCCTGAGCCAGGTCACGCAGTGCAGTAACATCACTGTCGTATGTCTTCACTGAGCTGGTATAATCACGAGCTTTTTCTTCGTAAACGGTAGAAATGGTTACCCCAACAGTAACATCGTCATTAATATCTTTAATACCCTTAATATTAGAATCTGGAGCTACGAAAAGTTGGGCACCAGATACATAATATGGGCCGGCAAAGTCCACCTGTTCTTCCCGTTCTTCAGTAATAGTCATACTACCGATAATAGCATCATACCGCTCTGCCTTTAAACCAGCAATAATCCCCTGCCAAGGGGTTGCTATCGGTTCAGGTTTCACACCCATTTGTTCGGCTAACGCTTTACCTATTTCCACATCAAAGCCGGTAAGTTCGTTATTCTCATTGTAATAGTTGAAAGGTTTATAGGCACCAGACATGGCAAACTTCAATACCTGCTCTTGTTCCCCTGCAGTTTCTTCAGTACCTTGATTTTCGTTTTCCTGATTAGCTGCATCTTGACCGCCACATCCGACAGCTAATAAAGACATTGCTATAATTAAAACTCCCACTATTAATATCAATTTACGTTTCATTAAATTGTTCCTCCCCTAATTATTTATATTATTAATTAATTGTAATCTTCAAACACAATTTTCTTTAAAAACACCCCCTGTTCATAAATTTAGAGTTAATTTTTACCTTATTATTAATTTATGAATATATATTAACTGCATTATGAATATTAAAAACCCTGCAACAATTTAACGCTGCAGGGTGGAAAAGCTCTTAAAAACAGGCACAACTATTAGGGTTCACTGCATTTTAAACAATGAACCGTTGTTAGTTTATAATACCTGACTTCCTTTCCACGCTTACGAGGTTAGCTGACGGGTTCGGACCGAAAGGTGGCCCTACCTTACAAATCTGAAAATATATCAAATCAAATTATGGATTAACCCCAATTAAGTGGTTCCCCCGCTTTTTTGCTTTACAAAAAACTCAGCGTTAGGTTAGTCTGAACTATTTAATTTTTTTACTTCTGAATATTTAGTATAATGTTACCAGAAAATAAAGATAATTACAAGTATCATATTTAAATTAGGACAATGTGTTTGTTTTAACCCAAATATTCATATCCTCAAACCTGCCACCAATATGGCAATTGTTAACCATCCTTCCGGTATAATGATAGTTCATTTTGTACAAAGCAGCATTCATACCAAAGGAACCCGCCCGGGCTAAGCTGTAAAGCGTATATATATCTTTCGAAAAGAGTTCCTTTTCCAAAGCCAGTATTGTTTTAGTAAGAAGACCCTTGCCTCTATAATTAGGTAATGTTGCACAATCAGTAACTTCGGCATTGTTATTCTTGACATCCAATTCAGCCGATGCAGCACTGATAATTTCATCCCCATCAAACACTGATATGAAGTGAACAGTATCATTAATCACTGATAAAACATAGTCCACATTTAAAAGTGGACTGGGGTAGGTGCTAAAAATTTGTTGATATAATTTGACCAGTTTGTCAGCATCTTGTCTTTCTGTAGGTTTGATAGTTAAATCCAATGGTAGCGGTTTCTCAACTTTGTAACTTTGTTTATTACCAAATATTTGCTTAAGTATCTTATTTTCTTTTTCATTATGTTCACTATTAGCCCTTCCTTCATTTAAAAATAATGAAAGGCAATAACATGTTTCGCCACTATAATAACCAGGAATGGTCCCTTCCTCTTTAAAGCCTAACTTAACAAAACTATCTTTTTCCTTTACTTTAGCAAAAAATATTATTTTATCTAAATCATGTTTTGTGGCGGTATTTTTTATGTTGTTTAGAAAATTGGTTATATCTTCTCCCTCATACCTTAGCACTTTTAATCTCTTATTAAATTTGTCTATAAGAATTCTTCCATTGTAGTCTCCTCCACTGACTGTTTCTTCATATCCGTAGTCTTGACAAGCAGGGGTTCTACTAAGTTCTATGTTTTCGCTTTCAATTTCCATTTCACTTCAACTCCTTTTGCTTAACGTGGCCAAACTTCTTACGCCTCTCTTCTCGAACATTATTCTGAGGTGTGATGCTTACTTGCAGGCCAGTAATTAATTTCTCTAATCCCACAGCTTTTTTCTGACCCAGTTTAGGCTTATAATCAGACTTACAATCAAATGGTTCATATATTGGTTCGGGGTAAGCACATATTACTCCCTCGTAATTTCTTAAAATAGCTTTACCATCTCCACGAGATATTAAGTACTGTGGGTTTATAGGTATTTTTCCTCCTCCACCGGGAGCATCAACAACGTATGTTGGCACAGCTAATCCCGATGTATGACCTCGAAGTATTTCAATAATCTCTATTCCCTTATCTATTGTAGTTCGAAAATGTTCTATTCCAGCAGAAAGATCGCACTGATAAATGTAATACGGTTTCACCCGAATTTTCAACAATTTGTGCATTAGCTCTTTCATGGTATACGGGCAATCATTTACACCCCTAAGTAGTACTGTTTGATTGCCAACTGGTACCCCGGCATTAGCCAACCGTTCGCAAGCTTGCACAGCTTCTTCTGTAATTTCCATGGGGTGATTAAAGTGGGTATTTAGATATACAGGATGATATTTCTTTATTAATTTACATAATTCCTCAGTAATACGCATAGGCATAACCACCGGTGTCCTAGTACCAATACGCACTATCTCCACATGAGGTATTTTTTTTAATCTCCACAATACATACTCTATTTTACCATTGGAGATTAGCAAACTGTCACCCCCAGATAATATCACGTCTCTCACCTGAGGAGTACGCTTAATATAGTCAAGGGATTGATCAATCTCTTTTCTGGTACGGGCTTTATCTTGTGCCCCGGCAAATCTCCTCCTAGTGCAATGCCGACAGTACATGGAACACTGATCAGTTACTAGTAAGAGTACCCTATCGGGGTAACGATGAGTTAGTCCTGGAACAGGTGAATCTACATCTTCGTTTAACGGGTCTTCCATGTCATGGTGGCATTGATGCAGTTCCATAGAAATAGGGACAGCCTGTTTACGAATAGGACAATTGGGGTTTTTCGGATCCATCAGTGTAGAATAATAAGGGGTAATAGACATTCTAAGTGTCCCAAGGGAGTTTTTTATGCCCTTAATTTCACCCTCTTCTAGGTTAATTACTTTTTTCAAACCATCAACATCGGCAATACGGTTCTGCAGTTGCCAGTGCCAATCATTCCATTCCTTTAACGGTACATCTTCCCATATTTGAATTTGCCGATAATCTCTTGTCATATCTATACACCTTCCTAACTTATTTCACCACTTTTATTATTGCCATCAGATGTAGTTTAATATTAATAACTTATACAATATCTAATAACACCTATTTTTCACTACCTGGCCAAATCAGCATATTATAATCTTACCAAGTCCGAAAGGAAGAGTGGTTAATGGGAATTATAAATAAAGAAGTAGAAAATCTGTTATCAACAGAAACTTTTAAAACCCTAATATATTCAGATATTGCAACAATTGCACAAATAAATGCCGCTATTTCTCTGCTCATTAAATCTGGGATTGATTTTGATTTTACTTTTTCTAGGGGTACAAATTCTTTAGCCACCCAGGGACAAATAACAATAGCTTTAACCCCAACTTCATCAATTAGTATTACATTTGCTTTTGAACCTGGTGCAGGGGTATTTTCATAATAAAAAATACCCCTGCACAAATCATTAATTATATACAAAAAAGAGCGACAAGGAATACCATTTCCTTGTCGCTCTTTTATATAAAAATTGTTTCGGCAGCGACCTACTCTCCCAGGGGTCAACCCCCAAGTACCATCGGCCCTGCAGAGCTTAACTTCCGTGTTCGGAATGGGAACGGGTGTACCCTCTGCGGCAACGCCACC
>VENI01000015.1 GCA_009711615.1 Bacillota bacterium | reverse complement strand
AAATTTCTCCGATAATTCCCCGTTCGACTTGCATGTGTTAGGCACGCCGCCAGCGTTCGTCCTGAGCCAGGATCAAACTCTCCATAAAATATTTTTATGAAAAGCTATTAATCTAGCTCTTAATTACATTTTAAAAAACGAGTTGCATGCTTCGTAAAGCTTGCTTGCATCCATCTCTTACTGTTTAGTTTTCAAGGATCAGTTTGTTTCCAGTTTCTTCATCCGCCTCATCAGCGGCAAGATCTAGTTTAACATTTCTGTCGATCTAAGTCAACTGGAAGTTTTTGTTGTTTGTTGTGCGCCGTTTATTGCGGCGACAGTTACTTAGTTTATTATATTATCCACTAAAAATCAAGAGGATATTAGTGGTAAAAACTAAGTGGTCGGGGTGACAGGACTTGAACCTGCGGCTTCCGCCTCCCGAAGACGGCGCTCTACCAAACTGAGCTACACCCCGCTGGATTTTTTAGAAGTACTTTTCAAAAGCGCATATAATATTATGCTATAAGAAAATGTAAAAGTCAATATTTTTAGTGCCCAAGAAATCAGGAGTCAGAAATCAGAAGTTTGATACGATAACCTTCTGACTCCCGGCTCCTGACTTCTTACTCCAGAGTAATTATAAGGATTAATAGCCTGCTGCCTTTCGTACCATGGCCTGATGGTCAGGATCTTCCCTATTGTCTTTGTGACGACGGCTGTCCAGAAAATGCAAATCAAACATACCGTTAAAGTTATTATCGCTAACTGTATCAAATGCATGGGGCATGCCACCCATTGAAGCGGCTATTACTCTGCCATCATACTGTACCAATACAGGACGCTCCTGCCAACTCCACCTACCACCGTAGATACTCTTCATTATAGCAGTATCCTCTTTAGTCAGCGGCTCACAGTCAGTATGATTACCGCCTCCTATGCGATATGCTTTAAAACTTTTACCTGTGATTATATCTTTAACAGTGGCCACTGCTCCAGAAGGAAAATGCCAGTTGGCATATTCCCAATGCATCATCTCACCATACCCAGATACAGTTTTGACCTGAGGCGCCTCTATACCATGTACAGATTTTGATGAGTTTACCGGTACAAACAGCGCCTGGTCGGGTTGTAGCAAGTCTTTCTTCATCCGATTTGTTTCCTTAATTGCATTGGAAGTTGTGCCAAATTTACGGGCAATAGCCCCAATGGTATCTCCAGCTTTCACATAATACAATTCTACACCTGCCGGTATACTCCAACCGCCTTGTTTAACCGGTCTGGTACTACCTCTACTAACAGTAGAATTTTTATCACTATTATTGTCACTACTACCATTTGGGTCCTTAAAACTACCGGATTTCTTAGGTAACCACAGCTTATCACCGTATCTTATTTCCTCTTCTTCTAATTGGTTCACTACCCTTAAGGCTTCAATAGTAGTGCCCCGATTTTTGGCTATGCTATATAATGTATCATTTGCTCTAACTATATGTTCTTCCATCTGCGGTATTTGTAACTCATCTCCGGGATAAATACTTTCCTTACTCATTTCATTTTCCTTCATTAGTTGGTTAACAGATATTCCATAATAAGCAGCGATTAACCCCAAATAGTCACCTGTTTTTACCTTGTAAACAGGTTTTATTTCTGGTGTATCTTCTTCAATTTCATCCGCATCTTCATCATTAACCATTTCCTGAGATTGCTGATCACTTTTACTGTCAGCAGAATGTTCAATAGTTGTACCGTCTTTATTACTTAGAATTTCCTGATCATTTGTATTTAGTTGTTGGTTAGATAAAGCTTGTCCAATAAAAATAACTGTGACCACCATAACAATTATTCCTGCAACAATCTTTTTCAAACTGTCACATCCCCCAGTATTTTGTCGTTTGTTGCTATTAACTATTTTATAATATCGTAGTTAAGCATTCAATTAACTGGAGGTTATATCAATTATTTACCATAATTAAAAAAGAAAAAGCGTGCTATAATGCACGCCTTTCAAGCTACTCTTAAGGTACAGTTATTACTTTTCCAGATTCCATTGCATTAACTATCTCAAACATATTACTAATCTTTCCCACCGCCAAATTTTCTCTTATTTTATAGTAATCTAAACAGGTGCCGCAGGCCAGTATCTCAGTTCCTTTCTCCTGCAGTTCCATTAAATCTTCTATAGTTTTATAATCTTTACAGGCCAATTTAACTCCTGTATTCATAAAAATTAATATAGCTGGGGCGGTTTCTTTTATGGCAGTGAAAAAGCTTTTCATTAAAGTATAACCTAGGTCAGGTGAACCTTGGCCAAGAGCATCAGTGGTGATTAAATAGACTATATTGGACTGTGTTGTATTAGTTATTGTTATATTATCTTTAGATTTGTTAACCTGCTGTCCTTCACCTTTTGTAATGGTAATCATATAGTTATCATTACTTTTTTTTACATCCACTTGATGACCAGCATTTTGGACAAATCTTGTTACATTTTCTTTAGCCACTTCATTGTCTACAATAGATACCACAACACCGGAATTAATTTCATCCAATGCTTTTTTTGTATTTATAACTGGCTGTGGGCATGCTAGACCACAATTGTTTACTTCCTTTTCCATTTTATCACTCCTTACCTTACTTCAATCAATTGTTCATGCTTAGATTTCACACACCCCACCACAGCGGCTGTAACTTGATACCCTTCCAATCTTTTCATTAGTGGATCTACTTTATCTGGCGAAACACTGATTAAAAGTCCTCCAGATGTCTGAGGATCATACATTACATCCTGCATTTCACGAGATACAGCATCATCAAACACAACTCCCGCACCTAAATACTTACGATTGTTATAAGCGCCTGCTGGTATCATGCCCATTTGTGCCAGTTCAATAACTCCCTCTATAACTGGACATTTGTTTGACCATAGTTCCAAAGATACATTACTAGCTTTAGCCATTTCTGCTGCGTGACCCAAAAAACCAAAGCCAGTTATATCTGTACAAGCATTAACACCAACCTGTTTCATTGTTTTACCAGCTTTATCATTCAACTGAGACATATATTTAATTGCCATGTCTGCAGTCTCTGTATTAGCTAACTCACCTTTAATAGCTGTATTTATAATACCAGTACCTAGTGGTTTAGTTAACACAAGTATATCACCGGGTTTTGCGTCAGCATTTGTTAATATATCATTTGGGTGTACCAACCCAGTTACTGCCAATCCATACTTTGGTTCATCATCTTCCACAGAATGTCCCCCAGCAGTTACAGCTTTAGCTTCTTTTACCTTGTCCGCCCCTCCATGTAATATTTCTTTTAAAATTTGGATATCTAAGCAATTAGGAAAGCAAACTATATTTAAAGCCAACACTGGCTTTCCTCCCATGGCAAAAACATCGCTTAATGCATTCGCTGCAGCAATTTGGCCAAACGTATAAGGATCATCAACCATTGGTGGAAAGAAATCCAGTGTCTTAACAATGGCAGTATCATCGGAGACACGATAAACCGCTGCATCATCTGATGTACCAAGGCCAACAATCAGATTGGGGTCTGTTAATACTGGTAATTGTCGCAGTACCTGCGACAGGGTCTCTGGCCCTATTTTAGCTGCTCACCCGGATGCCTTTGTCATTTGAGTTAATTTTACCTTATTTAGTGACATAGGCAACACCTCCCATCTCTATAAAGATGTTCATTGTAAAGTATTTTTATTTCTTATTGAAATTATCCTTTATTTATAATATTCTATTTGGTAATACTTTTTAGCGAGCATGCTCACTTTTAACTTTTAGTTATAGAAGTAACATCTTAAATTGTCGAATACTATTATGGGCTATTGGTCAAAATACCAACTAGATAAAGCAAATTTTTAAAAGGTGGTGGGGTAAATGAACAATATTCATCCTAACTGGTTTAAAAACTTATCTTCTCATGATGCCATTAATTATGTTGAAGAATCTCCTTTCGGAAAGGATTGGGAGGGTAATTTTTTAGAGCTTGAAGCAATTAATTGGGACCCACAAAGTGGCATGTTGGAATTCTTTGATGGCCGATATAGAAACATTGTACGCTTCCAGCCCAACGGTACAATAAGGTACATAGGAGATAATAACCCCTTAAACATGGTCGAGTCAGCACTATTAGAGCAGAGAAAAACCAGCCGTCTGGCTTAATAAAAAGGGCTTGTTTTCATGAGTTCATCTATGAAAACAAGCCCTTTTTAATCAAAAGTAAAAGGAATTATCTCTTCCCATGGAATGCTAAAAATTGCTTTTTGCTCATCTACTTGTTCATCTATCTCCTTTGGCAAATACTCCCAGTTAATATCACCCGTGCAATATGCAATTGGTTCAGTTCCTTTTTCAAACGCTACCTTAATTATATCTGTACTGGCGGGAGTAGCCAAGAGACCGTCCCTGGCGCACACCTCTTTAAAAACAATATCTTTTGGTTGTTTAAATTCTTTTATTGATTCATTTTTCATTGTATCATTAATAAATTTCTCCCAAATAGGTCCTGCCGTTGTACCACCTGTCCCAACGACTTGTGCTTTTTCTTCATTATCTTTATCATAACCTACATATACTGCTGCAGACAGCTCCATAGTATACCCCACAAACCAAGCATCATGATACTCGTCGGTGGTACCAGTTTTACCTGCTGCTGGTCTGTTTATTACTAAATGACCAGCAGTACCTTCTGGTTCTAATACGCTTTTTAACATATCAGTGATAATAAAAGCATGGTTTTCGTCCAACACCCGAGTTAACTTACTGCGACGGGTGGCAATTACATGCCCGTCCCTATCTAACACCCGGGTAAAGTAAATGGGCTCAACACCTATTCCCCCATTTGCTAAAGCAGCGTATGCCTGTGCCATTTCCAAAGGGGTAACTTCAGATGTTCCCAATGCCAAGGACTCGTAAGGGTCCAGTTTACTTGTTATCCCCATACGTCTAGCCAAATCAGCCACCGTACGTGGACCGATCTGTACATTTAGCTGTACCGCCACCACATTGTCTGAAATCTTTAACGCTTCCTTTAATGTAAAATGTCGGTTATGATAATCTTCTTTATAATCTGTAGGTTTATATGATTCTTCACGACCTGCCTTATTAAACTCCACTGGCCCACAATAGAATGTACTGGCTGCGGTGTAACCATGTTCTAATGCAGCAGCATATACAAAGGGCTTAAAAGCTGAACCGGGTTGCCGCTGAGCCAGTGCCCGATTATATTGAGTTTGGCTATAATCTCCCCCCCCAACCATGGCCACCACATGACCATTAGCTGGATTCATTGCCACCAGTGCAGCCTGCAACCCTTCTTTATTTTTAAGCTTTTCATTAACAACCTTTTCCGCCACCTGCTGTTTATCTAAATCGAGTGTAGATTCTATCTTTAAGCCACCAGTATATAATTCATCTTTTCCCCCTGGCAATTTTTCTTCTAACTTTTCTATAAGTTCTGCCACAAAATAACCCGCTTTACTGGCTGGTTCCAACACAGGTAGTACCTCTACTTCAGCATTGACAGCCTGTTGCATTTCATGCATCGTTATATAATTTAACTGCTGCATTCTATGCAATACAATTCTTTGCCGCTCCCGGGTTTTTTCTATGTTCTCCGGATTAGAGTAAAAACTTGGTGCCTTAACAAACCCTGCCAGCATGGCACTCTCAGGCAATGTTAACTCTTTTGACTGTTTATCAAAAAACTTATTTGCAGCTGCTTCTACTCCATAACAACCTTCACCAAAATAAACTGTATTTAAGTACTTGTTCAATATTTCTTCTTTTGTATAATTCCGTTCCAATAATAGTGCATAATACATTTCTTTAATTTTTCTGGTAAAAGTACGTTGATGAGTTAAATATAAATTTTTTGCTAACTGTTGTGTGATAGTGCTGCCACCTTCAACAACCTTTTGGGCCCGTAAATTTCGGTATGCAGCCCTTATAATACCAACAGGATCAACACCATAGTGTTCATTAAAACGCTCATCTTCTACAGCAACTACTGCTTGTTTCATATATGGAGATATTTCATCCTGTTTTACAGGTATGCGATAATAGTTACCGATGGTAGTAATAAGTCTACCAGAGGAGTCAAATATTCTTGATGCAACCGGTACTTTAGGCTCGGGTAAACCAGTTTGCAAACTACAGCCTACCACCGTCACTAAACATATTAATAAGATCATTATCACTCTTGTAATTTTTCTGTTTTGCACTGGCTCACCCCCTATTACTTCTTCTAATGGATAAAGGACGCATACATGCGCCCTTTATCATTACCCTATGCTTTTGTTGATGCAAATACGTGATTACCAATTCTAGTTATTACCGGAAGTGTACGTATCCATGTGTCAGAACTGGCATCAGGGTTATAAAAGAAAAGCGCACCTTTTGTGGGGTCATCACCCTTTAATGCCTGTACTGCTGCCATTACGGAATTTTTGTCCGGTTCCAAGTTTATTGAACCATCTCCTACCGGGCTAAATTGATAGACGTGACTATTCTTTTGCATTATAACTTCTTCTATAGAATGCGGAAAGCATGGACTTTGCAGGCGGTTTAATATAACCGCTCCCACCGCTACTTTACCGACAAAACTTTCACCACGGGCTTCAGCGTGAATAAGCCGAGCCAATAACTCAACCTCATCCCAAGAAACTTTTACCTTGCTTCTAGATATAGAAGTCACTACGTGATTCTCCAATGGTAAGTACAATTTCTGGTCTGCAAAAATGGTTGAATTACTTAAGCCATTATGTCTCATTAAAGAAGCAACACTAACATTATATTTCCTACTGATATCGTAAAGTGTGTCTCCCTCCCGTACAACATATGATATTTCGGACTCAGAAGAATGTAATGCATGGACCAACTGAGTCTTGTCCGAATCCTCACCGGCTGATACTGCCCCACTAAACATAGATGCAGTAATAATAACTAAAGTAAATAAAACGGCAAGTACACGGATTTTTTCTCTGTACATTTTTTCCTCCTTTCTGGCTCGAAATATATTGTAACAATATAAGTATGGACATATACATGAAAAATTAACCATTATTAACAATGAAGGGGAGAACATTTTGCTCTCCCCTTCATTGTTAGTCTTCCTTTCTTTTTAGTGCAGGCTGTGGTACCATTCTTTCCCTGATATACCCTCGTAGCAGTCCACCTAACATTAGCAACCCTGCAAAACCCACTGCTGGATATAATGTTCTCACTAAGTTAGAAAAGCCAAACTGTGCTGCCCCAAAAGCCACAACTCCCGCTCCAATGGTAAGCCACGTAAACATGGGTTTACCTTCATCAGTAATCCTTTCCACAAAACCATATAGGCTACCCACTGCTGTGGTGTAAATTTCAGCTATAAGTACTATACTATATACAATTTGTACCAATGGAGAAAACTGTGAGGCAATAAATACCATTGGTATTTCATAACCGGCAACCGCTGGTCCGTTTACAATCAGTGTTAAATGAATTAGTAATGCTCCTATGCCTAATCCAATACCACCATAAAGAGCTCCTTTTCTAATTGTGCCGGGGTCTTTTACGTGTTTTCCAAGGGGCCCTAATACTGAAACGCCAAGTACTAGATTATAGGATACATAAACAATTGCCGAAATTGGCCAAAATGGTACTGGTGCCCGTGATGGTTGGGTAATCTCACCTATGGTACCCAAATCAAAGGGTGTAGTAACAAAAGTTGCTACACTGATTGCCACCACTGAGAACAACAACACTGGTACAACAAAACTAATGGCATTGATTACTCCAGAGACTCCCATTAAAACAGTAAATACCGTTCCCACGAGCATCAACAGACTACCTAAAACATAGGAAAAGCCAAATTGTTCTGCAAATATGGCACCCGTTCCTGCAGCCATGGCTGTCAAGCCACCAAAAAGAAAAAATATTATTACAGCATCTACTATATTTCCTACCCATTTTCCACCAGCATGCCTCATAATTTCCCGGTGTGAATCTGCATTTAGTCTGTTGCCAAGGTCTAATATGATAAGACCAAAGAAAACAAACATCACTGTTGCCACTAGCATGGCTATGATACCAGAAATACCAAAGAAGCCAAAAAATTGTAGCACCTCTTGGCCTGAAGCAAACCCTGCACCTACAACCGTTCCTATATACGCCGCCGCCACTTTAAATGTTGATAAGTTTTTTGTTTGTGTTTTCATATTTAATATTATTGCTGCATTCCCGGGATTTATTCATATAAAAAAGGGTGGAATCAAATTCCACCCTCTTAACTTATTTACTTTCAATTCTCTTTACATAACGAATATTATTGTCAACTAACAAACGATAAAACTTACACATTTGAAACAATCGAGACGCTGTTCTTTCACCTAAGTGATCAGATAGTTCAGCCACAGATAGATTGGTAGTGATTATAGTAGGTAACTGATAGTTAAGCCGATAATTAATAATGGAATATAGTTTATTTTTTGTCCACTGGGTATAGTTATGCACACCTAAATCATCCAATATCAGTAGTGGTACTTCCCTTGCCGCTTCGATAATATTCTGCTCTGTTAATTCACTTCGCTGGCTATCATAAGTAGACCTGATTTTATCTAGGAGATCAGGCACCACCACAAACATTACCTGGCCGCCTCCGTTCAATATTTCATTGGCTATGGCACAAGCCAAGTATGTTTTTCCACTACCAACAGGGCCAGTAAATAGTAATCCTTCTGTTTGACGATTTTTTATAAATTTTTGTACAAACTCTTTTGCAGCCTGTAAAGTTATATGAGCAGTTTGTGCAAGACTCATGCCCTTCACTGGATCAGTTTTTTCCTCAGAATAATATTTTAAATCAAATTCATTAAAGGTGAATTCTCTCATCAAAGGTGTCAAGCCAGATTGTTCATAGGCATGCTTCCGTTCACGTTTTTTTATGCAATTGCAACGTACAGCAACCTTCCCTTTCATAATTAGACCGGTGCCACCACATTCTTGACAACTCATTTCTTCACCTCAATTAGCTCATCAGTAACGCATCATATAGTTTTTTACGTTCGTTATCCGAACTTTGAGCCGAATTATTTTGATCATGTTTCTTATTAGAAGATGTCTGCCCCCGATTTGACCGCCGCTTTTTAAATTCTTCATCATACCGCTCAATATCTTGCAAGGTTGTAAGTTTATTTTTTTGCCATTCCATTAATATAGCATCAATATAACGGAAATTATTTTTCCCCATCAATACCGCCCGCCGGAGTGCTTCCATTATTAACACCGAATCCACTTCTTCCAACCACTGACGAATACGTTCCACCTCCATAGGTGACAAGGGACGGGCAAACTCTCTTTCAAACATAGTACAAATGTTTAGCACTTTACCGTCTGGTTGGTCCTCTCTATTAGTAGTTCTATTTTCAGCAGTTATATTATTAACTGAATTATGCTTTGGACTTTTTTCTAATATATTTTTGGTTTGTTCAATTTCACTCATCTTATCGCAAGCCCAAAGTTCTGACAATTTTTCATATAATGGTTCAAAGTCTATTCCATCTACCACCATATCTTTATTAAAATCATAATACTCTGTAATTGAAATTAATTCTTTCTCCAACAGGTTGTCCATTAACAACCCAAATTGGTTTGCTCCCCCATTAATGCAATTTTCCATCTCTTCCGCTTCAGGGTATAAGATTTTTTCTTCAGATCGCAGCCTAATCAATTGAATTAATAGCATCATTTCATTATCAGTGATCCCCAGCCTAGAATAGTATTTCAGAAGGAGGTTTGGTACACTGGTGGAACCATTAACTAATAAATCTGCCCCAAAGGCAGCAGTAATATTACCGGCACGATATCTCTTCACAGCTTTTTTATTTGTTTTAAGCATTTTTTCACCTCCCAAAAAAGAACAATACTTATTTTATGGTATTTAAGGTTAATTTGTCCATAGGTTATATTTGTTAATATAGTCCGTTTATTAAACTACACTGGGTATACGTCTGTCATACACGGTTATGTTTTGTCCCAGTTCATTTAATAATTCATATGCTTCTTTTATTCCGTCTCCCAGTTCACTCAACCTGTGCGCATCAGAACCAATGGTAAAAATTTCAACACCACATTCAACCGCCAGTTTCAACAGTTCAAAATTAGGGTGAAATTCATTATGACCACGTCGACGACTGGATGTATTTATTTCTAATCCCATATTAAACTCAGTTATTTTCATTAATATCGGTTCAACCAGTTCTTTATTAACCTGTTTCATTTCAGACCCCAAGTATTTTACGCCATAACGCCTGTAAAGATCTATATGGCCAATACAATCGAACAAGTTTGTTTCTACCATTTTATATATTACATCATAGTACTGCTCCATTACCTTTTCTGGCGTTTTACCTTGAAAATAATTCCCACTTTCTTCCTTGTTGGAAATGGCACAGTGGTCTAGGGTGTGTACTGAACCAAGTATATAGTCGAAGGGATATGTATTAACTACTTCTTTAATAGTACTTTCCAAGCCTATATCATAACCAATCTCCATTCCAGCTTTTACATTTAATCCGTAAGGCTGATATTTGACTCGCGCATTCTCAATCTCATTAAAATAAAAGTCCAACCACCGCCAATCTTCCATGGAGTGCATATGGCAGTTTAACCTAACATAACAGTCTTTTTCCTTGCGGACTGGGTCACACTCAAAGTGTGGGGTAAAGCAAAGTTCATTAATATTTAGCTTTACTGCTCTACTGCAGTACATATCAATAGAATGTTCTTCCGCATCTATCGAATAATCTGGATGTATGTGGTAATCTACAAGAATTTCTAATACCTCCCGCAATTTCAATAGTATATTTGAAACTATATATCAAAAGCGTATTGACTTTATTGCACACCAGTAATATTATGGTTATGAAATAATGTTCATATAGTTAGGGGGAAATAAATTATGGATGAAAAATGTTCAAGTTGTCAAGAAAATCAACAAAGTTCCTGTAACACTGACAGTTGCAGTACTGGAACCAGCAATCAAGAACAAGAACCTCAAAAATTGTCCGCTAACGATTCCACAATGGTAGAAAATGTTATCGCTGTTATGAGCGGCAAAGGCGGTGTTGGTAAATCTTCAGTCACATCGCTGTTGGCTGTTAGTTTGGCCAAGCAGGGTTACAAAGTGGGCATTCTAGATGCAGACATAACCGGCCCCAGTATTCCTAAAATGTTTGGTGTTGTTGAACGCCCAGGAAAAGGCACTGGTATTGGTTTTGAACCACCTAAAACTAGTCTATTAAACATTAAAATCATGTCCCTAAACTTGTTATTGGAGCATGAAGATGACCCTGTCATTTGGCGCGGACCTATTCTGGCCGGTGCTGTAAAACAGTTTTGGACTGATGTTGAATGGGGCAAACTGGACTACTTGCTTTTAGATTTACCCCCAGGTACTGGTGATGTTCCATTAACTGTAATGCAACAACTACCGTTAAATGCTTTAGTAATTGTTAATTCACCTCAGGATTTAGCTTCCATGGTTGTACGCAAGGCTGTTAAAATGGTTAACCTAATGGAACCACCAATCCCCATTCTAGGAATGGTAGAGAACATGAGCTATTATATATGCCCTCATTGCGGTGAAGAGACTAATATTTTCGGAAAAGGACACGGTCAGTCTGCAGAAAAATTAGGATTACCTATGATAGCCACACTGCCCATTGACCCTAAGTTTTCCGAGTTATGTGACAAAGGTAGAATTGAAGAGTACGAGACCGATGCCTTTAATAATATTCCTGAAAGGGTAAAAAAATTAGCCGATAATGCTTCATAATCATATTCTATGCATCATCTGGTAATTCCTGTTTATATACACATGTTAATTAATCTTCCATTAACCTCTACACAAAGACGCATCTTTAAATATTTGTGCGTCTTTGTGTTATTCAGAGTTTGTGGATCAATTACAACCTAGTTTAATAAACTACATTGTTAAACCTGGTGGAATAAGTTCATGTACCGACACTTCCACTAATGAAGGTTTGTTGCTGGCCATTGCCTGATGAACTGCATCGTAAAGCAGGGCACTATCATTAATCTGCCATGCTTTTATACCACAGGCTTCTGCCACCGAGGTAAAATCGGGATTGTACAAGTCTACACCTAGCTGCGGCATCTCTGCCACGTGCATTCTCCCTTTTTCCATACCTAGCATGTTATTTTTTAATACAACTATTGTAATAGGCTGATTAAGTTGAGCAGTAGTGGTTAATTCTGCCAGCTGCATGTTTAAACAACCATCTCCCACAATGGCTACCACCTGCCTACCTGGCTGATTTATCGCTGCTGAATTGGCTGCAGGTAAGCCAAACCCCATAGTACGCCATTTACCGGATAACAGCACATTTTGGTGGGATGCCTGAAAGTCACGGCCAAACCACACAGAGTGATTTCCGGTATCCAGTGCAATTAGGGCATTATCATAAATTGAGTCTTGAATTGCTTTCATTACCATTGGCGGAGTTATTGGCTCTCCAGGTTTCACCGCTGTCTCTTGATTAATAAGTTGCTGCCACTGTAGTTTTTGATCTTCTATATACTGTCTCCAATTACTACGCATGGTTGGGTTTATACCATTAATCAGTGTAGGTAGTATATCACTAACCTGACCTACAACTCCATATTCCACCGGCACAGGAGACCCTATGCTGGCCGGTTCACTATCTACCTGAACTATTCTCAGCTCTCGATGCACATATTTTTCTGGCCACCATGTGGCACCTAAGCGTAACACCATATCAGCATTATTTAGGACTTCCTTTGCTGCTCCAGTACCCGCCAAACCAAAGCCACCTACCGCAAATGGAAATTGATGTGGTACCACCCCAGTGCCTGCCAGTGTATTTACCACTGCTGCCCCCCACTTCTCTGACAGTTGCTGTACCGCCTCTGTCTGTCCCCAAGCTCCGCGCCCAATAATTATTACCGGCCTTTGGGCTTGATTTAGCTTAGAGATCGCCCCATTAATTACATCAGGTGATGATATTGGTGCAGTGGTAAGATATGGTTCAGCTGGCCTAGGTGGCTCAACACTTTCCAATATAAAATAGTCCTTAGGAATGGAGATATGAGAAACAGTTTTTTGGGAGATAGCTGTTTTAATAGCCTTGTTTAAAGTGTTTACCAAGGATAATGGACTGGTTATTAGATTAGTGTAACTGGTTACAGATTTAAATAATCCCTGTTGATCAATGTATTGTTTGTGATCAGTCCCAATAAATTCACTTTCCACCTGGCCAGTTATAGCCAATACAGGTACCCGATCCAAATATGCATCGGCCAGACCATTTATTAAATGAGCACACCCTGGCCCAGCATGAGCTAGACACACCGCCATGTTACCTGTGAGCTTCGCCTCAGCAGAAGCCATTAGTGCCGCTGCTTCTTCGTTTTTAGTGGAAACAAATTTAATATTATTTTGTTCAGCAATAGCAGCTAAAAAACTTAGAATGGAATCACCTGCATAACCATAAATGGTTTTTACACCCCAGTTGGATAATTGTTGCAATATGGTTTGTGATATATTTTGCCGCTGGGGCATTGTCACCACATTACCATGAAACATAAAATCCCTCCCAGTATTTTTAATTTCCAACATAGTTTAACCGGGGAGAACTCTATTTATCAGAATACACTAGTAGCGTTGCAAATTTATAAAAAATGAATTGATAATGAGGTGCATGTAATCATGCATGCAGAAACGCTAGAAATGACACCCTAGTCATTCCGTATGATAAAAGCAATTTCAAACAACGGCTCGGTGAGGGCACCGATTACTACTAAACATTTTTTGGTTTTTATTCTGAGTCCTGTCTCCTGACTCCTGAATTCCACTTTCATATTCACACTATCAATAAAAAAAGACAGTGCCGTTAAGCACTGCCATAGTCTATATAAGGGGGAGGGATATTACACTTCTACTCCTTGTCGCTTACTGACCATCACACTCATCAACTTGTTGGCAAGGAAATTAATTACAAATATTAGCACCACCAACACGGTGGCTGTGGCATATGCTTTCTCAAAGGAAATACCCTCCGATGCCAAAACAAATAAGTGTACTGATAAAGTTCTAGTAGGTTCCCATACAGACGATGGGATCATAAATCCAGATGTGCCGGCAGTTAGGTATACGGCCGCTGTCTCACCCACTACCCTGCCCATACCAAGGATAACACCGGTAACTATGCCCGGCAGGGCACTGGGTAATACTATCTTATAAATAGTCTGCCACCTTGTAGCCCCAAGGGCCAGACTACCTTCACGGTACGACATAGGTACAGACTTAATAGCTTCTTCAGTGGTTCTGACAATGGTGGGCAAAATCATAAAGGCCACCGTTAAACCACCGGACATTATGCTCCAACCCCATCCCAAAAAGATAACAAAAAAAAGGAAACCAAATAACCCAAAAACAATAGAAGGAATACCGGCTAATGTCTCAGTAAAAAAACGTATAATACTAACCAGTTTGCCGTTACGGGTGTACTCAGTCAAATAAATTCCTGCCATCACTCCAATGGGGGTAGCCACAGCTAACGATACCAACACTAGGTATACCGTACCAATAATGGAAGGTAGTACACCTCCTTCTTTACCCATATGCTTAGGAGTCTCCGTTAAAAATTCCCAACTAATGTGAAAAATTCCTTGACTGATGATATGAAATAAAATTATAAATAAAATTCCTAAAGTAATAAATACAGAAAACCATAACAAACCACGGGCTATTTTCTCCTCAATCATCACTGATGTCCTCATTAATTATCACCTGCCCGTCTAGGTATTAACAATACCATAGAGTTTAAAATCATAATTACCACAAACAATACTACTCCGGTGGCAAATAGTGCCTGCTGGTGTTCTCCAGCAGCATAACCCATCTCAATAGCAATATGAGCGGTTAAAGTTCTTACCATATCCAAAATGGAGCCGGGCACAATTGTAGCATTGCCTGCCACTAGAATTACAGCCATAGTTTCACCTATCGCCCTTCCCATACCCAGTACAACTGCAGTCAAGATACCGGAACGGGCTGCAGGTAAGATTACTTTTTTAATCGTTTGCCAGTGGGTTGCTCCCAGAGCAAAGGAGCCTTCTTTATACTCCCGTGGCACCGCTCTAATTGAGTCTTCGGAAATATTAATAACTGTAGGTAAAATCATTATTGCCAGTACAATTGATGCCGCAAGCACAGACATACCCCGACCACCAATATGATTTTGGATTAACGGAACCAATACAACTAAGCCCCAAAAACCATAAACAACAGACGGAATACCCGCCAAAAGCTCAATACCAGGCCGCACAATTTTGTTTACTCGTTTCGGAGCAAATTCAGCCAAAAAAACTGCGCACCCAACACCTAGAGGCACACCTAAAATAATCGCACCAAAAGTCACCGCAAATGAACCGGCAATCATAGGCAAAATGCCAAACTGTACCGGATCAGCCAGTGGCTTCCACTCCATATTTAACAAAAAATGTCCTAGACCATACTTCTGAATTACTGGCCAACCCTGGGCAAAAATAAATACCGAAATAAGCACAACCACTAAAATTGCAGCTATGGCACTGAGGAGCAAGGCCTTTTCAATTATTTTTTCAGTTATTTCTCTATATTTATTACGCTGCATAGTCTCCATAAGCCATTTCCCTTCATCTGCATATTGATCGGCACGCAGGAGAAAGGCAGTCCGATGACCACCTTCCTCCAACGGCTAAATTATATTTTGTTAAAGTTCATTAGTCAACTCTTACATAGTCATTAGCTACGATATCTTGAGCTTCTGAAGTGAATATAAAGTCAATGTATTCTTTTGCTACACCTTCTGGTTCACCATTGGTCAGGTACAGGAATGGACGAGCAACTCCGTACTTACCAGCAACAATATTTTCTGAAGTTGGTTCAACACCATCAATTTTGATTGGGTTTATGGAGTCATCCAGGTAACCTAAGGACAGATACCCGAAAGCATACTTGTCACCTGCAACGGTTGTACGAACAGCACCGTTAGAGGATTGGATAGCAGCGTCAGCTACTAGTTCAGCTTCTTTCTTTTCACCGTCTACTTTGTATTCCATTACCATATCGGTGAAAGCACCACGGGTACCGGAACCTTCTTCACGGGATACTACGTTGATTTTAGCATCGTCACCGCCCAGTTCACTCCAGTTGGTGATTTCGCCGGACATTACTTTACGAACTTCTTCAATAGTCATGCTTTCAACAGCTGTGTTTTCAGCATTACTTACCACAGCAATACCATCGATGGCAATTTTGTGCTCAACCAGACCTTTACCTTGCTCTGATTCTTTCAGGTTACGGGAAGCAGCACCGATGTCGGCAGCACCTTCTAGAGCAGCTTTAACACCAGCGGAGGAACCGCCGCCCTGTACGTGAATGGTAACACCAGAATGCTTTTCCATGAAAGCTGCAGCTAATTCTTCAGACAAAGGTTGAACAGAAGTTGAACCTGCTACGGTAATAGTACCGTTTAACTCTCCATTGTCTGCATTTTCCTGTTCAACACTTTCTTCTCCACCGCCACAGCCCACCAGAGTTACCGTCATGGTCAAGGCTAGTAGTAGTACCAGTACTGATGTGAACTTTTTGTTTAACATTAATAGTCCTCCCCTTAATTAATGGTATGTTTGTTTTGTGATTGCTCTTTACAATCACGTAACTCCACTGCAACCATATTACACCCCTCCTGTTAAAACCCTATTACTCACTGGTAAATCTATGGTTAAACATCTGTTAAAGGTATGTTAATTAATTAATTAATTTATTACTATCACCCCCTAAATCAAAGTATAGAGTACGTATTACCTAAAGATAATTGACAGAATGTTTGATTCAAAATAGAATAATGAAAACCGTGGGTTATAATTTAAATATGAGGATGAACTACCTTGATTGATACCAACGTTTTAGAAAATGTTATTAAAAGAACCATCGAAGCTATTGAAAACAGTAAAGAGGAAATTTATCAAATAGGTGAAAGTGCCCGCGAGGAATATGAACGGGTTAAACGAGAATTAGTTGATACCAAAGAAAAAACTACTGCTGTTATTCAAAAGGTGGATATATTAGAAAAAGAGTATAAAAAATCTAGATTACATTTAATACAGGTAAACAGTAACTTTAATAATTTCCGCGAAGACCAAATTAAAGACGCCTACCAGCACGCTCACAAAAAGCAAATTGAACTGCTGGAACTCCAAGAACAAGAAAAAGTACTACGTCTTCACCGAGATTATTTAGAACGTAATTTAAAAACACTGGAAAAAATGGTTGAAAGATCTGAGGGTTTAATGACCAACGTGGGTATGGCATTAAAAGTAATTACCAACGATCTATCCAATTTAAGCTCTCATATTAATGAAATGCAGCAAATGCAAGCACTAGGTTTATCTATTATCAAAGCCCAGGAAGAAGAACGCAAACGCGTGGCCAGGGAAATACATGATGGACCAGCACAAAGTATGGCCAATATTGTGATGCGGGCTGAATTTTGCTTAAAATTATTAGATAAAAACCCAAATGCAGTTGGAGAAGAACTGCTTAGTTTAATGGAATTGGTTAGACAGAGTTTAACAGATGTACGTAAAATAATCTTTGACCTCCGTCCCATGGTATTAGATGATTTAGGGTTAGTACCAGCGCTTAAAAGATATATAGAGCATTACACCAAAGATAATGGAGTCCATGTGGAGACAACAGTTCTAGGCAGTGAGCGTCGGTTGGACAGTTCATTGGAAGTGGCCCTTTTCAGAGTGATTCAGGAATCACTCACTAATATTAATAAACATGCTAAAGCTAATCAAGTTGTAATAAAAATAGAGTTTACTGCAGATAAAATAAACGTAATCATAAGAGATAACGGTAAAGGCTTTGATAAAGAGACAGTATTGGCTGAAAAACGCGAAGATGGTTTTGGCCTTCTGGGTATGAGAGAAAGAATACAGTTATTAAAAGGATATTTCAAAATAAAAACTGCCCCTGGCCAGGGTACAGAAATAATACTCAGTGTACCCACCCCGGAATAAACATTGGAGGGAATGTATATATATGAGTGAAAAAGTAATAAAAGTAATTATTGCAGATGATCACGCACTAATGCGCGAGGGGCTAGTAAAAATTCTATCCCTAGAATCAAATATCACTGTTGTTGGTGAAGCCGTGGACGGAAACCATGCTGTAGAGTTGTCCCGCTCCACCGATGTGGATATTATCTTAATGGATATTAACATGCCCAATCTTAATGGCATTGAAGCCACTAAAACTATTAGAAAAGAAAACCCGGAAATAGGTGTCATTGCACTTACCATTCACGACCAGGAAGATTACTTGTTTGAAATGATTCGCTGCGGTGTTTCGGGTTACGTATTAAAGGATGTTAGTCCCGACGAATTAATAAATACCATTCGCGGCGTGGCCGCCGGCCAGTCTTTCATCCCCCCTGCCCTAATGACTAAAGTGTTCCAAGAATTTAACCGCATGGCAGAGCAGAAAGACCAACCTTATAAACAATACGGCTTAACAAGCCGGGAGCTGGAGGTACTGGCTGAAATAGCCCGGGGTTTATCTAATAAAGATATAGCTAAAAAATTATACATTAGCGAAAAAACTGTTAAAAACCACCTCACGAACATATTTCAAAAACTAGATGTGCATGACCGCACCCAGGCAGCACTGTTTGCCATCAAACATAACATAGTTGATATTTAAAACCCGCTTTAGCACTCGCTTAAGGCGGGTTTTCTTTCGAAGTAAATTAACTCAATATTTCGACAGCTTCAAACTATAGTCCTATCATACTTGGGACCGCAAATAAGTATTTGATTGAGACTATAACTTCACCTTATTTGTGGACTGCAGGTTCATGTAAAAATATGAAATAACTGTTAGGATATAGTCAAGATAAAGCCATTCTTCACGGAAGAACATTTTTAGGGGGGTGGGGCACCGAGAAAAATGATTAACTTTTGGCTAGATGAAAGTGGACAGGCACTCACTGAATACGCGCTAATAATAGGTCTTATATTTGTTACTTGCTTATTAGTCATAACACAATTAGGGCTCACCATTAAAGATGTTTTGTATCCGAATGAAAATGAACTCAATGGCTTGTTTGGCAATAATAATTAATTTTTTGGAGGTAGATTAAATGTTAAAAATGGTAAAGAGATTATGGACTGAAGAGGAAGGTCAAGGTATGGCTGAATACGGTTTAATCATTGCATTAGTAGCAGTAGTTGTAGTTGGTGCACTCACTGTTCTAGGAACTAGCCTAAACGACAAATTTAATAGTGTAAGCGATACAATTAAAAACGCTTCATCCGCTACTACAACTTCCCCATAATTTAGGCAAAATTATTTTTAAAACCTCTGGCCCTACTTGCTTAAGTAGGGCCATTTTCACAAAAATTAACCAGAAAGGTTTTGGCCATTATGTTTATTGACTACATTTTAATTTGCCTACTGGTTATTTGCCTTTACACAGATATTAAATATAAAAAAATCTACAACCTTGTTTTACTACCGGCAGCAGTAATCGCTTTAACAGGCAACCTCTACCTTAATGGACTTGAGGGCGTCCTATTCAGCATGAAAGGTTTCTTGCTGGGATTGGGTGTTCTGATCATTCCCTTTATTTTCGGGGGTATGGGTGCAGGCGATGTAAAGTTAATGGCAGTTATTGGGGCGTTTAAAGGACCTGAATTTGTTTGGTTGGCTTTTCTAGCCACCGCCATTGCCGGGGGGATACTTTCGCTGATAGTTATGATAAAGAGCGGCCAGTTCAAACTACGACTGCGGGCAATTTGGTACACTCTTCTTTCAATTTTCTATATTGTTCCCAGGGCAGACGTGATAGGTTCCATACATAACAGTGTTAAGTACCAGACCTTCCCCTATGGAATTGCCATTGTCACTGGTACTGCAGTAGCTTATATATTGAGGTGAAACATGATGATGTGGTTTGCTAACTTACGCAAAAATGAAAAAGGTCAGTCTATGGTAGAACTGGCATTAATTCTCCCCATAATTATTGTCATTCTTTTTGGCATATTAGAGTTTGGGCGTATCTTCCACTCTTACCTGGTAATTACACACGCAGCCCGGGAAGGAGTACGGTATGGTACTGTGGGGAAAACCGATGCTGAGATCATCGGTCGCATCCGAGAAGCCGCTCCTTTACCTGAAGCAGATACAAAACTGCATGTTACAAAACTTGAACCCAGTCAGAGTTCCCGTACTTCCGGTCTACCACTGACAGTTGAAATAACGTACGATATAGCACTAATAACTCCGATATTCTCAGATTTTTTACCAAATCCTGTAACGCTTCGGGCACAATCAACAATGCGAGTTGAATGACTACTTTATACCTTTGCCCGAGTACTTGGTATTAAGTTAGGACAAACGTCAACTATCAGGTAATTTTATCACACAACTTTCTTGCAGACCCAGTATTCGGTCAAGCGTATCTCTTGATACTACATGTAAAAAAAATCTAATGATTAGGAATGATGAGCATGAAAAAAATACTCATTAACCTTAAAAATAATGAAGATGGAGTAGCTGTGGTTCTAGTAGCAGTAGCGTTAGTGGTAATGCTGGCAATGAGTGCCCTAGTAGTTGATATAGGAGCCCTAGCATTGGAGAAAACCAAACTGTCTAACGCCAGTGATTCCGCTGCACTTGCAGCGGCAAAGGAACTCCCTTCAACTTCTGACGCTGAGGTTGAAGCGTATCAATACCTTGAATATAACGGTGTACTACCCGGTAAAGCAACAGTTAGTTTTAATCCTGATAACACTACGGTAACTGTACAGACATCTCGTTCAGTAAGCTATCATTTTGCCCAAGTTATAGGTATAAATTCTGGCAATGTAAACGCATTGGCAACCGCAACCTATGGTAGCGTAAATAGCATGACTGGCATTGTTCCCTTTGGCATTCCGGACCAAACACTGGTTTACGGTCAGGAATATCAACTTAAGGCCGGTTCGGATGAAGATTACGGCCCAGGCAACTACGGACCGCTGGCATTAGAACTTACTGGTGCCAAAAGTTACCGCAATTACATGAAAGAAGGTTACGACGGTGTTGTTAGTGCAGGTGAATGGATTGAAACTGAACCCGGAAACATGTCAGGGCCTACTGAAGATGGTGTAAACTATCGAATCTCCCAATGCCCACACT
This sequence comes from Bacillota bacterium, assembly GCA_009711615.1. Taxonomy (GTDB): domain Bacteria; phylum Bacillota; class Desulfotomaculia; order Desulfotomaculales; family Desulfohalotomaculaceae; genus Desulforadius. Next base: position 20,120 of record VENI01000015.1, on the reverse strand, counting down.
ATCCACCATGTAGCATTGATCAATATTACCAGGACTGCCCCATGGTAATGTTTGTGCCAATTTATGACCCAACCTCATTAAACGGTAGAGATGAAGTATATATAGTGGGTTTTGGTGCTTTCCTGTTAAAAGATGTTGGCGGAAGCGGAAATGATAGTTATGTTTCTGGCTATTTTTTACGAATGGTTCCCCCTGAAGATGTATCCTACACCATAGACCCCAATCAGAATAATTATGGATTATATGCCGCTAAATTAATTCAATAATAATTATTAAAGTAAAGGAGACATCACCATGAGAAACAAACTGATTCTTCTACTGGCATTGGTATTTGCTATTATAGCAGCCTTTGGTACTTACAAATACTTGGAAAGTGTAAAAGAAACTTATCGTACTTCCGGTAATTTTTCCCAAGTAGCCACCGCTAAGCAAAAAATTTCAGCAAAGACCCCAATAAACGATCAAATGCTGGAATTTATAGAAATGCCAGTAGAATACATAATGCCCGGGGCTATAGTAGATGCTAAAGATGCTGTGGGAAAACTAGCTCGCAGCGACATCTATCCCGGTGAACAAATACTAAGTAATAAATTGATTGGTAAAAATGACCCCGCCGGTGGGTTATCAGCCAAAGTTGAACCTGGTAAACGAGCGGTAACAATCCCAGCAAATAACGTGTCTGCACTGCACGGTTTACTGGGTATTGGGGATAATGTGGATGTACTGGTAACCTTTGATACCCCCAATGGAAAAGTAGCCACCAGCACTATCATCCATAAAGTGCCGGTATTAGCAGTAAATAAAAGGATTCAGGGGACTTCCGGAGGTCAGGAAGAACCTTCTACGGTAACCTTAATGGTTACCCCATCCCAAGCACAAATGATTGTGCTAGCCAAAGAACGAGGTGGTTTACACATGGTACTGCGATCACCGAAAGACGATAATGCTCCAGGGTTACCAATGAGCACCATTCAAGAACTTATTAGATAAAAGTAACAATTATAAAAATATTGGGATATGGGAGGGGTTAATATGACACCAATTAGAGTATTAATAGCAGATGACATTTCCAATACCAGGGATGATATAAAACGTTTACTTTACTTTGAAGATGATATTGATGTGGTTGGCGAGGCTGCGGATGGGCAAGAAGCAGTTACTCTGGCCGGGGAAATAAAACCGGATGTAATATTGATGGATATTAATATGCCCCAATTGGACGGCATCGGTGCCACTGAACAAATTACCATGGAACACCCAGAGTGTGGCATTATCATTGTATCTATCCAGGGTGAAAGCGAATACTTGCGCAAGGCTATGACTGCCGGAGCTCGTGAGTACCTTGTTAAGCCTTTCTCAGCCAGCGAACTGGCAGATACTATACGTAAAGTAAATGAAACCCATCAAAAGCGTAACGTACATTTGTTACAGAACAAACCGGTAAATAATAAATCTCCTGTACGTCCCCACCGGGGTAAAATTATCACCTACTTCTGTACCAAAGGTGGTGTGGGAAAAACTATGCTGGCCACTAATGTTGCTGTTTCACTGGCCCAAGATAATCAAAAGAAAGTAGCTCTTCTGGATCTTGACTTAACCGCCGGTGATGCATCGGTAATGCTAAATATCAATGTTAAAGGAACTATTGCCGACTTAGTGCAAGAAGATGATACGTTTGACTTTACTTTAATTGATACTTTCTTAGTCCCTCACCTTTCCGGCACTCGCATTCTACCTGCTCCGACCAGTCCTGAGCAGGCCGAGTTAATACAGCCACAACACGTCCAACAAATATTGCAGGTATTAAAGAATAATTTTGATTATATCATTATTGATACCGCCCCGGGATATAGCGATATTAACTTGGAAGTTCTGGAAATGAGTGATCAAATACTTCTAGTATTAAACCAAGACCTGACAACTTTAAAACATGTAAAAACAGCTCAGGAAATTTTAAGCACTCTAAATTACACCGCCAAAGTACGAGTACTGTTAAACCAACATAGCCAGGAAGGCATTAAAATAAAAGATCTGGAAAAAACCTTAGGTACTACCTTAGCAGCCACCATACCAGAAGATCAAAAAACGGTAAGGAACTCCATCAATAAAGGTCTTCCCTTTGTGATGAGTCAGACAAGCACCAGGGTATCTACCAGCATAAAAGAACTTATCGGCCTTTTAAACCTGTCAAAGGCGGAAGACACACAAGAAAATAACGCTAAAAAATCACTGGTTAGTAAAATATTCAGCTTTTAGGAGTTGATCTATTATGTCGTTACTAGAAAAATTGGAAAGTAAAAAAGCATCCACCAATCATACAAAAGATAAAAAAGATTCTTCCTCTACCCCAGGAAACCGGGACCCCTTCGCTTTACTAAAAAACAACTTGCACAAGAAGGTTATTGCACAGTTAAAAGAAATCCCGGCTGAAGAAAAGGATAAAAACGAGCTACTAACTAAAAAAATAGAACAGTTAGTAGACCAATTTATTAACGAGGATGATGAGAATTCCCACATCCCTCGTTTGGACAAAATGCGTATTGCTGGTGAACTTGTTGATGAAATTACCGGTTATGGTCCCATCACTCCCCTGCTTAACGACCCTGATGTAAGTGAAGTGATGGTAAACGGCCCTAATCAAGTTTATGTGGAAAAAAATGGTAGATTAACTCTCTCTGAAGTAAACTTTCGAGATGACAACCACGTACTGCAAATAATTGAGCGTATTGTAGCGCCCATTGGACGGAGAATTGATGAAAGTATGCCCATGGTAGATGCAAGACTACCGGACGGTTCCAGGGTGAATGCCATCATCCCACCGCTGGCTTTAAACGGTCCCACAATAACCATTCGCAAATTTTCTAAAGACCCCTTTACTGTTGATGATTTAATTAATTTTGGTACTATGACACCTGAAATGGCCCAATTCATCGAAGCTTGTGTAAAAGCACGTTTAAATATAGTTGTTTCTGGGGGTACCGGTAGTGGTAAAACAACGACATTAAACGTATTATCATCATTTGTTCCAAGCAACGAAAGAATCGTTACCATTGAAGATGCGGCAGAACTGCAACTGCGACAACCCCATGTTTTAACGTTAGAAAGCCGTCCACCCAATATTGAAGGAAAAGGGGCCATTACAATTAGAGATTTAGTACGAAACTCCCTTCGGATGCGCCCCGACCGAGTTGTGGTTGGTGAGGTGCGTAGCGGAGAGGCTTTGGATATGCTGCAGGCCATGAATACTGGCCACGACGGTTCAATGACTACCGGCCATGCTAACTCCCCTCGAGATATGTTATCCCGTTTAGAAACCATGGTGATGATGGCTGGCATGGATCTTCCGATACGGGCCATTAGAGAGCAGATTGCTTCTGCCATTGATCTAATAATTCAACAATCTCGTTTAAGGGATGGTTCCCGCCGTATTACATACCTTACCGAGGTACAAGGCATGGAGGGTGATGTTGTAGTGCTGCAAGATCTGTATAGTTTCCGGCAGACAGGTATCAACCAAGACAGCGAAGTAGAAGGAGACTTCCAGTCCTCCGGTATTCGCCCTAAGTTTATTGACCGATTGGAAGCTAGTGGTATAAAATTGCCGCCCGAATTATTTCAACCATCAATTTTTTAAGGAGGTGGCGGTATGGACCCCAAAGGAATAAGTGTGCTTACCTTTATCACCTTTACTTTACTGGTACTAGGAATTCAACAGCTTAAAGCCGCCGACTCCCAAGCGGTTTCAAGTCGGGTAAAAAAACTCACTGCTAAAGATGTAAAGAAAAAACTGCAGCCTAAATCTCAGAAAGATTACCAACAGTTTTGGCGTAAATGGATTACTACAGCCAGTCACCTGTTCATTGCCCAACGGTTGGGCAAATTGGTAGAAAAAAAGCTAGAGGAAGCAGATGTTCCCATTAGTGGCCAGGAATTTGTAGTGATTGTGGTACTGGTTGCATCGGGCTCTGCCTTTGCTACAACTGTAATAACATTAAATTTAGTATTAGGTATTCTACTGGGATGTGCTGCATCAGTGTTACCCTTTCTATTAATAAACAGAGCTCGAACTAAGCGTCTAAGCAATTTTAATTCCCAAATAGGTGATGCACTGACCATCATGTCTAATTCCCTTCGTTCTGGTTTTAGTTTTTTACAAAGCATGGATATGGTTCGCAAAGAACTGCCTGACCCGATAAGGAAAGAATTCTCTCGTACTTTTCGGGAGGTTAACCTGGGTACTCCCACTGAGGAAGCATTGGATAATATGGCAAAACGTATTAAAAGTGAAGATTTGGACCTGATAATAACAGCTGTATTAATTCAACGACAAGTAGGGGGTAACTTGGCTGAAGTACTAGATAGCATTGCAGAAACCGTTAGGGAGCGAATTCGCATTCAACGAGAAGTAAAAACTCTTACCGCCCAAGGCCGTATTTCTGGTCTAATAATTGGCCTGCTGCCTGTTATATTAGCTTCATTTATGCTTGTGGTAAACCCCTCATATATTATGGAGTTAATTAATAACCAAATTGGATTATTTATGATAGCTGTTGCATTATTAGGGGAAATGGTTGGACTACTGCTAATCAAGAAAATTGTAAATATCAAGGTTTAAAGGAGGTGCTCCTATGACAATATATCTCACCGTTACCAGCATCTTTGGTTTTGTATTAACAGCAACCCTATTAATTAGACAACTAATTTTTGGTGAGCGTATAAAAATGAATAAAAGAGTTAATGACGTAGTGGGCCCCTCCCCTACTTCAGTCCCAATCCGGCAACAGGAATTATCTTTTCCCCTATATCACAGAGCCATTAAACCTGCCTTAGGGAAAACAGCAAATTTAATGTCTAAATATATCCCGGTAGCTCGGGAAGCAGTATTAGCTAAAAAGTTAATTGAAGCTGGGAACCCAGGTAAAATTGCCCCCAGGGAATTAATGGTTATCAAATATTTATTAGCAAGCGGGGGCGCCATGTTGTTTTGGTTTTTAGCCCAAACACTGGATAAAAATACTTCTCAAGCTATACTACTGTCGATGGTGGGTATCTCATTAGGTTGGCTGATGCCAGATTTAATATTAAATTCAAAAATTAAAAGACGGAAAGAAGAAGTACAAAAAAACTTACCAGACGTTTTAGATTTACTAACAGTAAGTGTGGAAGCAGGTTTAGGATTTGATGGTGCATTGATGAAAGTGGTAGAAAAAACAAAAGGTGTATTGGCGGATGAGTTTGTACAAGTGCTGCAGGAAGCTAAAATGGGTAAACCCCGACGTGAAGCGTTGCGAGATATGGCTGATCGGGTCGGAGTTAATGATCTTTCCAACTTTGTTGGGTCTATTATTCTAGCAGACCAACTAGGTATCAGCATCGGAAACGTACTGCGTTTACAGTCAAGAGAAATGCGCTCAAAACGACGCCAGCGGGCTGAGGAAACTGCTATGAAAGCACCAGTAAAAATGCTTATTCCAATGGTATTATTTATCTTTCCTGCAATTTTCGTAATACTATTGGGTCCCGCAGTACTTCAGATTATGAAGGTGTTCGGAAGTTAGGGGGTGTTTTAACTGTCACTAATAAATGTTACCCGTGGTGTTATATTGGCCAAAAAAGTAATTAAAGCAGACAACTTCAAAGCCAGGTTTAAAGGACTAATGGGAACCCCTTCCCTACCGGAAAATCAATCACTTCTATTAACCCCCTGTTCATCTGTACATTCTTTCTTTATGCGATACCCCATAGATGTGATTTTCCTTGATGAAGAAAACAGGGTTTTAAGAATACTACACTCCCTCCGTCCTTTTCGCTTTGGTCCTCTGGTGCGGGGCGCAAAGGTAGCTTTAGAACTTCCTGCTGGGCGCTGCACATCTTCCAGTACTAGAGTGGGCGATTTAATAAAGTTTACTTAGCGAGGTGCTTATTTTATGAAAAAACTAAAAGGCAAATCATTATTTAGCAGTTTCTCCCTCACTTTCCGCCTTAGCTTGGGTTTTGTACTTCTAATTACATTTATGCTAATTGCTGTAGGTATTTCAACTTACATTCGTGACAAAAATGTATTTATGGAAGAAGCAGTTAACCGTGGTTGGACTACTGTTCGTACGGTCAATACTTTTGCCGCCGATCACTTAAAAGATCAACATTATGAACTACTTAATCAAATGGTTAACAACCTAGAAGAAGATAGTTTTGTATATCAAGTCTCTGTTACTGATATTAACGGTAAAATTGTAGCGAATCGTGATAAGCAATTAATTGGTGAAAAGATAGGTTCCAATGCTGTTTTAGAAGTAATGGAAAGCCAAAACAAAAAAATCACAACTATTCAAGGAGAAAGTGGTAAAACAATAGCTATTACTTTTACCTCTCCCATCACTGATACTACTGGCAAAACCTACGGGTATTTCAACTTAACTGCTGATCTTAGATATGTACATGAACACCTTCAGCAAACTGCATATAACATTCTTTTAAATTTCGTATTAGCTGCTATGGCTGGATTATTTCTTACCCGCTTAATTATTCTCAAGAATGTCCACCGGCCAGTGCAATCGTTATTGAGTATAACCGAAAAAATATCTACCGGAGACTTTTCTCAACAACTACCCGTTGCCACTCAGGATGAATTAGGACGGCTCGCCCAAGGCTTTAATACTATGAACAGTCATTTAGGAACTCTTTTCCAATCAATAAAGGGAACCGTTGATGAAATGAATCGCACTTCAATGTTAATTGCCAAGCGTTCTGAGTCTTCAAATGTAATTGAAGAAAAGGAAAAAGACAACCAAAACCAGCAAGAAAAAATGAAGCAAATTAACAGCAATGCCAAACGACTTTCTCGCCTTAGCGATAAACTTAATTCACTGATACTGCAATTTAAAACTGAACGTCATTAATAAGTGCACCGGCCTGCCGGTGCACTTATTATTCTAATACTTGCTTTTAGATTTTTTGCAAATATGGTCCAACAGCTTATAGATGCACTTATAGGTGTGGTAACAATCATAGTCCTTTTTCTTATGGTCATCCTTTTTCTTATCGCAATCATAGTCATCTTTGCAAGAATCGTCTTTATGCATTTCATACATCTTCTTAAACTTCATGTACTTATCTTTATAATGCTGGCGGCACTCATCAGCGTCTTTACCACTACACTGATTGTACTTTTCTCTGCAATATTGCATTATCTTCTTGCAGTCTTCTTTGTCGTACCTTTTCTCTTTAAAGTCTTGTTTTTGCTTGTCAAAACATTTTTTCATAACCGGATTTACCTCCTTTAACATTTCATACCAGCGATGATCAGGATGATCAACTAACATAACTATTCCTCCTTTACCATTTTTTACATATTATTTAAAAATAGTAAAAAAGGTTACTAATTTAGAAGGATTTCTTATAGAATTTATAAAATTAAAAAGGATATTTATGTACATTGGAGTAATTCTCAATAAAAACGATTAGCAGATCGGAAAAAATAAGCTGGATAATTGAAAGGTAAAATATCCCATTAGGCCAAATATTAAAATTTTTCCTAAAAAGATTTTTAAAATGGTGTAATGGACATTCCCGATGCGCATAATTTAATACGGAAAGATGATTTCTAAATGCCTTATAATAAATAACTTTTGAAAGAAGGGTTTTATGCGGTGAGTTGCTGCATCCCCCAAGAAACTTGCGTAAAAATATTGAAATACGCTGAGCAATGTTTGCAGGTAAAGCTGCAGCTTAAAAAAAGTCTGCTATTTCCCAAAAGTGTTTATATCACTGATGTAAACTATGAAGATGATCATCCGGAAAAGTTTTTGTTAATTTTTAACATCAAGGTAGATCATTTAGGGAAAAAAACAGGTTGTATAAGGTATTTTCAAATACCTTTGCACATGCGTCATCACGGTTTAGCAAAAAAAATATATTTCATACTAGAAAATGAATTGCAAGACCTAGGTTGTCAAATTATTAATGTGGAAGCAACAATAGATAATTCTTCTCATACCACAGTTAAATTTTGGGAACATCTTGGTTTCAAAATATCACCTTACTGTAGCTTCGAAAACGACACCTGCCCAATGTATAAACAGTTTAAAGGTATTGAATAAATTTTCATTATTACTGTTTATTGCATGTTTAATTTAGTTGTCTTTTTCAAAAAATATCACCAAAAGAGGTGATTTGATGTTCAGGCACAGGGAAGAAGAGTATCCATTGGAAGGAACAACTTGGGCTTATCCTCGTTCTGGCTTTTGGTTTTCACATGCCATTGGTATTCTAGCAGTAGGTTACATGGGTTATGCCATTGGTAAAAATGTAAACGATTAACAAATTAAACAAGGGGTGCTGTTCATTCAGCACCCCTAGTAATTTTTCAGACCTGCTTTTTCTACTATTTCTGGGACCATATCTTCCCAGTTAATAGCCATAATGTGCACACCGGCCACACCTTCTATTTTTTTTAATTGCTGTATTTGCTCAGTGGCTATTTTTATCCCTTCACCCTTTTGATCTTCAACTTTCTCCATTCGTTCTATCACCTCATCAGGAACAATCATTCCTGCCACATTCTTCTGGATAAATCTAGCAGCCCTTGCTGATTTTAGCGGTGTTACACCAGCGAGAATGTGTACTTTCTTGTGGAGACCACGTTGACGTACCATGTTCATGAACTTTTCAAAACGATTCATGTCAAAAATACTTTGGGTTTGTATAAAGTCTGCCCCAGCATTAATTTTCTTTTCCAGACGCAACACTCTAAATTCAAATGGGTCGGCAAAGGGGTTGGCCACTGCACCAATAAAATATTTAGGTTGGTGTTCTTTTATATCTTCCCCACACTGGAATTTTTTATCATCCCTCATGCCCCGAACCATGTCTATTAATTGTATCGAGTCAACATCATACACGTTTTTGGCTTGGGGATGGTTGCCAAACTTTTGGTGATCACCTGAAAGGCACAACACATTACACATTCCCAGGCTATAAGCACCCATAAGATCACTCTGCATGGCAATGCGATTTCTGTCCCGGCAAGTTACTTGAATCACAGGTTCTACCCCATTGTTGTACAGGTGTACTCCAGCGGCAATACTAGATAAACGCACAATAGCAGTCTGGTTATCAGTGATGTTAACAGCATCTACCCATCCTTTAAGCATTTTAGCATATTCAATAATTTTTTCAGCCGAAGCATGCTTAGGGGGACCTATTTCTGCAGTAACAGCAAACCGTCCTTCGGTCAAAACTTTTTCTAATCCACTGCAACTTTTCATAACGCTGCATCCTCTCTCTTCATCTTTCTTGGCCCGCCGGAACGCTCTTTAGACCAATCTTTCGCCGGACGATATGCCAGCATTAGATCTAAACGATTTAAAACAGTAAGTTTTTCATAAATTAATTGCCATGCACATGGCATTTCTGTGCTAATTTCACATACACCGTTTTGCGACCCACCACAGGGCCCGTTCTGTATGCTTTTGGCGCAGCGGATCACGGGGCAAATGCCTCCGGTAAGATGCAGTTGACAGTCGCCGCATAGTCCACACCGTTCCTCCCATTGGCCTGGTTGTACTGTACCTCCGGCTAAGATTGTATTTAAAGCAGGCAATACCCATTTTTCTTGGAAACGCTCTGCCAGAAACTGCACACCCACACCACAGCCCAGTGATATAACTGCTTCCGCTTCGTCAACTAGTTCTTTTAATCCGTCAATAAATTCTGGCTCACATTGTCTGGTTGCTGTGGTAACAACAGTCTCCAGTTTCTGTCCTTCTTTTTTACGCAGTATGCGCAGAGAAGTTGCCAGTATATCCGCTTCCGTTTCTCCACCGGAAAGGCAAACACTGGTACAGCCGCCGCAACCCACTACCAATACTTTATGATACTCTTTTATATACTCAGCCACTTCTTGAATTGGCTTTGGCTCAGCTATTATCATTATACATTTCACCCTCTTTTATTGGGCTTGGCCCCAACTTTTTAATCCGTTCAGTAAACTGATTGGCTATTTCTGCAAACCTATCGCCCTGGGCACCGCTCAAATTGTACATGGCTAACCTTTCCGGTTCAATACCCAGTTCAGCTATAACTTTTTGCAGATGCTCCACTCTCTTTTTAGCCTGAATGTTGCCTTTTAAAAAATGGCAATCACCTTCCATACATCCGGCCACGTATACTCCATCCGCCCCCTCTTCGAATGCCTTTAAAATAACCACTGGATCTACCCTACCAGAGCAAGGCATTTCTATTAAACGTACTTCCGGGGCGTATTGTAGCCTTAAGGAGCCAGCTACATCTGCTGCGGCATAGGCACAGTAATAGCAGCAAAAAGCAATTATTTTTGGCTTGAAATTATTCATTGCCAGTCACCTCTCTAAACAAAGCTCGCACCTTATCTGTTAACTGCTCACCGCGGTAGTGTTCCAAGGCAATGGCTTTGTTGGGGCAAGCGCCAGCACATGTGCCGCACCCTTGGCACTGCACGGGGCTAATTTCCACTTTGTTGTCCTTACCGATGGCAGGAATTCCATAGGGACAGGCCCGCACACAAGTGAGACAGGAGGCACATTTTTCAGCATTAACGCTGGCCACTGTACCCCCAGCCATCAGATATGGTTTTGAAAGTAGGGTTGCTGCCCGGGCTGCCGCTCCTCTGCCCTGGGTTACAACTTCGGCTATATTCTGTGGTGAATGAGCGGCGCCACAAATAAATACCCCTGCCGAAGGCATATCCAGTGGGGCCAGTTTAGCGTGGGTCTCCACAAAAAATCCATCTTCGTTCACTGGTACTTTCAATAAGTTAGCTAATTTCTTAGCCCCATCAGAAGGTGTAGCAGCTCCAGCCAGTACCACTAGGTCCACAGGCTGCTTTATATCAATGCGGCTGGCGGGGTCATAAGCTTTAAATAGTAACCTGTCCCCACCTTCAGACTGTAATAGGGGTGAATTTTCATCGTCATAATTGATAAAAAATACACCTTCTTCTCTGGCTAATCGATAATCCCGTTCCATTAAGCCATATGTGCGTATATCGCGATATAACACGTAAATATTCAAATCAGGTTTTAACTCTTTTAAAGCCAGCGCTTGACGTACCGATTGGCTGCAACAAGTTCGACTGCAGTATTCCCTACCCTGCTGCCTCGACTCTACACATTGGATAAATACAACTGTGTTTAAACCAACTGCCGCTTTATTCTCTGCAAGGTATTTTTCCATCTCCATGCGAGTAATTACTTGTTTATGCTGTCCGTATAGGTAATCCTTTAACGATGCTTCTTTACTGCCGGTGGCCAGTATGATTGCACCATAATTTAATTCCACCACCGTTTTTCCGCCAACCTTTACCAAAGAGTGAAAGTTCCCGGGACGCCCACTGAAACTAGTTATTTCGGAATTATAATACACTTTGATATTGGGATGGTTAATAACCTCGTTTGCTTTTTCTCTTACCATCTCCTTCGGATCTACACCCTTCTGTTTTAGATGCAGGAGATTTAGCATTCCCCCCAGTTCAGGCTGACGCTCTATTAAATAAACCTGATAGCCCTGGTGTGCCAACGATAGGGCCGTAGTCATCCCGGCAATACCGCCACCCACTACCATAGCCTTTTGTATAACTGTAACCGGCTCCAGTTGTAATGGCTTGTGTAAACGAACCTTTGCCACAGCCATTGCCACCAAATCTTTGGCCTTTTGGGTTGCTTGATCGGGGGTACTGCGATGTACCCAGGAGCATTGATCGCGTATGTTGGCCATCTCTATATTGTACTGATTTACCCCAGCTAACCTTAATGCATCACGGAACAGCGACAGATGGGTACGAACCGAACAAGCTGCTACCACAACCCGATTTAATTGATGCTTTTCAATAATCTCTCTTATCTGCTGCAGTGATTCTTGAGAACAACTATAGGTAAAACTCCAGGCACCGACCACATCCGAAAACCCAGTGGCCTGTCTAACCACAGACGGAACATCCACCACCCCGGCTATGTTGCTGCCACAGCAACAAACAAAAACTCCCACCCGAGGATCTTGACCAGTAAAATCTTTCTCAGGGGGATATTCCTTACTCTGTTTTAATGTCCCCCTAGCTGTAGCTAAAGCTTCCATCGCCGCAGCTGCAGCGGCACTACCACTGGCCACCGTTTCCGGTATGTCCTTCGGCCCAACAAAACCGCCGGCAGCATATACTCCGCACCTACTAGTAATGGTAGAGCTACTTGCATCGGTTTTTGCAAAACCATACTCATCTAATTCAATTCCAACACTGTCCGCCAGTTGCCCCGCAGAACTGGGCGGCCGAATTCCCGCCCCCAGCACAACAAGATCATATTCTGAAGACAAAAGATCTCCCTGCTTGCAATGGTTTAAAGATAAATTGCCGGTTACCGGGTCTTCTTTCACAGCGGATATTAAGGAACGTTCTAGTATAACCCCATCGTTTATTGCCCGGTTTACATAACGGTCAAAGTTTTTACCATATGCTCGCATATCTAAGAAAAAAATTGTTATCTCTATATCTGGGTGATGCTCTTTGGCTATCACAGCCTCTTTTACTGAGGCCATGCAACAGTAAGCAGAACAATATTCTACACCATGCTTATTTCTGCAGTCTCTAGAGCCAACACATTGAATAAAGGCTATCCGTTTAGGTGCTTCCCCATCCAATGGACGTTTAATATGCCCACCGGTAGGCCCAGTGGAAGATAGCATTCGTTCAAATTGGATATTGCTCACAACATTGGGGTAGTAACCTAATCCATACTCCCCCAACAAGGATGCATCAAATGATTCAAATCCAGGTGCTAGTACCACTGCTCCAATAGGTATTTCTATAGTTTCCGGCTGTTGTTGGTGATCTACAGCCCTGGCTGCACAGGCTTTAACACATTTTTGGCATCCAATACACTTTTCCATATCAATAGCATATTTATTAGGAACAGCTTGGGGAAACTGTTTATAAATTACCTTCCTTTTAGAAAGGCTACCGTTAAACTTATCATCAACTTCCACCGGACAAGCCTCTGCACACTGGCCACAACCAGTGCAGCGTGACTCATCAACATAACGGGGTTTCCTAACAACTTCTGCGGTGTAGTTACCCACTTCCCCCTGCAAATTAACTATCTCAGCCCTAGTCAACAAATTTATGTTTACTTCATTTGAGCTCCCAGTCATCCTGGGCCCCAGCAAGCACATTGAGCATTCATTGGTGGGGAAAGTTTTATCCAAAGTGGCCATAAGCCCCCCCAAGGAATCTTCATTTGTTATTAGATAGACTAGAAAACCCGATTCAGCCAAGTCTGAAGCAGCCTGCATACCAGCAATACCACCACCCACAACCATTACTGAACCCGTTTTTTTCTCCATAAAATCAACCCTTTTTCAGCAAGTTAAATCTCTCTAGTAGTGGTAATGGATTAACAATATGTTTTTTAAACCACTGCCTAGATTCCGACATGCCCAGTGCCACACCAATCAATTCAGTAATGTAAAACACTGGCATTTGTTCATCATTCTCTTTCTGCCTGGTATCCAAATTGGCTTGACAAAGAGGGCAGGCTGTAACAATGGCATCCGCCCCACCCCGTCTGGCTGCAGATACAATATCAAAGGTTAGCTTATCTACCACACCAGACTCAGCCAGCGTAAAACTGCCACCACAGCAGTCGACCTTCGAAGACCAGCGTACAGTACTGGCACCTAATGCCTGGGCCATCTTATCTATACTATCCGGTTGCTCAGGATTATCAATGGCCACCACTTCTGCCGGTCTCAACATTAAACAGCCGTAATAAGACGCCAATTTCATCCCTTTAAGTGGTTTCGTTATTTTTTTGGGTAACAGTTCCAGCACCTGCTGCTGCAACATCACTTCCATAATATGTTTTACCTGCAAGTTACCATTATAACTTGCACCGATTATATCGCCCAATTCCTGGTTTGCTTTTTTTCCAATGGCTGTCCCAGTTACCACTTCCTGATGAGCAACCCGCTGCCAATGATAACAGGCGGCACAGGGCACCACCATATCTAACCCCATTTTTTCTGCCAAAATCAAGTTTCTAAGGGGTAGCGCCACCGCCAAATAGGCACTGGCTGAATGAGCTGAAGTAGCACCACAGCAATTCCAGTCTGGTATTTCTTTCAGTTGTATTCCCAGTTGCTCACAAATTGCTTCTGAGGAAAGGTTGTATTCTGATGCTGTGGAACATAAAGAACAACCTGGATAATAGCTGTATTTCATATTTTTACAACTCCTTCCGGGCACAACTGAATATTTTTCTTATCTGCTGATAGTTTTTAATTCGCCCGGGCAAAAGCTTTAATTTACCTTTTCTAATCATCTTTAACCCTAGCTTCAAATCATTAGAGTAGGTTTTTGTTTTTATTTTATAAGAACTAATCCAGCCTGCTTCGTGAACTCGGCCTAACTTCTCCACAGATTGCAAAAAAGATTGGTATAATATGGGTATGTTTGGCATGGCAATGGCAACATCATCTCTTAATGCCTTAGACTTAAGCCAGTCCATCACCAACGAAGAATCTATGTCATTGGGACAACGTTGCTTACACGTCTTACAGAAAGCACACAGCCAAATGGTTTTACATTGCAAAAGTTTATCCAACTGATTTAGATTAACCAACCTGATAATCTCATGAATTTTAATATCAGCAGCAAAGGAAATAGGGCAACCACCACTACACTTCATACAACCATAACAACGGTTAACCTGCTGATCTGTATCTTGATAAATAACGGTTGACAAATGTTCTGTAGACACAGACAACCCTCCAATAGTTACTAACCAACTAAATAGTATCAGAATTCAAAACGTTCTAGAGTCTGCCACTTCTATAAGACAGTAATGTTTAGGTTCTTTATTCTGACTCCTAATTAATACATTATAACAAATAAAAAGCCGGAACGCATTCCGGCTAGAACATTAAAAACTTTTTCCTTAAAATTTTATATTCTATAATGTATCCAAATCCAAAAATGATCAAAAGTGCTATGCCCAACATCTTCATAAAAGCAATTTTGGTTGATAAAACTGCAATTTTATCATCCCGTACAGATATTTTTTGTTGAATCATTTGTTTCTCTTCAGTTACCTTCTCCTGTAATTGTTTAACTTCCATTTTTTCTTTTTCTAAACGGTGCATACCTTCAACATCTTTTGCATGAGCCCTACTCAGTTCATCCACCCTTTGGGCCAGCAGATAAGTTTCACTACGGTCAGCCTTTGGTTTAATTGCATTATACAATACCATGCCTTCTGCTTGTTTCATTTTTAAGCCGGTTAAATAACATATTGTGGGGGCAATGTCTGTTAAACTAACTGGAGGTAGGGTTGTTCCAACTTTTAACTCTGGACCCTTCATCACCAATGGAGGGGCTTTTGAAGTTCCAGTAAGTATCACCATACTTTCATCATAAGCCCCTTTTTGATGCAGGTAATGCAGTAACCTACCAACTTGATTATCAGTATTTGTTATCTGCTTACGATACTCTGCACTATCAACCCCGTGTTTTTCTATTACATCCTTTAATTGAGGAAGAATTACTACATTAAAATATGTATTACTATCCTCTAACTCATTAACAACATTTTCAACCACCAAGCTATCTTTACCGTTAAAAGGCCCTTTACATACATGATTAACGCCTTCTTTCGCGGATGTTAATTTCTCTGTGCCATCAAATAATGATGTCTTAATCCCTTTATTCTCCATTAACTTTAGTATGGTGGGAATACTAATGTCCTTGGAACTTGCAGTAAACTGGTGCTGCATCGGGGTGACCCCTGTAAGAATGCTCATAATATTGGATGAAGAACCACCTGGAAACACAGGAATAACCTGCTCTGCCTTTAGCCCCGAAGAACCTAAACCCTTTATATTTGGAGCTAAAGATTGATTTAGTACTTTATCCTGTAGCCCGTCTACAATAATTAAAAACACAACCTTGGTTCTTTTCTCCTGATCTTCTTTTTGTTTGTCTGATTCGCCAGGAGGTTCAGCCCACACCGACTCATTTACAATAAAAAACATTATTATGGTTATTAGTAACAGAGGCATAAAACCCAACTTGGCAATACGCATATTTGGTCCCCCCATCGTTAATATATCTGTTCTTATTAATATGGGGAGTTGTCCCAAATATGATATTTTTCTACCACATTTTTCCGACATATTGTTAAGTCTTATAAATAAATATTTAAGATCGACATTATAAGTCAAGATATCTAAAGGTAAATTTTTACATATCTAGAATTGATATGAAATGGGGGTGAAAACATGCATTTATCCCTGGATGAACTATTAAAAAAGGCAAAGAATATGAGGCAAATGCTGGTTAATATTAACAACCAGCTAACTGGGGAGAATAACTTTGATCGGCTACTGGTGCTAGTTTGCATGGGCAAAGGAGGATTTCTGTCCTTAGACACCCTCCCCAACCATGCCACCATGGACTTAATATGTAATAGTAGTGAGTTATTTGAAGAGATAGTACCCTATCTTGATCAACAATTTTTATATCAATGTATGGATGATTCAGTGAAAGCTGAAACCATGCAATGTGTTAACACAGTTCGTCAAAATAACATATCTAAAATTGTAAGAGAAGAGTATTATTTTAAAGCAATTACAATTTTATACCAAGTGTTATTGGAAACCATAGCCCCTGACGATGAATTATGGGAAGAGTTTACTTACCGTCTGGTGGCCAAGTGGAACAAGGTAAATAGGGACTTCATCCAAGCTATTCACCATAAAAAGGCAAGTAAATTTTAAAACAAGCTCCCTCGACCGGATTGTTACTTACTTCAATCCTACCTGCATGCCCTTTTATAATTTCATAAGATATGGCAAGACCTAACCCGGTACCGTCACTTTTAGTGGTGAAAAATGGCGTACCTAATTTTGCCATATTATCACTTGGTATCCCTTTACCAGTATCGTCAACTTCAATACATATGTCTTTTTGATTAATGTTGTAAGAAGTTGAAATAGTTATAGTTCCTTTACCTTTTTCCTGCATTGCTTCAATAGCATTATTAATTAAGTTTAGCAGTACCTGAGTGATTTGTGCTTCATCAATCCAAACCATAGGCAAGTTTGGGTCCATTCTTTTATACACAGTAATATTATTTTGCAGGCATTTACTGTTTAAAAAAGTTGAGTGGTTTTCTATTAGTTGGTTAATATCAATTCCTTTATACTCTGGCTCCTTGGGGTTTGCCAAACTTAAAAAATCAGCGATTATTTTTTCAGTTCTATCTAACTCATCTATTATCAGATTAAGCATCCCTTGATCTTTAGCATTATACTTTTCTAACATCAATTGTGCTACACCTCGGACAGCAGTCAGTGGGTTTCGTATTTCATGAGCCATACCCGCTGCCAATTGACCTACTGTGGCCATTTTTTCCTGTCTTACTAACTGTTGATGACGATTTTTAAAATCGGTGATATCTTGAAAAACAGAAATTCCTCCTAAAAAGTTGTTATATTCATCTTTTAATGCCTCTGCAGTATTCAAAGTGCATATTTCTTTTCCGTTAATATTGTACCAGACTTCCTCGTCGCAAATTTTTTTGTTTTCATTTACTGCCTCACACAAAATACAGTCCCGATTACTTCTTTTTACCAATATTTCATGATAATTTTTACTTATCACTTCTTCTAAATTAAGCCCAGTAATTTCTTCTGCTGCTTCATTAAACATAATTATTTCTTTTTTACTATTAACAACCACTACCCCACTTGACATATCCCGTAATATAATATCGGACATTCTTTTCAAATCATAATAATTTAGTTCAGCAGTTATATCGCACAGGATGCATACAGCACCATTGTATTCTTCTTGGTCAATCATAGGGTATACATCAATGCGGCAATTTATTTCTTTGCTTTCCCCATTAATTAAAGAAACCTTTTGATTGTGAACTTTTGTCCCCGTCTCTAGCACAAATCTTACTAAATCAGCACAAGCACTGTTATTCATAAATAACTTCTTACATAATTCCTCAGCTAAATACCCAACCACATCTGTATGGGACTGTTTTAGCAGACTTTGGCAGAAACTATTAATAAAAATTAATCGCCCTTCCTGATCGAAAGCAATTACCCCCACAGGAAGATTATCCATTATATTAAAGGTTAAATGTTTAGTATTGCGCTGCTTATTTTTCTCTATCTTTAACTTATACATGGCAATTACTAAAGTTAGTAGCATAAAGTAATTTAGTAAAAATGAATATTCTATATGTCTATGATTCAAAACATAATCCATAAGCATTACTACTAGGGCAATTATTATTATTAACCACATTTCTTTGTCTTTAAATATACTCAAAATAATACACCGCCAAATTTTACCTAGCACATTCTGAACTTTATTCTATTAGCTATTAACTATTCCTTCAAAAAACAAAAAACATTTCAGTGTTTATGATATTGGAGCATAAAAAAACCCCCTGTGTCGATTGCACAGGGAGTTTGGTGCGGTGAAGAGGACTTGAACCTCCACGGGCTTAACGCCCACTAGAACCTGAATCTAGCGCGTCTGCCAATTCCGCCACCACCGCATGTTGTATAGTTTTTATTTTTTATTGGTGCGGTGAAGAGGACTTGAACCTCCACGGGCTTAGCGCCCACTAGAACCTGAATCTAGCGCGTCTGCCAATTCCGCCACCACCGCACTTCTTTTTAATGACAAGTGTTATAATAACATAACAAAAAATCATTGTCAATAATATTTTGTTACAAGCCAACTGACCTGTATATAACTACCGTCAGCAACCGCCCCCGCCAATTATGGCTGCAAACAGTGCCACCATACCTATACCCAATAAAGATGTATTCACTACGGGATTTATGTTTATCCCCGTACCAACCAACACTGTGGCCAATCCTCCGAAAAGTAATATTCCTCTAATTTTTGATGTCATACAAAACCCCACTTTGTTTTTTAGAATTATATCAAACCTAAATATTTTTACCAATACATTTTATATTAATCATCAATATTATCTTAATTTTTAGAAAAACTATATAAAAATGATCAAAACGAATTCACAAGGATTTTTTGAAGATGGGAGGTTTTACAATGAGATTACGTGTCAAAGGCACATTAAAAAATGACTTGCCGGGCCCAGATGGTTATCGTGCTCCATGGAAGACAGGTAAAGCAGCCTATACCAAAAAACTACAAAGATTAACTGGCATGAACCGCCCCAGCACGTAAAACTTAATTAATTTTAGTTAGAAAGGCGCTCTCAATATTCAGCGCGCCTTTCTAACACTTTTAAGTAAAAGAAAGAACCCAAGGTAATAAAACCTTGGGTTCTTTCTTTTGGCTGGGGTAGCAGGATTCGAACCTGCGGATGGCGATTCCAAAGACCGCTGCCTTACCGCTTGGCTATACCCCATTGTATGGTGGAGGAAGTAGGATTTGAACCTACGTAGGCGTCCGCCGGCAGATTTACAGTCTGCTCCCTTTGGCCACTCGGGCATTCCTCCTAATGGTGACCCCTACGGGATTCGAACCCGTGTTACCGCCGTGAAAGGGCGGTGTCTTAAACCGCTTGACCAAGGGGCCGTTCTTTATTGTCGCGAGGATTATTATAACAAAATAATTTTTGTTATGTCAACACTTTTGGTAAAAATAATTTTCCCCAAGGTCAATATTTAGGTTGAGAGCATTATTTGGTCGACGTTGCGACGACATTTTATAGTGTGTTCAGTTTTGTTTTTTATATACATTTTGTTATAATTTTTTTGAACTTCCTTTTCAGTAAAAAATAAAGTTCAACTGTACGTACAGCTGAACTTTATTTTAATTGGTCGGGATTGAGGGATTTGAACCCCCGGCTTCCTGCTCCCAAGGCAGGCGCGCTACCAAACTGCGCTAAATCCCGTCAACGCTTATTAATTCTAACAGAAACTTCGCCGCATTTCAACCCTTTTTATCATTTTTTTATTTTGCTTCATTGTAAAATGAAATTGAACTAAATAAAAAAATCCATAGTGGAACCAACTGTAATATAATTGAATCACCACAAAACAACAATTACAGGACGGTGCCCACTATGAATCACTCTAATGATACA
>VENI01000016.1 GCA_009711615.1 Bacillota bacterium | reverse complement strand
TAAAGCTATTAGCCAATATTCAGTTGAATCCATCAAGAGAGTTCAAGAATGGTGTAATACACTGCCACGTAAGATTTTAAACTATCTAACACCTAACGAGGCTTTTGAAGCTGAAATAAAGCCATTACTGCTCAACTAAGCGCGTTAATTCCACGGTCTTTTGACAATGAGCCTCTGCAGGTTATGTTTATAGCATCAAGGCCAGAGGAGAATAATGTAAGCTTAGGCAATCAAAACAGTAATATATTGGTTCCATATTATTACAGATAAAAAATAGTTCAATTTGCTATTGCAATTTAGGAACTAAATTTATTTTAAAAATAGCAATAACTATAATAAAGAACTAATGATTATTTATAAAGTATTTGCCTAGCTTTTAAACCTCTGAGTAAAATTTACTTTTATAAAATAAAAAAACCGGGAATACCTTAATTATTAAGGTTTCCCGGTTTTTGAGATCGGTAATTTAATTATACTTCCATGATAATTGGTAATATCATTGGTCTTCTCCTGGTTTTTTCATATAAGAACTTGCCTAATGCATCTCTTACTTGAGACTTTATTGCAGACCATTCGGTAATATTTTTTTCCATACATTTTTCTAATGCTTCTTTTACTTTAACCTTGGCATCTTCCAATAGTTCTTCAGATTCCCGGACATAAACAAAACCACGAGATACAATATCCGGCCCGGCAGCCACTAGACTTTTTTCACGACTAATAGTCACTACTACAATCAATATACCGTCCTGTGACAACTGCTTTCTATCTCGCAGAACAATGTTTCCAACATCGCCCACACCTAGCCCGTCAACAAGTACTCTACCCGCAGGAACTCTACCGGCCACCCGTCCATAGCGTTTGGTGAATTCCAATACCATACCGTTTTCAGCTATGAAAGCATTTTGTGGTAATACTCCCATTTCTCTAGCCAACTCAGCGTGTTTAACCAGCATGCGATATTCCCCGTGCACCGGTATAAAGAACTTTGGTTTTAATAGATTCATCATTAGTTTAAGTTCTTCCTGACTGGGATGACCGGAGACATGGATGCCAGACACTGATTCATATATCACTTCGGCACCCTTTTTAAACAGAGTATCAATAACTCGAGCCACAAGTTTTTCATTACCTGGTATCGGAGTAGCGGAAACAATTACAGTATCACCTGGCAATATTTCCACCTGTTTGTGCTCAGACATTGATATACGGGTTAATGCTGACATAGGCTCTCCCTGACTGCCTGTACACATCAGTACTACCTTGTGCTTGGGCAAACGGTTGGCTTCGTCTAGCTCGACCAACGTACCACCTGGTATTTTCAGGTATCCTAAATCATAGGCAATATTTACCACGTTAAGCATACTACGGCCTATAATAGCTACTTTGCGGCCATACTTATGCGCCGCTAAAATTACCTGTTGCAATCGATGAACGTTTGACGCAAAGGAAGCCAAAATTATTCGTTCTTTGGCTATTCGAAAGGTTTCATCAAAAGTTTGTCCCACTACTTTCTCTGATAATGTATATCCTGCCCTCTCCACATTAGTGCTGTCTGACAACATTACCAGTACACCTTTTTCACCTAATTGGGCCAACTTATAAAAATCCGTAACTTCGCCATCAACCGGTGTTTGGTCAATTTTAAAATCACCAGTATGAACAATTGTACCTACAGGGGTGTGTATTGCAAGACCAACTGCATCAGGAATACTATGAGATACTTTTATAAATTCAACCTTGAATGGACCTACCTGAATTGCATCTCGGGCTTTAACAGTATTTAGTTTTACACGGTTAGCCAAATTATGTTCCTTTAATTTGTTCTCTAAAAGCCCAAGAGTCAACTTTGTTCCGAACACAGGGGCTTTTATTTGCCGTAGTACATATGGCATTGATCCGATATGGTCTTCATGTCCATGTGTTAACACTATACCGCGGATCATATGCTTATTCTCAACTAAATATGTTATATCCGGGATTACTATATCTATACCCAACATTTCCTCCTCTGGAAATGATAAACCGCTATCTATTAACAGAATGTTTTCCCCGTACTTTATTACCATCATGTTTTTACCGATCTCACCAAGTCCCCCTAAAGGGATAATTGATACTTTAGATTCTCTGGCCAAAACTACCCCCCCTAATATTTGCTTTCCTTAGTAGTACATTTATTAATTGTTGTAATGTTATATCAGCACTACCAGGAGAATTCAGGGTCATTCTGCCAGTTTAGCGGTTTGGGTAGAATAGTCATTTTGATTTTCCTGCCTGATATATTATACTTAAATTTAATTCGATAAACAAGCGAAATATGGGTAATCAATGTTATTTTAACCATTATCTTACATTATCATGCCTAATTTAAATATATATTACCCATTTAAGTAAAAAACACTTACTTAACATGTAAAAAGGGCACGAACAAAGTATCGTGCCCTAAAATTTTAAAACTTTGTACATCTTTTATATTAAATTATTGTCGGCCAACAACTTGCGTAGTTTTGCCATATCCTGATCATTAATGGTGGGTAGTGGTAGTCTAACCCCACCCACATTAATACCTTTTAAATTTAGTGCAGTTTTTACTGCCACCGGGTTTGTAGTAATAAACATACCCTTAAAGATCGGGAATAGTTCCTTATGCAGCCTTGATGCCACTGAAACATTTCCTTTTATGTAGGCTTGCACCATTTCCTGAATACCATCACCAATAATATGTGCTGCAACGCTTACTATTCCCTTGGCACCCAATGCCAACATAGGCATAGTTAAAGAATCATCACCACTATATATTGCAAAATTATCTGGTAGCAACATCCGTAACTCGCTAACCTGATCCATATTACCTGCTGCTTCCTTAATAGCAACAATATTTCCAGTATCCGCAGCCAATTTAGCCACTGTGGCTGGTAATACATTTATCCCGGTGCGACTGGGGATATTGTATAACATAACAGGCAGTTTGGTGCTATTGGCAATCGCTTTAAAATGGCTATATAGGCCATCCTGGTTTGGTTTATTGTAATATGGTACCACCAACATAACTCCATCAACACCTGTTTTTTCAGCAGCCTCGGTTAATGCAATACTTTCTGCGGTGTTATAACTCCCTGTGCCTGCAATAACCACTGCATCTCCGCCAACTTCTTCCACCACAGCTTTAAATAGTTCCAGTTTTTCTTCTTTAGTCAGTGTAGGAGATTCTCCAGTGGTTCCACTTAATACCAATCCGTCGGAACCATTCTCCACCAAATGTCTAGCTAATTTTTTTGCTTGTGCAATATCAACTTGTAAATTTTTGTCAAAGGGTGTAACCATAGCAGTTAATACCCTACCAAAATCAACAGTCACGGCTTTCACCTTCCCCCACTAATTATTACTTTCCCCGCAGCAGCCGTACCGTAAAAATATTTATCTTTATCTATTTTGATTATTTCCCAACATAAATTGACTATGCAGGCTTACCACAGCCTTTTTTATATCTTCTTCTTTTACTAGTATCCAGATGGTGGTATGTGAATCAGAAGACTGCAATATTTCCACATTCTCCTTGGACAATGATCCCACCACACTGGCCATCACACCTGGTACGCCAGTCATACCTGCTCCCACAGCTGCTACTTTGGCACATCCAGAACGGAGAGTTGGCGTAATGCCCAAGTTCTCTAAAATCTGTTGTGCTTTATTTGCTACAGAATCTTTTACTGTAAAAGATATATACTGGGTATTAACATTCCAGAAATCAACACTAATACCAGCTAATGCCATACTTCTAAAAATCTTTAAATGTGGCTTTTCTATATTAACATCATTTAGTGCAATAGTAATTTGTGTAATGTCTGCCACATGAGTTATTCCAGTTATGGTGCGATCCATTGTTATATCTATGGTACCCCCAAACACTTCACCATGATTAGTTACTAATGTTCCTGGCGAATTACTAAAAGTACATTTCACCCGCATAGGGATATTCTTCTGCATAGCTATTTCTACAGCTCTGGGATGTATTACTTTTGCTCCTTCATGGGCCAGCTGGCATATCTCGTTATAAGTTACCTTATCCAGTATCTTGGCCTCATCAACTACTCGGGGGTCAGCAGTCATAACACCCTCTACATCTGTATATATATCAATACACTCGGCATCCAAAGCCACCCCGAGGGCCGCAGCAGTGGTATCACTGCCCCCCCTCCCCAAGGTTGTAACTTCCCCAGTTTCGGTAACTCCCTGAAAACCAGCTACCACTACAATTTTACCTTCCTCAGCATACTTCATAATCTTTTCCGGTTCTACTCTCAATATTCTAGCATCATTATAGTTTTCATCAGTAATAATCCCGGCCTGCGCTCCAGTGAGGAAAACAGACTGACATCCCATGTCTAGTAATGTGTTTACCAATACAACTCCAGATATCACTTCTCCACAGGATATCAGTAGGTCAAGTTCTCGAGGAGGAACATCACGATTAACTTGTTTGGCAACAGAAATTAAAGTATCTGTTGCATAGGGGGCTCCCCCTCTACCAATCGCTGAAACCACCACCACCGGACTAAGACCCTGATTTTGTGCTGCCACAATTTTGGCAGCCACTTCTTTTCTAAATTCCGGTGTTGTAAGTGATGTTCCACCGAACTTTTGAATGAGGAAACGCATATATCACTTCTCCATTAAGCAATTATATTTAATCACCAGTTCAGCAATTTGCACAGCATTAGTTGCCGCTCCCTTTCTAATCTGGTCACCTACAACCCAGATGTTCACAGCACTGGGGTGTGAGTTGTCTTCCCTGATACGCCCAACAAAAACTTCATTTTGAAATGATGTGTGTACAGGCATCGGGTAAAGGTCCTTAGATGGATCATCCTGCACCACAATACCTGGAGTGTTGGCCAGCAATTCTTTAACCTCAGCTTGGGTTAATTTTTTCTCAGTTTCAATATTAATACTCTCTGCATGGCTACGGTATACTGGAACCCGCACTGTTGTAGCAGTTATTTTCATATCTGGTTCATGGAAGATTTTCTGGGTTTCTTTAACCATTTTCATTTCTTCCTTGGTATAATCCATTTCCTGCCAAATATCAATATGAGGAATTAAGTTAAAGGCAATTTGGTGCATAAACTTTTTTGCCTCATATTCTTCACCATTTAATAAAGCTGTGGCTTGCTTTGTCAAATCTTCAATGCCTTCCTTACCGGCACCTGAAACCGCTTGGTAAGTGGAAACAATAACTCGTTTTATACCTGCAGCATCATGGATAGGTTTTAACGGCACAGTCATGATAATGGTAGAACAGTTGGGGTTAGCAATAATGCCTTTGTGTTCTTTAACATCATCAGGATTTACTTCCGGAACAATTAATGGCACATCTGGTTCCATACGGTAATTACTGCTATTGTCAATTACCACACAGCCACGCTCCACAGCTGCAGGGCCAAATTCCAGGCTTGCCTTACCACCTGCAAATAGAGCAATATCCATTCCATTAAAGGATTCTGCAGTTGTTTCTTCCACAACATATTCCTGTCCTTTAAAAATTATTTGCTTACCCGCAGATCTGGAAGTAGCACACAGGCGAAGTTCACCCAGCGGAAAATCCCTTTCTTCTAAAATAGTCAAAATTTCCTGACCCACCGCTCCAGTAGCTCCAACAATTACTACATTATATTTTTCCAAGCTGAAATCCCTCCAAATAATGTTATTACATCTATTTTAACACTTTTGACCACATATTGGGCGGTGAGAGCAATATTATTTACATATTTTAAGTAGAATATGAAACTATTACTGGCTGCACTTGTTTCCCAATTAATGCCGCCTCAATGGTCTCCAGTACCAAGTTCATCTTTGCTTTCAATGAATTAGGTTTGCCTGTAGGATTATCTTGACCAAAAGGAACCATAAATATATTCTTGGTGTTTAACAGTAATCCTAAGTTCTTAGCATTTATTCCCAAACCATCGTTTGTTGACACCCCAATTACAACAGGCCGCATGTTTCTTAAGTGAGCCTTGGTGGCCATTAAAACAGCTCCATCAGTTATACCTATGGCCAACTTGGCTAAAGTATTACCTGTGCATGGTGCTAACACCATGACATCCACTAATTCTTTCGGTCCCACCGGTTCTGCCCCAGTAATGCTGTTTATAGGTTCTTTTCCAGTTATTTCTTTTAATTGTTTTATCCAGTCCGCTGCATTACCAAACCTAGTATTGGTACATTCAAGAGCAGTACTTATAATTGGGTAAACATTTGCTCCTTCATCAACCAGTTTTTTAATTTGGGGCATTGTTTCTTTAATTGTACAGTGTGAGCCTGTTAAGGCAAAGCCTACACTAACATTTTTTAGTCGCATAACAAACACCTCCGTGGCTAGCCCAATATCTTATAATCCCAGTTCTTCAGCAAGCAGACGTGGTATTACCCGCGCCAGAATTTGACCTGCTGTTTTCGGAGCCACTTTACCAGGCAAACCTGGTGCTAACAGGGCTTTAATATCTAACCTTTCAGTAGCATCAAAATCAGTACCACCTGGGGGAGAAGCCAAGTCAATAATTACTACTTCACTGGAAGCCTTGCTTAAAATGCAATTGGTAAGCACTTTGGCCGGAACTGTATTGAAGATAATTTGTGCTTCATTAATATGGTTGGGCAGATCTTCATAAGTCATGGACCTCATCCCAATTTCATAAATCCTTGCCAATTGTGCTTCTTTCCGGGCTGTCACAGTCACCTTGGCTCCCATTCCCTGCAGCAGTCGTGCCAGTGTGGCACCGGTTCTTCCATAACCCAATACATAGCATTCACTGCCATGTATAGTTATTGGAGTTGCCTCCATGGCCATTTGTACTGCACCTTCTGCTGACGGTATAGAATTTAATATAGCCACATCATCTTGTTTAAGAACCTCAATTAGACGTAAATTGCAGCGTTTTATAACTTCCACTAAACGCTCCCTGGCAAATCCGGCAAATATAGGAGTATTAGCTGGTAATGAAACCAGCAGCTTTTCATCTAACTCCATTGGTCTTTCGTTAAAAATAGAGTATATAGTACCATCTTTATTAATACCAGGGACCGGGAGTATCACAGCCTGAACATCATTCAGTGCCTCTGCTGTGCTGTGGCATACGGTTACATTTGGTGTATTTTGTACAGGTAATCCAGCCACTTGCACTTTAATCCCCACGCGAGACAGTTCAGAAACTAAGATTATTTCCCGGGCATCTCCACCTAATACAGCCAACTTTAGACCCTGCAGTTCAGGATGCATGCCTGGAAGACCCCCTTTCGACAAATTTTGGTATGCTTCACTATATGATAAGCTGACGAAGGAGGTGCTTGTATATGCAATTATTTAATATTATTAAATTAAAAGAACTAATTTTTATTAATTTACTTATTTACTCAAAAATCAGATTCTCCAATCCATAAACCAGTTCATTACTATCTATCACCTTTCTGATGCCCATTAACAGTCCAGGCATAAAAGATTCCCGTGATATTGAATCGTGCCTAATTGTTAAAGTTTGCCCTGTTCCTCCAAATATCACTTCTTGATGTGCAACATGGCCGGGCAGGCGAACGCTATGTACACGCATGCCTTCAAAGTCGCCTCCCCTTACCCCTTCAATTTCTTCATATTCAGTAGGTAACCCCTGTCTAAGATTGCCTCTTACTTCAGCCAAGGCTTCAGCTGTCTTGATAGCAGTACCCGATGGAGCATCAACCTTTTGGTCGTGGTGTAATTCAATTATTTCTACATGGGGAAAATGTTTTGCAGCCATAGTGGCAAATTTTATCATTAAAAGTGCTCCAATGGCAAAGTTAGGGGCAATCAGGCCACTTAAGCCTTTGTCTTTAGCTAAGTTTTTAATTTCTTCTATTTGCTCGGTAGACATCCCAGTGGTTCCCACCACTGGACGAACATTATTATTAAGGGTTAATTTAACATTATCAAATACTACTTCGGGGTTTGTAAAATCTACCAGTATATCTGGTTTCAGTTCTTTTAATGCTGTTTCTAGATCGCCGAATAATTTTAGATCGACATCTTCAATACCAGCAACTTTCCCCAGGCTTTCGCCATCTCTACCTGTATCCACAGCACCGGCAAGCACCATATCCTGGGAACGCCAAACTGCACGACATGACTCTTGTCCCATCCGACCTGCCGCACCTGCTACTACTACTTTTATCATTTTTATACCTCCAACCTTATGTATTATATTGTAGATCTATCCATTCTATATGTGCATAATTATTCTATAAATTGCCACAACTTGTCAACCTTCATGTAATACGGCAGTAAGTTAAATGACTATACCGAAAGGTTTCTTTTGTTAATATAAAATACTGTCAGCGTTATGTTAGTATATACCCACAAATACAAATCTAACCAAAAAACAAAACTCCCCAATGGGGAGTCCTCTATTATACTGAATATCTTTCAAAATTCAAATTACCTTGATCAAGTTCTACTATAATTACTTCATCTCCTACTTTCCGTACCATTTCCCAAGGGATTTGTATTTGTTGTTTATCAACCCAAAAGTTCAATAAGTTTGTTCGCCTGGGTAGTATGATGTGCTGAATGTCCCCGGTTTCCATGTCCACAGTTAGGTCTGATTCACCAATAACACCTAACCGGGCACCGTTTACAATATTAATTATTTCTTTGCCTACTAGATCACTTAATCTCACCGGTGCCTAACCCCCTTTTTGCATTTATCTTCCTAAAACACTCATCACAAATGGCTGTACAATAGCCAGTACAAGAGATATTGCCGCTAATGGCTCTAAATGTATATTGATTAAACTTACTTTTGACGGAATGTCTAATTCTAGAAAAGTAGCTAGCATTACCAATGAAAGGTAGATACCACCAGCTGTTCCCACAAGATTTGTAAGAGCAACAGAGAAGGGGGATTTTTTTCTTTCTCCAATATTATCCCATTCTTTTCTTCTTAAGTTTCTCTGTACACGTTGGCGCACCGACATATAAGCTAACAACACTACTACAGCAAAAATAATAATAGTCTTCATCTTTGTCCCACCTCAATAAATAATATTTAGACAGGTTATTATTTATGCCATATTACTGCTGCCATTTTATATTAACACCATGTACTGCCGGAAGCACCGCCCTAAAGGAAAGTGGTCCATCAGGGGAGATTACTTCTCCATTAAAAACATACACCGGCTGCAAAAAAGATTCTGGTACATTTACAGGGCTACTGTAATAAGCAATATCTATTTCATAAACTGTTGCTTCTCCAGTTAACAATTGTGAACATTGATATTGCGCTTTTCCTTGCTGAAGCTCATCCATTGCCTGGTCTATACTTTTAAGCTGAAAAGCCTTGTATGGTTGATAATCGCAGTAATGTTTTGATATTGCTTCTACCTTACCCTGCCGTCCAATTTCCACCACCAATTTCGAAGTGCCAACTATATCATAACCATCTATCTGCCGGTAAAAGTACGCACTTTTTCGTACTATTTCCGTCCCTACAGTGGTATTACCCACACCTACTGTTGAAAATGTATCTGGATCAATTCCTATTTCATTCAACTGTTTCTTTGCCAACTGTACTACACTATCATCCGATGGTAGGTTGTTACCCCCCATTGCATTTCTATGACGAGCAGAAACATCCTGGTAAGTCCACATACCAGAATCTTTTTCCACCAGTATGGTTTTTTCTTTAGCATGAACCACCCACTCTTTATCACTAATGTTATGAATTATATATTCACCCATTTTTAATTTGTCTGTTAACATCATTATCTCTTGCTCAGTTATTGGCTCATCATTATACCGGAATACCATTAAAGTACCGGGATAATCATTGGCATTAACCTCCGCTGCAAAATAGAAACTTGCTGGCATTGCTGAGCCCTGGGCCATAACCAGGTCAGGAATACCACTACTGAAAATAAAATTAATCACTAAAAATAGTGCCGTGCAAAAAAGAAGAGCAAAAACAAAATATTTTTGTACACTACCCTTTATATACCAGTGCATTCTTCTCATCTTTTTCTCCTTAAAAATATTACTTATACATATATAGCTATTAAATAACAATAGAATAAATAACAAAAACCTCCCAAAGGGAGGTTTTTGTTATTTATTTTCTGGTTTTTATTCTGACTCCTAACTCCTGTCTCCTAAATAATTATATCTTTTTAAAATTATTAAAGTCCTTTTCTATGGACGAACTGTCCTCCCATGAACCAATGGTAGCCATTGAAAACTTGCTGGGCTGGAACATACTAGTGGCCACTCTTTGAATGTCCTCATTGGTAACTTTATATACCTTCTCAACTATTTCCTCTGGATTTAACACCTTACCCAAATACATTTCAGATTTACCTAGTCGACTCATTCTACTGTTTACATTCTCCAGTGACAACAATAGATTTCCTTTCAATTGATCCTTTGATCTTTGCAGTTCTGTTGAGGTAATGCCTTTCTCAGATATATCATTTATTTCCTTGAATATTAACTCCATGGCTTCATTAACATTGTTTTTTGACAGCCCGGCATAAACAGCAAACAAACCTGCATCATTATAGGAACTGTGATAAGAAAATACCGCATATACTAGACCACGCTCTTCACGAATCTCTTGGAACAACCGGGAGGACAAACCTCCACCCAAAACTGTATTTATTATTTGTGCCGTATACATATCATCATTTCCCAGTTGATAACCGGGAGCTCCAATTATCATATGTGCCTGCTCTGTATCTTTGTTCTGACATGTTAATTCACTAACGCCTACAGGCGGAGTACTTTGACGGGGTTTTTCACCTGCTTTTAAAGAACTAAACAAAGGAGCTAAAATTTCTACTGCTTTTTCATGTTTTATATTACCAGCCAATGAAATAATAATTTTATTAGGTATGTAATGCTGGCGATAAAAGTTAAACAAGTCATCTCTGTTAAAAGAATTAACTGTTTCTTCACTTCCAATTATTGGTCTACCTAGTGGGTGCCCGTGCCAAATGGTTTTAGCAAATAAGTCATGCACCAATTCATCTGGAGCATCTTCATACATTTTAATCTCTTCGAGAATGACGTTCCTTTCCCTAAGTAAGTCTTCTTGATCAAAATTGGAATTTAATAACATGTCAGATAAAATGTCAACTGCTAATGGAAAATGCTCATCCAATACTTTAGTATGATAACAAGTGTATTCTTTGGTAGTAAAGGCATTTAACTGCCCTCCCACTGCATCCAATTCCTCGGCAATATTCTTAGGAGTACGTTTTTGAGTGCCTTTAAACATCATGTGCTCAATAAAATGAGATATACCGCTATTTTCGTTGTTTTCATCCCGTGAACCTACATCAACCCAAATACCCATCGATATTGATCTGACATGAGGTATTTCTTCGCTTAAAATCCGTATACCGTTATCTAATGTCGTCTTTTGGTACATCTATTGACCCCCTCAAGTAGACTAGGTTTACTAAATTTTTTCAGATATTTATATAATCGTTATACAAAAATGTTTAAAATCCCTGCAAACGCTACAAATGTTTGCGTAATTTTTGGTAAATCAAGAGATGTGCAGGCATTTTTTCTACAGTACAGCCGGTTAATAAGTCTACAGTACCTACTTCCTGATTATTAATTAAAACCGTTACACTACCTACTTTTTTGTGAGATCTCACCGGTGCCGTCAGATTTCTTTCCAGTGCAACCCTTTGTTCAAATACTCCTCTTTTTCCTTTGGGCACTAGTACAGTAAGACTTTTTCCAGCTACAATTGGAACATGCCCAGCATAACCATTTTGAACATTAGCTGTGGTAAAGTGTTCTCCCTTACTACTTACTACTATTTCATCATAATTTTCAAAGCCATGGTTTAATAATTTTATTGTATCTCCATAACGATCAGTGCTATGTAATACTACACTTATTAAATGCCTTCCCTTCATTGTAGCAGAGGCTACCAAGCAACAACCTGCAGCATTAGTGGTACCTGTTTTAACCCCATCTGCCCACAAGTAATTCCACAACAACTTATTAGTATTACGCAGATATCTCTCCATCTGATCCGGGCCACTAATTTTCTTATACCTAGTCTGGACAATGTCGCAAAACTTAGGATTCTGCATTGCATAACAAGTAATCAATGCTAAATCATATGCCGATGAATAGTGATTATCTGCCGGCAATCCGTTGGTATTACGAAAATTTGTGTTATATCCCCCAAGCATTTTTGCAGTATGATTCATTAAATTGACAAAGTTTTTTTCAGTACCAGCAATATGCTCTGCTATTGCCACACAAGCATCATTACCCGAACGCATCATCGCACCATACAGTAACTGTTCTAATGTTAATTTTTCTTGGGGGCGTAAGTTTATACTTGATTCTCCAATGGATGCCGCCTCAGGACTAACCTTCACCACTTGTTTTATTTTACCGCTTTCCAGTGCCAAAATAGCTGTCATTATTTTAGTAGTACTAGCTTGGGGTCTTCTCTGGTGCATGTTTTTGTCATACAGCACCTGTCCAGTGTTAGCATCTATCACAACAGCAGCACTGGCCGTAATGTTGATGTTATTTTCTGCACTTACTGAATTAACATTTAAAAAAAGACATAAAATCAAAACCACTATTACATCTATACTGCATATTTTTCTCAATTGTTTTCACTCCAAAGATAATTAGCACTAAATAAAATATTTCCCTAATAACAAGATATTAATTCTTATTTCTTAAGTTAAGGTAATTTGCTTAAACTATCTTCCTTTGGAATCCCATTAATCATTTCAGTTACTGTGACAAAATTATATCCATTGTTTTTTAAACTGCTTATTATTTCCGGAAGTGCTTTTACTGTGGGAGCAGTGGGATGCATTAACACGATAGCCCCGTTATGGGCTTTTTGAGTTACTCTATTTACAATGGTTTCAGGTGCAGGATGCTGCCAATCAATAGTGTCTACACTCCATAGTACAAACCGGTAATCCAGTTCTTCCGCTGCAGCTAATACTGTTTTACCCCTTTCCCCATAGGGTGGGGCAAATAAAGTAGGTTTTTTTTCTATTATTTTACTTATTATCCTCTCTGACTTACTTATCTCTCGAATGTTTCCATCCTTTGATAAATGATCAGGGTGTGGGTGTGAATAGCCATGACTACCAACTTCATGACCAGCTTCTGAAATAGTTTTTAATAACTCGGGAAATTTCTCTGCCCATTGTCCACCAATAAAAAATGTTGCATTAACATTATTCTCTTTCATTATTTTCAGCATTTGAGGCAAGTATTCTTCTCCCCAATAAACATTTACAGTGAGAGCAATTTCCTTTTTCTCTTTACATCCTTGATAGATGGGTGCCAGGGTTGGTTCGTAATCTTCCTTTAAAGCCATGTACCCTATAAAGAGAATAAACACTGCCAATAGTATCCAAGCAGCCAGTTTAAAAATAGGTTCCCGCCGTATAAATAATATTCTCATTTTTCCCCCTCCATTCCTGACTGTTACATCCTTTAGGAAATTTATGCTTAGATGCTAGTCCAATATACAAAAGAAGGGGAAAAAGTTAAAACCCCACCAATACTGGTCGGGGCTTCACTGATCATTATCGTTTAAGATTTCCTGCCTTTAAATCGGGGATTACGTTGGTTGTTACTTCTAGGCTTTTGTTTTTCTTCTACATATCCTTCCGGCGGTTCCATGGCAGCTTTTCTTGATAACTTAAGTCTGCCCATATCATCGTAGCCAAGAACTTTCACTACTACAGAGTCGCCTTCCTTAAGCACATCTTCCACTTTTTCCACGCGGTTATATTCAAGCTGGGAAATGTGTACCAAACCTTCTTTGCCAGGCATTCCCATAATTCCAGGAACAACTTCAACAAAGGCACCGAAGTCTGTTACTTTAACCACTTTACCGGTTATTATTTCGCCTGCTTCCACATCTTTGGTAAGCCTTTCAACGTATTCCAGTGCTTTTTTACCAGAATCACGATTTACTGCTGAAATATATACCTGTCCGTCATCTTCAATATCCATGTCTGCTCCGGTTTCTTCAACGATTCGCTTAATTATTTTTCCACCTGGTCCAATAATGTCACGAATTTTTTCAGGGTCGATTTGCAGGCTGATAATAGCTGGCGCATGAACGGATATTTCCTCATTAGGTTCTGATATAACTTCCAGCATTTTGCCAAGAATATGCATGCGACCTTCATTGGCCTGGGCTAAAGCCTTTTCAAATACTTCCTTGCTAATGCCAGCAATTTTAATATCCATCTGCAGTGCTGTTACACCTTTTTTAGTTCCAGCCACTTTAAAATCCATGTCGCCGAGAGCATCTTCATAACCTTGAATGTCAGTAAGCACTGTAAAACTGTCTTCTTCTTTTATCAATCCCATGGCAACCCCTGATACAGGTGCCTTTATTCTTACACCAGCATCCATCAATGCCAATGTGCTACCACAAACACTACCCATAGAGGTGGAACCGTTTGATTCCAAAGCCTCAGAAACTACGCGGATAGCATAAGGAAATTCTTTTTCAGATGGCAATACTGGAGCCAATGCCCGCTCTGCCAGTGCACCATGTCCAATTTCTCTACGGCCTGGTGAGCGCATAAATTTAGTTTCACCGGTGCTATACGGCGGGAAGTTATAATGGTGCATATAACGCTTCTTACCTTCTGCTTCCAAGCCATCTAAAATTTGCTCTTCACTCATCCGTCCTAATGTAGCAACAGACATAATCTGAGTTTGTCCCCGGGTAAACAATCCAGTACCATGAGCTCGAGGCAATATATTTGTTTCAACTGTGATCGGGCGAACTTCATTAATAACCCGGCCATCAATACGTACACCTTCCTCGGTGATCATGCGGCGCATTACTTTCTTTTCCTGGGCCTGAATTAGTTCTTTTATCTTAGGTAGTTTTTCTGCCAGTTCGTCTTCATCATAACCTTCTGTCAATTCTTCAATTAGGCCGTCAGTAACTTCATCCATAAAGGCTTCGCGAGCTTTTTTAGACATTTTTTCATCAGCACATTTTCTAATGGCACTGACGTAACGTTCATCTGCCAGTTTAGTAACGTTATTCTCTAAATCAGCATCTATTTCTTGCTCTTCAAATTCATACTTTTCCTTGGCTAGACCCATGGCCAGTGCTTCTTCTCTAAAATCTTCAATAAATTGTACTATTTGCTGTGCTGCCTCATGTCCACTCATAATAGCATCCAGCATAACATCCTCGGGAACTTCATCTGCACCCGCTTCCACCATCATTACTGCGTCTTTAGTACCGGCAACTACTAAATGCATGTTAGACATTTCATGTTGCTCAATGTTGGGATTAACTATAAACTGATCATCAACCCTACCTACAATAGCACCACCAATTGGTCCTTGGAACGGGATGTTTGAGATATGTAGGGCAGCTGATGCACCTATCATAGCAACAATTTCTGGTGCGTGGTCCTGATCAACAGATAGTACCGTGGCTATTACCTGCACTTCGTTGCGCAGTTTCTTGTTAAATAAAGGCCTAATGGGCCGGTCTATCAACCGGGCAGATAACGTAGCCTTTTCACTGGGGCGCCCTTCTCGTTTAATAAAACCCCCAGGGATTTTTCCCACTGCATAGTGACGTTCCTCATAATCAACTGTCAGTGGAAAAAAGTCGATATCCCGGGGTTTATTAGACATGGTAGCGGTAACTAGAACAACAGTATCACCGTATCTCACCCAAACCGCGCCCCCGGCCTGCTTAGCAACTCTCCCTGTTTCCATAATTAGGGGTCGTCCACCAAGCAGCATCTCCTTTTTCAAAATACCTTGCTCAGACATTAATAATACCTCCTGATATTGCTATATAAATTGCAAGTATTTGGTTACAAATGGTAAAGTTTCTACATATGATATAGTATTTCCTTCTTACCAAACAGAAAATACTCTTTTACTCCATAAATAACATCTATTTAATGGATTATATAGGAAAAAGCGGGTATATAACCCGCTTTTCGTTACTTACGCAGTGGTAATTTTTCAACAATGGTGCGATACCGCTCAAAATCACGATCACGTAAATAGTTAAGTAGTGCTCTACGCTTACCAACCATTTTCAGTAGACCACGACGAGAATGGTGGTCTTTTTTATGCACTTTTAGATGTTCGGTAAGCTCAATAATGCGTTGTGTTAATATAGCAATTTGAACTTCCGGTGATCCTGTATCGTTTTCATGGGTCTTAAATTTATCAATAATACCCATTTTTTCGTCTTGATTAAGCGACATATGTTTCACCTCCTCTAGTTGTTAATCGCTATTAGCCAAGCAAACCGCTGGAGGAACGAATCCCCTAGCTAACAGTTCATTAACTATTTTCCTATTATAGTTATCACCAATCGGCCGTTGGAAATGTCTTTTGCTACAATATCAAACATCCGGCCAGATTTGGCAAAAAAACCCCTAAATCGGGTGGCAGTTGGTATACGTCCAGGAATTCCCTTAGCTGCAACAATGATATCATGGGAAGTTATTTTGTCCTGTCGCATATCTTTTAACCTCTTACGCGCATGTTCAGTTATAATTATCCGCATTCCAAATTAATAACTCCGAGTATGAAAACCCAGATCATCTTCACTTTGAGCCAAAAAGGCATACAAAGCATCTTGAAAGGCAGTTATGCGCACGTCATCCATATTGGATTTAACATAATATTTCTCTAATTCTCTTTTTAAACTTTGAAACTCCTCAGATAAACATATCAGTGCAATGTGGTTAAGCCATTGTTTAATCTCCTCTTCAGGAGAGTCACATTTTGGAACACCCACAGGGCAACGTCTCCTTTCCAGAATTTCGGGACGTTTGCCGCAATTATTGTAGCATATACTGGTTCATTTGTAAATCTAATTATTATTCTATCTATATTTGTAGATGCACCAAATTATGACTTTTTTAAACTTACAATTGCCTGTCAGACAATGCCATTTCAATATCCTGTCTAATTTGGTTAATAAGTTCGTTTACCGAATTAAACTTTTGCTCACTACGTAGATGGCGGATAAAGCTAACCCTGATTTCCTGTCCGTATAAATCCCCACTGAAATCCAACAGGTGTACTTCCAGATTGCGATTATTTCCGTTATTAAAAGTTGGTTTACAACCAATGTTAGCAACACCGAGATATGTGTCGCCATTTATCTTTACATGGACACTGTAAACACCGTTAGCAGGCACCAACATCTTGTTATCAAGATTTAGATTAGCAGTAGGAAATCCTATGGTATTACCCCTGCGCTCACCAGTAATTACAGTTCCTGTTAAAAAGGGAGTGTACCCTAATAATTCTGCTGCCCTGTCTACATTACCTTCCAAAATTAACCCCCTAATTACAGTACTGCTCACCACTTGATTATCCAGTGTTACAGGTGAAATTACATTCACTAAATAGCCATACTGATCAGAGTACTTGTTTAACGTTTCAGGAGTTCCTTTACCCATATTGCCAAATGAAAAATTGTAACCCACCACCACACGCCGCACGTTCAGTTCTTCATATAAGACTTTTCTTATAAATTCATCTGGTGATATTTTTGCAAACTGCATATCAAATGGGATTGATAATACTACATCTACCCCCAGTTTTCCAATAATATGTTCTTTATTCTGCTGCGACAATAGCTTTGGGGGATCTTTTTCAGGGTTCAAGACTGCCAGAGGGTGTGGACTGAAGGTAAATACAACAGCTGTACCGTTGATACTTCTGGCCTCTTTCACCACATTTTTAATCAACTTTTGGTGGCCAATATGAACTCCATCAAAGTTACCCATTCCAACGACAATATTTCTAAATTTATTTTTTAGACCCTGAAAGGAATTCTTTACTATCACTTTGCTTTTCCTCCTAAAACTGCAGCAGACCTTTTGTTTAAAATTGAGTTCGTATTGGGTGCACGTGACTGCACCTTAACTTTAGTTAATTTTCAGGATACACACTGGTTTATACACTAACCTCGGTTGAGGCAACTGTTCATGTATTGTTACCGCCAATGCCAATAATGTACTTTTAGCCTTTAACCGAACCAGTTGACCTGGTTTAATTTCATCTGGTTGTTGTAACACCCCTGGTGGGTATAGTTTAGCACCAGAAGTTATTGACTTTACTGCTTGGCTTTTCACTTGAATTTCAGGATATTCTTCCAATGCATAATCCATACTTTCAATTAATTCCGCCGGATTTTCAGATTGCTGTAATTCCTCCAATGTCCGACTTTCATTAATTTTAAAGCGACCAACTGATGTTCTAAGTAGAAAACTCATATGCGCACCCGTACCAATTTTTCGGCCTATATCATGGCAAATAGTGCGGATATACGTACCTTTAGAACAGGTTACATCAAACAAGGCCCGCGGGTGCCTGGTGCCCCAGCCCGTGGACCATACCATCTTAGTTTCATATATGTAGACTTTTCTTAATGAACGATCTATTTCTTTTCCTTGACGCTGCAGTTCATAAAGCTTTTTACCCCCAATTTTTATAGCCGATGCCATTGGTGGTAGTTGATCTATTTCACCCCGAAAACTCGTCATAATTTTTTCAAATTGCTCTTTTGTAATATTTGATGCATCTTTTGTTGAGGTGATTTCCCCTGCCGCATCTTGAGTATCGGTGGCAATCCCCAATGTTATTTCTGCACGATATGTCTTGTCGGAACCAGTTATGTACTGGGCAAGTTTGGTTGCCCTTCCCAAACATAGTGGCAGCACCCCTGTAGCGGCGGGGTCAAGAGTGCCAGTGTGGCCAACTTTTTTTGTTTTATATATATTGCGAATTAAGTCAACCACATCATGGGAAGTCATACCAGGTGGCTTTAATACATTTATTACTCCAGGTTCAATCATTTAATGAACCCCTTTGCACTGCTTCAATTGCAGCAGCCACAATCTGTTCTCTGACATCGCTGATACCACCATCTATCAAACACCCCGCTGCTCGCTTATGTCCGCCACCATTAAACCGAGCAGCCAATTTGTTTACATCAACAAAATAGTTAGAGCGCATACTCACTTTTACGGAACCAGTGGATATTTCCCGGAAGAACAGGGCCACTTCCACTCCCTTAATTCGACGGGGATAATCAACCAATTCTTCGGTGTGCTCGTCTTTAGCACTTATTCTATCTTTAGCCATTAAGTCAAATGAAATCCATGCCACTTTTCCGCAATTAGAAACTTCTAATGTAGGCAAGGCTATCTGCAGCACTTTAAAAACTTCAATAGGTTTCTCATCAAAAATTGATTTAGATACATGGGCTACTTTCACATCAAATTGTAGTAAATCTGCTATTTTATGATGAGTTGTCGGTTTAGTTCCTTCATATTTAAAAGATCCTGTGTCTGAAGCTATTGCTGTGTATAAATTAGTGGCAATGTTTTTGTCTAATTCAATATTCATTTCCTTTAAAAGGTCGTATATTATTTCTCCTGTAGAAGCTGAATTGGAGTCGATGTAATTTACATCAGCAAACGGTTTTTCGCTCTGATGATGGTCTATGTTCACCACTGTAACGCTATCGTTTACTAGCGATTGCAGTTCATCACCTAATCGATCTGGCACAGAACAATCCAGTGCTACAAATACATCAAACTTACCTTCTGGCATCCCTTGCTGTACACAATTTGAACCAGGAAGAAATTTATAAATGTCTGGCACTTGGTGCGGACTGGTCATAGCTACATTTTTATCAATTTTTCCCAGGGCAAGGCCTAAGGCAATAGTTGAGCCAATACTGTCTCCATCAGGCATAACATGACCCGAAATTAAAATACTATCAGCTTCTTTCAACGTCCTAGCCACTGCAGCAATACTATTCGTCTGCATTTTTTGCATTATCTCCCTCATTCACTTCTTTTAATTTTTTCATTATATTTATCCCGTGACTGATGGATTGATCAATCTCAAAATGCAGTTCTGGTGTATAACGCATTTTTATTTTTTGGCCCAGTGATGTGCGAATAAATCCCTGGGCTTTTTTAAGACCAGCCAGCGTATCATTAATTTGTTTTTCATCACCTAAAACACTGACATGAATCTTAGCATGCCGTAGATCACCAGATACTTCTACTGCAGTAATACTGGCAAAACCAACTCGTGGGTCTTTTAGTTCACGCTGTATAATTGAAGCTATTTCTTTTTTAATTTGTTCAGCTAGCCTTCCTGCACGGTGTGACAATTAACACACCCCCATGGGCAATTTATTGTATTTCTCTCTTAACTTCCTCATGCACAAATGCCTCTATTACATCATTCTCTTGAATGTCATTGAACCGATCAATAGTAATACCACACTCGTACCCTTGGGCCACTTCTTTAACATCATCTTTAAAGCGCTTTAAAGTGTCTATGGTGCCCTCATGGATAACTATTCCATCCCTAATAACTCTAATTTTTGATTCCCTAGTAATTTTACCTTCAGTTACATAACAACCAGCAATTGTACCAATTTTTGATACCTTAAAAGTTTTGCGCACTTCCACTCTGCCAATTACCACTTCTTTATACTCCGGTTCCAACAAGCCACTCATGGCTGCTTTAATATCTTCAATGGCATCATAAATCACCCGGTACATGCGCATATCAATTTTTTCTGCTTCTGCTGCTCTGCGGGCATTAACATCAGGTCTGACATTGAAACCAATTACAATGGCGTTTGATGCAGAAGCCAACATAATGTCAGTTTCAGTGATGGCACCAACACCACCGTGAACAACGGTAACCTTTACTTCTTCAGTATCCAAGTTATCTATTGCCTGCCTTAATGCCTCCGCTGAACCCTGAACATCGCCTTTGATAACAATAGGCAGTTCCTTTACGTTTCCTTCTTGAATATTCTTAAATAAATCCTCTAATGATAATTTGGCTGCCAACTTATGTTCTTCTTCCTTACGCTTGTTAACTCTTTGTTCTGCCACAGCTCGAGAAATCTTTTCATCATCCACAGACACAAATACATCTCCAGCCTCAGGAACGTTATTCAATCCCAGTACTTCCACTGGCGTGGAAGGGCCAGCTTTATCAACTCGCCTACCCAGATAATCCATCATTGCCCGTACTCTACCGAATGATGTACCAACTACTATGGGGTCACCCACATGCAGGGTGCCGGTCTGTACCAGTATAGTGGCCACAGGCCCGCGGCCTTTGTCTAATTCTGCCTCCACAACTGAACCCCTAGCAGCTCTATCTGGGTTAGCTTTCAATTCAGACATCTCTGCTACCAGCAGAATCATTTCCAGCAGTTCATCCAGCCCAGTATGCTGAATAGCTGAAACTTCCACACTGATTACATCTCCGCCCCATTGTTCCACCACTAGGCCGTGCTGGGTTAATTCCTGACGCACCCGGTCTGGATTAGCATCTGGTTTATCCATCTTGTTAACAGCTACAATTATTGGTACCTTTGCTGCTTTAGCGTGGTTGATTGCTTCAATTGTCTGAGGCATTACTCCATCGTCAGCCGCCACTACCAATATTGCAATGTCAGTTACCTTTGCTCCCCGGGCACGCATAGCGGTAAAGGCGGCGTGACCTGGTGTATCAAGAAAAGTAACCTTTTTACCGTTCTTTTCAACCTGGTATGCTCCTATATGCTGAGTGATACCGCCTGCTTCAGAATCTGTCACCTTAGTTTCCCGGATGGCATCCAATAATGATGTTTTTCCGTGATCAACGTGACCCATTACTGTTACCACTGGTGGACGCAACTGCAGCTTTTCTTCATCCTCTTCGGGTACTGCCATTACAGTTTCTTCAATGTTCTCTTCCAGTTTTATTATTACTTCATAACCATACTCGCCAGCCACCAATGTTGCTGTATCACTGTCAAGTTCCTGATTAATGGTTGCCATAATACCCATTCCCATCAGGGTTTTAATTATCTCAGCAGCAGTACGACGCAGCTTTTCTGCTAACTCTTGAACAGTAAGAGTTTCCCCAATGGTAATCGGTTTCTTTTCCACCGGTTGAGCAGGTCGCTGTTTTTCTGCGTTCTTTCTTTTATGTGGTTTCTTCTTAGTATGGTGTTTCTTAAACTTTTTATTTTGTTCTTTACGATCCTGTTGTTCCAACCAACGGTCTTTACTGGTAAAGTTGCCGTCTTTAGTACGGTTTTCGTTTCTTGGTTTTTCTTGTGCCTTTGCCTTAGCCTGGGCACTAACAACCGGATCCATTTTTGGCATTGAGATTTCTCTCGGTGACTTACCACCTTTACCACGATTTGGACCATTGCCTTTACCCGGAGGCCTGTTACCCTGAGGTCTATTACCCTGGGGCCTGTTACCCTGAGGTCTATTACCTTGGGGCCTGTCACCCTGAGGTCTGTTACCCTGGGGTCTGTTACCCTGAGGTCTATTACCTTGGGGCCTGTCACCCTGGGGTCTGTTACCCTGAGGTCTGTTACCCTGGGGTCTGTTACCCTGAGGTCTGTTACCCTGAGGTCTGTTACCCTGAGGTCTGTTACCCTGGGGTCTGTTACCCTGGGGTCGATCACCCTGAGGTCTGTTTCCTTGAGGTCTTTCACCCTGCGGTCTACCACCCCGGTCATTATAAGGTTTATTATTTTTTGCGCCCTGTCCCTTTTGAGTGGTCGGATTCTTCTTGGGAGAACCTTGTTGCTTTCGTTCATCATAACGTCGATCCGGCGGCCGTGAGGGAACCCTATCCACAACTCCCGGTCCCTTGTCATTCTTATAATTCTTACTTGGTTTCTTGCCTTTGTCAGTAGCTTTATCTTCCCTCTTGGCTGAACCACCAGTCTTTAGTTTCCTGGCATGTTCTTCATCCACCATGCTAAGGGCTGATTTAACATCTACTCCCATATCATTGAGCTTTTTCATTACTTCTTTGCTCTCTATGTTCAGCTCTTTGGCAAGTTCATGCACTCTCTTTTTTGTCATATATCCACCTCCGTAAGATTGGCGCACGCTTTTACCTACGCCTCTCCCCTTTCAATCAGCTCGATAATGCCACGGGAAAAATTTTCATCTGTAACAA
This sequence comes from Bacillota bacterium, assembly GCA_009711615.1. GTDB lineage: Bacteria > Bacillota > Desulfotomaculia > Desulfotomaculales > Desulfohalotomaculaceae > Desulforadius. The sequence goes on along the minus strand of VENI01000016.1, from coordinate 20,295 downwards.
CAACTGCAGCCCTTTGTGATTTACCAACTGCCCAACCAAAATCAACCTTTGTACCTATCTCATAAACAGTAATTTCGTTTACTTGGGCCATCCTATAGAATTCTTTCTTCGTTCGTTCTGAAGCATCAGTGGCCAGTAGTACTAATAATGCTTTATCTTTCTTAATAGTATTCTTCACTAGAGCGTCACCAGTTAGTAGTTTACCGGCCCTCTGACACAAACCCAACAGATTAGCAATTTGTTTATTCACCTTCGTTCAGCTCCTGTTTTAGCTTATCATAAACTTCACCGCTAATCCGATTTTTAAGAGACTTTTCTACTCTTCTGCCTTTGATAGCTTTCTCCAAACAATCTTGCCTAGGGCAGATATAAGCCCCTCGTCCGTTTTTCTTACCACTATGATCTATTTCAATATTGTCTTCAGGGGTGCGCACAACACGGATTAGTTCTTTTTTATTTTTCATTTCCTGACATCCCACGCACATACGCATTGGCTTTTTCTTCACTCTAGCCAAAGCATTTCCCCCCTTTACTTCTCAGCCTCTTTAACCTTCACAACTTCTTCAGTATCTGCACCAGATTCAGTATTATTAAGCTCATCCTGATCGTCATTATTAAAAGATTCATCATTAGCTTTATCAGTTTCATCAATATAATCTTCTATGTAGCCATTAACACTACTACCATCAAAATAATCTTCTTCGGTATATTCCGGATACAACTCTTTCATTTGAGATTCGCTCTTAATGTCTATCTTCCAGTTTGTCAACTTTGCAGCCAGTCGTGCATTTTGTCCCTCTTTACCTATAGCCAACGATAGTTGATAATCAGGTACAATAACCCGAGCTACTTTTTCATCTTCCCAAACTTCCACCGCTACAACTTTAGAAGGTGACAGAGAGTTCGCCACATATTTTGATGGATCCGCATCATACTTTACTATGTCTATTTTTTCACCATTAAGCTCGGTAACAATGTTTTGCACTCTCATACCCTTCGGGCCAACACAAGCTCCCACCGGGTCGACATTTTCATCCTTTGAGTAAACAGCGATTTTTGAGCGATACCCTGCTTCTCTGGCAACTGAAAGCAGTTCAACTGTTCCTTCCTGTAGTTCCGGCACTTCCAATTCAAAAAGTCTTTTCAGTAATCCTGGGTGAGTACGTGATACTAAAATTTGAGGTCCTTTGGTTGTTTTCCTCACTTCAGTGATATAAGTCTTTACTCGCATGCCAGGATGATAATTATCACTAGGCATCTGTTCTGAGGGTGCCAGCACTGCTTCAGTCTTACCCAATTCAATGTATACAGTACGCTGCTCAATCCGTTGAATGACACCAGTTATAATGTCACCTTCCCGGTTGGAGTAGTCTTCGTAAATTACATTTCTCTCAGCCTCACGAATGCGCTGCACAACGACCTGCTTGGCTGTTTGGGCTGCGATGCGACCAAAGTTCTTCGGTGTAACCTCCGTTTCCACAACATCGCCCAGGCTATAATTTGGATCAATGGCCTGGGCGTCTTCAAGGGAAACTTCCAATCTGTTATCTTCTACATCGTCCACAACATTTTTTTGGGAGAACACTTTAAAGTCTCCTGTTTCCCTATCAATAGTTACTTTTGCATTTTGTGCTGAACCAAAATTGCGTTTATATGCGGACAACAGTGCTGCCTCAATTGCTTCCAACAACACATCAACGGAAATACCTTTTTCTTTCTCCAGGTCATATAAAGCTTCTAAAAACTCACTATTCATTTGTTATCCTCCTACAACAGCTCAAAATTCTACAGCCAGTCTAGCTGATGCTATCTTATCTTTGGGAATGACCACTTGTTGATGATCAACTTCCATCTGCACGCCAGATTGATCCAATCCCTGTAATAAACCAGTGAAGTTCTTCTCACCGCTTATGGGGACATAAGTTTTTATTGTAATCATTCTGCCTGCAAATTTTTCAAAATCCTCATCTTTTTTCAGCGGTCTCTCAATACCCGGTGAAGATACTTCCAATATGTACGGGTCGGGTATAGGATCTTTTTCATCAAGTAGTGTATCCAGTTTTTCTGAAACTTCCTGGCAATCGTCCAAGTCTACTCCGTTAGGTTTATCAATGTATACACGCAAATACCAATGTGCCCCTTCTTTAACATAATCCACATCAACCAGTTCTAGGTTCATTGTTTTAGTAATTTGAGCGGTAATTTTTTCGACTTGATTGACTATGTTGACTTTGCTCATTATAATCGGGGCCTCCTCCATAATAATACGAAAGAGTGGGCGTCACCCACTCCTTCAAAGAAAACAATAAATTCCTTAATTAAAAACCAAAGCTAGTATATCACAACAACCATTAATTGACAAGCAAAAAAGTATTCTATACTTGCATTACCATTTTAACCACAGAAATAAATATTTATGCTGTTAAGAACATATGTTTATCAATAACCATTAATCACTTCACTTAACTTACCCGTTTCAGGATCAATTACCATTCCATGTACTGGTATATTATTTGGGAATAGAGGATGCTTTTTTATCATCTGAACACTATTTTTAACGCTATCTTCAACACAGTTAAATCCCTCAAGCCACTTATTCAAATCAATATCAGCGTTTAACAATGTAGTTATAGTTTCTTCTTTAATACCCCTATCTAGAGCTTTCTTTAACATAGATGAGGAACTAAAATTTATCATACCACAATCATAGTGCCCTACAACACATACTTCTTCTGCTTTTAATTCAAATATTGCTACCAGCAGGCTGCGCATGACACTTCCAAAGGGGTGTGATATGGTGGCACCCGCATTTTTAATCAGCTTAACATCTCCATTTTTAAAATTCATAGCCTTAGGTAATAACTCCACCAATCTGGTGTCCATACAGGTTAAAATAACAATCTTTTTACTGGGGTACTTGTTGGTCTGTAATTCTTCATACTTTTTATCCTCCACAAAGCTTTTATTATGATCAAAAATGTCCGCTAATAAAGTCATATGCATTCTCCTTTATAATTATAGAATGGTTCTATTGGGAATCAGGATTTAGTAGTCAGATTTCAGAATAATTTGATTTACTGACTCCTTACTCCTTGTAGTTACTTTAGAATAGACTAAGTTGATTTGTTTCCTCCATACCTTCCAAACAGCCATGCTGTTTCAGGGTTTCTATAACGGTTTTAGATACCTTGGCTCTCAACCGCAAATCTTCAATTGAGGTAAAGGGTGCTTCGTCTCTGGCCATAGCAATACTGTGGGCGGCGGCTTCCCCCACCCCTTGCAGCGAACCAAGAGGCGGCAGTAGTTTATCTCCTTTTATTAAAAATCTTGACGCATCTGACTCTTCAAGACTGACCCTTTTAAATGTATAATCTCGGGCATACATTTCTAAAGCCACTTCCAATATAGTCAATAAACTCTTTTCTTTGGGAGATGCACTCACCCCTTTTTCTTCTATATCTTCAATGGTCTGTAGTACCACCTGCTGCCCCTGTGCAATCAAGTGGGCATCAAAATCATCAGCTCGCACTGTAAAGTAGGTGGCATAAAACGCCATCGGATAATTAACTTTAAACCAGGCAATACGGAAGGCCATCATTACATATGCTACGGCATGGGCTTTGGGAAACATGTACTTAATTTTTCTACAGGATTCTAAGTACCATTCAGGGACATCGTTTTCCAGCATTAAATCCGCTTCTTCATCGGTAACTCCTTTACCCTTACGTACTTTTTCCATAATTTTAAATGCTTTTTTGGGAGGCAACCCTTTATGAATTAAGTATATCATAATGTCGTCCCGGGCAGAAATTGCTTCAGACAGTTGGCAGACACCACTTCTTATCAAATCTTGGGCGTTATTCAGCCACACATCAGTACCATGAGAAAAACCGGATATGCGTACCAGTTCACTGAATGTGGTCGGCTTTGTATCCACCAGCATCTGACGTACAAATTTGGTTCCAAATTCAGGAATGGCATAAGTACCCACTTGGGACCGTATTTCTTTCGGTTTTACATTCAGCACTTCCGTACCTGAAAATAAAGCCAGGGTATCTTTATCATCCAATGGAATTGTACGGGCATCTACTCCGGTTAAATCCTCCAGCATTTTAATGGCAGTGGGATCATCATGACCCAAAATATCCAGCTTTACCAGACAGTCATGGATGGCATGATAATCAAAGTGAGTAGTTATAATACCGCTCTTTTTATCATCTGCAGGGTGCTGCAGGGGGGTAACATCATGTACATCAATGTTCTTTGGAACAACCATAATTCCACCCGGGTGTTGTCCGGTGGTGCGTTTTACCCCAGTGCAACCACTTACCAGACGATTAATTTCTGCTTCTCGCTTAACGATACCTTTCTCATCTAAATATTTTTTCACAAAACCGTAGGCAGTTTTATCCGCAATGGTACCGATTGTTCCTGCCTTAAATACATTGTCTTTTCCAAAGAGAACTTCGGTATATTTTTGAGCACGGGATTGGTAATCACCTGAAAAGTTTAAATCAATATCAGGTATTTTATCACCATCAAAACCGAGGAAAACTTCAAAGGGTATATCCTGACCGTCTTTTACCAGTTGAGTTCCGCAACTGGGACAGGTTTCGTCGGGCATATCGGCCCCGCAGGCATAACTGCCATCCAGTACAAACTCACTGTGTTTACATCCTGGACAGCGGTAATGAGCCGGTAACGGGTTTACTTCTGTAATACCAGTAAATGTGGCCACCAGTGACGAACCCACAGAGCCCCTACTGCCCACCAAGTAACCGTCATCATTTGATTTCTTCACCAGTTTCTGGGCAGTAAGATACAAAACTGCAAAACCATTTCCAATAATTGATTTCAATTCCTTGTCCAATCGTTCTCTTACTACCTGTGGCAGCTGGTCCCCATATAATTCCCTGGCTTTTTCCTCAGACATATCAGTTATTTGTTGCTCGGCACCTTCTATCTTTGGATGATAGGTTTCTTGGGGAATCGGTTGCAGTTTCTCAACCATATCATTTATTTTTATGGAATTTTCCACCACAACTTCATAGGCAGACTGATTCCCTAAATATTTAAATTCCATCAACATTTCATCTGTAGTCTTAAAGTACAACGGCGGTTGATTGTCTGCATCATCAAAGCCCTTTCCGGACAGTAATATCCGCCGGTAAACTTCATCTTCAGGATTTAAGAAGTGTACATCCCCGGTAGCCACTACAGGTTTTCCTAATTTCTGACCCAATTTATAGATGTTTTTATAAACCTCTTTTAGCTGATCTTCATTTCTTAACTGCCCACTTTCAATTAAGAATTGGCTGTTGCCCAATGGTTGAATTTCAAGGTAATCGTAAAAAGAAGCAATAGATTCAACCTTGTCCTCAGGTTCTCCTGACACCAGTGCCCTGAAAAGTTCCCCCGCCTCACAGGCTGAGCCTATTAACAACCCTTTTCGATAAGTAGATAATATACTCTTAGGTATCCTCGGGTTGCGGTAATAATATTTAAGGTGGGAATGGGTTATCAATTTATACAAGTTTTTTAAACCCTGCTGGTTTTTGGCTAAAATTGTTACGTGATAGGGCTTTAGTTTCTCCATCCCGCCACTACCAATCAAATCATTTATCTCAGCTACTTTTACTATACCTTGATTTTGACATTGTTCTAAAAATATTTTAAATAATTGAGCAGTGGCAACAGCATCGTCCACTGCCCGATGGTGGTTTTCCAGCCTTAGATCAAATTCTTTACATAGGGTTTTTAGTTTATGATTTTTCAAATTAGGATAAAGTAACCTGGCCATCGTCATTGTGTCTAAAACTGCGTTGCCCAACACTTTATCTAAGTGCTTATTTAAATGAAGTCTGGTGAAGCCAACATCAAAAGCTGCGTTATGTGCCACCAACACACTACCACCTATAAATTCCTGAAACTTTTTTAACGCCTCTGCTGCGCTCGGAGCATCATCCACCATATCACTGGTTATCCCTGTAAGCTTAACCACTTCCGCTGGAATTACCTTCGTAGGTTTAACCATGGTGGAAAACTGATCAACCACATCCAATCCTTGCATTTTTACTGCACCGATCTCAATAATTTCATCTGTCCGAGGATGCAGTCCAGTAGTTTCTAAATCAAATACCACATACTCAGATTCATCAATACTTATTTCAGGTGCATTCTCCACCACTGGTTTTCCGTCATCTACAAGATAACCTTCTACACCGTAAATTACTTTTATATTATTTTTTTGCGCCGCTGATGCTGCTTCGGGATATGACTGTAGCACACCATGGTCGGTAATAGCTACAGCAGCATGGCCCCATTTAGCAGCCTGTTTGATAGCTGCAGAAGCACTCATCACCGAATCCATGGGACTCATTTGAGTGTGTAAGTGCAGTTCCACCCTCTTATTCTCTGCGTTATCCATGCGCTGGGGGGCATGGGCAGAATTAATGTCGTAAGCCATCATGGTTAGTTCTTGAGTATACTTGTCATGCTGAATAGGCCCCCGAGCTTTTACCCAACAGTCATTCTTAATAGCTAAGGCAGATTCTACCTTGTCTTTTTCTAAAAACATTTTTACATTTAGTGAATCAGTATTGTCAGTGATATTAAAAATTAGCAAATTCCTACCACTGCGTAGTTCCCTTAGCTCAACTCCAAATACCCTGCCCTGCACTATCATCTGCTTTTCTTCATCATCAATAGAACTTAAGAAAACAGGTTCACCCTTAATTTTACGTCCAATAAAAACACCCGTTTCAACGGGTGCCGTGGTTCCTTGACTGCTACTACTGACATTAATATTTTTTTGTTTAATTTGCTTTTGTATATGTTTTTCTGCTTCCTCCTGCCAGACAGGTATACCCTGTTCACCACCACTGCATAATAGCTCAATCTTGGGATGACTTCCAGTGAGTTCATAAAATTTATTTGCTAAATTATTATCACACCTGCGCTGCTGGAGCAGTTTTAAACCTAGATTGTTTGTTACTGTTATAATAAGTTTCCCCGATGAATACTGATAACTTGCTTTTTCCAGCCAGCCGTTTGCCGCAGGCACATTCTTTTTGATTTCATCTTTTAATACAGACCAAATATCCGACAGTTGATGCTTTATTTCCTGATCAGTTAACTTTTTAGTTATTTTAAATTCGATTTTCGTCAAGCCCGGTACATTGTTATAAAAATATTGTTCTACTTGCATCAATAGTTCTTTGTTCAAAGATGCTTCTGCATGAAGTACTACTTTCCAAGCATTATTTACAGTATCTACCTGCACCAGAACTAATTCAGTTCCAGGTATCAATTCATTCAGCTTCTCTATTCCCTTGGACAAGGTTATTACCTCCAGCTGCCTGTTTGTCACTGTTTACCATCTGCTGCATTAGATTCATCACTACACGGGCAGAGTTAGGACGACCAATCTTTATTGCAGCTTTAGTTAGTTCATTAACCCGATGAGGGTTATGTATGTACTTGTTTATTTCTGTAAGCAAGTGCTTGGAATCTTTAATAGCTACTGCAGCACCTTGGTTAACTAAAAATTCAGTATTTCTTTCCTCTTGTCCAGGAATAGGATCAGTTATAAATAAGGGCAACCCCAGTGCCAAAGCTTCTGAACAAGTTAACCCACCTGCTTTTGTCACCATCAGGTCGGCAGCTCCCATTAATTCGTGGATGTTGCTGACAAAACTATAGACATGGACATTTCTCCCCATCTGGTTAGCAATAATATCAATTTTATTCTTTAATGATTTGTTACGCCCACAGACTACCAACAGCTGACACTGTCTTGTATCAAGGGTCTGTACCACTTCTTCCAGTGGGCCCATGCCAAGACCTCCTCCCATCACCAAAATGGTAGGTAGGTCATTGGATAAACCAAGCCGTTTATTTAGCTGTTCCTTACTTTCCATACGTCTGAACAACGGATCAATGGGAATACCCGTGGCAGCCAGTCTGTCTGAGCTAACACCATGCCTAATAAAGGATGGTTTTAACTCCTCAGAAGCCACACAGTAATAATCCACCGCCGAATAAACCCAAAATGGATGCACTGTAAAGTCCGTAATGGTTGCCAGTAGGGGAATATCAAGTTTCCCTCTAATTTTAAGAGAAGATAGTATTCCTAACGGAAATGGGTGTGTACACAGTATTGCTTGGGGTTGCATTGAGCTAATCAATGACATCAATTTTGGTGCAGCTAGTTTATTTATAATACGGTTAAACTCCATTTTTGCAAACCCAGATAACGGCTGTGTTTTCTCTGCTCGATAATAAAAGTACCCATAAACCATAGGTGAAATTTTAATTATCTCAAGATAAGCACCTAGTACCATCTTCTCCACCATCGGGCTTGCATAACGGAATGTATCTACAATACTTACTTGAGCCTCGGGATAGTTCTCTAAAATTTGTTTCTTTACTGCTTGAGCTGCCCTGGTATGACCGTCACCAGCAGAAACCGTAAAAATCAATACTCTGTTTAACTTACGGAACGCCGATAACCTATTGGTAGAACCTTGGGAATTCATTGGTATCACCTGCTATTTCGCAAATAACAATTTCTGTACTGTACTTATTACCTCTTCAGTACTGACATTAATTGTTTCTCCTGTATTACGGTTATGTATTTCCACCATGCTTTCTTCCACTGCTTTTTTCCCTACCACTATTCTTACTGGATAGCCTATTAGGTCAGCATCTTTAAACTTCACTCCAGGACGTTCTTTACGATCGTCTATAACTGTTTCTATGTTGTTTTCTAGTAATTTGCCGTAAATATTATCCGCCAGTTTAACCTGGTTTTCGTCTTTTGTGCTAATAGGAACAACCACTGCATGGTAAGGAGCAATGCTTACCGGCCAAATAATACCATTATCATCATGGTTTTGTTCAACCGTAGCGGCCATAGTTCGTCCCACACCTATGCCGTAACAACCCATGATGATCGGGTTTTCTTTTCCACCTTCATCTAGATAATTTGCCTTAAGTTGTTTACTATACTTATCTCCCAATTTAAAGATCTGGCCCACTTCAATACCTCTAGCTTCCTGTAACACACCTTCACAACTGGGACATTTTTCTCCTGCTGCTACCATACGAATATCTTCTATTAAGTCAATCTTAAAATCCCGTTCTGGATTGACATTAATGAAATGAGCATCACCTTTGTTGGCACCAGTTACACCATTCACCATTCCAGCCACTTCAGGATCAACAATAATCCGAATATCTTCTTTTAAATTGACAGGACCTGCATACCCAACCGGTGCACCAGACACCTTTTCCACAGTTTTAGCATTGGCTAAATCCAAAGTTAAGCAGTTTAAGGCATTGTATAATTTTATTTCATTTAATTCCCGGTCTCCCCTTACTAGGGCAGCTACAATTTCCTTATCGGTTTTATAAATCAGAGTTTTAATAATTTGGTGTTGATCTACATTTAGATATTCTGTTACTTGTTCCACTGTATGAGCACCCGGTGTTGCCACTTCCTGTAATTCTAACTTTTCAAATGTTGGATCAAGCCCAGCAGCAGGAACAGATACTTTTTCTACATTGGCTGCATAATCACAGCTATCGCAATAAAGAATAGTAGCCTCCCCGGAATCAGCTAAAACCATGAATTCGTGAGTTGTACTTCCTCCAATAGCTCCGGAGTCAGCTTCAACAGGACGGAAAGTTACACCACAACGATTAAAAACATTGGTATATGCCTGATACATTTTTTGATAACTTTTATCCAACCCTTCTTCATCCCGGTCAAACGAATACAAGTCTTTCATAATAAACTCACGACCCCGCATCAAGCCAAACCGTGGACGACGTTCATCACGATATTTGTTACCAATATGATACAGCAGTTGCGGTAGTTGTTTGTAAGAATTAATTTCACTGCGTACCAAAGTGGTAATTACTTCTTCATGGGTAGGTCCCAAGCAGAAATCTCGGTTATGTCGATCTTTCAGACGCATTAATTCTGGTCCATAAACATCCCAGCGACCAGATTCATGCCATAGTTCAGCAGGTTGTATAATGGGCATCAGCATTTCTTGACCACCCTGACGATCCATTTCCTCACGAATAATGTTCATAATTTTCTTAATTACCCTAATGCCCAGTGGCAGATATGTATAAATTCCAGATGCAGTTTTACGAATATATCCAGCACGAAGCAGTAGTTTATGACTAACAATCTCCGCTTCGGCTGGTGTTTCCCTTAATGTAGGTATAAGCATTTCAGATACTTTCATTTGCATAGCCCCCAATAAAATGTATTTATTTATTCTAATAGTTATTAGTTAGCTTCTAATTATTCCAGCAAGTCATGAAGTATTTTTGTCTTTTTTTATTCTTACTCCTGACTCCTAACTCCTGTCTCCTGATTTTATATTCTCTATCTCTTTCATCAACTCATCAAGCAGTTCATTTTCCGAAACTTTTCTTATAATTTCCCCTTTACGGAATATTAGACCCACTCCCTTGCCACCGGCAACACCAACATCTGCTTCCCTTGCTTCTCCAGGACCGTTAACAACGCAACCCATCACAGCAACTTTAATGGGCTTGTCAACTCCCTGTAACTTGTCCTCCACCTTTTGAGCCAGAGATATCAAATCTATCTCTGTACGTCCGCAAGTTGGACAGGAGATTATTTCCACACCTCTTTGGCGTAGTCCTAGGGCCTGCAGTATCTGGTATGCAACTTTCACTTCATGACACGGATCTCCGGTAAGGGATACTCTAATTGTGTCACCAATGCCTTCGGCCAACAAAACTCCAATACCAACCGCTGACTTTACCGTGCCGGAGCTAACCGTCCCTGCTTCGGTTACGCCCACATGCAGTGGATAATCAACTTCCTTTGCCAATTGACGATATGCCTGTAACATTAAGGGGATATTTGATGCTTTCAATGAGACTTTTATATTATTAAAATTCATTTCTTCTAGGATAGCAATATGTTTTAACGCACTTTCCACCATCGCGGGTGCGGTAACTCCGTCATGCCTTTCCATTATGCTTTTCTCTAATGAACCGGCGTTAACTCCTATTCGAATAGGAACACCGCTATCTTTAGCAGCAGTTACTACTTCCCGTACTTTTTCTTTACCACCAATGTTGCCTGGGTTAATACGCAAACCATTCACCCCGGCCTTTAAAGCAGCTAATGCCAGGCGATGACTAAAATGAATATCAGCAATAAGTGGGATACTAATTTGTTTTATAATTTCCGACAGTGCTTCTGCAGCTGCATCATCAGGCACCGCCACCCTGATGATTTCACAGCCTGCCGCAGCCAATTCATTTATTTGAGCAGTGGTTTTCGCTACATTTCTGGTATCAGTATTGGTCATGGATTGTACTGATATCGGTGCATCTCCGCCCACTGGTATAGATCCCACATGAATTTTTTTGGTTTCTCGCCTGCTAGAACTCATAATTCCTCCTATTACCCCTTCACTAAATTAAGAATATCATTATAAGTGATAAACACCATTAACAGCAACAGCAAACCGAAACCTATCATGTGAATAAAGCCTTCTTTTGCCGGGTCCACAGGCTTACCAGCAATTTTTTCCCACCCTAAAAATACCAGTCTACTACCGTCCAATGCTGGAATAGGGAACAAGTTAAATAACCCCAAGTTAATCGATAAAAAGGCTGCTAGCTGTAATAGATTAAAAATGCCTACTTGGGCAGCGTTGCCAATTTCTGCCACCACTCGCACTGGCCCGCCTAAATCCATCGGTGCTTGTTGTACGATCATTTTACCTACAAAAGTAATAATAAGCACCGTTACTTGATAAGTTGTTTGTGTACCTTTCCACAGTGCCTCGAGAAGATTAATATCTTTCACAGTTACTTTGTCTGGGTCGTTTTGTATTCCAATTATATATCGCCCATCTTCGCTCTTTTCTGGGGTCAATACCAATTTTCTTTCTGCTCCATCGCGCTCTACTGTAACGGACATTTCATTACCGGCATTTTTATTAACCTCAGTAACCATTTCGGTCCACTCATCCACCGGTTCACCATTAACTGCAGTAATGCGATCTCCAGATTTGATACCCGCTTCATAGGCGGGTGAATCTTTAACCACATCACCCACATGAGTTGTTACTTCTGGTGCACCGTTAATCATAAACACAACAGCCAATAGCACTGCAGCAAGGGCAAAGTTCATAATCGGGCCAGCGGCTATCACTCCGGCACGTTGCCCCACTGTCTTACTGTTAAAACCATTTTCGTCATCATAATCTGGTTCTTCTTCATCCTCACCGGGATCCATGCCGGCCATACGAACAAAACCACCCAGTGGAAAAATCCTTAGATTATAATCGGTATCACCCCGCTTAAACCCAAATATTTTAGGTCCAAAACCAAGGCTAAATTCATGCACTTGTATGCCCACTGACTTAGCCACCATAAAGTGACCGAGCTCGTGAAAGAATATAAGGATACCAAAAACAAAAATTGACGCTAAAAAAGTCTGCATTACTTTACCTCCCCAGCTGCTTCTCTGGCCCAGCGATCTGCTGTTAATATGTCATCTAAATCTGGTTTAGCAATTATCTGGTGCTTTTCCATTATATTATTTATTACAACAGGTATGTCCATAAAACCTATCTCCCGCTTAAGAAAACGCGCCACCGTAACCTCATTGGCTGCATTTAATACAGCAGGCATTGTGCCACCAATCTCTCCTGCCTGAAAAGCAAGTTTTAAACATGGGAACCTGTCCAAGTCTGGAGCCTCAAAGGTTAGTTCCTGTACCTCAAGGAGATTTAATTTTGGTAAGTCATTGGGCCAACGGTTGGGATATGATAGCGCATACTGAATAGGTATACGCATGTCTGGTATTCCCAGATGGGCAATAACTGATCCATCAATGAATTCTACCATTGAATGAATAATGCTCTGTGCATGCACTAATACTTGTATATCTTTAAAGTCTACATCGAAAAGCCATTTAGCCTCTATTACTTCCAGTCCTTTATTCATTAGAGTGGCCGAGTCAATGGTAATTTTACTACCCATATCCCAGTTGGGATGCTTTAAAGCCATCTCAGGTGTTATTGACGACATTTTTTCAGCAGGGTAATTTCTGAATGGCCCACCGGAAGCAGTAAGTATTAACTTTGATAGTGCTTTTTGCGGTTCATTATCTAAACACTGCCAGATAGCTGAATGCTCGCTATCCACCGGGTATAGTTTAACACCCATTTCTGCAACTTTGTCCATCACTATGTTACCGGCAGCTACCAGTGTTTCTTTGTTAGCCAGTGCTATGTCTTTCCCTGCTTCTATGGCCTTCATTGTTGGTATTAGTCCCACCGTACCAGTTACAGCGGTAAGTACCATATCAGCTTCACTGTCGGAAGCTACTGCTATTAGTCCATCTGTGCCGGATAGTATTACAGTATTGATGTTATCGCCCAACAACCGCCTCAACTCTCGAGCATAATTCTCACTAGCCACCGATGCAACTCTAGGCTTAAATTTCCGTATTTGATCTGCAAGCAGTTCCACATTACTGCCAGCAGCCAGAGCAACCACATGAATTTTTTCAGGATTGCTTGATGCAACATCTAAAGCTTGACGTCCTATTGAACCTGTACTACCAATAATAGAAACATTTTTCACACTAACACCCCGAAGTATTTATTTTACCTTTTAAGAAAATTCCCTGCTTTCAATGAAGCTTGTATGGCAATTAATAAGATCGGTCCTATAATTAAACCAGTAAAACCTATTAACTTTAAACCGGCATACATAGCCATTAAAGTAGCTAACGGATGAAGCCCCAAGTTGGCCGCCACTACCCGTGCTTCTAAAAGTTGACGAACCACCAATATAATTATGTATAAAATAGTTAATTTAATGCTGATACCTATATTCCCTACTAAAATAAACCATAGAACCAGTGGAATAAAAACTGTCGCTGGCCCCAATACCGGTATAATATCAAACAAGCCTACTAGCAAGCCTAAGGTTATGGCATATTCAGCACCTACCATATAAAACCCGATGGTGCTTATGATCATGGTTATGGTAACCAAAATACTCTGGGCCTTTAGGTAGGACCAAAAGGCCTGTAGCACATGGTTGATAACATTAATACTTTTATCGCCATATGGTGAAGGAAGTAGTCTTCGCCAAAAGTTTCCAATAGCCCTTCTATCTTTAGTAATAAAATATGTAGCCAGCAGTGTTACTATCACTAGCACTACCGTTCCAGGAACCAATGATAAAAAAGCAAGCAAAGACGTAGCCGCAACTTCGACCAAGGACTGTAACATCCTACCCAAATCACGAATAGCTTCCTGCAGATAACTAACTACTTCCATAGGTAAATCACCGTAAAAACGCATAACCACCGGTATTAATTGCTCTATATAATGACGTACTTCCCTGGTTATCTCTGGCAGTGAAGCAGATAATGAAATTAGTTCTGCCACCAATTGAATAATCAGCAATACTAAAATTGTGCCCAAACCACCAAAGACAACCAGCATGGAAAAACCGGTTGCCAAAGCACGGCTTAATTTAAATCGTTGCTGTAGAGCATTAATCATGGGTTCGATCATAAAACTGACAAACATAGCCACAATAAATGGTAATACAGCAGGAAAAATATATTTCGAAAGCCATATTGCTGCTACAGTAGCCAGCAGTATTAATAACCCAGCACCAGTTAAAACAATTGTGTTTAGTGCACGTCTATACCAACCTGGAAGCAATTATTTCACCTCATTCAAATTATGGACACCGACACAAAATAGTATACCAGCGGGGCAGATAGCAACATACTATCAAAACGATCTAGCACTCCTCCATGTCCTGGTATTAATGACCCAGAGTCTTTTATCTTTGCTTGACGCTTTAAGGTTGATTCTACTAAATCACCAACCTGTGAAGATATGCTAATTAACGCCCCCAGCAGCACAAGTGCACCAAAAGAAAACGGCATTAAATAAATGCTGTAAATAAACACTGCCAATATTGAACCTAGGACACCTCCAATTGAACCCTCCCAAGTTTTCTTGGGACTTAATTTGGGAGTAAGTTTATGTTTACCCAGAGTTCTTCCTGCAAAGTAAGCAAAAGTGTCACTGGCCCAAGTCCCTACCAACATTATAAATATCCAATGATTTCCGTTTGGTAGTGTACTAATTAAGTATATGTATATAAGTAGACTTAAGTATAACGTGGCGAAAATACCTGCTGCCCCATCCCCAGGCTTGTACCGGGGGTAGTTTCTTATTAGCGCGAGCAGATGTAGTACTATTAATATTGTCATCACAATACCAATATAACGCCAATCTTGAAAATATGCCACTACCAGTAACATAAGTGAACCTAATAAAGCCAAATTTCTATTAGGGTGAACCTCCAAAGCCTGTAGCAGGTTTAGCATTTCCATTAACCCCAACACCATAATTACGCCGATAACTACCAGCAGCAAAAGACCCCCCTGCCATGCAGCGTACATTATAGCTGGAATTCCCACCAAGGCGCTAAGTAATCTTAAATGTAGCAATAATTGTTCACCAACCCGTATTTCATCATTTATTACTTATTCTTACCTTTTAAGCCACCAAATCTACGTTCCCGATTCTGGTAACCATATATTGCCCTTAATAAGTCTAACCTTCTGAAGTCAGGCCACATCACATCGGTATGCCAAAATTCCGTATATGCAAGCTGCCATATTAAAAAGTTAGATATTCTATAATCACCAGAAGGCCTGATTAATAGGTCTGGGTCAGGAAGGCCTGCTGTATATAAGTGTGCCGTGATTAACTGTTCATCTATGCTCTCTATAGGCAGTTGATTATCTGCAACCTTTCTAGCTATAGCCCTGGTCGTGTCAACCAATTCAGACCGACCACCGTAATTTAGAGCTAAATTAAATACCAGTCCATCATTATCCGCTGTTCTTTCCCGGGCAAAGCTTACAGCTTTTTGACATTTGTCAGGAAGTTTGTGCACCCTGCCTATGGATCGTATCTGCACTTTATTTTGATCCAGTTCATCTATTTCTTTATAAATGTACTCCACCAGCAGATTCATTAGAGCATTAACTTCATCCTTTGGGCGTTTCCAATTTTCAGTTGAAAAAGCATAAACAGTTAGCACTCCAATCTTTAACTCATTGCATGCTTTAACTATTTCCCGCAGTGATTCTACTCCTGCCTTGTGCCCAAATGTTCTAGGCATTCCCCGCTTTTGTGCCCACCTACCGTTTCCATCCATAATAATGGCAATGTGCCTGGGTATCTTATCTCGGTCAATGGATTGCATAATTTGTTCTGCATCTGTTGGGACATTGATATCTCCCCTGTATTTCTTCCACAGTTCCCATATTTTGCTAACCATCTTTTCATCTCCCATATGAAAACAACCCCCTCGTAAATCGAGGGGGTAATATTTCGTTATTCTTCAATAATAGCACCAACAGGGCAGGAATTAATACAAGTTCCACAATTATCGCACACTTGTGGATTAATCCTGAATAAATTTCCTTCTTGTATTGCAAGGGAAGGGCAGGTCTCCATACATGTTCCGCAGGCGAGACATTCGTCAGTGATCAAGTATGCCATCACCTATACCTCCTTTTTGAATCTCACTTAATAGCTACTTGGTATGCCGCAGTTAGAAAGACGGTATCAATTTTCACAGCATCCATTCGTACTATGCGAGCTACTTCCGTAGAAGTAGGAAAAGGAGGTCTTGTATATTGTACGTGCACCAGCAATCCGTGAGACCGTATACTTTCAACCGCTGCATCAACACTCATACCCAACACATCAGGTATATTCATGCCATTATACCTGCATTATATCATTTTCTTTAGCAGCCAGAAGTTCATCAATTTGTTTCACAAATTTATCTGTGCTTTTTTGTACCTCGTCTTGGCCGCGTTTTAAGTCATCCTCAGAAATCATTCCCTCTTTTTGTGCTGCTTTCAAATCATCAATGGCTTCCCGACGGATGTTTCGTATAGCCACCTTACCATCCTCAGCTTTTTTCTTCACTGCCTTTACCAACTCACTACGTCGTTCTTCGGTAAGTTGAGGTATGGGTAGCCTTACCACTGTACCATCATTTGCAGGGTTAATGCCTAAATCTGATTTTTGAATGCTTTTTTCAATTTCCGGGATAACTGTTTTGTCCCATGGCTGTATAACCAGAAGGCGAGGTTCAGGAGCAGAAATGTTTGCTAATTGATTTAACGGTGTTGGTGTACCGTAATACTCCACTGGTATTTTCTCCACCATTGCAGGGGTGGCTCTACCAGCTCTCATGCCGGCAAAATCACCTTTAGTAACTTCAACACTCTTAGTCATTTTTTCTTCTGCTTCTTTTAAAATATCATTAATCATTTGTTCCCCCCCCTACGTAGGTACCAATATTTTCACCTAATATCACTCTTTTGATATTACCGCTTTCAGTTAAGTTAAATACATATAACGGTATGTCGTTATCCATACACAGTGAAGTTGCTGTGGCATCCATCACCTGCAACCCCTTATTAAGCACTTCAATATAATCTAATGACTCAAATTTCTTAGCATCTGCATTTTTCAAAGGGTCGTCGGAATAAACTCCATCTACCCTTTTAGCCATCAGTATTGCTTCTGCTTCAATTTCCGCCGCTCTTAAGGCAGCAGTGGTATCAGTAGAAAAATAAGGGTTACCCGTACCGGCACCAAATATTACTACACGGCCTTTGTCAAGGTGACGCATTGCCCTTCGCCTAATATATGCCTCTGCCACTGCTTTCATCTCAATTGCAGTTTGAACTCGGGTATCCACTCCGATTTTTTCTAATGCATCCTGAAGTGCCAGTGCATTAATAACAGTAGCCAGCATGCCCATATAATCAGCTGCTGCCCTGTCCATACCCTTGGCACTACCGGCGACCCCGCGCCAGATATTGCCACCACCTACAACAATAGCTAATTGTACTCGCAATTCAGCCACATCTTTAATTTGCCTAGCAATGGAGTATACAACCTGGGGGTCAATTCCATATCCCTGTTCCCCAGCCAGGGATTCACCAGATAGTTTTAAAATTACTCGCCTGTACTTAGGAGTCATACTTTTGATGAACCTCCAGTCAGATAAATATATTCTACATTAACCAAAAAAATCCTTTATATTAATTGCCAGATATTACTTATTGATTTGAGCCATTACTTCATCTGCAAAATTATCTTGTTTCTTCTCGATACCTTCTCCCAATTCGTAACGGGTAAAGCGGCGTACAGAAATATTCTCACCTATCTTAGCGATAGTCTCTTTTACCAACTGCTCTACAGTTTTGTCTGGATCTTTAATGTAAGGCTGTTCGAGCAGACATATTTCTTTATAGTATTTATCTATTCTACCTTCCACCATTTTTTCTACAATATTTTCAGGCTTACCTTCGTTAAGAGCTTGGGCTTTTAAAACTTCTTTTTCCTTAGCCACTAGCTCTTCCGGCACATCCTCACGTCTTACAAATTCTGGTTTGGAAGCTGCTACCTGCATGGCAATATCTTTTACCATTGCTTTAAATCCTTCGTTTTTAGCCACAAAGTCTGTTTCACAATTAACTTCCACCAGTACACCAATACGGCCGTTACCATGTATGTATGATTCAACTAAACCTTCAGCAGTAACCCGACCTGCCTTTTTGGCAGCTTTTGATAAGCCTTTTTCTCTCAGAAAATCTATTGCCTTTTCAATATCTCCATTTGTTTCTTGCAACGCCTTTTTACAGTCCATCATGCCAGCACCAGTTTTATCACGAAGTTCCTTAACCAGCTTTGCAGAGATATCTGCCATTGTAATCCCTCCAATAAATTTATGTTATATTTTAGTATCAGAAATTCAGTATTTAGTAGTCAAAATTCTAATGGTTTTAAAATGTGCTTCTAGTATTTTTGCCGATTCTTTTATTCTGACTCCTGACTACTAGCTTCTGACTTCTGGGTGTTATTGTTTTATTTTGAATTATAACCATAATATTCCGTTAACAAACATACAAAAAGGGTAGAGGGTACCCGCAAGCAGACGCCCCCCACCCTTAATTTCACTATTCGCTAACCTGCTCGCCTTGCTTGCCTTCTAAAACAGCTTCTGCCATTTTGTTACAAAGCAATCTTACTGCACGAATAGCGTCGTCGTTACCGGGTATTACATAGTCTATTTCATCTGGATCACAGTTGGTATCAACTATGGCTATAATGGGAATATTCAGTTTGCGCGCCTCGGCAACTGCAATACGTTCTTTACGAGGATCTACAACAAACACTGCATCAGGAAGTCGCTTCATGTTTTTAATACCACCTAAGAACTTGTTTAAACGTTCTTTTTCGTGCATTAATTCAGCTACTTCCTTTTTGGGCAACTGTTCCATAACTCCTTCCTCTTCCATCCGATCCAATTCATGCAATCTGTCCACACGACGACGAATGGTTTGGAAGTTTGTCATCATACCACCCAACCAACGCTGATTTACATAGAACATTTCACAGCGACTGGCTTCCTCACGAATTGACTCTTGCGCCTGTTTTTTAGTACCTACAAACATAATGGTACCACCATTGGCGATAGTGTTCTTAACAAAGTTGTATGACTCTTCTACCTTTTGCACTGTCTTTTGTAGATCAATAATGTAAATCCCATTACGATCTGTAAAGATGTATGGCGCCATCTTGGGGTTCCAGCGCCTGGTCTGGTGACCAAAGTGTACACCTGCTTCCAACAGTTGCTTCATAGAGATTACTGCCACTGGTGCTACACCTCCTCCCTAATTGGTTTTTCTCCTCCGCTGTCGTCATCCCTATTGCAGGACCATTTGGTTTTCCCTACGGCACCCCCACAACACGTCCGGCAGCGTGTGTATTTAACACCAAAAAAAATAATAGCATAATAAGTCAACTTAAGCAAGTGTTACCGTCAATTATGTTGATAAAATTTAAAAATTTTATTCTCCTAAATTGCAATAGCAAATTGAACTATTTTTTATCTGTAATAATATGGAACCAATATATTACTGTTTTGATTGCCTAAGCTTACATTATTCTCCTCTGGCCTTGATGCTATAAACATAACCTGCAGAGGCTCATTGTCAAAAGACCGTGGAATTAACGCGCTTAGTTGAGCAGTAATGGCTTTATTTCAGCTTCAAAAGCCTCGTTAGGTGTTAGATAGTTTAAAATCTTACGTGGCAGTGTATTACACCATTCTTGAACTCTCTTGATGGATTCAACTGAATATTGGCTAATAGCTTTA
>VENI01000012.1 GCA_009711615.1 Bacillota bacterium | reverse complement strand
TAAGTGATATGGGAGCAGTTTTTCCAAATATTATTATTGCTATCTTGGCTGGTTTAAGTGTTATTCAGTTAATACAGAGCTTTACTAAGAAAGAAGTTAAGCCAGCCTTTGAAGGTGTGGAAGCACGTAGAGTGCTGTCCATGGCGCTGGGCATTGTGGGATACGTAATAGTGATGATGTTTGCTGGCTTCCTAATTAGCAGTGTATTATTCCTGGGCGTATTCTTCAAGGTGTTGGATAACACTAAGAAAGTGACAGTGTTTAAATCAGCGGCCCTAGCTTGTGTTTTAACAGCTATTTTCTATGGAGTATTCCACTACGCTTTTCATGTACCTCTGCCTGTGGGCATTATATTTGGCGGTTAATTAAGAAAAGAAGATCAAAAAGGGACTTCATCCAAGAGTTTGGATAAGTCCCTTTTATAATACATTAATTTAAATAGTACCAAAGAAGTAGGTATCCTGTTGAAATTACAATAGATAGAAGCATTATTGGAAAGCCGGTTTTCATGTAATCAATAAAGCTAAGGTTTACACCTCTTTTTTCTGCTATCCCGATAACTACAACGTTTGCCGATGCACCGATAGCTGTCCCGTTACCGCCTAAACAAGATCCAAGGGACAGGGCCCACCAAAAGAAAGTAAGATCATCTATTCCACCTAATTGACCAAATTCCTTTATCAGTGGAATCATAGCTGCAACGAAGGGGATATTGTCAACGAAGGCTGATGCGATGGCAGAAAGCCAAAGAATGATTAAAGCTGCCGACAAAATATTACCACCTGTTACATCTAAGCTAGTCCGAGCCAATCTCTCAAAAACTCCTATTTCATCCAATGCCCCCACCATTACAAAAAGACTAATAAAGAATATAATAACAGACCATTCAACGTACATTAATGACTTTATAATGTTACTTTTAGTAATTATAATTAGAAAACAAGCTAGCACTATGGCAATGAATGCTGGTTCAAGTTTTATCTGCTGATGAAAAATAAAGCCCAAAACCGTAAGAGAAATTACCAACAAACATTTACTGAGTAACACTCTATCCTTAAGTTGATCGGATGCCTTTAAACTTATAATGCGGTCTTTAAGCATTGGAAAGGTTACCAGTTGCTGTTGGAATTTACTCTTTAAAATTAAGATTGTAACAATATAAATAATTATTACAACTGGTGCCAGATTTGTAACAAAATCCATAAAACCCAAGCCGGTGAAACCGCTTATCATAATATTTGGGGGGTCACCAACTAATGTGGCAGTACCACCAATATTTGATGAAATAATCATAGCTATTAAAAAGGGGATAGGGCTAATGTTAAGCTGCTTAGTGATTACGAAAGTAACCGGGATAACCAACATCACTGTAGTTACATTATCTAAAAATGCAGAGAAAAACGCTGTTATTAGACAAAGGCCCGAAAGTATCTTAGTGGGTTCTCCTTTGGCCATCTGGGCTACTTTGATCGCTAGATACTCAAAAAGGCCTGTTTTTTTTGTGATGCCAACAATTATCATCATACCCATTAATAAACCTATGGTATCGAAGTCCATGGCTTTTAATGCTTCTTGTGGACTTATTGCCCCTATCATCAGCATGGCCACTGCCCCTGCAAATGCTACCAGTGTTCGATGAATTACTCCTAATATAATTAAAATATAAGTAAATAAGAACAACATTATTGCTGTAGACACGAATACGATTACCTCCCTAAAGATTACTTGATGTTACATGTCGCTGTTAAATATATCTATGGTTGGTAATATTTAGATATGCCTGTTTTAGAATACATATAATCAAACCATTAAAGTGGTAAAATGGAGGTTTTTTTTGTGTTCTATCGAAAATATATATACTGCTGGAAAAATGTTCTTAAGTATGTGGAGGTTTAATTGGTGACTTTACCAAGGTTTGTAATAGCTGGTACCCACAGCGGAGTGGGTAAAACAACTGTTAGTTTGGGCTTAATGGCTGCTTTGCGCTGCCAGGGGTACACAGTACAACCATATAAAGTAGGGCCGGACTATATAGATCCTGGATTGCATTATGCTGCCACTGGTCGTTATTCCCATAACCTAGACTGCTGGCTTTGTCCTGAACAAGAGATAAAATCTATTTTAACTCGTCACAGTAATGATGCCCAGGTGGCTGTGGTAGAAGGGGTAATGGGTATTTATGACGGCATGCGCGATCAAGGGGAGTTAGCCAGTACGGCCCAGGTGAGTAAAATTATTAATGCTCCGGTAGTGCTAGTGGTGTCTGGCCGGGGAGTGGGGCGCAGTATTGCCGCTACAGTAAAAGGTTATATAGACTTTGACCCGGGTGTAGATATAGTAGGAGTTATTATAAACCAAGTTGGTAGTGATACTCATGCTGAGTTGCTCCGCCGAGCCATAGAAGATGAGGTAAGAGTCCCTGTTTTAGGAGTATTGGGTAGGTATGAACAGCTAGAAATTCCCAGCAGACACCTGGGGTTAATGCCGGCTACGGAGATGAATGATTTACATAATAAACTGGAACAGTTGGGACGAGTTATTGAACAAAATGTGAATATGAATAGGTTGCTAGTGCTAGCCAGCAAAGCCCCTCCGGTCAAGAATAAACAAAATGATGTTAATCAGTTAGTAAATGAAGTTAGACTGGCAGTGGCCAGAGATGAAGCTTTTAACTTTTACTACCAGGATTCACTGGATTACTTAGAGGAACTGGGTGCTGAACTGGTATATTTCAGCCCGATAAAAGATAAAACCTTGCCCCAAGCTGATGGTATTATTCTTGGCGGGGGTTTTCCGGAAGTATTTTTACCAGACTTATCTAGCAATTATTTAATAAAAAATGCAGTTAAGGATTTTGTGATGCAGGGCAAGCCAGTATATGCAGAGTGTGGCGGGTTTATGTACCTATGTGAAACTATCAGTGATATGGACGGCAAAACCTATCCCGGAGTAGGTTTAGTGCCAGGGGAAGTGGAAATGAAAAACCGGCTTTCTGCACTGGGATATGTTAACGGAACAATTCAAAACAACTGCCTGCTGGGTGAAAAGGGTGATAGAATAAAAGGTCATGAATTTCACTGGTCAATTACCTCTGGAATACCTGAAGATATTTCAGCTTACAGCCTGAAGGGTGGTAGAGGACAGGATGGACGGCTGGATGGATTTACAAGGGATAATGTTTTTTGTTCCTATGTACATATACACTGGCGGGGAAATCCTAATGCTGCTAGGAGTTTTTTAATGAAATGCGAGCAAATTAAAAATGAATAGAGAAAAAACTAAATTGAAATTTGGTTATACAACAGGGACTTGCGCTGCTGCTGCGGCCAAAGCAGCAGCCTTACTTATATTTAAAGAAGAAAGGCCTACTGTCGTTACAATAGATTTGCCCGGAGGCGATACAGCCAAGTTACCGATACATTCATTAAAGAAGGAAGGCAATACAGCCCGAGCTTCGGTTATTAAAAATGCCGGGGATGATCCCGATGTTACCCATGGGTTGGAAATATGGGCAGAGGTATCAACCGCTGAATACGGCATCAAAATTACCGGTGGAAAAGGAGTGGGATTGGTAACTAAACCAGGTCTGTCAGTACCTGTTGGCGAGCATGCCATCAATCCGGTTCCCCGGCAGATGATTACCAGTGAAGTAGAGAAAATTCTTGACTACTCTCAAGGTGCTCAGGTGGTTATCAGCGTTCCCAAAGGAGAGGAAACAGCCCCAAAAACCATGAACAATAGATTGGGTATTGTGGGGGGGATTTCTATTCTGGGGACAAGCGGCATAGTGCGACCGATGTCTGAAACTGCCTTGCGCCAATCGCTGATACCCCAACTGGATGTAGCATTGGCTCAAGGGTATGATTACCTAGTTTTGACTCCAGGGCGTATGGGGGTTAAACGGGCATTGGCCATGAACATACATAACGATAGTATTGTGGAGACCAGCAACTTTATCGGTGCCATGTTGGAAGAAAGCGTAAATCGACAGGTAAAAGGGGCAATAATACTGGGTCACCTGGGAAAACTGGTGAAACTGGCTGGTGGCATATTTCATACATATAGTAAACTGGCTGATGCTCGGAGGGAGATTATTACCGCCCATGCCGCCCTAAACGGGGCGGACAAAAACATGGTGCAACAACTAATGCAATTAAATACAGCCGAGCAATCGGTTGAACTATTAAATAAAAATAATATGAAGGAAATAGTCTTTAATTCCATAGCCACCGCAGCGGAAGAACGCTGCCGGTCATATTGTAGCAGCAAAATAAAGATAGGAGTTGTTATATATTCAATGACAGGTGAAGTACTGGCCAGTACTGAAACGGCCAAAAAGATTGGAGGTAAACAGGGTTGGCAAATACCATAGCAGTACTGGGTGTGGGGCCGGGAAGTGCCGATTACCTTACCCCGGCGGCAGCCAAACATATTTCCGAAGCTGGTGTGTTAGTGGGGGCGTCTCGTCTGCTTAAAACATTTGCCCAACCGGGGCAAATATGTAACCCAATAACTGCTAATCTGCAAGATACCGTATTAATAATTAAAGAGCAGTGCAAGCAGCATAAAGTGGCTGTACTGGTTTCGGGGGACAGTGGATTATACAGTTTTGCCAATTATTTAACCAAATATATTAATGAAGATTTATTGGAAATAGTTCCCGGCATTAGTTCAGTGCAATTGCTTTTCGCTCGACTAAAAAAACCATGGCAGCAGGCCACAGTTATCAGTATGCACGGCAGAACAGATGAGAAACTAGTTAAATTTGTTAAAGAAAAAGAGTTGGTGGCAGTATTAACTGGTAAGGATAATACTCCCCAAACAATTGCAGGTTGGCTAATCAGTGCGGGGTGTGATGATAATGCACCGGTAAAAGTGGGATGCAATCTCTCTTATGAAAATGAGTATATATATTGCGGTAACCTGAGCCAACTGCAGCAGTGTTGCCATCAATTAACCAACTGTGTGATGGTGATAGGAGATGTCTGACATGTGGCGATATAAAACTTCAGGCATTCCCGATAGATTATTTAGGCGTCGGGATGGTATTCCCATCACCACCGCTGAAGTAAGGGCAGTGGTGATCAGTAAACTAAGGCTAACCCCAGATGTCACTATATTTGATGTAGGGACCGGTAGTGGCTCGGTGGCGGTGGAAATAGCTTTAATTGCGAGTCAAGGTCAAGTATATGCCCTAGAGCGTAATTCAGAAGCAATAAAATTGGTTAACGAAAATATAATAAAATTTGGGATTAATAACATTCAAGTAGTAACTGGTGATGCAGCGAAAACAATACCTGAACTTCCTGCAGCCCAACGTATTTTTATCGGTGGTAGCGGAGGGAATTTAGATAATATTTTAAAGCAATGCCACCGGAAACTAGAGAGCGGGGGAATAATGGTAGCAACATCTGTAACGCTAAACACTGCTCCAATGATTGATAATTTCATGGAAGAAAACAGATATCAAGATGTGGAAATGGTTTCTTTAAACCTGGCCAGAATAACTAAAACGGGCCAGGTGAATTTGTGGCGTGCCAACAATCCGGTACAGATTATTTCCGGCATAAAGAGGTGAAAAATTTGTTATACATAATTGGTGCCGGGCCGGGAGACCCGGAATTAATAACTGTAAAAGGCCAACGCATACTGCAACAGGCAGATTTAGTAATATACGCCGGTTCATTGGTTAACCGTGAAATACTGAACATCTGCAATTCCGAAGCTAAAGTGGTTAATAGTGCCAAATTAACATTAAAACAAATAATAGATGAAATTGTACAGGCATACCAACAGGGTTTGCAGGTGGTTCGCCTGCATACAGGTGACCCCAGTTTATACGGCGCCATTGGCGAACAGATGACTGAATTAGATAAATTAAATATACCCTATGAAGTTATACCTGGTGTAAGCTCTTTTTCTGCCGCTGCAGCAACGTTAAAAAAAGAGTACACCGTACCAGAAGAAACACAAACACTGATTATAACTCGTATGGCAGGGCGTACCCCAGTTCCAGAAAAGGAAGCGTTGCATTCACTGGCGGCCCACCGTTCCAGTATGGCGATATTTCTTTCTGCTAGTTTGGTAGGTGAAGTGCAGCAGGAATTGTTAAAACATTATCAGGAGGTTACCCCAGTGGCATTGGTGTACAAGGCATCCTGGCCGGAGGAAAAAGTAGTGCGGGGAACGCTAAATCTACTGCAGAAGATGGCTGAAGAAAACAACATTAAATCCACCGCGTTGATATTGGTGGGTGAGTTTTTAGAGAAAACCGGCCGCTCAAAGTTATATGACGGGAGCTTTAGCCATGGCTGTCGGTAAGACTGCTGTGATGGCATTGACCAGCGGTGGAGCCAATTTGGCTAAGAAAATAGCAGAACAAATGCAGGTAGAGATCTACTTGCCGGAAAGACTAAGTAATACAATAGCAGGTAGTGCTAACTACTTTGAGAACTGGCGAGACTGTATTCAGTACGTTTTTAACAACTATAACAACCTAATCTTTATTATGGCCACTGGTATTGTGGTGCGCACGCTGGCACCGTTATTAAACAGCAAAAGCAGTGACCCGGCGGTGGTGGTGATGGATGAGGGTGGTAACTTTGCTGTGAGTCTGTTAAGTGGCCACAAAGGTGGGGCAAATGAACTGACCCGTAAACTTGCAGCTACCATTGGAGTAGTACCGGTAATAACCACCGCCACCGATGTGCGGGGCAAAACGGCGGTGGATGTGCTGGCTGATAAACTTAACTGTGAAGTACGTCCGCAAAAGCAGGTGAAGTACTTCAACCGTTTGCTTGCAGAGGAAGAGGAAGTGGAACTGTACAGCCAGTGGTCTTTACCCAGTGATTTAACCAGGGGGCTAACCATTAAGCCATATCATCAGATTAGCATGGCTAGTAAAAAACCGGCGGTAATAATTAGCAGGGAAAAAATTGAGCCTGATCAGGGCGAACGTATTTTACTTACTCCCCGTTGTCTGGTGGTGGGGGTGGGTTGTCGCAAGGGAATAACTGCCAGTGAAGTAGGTCAGGCTATTTTACAGACATTTTTTAAATATAACTTGTCGTTAGCCAGTATTAAAGCGCTGGCCAGTATAGATATTAAGAAGCAGGAAAGCGGTTTGATAAAATTGGCAAAAAAAATGCAATTACCGCTGCATTTTGTAAGCAGTGTTGAAATAGATAATCAACAGGGAAACTACCAGGAGTCACTGGCAGTAAAGCAGAGAATAGGAGTTGGTGGAGTATGCGAACCGGCTGCCCTACATGTAAGTCGGGGGGTAATTATTGTACCCAAGCAGATAGTGGGACCGGTAACGGTGGCGGTGGCAGAGCAAACATTGATGTTGTAGGTTTGGGCCCCGGTGATAAAAACTGTCTTACCCCGGAAGCAATGCAGGCGTTAGAACAGGCCGATGTGGTGGTGGGTTATAAAACATATATTAACTTAATACTAAATTTAGTGGCAGATAAAAAAGTGGTAACCAACGGGATGCGGGCGGAAGTGCAGCGGGCGCAAAAAGCGGTGGAAGTGGCAATATCCGGAAAAAGAGTGGCAGTAGTATCCAGTGGTGATCCAGGTGTGTACGGTATGGCTGGTTTGGTATTAGAAATTGCAGCCGGTAAAGTCCCGGTAAATGTAATCCCCGGAGTTACTGCCGCCACAGCTGCGGCAGCTTCGTTGGGAGCACCTTTAATGCATGACTTTGCAGTAATTAGCTTAAGTGACCTCTTAACTCCCTGGGAAACAATAGTTAAGAGAATAATGTCTGCGGCCATGGCTGATTTTATCATTGTATTATATAATCCTAAAAGCAATAATAGACAGCAACAATTGGCCAGTGCGCAGGAGATAATACTACAGTATCGCAGACCGAAAACACCAGTGGGCATTGTGCGCAGCGCCCGCCGGGGTGAAGAATCGAAGATCATTACCACCCTGGAAGTTATGCTGGAGCATCCAGTGGATATGCTAAGTACAGTGATCATCGGTAGTCCTCAAACCAAGGTGGAAAACGGGTACATGATTACCCCACGGGGTTATAGGTTTTGATACTGGTACTGGCTGGAACCACTGAAGGTAAAGAACTGGCACTGGAACTGCAGCACAGAGGCTATGCTGTGCTGACTACAGTTGCCACCGATTATGGCCAATCTTTACTGCATAGTGTTGGTATTAAGCAGGTGATTTGCACAAGACTTAAAAATGAAATGTGGGAAGAAATTTTTTCTGCCTATAATGTATCTACAGTGGTGGATGCCACCCACCCCTATGCGGTAGAAGTAACCAAACAAGCTATTAGTGCCTGTGGTATGATGAAGATACCATACATAAGAATGGAAAGGCCAACGGTGCCACTGCCCAAGCATGAATTCTTACATACAGCCGATACTCTTGAAGAAGCAGTGGAATTAGCCTTTTCCAAGGGGAATTCCTGTTTTAGCACTATGGGTAGTAAACATCTTGGTTACATGATGGAAAGAGCTAAGCAAAGAGGCGTTCAAGTGTTAGCCAGAGTACTGCCAGACCCGGGTGTACTGGAAAAGTGCATTAACTTGGGAATAAAGAAATCACAAATCATTGCCATGCAAGGTCCGGTAAGCAGTGAAATTAATGCTGCGCTGTATAAACACTACCAACCGGCGGTGGTGTTGACCAAAGAAAGTGGCATTAATGGCGGGTTCAGGGAAAAGATAGAACCAGCACTGAATTTTGAAATACCAGTGGTGGTATGGCAACGGCCCAGGTTAGACTATCCGGTTTGTCTTACAAGTATCAAAGAAGTGCTTAGTAAAATAAGGAGTCAGGAGTTAGGAGTCAGTAGTCAGAATAAGTGAATGTGGTGATAATATGAAAGAGGCAGTTGTCTTACTGGCCCACGGCAGTCGGCGGCAAGAGGGTAACATCCAGGTTGAAGATATGGTGAAACAGATTCAGCAGCAAGATACAAAAGAACGTAAATATACAGTTGGTTTTTTGGAATTTGCTCACCCTACCCCAGATGAAGGAGTAAAAGAGCTAATTGACTTTGGGGCAGAGAAAATAATTGTAGTACCGCTGTTTTTAATAGCTGGTAAACATGTGTGGCGAGATATACCGGATTTAGTACAGCAACAGAAAGAAATTTATCCAGAGGTAGAATTTGTGCTTACCAACCACCTGGGAGAGAATAAAAAACTAATTAAGATAATTATTGACATGATAGAAAGCGGAGGCAGCCACTAATATGGATTCTTTTAAAGAAGTTCTTTGGGACCCTAAAGTAATAGAGGAAACTAGTATGGCGGAAATTGAAGAGCATATTGGCAATATGGGGCTGGATAGAAGAGAGAAAGAAGTTATTAAACGGATAATTCACACCACCGGTGATTTGAATTTAGCCGATAAAGTGCGGTTTCACCCCAAGGCTGTAAAGGCAGGCTTACAGGCGCTAAAAAATGGTGCCAGTGTCTATACCGATGTTAACATGCTGCGGGCGGGAATTAACTTAAAAAAACTACGTCAGTATGGCGGCAGTGTTTACTGCAAAGTACACCGCCCGGAGGTGTCAGAGCAGGCCAAAAGCATGGGCATCACCCGCAGTGCTGCTGCCATGAGGATGTTTGGCAATCAACTAAATAATCAACTGGTGGCAGTGGGGAATGCCCCCACAGCATTGTTTGAAGTGCTGCAGATGGTACAGAAGGGATTGACGAAACCATCCCTTATTATCGGAATACCAGTGGGCTTTGTGGGGGCAGCCCAATCTAAAGAATTGTTAACTGAGTTTGAGATACCATACATAACTTTACCCGGCACCAGGGGAGGCAGCCCGGTGGCTGCTGCTGCAGTTAACGCTCTTATTTACATGCTGGAGGAATATCATGGGTGATTTAGCAAAAACAATTATGCTACAGGGTACTTCCTCCCACGTGGGGAAAAGTCTACTTTGTACCGCCCTTTGCCGAATCTTTAAGCAAGATGGTTATCGGGTGACACCCTTTAAAGCACAAAATATGGCTCTTAATTCCTATGTTACTTTAAAAGGGGAAGAAATTGGTCGGGCCCAGGGGGTACAAGCTGAAGCTGCCGGTATTCCGGCAGAGGCCCGCATGAACCCGGTGTTATTAAAACCAAAAGCAGATATGGATGCCCAGATAATAGTGATGGGCAAACCCCATGCCGACATGAGTGCCAGAGATTACCGGGCCAGTTTTTTGCCAAAGGCTGTTGATATGGTGCGGCATTGTATAGATGGACTAAAACGGGATTATGAGATGATGGTGATAGAAGGGGCGGGCAGTCCGGCAGAAGTAAACTTAAAAGATAAAGATATAGTGAATATGAAAACAGCACAACTGGCAGACGCCCCGGTGCTGCTGGTGGCAGATATTGATCGGGGAGGCGTATTTGCTTCATTGGTGGGAACACTGGAGCTTTTAGAACCTGATGAGAGGCAGCGGGTGGCTGGCTTCATTATTAATAAGTTTCGAGGTGACATTGAACTGCTGCGCCCCGGTTTGGACTTTCTAGAGCACCGAACCGGTTTGCCGGTGCTGGGAGTGGTACCCTATCTGCACCAGCATGGTGTAGAGCAAGAAGATTCGGTGGTGCTGACAGAAACAGAGGTTGCCAAAGACGGAAACAATGACATTGAAATAACAGTAATAAAACTACCACGTATTTCCAACTTCACTGACATGGACCCCCTTATTAGAATCCCGGGTAACAACCTTCGTTTTGTTGAACCGGGAGAAGAGTTGGGCAACCCGGATGTAATAATACTACCTGGCACCAAAAATTCAGTGCAGGATATGCTATCACTTAGAGAAACCAAGACTGACCAAGAAATTATAAAAGCCTATCAAAAGGGAACTCACATAATGGGTATCTGTGGCGGTTATCAAATGCTTGGTGATTTATTGCTGGACCCGGAAGGTTTAGAAGATAAGGTAGAAGGGGAAGTGCCGGGACTGGCACTGCTACCCATGAAAACAGTTTTTAAGCCAGGCAAGTTAACCCGGCAGGTGAAATGTTTTGTTACAGGTAAAGTTAACTTTTGGACTGATTTACATAATAGTAAAATCAATGGCTATGAAATTCATAGTGGTTACAGTGAATACGAAAAGGGATGCCATACTGTACTGGCACGGGGTGAAGATATAATCGGCACAGCATCTTTCTGCGGCAGGGTGTGGGGAACATATTTACATGGCATTTTTGAGAATATTGAACTCACTCTGGCTTGGGTTAACAGTTTGCGCCGTGATAGAGGGTTGGCTGATATAAAAGTAAGTCAAGTAAGCACCATTAGCCGTGATGCAGTGTATGATAAATTAGCCGATCAGGTGCGCCAGCATCTGAATATGGAGAAACTGTATCGGATTATTATTCAGGAGTCAGGAGTTAGGAGTCAGTAGTCAGAATGAAAACACATTTATTCTCTCTGAATTTTTAATATGGGAGTTAATTGTAATGATTAAGTTAATCGCTGGTGCCTTGCTACTGGATTTTTTAGTAGGTGACCCTAAGTGGTTTCCTCATCCGGTAGTGATAATAGGTAAGTTAATACTATGGTTGGAAAAACGGATGGGACCAATGTTTAAAGGCTCAGCTGGACAGTACTTTGCTGGCGTTATTATGGTGTTTGCGGTGGTTGGTAGTGCTTTCTTTCTCACTTGGCAGCTGATATTTTGGAGTTTTAAAATAAGTTATCCCTTAGGGTGGGCAGTGCATTTACTGCTTTTATATACCGTAATGGCGGCAAAGAGTTTGCACAAACATGCCCGGGCGGTGGCGGAACCACTGGCCAGTGGTGATATAACTGCCGCCCGTGGCCAGTTGGCTAAAATAGTGGGCCGGGATACAGAAAACCTCACTCCCCGGGAGGTGAGTCGGGGAGCGGTGGAAACGGTGGCAGAGAATACGGTGGACGGTATTATTGCACCACTTTTCTATGCATTTATCGGGGGTGCGCCACTGGCCATGGCTTATAAAGCAATTAACACATTAGACTCCATGGTGGGTTACCGGGATGAAAGGTACGGTAAACTGGGTTGGGCATCGGCCCGGTTGGACGATTTGGCTAACTATATACCGGCAAGAATTACAGGATTAATATTTTTGATGATTTCCCCCTTTACACCGGGTGGATTAAAGGGTACCTACCGAGCGATGATTAGGGATGCTGGAAAACACCCCAGCCCAAACAGCGGTATTCCAGAATCGGCAGTAGCCGGGGCGTTAAGGGTACAATTGGGTGGCACCAATTATTACCGGGGGAAGGTATCCCACCGGGCACTGATGGGTGAAGATATAGAAATGTTGGGAGAAAAGCACATTAACCAATCAATTAAACTAATGTATGCAGTTACACTAATAACCACTGCCATGGGAATTATTTTGACAATATTAATCAAGGGTGTGTAGTTATTGCGTAGTTTATTACTGGCCGCTGGTTTTCTGACGATATTACCGGTGGGGAGAAATATAAATGCCACTGAAAGTGAAATTGGCCGCTCATTGGGCTGGTTTCCAGCGGTGGGCTTAGCGCTGGGCGGGGCTTCTGCTGGTGCTTATTATTTATTTAATACCATCGGTCTTAATTTGCTGGGAGATGTGCTAGCGGTGCTGGCGCTGGTGGTCTTAACCGGTGGGTTGCATTGGGACGGGCTAATGGATACCGCAGACGGTTTGCTGTCATGTCGTAGCAGAGAACGGATGCTGGAAATCATGAAAGATAGTAATGTAGGCGCCATGGGGGTGCTGGCAGCACTTTGCTTGTTGTTGTTAAAAGTTGCGTTGGTAATTGAACTGGCCATGCCTGATAAGCTTTACATTTTGGTGCTGGCGCCAGTAATTAGCAGGCTATGCATGGTGCATACTATCATTAAGTTCCCCTATGCAAGAAAAAAAGGTTTTGGCGGTATGTTTGCCCATCACGCTGGCAAAAGTCAGTTGGCGCTGGCAGCCTTAACCGGCATTGGTTTAACAGTAGTTATCTGGCCAGTGGGGTTAATATTTGTTGGTATAGCTCTACTGTTTTCTGCATTGTTATCCTGGCATATTTCTCGTAAACTGGGCGGTTTAACCGGGGATGTTTATGGTGCGATAACTGAACTTACAGAAGTTGCAGTATTATTCATGGGGGTGCTGCCGTGGACGATGTTATAACAGGCACTGCATCCGCCCCTGGCAGTTGTGGAGAACTGGTGCAGGGCAGCATTGCCGGACAACCATTTCTAATTAGTTGTCCAATAAATATACATAGTCAAATTACAGTTCAATTAAGCGCTGATTTGCCTCGGAGTGGTCAGTTTAAAAAAATTGACCAAGCTCTTCAGTTGTTTTTAAAAGAAAATTTTCCCGAGTTTGGTTGGCTGGTTAGCAGAAAAAGTATGTTGCCGCCGGGTAAGGGGATGGCCAGCAGTACTGCAGATATTGCGGCAAGTTTAGCGGCCACGGCAAAGGCGCTGGGTGTTGACATCACCCCAGAACAAATTGCCCAGTTAGCACTGCAGGTGGAACCCAGTGATGGGGTAATGTTTAATGAGCTATGCTATTTTGATTATCTAAAAGGAACTACCTACCGTTATCTGGGAGACCCACCTCGGGCTGAGGTGATACTGCTAGACCCGGGCGGAACTGTTGATACCGTTGCCTTTAACAATAATTCCAGCCTTAAAAAGTTAAACATAGCCAAAGAAACACAGGTGAAAGAGGCTTTAGATTTGGTTAAAGGCGGTATAGAAATGCAGGATATTGAAATGATTGGGCGGGGTAGCACTATCAGCGCACTGGCCAATCAACGGATATTACCCAAGCCTGAACTGCCAGAAGTTATAAAGTGGGGGCAGAGTTTTAATGCTGCTGGTGTGGTAATAGCGCATAGTGGAACAGTAATGGGGCTGATCATACCCACTGAAACAGGTAGAACACAAGACGCGATAGCATTCATACAAAGCAAGAAACCCCATTGGGAAATAACCTTAACCAAGTTAATTAATGGGGGCGTGAGATAGGGTGAGTATCAATGTCAAAAACAGTATTCACGGTGGAAATATTTGGGCTGCTGCCAGAAAACATAGCTGTAGCCCGGAAAGATTTATTGACTTCAGTGCCAATATTAACCCCCTGGGCCCATCACCTTTCGCCCTAGAAGCTATCCATAAAGGAATAGACATGGTGCAACATTACCCAGACCCAGAGGCCACTGAGCTAAAAATGAAACTATCCCATTATCTTAGTGTGCCGGAAAATAACTTGCTGCTGGGTAATGGAGGTGCGGAAATTATCTATGCCCTCTGCAGGGCATTAAATCCGAAAAGGTTGGTGCTACCGGTACCCACTTTCAGCGAATACCGAGAAGCATTATCTAGAGTACCGATTGAACCAGTATTTCTTCAAGCAGAAAATAATTTTGCCCTGCCGGTAGAGCTAATCAGTAAAACCATGCAACCGGGTGACGCCGTATTCATCTGTAACCCCAATAACCCCACTGGTTTCATGGTATCTAAGAGTGAATTAATAAAGTTATCTGTAAGGGCAAGAGAAGTAGGGGCTACACTGGTGGTAGATGAGGCATTTATGGATTTTGCCGGGCATAAGGAAACGGTATTGCCCCATGTATTAGAAAACCAACATGCTGTAGTGGTAGGTTCGCTGACTAAATTTTTTGCCCTGCCGGGATTGCGACTGGGATACTTGGCTGCTGATAAAGCATTAATACATAAAGTAAATCAGCAGTTGCCACCTTGGCGGGTAAATTTATTGGCACAAATGGCAGGGGAAGCATCACTGGAGGATGAAAATTACATGGAAGAAACTCTACAAATTATAAATAGAGAGAGGGAATTTTTATATCAGGGATTAAATAATATAACTGGCTTAAAACCTTATCCATCAAGAACAAATTTCATCTTGGTGAACTGTTCCGCAACCGGCATAACTGCAGAAATAATAAGCAATAAATTAGCTGATAATAATATACTAGTTAGGGTTGCTGATAATTTTCCGGGACTAGATAAATACTATTTCCGAGTAGCAGTCAGGAAGCGGTATGAAAATGAGTTGTTACTAAAAAATCTTCGATCTATCCAAATCTGAATTGTAAAACATTTGATAATTATTACCAATAATAGATATAATATAGAAAGGAACGGTTAAAAGTTTTTATTCAGAATCCTGACTCCTGACTCCTGAATTCTAGTCTTAACAAAAGTTAAAGGTGGTGGAAACGATTATCAAAGTAAAAGATCCCTTTAGCGGGTTATCACATTTAGTTGGAGCATTATTATCCATTGTCGGTTTAGTGTTACTTATTTATAATGCCGTAAAATATGGGGGCGTTAGCCACATTGTGTCCTTTTCCATTTTCGGTACCAGTTTAATTTTACTATATGCTGCCAGTTCTTTATATCATTTGTTACCGCTGTCTCAAAAGGGAAGGTCAGTGCTGAGGCGTATTGATCATATGATGATCTATGTTTTAATTGCAGGTACATACACCCCGGTTTGCCTCATTGCTTTAAAAGGGGCTTGGGGATACTCTCTTTTGGTTGGGGTATGGGCACTGGCCATAGTTGGTATACTGCTCAAAATCTTCTGGATGGGGGCGCCACGCTGGTTTTCAACCTTACTCTATGTTTTAATGGGCTGGTTAATAGCCATTGCCTTCTGGCCAATTTTACAAACGGTTCCCACCGCAGGGGTGGTTTGGATGGTAATGGGTGGTGTTTTTTACACCATTGGTGCAGTTTTTTATGGTTTCAAGTGGCCGCCCAACATTATTCCCGGGTGGTTTGGCTTCCATGAGATATTCCATGTTTTTGTAATGGCCGGTAGTTTTAGTCACTTTTGGTTAATGCAGAGATATATCACGTTCATTAAGTTTTAAATCCTCTAGGAGGATGTTTTGAAATATGTACGGCATAATTAACTTTAAAATGTTTTTAGTAACAGCTATTCTGCTATTCCGTTTATTATCTTAGGCTGGTCTTTACTTTAACGGGTGTTTATTGAATGGGTATTAAATTACTTAATACAAAAGCATCGTAAATTCCTGAACTAGTATTTTTGAATTTCCAATAAATCTTCAATTCTTTCGTTCAGATATTTATATGAATCATAGACACCTTGGTTATAAATTTCCGGTGCCAACTTTTCTAAGAAAAAATCTAATATTAGTGTTGCAGCTAAATCTCCTAATTCTTCGTCTCGTTCTTTTTGAAAATAATTTTTAATTGCTAAGATCATATCTTGTTTTCTCTCGTTAGATATCTTAATATGATTATCCATGTTTAATCCCCCAATACTAACCGATTGGTTTTTTAAAAAAACTATATTATTCAAAATATAGTAAGTCGTCAGAAGAAGGAAGTCAAGTATAGTTTTAATTAAGGAATGAATAAAAAAGCACAGGTGCTGTGAAATGATAGCCCTGTGCTTAAAAAATTATTTGCGTTTTTGAGTTGAATATGGTGGCTTTTCATCAATTTGGTCAATCTCTTCTTTAGAGAACTTTTTGCCACCGGTGGCTCTGTTTTTGGGGTTATAGTTAAAACCAAACTCAGTATCTTTTTTCTCAGCCACAATAATCGCCTCCTTTGTAACTTAGTTTAGGCCGATTACTAGGCTATAATACAACAAATAAAAACCAAACAATCATGGTAATTTCTATCGCTATTTTTACCAATGTTCCACCGGCAAAACCAATTAAAGTACCGATACCGCTTTTCAGTGCTTTTTCCAGTGAATTCTGGTTTATCATCTCCCCAACCACTGCACCTATAAAGGGGCCAACAATAACTCCCAGTGGCCCGAGAGTAAATAACCCTACCAAGCCACCTATAATACTACCCCAAATAGAATATTTGGTACCACCGTAATACTTGGCGCCTATGGCTCCAGCCATATAGTCTACACCAAAGACCATTAACAACAATACTGTCTGACCGATCCAGAAAAAGGTCCCAAAAATATGAAAGTTACCCATAAAGCCATAGACAATTATGCCAAGCATAACTAGAGGTGCTCCCGGCACCATGGGAAGCAAAGTCCCTGCCAGACCGATAAACATAATCACCAACGCAACTGTTAACGCCAACCAATCCATAATTAATCACCCTTACTTTACAATGTATTCTTAATTATATAACACCACCCCTGATTTAAACCAGGGGTGGTGTGTAAAATACTAATTCACAATTTTTTGGTACAAAAGATAAGAGTAGACCATGGAAATGATAGAGGGTAAAATCACTCCAGCCATCATTATGGCAAAACCTATGGTTGGTGTAGCAAAAGCTCCCAATAAGGCAATAACCCCGCCTATTACCATTAATCTGCCGCCCAATCGATGAGTTTTGGTCCAAACTTCTTCAGAGGCCAGCGTCCATGGGACTTTTATACCGATAAAGTAATTGTGCCTAATTTTACCCATATAGTTTCCAATGAAGATGAATAGAAGTGGTACCATTATTCGGGCAAAAATACCAATGTCTATGTCATATCCAAGGGAGGGTAAAAGTGCAATGGTAGAGAAGCCCATCATAATTAATACTATTGCCATTCTAATTTTTTCATAACTGACACCGAATTTACTGTAGTTTTCTTTTTTAGGATCAATTTTTGCGGTTACAGTCATTAGTATATAGATTAATAATGGTAGAGCAGGCATGATTAATGAAGCAACTGCTTTGTGTGAATAATCATCAACCTCACCTTGTAAATTCCAGTGTGTGGGCACTTGTTCCGGCAACTGCGGGTAAAAAGAAGCACATACTCCCCAGAAAATAATTAGCATAAGTACGGTGATCCAATTAATTCTGATCTTCTCAGTCATTTTTATTCCCCCTTTTTTCAACCAGATCAGCAAACCAGCCCAATACTTCATCCAGTACAGTGGTGTTTAAAGAGTAGTAAATATACTGCCCTTTGCGTTCATCCAATACCAGGTCGGCATTTTTTAACACATTCAAGTGATGAGAGATGCTAGGGCGGGAGATGTTAAAGCGGTCAGAAATTTGTCCTGCAGTTAAATCACCATCCCGCAGCATGTTCAATATTTCCCTCCTGGTGGAGTCGGAAAGGGCCTGAAAAGTTTTGTTAATCATAAGCATTCTCCTTTAGATAATTAGAAACTTATCTAAATATCTAAGAACATTATAACTCTAATTTTATTATTTAGCAAGACAGACTTTTTTATTTTAGCATTATGGATTATACTGGAATAGTGATATTTTTTATGGAGGTTATATTAATGGCTTTAGAGAACTGGCGATTTATTGAAACTGAACCTCTAGATGCTTACACTAATATGGCGGTGGATCATGCCATCTTAGAAAGTGTGGCCAAGGGTGAATCCCCTCCAACTATTAGATTTTATCGCTGGCATCCCCCTGGCGTAACTATAGGCTATTTTCAAAAAGCTAATAAAGAAATTGACATAGATGCCTGTCAAAAAAACGGGGTTGATGTTGTGCGTCGTTTAACCGGTGGACGAACTGTGCTTCATCAGCATGAACTTACCTATAGTGTGATAGCCCCTGAAAACCATCCTAAAGTGACCGGTACCATACTGGAGTCTTACTTGGCTATTAGCAGGGGTTTATTATTTGGGCTTGAGAACTTAGGTGTAAAAGGCCAATTGGTAAATGGGGCAGAGTCGAAAAGAAAGGGTACTGCTGCCTGCTTTGATGCCCCATCTTGGTATGAACTGGTGGTAGACAATAAAAAAATAATAGGCAGTGCACAAACCCGAAAGCAGGGAGCACTACTTCAGCATGGCTCAATATTAATAGAGTTAGATAATAACCTATTATTTAATATATTAAAGTTTTCCAGTGACAAGGTACGCCGGGCAGCTAGAGAAAGGTTTAAAGGAAAAGCAATTTCCCTTGCTGAAGTAATGGAACGCGTGCCTGACTATAGCCAGGTGGTACAAGCATTTAATGATGGTTTATCTAAGGGTTTAGATATTAATTTATCTGATGGGAAGTTAAATGATTCGGAAAAGCAGCTAACGGAAGAATTGGAAGTAGGCAAGTACCGTACAGATCAGTGGAATTATAAACGTTAGTTATAATGGATAGAATTGTATTATGAGTGTAAAAGGGAGGATTTGGTATTGCGGCTATGTCTCTCTGCCGCCGTTGCCGGCGGTAAGTTGTCTTCATTAATGAGTAAATTTGCTGGAGGCAGGGGGTCATCCCTGCCGGGGGTTGTGGCCAGGCGAATATACCCCCATGCCCTGCGTGAATTATCGACCCAAGGGAAAAAGGGCATCATTATGGTTACCGGAACAAATGGCAAAACGACCACTAATAATATGCTGGCCAAGGTGATTGAAGCAGACGGGCATCGGGTGATTTACAATGAAGAAGGTGCTAACCTAATTACTGGTGTTACAGCCTGCTTTGTTCGTTATTCCACATTAACCGGCAAAGTAGAGTTTGACTATGCATCATTAGAGGTTGACGAGGCATCTTTTCCTAAAGTGGTCAAAGAGGTGCAACCAAACATAGTGGTTGTTACAAACTTTTTCCGTGATCAATTAGATAGATATGGAGAATTGGATAAAACAGTACAGGTAGTAAGGGATTCACTTAAGGAACTAAAAGACGTCACTCTGGTATTAAATGCTGATGATCCATTGGTGGCACAGTTAGGAGTAACCACTGGTCATAATGCTGTCTACTACGGAATTGCCCAGCAGCAGGGTATGGAGCGTGCTGTGGCACAAACTAGGGAATCCCGTTTCTGTCCTCAATGTGGTGCAGAGCTTCAGTATAAATACTATCACTACAGTCAACTGGGTGATTACAGCTGTGAGAGTTGCGACTTTAAACGGCCACGGCCGGATGTTGAGGGTAGTGAAATTAATATAACTGAAGGGACCTACATCGCCGAAGTGTGTCATAGCGGTGAATGTTCCAGTTTAAACCTGCATACCACTGGGTTTTATAATTTGTATAACGGGTTGGCGGCCTTTGCAGTAGGGCGAATACTGGATATTGATCTTACCACTATTCAAGAAGGTCTTAAAATGTACTCCCCGGGTATTGGGCGAATGGAACGGTTCCGTTATAATGAAAAGCCCTGTTTCTTGAACCTGGTAAAGAACCCCACTGGCTATAACGAGGGATTAGCTACCTTATTGTCGCTGCCGGGAACCAAAGATGTATTTATGGCCCTAAACGACAATGCAGCGGATGGTCGAGATATCTCCTGGATTTGGGATGTGGATTTTGAAATACTGGCCAAACACCAGCAAGAATTGGAACACTTTATATGTTCCGGCACCCGGGCTGAGGAAATAGCTCTAAGATTAAAATATGCCGGAGTGCCTACTACTAAAATAAACATCATTAGAGAATTAGGAGATGCCATTCCTGCGGTGCTGCAGGGAGAAGGGGAAACTGTATATTTCTTTAGTACTTATACCGCCCTTTGGCCTTCCCAAAGAATTCTGGGGAGTCTGGCAGAGAAGGAGGGACAGCATGCTGTCGGTATGTCATCTGTATCCTGATTTATTAAACCTATATGGTGACCGTGGTAATGTAATTGCATTTTTGCAGCGCTGCCGCTGGCGGGGTATTCCGGTGGACCTGCAAGAAGTTAACATGGGAGATAATATTAACTTTAGCCAGATTGACTTTTTGTTCCTGGGCGGTGGATCAGACCGGGAGCAGAACTTAATGGCTGCAGATCTAGGTAAACATCGGGATAAACTGGCCCAAGCCATTGATGACGGTCTGGTGGTATTAAGTATCTGTGGTGGTTATCAACTTTTGGGGCAGTACTACCGTACGTTGGATGGTAAGGAAATACCGGGTCTTGGAATATTAGATCATTATACTGAGGCTGGTGAGAAACGTCTGATTGGAAACGTGGCCATAGAAATGGAGTTAGACGGTAGGAAAGTAAAAGCGACTGGTTTTGAAAACCACGGTGGAAAGACAATATTAAAAGATGACGTTAAACCTTTAGGTAAAGTACTTTCTGGTTATGGGAACAATGGTGAAGACGGATATGAAGGGGCCCGCTATAAAAACGTCTTCTGCTCCTACCTGCATGGACCACTACTACCTAAGAATCAGGAACTTACCGATTATCTGATAAAACAAGCCTTAAAGCGACGGGGTATGGAAGAAAAACTAACTGCAATAGACGACAGTGTTGAACAGAGTGCCAATGAGAGAATGCTAAAGCGCTTAATTAAAGGAGCATAATAATGGAAACAATTTTTACTATCGCTGGGGTACTGTTCAGCATCTGCCTGGTTTATGCACTGGCCAAAGGGCAAGGAAGACTGGCAGTTGCTTTGGCTATCATTGGTACTGCAGTATGGTTTTTATACTATAGCTAGAACAATTTTTAGTAGGTGTGATTATTATTAAGTTATTGACTGTGGATATCAGGGAAGCAGGGTATGATAAAAAAGAAGCAACTATAAAAAACATTAGTTTTTCCCTAAAGGAAGGCGAACTACTTGGTTTAATAGGTCCCAACGGGGCTGGAAAGAGTACAACTATAAAATCTATTCTTGGTTTTTTACCCAAAATGGAAGGTGATGTACAATTTTTAGGTCCCAAAAAGAACTATGCATACATACCCGAACAACCAGTCTTTTATGATAAGCTAACTTTATGGGAGCATCTAGAATTTGCTGCTGCAGTATACGGTGTAAAAGAACAAGAATTATCAAATAAAGGCAAGGAATTACTAAACCTGTTTGGATTAAATAAAGTACAGCATCACCATCCCCACAACTTTTTCTAAAGGGATGCAGCAAAAACTAATGCTAATTATTGGGTTTTTAATCCAACCGGATATCTATATTATAGATGAGCCCTTTGTGGGACTTGATCCACGGATATCTAAAGAGTTTATAAATCTGTTGGAGGAAGAGAGATCCAGGGGGGCAGGCATATTGATTTCCACTCACCAATTGGAAGTGGCAGAGGATATATGTCAATCATTTATTATCATGGCTGATGGTAAA
Source organism: Bacillota bacterium (assembly GCA_009711615.1). Taxonomy (GTDB): domain Bacteria; phylum Bacillota; class Desulfotomaculia; order Desulfotomaculales; family Desulfohalotomaculaceae; genus Desulforadius. Next base: position 66,071 of record VENI01000012.1, on the reverse strand, counting down.
TTAGTTGCCCGGGGAAATCTCACTGAAGTAAGGGAAAGTTGCAAGTTGTCACGAGGCACATTATATGATTGTTTTAATAATCTTCTGGAGAATTTGCAATGATTACAACAAGTAAGATTTTTTTAAACCGAGTCGTTTCGGATGTGAAATTTCAATATCAAGTCTGGAGGACGGTTGTTGATTGGACGGTTGCCGTATACATGGTTATTCCGGCCATAATATTTGGTGTTATCCAGTACAGGGAATGGTGGGTTAACCCTCCGGATTTTTTAAGTTTGATTCCTTTAACACTATTTATAAATATTATCTTTTTGTTTTCAATAAAGGGTACAGTAAGGTTGTTCTTTGATAAAGGAGATCAACTTTTTCTTTGGCAGAAAAAGAATTGGATTAATGGAATTATAACATATAGCTTATGTTATTCTATATTAATATTTTTTCTAATGCATATTGTTTTTTTTCTTTTGTTGGCACCTTTTTTAATTGTTCATTATCAATTGACTGTAGGACAATTGTTTAACTTATTCTCATTTTCCTACTTGTTTGGTGCCTGCATGAAATTTGCAAGGCACTTAGTGGTACTGAGTTATGTTGGACTTAAACAGAAAATTGTTAATTGGGTTACATTGGTTATTTCTGCATTACTTTTTAATTACGGTGCGTTGTTTATTTCTAATTATAATATTTGGTTTGTGGTTAGTAGTATTTTATTATTGGGTATTTTGATAGTGTTAGCATTTAAGAGAATTCACTTCAAAGGTGTATTTTATGGGGATATAGAGCGGGAAATATATCAAAAAATGAAAAACGTCAACTTTTTATTAGGTTTTTCCGGTTATGACATAAAGAAACCAAAATCCCCCCGGAAACGACCATTACTATTTCGTAGTTCAAATACCCTTTTTAAAAAGCGCAATGCTGCAAATGCATTAACAGAATTATGCATAAAGTCAGTGTTGCGAAACAGCAAGCATTTATTACAGTATTTTCAATTAGTAGTTCTTTGCACCATAATAATATATACTTTTCCACTGGGCTGGAAGTGGTTGTTATGGTTGCTTGTTCCATTCTTAATTACAAGTTTCATCCGTTATTTTTGGCAAGAAGCAGTTACTTCCGATTTTGTAAAAATTTTTCCGTGGAAAGATAAAGATAAGATTACTGCCATAAAAAAGTTTATGTTTATTATAACGTTACCGGGTTACTTATTAATAAGCTTTGTATTAGGTTTTCAAGTTTTCTCCTGGACAGGGTCATTGTTAATTTTACCCATAGGAGGCTTTGTATTGTACTATTCCATCGGTTTCGGTTTAAAAATGATACTTTTAAAGTAAATGAAAAAAGTAGTAAAGGGAGAACCAAACTTATTTGATTTAGGTTCTCTTTTGATTTTACTGGAATCTTACTTGCACTTGTTTTACCCCTTCAAATGCCAGCACCCTCTGGGCGATTTCTTTTTCTACACTTGTGTAATTTGTATCCTCCGAAGAGGAGTTAATAAATAATATTATGTTACCTTCTTCATCGACATCCATTTTATTTATCTGAAGATCGTTCCCTGTTTCGGGGTCCTTTAAACCGTGCAGTGACTCAAAGATGTTTTGTTCCATATTCACTTGATCATCCCCTTATCTTCTTTAGTTTATTATGTGAAAATATGATATGAATTATTTTTCACAAAACTATTGTCAAAAAGAGTATTTTTTGCTATTCTGTGTATAGAATATTGTATACAATATAACGGGGGTGAAACCTAATGAAATACTTAGCAACATGGATAGAAGGCAACGAGGTTCAGTACCGTTTCATCAGTTCCCCAGAAGAAGTAGACAAAACAATGTATGAAGATTATCATCTGATTGTAACTCCAATAAATGAAGAGTAATTAGGATACAATCAAATATAATTATTGTAATGCCAAGAAGCTGTGATTAAAATCACGGCTTTTTTTATTGCTTTTTTTCAATTATTTTGTTATTAAGTGTCAAATTTGGCTATAATCTTCTTTTTGGAATTTTAACTGCATATATTAATTTACAAACTTGCAGCAGATAGTATGAGGCGCTAATTTATATAAGTGCCCCTGCAATACTTGGTTGGGGAGTGATATTACATTGAGTTTTATTGAGCGTCTGGAAGATTACTATTCTAATCAAAAAGAGATGAACTGGCAAGGTACATTCAAAGATTACCTGGAGATTTTAAGAGATAACCCGCAGGTTAGCCAGTTATCCCATGCGCGGTTGTACAGTATGATTAAACATGCTGGTGTTAAAGTTGAAGGTGACGTTAAGAAGTATAATTTTTTTAGGAAAGAATTGTTTGGGTTGGAAAAACCCCTGGAAAAGTTGGTAGATGAATACTTTCACCCAGCAGCTAAAAGGTTGGATGTGCGTAAACGAATTCTGCTGCTGATGGGGCCTGTTAGCGGTGGTAAATCAACTTTGGTAAACATGTTGAAAAAGGGTCTGGAAGAATTCAGCCATACTGATGATGGGGCTATGTATGGTATTAGTGGTTGCCCCATGCATGAAGAACCATTGCACTTAGTACCTAAAGAGTTAAGAGAAGAATTTATGAGTGAATACAACGTGTATATTGAAGGGGAATTGTGTCCATACTGTCGCAAGCGATTGGAAACAGATTTTAATGGTGATATCATGAAAGTTCCGGTGGAAAGGGTGGTGCTGTCAGAGGATGACAGAGTAGGTATTGGCACATTTCAACCTTCTGATCCCAAAAGCCAGGATATTGCCGAGCTTACCGGTAGCATTGACTTTTCCACCATTGCTGAATATGGTTCAGAAAGTGACCCGCGTGCTTATAGATTTGATGGTGAGTTGAATATCAGTAATAGAGGAATCATGGAGTTCCAGGAAATGCTAAAATGTGATGAAAAATTTCTGTGGAACCTACTGTCGTTATCACAAGAAGGCAATTTTAAAGCTGGTCGCTATGCACTGATATATGCAGATATTATGGTGGTGGCCCATACCAACGAAAGCGAGTACAAAGCCTTCATTGCTAATAAGAAGAATGAAGCACTACAGTCTCGGATGATTATTTTAAAGGTGCCTTACAACTTAAAAGTAAGTGAGGAAATAAAGATATACGATAAGCTGATTAAAGAAAGCGACTTGAAAGATGTTCACATTGCTCCCCACGCTTTAAGGGTGGCTGCCATATTCTCAGTGCTGTCACGGTTAAAGGAATCAAAGAAGCAAGGTATGGACATTGTTAAAAAAATGCGCTTGTACGATGGTGAAGATGTTGAAGGTTTTAAACAAAAAGACATATATGAATTACAAAATGAAGCAGATGAAGAAGGCATGAGTGGCGTTGACCCCCGTTACGTAATAAATCGTCTTTCTAGCGCCCTTATTCGAACCGGTACCAAATGTATTAATCCCTTGGATGTGCTGCGGGCAATTAAAGATGGGCTGGATCAGCACTCATCCATTAACAAGGAAGAACGGGAAAAGATGCTTAACTTCATCTCCATTGCTCGCAGGGAATATGATCAATTAGCTAAACAAGAAGTTCAAAAAGCGTTTGTCTATTCCTTTGAAGACAATGCCAGGGTGTTGTTTGAAAACTACCTTGATAATGTAGAAGCATACTGTAATGGGGTGAAAACAAAAGATCCCATTACAGATGATGAAATTGATCCTGATGAAAGGTTAATGCGTTCCATTGAAGAGCAAATAGGTATTTCCGAAAATGCCAAGAGTGCCTTCAGAGAAGAGATTTTAATTAGACTGTCTGCCTATGCTCGTAAGAATAAACGATTTAATTATAGATCACATGAACGACTGAGAGAGGCCATTGAGAAGAAATTGTTTGCAGATTTAAAGGATGTTGTTAAAATTACCACTTCCACTAAAACACCGGATGCTGAACAACTTAAACGAATAAACGAAGTTAGTTCCCGGTTGGTGGAGGACTATGGGTATTGTCCTGTTTGTGCCAATGAGTTACTGAAGTATGTAGGCAGTTTATTAAACCGGTAGGTGAGCATATGAAAGGCAGTTATATTGTTTCAAGAGAAGATTGGTCATTGCATCGTAAGGGGGAACTAGACCAGCAAAGGCACAGGAAAAAAGTGAAGGAAGCAATTAAAAAAAACTTGGGAGATATTATTGCTGAAGAAAGCATAATAATGTCTGATGGAAAAAAAGTGATTAGGGTACCTATTCGTTCACTGGAAGAATATCGTTTCAGGCATAACTTTCGAAATCAAAAACATGGTGGAAGTGGTAAAGGTGGAAGCAAAGTGGGTGACGTAATTGGTAGTGATCCCTCGTCCGGTAAAGCCAGCAAAGGAAAGGGTGCCGGAGAAGAACCCGGAGTTGATTATTACGAAGCAGATGTAAGTATGGAAGAATTATCTGAAATGGTGTTTGAAAACTTTAAACTACCGGATTTAAAAGAAAAGCAAAATAAAAAGCTGGCTTCAGAGGCCATAGAATTCCGGGATATAAGAAAAAAAGGCTTGCAGGGGAATATTGACCGAAAACGGACCCTTTTGGAAGTGCTAAAACGTAATGCCAGAGAAGGTCATCCTGGGGTACATGGCATCAAGCCTGACGATTTACGCTATAAAACATGGGAGACTTCATTTAAATATGAATCAGCTGCCGTTGTGATAGCTATGCTTGACACTTCTGGGAGCATGGGACCTTTTGAGAAATATATTGCCCGCAGCTTTTTCTTTTGGATGGTTCAGTTCCTGCGCACAAAATACCAGCATGTAAATATTGTGTTTTTGGCCCACCATACTGAGGCCAAAGAAGTAACTGAAGATGAGTTTTTTACTAAAGGGGAGAGCGGCGGTACCAGATGTTCATCGGTATATGAACTGGCTTTAAAATTGATAGAAGAGCGTTTTAACCCTAACGATTACAATATCTATGCCTTTCATTTTACTGATGGTGACAACCTAAGTTCTGACAATGAACGCTGTATTAAACTTGTTAATAAAATGTTAGGACACTGCAACATGGTAGGATACGGGGAAATTGAAGGACCTTACTATTATACCAGCACTTTAAAGACTGCCTTTAGAACCATAGAAAATCCTAAATTCACTACAGTTACTATTAGGGATAAAAATGGGGTCTATCCGGCTTTGAGGGCCTTTTTCTCTGATAAAAGAGAAGATGGAACAGTGCGAATGATGCAGCCATTGGAAGACAATGTGGAGGAATAAAAATGAGCAGTGAAATAAAAGTACTGGAGAAATCTATTGATAAAATAGTAGAAATAGCTAAGGGGTTTGGTTTAGATTTTTACCCGATGCGGTTTGAAGTATGTCCGGCTGAAATAATATATACCTTTGGTGCTTATGGCATGCCCGCCCGTTTCACTCACTGGTCATTTGGAAAGCAATATCACAGACTTAAAATGCAGTATGATTTTAATTTAAGCCGAATATATGAAATGGTTATCAATTCTAATCCTTGTTATGCCTTTTTGCTGGACGGCAATTCGTTAGTGCAAAATAAAATGGTTATAGCCCATGTGCTTGCTCACTGTGATTTCTTTAAAAATAATGCTTGGTTTAGAAATACCAATAGAGATATGCTAGAATCAATGTCTGTTGCGGCAGAACGTTTTCACAGTTATGAACTACAGTATGGTAGGGGAAAAGTAGAGCAATTTTTGGACGCAGTAATGGCTGTACAACAACATATTGATCCCCACTACACCATAAAAGAACCAAAGCAAAAAGCAAAGGAATGCTGTAGTAAAAAACAAGCTACCCCGTATGATGATCTGTGGAATTTGGATAAAAAGCAGGATTGTTCCTGTGGAAATGGGTGCACCAGTAATAACCACGGCTTTCCAGAAAAGCCACAAAAAGATTTAATGCTTTTTTTATTAAAACATGCCAAAGATTTAGAAGAATGGCAGCGGGACATAATTTCTGTTTTGCGGGATGAAATGTTTTATTTCTGGCCTCAGATGCAGACCAAAATAATGAACGAAGGTTGGGCCAGTTACTGGCATGTAAGAATCATGCGGGAAATGGATTTAGATGAGAATGAGGCGTTGGAGTTTGCTAAAATGCATGCTGGAGTAATTCAACCGTCTACCAAAAGCATTAACCCTTATTACCTGGGGATTAAAATGTTTGAAGACATAGAAAAACGCTGGGATAATCCCAGTGAAGAAGAAAAAAAAGAATTCCATCGACCGGGTGGTGAAGGAAAGGAAAAAATCTTTGAGGTGCGAAGCATTGATAACGATGTCAGTTTTCTAAGGAACTATTTAACTGAAGACCTGGTAGAAGACCTGGATTTATACCTGTTTAGAAAAGTAGGACATGATTACAAAGTTACTACCATAGATTGGGAGAAGGTTAGAGACGGACTAATAAATAATCTAACCAATTGTGGTGTACCTAACATATTAGTGGAAAACGGAGATTATGGCAAAAGGGGTGAACTATACCTAAAGCACAGCTATGAAGGGATGGAATTAGATGTAGTACATCTAGAAAAAACACTTCCCCATGTTCATACAATCTGGGGTCGCCCGGTACATGTAGAAACAAACCTGGATGAAAAGCCAGTATTGTTCAGTTACAATGGAGAGAGAATAACTAAAAAATTTATATAAAAGAGCAATTAAGAATGTTGAATACTTCTCTGGGATCGTGCGCAATGGTAGGGGGCGGTTTCCACGCCGCCCCGAAACCAGAAAGCAGGTGCCTTACATATTTTTTTGTTTTGATTCTGAATTCATGTTACTTTTGGTTAACGTCTGTCAAAAGAGCATACCCTTTATAAACCTTTATTTTGGCCACCAAGTTCCCTTCTCTGGACATATCCTCCAAATCATGACCTGTGTTTTCGGGGACAAAGTATTTATCCAGTTTATAGCTCATGATGGCAATTTTATTACTTTCCGTCTTATCTAGATTACGGATATAATCTAGGTTACATTTTAAATAAAGCCTGTTTTTAGGTTCTTTTAATGTAACATAATCAACATTATAGTAATTACCAACTTTTTTCATTACAGCATACAAATTTTGATTATAATAGCTAGACTCATTTCGTGTTAACTCTTCTGGTAATTTTGCATAATCCAATTCATTAATTTTATAATTCAACACAACATAGTCCCCTCGAAACAAGTCCCGTGGGTCATATGGCTCAGTTTCTAAAAGAATTTCATCTCCTAGCAATAATGCTCTTAGCGGCAGTATTGTCATCGATAGAAGAATTATAATTGGGATTAAACCTGCAATAATATATTTTCTTTTATTAGTCATGGACAATCCCACCTTTCTTCTTTCTCATCTTCTCAAAGTAATAACCAAACCCTAACAATACAAGACCACCTATTATGAAGAAGATAGACTTAGGTAAGAAGTCGTACATGGTATCGGTATAATACCTTAATATAACTAAGCAAATGAATACCAGAGCAATTATATTTTCTTTTTTAGTTAACCAGAGTAAAAATAGAACAAAGCATATGGCAAAAATAATGCTTATTATCTCTGCATTACTATGTACTATTAAGTCATCCCATATATCTGCAACAGTTAAACTAATTCCACTAATCCCGAATACTATTAACCCCTGAATCTGAAAAACCTCTCTATTATGTTTATATGGATAAAAATGCATGCCTGAACCTATTAATAAATAAATTAGAGCAATGTAAAAACCAGAGAGTTCAAACTCGTTTACAAGATATCCAATTGTAAATAAATAGACTAGATTATTAGAAACTGCCACTAAGTTAGAATAATCGAACTGCTTAAAACTCCATAACATTATCGGAATGATTACCAATAGACCTATCGCATATCTATCAGCTTCTATGCAACCAATTATGTATGCCCCAACCAGGAATAATGCAAATACATATACTAATTTATCTCTAAAAAGAAGTGCTGCAGGGAATACTCCTGCCGTCCATAACAGAAATGCGCTACTGAAGTGGCCACCAAAGTTGAATGTTTGACCGATTAAAAAGATGCCTGCTCCATAAGACAGTAAAGCTGAATACAATAAGCCCCTGCTGGTTTTGGGATAACTTTCAGATGTTTTGTAACTAGCAGTAAAAAAGCCTAAGTAAGTAAATAAGATAACTGATATTTTGGCCAGTTTTCCCAATTGCATCCAGTTGCTGGCGATAAAGCTTAAGATACCCAGGCCAACTAGAATGCCGCCGATGGTTAAGAGTACTTTTATAAAATTTAGTCCTAGTTTTGTTTGATAGGAGTCTAGAATTTGGTCTTTTTGTTCGTCGTTGATTGTTCCATTTTGCTGGTGATAGTCCAACTCTCCCTTTAAGAATAGATATTGGTCTTTAGTTATAATTTTTTTAGTCAAATTATAATTCCCCCAGTATAATTCATCCAATATAAGAAACAGTCTGCTGATTCTTTTTGTTTAATATTACACTTTATTGGTTTATGAGTAAATATATAATAAAAATACTTTGTAATTTATAGGTTTGTAAAGGGCACTTTACATTACTGATATTATATGCTAATATGTAAAGTGTACTTAACGTTAAGTTTGTTTTACAAAGGCGGTGTAATTTTGAGTGAATAACAGAGTTAGGCAATTAAGAGGAGAATTTAAAATAACCCAGGAACGACTGGCGGACCGATTAGGAGTATCTCGACAAACTGTAATTTCTATTGAAAATGGTAGGTATAATCCTTCATTAGTTCTAGCTTATAAGATTGCTAAGATTTTTGCCTGCAGCATTGAAGAAGTCTTTGATTTTTCGGAGGTGGAGATAGGTGAATAATAATTCTTTTATAAAAGAGATTAAGTTAATAAACCGCATTATGCTTGTAACAATTTCAATAATTATATTAGCAGGGACATTGTATTATGGAGATTCAATCGAAGATTGGATGGGTAATTTCTTCATTTTAGCTGTTATATTTATTGCTTTTGTGACAAAAAAGAAGCGGATTAAGCGTAAGGAAAAAGAATTAGATGAGAGAGCACAAATGATTACTTACTACGCGCTATCAGTAGGTTTTTATGCTATGTTATCAGTTGTTTTTTGGTTCTATACAAAAGAGCTTGTACAATACGGGGAAATTTCTACTAGAACATTAATGGAATTTATGGCAGCAATGATTGGATATGTGGGATCATATTATTATCTTAGAAAGAAAATGTAACACTTAAAACAAGCCTCGTTTAGAGGCTTGTTTTTAATGAAAGGCAGAGGAGGCAAATATCATTCAATTGGTACTTCTTCAAACTTTGAACTGCTACAAACAGGGCAAGGAATGGGAGGTTCTTCTCCTTTAAATACTGAAGTACAAACTAAACATTTCCATTTTTTCTTCACTTAAGATCACTCCAATCATATATTTTTATCTCCATTATCAGCATTATATCTGCGAAGGTTTTCTAATTAATAAACAAGATCTTAACATTTTATTAAATTGGAATGGGAGCAAATATTTGATTTTAATAGATTATTAAGAATTGTGTAAAAGTGCCTTAAGGATTAACAATTATATTATTAGTAAGAGAATTAATATCTAATTAGGAGGTAAATAGAGATGACTAAATTATTGCAGGTTTACAAGTGTAACATTTGCGGAAATATTGTAGAAGTATTACACACTGGTGTAGGACAATTAATTTGTTGTAACAAACCTATGGAGTTACAATCGGAAAATACGGTGGATGCTGCCAATGAAAAGCATGTACCAGTAGTAGAAAAGACTGACGGCAAAGTAATTGTTAAGGTGGGTAGTGTAGCACATCCAATGGAAGAAAAGCATTATATTGAATGGATTGAAGTGCTTGCGGATGGAAAAACATTTAGGCAGTTCTTAAACCACAGTGATAAACCCGAGGCAGTGTTTAAAATAGATGCAGAGCAGGTTTCAGCTAGAGCATATTGCAACATCCATGGTAATTGGAAAGCGTAATATAGCTAAGAAAGGAGAGGTTTTTGTGAGTTTAAAAGGAACTCGAACAGAAAAAAATATTCTCACTGCATTTGCAGGTGAGTCTCAAGCAAGAAATAGGTATTCATACTTTGCCAGCGTAGCTAGAAAAGAAGGATATGAACAAATAGCAGCAATATTTCTAGAGACAGCAGATCATGAAAAGGCTCATGCCAAGAGACTGTTTAAACTTTTAGAAGGTGATGAGGTTGAAATTACTGCCTCCTTCCCTGCTGGTGTAATTGGCAGTACTGAGGAAAATTTAAAGGCTTCAGCCGGGGGTGAGAACCATGAACATACAAGTATGTACCCTGAGTTTGCTAAAATAGCTGAAGAAGAAGGTTTCCCTGAAATTGCAGCAGTTTTTAAAGCCATTGCATATGCTGAAGTGGGACATGAAAGACGATTTTTAAAACTTATAGATAATATTGAACAAAACAATGTATTTCAAAGAGATGAAAAAGTAAAATGGAAATGTCGTAATTGTGGTTATCTACACGAAGGTACTAAGGCTCCAGAAACTTGCCCAGCATGTGAACACCCGCAAAAATTCTACCAACTATGGTGTCAAGAGTATTAAGCTATGTTAAGCCAGGAGAATTCCTCCTGGCTTTTGTTATTGGGTAATACTAATCATACCAAACACAAAAAACAAAATATTTAGAAAACTTTCAAAAAGAAGAAGGTTTTGTACAATATTATGTTTAATATTTTTAACAAAAGTCAACGGAGGTGCTATGTCTGTTTATGGGGGAGAACAGTAGAAATAATACAATTTATGAATTAGAAAAAGTAAAGGCGCTTCTAGTGGATGATTTGCCGGAGGGAATTATTATCACCGACTTAAATGGACGTATTATATATGTAAACAAATCCACAGAACAGTATACTGGTTGGGCTAGTAATGATGTTCTTGGGCAAAATCCAATTTTTTTTAATTCTGAGAAAAATGCTTCTGGATTAAAGCAAGAAATAATAAATAAACTTCGCCATAATAAATACTGGTCAGGGGAAATATTTCAAAAACGTAAAGATGGAAGTAACTATTTTGCAGAATATGAGATATTTCCGATACAAAAGAATGGTACACCAGTTGCATGGGCCAGCATTCAAAGAGATATAACCAAGCGCAAGCAAGCTGAGGAACAGCTGCGTTTTTCAGAAGAACGTTTTTCTAAAGCTTTTAATGCCAGCCCCAGTATGATGTCCATTAAAAGTTATCCTGATTTTAAATTTATCGAAGTTAACGAATACTTTGTAGAAGCTACTGGATATTCTTTGGATGATGTTATAAATCGTACACCTAAAGATATTGGTATTTTTGGGGATGATCTTGTACATCAAAAGTTAGTTAAACAATTAAAACAAGATGCCTCAATAAAAAATATAGAAGTCATATATATAACCAAATCAGGGGAGGAGCGTATCGCTTTAATATCACTTGATATTATTAAAATCCAAGGTGAAAAGTATGTACTTGCTGTGGCAAAGGACATTACTGAGGAAAAGAGACTGGAAGAAGAAATGGCCCAACTAGAACGACTTAATATAGTGGGGCAGATGGCTGCCGGTATTGGTCATGAAATTAGAAACCCCATGACCACAGTACGTGGTCTATTGCAGTTACTTTCAAAAAAACAAGAATGCCAAGAATTTAGTGATAGTTTTAATATAATGATAGAAGAATTGAACCGGGCCAATTCTATTATTAATGAGTTCCTCTCTATAGCTAGGAGTAAACCGGATGAACTAGAACTTAAAAACCTAAATGATGTGATAAATAAGATTTTGCCATTGATAGAAGCTAGCGCCCTGATACATAATGTAGAAGTGCTGTTTATACAAGGTAATATTCCTAATGTATTGATGAATGAAAAAGAAATTCGTCAGTTAATATTTAACCTAATTAACAACGGTATGGAGGCAGCACCCAATAAAGTAATAACTATCAGAACATATAGTAAAGATGACAAAGCTATATTAGCTGTAACAGATCAAGGCGGAGGTTTTGATGCAGATATTCTGAAAAGGTTAGGCACACCGTTCATTACCACCAAAGAACAGGGGACAGGTTTAGGGTTGGCCATATGTTTCAGTATTTCCGCCCGTCACAACGCCAGGATTGATATAGAGTCTAGTAAAGATGGGACTGTTATTAATGTTGAATTCAATTCAGAAGAATTTGAAAGAACACAAGAGGCTAAATAACTAAATAATGCACTTTAAATATTCTGCTTAAGATTTAACAGACCAAAGTTTTAGTTGATTTATCCTTTAAAAAGTGAGAGAATCATTCTGTTAGGTTACTTTAGGAGGAGAATGATTCGTGAGCTTAGCCCTAAGGAAGTTTTTAACTTATGTTATTGGTATTTTAATTTTAACGCTAGGAATTGCTCTGACAATTCAATCAAAAATGGGTACATCTCCATTTGATGCTTTACTGGTAGGTTTGTTTAGAAGTTTTGGACTTACAATTGGAAGTTGGGAGATTATCGTTGGCTTAACTATGGTACTTCTTAATGCTATTGCTCAAAAAAAACGCCCAGAATATTTAGCTCTTTTAACATCGTTAATCACTGGTGCAGGGATAGATTTTTGGGTTTTCTTACTTCACGACTGGTTGAATCCCGCTACACTGATAGGTCAGTTAGTCTGTGTGAATATAGGGATTCTTTTATCTGGATTAGGCATTGCAGTATATTTACAAGCTGATTATGCCCCTAATCCTATAGATAGAATGATGCTTGTAATTAGGAATATAACAGGTTTAAATGTATCTTTATCTAGAACACTAATAAATGTTATACTAGTGCTTCTGGCAGTTGGGTTTAGTGGGCCAATTGGGATAGGAACTCTTCTAAACGCAATATTTAGCGGGATAATTATTAATTTCTTTATGGGCCTAATAAAACATGGATATTTATTCTCAACAACAGAAGCGCATTAGTTAAAACGTAGACCGTCATAAGACGGTCTTTATATTTCATTATACCTATAACAATCCATCAAATGATCGTTGACTATGCCAACCGCCTGCATATAAGAATATATAATTGTAGTACCGATGAACTTAAAGCCTCGTCTTTTAAGGTCTTTGCTTATTTTATCGGATAACTTAGTATTAGCCGGTACTTCCGAAATGTGAGACCATTCATTTTTAATTTGTTTATTATTTACAAAAGACCATATATACTTATCAAAACTTTGGAACTCTTGCTGTATTTCAATAAATCTACGAGCGTTATTAACGGATGCTTCAATTTTTCTTCCGTTTCTAATAATACCGGGATTTTTAATTAGCTCTTTAATTTTTTGTTCATCATACTTTGCAACCTGGACTGGGTCAAAGTTATCATAAGCTTTTCTGTAGTTAATCCTCTTTTTTAAAATAGTTAGCCAGTTTAACCCTGCTTGAGCAGATTCTAATATCAGGAACTCAAAGTGCTTAATATCGTCATGAACAGGGACTCCCCATTCCATATCATGATAATTTATATACAATTCATTACCTTCACACCAGGGACATCTTTTCAAGCTAAATCACCTCCTATAGTAAATTTAACTGTTTTGATTTGCTTTTTTCTCCTTGAAAATTATGTGTTCCATAATAAGTACTGTTAAGATACCGACTACAAAGCCATTGCCGATAATTGGCCTAACCAATGGTGGAAAGGTAGTTAATGTTTCAACTGGTAAGAAAGAAATTATGGTGCTTAGCATTAAGGGTAAACCAATAATTAGGCCGTATTCGAAGTAGAATTTGTTAATAGAATTAAAAGCAACTAATAAACCGGCAGATATCTGTGAGCATAAAATATAAATAAGAATTGTTCCCACTACCACAGAAGGAATGTTCCCAATCAAAGCAATCACCCCAGGTAGGAAAGATATTATTAATAACCCAAAGCATGTGGGGATTAATGTAAATCTGGATGCAATACCAGTAGAGGCAATTACCCCTGTACTAAGTGAGAAATTTACCGGTCCAATAACACCTAAAAAACCTGATAATACATTAGATAACCCGGTAAAGGCAATACCTCTTGTAATCCGTTTTGGAATACTGCCAGGTTTAATTAATTCTCCGACAGACTGAATTGACCCTAGGTCATTGATGGCTAAAGCTAAAAAACATACAAGAAATGAAATCAAAACACCTGGTTCAAAATTAAAGTCAAAGTTTATACTTTCAAATAATGGAGATATAATCCCGACATTAGTGTTAAATTCCAACAATTGATACTGGGGAACAATAAAAACATATAGTAGACTACCAACAATTATTGACCAAATAATTAAAGTTGATTTCCAGATGCCAATGAGAAACTTATTTGCTACAAACATACCAATAACTAAAATTAGTGCAAAACAAAGATTAATAAATGATGTTCCCTGCACCGCAGAATTTATGATTAAATTCATAATCATTGGTGTAAGAGTAAAAGCAATCATAATCAATATTGTTGCCACAACTCTAGGGGTGAATAGTCTTTTTAAGTAACCAAATAACCCGGTTATGCTCAGTACTGTGAGGATAATGCCGCCGATGATAATAGAGGAATAAACAGAATTAACATTGCTGCTCTGACTGGACACTATCCCTACTAATAAAACTGCTGCCGGGCCCATAATTAATGGCAGTTGGTGCCCCCAAATCACTTGAATAAAGATACTAATGGCAGCTACAAAAAATAACTTTTGTAAATAATTTATTTGATCTATAGGATTATCAAAATGTAATCCAGCCACAACCTTCCCTAGAATAATAATAGTGGGTATTGCAATAGCCAACCACTGTAGACCCAATAACAATAGTTCAAGAAAGGGAGGGGTGTCATTTAGATTGTATTTAAGTTTCATTTTAGCCATATAATTTACCACCTATTTGTTACAGTTTACATAAATGTTCGGTTTTTTTTAACGAACTCCTTTTTGCATTTAAGAATTATGAATATTATTAAGTTAAGGGCACCCAGGACATTAAAAATTATAAAAACAATTTAATTTAGTTCTGCTAAAGGTTTTATTTGAAGCTATTCATAAGCGGAAAGATGGTTTGTGTAATTATTAGAATATGTTGAGTTCGAAAAGTTTGGTATTGCAATTAATTGATTATATAATCTTTTCATGTTATAGTATAAGTAAGCAGAATTACATGAATTTTCATTAATTAAAAATAATTACTTTAGGGCAAACCATTCGAAAGAGTGGGACGCAAAGTCATGGGTCTTCAACTCCTGCGGAGTCAGATTGCCAGACTGCATAATATTGAATTTTATTAGGTGCAGTCTCTGACTGCACTTTCTTATTTGTTCCATAAGGGGGTGGAATTATTTCTAGGTATACTAACAAAGATATAGAAAGAATAGACCAAATAATTAAAAAAGAATACCATAACAAAACTGCTTATACTGTTGCCTTTCTTGCAGGAGAAAAATTTACACCCTTATTTGTGAAGAAAAGAGCCTGGTCAATGGGTTATGCAACCTATAAAAGAAATGTTGAGTGGTCAGAGATGGATATCAAATATGTAAAAAATAATTATCTTCGTCTTTCAGTCAAGCATTTAGCAAACTATTTAGATGTGGATATAGATGCCGTAAAAATGTTGTTAAAGAAGAATGATCTAGTAAACAAAAACACGAATAATAAGAATGGTAGACTAAGAAATATTTTAGGTCCCTGCTCTGATAATTATACTCATTTACTAAGCTCGATGTGGGATTTTAATGTAAATAACTAGTTAGTCAAGTGGCACTAATAATATATATAAAAGTTTCATTATTAAAACACCTTAGGCATATACCTAAGGTGTTAATTTTTTACCCAAAAAGCCCTCCTTTTGCCAGTTTTCGTATTTCAAAGTAGTAATGATTTTTTACGATAAAAACTATTTTTTCATACCTTATATTATTTCTAGGTATCAATTCCATATTTACTCCTTACATGAAGGATACTACATTCATTAATTATTCTTTTTGTATACTGTAACAATTGGTAAGAAAGGTACAAATTTGCTTTAATAGTGTAACAGTTTGTTACTATTGGTAAAAAGTTAGGTAAAAAAATGTTAATGTTTGTATAATCAATAATTTGCGTATCTCTTATAAGGGAGAGGTGATTGAAATTAAAAATAGTAAAGGAGATATTCTAGATGCTATTGACAAATTAAGGCTTAAAATGTATTTGTTAGCATTAAATAGAGAAACAAATGATTCAGAGTTATTAGAAACTGGTAGAAAATTGAAGCAATTGTTAGAAGAATATTATTCAAATAATAAAGGAAGTCATTAAGTATCGTTGTGAGTGTCATCTTGTAATTTTAACCATTTATTTTAGTGTTTAGTTATTTTATAAAAAGTTATATAATCTAAATACATAATATCATTTATATATCTGCATGGGGATGACATAATGTATTATTGTAATAAACTATTTAGAGCTAGACTTAAAGAATTAAGAAGAGAAAACAGATTGACCCAACAAAATTTGGCTATTTTATTAAATGTGTCAAGGGGTGCAGTTGCTCATTGGGAAGTAGGTTCCCGGACCCCTGGCCTGGAAATTATTAATAATCTAGCAGAGATTTTATGTTGTACCCCGGCCTATCTTTTAGGATTCACAGATCAAAAGCAACAAAAGGTGAATACTGACCCGATGTACTTTAACAACTACTTTTACATTGCTGAAGTGCCAATGTATATAATTGAATATGACCAGGATGACAAACTAAGAATCATTGATGTAAACAATTCTGAATTAGTTCTATCAGGTTATACCAGAGATGAATTCCTTAATTTAAACCCGGAGTTATTATGCGAAGGAGTTTACGGGGAAATTATGCCCAGAATAAATAAATGTTTGAGTTCAATAAAAAATTTAACTTTGGGTTGGGTGGTTCATGTTACTAAGCATGGAGAGAGATTACCCGTTGAATTAAATATTTTTAAATTAATCTCAGAAGAAAAAGAAGTATATCTTGTTATATGTCAATATAAATAGATCATATAAAACCGTAGAATTGTTAAAGCCTAGGCTAATTCGCTTGGGCTTTAATAATTAAAAATTAGTAATCAAAAATTATAATTGAGATGATATTATTAACAAGTTTATTGATCAGAATAACGAGTTTGGTTAGGTAGTTGTAGCAGGTACAATGGCGTATTTGTGGAATTATCTATTTCAGGAATGTTTTTCTAAAAAATATTAAAAGGAATGATTAAGAATGAGAATGGTTGATCTTATTCAAAAAAAGAGGGATGGCAAGGAACTGAGTAAGGAAAACATTGACTTTATAATACAAGGATATACAAAGGGAGATATACCTGACTACCAAATGTCGGCTTTTGCTATGGCGGTTTTTTTTACAGGCATGACCCAAGCTGAAAGTGCGCATCTAACATTGTCTATGATGGAGTCAGGGGACAAAATTGATCTGTCACCAATTGAAGGCATTAAAGTTGATAAACATAGCACGGGTGGCGTTGGAGATACTACCACTTTAGTTCTGGCACCCCTTGTTGCAGCAGTTGGTGTACCGGTAGCAAAAATGTCCGGCAGAGGATTGGGCCACACCGGTGGTACCATTGACAAGTTAGAATCAGTGCCTGGGTTTAAGGTGGAAATAGATAATAAAAAGTTTATAGAGCTTGTCAATACTAATAAAGTTGCGGTGGTGGGTCAAAGTGGAAATTTAACTCCGGCTGACAAGAAATTCTATGGATTACGGGATGTAACAGCTACTGTAGAGTCTATTCCTTTAATAGCCAGTTCTATAATGAGTAAAAAAATTGCTGCCGGCGCAGATGCCATTGTATTGGATGTAAAAACTGGTTCCGGTGCATTTATGAAGGACTTTGAAGGTGCCAGAGAATTAGCCCACGCTATGGTTAAGATAGGAAATAAAGTTGGTCGTAAAACTATGGCAGTTATATCCGATATGAACCAACCATTGGGTTTTGCCATAGGCAATGCTCTTGAGATTAAAGAAGCCATAGACACTTTAAAGGGTTCAGGTCCTGAAGATCTTAGGGAGTTATGTCTGACATTGGGAAGCCACATGGTTTATTTAGCAAAGAAAGCAGAAAGCCCTGAAGAGGCACGAAGAATGCTAGAAGAGACAATAGCCAATGGTAAAGCAATAGAAACTTTTAAGAACTTTTTATCAGCCCAGGGTGGCGATGCTGCTGTTGTTAACGATACATCTATGCTTCCCACCGCTAAATTCGTAACTGAAGTTCAATCTAAAGAGGATGGCTATGTTTCTGAGATAGTTGCTGATGAAATCGGAACTGCAGCAATGACTTTAGGAGCTGGACGTGCAACAAAGGACTCTGAAATAGATTTAGCAGTAGGTATCGTTCTACATAAAAAAATTGGTGATATAGTAAAGAAGGGGGATCCTCTAGTTAGCATACATAGTAACCAAGAAAATGTTAATGAAGTTGTTAACCGAATTTATGATTGTTATACAATAACAAAGCAACCTGTTGATAAACGGACATTAATTTATGATGAAATTCGAGAATAGAAAGGGTGCACCTCTTAATGAATAGTAAGTTGGCCCAAATGATAGACCATACAACACTTAAAGCTAATACTAAGGAAGACCAAATTATTAAACTGGCGGAAGAAGCAAAAAAATACAAGTTTGCGTCAGTATGCGTTAACCCCACTTGGGTTAAAACTGTATCTGAGATATTAAAAGATACACCGGAAGTTAAGGTGGGAACTGTTATTGGTTTCCCCCTTGGTGCTAGCACTCCCGAAGTTAAGGCCTATGAAACAAAGAATGCCATAGAAAACGGTGCCAAAGAAGTGGATATGGTAATTAATATAGGAGCGTTAAAAGATAAGCAATATGATCTTGTGGAAAAAGATATTAAAGCTGTTACTAATGCATCTAATGACAAAGCTATAGTCAAGGTTATTATTGAAACCAGCCTCTTAACTGAAGACGAAAAAGTAAATGCATGTAAACTGGCTGTTAGGGCCGGAGCAGATTTTGTAAAAACATCAACTGGCTTTTCAACTGGAGGTGCATCAGTGGAGGATATATCACTAATGAGAAAAACAGTGGGACCGGATATTGGAGTGAAAGCATCTGGAGGTATTAAGAATAGTAAAGATGCAGAGGCTATGATTGATGCAGGAGCAAATCGTATAGGTACAAGTTCCGGGGTTTCACTTGTAGAGGAGAAGAACAGATAAAAAATATTATTAAAAACTGGGTAAAGCTAGATAACCTGGTATGGAAATAGAAACAGCAGCCATGGCCGTTAGAAAACTGGCCATGGCTGCTGTTTTATTTAATAGTTTAAAAACTGTTCTACAAAAGTAATATCAAGTTAGAAGATATTTAAATGAAGGAATTATCAAAAATAAAACGAATAAATAAATATTACATTAATTAGCAATGAAAGGAAGTTATGATGCTAGAAAAAGTGATACAGTTAAGACTTAAACTTGAAGGCAGTAGCCCAAACATTTGGCGCAAGATACTAATTAGTGACAACATTACCTTCCACAAACTTCACAAGATATTGCAGGCGGCTATGGGTTGGCAACAATCGCACTGGTACAGTTTTGAAGTTGACGATGTTATTATTGAAGAGAAGCAATCGGGGATAGAGCCAACCCCAAATGCCAAAAGCTCAAAGCATATTAAAATAAGTAAATTTGATTTTCAAAGAAAAGACCAGTTCCTATATACATATGACTTTAGTAACAATTGGGCACATCATATTATTATAGAAAAAGTATATGATCCACAAGAAGTTGAAGACTATCCTGTTTGTTTAGACGGTAAAAATCATTGTCCTTCCGAAGATATTGGGGGGATTGATGAATACAATTACGCTATAAAGGTACTTAATAACCCAAACCATCATAGGTATGAAGAACTAAAAGGGTGGATAGACAACTTTGACCCAAAGTTGTTCTCTATAGAAGAAGTGAATGAATTATTAAAAAAGATAAAATGAAATCACAAACCCTGCATCTGAAGAATTTGATGTAGGGTTTGTTTTTATAAAAGAGGAAAATTATATTAGGATGAAAAAGTGTTATAATGGGAAAAAGGCCCAAGAAAACAGGAGTTTATCACTATGCAAAAGGGGATGCAATTATAAAAAAGAGTAACTTGTTATAGACGGAAACCCTAGCTAGTGTGATGATACCTGAACCTCCATTAGGTAAAATTAGGATGGTGATTAGTAACCTTTGATAATTAATAAGATAACTTTTATTATTACACTGATATTTCTCATGTTATTTTATCTGCTAGTGGGCAAGATCAATCTTGTTATCGAGAGTGAAATTTTCTTAACCATGCACATAACATTAGAGTTTGCCAGTGTTATTGTGTCTATGCTTGTCTCTATCTTTTGTTGGTATGATTACGTATATCATCAGCGTCAAAAGATGCTCATAATGGCCATTGTCTTTTGCATTTTAGGTATAACAGATTTCATACATACCCTCTCTTACCTGGGTATGCCCAATTTTATAACTGATAATAGTGCCAATAAAGCTTCTACTTACTGGATAATAGCACGGTTGGTACAGGGGATGGGGATTTTCTTGGCTGTTTGCTCGCGGGAAAGAGAACTGCGCCTTTCCACACCTACCACTATGTTTGCTTTGACAACTCTGGTATCGGTGGCCAGTTTGATAGCAGTGGCAGTTTATCTACCATATTTGCCTAGTATGTATGACCCAGTTTCTAAGGCGCAAACCACTTTAAAAGTATTTAGTGAATATATAGTAATTGGGTTATACAGTCTAACTATTATCAGTTTATTAAACAATCAATCTACTGACAAAAGAGATTTATGGCTTGTATATGCTCTTGCAATAGGTATTTTTGGTGAAGTAGCTTTTGCCACTTACGATCATGTTTATAGCTCATATAATCTCTTAGGTCATATGTTTAAAATTATATCCTTTAGCGTGATTTTAAAGGGGCTTTTTGATGAGGCTTTAGGTCAATTGCATAAAACTAATGAAGCATTAGAAACGGCTAACCATCAATTAAAAAAGACTGATCGTCTAAAAGACGAGTTTTTGGCAAATACAAACCATGAACTGAGGTCACCTCTAACTGCAATTATCGCTTTTACTGAACTTTTGCTAGACAAACATACTGGTTCATTAAACGAAATGCAAACGGACTATATAAATGAAATTAACGACAGCAGTAACGATTTACTAAATAGAGTTAATGAACTTAGAGATTTGTCAAGAATTAAGGCTGGTAAAATGGTGCTGCGAACAGAAAAAGTAATATTGAAAGAAGTGGTTAAAAATCAAGCAAATCGGATTAGACCGCAGTTTGATAACAAAAATGTAAATTTAAAAGTGAATTGTTTAAATAATTTGCTTATAAAAGGTGATGAGGAAAGGATAAGTCAAATTTTGAATAACCTTTTATCCAATGCCCTTAAGTTTACCCCTTCTGGCGGGGAAGTATTAATTAATGCGCGCAAAGATTGTGCATCTGAACAAGTAGAAATAACTGTGGAAGATAATGGAATAGGGATCAATCTATCGGAGCAAGAAGCTGTGTTTCAGATGTTTTACCAAGTAGATGGGACAAGCTCCCGTAGTTATGGTGGTGCCGGAATAGGACTCTCTCTTGTGAAAAACCTCGTTGAATTACACGGTGGTATCATAAAATTAGAAAGTTGTAGCGGTAAGGGTAGTAAGTTCACTTTCGCCCTTCCCATGTACAATAAAAAAGGTAATACGGAGGTGCAGTATGGCACATAAAATACTGACCGTTGATGATGACCCTAAGGTGTTAAAAGTATTAGAACACTCCTTAAAGCGGGAAGGTTTTAATGTTATACAGGCAGAAAGTGGGCTTGATGCACTGACTAGGGTTAAAGAGGCAAATCCTGATTTAGTACTATTAGACTTGATGATGCCAGAAATAGATGGCTTTGAAACACTACGGAAATTAAGAGAGTTTTCTAATATTCCAGTAATAATTCTTACTGCCCGTGATGAGGAAGTTGATAAGGTAGTAGGATTTCGAATGGGAGCAGATGACTACCAGGTTAAACCTTTCAGCCCGGTAGAAGTTGCTTTGCGGGTAAAAGCGGTGTTAAAGCGTGTGGGTGATAACCCGTCTAAGGATAAAAAGAATTCATTAACTTTCGATCAGCTAGTTATTAACTATGATAAACGTATGGTTAAAAATAGTGATACTCAAATAGAGATGACGCCAAAGGAATTTGAACTACTTTGGCTAATGGCATCTCACCCTAACCAAGTTTTTACCAAAGGACAACTACTAGACCGAATATGGGATATTGCTTATGAAGGTGATGATAACACAGTAAATGTACATATACGCAGATTGCGTGAAAGACTAGAAGAGAACCCTTCAGAACCAAAATACATAAAAACGGTTTGGGGAACTGGATATAAATTCTGTGATTAAAATAATGAGATATTGTTATTAACTCAAGCGTGGAACTTCCTTTTGTAATAAAAATTTAAGAATTAGTTTAGTGCTACTTAAACAATATATTCTAGCATTGAGATAAAGCTACTTAAGGGGGGAGAGTGTTGAGTGAGCAGAACAACTCCACCAGCAGAATTATCACTAAAGAACAGTATGATTATCATTATAACTCTTATTACAAACCTTATCATCACAAATTGCGTGAAGTTAGGGCCAGGCTACTAAAAGCTAATATGACGTACACAAACTCCATTTTTAGCATGTACAAGATACTTAAAAGAGAAGAAGCCTGGCTAAGGAATTCAGTATTGTTACATGATGCTTACTTTGAATGCCTTAAAAAGAATGAAGGTAATCCATCGCCACAACTGTTTAATATGCTGATAAGGGATTACGGTTCTATGGAAGAATGGATAACAGAATTTTCGGTACTGGCTAGATATTCTGAGGGGTGGGCTATTTTTGGTTTTGATCTTTCTAACGGTAATTTAATTAACTGTAGGTGTGAAGATAATTATGAGGGTATGTGGATGGTTCACCCATTATTAACATTAGATCTGTCTGAACATGCATACCAATTAGATTATGGCACAAAAAAAGGAAGTTATATTAAAGATTTTTTAGAAAATATTTACTGGCCCTACGTTAACGGTCAGTTGGAAATAGCAGAAAAAACATTTAAAGTGCGGTCCGATAATTAATTCGGCCTAACCGAATTCTTCTAATAAAACTTCAAATGTAACAGCGGCTGTTACGCTATATAATATAGAAAAGGGTTGAGTGATAAATGAACTCAACCCTTCTATATTATATCAAACTAGTTGATTGTAAAAAATACAAGGTTGAGGTAACATAATATTATTAATAAAAATGAGGTGCTTGGATGGAGTATAGGAATAATAACGAAGCCCAAGAAGAGAGCATACATCATCAAAATTATGATATTGAAAGTATGGAAAACAACGATAAACCTAAGCCAAAGAAGAAGGGTATTCTTTCTAAAATAGGTATAATTGGTGCTTTGTTTACAGTTTTAAAATTCGGTAAATTAGCTAGTTTGGCAAAGATATTACTTACTGCCTTAAAAGCTTCCAAATTTATGGGCACTTTTATAACAATGGGACTAACAATCCTTATATATTCACAGTTCTATGGCTGGTTATTTGCGTTAGGCTTTGTGATAGCTATATTTATTCATGAAATGGGCCACTTTTTAACTTCTAAGGTAATTGGGCTTAAAGTATCAGCGCCGATGTTTATACCGTTTTTAGGTGCTTTTATTGGTTTGAAAGAACAACCCAAGAGTATTAAAGAAGAGTCTATAACAGCTATAGGGGGTCCTGCTGCCGGCCTACTGGCCACCATAGTGTGTTTGATATTATTTGAAGTTACTAATTCTCCGTATTGGGCGGGATTGACATATATAAGTGCATTTTTAAACTTATTTAACCTATTGCCCTTTGGTCCGCTGGATGGCGGGCGAATAACAAAAGCACTATCTCCTTTAATTTGGGTCATAGGTTTGATAGGTACTGTTATATTAATTTGGAAATTACATGCGTATATTCTGATTTTCATTCTTATTGTAGGAATTATTGAAGTGTTTAACATGATTAAAAACAAAGAAGATACCAAGAAGTACTTAGAGGTAGAACCACAATTTCGGGTAACCATTGGAATAAGTTATATCCTATTAGTTGCATTTTTATCAGGATTAATGATGTACAGTTTAAATATATCCCAAACCTTTATTGATAATTTAAGGTAATATCTAATTGTTGTTTTTTTCTCTTTTGCCAGGTATAATTATAAATTACTTATGATTTAATTACGGTGTGTTTTTAATTGAACCCCCTTTTATTTCCTGTGTATTGCTTCGTTTGCTTTATGTATATCTACTTTCTTAACCAATATATCGTAAGTGGTAATGGATGAGCCAAAGTGCATACCCCTATTATGTGCTCTTCCTGGAGTGTCCATTTTTGTTCTCGTCTTAATACCATTGTTATTTAACTTTCCTTTTATTCTAGCATAGTCCTCAACTTTTTGAGTGGTATAAACACTTTCCCAACCCAACAAGTAATTTAATATACTATTAAACATATAACCTCCTGTTTAAGACAGAATAAGAAATATTTACAGTTACAATAGACTTCTCTTGGTAATCTTCTCTTAGTGAGAAGATATTTCCTTTTTTTAGTTGCAATAATTGATGGGACAAATAGGTAAAAGTCTAAACTATTCTAAATAATAATATTCCACTGGACTTTGCCCTGGCCAAATAAACACAAAGTAGTTAACTGATAAACATAATAGGTAATAACAAAGGAGAAAACCGAAAGTTGGTCCCTCCTTTGTATGAATAAAAACAGTTTCTTTTCATTTCACACCTCCTTTAGTATACTGACTAAATCGTTTCATATCGTTATTTTTTCCAATATTTTTTATAAATAATGAAAAGAATATTGGAAAAGTTTATTAGCTTATATGTATTATCCAAATATTTAAGAAGGAGTTAATTGTTTTTTACAGAAAAAACAATCAAAATGCACAAAGAACTAGATGATTCATTCATTAAAGAATAAAGAGTGTGCAATGCTTAAATAACAATGATTTAATATTAAGCTTTACCTTCTCTAACCTAAGAAAATGGAGAGGATATACTTTGCAAAGACCAATCTCTATATTAGGAATCAAAATGGATTTGGGTAACTATAATCGAGGTTCAGACCAAGGGCCAAATGCTGTACGTCAATCTGGTTTAATAGAAAAGTTACTTGCCCCTGGTTTTGATGTAGTGGACATAGGCGATTTGTCGATGAAAACTTCTGAACAATTAACATGTAATGATGTAATTACTTTAGAGATGGATCACTTAGCAATTGACTTTCATAGTATTGCCCATAATGTGGCAAGAATAGTTACTATGAATCACTTTCCTCTAATATTAGGCGGAGATCATAGTATATCTATAGGTACTATTGCAGGGACCTCACCGTACTATCCTATTTTTGCTTAACGTGTAAAGAGTGTGCGGCAGTTTAATTATAATTATCACTTCGATTAGGGAACAACAGACATTATATTAACTGGGTAAGGAGAATAATATTTTGATGAAAGATATTGAAAGTACTTATCATACATTATTGAATGGGAATAAACAAAGGTTAAAGAAAGAACGTAAGAGAGATAATTCATTTGTTATAATTAGAGGAATTTTTTTTCTGGGTATAGTTGCTTTTATGATAATTGGTTATTTACAAGAATTAGCCTTTCTTTATCTATACCTTCTTCCATTAATTTTAATATTTTTGATACTCATTAAAAAACATTATAGGATAAGAAATGATATTACATATTTACAAAATCTAATAACGATAAATACCAAGGGGCTGCAAAGATTATCTGGCCATTGGGTCAATTTTTCTAATAAAGGAGAAAGATTTATAGATTCTGATCACCCATACACAAGTGACCTTAATATTTTTGGGCATGGTTCCTTATATCAGTATTTAAACGCAACTACATTTTATTTAGGTGAACAAGAATTGGCTTCATTGTTAAGTGAAGAGTCAAATGTTAGAGAGATTAAATTACGTCAAGAAGCAGTTAAAGACCTTGCAGCAAGATTTGACTGGCGGCAGGGTTTTGAAGCCACCGGTATGAATACTGATAAGAAAAACCATATAATTAAGGTTTTACTGGCTTGGGTTGATGAAAAAAGAATCATTAAAAATACTAATAACTTATATATCCTGTGGTTAGTTCCTATTATCACAGCCGTAATGTTAATTTTAATGGCCTTTGGTTATGTCCCATCATATCTACCCTTAATATTTATAATGTTGCAATTCTTTATTTTAATTATTATTCAAACAAAGACCTTTAAGGTGCTTAAGGGGACTGAGAACGCTTCTTGTATCTTAGACCAATTTGCTGAAACACTAAAAATGATTGAACAGGAGACTTTACAAGCCCCGCTTTTGAAAGATATACAAAGAAGGCTATATGTAAACGGTAAGACTGCTTCCCAACAAGTTAAATCATTATCAAAAATTACAGGACTTTTGAGTTTTCGTTATTACATTCTATACTGGGTATTTAATGCACTAACCTTTAGTGATCTTTATACCATTATAAAGTTAAATAAATGGAAATCTAAGTCCGGAAAATACCTAAATGATTGGTTAAAGGTTATAGCTCAATTAGAAGCGCTGTCTAGTCTTGCAATTTTAGCACATGATAACCCAAACTGGGTTTTCCCGGAAGTATCTGATGATAAACCTTATTTCAAGGCAACCTCTTTGGGGCACCCGCTTATTAAAAAAGAAGACCGTGTTGCAAACGATGTACATTTATCATCTACCGGTACCATTCTAGTTATAACAGGCTCAAATATGTCTGGCAAAAGCACATTGCTTCGTACAGTTGGTATTAACCTTACACTGGCTTATGCAGGGGCACCGGTATGCGCAAGAAGTATCAACTGTCCCTTAATGAATATTTACACTAGTATGAGGATACAGGATAGTTTAGAGCAAAATATTTCGGCCTTTTATGCGGAACTAAATAGGATTAAGTTAATAATTGAAGCGGCAAAAAATGGTAAGCCCCTTATTTTTATGATTGATGAGATTTTTAAAGGTACAAACTCTCAAGATAGAATTTTAGGCGCCAAGACAATAATAAAGAATCTTACTGAATACAATGCAATTGGTTTTGTTACAACGCATGACCTGGAGCTTAGTATATTGGAAAAGGAATTCCCTGATAAAATTAAGAACTATAATTTTAATGACGAAATTATTAACAACGAAATAACCTTTAATTACAAGCTTGAAAAAGGGGTTTCTAAAACTACAAACGCCATAGCTCTAATGAAAATGGTTGGCATAATAGAGTAAGAAATGGTTTACACCGATAACACCCATGATCCAATTCATTTTAAGCTGACAGACGCAAGAACCGTCCCTGTGTCTGATTTCATGTTAATATTAAGGCGTTAAATACTGCGGAGTAAAGGTATTTATATTTTGTGCATGGGGGAAATATAAAATGGATTTTTTAGAATTAGCAAAACAACGGTGCACTACACGTGGATTTACAAATAAAAAAATAGGCAAAGATGATCTTGGCCGAATTTTATCTGCTGGACGTGTGGCACCAACCGCTTGCAATAAGCAACCACAGCGTATTATTGTTGTTCAACAGCCAGATAATATTCTCAAGGTTCAAAAAGCATATCAAACTTTCGGTTCTCAATGTATCCTCATTGTATGCCAGGATAAAAGGAATGCTTTAATACGACCTTTTGACGGAAAATGTTCGGGTGATTTAGATATTGGTATTATTTGTGACCACATGATGTTAGCTGCAAGGGAATTGAATATTGGAAGCGTAATTGTGGGATTGTTTGATCCTCATATTATAAGAAAAGAATTTAACATACCCAAATACATTGAGCCAACTACATTACTTATCTTAGGTTATCCTACCAAGGGCTTTTTGAGCCCTGACCGCCATAAAACCGAGAGAAAACAGCTTGAGGATACAGTAATGTATGAAAACTATAGCGAGAACAGGTCATTAAAATAAAAGGGGAAAATGAGATTGTTTTTAAGATATCTTGCTAAATCCAAGTGTTCATATTTTGCTGCATAAATAATTGAATTAAAACCATACAAGTTTTCTGCATTAATATCAGCACCATTTTTTTTAAACAAGAATCTTAAAGGAAAAATACCATCAACACACAAAACAAGGCCTCCGAAATTTCGGAGACCTTGTTGTTATTGGCGGGAGTGCGTGAGAATCGAACTCACCAGGGACGGGACCGCCGCCCCACGACTAGTTTTGAAGACTAGGGGCGCCACCAGACACCATCCACTCCCATGTTAGTATTAACTTTGTGCACCGTTTATTATACTTTGTTATAATATGCTAGTCAAGAATAGGTTTATGTTCTGTGATATAATATTTGTGGAATTGAATGGAAGGGAGCATGTTTAAATTAAGAAGTTATCGCGTTGGCCAGTAATTATTGGTGGGTGTTTACTTTTGGTATTATATATCTATCATCAAACCAGTTCTATTGCTGTTAAAAGATATACCGTTGAAATAAAAGGACTGCCAGAGAGTCTTAACGGTTATACGATTCTGCATCTGAACGATTTACATAATAAAGATTATGGTGAAGAATTAATAAATCTTATTAAAAAGCAGCATTTTGATATAGTTGCCTTTACCGGTGACATAATTGATAAAAGAACACCTGATATTAAACCTCCTGTTAAACTACTTAAGGGTATTAAAAATAAACCAGTATATTTTGTTACCGGCAACCATGAGTGGTGGGCAAAATATCCTTATCGTAAGTCTTTGGAAAGTCACGGGGTAAATATATTAGATAATAGGGCAGTAAAGATTGCCACCGGTGGTGAGCATTTTTGGCTTTTGGGTGTTGATGATCCCCATACGGGCCGTGATCGTCTAGGTAAGGCATTAAAGAGTGTAGCTGATAATAATCCGAAGATATTGTTGGCCCATGCTCCTAGAATTTTTGACGAAGCAGTAAATTCCAATATAGATTTAGTGTTGGTTGGCCACACCCATGGTGGCCAGATTCGATTGCCCTTTGTGGGTGCTGTGGTGGCACCGGGGCAGGGCTTTTTTCCGAAGTATGATTATGGCTTATACAGTTCAGACAGTACCCGCATGATTATAAATGGGGGAGTGGGGGAAAGTGTTTTCCCGATCAGGTTTAATATGAAACCGGAGATAATTTTGGTAAAGCTGGTTCCCAGTAATTAGTTTTTAAACTTAGTATGCAGATCTAATGTTATACCATGTTTTTTAAGCCAAGATCTTCGTTCCTTATAATCCGGCAGTATTGAGCTGACAGTACGCCAAAACTCGGGTGAGTGATTGGGATGATGTAAGTGGGCCAGTTCATGTACAATAATATAATCTACTATTTCTATAGGGGCCATCAATATTCTCCAGTTAATATTGATGGTTTTTCTTATTGGGTTACAGCTACCCCAAAGTGTTTTTTGTTCTTTAACTGTTACTTTTGAGGGGTGTTTTCCAAGTTTGGGACAGAGATATTTCAGTCTTTCTTGGATGTCGTTTTTGCCTTGGGTTTTATACCATTTTATAAGTAACTGCTTTAATGCTGTTTTTCTTTCCGTGCTAGAGTAATTGTCTGGGATTTCTGCTGTGAAGCAGCTGTTTTGAAATGATAATGAAGCTTTTTTAATATTGCTTTTGGATGTAACTACCAGAGGGTAATTATTATCCAAGTATGGTATTTCTTCGCCGGTGGTGAACTCCTTATAAGTTACTAACTGTTTTGTTTCATCCATCTGGTGCAGTTTTTTAAGTATCCAGGAAGATTTTTTAAGTAGCAGGTCTTCTATGTGTTTAATGCTGGTTCTGTGGGGTGCGGTGACCCTAACTCCATTAATATCTACATATATTGCGATATTCTTTTTCGTTTTATATTCAATGCTATAGTCTAAGTTTAGTTTATCGAAATGTTTTGCGAACAAGGTTATTCTCTCCTAACATAAATATAAATCCCACCGTTTGCTGCGGTGGGATTCTTTAACTAGTTAACAAATACTTTTGTGCCACTGGGGATGTTGTTATATATCCATTTAGCATTTTCCACTGCCAGTCTAATGCAACCGGAAGAAGCTCTTTC
Source organism: Bacillota bacterium (assembly GCA_009711615.1). Classification (GTDB taxonomy): domain Bacteria; phylum Bacillota; class Desulfotomaculia; order Desulfotomaculales; family Desulfohalotomaculaceae; genus Desulforadius. The sequence goes on along the minus strand of VENI01000012.1, from coordinate 35,951 downwards.
CCCTAAAGTGGGGTCTTTGACCTTTTGGTTCTTGTCCATGGCCACTGTATGGAACAGGTATGCACCGTCGTATCGAACCCAGTACTTGGCACCACTTTCAAACTGGGGTGAATAGAACCAGTTGCCCCTTTCCTTAATGGTAAATGTACCCCTTAAAGTGGGGGAGACGTTTTTGCCAGTTGCGGAGGGCATGGTTTTAGCGAGTTTCCAGTTTTCCTTTTTACCAGTTAATATATGGGTCAATTGACGGTTGATATCCACCCAAACTAGATAATTGGTATCACTTTCAAAGCCTTTTATATTTGCAAAGGCTTCCACTTGTTCGGTGGTCATTTCATCATCATTGGTATTTGGGTCTGATGGAATGGATAGCACCTTGTACGGCACCCAACCGGTTAAGTTATTGCTTTTGACATAATACCACTGGTAACCTTTATCTTTAACAATTTCAACTTTATCCCCTTCAGATAACTGTCCTATTACCTGTTGGGAGTTATAGTTATTATATACATCTGTATCAGCAGTGATTTTTGCTTTTACCACCGCTGGTTTTACCATGGCTACAATTTTTTCTGGGTCTAGGGGGTCATTTTGTTGTTCATCAGCTGGTTCCGAGGGCTTGTCCACCTTTACCTGTTCATTATCTTCCTTTGGTGGATCTTCTGTATGCACTGTGGATTCAAGGGTGCCTGGTAAATATGATAAGGCAAGCAGTAAAGATATTATAATAACAGGAATACTGTAAAATTTCTTTTTGCTCATATAAAATCCCCCATAAAGTATATAATTCAATCAATTAACTACATTATATGACTTATTTAGCTACTCAGCAAGGATTTAAAGAATATTTGATTATAAACAATTTTAATATGTGATATTATGGAAATAACTGTTTAGATAGGGGGGAGTATATGAAGAAATTAATTGCCTGGGTGATGCTGATATTTGTAGCTCTTTCGTTGTGGTATCTGTCATCTCAACCTAACTTACTGGCCATTCCTGTGCTAAAGAAGGTACACTACTTTTTAATTGACCATGGTATTAATGCCAAGGTGCTGTTAGCTAAAATAGAGTACTCCGAGAAATTAAGGCCGATATATGATGTGTTAAGGCAACATCCCAACCTGTCTGAATTTATTGTTCGGAAAATAGCCCATGTGGTTGTATTCTTTGTGTTTACTATTTCAGTTTTTCTTTTATTGGGAAGCTATTTGAAAAGGTTTTACTCAGTATTTGTATTAACTGGGCTGATAACGTTGGGGGTGGCGGTAATTGATGAAATACACCAAAGCTTTGTACCCGGTCGGGCAGGTAAGTGGCTTGATGTGGGTATTGATAGTTTAGGGGTTATACTGGCACTGGTGCGGCTTACTTTTACGGAACTAATAAATAACTTTAGACAGAAAAATAACTAATCCGGGGTTAACACCCCGGATAATTGATAAATTGCAAGAACTTACAAGTACGGATTCTCCATACATGCAAGTCTTTAAATGTTTTATTCTTATTCTGACTACTGACTACTGACTACTGACTACTGACTACTGACTTCTGACTCCTGAATATTTAACAAACTCCGAACAGGCGGTTTTGTGCGCCGAGCTGGTTTCTACCAAATGCATCAACTCTTTGGAAGAAATGTGTTTTAAAATTTCATAAATATCTATTTCTGGCCGTGGACCTTTAGCTTTATTTTTATAGATAGGAATAGGCTTAATACAGGCACTTTTATTTTCTTGTTTGCCGATTATCTTGACAAAAAATGAACAGTCTTGGCAAAGGTGAATGGTTTTCTCGTGCATTTCGGGAAGCATCATGGTATGGCTGCGGTACAAGAAGTTATTTTTATAATATTTATCTATTTTCTTTTCTTTCATAATATCCTCCCAAATCTGTTAAGGATGTTGCTCTTTTGATTGCCCCGTATCCCCAGCGGGTTTTTATTGCATCACAAGCTTTTTCTAGTTCTTCTTGCTTGATAATGTCATTGTCAATTCTTAACTGCCGTGATTTGTTATCGGTAAGATTAGAAAGGGTTAAACCCACCGCCCTCACTCTAGCGTTTTTACCCCAATGGGTCTTCATTATCTCTAGAGCTGCTTGGTATACTTCATTAGTTATGTTTGAAGGCTGTGGCATGGTGGTAGCATGGCTTCTGGTGATGAAGTAATTATCTTTTAAAGTTAAAGATACTGTTTTGCCTAAAGAATTTACCGCTCTGGCCCGGTGGCAGATTTGCTCGGCCAATTCCAGTACAATTACTTTTATTTCATCAAACCCACTGTAATCCCGGGGGAGGGTGATTTGATTACCAATACTTTTAATATATTCCATATTAGAAGGTTCAACCGGGCTGTAGTCAATGCCGTTGGCCGAGAGGTGTAGAATCTCTCCCATTAATCCGAATTTCTTTTTTAATATCTCCAGTGGAAAGTGAGCTAAATCACCAATGGTTTTAATGTTTAACTTTCTAAAATGCTTCTCATACCTACTTCCCACTCCAAATAACTCCCTTACTGGCAGTGGCCATAGTTTGTCAGGTATATCTTCCGCGGTTAAAACTGTTAACCCGTCTGGCTTTTCAAAATCTGCAGCCATTTTGGCCAGCAGTTTGTTTGGACCAATACCGACGCTACACATAATTCCTATTTGGTTTGCGATATCACCCTTTATATTTTTTGCTATCTGCTGGGGCTTTCCCAATAAATTTATACAACCGGTAATGTCAATAAAGGCTTCATCAATGCTGTAGGGTTCCACCAAAGGGCTGTAATCCTGCAAAATGTTAAGTATTCTAGTGGAAAAATCTACATAACTGCGGTATTGGGGTGAAATAAATATGGCGCCGGGGCATTTTTGTCTGGCTTCGCTGACTGTCATACCTGTTTTAATGCCATAAGGCCTTTTGGCTTCGTAAGAGGCAGCCAGCACAATACCATGTCGTTTGGCCGGATCACCGCAGACAATAACCGGTTTGTGCTGTAAAGAAGGGTCTAGGGCTTGATGCACTGAGGCAAAAAAACTATTCATATCAATGAGCATAATAATTTTTTGTTTCATAGGTAACATTATACACCAAACATTAGTTCGAGAGCAATGTAGCATTTAGTTGAAAAATTAACCAGGCTGTCATAATAGGGGTGTACGCTTTGTTTTAGTAATAATAAATTTAAAATGTAAAGAATCACTTGACACTTGTAAAGTAATCAGAATATAATAAAAAACATAAAATATTCAGATTTTTCGGAAGGGTAGAAAAAATAGGGGGCGCCTATGACACTTGGTGAGAGAATTAAACAGCTGCGCTTAAATAATAATTTAAGTGTTCGACAATTGGCTCAACAGGTGGGGGTAACGGCTAGCTTTATTTACCAGTTGGAACAAAACAAAGTTTCCCCTTCCTTTTCGACGTTAAAAAGTATTGCCAATGCACTAAATACTAGCATTAGTTTGTTAATTGAAGAGAAACTTCCAGAAGAGTGGGTGATAATACGCAAGAGTAACCGCAAGCGTTTGGCGTCTGCAAGTGAAAAAGTTAAGTTGGAAATGCTAACTTTTTTGGGAAGCAGGAATAAGAAAATGCAGCCACTGGTTTTTGAATTGGATGTAGGAGAAGAGAAGGTTGACCTTCCTGCATTCTCTGGATCTCATGAAGACTTTGTCTATGTTTTTCAAGGAAAAGTGGAAGTGACTGTTAAGGATACCAAGTATGTAGTGGAGGCAGAAGATGCAGCTTACTTCATATTTGATAATCCCACCGCTTTAAGAAATGTGGGAGAGGAAAAAGCCAGGGGTTTATGGGTGGTTAGCCCACCCGGTATATAAGTTTAGTTTAATAATCATACAGTAAACACGAATTAAGGGGGCTTTGGTGTATGGAATCGCCGCAAAGAAAGTTTCAGAGACTTCAGGAAATCATTGACAAGCATGAGGGAAAAACCTCACACCTTATTCCTATCCTGCAGGAAGTGCAGGAGGAATACCGTTATTTACCGGAAGAGGTGCTCACTTACGTAGCCACCGCTATGAAACTTCCACCGGCTGCTGTTTACGGGGTGGCCACGTTTTATGCGCAATTTTCACTTATTCCCAAAGGCAAGTACGTAATCAAAATCTGTGATGGTACTGCCTGTCACGTAAGGGGTTCAGAACCCCTTAACTTTGCTGTAAAGAAAGATTTGCAATTACTAGAAACTCAAGTAACTACTGAAGATTTACAATTTACAGTTGAAAGAGTATCTTGCCTGGGTGCCTGTGGCTTGGCTCCTGTGGTAACAGTTAATGATGATGCAGTATACGGGCAGATGACTCCCGATGGTATTTTAGAAGTGGTAAAAAAGCTTAAAGAAGAGGGTTAAGTACAAGGAGGCAGCGACATGCTTAAATCTCGTGAAGATTTAATTAAATTACAAAAAGAAACAAAAGAGGCGCTAAACAAAGAAAAAACAAGAGTGTTAGTTTGTGCCGGTACTGGCTGTGTGGCCAGTGGTTCACTAAAAGTATATGATGCCTTAAAGGAACAGTTAGCGGAAAAAGGCTTAAATGTTAAAGTGATGTTAATGGAAGAAAAAGAAGATGAGCCATGTGCTGTAAATATTAGTGGTTGTCACGGTTTTTGCCAAATGGGTCCACTGGTTCGTATTGAACCACAGGGAACGTTTTATCACCATGTAAAAGAATCTGATGTGGATGATATTGTAAATCAGCATTTAGTTGACGGTCAGTTGGTTGATAGACTATTGTACAAGCACCCGGTAACCGGGGAAGTGGTAAAGACCCAGGATGAAGTACCATTCTATAAAAAGCAAACCAGGGTAGCACTGGAGCATTGCGGTAGAATTAACCCCGATGACATTTACGACTATATTGCTCATGACGGTTACCAGGCCATTGCTAAAACTCTTTTTGAATTGAAATCAGATCAGGTTATAAACGAAGTTTTAGATTCTGGGTTACGTGGCCGTGGTGGCGGCGGTTTCCCCACCGGACGCAAGTGGGGTTTTGCTGCAGCAGCCAAGGGAGATAAAAAGTATATCATTTGTAACGGTGACGAAGGCGACCCCGGTGCTTTCATGGATCGTAGCGTGATGGAAGGTGACCCTCACCGAGTGCTGGAAGGCATGATGATTGCCGGTTATGCCATCGGTGCTAATGAAGGTTACATATATGTTAGGGCAGAATATCCACTGGCAGTAAAACGTTTGAAAAAAGCCATTGCCGATGCTGAAGAAATGGGTTTACTAGGAGAAAGCGTATTAGGTACAGACTTCTCATTTAAGATGAATATAAAAGAAGGTGCCGGCGCCTTTGTTTGTGGCGAAGAAACTGCTCTTATCGCATCCATTGAAGGTGAGAGGGGTATGCCTCGCCCAAGGCCACCATTTCCGGCTAACAAAGGCCTTTGGGGTTGTCCTACAATCATTAACAACGTGGAAACCCTGGCTAACCTATCTTCTATCTTATTAAACGGTGGTAAGTGGTTTAAAGCCTTTGGTACAGAAGGTAGCCCCGGTACCAAAACCTTTGCCTTGGCCGGGCAGGTCGCCCACACTGGTTTAGTTGAAGTTCCCATGGGTATGACCCTTAAAGAAGTAGTTTTTGATATAGGTGGAGGCCTGGTTGAAGGCAAGGAATACAAAGCGGTACAAATTGGTGGGCCTTCAGGCGGTTGTTTAACCGAAGATCATCTGGATCTAAAGCTGGATTATGATGAACTGAAAAAAGTAGGTGCCATGATTGGATCCGGTGGACTGGTGGTTATGGGTAAAGATACCTGTATGGTGGAAGTGGCCAAGTTCTTTATGGGCTTTGTGCAAAGCGAATCATGTGGTAAGTGCGTACCATGTCGTGAGGGTACTAAACGGATGTTGGAAATTCTTACTTCAATCACTAAGGGCCAAGCCACGGAAGAAGATTTGGCTCTGCTGGAAGAAATGGCATATATTATTCAAGATGGTTCTCTGTGCGGTCTTGGTAAAACAGCACCTAACCCGGTGTTGACCACACTCCGTTACTTCCGGGATGAATATGAAGCTCATGTGAGGGATAAGAAGTGTCCAGCTGGAGCTTGTAAAGATCTACAGGATTACTTTATAGATGCTGAAAAATGTAAAGGATGCGGACTTTGTACACGGGTTTGCCCTGCTGGAGCCATTACTGGTGAAAAGAAAGAGCCGCATACCATTGATATATCTAAGTGTGCTAAGTGCGGAACATGTATCGAAAAATGTAAGTTTGATGCCATTTACACCGCGTAATTTTCAATTAACTGATTGCTAAGGAGTGTGAGAAAATGAGTACGGGCAAAGTGACCATTGATGGTCAGGTTGTTGAAATAAACGAAGCTAAAAATGTTTTGGAATTAGCTCGTAGGGTGGGAGTTGAGTTACCCACATTCTGTTATCATTCGGAACTTAGTATTTACGGTGCCTGTCGCTTGTGCATGGTGGAAGTGGAGAAAATGGGTCTGGTGGCTTCCTGCTCCACTGTTCCGATGGACGGCATGGTTATTCGTACCAATACCGAACGGGTAAGACGGTTACGCCGGATGATCATAGAACTGCTGTTGGCCAACCACGATAGGGAGTGCCCCACATGTGCAAAGAGCACTTCATGTAAATTACAAAAATTGGCTAAACAGTTTGGAGTTACAAAAGTACGCTTTGGTAACCGGGATGAACAGTTGCCCATTGATGAGTCAGCCAGTAGCATAATAAAAGACCCTAACAAATGTATTCTTTGCGGTGACTGTGTACGGATGTGTAAAGAGATTCAAGGTATCGGTGTTTGGGACTTTGCCTTTAGAGGTAGTGAAACACAAGTTACCACTGCCTTTGATAAAAAACTGGCCGATGTATCATGTGTTAACTGTGGCCAGTGCGTATCTGTATGTCCCACCGGGGCATTAACAGTTAAGTCTGAAGTGGATAAAGCATGGGAAGCTATCTATGACACAGATAAAACCGTAGTGGTGCAGATTGCTCCAGCGGTGAGAGTGGCACTGGGTGAAGAATTTGCTGCCAACACTGGTGATGTAACAGGTAAAATGGTAGCTGCATTAAAGAAGGTTGGTGCAGATAAAGTATTTGATACACTATTTACAGCAGACATGACCACCATTGAGGAGTCAATGGAGTTTATGGATCGTCTTAAAAATGGCGGCAAGCTACCGCTGTTCACATCCTGCTGTCCGGGTTGGATTAAGTACAGTGAGCAAGCCCATTCCGACCTGTTAGGCAATTTGTCCAGTTGTCGGTCACCACAGCAGATGTTTGGTTCCATGGTGAAAAAACATTATGCAAGCAGAATTGGTAAAGAACCAAAAGACGTTGTATCTATTTCTATAATGCCTTGTACTGCCAAAAAGTTTGAGGCTAAACGTCCTGAGTTTGAAACTGAAGGATCACCTGACGTGGATATAGTGTTGACAACCGTAGAACTGGCCCAGATGATAAAAGAAGCGGGCGTTATCTTTGAAGAATTGGATCCTGTAGGTTATGATAATCCACTGGGTATGGGCTCTGGCGGCGCATTGATCTTTGGTGCTTCTGGTGGTGTTGCAGAATCCGTTGTGCGTTTTGTTGCCGGTTACATCGGTGGAGAAGATGTGGGTAGAGTGGACTTTTACCCAGTACGTGGCATGGATGGTTTAAAAGAAGCTGAAATTGAGGTTGCCGGAAACACTGTTAAGATAGCAGTGGTAAATGGTATTGGTAATGCAGAAAAGTTAATTCAACGAATTAAAAACGGCGAGGCAGATTATCACGTGGTGGAAGTGATGAGTTGTCCTGGCGGCTGTATTGGCGGCGGTGGTCAACCGGATGTCAACGACACTGCAGCCAGAGTACGCAGGCTTAAGGAAATATATGATCTTGATGCTGTAAAACAGGTTCACAAAGCTCAAGACAATATCTATGTAAATAAAATATTAGAAGAATGGTTTGGTGGAGCTGGTTCCAGTGGTACTCATCATGATCTGCATACCACTTATACACCACGACGGAGGATTACTGGTAAACCAATTGACATCAATACTTCGGAAAAGGGTGATTCTGTGCAAATATCAGTTTGCGTGGGTACCGGATGTTATCTTAGAGGATCGTATGATATAATGAACAAGTTTGCTGAGCTAATTAAACATTTAGACATGGAAGAACATGTTGACTTGCACGGAACATTCTGCCTGGAAAAATGTGATCAGGGTGTTTCCATAAAAGTAGGGGATGAAATCATTACTGGTGTTACAGCAGAGAATGCTGAGCATATATTTAAAACTAATGTGGCCATGAAGGTGGATTTGGCAGTAAATAATTAATATTTTGAAAAAGGATATTAATTGTGAACTGTCGAATGGTCTTAATATAGTAAGCCATTCGAAAGGATGATCTTATGGGTCTTATTTCTACCAACGAAGCAAAGTGCCGTGATTGTTATCGCTGTGTAAGAACTTGTCCAGTGAAAGCTATTGCCATTAGTTCAGATATAGATAGTTCAACATTACATGCTAAAGTGATAGATGAACTCTGTGTACTAGATGGCAGTTGTCTTCTAGCCTGCCCGCAGAATGCAAAAAAGCTTGATTCCAATGATTTAGCCAATGTTATGCAGTTGTTGGAACAGGGTGAACAGTTGGCGGCAGCGGTAGCACCATCCTTTGTTGCAGGCCTACCCTTGGATAATCCTAGAAATCTTCCTGATTTGTTAAAGATAATTGGTTTTAATATTGTTGAAGAAACTTCTATAGGTGCTGGGCTAGTAGCCCGGCACCACCAAAAAATAGGGTTTGACAAACCTTTAATTGGTAGTTCATGCCCTGTTATTGTAAATCTGGTGGAACGGTACTACCCACAATTAATACCAATGCTGGCTCCCGTGGTGTCACCAATGGTAGCCCATGGACGGTCTATCAAAGCAGTTAACCCAGATCATAAAGTTGTATTTATAGGTCCTTGCGTGGCCAAAAAAAGAGAGCAGACCACAGCAGGTATTGAGGATGCTGTGGATTTTGTGCTTGGTTTTGATGAACTATGGGAATTGGTCAATCACCGTAATATAAACATTAGTAACCTAAACGCGGCGGATTTTGATAACAAACCAACCGGCACTAGCAGTTTATTTCCATTAGAAGGTGGTATGCTGCGCTGCTTTAAAAAAGGGCTGAACGATCCAGAAGAGGATTTTGTTTCTGTTACCGGGCTAGACGAGTGCATTGATTTTTTAAAACACCTGGCAGAAGGTGAAATTACTACTCCGCCTAAGATTATGGAATTACTGGCCTGTAAAGGCGGTTGCATAAGTGGTCCTCTTTCAATGTGCCGTGATGAAAGCCTATATAGGCGTAAGTGTAAAGTGCAGAACTATTACCGATCATGCAGTGGCCACAGCGATGAGTCTGAAGTAAAATTGCCTGATGAAATGATGTTAAGAACGTATCAGTCTAGAAAAGTAGATATAACTTATCCCAATGTAACTGAATTGCAACAAATATTAGCCAAAACAGGTAAGCATAAAACTGAAGATGAGTTAAATTGTGGAGCCTGTGGATACGACACCTGTCGTGATAAAGCAATAGCAGTTTACCAGGGTAAAGCTGAAGTGGAAATGTGTATTCCTTACATGCGTAAACGGGCAGAGTCTCTCTCTAATGTTGTTACATCTGCCATGCCTAACGGTATAATTGTTGCGGATTCTAATCAAATAGTTTTAGATATTAACCCGGCGGCGGAAATAATGTTTAAGTGCTCCAGTGAGCAGGTAGTAGGTAAGAAATTAGATAATATAATTAATCCCGAAAACTTTATCAGGGTGTTTAACTCTGGAAAACTGTTAGATGTTTGCTGTAATTACCCAGACAAAGATATAGTAACCAGCGAGGTTATTTTCCCGGTGGAACATGAGGATCTTGTTGTGGGTATATTTATTGATATTACTGAGGAAAAGCGCCAACGGGAACAATTCGAATTAATTAAGAATCAAACTATAGTTCAAGCTCAGGAAGTAATTGAGAAACAAATGACGGTGGCACAGGAAATTGCCGGGTTGTTGGGCGAGGCAACCGCAGAGAGTAAAATACAATTAAGCAGGTTAATTAAACTAATGAGAGAAGATCCTTCTCAAAAGGAGTAACTGCTGATGGAGATTCGCTTAGATTACGGTATCGCCCAACTAATAAAACACAATGAAGAACTTTGTGGTGACAGTGTAGAAGTTATTCGCACCGATAGAGCCAGTATAATAGTAGTATCTGATGGTATGGGAAGTGGTGTCAAAGCCAACATCCTATCCCGTCTTACTGTTAAAACCGCTGGCACTATGCTTAAAATGGGTGGCGATATTGACGAAGTAATTGATACGTTGGCCCATACCCTGCCAGTATGTAAAGTAAGGAACTTGGCCTATAGTACTTTTACTATTGGCCACATTCGTGATGATGGCCGAGCTTATTTGGTGGAGTTTGACAACCCAACTATATTTGTTGGCCACAATAACAAGATAGTAAAACCTCACCAAGTTTCTAGAAAAATTGGTGAAAAAAATATTAATGAATACTTTTTAAAGATGCAAGATAACGATTGGCTGGTTATAGTTAGTGATGGGGTATTGCATGCCGGCATTGGCAATATTATGAATATGGGTTGGGGTTGGGATCGTGTAGCAAAGCACCTAGAGGAGACTTATTCCCCGTTGAAGAGTGCATCCCAATGGGCTGAAGAGACAAAACAGTTATGCTACAACCTGTATGGGGAAAAACCCGGTGATGATGCAACCGTTGTTGTGGTTAAAGCCCGTAAGCCGCGTCATGTTAGTATGCTAGTGGGACCACCCCAGAGTAAGGAAGACGATTATGAAGTGGTAAATAAATTAATGGACGGAACAGGAACAAAAATTGTGTGCGGCGGTACTACCGGCAACATTGTGGGTCGGGTGCTGGGGCGACAGGTTAATGTAGATTTATCGTCTAATTGCGACAATATTCCGCCCATCGGTATACTTCCGGGTATTAATTTAGTTACCGAAGGTGCTGTAACGTTGGTTTATGCATTGGAGTATATAAAGTACGGTACCAAACTGACAGAACTGAAAACGCGTAAGGATGGAGCCAGTAGGTTGGCAGCAGCACTAATTGAAGCTGATGATATTCATTTGATTATAGGTACTGCGTCTAACCCGTCTTTGCAGGATGTACAAGTACCAGCAATATACACATATAAACAACATGTGATACGTGACTTAGTATATACATTAAAACAATCAGGTAAAAATGTTACCGAAGAATACTACTAAAGCATCATGGGGGTGTCACCAATGAATGCCAAAAACTGCTGTCAGTGCAGCACTGGTATAGGCCAGAATGATAGTGAATATAAAAAGAAAGTAAATGTTAAATATAATGTGTTCATTTGCCTGGGCACCACCTGTTATTTGAGAGGTTCAATTGATATTTTAAAAAGCATCAAAGATGAACTGGGAATTGAACCGGGAGAAACCACCACTGATAATATGTTTGCATTGGAACTGGTTCGTTGCCTAGGTGCTTGTGCAGTGGGGCCGGTTATGATGATTAATGATGTGCTTTACCCCAATGTATCACCTGATAGTGTTGCTGAAATATTTAAAGCTTATAAATAGCCCCTACCGCTGGGTGGGGGTTTTTTACTGTGTCAATGTATAGAAATATAGGTAATGTGGGAGGATTTTTCCATAGATACGCGAATATTTATATGTTACTGCAGAAAAGCTAATTATAGAATACAAGTAGGTGGTCTCAAGCGTGCTGGATATCTTTAAAGAAATAAGACATGATCTGCAAAAAGTGGAAGAAGAACTGGCCGATGTAGTACAGCATAACAACCCTCTATTAAATGAAACATCCAGTCACTTATTACATGCCGGAGGAAAACGATTGCGTCCGGCTTTTGCACTTTTGTCCGGCAAGTTTTATAATTACAACTTCAACTCTGTATTACCGCTAGCAGTGGCTCTGGAACTAATTCATATGGCCTCGCTGGTTCATGATGATGTGGTGGATTCAGCTATAACTAGACGCGGCACGCCCACTGTGAAGTCCAAATGGGGTAATAGAGTATCGATGCATACTGGGGACTTAGTATTTGCTAAGTCATTATTAATGATCTCCAAATATGAGGATAAACCTTTGATTGCAAAGGTGCTTTCCAGAACCAGTGTTAAAATGTGTGAAGGGGAAATTCAACAGCTATCCAGTGCGTACGAGAGTGGTCAAACTTTAAAAGATTATTTATATCGAGTGCACCGAAAAACAGCGCTGTTGATTGCGGCCAGTTGTCAACTGGGTGCAGTGGCATGCGGTGCTCCCAGAGAAATATACATGCCCCTTAGAAGATATGGGCACAGGTTGGGGGTTGCTTTTCAAATAATTGATGATATATTGGACATGGTTGCTGACCAGAGAAAACTGGGTAAACCTATTGGTGGGGATTTACGACAAGGCATAGTAACCTTGCCCGTTATATATGCGCTAAAGAATAGTCCTAAAAAAGAAACCTTAATATCACTGGTGGAAAATAAAAATAAAACTGAGGAAGAGGTCCATCAGGCTATTGAATTAATTCGTGAATGTGGTGGGATAGAGCACTCCAACAAAATTGTAGATAAATATATTTACAAAGCTAAAGAAGAATTAAAGCAGTTGCCGGAAGTGCAGGCTAAGAAAACCCTGTATAAAATTGCAGACTTTGTTAAATACCGTAAGTTTTAAGTGAGTGTTCGAAAAGGAGCACGATAGACACGAAAAGTTCAAGGCGGTGAAGGCTTTGAGGAGCGGAGCGTATATGTAATACGTGAGCACCGCAAAAGCCGAGCCAACGCAGAAATTTAAGGTGGATTTCGCGCGGACTTTTCGAACATCCTCTTTAAGGGAGCGATATAAATGGCGGAGTTCTATCCGCTCTACCTGCGGCTAGAAAAAGAAAGCTGCCTTGTGGTGGGTGGAGGTAATGTTGCGGAAAGAAAAGTAAAGAAACTGTTGAACAGTGGGGCAATAATTACGGTGATTAGTCCCCGGTTAACTTTAGGACTATTGGAACTTAAAGAAAAAGCCCAAATCCGTCATATTGCCAGGGAATATAAAAACCAAGACCTGAAAGATGCCTTTTTAGTTTTTTGTGCAACAGATAATAAGAATGTTAATCAACAGGTGGCAGAGTATTGTAAAGATCAAAAAATATTAGTAAATATTGTGGATGATCCTGTGAAATGTAGTTTTTTTGTACCAGCGGTAGTACGTCAAGGTCCCCTTTCCATAGCCATTTCTACAAGCGGTAGAAGTCCTATGATGGCTGCCCGTATCAGGGAGCAACTGGAGGACACATATGGTCCGGAATACGCAGATTTTTTAGAACTGCTGGGCCAGGTGCGAATGGAACTTTTGCAAAGTGTATCCGATGATCAGAAGCGCCGGGAAATATTGGAACAAATATTACAGTCAGATATTTTAAAACTTTATAAAGAAAAACGTTATGACAAAATAAAGGAGCGGGTTCAAGATGCTTATCGTCGCTGTGGGTGTTAACCACCGCACCGCCCCGGTGGAAATAAGAGAAAAAATATCCTTCCCTGCCCATGCATTACCCGATGAACTGCAGCGGCTTTATTCCTATGAAGGTATAGAAGGTTGTTTAATTATTTCTACCTGCAATCGAACTGAAATTTATGTTACCCCAAGGGAAATGGATGATGGTTTAAATGCCATTTGGAACTTTTTATCCGATTACTCGGGTTTGGATATTTCAGAAATTAAAAATTGCACCTTTTGCCATACACTAATTGATTCAGTGCGGCATTTGTTTAGGGTTTCTGCAGGTCTTGATTCGATGATTCTGGGAGAAACGCAGATATTGGGACAAGTTCGCGAAGGTTATCAAATAGGCTTAAAGGCAAAGACCACTAATAGTGTTTTGAATACATTATTTAAGCAGGCCATAACCGTCGGAAAAAGGGTGCGTACTGAGACTGGTATTGACAAAAATGCTGTTTCTGTAAGTTATGCCGCAGTAGAACTGGCCAGACAGAAATTCGGCGATTTAAACGGTCGTTCTGTACTGGTGGTAGGAGCAGGTAAAATGAGTGAACTTACTGCCAAACACTTGGTATCCAATGGTGTTTCTGGGGTAATAGTTTCTAACCGATCCTATGACCGGGCAGAAGTGTTGGCAGAAAAGTTTCAAGGTAAAGCCTGCAAATTTGAAGAACTGTACCGCTATATGAAAAAAGCTGATATTATTATTAGTTCCACTGCAGCCAGTCATTACGTAGTTCGTTACCCTGACATGTGTGAACTAATTAATGCTAATCCCGAAAAGAAGTTGATGTTTATTGATATAGCTGTACCTAGGGATATTGACCCACGGATTAGTAAACTTCCTGGTGTTTCTTTGTATGATATTGATGATTTACAAAGTGTAGTGGACAATAACTTATCTGAAAGGCGTAAGGTGGCTGTTAAGGCTGAGGAAATTCTTGAAGAAGAATTAGATCAATTTTTGCATTGGCTATCTATTCAACTTGTTGTTCCTACCATTGCGTCATTAAGGGATATGGGCGAGCAAATAAAACAAAGGGAATTACAACGGGCGATTAATCGACTGGGTGATGTTTCGGACAGGGAATATAAAGTGATTAGCTCTATGGCTAACTCAATTATGAAACAGTTAACTCACTTTCCTATAGTCAGGCTAAAAGAATATGCAGTTACAAATGAAGGGCACTTATATACTAAAATATTACAAAATTTGTTTAACCTAGAGGTTAAAGGAGAAGCTGCAGAACAGCTTAACACAGTAAGGCAAGAAAAAGATAATTATGTTAACAACGGAAAAGAACTTAATATAAATCAACTTCATTCCGGGGGGGGCCAGCAGTGAAAAAAGAGATAATAGTAGGAACCCGGGAAAGTAATCTTGCCATGTGTCAGACTAACTGGGTAGTGGAAAATTTAAAGCAGCATTATCCAGACTGTACTTTTAAAGTGGTAAAGATTAAAACCCAAGGGGATAAAATTTTAGATGTAGCATTGTCTAAAATTGGTGATAAGGGATTGTTTACTAAAGAGTTAGAATTGGCTATGTTAGAAAAGGAAATTGATTTTGCTGTACACAGTATGAAAGACTTACCCACCAAACTACCCGATGGATTAACAATTGGTGCGATTTGTCAACGAGAAAGTCCGGCAGATGTATTAATTACTCCTAACGGCAAAAAAATTGATCAACTACCTAAGGGTGCAAGAGTTGGGACATCTAGCCTGCGCCGTAGTGCTCAGTTGTTAAAATATCGATCAGATTTAAAACTGGAATCACTACGTGGCAATATCAACACCAGAATGAAAAAACTGCAGATTGAGCAGTTGGATGGGATAGTACTGGCTGCTGCAGGAATAACTCGTGTGGGTTGGGAAGAACATATTACTCAATATATACCATATGAAATATGCTTGCCGGCAGTGGGTCAAGGAGCATTGGGTATAGAAATTAGAGAAGACGATAACGAAATTCTTCAAATGGTTAAAAGTATTGAAGATAAAGATACATATAGTGCCATTACAGCAGAACGTGCTTTAATGAAAAAGCTTGAAGGAGGTTGCCAGGTGCCCATAGGGGCATTGGGACAACTGCACGATACAACCCTCCATTTAGAGGCCACTGTGGTTAGTTTAGATGGTACAAAAGCTATAAGGTTGGATATTGAAGGTCCGGTAGAAAGGGCTGCAGAACTAGGTGATGAATTAGCTAATCGCCTTTTAGAAAATGGTGCCGATAAAATCTTGGAACAAGTACGCAAGGAGAATGGTGAGTAATATGATAAGTGGCATTGTGTATTTAGTGGGTGCAGGTCCCGGAGACCCGGGCCTTATTACTATGAAAGGGTTAAACTGCATCAGAAAAGCCAGTGTAATTGTCTATGACAGACTGGCCAGTCCTAAACTGCTAGCTTATGCTAGTCCTGACGCAGAAATTATATATGTTGGCAAATCTCCAGACCGGCATGCCATGAAGCAGCATGAAATCAACCAATTGTTGGTGGAAAAGGCTAAGGATGGTAACATAGTAACCCGACTTAAGGGCGGTGACCCCTTTGTCTTTGGTAGAGGTGGAGAAGAAGCAGAGGAACTAGTTGAAAACGGTATTAGGTTTGAAGTGGTGCCGGGCATTACCTCTGCAGTGGCAGTTCCAGCCTATGCTGGAATACCGGTTACCCATCGGGATGCCACCAGTAATTTTGCTGTTATCACCGGTAATGAAGACCCCACCAAGGAAGAATCCAATATTGCTTGGGATAAAATTGCCACCGGCATTGGAACGCTGGTTTTTTTAATGGGTATGGGAAACCTTCCGCACATTTCTGAAAAGCTAATTCAGCATGGTCGTAGTCCAAAAACTCCGGTGGCGCTAGTGCGTTGGGGCACTCGTCCAGAACAGCGAAGCCTGGTAGGTACGCTGGAAAACATAGCGGATAAGGCCAAAGAAGCAGATTTTAGGAATCCTGCTATAATACTGGTTGGGGAAGTGGTAAAACTGCGGGATAAGTTATCATGGTTTGAAAATAAGCCGCTATTTGGCAAACAGGTACTGGTAACCCGGTCCCGACAACAGGCCAGTGCATTGTCCCGTAGAATTGAAGAATTAGGCGGTGAGCCTTATGAATTCCCTACCATTCAAGTAACGGCTGCGGACGATTATACGCCGTTGGATAATGCAATTAAAAACCTTTCTTCTTATCGTTGGGTGATATTTACCAGTGTTAATGGAGTGAAATATTTCTTTAAAAGATTAAAGATTTTAAATAAGGACGTTAGGGAATTACATGGGGTAAAAATTTGTGCCATTGGGCCGAAAACCAGAGAGGAACTGGAATCATTTGGGTTGCTGGTGGATTACGTGCCTGGCGAGTACCGGGCGGAACAAATAGTCGCCGGACTTAAAGGTAATGTTCAACCGGGAGACAAAGTACTTCTACCTAGAGCTGATATTGCCCGCAAAATACTGCCCCAGGCACTGGCTGAAATGGGTGCCAATGTGGAGGAAGTTACCACATATAAAACCATTTTGGGGGCAGGAGATGCAGGGAAGGTTATAGAAAAATTGAAACAGAAAGAACTGCATGTTTTAACATTTACAAGTTCTTCCACTGTACGGAATTTTGTGAAGTTGCTTGATGTAGATAATTTAAATGAACTATTGCAAGATGTAGTGGTGGCCAGTATTGGCCCCATCACTTCAAACACTGCGCGGGAACTGGGTATTGATGTAACGGTTGAAGCAAAGGAATATACCATTAGAGGTCTGGTAGAAGCAGTTATGCAAACTGACTCCAGAGATTAGTAAAGACAAAACCTTGGTTCTACTAGCCAAGGTTTTCTTTACAATATTTAGTTCGGATGTTCAAAAAGTATACAGAAATAGATGGGGTGAAACTTAATTGATTAGTGTAACCAAACTGCTACTAGATAGTGATAACTTTGGTGATAAGTTGAGATATGCCAGCGATTCACGCAACCAAGTTCATGGCACCCATGGCGGCCATGGGCCAGTGGTGGTGTGGAATGTCACCCGAACCTGCAACTTAAGATGCATTCACTGTTATTCTAGTTCTGATGGTTGTAAGTACGAAGGTGAAATGAGCACCGCAGAAGGAAAGCAATTTTTGCGTGATTTGGCTGACTTTAACGTACCGGTGGTGCTGTTTTCCGGTGGGGAACCACTGGCCAGGCCAGATTTTTTTGATCTGGCCACCTATGCAAGGGAGTTAGGGTTAAGATCTACAATTTCCACTAACGGGACACTAATTACCCCCGACGTTGCTAAAAAAATAAAAGAAATTGGGGTTGGTTATGTAGGTGTCAGCCTTGATGGAATTGGTGAAAATAATGATCGCTTTCGCGGCAAAGAAGGAGCGTTTGATGCTGCACTAAAGGGTATCCGTAACTGCCTGGAAGTAGGTCAAAAAGTAGGGCTGCGATTTACCATTAACCGCCACAATTTTAAAGAGTTAAATGATATTTTTAAACTGCTGGAACAAGAAAAAATTCCCAGGGCATGCTTTTACCACCTTGTATACTCCGGTCGGGCCAGTGAAATGATGGATGAAGATATCACCCATAACGAGGCTAGGGCCGCACTGGACTTGATTATAGACCGTACTGAAGACATGCACCGTCGTGGTTTAAACAAAGAAATACTAACAGTAGACAACCACGCCGATGCCATATATATATATTTGAAGCTTAAAGCAATTGATCCGCAAAGGGCAGACAAGGCATGGGAGCTTTTAAGTCGTAACGGTGGCAATAGAAGTGGCATTGCCATTGGCCAAGTAGATTGGCACGGCAATGTTCATGCTGACCAGTTCACCCAAAACCACACCTTTGGTAATGTCAGGGAGCGTAAGTTTGCAGATATTTGGACCGATGTTAACCACCCCATTTTAGGTGGATTAAAGGACAGGAAACCATTGCTCAAGGGACGCTGTAAAAACTGTCAGTGGCTCAATGTTTGTAATGGTAATTTTCGGTCACGGGCAGAAGCAGTACACAACGATTTTTGGATGGAAGACCCTGCCTGTTACTTAACGGACCAAGAAATAGGAATTAAATAGGAAGGGAGGGAGATAATATGTCTTTCCCATTTATTAGGATGCGGCGATTGCGGGCCAATGAACACTTACGTCGCATGGTGCGAGAACACCTATTACGTGTAGAGGATTTGGTTTACCCAGTGTTTGTAACTCCGGGGGAAGGGGTTAGAAGAGAAGTATCCTCTATGCCGGGAGTGCACAACTTCTCCATTGATCAATTGCTGCAGGAATTGCAGGAAGTGGTGAGTCTGGGCATTCCAGGCGTGGTTATTTTTGGCGTGGTAAGTGAAGAAGAAAAGGATGAAGTGGGCAGCGGAGCTTATGACGATGAAGGGATTGTACAGCATGCTGTACAGGCTATCAAGGAAAAATATCCTCAACTGATGGTGATTACAGATGTATGTTTATGTGAGTTCACCAACCACGGCCACTGCGGTGTAATTAAAGGTGATGAGGTTGAGAACGATTCAACACTGGAGTTACTGGCTAAAACAGCTGTATCTCATGCCAAGGCTGGAGCAGATATGGTGGCACCGTCAGACATGATGGATGGCAGAGTGACTGCCATTCGCAGTGCGTTGGATGAAAACGGTTATGGGAACATACCAATCATGTCTTATTCTGCAAAATATGCTTCGGCTTATTATGGCCCATTTAGGGAAGCTGCTGGTTCAGCACCGCAGTTTGGTGATCGCCGGGCGTATCAAATGGACCCGCCCAACACTGATGAGGCTTTGCGGGAAACATGGTTGGATATTGAAGAGGGCGCCGATATTGTGATGGTAAAACCAGGTTTGGCGTATATGGATATCCTGCGCCGCATTAAGGATGAGTTTTCTTATCCCACTGCAATTTATAATGTTAGTGGTGAATATGCCATGTTTAAAGCTGCCGCCCAAAAGGGCTGGATTGATGAAAAACGGGTGGTGTTGGAAACTCTGACTGCATTTAAGCGGGCTGGAGCAGATATTATTATAACTTATTATGCCATAGAAGCAGCCCGGTGGCTGAAGGAGGGCTAAACAAGTGCTGGTATCTTGGAATACCACCAATGCTTGCAATATGTACTGTGAACATTGCTATCGTGATGCCGGGGCAAAGGTGGATGAAGAATTAGATACAGAAGAAGGTAAGGCTTTAATAGAGGAAATAGCCAAAGCTGGTTTTAAAATAATGATATTTAGCGGTGGCGAACCGCTAATGCGTCAAGATATATTTGAACTGGTGGAACATGCCCGATCCAAAGGGTTAAGACCTGTGTTTGGTACCAACGGTACAATGATTACGCCAGACGTGGCCAAGCGTTTGAAAGACGCAGGGGCTCTGGGAATGGGTATTAGCCTAGATAGCGTTAATGCGGCTCAACACGACCGCTTTCGTAAAACCGAAAAGGCCTGGGAAGATGCGATACAGGGAATGCGTAATTGTCGGGAAGCGGGTCTCCCTTTTCAGATCCACACCACAGTGGTGGATTGGAATTATGATGAGGTGGAGAAAATTACAGACCTGGCGGTGCAGGAGGGTGCAGTGGCACATCACATTTTCTTCTTAGTACCAACCGGTAGAGCAGTAAACATTGAGCAAGAGTCTCTGCGGGCGGAGCAGTATGAAAAGCTACTACACCGAATCATGAAAAAGCAGCAGGAAGTGGATATAGAGCTGAAACCAACCTGTGCACCACAGTTTATGCGCATAGCAAAGCAAATGGGTATGGATTTGCGCTTTACCAAAGGGTGTTTAGCTGGGACATCATATTGCATTATTAGCCCTAAAGGGGATGTGCAACCTTGTGCGTATCTTGACATACCAGTGGGCAACGTTAGGGAAACACCCTTTAGTGAAATTTGGCAGGACAATGAAGTATTTAATCGCCTGCGTAATGAATCACTTCAGGGAGGCTGTGGCACCTGCCGGAATAACAAAATTTGCGGTGGTTGTCGCGCCAGAGCATATTACTATCACGGAGACTTTATGGCGGAAGAACCTTGGTGTCTTTATCACGGACGGAAGGGATACTAATCAGGAGTTAGGAGTTAGGAGTTAGAATGTGGAGAACTGATTAGTGCTTTGAAGTTCAGAATTCTTGTTGGTAAATGCAAAGTTTAGAATTATAAATAAAGTTTTAAAGAGGTAGATCATGAAGTTGGATGCAATAGATAAGAGATTACTTAACTTAGTTCAAAAGGAATTTCCAATAGTGGCACAACCGTATAAAGAACTGGCAGAGAAACTAGGTGTTACCGAGGATGAAGTAATAGATAGATTGAAAAGACTGATGGATGAAGACTATATACGTAGACTTGGTGGAATTTTTGATTCACGTAAACTGGGCTACCGGGGAACTCTATGTGGTATAAAGGTTCCTGAAGAACGGGTGGAAGAGGTGGCTGCGGTGATTAATAGCTATCTCGGTATTACACATAATTACCTACGGGAACATGAATATAACATGTGGTTTACAATTTTAGCAGATTCACCGGAGAAAGTAGAAAAGATTTTAAATGAGATTAGTGATAAGACAGGTATCACAGATATATTAAACCTGCCAGCAGAACGATTTATTAAAGTAATGGTAAATTTTGAATTGGATGGGGTGTAGTATGCTCACCGAAATGGATAAAAATATAGTTAAAGAACTACAGGCCGGGCTGCCGTTGGTACCCCGGCCCTTCGCCGAATTGGGTTCACGATTTGGCCTAACTGAGCAAGAAATGTTGGATAAAATTGATGAACTAAAAGAAAAAGGCTATTTAAGAAGAATAGGCGCTGCACTGCGCCACCAACGGGTTGGCTTTAAAGCCAATGCCATGATAGTGTGGCAGGTGCCGGAAGATAAGGCCAAAAAAGTGGGGGACAAGTTTGCAGCACATCCGGAAGTAACCCACTGTTACCAAAGGAAAACACATCAGAATTGGCCGTATAACCTGTACACTATGATCCACCGTCAGACTAGGGAAGAGTGTCATCAACTGGCAGAAGAAATGGCTCAAGCAGTGGAATATACGGATTACAAGTTGCTCTTCAGTACTAAAGAATTAAAAAAGAGCAGTATGACATATTTTTCAGATTAATGAAAGCAGGACTCAGAAGTCAGGAGCCAGGAGTCAGCAATTAAAAATGATGAATTGAATGAGAGAAAATATGAACGTAAAGGGCTCAATGAATTGAGCCCCTACATAAATAATTAGAATTCTGCAGGTGCAAAAATATTATATATATAAAACATATATACAGATAAATTATTCATTCTACATTTTTAATTTTTCATTTTATTGAGGAGGGCTTTTACAATGTCTAAATCTTATTCGAAGTCTAGGGAAATGTTTGCTGAAGCTCAGAAGTACATACCTGGTGGAGTTAACAGTCCGGTACGGGCGTTCAAGTCTGTGGGTACAGACCCACTTTTTATTGAACGGGGACAAGGGGCTCACATTTGGGATGTAGACGGTAACCGCTATGTGGATTATGTAGCTTCATGGGGCCCGTTAATTTTGGGTCACCGTCATCCGGCGGTGATTGACGCACTGCAAAACTATTTGGAGAGGGGAACTAGTTATGGTGCCCCTACGGAAGAAGAGACTGAACTGGCCCATATGATTGTGGATGCAGTACCGTCAGTGGAAATGGTACGTATGGTTAACTCTGGTACCGAGGCTACAATGAGTGCCCTGCGCTTGGCAAGGGGTTATACCAAAAGAAATAAAATAGTTAAATTTGAGGGTTGCTATCATGGGCATGCTGATTTTTTGCTGATTAAAGCAGGTTCCGGCGCATTAACTCATGGTGTTCCCACTAGTCCAGGGGTACCAGAGAGTATAGCTGGAAACACTATCACTGCTCCATTTAATGATTTAGAGACATTAAGGAAGATATTTGAGATGGAAGGCGAAGACATTGCAGGGGTAATTTTGGAACCGGTAGCTGGCAATATGGGTGTTATACCACCGGCGCCTGGTTATTTAGAAGGTCTTCGTGAATTAACAAAAGAGTACGGAAGCCTACTTATCTTTGATGAGGTAATGACCGGTTTCCGAGTTGATTATGGCTGTGCCCAATCCATATATAATGTTACTCCAGACCTGACTTGTTTTGGTAAAGTAATAGGTGGTGGTATGCCGGTGGGTGCATATGGCGGTAAAGAAGAAATTATGGAATGCATTTCTCCGTTGGGTCCTGTGTACCAAGCCGGTACCCTTTCAGGAAACCCGCTGGCCATGACAGCTGGTATTGCCACCTTAAAGGAACTGAAAAAGCCTGGAGTTTACGAGGAGTTAGATCGCAAGGCTAACCGTTTAGGAGAAGGCTTGGCTAAAGCAGCGGAAGAAGCCGGTGTGCCGGTTAGTCAGAACAGAGTCGGTGCCATGGTATGTACTTTCTTCACCGATAAGCAAGTGGTTGACTTTAATACTGCCTGTAGTTCAGATACAGAAAGATTTGGCGCCTTTTTTAGAGCGATGCTGGATGAGGGTGTTTATCTGGCAGCATCTCAGTTTGAAGCTGCATTTATGTCTGTGGCTCATACTGATGAAGATATTGACTATACTATAGAAGCGGCCAGAAAAGCGTTTAAGAAAATCTAGAATTCAGGAGTCAGGAGACAGTAGTCAGAAGTTAAAGTCAAAATGAAAGAATAGTAATAAATAAGGGAGGCTAAAAACAATTGCTTATTACTACCACCAATGCTGTTGAAGGGCGTAATGTTAACCAGTACTACGGCATTGTTGCCGGGGAAGCCATTATGGGTGCTAATGTAGTGAGAGATTTGTTTGCAAGTATTACAGATATTGTCGGCGGCAGATCCGGTGCCTACGAGAGTAAACTGGCTAAAGCACGGGAGATAGCTATGGAAGAAATGAGTGCTAAAGCTAGTCAAATGGGAGCGAATGCTGTACTGGCAGTGGATATTGATTATGAAGTTATTCGTGAAGGAATGCTAATGGTTACAGCTTGTGGTACTGCTGTGAAAATGGATTAATAACATTATATATACAAAAAAGAAAGTAAAGGGTCTTGATATTTAATCAAGACCCTTTACTTTCTTTAATAATAACTCCGCCTGTTCTACAGGCACGGGCTTTCCAAATAAAAAACCTTGTACTTCATTACATTTTTGTTCCAAAAGAAAATCAAACTGATCTTCAGTTTCCACACCTTCTGCCACTACATTTAGACTCAGTTTTTTTGCTAAGGCAATTGCTGCTGAAGTGATAGCTGTATCATCAGGATCAATACTTATATCTTTAATAAAGGACCGATCTATTTTAAGTGCGTCTATAGGAAATTTTTTCAGGTAATTTAATGATGAATATTCTACTCCAAAATCATCTAACGTGATACGAATACCTATTTCTTTTAAGTCTTTTAGAGTTTTCAATAAATAATCTGAGCGTTGCATAAAGACTGTTTCTGTTATTTCCAATTCTAAATACTTTGGATCTAGCTCGGTTTCTTCTAGAATATTATATACTACCTTGGCAAAATCATATTGCTGGAGTTGCTTAACAGAGATATTTACTGACATTCTAAAGGGTTGATAACCTCTATTTAACCATTCATTCATTTGCTTACAAGCTGTACGTAATACCCATTCACCAATATTAATTATTATGCCTGTGCTTTCTGCAAAGGTAATAAACTCTCCTGGAGGGATAATGCCATATTCCGGGTGAATCCATCTAATTAGAGCTTCCACACCAACCAATTGTTTTGTTTCAGTATTTAACTGGGGTTGGTAATATAATACTAGTTCATCATTCTCCAGTGCCTGTCGTAAATTATTTTCAAGGACTAACTGCCTGGAAACTGACTCATTTATTGACGAAGTATATAAATGGTATCTATTCCCACCGTATTCCTTTGCACAATACATGGCTGCATCGGCATTACCAAGGATAGTATCATCATCCCTACCATGTTCAGGATAAATGGCAATACCGATACTGATTGTGGAGTGTAATTCTATATCCTTTATTTTGATAGGGCCCTGCATTGCTTTTAATATTTTATCCGCAACAATGTAGGTATCTTCTGGTGTTAATATGTTGGGCAGTAGAATCATAAATTCGTCACCGCCCATCCGTGCAAGTATTTCCTCTTCAATCAGACAACCTTTTAAGCGTTTAGCTATTTTTTGCAAGAGTATATCACCGAAATTATGTCCCATGGTATCATTGACAAGTTTAAACCTATCTAGATCTAAAAATAACACAGCTAACTTGTTATCATTGCATTTTGCCTTTGCTATTTCCTTTTTAATTTGATCCATGAACAATCTACGGTTAGGCAAATTTGTTAACGAATCATAATTTGCCATTTGAAAAATTTTCTGCTCTGCCAATTTGCGTTCAGTTATAACTCGATTAACAGCTAGACAAACTGTTCTACCGTTTATTTCGAATAGTTGAACAGACACCTCAATAGGGAACGTAGTTCCGTCTTTACGCATATGCTCAACTTCAAATTTTGCATGCCCGTTTCTAAGTACTTCATTTGTCCGTTCTTTAATTAAAGCTGCTGATTCTGGAGTATCTAAGTCACTTATCTTCATATTAAATAGTTCTTCTCTTGTATAACCATGTTCTCTACATGCAGCCTCATTAATATAAAGGATATTACCGTTCAGGTCATGGGCTAGAACGATATCATGGGCACCGTCCAAAAGTTTTGATTTTATAATGATTTCGTCTTCAATTTTCATAACGGTGAACCTCCGATTTTTTAACACCACATCAGAAATGAAAATTTAATGATGATAGTATAAGTGTACAGTCATTTTGGTTTCCGCTTTGTTTAATGGGCCAAATTTCTACAATTAAACCTTAAACTTTTCTACATGATGCTGTAACTCATCGGCCATTTGTGCCATGTCCTGGGCGGAAGAAGCAATTTGCTGTACTGAAGCAGTAACCTCCTCGGTGGTAGCTGCAAGGTTTTGTGCTCCTTGACTGGACTGGTTGGATCCAGCGGCAACTTCTGTAATTATTTCTGTAACTCTTTCTATGCGGTCATTGATGTCATCTAGCAAATTACCGGCTCTTTGGGCAGTGGACATACCTTCGTCAACCTCATCAGCACTGGATTTAACGGTTGCGGCCACATTAGAAGTTTCCAGCTGAATGTCTTCCACCAACTGGGAAATTTGGGTTGCAGCCTGTGCTGAGCGCTCTGCCAACTGACGAACTTCGTCGGCGACCACTGCAAAACCACGACCATGTTCACCGGCTCTGGCTGCTTCAATGGCGGCGTTTAAGGCCAACATATTAGTTTGTTCGGTAATTTCGGTGATAAGAGTGGTTATTTGGCCGATTTGTGATGACTTTTCGTTTAGCCCTTCCATTCTAGCTACAGCATCTCCTGCAACCTGATGAACAACACCCACTTTTTCAACGGTTTCTTGAACAGATTTATTTCCAGCCTCTACAACTTGCTTTACACTGGTGATCAATTCCTCTGCTTCTTCTGCATTGGCAGAACCTTGCTGGGCCATGGAAGCAACCTGGCTGGTAGTGCTGCTGATACCATCTACCGCTGAACTAACCTGTTGGCTAGCGGCAGATAGTTGCTGGCTACTGGATGCTATAGTTTGGGAACTATCCATAACTTTATTGGTCATATTTCGCAGTGATTCTGCCATAGCATTAAAAGATTTGGCTAAAACGGATAATTCATCTTTACCTGAAATATTTACTTTGGCAGTCAGATCTCCGGCTGCCATATTTTCAGATTCCTTAGCCAGTGACGATATATTAAGTACCACTTTTCGTACTATCAAGTGGTTTACTAACAATCCCAACACTAGGGCCAGTCCACCCAAAATAAGCAATATGGATTTTGCTTTCTTTATATGGTTAATTGAATTTTCCTCTAATTTATTCACATTGGCTGTTTTACGGTCTTTGAATTGCTCCACTTGGCGAATAAGATCCACCTTGGCGGGATTAGCATTTAATTGGTATGAGGTAAGCCCCTTTTGCAAGTTGTTTGAATTATCTATGTAAGGAATAACTTCTTGTTCAGTGTAATACTTGTAATTATTAAAAAGTTCTAATATATTTTCAAATTGCTCTTGGTCAAATTCGTCTTCAATAGTACCCTTTAATTGATTTAATAATTTTTCTACACTTTTACCCTCACTTTGATAGCTGTTTATGGCCACTTTGTTTTGATTGTATATGTATTCTTTTAGATAACCATCTTGTTTGGTAAAGTGGTATCTAATATCAACAATTACTTGTGAACGTTTTGTTTCTGCAACCATTTCTTCATTCAGGTTGTGTATTCCGTTGAAATGGTTCCAAGCCACCGCCATAGCGGCGGCAGCTAGGGCCAATATTATAAGGATGTTTGTTATAAATTTTGCGGATAGTTTCATTATTTGTCCTCCAGAAGCCAAATCTAATTTATATCTATATTATAAAACGTTGTTTAGGTTCATCAGTAGCCACAGCTGGTCGTCCTTTTTTACTACTCCTCTTAAATACTCTGCGCTACCACCCACATTGGTTGGCGGTTCAACTTCAGATTCACTGTATCTACCTACCTCTAAAACGCAGTCCACTATCATACCAACCTTTTGATCGCTATGCTCAACCACCACAATTCTGGTTTCTTCATCGGCTTCCTTTTCAGGTAGCCCAAGACGACGGTTAAGATTAATTACTGGTAAAATGGTACCACGTAAATTGATTATTCCTTCTAAGTAGAAACTGGCGTTAGGGATCCGGGTAACTTCAGTCATGCGGATGATTTCCTGGGTTTCCTGTATGGGTAGGGCATATTTTTGCTCCCCTAACTGGAAGACCACCAATTGTTCATCTACAACGGACATTATATAACCTCCTTGTTTTTCTATAATGAAATTTTATCATTCAAAAATCATCTTGTATCTAATAAAATACACTTTCGACACAAACTAACAGAATCCTTTTGAGATGTTAAAATATGCTATTATCTATTAAAAGTTTAAGTTAATTATTTTCATAAATTTTTGTAAATTTAATCAAATAACCTTGACGGACAAAGTTTTTAGGGAATATAATAGTTCTATACAGCCTGAGGTTTAGTGGGTAAACCTGCTGCTAAGGGCTGATAATGTAAGGAGTTCCCTGAGGGAAGGGTGTTTAAACCTACACCAAGGGGTGCACCAAGGTAGAAGTGTATGTAAAGGTCTAAGTGCACCTGTTTCCTTTTTTAGGGACAGGTGTTTTTTGATTTAATAGGGGGTGATTATACTGGAACGGCGCATTGGCGTTGTAGGAATAGTAGTAGAAGATCGCAACAAGTCTCCCGAGATAAACTCCATCATCAGTCAGTATGGAAATATAATTGTTGGTCGGATGGGAATTCCCAACCGGGATAAAGGGTTGGGGGTTATATCCTTGATAGTAGAGGGGACCACAGATGAAATAGGTGCTATGACTGGTAAACTAGGCAATATTAAAGGGGTGCAAGTAAAGTCTGCTTTAAGCAACAAATACAAATAAGGAAGTTTAAAAAGTGCGCGCGAAATCCACTTCGAACTGTTGCGTTGGCTTGGCTTTTGCGGTGCTCACGTATTATATATACGCTCCGCTCCTCAAAGCCTTCGCCGCCTTACATTTCTTGTGTCTCTCGTGCTCCTTTTTAAAGCAAATATATGTAGGGAAGTTTAAATAGTGCGCGCGAAATCCACTTAAATAAAGGGTGAAGAATTTGGGCAGAATTGAACGGGACTTGATAGGAGAAATGGAAATACCAGAAGATGCCTACTATGGCATTAATACAGCTAGGGCCATGGAAAACTTTAATGTATCTGGCCGTAAGGTACACCCTGAAATGATTAAATCTTTAGCATTGGTAAAACAGGCAGCGGTAGATGCCAATATGACACTAAAATTACTAGATAGAAAAATTGGAGATGCTATTTATCAAGCCGCCGGGGAGATTGCTGAAGGCAGATTTCAAGATCACTTTGTGGTGGATGCCCTGCAAGGTGGGGCCGGAACATCCACCAACATGAACATAAACGAAGTGGTGGCTAATCGGGCCATAGAACTTCTGGGTGGACGCAAGGGCGACTACTCCCTGGTACATCCCAATAATCATGTGAACATGGGACAGTCTACCAATGATGTTTATCCCACAGCGCTACGTATAGCAGCCATCCGCCTGCTGCAACCCCTTAGCGAAAGCTGTGCTGAACTGCAAGGTGCATTACAGAAAAAGGAGGCAGAGTTTGCCGGTGTGCTGAAAGTGGGTCGTACTGAAATGCAGGACGCCGTTCCTGTTACGTTAGGCCAAGAATTTGGTGCTTATGCTGAAGCGGTGTCCAGGGACCGTTGGCGACTGTATAAAGTGGAAGAACGGCTGCGCCAGATTAATATTGGTGGAACAGCGGTGGGCACTGGCCTGAATGCTCACCGACGCTACATATATACCATTACTGAACGTTTACGTGGATTAACCGGTATGGGACTGGCCAGAGCTGAAAACATGATTGATGTTACTCAAAATGCAGATGTATTTGTAGAGGTATCAGGATTAATAAAAGCTGCTGCGGCCACCCAGGCTAAAATCGCAGCAGATTTGCGGTTGCTGTCTTCCGGCCCACGGGCAGGTTTGGGGGAAATTAAATTACCAGATTTACAGGCGGGCTCATCAATGATGCCGGGTAAAGTAAATCCTGTACTGCCGGAAATGGTTACTCAAGTATCATACCAGGTAATGGCACAGGATCTGGCCATTAGTATGGCAGTACAGGCGGGGCAACTGGAATTGAATGCTTTCCTGCCACTGATTACAGCTAACTTGCTGCCGGCTATGGATACGCTGACTAATGCACAAAAATTATTCTCTCGGCGCTGTATAATGGGCATAACAGCAAATAAAGATCGCTGTCGGGAATTACTTGACAGCAGCATTAGTTTAGTTACTGTACTTGTTCCCCATGTTGGGTATGAAAAGGCATCTCAACTTGCTAAGGAAGCATTGGAAACTAACAGTAGTTTTAAGAAAGTGCTTTTAAATAAAGGACTATTTTCAGAAGAAGAACTCGAAAAATTAATTAGACCGGATGCTGCAGCAAAAGCAGGTATTATAGAGAGGTGATCATAGATGAATAATACACCAAGGGGAAACAGACTTCATATTGCCATATTTGGCAGAAGAAACGCAGGTAAATCAAGCTTAATTAATGCATTAACTAACCAAGATATTGCTGTAGTTTCGGATTATGCTGGTACCACCACTGACCCTGTATATAAATCAATGGAAATTTTACCAATTGGTCCAGTGGTAGTTATAGATACTGCCGGGATAGACGATATAGGTCCGTTGGGTGAATTAAGAGTGGAGAAATCAAAAGAAGTACTAAAAAAGAGTGACCTAGTGCTATTGGTTATAGATGCAGTAGAAGGGATAACCCAGTACGAAGAAGACTTGATTGAAGAATGCAGTAAAAGAAAACTGCCGGTACTGACGGTGATAAATAAAATTGACCAGCATCAGCTCAGTGAAAGTGAAGTTGAGGAGTACGCAAATAAACTTTATGTTCCTGTAACTACAGTGAGCGCCCTTACCGGCCAAGGAATCTCAGACTTGAAAATTAGCATCATTCGCAATGCACCTAAAGGATGGGACGACCAATCTATTATTGGTGATTTGCTGCAACCTGGAGATGTGGTGGTACTGGTGGTTCCTATAGATCTTGCAGCACCCAAGGGTAGGTTGATACTACCCCAAGTGCAGACCATTCGTGACATTCTTGACCATGATGCTATATCGGTAGTGGCAAAGGAGCGGGAACTAAAGCAGACCATAGATAACCTAGTTTCAAAACCCAAAATGGTAATTACTGATTCCCAAGCATTTCTTAAAGCAGATGCCGATACACCGCCTGATGTTTTACTTACATCCTTCTCCATTCTTTTTGCCCGCTACAAGGGTGATTTGGAAAGTTTGGTGGCCGGTGCCAAAGCTATTGAAAGATTGCAACCGGGAGACAAAGTGCTAATTGCGGAAGCATGTAGCCATCACCGGGTAGAAGATGATATTGGAACTGTAAAAATACCTCGCTGGATGAGAAATTATGTAGGTGGAGAACTGCACTTTGATTGGGTGAGCGGGACCAAGTTTCCTGAAAACATAAACGATTATAAACTGGTACTGCATTGTGGGGCCTGCATGATTAACCGCCGGGAAATGCTGTCTCGTATTATGCAGGTACGGGAATCTGGCATACCGGTGGTTAATTATGGGGTGGCCATTGCTCAACTACACGGTATACTACGGCGGGCACTGTCTCCCTTCCCGCACTTGGTGGAAATTTTAGATCAATAATATCAGCCAAAAGGAGGAAGTTATGGACAGTAAATTTCAGGTGTCCCTAGAGAAAGCAGCTTTACAACATCATCTGTCCAGAGAAGAAATCATTTTACTACTTCGGGCTCAACCGGGAAAAGAGCAAAATGAACTGTTTGCCATGGCGGATAGAATTCGGGAACGTTACCAAGGCGATGAAGTTCACCTGCGGGGAATAATTGAGTTTTCTAGTTACTGTCGTAACGACTGTCATTACTGTGGATTAAGGTGCAGTAACAATAATATAAACCGCTATCGTTTTTCAGTAGAACAATTAGTAAATGCATCCTGCCAAGCGGTTGAATTAGGATATAACACCATTGTACTTCAGTCTGGTGAAGACCCTTGGTATGATGCAGACTCTTTAAGTAGGTTAATAACTGAAATTAAAAAGAAAAAAAACGTGGCCATTACTCTTGGTATAGGGGAGAGAAGTAAGGAAGAATACCGGCAATTACACCAAGCAGGTGCAGACCGTTTTCTGTTAAAGCACGAAACTACAGATGCCGAACTATTTAACAAATTGCGACCTGGAACAAGTTCTGATAAACGCATGCAGTGTTTACGGTGGCTTAGGGAAATTGGTTATCAAGTGGGTTCTGGCAACATGGTTGGATTACCAGGGCAAACGTTGGAATCACTGGCTGATGATATACTGTTTCTGAAAGAGTTGGATGTGGAGATGGCCGGTATTGGCCCCTTCATACCGCATTCACAAACTCCGTTAGCAGATGTACCCAACGGTGACCTGCAGTTAACCTTAAATACGCTGGCGGTGGCGCGATTATTGCTTCCATACTGTCATCTTCCTGCAACCACTGCTACAGGAACACTGCATCCAGAAGGAAGACAAATGGCCTTGAATTGCGGGGCCAATGTGATTATGCCTAATGTAACACCATATGATTACCGTCAACTATATCAAATTTATCCAAACAAAGCCGGTTCAACTGATGATCCTAAACAGTCTCTAAAGAAAATAGTGAGTATTATTAACCAAGTTGGTAGGAAAGTAAGTGAAGGGCGAGGGGATACCCCTAAGCCAAGTTTTCAAATAAAGAGCCAGAATTCAGTATTTTTAAATGATAAACATAGTAATTAAAATATTTAATTCCAGTGTGTGCTGGGGAAAGGTAGGGTTTATATGGCTGTTAATAAGTACAATGAACAATGGACGGTGGCAGACTTTATCAACGATGATCAAATATATAGGGATTTAGAAGAGGCAAAAAACGTTTCTAAAGATGAAATAAAAGCAATAATTGAAAAAGCTCGTAAGGCTGAAAGTGCTCAGGCGCTGGCACCAAAAGAAGTGGCGACTTTACTACAAACTGAAGATGAAGAATTGATAAATTTAATGTTTGAAACGGCTAGGGAAATTAAGGAGAAAATATATGGAAAAAGAGTGGTAATGTTTGCTCCGCTGTATGTCAGTGATCACTGTGTTAATAACTGTGTTTATTGTGGTTACCGACGGGATAATAAATTTGAGCGTCGTAGATTAAACATGGAAGAAATTGAGGAAGAAGTTAAGGTTTTGGAGGAGTTGGGTCACAAGCGGTTGGCACTGGAAGCAGGGGAGCATCCTGGTCAGTGTGATATTGATTATATAGTTGATTGTATAAAAACAATTTATAATGTCAAACTTAAGAATGGCAGCATTCGCCGGACGAACGTAAATATTGCAGCCACTACAGTGGAGGATTACGCTAAATTAAAGGAAGTAGGCATTGGTACTTATATTCTATTCCAGGAAACATATCATCGGGAGACATACACCAAGATGCACCCCAGTGGGCCAAAAATGGACTACGACTGGCATACAACAGCCATGGATAGGGCTATGACAGCAGGAATAGATGACGTGGGTATAGGAGCACTTTTTGGCCTGTATGATTACAAGTTTGAAGTAATGGGTCTTATTTATCACGCTTTCCATCTGGAAGAGAAGTTTGGGGTTGGTCCCCATACCATCTCCGTACCTAGGATGCGTGAGGCACTAGGAGTAAGCATTAATGACTTCCCACATCTAGTGGACGACGAAAGTTTTGCTAAAATTGTTGCCATCCTACGTTTGGCAGTGCCTTACACGGGAATGATTCTTTCCACCCGTGAAAAATCTGAATTTAGGGATATGTTACAAAAATACGGGATTTCACAATTTAGTGCCGGTTCATGTACTGGTGTGGGTGCTTATAAGAAAGAAAAAGAAAAGGCACAATGCGGTTGCGGTGATAATGATAAACCACAATTTGAAGTGGAGGACCACCGCACTCCCGATGAAGTGTTGCGTAGTGTATGTAAGGCTGGCTATCTTCCCAGTTACTGTACTGCTTGCTATCGCATGGGACGAACCGGTGATCGGTTCATGTCTCTTGCTAAAACCGGTGAAATTCAAAATGTCTGTCAGCCAAATGCGATTCTAACATTTAAAGAATATCTAATAGATTACGCATCTTCTGAGACAAAAGCGATAGGGGAAGAAACCATTAAAAACCACCTAAAAGAAATTACTAATCCTAAAATAAGAAAATCCACCGAAGATAGATTGAAGTTAATAGAAGAGGGAGAGAGAGACCTCTACTTTTAACTACTATACTCTCTAATTATTCTGAATTATGAATACTGAATCCTAAATGCTTGACATAATAATAAACCGCCCTGAACCAGGGCGGAATTTTTATTACATTCTTCAGTATGGGTCGCCATTCAGGCATTGTTTTTTAGGATTAACAGTTATGTTTTTGGTCGCTTCATGGATAGCTTCAAAGTAACTGTCTAGCTCCTTAAATTCTTCCCCAACTAAAAATTTAATGGAAACACCACATATTTCAGCAATCTTTTCAATATGTTCATAATCTGGGTAGTAATCACCAGATTCTAACATATTTATTATATGTGGTGGTTCTTCCATGGCATCTGCTAACAGTTTTTTAGTGTAACCAAACCCCACCTCTGCTGATTTATGCATTCGTGCTTTTTTAATGTTCGTCCCCACTTGTTTGCTATCATATAGAGGCACCATTGTCCCTCCCAAAATAAAAAATAATTACTAGTTAAATATAAAAGAATTTACTAGTTAGACTAAATCTTTTTAAATTATAGACGAGTGAAACTGTGATGTCAAATCTCAATATGTCGGAAAATGGTGTAATAATAACAATAATTTCGAAGAAAAATTATAGTAGGTTAATAATATAAGAAATTGTGGATGAAATATGTATAAATTTATTAATCTTAGTACAGAATAAATAATGCTCCGCTTTGGTGAGTTCTATCTCTCCCCGTCCAGCATTTATTGCTGGACTTTTTTTATGACTATTTTCCTATAAGATTTGGGAACTGAAACACCCTGAAAATATTACTATGAATTCGTAATATATGGTAAACGATTAATTAACTAATAAAAAAGGAGTGTAATTTGATGAACAAAAAATTTATCTCTATTGTGACAGCAACAGCATTATCAACGACATTATTTGCAGGGATGGCTCTAGCTAAGCCACCAGAAGGGGGTCCGCCTGGACATAGTAAAAAGTCTGCTGTTCATAGCACAAAAGCGTCTAATGGCAAGGATTTTAATGCCCCCTTTAAAAATTCTGGTGAAACTAAAGAAAGATTTAATGCTGAAATAAAAGAAAAAGTAAAAGAACAGGTTAAACAAAAATTGAAAGCCCAAAAGAATGAAAGAAAGCTCTCTAAACTTAAAGATGTTGATAATCACTGGGCAGAGGGTTCGATAGAACGACTTCAATTAATGGGAGTGGTTGGGGGTTATCAAGACGGTACTTTCAAGCCGGAAAATGAAGTAACAGAAGTTGAAGCAATCTCTTTAATTATGCGTTTATTTGGTGATATATATACAGAAGAAGACGATGTATCTGTAGATGAGAATGATGAAAGCAACAATAATGAGGAAGAGCAAACTGAAGATACGGAAGACGAAGTAAATGATGAAGACGAAGCTACTGATGATGAAGAGCAAGATGAAGATACAGAAGACGAAGCTACTGATGATGAAGAGCAAGATGAAGATACAGAAGACGTAGCTACTGATGATGAAGAGGATGACCATAAGAATTTTAACGTAGAAATTAAAGACGGAAAAATTGAAATATCAGATGATGATTCAAAGTTTGAATATAAAGATGGAAAGATAGAATACGTTTCAGAAAATGGAAAAATGGAAATAAAAGAGGATAAAATTGAAGTTAAAGGTGATGTGTTAGAAGAGTTTCAAGAGAAAATGGAAACATATAAAGAAATTATAGATGGTAATCAAGATGTAATGCAGGCCTTGGAAGAATTGGACAAGCAGGAAGAAGATACAGATGAGGATGAATTTAGTGATGTGCCTGATTGGGCGCATGAATCTGTAGCTAAAGCAGCTAAAAAGAATGTAATAAACATGAACAGATTCCATTCCCATGTACAAGCCTCAAGAGCTCAAGCAACAGTGTGGATTGCGAAAGCAATGGATTTAGAGCCGGTGGACACTTCACATATGCAGTTTAATGACGGAATACTAATCAGTCCTGAAGATGCTGGCTATATCATGGCAATGGTGGAGGAAGGAATAATTGTAGGTTCATCTGACGGCAATTTCAATCCCAACAGTGCCATTTCCAGAGCTGAAATGGCAGTAATTTTAGATAGAATACTGCAGGAAGAAGATGAGGAGCAGGATAGCGAAGAAAATACTGATAACAACGAAGTAGATGAAAATACAGAAGAAGATGTAAATGAAGATGATAGCAGTGATGAAGAAGACAGTGAAGACAGCACCAACGAAGATGAAGAATCAGAACAATAATTATTAAGTAAAAAGTGGCTCTAAATAGCCACTTTTTACTTTCCCGAAATAATAAAATAAAAAAATCCTAAATTGCAATAGCAAATTGAACTATTTTTTATCTGTAATAATATGGAACCAATATATTACTGTTTTGATTGCCTAAGCTTACATTATTCTCCTCTGGCCTTGATGCTATAAACATAACCTGCAG
>VENI01000013.1 GCA_009711615.1 Bacillota bacterium | reverse complement strand
AAATTTCTCCGATAATTCCCCGTTCGACTTGCATGTGTTAGGCACGCCGCCAGCGTTCGTCCTGAGCCAGGATCAAACTCTCCATAAAATATTTTTATGAAAAGCTATTAATCTAGCTCTTAATTACATTTTTAAAAAACGAGTTGCATGCTTCGTAAAGCTTGCTTGCATCCATCTCTTACTGTTTAGTTTTCAAGGATCAGTTTGTGTCGTTTCAAGATAAAATGTTACCATATATTATTTGCTAAGTCAAGATGATTTTTGTTGACTGCCGATAACAACTTTCCTCCGCAGCCACGAATAAAATATTAACACAGCTTAAATACCTTGTCAATAAAAAAATGCATTTTCTTAACCCCGGGATTTAATCCCGGGGCTTCATTTGTGGAAATAGTATTACATCTCTTATAGATTGGGTATTGGTTAGTAACATAACTAAGCGGTCTATACCAATACCTAGGCCACCGGCTGGGGGCATTCCATATTCCAGAGCTTGAATATAATCTTCGTCCATCATATGGGCCTCGTCATCACCAGCATCTCTTTTCTTAAGTTGGTTCTCAAAGCGTTGCTTTTGGTCAATGGGGTCATTTAGTTCAGAAAAGGCGTTGGCCATTTCTCTGCCATAGATGAATAATTCAAAACGGTATGTAAGCTCGGGCCTGTCCTTTTTACGTTTAGCAAGGGGTGATATTTCAACCGGATAATCCAAAATAAATGTTGGCTGAATTAACTTGGGCTCAACAAATTCTTCAAATACCAGATTTAAAATGTCCCCCCACGACTCATTACCATTTATCTCTAGTTTTAACCCTTTGGCTTTTCCCCTTGCTTCTTCATCCGTATGGATGCTGTTAAAGTCTAAGCCGCTGTACTCCTTTACTGCATCAAGCATGGGTAACCTTTTCCAAGGTGCCGCCAGATTTATTTCCTGATCCTCATACTGCACTTTATCAGTTCCAAGAACTTTTTGGGCAATTGAACTAACGAGGTTTTCGGTCAGCTCCATCATATCTTCTATATCACCATAAGCTTGATATAGTTCCAGCATAGTGAACTCAGGGTTGTGCCTGGTTGAGATACCTTCATTCCTAAAACTGCGGTTTATCTCATAAACTTTGTCAAAGCCACCCACCAGTAACCTTTTTAGGTATAGTTCCGGGGCGATGCGCAAAAACAGTTCCATGTCCAATGCATTATGATGGGTAACAAATGGTCTGGCTGCTGCACCGCCAGCAATAGGATGCATCATTGGTGTTTCTACTTCTAGAAAGCCAAGGCCCTCCAAATGTTTCCTAATTTCTTTTACAATATTACTTCTAATTACAAATGTCTTCCGAACTTCAGGATTTACTGTCAAATCTACATATCTCTGCCTATAACGCAAATCAACATCCTTTAAGCCATGCCATTTTTCTGGGAGCGGACGTAATGATTTTGAAAGCAATACAATATCTGTAATTGAGACGGTTACTTCGCCACGGCGTGTTTTAAACACACTGCCCTCTAACCCCACAATGTCGCCGATATCTAGCTTCTCATACATTTCATAGGCTTCTTCACCCAGGTCATTAAGGCGTCCGTAAACTTGGATGCCACCCGTCATATCTTGTAGGTTAGCAAAGCTTGCTTTACCATGCCCACGCTTTGCCATAATTCTCCCAGCAAGCTTCACATTCTTGCCGTCATATTTTTCAAAGTTTTCTACTATTCCTTGAGTATAGTCAGTGGCTTCATACTTATTTCCGTAAGGCTCAATACCATGATCACGTAATTCCTGTAATTTTTCCCTGCGTACCCTCATTAGTTCATTAAGTTCTTCTGTATTAGACATAGTTACCTCCGGCACTTCTGTTAATATAAATATGTTTTCCCAAGATTCAGTATGTTTTTTATTCTAACTCCTAGCTACTAACTCCTAACTCCTGCACTTATATAATATCAACAATTTCATACTTCAGTGCACCCGCAGGCACATTTACTTCTACAACTTCTCCTTTTTTATGTCCCAGAATCGCCTTTCCAACAGGAGACTCATTTGAGATCTTGTTAGTATCAGGATCAGCTTCAACAGAACCTACAATGGTATATTCAACTTCATCATTGAACTCCAGGTCCTTTAGAATTACTGTAGAACCTATTGATACGGTTTCTTTTTGATCATTTCCTTCAATCACCTTAGCATTTCGGAGCATTTTTTCTAGCGTCACTATACGCCCTTCAATAAATGCCTGTTCATTCTTAGCGTCTTCATACTCCGAGTTTTCGCTTATATCTCCAAATTCAATGGCCTGTTTGATTCGTTGAGCAACTTCTCTCCGCTTTACAGTCTTTAAGTTCTCTAGCTCTGCCTCCAGCTTTTTTAAGCCTTCTGACGTTAAGATA
This sequence comes from Bacillota bacterium, assembly GCA_009711615.1. Taxonomy (GTDB): domain Bacteria; phylum Bacillota; class Desulfotomaculia; order Desulfotomaculales; family Desulfohalotomaculaceae; genus Desulforadius. The sequence continues at coordinate 114,253 of VENI01000013.1, read as the reverse complement.
GTTTCTTTTTCGTTCATCTTATCTTGCTCCCATCTCTATATATTTGGTGATTTTATATCATCAATATATGTTTTTTATGTTTTATTATTCAGGGAAAAAACCCCATAGTATACCGAAGGCACTGCAAAGGAAAGCCTTTGCAGTGCCTACTAATCTCCTCAGTTGTCTATGACATTATAAATAGAGCGGTTAATTTTGTCAAGGTAATCATTTGTAGTTATGAAACGCGCTGCTGAGCCATTAACTTAATTTTCTGTATTTCTTCAGGCATAATAGCTCTTTCAAAGCTCCGGAATCCTGCTAGTCCAAAACCGTGTTTGCTGGCCAGTGCTGTAATTTCATCCACTTGCCTTACAGTTAACTCTCTGCCAAGAGAGTAGTTCTCATATTTCCCTTCCAACGCTAACACCATTGTCTCTGCCATACATGCATATGCAGTACCTGTTGGGAACCCAAAGTCCAAGTTAAAATTCACTTCTCCAGGTACATCCACCACTCCTCCTTCAATTACTAATACATCATTTCTTTCACTGGCTACCCGTTTAGAAACATCCCTTGGACGGGCTACATCACACACCACTGCTCCACTCTTTAAATCTTCCGGTTCTATTATTGTGTCAACACTACTGGTTACAGTAATTATAATATCCGCAGTAGATACAGCACCCTTAACATCAGGTGTTACTTTACAAGCCAAACCGGTTTCATATAAAATTCTTGACGATAAATTTTGTAGTTTTCTGGTATTCCTACCCACCAGTGTGAGGTTTCTGACATCTCGAGCCATAATTATAGAGCAAACCTGGCCAATTGAACCAGTGGCGCCCACCACCACCAAGTGACATTCAGACAATTTTTTCCCCATCATTTTAGCTGCTTTTTTTGTACCCTCAATAGCTGTTGACACTGTATAGCTATTACCAGTTGTTACTGCTATATCTAAATTCCTGGCCACTGTGACTCCGGCATCACCCACAACCGATGTAAATGCGCCCAGACCCACAATGCCGGCACCCATTCTCTCGGCAAGTTTCCCCGCATGAATTAATTTTTTTGTTACTATTTCCTGAGGAAGTGTTTGCATTTGCTTTGCAGTTAGGGGGCATGTCACAAACCATCCTTCTGCCTGTTTTTCTTGTAACGAATTAATACCTGTGATATGGGATGCAGTAAAAGAGGGCATTACTCTAAGGGCTTTTTCCACAACAGCATTGGGCATTAATTTAGCTATTCCAAACTTTCTAGCCACATCTGATGCATCTAACGGATGAATCATAAAGGCAAACCTTTCCATTGTATCCCCCCTAATTTTTATCACTCATCCCCGCTTTATGGCTCTAACAACATCTACAATTTCACCCGGGTTTACGTATTTATCTTCTTTTATCGGCGAATGCCCCAGTTCATAGGCAATTACCTCTTTATCCAGTACGGCCTCCATTAGCTTTATTCTCTGGTTGGAACCTATCACTATCACTTGGTCACATGCGTGTACCTTGGCTATTGCATCCATAATATTATTAAACAAATCTAACCCGGTGTTGTTTTTTACAAAACTCCATCTCTCTTCTTCAGTAAGCAAATACAGCAGGTCTACACCTTCCTGCAAAAGCTTGTTCTGCAGTTCCTCTTTATTAACTATCGGGAAACCAATAACTGCAATACTCTTCCCCCTGCGTATTTCACCCAAGTTTTCCATGCGTGACAAAAAGCTACGATCTATACCCATACGAGTTGAAGCATCTGTTTGGGAAAGTCCCTGCTGTCGTAATTGCAGTGCTTCATCAATTATTTGGCTTATCTTTTGCTTGCTGATAATTTTGTTACCGATGCGAACCAAATTCATTACTCTACCTCACAGTTATTAAATATTACCCAATTGTCTCTAAAATATGTGCACAAATATGTATACATTTTTATAATATAATATTAACAAATATTTCCTATAACTTGCAATTATTTGCTATAGACATAAATCGATAAAGAAATATGAATTCAGAAGTCAGGAGCCAGATTTCAGAATAATTCGACACAAGAATTCTTTTTATAAACTTGATCCTTATCACTGGTACGTTAAAACTTTTTCTTATAATAAAAAAAACCCTGCAGTACTAACCACTGCGGGGTTAAATAAGAGAAATTAACGTTTCTGTTAATTCTTTTGGGGTTTGGGCTTCATTTATGCGTTGACGCAAACGGGCTGCCCCAGGAAGCCCCTTGGTGTACCATGCTGCATGTTTTCGCATCTCAGAAACACCAATATGTTCTCCTTTATCTCGAACTAATAAATCTAGGTGACGGATGGCTGTTTTTATCCGAACTTCCGGTTCAGGATCCGGTAGTATTTCTCCGGTTTTAAGAAAGTGTATGGTTTGCTTAAAAATCCAAGGATTTCCCATTGCAGCCCTACCAATCATCACAGCACTGCATCCTGTTTCCTTTAGCATTTGATCGGCATCCCTAGGTTGCCAGATATCTCCGTTCCCTATCACTGGCACATCTACAGCTTCCACAACTTCACGGATAATATTCCAGTCTGCTTCTCCACTATAAAACTGATCCCTGGTACGACCATGAACTGTCACCGCAGCAGCCCCAGCCTGAACCACCACCTTGGCCAGCTCAACTGCATTGACACTTTTTTCATCCCAGCCTTTACGCATTTTTACCGTTACAGGTACGTTAACATCATTAACAACAGCCCTTACTATCTCTCCCGCTAACTGTGGGTTATTCATTAATGCACAACCTTCATGATTCTTAACAATTTTGGGGGCTGGGCATCCCATGTTTATGTCTATAATTGTTGCTCCCCGCTCTTCCACAATTTTAGCAGCTCGGGGCATATATTCCAGGTGAGAACCAAATATCTGTACACTAAGTGGCTCTGGTTCTTCCCTATAGTCTGCCATATACATAGTCTTTTTATTGTTATAAATTAATGCCTGGCCACTAACCATTTCGGTACAGACTAAGCCACAACCCGACTCCCTTGCCAGCGTTCGAAATGCACGATCTGTAACACCGGCCATAGGTGCAGATATCACTTGGTTGTCCAATTCCACTGATCCAATTCGCATTTTTATCAACCCTTATTACGCTGATATATTATTCGTAACCCAATCAATGTCAGTAATGGTTCCACAGCATTTATTGTGCTTGTTTCCTTAGCGATTAATTCAGCTAAACCACCTGTGGCAATTACTTTGCACTCACCTATTTCAGTTTTTATTCTTCTTACTATTTCATCCACCAACCCCGCATAACCAAACACTATTCCCGACTGCATAGCGTGAATAGTGTTCTTTCCTAGTGCAGAAGGGGGGTGTTTTAGTTCTACTCGGGGCAGTTTAGCTGCATGAGCAAAAAGTGCTTCGGTGGAAATGCCTATGCCAGGTGCAATAACACCACCCACATACTCTCCTTTTTGGTTGACGGCACAAAAGGTTGTGGCTGTGCCAAAATCAACAATTACCAGGGGGCCGCCATACATTTTGTAACCAGCAACGGCATTAACAATACGGTCTGCCCCCACTTCCCTGGGGTTGTCCATTTTTATGGGCATACCGGTTTTCACCCCGGGACCTACCACCATTGGATAAACGTTAAAGTAACGTGTACTCATTTTTTCCAAGTTATGTATCATTGGTGGTACCACCGATGATACTACCACCGCCTGGATACTTTTCATATTTAAGCCGGCATGTTGAAAAAGGTTGTTCAAAAGCATACCGTATTCATCAGCTGTACGGTTCCGCTCAGTGGATATGCGCCAATGAGCAACAAGGTCATCATTATTATAAACACCCAGCACGGTGTTGGTATTTCCAATATCAACAACCAATATCACAGTTCTTCCTCCATCCTTATTAGCATAGAAGAATTTTATCAAACCAATTAACCTAGCGCAAGAACATTGTCATGAGTAACTTACTATAATAATGCACAATAAAGCAAGGGCGCGATTCATCGCGCCCAGATTTTACCTAACATATTTCCTCTTAAGGAGATACTATTACTTTCTTCGCTTTTTAGATTCTGACTCCCGCCTCTTGTCTTTGACTCCTGACTTCTGACTCCTAAGGGGAGTCACTACAGACTCCTAGAATTACGAGTTTCCAAAATACCCGCTAAACGTTGAACAACCATTTTTGCCACCACAGCTGCCGCCACCGATTTAATTACGTCTAGCCCCATAAATAAGGCCATTCCTTTTAACATCATCCCAACAGCAAGGGCTTGGTCTAGGTAAATGTTGGTCATGAAGTAAAGATAAGTTAGCCCAAAGAGGTAAATCACCGCCATACCAGCCATCATGGCCAGGCAGTAGGTAACCAGTCCAGGCTTTTCTTTCTTATTAAGGATGTACCCCACTGCAAAGGCTGCTGGAGCATAACCCAATAGGAAACCAAAGGTGGGCTTTAAAATGTAAACCAACCCCCCAAAAGGTTCTGTGGAAAATACCGGTATTCCTACTAAACCCATCATTACATACACCAACATACTCCAAGCCCCTAAGCGCGCTCCCAGTATGCCCCCTGATAGCACCACCACAAAGGGAAGAACACTAAAAGGAACGGTACCAAACGCGATGGGATAAAACCTGAATACCACCGCCACAACAGCCGTAAATGCGGCCATCATTCCCACCAAAGCCATTTCTTTTGTCGTAAACTTCATAATATCCTCCTTCTCGTTAACCTGTTTATGATTTTAGGTTAACCATCATGCTAAAAATTTTTTTGCTTTTTATTATTCAAGTATGCCAGAACAAGCAAAAGAACTGCCTTCTGACATACCAGGGTCTTAAAATGTTTTGTTTTTGTTTGTCTTTATTCTGACTCCTAACTCCTAACTCCTGAATTCCGACCCTCAAGAACATCTCTCATAACCGCAAAGATACATCTCCAGACGAAAAAGTTTTAACCTCCCCATCATTTAACCTCAGCAACAGGTGCCCTTCAGTATTTACGCCTTCTATCCACCCACTAAAGCTGCCACGAATGGTCTCCACCCTTGCCTGGCACCTTTGAGACACACACCACTGGCGCCACAATTTTAGTACATCAGCAAAACCCTGATGCTGCCACAGTAGGTACAGTTCCTCTAACTCATAAAGAACGTTTTTTATAAGGTCATGTCTAGACTGAATTTCCCCGGTTTCTTCCCGCAAGGATGTGGTTTTATGCTGTATTTCATCTGGCCAATCTTCTTGGGTAGAGTTCACGTTAATACCTATTCCCAGTACCACATGTCGCACCCGATCTGCTTCCGCACTGATTTCTACTAATATACCACATAGCTTGCTGCCATTAATCAGCAGATCATTAGGCCATTTAATTCGGGGTTTGACAACATGGGTTTTTCCTATCGCCTTTGCCACCGCCACCGCTGCTAGCATACTTACCTGTGGTGTTTCAGCAGGGTTGATGTTAGGACGTAGTATCAAAGAAAACATAATGTCACTGGCGTTGGCAGAATGCCATTTTCGCCCCAATCGCCCTTTACCACCTATTTGCTGCTCGGCTACTACAATCGTTCCCTCTCCCGCCCCTTGACTGGCCAGTTTTTTAGCCTCATCATTTGTAGACAGCAGTTGTTGATAATGAATAACCTCTTGACCCATGAATTTAGTATTTAAGCCACTGGTAATTTCATTGGGATAAAGTAAATCTGGAACAGTGACTAAACGGTACCCCCGCCTAGGTTGTGTTTCTATGTAGTAACCATCCCGATTTAAACTTTTAATATGCTTCCAGACAGCAGTTCGAGAAACAGATAACCGTCGGCAGATATCTTCACCAGAAACCCATTGGCTGCCGCTGGTTTTTAAAATATTTAATACATTTTTTTTCATCTCATTCACCTCCTCAGTCAACCTCGGCACGTGCAAAGGTTAACCATTAGCTCAAAACTGAATGCAGGCAAAGCCTGCAAGTTTTATTTCAGCTCGTTAACATCAAGACTAATATCTAACGCATTAATAGAATGGGTCAATGACCCGATGGATATTAAATCTACACCGCTTTTAGCCACTGCCACCACGGAGTCTTGGGATATGCCACCGGATGCCTCAACCAGCGCTTTACCTTGAATTACATCAACCGCTTCACGCATCAGAGATGGTTCCATGTTATCCAGCATAATAATATCTGCATTGGCGGCCAATGCCTCCTGAACCCCATCCAGGTCTTGCACTTCCACCTCTATTTTAACTGTATGTGGATTAGTGCGTCGTGCCAAATTCACTGCCTGAGTGATGCTACCAGCCATTTTTATATGGTTGTCTTTTATTAAAATAGCATCATATAGACCAAATCGATGGTTGTATCCACCGCCTACCCTGACGGCATATTTTTCTAACATTCGGATACCGGGTGTTGTTTTTCTAGTATCTGTTATTTTTACAGGATACATGGATATTAGTTCGGTAATTTCTTTTGTTTTTGTAGCTATTCCTGACATACGCTGAAGAAAGTTTAACGCTAACCTCTCTCCTGTTAATACAGCCCGGGCACTGCCCTCAACTTCTGCCAGCACCGTTCTTGGTTCCACTTCTTGCCCATCTTCAATTTTATATTCAAATTTTACAGCAGGATCAAGCTTGGCAAATACTTTTTCTGCCACTTGCAATCCTGCAATAACCCCATTGCATTTACAATGAATAAATGCTTTCGATACTGAATCTGGTGGCACTAGGCTGTTGGTGGTTATATCTCCTGTTCCAATATCTTCGTTAAGGCAGCTATTAATGATATCGTCCAGAATTAACGGGTTTAAGTCCATTTTACCTCTCTCCTAACGCCTGATAATGATGTGTTTTTTCCACTGGGACATGGCTTCGGGAAAATCCAGCCTAAAGTGCCCGCCTCTGCTTTCGGTGCGCATCATCGCTGCTTGGGCAATCAGTCTGCCCACTTCTAGCATATTGCGCAGTTCCATCTCCTGAGGTGTACGACAACGATGTTTTATCAGCCAGTCATTCTTATTTAAAAATGCCAATGCATGAGATAGTCTTTGTATTGTTCTTAACGGGCCGACATTATCACCCATGCATTGTTGTAGTTCTTTTTTTAAGGCAGTAAAATTGCCCGCAGGGTCAAACATGCTTTCACAGACAAAATGAATGTTACTGCCAATGCTGTTACATTTCAAATACTTTTTAACTGCATCAACTATACGCCTTCCATATACCAAACCATCCAACAGAGAATTACTGGCCAAACGATTTGCCCCATGTACACCCTGGCAAGCTGATTCACCACAGGCAAACAAACCGGCAATAGAAGTTTCGCCATGGTAATTGGTTTTAATGCCCCCCATCATATAGTGAGCAGCCGGCGCCACTGGTATTAACTCACTGGTAATATCTAAGCCAAAACGGCTACAGGTGGCGGTGATGGTGGGAAACCTTTTCTGTATTCTTTCCCTTGGTAGGGTGGTTAAATCAAGGTAAACATAGTCTTGATCGGTATTTGCCATTTCTGAAAGTATTGCCCGGGAGACAATATCACGGGGAGCTAATTCTGCCATTCCGTGATAGCGGGTCATAAATCTTTCTCCATTGCTATTTCTAAGTAGTGCCCCTTCACCCCGAACAGCTTCTGAAATTAAAAACCTGGGTGCCTCAGGAAGTACCAGGGTTGTGGGATGGAATTGAACAAACTCCATATCCATAACTTCTGCCCCGGCACGATAAGCTGCAGCAACACCGTCACCGGTGGCCACCTCGGGGTTGGTGGTATACTGATAAAGTTGCCCGGCACCACCGCTGGCAAGTACCACGGCCTTTCCTCGGAACACACGGAACTGGCCTGAATTTTCATCATAGGCCAAAACGCCGCTACAAATATTATCTTCCACTAGGAAGTCTATCATAAAGTGTTGCTCTAAAATTTGCAAAGCCTCCTGGGCTTCACTTTGACTGGCCAAGGTCCGCATAATTTCTGCCCCGGTGGCATCGCCATGGGCGTGCAGTATTCGTCTTTTACTATGTGCACCTTCTTTAGTCATGGCCAATTCGTCGCCATAGCGATCAAAGTTGGCGCCCATGCTAATTAGTTCCTGTACCCGGCTTGGGCCTTCATTAACTAATATTTTAACCGCATTTATGTCACACAAACCTGCCCCTGCCAACAGAGTATCTTTGTAATGCAGTTCAGGTGAGTCGGTTTTTCCCAGAGCAGCGGCTATACCCCCTTGGGCTCGGCCGGAGTTGCTGTCCTCTATTGTTCCTTTACTGAGAACAGTTACCCGCATCCCCTCCTCCACCGCTTTCCATGCGGTGTATAAACCGGCAATCCCCCCACCCACTATTAAAATTTCAGTTTCATGTTGGGGTAGTTCTTTACTGTTGAAGTTAACCAGGTAGCGTCCTTCCACTTGTTACCTCCAAAATTATTTCATATCCAGCATTCTTTGTAAACAATTAAGGGCCTTTTCTCTAGTATCTTGCGGCACTGTCACTTGAGGTTCCATCTTCTCAAGGGATTCTTTAAGTTTAGGAAGTGTAATATACTTCATATCCGGACAAATCAATTTTTCTTTATGAAGTATATAAAAATGCTTGCCTGGGTTTTCCTTTGCTAACTGATGCAGGATTCCCTCTTCAGTACCGATAATAAATTCCTCAACTGAGCTTTCCCTGGCATAGCGTAATAGTCCTGAGGTACTGGATACATAGTCTGCCAGTTCAATAATTTCCGGGGGACATTCCGGGTGCACCAGCAGTTTTGCTTGGGGGTGCATTTCCCTTGCTTTAGTCACATCTTCCACGGTTAGTTCATGGTGCACTGGACAATGCCCCGCCCATAATTCTATCTTCCTATTAGTCTTCCTGGCCGCATATGCACCCAAATTTCGGTCCGGAACAAATAATATGTCTTTATCCTCTGGAATGGATTTAATAATCTTTACTACATTGGCTGAGGTACAACATATATCACTCTCTGCCTTCACCGCTGCCGATGAGTTTACGTAGGTTACCACCACTGCATTTGGCAGTTCTTTTTTCTTGTCCTGTAATAATTCTGCCGTTACCATGTCAGCCATTGCACAGCCTGCTTCTTCCACCGGCAAAATTACCGTTTTATCCGGAGATAGTATTGCTGCGCTCTCGGCCATAAAATGTACTCCGCAAAATACTATTACATCGGCATCAGTTTCAGCAGCCCTGCGGGCTAATTCCAATGAGTCACCAACAAGGTCTGCAACCTCTTGTACCTCTGGCTTTTGGTAATAGTGAGCCAGAATAACGGCATTTCGCTCTTGCTTAAGTTCTTTAATTTCTTCCCACAACTTTTTTACGTTGTCATCAAAGTGCATATAGCCAGCTCCTTGTAATTAGTTAATAAGTTGGGACAAGTCTTTCTAAATTTTATTATTAAATTGTTTAAATTGTCAATATTTTTAGCAGAATTCCCCCGGTAGTTCTTCCTTTCGAATCTCCATAACTCGGTTATCTTCATCTACCATTACCACCACCGGCTTGTATTGTTCCGCTTCTTCTTTGTCCATCATTACATAGGTTATGATTATCACTTTATCTCCCGGTTGTGCTAACCTAGCAGCAGCACCATTTAAACACACTACCCCTGAACTCGCTTCTCCAGGTATTACATAGGTTTCTAATCTACTGCCGTTGTTTAAGTTAACCACTTGTACCTTCTCATGTATTAATATGCCTGATGCTTTTAGCAATTCGCTATCCACAGTGATGCTACCCATATAGTTTAAGTTAGCTTCGGTGACAGTGGCTCGATGAATTTTACTTTTGAACATGTTTAAATACATTTTTATGCCTCCAAAATTATGTTATCTATCAGTCGTGCTCCACCAAACTTAACCGCTACGGCCAGTAGAGCCTTCTCCTTTAGTGTACCAATACTTTTTAAATCCGGATAAGAATACAGTTCTACATAATCCACTTCAGCAAGCGGTTCAGATTTAATTTTATCTGCCACTATGCTGTAGATGAAAGTTGCATCCCGCTGCCCTTTTTCAACCTCTTCCTTTGCCTGTAGTAGGCTTTGGTATAGAATGGGGGCAACCCGCCTTTGTGCTGGCGTCAGGTAAATATTTCGTGAGCTCATGGCGAGGCCATCATTTTCCCGCACAATTGGTACAGATACCACCTCAACATTTATGTTTAAATCTTGCACCATTCTATTTATAACCAACACCTGTTGGGCATCTTTCTGTCCAAAATAGGCCCTATCCGGTTGGGCAATATTAAAAAGTTTGATCACTACGGTGGCAACGCCGGTAAAATGCCCCGGTCTTCGGCTGCCACATAATTTATTGGTTAAGGTTTCTCCCATTACCACGGTTGTATCAAAACCTCCGGGGTACATTTCCTTATCTTCTGGGGTGAAGATGGCATCAACACCAACGGTTTTTGCCATTTCTGTATCTCTTTGCAAGTCCCTGGGATAAGATGCTAAATCCTCTTTGGGGCCGAATTGCAAAGGATTAACATAGATGCTAGTAACAACCACATCACACTGCCGCTTAGCGTTTTCCATTAGCGACAAGTGACCCTGGTGAAAATAACCCATTGTAGGAACAAGTCCCACGGTTTTATTTTGTGCCCGTACCCCGTTAATAAAGGCTCTCATTTCAGATACTGTTTTTATAATCTGCAAAGCTCAATCACCTTTTCTTTTTGAACATCCTTAATATAGTTTCTTTAATTCTTCTTCTGATATATTGAAAGTGTGTTCCGCTGCTGGAAACTGCCTTTCTTTAACTTCTTCTTTATATGTCTCTAACGCTTTCATTATCTCCTGATGCAAATTGGTAAAGCACTTTACAAATTTGGGCTTAAACTGATCGTTAACACCCAACATGTCGTGGGTCACCAGCACCTGTCCATCACAATCCACCCCGGCACCAATGCCAATGGTGGGAATATCCAACTCAGCTGTTACTTTCTTAGCCAGTTGGGCAGGAATACACTCTAATACCAAAGCAAATATTCCGGCATCTTGAAGGACTTTGGCATCGTCTATTAGCTGCTGTGCATCTGCGGCAGTTTTACCCTGCACCCGAAAACCACCAATTTGATTTACCGACTGCGGAGTTAAGCCTAAGTGCCCCATTACCGGTATTCCTGCATCAGTTAACTTCTTTACTACATTAATCACCTGGTGTCCGCCTTCAATTTTAACTGCTTTGGCTCCACCCTCCTGCATCAATCTGGCAGCATTACGCATTGTTTCTTCTTCTGAAATGTGGCAGGACATAAAGGGCATATCGGCCACCACCATTGCACGCTTTACTCCACGGTTAACTGCTTTGGTGTGGTGTACAATATCATCAATGGTTACGGGCACTGTAGTATCATAGCCCAGCACCACGTTGCCCATCGAATCACCTACCAGTATCATGTCAATACCAGCACTGTCCACCAGCATGGCAGTGGGAAAGTCATAGGCAGTGAGCATTGTTATGGGTTGTCCTTCCTGCTTCATTTTATACAATTCTAATGTAGTCATCGGTTTACTCATGATTACTTACCTCCAAAGTATTAATTAGCTGATAGGCTGTATCCTCATCTATTGAACCTTTTTCTAGGGCTATCTTCACAGTCATTGCTCCCAGTGCTTTATATGCCTGTTGTTCCTCTAAATCAAACAAAGCTAATTTATCTAGGTGCTTTTGCATTGTTTCTTTATCTCCCCGCTCAATTGGACCGGTTAGGGCATTGGCAGTACCTTTATTTTTAATATTGTTTATTGTACCCTGAATTAATGGGAACAACGCTTCTGCCGCTTGTTTCTGGTCCATTCCTAATTTACTGAGCATTTCGGTAGCCAGGTGCAGTATTGTTACTAAATAGTTAGAAGCTACCACCGCAGCGGCATGATATAGAGGTTTGTCTTTGGCATTAATGGTTATACCCTTGCCCTGCAAATCATTTAGTATTGGCTCCAAAGTCTTTAGCGCCACTGCATCGCCGTCCAATGCAAAGTATGAACCAGGTAAGTTGTTGATAGCTGTATCAATATCAGCAAAGGACTGCAGTGGGTGAAAGGCTGCGATCGATGCCCCATGTTCAGCAGCTATTATGATAGCCTTGGATGACAGTACACCGCTGGTATGAACCACAACCTGCCCCTCTTTAAAGCCCCCCGCGGCAGCAATAGAAACAGTGGTTTTGGTAATTTCCCTGTCTGGGGTAGTGATAAACACCGTTTTAGCTTTAGTGACAATTTGGGCAGGCTGGTCTGAATAATCCACCTGTAAACGAAGACCCAATTTTTGGGCAGACTGTAAGCTGCGGCTGGCAATTCCAACAATGGGATAGTCAGCTTTTTGTAAAGCCACCGCCAGTGCTGAGCCTACTTTTCCTGCCCCTACAATAGCTATAGAAGGTTTGTTCATCAAAAGGTGCCTCCTTAGCGATGATATTTGCAAAACTACTATAATGTTTTTGTGAAAAAGCAAAAAACGACCCCAGTGGAAACCTGAAAGGTCGTTAATAAGTTCTATTAGGCTTCCGTCTCGGTCCAATAGGTTCCAAGCGGCGATACGTTAGTATGTAGTTGGATATATTGATCTCCCTTTAGAGGTGCAGTTCAAAAAATTGATACCACCCTCCAAGGAAATATTTTAGCACACCCTGTGTCAACAGGCAATGTGATTAATGAAAAATTAAAAATGAATAATGTATAATGAGTGAAAGATATAATTAATGCCAGATTGCAAAACATTCGTTATGACATGCATAGCATTTTCAATTTTTCATTTTACATTTTTCATTTGTATAATTTATATGTTTAAAATGTCTTCTACAGCAACAGTGTAACTCAGGCGCGTTTTATCATCAAAACAGACCATAATTACTTTTTCAATAGAATTGTTATGCTGGAGGAATTTTATTATTTCCTCAACTGCAATTTTTGCAGCTTTTTCTACTGGGAATCGGTATACACCGGTACTTATAGATGGAAATGCAATGGTTTCTATATTATACTTTTCAGCTAATTTCAAACTGTTGCCATAGCAGTTTCTCAGAAGTTGCTCTTCCTCATTATTGCCACCCTTCCAAACAGGGCCCACGGTATGAATGACATAACTGGCAGGGAGGTTATAACCCTTAGTTATTTTTGCTTCACCAGTGGCACAGCCATTTAATTTTTTACATTCTTCCAGTAGTTCTGGACCTGCTGCCCTGTGAATGGCCCCGTCTACACCACCTCCGCCTAGCAAAGTATTGTTAGCGGCATTTACAATGGCCTCCACTTTTTGTTCGGTAATATCTCCCTGAATTATCTCGAGTCCATCTGGCATTACCTCTACCCCCTAACTCTAACACTCTTTTTCTTGGTCATAGGTCTCCAGTGCTGAGGGTAAGCATGAAGTAACTCCCCGTAATCCCGAAGTGGATAATGTTAGTAAAATAGTATCTTTAATTTCCTCCCTGGTAGCTCCCATTGCCTTGGCCATGGGAACATGATACTTAACTGCCGTTTCATCTCCTAAGGCCGCCTTTATCCCTATGTAGATAAGTTGTTTAGTCTTTCCGTCAAGCCCTTTAGTTTGTCTTAGACTTTGAATGAAGTTTTTATAAGCTTCAGCCACATCTGGAGATTCTTTTTGAAATAATTCTATCGGGTTGTTATTGCTCATATAGATTCCATCTCCTTATCCTAGTTAAGTCCCACTGCCCCTTGGATAAGCCTTAAAAGGCAGACCTAAGCTTCTATTTTACTTCCCAGCAGTTCTAAGAACTTTCGCATCCATTCGGGATGGGCCGGCCATGCTGAGGCTGTTACCAAGTTACCGTCAATATAAGCATTGGTTAATGTCTCATTGGGATCAAGCCATTTGGCTCCCGCACCGACCATGTCAGGCATACAGGCCGGGTAGGCAGTACAACTTTTACCCTTAACCACACCGGCGGCAGCCAGCACCTGCTGGCCATGGCAGATAGCTGCTATGGGTTTATTGGCGTCTTCAAAGTTACGCACTATATCCAGTACTTTTTGATTAAGACGAATGTACTCCGGTGCCCGTCCACCAGGAACCACCAATGCATCATAGTCCTCTGGTTTAACTTCTTCAAAGGTAGCATTAATGGCAAAGTTGTGGCCGCGCTTTTCACTGTAAGTCTGTTCACCTTCAAAGTCATGTATGGCGGTAGCCACTGTATCTCCGGCCTTTTTATCCGGGCACACAGCATGTACAGTGTGACCTACCATGGTTAACATTTGAAATGGCACCATTACTTCATAATCTTCAACATAGTCCCCTACCAACATTAAAATTTTCTTTTCAGCCAATTTTAAACCTCCTCTTATATACTCCAAGGGGCAATGGCACTTAGCCAACACATTTTTAAGTTTCCTTTATTTGTAATTCAATGACACCCCTTAAAAAACCTTTTATGTTCTAAATAAAAAAATAACTACCTAATTCCTTATAATAAGTTACAGAGGAGGTTAAAAACTTGCATTATGACATGCATGTCCATTCTTCATTTTTAATTTTTAATTGTATAAATCTGTTGCTCATTCTTTAACTTACCAGCCAATTCAGCTGCTGTATTTCCGCCAGGCATTGGCATGTCTGGCTCTAAATACGAGAGTGGTACCATTACAAATGCTCTCTCCATCATCCTGGGATGAGGCAGTATCAATTCATCTATTTCCATTGTAACGTTGTCATACAACAGCAAATCCAGGTCAATGGTGCGGGGTCCCCAACGAATTATCCGTTCACGGTGTAAATTGCTTTCTACCTGCTGCAGTTGATGTAGTAACTGTAAAGGTGTTAATGTTGTCTTAAGACTGGCCACTGTATTTATAAACCAACTTTGCTCGGTATACCCAACCGGGGCAGACTGATACAGTGGAGCCACCGCTACAACATCTACTCCATCTATCATATCTAATTGACCTAACGCTTGATTAATATATCTTTTAGTATCTCCAATATTTCCCCCTATACCTATGTATGCCTTGTACATTTATTATACCCCTTTGTTTTTACGAACAATTTCCACTGCCATGTAATCAAAATTACCTGGTACTGGAGCAGCGGGTTTTTTCACGGTAACTTTAACTTGCTGCAAGGTGTATTGATACAATACCTCTTCTGCAATTTGTTCAGCCAATGCCTCAATTAATTGAAACCGCTGTCTGGTGGTTATTTGTTTCACCTGTTCATATACTTCAGCATAACTTATTGATTTATTTATATCATCCGACTGTCCAGCGGGTTGTAGATTTAATTGCAGTTCCAGGTCTATTACAAACTGTTGACCTAACTTTTCTTCTTCTGGCAGTACACCGTGGTAGCCATAGAACTGCATCCCTTTCATTATAATCTTATCCATTGTAATGCCCCCTGGCCATGGCATCGGTCATACGGCATACTCGAACCATTTCTTTTACATCATGTACACGCACAATATCCACTCCCTTGGCAATTCCATAGGCAACGGTGGCAGCTGTACCTTCCACCCGCTGGTCTGCCGGTAAATCTAAGGTTTTAGCGATTAATGACTTGCGGCTAGTGCCCAGCAGTACCGGCAAGCCCAGTGATTTAAGTTCTTCCAATCTGTGCATCACTTCCAAATTTTGTTGGTATGTTTTTCCAAACCCAATACCTGGGTCTAAAATTATTTTCTCCCTAATAACCCCTGCCTCTAAAGCCTGATTTACTACCCTTTGTAGAAAGATAAGTATATCTGACATTAAGTCGTTATAATTGGTGCTCTGCTGATTGTGCATTAATATAACTGGTGCATTGTATTCTGCTACTGTTTTAAACATATCAACATCGGCTTGTCCAGCCCAAACGTCATTAATAATGTGGGTTCCTGCTTTAAGTGCCTGTTTGGCCACCGCTGCTTTAGTTGTATCGACGGATATAGGAACATCTATTTCTTTTATCAGCCGTTCTATAACAGGAATAACCCGTTCCAGTTCCTCTTCCTCAGACACTGGAGTATGACCAGGACGGGTGGATTCTCCACCAACGTCAATTATGTCTGCTCCTTCTTTCACCATTTGCAGGGCATGCTTAGCAGCATTATCTAAAATATTAAATTTACCACCATCAGAAAAGGAGTCTGGGGTTACATTCAAAATCCCCATTACTAATGTACGCTCCCCCAATTTTAATGCTTTATCCCGGCATTCTAATGTTCTTGCTTCTTGAGGTTGTATATTCCTTATGGTTCGTTCTATTGCCTCTGCCAACTCTTTTAGTTTAAAGGGCTGTATCTTTAATTTGCCACATACTATTTTATACTGGGCCTCAGTAGCCAGCATCAGCATGTCAGTTTTTTCTACGGAGTAATTGACTACCCCTCTAGTCACTGCAGCTTCCCCTCCACAGGAAAGCATTTCTTGCTTAATAATATTTGCCTGTGTAGGTGTAATATCCTTTAGCTTCAGCACCCTAAAAACGGCCTTTGGAGCCATATGTCCTACACCCCAAACATCACAGCCAATGGCAGTAAGTTCTTTCCTTGCTTCATTTATATTGTTTATCTCAATACAACGATTCACCAACGAAGTCACCCCATCAAAAAAATTTACCCTTAGTATATAGTGAATTTACCAACATTATCAAGCAAAAAACCCCCGGCAGTATAAACCGGGGGTTTAGTTAATACTTCACTTTTTATTCTTAGTTAATTACAATCCAGCAGTTAGAAATCTGCAGTTAGGTTCGGATTACTTTTAGTTCCCTTATTCTAACTCCTAGCTCCTAACTCCTGCTTTTCTAGTATTCGTTAGGTAGTTTCTTAAGCTGCTCTAACGTAAACACCGGGCCATCTTTGCAGACATACTTGCTACCGATGTTGCAACGACCGCACATTCCCAAACCACACTTCATGCGCATTTCTAAACTCATGATGATTTGTTCTGGGGTGAAGCCCAGTTTTTCTAATACCGGCTGGGTGAACTTAATCATTACCGGCGGTCCACAGATGATACATACTGTGTTCTCAGCACTGGGGGCCACTTCCTCCACCACTGCTGGTACAAATCCGGTACGACCTTCCCAGCCTTCTGCCGGACGGTCAATGGTGGTTACCATGTTGATGTCGTCCCGGTTTTCCCATTCTTGTAGTTCTTCTTTGTACAGTAAAAGTCCTGGGTTTCTGGCACCGTAAACTACGGTTATATCCCCGTAGTCACCGCGGCGCACAGGGTCTAGCAGGTATTGAATGGTTGAGCGCAGGGTGGTAAAGGCAAAACCACCACCGATGATAACGATGTTTTTACCTTTTAGGTCTTCCACTGGGTACCAGTTACCCAACGGTCCACGCACTCCCACTGTGCTACCTTCTTCTAGCAGGTGCAGGGCTTTAGAGACCACTCCCACTTTTGCCACTGAGAATTTCAGTATTCCGGGTTCGTTGGGGGATGATGCTATCCCAAAGGGAGCCTCCCCTTGACCGTATACCATTAGCTCGGCAAACTGACCCGGAAGGTATTTGAAGTTCTCTTGGTCTTCTTTGTTTACAAATTCTAGGTCAAAGGTGTGAATTAGTTTGTCTTCGGTTTCGCAAAAGTTTTTTACCAATCTCATTGGTATTGGTAGATACGGGTTGTTTTTGTTCATGTTTAACTAACCTCGCTTCCGGTGTCCTGTGCTTTGATATCGGCAATTACTTGTCGGATATCCAGGTTCACAGGGCAGTTTTTGATACATCTGCCACAGCCTACACAGGCAGAGGCGTTGTATCTCTCTACGAAGTAGTTGAATTTATGCATAGCACGCTGTCTCCAACGTTCTTTGCCACTGGTTCTTGGGTTATGCCCGGAGCCGTGCAGGGTGAATAGTGGGAACATACAGCTATCCCAGTTCCTTACCCGACATCCTGCACAGTCTTTTGCTTCGTCTGCTATGTCAAAGCAGTGGCAGGTGGGGCACAGGTATGTGCAGGCTCCACAGCCAAGGCACTTTTCGTACAGGCTTTCCCAGTAAGGGTGATCAAACATGTCATCCAGTTTTTCTTTTATTCCGGTTGTGTCTACTTCGCTGGTTAATTGGGCTTGCTTTTTGGTTTCTTCTGCTTTGGTTTTTGCTTGGTCATCGCTTGCCGGCAGGTTTAGTTTGCACAGGAATTCTTTTCC
Source organism: Bacillota bacterium (assembly GCA_009711615.1). Taxonomy (GTDB): domain Bacteria; phylum Bacillota; class Desulfotomaculia; order Desulfotomaculales; family Desulfohalotomaculaceae; genus Desulforadius. The sequence goes on along the minus strand of VENI01000013.1, from coordinate 96,155 downwards.
TTGCTCGGTTATTGCTTCTGCCAGGTAGCTATCTCCAATGTCTGTCAATAGTACGTCAGATCCGTCGGTGTCAAAGGGACTGCTTCCCACTGATGTGCAGAAGCAGGTGCTCGCTGGCTGGTTACAACCCACACTTATTATGAGGGTGTTTTTCCGACGGGTGGTGTAGTATACGTCTTCGTATTCGTCGTTATGGAATACGTTATCTAGTAGCATCATTGATTTGGCATCACAGGGACGCACTCCAAAGGCTACGCTTTTGGTGTCATCTATTTTGTCTTCCATCCTTAACCCTTGGCTATCCACTTGGTAGTTAAATAGCTCTTCGGACTGAGGGAAAAGGATTTCTTTAGGTGGTTTTTTGGATGTGGCACCTGGCTTGGCTTGTGTTCCTTCGTTTATTTGTTCGAAGGTTACTATACCGTCTTTTTGTACCGGTGCGTATACTCGGTATTCTTTTACTAAGTTATCTAGAAGACCGGCTATTTCGCTTTTATTAATGATCAACCTTTTTCACCTCATTCCTTCATCAAGAACGGTTGTGGATCGTCGGTTTCGAAGTCGCTTAGTACTGGCTTGTCGTCTGGGTTTAGGCCGGCTTCGTAGCCATAGGTTTCTTTGACGTCTTTTACTCCTTTTCTGGTTAAAAGGGATAGGTTTATGCCCATTGGACAAGCTCTTTCACATGCCCCGCAGTCGGCACAGCGTCCCAGTTGGTGGAATACTCTTACACCCTGGAAGATCAGGTTGTCTTTGGCGCTGTTAGCTCTTTTGCTAATCCATTGTGGGGTACTTTCGTCTACAAAGCATGTGTCACAGTAACACATTGGACAAGCATTCCGGCATGCGTAACACCGGATGCATTTTTCCATTTCTTTGGCCAGGTATTGTGCCCGTTCCTCTGCGCTTAGGGCTTCGAATTTTTCGATGTCTTCGAAGTTTGGTTCTTTGGCTGGTTGTTCTTCGCCAATTAGTTCGTCGTAGATTACGGGGTTGCCGTATGCACAGCGGGTACAGGTATCGTAAAGTAGTTCTTCTACTTTGGCCTTTTGTTCTAGGTCTTTGCCCTTTAGCACTATTTCTTCGCCATTTGTTTCGGTTTCTAGTATTTCTTTACCGTTTACCAGTTCATCGGCTTTGTTGCGGTCTATCATTCCCTGGCAGGTTACGCCGATGATGTAAAGGTTGTCGCGGTTGATTTGGTTCTCTTTTATCAGGGCCACGATGGCGCGTATGTCACAACCTTTGGCCACCACTGCTACCTTTTCTTCTCGTTTTTTAAGGTAGTTGGCTAGGTTGTTTTCGCAGAATTGGTTCCAAACCAGTTCTTCCGCTTGTTCGGCTGTCCTGGCGAAGTAAGGTGTGCTGCGGAGCGGTAGGCTACCTTTGGCAAACCCCACCACCAGGTCTACTTTGTTTTCTTCTAATAGTTTTTTGGCAGTGTCTTGTATTTCTTTGGTGAGTTTCTGCATCCGCTACACCTCCTCCGCTTTTTTGAATACCCCACTTTGGGGGCCCAGTTCTGTTATTCTTTCGCTTACTTTGGTGGCTACGTCGGCAAATCTTCCGCCTTCTGCCGCTGACACCCAGGTGAAGTTAACGCGATCTTCTTCTACTCCCATGTAGTTTAGCATGCTTTTTAACAGGGTGAATTTTCTACGGGCTACGTAATTGCCACTAGCATAGTGGCAGTCTCCGGGGTGTCATCCGGAGGTCAGGATTCCGTCTGCTCCGTTTCTAAGGGCTGAAAAGATGAATAATGGGTTTATTCTGCCTGAGCAGGGTATACGCACAACACGGAGGTTGGTCGGGTATTGAAGTCGTCCAATACCCGCCAGGTCCGCGCCGGCATAACTGCACCAGTTGCATAGAAACGCTACTATCTTTGGTTCGTATGCCATTTGTTAACCTCCTGTCTATAGCGCACTGAGCATGGCCATGATTTGCTCGTCAGTGCAGCCTTTTACGTTTATGGCGCCGCACCGGCAGGATGATGAACAGGCTCCGCATCCTTTGCAGAGAGCTTCGTTGACCACAGCCGCTTGTTCTTCTTCGTCCACTTTGATTGCTTTGGCCGGACATATTTGTTCACAGGTGCCGCAGGCTGAGCATTTTTTCTTGTCTACTACAGCACTCTTACCTTCTACTGTGATTTGGTCTTTGGCCAGAACTGTTGCCGCACGGCCTGCTGCCGCTTTGGCTTGGGAAATGTTTTCTTCCAGGTTCTTTGGCCCATGGGACAATCCACACATGAATACGCCTTCGGTACTAAAGTCCACTGGACGTAGTTTCAGGTGGGCTTCCAGGAAGAATTTGTCTTCGTTTAATGGTACTTTGTAAAATTTAGATAGTTTTTGGTTGTTTTCTACCGGTGGTACGATGGCTGATGCCAGCCCGATTTCGTCGGTGTATATTTCTACCGGTTCACCTAACACGTGGTCGGTTACGGTTACTCTTAAACCGTCTTCCACGTTTTCTACCACTGGTTTGTTATCTTCACTGTATCTGATGAAGATTACGCCTTTTTGGCGTGCTTCGGTGTACAGGTCTTCGTAGAAACCATAGGTTCTGATGTCACGGTATAGAATGTATACCTTGGCTTCAGGACGGCGTTCTTTTATTTTTAGTGCTGTTTTGATGGACTTGGTGCAGCAAATGCGACTGCAGTAGGGGCGTTCGCTGTCCCGGGAGCCCACACATTGGATCAGCACTACGTTGTTTACTTTGTCTAGTTGGCCGTCTGCTATTTCGGTCTCTAGTTCTAAGAGTGTTTTTACACGGTGGTTTTCGCCATACAGGTATTCTTGGGGTTGGTATTCTTGGGAACCGGTGGCGATTACTGTTACTCCGTGTTCTATTTGTTGTCCATCGGTCAGGGTGGTGGTGAAGTTACCCACGAAGCCATTTACGTCTGCTATTTCCTGGCCGGTGTATACTTTGATGTTGTTATTTTGTTCTATTTGGTTAATCAACTGATTGAGGTAGCCTTGTACGTCTTCGCCTTTAAGACCATAGTGTAGACGACGGGCTATGCCTCCCAGTTGTTGTTCTTTTTCTACCAGGTTTACTTGGTAGCCTTGTTCGGCGAGGTTTAGGGCGTTGGTCATTCCGGAAACTCCTCCGCCGATTACCAGTACGTCGTGGTTCATGTCTAGTTTTACTGGTTGTACTGGCTTAGCCAGTGCTACTTTGTTTACTGCCATTTTTACTAGGTCTTTGGCTTTTTCTGTAGCTTTTTCTGGTTCGTCCATGTGTACCCAGGAACACTGGTCACGAATGTTTGTCAGTTCAAACAAGTGTGGGTTTAACCCAGCTTCTTTCAGTGTCTCTTGGAACATGGGTTCGTGGGTTCTTGGACTACAGGACGCCACTACCACTCGGTTTAGGTTGTGTTCTTTTATTGCTTCTTTTATTTGCCCAGATGAGTCTTGGGAGCAGGCATATATTTTGTTGGTGGACAGTACTACTCCCGGTAGTTCTTTAGCGTAGTCCACTACGTTTGGCACATCTACCACGCCGGCGATGTTGATTCCACAGTGGCAGACGAATACACCGGTGCGGATGATTTCTCCGGCTACGTCGGTTTCCGCTGGGTATTCTTTAGCTTTGGTCAATGTTCCTTTGGCTTCGGACAGCAGTGCTTGGGCTTCACCGGCTGCTGCACTGGCCTGCATTACTGTTTCGGGTATGTCTCGCGGGCCGGAGAATGCTCCAGCTACGTAGATACCTTCTTTGTTGGTGTTGATTCCGGTTAGGGGCTTGGCTTCACAGAAGTTGTATTGGTTTAGTTCTATTCCTAATTTCTTGGCCAATTCCACTGCTTCGCCTTTGGGTTCTAGACCCACTGACAACACTACCATGTCGAATTCTTCGTACTGGATGCTGCCGTCTTCTAAGGCATAGCGTATTTTTACTGATCCATCTTCACCTTCTGTTAATTCATAGACTCGGTTTCTAACGAACCTTACGCCCTGTTCTTCTTGGGCTCGGTTGTAGTATTTTTCGAATTCTTTACCGTAAGTTCTCATGTCCATGTAGAAGATGGCGGTATCTAGATCGTGTTCGCTGTGTTCTTTGGCTATTACTGCTTCTTTAATTGAATACATGCAGCATACTGAGGAGCAGTAGCCATGATCGTTTTTGCAGTTACGAGAGCCCACGCATTGTATCCAAGCTATTTTCTTGGGCTCTTTTTCGTCTGACGGGCGAATCAGGTGCCCACCAAAGGGGCCGGATGCGGATAGAATTCTTTCGAATTCGAGGCTGGTGATTACGTTTGGCACTTTGCCGTAGCCGTAGTAGTCCAGCTTGCTTGCATCATAGGCATCAAATCCGGGCATTAGGATTACTGCGCCCACTTCTAGTTCGTTTATTTCGTCTTCCATCTCGTGGTTTATGGCTTCAGCCTGGCATGCTTTTAAGCATTTACCACAGGCCTTGGCGTTTTTGAATTTTAAGCATTTGTTTTTGTCTATGGCATAGGCATTAGGGTAAGCCTGGGCATACTGCTTGTAGATGGCCTTCCGTTTGCTTAAGCCTTGGTTAAAGTCGTCGTCTACTTTTACCGGGCATTCTTCGGTACAAGAACCACAGCCAGTACATTTGGCCGGGTCTACGTAACGGGCCCGGGTTTTTACTTTTGCTTTGTAGTTACCTGGTTCCCCTTCCAGGTCAATCAGTTCGCTGGTGGTCATGACGTTTATGTTTAAATGACGTCCACAATCTACCAGCTTAGGGGATAAGATACACATGGAGCAGTCATTGGTGGGAAATGTTTTGTCCAGCGCTGGCATTACTCCGCCTATGGCCGGGCTGCTTTCCACCAAATGTACGTAGTAGCCTGACTCTGCCAGGTCTAATGACGCTTGTATCCCTGCTATACCTGCTCCTAATACCAGTACACTTCCTGTTCTTTTTGTACTCATATGCACAACCGTCCTCTCATTTTTAGTTGTAATAGAACGGGTTTGGCCCATTTCAATCCTTATTGACCACAAGCCGTGGACCATTAGTCCACGGCCTTGCCGAAAATATTTCAAACATGGAAACAAACTGTATTATTAGTTTTTATTCTTCAGACTCTTCCTTTTTCTTACCTTTATTCCTAGCACATTCTTCTACCACCAGCGCTTCGGATAAGAGCGGGCTGACGTGGGTCATATCTTTTTTCATTCCGTAAAATTCTTTATTGATATCCATAAACTGGTCCATACAGTTGTGACATGGAATAGCCACTACCTCTGCACCCACAGCATCAATTTGTTCAGCCTTGCGCTTGCCTTTCTTTACCCGCTGTTCTTTAAACTCTGGCATGGCCAGTGCACCACCACCGGCACCACAGCAATAGTTGTATTTCTTGTTGGGAGCCATATCACGGAAATCTTCACAAATATTTTCCATTACATAACGGTGCGCTTCATATACCCCTTCTTTACGCACCAGGTTACAAGGATCGTGTAAAGTAGTGGGTTTAGAGTTTACACTCTTATCAACCACCAATCTGCCATCTTTTATCCAGTCAGCATATAGTTCCAGCACGCTGCGAACGGGGAATTCTGGGCCTTTCCAAAATTCTTTATAACCCATACGCACAGACTTAAAGGCGTGGCCGCACTCGGTAACTACCAACTCTTTAGATTTTAAACGCACAGTTTCATCCAATATCGGCTTAGTAATTTTCCAAAAATCGTGGTTGTTACCGCTGAATAACGCCAGGTTGGTAGCATCCCACTTTTTACTACTCAAAGTGTAGCTAACACCGGCATGGTAGAAAATTTTAATAATTTCAGTTAGTTCATGGGGGTAATACTTAATTTCACGGGCGTTCATGCCAAAGTGAAAATCTGCATTCTCCACATCAATAGGAATTTTAAAATTAGGATCTTCCAGTTCTTCCTGCAGGTCCTCTTCAATCCAGTCCAGAGTATCTTTGTAATCTTCTTGAGATACGTCCATTTGGTTGCCGGAAGTGATGGTTTCATCCACAACTTTTTGCATAAAACCAGGTAGTGGCAGGCCAAATTGTCCTCGAATGGTTCTGGTAAGCACAGCTATGTTAATACCCATGGGGCATTCCACAGTACACCGTTCACACATGGTGCAGAACCATACAAAGGGATCGTTCAGTACCTCATCTCTCATTCCCAACGCAATTTTACGCAAAAACTTACGGGGGTCATTGTCAGGGTGTACATCTGAATAAACACATCCGGCAGTACACATACCGCAGGTGAGACATTTAGTTAAGTCAAACTTCTTTACCTTATTGGTAACTTCCTCGGTAAAAGTAGGGTCAAATTTGGCAGCATTAATAGCCATTGTCCTTCCTCCCCTCATTGCTATCACTGAAGAACGATGATTAGTTTGGCTTTACAAACTATATAATTTCATTCTTCATTCTTAACTCTTAGTTACTATACCAGGTATTCAAAATCAGTAGTAGGATTCAGAATAATGTTTCTAATTTGTTTAATTCTAACTCCTAGCTCCTAACTCCTAACTCCTGCTTTTCTAGTATTCGTTCGGTAGCTTCCTTAATTGTTCCAACGTAAACACCGGGCCATCTTTGCAGACATACTTGCTACCGATGTTGCAGCGGCCACACATTCCCAGACCGCACTTCATGCGCATTTCTAAACTCATAATGATTTGTTCTGGGGTAAAGCCCAGTTTTTCTAGCACTGGCTGGGTGAACTTAATCATTACCGGCGGTCCACAGATGATACATACTGTGTTCTCCGCTTTGGGGGCCTCTTCTTCCACTACGGCCGGTACAAATCCGGTGCGACCTTCCCAACCTTCTGTCGGACGGTCAATGGTGGTTACCATGTTGATGTCGTCCCGGTTTTCCCATTCTTCTAATTCTTCTTTGTACAATAAGAGTCCTGGGTTTCTGGCACCGTAAACTACTGTTATATCTCCGTAGTCACCGCGGCGCACAGGGTCTAGCAGGTATTGAATGGTTGAGCGCAGGGTGGTGAAGGCAAAGCCACCACCGATAATGACGATGTTTTTACCTTTTAGGTCTTCCACCGGGTACCAGTTACCTAGTGGTCCACGCACTCCCACTGTGCTACCTTCTTCTAGCAGGTGCAGGGCTTTAGAGACTACTCCCACTTTTGCCACTGAGAATTTTAGTATTCCGGGTTCGTTGGGGGATGATGCTATCCCAAATGGGGCTTCCCCTTGACCGTATACCATTAGCTCGGCAAACTGACCCGGAAGGTATTTGAAGTTTTCTTGGTCTTCTTTGTTTACGAATTCCAGGTCAAAGGTGTGAATTAGTTTATCTTCGGTTTCGCAAAAGTTTCTTACCAAACGCATTGGTATTGGTAGATACGGGTTGTTTTTGTTCATGTTTAACTAACCTCGCTTCCGGTGTGTCCTACTAGAGGAATTTATCGCTTTAACGCTCCGTCATTTGCATTGTCATCTGTACTACATTTTGCTCTATTACCGCCCTGGCATTTACGCTCCGAAAACACGCCGGCACATATATTTAGGAAAGAGTTCTCTCGCCTCCGGGCGCCTGCGGAACTCGCTATCGCTCAAACATACTCGGCGCTTTTCCTCCGGCTCGTTCACTCTTTTTATTTAAGCCGGCTAACCGTTTTCTCCGGTAAACGCCAGGGCTGTTGTTATGCAAATGATGGCGTGGTTTTTTGTTGCTCTACTCTAGAGGCTGTGCTTTGATATCGGCAATTACTTGTCGGATATCCAGGTTCACAGGGCAGTTTTTGATACATCTGCCACAGCCTACACAGGCAGAGGCGTTGTATCTCTCTACGAAGTAGTTGAATTTATGCATAGCACGCTGTCTCCAACGTTCTTTGCCACTGGTTCTTGGGTTATGCCCGGAGCCGTGCAGGGTGAATAGTGGGAACATACAGCTATCCCAGTTCCTTACCCGACATCCTGCACAGTCTTTTGCTTCGTCTGCTATGTCAAAGCAGTGGCAGGTGGGGCACAGGTATGTGCAGGCTCCACAGCCAAGGCACTTTTCGTACAGGCTTTCCCAGTAAGGGTGATCAAACATGTCATCCAGTTTTTCTTTTATTCCGGTTGTGTCTACTTCGCTGGTTAATTGGGCTTGCTTTTTGGTTTCTTCTGCTTTGGTTTTTGCTTGGTCATCGCTTGCCGGCAGGTTTAGTTTGCACAGGAATTCTTTTCCTTGCTCGGTTATTGCTTCTGCCAGGTAGCTATCTCCAATGTCTGTCAATAGTACGTCAGATCCGTCGGTGTCAAAGGGACTGCTTCCCACTGATGTGCAGAAGCAGGTGCTCGCTGGCTGGTTACAACCCACACTTATTATGAGGGTGTTTTTCCGACGGGTGGTGTAGTATACGTCTTCGTATTCGTCGTTATGGAATACGTTATCTAGTAGCATCATTGATTTGGCATCACAGGGACGCACTCCAAAGGCTACGCTTTTGGTGTCATCTATTTTGTCTTCCATCCTTAACCCTTGGCTATCCACTTGGTAGTTAAATAGCTCTTCGGACTGAGGGAAAAGGATTTCTTTAGGTGGTTTTTTGGATGTGGCACCTGGCTTGGCTTGTGTTCCTTCGTTTATTTGTTCGAAGGTTACTATACCGTCTTTTTGTACCGGTGCGTATACTCGGTATTCTTTTACTAAGTTATCTAGAAGACCGGCTATTTCGCTTTTATTAATGATCAACCTTTTTCACCTCATTCCTTCATCAAGAACGGTTGTGGATCGTCGGTTTCGAAGTCGCTTAGTACTGGCTTGTCGTCTGGGTTTAGGCCGGCTTCGTAGCCATAGGTTTCTTTGACGTCTTTTACTCCTTTTCTGGTTAAAAGGGATAGGTTTATGCCCATTGGACAAGCTCTTTCACATGCCCCGCAGTCGGCACAGCGTCCCAGTTGGTGGAATACTCTTACACCCTGGAAGATCAGGTTGTCTTTGGCGCTGTTAGCTCTTTTGCTAATCCATTGTGGGGTACTTTCGTCTACAAAGCATGTGTCACAGTAACACATTGGACAAGCATTCCGGCATGCGTAACACCGGATGCATTTTTCCATTTCTTTGGCCAGGTATTGTGCCCGTTCCTCTGCGCTTAGGGCTTCGAATTTTTCGATGTCTTCGAAGTTTGGTTCTTTGGCTGGTTGTTCTTCGCCAATTAGTTCGTCGTAGATTACGGGGTTGCCGTATGCACAGCGGGTACAGGTATCGTAAAGTAGTTCTTCTACTTTGGCCTTTTGTTCTAGGTCTTTGCCCTTTAGCACTATTTCTTCGCCATTTGTTTCGGTTTCTAGTATTTCTTTACCGTTTACCAGTTCATCGGCTTTGTTGCGGTCTATCATTCCCTGGCAGGTTACGCCGATGATGTAAAGGTTGTCGCGGTTGATTTGGTTCTCTTTTATCAGGGCCACGATGGCGCGTATGTCACAACCTTTGGCCACCACTGCTACCTTTTCTTCTCGTTTTTTAAGGTAGTTGGCTAGGTTGTTTTCGCAGAATTGGTTCCAAACCAGTTCTTCCGCTTGTTCGGCTGTCCTGGCGAAGTAAGGTGTGCTGCGGAGCGGTAGGCTACCTTTGGCAAACCCCACCACCAGGTCTACTTTGTTTTCTTCTAATAGTTTTTTGGCAGTGTCTTGTATTTCTTTGGTGAGTTTCTGCATCCGCTACACCTCCTCCGCTTTTTTGAATACCCCACTTTGGGGGCCCAGTTCTGTTATTCTTTCGCTTACTTTGGTGGCTACGTCGGCAAATCTTCCGCCTTCTGCCGCTGACACCCAGGTGAAGTTAACGCGATCTTCTTCTACTCCCATGTAGTTTAGCATGCTTTTTAACAGGGTGAATTTTCTACGGGCTACGTAATTGCCACTAGCATAGTGGCAGTCTCCGGGGTGTCATCCGGAGGTCAGGATTCCGTCTGCTCCGTTTCTAAGGGCTGAAAAGATGAATAATGGGTTTATTCTGCCTGAGCAGGGTATACGCACAACACGGAGGTTGGTCGGGTATTGAAGTCGTCCAATACCCGCCAGGTCCGCGCCGGCATAACTGCACCAGTTGCATAGAAACGCTACTATCTTTGGTTCGTATGCCATTTGTTAACCTCCTGTCTATAGCGCACTGAGCATGGCCATGATTTGCTCGTCAGTGCAGCCTTTTACGTTTATGGCGCCGCACCGGCAGGATGATGAACAGGCTCCGCATCCTTTGCAGAGAGCTTCGTTGACCACAGCCGCTTGTTCTTCTTCGTCCACTTTGATTGCTTTGGCCGGACATATTTGTTCACAGGTGCCGCAGGCTGAGCATTTTTTCTTGTCTACTACAGCACTCTTACCTTCTACTGTGATTTGGTCTTTGGCCAGAACTGTTGCCGCACGGCCTGCTGCCGCTTTGGCTTGGGAAATGTTTTCTTCCAGGTTCTTTGGCCCATGGGACAATCCACACATGAATACGCCTTCGGTACTAAAGTCCACTGGACGTAGTTTCAGGTGGGCTTCCAGGAAGAATTTGTCTTCGTTTAATGGTACTTTGTAAAATTTAGATAGTTTTTGGTTGTTTTCTACCGGTGGTACGATGGCTGATGCCAGCCCGATTTCGTCGGTGTATATTTCTACCGGTTCACCTAACACGTGGTCGGTTACGGTTACTCTTAAACCGTCTTCCACGTTTTCTACCACTGGTTTGTTATCTTCACTGTATCTGATGAAGATTACGCCTTTTTGGCGTGCTTCGGTGTACAGGTCTTCGTAGAAACCATAGGTTCTGATGTCACGGTATAGAATGTATACCTTGGCTTCAGGACGGCGTTCTTTTATTTTTAGTGCTGTTTTGATGGACTTGGTGCAGCAAATGCGACTGCAGTAGGGGCGTTCGCTGTCCCGGGAGCCCACACATTGGATCAGCACTACGTTGTTTACTTTGTCTAGTTGGCCGTCTGCTATTTCGGTCTCTAGTTCTAAGAGTGTTTTTACACGGTGGTTTTCGCCATACAGGTATTCTTGGGGTTGGTATTCTTGGGAACCGGTGGCGATTACTGTTACTCCGTGTTCTATTTGTTGTCCATCGGTCAGGGTGGTGGTGAAGTTACCCACGAAGCCATTTACGTCTGCTATTTCCTGGCCGGTGTATACTTTGATGTTGTTATTTTGTTCTATTTGGTTAATCAACTGATTGAGGTAGCCTTGTACGTCTTCGCCTTTAAGACCATAGTGTAGACGACGGGCTATGCCTCCCAGTTGTTGTTCTTTTTCTACCAGGTTTACTTGGTAGCCTTGTTCGGCGAGGTTTAGGGCGTTGGTCATTCCGGAAACTCCTCCGCCGATTACCAGTACGTCGTGGTTCATGTCTAGTTTTACTGGTTGTACTGGCTTAGCCAGTGCTACTTTGTTTACTGCCATTTTTACTAGGTCTTTGGCTTTTTCTGTAGCTTTTTCTGGTTCGTCCATGTGTACCCAGGAACACTGGTCACGAATGTTTGTCAGTTCAAACAAGTGTGGGTTTAACCCAGCTTCTTTCAGTGTCTCTTGGAACATGGGTTCGTGGGTTCTTGGACTACAGGACGCCACTACCACTCGGTTTAGGTTGTGTTCTTTTATTGCTTCTTTTATTTGCCCAGATGAGTCTTGGGAGCAGGCATATATTTTGTTGGTGGACAGTACTACTCCCGGTAGTTCTTTAGCGTAGTCCACTACGTTTGGCACATCTACCACGCCGGCGATGTTGATTCCACAGTGGCAGACGAATACACCGGTGCGGATGATTTCTCCGGCTACGTCGGTTTCCGCTGGGTATTCTTTAGCTTTGGTCAATGTTCCTTTGGCTTCGGACAGCAGTGCTTGGGCTTCACCGGCTGCTGCACTGGCCTGCATTACTGTTTCGGGTATGTCTCGCGGGCCGGAGAATGCTCCAGCTACGTAGATACCTTCTTTGTTGGTGTTGATTCCGGTTAGGGGCTTGGCTTCACAGAAGTTGTATTGGTTTAGTTCTATTCCTAATTTCTTGGCCAATTCCACTGCTTCGCCTTTGGGTTCTAGACCCACTGACAACACTACCATGTCGAATTCTTCGTACTGGATGCTGCCGTCTTCTAAGGCATAGCGTATTTTTACTGATCCATCTTCACCTTCTGTTAATTCATAGACTCGGTTTCTAACGAACCTTACGCCCTGTTCTTCTTGGGCTCGGTTGTAGTATTTTTCGAATTCTTTACCGTAAGTTCTCATGTCCATGTAGAAGATGGCGGTATCTAGATCGTGTTCGCTGTGTTCTTTGGCTATTACTGCTTCTTTAATTGAATACATGCAGCATACTGAGGAGCAGTAGCCATGATCGTTTTTGCAGTTACGAGAGCCCACGCATTGTATCCAAGCTATTTTCTTGGGCTCTTTTTCGTCTGACGGGCGAATCAGGTGCCCACCAAAGGGGCCGGATGCGGATAGAATTCTTTCGAATTCGAGGCTGGTGATTACGTTTGGCACTTTGCCGTAGCCGTAGTAGTCCAGCTTGCTTGCATCATAGGCATCAAATCCGGGCATTAGGATTACTGCGCCCACTTCTAGTTCGTTTATTTCGTCTTCCATCTCGTGGTTTATGGCTTCAGCCTGGCATGCTTTTAAGCATTTACCACAGGCCTTGGCGTTTTTGAATTTTAAGCATTTGTTTTTGTCTATGGCATAGGCATTAGGGTAAGCCTGGGCATACTGCTTGTAGATGGCCTTCCGTTTGCTTAAGCCTTGGTTAAAGTCGTCGTCTACTTTTACCGGGCATTCTTCGGTACAAGAACCACAGCCAGTACATTTGGCCGGGTCTACGTAACGGGCCCGGGTTTTTACTTTTGCTTTGTAGTTACCTGGTTCCCCTTCCAGGTCAATCAGTTCGCTGGTGGTCATGACGTTGATGTTTAAATGACGTCCACAATCTACCAGCTTGGGGGATAAGATACACATGGAGCAGTCATTGGTGGGAAATGTTTTGTCCAGCGCTGGCATTACTCCGCCTATGGCCGGGCTGCTTTCCACCAAGTGTACGTAGTAGCCTGACTCTGCCAGGTCTAATGACGCTTGTATCCCTGCTATACCTGCTCCTAATACCAGCACGCTTCCTGTTCTTTTTGTACTCATATGCAACCGTTCCTCCCAAATATAGCATGTCAATGAAGTGACACCCAAACTAAGGTTCAAAAAACATAATTATGAATTAGTTAACAAAGCAACATTTGAAATATTCCTAATTCACCTCCAAATTTTAAATATTTTGTCATCTCTAGGCCTACTCTGGCCTTATCTTCCAGCAGTTAAAGCAAATGTGAAACTACTTTTAAACATAATGCCTTAATATAAAATTATAGTACAACTTCCCTTACTAATGCTAGTATAATATTTTCGGTTTTATGAGTCAATTCAATTACATAAACTGGTAGAAACTCACACAAACATTATAACTTAATACGTTACGCAAGATTAAAATCCCTGCTAAATTTTATTAAATTATTAGCGAAATTGTATAAAAATATTGTCGATAAATAGGGATGCAGAAGTTAGTAGTCAGGAGATAGGAGTTAGAATACGCTCGTACGAAAATAATATTGATACCTCCCAATACGAATATTTTAAAAGCAAGCCCATAATAATCGAGCTTGCTTTTAGTATTACCCTTTACTTCTATACTTGTCTTTAGTCGTCAAGTTATTGGGTGGAGTTTTCATAGGGTTATTTTGTAGTTGTTCGGTACTTGGTGCCATCTCCCGCGCAGACAGTTCTTCGCTGGTTTCATGCTCCACCAGTTCACCCTTTACTGTAACATCATTCCTATGCAGCCTTTTCGATTGCACAAAATGTTCTTTCCTCTTCAGTGACAAGTACATACACTCCCTTTACTCAGTATTTACATATAAGTGTTCCCTGGGAGCGTGTTTTTATTTTAAGAAAATGTTCGAACACTCTCTTAAAACAAACCGATAGTACGGCCGTTTTCATCAATATCTACGTTGTGTGCCGCTGGTTTGGAACCCAATCCCGGCATGGTGCGCATGGTGCCAGCCAGTGGATATAAGAAACCAGCACCCACCGATGCCCTTATATCTCGAATTGGGAATATATAGTCAGAGGGTACACCTTTTTTCGTTGGGTCATGGGATATGGACAGGTGGGTTTTAGCCATGCAGATGGGAAGATTGCCAAAGCCCATATCTTCAAACTGGCTAATTTTCTTTTCTGCCAGCGGTTCGTAAGTAACTCCGGCAGCATTATATACTTTTGAGGCTAAAGTTTCAATTTTTTCCTTGATACTGAATTCATCAGGATAAAGTAAACTAAATTCACTGGGCTTCTCACATGCCTCTGCAACTGCTTTAGCCAATTCCTCAGCACCTTCACCGCCGTCACGCCATACAGTAATGGGATAAGCGCCCATAGCTCCTGCTTCTAAAGCCTTTTGACGAACCAATTCCACTTCTGCATCAGTATCCGGCGTAAAACGGTTAACAGATACCACTACTGGAATACCAAAAGAACGGGCCACCTTGATCATGTGCGCTAGGTTGGCTGATCCTTTTTCCAGTGCAGGCAGGTTTTCTTTTGTTAACTCTTCCGGAAGAGGCTTACCAGCCACTACTTTACCCAAACCACCATGCATTTTCAGCGCTCTAATGGTACAGGTAAGCACTACACAATCTGGACGAAGACCAGATTGCCGGCATTTGATATTCATGAATTTCTCCATGCCCAAGTCTGCGCCAAAGCCGCTTTCGGTGACAACATAATCAGAACATTTTAAAGCAATACGATCTGCCAACACAGAGTTGTTACCGTGGGCAATGTTGGCAAATGGTCCTGCATGCATTATGCATGGTTGCCCTTCTAATGTTTGTATCAGGTTTGGCTTTAATGCTTCCTTCATTATTACTGTCATAGAACCAGCAGCCTGCAAATCTTCAGCAGTAACAGGTCTTCCGTCATAGGTGTAGGCTACTACAATGCGGCCCAAACGTTTTCTTAGGTCCTGCAGATCACTGGCCAGCGCCATTATGGCCATTACTTCTGACGCCACTGCCATGTCAAAGCTTGTTTGCCGTGGGTAACCATTTAATGAACCGCCCAGTCCTACGACAATGTCCCGTAGTGCCCGGTCGTTAATGTCCACCACTCGGTTCCACATAACTGTGTTCGGATCAATATTTAATGGATTCTTTAATAAAATTGATGTGTCAATCATTGCCGCCAGCAGGTTGTTAGCAGCAGATACAGCATGAATATCACCGGTAAAGTGAATGTTGATATCTTCCATCGGTACCACTTGGGAATAGCCACCACCGGCAGCCCCTCCTTTAATACCGAATACCGGGCCCATGGATGGCTGTCTTAATGTACCAATTACATCTTTACCTATTTTACCTAACCCTTGGGTTAAACCTATTGTAGTCACGGTTTTGCCTTCACCCAGCGGGGTGGGAGTAATGGCTGTCACGTCAATCAGCTTGCCCCGGCGTCGGTCTGCAAACTTTTCCAACACATCCAGCTTAATTTTAGCCTTATATTTTCCATAAGTATCTACATCATCTTCGGCCAAACCCATTTTTTCTGCTATATCCAATATAGGGGTCATTTTATGAGCCTGAGCTATTTCCAAGTCGCTGGGAACATGTTTCATTCTGCATGTCACTCCTTTGTAGTAGAATTCAGTAGTCAGGAGTTAGGAGTGAGAATTCAGAACATCTCAAAATCCTACTTCCATTCCACCTTAGTATATTTGGGAAACATAATTTTTATATGCCAAAAAGCTTATAAGGTTTTTTGTTTTTCATTCTATCTACTAACTCCTAACTCCTGTATCATACAAAAATTCCCCAGCCCACTGCTGGAGAATTTGTCTTTTTACTCGTAAATCCAGCTCTCCAGGGCACGGGGGTAGTCCACCAACTCTTCTTTATTAAAGAACAAGTTTATTTCCCGCTCTGCACTTTCTGGGGAGTCGGAACCATGGATAATGTTTCTACCTACATCCACACCATAAGTACCGCGAATGGTTCCCGGGGCAGCCTTTAAGGGATTAGTAGCACCCATCATTTCTCGAGCGGTGGTAATTACCTCATTACCTTCCCAAACCATGGCTACCACTGGGGCAGATGTAATGTATTCCACCAATGGTGCAAAAAAGGGTTTGCCTTTATGCTCACCATAATGTGTTTCAGCCAAATCCTTGTTAATTTGCATCAATTTCATACCCACAAGTTTAAAACCTTTTTTCTCAAATCGTGCTATAATCTCGCTCACCAGACCCCTTTGTACTCCATCTGGCTTAATCATTAAAAATGTTCGTTTCATGGTAATCCTCCTATTGCTAAATTTTAAATATTCTTAAATCTTGGAGCCTACAGAACCAAATTCTCCAGCTATTTAATTGTTTGGTATGCTAAACTTGCATCCATTACATTAGTTGGGTTTGGGCTGTGTTGCTTTAACCAGCCCAAACCCAATTACTTTGGAACATTATCATTAAGCGCCCTTGTTTGGTTCTAAATTATGTTTCTCCATTAATTCTGCAAACTCATTTGCTTCAATAGTTTCTTTATCCATTAGTTCCTGGGCAATGTCATGCAGAGCATCAATATGGGTTTCCAACATTTTTTTGGCCTTTCCATAGCCACCGTCTATCATGCTCCTTACCTCCACATCAATCGCAGAGGCAACTTCTTCACTGTAGTTCCGATCTCTAGCTATATCCCTACCGAGGAAAACTGCTTCCTGTTTTTTACCCAAAGTTAGCGGCCCAAGTCTATCGCTCATACCATATTCCATAATCATCTTCCTGGCCATTCCCGTTGCCCGCTCTAAGTCATTTTGGGCACCGGTGCTGATTTCCTCCAGCACAACATCTTCAGCCACCCGACCACCTAGCAGCATGCAAATTTGATCGTTAAGCATTGAGCGAGTCATGTAATAGCGATCTTCTTTAGGCAACAACAGCGTATAACCACCCGCTCTACCCCGCGGAATGATCGAAACTTTGTGTACCGGGTCGGTATTTGGTAGCAAATATCCTACCAAAGCATGACCAGCCTCATGGTAAGATACCAGTCGTTTCTCCTTGTCGCTAATAACCTTAGATTTTTTCTCTGGACCGGCAATTACTCTTTCAATACTATCTTCCAATTCCTTCTGCCCAACTTCCTTCTTATTATATCGGGCAGAAAGTAACGCCGCTTCGTTTACTAAGTTGGCTAAGTCGGCCCCGGTAAAGCCGGGAGTCCGACGGGCTAATATGCTCAAATCTACGCTATCCTCAAGCGGCTTTCCCTTGGTGTGAACCTTTAAAATAGCTTCTCTACCGGCAACATCTGGAGCATCCACTGTTACCTGACGGTCAAAACGTCCTGGTCTTAACAACGCCGGATCCAATATATCCGGTCTATTAGTGGCTGCTATAATAATGATGCCTTCATTAGGTTCAAAACCATCCATCTCTACTAGTAGCTGGTTAAGTGTCTGCTCGCGCTCGTCGTGACCACCGCCCAAGCCAGCACCACGTTGCCTACCCACAGCATCGATTTCATCAATAAATACTATGCAAGGGGAATTCTTCTTCGCTTGGTCAAATAGGTCACGTACCCGGGAAGCACCGACACCAACAAACATTTCCACAAAGTCGGAGCCACTGATCGTAAAGAACGGAACAGCAGCTTCACCGGCCACTGCTTTGGCCAGTAATGTTTTACCCGTTCCAGGCGGCCCAAATAGCAACAGGCCTTTTGGTATTTTAGCACCTATTTCATTAAATTTTTTGGGATCCTTTAAGAATTCCACCACCTCAGATAGTTCTTCTTTTTCTTCATCAGCACCAGCCACATCCTCAAAGGTAACCTTTGGTTTCTCATCACTGTGTAGTTTAGCTTTACTTTTACCAAAAGACATTACCTTATTGCCGCCACCTTGACTTTGCTGCATCAAGAAGAAGAATAAGAAAACAAACAATAAAATCGGCAGTAGGGATGTTAACAATCCTACCCACCAACCTGGTTTTTCCGGTGGTTTTGTCTCCCAGTTAACTCGGTTTTCTCTTACAAGCTGCATTATTGTTTCATCTGGCCACGGGCCTTTAGAAACAAACTTTTTGTTATTCTTTTTTAATTCACCTGTTATATTGTTGGTGCTACCTTCAATTTGAAACGTTATATCCTTTACTCTGTTCTGCTCGATGCTAGAAATCACTTCATCATAGCGCAGGGTTTGTACATTCTCCTGCTCAGGAGATGTATATTGTATTAGCGCAATAATCACCAGAACTATTAACAGGTAAATCATAAGGTTCTTGATAACCTTATTCAACAAAGCCACTCCCCTCAAAACATTAGGCTGAAAAACAATATGGGTATTTTACCATGTTTTTCTGCTGTTTTCAATTTGCCGTATAAGTTGTTTTATCTTATTTTCTGCACTAATAAATGCAGTATTTTTTTAGTACTTTCTGTTACCTTCCAGTATTCCCCAACACGCAACCCACTTACCCATATAATTTCCTTATCATTACAAATTATCGGTATTAAATCCCTCTTTTCCCGGGGTACCTTTTGATCAATAAGGAATTTTTTCAGTTTGACAGTGCCCCCTAATCCTTGAGGTTTAAACGTATCCCCAGGGAGCCGTTTTCTTACATAAACCTCTCTTCCAACCACATCATGATCTAATACAACTTCATTTTCAGGTATCTTGGCAGGACTTTTTTCAAGTTCAGTAATGCTGTAAGTCTTAGCCTCAATCATCAAGCCAGTTTCTTTAATTATAGTCTTACCCGGAATCTTTAATGGGTAACAATACGTCGGAACTTTTTTCTCTTCAGGCCGGGCGCCCAGCTGAATTTTATTGCGTAATATCAAACACTGATTGCCACCGGGCAACTCCACAACAGCTCTGCTGCTTCCACATTGCTCAATTATTGAGTCCACATGGTAGCGTGATAGGTTCTTTTGTTCACCGATCATCTTTTCCCAGGCTAACCTAATTACTCTGCGCTGCATAGACAAATGCAGTTGCTCAAATTTTTGTTTAATAAATACCACACTTTTTTCATTAATCAAAGGCTGTAATGAAAGCCATTTTTCGTTGGCCTGCTGTTCAAGGTAGGAATCATCGACTCTGCAGAGATCTGCCATCCTTCCCAGTGCAGGAACTATCTCTGAGTTATATTCTTCTTCCAATTTACTCAATAAATGCATTCTTATTTTGTTGCGCAGGTATATTGTTTTAAGATTTGAACTGTCCGTGCGATATTGCAGTGCGTTTTGCTGGCAGTAACGCTCTATTTGACGACGTCTAATCTCCAGCAACGGTCGAATATAGAGATTATCTCTTACTGGGGATATTCCGGCTAAACCTCCGGGTCCAGCACCTCTGATCAAGTTAATAAGTACTGTCTCAGCTTGATCATCTGCATGATGAGCCAGCGCAATGCGTGAAGCACCATGTGTTTCCGCCACTTCATTTAAAAGATTATAGCGCACCTCCCTGGCTGCCACTTGGCTGGATAACCCTCGCTGTTCCTGATAAAGAGCCACATCTTTGGCTACTATGGTGTGGGGTAGTTGCCAAGATTGGCACAGTAACTTTACAAAGTTAGCATCCTCCCTGGACTCTTCACCCCTAAACATGTGATCCAAGTGGGCTACGTGCAACGAAATATTTAGCTGCTGCCTTAGGGAGTATAAAATGTGCAACAATACCACAGAATCGGCCCCACCCGAAACTGCTACCAGCACTTTCTCACCATTGTTAATCATTTGGTGTGAAGTTATAAAGTTTGAAACTCGCTTAATTATTTCCATAGTATCACCTATAAGTTTGGCAAAAGTCGCCAGTAGCTAAATTTCCACAAAGAGAAAAGATTTCCTTCCGCAAATAATAAGATTTTTAAAAATGTAAAATGAATCAATGAAAAACAAGAATTCAGGAGTCCGAAGACAGAAGTCAGAATAAAATCATGCATACTGACATACACCATTTTTAATTATTCATTTTACATTTTTCATTTGCTAAAAAGATACAACTATCATGAATAAACAAAAAAGAAAGTAAGGGGAAAAACCCTTACTCTCTATGACTCTGTGCTTTCCAGTTTTGCCACCAGCACTGTCATATCATCAGAAACTTTTTCTTTTCCACCCACCGTAGTTTCTATCACCTGGAGCAGCACTTCAGCAATTTCCTGGGGATGTAGATTAATAAGGTCCTGCAATATTTCTATAAACCATTCTTCCCGATTATCACTCCCTTGATAGGCATCCAGCACACCGTCTGTAATCATCACTAGAATATCCCCTTCTTCTAAGCTTCTTGTTTGTGATGTTACATCTATATTCTCAATTATACCTACCGGTAGGGAATTTGCCTTGATTACCGAAACCTTGTTTCTTCTGATTAAGAATGATGGCGCAGCACAGGTTTTTATAAAATCAGTTTTCCCATTATAAAGGTCTACCACCGCTAAGTCTACTGTGGCAAATGTTTCGTTGGGGGAGCGCAGTACCAAAATTGAGTTTACCGTTTTAACCGCCATATCCTTCTCAAATCCCGATTCTAGCAATTTCTCCAGCAGGTTCACTGTGGCAGAACTCTCGGTATGTGCCTTATGCCCTACCCCCATACCGTCAGAAAGTAACATGGCATATTTACCGTCTTGCAATTGCATGGTGGTGTATGTATCACCGGACAATCCACTTCCTCCTCTGGCCAGATTGGCTCCACCCACTGACAGCATATAAGAAAGGGATGAGTATAATTTGAAAGTGCACTCTTCGTGACCATCATGCAGCATGCAACCGGAGTTTGCTAACTGCAGTTTGTGACCGGTGGCGGCTGAAACCAGTGGTGCCACCTTATCGCGGCACTCCATTTGGCCACCGCATTCAGGGCGGGTTATTCCTATTTCTAGCCCTTCATCCCGATGATAAAAGGTAAACACCTCACTAACAGAAACCCCTTCTTTTTTGAAACGTTTAAGTATTAATTTTTTTAATTCACTGTTCATGTTAACATCGTTCTCTATTTCATTGGACATATCAACAAGTATATCTGATACACCACGAAGTTGTTCTGAAACCAACTGTCGGCTGTCCAATAGTTTTTTCTGCCAATAATTGTTTAGTTTAAAAGTATCGTACAGGCATGATACCGTGATAACCATTTCTTTTAACCGAGCGCAGCGCTTTTTCATTGCTTCAGGAAGATCATCTATGAATAACTGACCATCAGATTCCACCACCGTTAGTAAATCTAGTATTTGTTGATATGTCCGGTAAAATTCCCTTTCCCAACAGGTGCGGTATAATGCACAACCCTCACACACCTTTTGGCCCACCTGAACAAATAGCTGTTCTAGTCCTTGTTCTTCCTGAGATTGCTCCACCGTTGAAGACACCTGTTTAAACCCATTTGCCAATTCATTAAATACATTACTCCACTCTCGCATGCGACCGGCAGTGATTTCTTTTATTCTTGATTGCGATACGCTGGGGCGGGTGATCTTAATACCACGGGGTACTGGCAACACTTCAATAATTCCCTCCATCCACCGGGAAGGCATCAAGCAAAATAGCAGTGTTGCCACTGCTGTCTCTGTCATAACCTCTACCATGCTGCCATAATGGGTGATATATATAGAAAGAATTATATTACCAAGCATAAAACCCACAGCCACGCCTACGCGTCCAAAACTCCTAAAACAACCTGCAACAAGACCGGAGAAAGAGTAGGCCCCAATTATTACCGGTGTAATGGCGTATGATAAACCCGGTAACACTCCAATAACTGCTCCCGCTGAAGCCCCCAGACCTACACCTCCAAGCATGGCAGACAGTAACACGATAAATTTACTAATTACTCCTCGCAGGGTAACCAGCTGATAGCCAATTTCTCCTGTCCCTGCAACAACACCGCCCAGTAACAGCAGCATACAAAACACTGCCTCTCCACTGATACGACCGGGAATAGTCTGATGCCAGACAGGGGGAAGTGCACGCATAAAGGCTATTGCCAACACACTGGCAAATACCCCTTCAAATAATATACTGATATAGCTGTACATGGCACCGGCATTATAAGTGACAAATGAACACTTCACCACTATTACAACCGCCATTACTATACCAGGAATGATAAAGATTTCCTTCCCTTCTTTCGGGGGCAATACCCGTAGCAGTATGTAAATAAGCAGCATAGTGATAATGCTACTGGCAAGAGGCACTCCCCCAACAACTGTTACAGCACCAAGAGCAGCAAAAATTAAAGCACCAGTGTTTCTCTTTTCTACCACCCCGGCTACCGCTGCCACAAAGGCAATACCAAAAGGCATTAACTCCCCTAGCAATACCGCTCTGCCCAAAAAAAATGACGCTAAATACAAAACTAGCCACCGCCCGGCAAAAGCTTGTCCAATCGCTGGCCAAGAAATATTAGGTTTTATGTTTATTTTTCTCTTTTTAAAATTAGTACTTTTACCAGTTCTAATCACTTTCCCTGAACCCTTTTCACCAGAACGGTGGTAGGGATAAATGTCAAAGTCGTTATGCACAGTACCCACTCCCTTATACTACAATGGTGCATTATGCACATTATAGTATAATTAGAAGGAAATATTTGTCATTATTAGTAGGCTGTTACCAAGTTTCTTTCGACATCTACTGCAAAGCTGTTTAGAAAATTATCACCCTTAAGCTTTATACTTTTGGATGTTGTAAAATAAGGCCCCAAAGTATGTCTGCCTCACTGGCAGTAAAGCTAGTTAATCCAAGGCATTCAAACACCACTTTAACAATCCTAACTCCTGCTGGAATAATGTCTGCCCGTTCCGGCTGTAAACCCGGCATCCTTCGCCTTTCCTCCAAGTCAACTGCACTTATTTTTTCCAGTAAATCATTTGCCTGTGACAGAGTAACTTTGAACCCATGCACTTTTTCAGAGTCATAAACCCTTAGTCCTTGAATCATTGCAGCCATAGTGGTGGCAGTACCACCCACCGCAACTAGCTTAAAATCTGAACGTTTTTCCATCTCCTTTAGTGACGGTTTTAGTAGCTCTTTTATTTCTCTGTTACTGTGAGCTCCCTCTGTCATTCGCACTGCTCCAACATTGACACTACAGTAACGCACCACACCTTTATCCTTCCATGAGAATTCTGTGCTACCGCCACCTACGTCCATCACAACCACGTCATTACTGCCGGCATCCAGAGCTGCCACCACACCCTGATAACTGAGTTCTGCTTCCTTTTCCCCCGGCAATATACTTAGCGGGATACCTGTTCGCCTCTCCACTATCTCGGAGAATTCTTTGCCATTTGCTGCATCCCGCACCGCACTAGTGGCAGCCAATATCACAGCTTGTGCCCCCTTCACCCGGGCCTGCCGAACAAACTGCTCCACCACTGTTAAGGTTCGTTCCATTGCTTGGGAAGTTAGCATTCCAGAGTTAATCCCTTCTCCCAAGCGAGTTGTTTTCAAGTCTGTATGTAAAACCTTTATTCTTTGCGTTAAATCAAGCTCGGCCACCAGCAATCTGGTTGAATTGGTACCAACATCCACAGCTGCTACTATCATAATTCGGACCTCTCCCTTTCATAAATTTTCTGCCAGTTATCTTATCATGCCCCCAACAAAAAGCAAAGAGCACAGGCTTTTACACCTATGCTCTTTCAATAGTTATTATTCCCTTTTGTTTTCCCCATTCTGACTACTGACTCCTAACTCCTGTCTCCTTCTAGTCTTTTATATTGGTGTCCCTCACCTTAAAGCCCGTTTGTTTCTGCTCTTCCACCGGAACAATTAAGTTCTCTCCCGGTTTTACCAGTCCTAATTCCTCTCGGGCCACCTGTTCTACATATTCTTTATTTTCCATAGATCGTAGTATTTGATGTAATTCCGTATTCCTGCTCTGTAATTGGTTTATTTCCTGTTCTAACTCTATTACACTGTGCTGCATTGCATTTAACCTTTGAATCTCTCCGCTTAAGGAAATAACCAAATAACAAAATACCAATGCAAAGAGCACTACCGGAATATTTAGTTTACTATTCTTTTTAGGTCGTTTTGCCTTTTGTTTTATTTGTCCTTTTTTATTAATAGGTATTGTTTTTCCACGTCCATTGGTTGAAGATATCATGGTTTATACCTCCTCATCTTCATCCGTTCCAAATAAATTCATTGAATCTCCTGGTATTACAATTACCACCTGATAACCTTTCCCTTTGGCACGGTTAAATAAGGTGGCCACTGTACTGGCTGACAGCTTTAACTTGCGGCCAATTTGCTCGTTATTGTGCCCCATTTCTTTTAGGGTAACTACTTGTTTTTCCCTAAAGCTAAGTTTCTCTGCACCTCTTATTTCAACTTGCAAATTCAGCCACCTCTTAGTATGGTGGTGTCAAATTATCCACTATTTATCCACCGAGTTATCCACTAGTTTATCCACAAACTGTGTACACTTTAACTACATTTTACTTACACCTTTACTACACGCAATTAAAAAATCCTTCTTATAAACCATAATTTATTTGTCTTATCCACAACTTTTTTAGTAACACCATTTTATCCACAGCTTTATTGCAAATCTGCGACTGATTTTTCTACGGTAAATACCTTGTTACGTATACCTTCTGATATAGAAAAATCCCTACCTTTTGGTAGGGATGGATCATAACGTTTTTCTTCGCATACTATTTTTCACGGTGGAGTGACTGCCAATAGCAAATACAGACAGCACAAACCCAGCAAGTAAGCCATTAAGACTGGGCTCTATCAGAATTAAGCCCAGAACCATCCCCACCGCAACTAGTAGCAAAGGCACAACACGGGTACCTACAATCTTTGTGTTTTTCAATATCCAACCCAGTGCCCAGATAACAATTAATATCTCCAACCAAGGATCATTCATGGAAGACTTAATAATCTCCACGATATTTGCATCCGGCATTTAATCACCCCACTCAGTTTTTTTTGATCCTCAAAATTGACTTGCAACGGTTAACAATATTTTTAAGTTTTCCCTTAATTGAAAAATTAAATGATCTCTTAGCTAATGACCATAATTTATTAATAATGCCGAAAACAAAACCTAATGGCACGGAAAATATCATCAGAATAAATTTAAATGGCCAACACACTAACCGCCACATTAATTTTATAGCCTTTATAACTAGGCAAATAAATTGTTTTATACTTTCAACCAGCTTATCCATTAATGGGAAAATATATTTACTGAGAATATTTAGGTATACCACCGCCCCCAAAGCAAGACCTAGAATAACATATAGCCTCACCTCTCCCCAGTTGCCCCATAACAACGTTAGGCATACTACCGGAGTTAAAACAATCCAAAACATTAAATCCCCCAGCATTATCCCCCATCTTTTCAAATTTAGAAGTTTAATCACCACGCGGTATAAATCGAATATTAATCCCGCTAACAAACCAATTATGATGGTGATAATAAACGCATATATTTGATCCTCAAGCGGTACCAGTTAGCCACACCCCTTCCACCGCCTTATTTAAGCAACCTATTTATAATTCCTTTGCCTTTACTTTTTCCTCCCTTAACACTCCTACCCTCAATATATTCAATAGCATCTATGTAACCCTCAATAGTTAAGTCGCCAATATCAAGGTTTAGCTGTGTAATGTGAAGCCCTTCGCCTCTTATGGATATGTACCCCATATTTGTGTCCAGCGTAACCTCCTGTTCATCAAAAGCCCCCACCTGTTGTACCCCTTGTAAGGACAGGCTTTTTCTGTCCACCATTTCCATTCTATGCTTTGCTTGTTCCACCACAAGACACCCCCCGTCTCCCAGATGAATTCATGTTAATATTTATTCCATAGTTAGCTAATTATGACAGAAAAAGCGAAAGATAAAAGACGCCTGTTGTAGGCGCCTTATTTCCATAGTTTTTCAATTTCTACATCTTTATAATAAAAGTTAACTATTTGTTCCGGGCTTTTATCTTCTTTAGCCATTTTATGGGCACCCCACTGGCAGAGCCCTACCCCATGACCAAAACCATCTCCAGAAACCACTAAGTTGCCACCTTCTACCTCTATATCTTTCAGTAGGGTGGAGCGCATTTCTTCGCTTCCCACCGCTAGGCGCAATGCCGGTCCTCCCACCGCAGATTCTCCCATTTTAATTTTCACCGCCCTACCTGAAGGCCCTTTTTGGGCAATCTCCGCAGTAGTAATGGCACTGGCGCTTTCCCCCGTAGTACTGGTTACCGCTTGCTGCACTTTATTTAATGGTATTTTAACTTGCCAGTTTTTATTTTCTTCTTTGGTAATTTCCATACATCCATCTTCTAATCCCGCTTTAATGTATGGGGTTTTAGTTTTCTTCCAGTCCAAGCCCTCTTGGGCTCCAGCAGTTAATCCACCACAGCAAGCCGAGAACCAACCTTTAACGTATTCTCCTTTATACCGAATTACCTCTCCTCTGGTTTTTTGTACCGCTTTTTTAACTCGATCATTAATTCTAGAAGCATCATAGGCTTGGAACTCCTGCTCATTGGTAGTGGCGTCAGCACCATTAAATTTTTTGCCATTATTTATATTTTCCATGGTGAAGGTACGAGCCACTATTGCTTGGGCCGCTAAAGCGTTCTCTGGCCAGTCAGTATCCATCTCGGCTGCCACCACTCCAGCCAAGTATTCTTCCAACTTCATTTCCTTTTTTTCACCGGTTTCATCAATAAAAACAGTGAGCGACGGCTCCTCTTGCATTTTCTTTTCCGGCTTCTTTTCCGGCCCCGCACAAGAAACAATTAACAAAGTCATTATGGTTATTAATATTACCGTTCTTAAAATTTTAATATTATGCACTATATCACCCCGCTGATTTTTTTATTAGTTTTAACAGCGGCGTGAAAAATTATGTTTCAAGGTATTCTATAGTCATTCAGAATCCCACGTCGGCAAATTATTGGTTATATCATTCTTACTTCCTGTCTCCTAACTCCTGATTTTAAAACAATTCTTCTGGTGGTATATATTTAATCTCCTCAATTACTTCATAAAGGGATGCAGCTTCCTTGGCCGGCACAGTATCTTTAAGTTCTATAACTCTTACTTTTAATGTTTTCCTACCTAACTGCAGTTCTAAAATATCCCCCGGTTTAACTTCAGTACCAGCCTTGGCCGCCCGTTCATTAATTTTAACATGGCCACTGTCACAAACTTCTTTAGCCACCGGCCTCCTCTTGACAATGCGAGAAACTTTTAAAAATTTATCTAACCTCATGTAAACACCTCTTCTTACTATTAAAAAAATAACCAGACCGTAGCGGTCTGATTATTTTGCTTACTTGTTTACCATTTCTTTTAAGGCTTTACCTGCTTTAAAAGCAGGAACTTTAGTTGCAGGAATGGTTATTTCTTCACCAGTTTGAGGGTTGCGACCCTTACGTTCTTTACGCTCGTTTACATCAAAGGTGCCAAAACCAATAAGTTGAACTTTATCCTCTGATGCCAAAGCCTCAGAAATACTGTCAAAAAGTGCATTCACTGCTTTCTCTGCGTCTTTTTTGGTTAACTCGGTTTTTTCCGCCACGTTGGAAATAAGCTCTGCCTTATTCACCAAAAAACCTCCTCTGTTTATTCATTTGACATGTTAAACCATTCGATGCCCAAATGCCATTTCCTGCTAAAAATCAATATTTTACTTGCTATTTAGCATTATTTTTTCCATTTTTCTATCTTTCCAAACATTTTGCCTCATTCCATAGGGCATCCAGTTCCTCTAATGTCATTTTTGATAGCTCCCATTCTTTCTCACAAGCCTTATTCTCTATGTATTGAAATCTGCGTAAGAACTTTCCACAAGTACTGGTTAGCGCCCCTTCTGCATCAACATTTATAAGTCTAGCCAAGTTTACCACCGCAAACAGAACGTCACCCAGCTCCATGCTTATCTTTTTACTGTCTTCGGTGTCTATAATGGCATACAGTTCATCCAGTTCCTCTTTTATTTTTTCCTGAGCCCCTTTGTAATTTGGCCAATCAAATCCCACCCGGGCTGCCTTTGCCTGCAGTTTAGTAGATCGAACCAGTGCCGGTAAGGAAGTAGGAACGCCATCAAGAATAGACTTCGTTTGATACTGTAGATTCTTCTCTTCCGCCTTTATCTTGTCCCAATTAACCAATACTTCTTCACTATTATTAACAGATGTTTTGCCAAATACGTGTGGGTGACGGCGAACCATTTTCTCAGTAATGGAATCAACCACGTCATTCATATCAAATCTGCTACATTCTGATGCAATTTGTGCATGGAATACCACCTGTAGCAATAAGTCTCCCAATTCTTCACATATTTTATGCGTTTCTTCTAAAGCTAACGCTTCCAGTACTTCATAGGCTTCTTCAATTAAATATTGCTTTAGCGTTTCATGAGTTTGTTCTTTATCCCACGGACAACCATCATCTCCTCTCAGTTTAGCCATTACGTCTACCAAAGGGTCCAGGGGATAGTTGTACTGCTTAACCAACAAGTCACCATCTTGAGCAGGTATATATATACTGGTTAAGTGATCTATCCAGTCCAGCCTGTCCAGTTGATAAAGAGGAATATCGGTAATTCTTTGCTCACCCGGCACCCCTGCAGCCCGGATTACTTTAATGGGGTAATCATCCCGGTAATGATCCATTAAAGTAAGTTTTACATCACCTGCCACAATTTTAGAGTATACCTGGGTGACAACAGTGGCCATTTCGGAATTCAATCGCTGTTCAGTTAAGGAAAGCCCATCCAATATCTGCAGACCGTTATTGGGGTCAATTCCCACTTTACTAAAAACAGCATCCAGAAAACTGGCAGCGGGCAGCACCTCAACAGAAACCCCATTCTTTTGGGCCTCGTTTAAAATTATCCGAACTGTTTCTTCAGCCACCAGCGGATGCCCAGGAACTGCATATAGTACTTGTTGCTTCTCTGCCTGGCTAAGAACCTGATTTGCAATCATCCGATAAAGTTGTTGGAAGTTTTCCGATTGATCATAGTAGGTGTCAAATGATTGATACACCACCCCCTGTTCTTCCAACCAGGACACCACCGGGTGCACTCTGGTGCGCAACATCACTTTTGGAGTGCTTTGTAAAGCCTCCAGAACCCCCAAGGTAAGTGTTTCCTTGCCACCGGGACCCAGCCCGGCAATAATTAGCTGCTTATCATTCACTATCTTTTCACCCCTTACTCCTAGCACAGAAACTAAATAAGGAGGCCTGCTGGCCTCCTTATTTACTGTTCCATTTGCTTTGCTAAAAAACCTGCCGCCGTCTCTGCTAATTTCATTTCCAAGTCGCTCATTTTTACGTCACTTTCTTTTGAGGCTAAAATAACTGCACCAATGGGGTCTCCTTCTGCAATAATAGGAGCTATTACTTGGCATGTATATTTTGAATCAGCATCGTCTATAATTGTTCCATCTTTTGTGCCAGACTCATCTTCTGGACTATTAATTAACATCGCTTTCCGTTCATCCATAACCTTTTCTACCAGAGGACCAACAGGCTTATTTAGAAGTTCTTTCTTGGGGGCACCAGATACAGCTATAATAACATCACGGTCTGCAATGCAAGCTATATGCCCTAATGCCTCGTGCAGGGAATCAGCATACTCTTTTGCAAAGTCACCCAATTCACCGATAGGGGAATATTTTTTAAGTATAACTTCGCCTTCCCTGTCTACAAAAATTTCTAAAGGATCACCTTCTCTAATTCTTAATGTCCTCCGAATTTCCTTTGGGATAACAACTCTACCTAAATCATCTATGCGACGTACTATACCCGTTGCTTTCATGAAGTTCCCTTCCCTCCTTTTCTGCTAATCTACGCGAAATAACTTTCTGTGATAGTATATAACAGGAGGTTTGTAATTATTCATATTTTACCAATACTTGAAAAATTAATTTCGGCTTTTCGGGGTTTGTCTATATTTTTGCCGAAGTTTCTGTTATACATTATTATTCACCGTTAACACTTAGTTCAAAAACATATTACCAAATAACCCTTGTTTACTGTAATTAGGGAATGTTCCTAAACTAAGAACCTGTTATCAGGGCAATATGTATTAACCCCCCTTTCTTCAAGAAAAGTTTAAAGCCCTATTACAGGTTCATTTCCTTGAAGTTGTTTTTACCTTAAATTTATTACCAAGTATATAGCTTGATGGTATTATTCCCTAGCATGTTCATAAATAATCACTTTTTCATCCACAGTAATTATTTGCCATTATTAATATTATCCTAGATAGTAAAAAGAAGATCCCATGATTTTGACCATGTGATCTTCTTTTATCTTAAGCATTTGTATGTTTTTTTATGTCTGCCTTTTCTCTAATTTCTTTAATATAACTGGTGAAATGTTTTGTTTTTGCTTCCTGGTTTAACTTTTCTTGAATATTTTCTTTCACTTCGGAGTAAGGCTGTGTTTCAGCCGGTATCACTTCCTCCAACTTAATAACGTGGTAGCCAAATTGGCTTCTAACCGGTTCGCTGGTATATTCTCCTTCGGCAAGAGCTTCTGCGGCCACCGCAAATTGAGGGTCTGTCCTTCCTGCCGCAGGTTCAAAGGCAAACAAGCCTCCATTATCTTTAGTTCCGGTATCTTCTGACTTTTCTTTGGCCAATTCGGCAAAGTCAACTCCCTGGTTCAACTGATCTATAACCTCTTGAGCCAGACTTTTCGCCTCTTCATCACTTCTTTTTACAGGTATGTCTTCACGATCTTCCTCGTTAACAAAAAACAGTATGTGACGTGTCTTCAGCTGTTTAGGACTGCTGTACTCACTTTCCTTATTCTGCTGATAATATTCCTCTACCTGTTTTTCATCTATTTCTTTAACATCCGCTGTCACCTTTTCAAAGAGGTTGTTAGTAGCAGTCTCTGAATAAATGTCATCGCGCAACTGTTCTTCACTTACTTCATTATCCTTTAATGCCTGTTGATATTGTTCTTCTGTTTCAAAACGCCCTTTAACTTCTTCTATTCTCTTATTTACATCCTCCTCAGTAGGCTCAACACCTTCTTCTTCCGCCTGCTGACGAATTAGAACTTGATCAATCATGTCATCAAGCACATTCTGTTTTAGGGTCTCTTCCATTTCCTTGCCTTGTTCTGACTCAAAGTCTACCCCCATACTTTCATAAGACCCCTTAACACTAGCCACACGCTCGTTATATTCTTCCATAGTTATTTCTTCCCCGTTTACTTCTGCCGCCAATTCCTTTCCCGCATTACACCCCACAACTGCAATTAACAACATCATACAACCAATTGCAATTATGCCAAACTTTTTAATCCTTAAGTTCATTCTCTTCTACCCCTTTCTATTAAACTATGCCAGTTGATCTATAAACCCAGACAATTCTTCTAAATGCTCAGTATTCATTTGTGTAATATCCCTCATTTTAAACTTTATCTCAAACTCATCAGCAGCATTATTAAACTTTATTCTGTTACGATATCTTTGACCCATGGCAACTAAGTTTTCCGCATTAACGGGTGGATTAGGGCCAAACGCCAAGCGAATCATTTTATTTTGACTACTGATAGTTT
This sequence comes from Bacillota bacterium, assembly GCA_009711615.1. Lineage (GTDB taxonomy): Bacteria > Bacillota > Desulfotomaculia > Desulfotomaculales > Desulfohalotomaculaceae > Desulforadius. Next base: position 64,596 of record VENI01000013.1, on the reverse strand, counting down.
TTATTTTTAATTTTCTACTATTAATTTTTAACTTTGCTACCATTAATAACTGTTGCATTGGGTCTGGTATTTCACCAAACCGATCCTGCAGTTCTTCTTTAAAGTCTTCCACCTGTTGATAGTCATCTAGTAACGAAATTCTGCGGTAAAGTTCTACTTTTTGAGAAGAATCAGAAATGTATGTATCCGGAATAAATGCGTTCACCGGAAGTTCCACAGCAGTTTCCACAGTTTCTTCCCTTTCTTCTCCCCTGGCTTCTTTAATGGCACTCTCTAGCATTTTGCAGTATAAGTCAAATCCAACTTCTGCTATATGCCCACTTTGTTCTGCACCCAAGATATTGCCGGCCCCTCTAATTTCCAAGTCCCGCATGGCAATTTTATAACCAGAGCCCAGTTCAGTAAATTCCCTAATGGAAGACAGCCGCCTTTCCGCTTCCTCAGTGAGAACTTTTTCCTTACGGAAGGTAAAGTACGCATAAGCAAGGCGGTTTGAACGCCCCACCCTACCTCGAAGTTGGTAAAGTTGGGCCAGGCCAAACTTATCAGCATCTTTAACTATTAGCGTGTTTACGTTCGGGATGTCCAAACCCGTTTCAATAATGGTGGTACAAACCAAAATATCAAATTCCCCGGCCATATATGCAAGCATTATTTTTTCCAGTTCATCTTCTTTCATTTGACCGTGGGCCATCACCAGTCGTGCATCGGGCACCAGGCTTTTCAGCCATTGAGACACTGTATCCAACTCTGCCACCCGATTGTGTACAAAGAAAACCTGTCCACCCCGGTTTATTTCCCTGCGGATAGCCTCTCTTAGCATCACGGGGTCTTCTTCTAAAACATATGTCTGCACCGGGTAGCGCTGCTCCGGCGGGGTTTCTAATAAACTGGTGTCCCTTACTCCCACTAGAGACATGTGTAATGTGCGTGGTATTGGCGTTGCTGTAAGTGTAAGTACATCCACCGTGGAACGTAATTGCTTTAATCTTTCCTTATGAGTTACACCAAAGCGCTGCTCTTCATCAACTACAACAAAGCCCAGGTTTTTAAACTTTACGTCCTGTTGAACCAATCGGTGAGTCCCTATTACTACATCTATGGTACCCTCTTCCATACCCTTTATCACCACCCGCTGCTCTTTTGGAGTTCGGAATCGTGACAGCATTTCGATATTAATCGGATAGTGAGCAAACCTCTCTTTAAAGGTATTAAAGTGTTGTTGGGCTAAAATTGTGGTGGGAACAAGCACCGCCACTTGTTTACCATCATTCACTGCTTTAAAAGCTGCCCGCAGCGCCACTTCGGTTTTGCCATAGCCCACGTCACCACAGAGTAGCCTATCCATGGGGCGCGGTTTTTCCATATCTTCTTTCACTTCTTTTATTGCTTTTAGCTGGTCTCTTGTCTCTTCATAAGGAAAAGTTTGTTCAAATTCATTCTGCCATACAGCGTCTTCACTGAAAGCATAGCCCTTGGTTGTTTGCCTGTCAGCGTATAGCTTAATTAAATCCTGAGCAATTTCTTTTACTGCTTGCCTTACCTTCTTCTTGGCTTTATTCCACTCGGCACCGCCTAGTTTGGATAACTTAGGGGCTGTTCCCTCATTACCACTGTAGCGTTGCAACATTCCAACCTGATCGGTAGGAATGTATACTTTATCGTCCCCGGCGTATTTTACTAATAGGTAATCCCTTTGGTTACCACCCACATCTAGAGCGGTAATGCCTTTATAGCGTCCAATGCCATGATTAACATGAACAACATAATCATTAACCTTTAAATCTTCCAGTGGAGATAACCGCTTTTCACCATCTTTTCTAGTTCGTTTTGGTATCTTCCGCTGGCCAAAAATTTCTTTCTCAGTAATTACAATTAATCGTGCCGCAGTTATTTCAAATCCTGATGATAAATGCCCCTCACTAATTACAACATTACCCGCAACAACCTGATGTTGCAATTGGGACATATAAAAAGCATCCACCTTAGATTCTCTTAATGTCTCTAGCAGAGTCTGTGCCCTTTCCTGGGTTCCAACAAGCAGCACCACCGCGTTATTTTGCCTTTTCCATTGTTTAATTTCCTGAACTAAAACTTCAATATTCCCTAAAAAGGGGTGCATGGTTTTAGCAGTGAAATTAATAATGTTCTGCGGTTGCATAAATTGTGGGTTTCGCGGCAAGAAAGAAAAAGCCACACTTTGACGGCGTTCTACTGCAGTTACAAGTTGCTGCCATTCCAGATAGATATTATACTGCGATGGCAATACCTTGCCCCTATTCAACAGTTCGGTATGGGTTTCTCCCCGCTCTTTCTGAATTACTTCCACTGCTTCTTTTAACCGAATGGGATCATCAAGAAACACAAGCGCCCCCGTCGGCAGATAATTCATTATACTGATCGGACGGGGGTAAAAAAATGGTAGTAGTTGCTCTATTCCATCAAAGTAGGCCGGACGTTCCATTTTAGCCGACCAATCTTCAACTTGGGCTGACAGTTGGTGCTGCGCCTCCAGCGGAGCACTTTTATTCAAACTCTTTAGCTGGGATTGAAACTCTTCTTTTAGTTGTGCTTTCCCTTGCCACCAGTTTTCTTCGTCAATAACCATTTCAGTGGCCGGCGGTATTTCAATTTTTGACAACTCTTGCTTTGAACGTTGAGTACTAATACTAAAGGTACGAATAGATTCTATTTCATCATCCCATAACTCGATACGCACTGGATTAGTATGTATAACCGGGTAAATATCAATTATTCCGCCTCTAATGGAAAACTGGCCCACATTCTGCGTTAGATCCACACGCTCATAGCCTTGGCGAACAAGAAAATCCTGTATGTCAGCCAAGTCTATCCTTTCCCCTGTTTTTAATTCCCTGCGCTCGGACATAAATATTTCCGGCGGCACCAATCTACGTAGAACCGCTTCTGCCGATGCTACCACAACCAGAGGTTGGCCATTTGCTAAACCGTTAAGAACTTTTAAGCGCTGAGCTATAACGTCACCGCTGTGGGACAGTACTTCCATTGGCATAGACTGCCAAACAGAATAGGTAACAACTTCCCTATCCGGTAGTAACCCCTGCAAATCCTCAACCAGTGCATTGGCCTCAGATTCCCCAGAAGTAATTATTAATACCGGTTCTGTTCGAAATGAAACTAGGCCAGCCATTAATAAAGCCCTCTGTGCACCTGTTAGTCCAAAAACCATCTGTTGACTGTAATCTTTATTTAGGCTTGTGAGTATGCTTTTAAATTCAGTTGTTTCCGTCAGTGGGTTAAGTAACCCTGGAAGATGAAGCTTATTTATTTTACCCATCACAAAAAGAGCTTTAGCAACCGCTAAAGCCCTGTCACTCCCTTTTTTTATAGCAATGTATATATAAAATTTTAAGTCATTATATCCTACCACATAAAGTTAGTCAAGAAACCCATTACTTAGAATGTTGTGGGTTTTTAAAGGTTTTTCTCATTCTGACTACTGACTCCTATTAAGTATTCTTCCCAAAAAGCATCTTAGCTCATTCATTAGAAAACGGCCACCCAGAGTAAAAGGGTGACCGTTTTTTCTAAGTTAATTAACCAGCCAATGGTGGCATCATACCATGGTGGAAGAGATATGCTACTACAAGAGCAATTGGTGTAATGATTAGGAACAGGGCAACGGCATAGTACAGCGCCAACTTACCCATACCTTTCAACTTACTGAAGTCTGTGATAACACCAATACTAACAAATGTAAGCATAAACATCATCTTCCGCATCGGACTTTGAACAGTGCCAGCACCAACTTTGGCAGCTTCAACTAAGTCTGGGCCCCAGAATGCAATGCCCATGTATACAACCCATGTGAAAATGTAACCTAGTACAAACTTCGGGAAGCGATGCCATATTTCTGACTTCCCAATATGGGATTGACCTGGTTTCTTTTCAACACATTTAACCCATATAATGGCCAGTACAAAGGCCCATAAGCCGATGAACATGTCAATCCAAACTTTGGTCATAACTGACGCCGTTAATATCCAACCATGTTCATATTCGACTCCGTTAGCTGCTGCTTTAGCCCACATCATTTCTTCCATTACTGCACCAGCTGCTGCATCAGCACCATCAGTCTTAACTGTCATACCCATGGCAGAACCGGCAACAATTGGCTCATGATCCAGGGTAGCTGTAAATAGTGGTGGTAAAATAAGTAATTCCACCATCGCGAATACTACAATTAGCATGGAAACCATAACTGGAATAAGAGGTCTTGCCCTAATAGCACCGGCGGTGGCCACTGAGGCAGAAACACCACAAATGGATATACCAGATGAAAGCACTGCAGCCCATTGACGTGGAAACTTAAATATTTTCCTACCTACCGTATAAACAATGGGCCAGAACAACATGTAAGCCACAAAGGTGGCAGCCATGCCGGATACCGCAAGTTCAAAGGCAAAATCTGCAGCCTTCATGGTCATCAAACCTACTTTAATGCCCAAGAACACAATAGCTGTTTTAATGTACCACTCAGGTTTAGCTGCTTCGTAAAGAGTTTTGGCAAAACCCTTGGTAAAGTTACCAATAAACAAACCAATTGCCAGGGCCAGCATGTATGAAGCACCGCCACCTAAAGCAAGTCCCCAACCAATACCATATTTATCCCAATCTGAAGGAACTGCCTTAAAGTGAGCTTCATGGCCAATAAACCAAGCAGCCCATGTTATGGCAAATATAATAGTCCAACCATATAAGAACTTTTTAACATTTAGCTTCATGAAGTAAGCACCAGTTGTAGTAAGTGCCGTAAACACTAAATATGTTACTATCAGTGATATAATTGGGTGCATATCGGAATATGCCTTACCAGCAGGCTTAAGTCCATCTGCCGGGTTAACCCAAGTACTAGTTTTTGCCATCCAACCAACTAAGTCTACACCGGTAATTGAAAGCAAACCCAAAACAAACATTGACATCCCTAGCCATACCGCCCACCAGTCTTCGTTGGAGAGCATGCCGGAATACCATTTTTTGTTAACCGATGACATTCTATCCCCCCTTAATTTTTAAATAAACTTAACATACTTCAAAAGTATACAACCTGTTAAAATAGTGCGTATGATACTGTCTCATCCATGTTGGAATCACATCATAATCGAATCCCATAAACACTGTTACTTTGTGGCCTTTGTTAAACTTACCACTTTCACCAACTGTTTTTTCCAGCTTTTCGTCCAGTTCAGACAGAGACTCAGCGCTAACCGCTAGATCACCATTACGGGCGATCCACTCTTGTCCGTCATGAGTAAGTATTAGTTCGATGTCAGGTTTCATTAGTACACACCTCATTTCAAGTAAACGGTGATCTAACTAACTAAAGAAACAAATAGTCAACTATAATGCTACCAATGATCAAAGCTACAACACCTATACTTACACTATACACTACTAACTTGGTCTCCCAAGCTTCCCACGGTTCCGGAGCTTCAATATCCTCTCCAGGTGCAAAATCCGCCGTCAATCCGCCTTGTTCAGTGATTTCGATTTCCTCTTGGTGTTGAACTTTTGATTCTGGCATCTACACCCCTCCCTTTTTTTATTTTTCACCACACAATTACGTCTGTGCGGTTTTATTGATAACGGTGTTAGTAACACCGTTAACACCAATATAATTAACAGATAATTGAGACAATATTAAATTTTCTGACTCATCTTTGGATAATGCTTTTTGTTAGTTATTAACATCACACTAATACTATTTATTTAATGAAATATTTATATGAAAAAATCTATTTGAATGGAATTTTATACATAAAGATAAGTGAAGAAACTTAAACTTGAATTTGAATCTCTTTCGCCATTATTACTTAATATAACTTTCACAAAACAATTATAAACTATTGTTTAATCTGACCCCACCTTAACACAGTCTTTTCTAACCAGTCAACCGACTCACTAGATGGCGACACAAAATGTTCATTTAGTGACACATTTGTGTCACTACTATGATTGAATACTATCTTTTGTTCTCATAATAGTTTTCTCTTTCGTTATATATTATTGTCTAGATACCGTTTTATGCATTATCCAATAATTCCATATCACATGTATTATAACGGCCATGGCCATTGCAAAAAACACCCCATACAACTCCATTAAGTAATGTGTGATTAAGCCATAGGTTGCATGAGTGGCCAGTGCTGCCATACCTGCCGCTGTGCCCCGGCGATATGAACCGACTTCCCATACTGCTTCTAACATCCCAAATACGGTATGGGTAAGAAAAACCGGCGCGCCAGTAAAAACAGCCATACCGGTTTTAGATGCCTCTTCAACAACAGGTCCTATATAGATAACAGCCTTGTTTTTGTAAACATTTAATAGCCTTCCGTTTAATAACCATGACAGAAAAGCTGCCGATAAACCACTGAGAAAAACTTGGCTCACGCCGTTAAGCGAGAGCCAAGTTAAAAATGTATTCATATTTTTGCCACCAATTTAACAATTGTATTTGTTCATAGCTGAATTAACATCTTGATTTACAAACTCAGAAACAGCCTTTATTACATTAGACAATATTTCATCTATTTCTTTCCGCTCATCCATAGAAAATCTCCCCAGAACATGCTCTCTTCCTTCCACACCCTTGCCAATTCCTATTCGGATTCGCGGAAAATTTTCAGTTCCTAAATGGGATATAATTGACTTGATGCCATTATGACCACCCGCTCCCCCCTTTGGTCGAATGCGCATTCTTCCTAGGGGCAAATCCATATCATCATAAATTACCACAATGTCGTCAGGGGAAAGTTTATACCATCGGGAAAGCATCCCTACAGAATCACCGCTTAAGTTCATATATGTTTGCGGCAGTACAAGTAGCACTTTTTCACTACCCAGCGTTGCTTCCCCGATAAATGCCTTGTATTTTTCCTTGTTAACGGTGGTGTTTAGTTCTGCTGCCAGTTTGTCCACCGCCATAAACCCTACATTGTGACGGGTATCACTGTATTTTGCACCAGGGTTTCCCAACCCAACAATCATTTTCATAAGCTCTACCTCCAAGATTGCCTTTTATACCTGTCAATTTTAACTCATGCTACACAATGTTGACAACCGGAGGTTAGCTATATTATCCTTCTTCTTGGTTTTCTTTGACTTCTTCCTCTTCTGTAGTGTCTTTTTCTTCTGTAGACTCTTCCACTTCTTCCGGAGTGGTTTCTGGTTCATTAGTGTTAAGGTATGTTGCGGACGCAACCACTGTTGTGGGATCACTAGTAACCTTTACACCATCAGGAAGCCGTAAGTCAGTCACATGAATTACGTCTCCTTCGCCTAGGTTTGAAATGTCTACTTTGATATCCTCCGGTATTTCCGAAGGCAAGCACTCAATATCAACTAGTCTCAACTGTTGCTGTACAGTTATATCACCGGTTAGCTCAGGCTCACCTTCTAAAACAATACGGGCGGTGGTTTTAACTTTATCTTTCATAGATACTTTTTGAAAATCAACGTGGGAAATTTCACCACGGATGGGGTCATTCTGCACATCCCTAACCATTACCTTATGACCACCCTCGGCTTCACCCTTTAAATTTAGATTTATTATCTTGCTAGAACCAAATTTCTTTAGAATTTTTTCCATATCTACAGCATCTACTGATAGTGACATAGAGTCAACTTCCTTCCCATACATCACTCCTGGAATACGCCCTTCTTTATGTAGTTTATTGCGTGTAGCTCTACCACCTTTACTGCGCTTTTCTACTTCCAAGTTGATATCTGCCATATTAGTAACCTCCTAAGCAACCTTATATTAATAGTTCATTTATAAGATTATTCCCATATTTAGGTCATATCAAACTATTACCAGGCATATCTTGAAGTAGAACTACCCATGAATCCAAGGGGGATAAGAGATGATAAAAAGTAAGCAATTGGTGGGACAGCCAGTTATCAGCATTGGTGATGGAACAGAAATAGGTAGGGTTAAAGAACTGGTTATTGATCCGGCCTCTTATTCGGTGGTTGCCTTAATCCTGGAGCAAAAAAAAATCTTTAAGGAACAAAAATTTATTCCTTATGGTAAAGTCTCCAGCGTAGGCAGTGATGCCATTACCATAGAAAAAAGTAACAGCGTAAAGAAAGGGGCCAGCCTTCCCGAAATTGTTGAGTTAACCAGGAGTAAACACCCTTTAATCGGCTGTAAGGTGGTGGCAGAGAACGGTACCGTATTAGGAATAGTGGATGAATACTATATTGATATCAGTGATGGTTCCTTATCTGGATTTGAACTGTCAGGAAGTTTTATAAACAGTATCATGACAGGCCGTGCATTCTTAGACATTTCCCTGGTACGTACCATCGGCAAGAAAATTTTGGTTGCCGTTAATGACGCTTCAGAAAACTTGGTAAAAATTGATGGTGGCTTATGGGAAACCATGAAAAACATCAAGTCAGCGGGCAGCAGTTTCTGGGACACCACTGTAGTTAGAGCCAAGGAAATGGGGGAAAACATTAATAAACGGCTGGAAAAATTAAAGTCAGAAAGAAAAAAAGCAGAAGAACACAACCAGCAGTGTCAGTGCGAAACCTGTACAACCGACAAAGAACAGCAGGAAAAACCAGAACAGTCTACACCAAAAAAGGAAGAATTAAAAGATACGAAAGAGCATCAAGAAAAACAACAAGAGCAGCCACCAGAAAAAGAAGACACCGAACAAAATGAAGATTTGGATAATAAATAAAAATCATTCTGAATTCTGATTCCTGATTCCCGAATTCTTTATTATAATCTTCCGCCATTCTGGGAAAATTAGCACCAAAAGCAACAGAGGTGATTTATATGCAGCAAGAGCGCCCAGACGATTTTCCCAGCGGATTCTATAACCGAAGCTATGACAAACTATCCTCAATAGAAATAGAAGACACTAACAATGAAAACAAAAAACAAGGTAGTTAAAAGAGACTGGCAAAATAGCCAGTCTCTAATTATCATTTTTCATTGAATAACTACACATCAAACAACTTACTTACAGATAAGTCTTCGTGAATGCGAATGATAGCCTCTCCCAAAATAGGAGCAACTGAAAGTACTTTAACCCGGTCAAAAAGCTTCTCTTCATTTAATTGAATGGTGTTTGTAACCACCAACTCTTTGATCACTGAATTCTGTAACCTTTCCACTGCAGGGCCAGACAAAACCGGGTGGGTGCAGCAGGCATAAATTTCCTTCGCTCCCCGATCCAACAATGCTTCTGCACCTTTAGTAATGGTTCCAGCGGTATCAATTATATCGTCTATCATAATAACTCGTTTACCATTAATTTTACCTATTATATTGGTAACCTCAGCCACATTAGGTTCGGGACGCCGTTTATCTATGATGGCCAGTGGTACACCGAGACGTTCCGCCAAATCCCGTGCCCTGGTTACCCCTCCAATATCAGGAGAAACCACCACTAGGTTATCTATTTGGTTTTGAGTAAAGTATTCCGCTAAAATAGGCACCCCTGGTAAATGATCCACAGGAATATCAAAGAAACCTTGTATTTGTCCGGCATGCAAATCCATAGTTACTACTCGCCTTGCACCAGCAGCATAAAGCAAGTTAGCAGTCAACTTAGCTGTAATTGGATCTCTAGCCCTGGCTTTACGGTCCTGACGGGCATATCCATAGTAGGGTATAACTGCAGTTATGCGCCTGGCTGAAGCCCGGCGTATGGCGTCCACCATTACCAGCAATTCCATCAATTGTTCGTTTACCGGAGTGGACGTAGGCTGAATTATAAAAACATCTGCCCCCCGAACACTCTCATTAATTCTAGCCCTTATTTCCCCATCGCTAAAGCGACTAACGTTGGAATCTCCAAGGGTTACTCCCAAATATTGGCATATTTCTTCTGCCAGCTTTTTATTAGCATTGCCACTAAATATTTTTAACCGCTTGTTACCCGAAGACATTTACGTTACCTCCAAAGTTGCATATATTATTTCTTTTGTGACTAAAAGAAACACGGTAGTGGATTCTATGGACACTTTTTCGAAATAGTCACTTTGTGTTTTTACGCCAATTTTCTTTGTTACTCTGTCTTGCCCTGGCAACTCCCAGTGCTCTTTCAGGCACGTCTTTAGTAATAGTGGAGCCAGCGGCAATCAAAGCGCCTTCCCCCACTTTTACCGGGGCCACCAGGTTGGTGTTGCTACCTATAAAGGCCCCATCATTAATAATTGTAACATGCTTTTCTTTTCCATCATAATTACAAGTAATGGTTCCCGCACCAACATTAACACCATTACCAATAATAGCATCTCCTATATAAGACAAGTGTGGCACCTTACTGCCGCTTCCCAATTGAGACTTTTTAACTTCAACAAAATCACCAATCTTAACTCCTGCAGCCAAGCGACACCCTGGGCGGATATAGGCATATGGCCCAACATAACACTCAGGGCCCAATACACTGTCCATAACAACCGAATACTGCACCTTACAGTTAGCACCCACTTCACTGTTCACAATGCGTGTGTTGGGGCCAATTTGGGAGCCAGAAGTTATTTGCGTACTTCCCTCCAGCATTGTACCTGGGTATAACACAGTATCGGTTTCTACAGACACTGTACTGTCAACATAAGTGGAATCCGGGTCAACTATTGTCACCCCATCAAACATTAATCGATCTAAAACGCGTCCACGCAACTCTTTTTCCGCTACCGCCAACTGTTTCCTATTATTTATACCCATTATTTCAGCGGAATCATCACATGCACAAGCCGTCACAATTTTACCCTGACGGTTATAAATTTCTATTATATCCGGCAGGTAATATTCCCCTTGCGCATTTTCAGATGATATCTGCTCTATGGCTTCAAACAGGCCCGATGCTGAAAAACAGTAAAGGCCGGTATTAATTTCCTTTACCGCCAATTCTTCAGCAGAACCGTCCTTCTGCTCTACAATGCGTTTTACTCTACCCTGTTCATCGCGAATGATACGACCATACCCAGTGGGATCTTGCATATTGGCAGTTAGAACGGTGGCTGATGCTTTGTTTCCCTCATGATAGTTTACTAGTTTAGATAAAGTTTCTGGGGTGATTAATGGTGTATCCCCACACAATACCAATACATGGCCGGGAAAAGACCTCAGAGCAGAGGCAGATTGCATTAAAGCATGAGCGGTACCTAACTGCTGCTCCTGCAGTACCACTTCCGCTACATCATCCACAAAAGATTCCACCTCGTCCCTACCATATCCCGCCACAACCACTAGCTTTTCGGCACCCGCCTCACTGGCTGCACCTAGCACGTGTCCCAACATCGGCTTGCCCCCAACTTGGTGCAAAACCTTTGGCAGTTTCGATTTCATTCTGGTACCTTTTCCCGCAGCTAAAATTACTGCCGCAAGCCGCATCCGGGAACCCCCTTTTTGATATCTTTCTTTAATAATATATTCTATCAACAAAATGTATAATTCAACACTAAATACAGTATTCCTCTAAATATTAACATTTTTGCATAACAAAGCAGAAAAAACATAAAAGGGAGCATTTTTGCCCCCTTAAATACAAAATTTATTAAATTGCCTGAGAATTCATCGCAGAGTCATAGGCTTCTAATACAGCTGATTGAATAATATCTCTAGCTTCGGAGTTAATGGGATGGGCTATGTCTCGGTATTCACCACTTGGTGTTTTACTACTGGGCATAGCCACAAACAATCCATTCTGTCCTTCCACAACTTTTACGTTATGTACTACAAACATGTCGTTTAGTGTAACCGATACAATTGCTTTCATTTTGCCATCGGGAAGAATTTTACGAACCCTTACATCAGTAACATGCATTATTTCTTCACCACCTTCCCTAAATCACTGAAGTAAATATTTTTTTGTTAATTGTCAATTTCTTCATTCTATTATAAATTCCTTCCTATTTTTCAATTTTTTTAGAAAAATATTCCTTAAATTATCATATACTTTTTGTAATTATTTTAGTAAATAATCAACTACCTACTTTATCCTTGGCAGTTGATATTTAATTCAAATTCTCAACTGCTTATGTCCATAATATCAAGTATTAAAGTAAGGTCGCTTGGTTTGTCGATATCAACACCTACTTCTGGAAATCTACAAACCACTGCCTGCCCATTAACTCCTAACAATGATGAAGCTTTTCTTTCCACCTGTTCTAGGGTTAGCTGACGTGTTATGAATTTGAGTAGGAATACAAATCCCAGCATTTTGCATAGCCTAGCAGGACTTTTTCGCATATCTATAAGTTGCTGTCCCAGATTTAGACACCGGGGCACTATGTCAGGGTTTATTAAGAAGATATTTCCTCCAGTAAAAGTTCCTTTCTTTAGCTTTACATATGTCCTTTGTGCCTGTGGGAATTTTCTTTTTACCAGATCTTTAGGTACTACCGGAAAGTAAATATCCCTTTCACAGTTACCACAGGCCTTAATAAATTCGTCCACTGCAAGATGGGTTATCAATGGAATATCCGATGTGGCAACCAGCACCCTGTGGGCATCGGGTAAATACTGTAGCCCTTGATAAATATTTGTAGCAATATTACTTTGTGGTGGCACAACTATAATATCTTGTTCCGGAAATAACTTAGCAATCTGCGATGGACCCACCACAGCCACTTTTCTTATTCTCTCTGAGTGTAGTAGGGCTTTCACCACATACTCCACCATGGTTTGTTTACCCACTGGAATAAGTGCCTCAAACTTAGCTGCACTGTACTCCTTTAGCTGTCCATCGTTGGGACTGCCGGCCAGTACCAACGCATCTATCATTCATCCTCAGACTCCTTCTCTTTTTTAATGGCACTGAGCATGCTGTTTTCTGCATTTTCAATATGCTGGTATGCAAGCTGGCTTGCTAATTCAGCATTCCGCTCAGACAAGGCTTCCACAATTTGTTTATGCTCTTCCAGTGCTTCCTTTGTACGGCCGGGTATTGACAGGGATGTTGAACGAAAGCGCTGCAGTTGTTCTTTAAGGTGTGTAATAAATTGAACCAATTTTTTGTTTCTACTGGCTTCATAAATGGTCTCGTGAAAACCAGTGTCCCTAGCTACCACTTCATCAAGATTTTTTCCATCAGAAACTTCGCTAATGGAAACTATAGATTTTTCTAGTTTATCCAGTTCGTCATCTGTAATTCTTTCTGCGGCCAATCTAGCCGCTAGCGCATCTAGCGCAGCACGCACTTCAAGCACGTCCACAATATCTTTCATTGAGATACCTGCTACATATGCCCCTTTTCGTGGTACCATCACCACCAGCCCATCCAGTTCCAATTTACGGATGGCTTCCCGTACGGGAGTGCGGCTTACTCCCATTTCCTCAGCCAGTTGTATTTCCATTAATCGCTCACCAGGGTTTAGGTTACCTTTAATAATGGCTTCCCTGAGGGTCTCAAAAACTATTTCTCTTAAAGGCTTATAATTATCTAACTTTATTGGTACCAAACGTGGTTCTTGTTTCATTTCTAAAATATCCCCCTTCTCTGATCTTTAAACTGTCTTATAATTATTTCTTTGGTTCTTTTCCACTGTAGATGTGGCGATAACTTGAGCATCTGTTATATTTAAAGTTTTAACAATCTTTCTAGCCCGTTGATACGTTTCTGTAATACCAAAAATGGTGGGCCCACTACCCGACATCAACACCCCCAGGGCACCAGCATCCTTCAATTGTTGTTTAATCTTCTTTAATTCAGGGTGCATTTCCAACGTAACATATTCCAAATCATTACCTAAATTCTGTGCTATCTCCACAACATTTTGACTTCCCACTGCAGATATCATTGCTGCAGTGTCAGGTCTTTTTTTTGTTTTCACATCGGCAAACCGCTTAAAAACTTCCGCCGTAGAAACTCCAAAATTAGGCTTTATCAATATTACTCCCATTTCAGGGACTGACGACAAAGGAGTTAACTCTTCACCTTTACCCTTGGCCAGTGCCGTACCCCCCATTATGCAAAAGGGTACATCTGCACCCAGCCTTTCCCCTATATTAAGTAACTCTTGGTCAGTTAGCTTTAAATCCCACAGTTTATTTAAACCCTGCAAAGTAGCAGCCGCATTAGCAGACCCTCCTGCTAAACCAGCCGCCATGGGAATACATTTTTTTAGATGTATTAAACAGCCTTTGTTTACTCCTGTATATTCTTTAATCAATCTTGCAGCCCGACACACCAAGTTATCTTCCCCTGTTGGAGCAAAGCCTTCAACGGTTAACTCAAAGCCCTGATCTCGGTGATAAAAGATTAGTGAATCACTTAAATTAATCGCCTGCATAACTGTTTCCAACTCATGATAGCCATCGGTTCGTTTCCCTACTATCTTTAAAGTTAAATTTATTTTTGCCTGGGCTGTAAGTTCTAACTGCAAAATACTTCCTCCCTATCCATTATTAAATCAATAATTAGCGTTTTCAGTGTTAAATTCCTGCAATTATTATGCACAAACCGCATATCGATTACTAAATTATAAGTACTCAGAATCCAGAATGTATCGATTTTCTTATTCTGACTCCTAACTACTCTCCTAAGTAATTTTACGATATTGAGGAATTTTTTGTCACACCTTACATAGTATTCTTAATAGAAATAATTGGATTGGGATCATAAAAGGAGGTATTTCTTAATTGCTTACACCTAATATTAATGCAACAAAGTATTTACTTATCAATACTTTAGTGAAAAAGTTGGAATTCTATCAAGGAAGCAGAATGGCTAACTCTTTTCCCATTGCTGTTGGAAAAGCAGCCACCCCCACGCCTTCCGGTCAGTACAAAATAGCTACAAAGATTTACAACCCAGGCTCTGGACTGGGAACCCGTTGGCTGGGTTTATCAATACCCGAAGGGCATTACGGCATTCATGGTACCAACAAGCCTTTATCAATTGGCAGGGCTGTCTCCAACGGATGTATTCGAATGCATAACGAAGACGTTGAAAAGTTATTCTCAATGGTAACCATCGGCACCCCGGTGGTTATTACCGAAATAGCTGAGTTCTCACAACCTGAACAGCAACCTGAAACAACATCGCCAAAACACCAATATGAATACACCGCACCTGCGCCACCTATTTATGAACAACCAGAGCCTACGAAGGAACAAGAAGAAACTGTGGAAGCTGAAGCGCCAACTAACAAAGAACAATGGGAAATTTCAGAACCAGAACAGCCAACTGAAGTTGAAGAGGAAGAACAATCTCAACCAAACGGTTTCTACTACATAGTAAAACCAGGTGACACCCTGTGGGCCATAGCCCGAAAACACGGCCTCCCCATACAAAAACTATTCGAAGCCAACAACTTGCCAAACCCCAACATGATCCGCCCTGGCCAAAAAGTCTTTGTGCCAAAAAATTATCATAGGGAATAAAAAAATCAGGGTGTTTTCACCCTGATTTTTTTATTCTCTAAACAACATTAACCACGCCCCACCAGCCATAAAAAAACCTCCTATTACCCTGTGCCAGGTAAAAGGAATACGATTCAGTCCGAATAAACCTAAATGGTCAATTAAACTGGCAGTGAAAATTTGACTTACAACAATAGCAGTGGTGGCCACTGCCACCCCTACAATAGGTATACTCTTGGCAACAGCATAAACTATCACAATGCTGAGCACACCACCAAGATAAGTATACCAAGGCGCAGAACACCATTTGGCCAAATCACAGGTACCCATTCGAAAAACAAAAACCATTCCTGCCAGTATTACTGCACCAACAATATGTACTATAAAGGTTGCTTCCAAGAGGCCAACAACTTTTCCCAGGGCTGAGTTTAACGTACCCTGTAACGCCATGGTCAAACCGGATACAGCAGCAATAACCAGAGCCAGCAACTTGCCTCCCATTATATACCTCCTATTTGCGAGTCATGTTCTTAGGCATTAAAATCCTGGAAGATTTCAGTAATAATTTTGTTTAAAAATATTACTGTATTTTAATTTTTATTCTGACTCCTAACTCCTGAATAGTTAACTCAGTACATTAGTATCATGTCCCAGTGAATTCAGGGTTTCAGCAAGCCATTCCGACTGTACCTCTGATGGACTATAGTCAATGGTTACCGTTTTTTCCTGAAGATTTGCTTGTACTTTTTTTACTCCATCAATTTGACCCAAGTAATCTTCAATCTCTACTTTGTGCTCATCATTAAAAAAACCGCCCACTTTAAAAATTTCCCTTGCCAAATCTGACACCTCCCACTTCATTTCTATTGTATTTCCCCTCACTCCTGACTCCTAGTTATACTATTTTTTTCATTTATCTTGGTAATTATTCTACAAAGAAAAAATCCCAAGCTGTATTAATTTTATTACTTGGGATTAAAATTATTTTTTATGTTATTAATGCTATTGAATCATCGCTTTAGCATTAACCAGACCATACCCCTGCTCTTCAGTAGTAAGCTTAGGCAGCTTTTGGCTAGATTTTCTTAGTAATTCTAATATCTGTGGTGGTTTTAATTGCGGATATCTTCTAAGTAACAATGCAATCAAACCAGTAACATGGGGCGCAGCCATGGATGTTCCGCTCTGTCTTTGATAAGAGTCACCGGTGAAGGTGGAATAAACTCCAGACCCCGGTGCTACCACCGTTATTTGAGGGCCTCTGCTAGAAAATGAAGAAATCCCACCTCTTTCAGTAATTGCACCCACTGCAATTACGTCTGGATAAGCAGCCGGGTAATCTACTGAATCTGTAGTCCCATCATTCCCTGCCGCCGATACCAGTATCATGCCCCTTTCCACGGCTTTTTTCACTGCCATGCGTAGGCTCTTTTTATCGGTATTTGTGCCTACGCTGAGGTTTGCTACCTTAATACCATTCTTGCTGCACCATTCCAAACCTTTTATTATATCCACCAGCGAACCTTCTCCACTACGATCAATGACTTTTACTGCGTGCAGGTGAACTGCAGGGGCAACGCCAACAACACCATAATTATTATCTTCAGCGGCTATAGTTCCGGCAACATGAGTTCCGTGTCCGTTGTCATCCTCTGGTGACTCTGCGGGTTTCAAGATATTCACCCCACCCATAATATTTCCACTTAAGTCTGGGTGGTCCAGGTCAATTCCACTGTCTATTACCGCTACCTTTACACCTTCACCCCTGGATAATCCCCACACCTCATTGGCACCAATTTTGTCAATTCCCCAGGGAACAAGCTGATCCCCATTATAGAATTTTTCTAAAAACGGCCACACAAACTCAACTTTCACAGGCTTTAACTTGATGCGGACATTATCTTCCACCGCCAATATATTCGGTAACTTACTTAGGCCATCTTCCATTTCACTAGACAGTTTGCAACTAATTGCATTAATCAATGGCAGCGGTTGAACTCTTTTTGCCCCAGATCTAGAAAGCAGACTAGCCAACTCGGGTTCCATTCCGTTCCGGCTAAAGATTGGAGCGTCAAATACAATTATTTTTTCCACGACCAATCTCCTACCTTTACTCAGGGCTGACTCTAGTCATATTAGAATCTATATCATCTTTATATTCTTCTTTTTTGCTGTCGGCACTGTAACCGCTGTCGGAACTATTGCTAGAGCCAACTGATGAAAAACCTTGAAGCAACGAGTTCAGTGGCTTTAAGAAACTGGACAAATCAAATTCTTCTTCCTTCTTCTTTTTAGACCCATCTTTCTTGTTTTCTTCTTTTATTAATCGAGAAATTGTATCGAACATTAAATCCGCACTACCGGCCACGGTCTCAATAACTTTGCCGGTTACTTTTGCGCCGTTTAAAATTTTGCGTAAATTGTCTTCAAACTCTCCTTGTTTCTCTCTTCTCTGCTGGTGAGTCATAACCTTATCAATATGCCTGGTCATTTCATCAATTTTAGCAGCCACTTGTGCTTCCGTACTTCTTTCTGATTCCAAACGCGACATGCTTTCCACCAGTCTGTCAAGTTTTTCATAAACCGCCGTAGTTTGCTTTATATCATATGTCTTTTCCTGTTGGTAGTTTTCAATTTTATTAACCAACTTTTCTAAGGTTTCTTCCACTTTAACTTGGTTTGATCCCACCGGTTTCACTCCTCTCTGGACCCTTACAGGTATTTTGGGGTAAAAGGGCTACACAATTGTGTAGCCCTTGCCGGGTAGACTACCACATCACTTTAGCAACCAAAGTATCCGCCGAGACAGCAGCAAATCAGTACTACCATTAAGAAGAGCCACACACCTAACAGGTGGAAGGGAAGGATGCCGCAGAACGCTAAACCTACACCAATGAAAGAACCTACCAAGAATAAACAACAACATCTAACTAGTGAATAACCATCGTATTTTGCTCCGAAACCCAATTCTTTAGCAGCGGCTTCAACAACGTTAGCCATTCTAAATTCCTCCTTATATCAACTTTAATGTACTGAACGAAATCCCGGGATTCGTTCTAATCATACAATATGAGCGGGTTCCATTTTCTGTTACAACTAGACGAACTTTTTATCTAAGAAAAGTTAAAAAAAGATGAATATCAGTATCCCTAACAGCACCAAAAAGACAAACAATCCCAATCCTATCAGGTCTAAGCCCAACAGTACTGCCGCAAGGACCAGAAGTGCCAGACATATACAGACTGTATAAACATTAAAACAACCGAAATCAAACTTTTGTTTTACAGAGCTCATCTTCAGCCCTCCTTTCTAAAGATACAATTGTAAAGTTATCTTATTGCTAAAATACGTCACGGTACCACCTTCTGTTACATTACTAATTAAATTTTTTACAAACATGTATAACTCTAGTTGGTAACGATATTGTTTAGTACTGCGTACAATAAGCAACAAACGCTTTTACGTATTAAAGAAAGGAGGGTAAAAATGGATTTTTTAAACAATCAGGAAGACAGTGGAATCTTGGAGCCTAACGCTTTTACCTTGTTCTTAATTCTTATACTGTTGGTATTGGGGACGGGAAGAGATTTTGAGGAACGTCTTGTTCAGCTAAGTAATGTGATGAGAGCCAGCCACAATGCCGTCAAAATGATGCGGGCGGGGATGAACGAAGTTCATACTTCAATGGCCCCAAATAACGAACAAAGAGGACCTTATTAAATAATATAAGCCCATGTTCCCTTGATTGGAACATGGGCTTACTAGTTAATTTACTAACCAAACATATTCATCATACCATTCACATCCAGACCGGTCGCCTGGCTTAATTTATCTTTAACAGCAGCCCTTGATCTATCTTTGGCCTGATTTAAGGCACTGGTTAAACTACTTTCCAACTGTGCAACTTCAATGTTCTTTATTGCTTCTTGATCCAAAGATACTGAAACCAGGTCTTGCTTCCCATTCATTACCACCTTGACAACACCATCCGGTGATGACACTTCAACATTAAGGGCTTCAATTTCCTGCTGAATCTTTTGCATCTGAGACATTATTTGTCCCATATTACCCAAGTTCTCTAACATGTATTATCCTCCTTTTATCCCAGTCGTGGGTCCCACTTTAGATTTGGCTTTTGACCGGGCATTCTTTTTTCTTCCTCTACGCGCTTGTTAACTTGAGGCATTTCATTTTTTTTAAACTCTGAGTTCTTTTCATTTACCGTCGCCGAAGATGGTTTTGGCCCCTGCGGCTTATCTTTTGGAGAAGGGGGTGGCTTTTGCCCTTGGTATTTATCACTTGTTGGAGGTGGGGGCATCATTTGACTTAGTAAATTCAGCAATGCAGCATGATTAGAATTTTGCCCACCACCCTGCCTGTTTAGCAACCCCAACAGATTGGCAGGGTTTAAATTCCCCGAAGCTGCTTGCTGAACCATATCCATTAATTCATCATTGGGAGGACCATTTGATCCCCTTGGCGCAGCAGTACCCTTTGGTGCAACTTCCACCTCCAACCCTTCACCACCGGTGGAGCGCTGTAGCACATCTACTATACCCATTAAATTTACCAAACTAAGCATTGTAAGCATATTTGTTTGGCTCACATTATACTCCGATTGAGCATCCAACAACTGAATGATAGTGTTTACTGGCCCGCTTGTTCTCGGGTTATCTTCCACCTTATAACCTCCTTTATTTTAATTTTTTTGCCTGACATGGAATAAAAATTTCACAGCCACAGGTTAACCTGTAAACGTCTATATCGGGGTTAGCCTCCTTAATGGCTGCTATTGTGGTACCAAACCTATCGGCTAATTTTTCCATTGTGTCTTCTTTCTCCAATTTATATGTAAATAATGCAGCATTCTCTTTTTCATTAATTGCTGGGACTATTTTTTTAACCTGATCCACAAAACAATATTTATTAAAAACTAACGTACGAACAATAATATGCAGAACGGCACTAATTGTTAACTTTCCATTTTCAAAAAAACATTTAACAACTTCTACCATTGGCAAAGTATCAACTCGGCCACCATCCAATGCTTTGTTCATAACAGCCACAGATTTAAATAGTATTCGGCGGTAGATAGATTTTAGGTGTTTGTCTTCCCGGTCTGCCAATTCAACAATAAACTCCGCACAGCCTCGTAAAAGTACTTTCTCTTTTAACATATTGGTCTGAACAATGGCTACCGGACCCACCCGAACATCCCGCACTTTATAATTATTTAGGTTTTTATCTATAAAACACTGCTCATGAATTATTGCCTCAACATTTTTAACATCGGCTAAATTTTCTGTTAACACCTCACTTACGGATGCCTTTACCTCACAACTATTCACTTCGGTAACGACTTCCAAGCATTCGGGTTTGATTACATGCACCAACAATTCCACATGGATATCTGCTGTAAACTCTTTCTTCCCGGTAGTCTTTTCAATCTGCACCCCGGAACTTATTACATTTACTTCAGCCATGAATTGTTGTCTGGCCTCAGGGATGGGAATAAGTTTATTAAAAGGCAAAAATCGTTGTACATGCTGTTTGTCGTTAGAAAGATCAAGGTAATCAATCTCCACTTGTAGCCAACCATTGATAGTAACAGAACCCATTGCAAGATTATAATGTTGTACTACTGGTAGAAGACGATATGCAATTATCTTTTCTACCGGAGGATGCATATTAGATAATTCTATTTTTTCTTTTTTATCAAGATCAATCTTCTGTGATGCTAACACCTGATTTAGATCAATTTTTTCTTTTTTGGGCCTCCATTGCGCTGGAACACTTGTTACAACAGATATTTCTCCTACATCATTTGCCTTGGCCAGTGCATTAATGGTTATATCTGCTGTTATGGTTTTTTGCTTCTTATCATAATTAGTTAGGTTTATATTTTTAACTTCCGCCGTCACCGCAGCAGTCATACCACTAACAGCGTCAGATACATCTATAAAGTCCTGATATGGAACATTACCAACAAACTGCTGCACAGTATCATTCTCAGATAAATAGTTGATCTGAACAGTAATACTACCCTCTAAAACAACTTTCCCATTAGTTATTTCTGTATTATTAATTTGCAGAAAGCTATTTGTGGACATTATCTTATTAATTTCTGGCAAACCGTCAGGAATATTAATTCTTCCCCGTACAATATGTTGTTCTTCCCCTTCCGCAAGCACTTGCTTAATCCGAATTCTCTTCAATACAGCCTGTGTATGTCCCAGGCTGATATTTCTTTTATTTGACAAGGACAACCCTCCTTTCAATAAAATATTTATTACTAATATATGAGAAAAATTTGTATAATGTGCGAAAAACAACAAAAAAGAAAAGCCTAGCTTGTACTAGGCTTTTCTTTAATATCTTTTATTATCTTTTTACGAAATGCTGTACAGAATAATATCCGTCGGTGGTGTAACCAACACCAATCTCAGTAAAATTGGGATTTAGGATGTTGGCTTTGTGCCCAGGACTGTTCATCCATGCTTCCATTACACTTTCTGCAGAACCATATCCCTTGGCAAGGTTCTCACCTGCATAAGAGTAATTAATACCAAATTGTTTCATCATATCAAAAGGAGACCCATATGTGGGGGATGTATGACTAAAGTAATTGTTTTCAGCCATATCCTCCGCCTTCACTTGGGCTACCTTATTAAGATCTGCCTTAGCTACAAGGGGAGCTAAACCTTCTTTAGCCCGTTCTTCATTTACTAATTTAACAACTTTCTTTTGAAATTCATTCATACCAGCAGGGTTTTGTGGTTGATTGGTGTCTTGCTGCGGTTGTTCTTGGGGTTCTTCGGTGTTATCTGTTTTTTGTTCACCTTGCTCCTGTTCCTTACTGTTGTCAGTATCAGGAGTCTCTGTCGGTTGTGTAGGTTCTTCTGGTTGCGCACTAATAGGTTCTCCCTTAGCAAATACTTCTACGCATACCTTTCCAAACCGATCACTTTCTGCTATTCCAATGCCCACTAAATTATAGTTATCACTTAAGCCAGCAAAGTTAGAGTAGCGTGACATTTGATATTTTATTACGTAGTTAACGTTGGAGGTACGCAATACACTTGCTTTAATGGCATCATAGCTACCACTTCTATATAGGTTGTACAACGGTTGATAACTGCCACTGTTGCTTTCTGCCAGTTCTTTAGCCTGCTCACGGGCAGCAGCAGTGAGTTGGGGGTCTACCTGTAGTGGGGAAATTCCATTTTCTGTACGTTTCTGATTAATCAAATTTACTACATTTTGCTCTTCCGAGGTATTGTCTGATGCTTCTGCTGCCATAAAAGGGACCACCATGGCGAACAATAGCACTGCAACTAAAATGGAGACTGGTGTAATTTTACGAAATGTCAAAAATCTCGCTCCCTTCAAATTTTGTTCCAGACTGTTCAAAGGTTACTATACCAACTAATTAAAATAGTTTCAATGGAAACTTCCTCCACAGCCCTTTAACTATATTTTCGGAGAACAACTTTAGCTTGGAGGGGTAATAACAAAAAAATAACAGGTAGTTATTACCTGTTAAGGGAATGTTTTTAGGTTTTTTCATTTTGACTACTGACTCCTGATTTTATACAAACTCAATATTTAATGCATCCATCACACTTTGAATTGGGTTAAATACCGTCATCCTATCCGATCCTGCAAATAATAAACCAACAGCCTGATTATCCGGTGTCAGCACTAACGAACCACTATCTCCACCTTCAGAACTTAAGTCTGTAGTTACTTGATCATTAAACGTAACCGTCTCGTTACCGTCCATCTCCACTTTCAGTGTCGTACCAATGGTGGTAACAACACCTCTGGTAATACCACTGGTGCGACCACTTTTAACCACCGGCATTCCCGGACGTAAATCTGTTGTGCCATTCACTCTTCCCAGACCAATAATTTCATTATCTATTAAATCTGCACGATCCGGTCTGGCCAATGCACAGTCAACTGTATTGTTTTTTCGCATTTGTTTTAATACCTTAATTGTGTAATTAGGCCTAATCATACGTAACATGGTGTTGGTGACAGTTGAAAAGCTACTGGCAATGGGGCACCCTGCAGCCTGCTGCTCACTGACACCCCGGTTAATGGGAATATACCTTAACAGGTGGCCCACAACGTCATTCTCACTACCGCCATCATATTTGCCCGGCTGCAGAATTGGATCTCCAACGGATGCCCGACCATCATATCCATTGCTCCCGTTAGCCAAAATATGGTTGTTTGACAGTATCAACCTCTCACCAGTGGTTCGGTCCCGCACAATCGCACCCAAAGTCCCTGCACTAACACGATAATTACCGATGCTGCACCCCGGCAACGCTGGTCTAATACGCTCTTTACGGTTGTTGGCAAGCATTTTAATGCGTCCAACTTCAATAATATCGGTATCTACTCCATCCAACTTACGGGGCACAATATGATTACGCTTTAAATCTTCCGGTGGTATCTTTTTCTCCACCAAAATCACCATTGACATTTGTTTGGTCCGCATGTTGCCGACCTGTTTATGACCTACCCCTACGCCCATTACATTGTCTTGTTGCAAATATTTGTTTCTAAATTTAGATAAGACATTAAAATATTTATCCACAAATTACCCCTCCCAGGAAGATGCTTTATTCATGTTATGCACTCTTACTGAAAGGGGTGTCTAACCTAGTGAAGATATTGGAAAATTACTGCACTTCGAAATTCTATTGAATTAATAAAAAGATTTTGGAATCCCCAGGCGGTGCTTACCCCGTGTTTCTACACCGGGAGTTCATTCCGAAAAACAATAGTTAATGACCACCTGGGGAACCATCTCACCATCTTCTTTAATTGTATTTACCACAATATTGTTTACCATGGTCGCCATCAGTTCTCTCTTAAGAGCGGCACTGGCTTCAAAAAATTTTTCTTGTAGCTGACTAGTTAAGCTTTCTTTGCTAAGGTCACTTTGCAACTCCTGTCCAGAATCTCTTCGTAAAGATTCAAGCCGCGATTTGCGTTGTTGTAGCATTGATAACTCTTTCTCTATTATTGTCAGCTGATTTTCTGCCTCTAGCTCACCAATAATTCCTTTACGGTATAAAGCTAGAATACGCCCGCGTTCTTTATCTTTTTGTGTTATAACCTTTAACAGTAAACTAATTTCCTTTGTCTGGGGTTTGAAACCCTTTTTCGTCATCATTTTATGCTGTAATTGTTGAAGTACATCATCACTCTTAATAATATAGTTTATAACATCTTGCCATACTAATGTTTCTAAAATATCAGCCCGCACATATTTAGATGAACATTTTTCTACTAGCTTGCCCCGAAAGGATGAAGTACCGGTGCAACGGTAATAGTGATACCTGCCTTTACTGTGACTCCCGTCACCACAGTAGTTCCGCCCGCAAGCACCACAACTGACCAATCCACGCAGTAGGTAATCATATTTAGCATTTCTTTTGGCATTAAAATGATTGCTTTTTAATTTTTGTTCTGCTTTCTTCCATGAACGCACATTTATAATGACAGGGCAAGAAAATTTTTGCTGTTTGTCAGAAGTTTTGTTTTTTCCATAGATATATTCTCCGCGATAAACAGGGTTTGTAAGTACACCCCATACTTTACTGCCATACCAAACATTAGCTGTTTTTTCTATATTTCTGCTCGCCGCTGGACTGGGATAACCTGCTGCAGTTAAGTAATCTGCCACTGACACTGTGTCCATTCCTTCTACCGTATACAAGTGAAAGATAAGCTTTATAATTTTAGCCTCATTCTCATTAATCACCAACTTCTTGTCAATTACTTTGTAACCGTAGGGAGGCGGTCCACCGGGCCACCTCCCTTCTGCCAACGCTCGAACCTTTCCTAACCGCATTCTTTCTGCTATGGTGGACCTTTCTATCTCGGCTATACCCCCTAATGTCGTCATGAAAAATTTACCACTGGGGGTAGATGTGTCAAAACTCTCTGTCATGCTTTTTAAACCAACATCTAACCTACTTAACCTTTGATGGGTACTTAAAATATCCAGTGTTGTTCTGGCCAGTCTATCAAGCCTGTAAACATATAATGTACCAAAGCAGCCCGATTCTGCGTCTTTCAGCAACTGCCCTCCCGCTGGCCGCTCCTCCAAGGGAATGGTTCCACTAAGCCCATCGTCAAGGTAGAATTTATATATTGTTAACTGATGTAAATCACAATATTTTTTAGCAAACTCCACCTGATTTTGTATGGTTTTGGATTCAGCCTGATCCTCAGTGGAAACCCTGCAGTAAATTGCAACTTTCAAAAAGCACCATCTCCCAATAATTTTGGACAATCCAACCGCATAAAATTTACTGGGGTGAAGGTTATGCAGATATTAAAAATTCATCATGCTGACAACTTTGATAAAGAGCGTTTGTTAAACGTGTTATACGATATATTAACTGTCGACAGTTATAATTCTGGAGGGGATTTCAGCAATAACTCTGCTGATAACAATACTAATGGTGACAAAGATAGTTAATTTAACATAGCACCCCTCCTTTTATTAGTTTATTATCAGTTTTAGGACCCGCTCTCACCATGGCGCATATACTTCGCCCCACATTTTGCAGTTCTTCTTCTCCATTGCTAAGATGTTTATACTTATCAACATTTCGTTTTAATTCTATTGGCCTTATTGTACTCTGATTATGTTGATTTCCTTTTGTTTTATTTTCTTTTGTCTTCATGTCCTTAAAAGTCTGTCTCTCAACTCTATGCCGCAGTAATCCGGCAAGATCATCTTCGCTGGCATTCTCCTTAATAATTCGTTTTATGCCTCCACCCCACTGCTCAGGTTTTTCATCTGCGCCCATGACACTAATAATTTTATGATACATTAACACATAAACACTTCTAATTGCCTCTATCATAAAGTCCACTCCTTCCACAGGCAGCAGCATTATAGTAGCACCATATTTTTGCTCTGCCGCTGCCTACAACTCGGTGTCTAAATTAGTGGATAAATAGTAATGATATATATTTAGTTTTAATGGGTTTACATGTTTTTCTGGAGGCACCTCCAGTGCACCCTGGTCGCGAAGGCTATCTTGCCCGCGATTTACTATTTTCTGGTGATTAGAAGCGCCTTAAATGCTTATTTACCATTCTATGTGATAAGTCTTTTGAAAATCACCCGACAAGCTTACCCCCGAGTTCACCGAGATTACGGTTTAAATTAATTTTATATTACTTGGGTGTGAAGGGTTCAATTTTCAAAGCTTTTGTTTCTTTGCACCCTTTTGCTTGGACATTTTTATACTACCAAATAATCCCAAATGCCGTATGGTTTGATTTGTAGCCATTAATATAATTTAACTCTCATGCACCACCATATACTATCTCTTATTCACTTATAGCATTATAGCAAAAAACCTTAGTTTGAGTAGTTATTATTTTCACAAAACACTCTATTTTTTTGCTAGTGGGACTTTACGCAATCGGGTTGTCCTTTGCCAGACAGTGGATTATACTAGTTTCACAAACAAGCAGTTACAGCTTCAAAAAAGGGAGGCGTTTTTTTGATGAATCATGTGAAAATAAACACTAATAACTCCGGCGGTGACTTTCAAGTATATGTAGATGAATTGGGTCAGCTGATCTACGCGGAAGAAGTTAAAGTTAAAACTAGCCAAAAGAATCCGCCCTCCAACAATAAAAGTGAAGAAGCGGCGTAACATCGTCATTTCAAATCTCGTTAAACGGAATGTACTCTTGATGTTTCAAAGCCGCCTATGCCGTTAAACCCGGTGATAGTACCTGATATAACGTCTTTTAGTGGTATGGGATCATATATAGAAGTAAATGCAATTTTTTCTACCACAAACACCGGGTCATAAGCGTGTATTAAAACTCTTTGTGGTGAGCTGGCAAAGTTTGCCCCGGCTTCCAATATTGCTTCGTAGTGGGACATACAAGCTCCAGCAAAAATGATTAGATCATCCATATTTTTTTCATAGTGCCTTGCCGCTTTTACCGAGGCAATAAAGTTTTTAGAGTTGTGATAATTTTCTAGATTTAAGTAGTCTTCTTTTCCCTTGACAAGGCCATCGTGCCCTGTCAACACTAATATGTCCGGTCGATGTTCTTCCAAATACTGCACTACTTCTTTCTGTTGTTCTGTTTCCGAAACATGGTAACCATGGGCAGGTATGCCCATTTTTTTATAAGTAGTCATACACAGGCTTAAATAATCTTCATCACCGTCTAGGTGAAGCACACTACCTGGTTTATCAAAAGCTTCTATTTTTTTTTTATCTTCATTACTTAGCTTTAGCGTCCGACAAAAATAACACTCCCGCTCTTCGTTGCGGCGGTTAAATACTCTTTCCAGTTGCTCATTATTGTTTTTCATTACTTTCCGCCAGTAATCTGCCACTGTTCTTTGTTCAATTGGTTCTAAGTCTTCCACAGGAGCTGTGGCGGTCAAGCGCAGGTCAATCCCTTTTATAAGGGCATATTTTTTTTGTCTCTTATTAATAATATCTATTACTTTAAAAAAAACGTCTCTATCATAAGATTTACGCCCTACAATATCTCCTTTTTTAATTTTGCTCATTAACCTTACCCCCTGCCATTTTTGTTATATTATGTTAATTTATAAGCAATTGTGTTTATATAAACCATTTTAATTACATATTTTAACAAAAACAAAAAGCGCATTAATAATGCGCTTTTTTAGCTTGGTTTAAAATATTTATTTTTTAAAGGAATTACTTGCTATGCTTGTCTGCAACACTTGACGCCCCATAAGCATCAGGCTTTATCTTAGCTTGGAATCCACTACCGGTAACCATACCCACCACTTCTTTAATTAAATCTTTTGTTTCACCCTGTTTGCCTACATCAATATGAATTTCTACCTCTTCGTCCATGTGGCCGATATTAGAAAAATATCTTGTTACAAGACCACCCACTTCTAAGCTTAAGGATGTCTCAAAAAAAATTTTTTGCCTAAGGCTTTTTACTTTTCTATCCAACCTTTTACGATAATAATATTTAGCTCCTTTACCCAGTCGGTGCACAATAACTGCAGTAATATAAACAGTTTCTCTTTTTACCTGAGAGTCTGATCCGATAATTACTTTATAGCTGGAGTGGGGCAGTCCTTTTATGTAACTTATTATGTCCGCCATCATTTCTTCAAAAGATAATTCACCTTTGGTGGGGTTGGTAAAATACATATTAAAGACTCCTGTTATAAAAAATTTAATAATATTTATTGATATTATCGGCAATTAAAGCAAATTCCTTTAAGTCAAGTGTCTCTCCTCTTCGTTTTGGGTCAATATTAACACTTTGTAATATATTTATCCATTGTTCCTTATCTAGCGCAATGTTAGAACCAGAAAGTGCGTTAAGTAATGTTTTTCTCCTTTGATTAAAGGCTGCTCGAACCACTTTAAAATATAACTCTTCATCACTTACCTGTACCGGTGGTTTATCCCTAACTTTCAACCTTACAATAACAGAGTCAACATCTGGCTTGGGGTAAAAAACTGTTTTCGGTACCTTAAATGCAACCTCTGCCTCTGTGTAGTACTGGACTGCAACTGATAACGAACCATAAACCTTAGTGCCAGGTGAAGCAGCCATTCGCATACCCACTTCTTTTTGCACCATTACCACCAATGAGTGTAAATTAAATTTATTTGTTAGTAGGTGCATTATTATTGGGGTTGTAATGTAGTAAGGTAAATTTGCCACCAGCTTGTATTTACCGACATCGGCACCAAATTTGCCCCCACTATTATCATATACCAATTGATCAAAGTTTGTGTCCATGGCATCGGCAAACACCACTTTGGCATTATTATATGGTTCCAGTGTTTCTGCTAAAACAGGGCGTAACTTGTTATCGATTTCCACCGCTAATACTTTTTGGGCTTTTTGAGCTATGGAGCTGGTAAGCACACCAATACCAGGTCCTATCTCCACCGCCATGTCTTGCTCGGTTATTTCTGCAGTGTTAATTATTTTATTTATAATATTACCGTCTATCAAGAAATTTTGCCCTAAACTTTTTTTGGTATGAAAATTGTGTCTACTCAGTATTTCCTTTACTTTAGCTGGTGATGATAATTCTCCCACAGTAAACCTCTCTTTCCAAATTTATGCTTTGTATATACATTATTATACCCTTATATAAATTTTTAAGTAAAGCAGTTAAAACCCAATGATAAAATAAAGTAGAGAATTCAGACGACAGGAGTCAGAATTCTGTATAAAAACAAATTTACATACATAATTTTAAAAAGACTTTGGCTTTTGCCAAAGTCTTTATTTTAATACATATACCTTTATCTTTCTAACCCCCCATCTAAGGGCTTCTTTTTTTGTATCCATAAACAAATCCACTCGGTTTCCCTTAATAGCACTACCCGTATCCAGTGCGGTTGCATAACCATAACCCTCCACATAAACCCTTGTTCCTAGAGGGATTACATTTGGATCCACTGCCACCATTCCTGGTTCCGGCCATTCTCCCGATGCCGTAGGGTTTCCTGTATGGGTGTATGCAGTGGCCAGCATGTCCATTTCTTGTTCATAGCGTAGAGTTTCCCCGCTCCTAGAAACCTGTTGTGCAATCTGATTCTTTTTTTCAGTTGAGTCAAGATTCTCAGCTGGGCTTTTTGATTTATTTTTTTTTGGTTCCATACCCTCCTGCTCAACTGGTTCAGCATTTTCTGTCTTATCTTCCAGAACTTCTGCATTCTTACCAACAGGCTTTCTGCTGACAGAATGAACTGGTAAGCCTCCATCCAACTTTGTACTCTTTATTTCATCCGGCAAAAGTTCATAGATACTCTGCTGCAGTTTTTGACATTGTTTAACCAAAGGCTCTTGTACCAGTTTAGCTGGGTAAGGCCAAGTGGAATCACTATACTTCCAGGTTGCTGCTAACAACAGAATGAAAGAAATACACAGAAGACCAAAAATTAATATGATTGGTTTCAAAAACTCTATCTGCCGTTTAGGTTTTGGTTTTGGTTTTAGCCCGTTTCCATTCTTCGGTGGCCAATCCAAGGTTGCCCAACTCATAGCACTACCCCCTCAAAGTATCTTTTAAGTTTTTCTATATTTTGAGAGGGTTTCCTTCCAAAAAATTCCATTATTTATTTACTTATTGCAACATATACTGAATTAACTCGCCATAAAATTTTATTTAATCTTTTAAAATTGTAACTTTAACAACCTTTCTCCCCCATTTTAGTGCCTGTTCTCTGGTTGGAAAAAACAAATCTATTCGGTTTCCTTTAATAGAGCCCCCTGTATCTAATGCTTCAGCCTTGCCATAGCCTTCAATAAACAATTTTGTACCCAATGGTATTATACTGGGATCCACAGCAACAACCCCACGGTACGGAGTAATACCGGTGGCTGTATTATAGCCAGTAAATGTGTATGCCGTCGCTTCTGCTTCAAAACCTTCTCCCATTGTAATGTTAGCACCACTGCCCCGGGCAGCCAGCATTACAGCCGGCCTTTTGCCAACAGCAATAACTTTAGACTGGGGGCGGCTTACTATTTCAGAACTGATCAGTTTCCGTGACACCTCTACACCATTGTGTAACGTGGTTTGGTATACTAATTTTTTTATCCCATTACTTCCCTGCTGTTTAACCTTTTCTATACCAGTGGGTAACCGATGGTCTGGTTTTCGAATAACTTCAAAGGGTATCTCTCTTTCCTGTACTAACTGTTGTTTATTTACTCTAGTTATTTTAATAGTCTGCCCTTCATTTAAAGACGAAACCAGGGATGGCGTTACAATATCATTTTTACTAACATTAATCCCTGATTCATTTATCGCATTTTGAACAGAAGTTTTAAAGGTATATAAACTTATTTTATTATCATCAACTAGAACTGTAACATGCTTTCCTTTAATACTTAAAAAAGTAATTATTGATAAAGAAAGTACTGCCACCAGTAATAATAAACACCAGCTTTTGTCTTTCCAAAAACAACCTGACTGCCTGCAGAAAATAATAACCCCTCCCACACATACCCATAAAAATTTACAGATAAGTATATGCAGGAAGGGGAGAATAATGACACTATTTATTTAACAAATTTCAACATCCGAAATGGGTTACGCACGGACCTTTCGAATTTCATTAGAACTCAATTCCTTTTTGTGCTTTTATACCCTCACTATAGTGATGTTTTATTTTTTCCATCTTTGTTACTGTATCTGCTTTTTCTATAATTTCTTTCGGTGCGTTACGTCCAGTTAAAATCATGTGCATCTTTGCTGGTTTAGTAGCTATAATGTCTAGCACTTCCTCTTTATCCACTAGGCCGTATGAGATGGCATAATTAATTTCATCCAGGACCACCATTTGATACTGATCGGAAATAATGGCTTGCCTTAAGGTTTCAAGACCTTCTTTGGCCAGCAACTTTTGTTTTTCCAGTGCTTCTTCATCATTAAAATCAATAAATCCATCGCCCACCTGGCGCAATTCCAAGCCATCACCCATTTTTTTGATAGCATTCTGTTCTCCAGTATGCCAACCACCCTTAATAAACTGCAGCACCAGCACTCTCATTCCCTGACCCCAGGCTCTTAATGCGGTACCAAGAGCTGCTGTGGTTTTACCTTTCCCTTCACCGGTATACACCATCAGCAGACCAGTGGTGTTATCCTTCAAAACTTACACCGCCATTCTTGTTTCCAAATAACTTCTTGGTGTTATCAGTCACTGCACTGCTTAACTCTTCAATTGATATTTCTTTAACAGTTGCCAACTGTTCTGCAGTATACTGTACATACGCCGGTTCATTTCTTTTTCCTCGATAGGGCACCGGAGTTAGATAAGGACAATCGGTCTCAACCAGCAGCTTGTTAAGCGGTACCTGGGATGCCGCTTCCCTTACTTTGGGTGCGTTTTTAAAAGTTATTGGACCAGCAAAGGAGATGTAAAAGCCCATATCCAAGCATTCCTTAGCCACTTCCGAACTACCAGAAAAACAGTGCATTACACCAGTGGTAGGTTCTAATCGTTCTTTTCTCATAATTTCTAAAAAATCCCCATATGCATCACGCAGGTGCACAATCACTGGCATATTAAGTTCCTTTGCCAAGTTGAGTTGCTCTAAGAAAACTTTTTTTTGTACTTCCCGTGGAGACATATCATAATAATAATCCAAACCGATTTCTCCAATAGCCAGCACTTTATCGTGCCGGGAAAGCTCTTCCAACTGTTTTAAATAATCATTAGGCACATCTTTGGCATCGTGAGGATGTACCCCCACCGCAGCAAAAATAAAAGGGTACTTTTCTGCCAACTGCACCGAACTTCTAGATGACTGCATATCATGTCCTATATTGATAATATTGCTCAACCCGTTTTCCTTGGCTCTTTTGATAACTTCTTCCCGGTCTTCATCAAAACGCTGATCATCCAAGTGGGCATGGCTGTCTATTAGGCTCATAATCACACTCCTATATTTCTGATAAATCAATCCGTGGGAACAACACTTTACCTTTTTTCACCACTGTACCTTCTGGTAATTGCCCCCATTGAAGGCTTTCCCATGTGTGTAGGTCCGGTTTATCTTCTATCCCCATCTGTGGCCATACTTTTTCGGCAATATTAGGCATGAAAGGTGACAGCATAATGGTGGCAAAACGCATCACTTCTATTACGTTATATAGCACGGTGTTTAAACGCTCCGCCTGAGACTCATCCTTGGCCAGTGACCAAGGAGCTGTTTCTTCCAAGTATTTATTAGCCCGACCTACCAATTTGCCAATAGCTTCGGCAGCGGTAGATATCTGAAGGTTGCTCATGTTTTGTTCTACAATTTTGGGGGTTTCCACCGCCAGTTTAATTAATTCTTCATCAAGGTCCCCTTCTGGGGTTGGTTTTCTCAGTTCACCTTGTTGGTATTTTACCAGCATGCTTGAACTTCGAGAAAGCAAGTTGCCATAATCATTTGCCAGATCGTTGTTGGTACGCTTGGCAAGGGCTTCTTCAGAGTAGTATCCGTCAGAACCAAAGGGAAGTTCCCGTAATAAATAATAGCGAACTGCATCTACCCCATATTTATCTACCAATACCAGGGGATCAACCACGTTACCTTTAGACTTGGACATTTTACCGCCTGCCAGCAGCAACCAACCATGGCCAACCACTTTTTGCGGTAGTGGTAGTTTTAACGCCATCAACATTATAGGCCAGATTATTGTGTGAAAACGCATAATGTCTTTGCCAACCAGGTGAACATTGGCTGGCCAGTATTTCTGATACAATTGATCATTATCGGTGTCATAGCCCAGGGCAGAAATATAATTGGTCAATGCATCCACCCAAACATACACCACATGTTTAGGGTCAAAGGGAACTTTAATACCCCAATCAAATGTAGTGCGAGAAACACATAGATCTTCCAACCCCTGCTTCACAAAGCTGATCATTTCATTACGCCGGGTTTCCGGTTGTATAAAGCTTGGATTATCTTCAACAAACTTTAACCACCGATCAGCATACTTTGACATCTTAAAAAAGTAGCTTTCCTCTTCAATTTCTTCCACTTCCCTGCCGCAGTCCGGACATTTCCCCTCGGCTAGCTGATACTCAGTAAAGAAAGTTTCACAGGGTGTACAGTACAATCCTTTATAAGCAGACTTATAAATGTCACCTTGTTCATGCAGTTGCTGAAAAAATTTCTGTACAACAACTTTGTGCCTATCTTCAGTAGTACGAATAAAATCATCATACTTAACATCTAGGTTATCCCACAAGTTTTGAAACCCAGCCACAATTTTATCCACATATTCAATTGGGGTTTCACCTTTTTCTTTAGCTGTACGTTCAATTTTTTGGCCATGTTCATCAGAACCAGTTAAAAAATATACATCATGACCGGTTAATTTTTTAAAGCGGGCCATTGTGTCTGCAGCCACCGTAGTGTAAGCATGACCAATATGCAGATTATCACTGGGATAGTAAATAGGTGTAGTAATATAAAAAGTTCCTTTACTCAATTACAAGTACCTCCCTAAAAATTATTAGCAAATTAATACTCTTGTTAGGCAACAAAAAACTTCGCCCCTAAATGAGGGGCGAAGTTAAACTTCGCGGTACCACCCTTGTTCACTGCCATCTCACGACGACAATCTCGGTGGGTGAGATTTCTCACCCCGGCCGATAACGGCGACCACCCGGCAAAGCCTACTACTTCTAAGAAGGTTCGACCTGCAGCTCCAAAGCCATCTTCCACCATCGTTTACTGGCGGTTTCTCACCATCCCCGCTCTCTAAACAGTTTACGATAGAGTACTCCGCTCTTTCATTGCTTTATTAAAAGATATTCCTTTACAATTAATGATTTTAGCCTAGCCATTTTTATTTGTCAAGTTTTCCCCTTTATGCTTAAGTTTACAGTCTTTTACCTTTTGTATTTTGTCTTTTGTCTATTGACTCCTGACTTCTGACTTCTGACTTCTGACTTCTGACTTCTGGCTCCTGACTCCTGACTCCTGACTCCTGACTCCTGACTCCTAACTCCTAACTAATGAAATAATTGGTATATATATGAAATTAATTATTGACTTTTAATGGAATCACTGGTACTCTTTACTTGTAACTAAATAGACTTTGTTGTCGAAAATCGTAAAGTTTACTTGATGGGGAGGGGAACGAGTCATGAAATCCACTGGTATTGTTCGAAAGGTGGACGAGCTGGGTAGGGTTGTTATTCCCATAGAGCTTCGCCGCACTCTAGGTATTGAAGAAAAAGACGCCTTAGAAATTTACGTAGACGATGAAAAAATCATTCTCAGAAAGTACGAACCGGCCTGCGTATTCTGCGGTAACGCTGCGGACGTTCAAATGTTTAAGGGCAAGCAAGTTTGTCAAGAATGTGCTTCTGCAATGGCAGAAAGTTCTAACGCTGTATAGTTTTTAGAAAAACTACCAGCTTACTGGGTTAGTTGCCTGTACTATTTTCCTTATAGCTTTTATTTTTGAAAATAGTGCACTGATACTATCGTTCATATTAAGATTTATAAAATTTATGATAGTAAAAGAATAAAGAGAGACCGTGTCTCTCTTTAATTATTTCCAATATTAACGGCAGAGTATACCTCCCGCTTGGGAATACCACGCAACTGGGCCACCTTTTTAATGGCTTGTTTTTTATCTAAACCAACAGACATTAGCTGTAGTACATGGTCAGCAATGGGCAATTGTTCCCATTGTTTTTCTTTTTCTTCCCCTAATGAACCGGAGACAACCAGAGTAAATTCCCCTTTGATTGCATTATTCTTAAAATATTCAATGGCATTTATAATACTACCACGGTATACTTCTTCATGCTTCTTAGTTATCTCCCTGGCCACCGCAACCTTCCTGTTACCCAAAATTTTCTGCATATCTTCCAGCGTAGACACTAAACGATGGGGTGATTCATAAAATACCAATGTTCTTTCTTCATTAACTACTTTTTCAAGCCTGCGTCTACGCCCTTTTTTATTAGTTGCTAAAAAACCTTCAAAAACAAATCTCGCACAGGGAAGTCCCGAAACCACCAGCGCCGCCAATACAGCAGAGGCACCGGGAACCGGAACCACCGGGACATCTTCTTCCAAAGCCATCTGCACTATTTCTGCCCCGGGGTCTGAAATCCCTGGCATTCCAGCATCTGACACCACTGCAATACTCTGCCCCTGCTTTAGTTTCTCCAGCAGTTTTTCACCTTTCTTCAGTTCATTATGAGCATGGTAACTGGTTAACGGGGTGTGAATATCAAAGTGCGTCAGAAGTTTTCGGGTATGACGAGTGTCTTCTGCTGCAATTAGGTCACATTCTTTTAATATTTTTAATACCCGCAACGTTATATCCTCTAAATTTCCAATTGGAGTAGCACATAAATAAAGTGTGCCGTCATTTACTATAGACACTAACCTTCACTCACCTCATCATCACCCTGACGCCGCAATAACCCTAGGCAGAATAAACATTGTTCTTCTCTGGCCTGGGCGAACTTAACGTTGCAGATATGAAAACCTTCATTATAGAGGCGCATCAACGTAGATTCATCCTCATCGGTGTGCTCTGGTTTTTTGTTGTTGTCGTCACTGTGATATTGGCTGTAAGCTTCTGTAAGCTGACGCCGTAGCTTTTGATTCTCCTGCTCCAACGAACGGGTCAGTTTCTTTACTTCGTCTAGTTCAAACAGCAGATCCTTAACCATAAACTCCAGCCTTGCAATTCTACCTGGAAGAGGGCCCACTTTTTTCACCCTTTGTATTATTATTAATATCTATATCCTTTAACGGAAAATCCATTACATGTTTATTTTCTTTTAATTCCACAGAAACACTATCCCTAAATATATTAAAACCTATTATTTTTCCTTCGCCACTTTCCGTATTAACATTGGTGCCGTATTCCGGAAATTGTTTTTTGGCTTCCTCATACACTTCATTTTCATATTTTAAACAACACATTAACCTACCGCAAATTCCAGAAATTTTTGTTGGGTTAAGGGAAAGGTTCTGATCCTTGGCCATTCTAATTGATACAGGTTCAAATTCAGCCAACCAGGAATTACAACACAGTTCCCTGCCACAACAACCCAGTCCGCCCAACATCTTAGCTTCATCACGAACCCCTATCTGTCTGAGTTCTATCCTAGTACGAAAAACAGCAGCCAAATCTTTTACCAACTCTCTAAAATCAACACGACCGTCAGCAGTAAAATAGAAAATTATTTTGTTGCCATCAAAGGTCTGCTCCACTTCAATTAATTTCATCGGTAAGTCATGCTTTTCTATCTTTTCCATGCAGATTTTATATGCATCTTGCTCATTATTATTATTTTCCTGAAGCTGTGCCCGATCTTCATCGGTGGCTTTGCGAATAACACTCTTTAACGGAGCGACCACCTCTTCCTCTTCTACTTCTTTCGGACCCACCACAACCATTCCAAATTCTATCCCCCGGGTGGTTTCTACTATTGCAAAGTCACCAATTTGTAATTCAAAGTCTCCCGGGTCAAAATAATATATTTTACCAGCCGCTTTAAAGCGGATTCCTACAACTTTAACCGGCATCAACTTCACTCCTTCCTCCGCAGTTTAGTAAAAGCGCATCCAACACAAGACGAATATTGCCCCTTGCTTCTAGGCGCATGCGTGAACGCTCTATCTCTTCCATCATGTCCATTAAGCGGCGGGAATTATACTTTTCTGCCCACTTAACCAGATGTTCTTCCATATCACTATTTATAACGAGAGATTTATTCCTAGTTTGTTTCCAAACCAACAAGTCCCTTAACCACAATTGTAACAAATTAACCCATTCCAGCGCCTGTTCCCTATCGGTTGACAAGTCTGCAGACTGTTGTAGTAATTCAACAATATTGCCGGAATAAATTTTTTCAAATACCTGCAACACCTTTTGTCTACCAGTGTCAATATCCTCACTGTTAATAATCAGCCCTCTGGCCAAACTGCCTCCAGCCATTGAAGCTATCATTTGTGCCTGTTCGCCACTAATGTCAGACAACAGTTTTAAACCTTTTATAATTTGATCCACTGACATCGGTTTAAACCAAAACTGTTGGCAGCGGGACAGGATAGTCGGTAACAAAGCATAGGGGCGAGAAGATATTAAAATAAACACCGAACTTTCCGGCGGCTCTTCCAGCGTCTTTAACAGTGAATTTGCCGCTTCCGCAGTCATTAAATCACAGTTCTTTATTAAAAAAACCTGACGCCCACCTTGATATGACCGATAGTAGACACTCTTTTGTAGCAGATGAATCTGTTCCAGCTTAATGACCGCCCCAGAAGGACTCACCTGGTGTAAGTCGGGGTGATTACCACCGCTCACTTGATTACAACTGCGACAACTGCAGCAACTATCACCTTCTACAGGACTTTCACACAACAAAGCCATGCCAAAAGCTTGGGCTGTGGTAGTTTTACCTACCCCGGCAGGACCGGTAAACAAGTAAGCATGGGCTACTTTATTATCAACAATGGCTTTATGCAACGTATATATATTTTGCTGATGACCAATTATATCGTTAAGTTTGTGCATGCAGTAGCTCCCCCACCAACGACCTTACCTTATGCTGTAGTTGTT
Organism: Bacillota bacterium; assembly: GCA_009711615.1. Taxonomy (GTDB): domain Bacteria; phylum Bacillota; class Desulfotomaculia; order Desulfotomaculales; family Desulfohalotomaculaceae; genus Desulforadius. The sequence continues at coordinate 26,101 of VENI01000013.1, read as the reverse complement.
CAATGGACTTGTCAGCATCTAGAACTGTATGGGTTTGTATATTTAAACGAGCTGCCTCTAAGTAACCCTTACGCACATTACGGTAAAAGCGCTTTGACTCCTGCTCAAGCCGATCACCGCTGCTGCGTTGATAAACTCTCTTCAAACTAACTTCTTCCTCAATATCAAATATAAGCACCAAATGTGGCTCCAAACCACCAGTTGCCAGTTCATTTAGCTGCTTTAGGAAGTCCACAGCCAATCCCCTGCCGCAACCCTGATAAGCTAATGTAGAATCTGTAAACCGATCACAAAGTACTATATAACCCTTTTCCAGTGCCGGTTTAATTAACTCTTCCACATGCTGTGCCCGGGCAGAAGCGTATAATAAAGCCTCAGTGCGATAATGTAGATCTTTGAATTCCGGGTTTAGCAAAATATCACGAATTCTTTCACTGATATTTGTACCCCCTGGTTCCCGGGTAGTTAAAACAGGGAAGCCATTTTTCTGCAAATACCCTTCCAATAACTTCAGTTGTGTCGATTTCCCGGAGCCATCTATACCTTCAAACACAATAAACTTGCCTTCCATTTGTCAATCCTCTCAATAAATGCAATTTATACAACCACTCTTAAAAATTTCATGCTAGCATCTCCAGAACAATGCACATGCATTTTCCTTGCTCTGGCTTCCAGAAGGTAGTCAATCATTTCTGCACTTATCACTTCTCCTGGATAAACAGCAGGTATACCCGGCGGATAAACTGCTATGCTGTCAGCGCTGATACTACCTAAAGATCCTTCCAGCAGAACAGACTTTTTCTTGGACAACCATGCCTTTCTAGGTGTAATGGCTTGTACAACCCGGGGTGGCAATGGTAGCACCTCTGCAGTCTTTTTACTATTAATAGTGTGCTTTGATAGCTTATCCAGTGCTTGATAGAATTTAAGCTGATCAGTTTTGTCGGCATTAAGACCCAACAGAGCAACTATATTGCTACTGTCGGCCATTTCCACTTGCACATTATAATTGTTGGACATTAGTTCTGCAGCCTCATAACCTGACAGACCGGTTTTATTTACATTTATCACCAGCCTAGTCTCATCTAACATCAGTATATCACAATCTCCCAAATGGTGTGGACTTAATACTTCTAAGTTTGACATTTGGGAGATTTCCTTCCGCAACACCCGTGCAACCTTAAGTGACTTTTCTATCATGTCTCTTCCTTCGGTAGCCATTTGATGCCTAGCGGCATCCAGAGATGCCATCAAAACATATGAAGGACTGGTGGTCTGTAACATACTCAGACTTTCCTCCAAGGCGTATTGGTTAATGCGGTTAGAATTTATATGCACCATTGACGCCTGAGTCATCGCCCCAGCGGTTTTATGTGTACTTTGTACCACTGCATCTGCACCGCCGGCAAGGGCATCCATAGGCAGACCCGGATGAAAGCGGAAGTGGGCACCATGGGCTTCATCTACCAGTAAGGGTTTATTATAGCTGTGGGCAATATTAGCCAAAATATTTATCTTTTCTGACACTCCGTAATAGTTAGGGTGGACCACTAAGACACTCTTCACATCAGGGTTAGACTCTATTACCTTTTTTAAGTCTTTCGGTGAATTACCCACAGCTATACCAAATTCCTGCAATAACTGAGGATAAATGTATATCGGTCTGGCACCACTGAATATTAATCCGCTTAACGCTGAGCGATGAGCGTTCCTGGGAATAATCACAGCGTCGTTTTCGCCCGCCGTTGCCATCATTAGAGCCATCAGTCCACCCGAAGTACCGTTCACCACAAAATAGCACCTTTTTGAACCATAAGCTTCCGCCGCCAAAAATTGGGCTTGGGCAATAACATTTTTAGGATTGTGTAGATCATCCAAGCCAGGAAGCTCTGTTAAATCCCACTTTATGAGATTGTTGTGCCTTATTTCCTCAGGCAATGCTTGTCCCTGTCTGTGAGCAGGCACATGGAAATTGGCTTTATTTTTTAAACAGTAGTCATTTAAAGCCTTGATCAACGGTACATCAAACTGTGTTACCATAATTCACCTTTTTATATTAACTAATTTTTAAATAATATATTTTTTGATAATATCTTATTTTATCATAGATAACTAGCTGCTTAAAGGCACAGACTGTATGCTCTTCCAACAGTTGTTCCTTATGATGCAATGTTTTCGTGAAAAAATAATAAAAAAGGAGGGTGATTATGAAAAAAACACAAAGACATTCTGCGGTGGATGATAAAAGATTATCCAAAAAATATCGTACCAATGTTAATAGTCTAATAAATGCCTGGAAAAAGGGAAAAGCAGATGTTGAAATAGCCAGTTTCACTGGTGTTGATCTCTTTACATTAAGACAGATAAAATCTGAAATAGAATTGGCTCACCGAAGAGAACGACTGGAAAACAAAAGGCAGGCACTGACAATGGGTCAATCCAATAAACAGCACCATACTTTTTTGAGACCATTGACATAGTATAAATAATTTTCCGCATCACAGTCGATCTTTGTAATTTCATGCTCACATTTTTGACATATGTACATTCCTAAAATTTCGATACCACCATTATTTTTATTCCCAATGCTTTTACAATATATGCAAACGTTTTTATGATTTGTCATGTTATTCCACCCCGCCGACTTTGTATTGACTGTTCAAAAAGAAATTGAACAGTCTCTTATAGCTTATGTGCAGACATAAAACGGGTGCCTTCCAATTATTAACTACTGATAATATAAAAAATCCCTCATGGTATCTAAATATCCATGAGGGATTTTTTTATATATTTAGCTTATGGCAGATTTGCTATTTCCTTCTGCTTTATTCTTAATAACGTTAATAGCACAGTCAGGACATACAGTTTGGCAGATGCCGCAGGCTATGCAGTCATTATTGGCCTCAACTGATGGAGTGCCATAAATACCCAACACTTTAGCCCATGCAATACATTTCTTGGGGCATTTTTCTATACAAAGGCCGCAACCTTTGCAAAGACCAGGGAATAGGGTCCACTGTCCCTTGTCCAGTTCTAGGGTACGGGGCTTAAATTCTACGGCCACTTGCTTTCCCTCCTTGTTATACTAATTCCATGCCTTTATCAATAGCTTTATAGTTTAAGTCACGAAGCTTTGGATTTTGCTCGAACTTGTATCCCAGTTTCTTCTCAATAGCATCTTTAGCTGCTTTATCGGTAACCACTTTTGTAGCAGCAATAACAGCACCCATGATCATTACGTTAAACACCCTTGGATGAAGTTCATTTTTGGCAATCTCTAATGCAGGAATGGCCAGCACTTTAGCTGCACCCTTAGGAAGATCTTCTTCTGGAATTTCAATGCCAGCATCGTACACAAATACGGTTTTCTCACCAACATACTGCTTGGTACGATAGATGGCTCTATCACTTAAAGCTACAATAATGTCAGCTATGTCAAACTTTGGAGCGCCAATGCGCTCATCACTAATTTGCAGGAAGGCAATGGATACGCCCCCCCGCTGTTCCACACCGAAGTTAGGAATATACAACGCTTCCCTGCCTTCATTATCAGCAGCTTCAGCTAAAATTTGAGCAACAGATTGAACCCCTTGGCCACCTTCACCGGCCATCATAATTTTAGTTACTTCAGCCATCTATTGTCCCTCCTTCTCGTTGGCGCCAGGATCTTTAAGTTCGCCAACTTTAAAGTATTTGGGCATATCCTTCTGCAGGAAGTTCCATGTCTTTTCTGCATTGGTGCGCCAGTTGGTGGGACATCCAGCAAGGGCTTCCACAAAGGAAAAACCATTGCCTTCCATTTGATTTTCTAATGCTTTTTTGATGTAACTCTTTAACTGTCTCATGTTTACAGTGGTTCCCCGGGCTACATATGAACCTTCACGGGCAATGGCCGCAACCATTTCAGGACCCTGGGTTGGGTAACCGCTTTCCTCAGGATCACGTCCATAAGGTGATGTCTCTGCCTTCTGATCTGGCATAGTTGTAGGTGCCATCTGTCCACCGGTCATGGCATATACAGTGTTTAAAGCTAGTAGCACTGTAATTTTTTCATTCCTTGACGCACTATTTACCAAGTGTTGTGAACCAATGGCGTAACCTCCGCCGTCACCCATGTAAGCAATACAAATCAAATCAGGGTTGGCTCTCTTAATTCCTACCATAACTGGGGTAGTACGACCGTGGTGAGTTTGAATGCTGTCCACATTAAAGAAATCCCAGGCTAGCAGTGAACAGCCGATATCACAACCAAAAACAACTCTATCTTGAATACCTAATTCATCAATGGCCTCACCCAGTGCTTTTAATACTAGGCCGTGACCACAACCAGGGCAAAATTTATGAGGTTTACTTTCCGGCCGCCAGCATTTTGGCATGGCTGGTTGTACAGTCATAACAAAGGGCCTCCTTTCAAATGTCAAACAATATGTCTATTATAAAATTTCTTTTGTTTTTGCAGTGATCTCTTCGGTGGTAATACCTACGCCCGGCTTAAACAGCGGAACAATTTCAGTGGTAGAACCATAAATAACATCTTTAATCAATTTTGCAAATTGACCTTGTGCCGATTCAACTACCAACAGTTTCTTTGCTTTATCTGCAACTTCTTTCAGTTGTTTTTCCGGCATTGGTCGCAAGGTTATGGGGCGGAAGTAACCAACCTTTTTACCTTCTTTGCGCATTCTTTCTACTGCTTCTTTTGCACCACGGGATACAACACCGTGAGAAACAACCACTACGTCAGCATCCTCGGTATCAAAAGCATCATATTCTACAACTTCTTCTGCCATTTTCTTATAATCTGCAAAATGCTCCTGCAGAACATCATAAAGTTCTTCTTCCACATTATAGGTGTTACGGTAATGACCAGGTTCACGATCTACACCAGGTGTTCCCGGTTTACCTACAAAACGTTCTGCCGGAACAAAATCAACTCCCTTTTGTTCCGGGTCATATAAGGTTAGTGACTCACGCATTTTAGCTTGATATCCGTCACCGAGAACAAAGGTTGGGAAACGATACTTCCAAGCAACATTGAATGATTTAATTGTGTAGTCAAACAATTCTTGGTGTGTGGCTGTGGAATATACAACTCTCATTCCTTCACCGTTACCTCCAAAGGTAGTCAGTGTTACTTCCTGCTGGGAATAGATAACGGTTGCAGTTGACGGGCCACCACGCTGTTGAACTACAGTTACAACGGGTAGACGCATAGCCTCAGCCATAGATAGAGGTTCCTGCATCAAAGTGTTACCAGGACCGGCAGTAGCAGTAAAGGACTTGCGTCCTGCCATTACACCACCAATAGTTGTAAAACCTGCGGAAAGTTCATCTTCAGTCTGAAGGAACTTGCGGTCGTACTTGGGTGCCAGCCTTGTCCAATAGTGCATAATTTCGTTCTGTGGTGTGATTGGATAACCATACATAATTTCAGCGCCTGCAGCTACTGCTGCCCAGGCCACCACCTCGTTGCCCGTCATAAAGACGCGCTTTTCTTCGGTGATAAGTTTCTCTGACATTAAAAAACTGCACCTCCTGTAATATGTAGCTACTTTAATTTGATAAAGAATGGTAGTTTACCATAACGTGTTAGGCATGTATCGGTCTAAAGGTCTGACCATATTACCCATACAATCATGGTTGCCTATATTTTTGGCCACACTCCTAATTGCAGTGGTAGCTATCACTGGAATCTGAAGTGCTTTAGCTACCTCAGTAACAACTTTCGCCCCATTCTGCACTATTTCGGGTGTGGTTTCATCACCCATGTGGGTGTTATTGATAAGGCCATGAATTATCCCCAACTGTTTTGCATATTCTATGATATCATCAACATTTGAAGTCATTGGTCTTGATATGTTTACCACAACATATAATTTTAGGTTGGGCTCTTTATCTACACCTTCAATTAGGTTTAGGGTTTTGGAACCCTCTACACCATATCCAATGTCTAAAACCACGTCACCTTCATTCATCAATGCCCACCGGGCTGCCGGCTTAATAGTATTCCCTGCCTCACCAAGTCCTATAGTTTCTTTTGTTTCCCAGGCTATTACATTGATATTTTGCTCAGATAACTGTTTTTTAATTGGTCTTAATGTATAGCATGGTTCAACAATATCTAGATCAACTAAGTTTACTCTGTGATCTTGATTGGCCAGTTCCAACGCCCGATTAACAGCAACTTCACTTTTCCCGCTGGCATACTCACCTATATAAGCTTCTACAATACGATCGGGTATAATACCTCACCCTTTCTTATTAATTATCAGTATATTTAGTATAGTTTATCCAATTATGAAAATTTCTAATTTATCCTAAACAAATAGCAATCGGGACATTTCACTGCCCCGTAAATATATGTCATATTTATTTAAATTTTCCTATACTTACAGTATAAACCCGTGAAATTAGCTACGTCAAGAGCAATCCAACCCGCAAAAATACCCATTAAATCAGCATATATTCCATTAAAACCAGTAGTATCACTCCGGGCACCTGCAACACGCCCGCTGTAATTAAAGTGAATGGGTTTAATGGTATATGAATTCCAAATTGGGAACTAATTAGATTAACAAATAATATCAAAAAAGCTCCCACTACTAGGTAGACCACCAGTTTAAATATCAGTTTTAATGGTTTAACTATAAATATACCCACCAAGTAAAGACCTAACAAACCAACCAGTGCCAGTAGAATGGTCGTCCACTCCATTTAAAAAGCCTCCCATAAATAAGTTTTTGCTTATTTATATGGTTTCAATGGGTAAAATATGCCAAATATTATTAGTCCATTTCCAGCCTACCCTGCAGTGCTTTAGATAATGTGTATTGATCGGTATATTCTAAATCTGCACCCACTGGCAAGCCATGGGCCAATCTGCTTGTTTTCACTCCCAATGGTTTTAACAGCCGTGATAAATACATGGCAGTGGTGTCGCCTTCCACAGATGGGTTGGTAGCTATTATTACTTCTTTAACAAGTTGACTTTCAAGGCGTTTTAATAAGCTTTTAATGTTTAAATCTTCTGCTCCTACACCTTCCATCGGTGCCAAAGCACCGTCAAGAATATGGTATAACCCATTATATTTTTCCGTTTTTTCTATAGCTACAACATCCCTGGGATGCTCAACCACACAAATTTCATGCTGGTTACGGTTTTCATCACTACATATGGCACATGGATCTTCATCTGTAATATTACTACATATACTACATGTTTTAATTGTATCTCTAACTTCTGTTATGGCATCTGCCAAATCATGGGCCACTTGCGGTGGTGCATTTAGTATGTAATAGGCCAACCGTTGAGCAGATTTAGGCCCAATGCCGGGAAGTTTAGCAAATTCCTCTATCAGTCTGGTCACTGGACCTGAAAAATGTTTCATCTGTTTAACCCTCATTGACAAAATTCAATTAATATTTTTTTAATTTAAGCACTTATTAGGAATTGTAGAACAATTTTCCTAATAAGTCAATAAAAAAAGAAATAGTTAGAATTGCAAAATAAAAACCCCTAAAAGGGGTTTTCTTAGAACAAACCTGGTATTTTCATGCCACCGGTAATTTTGCTCATTTCATTTGTCATCATTTCTTGGCTTTTACGCAGGGCCTCGTTTGCAGCCGCCATCACCATATCCTGGAGCATTTCTACATCTTCTGGGTCTACAGCTTCGGGATCAATATTAATAGAAACCAACTCTTGCTTTCCACTGGCCACCACTTTTACCACACCGCCACCAGCAGTTGCTTCTACTGTTTTTTCAGCCAACTCTTCCTGCATTTTGGCCATATCCTCTTGCATTTTCTGTACCTGTTTCATCATTTTATTCATATTGCCACCACCACCAAGCATCTTTAAAGTCCTCCTTTTAGATTTATAAATTTATTTAGACATTCAGAACACAGTATTCGGAACTAAGATTTTTCCGATCTTTTATTCTGACTCCTGTCTCCTGACTTCTGACTCCTGGATTGTAACTACTTTCTCTTTTCCAAACAACTCAATTGCCTTTTTTACCAAGGGATGTTCTACTTCAGAAGTTTTTTTTTAGCCTGCTCAGCTTCGTCGGTATCAATAGTTATAATTTTGATAGACCAACTGTTACCTAGCACCTTGTTTAAAGCCTGTTCCAACACCTTTCGGTTTTCTTCCTGTTCGGCACGGACTTTGTGAAAATTGGAATGCTGTGGCATAAAACCAATTGTGATTTTATCTTTTTCTGTTTCTACCACATGAGCCTCTCGGAAAACCCCATAAACCGAGGGTTTAATTCTTTTTACCCATTCTAAAACGCCGGGCCAGTTTTGCTTTACACTTTCATTTATATTATGTTGATGATCTCCATTAGTCTGTTCTGGTTGATATTCCTTTTCATTCTCCTTTTGTACCGGTGTATCCTCAACTGAAGAAGTTTGGGTAGTGTTAATTTTTTCTTCTTTTACCGGTATGCTTTCTAACCTATGTCTACCTGCTTTTTGCAAATAGCTCTCAATTTTTTCCACCCTAGCATTTAAGTCAGTTGTATTACCTTCCTTGGCTGTAATTTTAACCAGTGCCAATTCCAACAACACTCTCGGTTGAGAACTCCATTTCATATCGTGCTCCAAGCGGGATAATATCTCTAAGCACTGTGAAATAAAACCAGGGGTGAAACTCTGGGCATCTTGTTTAACAACTTCTTTGTTTACCACTTCTTCAGGCACTTTACCTGAAACCAAACAAAGCATGATAAATCTCAAGTAATTGTTTAGCTCTTTTACAAACAAGCGCAGATCTTTTCCTTGCTGAAAAAGTTCATTAACTAAGGTTAGGGCCCCACCAGCATCAGGTTTAGAAATATAACCGGCCATGGAACTCAGTATATCTTCGCGCACAGTTCCCAGTAGGTTATGTACATCATTTACTGATATTACACCATCACCGAAAACCGAACCCTGGTCAAGAATGCTTAGGGCATCCCTTAAGCCACCTTCTGATGCCCTTGCTATTAACACCAAAGCCTGTTCTTCAACCTTTAGCCCTGCACCTTCAGCAACTTGCTGTAGTCGAGGGAGCATATCTTCAACTTCTATGCGCCGGAAATCAAAACGCTGGCAACGGGACAAAATTGTTACCGGCACTTTATGTGGTTCCGTGGTGGCCAGCACAAATACCACATGGGATGGAGGCTCTTCTAATGTTTTTAACAGGGCATTAAAAGCTTCTGATGTTAACATATGGACTTCGTCAATAATATATATGCGATATCTACCCTGGGCAGGTGAATACTTTACTTTCTCCCGCAGATCACGAATATCCTCAATGCCGCGGTTTGAAGCGGCATCAATTTCAATAACATCCACCGCCGTACCACTTGTGGTAGACAAACAGTTCTCACATTGATTACATGGTTCCTCTCCCTGTCTATCCACACAGTTTAAAGTTTTAGCTAGGACTTTTGCAGTGGTTGTTTTACCAGTACCTCTAGGACCACAAAATAAATAGGCATGATTAATCCTACTGCTGGTCACTGCATTCTGCAGGGTACGGGTAATATGACGCTGGCCAACTATATCAGTAAAATTTTGAGGCCTATATTCGCGATAAAGGGCACGATAACCCATATAATACCCCTCCAGAATTTAGTCTACTATATTTTTCGATATTTAATACATTTTTCCTGTTTACTATAACTAATTACTTTAAAATGACTATTCGAAAAGGAGCACGATAGACACGAAAAGTTCAAGGCGGTGAAGGCTTTGAGGAGCGGAGCGTATATATAATACGTGAGCACCGCAAAAGCCAAGCCAACGCAGAAATTTGAAGTGAATTTCGCGCGGACTTTTCGAATATCCTCTTAAAAAGTATTAAAATAGGGATGATCTAATAGATCATCCCTGCAAATATGCTGGCCGTGCACCCTACTTTTGGATAGCAGCTTCCGAACGTAACCGGTGCAGGTAGCTCAGACTAGGCACCCTCGCGGCACCCGTAAGGCATTCCTTAGTGCTGCTTCCGCCAGGACCTGACACGGTTCGAAAACTCACGTCGCGCAAGACCCGGTCATCAACGCCCCTTACACCAGGCAGACTTCACAAGCTGCATCCTCAAGTAGGTAATTGACCCCGCTATAGCGGATTGCGGGTTACAGGGCACCGCTACCTCCCCGTCTAGCACGACCATTACCTTAAAATGAAAATGGCGGAGAGAAAGGGATTTGAACCCTTGAGGCGGTTGCCCGCCCACACGCTTTCCAGGCGTGCGCCTTAAGCCACTCGGCCATCTCTCCACATTAAATTACTGGTGTATTATATCATATTTAACTTTAACATAACAACAGTAAATATCAGGTACTGCACATTATAATGCGCAAAAAAAGAGCTGATTTCCTCAACCGCGCAAAGAATATTATATAACATTTCAAAAAATATTTCAACTAGTATTTTGTGGATGATTATATACTCTTGTTCTGCCATAAGAGTTGTTCCTCACTTAAAATTTTCCATTATGGCTAGTTTTAAATTCTTATAAGTTATGCGCCATAGATATAATTGTAGGGAAATAATACCATCCAATTGTCCATAAATTAAAATGCGGAAATTCCAGTCCATTCCTGCAACCGATATGCTGCCTTTATAACGATACTCTCTTTCCTATATTGTTTAAACTCTGTTGTGTAAACTCCACCACTGTTATTCCATAACCGATTAAAGTATTGTGTTATCTGCTTTACAATTGCAGTATCATTTGACACATTTATTTTCAGATCAGTTTCCATTGTATAATCCCCTAAGTTCCTTCGTGTTAGATTAGCACTTCCACCGAGGATAACACTATTTTTTTTATACTTAATCATTGTTAGTTTAGTATGGTATTGCTCCCCATGGGTATTATACCACCTGATTTTAATTGCTCCATTTGTCTTCTTATGCAATTCATCAGCTACAGGTCTATTTGGTATACCTATTTTTTTTACACCAAATGCATCTTTATTTGGGTCCAGTATTATTCTGATATTTGTCCCTCGATTGGATGCTTTCAGCAGACTGTTTACTACTCTCCGGTCTGACAAATAAAACATTCCAATAAATACTGAATCCCCAGCACCTGTTTTTTCAATAGCTTGGAGAAGATGTATACCGATCTTTCCATCAGTTAATAACATAACTTGATCATTTGCCGGTAAATTATTCTGTTTCAAATGTGAGATATCTATATCTTTTCCTGAAATATTAATTGCTGCTTTTTCTGAATAAAGAATATCATTAATTATTTCACCCTCTACTACAAATGCAATATTACAATGATATGCACTGGCATCATGGGCATTAGCTGAACCTATCACTGCTTTTTTTTCTGTAATCACTACTTTTCTGTGATTTGCTTTAGTATTAAGCATTTTTAAGTAAGATCTTAAGGTAACTTTGGGAGCACTTGGGCTGAAGGGGTTCGGTAACAAACCTTTTCCCGATGTCCCAAACCATTGGAAAAATATCTTCCAAATAACAGAGTATATAGGATTTGAATCTTTTAGATTAGCGGTGTCAAATATTATGACTTCAATATTGCTTTTTCTCATATTGTCTATATGTTCGGGAGTAAAAGAACCGTAAAAAGTATTAATTTCGTCCAGTACAACTATTATGTTTATATTAGGTTGTTTTAATTTTTTAGATATTAACTTGGTAGCTAACTTTTGGGTTAATTGTGGAAAGTTATGCTTCCTATCGTATTCGTTATTAAATAGAAACATATCTATAAAAATAAATTTTTTTGCTTGATCAATTATTGTAAATATTTGATCAAATATATTCTGTTCATATACTATCCTACCATCTTTCTCATAAATAATATCATATAAAAACTTAACTTCAGACACTTTTGGTAACGTATCCATAAAGCAAACCCTCCATAGAATTCAAAGAAAAATAATTAGTAATAGGACTCAGATTATGAATACCTTAAAAACTCCTATAATCCTTCTAATATTTCAAACTGATATCTTATGGGAGTGTAATCATCCGAACATTTTTGATTCTTAAAGATAATTTTAATATTAAATTAAATTCCCTTAAGCTTAGCTATTTAAAATAAATGCTATAATATACCTTAATGGAATTTAATCTTCGGGGGCGTTAAAGATGAAAGTTTTCAGTTCTCCAAACCACACTAGTAGTAAAGCTACTATTTTGGATCTCCAAGTGCAAGAAAAAACATTCAATGTTAATGACTTTGATAATAATGTAAACCTGGTAAAAAAAGAATTAAGAAACATGGATGTTATAGTGGAATATGATATTCTCAAGGGAACCGATCGCCTAATGTTAAGAATTTATGATTGTATAGTTAAGTAAATTCCATCTAAAAAACTATTATGTCTATTATTAGATGAATGAGTCTAGCAAAACAAGAATTATTTTTCTACGCAAAATTTGTAGCCAAGTCCTTTTATGGTTTGAATATAAATAGGATTAGACGGGTTATTCTCAATTTTTTTCCTAATGTTACTGATGTGGACCATTACTGTTCGGTGGTCTCCAAAGCTTTCTTCATCCCAAATTGACTGGAATAAATCGTTACTACTTAATACTGTATTTGGGTTTTGTGCTAATAATGCTAACAGTTGGAACTCCTTAGGCGAAAATATAACTTGCTGACCATTGACTTCTACAGAATAGCTCATCAAGTCAATAGTTAAACCTGGGTATTTTAATATACTATTTGAGTTATTTACATTTTGCAACATACGGTTTCTGCGCAAATGAGCTTTTACCCTGGCCAGCAATTCTACCGCTTCAAATGGTTTACTCATGTAGTCGTCCCCACCTGCAGTCAGACCCATGGATTTATCTAATGGTTCACCTTTACAACTGAGAAAAATGATAGGTATAGTTAGCTTTTTGCGTATTTCTTGGCATACTTCAATTCCGTCTAAACCGGGTAACATCATATCTAGGATAACCAAATCAGGGTTTACAGTAAGCGTCAGAGATACCGCCTGGGTGCCATCCAAAGCTGAAACCACATGATAACCTTCCTTTTCTAAATACAATGTTATCACTTCCCTGATATCCTCATCATCATCTACAATTAGTATGGTTTCTCCTGCCATAACATTCTGCCTCCTAAATTAACTGATGTCAAAAGAACTGGTCCCGTTTTTATCTAGGATAGGTAGGGTAAAGAAAAAACTACAACCCTTTCCAATCTCGCTTTCAACCCATATATCACCACCATGATATTGTACAATTTCTTTGGCAATAGCCAACCCTAGACCGCTATTCTTAGAACTATTTTGGCGTACTTTTGAAACCATATAGAATCGTTCAAATATAAAAGGCAGTTCTTCAGCAGAGATTCCTGTTCCCGTATCTGCAACTTCGATCAGTATTTTTTCTCCATCCTCGGTCAAATAAAAGTTAAGGTTAATCTGCCCTCCCGTAGGTGTATGTTTAAGGGCGTTGCTAAATAAGTTAGTAAAAACCCGATCTAATTGTTCCATATCTACCTTTAATAACTGTTCATCCCAGTCACTTTCATCTTTCCATCCATAAGGGTAGTTAGTTTCAAATATTATATTAGAACTTTTAAAATCTAAGCTATATTTCTCTGTAACATTTTCTATTAACCATTTTAAAGAAACAGGGCAACAATTGAGTTTAAGTTGACGTGATTCTAGCTTTGATAACTCCATTAGTTGCTGTACCATATGATTTAGCATGGTAACCTTATCTATCACCCGTCCCAAGTATTTTTTTTGTTGATCTGACTTATTCACTGTCCCGTCTAATATAGCACCTACATAGCCTTTAATAGAAGTTAACGGAGTACGCAAATCGTGGGATATATTTTGCACTAAATTTTGGCGAGATTTTTCAGACCTTGAAACCGCTTGATATGCCTCTTCTAACTCCTTCTTTGAAGTTTCTAAAGCATGAGTTCGTTCTTTTACTTTCTCCTCCAAGCTTTCATTTAACTTTTGGAGTTGTTCTGTCACTAGTTCTACTTTCGTAAAACTCTTAGAAAACTTTTTGGCCAACACTAAAGACTGGGCAAATACAAATATCAGTAACCCCCATGAAGACATATTACCCTTTGTAACAAAGCTTCTTAAAATGTGATCATTTGAATCATTCAAGTAAATACTAAGAAAAATAATGTCATTCAGGGTAAATACAATCAGAATTACTACCCCTACACCAATAAGATAAGCACCTTCTCTTTTCTTATAGCAAATGGAACATACAATAAAGAGAGCGTAAGGTATTACTAATAATGTAAATAACTGATACAAAGGGTTGAAATATGTGAATATTCTGGCCGGGGTTAGTAGAACTAAAAGGGCAAAACTTAAACCAAAAGCTTGAATACAGCCGTTCACTTTTTTTGAAACATCCTTTGGGAAAATTGATCTTAAAAACAAGAAAACCAGAGGTACTCCCATGTAATAGGCCAGGGTTTGGATCTTATGAGCAATTTCCCAGCTAAAATTAGGAGATAGATTGATAAAAAACATTTCCCCGACTAACAAGGTCCTAAAAGCAATCAGTACAGAATAAATACCAAAATATAGAGTTGATCTGTCTTTGGTTCTAAATATATATAAACCAAAATGGTAAAACCCAATTATAAATAAGCTGCCGAAGAGAAAGAGTTCAAGGGCCAGATTCTTTGCCCGTAGTTGACTAATTTGTGATTCAGATCCCAGTAGCAAGCTTTCTAAAATTCCCCCACTACGGTGACGGTAATTGGCTACTTGCATAACCAGTTCCATAGTATCGGTTTCTGGTTTAATATACTTTACTTTCGGCAAATATTGGGGGATCATTTCGTCTTTATTATCAGCTACGTTTCCACTAGAAGCTAATAACTGGCCATTAACCCAGAGGTTATATGCAGTAAAAACCCTAGGTATCTTTAATCCCAATATCTGATCCTTTGATGTATGTATTAATAATCGATAAGTGGCATACCCATCACCAGTGAGATCTTCCCCGTTAATTACATATTTGTTCCAAGCCCTAGGGACGGTTATAAAATTCTTTTTTGTTGTTGCATCTGAATCTTTAAAATCTTCGGGGGTCAAAAGTTCCTGCCAATAAAATTCCCATTGACCGTCCAAAGCAACAATGCCATCTTGCTCCCAACTCCAGCTTGTTAAGTCTAACCTTCCACCAATTGCCTCGGGTTTGCCTTTGGCATCTGCAGGGCTAAAGTTACAAGCTAATATTAATACAGAGAAACACATCGCGATAATAACTGTTATTTTGCTGAGATATCCCTTCACATGTGCCGCCTCCGTGCAACATTTACATAATAAAAATATGGTAAAACTATGTCGTAATTAGTTTTTTTATAGTTTCGTTATAGATTGCTTTAAGTCCTTTAGAAAAGAATAAGTTTATTAACAGGATAACAACAGAGGCATTAGTTTGAAAAGAATATAAGTAAAGAACCGATGCCATCCCAAAATACATGCTTGTACCTTAAAATAATCATTGGTTCTGATACATGGCAGCAACTTGTTCTAAAAATTCTGCAGGGTTTCCGGTTTCTCCAGGGGTAAGCTCCAGCTTTTGGCTGAAAAAACGGACCAGTTTTCGTTCCAAAACCTGAGCTTCCCACTGCTGCAGTTTCTCTCGGCGAAGTAGATATTTTTTTAGAATCGCATAATCATCTTCGCTTATTTTATGGATATGGAGTCGGGCCTTACCTGACCAGGGAGTATCAATAACTGTAAAGTTAACCGCTTTTGGAGCATCCTCAACACCTTCTCTTATTACAACAGTCCCGGCAGCCACGTCACCAAGCCGCTGGTTCTTCTTGTTAAGCAGAACTGATAATATTCCTATGGCATATAAAGTGGGCAGTGAATCAATAACCCTCAATATATTGCGAATTAATACCTGTAAAAAAGTAGCCGATGAGCCGCTATCTTGAACCACCCTAAGTTTGATAACTCTTTTACCGGGGGTCTGACCGTTCCATATAGCCTCAAAAAAAATAAAATAAGACAAAATAGATTATTAGTATTATTACTATCCCCCACCAAGTCGAAGGGCCTTCAGCGTTAATGATATTCATTCCCGCGCCACCTGCAGGGGTAATCGCATAGGCAAAGAAAAGCACCAATAAACCTTGGAAAATACCATCTATAAATACTGCCGCAAATCGCGAACCAACCCCAGCAAGATTCAAATTAAGGTATACTTTTTCAGGGCTAAGTAAACTGTATTGTTCTTTCATTTTTACCTCCCAACGTTTCGTCCTTTGTGCTATGCCCGCTTCGCCATGGGGACGGTTCCATCGTCTGCGCTTCGGGGACGCTCGAACCGTCCCCATGGCTCCGCTAACCTGTAGTGTTAGTCCGGTTACCCATAAAAATATATAGAAGAAATGCTACCAGCGAGAAAGCTGCAACAGTTAATTTCAAGTAATTCGGTAGCTGGCTTGGGGTAATGAATCCTTCTATTAGCGCTGCCATAACAAACATGGGAATGGTACCAAAAACAAGTTTTACGGCAATTTTTCCTTGAACCAACAGGGCATCTCGCCTTTCGTAATCCCCGGGTTTTACCAAGGCTTTGGCCAAAACAAGGCCTGCCCCGCCGCAAATAAAAATAGCTGCAAGCTCTAATATAAGGACCAAAAATCCAGGGTATAGCACTGAGTAGTAAAAATAGCCCTGGCTAGCACAGAATCAATACCAGCAGTATCCCCGTTAAAACCTTTAAAGTTAAGGTTTTCCAACAGTTCTCTGATTAAATCCTCTAAATGCCCCCTTGGCGGGCTTAGGCGAATTCGGTTTGTCAAGGATTTCCTCCAAGTTTTTCCGGGCCTGATCATTAGTTAATTGGTTATTCATGTTTATCCCTCAGACATTTTGCTACTGCTTTCAGTTAAATCATCAACCATTATAACTGCAAGTTTCATTGCTATATTTATTACAACGAAATGTAGAATTTTATTATTAGGTTAATTCATTCTATTTTAAAAAGTATTTTATAACCAGAAATCAAAACCGCCTTATTTTTAACAAAAAAACCAAGAAGCTACCGTTTATTACGATAACTCCTTGGTTTATATGTAATCTGGCGGAGAGAGTGGGATTCGAACCCACGGACGGCGCGAACCGTCACTCGATTTCGAGTCGAGCGCCTTCAACCGGACTCAGCCATCTCTCCGTGTTATTTGTTCTTTCGCAATTGTTTAAAAAAAGACTGTATTATTTGTTTACAGTCATCCTCCCTGATACCGGAAATTACTTCCACTTGATGATTAAATTTTGATTGTTTTACAATATCCAATATACTGTCAATGGACCCGGATTTGCTATTAGGTGCCCCGTACACTAATGTACCCACTCTATACTGAACAATGGCTCCCGCACACATGGGGCATGGCTCCACCGTTACATACAAGGTGGTGTTATTTAATCGCCAATCACCGATCTTTTGGGCCGCTTCCCGCAGCACCAGCATTTCTGCGTGGGCAGAGGCATCATTTAATAACTCTCTTAGATCATGTCCCGCTGCTAAAATTTTGTTACCTGATACCAGCACTGCACCAATTGGCACTTCGCCTAGTTTTAGTGCTTTTTCAGCTTCTTTTAAGGCATATCCCATGTAACTGTTGTGATCCACAAACAGTCTCCTTATTTTTATTTAATGGTGCCCCCGGGAGGAGTCGAACCTCCGGCACATGGTTTAGGAAACCACTGCTCTATCCCCTGAGCTACGGGGGCATATAAAATAAGTTGTTAGTTTTGCCCTGATGGGTTGACTAACAACTTGAAAGTGGCGTGCCTGTAGGGAGTCGAACCCCAAACCTTCTGATCCGTAGTCAGACGCTCTATCCAATTGAGCTACAGGCACATGTTTTCTATTCAGTGACAAATTCTATTATACCAGATTATAATATCTTAGTCAAGAACAATTATCATTACCATAAGTTAAAAAATGGCGGAGAGCGAGGGATTCGAACCCTCGATACGGGTTTAAGACCGTATACTCGCTTAGCAGGCGAGCGCCTTCAGCCGACTCGGCCAGCTCTCCACGTTTATGGCGGAGGGGGTGGGATTCGAACCCACGGAACCCGTGAAGGTTCAACGGTTTTCAAGACCGCCTCCTTAAACCACTCGGACACCCCTCCAAATATACTGGAGGGAAACCCTCCAACCAAAGTTCCTTTTGTTATGCGCTGAATGTTTCTCGCCTCAACGCAAGTACTAATATAACATATTCATTAAATGATGTCAATTTGTAATCAACTTATTTATCAGCTGTAATTTTTGTCAAGCCACCCATATATGGCTGTAACACCGGTGGTATTGATATACTACCATCTTGCTCCTGATAGTTTTCTAAAATAGCTGCCAATGTTCTACCCACAGCCAAACCAGAACCATTTAGTGTGTGTACAAATTGTGGTTTTCCTTTTTTCTCTCTTCTAAACCTTATATTTGCCCTTCTAGCTTGAAAATCTTCAAAGTTACTGCATGATGAAATTTCTCGGTAAGTGTTAAAGCTAGGAAGCCATACCTCAATATCATATGTCTGTGCTGCAGAAAAACCGAGATCCCCTGCACACAAATTCACCACCCGATAAGGCAGGCCTAGTAATTGTAACACCTGCTCTGCATTTTGTAAAAGTTTTTCTAACTCTTCATAGGAATTATCAGGGTTAACAAATTTAACCAATTCCACCTTATTAAATTGGTGCTGCCTAATTAAACCCCGGGTATCCCTTCCTGCCGCTCCCGCTTCTGCTCTAAAACAAGGGCTAAATGCACAATGATAAATGGGCATTTGATCAGTATTTAATATTTCATCTCGGTAAAGATTGGTTACCGGTACCTCTGCAGTGGGTATTAAATAGTAATTTGTCCCTTCCAGCTTAAACATGTCTTCAGCAAATTTTGGCAACTGACCGGTACCTGTCATGCTGTCAGCATTGACAATAAATGGCGGTATTATTTCAGTATAGCCATGCTCCCTGGAATGTAAATCCAACATAAAGTTAAATAAGGCTCTTTCTAAACGGGCACCGGCACCTTTATAAAAAGAAAATCTTGCACCGGATACTTTGCTACCACGCTCAAAATCTATTATATCCAGTTGCTCCCCTATTTCCCAGTGTGGTTTTGCTTCAAAATCAAATTCTTTTGGTTGTCCCCATTCTTTAACTTTCTGGTTATCGTCTTCATCTGTACCCTCAGGTACCGTTTGATTAGGCACGTTTGGTATGGTAAGTAGTATATTTTGTAATTTTACTTCAATCTCTTTAACATCCTCATCCATTTCTTTAATGGATTGGGAAACACTACGCATTTCTAATATTTTTTCCTCTGCTGCTTCCCCGGCTTTTTTAAGTTTACCAATTTCTTCAGATACTACATTTCGTTTATTTTTAAGTTGCTCCACTTCAGCAAGTTTTTTACGACGCTCTTCATCCAAATTTAAAAATTCATCCAAAGATAAATCTACAGCCCGTTTAACTAGGGCTTCTTTTACACTTTCGGGATTACTTCTGACGAATTTGATATCTAACATTATTACTCCCCCATACTGCGTTTTTTACCAAAATTAGACTTAAATCACTAGTATTATACTACAGCAGTTTATTAATGTAAAATAATGGCCTAAACATTAGTAATGTTTGGGTTTATCACCCAAACATTACTAATTAATTATATATTAAAACATTTTTTATAAGCTAACAAGTTTAACATCTAATACACCATTAAACGCTGCAATTTCTTTTAGTGTATCGTCACAGGTGGCAGTATCTATGGATAGCACCATTACCGCTTGGCCACCTTGCTGTTGGCGTCCCACTTGCATTCCACCAATGTTAATTTTATGATTACCAAGAACCATCCCAACTTCACCAATCATGCCTGGCTTATCGTTATGAGGAATTACCAACATATGACCTTCTGGTATGGCATCAATACGGAAACCATCAATGTTAACTATCCGTGGTTCATTACCCATAAACAACGTTCCACTTAATGTATGCTCACCCTGATCAGTTACAACTTTTACAGTAATGATGTTATTGTAATCCTGATCTTTATCTCTGGTGGTCTGCATTACTTCTATACCTCGGTTTCTAGCCACCACAGGAGCATTTACAAAGTTCACTGTTTCCTGAAGGATAGGGTCTAGAATACCTTTTACTAACGTAGTGGTAATAGGAGCAACTTCATGCTTGGTAGGGTCACCACCATAGGTTACTTCTATACGGTTAATACGTCCATTCAGCAGCTGTGCCTGGAATTTACCCAATTTTTCTGCCATATCTAGGTAAGGTCTTACTTTAGCCAGTAACTTCGGGCTCAGGGACGGTATATTTACTGCATTTTTCACCATATTACCTTGCAAGTAATCAGCAATTTCTTTTGCTACATCTACAGCCACATTTAACTGGGCCTCAACTGTAGATGCCCCTAAGTGAGGTGTGGCAATAAAATTCTCGAACTCATACAGGGGGCTGTCAGTGTTTGGTTCTTTTTCAAAAACATCCAGTGCTGCACCAGCAACTTTTCCTGATTTAAATGCTTCGTACAGTGCCTCTTCATCTATAATACCACCACGGGCACAGTTAATAATTCTTACACCATCTTTGGCATTTGCCAAGGCATCAGCATTAATCATATGGTGGGTTTCTTTTGTCATTGGCATGTGAACTGTTATAAAATCAGCTTTTTTAATAACCCCATCCAAAGATTCCAGTTCAATACCCATGTTGGCCGCGTTTTCTTTAGAAATGTACGGATCATATGCAACTATGTTCATCTCCATAGCCATGGCCCGTTTAGCAACCGCTGAACCAATACGTCCCAGACCTATCACACCAAGAGTCTTGTTACGCAATTCTACACCCAGAAAAGCTTTTTTGTTCCATACGCCTTCACGAAGTTTTGCTGTGGCTGCCGGTACTTTTCTGGCCAGTGCCAGCATCATGGCCATGGTATGTTCTGCAGCTGCTATAGTGTTGCCATCAGGAGCATTAACCACAATAACACCCTTATTGGTAGCCGCTTTTAAATCTATGTTATCCACACCAACTCCAGCGCGACCGACAACTTTTAACTTGTCAGCGCATTCCAACAGCTGCGGAGTAACTTTTGTAGCACTTCTTACAATCATCGCATCATAATCGCCAATTATTTTCATCAGTTCTTCTTCCGGCATTTTTCCCTGTACATCCACTGTAACATCAGGTATATCATATAAAGGAGTTAATCCTTTTTCTTGAACACCATCTAAAACCAGTACTTTCAAATTAATCACGCTCCCCTAAAAAAACTAATTGTGCTTCTCTAACCCCTGCTCCCAAGTCTGCCTTGTATCCACATTTATTTAGTGCCATTTCCAAGGCGCCAATTGTTAACAGTACATCTGTCTTAGTGGCATAACCCATATGGGCAATACGGAAAATTTTACCCTTTAACTCAGCTTGACCGCCTGCCACCATGACATTATATTTTTCTAACAGCGTCTTTCGAAGATTGTTAACATCTACCGCCATCGGGCATTGAATCGCTGTAACGGTGTCAGATGCATATTCCTGAGCTGGTAAAAGTTCCAGACCCAATCCCATTACTGCTGCCCGGGTGGCTTTTGCCAGCAATTTATGTCTTTTAATAACGTTATCTAAACCCTCTTCCAGTATCATATCCAGTGATGCTTCTAAGCCATTGTATAAAGAAACTGCTGAGGTATAAGGTGTGTTATTCTTTCCAAGGGACTTTTTAGCTTTTAACAAGTCAAAATAAAATTTTGGCGAATTATTCTGCTCAATAACTTTCCATGCCTTTGGACTGACACTTACAAAAGCTAATCCCGGAGGAAGCATTAAAGCTTTTTGTGAACCACTGACCATAATATCAACTTTCCATTCATCAGTGCGTACATCCATACCGCCCATACTGCTTACAGCATCTACAATTAATACGGCTTGATGCTGGTCAACTAATTCACCTAATCCTTTGATGTCATTCTCAACCCCTGTGGAAGTCTCATTGTGAGTGGCAAAAACCGCTTTAATATCTGGGTTAGCCTTTAATTTTTCTTCCACAACCGTAAGGTCAATATCATATCCCCATTGAAACTTAACTTCATCAACTTCTGCTCCATATTTAGCTGCTATTTCTCCAAAACGTTCACCAAATTTACCAGTGTTCAATGTTAGTACCTTATCGCCGGGATTAACTACATTTGCTGTGGCAGCTTCCATTCCGCCGGTACCGGAACTGGCTAACACAAAAACTTCATTTTCAGTTTGATAAACTTTTTTCAATTTATCGGTAACACGACCTATTAAATCAGCAAATTCAGCACTGCGGTGGCCAATTATCGGTTTAGACATTGCATTCATAACGGTTGGTGGAACCGGTGTAGGTCCCGGAATCATTAAGTACAGTTTATCTTTCATTTTTTTCTCCTCCATAACAAGAAATTAGTTTTATTTTTAGTTTCCGGCCAGAAACAAATATCCAAAATAATTATTTTAAACCTCTTCTTTAAATTACTGTTTAAAAAGGAGCATGATAGACACAAGAAGTTCAAGGCGGCGCAGACTTTGAGGAGCGGAGCGTATATTTAATACGTGAGCACCGCAAAAGTCAAGCCAACGCAGAAATTCGTAGTGGATTTCATGCGCATTTTTAAACCTCCTAAAAAATTAAAAAACCTCTCGTCCCTATACATAGGGACGAGAGGTTATATATACTCCCGCGTTGCCACCCAGATTGACCAAGAGACACTACGTCCTTAGTCCTGCTCAAATTCTTGTAACGGGTTTTTCACCCGAACCTACTTATTCGATAAATATCTTTCGGCAGGTTCCCTATGGGGTGGATTTCACAGTTGCCTTTACCGGTTCACAGCAACCACCGGCTCTCTGAAAAAGGTTATCTATTACTTATCCCCTTCATCGGGTTTTCTATATTTTAAAATGTGAGTTGAATTTTACTATAACCCGCCGTAAATATCAAGTACTATTTTGTTAATTTTTCTTAATATTACTTCAACCACCATCCGTAATTAATAAAATATTAATATGCGAGTTATGCTTATCGCCAATACTTACGGGTATCTTCAATCAAAGTAATACCTAGAAAAAAAATTTTTTTTCATGGCTAAAAAAGTTTATTAATTTTTTTAAGGTCCTCTTATTTGGCGCCAATTATAAACACCAGTTATTATCATCGAATATATTATTTGTTTATTTTTAATCGTAGATAAATACCATTTTTCAACTTCACTAAAATAATTTACACTGCTAATTTTTTCATACCAATATTCAACTGGGTCTTCAAAATTATTAGTTAAATATCCAATTTGATCTACTAAACATATTTTATTTTCTGTAAACGCTCCCAATGAAAACGAAAACATCATCACAATACTCAGTAAAAATATATATAGTTTTTTCATGAGTACCACTCCCAATACAATGACAACCCGGGTTTGATTATAATACTAACAAATGGTTTCAATGATTAAATTTAGCTTTATGATTATAAATTTAATCCCTATTGACCATGTACTAACAGGATATTAAATTTACTTAGTTTAACATTATATATTAACAAATCACTACCAAAAATAAAAAGACCGCTAGTAAAATAGCGGTCTTTTTGCATAAAGTATTTTGTTTTATTTGTAACTGGTCACCATTTCAAGGAAATATTTGTGAAGTCTCAAGTCTTCAGTTAGTTCCGGGTGAAAAGCTGCAGTTAAAAAATTGTTTTGCCTGGCTAAAATAATTTTCTCATCATAGCTGGCCATTATTTTAACACCTGGACTTGCTGAAACTATATATGGAGCTCTAATAAAAACTGCATTATAGGGCTCTTCTCCAAATTCAGAAACACTTATATCAGCTTCAAAACTTTCTACTTGACGGCCAAAGGCATTTCGTTCCACCACAATATCCATTAAACTAAGTGATGTCTGATTTGAATTAACAATTTCCTTTGCTAGCATAATCATGCCTGCACAAGTACCAAAAATAGGAATGCCCTCTTTCGCCATTTCTTTGATAGGTTGAAGCAGTTCATAAGCCATTAATAATTTTCCCATGGTAGTGCTTTCACCACCAGGGATTACCAAACCATCCAAACCTTTTAGTTGCTCTGGTAGACGAATTTGCCTGGTTTCTGCACCACAAACCTGCAAGCTTTTTTCATGCTCAATAAAAGCACCTTGTAGTGCTAAAACTCCTATGGTAGTAGTACTCATTTATAATCCCTTCTTACCAGCCACGATCTTGCATACGTTGTTCAGGTGCAATATTTTGTATTTCAACTCCAGGCATAGCTTCTCCAAGTTCCCTGGAAATTTCCGCTAAAATCTTGGAGTCATTATAATGGGTAGTTGCAGACACTATTGCCTTTGCCCTAGATACAGGATCTTTAGATTTAAATATACCTGAACCAACAAAAATACCATCACAACCTAACTGCATCATTAATGCAGCATCTGCAGGTGTTGCAATACCACCGGCTGCAAAATTAACAACAGGTAGACGACCTAATTCAGCAACTTTAACAAGCAGTTCATAAGGTGCCTGCATCTCTTTGGCAGCAGTCATTAATTCTTCCTTTGGCAGATTCTGTACATAACGAATTTCACCCATTACTTTACGCATGTGGCGCACTGCCTCTACCACATTGCCAGTACCAGGTTCGCCTTTGGTACGTATCATTGCTGCACCTTCACCAATTCTACGCAGCGCTTCACCAAGATTTCTTGCTCCACAAACAAATGGAACTTTAAATTGGTGTTTATCAATATGATACTCCTCATCGGCAGGAGTTAATACTTCACTTTCATCTATATAATCAGCGCCGAGAGATTCTAAAACCTGAGCCTCTACAAAATGACCAATCCGGGCTTTAGCCATCACCGGTATGGTAGAAACCTCCATAATTCTTTGTATAACTGTAGGGTCAGCCATTCTCGCTACACCACCAGCTGCTCTGATGTCAGCTGGCACCCTTTCCAGTGCCATTACTGCACATGCCCCGGCTTCTTCTGCTATTTTAGCCTGTTCCGGAGTAGTTACATCCATAATTACTCCGCCTTTTAGCATTTCGGCCAAACCCTTTTTAACCGTCCAAGTACCTTTTTCTGCCAACGCACTTACCTCCCATTTCTAACTTCTTTTCAACTTATTTATTTTACAACAATTTGTATTAATAGACAAGATGTGCTAACTAATCATGAGTTATTATTCCGTTACCACTGATTGATAAAGTGGGACCTAGGAATGTAGGTTTTGGCTTTAAAATATTAACATTTATGAAATCCTTATTCCTAGCTAATATTTCCCTAAACTCATAATAATCTGCACCTCTATAAATTTGTCTATCTGCAGATACTCCCTTACTTTTTATACCCAATGTACGAGCAATATAAATTGCTCTAGGAAGATGAAAATTTTGTGTAACTATTATAGCAGATTCAACACAGAATACATCTTTAGCTCGATACATACTTTCATATGTACTAAAACCGGCATGATCCATAAAAATATCGTTTGCAGGCACACCCATATTTTCTGCATATTTACGCATATGATTTACTTCATCGTATGAAGTCCTGCCATGGTCTCCAGTCATTAAAATTTTATCAACTTTATCTTCTTTATATAGATTAACAGCGGTTCTAACCCTATCTTCCAACATATCACACAGAACACCTTCCGGAGAAACATATGCACCCAACACAATTGCTGCCTGTGCTTTATAGTTAGTATTAGAATTTATTATATTTTCATATCCAATATTTTTAATATGCCAGTTAATAAGTAACACAATAATTGTTACGGTTGCAGTCAATATTAATACTTTTTTACAAATAGATTTATAAGATAACATAACTCTTATCACCTTTTTTTATTTAATTATATCACTCAATAAATATAACAAAAACCCTAAGGCGATCTTAATCAACCTTAGGGTTTTTTATATATTAAAAATTGTTTCGGCAGCGACCTACTCTCCCAGGGGTCAACCCCCAAGTACCATCGGCCCTGCAGAGCTTAACTTCCGTGTTCGGAATGGGAACGGGTGTACCCTCTGCGGCAACGCCACCGAAAAAC
>VENI01000008.1 GCA_009711615.1 Bacillota bacterium | reverse complement strand
GTTTTTCGGTGGCGTTGCCGCAGAGGGTACACCCGTTCCCATTCCGAACACGGAAGTTAAGCTCTGCAGGGCCGATGGTACTTGGGGGTTGACCCCTGGGAGAGTAGGTCGCTGCCGAAACAATTTTTAATAAAAGCCCGGATTTACCGGGCAATGATCCGCGATAGCTCAATGGTAGAGCAATCGGCTGTTAACCGATAGGTTGTAGGTTCGAGTCCTACTCGCGGAGCCATTAAGAAACCTGTTAAGTGAATTAAGCTTGACAGGTTTTTTTATATGAAATTTATAAGAATAGCAGGAGGTTTTAATTAAAAATAGAATAAGTGTTATATTAAAATTAAATACCGTACTCCGAGCCTTCCAACCTAAAGCAAATGGGTGCTATGGTTTTTAGGCCGACAGGGTACACGTGGAAACGTGTGTGCCTCCCGGTGTGGAAAGGAGAGTGATAATGCGTAAAATTACGCATGTTTTGCCAAACTTTTTGCTACTACAGCGGGGTTTGGTTTTTGTTGTTTTTGAAGTCTTTTAAAAAATATGGAGGGGTAGAAGAATGAAGAAGTTATTATTAGTGACTATCTTTTTAATGAGTATAGCTTTGATCGGTTGTCAAGGACAAGAAGCCCAAGATAATCAAGGGGCTCAACAGTCTGAAAATGAACAGCAGGCAGAGAATAAGGACATTATTTTGGCCACCACCACCAGTACCCGTGACAGTGGATTGTTAGATGTTTTAGAGCCAATGTTTGAAGAGCAAACCGGTTATAACTTAAAAGTAGTAGCAGTTGGTACAGGTAAAGCACTTTCAATGGGTGAAGCGGGTGAGGCAGATGCCCTATTAACTCACGCACCATCGGCAGAACAAAAGTTGGTGGATGCTGAAGCAGTAACCAACTACCAGGTAATAATGCACAACGATTTTGTTATCATTGGTCCTAAGGATGATCCTGCAGGTATTAAAGGTGGCAAAGTGGCAGCAGATGCATTTGCAGCAATTGCAGATAGCGAAATTCTATTTGTATCCCGCGGTGACGATTCAGGAACAAATAAGAAGGAACTAGCTATCTGGAAAGATGGCGGAGTTGAACCTTCTGGACAATGGTACCAGGAGACTGGAAGTGGAATGGGTGACACACTGGTGGTAGCTAACCAAAAACTGGCATATACATTAACAGACCGGGCTACATACCTGGCTCATAAAGATAACTTAGACCTGGAAATAATGGTAGAAGGTGACGGAGTACTTTTAAATATCTATCATGCTATGCAGGTTAACCCAGACAAGTATGACAAGGTTAATGCCGAAGGTGGAAAGGCTTTTGTAGAGTTTATGGTTAATGCTGAGACACAGGAAGTTATTAAAGATTTCGGTAAGGATAAATATGGTCAACCACTGTTCTTCCCAGATGCCGGTAAGACAATCGAACAGGTAATAAAAGGTGAATAGCGAGTGTTGAGAATAATGCGGTAGGTCTATACTACCGTATTATTTTTTGCTAATATAAAGCCGAGGTGAGGATATTTGGATAAGCAAAAGATAGCTTCCCTGGTGGATGGAAAAGACTTTACTATCATTATTGATATGGCCCAGAACAATCCAAAGAAGGTTATAAGGCATCTAATTCGTTTAACATACACAAAAGACAACCTTTTACGGTGGAAAAGCATTGAAACATTGGGGTTGGTATCAAAAGAGATAGCAAAAAACGATCCAGAAGTAATAAGAGACATTATTCGTAGATTTTTGTGGTCAATGAATGATGAGTCTGGTGGCCAGAGTTGGAGCGCCCCACAGGCAATTGCAGAAATCATATATAACAATCCTGACTTATTTGCTGATTTAGGTCCGATGATGATATCGTCATCCATGAATGAAGAGATGTTTCAGCCCGGTATGCTATGGGCAGTTGGAAGGCTAAAGGGGAAAGTGGAATATATAAATGAAGTATTGCCAGATATTATTAAATTCTTAGAGGCACCCAAACCATACGTAAGAGGCTATGCCGCTTGGGCTATAGGCGAGCTCGGGGTAAGGGGCAGCTTAGACAAACTTACTAAATTGGTCGTTGATCAAAGTATTGTAGATATATATATTGATGGTGACCTTTATCAAAAAACTGTAGGAGAAATAGCGTATAGTAGTATAGAAAAACTTAACTAATATTCCTTCATTTACACCTAACACTGGTACTAAATATGATTTATAATTATATAGTCAGTTAGTACCTATTCAAGTTTAATTAGAAGGGGATGAATTATGAAGAAAAGTGTTAAAGTGGCATTATTGCTGACCATAATAGCATTTTCCTTTACAGCTCTTGCTGCTGGCAGTTATCATAACCAATCAATAGTGGCAAATGAAAACCATACTGCCAAGACGGAAGACAAGCCTGAAAAAATTACTACCTATGAAAACAATTTAAAGGTCCCTGAAGTAGTTGGTGCTCAGGAGAATAAAAAAGAAGATAAAAAGGAAGACGGTAAAGAAAAAACAACAGAGGAAGTTACAACAGTACAGAACAATAAAGAAACTGAAAGAAGAGCTTCAAATGATACCACCAACCGAGGGACAAGCCGCCTGTCAGATGAGGTTTACTGGTTGGCACGTATAATACATGCGGAGGCTGAAGCTGAACCCTATCTGGGTAAAGCAGCTGTGGGTAATGTTATTTTGAATCGTGTTAAAGTGTCAAAATTCCCTAATACTATTTATGGAGTAATATTCGATGTTCAAGATGGTTACACGCAGTTCTCTCCAGTATTAGATGGAAGAATTCATAACAGCCCAAGTAGTGAAAGTATTAAAGCAGCAAAAGATGTTCTTGATGGATATCAACCAGTTGGTTCTGCTTTATATTTTTTGAATCCTAAAAAATCTGAAAACTTTTGGATTCCTGCAAACAGAAATTATATGACCACTATAGGCAAACATGATTTTTACCATTAAACCCCCTGTACATAACCAGGGGGTTTGTTTTTCAATTATTCTAACTGTAGATCTTCCTTTACTAACTGTACTCCGGGCATTGCATTACCTTCATTACCTAATACAATAATGAAAAAACCTTTATCTTTATAATTATTAATGAAATTGCGATAAGAATCTTTATAGACACTGGTATATGCCATTGTTGCCCTTTGTTCAAAAAACTTTTTATGTTTGAACTCAAATATAGCTGAAGGAAGTTTTGTTTTTGCATTTTCAAATTCTTTTTCATCAAGCTGATCTGACAATTCTCCCAATGTAGAGCGGCTTTCCATACTGATATTTACTAATTTCTTTATTTTTTTTACACTAACGTCAAATTCACTGTCAACGCCCATCACTTCGGTGTCTTCACCAAAAAACCTGGGGTGGTTTTCCTTGAGTGGGGAGAGTGTGGGTTTTACTAATTCCATAATGGCTGCAGTTCTTAATAAACTATCTAAGTCAATATGATCTAACATTAATACTGCATAATCTTCTCCATTTATTTCTGAAGAACCAATACCAATTTTAATTACATATTCTTTTGGTGGTGACGGACTCATATAACAATTCCTCCTTAAAAATATTTCATTATTATAACAGATTATAACAAAAAATGCTAAGAGCTATAACAACATATCTTAAAAGTTGACATCAACAGATTTTTTTAAAAAGAAAGCCGGGCATTATAATGCCCGGCTTTTAGATACTACTTAGTTCAATTTTTGGTATTCATTAATGGGGGAGATTCTAGCTAAATATACATGATTAATCATAACATTACCATACTTATTAGAATCTTCATCAAGCACATTAAAATATTCTTCATTATAACTAATTCCGTTAGTTGATTGCTGGGTTGACCAATACCTGAATCCAATAATGTTATCGTTTTTTCTAATCCAATTAATAAATACAGCAGTATGGCCAGTGTTATTTTCCCTGCTAAAGTCTATAAAATCCCCGGGTTTGGCTTCTGAGAATTTATCAATGCTTTTACCAATACCATACTTTTCAACAGCAATTTCTATATTGTTTGTTGTTTTATCACCGCTGGCCACATACCAGGTCAGTAAGAAGTCATACAACTGCTCCCAAGTCATACCATTGAAATCATTCAACTCTAATCCAAGATCTTTATTTCTCTGCTGCAGGGCTTTAAAAAACACCTCAAAGGTCAACCCAACACAATGAGAAGCTTTATTACCACTAGGGTGAGCTTTAGCCAGCACTTTATTTTTATATGTAAGCGTGGTGGTTACACCATTATAATTGTCATAATCATTATTTAGAAGGTATGGCGTGTTCTCGTATGTTTCCAATAGCTCTAATACGTAACTGTTTAAATCCTTATCAATAGTAATCTCATTATTTTCCTCATTAGCTGGTTGATTGACTTGTTTTTCTTTATGACTTAATTCCTTTTTCTCTTCAAATCTGTCAGGAGGTGCATTGTTCTCTCCGCCTTCACTGCTATGAGAATTTAACCCTAGGTATATGCCTGTGCAAAGAAAGATCAGCAAAACTACGATTAATGCCTTCAGCCCTTGTTGTAAGTTCAAATACATTCACCCTTATTATAAGCTTGTCTAACCATACATCATAATTATAAACTAAAATATGGGACAAGTTATATCGGTAAATATTAACATTAATCACATCCGACTAAACACAGGAATATGATGTTAACATGATATTTATTGGAGGTGATTTTTTTGAAGTACCTTGTACAGCCAAATGAGAATCTAGAAACACTGGCAGCACGTTTTGGAGTAAGGATGCAGGATTTACTTGCAGCCAATCCAGTATTACCAAATAATCAAATCTATCAAGGCATGATCATTGAAATTCCTGGGTATGACCAACCATCTCTCCCATCTGAAGGCTATATTCCTTACGTAATACAACCCGGTGACACATTGTATGAAATTTCAAGACGGTTTAACTTAGACTATAATAGAATTGTTTCCCAGAACCCCCAGATAGTTAACCCTAATGTAATCTGGCCAGGGCAGATAATCTATTTAATTTATCTCGGATATTAGTTTTAAAGGGTTATAGCGATATAGCGATTGAATACTATGTCGTTGTAACCCAATTAATCTTATGTACTAGTTTAGATTATGCCTATGGCCCGTGAGAGGGGGCGTTTTGTATCGAGTATATTATATTTTCCATTGCCGGTATTCTTTTTATAATCGCCATTGCCTCTAGGGATACGATAAACTCGATTCTTAAAAAAAGACATACTTACAACCAAGAAGAACTGTTCAAAGACTTCAGATAATATATTACAACAAGAAAAGGTAGGTGTACTATGCCTACCTTTTCTTCTGAAAATCTATCGGTTTAATATGAACTACCACATCCTCAATATTGCAATCCAAGTAGGTACAGATTTTATCCAATACTTCCATTGAGAGAAATTCGTTTCTATTAATTTTAGCAATTGTAGTGGGACTTAGATGTAACGCATCTTGTAAAGCTTTTCTTTTAATTTTTTTCTTCGCCAATATATACCGAAGCGGTCCGTAAGAAAACATTGTCATCACCTGTAGTATTTTTTATCAATTCAATATGCATACATTGTATTTTACAACACTTTTTAAAATTTGAATAGAAAAACTACAAGAAAGTGAAGATTTTATTAAAAACCATTGTCAGTTTGTCCTTTGGCATGTATAATACTACATATATCTGGAGTTTTGTTAGATTCTTTTAAAGGAGGTTAAATTTTGGTAATCAACCTGCAAAAAGGGCAAAAGGTAGATTTGACAAAGGGTAGGGCTGGTTTAAATAAAGCAATGGTAGGACTAGGTTGGGATGTAAACCAGTTTGATGGCACCGACTTTGACTTAGATGCTTCCGCGTTCCTTCTGGATGCCAACGGGAAAGTTTCTAGAGAAACTGATTTTGTTTTTTATAATAATCTAAAAGCAGAAGAAGAATGTGTTGTACATACTGGGGACAACCTTACCGGTGAAGGCGACGGTGATGATGAGCAAGTTATCATCGATTTTAGTAAAGTGCCAGATAGGATAGAAAAAGTTGCTATCGCTGTAACCATTCACGAGGCTGCAGCCCGCAATCAAAACTTTGGATTAGTGCAAAACGCCTTTGCCCGGGTAGTTAATGCCAATACAAACGAAGAAATCTTGCGTTATGACCTTAGCGAAGACTATAGTATAGAAACAGCACTGGTGGTTTGTGAACTGTACCGCCACAATGGCGAGTGGAAATTTGCTGCAGTAGGAAGCGGTTTTCAGGACGGTTTGGCTGGCTTGTGCCGTTTGTATGGATTAAATGTATAAAAAATAGGAGGATAATTACTTGGCTATTAATTTACAAAAGGGACAAAAAGTTGACTTGACTAAAGGTAACCCTGGTTTGGCAAAGCTAATGGTAGGCTTGGGTTGGGATCCGGTAGAAAACGGAAAAAGTGGTGGCGGTTTTCTGAAGGGTATACTTGGTGGTGGCGGTGGCGCCAACATCGACTGTGATGCCTCTGTTTTCTTACTTGACCAAAACAAAAAACTAACTAAAAAAGAAAACCTAATTTATTTTGGCAATCTTAAAAGCAAATGTGGTAGTGTACGCCATATGGGTGATAACCTCACTGGCCAAGGTGATGGTGACGATGAACAGATTCATATTGAATTGAACAAAGTGCCTGCAGATATCAACTACATGGTGTTTGTTGTAAACATTTATGATTGCGCTAAGCGGAAACAAGACTTTGGCATGATTAAGAATGCTTTTATTAGAATACTTAATGAGGCTAATAATCAAGAATTGCTGAAATTTAACTTAACTGATAACTATGCTGGCAAAACTTCCTTAATTGTTAGTGAGGTTTATCGTCACAACGGTGAATGGAAATTTGCTGCCGTGGGTGAAGGAACCACAGATACTTCCCTTGGAACATTAAGCAAGCGTTTTGTATAAAAATATATTTTGGAGGTAATGTTATATGGCTATATCACTTGCAAAAGGTCAAAAGGTTGATTTAACTAAATCAAACCCTGGGTTAACCAATATTTTTGTTGGTCTTGGTTGGGACGTAAACCAGTATGATGGTGGACAAGACTTCGACTTGGATACAGCGGCTTTTCTTTTAAATAAGGAAGGAAAAGTAGTTAGTGACAACGCTATTATATTTTACAACAACCTGAAGGATGCCAGTGGGGCAATTGTTCATAGCGGAGATAACCTCACTGGTGAGGGTGAAGGTGACGATGAAGTAATCAATATTGATTTAAGCAAAGTTCCTGCTGAAGTAGAGAAAATTGCATTCACCATTACAATTCACGATGCAGCAGCAAGAAACCAGAACTTTGGTCAGGTTTCCAATGCCTTTGCCCGGATAGTGAATGCTGGCAACAAAGAAGAATTAATTCGCTACGATCTATCCGAAGACTATTCAATAGAAACGGCACTGGTAGTGGCTGAACTGTACCGCCATAATGGAGAATGGAAATTCAGTGCGGTAGGTGCAGGCTATGAGGGTGGTTTAGATTCCCTCTGCAGAAGTTACGGTATAAATGTTGGCTAATTATTAACTTGTAAGGGGTGCTTTAAAAGTAAAGCGCCCCTTTAGAAATTGGGGGATTATAAATGGACTTTTTATCCGGGATAGCACAAACTTATGCACAATTTTTTTCCTGGGAAGCACTATCTGCCGTTCTTAGTAACCCAGCCAGCTGGGGTATCATTTTATCACTGGTTCTTTTAGAAGGTATATTAAGTGCAGATAATGCTTTAGTTCTAGCAGTGGCTGTAAAACACTTGCCACCAAAACAAAGAAGAAGAGCTTTACTTTATGGTATTTGGGGAGCATACTTCTTCCGGTTTATTGCCATTGGTTTTGGCGTGTATTTAGTTAAATTTATGTTTGTAAAGATCCTCGGTGCCCTTTACCTACTGTGGATGGCCTTTAAATTCTTCACTAGAGGCGGGGACGATGATGGAGAAGTAAAAACAATACACGCAGGTTTTTGGAAGACAGTAGCCACTGTGGAAATGATTGATATAGCCTTTAGTATAGATAGTGTTTTAGCAGCCTTTGGTGTTAGTGAACAAATTTGGGTGCTATTTCTTGGTGGTTTGCTGGGTATTTTAATGATGCGTTTAGTGGCCCAAGTATTTATTGAATTACTGGAGAAATACCCCGGTATTGAAGCCACAGCATATGTATTAATTGCCTTTATCGGTGCTAAAATGATGGGATCAGCTTTTGGTTTTCACATTGAAGAGGTAATAACACTGGCTATTATGGCGAGTATTTTTTGTGGAGGTTTCTTGCTGCAATATATGAGAACACCTAAAGATTCTAAAGGACAGGACTAAGTGATGCAATATTTTAACTACCTAACTGAAGAAGAAAGGCAAGAAATATTTGCGGTGCCTCCCAAGAAACTGACAACGGATATCGATAAAAAGACAATAGCTTATGCTTTGGGGGCAGCACTATACATGCCTGCCGATTCACCAAAGGTTGCTGACAAGTTGGTAACAGATCCGATGCTGGGGTTAGTGACAACGGTTTTATGTCTGGAAGACGCAGTGGGAGACAATGCTGTAGAAAAGGCAGAAAAAAACCTGCAAACACAGCTTGCCCATCTGTTAAAGCAACAAGATAATGGGAGATCTCTCCCATTTATCTTTATCCGGGTGAGAAATGTTAACCAACTAAAACGTTTAGCTAAAAATTTTGGCTCATTATTGTCTGTGTTAACCGGATTTGTTTTACCAAAGTTTGAGGCAGAAACAGGTAGGCAGTATTTTGAAGAACTAACCTTGATAAACCAAAATTTGCCTAAACCCCTTTACGGTATGCCAATATTAGAAAGTCCCAGAGTGATAGATTTAAAAACTAGGGTAGATCAAATGTTAAAGATTAAAGAAGTGTTGGATCAATATCAGCACTTGGTTTTAAATGTACGCATTGGTGCCACTGATCTGTCCGGTTTGTTTGGCATTAGAAGAAGCTACGAATTTACCATTTACGACATCGCGGTCATTCGTGACTGCATCTCTGATATCATAAACGTATTTGGTAAACCAAATGATGGTTACGTGATTTCCGGCCCGGTGTGGGAGTATTTTGGTGCAGGAACAAGGGTGTTAAAGCCCCAATTAAGACGTAGCCCTTTCCAGGAACGGTATGGTGATTCTGGTTTAGATTTTAGAAAACAACTAATTTCTCAACATTTAGATGGATTAATTAGAGAAGTGATGCTAGACAAAGCAAACGGTCTGGTGGGTAAAACCATCATCCACCCAAGCCATCTGGCACCGGTACAGGCTTTGTATGCTGTGACAATGGAGGAGTATCTGGATGCTGTGCACATTTTGGAGAATAATAACGGTGGAGTAGCTAAAAGTGCTTATCAAAATAAAATGAATGAAGCTAAACCCCATACCAATTGGGCCAATAAAATTATTACCTTAGCACGTATTTATGGAGTGATTAATGAAAACCATGACTATACAAGCATTATCTGTGCTAGAGAAGAAGAGTTATAGTATATTAGATAATTTAACTGTTGATGTAGAACTTACAGCTAACCCTTATCATCTACCCATTGACAGTTTGTTTGGCATGGCTGCCAGAAATAACCCTAAGCGCAGTTACTTATTTGTCAGCAAACTTATTGGTAAGCATATTCCTGTTAAACCTAAAACACCGCAGTTAACTGGGTACCTGTTGGCTTCTCGCTTTGCAGAGCTATTAGGGCTACCGGTGAACAGAGAGATAATTAATGATATAGTCGCAAGTATAAGTAGCGGGGAAAATTGTGAGCTAGAAGTGTTGCCATATAACCTACCTAGTAAAGCATTGTTTGTTGGTTTTGCGGAAACGGCAACTGGTTTGGGACATGGGGTTTTTGACAGTTTTACGGGTGACGTAAACTTTTTACACACCACTAGAGAACCGCTAACTGGCGATTATGATACCATCTATTTTACTGAAGATCACTGTCATGCCCCAGATCAGAAACTACTTATCAGTAGTCCACAGATACTTGAAGATAATGATTCTCTGGTGTTGGTAGATGATGAAGTTACCACTGGCAACCTGTGCTTAAATATCATACGTTCAATCCAGAAAAAATACCCACAAAAGCATTATATCATCTTATCTATTTTGGACTGGCGTTCTGAAGAATCCAGAAAGAGGTACCAACAAACAGCGGTAGAGTTAGGAGTGAGAATCAGTGTTCTGTCGCTGGTTTCAGGGGTGTTTAGTGCCAACGGCACTTCGCCTGTGATAAAGGAAAATCCTGCTTTGTTAGCTGGGGATATGCCGCCGGTGGAGATGTTTTGCGGTGCTATGATGCAAACGGTGAAAGTTGACAACGCTAGTTATCTTAAATACACTGGGCGCTTTGGTATCTCTGCAGAAGAGAATACTGTATTAGAGAAAGAAGCTACGCTATTAGGCAATACATTGTCAAAAATGCGGGAGGGTAAAAAAACCCTGTGCCTGGGCAGTGGGGAATTTATGTATATTCCCTTTTTGGTAGCAGACAAAATGGGACATGGGGTATCTGTGCAAACTACCACTAGAAGCCCGGTACATCCATTGAATAGAGAAAACTATGCGGTGAAACATGCCATAAATTTTGCAGACCCTTACAATCAGGGAGTGACTAACTTTGTTTACAATATTGCCCCAAATTTGTATGATGAGGTTTTTGTTTTTTGGGAAAAGGCAGTAAAGCCACAACAAGTAGCACCGCTGGTTATTGGATTGAAGGAATTGGGTATTAAGCAAATTGTGTTTGTTACTTTTTGCTAAAAGAGGATGTTCGAAAAGTCCGCGCGAGATCCACTTCGAATTTTACTTTGATTAAGTCTTTGCCATATTTATGGCAAAGGCTATGAAGCAAAGTACAAAAAGACGCGCGCTAAGGGAACTGATTATAGCGCGTCTTTTTAGCTGCGTTGGCTCGGCTTTTGCGGTGCTCACGTATTACATATACGCTCCGCTCCTCAAAGCCTTCGCCGCCTTGAACTTCTCGTGTCTATCGTGCTCCTTTTCGAACACTTGCTAAGATGGAGGTGCATTTTTTGGTTGGCAATCATCAGCAATATACAGTACCTGACATACCATCGCCCAAGCCAATGGGCAGTTACAGACCAGAGGATGCTGTATTTTTATTAAAGGAAATTGGCCAACTATTACCCGAGCAGGGTAATGAAGAACGGGAGAAAGCAATTCAAAGCGGCAAGCATTACTCAGAAATGCTGCCGATAGAATATAAACCATCGAAAGAATACACTAAATTGTTTTATCAATCATTGGAAAAAAGTTCCTATGATATTGCGTTGGCGGTGGGCATTGTTGGCAAAACCATTTATCAACTTCACGGAAAAGAAACAGTGCTGGTTTCGTTAGCCAGAGCCGGTACTCCCATAGGTGTTTTAATAAAACGTTACATTAAGCACCATTTTGGTGTAGATGTACCCCATTACAGCATTTCCATTATCAGAGACCGGGGGATAGATGAAAAAGCCATTTTCTATATCTTAAATAAACATCCGGGCGCTGCGTTGCAGTTCGTTGATGGTTGGACAGGTAAAGGGGCTATCACTAAAGAGTTGGTGAAATCGCTTAATCAGTTTTACCAAAAGTACGGCATTAATTTAAGCAGTGAACTGGCGGTGCTAGCTGACCCCGGTTACTGTGCCAATATATTTGGAACTAGGGAAGACTTTTTAATTCCCAGTGCCTGTTTAAATTCCACCGTTAGCGGTTTAATGTCTAGAACGGTGTTAAGGTCAGACTTAATTGGACCACAGGATTTTCATGGGGCCAAATATTATAGAGAGTTGTATCAGGATGATTTATCTAACTACTATATAGACAGTATTAGCCAGCATTTTGCTGTTGCTGACGGTGAAATAGCCCAGAAGACAGCAAAAAAGCTAGAATATATTGATAAACAACCAAGTTGGCTGGGTTTGAAAACCATAGAAAAGATTCAACAGGAGTTCGGCATTGCTAATATCAATTTGATTAAGCCTGGGGTTGGGGAAACCACCAGAGTATTGTTACGCCGCGTACCATGGCAGATACTGGTGAGGGACAAAAACAGCCCTGCCCTGGAACACATCATCATACTGGCCAAAGAGCGAGATGTTCCGGTGATAGAATATCGAGATATGGCTTATTCATGCTGCGGTTTGATAAAACCAATGGAGAGTAGCCGATGATTTTTGTGAGCGATCTGGATCGCACTCTGATTTTTTCCAGAAAATTCACTTCGGACTCCCCGGAAAATTATCAGCAGGTAGAAGCCGGGGATTACCCCTCATACATGACTCGGCGGGCGGCAGAATTATTAAATGTAATAGCAGAGCAAATGTTATTTGTTCCGTGCACCACCAGAACGGTGGAACAGTATCTAAGGTTAGATTTTATCACTGGATTACAGCCTCAATATGCGGTGGTTTCTAACGGCGGCAATTTGCTGATTAATGGCAAGGTAGACCAGCAATACCAACAGGAATTACAGCTAAAACTGCAAGACTGCTTACCTGCAGTAGATATAATGAAGGAATTTAATCTGATTACTTCACCAGATTGGGTATTAAAAACCAGAGTAGCAGACGGTTTGTTTCATTATTGTATAGTTGATCAACGGATGATACCCGAACAGGATTTAACACAATTTATCACCTGGGCGGCAACCCAAAACTGGGACGTGTCACTGCAGGGAAGAAAACTTTATTTAGTGCCTAGAGTAATTAACAAATGGGCACCCATAAAGAAAATAATGGAGCTAACCGGCGAAAGCAGTGTGTTTACAGCGGGGGATTCACTTTTGGATCTGCCATTGCTTGTTGCGACCCCAAATCACCTTAGTCCAAGGCACGGTGAGTTATATCAGCACTTTAAACAAAAGGGACATACTAGAGAACACAAACTTACTTTTACTAACAATGAGGGGATTAACGCAGGGGAAGAGATACTGCAGCATGTTATTAAGTGGGGTAAAGATAGAATAATATTGATAAAAGGGGAGGAAGAACGTGAAGCATAAAATATTGTATCCCGGTGCCTATGCACTGTTGGAAGTAGAATTAGGACAGGGAGAAACCATGAAGGCTGAATCGGACGCCATGGTATCTATGTCAGACACAGTGGATGTGGAAGGGAAAATGGATGGTGGTATTATTGGCGGCATTTCCCGAGTTCTTGCCGGTGAAAAGTTTTTCTTTCAAACGCTAACTGCTAGCAGGGGGTCTGGTAAAGTCTATCTGGCACCATCAACCCCCGGAGAAATTATTGATGTGGAGTTGGATGGTTCATATAATTTAGTGGTACAAAAGGACGGATTTCTAGCCGGTTCCAGTGGTTTAAACATATCTACCCAGACCCAAAACCTTGCCCAAGGTTTTTTGTCCGGCGAAGGTTTTTTTGTAGTAAAGGTTAGTGGAAAAGGGGTAGTTTTTATTAATACATACGGTAGTATCCATGTTTTTGATCTACAACCCGGTGAAGAAATAGTGGTGGATAATAGCCATCTGGTTGCTTGGCCGGATTACATGAACTACACCATGGATAAAGCCTCCAAAGGTTGGGTTTCTTCTTTTACCAGTGGCGAAGGGGTTGTTTGTAGATTTAAAGGGCCAGGCCCAGTAATTATCCAAACCAGAAACCCTAAAGGTTTTGGTAGTTGGATCAAAAGGTTTATTCCCACTAGAAGCAATAGTTAATTGGTAAGCACTAAAAAATCGACAAGGAGAATATTCTCCTTGTCGATTTTTTAGTTAAGCATTTTTTTGTTTTTGAACTCTTCTTTGAAGGTTTGTAGCTTTTGGCTGTCTTGAACTCTTTTTTGCTGCATATCTTCTTGAATTTGTTTAGTTTCCTCAATACCTTTCACAATAGTTTCCCAAGATTTTTGCAGTGTTTCCACACTTACAAAACTGCCGGAAGCCAACTGGGCTGTCATTTTAGACTGTGCCGCAGTGTTTTGAGCGTTTCTTAACAGTAATTCGTTTGTCTTTTCATCCAATGCCTGCATCGCATTAGCTTGGACTGCTTGTCTTTTTAACATGATGGATTGAATTAAACACTGCTTAAATATTGGTAAAGTAATAATGAAGGCTGAATTAATTTTGCGGACTAAGTTATAGTTACCGTTTTGGATGGACTTAATACTGGGCATGGTTTGAATAGCAATGTTTTCTGCCAGCTTTAAGTCATGCACCCGCTGCTCCATCATTTCTAACATTCTGGAAATGTTGTTTGCAGTCACTTGGTCCAGTTGATTACCGCTGGTTTCTGCTTTTTGCTGATACTCAGGCAGAATATTGTTGCGTACTTCGTTTATTGCCAACTCTCCTGCATAAATGTACTTTTCCAATTGCTCATAGTATTCTAGGTTTTTACTAAACATTTCTTCTAAATTATTGTTGGCTTTACTTATTTCTGCCTCGTACTGCTTTAAGGTAACGTAAATTTTATCCACTTCGTCACCCATGGTGTGGTACTTTTTAAACAACGCCTCAATGGAATCCTTAGCTTTGTTGAACAATCTGCCCAACAACCCTTGCTTTTTTTCCTCAAAGTCCTTGATGTCGAACTTATCCATGATTTGATTCAACTGCACTAACATATCACCGGAGTCTTCAACTTTAGTGGTTTCCATGCTGTGCAGAATCTGGTCGGAAAACTTGGCAATTTCTTCAGTTACGGTTGAGCCAAAGGTCATGACGGTGTTGGTATCTTCCAAATCAATTTGTCCCAGAATATTATCTATTTCAGGGGAGTTTTGTACTTTTACAGCCACTTCCTGCTTTTGTTTTTCTAGATCAAAGGGGGTTACTTCTTCTGTTTGTTCCGGTTGTTTGTCAGTTCTAGTAATTTTCAATTAAACTTCCTCCTAACTTTTTTTGAGATATGATTAATAAAGGTAGATATTTTACCTTCTTCAGTAGGCATCGTTGTGAAATCTGGCGGTGCCAAATCCATTTGTAGCGATGGCAGTTGGTGGAGGTCCAGCAAATCTTCCTTAAGTTTCAATTCAATATTGTTGTAATTGGTGGGGGTGAAGATGACAATATCTAAACCCACCAGGTTAAGGAAGGCGATGATTATTGCGTCCTCGTCACTGAAAACTTCTTTGGTACTGTCGTAAATCACCAACTTGGGTACTTGTTTTGTATAATCGAAGGTTTCTATTAGACGTAATATGTTGTCATCCATTGTCAGAATGGTCATCAATATTTTTAATTTCATTTCCTGGTCAACTTGATTTTTAAACACATCCGCCTCAATTAACTTAATGGTTTTGCGGATGATAAAATCTTGCAATGATGTTTTAAGATAATCGAATTTATAAAACTCACTCTGCTGCAACTTTTTCTTGTCTAGAAGACCTTCATTATTAAATAGAAATGCAGATGAGTATAGATCCCGTTTGCTGTAAGGCACGTTGGTGAAGGGAACGCTGGTTACTGTATAGGTGTTTTTGGCTCCAGTTAACTGCTTGTAGTCCTGCCAGTATTGTGCCAACTGTTCATGAGTGCCTTTGATTTTGGCAAAAAGGTTGGGAATATAAACGGTGTTGTCCACTATTTTAAATTCTGGTCTTATTCGAGCCTCTTCTTGCCAAAGTATTTTTAGCTCGTCATAGGTGGTTTTTAATGTTACCGGTTTTGTTAAATAATCTTCAAATTGCCAGGGTTTA
This sequence comes from Bacillota bacterium, assembly GCA_009711615.1. GTDB lineage: Bacteria > Bacillota > Desulfotomaculia > Desulfotomaculales > Desulfohalotomaculaceae > Desulforadius. Next base: position 140,739 of record VENI01000008.1, on the reverse strand, counting down.
AATAAGCCCACATCTTCATTATAAATAGCCTGTTCAATTTCTTGGGAAGCGTTATAAGCAACCGTTGCCTTGCGCACAGTTCGTTCAACCTTGGGGAACTTGTCCAAGGGAGTGCTATTTTGTTGCTGGATAAGTTTGCTGTGCTGCTCCTTCGGATCTATTTCTTTAAAAACATTGTCTTTCTCCACATTTGTATTGACGTAAAGTACATCACAACCGATTTTAGAGAAGTAAATAAGAAAATATACTTCATGCTGTTTAATGTCGCCATAGTATAAAATTTTTGGATTGTCTTTAAATTCAAAGGACTGATATAGTGATTTGAAATATTTGGTAATCCAACCCACTAACTTTAAAGAAAAATTCTCTAACTTAGCCTGGCTGCTGTCGGGCTCTTGATGAACTAACAATTCTAATGTTTCTGCAAAGGCAGTTTTTATAGTGTTATTTAAGGGCTCGCTGTTTGTGGTGGGTAGAATTTTCGCATTTACCACTTTGTTAATCAATAAGTCTACTTCGCTACCCTGTAACAAAGTAGCTCGGCTTTGCTGCAGTTTTGATTTGTAGTTAATAATCTCGTTGTTTTGGGGCATAGCCACGTGATCGGTTAATCTGATATAGCCGTTTGCACAATTATTTAAGGCTTTATCCAACTGAAAAAGTCTGTTGTAATATTCGTCTACTGCTGCATTGCTGGTATCAGCAATGCCAATGTGGCGGTAAAAATACACGGGCAGCACCGGGGAGGGGTTACCCAAATACCCGCTTCTTTTACTTAGCGGCAGTAGCAGATCTCTTAAAATGTCATTGGTTTGTTTTAATTTAATAACGGCACTGTGCCCTTTGGTGGGCACTACTTTATCTAGCTGATCTATATCCACCGGCACTGCATGTTTGGGTATTTCTTTAATTGGTGGATTGGGTAGAATAGTTTTGGTGTTGCCTTCAACTATCCGAGAAAACTGGTTGTTGCTATCTACGCTTTTATACACTGTATCGGAACAGGTGTTAATATAAAGGACATCGCAACCCAATTGTGATAATAGTATAAGGAAGTAGACAGAGTGTTTTTTAATGTCACCATAGTATAGTATTTTTGGGTTCCATTGGGCGTTAGCTTTAAACAACTGTGGTACGTATTGCTCTACCCAAAGTAATAGCTTGCCAACAAGGTTTTTTACCATACTGGCATTTGCTGTGGGCTTATTTTTAATAAAGTGCCCCAGTACTATTTCTAAAGGGGCCTTTATTTGCGGTGATGTAAGTAGCTTTTCTTGTTCTAAAGTTTCGCAAATAATGGCTGGCTCTGTGGTGGTTAATGCTGCCAATGCCTGGTTAATTTTGTCTGTTAACTGCTTATTGAAAGGGAGTGGTATGTTGTCAATAAAGTATAAATACAGATCTCCCAAATTGGCTAACTTTTCATGCAAAAATGTCAACTTGTTGGTGAACTCAGTTTGGTTGTCAAAACCAATTAGGCGATAAAAGTAAACAACATTTTGAGCATTGTGCTGAGGTCGTTTATTTAAAGGCAGTAGTATATCATTAAATATATCACTAGTTTGTGCCAAACTAGCTTGTCTGTTGTTTCTAGAAATTTTCATTTAGAACTACCCTTTCACCGTAAATGTGCATATATCTTAATTATATAGGTAAATTGCTAATTTGAGAAGAAAACAGCGGTAAAAACTAGTTCCTTAGTGCGTTCCTTTTTTAGCCATATAAAAATAAAAGTTCCGAGATCATCACTAAGTGAAAACCTCGGAACTCTTGATATTGTTAGCTTGGTGCCGAAGGTGGGATTCGAACCCACACGGTTGTTACACCGCTGGATTTTGAGTCCAGTGCGTCTGCCAATTCCGCCACTTCGGCATGTCTTTCATCATCAGCAATAACTATATTAACATAACGCAATTACTAAGTCAACAGATGCATGCAAAAAAAATGTTAATCCAATTATTTTGTATAGACAAACTGCGCTAAAAGAGTCATAATTATAAGTAACAAATTAAGGTTTTATACATAATTATGATGGAGGGGTTATGTAATGAGTAAACCTAAGAAGAGAAAGAAATCTGCTGCTAAATTTGACCTGAATGATCCGAAGGTGAAAACGTATTTTATTGTAGGAGTAGCTATATTGGCGGTAGTATCTATTGCCATTGGATTAGGTGCAGCAAGCTAGTTAACCAATTGATATTTTTTTCAAAAAAATCCAAGTTGATGATTACAAAGTAACTTTTAGCATGTCTATATTATAAAAGGACTTTAAATTACTACTGTCGAATACTTTTGGGGGCAATGATTTAATGCTATGAAGTTTTTTATATTAAGACTTCTTTATAGCTTTGTATAGTAAGGGGGACTTGTTTTGCCTTCTAATGAAGACCAACAGCTCATTGAAAAAAGCATATCTGGTGATTACATAGCATTTGAAGAACTTGTCCGCCGGTATGAAAACAAGGTTTATAGTGTAGCATATCGTTTTATGGGCAATCATGCAGATGCCTCTGATTTGGCACAAGAGGCTTTTATTAAGATTTACCAGGCACTGTCAAAATTCAGAGGAGATTCCAGTTTTATGACTTGGATCTACCATATTACTTCAAATGTATGTCGTGATGAATTAAGAAAGCGACAAAAAAAGCAGACTTTTTCCCTAGATGAAAATTTTCAGGATAAGGACAATTTGCCTCCAATAATGAATCTTCCCAGTGATAAACCAGGACCTGAAGAGGAGTTTGAGCGGTTTGAACTGCGTAAGCAAGTACAACACTGCTTGAATTTGTTATCGGAAGAGCATCGACTAATACTGGTTATGAGAGAAATGCAAGAATTATCTTATGATGAAATAGCCGAAGTTTTGGATTGTTCTCTCGGAACTGTTAAATCAAGGTTAAGTAGGGCTAGAATGGCTTTTAAAGAAAAAATGACATTAATTTTGGAACAATCTTCATCCGAACCTCGTCAAACTATTAAAGAGGGGATGATATTATGAAATGCCAGGAAGTACGTGACAATCTATCGGCTTACCTTGATAATATGCTGAGCAAAGAAGAGGCCCGTAATATTTCTGCTCACTTGCTGGTATGTAATGATTGTCGGACCCAATGGGAGGACTTAAAGGAAGCATGCTCGATGCTGGCCAGTTTGCCGGAGGTAGAACCACCACCGGAATTTAGAGCTGAGTTACGACAAAAACTGTCTGCAATGCCAAAGCCAGAGACTGATAAGAAACGAGGAATTGTTGAAGGTACTCGTAAAGTGGCTCGGTCTTCGTGGTATAAATTGGCAGCAGTTGCTGCTGTGTTTGGAATGACATTGGGCATTACTTCACTATGGAATGGTGGAAATACAGATATAATTAACCACCCTGAAATAGCAATAACTAATCCCCCTTCCATTGAGAAGCCTGTAGATCCGGTAAATGAAACACCTGGTAATAGTGGTCAGCAAGTGCCGGAAGAAACTAACGGTGGGGAAGGCTTAACTGGTTCAGGTGTTGAAAATGGCGGTGGTCAGGAACCTCAAGCAGTAGTGCCTAGCAATACAGGTGGTAGTACCCAGCCTAAAGGAACCGAAAAGCCACCCAGTGGTCAACCGGAATCAGTTACATCGGTACCAGTTTCAGAAACGGAAGTGCAAACAAGCGATCTTGATAAGCTTAACTTGATTGCCACATCAACATCTATTAAGATATCAACTTCTGAAACAAATGAAACTGCAGAAAAGGTATTATCAATAGCAAACAAATATAATGGTGTGATAATTAGCCAAAACTCACCGATTAAATTTAGCATACCGGTGGAAAAATATTCATCAGTAATTGCTGAATTAGGTAACCTGGATGATGAACTGGCCACAGAATCAAAACAGCAAAGGTTAAATGCAGAGTATCGTCAACTGGCAGATGGACTGAAGCAAAAGCAGCATACGGAAAAAGAGTTAATAGAAAGAATGAATGCTGGAGATAGTGATGCTGAACTAAACCAGGAATTAAATGCTGTAAAAGAAGAAATAACAGAACTGGCCGATAAGATGAAAGCTATTAAGTCAAAAGCCAATAAAGTTCAAATTGAAATTGAAATTACTTCAAAGCCTGCTGAATAACAGCAGGCTTTTATTTTATGTATGAAGAAATTATTGCCAAATAAATATAAAAACGGTAAAATACCATGAGAGAGTTTAACTTGTTAAAAAGAATGGCTTTGGTCATTTATAAAAATGACTGAGAGTTGTTTTTTTTGGATAGTATATTTCTAAGAAGGGAGGGTTAAATTATGCGTGAAAAAGTTCAAGAGGCATTAGAAAAAGTTCGCCCATTTTTACAGCGTGATGGTGGAGATGTTGAGCTCGTAGATATCACTGATGATGGTGTAGTAAAAGTTAAATTACAGGGCGCATGTTCTGGATGACCTGGTGCCACACAGACCCTGAAACAGGGGATTGAGCGGGTGCTCAAGCAAGCGGTGCCAGAAGTTAAAGAGGTTGTGCAAGCATAAAACAGCCCCCCTTTTTTGGGGGGCTTAAGCATTTATATTATGAGGTAATTTGTATTCGCCTGTTTTAACAAAATCTAAGAACGCATCAATTACTTTGCTTCGATAGCGTTTCCTTGGATATGTGAGGTACAAAGTTCTTACCAAGTCTAAGTTTTCTATGTCTAAAACAGCAATTCTTTCTAACTGCCTTTCCTTAAAAATGGCCCACTGTGAAACTATCGAGATACCTAGTCCAGCTTCCACAGCATTAACCACTGCACCTGTACTGCCTAACTCCATTATAATGTTTAAGTCATTAAAAGATAAACCTGATTGAGATAATTTGTTTTCTAACACCGCCCGGGTACCGGAACCAACTTCTCGCCAGATTAGAGGTTCTTTTGCTAGTTGATTTATGGAAATACTCTCATTGTTGGCTAACGGGTGTTCTGGGGGAGTAATTACCACTAATTTATCGTTAACAAAATTAGTAAATTGTAGTTTCTTATTTTGGGGTTCTTGTCCAACTGCACCCAGGTGTACGTCATCGTCTAAAAGATGTTTAATTACATGGTTGGAATCTGATATCTGTAAGGACACCTGCACTTCTGGATATTTATTTTTAAAAGCTCCAATTATATATGGAAGTATGAAGTGACCAGGTATTGAGCTGGCCGATATCTTTAGGCTGCCTTTTACAGTGGTGCTTAATTCTTTTATTTCATGTTCTGTTTTATGCAACAGTTTTAATATTTCATTGGCGTTGTGATACAATAATTCGCCAGATGGAGTAAGGGATATTTTTCGCCCGCGTCTTTCAATTAAATTAACTCCAAAATATGTTTCCAAAGCATTAAGATGCTTACTTACTGCTGGTTGAGTAATATGTATTTCTTGAGCAGCCAAAGATAGGCTTTTTTTGTTTACTACTGTTACAAAAGTTCTTAATAGCGATGTATTCAACAATTTCACCTCAGGTATATTATAAAGCCATTGATGGTGATTTTGCAAAGAAAAACCCGAGACACTTTTCGAAGTCTCGGGATAACAGTTATTTTTTAATGCGTTCTAGCAGACGGTTCATTACAACTGCAAATTCCCACCAGGTGACGTTGCTATCTGGCTGGTGATAATTTTTTATTAATCCTGTTTCTTTAAGTGCTAAAACAGGATCATAAGATGGAGAACTATCGTCCTGTTGTTTATTTAATGAAAGGGCTTTGGCAACTCCTGCTGTAATTGATAAGGCTAAGTTAGAGCGAAAGATTTCATCTTTAAGTAGTTCTGCTTCGCTGGGGTTGTCAATAAACAGATTTTCTAATAATACTGCAGGCATGATTGTGTTCCTTAACACAGAAAAGTTTGCCGATTTTGTGCCGCGATCTCTTATGCCCTTGTTGCTTAGAAAATCCATTATTCTGTTATGGACAATTCTGCGTAGTTCGGCAGTGCCGGGATTTTCGGTGGTGTGAATGTAGCTTTCAAATCCGCTGCCTCCACCGGCGTTAACGTGAATTGAGACAAAATAGTCAGCATTTAATTGGTTGGCCATGTTCGCTCTGTCAGTTAAGGAAACAAAACTATCATCATTACGAGTTAAATGCACCTCTGCTTCATAGTCTTTTAATGACCGTCCCACCTTTTGAGCTATGTCCAAATTGATTTCTTTTTCAATGAGGCCATTAGCCACAGCACCAGGGTCTTTTCCGCCATGTCCAGGATCAATAACAATGGTTTTTTTAGATATTATTATCAACAACTCCTTAACATTATAATACATCTTATGATTGAGTATGTTGTTGAGGTGACTAATTACTAAACCTAATCCACACCCTCCGGTTTCTGGGGCCGTCAAATTCGCAAAAATATATTCCTTGCCAGGTTCCCAGTTGAATAGGCAAAATGATAATCCCCCTAATTTTTAATAGATTATTGTTAATGAACCGCTCTGGGTAATATATTATCTTCATTATTGTTAAGTAATAAAGTCGTTTCCTGCCAGACCTCTTTTAATCTTAAATAATCACTTTTAGAAATTGTATTATCCTGTTCATCTTCGTAATCCGATATTGCCTTTTCCACAGGTACAACACGATATTTCTTTTTGCCTTCTTCCCAATAGACATGTACCCAGGTGGGGATATAATCTACTTCTGTTATTTTACAGGTGTTACTGGTAAAATCTTTTTTTATAGTTACATTTACAATAACCCCGCTATCAGAGTACTGCCAGCGTTGGTTTGAAATAAAGTTTCCCAGTGAGTAAATTACAAAATTATTTTGTTGCATATCCAGAGGCTGTAAAACATGCGGGTGATCGCCAAATATTACATCCACTCCCATATTAAAGAGATTACTTACTAGGTCTTTTTGAAACTGGTTGGGTTGCCGTTGATATTCTGTTCCAAAATGCAAATAAGCTATAATGAGATCGGTTTGCTGGTTTTGCAGATAATTTATATCTTTTTTCATAGAGTCTAAATCAATGATGTCAATGGCATAATCTTTCCCCTCTGGAATGGGTATGCCATTGGTGGAGTAAGTGTAATTTAATATCCCAATCTTTACTTTTTTTACTTCCATAACTAACGGTCGTCTATCTTGTTCTGTTTTATAATTCCCTACGGGTTTTAATCCTGCAGACTCCAAGTTTTCTAAAGTTGTTAATAATCCGTCAAAGCCTCTGTCTAAACTATGGTTGTTGGCTGTTGTTACCACATCAATACCAACTTCTTTCATACCCAAGGCTAGCTGTTCTGGGCAGTTAAATTGCGGGTAACCGCTATACCCACCGTTTTCTTTTCCTGCTAAACGGGTTTCCAAATTGGCAATTGTTATATCTGGTGCTGATAAATATTTTTCCACATCAGTTAACTGAGATGCAAAATTATAATCTTTTTTCTCAGGGTTCCAAGAAGAATAAACAACCGGCATGTGCATTAGGAAGTCCCCCACTGCTGTAATTTCAATAGTTACCGGATCAGGTGTTTTTTCTATCTGCTGTGATTCAGGTGGTGGTAAAGGTTTCTTAATTGTTGAAATTTCCTGCCTTCCGCATCCATTTATAAAAGTAAGAATCATTAATGAAATTAGAATAGCCCCAAGTGCTTTTAGAGTTTTCAGAAAAACCAATCCTTTTCAAAATATTTTTACATTACTTCTAGGGGCGAGTTAAATATCCTTTAATGCGATGCACCATATTCGTACGGGCTGTTCCGGTATAGAACAAACTTATGTATTAAATTAAACCAGTGCGCTTTACCATTGAATTTAAATAAGGCTAAGGTTGATTTGATTCCCTCAAACACACTCGGACATTTCCTCTGATTGCGTCGCACTTTGAATTTACTGGCTTGGCAACCCCAAAGAACTTGTAGTAATAAATAGTGAAAAAAGACACAAAAGTCTTTATATACTGAAAATTTAAAATTGGCACACTAATTGCATTTTTATAATGGCAAAGAAAATAGGAGCGAAGCTCCAAAATAATAAACTAATATGGAAAGGGGTTTTTATTGTGGCAGTAAGCGCATATTTTATTCCTACAGTTAACTTAATGGGAGCAGGTTGTGTAAATGAGGTTGGCGAACGTGTTAAGAGTTTAGGAGGCAAAAAGGCTTTAATTATTACAGATGCAGGATTAGCAAAGATTGGTATTGCAGATAAAGTAAAGGAAATTATTGAAGGTTCAGGTTTGGAAGCAGTTGTTTTCGATGGTGCTGAGCCAAACCCCACCGATAACAATGTTGATGCTGGTTTTAAGGTATGGCAGGATGAGAAGTGTGATGCAATTGTATCTTTGGGTGGAGGATCTTCCCACGACTGTGCTAAAGGCGTTGGCCTTTTAGCTGCAAATGGTGGAAAAATCCATGACTATGAAGGTGTAGATCAGTCTACCAACCCAATGGTTCCTTTAGTTGCCGTTAATACCACTGCTGGTACAGCTTCAGAAATGACACGTTTCTGCATTATTACAGACACCAGCCGTAAGGTTAAGATGGCTATTGTAGACTGGCGTGTGACCCCAGCTTTATCAATAAATGATCCAGAATTAATGGCTGGTATGCCTCCTGCACTGACAGCAGCCACTGGTATGGATGCCCTTACCCATGCTGTTGAAGCATATGTATCCATTGCTGCTACCCCATTAACCGATTCTGCTGCTTTAATGGCTATTGAATTAATTGCTAAGTATCTGCCAGCTGCAGTTGCCAATGGTACCAACATGGAAGCTCGGGAGAAAATGGCTTACGCTCAATTCTTGGGAGGTATGGCCTTTAATAACGCCAGCTTAGGATATGTTCACGCCATGGCTCACCAGTTAGGTGGATTCTATAACCTGCCTCATGGTGTTTGTAACGCAATTCTACTGCCTCACGTTGAACAGTTCAACTTAATTGCTTGCCCAGAGCGCTTTAAGGACATTGCTGTGGCATTGGGCGAAAATGTAGAAGGACTTTCAACTAACGATGCTGCTCAAGTAGCTATTGATTCCATTAAGCGTTTATCAGTATCCGTTGGTATTCCCGCTGGTCTTACAGAATTGGGAGTTAAAGAAGGAGACCTTAAGATTATGGCTGAAAACGCCAAGAAGGATGCTTGCCAGTTAACCAACCCACGTTTAGCTACATTAGAAGAAGTTATTGAAATTTTCAAGAAAGCTCTATAAGTTATATCCCCAAAAAGGTGAGAAACCAACTGGTTTCTCGCCTTTTTTTAATTGGAATATATTTTAACCTTGTTATATTTGTAACAAAAAGGAAATTACTAATTGATGCAGAATTAATATTAAGAAATCACTTTATATTCATAAAATTATGGAGGTTACCAAGTGGGAAACGGTAAACTTTTGGAAATAAGCAAATTCGCAGCGCCAGAGATAATATTTGGTTTTGGGGCTACCTCACAAACAGGAGAAGGTGTTTTGCGCCTTGGAGCTAGAAAAGTTTTTGTGGTGACAGATGATGAACTTCTAAAAATAGGTTGGGTGGAACAGGTGTTAAAACACCTAGAAGATGTAGGCCTTGATTACGAGGTGTGGTCAAACATTACCAGCAACCCAAAGGATTACGAAGTGATTGAAGGTACAGATTTGTATGTAAAATCAGAGTGTGATGCCATAGTTGCGGTAGGTGGGGGAAGTGCCATTGATGCAGCCAAGGCTATAGCTGTACTGGCAACCAATGGTGGCAACCTAAAGGACTTTGAAGGGGTTAATAAAATTACCAAACCCTTACCTCCCATGGTTATGGTGCCTTCTACCGGTGGCTCTGGGTCTGAAGTGTCGCAGTTTGCAATTATAGTGGATAGTGCTCGGAAAATTAAAATGACTATAATATCCAAGTCACTTATTCCAGACATTGCTGTTATTGACCCTCACTTGTTGTATACAAAAGATTCACGTTTAACTGCATCCACAGGGGTGGATGCTCTGTGCCACGCCATTGAATCTTACGTATCGCTGGCAGCCACCCCGCTGACAGAAGTGCACTCGTTATATGCCATTCAGTTGATATCTGATAATTTGCGTGAGTCTGTAGCCTGCCGTTCAAATTTAGAAGCAAAAAAGTCTATGGCAATGGCCAGTTTACAGGCTGGACTAGCTTTTTCCAACGCGATACTGGGTGCTGCCCATGCCATGACCCACCAAGTGGATGGACTGCTTGATTCCCACCATGGAGAAACAAACAGTATTCTACTGCCCCATGTTATGGAATATAATTTAATTGCATGTGCAGAAAGATATGCCAAGGTATCTGAGGCGCTGGGGGTTCGGATTGAGGGAATGTCTCGTTGGAAAGCTGCTGAAAAGTCTATTCGTTGGGTTAGAAGGTTGTTTCAGGATATTGGTACCCCAGAAAAGTTGTCCGAAATAGGACTTGATGAGAGTGTAATACCCCAGTTAGCGGAAAATGCATTAAAAGATTCTTGTTTAGTAACAAACCCCAGGGATGCTGAAAAAGAAGATTTAATCAAGTTATATACTAAGGCCCTATAGAGGTGAGTAGCAGTGTTAGAAGAAAAAAGACAGCTTATTGAAAATTTAACCGGGGTAAACTCTTCGAAGCTAAATTATTATCTGGAATTAAAAAAGCGAAACGACGAAATTATTAAGCAAAACAACAGGTTGGAAATTATTCACCAAATTGTTAAAGATATTAATATTGACATGTCTATTAAAGATATTATTCACCGTGCTTATAGTAAACTACCCATGGTACTGCCTTGCGATTTTTTAGGGCTATCGCTGTTGGACAGTGATAACCTTAATATGGCTGCGGTGGCACCGCATAATGAATGCATCAATAAAAAACTTACTAATAACTCATTGCTTTGGCAGTGTATTAGAGAAAAAAAGCATTGTCTGTATAACGTTGATATTTTTGCTGATGAATTAAAGAATATTTCTCAATGTATAAGTGTACCAAGTAATAAAATTAACAGTATGGCTACAATTCCTTTATCAGTTCGGGGAAAAGTGATAGGAGTATTGGCAATTGGTTCTAGTAAAATAAATGCTTATAAAGAAAGTGAACTTAAATTTTGCACACAACTTGCAGATCAACTGGCTATATGCATAGAAAACGCCCGTCTATATGAACAAATTTTAAGGGGTAAAAGAGAGTGGGAAGAAACTTTCGCCGCAGTAATAGATCCAATATATTTAATAGACTTAGAGTACAACCTAGTTCGAAGTAATAACCGAAAGTTGCCTTTTGTGGAGGACAAAGATATACAAGAAAATAATATGAAGTGCTATTGGTCAATCTGGGGTAAGGGGAGCAAATGCAGTACTTGCCTGATGGAGGAAGTGGTTAGAACCGGTGAAGTTTCCAAGAGAAGAGTAGAAAATAGTGGTTATGTGCTGGATGTGTATTACTATCCAGTATTCAATAGTAAGAATGAAATATATGCTGTGATTCATCATGTTCAAGATGTTACGGAAAAGATAAAAATGGAAGCACAATTGGTTCAATCAGCCAAACTGGCAGCAATTGGTGAAATGGCCGCTGGTGTTGCGCATGAACTTAATAGTCCAATGACAGTAATTATTGGTACAACTCAAATGTTGCAAAGAGATTTAGAAGGTCACCCAAGGGCTGAGTTCCTTAATGATGTAGTTAATTCCGGATTGAGATGCAAGCGTATCATACAGAACTTGCTCACGTTTTCCCGACAAGAGCATCAACCTATGGGCCCTACTGATGTTAATGACATGGTTCAGAAAGTACTGAGTCTAACCAAATACCAAATTAACCGTAGTAAAATAACTATAAAGACAGATTTAGCAAAAAACTTGCCCATGATTACCGCCAATGGACATCAGATACAGCAGGTGTTGATTAACTTTCTTTTAAATGCTCGGGATGCCCTAGAGAATGCTGATGCTGATAAGAAAGAAATTAAAATTGTCACCGGAATAGAGTGTGATCAATCCGATCAACGGTGTGTATGGCTAACAGTTGAGGATAACGGTGAAGGAATAGCAAATGACAAGATAGATAAAATTTTCAACCCCTTTTACACCAGTAAAGAAACTAGCAAAGGCACTGGCTTGGGCTTATCTGTAAGCCTTGGAATAGCCCAGGCACATGAAGGTGTCATTGAAGTAAATAGTAACCCTGGAAAAGGAAGTATATTTAAACTAATCCTGCCGGTTAAAGAATAGTTTGCAGAGAAGGCGGTGAATATATGGATTTCAAACCCAATTTACTAATAATAGATGATGAAAGTGACGTAGGTATATTTTTTAAACGACTTTTTGAAAGCAAAGGCTGCCACATTGAAGTGGCTACGTCTGGGGACGAAGCTAAACACTGCTGGACAAATAAAAGCTTTCACGTTGCCTTGGTAGATCTTAAACTGCCAGATGTTGATGGTTTAACTTTGTTGCAAAAAATAAAAGAACACCAACCAGGATGTGAAGTAATAATAATGACAGGCTATGCCACCACTAAGACTGCAGTCAAAGCTATTCAGTTGGGGGCCTTTGACTATATAGAGAAACCCTTTGATGATATAAATGAAATAGAAAGACTAATTGATAAAGCCGTTATTAATTGTACCAGTGATAATATGGAAGGGAGCAGCCGGCCAACCTGGGCGGATTGTGCAGATCAAGTTGGATTATATTACGGAAGAAACAAAGAAATGCGTCAACTTTTAAATATTGCTGATAAAATAGCGCGTAAAAACATTAATGTATTAATTCAAGGTGAAACTGGAACTGGCAAGGAGGTACTGGCCAGGTTTGTTCATCAGGCTAGTAATCGTAATAATAATGAATTTATTGCTATAAACTGTGGAGCAGTACCAGAAAACTTGCTGGAGAGTCAGTTATTTGGTCATGAGAAAGGTGCTTTTACCGGTGCCACTGGTAATCATCGTGGCATTTTTGAGCTAGCTGATAATGGTACTCTTTTCTTAGATGAAATCGGTGAAGCCAGTTTGGCAATACAAGTTAAACTATTACGAGTTTTAGAAACTGGTGAGTTTTACAGGGTAGGCGGAGAAAAACCCATCAGAACCAACGTAAGATTAATTGCTGCAACCAACGTAGATTTAGAAAAGGCAGTGGCTGAAAAAAAGTTTAGGGAAGATCTTTTTTATCGTCTGGATGTAATTAGATTAACGCTACCAACCCTTAAACAGCGTCATGAAGATATTCCTGGTTTGGTACACCAATTTTTAAAGCGGTTAGGGATTGATCAGCAGGAAATACATGTATCTACAGAAGTGATGGATCAGATATGCAATTATTCATGGCCTGGAAACTTACGCGAGTTAATGAATACTATTAATCAATCTGTTGCCCTTTGTGATGGTGGTACAATATTACCAACCCACCTGCCAAGTAAGATTCAAGCTCAAATTGTCAGGGAATTTAAAGAAACTGATATTAACGAAGTACAAAAAAATACCTTGATGGCAACAAGTCCTGTTGATACCATCAAGTCAGTATATCAAGACATTAATAAAAATCAAACTGTGTCTGCAGATGAACTACTTAATGCCTATAACATGGTGATTGAAATAAAAGAGAATATTAAAAGTAGCTTAACTGCCCAAGGAATTTCTCATCCTGAGACTCCAGTAGCGCTGAAAGATCTTGAAGCTAAAGCCATTGAAGATGCACTGGCGTATTTTAACGGTAATGTTTCAGCTGCATCAAAAGCATTGGGAGTTGGGCGAAATACACTTTATCGCAAAGTGAGGGAATATGATATAGGGGTAAAAGGTTAATTTTTTTCCCTGTTATCTTTACTGTAAAAACCTAAGTGTACACGGTAAACACTAGGAAGACCTGGGGGAACCAAGCCCACTCTGTCTCCGGGTTTTATGGGGTGGTTTAAACTATGGGCAGTGCCGTTAACAAATATTGCCTCTAATTTATCCTCGGGTATACCTAACTGCTCAGCTAGCTGTAAACCGGTGGTACCCTCTTCGGGGATTTGAAACTCCATCGGAAACCCCCAACCCTGTTTTCTGAAAAACATTTGTAAATCCGCAAAAGCCCTGACTTCTATCTTTGCCATAGGTAAATTAACCTCCTTAAGGTGGTAGTTATACTAATATGATTATATTATATTGCAAAATCCTTTCCAATAGATTAAGGAGAAATATTAAGTTAAGTGTATCAAATTTGAATATTTTTAAAATTGAAAAAATAAAATGTGCCATTATGAAACACTAACTGCTCTAAAATATATCAGTAACACCTTGTTGGCTTGGCATGATTTTTGCTACTTTAATATTGTATAAACATATAAAAATCAGGCGCGAGGTTTTAGAAATTAGAAAAAGATGTTCAACTTGTCTGGAAGGGAGGAATTTTCTAGCCAAATATAGAACTATAATTAGTGTAAATTTTGAGAACATTTAATAAAAATTAGATTAGCACAAAGGAGGTTTTAACTTGTCTAGATTCATTAGATTAGACATGTCAACAAAAAAAGTTAGCATTGGAGAAACACCTGAAAAGTATCTGGCGTTAGGGGGACGCGCTCTCACTTCTCAATTTGTGTTAGATGAAGTCCCTGCCACTTCCCACCCACTGGGTGTTAAGAACAAACTGATATTTGCACCGGGTTTACTGTCAGGTACTAATGCACCATCCTCTGGACGACTCTCTGTTGGGGCAAAAAGCCCACTCACTGGAGGTATTAAAGAATCCAATGCAGGTGGTGTAACATCTCAGAAACTGGCCAGCCTAGGAATTAAAGCCATTGTTGTAGAAGGTAAGGAAGATAAAGGTTCATACATTCTACGGGTCACTGCTGATAATGCAGAACTAATTCCCGCCGATGATTTAGCTGGTAAAGGAACTTACGAGTTAACTGCTCTTCTTAAAGAACGCTATAGTGAAAAAGCAGGTGTTATTTGTATTGGTCCTGCCGGTGAAATGAAAATGCTCAGTGCCGGTATAACAAATAACGATTCTGAAGGTAATTCCAGCCGTTACGCAGGCCGCGGTGGCTTGGGTGCAGTAATGGGTTCTAAAGGCTTAAAGGCCATCGTGGTTGAATGCGATAAGCCTTTTGATGCACCCGTACAGGATAAAGAACGCTTTAAAGTGGCCGCTAAAAAGTTTGCTAAAATACTGATGGATCACCCTGTAACTGGCGAAGGATTACCTAAGTTTGGTACAAACGTGTTAATGAATATTATTAACGAAGCTGGTACTCTTCCTGTTCGTAACTTCTCCACAGGACGCTTTGATGGTGCCAGTGAAGTCAGTGGTGAAAAATTAGCTGAAGTTGCCATTGAACGGGGTGGAAAAGCAACTCATGCGTGTCACCCTGGTTGTGTAATGCGTTGTTCTAATGCTTACCCCATGCCGGATGGAAAAGTGTGTTCTCCCATTGAGTATGAAACAGCTTGGTGCTTTGGTCCAAACTTAGACATCAGTGACCTGGACGTAGTGGCCAAACTTAACTATATCTGTAATGATGTTGGTTTAGATACCATTGAAGCAGGATGTACTCTCGGTGTTCTAATGGAAGCAGGAGTTCTTCCGTTTGGTGATGGCGAGGCTGCCATTAAAGCCTTGGAAGAAGTAGGCCAAGGTACAGCACTGGGAAGAATAATTGCTGCTGGTTCTGAATTGGCTGGTAGAGTTTACGGTGTAACCCGTGTTCCTGCTGTTAAGGGTCAAGGTATCCCCGCTTATGATCCAAGATCTTGCAAAGGTAACGGTGTAACATATGCTACTACACCGATGGGTGCTGACCATACTGCCGGTTACGCAGTAACAGCCAATATCCTTAAGGTGGGTGGCTACGTAGATCCTAATAAAAAAGATGGTCAAATTGAACTGTCCCGCAACCTACAGGTTGCCACAGCTGCGGTGGATGCCACCGGACTTTGCCTGTTTGTAGCTTTTGCAGTACTGGATAACGAAGAAGGATTGCCAACTGTTGTGGAAATGTTAAATGCGCAGTACGGTCTAGAACTAACTATTGACGATGTAACTGCCCTTGGCCAGCAAATATTAAACAATGAGCGCGAGTTTAACGCCAATGCAGGTTTCACCAAAGCAGATGATCGTCTACCGGAATTCTTCTATGAAGAAGAATTAGAGCCGCACAAAACCAAGTTTGAACTTAAAGATGAACTGGATGAAGTACTTAAGTTCTAACTAATTGGTAATAGTAATATATTGCGAGGAAATTCAAAATAAGATACAATTGTGCTATCAGATTACAAAGAAGGTGTAAAAGCTTGCTTCTGGAAGTACGATTATACAGTGGTTTAGAGATATATGTAGAAAATGTTAAATATGGCAAGCCCTTTCAGGTGGAATTGCCCAGTGGTGGCACTGGCAGACAACTATTGGATAAGTTGAATATTCCACAGGAACAGGTGTTTTCCATCCTGGTTAATGGTATACACCGTGATCGTGACGACCAAATGGAAGACGGTGACCGAGTAGCCCTTTTTCCGCCAGTGGGTGGAGGGTAAAGTCAAACTATTACAAGCGGGTTAATCCCGCTTGTAATTTACAGCCGTTATGCACTGATAAACATAAGGACTACCAGTGGGTGAATTACAGATGGAATGGATACTTCAAGGCATAAGAGATGCAATACTGATGCTGTTACATGGAGACAAGGAAGTGCTTAGAATCACGCTACTTACACTGAAAGTTTCCTGTACAGCTACGTTAATAAGTATATTTATAGGTATTCCAATAGGATATATATTAGCCTTTCACGATTTTTTTGGACGTAAACTTATTGTAAGCATGGTGAACTTGGGTATGGGATTCCCACCCACTGTGGTAGGTCTTTGGGTGTATATACTTATAGCTCGCAATGGCCCATTGGGGGGATTGGAGTTAATATATACACCAACAGCAATAATTATTGCCCAAGCTGTGATAGCTTCACCAATAGTAATGGGTTTCTCGGTGGCGGCCTTCCAACAAATAAATTCTAAAATGAAAACTCAAATATTATCCCTTGGAGCATCACCAATTCAATTGATGCTGCTGCTGGTAAGGGAGGCCCGTCTGGGATTATTTGCTGCAGTTATGGCAGGTTTTGGTGGTGTGATATCCGAGGTGGGTGCTTCAATGATGGTTGGTGGAAATATTAAAGGTGATACCAGGGTGCTAACCACCGCCATGGTAATGGAAGTAAATAAGGGTAATCCGGAAGTTGCAATAGCTTTAAGTGTAATACTGCTGGCTTTAGCATATTTAGTGGTTGTAGTATTAACAATTAATCAGCAGCGAGGGAGATCTATACAATGAGAGAGATTCTATTAGCTGTAAAAAACACAAAAATGGTTAAATCTAAACGGGTAATTTTAGATGTGCCATTATTAGAATTAAGACATGGAGAAGTGTTGTCATTGATGGGGCACAATGGTGCAGGGAAGAGTACACTTCTGAAGATATTAGCACTATTACAAGTGCCAACCCAAGGGAATGTCTATTTTAAAGGAGAAGAAGTAAGTAACAGTAATGTTCTTAAATTTCGCCGCCAGATGGCAGCAGTTCTGCAAGAGCCATTGTTGCTAGATACTACTGTTTATAAAAATGCTGCAGTTGGATTGCAGTTAAGAAAAGTGGATAGAAAAGAAGTAAACAAAAGAGTGATGCACTGGCTGGAACGCTTGGGGGTAGAACACCTAGCTAAATATTCAGTAAGAAACTTATCTGGTGGTGAAGCCCAGCGGGTAAGCCTGGCCCGGGCATTAGTATTGGAGCCCCAGGTGATATTTTTAGACGAACCTTTTTCAGCGCTAGATACTCCCACTAGAGAGTCACTATTAGCTGAACTGAGAGATATTCTTTATGAACAATCAATGACAGCGGTGTTTGTTACCCATGATTACAGGGAGATACCTCAACTGGCTAATCGTGTGGTGGAACTCAGTCAAGGTAAAATATTACACCAAGGCACACCGGAAAAAGTACTCAAGTACAAACTTAACAAGGTAGTATAAGTGCAGGAGTTAAGATTTAGGAGATGTGAAGGTGAAAAATATATTTTTTGATCATTCTAACTACTAACTACTAACTTCTGAATTCTCCAACTAAAAAGTTAGAAGGTGAAAATTATGCTAGACGGGTACAAGCGAGATATAAGTTATCTAAGGGTTTCGGTGACAGATCGTTGCAATTTCCGTTGTGTTTACTGTATGCCTGCAGATGGTGTTAAGACAATAGAACACAAAGAGATATTAACCTTGGAAGAAATATTTCAGATTATAAAAGCTGCAACTAAGATTGGCATTAGGAAAGTTCGTTTAACCGGTGGAGAACCGCTTGTTCGTTTAGGCATAGTTGATTTAATAAATAGAATTAACAATCTTCCGGAAATAGATGACATAGCGATTACCACCAATGGAATCTTGTTGCAGGAAATGGGAACAGATTTGAAAAAAGCTGGTTTAAATAGAGTTAACATCAGTCTTGATAGCTTAAACCACAAAAGATTTCACAATATCACCAGGAATGGTGATTTAAAGAGAGTGATGCAAGGAATTGAAGAGGCATTAAGGTTAGGGTTTCACCCAATTAAGATTAACACGGTAGTAGTACGTGGTGTTAATTCTGATGAGGTGGTTGAATTTGCCCGCTGGACTAAAGAAGTGCCTGTACATGTGCGGTTTATTGAATTAATGCCCATTGGTACATCTAGTCCCTGGGCCGAGGATCGCTATGTACCTGAAGAAGAAATTAAGGATATAATAACAGATAGATTAGGTTCTTTAACAGAAATTAAAAAGATGAAGGGCAGTGGGCCTGCCAGATATTATAAACTGGATAATGCTCTTGGTAGCATTGGTTTTATTACTGCCATGAGTAACCACTTTTGCAGTAAATGTAACCGGTTGCGATTAACTGCAACAGGTGGTTTAAGACCTTGTCTCTTTGATAAACGGGAAGTAGATATTAAAACACCACTGCGAAGTGGGATAAATGAGGATGTTATAGCAAAAATAATATCTGAGGCAGTATTATTGAAGCCTGACCGTCATCATATGAATTATGGTTGGGATGATCAAAGAGTAATGTCGCAAATTGGAGGGTAAAATTGTGAGTGAGATGAATCACTTTGACGCCCATGGGCGTGCTCGGATGGTGGAAGTTGGTGCTAAAGATGATACCAAAAGGGAAGCCATTGCCCGGGGGGAGATTACAATGACACCGGAAACATTAACTAAAGTGGAATCGGGAAACATGGCCAAAGGGGATGTTTTGGCAGTGGCCAGGGTTGCTGGTATTATGGCCGCTAAAGAAACATCAAGGCTAATACCAATGGCTCATCCGGTAAACATTACCGGTGTAAATGTAAATTTCCGTTTCAAACAGCCAAATAAAGTGGAAATTGAAGCATCAGTACGCACCACCGGAAAGACCGGAGTGGAAATGGAAGCTTTAACTGCAGTAAATGTGGCTTCACTAACCATTTATGATATGTGTAAAGCCGTCGATAAAGGTATGGTTATAGAAAATATTAGATTAATAAAGAAAACTGGCGGCAAAAGCGGAGAGTTTATTCGGGAGGGTGAAAAAGAATGGGTGTAATCACAGCTGTATGTACCAGCCCTGAAAAGGGGATGCGTAAGAAAAATATTGGTCGGGGTAATTTAGTAGTGGATTTTGGTGTAGAAGGTGATGCTCACGGTGGTCCATGGCATAGGCAGGTTAGTTTGCTGGCCATGGAAAGCATTGAAAAAATGCGCAAGCAAGGTCTGGATGTGGGTCCTGGAGACTTTGCAGAGAACATAACCACCGAAGGTATCGAATTATTCACATTGCCAGTTGGTACCAAGTTAAAACTTGGTCAAGTTGCGGTTGGCGAAGTGACCCAAATCGGAAAGGAGTGTCATCATGGCTGTGCTATTCGTCAGCAGGCTGGTGACTGTGTAATGCCCAGGGAAGGGATATTTGTAAAAGTTCTGGTACCAGGAGAAGTTGCAGTGGGGGATATAATTGAGATTATGCCGGAAGGAGAGAATCGGTAGTGGTTGAAGTACCGGTTATTTCTGTGGTAGGCTGGTCCAACAGTGGAAAAACCACTTTTTTAGAAAAATTAATACTTGAACTTAAAAAACGGGGTTATCGAGTGGGGACAATTAAACATCATCATGGCAGAATTGAACTTGATCAGCCGGGAAAAGACAGTTACCGCCACGCCCAAGCCGGGGCAGATGCTGTTATTATTTCTAGCCCCGATAAATTTGGTTTGGTTAGAAAAACTGA
Organism: Bacillota bacterium; assembly: GCA_009711615.1. GTDB lineage: Bacteria > Bacillota > Desulfotomaculia > Desulfotomaculales > Desulfohalotomaculaceae > Desulforadius. The sequence goes on along the minus strand of VENI01000008.1, from coordinate 120,540 downwards.
GCAGGAATGGTCACTAGACCAGTTATGTGAGTTACTGCCAGACATGGACATTATAATTTCAGAGGGTTACAAAAAGGGAGATAAGCCTAAAATAGAGGTATATCGTAGTGGGTATTCTAAAGAACCAGCAGCAAAACAAGAACAACTGATAGCGGTGGTTAGTGACACTGAATTAGATCATAATAATGTGCCGTTATTCAACTGGAATGATGTAGCAGGTACAGCAGACTTAATTGAGAAAAAATACTTGAGGTGATAATAGTGTCGTCTCTTACAGATAAACAAATAAAACGTTATAACCGAAACATATTGCTACGGGATTTTGGCGTTGACGGTCAGCAGAAACTTTTGAATTCTAAAGTATTAATTGTTGGAGCAGGTGGATTAGGATCACCTGTGGCCTTTTATTTAGCAGCTGCCGGCATCGGAACTCTAGGCATTGTAGATAGTGATGAGGTTGATTTGTCCAATTTGCAGCGTCAAATAATGCATAGTACCCAAGATTTGGGTAAAGCAAAGGTGCAGTCTGCGGTTGAGACAATACAGGCATTAAACGGTGATGTAAAAGTTGTGCCATATAATGTGCCGCTAAATGAGGACAATGCAAATGAAATAATTAATGACTATCAGTTAGTGGTTGATGCCACCGATAACTTTTCCACCCGGCAAACCATAAATCGTGCTTGCATGAAACAGTCTAAGCCATTCATTTATGGCGGTGTGCTGGCCATGCAGGGGCAAGCAATGAGTATCATCCCTGGACAAGGCCCCTGTTTTAGCTGTGTATTTAGAAATGAACCCCCTGACAATGCACCAACCACATCAACGGATGGAATATTAGGGGCAATGGCCGGTGCTATAGGTTCAATTCAGGTAGCTGAGGCGGTTAAAATTCTTTTAGACATTGGCACACCCTTAGTGGGTAGAATATTAACCATAGATCTAATGAATATGTACACTGATCAAATTGAAGTAAAGGCTGATGTGAACTGTCCTGTTTGCGGCAACGGTTAAACAAATTCGTTCATGTACTGACGCAATTCAATCAAGTGCATTTTTTCTTCGGCCAACAAATCACTAAGAAGTTTTTTAGTATCCTCTTCCTGAGATCGATTCATTAGTTCCTGATAAAGAAGAATAGATTCCTTTTCTGCTTCAATACCTATACCCAGTGCGTCGGATGCCGAATTAACCTTTTCCAAGTCTGCACCAGAGGGAAATACGTGACTACCCAGAATTGTTTTTATATATTCTGAACCGTTTTTATCCAAGGCTCCCTTATCTGGCAGTGCCTCATACCTCACTGTTAGCTTAGAAAACAACTGCTTATGTTCAATTTCTTCTTCTGCCAATTTGTTAAACATTTGTTCAATTTCAGGGTCATCTGATTTCTTAGCCATTCTGGAATAAAATATTCTACCCCTCTCTTCATTTTCCATTGCCATTTTAGCCACGTCGGCAAGATTTAAACTTTCAGCCAAGAATACCACGCCTTTCATTCCCAGATTGACGTACCAAGGTATTTACCCGCAATCTTCTTTGCAAGAAATATCTTGGGTAATATCAGCAATAGTATTTGTGGTATTAAGTTGATAAATACATATGGTACCTTACCTTTCTGTACTAAGTCCAATGTAAGAAATAGAGGTAGGGAATGCGAAGTTTCATGGAAAAGTAGGTAACAAAAGAGCTGCCATTTGGTATGGTAGCTTTCTTTATTTTAAATCTAATTTCTGTTGGCTTTAATCTAAACAAGTTTTTTCCGATTACGCTCCCCTGGATCGGTAACGCAGGTTTAGCAGCGACACTTGAATATAACAAATAGTAATGCGGCAGAATACTACAGTGAGTGACTGACCTGTGACTAGCTATAATGTTGTTGGGGCATTTAGAATTTCTTGTCTTGGAGGAGTGTATATGGATCAGAAGGGTTTCGGACAAGCATTCAGAGCAAATTTTCTGGGTCACGCTCCGAACTGGTACAAAACAACAATTCTTGCTTTTTTGGTGTTGAACCCTATTTTGATGTTTACCGTCAGTAAGTACGTTGCTGGTTGGGTGTTGATTGGCGAATTTATCTTTACCCTTGCAATGGCGCTAAAATGTTATCCGCTCCCTGCAGGTGGACTTCTTGCCATCCAAGCCGTTGTGCTAGGGCTTACTAACCCGTATACGATCTATCACGAAATTGAACTGAACCTCCCGGTTATTCTGCTTCTGATATTCATGGTTGCCGGGATCTATTTTATGAAAGAAGGTCTTGTGTACCTGTTTTCCAAGATCCTTACCAAAGTACGCTCTAAAGTCGCCCTTGCATTCCTGTTCTCTATAATGGGTGCAGTTCTTTCCGCTTTTCTGGATGCGCTAACCGTAACGGCGGTGATTATCGCCGTGGCATATGGATTCTACAACATATTCCACAAGTTTGCTTGTAGCGAAAAAGTATACGAAAAGTATGATGTCAATCACGACCATATTATTGATGATACATATAAGGAGGACATGGACCAGTTTCGTGGTTTTCTGCGCAATCTTATGATGCACGGTGCTGTGGGTACTGCCCTGGGCGGAGCAGCAACACTGGTTGGTGAACCGCAGAACCTAATGATCGGCACCACTATGGGATGGCACTTCGCTGATTTCTTTTTACACAGCGCGCCTATTTCTATCCCGGTAATGATCGTTGGTTTTCTAACATCCATTACCCTTGAAGTCACCAAGTTCTGGGGGTACGGTTATCAGCTTCCTGATATTGTTCGAAAGGTTATGGAAGATGACATAAAAGCTAAAGATGCTGCGATGGATAATCGAGGACGTGCACGCCTGGTTATTATGGCTGTAAGTGGTGTTGTGTTGATTATTTCCCTGGGGTTGCACCTGGCAGAAGTCGGTATTATTGGTCTGATGATTATCATCCTGCTTACCGCTTTTAACGGAGTTATTGAAGAAGGGAAAATCGGTCATGCCTTTGAAGAAGCACTGCCGTTTACTGCGTTATTGGTGGTATTTTTCGGCATCGTTGCGGTTATCCATGACCAACATCTGTTTACGCCGATCATTCAGTCGGTACTGAACATGGAAGGACAGGATCAGCTTGTCGCTTTCTTTGTGGCAAACGGTGTCCTTTCTGCAATCAGTGACAACGTATTTGTTGCTACCGTATATATGAGCGAAACACAGAAGGCGTTTGAAGCTGGAGGAATTGCGCTGGAGCAGTACCAAAAGATGGCAGTTTCAATCAACATGGGTACCAACATCCCTTCCGTTGCTACACCAAACGGTCAGGCGGCGTTCCTGTTCCTGTTAACCTCTGCACTTGCTCCGCTGATTCGCCTGTCTTACATGGAAATGGTGAGACTGGCTCTGCCATACGCCATTGTTATGTCTATTACAGGCTTGTTGGCAACAATGTACTTGTTGTAATCTAAAAGTTTACGAAGCTAAGTTATGGATGAACTGCATAAAAGATAATCCAGCGGTTCCGCTGAAAAAGTAACAAGTATTATTAATTAATGAAACCCAGGTTTTAGAAGTCCCTGGGTTTCATTAATTAAGCTGTATTTTTTAGGTCTACCATACTCCAAGGAATTGCCAATAGAAACCAACTAAACCGAATACCACTAGCGCAACAGACATCAAGAACATAACGGAACCTGCCTTAAGATAGTCAGATGCTTTTAAAAACCCAGGCCCATAAACTATGGCGTTAGCCGGTGTACCAATGATTAACAGGTAAGCAAAGGCTGAACCCAAGGATGTTGCAACACCAATAGCGTATGGTGAAGTATTAGCAAGTTCAGCAACTTGTAAGAAAATAGGTCCTAAGACTGCAACGGTTGGACCGTCGGCCATTGCGTTGGTTGTAATTGCAGTAATAACTGTGATTGCACCTACTAAAGGCAAGCCTTCTGTTATTCCAAGGGAACTAACTACAGTTAATAAGTTTTCTGCTAACCATAAGGCAGCACCTGTTGCTTGCAGCAGGGATCCCATAGATATTGCGCCTGCGTACAGTAGTACAACACCCCATTGTGTATTCTTCTGTAGATAGTTCCAGTCCACTAGTCCAAGTATCATGGCAACAACGGCACCCATTACAGCAATGTTACCAAGACCGATATCATGACTCATTGTAATCCAAAGAGTAAGAACTGCCAAGAAAATGCCCAGAGCCATTTTTGCTTCGGTATTCATTTTTCCTTCTGCGGCCATTTCTTTCTTAATTGATTCAACTGGCTCTTTAAGATCACTAATTTCTGGTTTGAAGCAACGGGTTAACCAGAATACTGTTAATGGAATCATAATTAATGTAAAAGGCATAGCCATTATTACCCATTGTCCGTAACTAATTGAGACATCATACTGAGACAAGAAACCAATCATTAAGGCGTTTCGTGCACCACCGGATGGTGAAGCAAGGCCACCAATGATACAACCGTAAGCAATGGCCAGCATTAGAAGTTTACCCAAGTTAGGTACTTTTTTAATGCCGCCGCATAGGGATACAATGCCGACACCAATGGGTAGCATAATTGTTGCTGTGGCGTGTTCAGAGATAAAACCTGCACTGAATGCGCAAAAGGTTATTATACCAAAAGCCACTTTATTCACATTGGTTCCTGATATGTTCAGGATAAAAAGAGCAATTCGATTATGGATTTTATACTTCACTAAGATTGAACCAATCATTAATGCACCCATAATGAATGCAACGGCATCAGCCATGAAAGTTTTGGGTACTTCCCTAAAATCTGTCAGCCCCAAAAGTACCTGGTATGAACCAATTATTAATGCCACAGCAGGTAGAGGGATTGCTTCGGTAAAGAAGCATACTACCACAAATACCATTAATGCTAAGGCTCTCTGTCCTTCTACTGATAACCCTTCTGGGGTTGGTAGTAGAATTATTATTGTAGCTAGTAAAGCTGCCAATAAGAAAAATTTTCTGTTTTTAATAAAGTTGCTTAAAAAGCCTTGTTGTGATTGAGTTTGCTCAGAAACAGCAACATTATTTTCCATTTTCCATCTACCTCCGAAAATTACAACAATTTTTAAAGGTGCTTATTGTTTCTTAGTTATACTGAGTATATAACTAATTAAAAAGTATCTCCCCCCTTCTCCCTAATTGGGGTGGCGATTGAATAATGTTTCACAAGGTTCTGCTTTAAAAAAATCTGGGTAAGTAAAACCTTTTGTCAAATGTTCATAATAAAAGTGCTTTAGATTGCCAGATGTTTACAGTTGATATGATATTAACTTTTTTGTTTTAAATTATATTATAAACTTTCTGTGGTGACAATGCTTTTGTCACAAAGTTGACACAAAAATATTTACCAAGTGAATCTTATGTTGTTTTGCTATGACCTATTTACATAGTCTGATTTTTCCTTTGCCATGTCAGCTTCAATTTTCATTATATATCTAGCCATTCGTTCAAGGATCAAGAAAGTAATTACCATGGCAGCAGGAGTTAACATAGCAGCCATTATCAATAGTTTTGCAAATTTGATATAACCTAGCATAAGAGACATAACAGCCAATAAAGCTTTGGCAGCAGACATTAGTACTAAAAAATTTTTTGTTTTATCAGACACCTTATCAGATGGAATATAGCCCAAAGCAAAGTGGCCTATCTGCGAACCGATAACAACACCAAATAATAAAAGTAAGGTAGTTAATAAACCTAGTAAACCGTTAGATGACCAAAGTATTACACCAAAGGATGAGGTTACCAAAAAGGCTAACAAATTACTGGCAAAGATCACTGGAGTAGTCAAGTTGAAAAGATAGATTAGTATAGGGATCTGTAATAAAAGAACACCACTACCAATGAGACCAGTTAAAAACCCGGATGAAACTCCAAATACAATTAGAATAAGCATCGACAAGTTAAGTGTTGAAGATAGACTTAGCTTAGGTTTTTTAAGATTTGGTAACAAATTTTTATGCAATAGGCTAAGAACAAGAATTAAGCCAGTTAGCAAGAATGCATATAACGATCTAACTACAATGTCAGTAAGACTATAGGTTTCAAGCCAAAGTATTAACTTTAAACTTAATAGTAAACCTATTACGCTGAAGACACTTAACACTAACACTAAGTACCAGTTAATAGACTTTAATAACTTGTAACGATAACAATCAAATAATGATCGACCGCAGGAGTGAGCCAGATCTGTGCCAAGGGCAAAGATTATGGGGATTCCACTAATGCTTAAGGCTGGCAATGTAATAAACATTGACTTTGAACCAAAATATGCCCCCATAATACCAATGCACAAACCAAGTAATAAAATAAAATATGGATTGATAAAGATGCTGACTCCCTCGTAATTAAATAACATAACGCTCAGCCCCTTTTTTGCCCGGGCATGACAATTATTTAGTCATCACTTTAAGATATGGACATGTGAATTGTACAGTCTAGTATGGGACTGAATCTTAGAAATAGTAGACTATTTTGCAAGTACTTATAAGAATGCTAAGTATTTCATAGATAATGAACAAATTTAATATCAATTATTAATTTAGCAAATAAAAAAATGACCACGATGTGGTCATTTGAATGTCTATTTATGATGATATCTTACTTGATAATTGTTTGTTTTTATGAGTCATCAAGATTTTATTACAGTATTCAGTCAGCTTTCTGCGCAACCTAATCGGTTTGATAACTTCAATTTCTCCTCCCCACTGAAATAACCAGGGAAGGAGATCATTATCGTTTGGGATCATTGCTTCTATCACCAATGATCCATCTTCTAGGCACTCTTTTGATACAACTTTAAATGGAGTAGTGGTATTACTGTAGTCTTTGGCTACTGTCGGGCTTAGAATTAACGAAGCACGTTCTTTTAAATAAAATATGGCTCTATCATTATTTTTCTGTATATTATAGGACAATCTGTTATTAGACTGTCTAGAGTCAGTCAAAACCGTTTCTAATTTCCACTCAAATGGCAATGGCATTTGGTGTTTTACCGCTAAATACTTAATGAAGAATTCATAAATGCTAATTAGAAACTGGCGGTATTGGTCTTCTTTTCTGGCATTAATGGCAATTAGCATAAACAAATTCGCATCGTTCCGAGAATTCAGCAAGTTGTTATGCTTTAACTGGTACTTTCCTTTGCCTGGGGTACCTGGTTTTTGTACTATTGGTCTATTTATTTCTATTCCCATTTCTTCCAGCTCATTTAAATACCTGTATACGTTCCTTTTGCTTACATTGCAGATTTCAGCCAATTCTTCCATTGTTCGTGGTGATCTTATTAATTTATTAAGTATTAGATTAAGATTAGCTGCATGATTGTGCTTAGTCTTATTTTCTTTCATTATATTCACCTCACTAATTTAGCGAGTCTGTAGAGTCGCCGTTGATGAGTTTTTTTTACCCGAAGTATTGATTAAGATAGAAGCCATTTCCATAACTATATCCTCGGCTCTGATAAATCCTATCAACTTACCGTTTTCAACCACTGGTAGTGTTGATAAATTATTTTCATACATAATAGAGGCTACTACATTTAAAGGTGTACCAGCATGAACAGCACCGGACTCAAGGGGCCTTAAAATTTTTTCTATTTTTAATTCTGAAGCTTTTTCACATTGTTCAGCTAACGAATTTACTAAAGTATCATTTGACACCCAGCTCATTAACTCACGTGCAAAATATGCTGAAGGTCCCTTCAGGCCCTGAAGAGTTAGGTTTTGTTCTGTATTATTGCCTAAATTAGAAGGGTGTATTGAAGCTAACACATCTCTCAGATTAACCCAACCAACAGGCTCATCATTTCTGTTAATGACTAGAATATTCCGTCTTTTGGAATGTTTAGAGGTTAATGAGAATTGAAATTTAGATAGAACTCTTTTAATAGTTTCATCATTATAAGCTATAGGGTAACTGTCAGCCGATTTCATTATATCCTTGGCAGTTTTCATTTCAGAAGCCATTGATACATCCTCTCCCTCAAGGTTGAATTTAAGGCGACCTTATAAAAAAGGTCGCCTAGATTCTTTTTAATACTACGCCTAGTGACCGCCTGACCCCAGTATGCCTGAAGCAGCCAGTGTTAGAACTAATACTTCTACAATAACTATAGTCAGGAAAGGAATGTCTTTTTGTTTCATGTAAGCTGGAACTAAAAACGCCAAATATGCTACTATTGTTAAAACAGCAAGCCAAGCAATACCAAGCAAACTTAAGAAATTACCATATCCCAGCATTCCTAACCAGGCCCAACCATGGGGAAGTTGGTTAACTTCCAAAAATTCTGTAGCGCTCAAATTCCAGGTTTGAGCCACCTGTTCTGGGGCCACAAGACCGGGCATTATCCCGCTCATGTATATAAAGAATGTAACTACTAATATGCCAACGCCAATCCACTGGCCGTAATTTATCATTTTTGCGTATGCAACCTGTTCAGCGGGAACATGCATCTTGGGCTTTGGACTACTTGTACCCGGTGCTTGTTGAGTTGCCAATTGCTCTTTAGCCATATTTCCTACCTCCTATTACTTAAATTTAAACTACATTACGCCCATGCCTTTTAAGAACGAGGTAATACCTGCAAACATCAGCATTCCTATAACTAAGTATCTTACAGCTTTAGGTTTGGATTTGGATAGTAACTTAACCCCAACCTGTGAACCCATCATAATACCCAGTACAGATGGAACTGCAATAATAGGTATTACAGCACCGTTATTTATATAAATCCATGCTGCTGAAGTATCTGTAATAGAGAGTAGAAACTTACTAGAACCTACAGCCAGTTTCAATGGTGCGCCCATTAACAGATTTAGTACCGGTACGTTGGCCCATCCAGCACCAAGGCCGAACATACCAGCAATCAAACCAATCATTATGAATGTTAAATAACCTTTAATAGTACGGTGAATTGTCCAGTCAACTGCTTTGCCAGTTGTTTCTTCTACGTATGTACCGGAAATTTTTAAAGATTTAGCTAGACCATCAGGACCCGGTACGTTTGGTTTATCACTATTTTTAGAAAAGATAAATAATGTGGCAATAGCACAAATTGTAACACCCAATGCCATTTGTAAAATGTCTTGCGGTAACGCCAGACCAATAAATGCACCAACTATACTAAACGTTGAAGCAATTAATGCCACAGGTAATGCCAACCTCAGGTTAGCCAAACCCTTTCTAAGTAGCCCAGGACCAGCAGCTAGCGCCCCAGCAAGGGCAACAATCAAACCGGCACCTCTAACGAAATCAAGGTGGAACGGGAAGAAACTACCTACAATTGGTACAAAAAGTACGCCGCCGCCAACCCCGGCCAAAACTGCTATAATACCCAGCACAAAGGTGGTAACAAAAAGTATTATAGGCCAAATCCACCAGGGTGAATCAGGAGTTCCTGCAGCGGCGGAAACAGAGTTTGCTACATCGGGCATAGCTGTTGAAACAGCTAAGGTAAATTCATTAAATTTTTCAGTTAATGTGTTTAGCATTCTACTTCCCCCAAACTTTTTTGGTTAGTTAAGTAAAAACAAAGGTGCTGTAAATTTACAATTAAACTAATACTATTAAGTTTTGAATATAAACAATTACTAAAACGGACTATTTAGTTCTATTATCTAAAGGTGCTGTTGGAATCGGTGGTACTCACCCCCTTAAAGGGATTTTTAAAAGATGTAAAGATTGTTTAGTCTTAATGCATTTATTTAAAGGCACAAGTATATGTGATATAATTAACTACATGTAATAGTTTTTTAGTAGTATGACTGCCGCTATTGTTTGTTATCATTTTCTCAAGCATTTAATAATGATATATTGCAAATTGCGTGCCAAAAAACAGAAGATGAACAAAAACGGGCAATTACTGGTTCAACAGGTTATCCATGACTATAATGACAAACAACCAAGAAAAATGGAATGTATAAAAACAAACAACATCTACGTGGACCAATGATCAAATGCTTGTGAAACTTGTATTTAGCGGTTTTTGGGGCTTGTGTGATATTAAACATAAGATGATTGAAAACAGACAGTGATATTGGGGATGGGGGGGGGAGTAGTGAAGAAATTTCTTTCACACCATAATTTAGGCTTTCAAGTTATCATTATTTCAATGATAATTTTAGTGATCCCTATTTTAGTTTTATTATATGATTCTGTATTTGCAAGCAAAAAAGAAGAGATCACCTTTAAGACCGAAGAAGAACGGTTAGGGACAATCGTTCAGGCTCTTAATTTAGAGGTTGCTTCAGAAATTAGTAACAACCAGTATCAGGTAAACCAAATGTCCATTGAACAAAGGAATAACTACTTTGAAAAAATATTTTCTCAAGAAGCCAAGCCTTTGGTTAAGCTTAACCCAGGGGTTAGGTTGAGTTTATTTTTACCAGAGAAAAATGAAATGATTGTTGCAGGTTTCCTTCATAACTATCGCAAGTTAACTCCTGTGGAACAAAAAGAGCGTGAGGAAAGGATTTACAGAAATACACAAGCTGGCATTAAAAGTGTTTTGGCCAGCGGGGAACCGCTTGCAACCATTGCCGGTGATCCCAATGACAGGTTTATTGAGCGTTTTGTACCGGTGAAAATTGATGGCAAAGTAGTTGCTGTTATTTGGGGAGATGAACGTTTACACCCTATTTTTAGCCAAGCTCAGCGGTTTAGGACAATGACCAGATATATGTCTATGATCGCCATATTTATTGGTGGTATTGGTGTATTTACAATTGTAAACAACCTAACTAAAGGTGTTAGAAGAATAAAAAATGGGTTAAGCCAAATGGAAAATGACTTTAACAGCAAACTTCCACAATTACCTGGTGAAATGGGGCAAATATCAAAGGCAATAAATAAAATGGCCGATGCGCTGCAGGAGAAAGAAAAACTGGAAGAAGAAATGAGAAAGCAGGAAAGGCTTGCTGCTCTTGGTCAAGTGGTTACAGGAGTAGCACATGAACTGCGCAATCCCATTGGGGTAATAAAAACAACTGTTCAGTTGATGGAGGTAGAGCTAAAGGATGCTAATAAAAATGAATACTTTGACGTTATTAAGCATCAGGTGGACAGACAGAACAAGGTTATTCAAGAATTGCTAACCTATGGTAGGCCCAGTAAGCCTATTAAGGAAATGGTAGACATAAACAAGTTGATGGAATCTGTATTAACATTTACAGAAGCTCAATTAAGGCAAAATAATATTAAACTAACCAAAAATTATGCATTAACGTTGCCTAGAATATATGCAGATGCAGAGAGAATCAAACAGGTTTTTGTAAATGTGATTATCAATGCCATTGAATCAATGCCTGACGGTGGAAAGTTAAAAATAATAACAACTTTTGATGATTATAATATTATTATTAAATTTATAGATAATGGAATGGGAATGGGAAAAGAAAAGTTAAAACAAATATTTGATCCCTTTTTCACCACCAAAGAAACCGGAACAGGTTTGGGTTTAACCATCTGCAACCAAATATTATCCATGCATAATGGGAATATTCAGGCGAGTTGTAATGAAGATAAGGGTATGACTTTTATTATTAAACTACGTATTAAGAATCAACAGGGAGGGATGATTAAATGATCCCTAAAGTACTGATCATTGATGATGAAGAACATATGTGTTGGGCACTTAAGCGTGCAATGGAACAAGAGAATTATCAGGCCATAACCTCAACATCGGGTAAAGAGGGGATTAAACTTCTCAAAGATAAAGGACCATCTTTAGTTTTGTTAGACTTAAAGATGCCGGAGATGGATGGTTTAGAAGTTTTAAAAGTAATCAAAGAGATTCACCCCAAAATACCAGTGATCATGATTACTGCTCATGGCACAATTGAAACAGCCATAGAAGCGATGAAATTAGGTGCATTAGATTATATAACTAAACCTTTTGACTTAGACGAGCTTAAGATGGTGGTTAAGCAGGCTCTAAAATATAGTGAACTTGTGTCAGAGGTTTCGTTTTTGCGTTCTGAGTTAAGCAAAAAGTATGGAACAATCATTGGTGAAAGCCAGGCCATTAAGGAAGTAATATTATTAATTGAACGGGTTGCCACCACCAATGCAACTGTTTTAATAACAGGTGAGAGTGGTACTGGGAAAGAGGTTACCGCTTTGGCAATACATCAAGCCAGTGAAAGAAAGGATTATCAATTTGTGCCCGTTAATTGTGCAGCTTTGCCAGAGCAACTGTTGGAAAGTGAGCTGTTTGGCCATGAGAAAGGGGCATTTACCGGAGCGGTTGCTTTAAAACGTGGGCGTTTTGAGTTGGCGGACAAGGGAACGATATTTTTAGATGAAATTGCAGAAATGTCACCTAAAATGCAGGCTAAATTATTAAGAGTTCTGCAGGAAAAGAACTTTGAGAGAGTGGGCGGTACCGACACATTAAATGTGAATGTCAGGGTAGTTGCGGCAACCAATAGAAATATCCATGAGATGGTGAAGAATGGTGAATTCAGAGAGGATTTATACTACCGCTTAAATGTCATTCATATTCATTTACCCCCATTACGGGAACGCAAGGAAGATATTCACTTGCTAGCTAATAACTTTATAAAGAAATATATGATGGGAACGTACCCAGTAACGGGGATTAATTCAGATGCAATGGAACTATTGGAGAAATATTCATGGCCAGGCAATATTAGGGAGTTGCAAAATATAATTGAACGGGCAGTTATTATTTGCCGGGGTGATACCATTATGCCTGAACATTTACCTAAGGAACTGCAAAGGCAAGTAAGTGCAGATAAAAATGTTTTAGAAGGTATTGTGAATTTTCCAGAAGAAGGGGTTTCGTTGGAGCAAGTAGAGAGGGAATTAATTTTAAAAGCACTAGAAAAAAGCGAGAGTAATCAGACTAAAGCAGCCCAGTTGTTAGGCATAACCCGTTCGGCATTAATATATCGCAGCCAGAAGTATAACATTAACATTTAATAACTTGGCATAGAATAAGGTTATTGCTGGGTAAACTATCCATATGTTATTCTGAGGGTACTATAATTAATGGGTGGTGCGTTGTTTGAATAAATTTCAACCAGGCTATCTAAAAATGCCTATTAATGAACTGAAGTCACGTGCTCAGTTAGCTATCAAGAGACTTTCCGACTGCACTGTTTGTGCCCAGCATTGCCATGTTAATCGTCTGCAGGGTGAACTGGGTTTTTGTAGAACAGGTCGAGAAGCCATATTGGCCAGCTATGGCAGTCATATGGGAGAAGAAGATGTTCTCATTGGGCAAAATGGTTCTGGGACAATATTTTTTAGTTACTGCAATATGTCCTGTGAATTTTGTCAAAATTGTGAAATAAGTCAGGAAGGTGACGGACGGGAAGTGCCTGCCGATGAACTGGCTGAAATTATGCAAGGTTTACAGGAAATGGGCTGTCACAACATAAACCTGGTTTCTCCGAGCCACTTTGTCCCACAAATATTAGAAGCTCTGGTATTGGCAGTTGAAAAGGGGTTAAATATACCTATAGTATACAATACCGGGTGCTATGATGACTTAGAGACCATTAAAATGCTGGATGGAATAGTAGATATATACATGCCGGACATAAAGTTTTCCAAGGACGATATCGGTGAAAAATACGCCGCTGCACCCCGGTATTTCACAGTGGCCAAAGAAGTTATTAAAGAGATGTACCGGCAAGTAGGAGATTTAAGAATGGATGATCAGAATATCGCTCAACAGGGTCTGATGATCCGTCATTTAGTAATGCCGGAAGACTTAGCCGGAAGCGAAGAAATTTTACAATTTATCGCCAATGAGATTTCAACGAATACATATATTAATATTATGAAACAGTACTATCCTGCACATAAGGCAGACAAATACCCGGAGATCAACAGACCAATATATAATCGTGAGTACAGGTGGGCTGTGCAAAAAGCAAAAGAAGTGGGATTGAACAGAGTTATAACATAAGGCCTATGGGTTAAGCGTTAACCTATAGGCCTTAATCATTATCACAGTGTAAAGTAGCAGGATGCTGGAGTAAACAAAGAACAAACTGGTCAAGTTCCAAACCTCTACATAAGCACCACCTGCCAGTGGTCCCATTAGGTAACCCAGTGAAAAACCGGTGTTGTACATGCCAAAGGCAGCACCATAGCTGATGGTACTATTCTCTAACATTACTGCATCAGCCAGTAACGGTCCACTGGGGGCGAATATTAAACCGAAAGTTAATCCCAAAAGCCCCATCACCAACATGGTGGCTGAAATAGAGGTTGTATAAGTCAGCAGAGGTGCTACTACCGCTGTGGTTATTAATCCAACGATAATCAAGGGTATCCGTCCCCACTGGTCTGAAAGACGTCCGAAAATTGGCTGGGCTATCATACTACTGGCAGCAATAGCTCCAAATAACAAACCAATGGTTCCTGGTGTGGATCCAAACTTATTAGCAAAATAGCCTGGCAGTAAAGGGTCCATGAAACCGAGACCAATTGATGCCACTACCACTAGACCTGTACCTAAAAGTAATAGAGGGTTTTTTGCAACTTCGTGGTAGTTTATCTTGTTAACCACTTCTTTTTTAGCGGGTTCCTTAATTATCAAAATCACTAATAGTAGCACCAGTGTTGACATGGCAGCACAAACAATGAACGGGAGGGTATATCCACCCCAATCATATAAAAAACCTCCGGCAACAGGGCCAATAAGAAACCCAAAGTTCATCCCGATCATAGCAAGGCCCAGCTTCTCACCTCTTTTTTCTGGGGGGTATAGATCGGCAACCAAGGCAGGGCCAATGGTCCAAGTGGCAGCGGCGGCAGCTCCCTGCAAAAACCTGATCGCAGCTAGGGCTACAATAGATTGGGCGTAAGCGTATGCAATGGTGGAAAGGGTTAAACCAACCATTCCAATAACCATTATTTTTTTACGCCCCTGTTGATCTGAAATAATCCCTAATGGGATAGCTATTACCAGTAGTGCTAAAGGGTACATTGAAAAAATTATCCCCAAATCCAGAGGGGAAGCATTTAGTTCTCTTACATAAATGGGAAACACCGGTACAATAATGCCTTCTATGAAAGTGTCAATAAAGATTGTTAGTGCTACTACAACCAGCACTTTATTGGGGTATGTCAATTTGTTTACCTCGCTAAAAGTTACTATAATAATTATACCCTATAATGAGGCGGTGTTATATTGCAGAGTAATGAAAAAGACACACAAACTGTGGAAATAAATGGACTGACACACAAGGGGGAGGGAGTAGGCCGTCTGGTCGATGGAATGACGGTGTTTATTCCCGGAGTAGTACCAGGGGAAAAAGCACTGGTTCAGGTGCTGCAACGCAAGAAAAGTTTTGCCCGTGGGAAACTGATAAAAGTAGAAGAGGCACAAACCCAAGAACGCTGTGAACCACTATGCGGCATTTATAATGGCTGTGGTGGTTGTGCTATGCAGCACATTAAATACGAATCTCAACTACATTACAAAACCAAACTGGTGGCAGATAACTTAAAACGCATCGGAAACCTAAAAGATGTTAAGGTTAATTCTACTATTGGTATGAAGCACCCTTGGCATTACAGAAATAAAGTTCACTTTCAGGTTCAGCAGGTGGATGGACGTGTAAAATTAGGCTATTTTGCCCAGGGTAGTCACCAATTTATGCCGCTATCAGACCATAGTTGCATGCTGGTGGATGATTATTTAAATGATGTGGCCAAAACAGTAGAAGAACTGCTCAATAGCTATCAGGTACCGCTCTTTAATTGGAAGAATAAAAGGGGTTTATTAAGGCATGTGCTGCTACGCAAGGCAATGGATACCAAAGAAGTAATGGTGGTACTGGTAACTGGTAAAGGGGACTGGTGTGAAGAAGTAAAGTTGGCTGAGGAGATACAGCACTGTCACCCGATGGTGAGGTCTGTGGTGAGAAACCTTAACACTACCAGTGGACGAGTGATTCTGGGAAAGGAGAACAAGGTGCTAGCAGGAACACCAACTATAACAGACCGTCTTAACTCATTGGAATTTAGTATCTCACCCGGATCATTTTATCAGGTAAATCCGATACAAACAGTGGTCTTGTATGACCAAGCTAAAACATACGCAGGTTTAACGGGGCGGGAGAGAGTTTTAGATGCATACTGCGGCATTGGTACCATTGCTTTATATATAGCAGATAAGGCTGAGGAAGTGAGAGGACTAGAACTGGTTCCAGAGGCGGTAGAAGATGCAGCGGAGAACGCTAAACGAAACGGTATTACTAATGTAAAATTCGACCAAGGAGCAGTGGAAAAGGTATTACCAGTTATGGGTGAAAAGGGTTATAAGCCAGACGTTGCAGTGCTAGACCCACCAAGAAAAGGATGTGGCCAGGAAACCCTAGATGCCCTTGGGAATATGAAAGTCCCCAAGATTGTATACGTATCCTGCGACCCAGGAACACTGGCCAGAGATATAGCCTATTTAAAAGAAAACTTTGGATATATAATTAAAGAAGTACAACCAGTGGACATGTTCCCCCAAACTAGCCACGTTGAGTGTGTCGTGTTGATAGAGAGGAAATAGCTTGGTATCAATAGGTTTAGAGGTTTTTAAGTGAAAATGCAAATGTGTTTTATGTTCCCTCAGACTGATGTTCTGAGGGAGTTTCTTTATTTAGGGGGTCGTACCTTAACGCAGAACATACGATTACGCGAAAAGAATGAGGGTTTTGCGTAATGTTAATTGGCGTAAAAGGTTGTGTTTAATTTCATTATCTTTTGTATCTTCTGCTTTTCTCTAGATTAGACATTTATAAAAAGTTGCATATAATTATGGGTTAGATTTTTTATGTAAATGGATACTTCCTACTGTTTTTCAATTAATTAGAAAAGCATGGAGGAAAGGAATTAGGTTTTGTTGAAAGTTATTTATGTTACATTTAAAAATATTAACTAATAGAAGCATTACTTTTAAAGTGTATATTAGATCTGAAGAAGTTTGGCAAGATTATTATTAAAGAAAGTATTGTGAAAGTGTATAATTAATAATGGACAAGAATTTAAGTCCCGGTTCCAAGAAACCTAGAGTTCACACGGGCTTAGTGAAATGAGGTGAAGAGATGAGTAATCAGAATCCAGAACAAAAGGCGAGAGATAATATTGATTCTATGTTAAAAGAAGCTGGATGGGTTGTACAAGCCAAAAACAAGGTAAATTTGTCTGCAGCAAAAGGTGTTGCTGTTCGGGAATATCATACCGATATTGGTCCGGCTGATTATGTTTTGTTTGTAGAAAGAAAGCCTGTTGGTGTTATTGAAGCAAAAAAAGAAGAGGAAGGCCAAAGGCTAACTGTTGCTGAAGACCAGTCTTCTGGTTATGCAACAGCTACATTAAAATACAATTTAAATAAGGAACCTCTGCCTTATGTGTATGAAAGTACTGGAGTATTGACTAGATTTACTGATTATCGAGATCCAAAACCTCGTTCAAGGCCTTTGTTTCATTTTCATCAACCTTCAACACTGTTGGCTTGGTATGGTCAAAGTACAACTCTTCGAAGCCGATTACGAAGCCTTCCTGAATTAGATAAAGAAGGGTTGCGTCCGGCGCAAATAAAGGCAATAAAGAATCTTGAAACCTCTTTTAAAAATAATCGACCGAAAGCATTGATTCAGATGGCTACTGGTGCAGGGAAAACATTCACAGCATGTACCTTTGTATATCGGTTGTTAAAACACGCAGATGCAAAACGAATATTGTTTCTAGTCGATACAAAGAACCTGGGAGAGCAGGCAGAACAAGAATTTTTAAAATACCAGCCTTTAGATGATAACAGAAAATTTACCGAGTTATATAATATACAGCGCTTAAGTTCTAGTTATATTGCTTCCGATAGTCAGGTTTGTATTTCAACCATTCAAAGGCTCTACTCTATTTTAAAAGGGGAAGAGTTAGACGAATCAGCAGAAGAAGAAAATCCTAATGAGATAAAACAATGGCAAATAAAAGAACCTATGCCTGTTGAGTATTCAGCAAAGAATCCCATTGAACAGTTTGATTTCATAATCATTGATGAGTGTCACCGGTCTATCTATAATCTATGGAAACAAGTACTTGATTATTATGACGCTTTTCTAATAGGTCTTACCGCTACACCGGATAAAAGGACATTTGGTTTCTTTAATGAAAATGTAGTAAGTGAATATACCTATGAAGAATCAGTTGTAGATGGTGTAAACGTGCCCTATGATGTGTTTACTATTGAGACAGATATTACTAAGGCTGGGGCCGAAATAAAAGCGAAAGAATATGTTGATAAACGAGAAAAACTAACTCGTAAAAAAAGATGGGAACGACTGGATGAAGATTACTTATATACTGCTAGCAAGCTTGATAAGGTGGTTGTAAATCCAAGTCAAATTAGGCATGTCATAAAAGCTTACAAAGAGGCATTACCAAAGATTTTTCCAGATCGTTTTGATGAAAATGGTGAATTAGAAGTGCCAAAAACTTTAGTTTTTGCCAAAACGGATAGCCATGCAGACGATATTATCCAGATAATTCGAGAAGAATTTAATGAAAGCAACGACTTCTGTAAAAAAGTTACTTATAAAATTGATGAAGACCCTAAATCGGTGTTGAACCGTTTTAGAAATTCATGGGCACCAAGGATTGCCGTAACGGTAGATATGATTGCAACTGGTACCGATGTAAAACCATTGGAAGTTCTGCTCTTTATGCGGGATGTAAAAAGCATCAATTATTTTGAGCAGATGAAAGGACGTGGAACACGAACTATAGGTTTTGATGACCTGAAACGGGTAACACGAACTGCAAAACATACCAAAACCCACTTTGTTATTGTTGATGCTATTGGGGCTACAAAATCTAAAAAAACAGATAGTAGGCCGTTGGAACGAAAACCAAGCACACCACTAAAAGATCTTTTGGGTGCGGTAGCTATGGGTGTGCAAGATGAAGACTTGTATACAACTTTGGCGAATCGTTTGATTCGTTTGGAAAAACAACTTACAGACAATGAAAAGAGTAAAATTGAAGAACTAAGCGGTGGCAGGAGTATGAATGCAGTTGTAAAAAATCTACTTAATGCTTATGACCCAGATATCATTGAGCAAAAAACTCAAACATTGGTTAATGAAATACCTGTGCAAGACCGTACTCCTGCCAAAGAGGAAGAATGTAAAAAACAAGTTCAAAACGAACTGGCCGCTAATGCAGCTAAACCCTTTACCGGAGAACTTAACGAGTATATTGAAAATGTTCGGAAAGTCCATGAACAAATCATCGATACGGTGAATCAAGACAATATATTACGTGCAGAATGGGACAGTTTTACCAAAGAGAAGGCTGAAGAAGTTGTTAAGAACTTTAAAGAGTATATAGAAGCCAATAAAAATGAAATCGTTGCATTGAGCATTTTTTACGACCAGCCCTACCGCAGAAGGGAACTCACTTTTAAGATGATTAAAGAAGTGCTGGAGAAACTGAAATTGGAAAAACCATTACTTGCCCCACATTATGTATGGGATGCCTATGCCCAACTTGAAGAAGTAAAAGGCAACAGTCCCAAAAACGAGTTGGTAGCATTGGTATCATTGATTCGGAGGGTTACTGGTATTGACCAGCAACTTACCCCATACAACAAAGTAGTGAATAAGAACTTTCAGGAATGGGTGTTTGGCAAACAGGCAGGGGCTTTAAAGTTTAATGAAGAGCAGATGAACTGGCTAAGAATGATTAAAGACCACATAGCAACTAGTTTTCATGTTGAAGTGGATGATTTAGACTATACACCTTTTGACGCACAAGGCGGCAGAGGTAAAATGTATCAACTATTTGGAGATAAGATGAACGAAATTATTAATGAACTAAATGAGGTATTGGTGGCATGATGAGAAAAGATTGGATCGAAGTCGAATTTAAATTACTATTTTCCTATGTTATTGGCGGAGATTGGGGCAAAAGTCTTGATTATGTAGATGACGAATATGAAACAGTATATTGCATTAGAGGAGCAGAGTTTAAAAATTGGAAAGAAGAAAAAGGAAAAACGGCATCGTTAAGAAAAGTGAAACGGAACAGTCTTAAAAAGAGAGAATTAGCCATAGGAGATATTCTGTTAGAGATATCTGGAGGGGGCCCTGATCAGCCTGTTGGGAGGACAGTTTTGATAGACAATTCTGTTTTTTTAAACCTAAGAAATCATAAGATAATCTGCACAAATTTTCTTCGTTTATTAAGACCAGTGAATTTCCTGAATTCAAAATGGATTAACACATATCTATCATTTCTTTATATTGCAGGTAAAACAATACAATATCAAGGTGGTAGTAATAATCTTCGAAATTTAAAATACAAGCAGTTTCAAACTATCAGAATTCCCCTCGCCCCACTCCCAGAACAACGAGCTGTTGTAGTGAAAGTAGAACAGCTTTTTAGTGAACTAGATAATGGCATTGCCAACCTCGAAAAAGCCAAAGAGAAACTGGAGATTTACAGGCATGCTGTTTTGAAAAAAGCGTTTGAGGGAGAATTAACTAAGGAATGGCGTAAGAAACAGACTAATGTACCTTCGCCAGTTGAGTTACTAGAGCAAATTAAAGAAGAACGGCTAAAACACTATGAAAACCGGTTACAAGAATGGGAAAATGCTGTTAAGGAATGGGAAGAAAAGGGCAAGGCACAAAGAAAACCTAAAAAGCCGAGAGTGTTGGATACTTCTGTTTTCAGTAATTATGATAAAGAATTTTTCACACCAAAAGAATGGACAGTATGTCAGGTAGCTGATGTTATATCGGATTTAACTGACTATCATGCAAATGGTAGTTATAAAGTTTTAAAAGAAAATGTTACTCTATCAGACTCACCAGATAATGCAATAATGGTTAGAGCGACTAATTTTGAAAAAGATGATTTTGAAAAAGATTTAAAGTATATAAATGAACATGCTTACAATTTTCTATCAAAATCTCAATTATTTGGCGGAGAAATACTCATAGGGAAAATAGGAAACGCAGGTAAAGTGTATTTAATGCCAAAGCTAAATAAAAAAGCCTCATTAGCCATGAATTTATTTGCTATTAGAACTGATTTGATTTCGAGTAAATTTTTGTATTACCAATTGAAGAATTTCTATCAGGAAAAAGAAATTTCGTTTTACGTCAGAGGTGTTGGCAATCCCACAATTGATAAAATATCAGTCCGAAGTGTCCATATTAATTTATGCTCTAATGAAGAACAATTTCAAATCGTAAAGGAAATCGAAACCCGTCTTTCTGTTTGTGATAATATCTTAGCTAACATAGACAAAGGTCTTGAAAAAGCGGAAGCACTACGTCAAAGTATCCTTAAAAAAGCCTTTGAAGGCAGGCTGCTAAATAAAGAAGAATTGCAAGCTTGCCGAAAGGAGTCGGATTGGCAACCTACAGAAAAGCTATTGAGTAGAATTAAAAAAGAAAAGGAATGAGGAAGTTTAAATATGAGAAATGAATCAAGCATAGTTTCAAAAGTATGGAGTTTTGCACATGTTCTTCGGGATGACGGAGTAAGTTATGGCGACTATTTGGAACAGCTAACCTATTTACTATTCCTTAAAATGGTTGATGAATTTGCTAAACCTCCTTATTATCGAAAAATAAATGTACCCGAGGGTTACGACTGGGAAAGCTTGAAAGGAAAAAGAGGTAGGGAATTAGAATTACATTATAACAAAACCTTAAGAGAGCTATCCAAAGCTAAAGGAACATTAGGACAAATATTTACAAAATCGCAAAACAAGATTCAAGACCCAGCAAAGCTTTACAAGATTATCGACATGGTAGACAAAGAAGAGTGGAGTATGATGGGGGCTGACCTGAAAGGAAAAATCTACGAAGGCCTGTTAGAAAAAAATGCGGAAGATACAAAAAGCGGGGCTGGACAATACTTTACACCAAGACCCCTTATCAAGGCAATGGTAGCTTGTGTGCAGCCCGAACCAATGAAAACAATTATAGACCCGGCTTGTGGTACAGGTGGGTTTTTCTTGGCAGCTTATGACTACATTACAGCACATCACGATTTGAATCGCGAACAGAAAGAGTTCTTAAAGACAAAAACCTTTTATGGAAACGAGATAGTCGCAAATACAAGAAGAATGTGTTTAATGAATATGTTCTTGCACAATATTGGCGAAATTGATGGAGAGACCTTTATCTCTTCTAAAGATGCTTTGGTAGCGGATGAAGGCAAACGGTTTAATTATGTGCTTGCCAATCCACCTTTTGGTAAAAAATCCAGTATGACCATTACCAACGAAGAAGGTGAACAGGAAAAAGAGGATTTAGTGTATAACCGGCAAGACTTCTGGGCTACAACTTCAAACAAACAATTAAACTTTTTGCAACATATAAAAACACTTCTAAAAGAAAATGGTCAAGCTGCTGTTGTCCTACCTGACAATGTCCTTTTTGAAGGCGGTGCCGGGGAAACTGTTAGAAAACAAATGCTTCAATCAACTGAGCTGCACACCATATTGCGTTTGCCAACCGGGATATTTTACAAACCCGGTGTAAAGGCAAATGTTCTTTTCTTTGATAACAGACCAGGGTCAAAAGATGCATGGACGAAAGAGGTATGGGTTTATGATTATAGAACCAATGTTCACCATACACTGAAGAAAAAACCCATGACATTCAATGATCTGAAGGATTTCATTCGTTGCTATAACCCATCTAATCGGCACGATCGCACAGAAACTTGGTCGGAAAATAACCCGGAAGGCAGATGGCGCAGGTTTACTTATGAAGAAATTATAGCAAGAGATAAGACAAATCTTGATATCTTCTGGATTAAAGATAAGAGCCTGGCGGATTTGGATAATCTTCCTGACCCTGATCTTCTGGCAAACGAGATTATTGAAAACATTGAAGCGGGATTAGAGAGCTTCAAAGAGATAATGGTTACCATAAACGGTAGTTCAGAAGAGACAAAGAAATCTGAAGAAGTGTAAAAAGGCCATAAAAAGCCCCGCTTTCAAAATGAAGTGGGGCTTTATGATTAGAGTGATTTTTAAAAAACGTACGATTAATTAACACACTGACCTATTTCATGCTGAAGCTTAAAATAATAAAAAATATAATATATTTGGGATGGATGACTAACTACTTAGTTATTATTAACAATTTATTTCAAAGAATTAAGTAAGTTTTTGTAATATAAACACTACTTTTGTCAAAAAGAAGGTTAAGTAAAAAAATTACAGAAAATCTTAAGAAAAAGCTAAGGTGATTTTAGTGGATATTAAAGATTTTTTACTTAAACTCAAAGAGGATTTTCCTGAAAAAGCTGTAGATGTCTCTGAGAGCTTAGAACTTTTAAAGGAAATTCTCAATGATACTATTGAAACAATTGGAAAGAACATGAGTAAAGCAGTATCAGCTAGAGATTTTGAAAAAACGACTATTTATTCTGAGTTAGCTCAGCGAGCAAGTAAATATGAGTCGGATATAGATGAGATGATAAATGTTTTAGATATAGAGGAACTAGATATTAACTTACAAGAGAATGAAGATGAAGAGATAGATAAAAAAGTAATTCCTAATTATTCAGATTATTTAGTTGATAACAATGTCGAACATACATTATATGAAAACTTTACTCACAAAAGACCTTTTGGTTTTAAAATAAATGACAAAAACTTAATTGAAGTAAAATCATGGCAAGAAATGCTTGTAAAAACTTGTGAATTATTAATTGCCATTGATGAAGATAAATTTATGAGTTTTAAACAAAAGAAATCGATGAATGGAAAGAAGAATAAATACTTTTCTACAAACCCTGAAGATCTTAGAAAAGGAAGATTAGTTTCAGATAAAATATATGTTGAAATAAACCAAAGCGGCAATTCTATAAGAAATCTAATTACTAAAATGCTAAAAGAGTATGGTTTTAAAATTAGTGATTATAAAGTATATTTTCGAGCAGACTACACAAATATTAATAATTAATTAAGCAGATTATAACTGTTGTAGCATTCATTAAGTCCGCTGTCGCTTGTTAGAAAAACAAGAGCTAATACAAAATAAAAGTCTCCTATATTAGTAACATAATTACCAATAGGAATAATTTCTCTGCCGCCGTTAAATATTATTAAATTAATTGTTGAACTGATAGCAGAAGCAATTTATCAACACGAAACAACTATCAAAGGTGGCAACGACATAAAGCTTTTGTAAGCGGTCAATAGTTTTGGATAAAAAATGGCCAATAATTTTGGACGATTTTTTCCAGTTAATTAAGTTGCCTGTGAATAGAGATTCACGGGTTTTTTGTTGTTGCTGAAAATGATATGTCTTCAGCAACAACGACCTTGTTATTGATCAAATATAGTGTTTCTGTGCTGTAAGCGATAGCTTTCACCTGTAATATTAAATAACTCGCTGTTATGAACAAGCCTGTCCAAGACGGCTGCTGTGATAACCGGATCTCCGAAGAATTCCGACCACTCATCAAAGCCCTTGTTAGAGGTTACAATTACTGATGTATTCTGGTAGAGGTTTGTTACCAGTTGAAAGAATAGGTTTGCTTCTTGCCTTGTGATGGGCAAAAAACCTACTTCGTCTACGATCAACAAAGAGCAGTTCATAATGTTCTTTAGCTGCCGTTTACTCTTTGCTGATATCGCCTCTGTTTTTAGTGTCTTTATCAGTTCATCCATCGATATGAAGATAACACGGTACCCCAGTTCCACAGCTTGGATACCCAACCCGATACTAATGTGCGACTTTCCAATTCCTGGTGGGCCAAGAAAAAGTAAATTAAAAGCCTTTTCTATCCAGTGCATGTCCATCAGTTGCTGTATCTGGCGCCGTGTTACGGATGTTTGAAACCCAAAGTCAAAGTCATCAATAGTTTTGTGATAAGGAAACGCAGCACGTTTTAATCTTTGAGCCCGTGATTTGGCATTTCTAGCGTCTACTTCTTTTTGTAGAGCAAGATGCAAAAACTCCACGCAGGTTGTATCTTCTTTAATTGCAGTTATCAATAACTCATCCAATTGATCATTGATGCTATTGAGGCGCAATGTGCCTAGCAGTGTCTTAACCTCTTGGGTCTTGGTGTTATTCAATGTTTGGCACCTCCCAAGAGTCTGGAGTATGCAGTGATGCTTCTCTGCTCAGCTTTTACCTTGAGGTATTGTGGCCATGAATTTGGATTATCTAATATTGACATATCAACAGATGTTTCTTGTTGGCTAAGAAAATATTCTGCTGCACAACGGCAATCCACAGCACTGTAAAGACTCATCTCTAGACAATAGGCGATGGACTTTTTCACAATAGGTTTAGGGTAAACTTTTGCCACCTCATTCATTACCCCAAACTGATCACGTACATATCTGGTTTTCTCCCGACGGATGGCTTTAAGAAACTCAGCGGCATTGCCACCTCCACCCAGGTTCTCTAGAGTTGTTTGGTAAAGCTCATCTATTTTTTTGCTGTTATCTCTGAGATGATTGTTGTTTTGAATTAACGCACCTTTCTCCAAACTAATTTTATGTTTAGCTACAATTTGGTTGGTAAAGAGATGATAGAGGATAATGCAATTGTCCTCTATTTCTAGCTCTAATTCTATGCCCTGTTTGTATGTGCCAACCGGTACGGAGTAACGGTTGCTCTTGTAAAGGATAGTATTGTCTTTTCTTACCGCTCTTGTTACAATATCCTTAGGTATATTATTTGTATAAGGTACTGGTTTGAGGTGCTGCTTTTCCAAGAGAAACACCTCTGCTGGTATCTTTTTTGTTGTGCCATGACGCTTAGTATTTGCTGTTCGTTCCAGCCAATCTTCACAACTCCGATTCCATATTTTAAGATCTATGAACAGACGGTTAGCGGCAAAATTACGCTTCATATACTTTACAACTGCTTCAACTCGGCCTTTACTCTCAGGGTCGCTTTTTCTACAAAGCCATGCCTTAAAACCCATAGCCTGCTTAAACTTTTCGAATTCAAAGGTGTAGATAATATCACCATGGTTTTCGCTGACTGCAATTATCTTATCTTGATCAAAGACCAACTCTTCAGGAACGCCACCAATGTAGTCAAAACAGCGTCCCAACATTTGAATAAAAGTGGCTGAGGTAAGTGGCTTATCTGACCACTCTGCGTATTTGTATCTAGAGTGTGAAAGCACTACGCCCATGCCGTAAATTTTAATATATCCACCTGTGGACTTCCGCACTGTTGTTTCTCCAAAATCAATTTGCATCTGTTTACCCATCGGCGGATCAACCACTGCTTGGTACTGCCTGCTAGCTTGTTTTTTATGGATGTTGTGTTTCTTTCGAAGTCGTGATACATAGCGCCGGACAGTACGCCCTCTACAATCAGTTACCTTGTAGTGTTCCTTAAGCCAGTCCATCACCTGGGCACTACTGATGTCTGGGAATTCTCGTAGCCACCCAAGGATAACATCATTGTACTTATCTAGTTTCTTTGACCGGTCACCAACACTTTGCAAAACATTGGAAAAACCTTCGGCATCAACATCCCAGTACTTACTTACCGTTTTTACATTAATACCTAGTTGCCTTGCTACTTGTGATTTATTAAATCCCAAGTTTTTAAGTCGAAGAATTTCGCTATACATTTTCCACCTCACCATTTTATTCACTCCTCTCACGTTACCTGATAAATATACCAGTTAACTAAGAAAAGTGGTATGTGAACTGGAAATAATCGTCCGTTTTTAATGGCCAAAATTTGTCCCTTTTAGTTTACCACTTACAGCTTTCTGTATAAATTGTTAATTTAATCATTGCGAGACCGAACCGCTTCTACCTTTGGGTGAGTCGAAAGAAAGCTCCGGGTACCACCCGCATTACGTCGATGATTGTCGAATAGCCAATTAACCAACCAGCCATGCTGGTCGCACAAAGCGGTCGTGGCTGGTTACTTGGGAGACAGTGGTAAACTCACTTGCCAACGCAAAATGGAAGGACCCCCAATGGAGTAAGGGGTACTTTTTGGCAAAAGACGGCAGCAAAACCAGCATAGAGGCTTTTACTGCACTAGGGTTAAGTGCTGAAGAGATGACAAGACAGTTTTCCCAAGGCGGAGAGATGGCAAACGATGCCTTTTATAACGTCATTGAAAGACTGCAAGAAATTGAAGATCCGCTGCTTAAAAATACCATTGGGGTACAACTCTTTGGAACCCAGTTTGAGGATTTAGAGGCCAATGTTTTACCTGTGCTTGCTAGTATGAAAGACAGTACCTTGGCCAGTAGTGATGCCCTATCGCAAATTACAGAGGTTAAATATAACAATCTGACCGATGGGTTTGAGGGTGTGAAGCGATCCCTGCAAGGTGTATTTTTACCTGCGGTGAGTGAAGTGTCTGCTGGAATTACCGATCTGTTTTCCGAACTCTCCAACGGCATCAATGCTGCAGACGGAGATTTTGATAAAATCTCTGACATCATTGGCAAGACGGTGGGTGGTATCACAACTATCATCACGGAACAACTGCGCAGTTTGTCACCTTAGGCCTTCAAATTGTGACGTCCATCGCAGGGGCCGTAGTCGACAACCTCCCGGTAATTATTGATTCTGCCATGCAGATTGTTATGACCCTACTGGATAGTTTAATCGCTGCCCTTCCTCAAATTACAGAAGGAGCGTTACACCTTGTTATTGCTTTGGTGGATGGTATTATTGATAACTTGCCTGCACTGGTAGAAGCAGCTCTAATGATTATTGTAACCTTGGCCACCGGTATAGGTGAGGCATTACCGGAGCTTATTCCAGCTATTGTGGAAACACTGACTTTAATAGTGGACGTAATCATAAGTAATTTGGACATGATTCTAGGTGCGGCCTTTAAAATTATCGAAGGCCTGGCAATGGGAATCTTAAATGCACTGCCAAAACTTATGGAGGCTTTGCCGACCATCATTAGCTCAATTATTAACTTTATTGCCGCTAGTCTGCCACAGATTACTGAGATGGTAATAAAGCTTATCATTCAGCTTGCTGCGGGAATTATTCAAGCAATCCCACAGCTTGTGGCCCAACTCCCCCAGATTGTTGCTGCCATCGTTATAGGTGTTGGGAAAGCGGCTTATTCAATCGTTGAAGTAGGCAAAAACATTGTATTAGGGCTTTGGGATGGTATCGCTTCAATGATTAGCTGGTTACAGAGAAAAGTCAACGACTTCGTAGGCGGTATTGTCAGCAGTGTCAAAGGTGGCCTTGGTATTCGCTCGCCCTCGAAGGTCTTTGCCGGGATTGGTGAGAACATGGGTCAAGGGATCGGTGAAGGCTTTAGTAGTGCCATGCGGGGTGTAGAAAAAGATATGGAAGGAGCAATACCCACTGACTTTGACCTTGACCTGAACAGTCAGGTAAGCACTGATACCAAAGGAACTGAAGATGCGGGACTTAATGTGACCATACCTTTAACCATTGATGGTACGGTGCTGACCCGGATTATTGCCCAGCTACAGTGGAACCAAAACACGGTGACAGTTAGAAACTTAGGTGTTGCTGGGTCTTAAACAGTTAACTAACAAGGAGGGCAGATAAGCCATGATAGAAATTTATGCAGGTAATACTCTAATTCAAACCATCCGTAAAGTGATGACGGCCAATGCTAGAGAAACCCTAGAGGGCGAGTTTACCTTATCCTTTACGGTGCTGGCAAAGTCTGCCCTGGCCTTAAAGACCAAACAACTAGTGAAGCTTAATGGGCAGTATTTTAAAATTGTGCAGATTAAGAAATCGCTTCAGGGTAGCCTTCCGATCTGTTCTGTCATTTGCGAGCACATATCTTATACCTTGAATGATGATATGTATAACATTAACGATTTTGATTTCAAAGGAAACCCTGCAGACGGATTAACTCTGATCCTAGCTGAAACCCCCTTTGCGGTGGGGGTAGTGGAGTATACCGAAAGTACTACCATGAAGATTAATCAGGAGGTTACGAGACGATCGGCATTAATGCAGTTTATTGCCATTCTAGGCGGGGAGTTAGAATATGACGGCTATAAGATAAATATTCGAAGCCACCGGGGCAGTAGTAACTATAAAAAGGTGATGGACACCAAAAACGTTACCAACGTGGCGGTATCCTATGACTCCAGAGAAAACTCTTCATCTTATGACATCTCTTTTTTCAAGCTCTTAAACCTCATGGTGGGAGATAACGTACATATTGTTTTTAAGCCCCTGGGTATTGATGTAAAAACCCGGATAATTTCCCTGGAGTACAACCCTTTTTACCGCTATAACATTCGAGTGGAAGTAGGCAAATACAAACCCAGTATTTCAGACACCTTTTATCGGATTGAAAGCTCTATGACTACTGTGGAGAAATCCCTTAGCAAAGTTGATGAGTCCCTTACTGAAGTTGATTACTCCGTTGGCAATCTTCAATATCAGATGGATCAGATGGAGATAGCATATGCTGTGGTTTCTAATCTCTCCATTGAAAACGGTTTTATCAATGTTACTTATGAGGTGGAGAAGGATTCGATTACCCAATACAGTGCTCAGTATAGCTATACCAGTGATAGTAATGGCAAGATTACCAGCATTCAACTGGAGAACATCACTTCAGAGCTGCTGTTAAAGGAAGTTTCCAATCTTTTAGTGGGTTCAAATAGCTTTGAAGTTACCTATGTGGACGGCACCAACGCAGTTTATAACTATACCACAGATAGCAATGGCAGAATTACTGCAATAGATAAGGTTTAATAAGGAGTTTAATTATGAGTTATGATAAAGGATTCAATAACCCTCTGGCCATATGGACAGCCTTTGGGGGTAGAGGGAATCTTAAACGTTTATTTGAGATACCTTCTCTTAATTGGCAAAAACTTTATTATTACGACTTTGGCTATTCTTCCTACAATAGCGAGAGGCAGATTAGTGTTTATGATAATGGCCAGGCTCAAATTGCTGTCTATTATGCCAAGACCCCTTATATGTCTTACTTTGATAAAACCACAGGGCAGTGGACAATTGCTGATGTTCCCTGGTGGAGCTATGGCGAACCGCAAATCCTCTGGGCAGGAGATGGCGTGTTCTTAGCCAAGATTACTGGGTTTTCCAATATTATCGCTTCCTTTGATGGCATCACTTGGCATAATGGCGGCTACTGTGAAAATGCACAGAATGCCATGACCGTTGGAGCCTATGATGCGGGGGCGGGGTGTGGTATTGTGAGTTTTTGGTATTACAAGTCACCCCTTTATTACAGTTATGATTCTTTAACAGAAAGGACTGCCTGGGTTCTGGTAGGCTCTGACGGTTCATCAGTACCGGTTTTTAGTTCCCTAACCGCTCATAAGGGGTTATTTGTAGGCATTACTAGTAGCGACACAGAAATTGCTAAGGCAAATCCCTCAAGTCCCGGTGTCTGGACTATCACCATACCTGAGGATCAGGACGAAACGTCTTATATATATTTAAAATCGGTTCACGAAAAGCTCTTTGTGATGAAGTGGCGATATATAGACGGAACTTTTCATGTTAACCTTTGTGTTATAAACGATGATGCCACTCAGGTAACAGAAACAAACCTGTCCTATGTAGGAGATTTAGATAGCAACAACACCCCCAATCCTCAAAATATTATTTGGATGGAGAGCTGGGGTAAATATGCTTTATTTAATGAAGGAATGCTTTATGTATCTGAAGATGGTTTGACATGGGAGGGTGTAGAGCAGTCCGGCCTTACTTCCAATCAGAGTTTTGGAGGTGCCATTTATGTACCTGATGATGGTTTTTATGTCAAAGGAAATAACTGTGTTCACTACGCACCTTATTAATGATATAGGTAATTATTTGATATTGCCATTGCAGCGCTTGGTCACCTGGGTTTAACCCTGTTTGCCATTGTAAGTTGTTTGATCTGTAGCGGGTATTTTTCCTCTAATGCAAAAGGAATTATTAAATTACTAGTGAATAGTTTTGCTAAGAGGGGTGATTGTTTGAATAACACTATAAAACGCTTACTAGGTTATTTTTTGTATATGATTTTCTTTGGCTTAGTGTTTTATTGGAGTCTTATCTATCAGCAATATTTAGAACGTCAGATGATTGGTAGTTTTAACGCTAAGCTGATAATGCTTTATATGGCAACATACCCTGTAGTATTAGGGATGTTATTGGCACTACCTTTGTTCATCTGCACCGTGAGGAAGTCGGGCCAGTGGTATTTAGACTGGGTAAAACTATTAGGGGTTGGCCTGCCCTCTCTTTATATTACTTTCAACGTGCTGATCTATTTTACGTTAGGTAATTTACTACCTAACTTGTTTTTCTGGCCCGGCCATAGATTATTAAGCATCTCTGAAATACCTATAACTATGTTTGGCTTAATCTTTGGTCACACACTTCTAACAGCTATAAAGAAGAAAAGCACTTAAGAAAAAATAAAACATTTAAGAGGTGTATAAAATGAGTAGTGATTTTTATGCAGGTTGGGGAACTTTATCATTAATAAATGCTGGGTTAGCTCAAGGTAAAAACAGAAGCGGTTTTAATTGGTTTTTAATATCCTTAATTTTGGGACCACTTGCTACTCTAATATTACTTTTCGTAGAAAAAAGAAGGTAGCTGAGGAGGTCTATAATGGGTACTATCAATTCAACTGAAGAAAGTGTGGTAAAAGCAAAGAGATTTAACATCAAAACATTTATTAAAATATTTTGTTGTCTTTTAGTTATTTGGTTAATCATTTCAGCTTATTATTACAAGCAACATTGCTACTCATTAAAAACATTTACAATTGATAAAGAATTAAAAGTAGGTAATTCATTTTTTTATGTAGAAGAGGCTAAACTTCAAAATCTTACTTCCAGCATCAATAGGCTAGGTTTATACGATTGGCAAATTGCAATTGCAAACAAATTACCTCAATCACTATATTTTCCTTTTCTTAATGTTTGTTATTTTTACAGTACCCCTTACGAAATTCACTATAGCGATACAAGTACACTTAGAGTTTCAGGCGTAATGTATACTGAGTTCGATTGGAGTAGACCAGATTACCCTGTTGAAATTTTTGACGAATCTGGAAATGAACTTGTTAATGGGCAACGCTTAAGTTCTAGGAGCATCAGTAAAGTATCTCTAATTGAGGTAAGAGCCAATGATTATAGTTCTTTAGATATAAAGAGATTTACAATTTAACTAAAAGATAAAGAAACTGGAAAAACCCAAGAAATCGAAGTAAAACCTCAATGGAAAGTAAAAAAATATACCTTCTTTAATCGTGAACCTAGATACGATGATATGGAATTTCCCTATCGTTTTATGCGGCACTTCATTAATAATTTAATAGACCAAGAAAACAATCCATCAGACTATATACATCCTGAAGTGAAAGACACTTTTTTGTTGAACAAAATTAAGGACAAATACAGTGCTTTTGATGTTTCAGGCACAAAATTTGAAGGTAAACATAGTACCTTCGATAAGGTCTTTTCTGTTATCGTCAGTTTTGGAAAAGAAGATGATGATAAGTTTATTGCTGAATCAGAACAGAAATATTATTTAGTTATTGATAGAGGGTCTTGGTGGGTAGTTGATGTTGATACAGTAGTAAACCATTAATGTTGGTGCCTTTCTATAATGTTCTTTATATACCTAGGAGCAGTACAGTCTAATAATAACCTATAGTATCTAATGCGCATTTGATAAAAGATGCATTATTTTATTAAGGGGGAAGTTATGAAGAAAAAAGGATGGTTAAAGTATACTATTTACACGGTACTAATAATTATTTTGGTATTGTCAAAGGAGTATGTTGCTACACAATTAAAAGCAGATTTTAATGAAACATTTCGTATCAATTTATACTTTTTAACTATCGCTATGTTTATTAATGTAGGTATAGGTTTAATTCTAGGTCTAGAACATTTAATTAGTGAAGTGAAAAAAGATGGAACCTGGAAAATTAATTTACCCAAGATAACTATAATGGGACTACCATCATTATATTTCTCACTTACATATTTTTTAGGATTTAGTAATAATCAATTTTTGCAAAAAGTATTTTTGGTTGATCCTATTCTGAGCACATTGATAAAATATGGAACTAATTTTATACTTATCTTTCAACTAATATTTGGGTATGTGGTTATTACGAGCTTTTATAAGCA
The DNA here is from genome assembly GCA_009711615.1 of Bacillota bacterium. Lineage (GTDB taxonomy): Bacteria > Bacillota > Desulfotomaculia > Desulfotomaculales > Desulfohalotomaculaceae > Desulforadius. Next base: position 87,425 of record VENI01000008.1, on the reverse strand, counting down.
TAGTGGGAAATCTGAAGATAGTCACTCAATTAGTTGATTTGATTTTCTATAAAACGTGTAATAGAATATTTCAACAATTGAGATAAAAATGAAGAAAATAAAGACGCTATGTGATTTGAGCCTACCGGCTTTATAATCACTGGCGTCTTTTTTATATAGATCTAATGATAAATGAAAGTGAGGAAGTAAAATGAGAGAAATATGGTCTTATTTACAGATGGCTATTGCTGCGGTGGGTGGTTGGTTGGGTTGGTTTTTCGGCGGTTATGATGGCTTTTTATACGCCCTTATAACCTTTGTGGTTGTGGATTACGTAACAGGGGTTATGGTTGCAATCATTGATAAAAGACTTTCCAGCGACATTGGTGCTAGAGGTATCTTTAAAAAGGTACTTATTTTTACCCTTGTCGGGGTGGCCCATATCATAGATAGCCGGATAATAGGTGACGGCAGTGCTATTCGCACAGCAGTCATCTTTTTCTATTTGTCCAATGAAGGTATCAGCATTATTGAAAATGCAAGTAGAATTGGCCTACCTATTCCTAAAAAGCTAACCGATGTGTTGGCCCAGTTTAATGGTAAAGCAGAGGAGAAAAAAGATGAAACTAACCGCAAAATATATGACCAATAATGATTGCTACCAGGAAGGAAGATCAACCCCCAAGGCATTATGGTGCACTCAACTGCAACTCCAGGTGTAATGACGGCAGAGTGGTTTAATCGCTGGAATAAATCTTATAAAGCCGGTGAGATAAACCGGCAGGTGTGCGTTCATGCCTTTGTTGATGATGAAGGGGTTTATCAGTACCTCCCATGGAATCACCGAGGCTGGCACGCTGGAGGTAATGCAAACAATACCCACATTGGCTTTGAACTCTGTGAGCCAAGTGGGTTTTCTTATTCCACTGGAGCCAATATGGTGGGGTATGACGTGGCAGAACAGGAAGCCTACTTTAGAAAAACATGGCAGAATGCTATTGAGCTTTGTGTGATGCTTTGTCAGAAGTTTGGACTGAGTGAAAGAGATATCATCTGCCATAGTGAAGGCCATAAAAGGGGAATTGCCAGTAACCACGCTGACGTGCTGCACTGGTTTCCAAAGCATGGAGAGAATATGGATACTTTCCGGACAGCTGTTAAAGCAGAACTGAATAAGGGAAACAGCCAAGCAGCTGAAGTAAATGACATTGCAGTTGGTGACGTAGTGGCAATAAAACTTAGTGCAGATAAGTATTATCCCGGAGGGCCTATCATTCCTGCATGGGTGAAAAGGGATACATTTCATAAGGTGACCGAATTACGCTTTAGAGAAAAACCTGTCATTAAAGGTGGCAAACAATGTGTCCTGCTGGGAAAAAAGGTTGATAAGAAAACAGGTGAAGAGGCAGCCGGGATTATGACTTGGGTTGATAAGGATATTCTTGCTGTTATTTCACCCTCACCCGAAAAACCCGCTGAAATAAAGAAATATTACCGGGTTCAGGTGGGGGCTCTTTCTAAAAAAGAGAATGCGGAGGCAACACTTAAAAAACTTAAAAAAGCGGGTTTTGATGTATATAAAGTTCGAATAAACGGCTCTATTAACTTGACTATAAAGGCCTTTAGAGTGATATATGTTACTACCAAATTGATAGAAAGGAGGGCCTTAATGCGGGTTAGAATCATAGCGCCAACAGAAGAAACCAAGGAAACAAAGAAAAGAGTATGCGCCTATGCCAGAGTTTCCAGTGAACATGAAAAGCAAGGTGAATCACTAGAAAACCAGATAAGCTATTACGAGAGATACATCAAAGCAAATCCTGAATATGAGTTTGCTGGTGTGTTTGCCGATCGAGGCATTAGTGGAACCATTGAAAATAGACCATGGTTTAAACGAATGCTAGAACTGGCAAGGCAAGGTGACATTGATTTGATTATTACAAAATCTATCTCAAGGTTTGCCAGAAACACAGCGATTATGCTACAAACAGTTAGGGAACTAAGAGAAATAGGTGTTGAAGTAAGATTTGAAAAAGAAAATATAAATACCTTATCAGGGGACGGTGAGTTAATGCTTACCGTCCTCTCTTCTTTTGCCCAGGAAGAAAGTAAAAATGTCAGTGACAACCTCAAATGGAGGGTAAAAAAGAAATTTGAGCGAGGGGAGTTGATAATTAACACCACAAGGTTTCTGGGCTACGATAAGGACGATAACGGTAATTTGGTTATAAACCAAAACCAAGCAAAAGTAGTTAAAAGAATTTTTAATGATTATCTAGAGGGCAAAGGGGTATTTACCATAGCCAAGGAATTGAATGCAGATGGAATATCGACTGTTGCAGGGGGCAGATGGCATGAAAGCACAGTCTTGAACATTCTTAAGAACGAAAAATATAAAGGAGATGCCATACTGCAAAAGTATTATACTCCGGATCATTTAAAGAAAGGGACAGTACCAAACAACGGTCAAGTAGAAAGCTATTATATAGAAGATAACCATCAACCAATTGTTACAAAGGAAATGTGGGAAGCAGTTAGTGTGGAAATGAAATTAAGAGCTGAAGCGAAAGGCATCAAAGGAAACACCTTAATCGATACCCTCTAACGGGAATGCTTTACTGCGGTAAATGTGGTGCTACATTAAGACGCAGGACTTGGAACAGTAAACTTTCCTACAAAAAAATAGTATGGCAATGCAGTAACTATATTAAAAATGGAAAATGTGCCTGCGCAGGAACTAGTATAGATGATGAAGTGGTTAGCAGGCTGAATATAAAGGAAGAAACCATTATAAAGGAGGTTAGAAAGGATGGCAAAAAACATTACAGTTATACCCGCAAGGGTAAACAATCAGAGCACCGCGGAAAGGTTAAAACCACAGAAAAAGAAGATGGCGGCCTATTGCCGGGTTTCGACAGACCAGTTAGAACAGTTATCAAGTTATGAAGCACAGGTTAAATATTATACTGGTTACATTTCTAACCATCCTGATTATGAATATGCTGGCATTTATGCAGATGAGGGTATCTCTGGTACCAACACTAAGAAGAGAGAGCAGTTCAATAAAATGATTGAGGACTGTAAGACCGGAAAAATTGATATGATTATTACTAAATCCATATCAAGGTTTGCAAGAAACACCTTAGACTGCTTAAATTATGTCCGGCAGCTTAAAGACTTAGGCATTGGGGTCGTTTTTGAAAAAGAAAATATTAACACCTTAGATAGTAAAGGGGAAGTCCTGCTAAGCATTCTTTCCAGCCTCGCTCAAGATGAGAGCCGATCAATTTCTGAGAACTCCACATGGGGAATTAGAAGGCGATTTGAGCAGGGCAAGGTTGCTGTCAATCATACTAAGTTTCTGGGTTACGACAAGGATGAGGATGGGGACCTTGTTATTAATGAACAACAGGCCAAGATAGTCAGAAGGATATATAAGGATTACCTTGATGGCAAGGGACCAAACAGGATAGCCAGGGAGTTAGAGGCAGAAGGGGTACCAAACTGGAACGGGAAAGCAAAGTGGTATGAAAGCAGCATTAGAAATATGCTTCAAAATGAAAAATATAAAGGCGATGCCCTTCTTCAAAAAACCTACACGGTAGATTTTCTGACAAAGAAACGAGTGGTAAACACAGGGCAGATTCCCCGGTATTATGTAGAAGAGAGCCACCCGGCCATTATCGATAAGGACATGTGGGAAGCGGTCCAGCTTGAAATGGAGAGAAGAAGAGCCTTTGCAGAGGAACATGACATTAAAAAAGTAGATTATGCTACAGTAGATAATCCTTTTGCAGGCAGGGTGATATGCGGGAAATGCGGCAGCATCTTTGGCAGAAAAGTATGGAATTCTAACGATGACAGGTTTAGAAAAATTGTATGGCGGTGTAACAAAAAGTACATCGCTAAAGGAAAAAAGTGCTGTGACAACAAACATGTGGCTGATAAAATTTTATACCAGGCTTTCGTAAACACTTTTAATGCTATACTCGAAAATAAAGATTACTTTATGGAAAAATGGAAAGATAAACTAAACAGTGAAAACCTACTAGAAAGATATAAAGCAAACCATTTTATTGAAATTATCAGGAAAGCCACGCCAATAACAGAGTTTAATTTGGATTTGTATTTTGCACTGGTTGAGAAGATAACGGTGTTTGAAGATGGTAAGGCCATATTTTCATTACTGGATGGGACGGAGATTGAATGTCAAATTAAATAAGTCAAAATATAGGCCGACTGAGGTGTTTGTGTTCACCTTGGTCGGCTTATTTTTTATTCTATCACTCCCGCCAAGGGCTTTAGACTAAAGTAATCCAAAGCCTGATTAACATCATGCATAGAATATATTTTTTTCTCTAGACAGAAACGAATAACCAAATCGAAGGTATCGCTTTCAGACAAGGAGTAGCCAGCAGTACTTAATAGCTGATCGGTTTGATTTTTGTTAAGTTCAAGGGCCATAGCCAGTGCAATAGTAGTATTTTTCCCCGGCCTATAATCTGGGTTGGAACGTATTTTGGAAAAGTGTCTGCGGTCGATTCCGGCTCTTTTATAAATATCCGAGTCACTTGCCCCTTTTTTATCAATGAAACTAAACAGCACCTGACTAAAGGTTGGCTTACGTTTCTTTTTAATAAAAGCTTCCATTTCCATAGGAAGTGCATCTATACAAAGCTCTTCTTCTGAATATTTTGGGGATTCACAAAAAGAAAAATTTAACCTGAATAAGTTTCTTTCTACATATTCCTGTAATTCTATTAACAGCTTTTTTTCAAGCATAATGCCCAACCCCCAAAATGTCGCTTATGGGGCGACCAATTCCAAGTAAATCCCAGTTAATATTATATCATCAACTAATTCGAAAGGATGATATGAATGAATAGGAAATTAACAGAAATTGTTTTCCTGCTTGACCGGAGCGGGTCTATGAAAGGTCTTGAAAGCGATACCATTGGTGGATTTAATGCTTTTATAGAGAAACAGAGCCAATTAGGAGAAACAAATGTTACAGCAGTCCTATTTGATAATCAGTATGAGATATTATGGAATGGGCTTGATGCAAGGAAAGCAAGATTGACTGATAAGGAGTATTTTGTAAGAGGGTGTACAGCCCTGTTAGATGCAGTGGGAAAGACTATTTTAGATATGGGTTATAGGTTTTCAAAAACAAGTGAGGATAAAAGGCCGAGTAAGATTATATTCGTTATCACAACAGACGGTTTGGAAAATGCCAGTCGGGAATTCTCCTGCGAGAAAGTAAAAGAGCTTATAATACACCAGCAGGAGAAATATGGTTGGGAGTTTATCTTCCTTGGTGCAAACATTGATGCTGCAAAAGAGGCGGGTAGCATTGGAATCAGCATGGATAATGCATATAACTTTGAAGCTTCAAAAAATGGTGTAGAGAAAATGTACTGCATGGTAAGTGAGTCAGTCACAGAAAAAAGATATAGTTAAAAAAAGGTTAATGAGCAGTAAAAAAATTTCCTTTGAAATCTGGCATTTAGTTTTGAGAGATGTTATAACATAGGTTTTAATAATGAAATTGAATACTTTAATATAGTATAATATGGGTGTATTTATTTAATTAGTCAGATGCATCCATATTTTTTAAAACATGAATAATCGAGGAATCAGCTTATTTACCTCGCGACCTTATTCGATGATAGCCACCTTATCTGCCAATGTTAACGATAAACTCTGTAATTGATTTAGGGGGAAGTATCAATGAACACTCAGGAAGAGATTTATTTTGTCGAATTATCAAATCACAGAGAGCGTCTTGCTGACGCTCTAGATGATCCTGCATTGCGCGGAGTAAAGAACAGTGTTGTTGAGAAGTATTCCGACCAAGCGCACTTTATATATGAGTTGCTCCAAAACGCTGATGATGCAAAAGCAACATCGGCTCGCTTTGTGTTGCATAAAGATAAATTAATCTTTGCGCATAACGGATCACGGCGATTTTCTATATCCAATCCAGCAACTGAAGCAGAAGATTCCGCAAACAATGCGTTAGGCGATATTAACGCAATAACGTCAATTGCTAACTCTAATAAACGTGAAGCCTCAATAGGTAAATTTGGTGTTGGATTTAAGTCGGTGTTTCAATACACATCAACACCGCATATTTATGACCCGAACATCTTTTTTAAAATAGATCGTTTTATCGTACCGACAAAAATTAGTGAAGATTTTTTTGGCAGGAAAACAGACGAAACATTATTTGTTTTTCCGTTTGACCACACAGAGCGAATTGCAGCGGAGGCATATGAGGATATTTCTGAGAAACTTCGTTCGTTAGATTACCCGCTTTTGTTTTTGTCACATCTTGAGAATATTTCGCTAGAAATCCCTGGCGCATTGGGATTATACGGTAAATTCATAGAGCAAAAGCAGCAATTCGGCTTAACAGTTGGGGAGCTTATTTGCCTTACGCAAAATGATGGTGATGAAATCTATGACGATAGGCTGTGGTTGTTTTCACGCAAAGACGGTAATGGACATAGATATTCAGTCGGTTTCTTTCTCGATGAAAAAGGAAATCTGACCGCAGAACACCATTCAGCCTTTTGCTTCTTCCCGACAAAAGAGGTAACCGGTCTGAACTTCATTATTCACGCACCGTTCTTGCTTACTGACAGCCGCGAGGGTATCCGGGCAGCTGTTCAGCATAATAAAGATATGATTGAATTATTGTCTGCTTTGGCGGCGGATAGTCTTGTTTATCTTAGAGATATTGGTCAAGCAAATGGTTATCCACTTATTAATGATGAGATATTTGACATTATTCCTTATGACGAAGGAACTTTTGGCGATGTGAACGACAAAAGGAAAATTTCATTCAAGCCATTTTATACAGCTATTCTGGGAAAGATGAGTAACGAGGACTTGTTACCAGCTTTTGATGGATTTATATCAATGCAAAATGCATACTGGGCGTTCGTTCCTCAAATTGCCGAGGTATTTTCAAATAAGCAGTTGGCTACATTGTGCGAAGACGAGAACGCCAAATGGGTTTTCACATCTTTTGGTCGGCAGGAAACTTTACGTAAGAACAAAGCACTTACTGAATATATTGATTCAATTACTAATGCTTGGTTAAACGAAGAAGATATTCTTGAAGGTTGGACTTATCAAGACGGAACCTCTAAAAGTGGTGTTTCATCAACATTCATTGAAGCACAGACAATTGACTGGTTACACAGCTTTTACAAATGGGTTTCTGGCACGGATGTCCGGACAAAACTAATAAAGACCAAGCCGGTTTTCCTAAATCAAGACAATAGGGCTTTTGCCGCTTTTGACGATAATGGACAAGCCATACTGTTCCTTCCCTCTGAAGATGTCAGCGGCTACGAAACCATTAATGAAGCTCTCTTAGATAAGGAAGACACGGTCGAGTTAATTCAACGACTAGGTATAAAGGAACCTTCGCTACGAGATGAGATTTACAATATTATTCTGCCGCAATATCAGGATGCTAAAGAGATTTATACCGACCCGCATTTTCGAAACTTCTTTAAGTATTATAAAGAGTGTCCGCAGTCAGAGATCGAGGACTACATAGATTTAATTAGGGATTGCGAATTCGTTAGCTATAGATCTGCTGAAGATGACACGGTTTATCGTGGGAAAGCGAGCGACCTCTACTGGCCTATGGAAGATATGAAGAAATACTTCGAGCCGAAGCCAGATACCCGATTTGTTGATTTAGCTGAGTATATGTCCATTGTTGATGAGAAAGATATTACTTACTTAGAGAGTTTTCTGACTGAACTTGGCGTAAAAAAAGAAACAATTATTATCGAACGAAAATTAACCGAGGAACAAGCATATAAGCTTAAACCGTCATATGAATGGAATCAGCCCGCGTATTACAATATGCATACACGGGAGTGGACAGACCGCTATATTGACGGGAGCAAACAAGTAATTAATAATGTGACCCCCAAAACATCCGTTGCCCTATGGAATCAATTGTTGAAGATAATATCTTCTAAATGTTCACGCTGGAAACACTTTAAGGATGTAATATACGGGACTTATGAATATTTCTATCGTCGTTATGAAAGTGAATTGTTTGAATCGTTTGAAGCACGGCGACTACGCACAAAACCGTGGCTATTGAACATTGATGACGAATTTGTTTCTGCAGACAATTTGACTCTGCAAACGATTTCTCAGCAATATGACACTTCGAGTGACGAAGCCAAAGAACTAATCCATTTTTTAGGCATATTGGAAGAAATCGATGAAAATGAGGACGACGACTATTTAACCGACGAGCAACGGGCAAAAATAGAGTTTGCTGATGCCTATACGGATGTACCGCCGCAAGTGCTGGCGCGGGCTGCTGAAGAATATCGTGCCAAAAAATGTGCGGGCAATAATGATGAGGACGATAGTGATGATATGCTGGATGATCAAGCTACCACTGTCAACCCATCTGTTTCTCGCGTCGCAAAGGAAATTTCCAAGAGAGCAACTTCCGCACCTAAACAGAAAACGGGCACTCCAGCCGATGACAAAGAAAGTTCATCCGTTGCCGACGAGGATGATTATTTAAAGCCATCGGTTGATTTCAGTAGGAAAATTGAACAAGCAAAAGAACGAAGTGAACGGGAAATTAGAGAAATTGCTTATCTTGAAGATTTAACTCAACAAGCTCTCAATGCAGACAAGTATTCTTATGGGTGGTTCAAGGCTTTACTTGAAATGGAATCTCTGAACAGCGGTGAGAATAACGCCAACAGTAGGGAGATTTCCATATCTTTCTCAAAGGTAGAACGTGAGGAAGGCACGTCACGAACCCTTATCTTGAAGCATCCAAACCGCTATATCCCCCAGTCTATGGAAGACCTTGCGGATATTCCACTTGAATTGCATTTTGCAAATCAGTCGATGGTAAAAGTCGCAGTTGAAGTTGTTAACGTAAAATCATACACATTAAGGGCGAAACTGAGGACAAACGCGAACATAGACGGGGTGGATTTATCACTCGTCAAAGAAGCAAGAATAGAGGCAAAAAACCCCGTATTCCTAATGGAGGAACTGCGGAAAGCATTTAATAAACTGGATTTCGATGACGACTACGATATGCAGAGCAACCTATGCGAAAATATCGAGTTCGTTTTTGGCCCCCCCGGAACCGGCAAAACAACTCATCTGGCGAGAGAGGTTATTCTCCCCATTATGCTGGAAGACGAGGATTTGAAAGTTCTTGTCTTGACCCCGACAAACAAAGCGGCGGATGTACTTGTACGCCGTCTTATGGAGAGCATGGGAGCAGACCACAGTTACACTAACTGGCTTGTCCGCTTCGGGGCAACTAACGACAGCATCATTGAACAGAGCGGGGTTTTCAGTGATAAGACTTTTGATATTCGAACTTTCCCAAGAAATGTGACGGTTACGACAATTGCCCGTTTCCCCTATGATTACTTCCTGCCGGACGAAAACACGAGGCTTCATTTGAGTGCGCTAATGTGGGACTATATCATCATTGACGAAGCGTCTATGATTCCGCTGGTCAATATCATTTTCCCAATTTACAAGAAGACACCTAAGAAGTTCATCATCGCGGGAGACCCATTCCAGATAGAGCCGATTACCACCGTAGACATCTGGAAAAACGAAAACATCTACACTATGGTGGAACTCAAATCGTTTACCCAACCTTTAACGATTCCCTACCAGTACCAGGTCGAACTCCTGACCACTCAATATAGAAGCATTCCCGAAATTGGCGAAGTGTTCAGCCAGTTTGCATATGGCGGTGTGTTACATCATAACCGTACAACAGATAATAGACGACCATTACTTATTGAAGACTTCATTGATATAAAGCCATTAAATATCATAAAATTTCCTGTAAGTAAATACGAGAGCATTTATCGTCCGAAACGTCTACAAAGCAAGAGTAATTATCAGGTGTATTCCGCACTTTTTGCATTTGAGTTCGTAAAGTACATGTCTTCTCTCCTTGAAATGGCAAATGGAGATGAGTATTTTCGTATAGGCTTGATTGCGCCGTATCGTGCTCAGTCTGACTTGATAGATAAGTTAATGGCCTCTTTCACGATCCCTAAGAATGTTGATGTTCAAGTAGGGACTATTCACGGATTCCAAGGTGATGAATGCGACATTATTATCGCACTATTCAACCCGCCACCGTCAATATCGACTTCAAAGGATATGTTTCTCAATAAACTTAACATCGTAAATGTCTCTATTAGTCGTGCTAGAGATTATTTGTTTATAATTATGCCGGACGATTCTACTGAAAATGTTAGCAATCTCACAATGATAAAAAGAATCGAAAAATTATGCAAGAAACAGCCAGATTGGATTGAGCGAGAATCGCGGTATATCGAAGAAATGATTTTCGGAAGCAACAGTTATCTTGAGGATAATTCGTTTTCAACAAGTCATCAGTTGGTCAATGTATATAGAAAGCCTGAAAAACGATATGAAGTTAGAAGTGAAGACAATGCTGTCGATGTTCAGATACATGAATAATGGCAAAAGGAAGGCAATAAATTTTTAAAAATTAAATCCTCGATTAAGGAGATTTAAGACTATGCCAAACTTGGATTGGACAAAACTTAATAACCTAAAACTAGGTAAATATGCTGAGTATTTTGCCAAAATGGAATTTGCTTGAATGGATTAGATGTTTATACCTCGGAAGTAGACGACCACGGTGTGGATTTCGTTGTAAAAGATAAAAATAAACGTTTTCGTGAGATACAAGTTAAATCCCTACGTGGCAAGGGATATGTTTTTGTTAGGAAAAATAAGTTTGATATACATAATAAGAACCTAGATATCCAGAAGATATTAAACCTAGAATAACGGAAGTAGCAGGTAATTTCGACGTATCCCGAATTTATACGTAGGTATGTTTCTATTTGTCAAGCAAATAAAAGAGGCATACCTATGTTGTGGCATTCAGAAAATGTCTTTATTCTTATTGAAAACAGAAGTGGGACAAGGTATCAAAGCGGAAATTTTATTATTTCCAAAATAATAGGCAGCAAGTTAGATATTACCTTTTTTGTATCAGATAGACCCTTTTACGAAGGACGCAACAAATAAGGCATTTATAAGTATTTTCAAAAAAAATATGCAGTTTATGGTCAAATTTTCAAACCAACAGGGCCTCTGAAAGGTAAAAACTCTATTACATTAAGAGGTAATTACGAGTTTTCCTGGAGACCAGTTTATAGTAATAGCAGGTATTACGTAATAGAGGTTTAGGAGGAGAGGGCTAATGTGTAAGAAAGTTAATCCACAAATAAACTATGTACAACACTTTTCAACAAGAATTCCATGGAAGGATAACGATTATACTGGGCGAATTGACAATAATCCTAGGTATAATGTAGCTGCTCAAGTAATCCCCAACATTGCATCCTCACGGGACTTGGAGTTTGAGGAAACAAATAAAGGTAAAAGTTACAAACAAGTAGGACCAGTAAAAATGCAAAACTGGATTACAGAGAACGCTGCGTTCATGAGTGATACCAAGCTTTATCTTAAAATGAACCATCCATATAAAAAAGGAAATGCTAAGTTCAAGCATTTCGAAGAAACAACTTTTGTGATGAACCCTTATTCATTTTTATTGCGCCCCTTTTCATGGACTTTAAAGGATAATGCCAATGAAAAACAAAGGTATTACAATTTTTATTTTGACTTAGAAAAAACAGAACAAATGCTGAGCTGGTCAAGCTCGTGGGTATCGCATGGAGAATCTCAAAAAGGAATTTTCGACTATTTCTTTTCCGGAATTAGTCCACACAATTCATTGATATTTCCATATTACAAACAAGTTCCATTTATCGAAGATAATCGGCGTGTAATTGCAGGAATAGGAAATATAGTATCAAATGTAGAAACTCATGAGTATGAGTCTGATGGAAGCAGTGACGAAAAAAACTACATTTGGGAGACAAATGCAGCTCATTCAATAAGAGTTGATGGCAAATATGGCTTTTTAATGCCATATCATGAAATTTCCGATCATGTAAAAAAGCATCCTGATTTTGATGTATCGAGTGTCACATTGTTTGAAGCGGCAGGTTTTAGATCGGAATTTTCATATGCAGCTGAATGGGTCAGCTACGATGCTGCTATTGATGTTCTAAATCAAGCGAAAATTGCATTGAAAAATATAGCTAAACTCAAGCTAAAAGAAGCCAATCATGAATGGGTTAATGTTCAACTTGAATATGTTGCTAATCAATTAAAAAGCGTTTGGAATCAACGTGGTATTTTCCCAGGATTAGGTTCAATTTTATCAGCTTTCGGTGTTCGATATGGTTTCGATGTTGCTCATCATGTTGATACTTCTGAAAACGACTTGATTTCTGAATTGAAGTTATATTTTTCAGGGGAGAAAGAAACTGGCAACGTGAAACTGGATGACAGCTTAGCTGACAAAGAGGATGAGTTTACTGGTTTATTAAGAAATGAAAACAAAACTCAATTCTTTGAACTTTTGTCTCGATTGAATCTTTCTGTTGAACAAGCTATTTATGCTTGGGGTAACCTGAAAAATTATGCAGATGAAATTGTTGAAAACCCATACCTCTTATATGAACTTACACGAAAAGAAAAGGACATTCATCAAGTTACTATTTCTCAAATCGACAATGCAATGTTTGTGAATCCGTTGGTGGAAAATAAGTATCCTCTTAAGAAACCAACCAAAATGAGAACTGATAGTGATAAACGCCGATTTAGAGCTATGGTGATATTTGTTTTAGTTCAAGCGGCAAATCAAGGCCATACTTTACTCAGCTATGATCAAATTGTTGAAGAAATTAACAAATTACCATTAGATAATAAAACAGATTTTCAAACAGAAAAGATCGAAGGTGTTCTAGAGTTCTTGCAGGAAGGTGAATTGCACGTTGATGTGGAAAATACTTACATCAAGCTGAAAGAATATCAAGATTATAAACAAGTGGTAGTCGATATAGTAAGTAGCCGTTTAGGAACTAGTTTATCAAGTGAACAAAACTGGAGAAAAATTATTGACGACCAATTTGGAGCACTTCAAGAAAATAATGAAGAAAACGATGAACTGGCTCGTGATGAAAAGGCGATAGCGTTAAGGATTCTCGAATCATCTAAGATATCTGTCCTATTGGGAAGAGCAGGGACGGGTAAAACATCAGCATTGGGGATTTTTGCATCTTCAAAAGAAATTAGAGCTGGTGGTGTATTAGCATTAACCCCTACTGGGAAAGCAAGAGTTCAACTTGAGAATTCATTTAAGAAGAATAGTGTTAATGCTGAGTTTATGACTGTGGCACAATTTTTAACTCGTTCAAAAGGTTTCAGTTGGAACACAATGGCTTATAAGATGCCAAGCCAACCTAGTTCGAGTATTGCCAAAACAGTTATTATCGATGAAAGTTCAATGCTGACTGAAGATATGTTTGCTGGCATACTAAAGCTTGTTGATTCTCATGCTGAAAGAATCATCTTTATAGGAGATCCAAATCAATTACCTCCAATAGGAGCAGGACGCCCATTTGTCGATTTGATTAATTATTTAGAGGGTTCATATCCTGAAAAGGTTGCAACATTGAAAATTGAGATGAGACAAGGTTCAGGTGGTGATGATTTATCATTTGCTCAAATATTCTCTAATTCGGATTCAGTCGATAAAGATGTAATTTACCGTATACAAAACAATGAAACAGATAATCGTCTTAAATATATTCAATACACCGATTTAGACGAGTTAGAAAAAGTGTTCTTTGAAGAATTGGTGGAAATTACAAATATGACTAATGAAGATGATATTGATGGGTTTAATAAAAGTTTGGGAGCTATTGTAGACAAATATACAAATTATCCAACTAGTAAACATATAGAAGACTGGCAAATTCTATCTCCAACAAAATTTATTGGTGCAGGAAGCTATTATTTGAATAATCAACTTCACGGAAAATATCGTCAAGACATTGTCGAGAAATGGAATGCATATACATGGTCAAAAAACAGTCCTCAATCTGTTCAAAATATTGTTTACGGAGATAAAGTCATATCTAATGTAAATGGTGAGAAGGATTACTGGGATGGTTCATCGGGAAAAGCATATATTGCAAATGGTGAAATTGGTATCATGGTGGATTACCCAAGCCACTATGGCAAAAATGATAAGAATACTAGTTGGTATAAATTCCGTTTTGGCTCATTTGAGGGAAAAGTATTTTCATATACTAAAGCTGATTTTGGTGGTGATAATAGCGATTCTAAGCTAGAACTTGCTTATGCTCTTACTGTTCACAAATCACAGGGTTCTAGCTTTGGCAAAACCATAGTAGTCATAAATGGTAAAAGTTCATTTGTTACAAAAGAACTTTTGTATACTGCGTTATCCCGCCAAAGAGAAAAACTAATTGTATTAAGTGATTTGTCAATTCAAGAATTAGTTCAGTATGCAAATGACTGGTATTCGGATACCAAACAACGATATACAGACTTATTTGAAGTTCCAAACATCATTGAGATAGAGTTTAGTAAACAAAAACGGTACTTTGAAGAAAAACTAATCCATAAAACGATTCGTGGTGAAATGGTTAGATCAAAGTCCGAAGTAATTGTGGCTAATATTCTCGATAAGTTTAATATTGAGTATTTCTATGAAGAACCATTAAATGTTAGTGGTAAAACCTATATTCCTGATTTTACTCTACGCTACAAGGGCAAAACTGCTTATTTAGAGCATCTTGGAATGCTAAGTGATAAATCATATAAAAAGCGTTGGGACGAAAAGCGAGCAAACTATGAAAGTGTGAGAATTTCAGAAACTCTTGGGAATTTGATAATTACCGAGGATGGATTAGACGGAAGTTTGGATGCAACATTAATAGAGAGTAAAATTCAAACATGGTTAAAAAATAGTTGATTTTCTGCCATTAACTTAATGCAGGTGATAAGATTTACAGGCGCTCTTGATATGGTTAACTAAAAGAACCGTTAAAAGAGAAAAATTGAGGTGTTCATATGCTTACAATTGAGGAGTATATCGCTCGCAGAAAAAAAGAAGATAAGCTCAATGAGTTTGACCTAGATGAACGGACTCAAAACATGAAATCCTGTGTTGATTATGTATTTGAGTACTTTAACAACTATCTGAATATTACTGAGGCCGAAGAAAAAACAGTGCTACAAAATGAAAAATTGGAGAAATATCGAAAGCAGCTCCAAGATTATGAGCCTGAAGTGAGAGATTGGGCAGTTAGTATGTATGACGAATATGGAAAGCAGGTCCACAAGTATATTGGTAATATGTTGAAGGAGGATGAGCTGTTTTTTCTATATAATACTGACAGTGAATTCAGAAGTCTCTCATATGAATGCTATACTAAACTTATTAAAAAATACCATTTCTTAAAGAGCAGACTGAAATGCTTTTCCTCTTTATCAAAGACTATCATAGGGTACAAAGCCAAAAACATTTTGACTTTGGTGTGCCAACAATTTCTGAAGAGATTAGTGATTGGCTTGAAAAAACCTAGACTAAAAACCATGTAAACCTTGCTGCATTTGCCTATAATTGGATTAACAGATTTTATGATAATGAAGATATGTGGCCCGCGTCTCATAGGAAGAAGAGCCAGTATTCCTTTAGGAAGTACGACTATGATTATAAGCAGAAAAGCAATCTATTTAATCTCAACCCTTTATATAGAAAAATGCCGAAGAAACCATTCATAAAAGGAAGAAAGCAAGAACTTGAAATTCTGTTTATGTATTATTGGCTTAATGATATGGAAGGCGACGATGAAGGATATTGGCAGGAGTATCTGGATACTGTGTTGCCTTCAATTAAGAATAAATAATAGATAATCTTGAGAATTCAATATAACAAATGGAAATCAAAGGAGGTGGGTTGCATGCCAAGAAAAGGAATTACTGCTTATGATTTATTAATTTCTTGTCCTGGAGATGTCTTAGACTATTTGGATGTAATAAAAGAAAGTGTTGAAAGTTTTAACAGGGTGTTTGGTGTGATCAATAATATTGAAGTGGTTACTAAGCATTGGTCCACGGATAGTTATCCTCAATCTGGTGATAAACCTCAAGAATTGTTGAATAAACAATTTGTTAGAGATTGTGATGCGGCAATTGCAATTTTTTGGACAAAATTTGGTACTCCAACGGATAAGTATGGTTCAGGCACAGAAGAAGAAATTGAAGAAATGTTATCAGTTGGCAAACAAGTATTTATGTACTTTTTAGATGCTCCAATTAACCCCTCAAAAGTCGATATGAATCAGTACCAAAGAGTTTTGGATTTTAGGGAGAAGTATAAAGATAGAGGAGTTTATGCTGTAATTAAGGACAAGCATGAACTTCAACGCCAGTTTACAAATCATCTTGCACTACATTTTTTACCACTGATCTCTGGTGAGAAAGGCGCAACAAATGAAAAGTTAAATCCTATTTTGAAAGTAAGAGATATAAATGCATTAGCAAAAAAAGATTATTCTTTGTACAAGAATAATTTGTGTGACAGTAAGTTTATTGATGATAAAAAAGAAGATATTATTAAAAAAATACAAGTACTAAAAAATATAGGTTTACCGGCTCGGGTAGTAGATGATCCAAAGGGGCCTGAGGATACACTTAAGGAACCCCCTAATTATCTGAAGAATATTGATATCCAAAAGCTAATGGGCAACATTAACATGGTGTCGGAAACTATGAAAGATGCAGATATTAGTGATAATTGGAAAAGTACTATTAAAGATTTTGCTGAAAAAAATGAAATTAAACTTGATGATGATTTCTGGAATGTGGGCGACTTGAAAAAGCAAATTTTACAGTTTAAAAATCCTTTTGGTAATAGTGGTCCTTCATTTGAGGGAACGGAGGAAGAAAAAGAACGATATACATTATTAGAAGAGTTATATTGGGATGTTAAAGCTTACAATGAGTACATTGACTACTTTAGTTACATTGATGTAATTAGCGTTGCAAAACTTGCAATTTCAAATGTCGGCAATTCTTATGATGAGGACATTGACGTTAAACTAATAATCCCCAAAGGTCGCATCTTAAAGCATTCGGATTTACCGTATCCGGGTATAAATATAATAGAAGAATTATTAGAGATGAAATTTACCGATTTTGTATTTTCAATACAAGAGAGCGACACTGTTGAAAAATATGGGTATTATCCTATACAACCACCATCTTATAAAGATATGGGGATGATTAATCCGTTAAATCAAATTAGTGCCTCGGAAGAGTATGAAAGTGATAAAGAAGATTATCGAAAGTCTTTAGAATCCCTTTTTCTGTATAGGGTTTTTGAAAACGAAGAAAATGATATTTTGACATTTCATATAGAGTATTTAAAGCATAACACAACTATGGCATTTCCTTCTGTACTTATGTTTAAGGATACTCCACCATATATTGAATATGAAATTTCTTCAAAACATGTACCGGAAGTTTTGAAGGGTAAACTCGAGTTTAAACAAGAATAAAAATAAATAAAAATCCAGGTATTACCGGGGTGGATATGTTCTCCCATACCCCGGGTGCCCCAAAAGCATTAAAAAACTGATTGATATGTTCCCGCGAACGGAAGGTTCAAATATCGGTCCAAGACATCAATGCTGTCCTCACGAGCCATGTGGAGTGCGTGGTAAGGATAGAAAGAAGGTGTAACCAATAAATAAACTCTTTTAGGATTTTAGATTAAGACAGATTGGAGAGGTAATAATGGGAAATACGGATAAGTTTGAAATGATAGCTAATACATATGACACTCCTGAAAGGGTCTAAATTGCAAAGTTATCATCAGATGCTATTCGTGAATATTTAGTTAATGCTAAAAACCTGAATGCCATTGATTTTGGATGTAGAACAGGGCTTGTCGGCATGAACTTATTGAATGATTTTCAATCAATACTGTTTTTGGATAATCACAAAACATGATTCATCAAATAAAGCAAAAAATTTCTCGTTCTAATATACAGAATGCAGATACATTATGCTTTGACTTTGAAAAAGATAGTCTACCGAATATAAATACTGATTATATTTTTATGGCTCAGGTTCTACTCCATATTAATAATGTTGAATTAGTTTTAGCAAGATTATATGATGTTCTAAATGTCGGAGGACATCACATTTACTAATCGTAGATTTTAATAAAAATGAAGAGATAGTCTCAGATATGGTTCATAACGGATTTGATCAGGTAAAGTTAGCCGACATTATGACTAAAATAGGATACAGGGATATTCAGTCCAAAACTTTTTATACTGGAAGTAAAATATTCATGGGACATGATGTATCTATGTTTATTCTTGATTCACAAAAATAAACTACAAGAAGGAAATTTTAATTCTGTTGCTAGACTTGGCATGAATAGCTAGTGGGAGTGTAGAGAAAAAATGAGTTTCTGTGAGCTGTGTCGGAAAAATGATATACAAGTTCATTTAACAATTTCTGAAAATAAAACTATCCATATCTGTATGGAATGTAATAATAATTTTACGGCAAATTATATGGGGATAGAACTTAGTTCTTTCCAGCCAGGGATTTATGAGTTTTCAGGGATACGAGGTAAAAAGCATATCTTTAACGTTCAAAGAAGAGTAAGCCCTATGGGGATTGGATATGAAGCAAATGAAGTTACTAAAGATGGTAGCCCTGGTTTTACCGTAGCTGTAATGGATGGTGTAGATTGTGACCAACAACTTTTGTTAGAAAAGCTGAAAACAAAGGTCAAAAAGACAATATTCAAAAGATATTTGAAAAAAAGTTTTTCGCCCTATGGAGGTAAGACTATTTCTATCAAAGATAGTGAAGTTACGGGAAGATTTGAGTACAACGAAGATAATGATACTCCAAAACTAGTGATAGACGGCAAGGAGTTCACTTGGGAAGAGTTTGGCAGGATGCTGAATTCATATGAAGGATTTCAGTTTCAGTTAAAAATTATGGACATTACTGAAGACATTAAATAATTGGAACGATAAACTTAATTGATAAAAGGATAACCACAGCTATACCCTTTGGAAGCGATGAAGAAAGCCCTACAAGGGATTTGATGTCAATTATTAGCCCTGCCAATTGGTAGGTGCTTTTTGTTTATAAATTATACTCAGAATATTTGAATATTTTTTATATTAAGGTATAATTGGGATTGTATAGCTATTAAATTAAATTTTTTATCTATAAACAATAGTTATTTATACAAATATTTGCCATAAAGCTACTTGCGAACTGACCTCTCCACCTTCTGATGAAGGGTGCTTTCTCCAAAGCCGAGATCATTTGCAATAACTTTATGGCTTTTTCAATTTTATCCCGAGGTAACATACCATCGAATCCTTCCGCCCGGAAAAACATCTCTACCTGATTTAGCTGCTTCAAAACCGTTTCCGGTAGAACTGTGTTAACTGATAACAGTGGATTGCCTTGTTAACAAAACTATCTTTGAGGTTATCAATAACATTGCTTAGAGTATGTTGGAAGTACGGAAGTAAAAAATCTGGTAATATCGATAAGGTTTTTTCACAAGAAGGGCATAGTAACCGGCAAAACAGGTATTCTATAGCAGGTTTCATCCCTCAATAGCATTACGCCAGAAGAAACCATGTCGATTAAATTTTATCATAGCTTTACAATGAGGGTACCGGTTAACATCGGGAAAATCATTAGCTATACCACGCTCAGCATACTCCTTTACTGAAATACCAAAATCGTGACCAAATATTATAACGAAACACCCCGGAACATTGTGCTAAAAGTTTAGCACAATGCTGGGGTGTTAGAAAACCTGCAAGGCTGTTTTAATTTGAAAAATTTTGCCCCATTTGAAGGGGATAAATTGCTAAGCAACAGAATACAAAATTTTACGCATTACCGCTAATCAGAGGAAACGAAGAAGAAAAGATGCCGCAAGCTACTTCAAAGTAGTTTTGCGACACCCTCTTTCTAATGGGCAATCCTTCTTACTCTATATAACTGTTTAATAATATGTCTTCTAACAGGTGTTTAATACTTGATTATATTATATTCACTTTTTTCACGTACATCATCAATAGTAAACTCTATAATCTGCTCCTCTTGCCCTACTCTGGCAAAACCTCTTACCTTTAGTGCTGACGTGTCAGAGGGAAGACTACATATAATTGTAACATTACTGTCTGATATATCTCCCACATGTTTTGGAGTTCCTTCTTCACCCATATTTAAAATATTAAACATCGTGACGTTTCTTAGTGTCCCGAAAACAGCAAAGGTAACTATTTCACCATCTTCTACAACCCTGACCGTTTTATTTCCAAGTGAATCAAGGTTGTTACCGGAGTATCTTGGTACCACAACTATTGTGTAATCATCATAGTTAATATGCTCTCCATTTATTGTTTCAGAATAAAAGGCAGTCTTGCTCTGGGTATGGGCGGCAGACGAAGCCCCCGTATCTTGATTATTATAATCAATGTTTGAGAGACTTATAGGGGTTTTGTCAATCTTATAGCTATCGTTGAA
Source organism: Bacillota bacterium (assembly GCA_009711615.1). Classification (GTDB taxonomy): domain Bacteria; phylum Bacillota; class Desulfotomaculia; order Desulfotomaculales; family Desulfohalotomaculaceae; genus Desulforadius. The sequence continues at coordinate 66,902 of VENI01000008.1, read as the reverse complement.
TATATATCTGTCCTTGGAAATAATTTCTTCTTTCTCAGTATCAAGGTCCTTCTTAGTGTATGTTATTGTGAAATCCTTAAGATTTCCATCTATATTACTGGTTATTTCATAGTTTTCCGAAAGGGCGTTAACAATCTCTTTTATTTTAATGTCTTGCCTTGCTGCTATAAGATATGTTCCATCATAGCTGTATAAATTCATGTAGTATTGATAGGCCCCAGTTCCCCCTATTTTTGTTGTATGTACCAGAAAACCATCTCTCATTTCCATGGCGTTTTCATACTTTGCAAGGGGAATATTCCTGGAAATTTCTCTGTATCCACCTTCTTCAGCGGTTATGACAATAGCACTTTGTAGTTTTCCATCTCCATATGTAGTAGTAAATAGTACTTCGTCAACGTTGTCCCCTGTAACATCAAGGTATTGTACTGTCCACTTGTCCATATCCTCTTGCGTGTACTGTGAATAATTTGATTTTATAAACTCATATACACTGTCCATATTATAGATGTCAGGTTTTTGTGCATGTTCGTTTTGAGTAGAAGTTGCGATCTCTTGTTCTTGCTCTTTAGCCTCCATTTCGGACTCTGATTTCGGAGTTGTTGTTGCTGAAGAGCATCCTGCAATCCCAATTACCAGTGATAGTAACAGTATAATGCTAAATATTTTTTTCATGATAAACCTCCTATTATATTTTCTATATGTTATATAAAGTGTTCCTAATAAAACATTATTTGACAAGAAAATCCATTTTCGCTTATAATTCTAGATAAATCTGAATTCTAGGCTTACATGATTCTCATACCAAGAGTAACACTCTATTTATTATGATCATTTTTTAGTGAGAACTTAACACACCTTATTCTAACAAATTCCGACTTGAAAAAATTAAAGATAAAAGAAAAAATGAGCATATTTCGTGTCAGTTGATTTATCTGAATTTTCTTAATACAAAAATAGGATTCAAACCAACTTGTCGAAATTAATTAAGTTCGAATAAAACCATCTGATGGGAGTAAAACCATTTAATGTATATTCGACTGTATATTCGACAAATGACTCTAATTTCCTTTGACGAAATCATGGAATTTCAACAAGAAACAAATTTGAGATGATTTTATCCCAAATTGATGTTTCTAAATTATCTAGTTATATAATTAACCTTGTAATATCAAAGGTGGTTTTGATGTTCTAGGTAAAGTTCCATCAGAATCAACTGAATTTTTTTAACTAAATCTGTCTTGATTGACTCACTTAATAAAAACAAAAAGACTATAAAGGATGGTGATGTTGCATGAAAAGAATATTAGGGCTTTTGTTAGCAATGCTACTGCTATTAGCTTTTGTAGGTTGCTCCGAAACAGCCCCAAAATCAGAGGAGGAGGCACGACTGAAACAAGAAAAGAGTGAAGAAGATGAACATTTAGCTACTGAAAAACAAACTGATACTGATTCCAAAACTGAAAGCAAAGATGAAACAACCGCTTTCAATACCGGGTCAGACAATACTGTTAAAGCCTCTGATTTAAAAGTGGGAGATGTAATTGATGGACTCACAATATCCAAGCTTTATTATGTGGAAGGTGATGGGCTTGCAATAAAGTTTAATGGTGAGTACACCGTACAGGGTAGCTTATACTATGATACTGAATACTATGGAGATATTGTTTTAAATGTTGGTGAGGAATCTGCTATACCAACTGCTGTGACATTCAAATTTGATGACGAGTATACTATTAATCCTCCAACAGGTACATTTTTAGTACGCGGCAAATTACTTGACAGATTGCAGCAATTAATCGGCGAGAACATTATAGCTCAAGTGAAGAACGGTGCAGTATTTAATGTTGAAGTGGCAATAGATAGTTATGCCTTTTATGCAGAAAAATATACAGAAAGTGTTTGGGAATGTGACATTACTGAAGTAGTTGGTTACTGGGAAGAAACACCAGCTTCCTCCGACAACTCCCAGCCGGATGATTCTTCAGATACGCTAATTGAATTTGATGGTACCGTTAAGGGTTCGAATTATTTTAAATTCAAAGCTGATAGAGAGGTAAATTTTGACCTTGATAACGATGGAACCAAGGAAATAATTAAATATGATACTGTAAATGGCAAGCTTTTAGTTGACGGATATAATCCAATTAGCATTCCTATGGAAAGTGCGGAAAAAGAGCATTTTATTATAATAAAATATGTGGACAAATATGATCTGCAGATGTATATGATTGGAGTTCTGGATTATGGTCCAAGCAGTGACCCTGCTACTACCTTGTTTTCAATAATTGAACCAATGGGCACAAAGGAATTGGTAAGTGCCGGTATAGTGCCAGGTATCATTGTACCACCTGCTGATTATAATGAAAATAACATTATTGATTTTAACGAAAAGGCAGTCTTGAAAGAAGGGCAGGGCATAAACGCACCTGTGAGATTGTCAATAGGTACACAGACATGGTTTGGGAGAAGTGATTTCATATATTACTCCACACATAAATCTCTTGTAGACAGTTGCGAAATATATGATATGGATTACATAACAAAAAGTGAGTTGACTGTATTAAAAAATGTTAAAGCTTATACTGAAAAAGATTCAAATTCTCAAAGTGTTACAATCAAACCAGGACAAAAAGTAATGCTCAGTTTGACAGACAATAAAGAATGGATATATATGAAAGCGGAGGATAATACTGATGGATGGGTAAATGATAAAGATGTTACTTTTGAAAACTTCTCTGGATTTACCATGTATGATTAATTTATCAGATCAAGATTATTAACAAAAACAAGTAATTTAATAAAATCATATTCAGGGCAAAGCAATAATTTTCCAATATTGGTGAGTTATATAATGCTAACTATAGATAACACAAAAATACTACAATGGACTATAGCCGGCAAATCAATTAATTTAATCCAGGCAAGCATAAACTCCGTAAGTTGGTTCCTTATGTTAACTTAATAGATTCATGGCTCACTGCTGGATCTTAAAGCCAAGCCCAAGCAAAGGCATACACCGTAACCTACTGTAAACACAGTAATGATAGTTAAGTAAATAGATTCATTGATAGACAAGTTTTCAAACTTTGACAACAACAGTATGCAAGAAGTAAATATAATAGCCTCTAGTAACGAAACATAGACCATGAGTCTTAAAAAAGGGTAAATGTTAGCCAATTTTTTTATTTTGTTATTGATAAAAGTTGGTTTTAGAATCTCTTTCAATCCTGCATCCCCCTGGTGCACATGTGGAGTGCGTGGTAAGGATAGAAAGGGTTAGGTGTTTTATGGAAGGTCAAAACAGGGATAATATTTAACTGTAGATATTGTTTTTAAAAAAGACCAACGGACGGGTAAAAGGACACGGGAAATTGTTAAGGATATTCTTACAAAGTCTCCGAAACATCCTAGAGGAATTAAAGTAATACTCGTCGATGGACAGATTGGAAGAGTCCAGGAGATTATAAAATAATGTATAATAAGCTGATTAATTCATTTTTAGAAAATAAGGATCAAGAAAAAGCCGTTAAGATGGCTGCTTACATGAAAAACAATTTTTCATTTTTGGGAATTCCTAAGCCCCTAAGAGCAAAACTTGAAAAAGAATTTATTAAAGCAGCGAAGAAACAAAGATCAATTGATTGGGATCTTATTAATAAGTTATGGAATATGCCAGAACGTGAGTTTCAGTATTTAGCAGTTGATTATTTGCTTGCGTTAAAAGATTGTTTACAAAAAAATGATATTGATAATGTTAGAAGTTTAATAATTAATAAGTCCTGGTGGGACACTGTTGACATTCTAGCCGGAAATATCACAGGAGTTTTATGCCTTAAACATCCGGAACTTATCAACAGCCATATGTTGAAATGGGCTGAAAGTGATAATGTTTGGCTTATTAGAACCTCAATTTTGTATCAATTAAGATACAAAGGAAAAACTGATGCAGCATTGCTTGGTTTAATTATTAAACAAAATAGTGAAAGCAAGGAATTTTTTATTAATAAGGCTATTGGTTGGGCTTTAAGAGAGTATTCTAAAACGAATAAGATATGGGTAAAGGAATTTATCGAAAGTAATACACTTAGCCCTCTTAGCGTAAGAGAAGGAAGCAAATATCTTTAGTGAAATAAAAATTTGCATTGACCCTTACTATTTTTATAAAAATGAAGTGAATTGGAGGCTTAAAAAATAAAGTGTTAATGGTAAAGCATCTGCTGGGAGGTGGGTGCTTTTTAATATGGGTAGATGCTGGCCAGGGTAATCACCACAGCTCTGGCTGACTGTCATATTGGAGGGCGTAAATGGTGGTAATGACCGCACTGGGCATGGCCGCCTCTACAATTATCTTTTTAACAATACATATGTGGAGTGTGTAATAAATATAAAAAGAAGGTATTCGACATTAATACTCAAAATTCCTGAAGGTCATTTAATACCCCATGTATAATTTTGTTGTCAAAATGTTTGTAAATAGATGAACCGTTGACATTTTTTGTGTTTTTTGGGGGTAATTAATAATGAGGGATGGGGAGAAAACAAAGAAACAATTAATAAACGAGCTTATAAAATTACGAGAAGAAAATACTGTAATGAAAGAATACCTTAGGGTTATGGATAAGAAGAGTAAACAAGCAGAAGTAGAATTAATTAATTATCGTAAGCATATTAAAGAGATGGTGATTGAGCGTAGTAAATTAGAAAAGACGAATCAACAGCTTAAATTTGAAATTGCTGAATGTAAATTGGCAGAGAAAACTCTACATGAGAGTGAAGCTTTCTATAAAGGTATTATAAATACAGCTATGGATGGGTTTATTATACTTGACTTAGATACGAACATAAAAGAAGCAAATCCACAGGCAAACAAAATGTATGGATATACTTATGAGGAATTTTTAAAGCATAATGCTAAAGATATGGTACATCCTGATTACCACTATCTGTTCAAGCAATTCAAAAAGGATATGCAGGAAAAAGGTTATTTTCGAGCTGAAACAGTAGACATTCGTAAAGATGGTACTGCTTTTAATGTGGATATTAAAGGGGTTTTATTTGAGTATAAAGGTGAAAAGTTAATTTTAACTATTAATAGGGACATAACTGATCGCAAGAAGGTTGAAAAAGAATTAATAAAAGCAAATCAACAAGTTACTGACATTCTTGAAAGTATAACAGATGCTTTTTTTGCTTTAGATAGTAAATGGAGGTTTACCTACTTTAATCAGGAAGCAGAAAGAATCTTTAAGAGAAACAGAAAAGAGGTTATTGGCAAAAATATTTGGGATGAATTTCCCACGTATTTTGAATCAGATTACTTTAAGATTTTTTCTAAATCTATGAATGACAGTGTTGTAGTTCATACTGAAGGAAAAGGAATTTTTATAAATAAATGGGTTGAGATACACGTATACCCTTCTAATGATGGAATATCAGTTTACTATAAAGATATTTCTGAACGTAAAAAAATGGAAGAAGCATTACGTTTGTCTGAAGAAAGGTTTTCTAAGGCATTTAATTATAGTCCTGTTTCTATGTCAATATATGCTCTTGATACTAAAAAGTATATTGCAGTAAATGAAAGCTGGCTTAAAATGTATGGGTATTCTAGTGATGAAATTATAGGACATTCAGGAGAGGATATAAAAGTATGGGTGGAAATGGATGACCGTACCAATTACGTAAAAGATATTGAGGAAAAAGGGTTTGCACAAAATTTTGAATCTAGGGCTTGTAAAAAATCGGGAGAAATATTTACAGTATTAGTATCCGGGGTGGCAATTAATCTTGATGGCGAAAAGTGTGTTTTAACAATAAATATAGATATAACTGAACTTAAACGTTTTCAAAAAGAAATATCCCGTCTTGATCGACTTAGTCTTATAGGTGAAATGGCTGCTGGAATTGCGCATGAAGTCAGAAACCCTATGACTACTGTCCGTGGATTTTTACAAATGATTGGGAGTAAAGAAGATTATGTTAAATATAAGGAATACCACGAAATAATGATAGAGGAACTTGATAGGGCTAATTCAATTATTAATGAGTTTTTATCATTAGCCAGGGATAAAGCAGACAATTTAAAACTTCAAAATTTGAACTCAATCTTAGAAACAATATATCCTCTAATTAAAGCAGATGCTACAAATTCTAATAAAGATGTGAAAATTCAAATAACAGATGTTCCTAATGTTCTCTTAAATGAAAAGGAGCTTCGCCAACTTTTATTGAATCTAACCAGAAACGGATTGGAAGCGATGCCTTCTTATGGATGTTTAACTATAAAAACCTTTGCCGATCATGAAGAGGTGATTTTGTTGGTTCAGGATGAAGGCAATGGGATAGAATCGGAGTTTCTTGAGAAATTAGGCACTCCATTTTTTACTACAAAACCTGATGGAACTGGTTTGGGGCTAGCAATTAGTTATAGTATCGCTAAAAGACATAATGCAAAAATAGAAGTTAAATCCAGCCCCAAAGGCACCTCCTTTTATGTCAGGTTTAAAGTTCCAGAATGATTTTTGGGTCTTTTAAAATTATGTAATCAGATCAGCCAATATATCTCTTTTAATAAAAATGAAAAGTTGATAAATAGGTCTCGGTAAGATAGGTTTTAAATGTGTTATCTTAACTTGTCTGCAATAAGGTGCAGAATTACCATTGTTTTTGCATTTTCTAATTAAATTATAAGTTGTATAATTGATGTTATTCAAGAAACAGGATAGGTGATGTTATGATACTTGGAATAAGTGGAAGCGGAAGAAAAAATGGTATCACATGTGATGCAGTTAAAGCAGTACTGGAAGCCTCGGGTTTGGAATATGAATTTATTTCACTTTCAGGAAAGAAGATAGGTGGCTGTATCAGTTGCCTCCAGTGCGCATCAGATAATGTGTGCAAAATAAAGGACGACTGGCTAACAATAGGAGATAAAATGCTTAAGGCAGATGCCATTGTATTTGGTGCACCTAACTATTATGGAATGATAAATGCCCTTGGACATGCTTGCATGGAAAGAACCTACAGTTTCAGGCACCAAGCGAGGTTCGGCCTTGCAGGCAAGCTTGGAGTAATAGTCAGTACATCCTATAAAGGAGATAATGTCGTCCAATCTTATATTGAAAAGATGATGTTTGAAAATAAAATGGTAGTAGTTGATTCAGTAATAGTTCGGGGATATTCCCAATGTTACTCTTGCGGATTTGGCCATCACTGTGGAGTAGGAAAGGTTGTAAGGGACCATGGATTTCTTGAAAAAATTGAAGACAAGCATCTGCCACTTTGTTTTGAAGACCAAGATGATTCAAAACAGCAGACCTACAAAGTCGGCAAAATATTAGGATCAATTCTGAAGAATAGAAGATAAGGAATGGTAGCAGAAAAAATCATAAAGAAGTCCTTAAGATTTAAAAAAGTACTCAGACTTTATTAAATAAATAATTCATTTAAGCTATGAAACTCATTGGCGTAAAAATAATATAAAGAAGTATTCTGCAGTAAATAAAAAGTATCCCCCAAACTAATTGCTTGAGGGATACTTTTTATTTGTAACCTCCCAAAAGATGACATTAACAGTGTTCGAGTAGACGGAGGGAAAATCCGCTGATTTACTCGGTGTTAGTCCCCTCTATCAGAGTTGTTTTCTAACGTTCCACCTTGAGCATCAAGACTAAAGGGAATAATGTCCGAAGTTAAAATATCTAAATTCATTCAAAAATTATATAAATATTTTAAAAGAGTGAGTGTTTTTAACCCCCAAAAAGTAAAATAATATGTTTTAAGATATAGCGATAAGGAGGGGAATAATGGATATAAAGGAACTACTACCGCCGAGTACCGAACGGGTAGAGCTACATACCAATGAAAGAGTAAATGATTTTTTGAAGCAGCTAGAAAATGATATGTAAGAAGGAATGGTTCTTGTGTTGCAATTAAAATATGGTATATTATAGAAGAACTTATTAGAGTGATATTGGTTTTTGCAATGAGTAATTATACAAATTCTTATGATACGGGAGATAATATGATAACTTTTAATGAAATAGGATTATACTCAAATCTAATAGATGGCTTAAAAAAGTCAGGTATAATCCATCCTACAGAGATTCAAGCGAAAGCAATACCGTTGTTGCTAAAAAATAAAGACTTCATTGGGCAGTCACAAACGGGTAGTGGCAAAACATTGGCTTATTTGCTGCCGCTTTTTCAAAAGATCAATAGTGAAAAAAGAGAAATGCAAGCAATTATTTTGGTCCCAACTCACGAATTGGCTATGCAGATTAATAGTGAAATTAAAACACTATCAGAAAATTCCGGGGTGCCTGTGACTTCCCAGCCTATTATTGGGGATGTAAATATAGCAAGACAAGTCAAAGCACTAAAAGAGAAGCCCCATATTATTGTAGGTTCCGTAGGAAGAATACAAGAACTCATAAGTAAGAAGAAGATAACTGCCCATACCATTAAGACCATCGTCATAGACGAGGGAGACAGACTTTTAGATAAAAATGATGTTAATAGAGTAAAAGCGATTATTAAAGCTACCATGAGGGATAGGCAATTGATGGTTTTTGCAGCACATATTAATAATAAAGCACTGGCGGTAGCAAAGGAGTTAATGCTTGACGCAGAAGTTGTAAAAACTAAAGAAACAAGTTTGGTTAATTCAGACATTAATCATATTTATGTCATTGCCAAGAGTCAAAGAGATAAGCTTGAAACTTTAAGAAAATTGATTTCTGCTTTTAATTTACAAAAAGCTATTGTATTTATTAATAATGTTGAGGAAATCGAAAGATCAACAGAGAAACTCAATTATCATCACTATAAGGCTTACAAAATATTGGGTAGAGTGTCCAAAGAAGAGCGACAAAGGGCTTTAGAGGGTTTTAGAGGTGAAGGAACTCAGCTTTTAGTAGCTTCAGATATAGCTGCCAGAGGTCTAGATATAAAGGGAGTAACCCATGTATTTAATTTAGATTTACCTGAGGATTCGAAGGAATATTTAAATAGGGCTGGTAGAACTGGTAGAAGTGGCCAGGAGGGCACGGCTGTGTCCATTGTTACTGAAAGAGAAATATCAATAATTAAAAGATTTGAGAAACAGCTTAATATCAAAATAGATAAAAGAGGCGTATTTAAAGGTGCTATTGTTTCAGGAAATAGGCCGCCCACTAAAAAGAATTTAAAATAATTGTCTATAAAAGCATGCTCAAGAAAGGGAAAGGTGTTATGGAAGGTCAGAACAGGAAAAATATTTATGCAGGAATAACTGTGGATATTGTTTTAAAAAAAGATCAAAGAACGGGAAAAAGGACCCGTGGAATTGTTAAAGATATTCTTACGAACTCACCTAAACATCCTAGAGGAATTAAAGTAAGACTCGTCGATGGACAGATCGGAAGAGTTCAGGAGATTATAAAATAATATATAAAGTGAAGAAGTAAAATGGATATACTATGGAAAAGTATTTAAGGGAGGAATTCATGTGGTATTTATTGATATCGCAAAGAAAAGGTATTCTGTTAGAAAGTTTAAAGATATGGGGATAGAAAAGGAAAAAATTCTTCAAGTACTGGAGGCCGGTCGGATTGCACCTTCTGCTGTTAACTATCAACCGTTGCACTTCATTGTACTTACTGATGAAAATATTAAAAATAAAGTTGCAGAGTTGTACCCGGTAAAATGGCTTAAGGATGCGCCGGTTATTATAGTGGCATGCGGAGACCATTCTAAGTCATGGAAGAGGAAGGATGGTAAGGATCACTGTGATATTGATGTTGCCATTGCTGTTGATCACATGACTCTGGCAGCAGTTGATATAGGGCTTGGTACATGTTGGGTTTGTGCATTTGATGCAGAACGGTGCCATGAAATATTGGGCCTGCCAAGGAATTTAGAGGTTGTTGCTCTACTTCCATTGGGATATCCGGTTGAAGAAAGTGAACAAGAGAAGAAGAGAAAAAATATTGATGAAATTGTTAGCTGGGAAGGATATCGGGAATAAACAGAAGTAATTAGAAAATGATGTACAGTTACAGCGAAGTCTTAAGAAGGAAGATGAATAGCTTTGAGTAGGAGTATTAGAAAAATGAAAAAGGTACCTTTAAGTGAGTTGCAAACTCGGATAAAACGTTTCAGATCCCAAATGGAAGTTTCAAATCCTAACTGGGAAATTGCAGTTATTTTTAGTAAAATTAATATTTATTACTTTACTGGCACAATGCAAGATGGCATGCTGCTTATCCATCGGTACAACGAGGCAGTATATTGGGTGCGTCGTAGTTATGAACGTGCACTGGATGAGTCATTATTTCCTAACATTAAACCGATGAATAGTTTCCGTGAAGCGGCAGCAACCTTTGAAAAGTTTCCCAGTGCTGTATATCTGGAGACTGAAGTGGTGCCGCTGGCGTTGTTTCAGCGTTTGAAAAAATATTTCCCCTTTACTGACGTTAAGTCAATTGATACACAGATAGCAGCAGTAAGGGCGGTTAAAAGTCCATATGAACTGTCCCTAATGCAGGAATCAGGTAAAATTCATCAGCGGGTACTGGAAGACATAGTGCCAAATATATTAAGGGAAGGTATGAGCGAGGCGGAGTTAGCCAGTCAACTATTTTCTGTAATGATAGAGCAGGGGCACCATGGTATAGCCCGTTTTGCAATGTTTGATACCGAAATGGTTATAGGACACATCAGCTTTGGCGAGAGTTCTATTTATCCCACATATTTTAATGGACCCGGTGGCAGTTATGGGATGAGTCCCGCAGTACCATTGCTGGGGAGTCATGAACGCAAATTAAAAAAAGGTGATCTGGTGTTTATTGATGTAGGATGCGGGGTGGATGGCTATCATACTGATAAAACTATGACCTACATGTTCGGTGAACCCCTCCCCAAAGAAGTTATTGATGAACATAATAAATGTGTTGATATACAAAATAAGATTGCAGAGATGCTGAAACCAGGTGCTATTCCAACAGAAATTTATAAAAACATAATGAATAGTTTGAGTACTGAGTTTCTCGATAATTTTATGGGATTTGGTAATCGTCGGGTGAAATTTTTGGGCCACGGTATTGGTCTGTTGATTGATGAAATGCCGGTAATTGCTGAAGGATTTTCTGAACCGTTACAGGAAGGAATGGTTTTTGCCCTTGAGCCTAAAAAGGGGATTAAAGACATTGGAATGGTGGGTATTGAAAACACATTTTTAGTTACCCCAGAGGGCGGTCGATGCATTACCGGGGATAATTCGGGATTAATTGCTGTTTACTAAATATGTATGCCAATGGAACTCCATTGGTAAATAGCATGCAAAAAGCCTTTCCTGTTAATAGGTTAGGTTTTTAATATTATTATTGTGAAATATCTTCTGCCTATCAAATCCTTCTTGGGTATAGGAATATTGTTAAGTAACTGTAACTATATTATTATATAATTTAAATTTCATTATAAATTTAGGATAAAAACTATCAATTATATGAGGGACAAGGGGGAGGGACCTTGTCCCCGCTGTTTCTTGGTTAGATAAACTTTAACTTGCTTACTGTTCTCTCGTTTTCTACATTGCCGGTATTTAGTGTGGACTTGGGTTCTAGTAATAGTGCGTGCACTTCTTCTTCTGCCACTGGCAGGTGTTCAACTCCTCTGGGTATGATAAAAAATTCCCCTTCTTCTAGGCAAATATCCCTATCCCTTAGTTTGATCAGTAATCTACCCTTTACAACTAAGAACATTTCATCTTCCTTCTCATGATGGTGCCAGACAAACTCTCCCTTTAATTTGGCTAACTTAATATAGGAATCATTTAATTCACCGGCAATTTTTGGCTTCCAGTAGTCTGTAATTAATGCAAATTTGTCAACAAGATTAACTTTATCCATGCGGTTCTCCCTTCCAATATTAGATATTCTTTAATTATAACAGGTTTATCTGGTGTATTCTTGAAAGATTATGCTTAATCTCATACAAAAGTATCCTTGGTGTATTTAATACTAAGATTGGCTGACTAAAAAATATCAGAATTGGTTGTTGTCTTTGGAGATAATTGTTAATACAATAACATTGGATTAATCCAATGGAGTGATTTGGAATGAAAGTAGTAGTAAATAGAGGGGCCAAAACACCTGTATATATACAGATTTTTGAGCAGATACGACGTCAAGTTTTAGTGGGGGAGTTACTGCCTGGTTATCGTTTGCCACCGGAAAGAAAATTAGCTGAACGTCTTGGTGTCAACAGAACTACAGTATTAAATGCCTATAGGGAGTTGAAGGCAGAGGGATTGGTGGGTTCTCATGTAGGAAAAGGAACTATTGTACTTTCACTTTCTGAGGAAGAATTTAACACAAATAATATCACATCGCAGGAACCTAGCTGGAATCAGATTTTTAGTCAGTATTCAAGTAATTTTGACTCTGTTATGGTTAAGGACTTGATGGTTTTAGCCGGCAGGAAAGATGTAATTTCCTTTGCCACTGGAATAGCTTCACCGGAAACTGGGCCAATACAAGTGTTAGAAGGAATCGAACATGAATTAATTGATCAAAAGGATTATAAGGCATTATTACATACTCCCATAGAGGGCTTTACATCTCTTCGTAAGGCAGTGTGTGGCCTGATGCATAAAAGGGGAGTTTATTGCCAATATGATGAGGTGATGCTGCTTTCAGGATCACAGCAGGGAATTGATTTGGCTGCCAGGGTAATTCTTGATCCTGGAGATATAGTTGTTGTAGAAGAACCTTCATTTTTTCAGGCAATCCAAGCCTTTAGAACAATTGGTGCCAGAGTAATGGGCGTTCCAATTGATGAAAAAGGGATGAGAGTAGATGTACTTGAACAGCTTTTGCAAAGGTATAGGCCAAAGTTAATATATACAATGCCAACCTTTCAAAATCCCTCTGGTACTGAAATGGACCTCGATAGAAGAAAACGACTTGTAGAACTTGCATATAAATACAGGGTTCTCATAATTGAGGACGATGCTTATGGGGATCTTTGTTATGAGGGTCAGCCCCTGCCTACACTTAAGTCAATGGATAATGACGGATATGTTCTTTACTTAGGTACATTTTCAAAGAATGTATATCCAGGGTTGAGGTTGGGCTGGATGGTGGCCCATAAAAAGATTGTAAAAAGATTTGTGGCGGTAAAACAGATAATGGATTTACATTCAAACAGTTTATCCCAATGGATCATTGAAAGGTTTATAAGTGGTGGGGGATTTGAAGCACATGTACCCAAGGTTTGTAAAGATTACAAAGTAAGAAGGGATGCTATGTATAACGCTTTATCAAAATATGCTCCCTCAGATATGATTTGGAACAGACCCCGAGGTGGTTACTATATATGGTGTAAACTTCCGGCAGGGGTATCGGCCTCAAAGCTTATGTTAAAAGCGGCAGAACATAAGGTTGCTTTTCTACCGGGAACGCCTTTTTTTACCACGGGCAAGGGTGATGACTTTATTCGGTTGAATTTTACTTTTGCAGTATTAAAGGACATTAATGAAGGGGTAAAAAGGTTATGTATGGCTATAAAAGAGTTGGTTAAGGATTCAGATGAGTATGTCTCAACAGATATAGAATCTACCCCTATTGTTTAATATAACCTCAATATTTTGGAGGTGTTTGTATGAAATTTCAGTTTGCTAAAAGGATGGCCCACTTAAAAGCTTCGGATATAAGAGAGATTTTAAAGGTGACAGAAAAACCTGAAGTGATTTCATTTGCGGGCGGTCTGCCGGCACCGGAACTTTTTCCGGTGGAGGAAATTAAAAGGGTCAACAGGATTGTCCTTGAGGAAGAAGGTACTAAGGCTCTACAATATACTACCACAGAGGGTTATAATCCTCTGAGGGAGTGGGCTGCAAATAGAATGAATTCAAGGTTAGGTACTAATTTTGAATTGGATAACATTCTTTTAACCCATGGCTCACAGCAAGCTCTGGATTTATCAGGAAAGGTGTTCCTGGATGAGGGAGATGTGGTGTTGTGTGAAAGTCCCACATATCTTGCTGCAATTAATGCCTTTAAAGCATATGGATGTAATTTTATTGAAGTGCCCACAGATGATGATGGTATGATACCCGATGAACTTGAAAGAATCCTTGAAAGTACGAAAAGGGCCAAAATAATATACGTTATTCCTGAGTTCCAGAACCCAACGGGTAGAACATGGAGTCTTGAAAGAAGAGAACAACTTGTAAAGGCTGCAATGAGACACCAAGTTATGGTTATTGAAGATAACCCTTATGGTGAGATTAGATTTGAAGGGGAGACTCTCCCGTCATTGAAATACTTTGATCAAGTAGGATGTGTCCTGTGCTTGGGGAGCTTTTCCAAAATATTCTGTCCCGGTTATCGAATTGGATGGGTGGCCGGAGATGAACGAGTAATCGAAAAATATGTGCTGGTTAAACAAGGGGCGGATTTGCAGTGTAATACCATTGCACAGATGGTAATAGCTAAATACCTAGAATTGTATGACATAGATGAACATATCACTAAAATACGTGAAGTATATAGGCAGCGCAGGGATTTGGCGATTAAAACAATGGAGAACGAGTTTCCCGAAGGCGTAACCTTCACCAAACCACAGGGCGGTTTGTTTGCTTGGGTGAAAATCCCCGTTAATATTAGTGCAAGAGACGTATTGGAAAAAAGCTTGGAAGATAATGTTGCTTTTGTTCCTGGCGGTTCATTTTTCCCCAATGGTGGTAATGAAAACACCTTCAGAATTAATTTCTCTAACATGCCGGAGGATAGGATTGTAAAAGGACTTCAATGTCTAGCAGATATTTTGCGCAAGTTAGTGAAGATTTGATGAATAAGTTAAAGCATGCTTTCGGGCGGGATTAGAAACCATAACCTGCGGGGTGTTTTTTTTGTGTGCCCGGGAAGCTGCCAAAATAATGAGAAAACATGGTGATGGCTCTATTGTCAATATTGCTTCTACACGAGCGCTGATGTCTGAACCGGATATAGAAGCATCTGCAGCATCTAAGGGTGGTATTGTAGCTTATAAACGGAGAAAACTTGGT
Source organism: Bacillota bacterium (assembly GCA_009711615.1). Lineage (GTDB taxonomy): Bacteria > Bacillota > Desulfotomaculia > Desulfotomaculales > Desulfohalotomaculaceae > Desulforadius. The sequence goes on along the minus strand of VENI01000008.1, from coordinate 51,850 downwards.
TATTGATGGTGGGATGACTAGAAAAATGATTTATGAAGAATAATATCTTTGACGATTTTTTCTGGAGGTGTAAAAAATGTCTATTATTCGAAACGATGCTTTTCCCAAGTTAGATAACCTAAAAAGAGACTTGGACAAATTTTTCACTGAGTTCCCCAAATATGTCAGTCAAGAACTTTCGGGCCCGCGGGTAGATGTTTATGAGACAGAAAATGAAGTGGTGGCTTCCTGTGAAATTCCTGGAATAGAAAACAAGGAAGATATCTATGTGAACGTGGAAGATAATATTTTAACTATCAGTGGAGTTATTAACAAAGTTCATGAAGTGAAAGAGGAAGAATTGCACCGCCGTGAACGCTACCAAGGTCAGTTTCAACGAACCATTAGGTTGCCTTCTCCAGTAACAGATAATGCCCGAGCTAAGTATAAAAATGGAGTGCTTGAGGTTCGCTTAACAAAAGTGCAACCGGAACCCAAAAAGGGAATTGATATTGAATTTAACTAAAAAAACTAATCCTCAATGGTGAGGATTAGTTTTTTATGTTATCGGATATTATTTTTTGTAGCTTTTCATGAAGTTGATCTTTTTCTTCTTTGGCCAATTCAGTGGTGTAGATAGGTTCTGAGATGGTTATTTTAACATGAGCCGGCTTAATAAATTTGTTCTCTTCCATAATCTTAAAAGAACCATCAATGGTAACCGGTACAATTGGAACCTGTGATTTAAGGGCCACTTTTATGCCAGCGGCCTTAAACTCCCTCACATTACTGCCCTTGCTTCTTGTGCCCTCGGGGAAGAGCACCATATTTTTTCCGCTTTTCAAAAGCTTTACACTTTCTATCATCGCTTTCATAGATTGCCTTAAATTTGAACGATCAATGAAAACGCAGTGGATCTTTTCCATCCAAGTATTTATAATTGGGAGTTTTTTAAGTTCAGTTTTAGCTATAAAACCTTTGGGTTTATCTATATAACCAATTAGTAAAGGAATATCAAAATTACCTTGATGGTTACTAACAAATAAAACATTGCCTTCGGGAATATTTTCTGTCCCGTTCACTTCTACAGTACTTCCTGTGATTTTAATCAAAGATTGTGCCCATTTTTGAGCTATTTGATTAATTAACTGATCTCCTTCTTCTTCTCTGCCTCTTTTAATCAATCCATTAACTTTTGGTAAAAGTGTTAGTGAATAAACTTTATACAACCAGAAGTAAGAAAAAAAGATAATTGTTCTTATCAATGAATTTTCCTCCTATTTAACATTTAGTGGTTGGCTGTATTGTAAGGGGCGCTTATCCTTGGTGTTTTTACCAGTATCAAAGGAAACGTCCGGGAAAATGTCTTCAATGGGATGCCTATAGTTGTCATGTTCAAGGTAATCTACTGAAAAAGATATTAAGTTGCAAGCATCACTACAGGCAGTGTCTAGCAGGTCCCAAAAACTGTAATTGTAGCATTCTGTTTTTGAACAGGGATGACACCATTTATTATGATTCTCATTTAAATAATCTTTTTTAAGCTCATCAAAGCTGCGATAAATATAAGCACTTGAGTTAATCTTGCGTTTTGTGACAAAATCAAACACTTTAAAAATGATAAGTTTTAAGCTGTAAGGATCATGAAAAAGTTTTACTGCCTTTATCATATCCCGGTAACTTTTATCAATCAATTCTGGTGTAGGCAATCTGGGGGCGTTAACTAAATATAGTTTTGTCAGGACACTAATGTACATGTCTATAATTATTTCTGGCAGATGCTCTCCTACATAAAGATAAGAAGACAATGGTGCTTTTCGGGTATCTAAATTTAATTTTTTATGGGCCAGTATTGTATCTATTGAAGCTTCAATTAATTTATGACTACCAATGGGAACCTGATTATGCTTTTCTATGCCTGCAATGTAATAAATGTATGGGTGGGTGGACCTATCTACTGTCCAGTGGGTGATTAATCCCATTAGATATACGATGATTATATTCCGCTCTATGGGGTTGTCTATTTTTTTAACATACTTAATGATTTCTTGATAGAACTGACCACATTTTTCTTTGTGTATAGCATTGCCATAAAAGTCACCACTCTTATCTTTTAACCAAGGCCAGAAGTTATGATAATAAAAGAAATCAGGTCCTTGACAACCTAACCTGTATACATCTTTGTGTTTTTCGATCTGCTGTTGCCAAAAAGGATTATCTAGCTTGGCAGCAGTTTCCTGGCCAGCGATAATATGAGTCCATATGTCGGGCATGCCTACACCTGCCTAAATATAGTTTATTTCCCTTTTAATTTTATCATATCTGACAGTTCACATCAGCATTCTGCTTGTGGAAGTAGGGTTTTTTTGCTAAAATTGTCAAGGGAGTGTGATGAGATTGAATTTAACTACTGGTTTAATAGGATTACCATTGGTCGGTAAAACTACACTATTTAATTTACTTACCAATTCTCAGTTAGAAACATCAAATTTTTTAACCGGCAAAACTGAAACTAATGTCGGTGTGGCCAGAGTGCCGGATAAACGCATTGACTTTTTGTCAGATATGTTTAATCCACGTAAAACAAATTATGCCCAAATTCAAATCAGTGATATGCCGGGGTTGGTAAGGGGTGCCAGCCAGGGACAGGGTGTTGGCAACAAGTTTTTAAGTGATATCCGCAATGTAGACATGCTGGTGCATGTGGTGAGGGCTTTTGACAACTCAGAAGTTGCCCATGCTGAAGACAATGTTGACCCGATGAGGGATATAGAAACAATTAGTACAGAACTACTTTTTGCTGATATGGAACTATTGGATAAGCGTATAGAACGCATTCAAAGTGGCAAAAAAATAAAAAAAGAACAGCAACAAGAAATGGAATTGTTGAAAAAATTACTGGATGCACTGGAGAACGAAATACCTCTTACTGCTGTAGAGATTTCTGAAGACGAAAAGGAAATGTTGCAACACTACAATTTCTTTACCGAAATCCCCATAATGCTAGTGATTAACATTGATGAAGAGCAGTTTAAAAATAATGATTATCCCGGTAAAGCAGATATTGAAGCCTGGGCAAAAGAGCGTAATATACCCGTACTAACCATATGTGCGAAAATAGAAATGGAAATCAGCCAGCTGCCCTCAGAGGACCGAGAAATGTTCATGGAAGACCTGGGGATCTCAATTTCCGGTGTGGACAGGTTGGCTAAAGCTTCATATGATTTCTTGGGCCTAATCCCCTTCTTTACTTGTGGTGAAGATGAGGTCAAAGCCTGGACCATTCGTCGGGGTAGCAATGCCAAAAAAGCAGCCGGTAAAATTCATTCGGACATAGAACGGGGCTTTATACGAGCGGAAGTGGTAAAATATGAAGACTTAGTAGAGTACGGCAGCATGTCAAAGCTGAAAGATGAAGGTAAATATCACTTAGAAGGAAAAGAATATATTGTAGAAGATGGAGACATTATTAATTTCCGTTTTAATGTATAAAAATAAGGCCGGGCTAATAGAGCCCGGCCTTTTAATATAAACACTCAATATTAAAACTCAAAATTATTTGCTTTTTTTAGGATGGGTGCAAGCATTGTCTTAGTGCCTTGGTCAGCAAACTCCTTCATAATTTTAATTTTGCGAGCCCTGGCACCATCCCCCAGTACGGTGTTCATTAAATGCACTGGGTAGGGAAGGGAAGTTCCTTCTTGGTCTACTAAATTTTCCGGAAAGAAACGAGCATCTATCTTGGCCACTTCACTGGTTGCGCTTACCAGTACATCCATTTTTAAATGTTTGCCAGTTGGATTTTTAACATTACCGCACCATTTTAATTCGCTATTGGCAATTTCACTTGGTACTTTTATTTGATACTCATCCCATAACTTACTAGCGATAAATTTCAATCCTTGATTTAGGTCACCTTTTTCAAAATCACTTTTAGCCAAAAGACCATATATTCGGCAACTTAATGGACGCACTTGATATATTGAGCAACGGTTGTCAGGTCCTACAAAGGGACACTTTTGGTTAACATCTACCAGTTCAAGATAAAAATATTCGGCACTCCTGGTTAACACTTCTCCCCATTGTTCTTTCATGTTGTCCCGTACATACTTATACATGTTTAAGTACTCAATAAAGAAAGCTGGGGGACTACCCCAATTACAACAGGAAGCACAATTGTTGCATGTTGTTTGGGGAAGTTTGTCATAAATTTGCTGCAGTTCTGCCAGCATATTGTTTCCCTGGGCTTTATTCAAAGCATTATAAAGTTCAACGGATGGCAGCATATACTGTCAACTCCTTGTTAGGTATTTAGTTAATTATTTCACTTTTCAATTATAACAAATTATACTTTAGTTGGCGATAGTATCAGTGGAATGAATCATTTTAAAATAATTTCGAAAATTAACTTAATGATTGTCATCTAGCTGACTGAAAGGAATGCCCTGGTTGTGACAAAATAACATTGACACGATTCTTTTCTCTCCACGAGAACATTATCACCCTAATTCTTATTTCCTCCGTACAACAAAAAGTACGGAGGCTTTTCTTTTTAACGTGCTTTTTTGAACGTTAAAGAAAAATCCCTTGAAATGTAGTTCTATATATGGTATAAAAAGTTACTTAGTTATTAGTAATATGTAAAAGGTTTGCCTTTCCTGTAACTGGCTTCGCTTTACTGATTATAAATGCTCATGTATAATAAAAATGGATTAATTTTTTTTATAAATATGCTAGTGAAATATTAAACAAGCTAATTAGTTAAATATTTTTTCTCTGAATGGTGATGATATTTATGTGGACAGATGTAACATTAAATTTAATTGGCGGGATGGGTCTGTTGCTCTATGGAATGTACATTATGAGTGAGGGATTACAAAAAATTGCCGGCCAAAAATTACGAACAGCATTAAGTACACTTACTAAAAATAGAGTGGTTGGTATGCTTGCTGGTGCTGTGGTAACGATAATCTTCCAAAGCAGTACAGCTACCACTGTTATTTTAGTGGGGCTAACCAGTGCATCTATTATATCACTGAGGCAGACTTTGGCGATGATTCTTGGTGCAGATATTGGTACTACTGTAACAGCTCAGTTAATGGCGTTGAAAGTGACAGAAATAGCCTTGCCCATTGTGGGGGTTGGGGCGACTATCATTTTCTTTTCAAAAAAAGAAAAATATAAAAGAATAGGCCAGGCACTTATTGGTTTCGGATTACTTTTCTTAGGTTTGAAAATTATGTCTGACACCATGCATCCATTGAGGGAATCCCCATTTTTTAAAGATATGTTACTAAATATAAGTGATTTTCCGGTACTGGCCATTGTACTGGCAGCGATATTTACATTTTTGGTACACAGCAGTGCAGCTACAATAGGTATCATAATGGTTTTATCAATGGAAGGGATGATTCCTATTGCCTCAGCCATTTACCTGCTGTTTGGTGCAAATATCGGCACTTCATTTACAGCGATGCTGTCCAGTTTAGGGTCCACCCGTGAATCCCAGCGAGTGGCCACAGCTCACTTTTTGTTTAAGTTGGTTGGTGTATTAATTTTTGTGCCATTTGTAAGTCTTTTTTCTGATTTAGTTAGTTGGGTAACACCTGGTTCCCCAGGGTTCCAAGTGGCCAACGCCCATACAATTTTTAATGTGGTAATTGCTTTACTTTTCTTACCCTTTACTGCACAGTTCGCTAAGTTTTTAGAGAGAATAGTACCAGAAAAAGAAAATCCTAACGGAATAGTTAAACCTAAATACTTAGATGAATCGATGTTGTCCAGTCCTTCTATTGCCATTGGTATGGCATCAAAAGAAATTTTTCGCATTTCGGATATTGTTACCGAGATGGTGTCTAAATGTGATGAACTGTTTAAGCAATATGATCCAGGTTCAGCAGAAAACATGTTACAGCAGGAAGACTCGGTGGATGAATTAACTGAAGCCACCAACCAATATTTAACTAAAATTATGCGAAAATCCCTTTCAAGGGAGGAGTTTAACCGCTGTATGGGGTTAATAACCATTGTTAAGGATTATGAGCACATTGGTGATGTTATAGAAAAGAATATTGTCTATCTTGCAGAAAGCAAGTACGCTAATAACGGTGACTTTTCTTCAGATGGACAACGTGAGATAACTATGATGCAGAATAAGCTGGTTGAAATGTTGCATGTTGTAAATACAGCTGTTGTAAATAATAGCTGTTACCTGGCCGAAAAAGCTAAGAGCCATCATGATGAGATTGTGGACTTGGAGTTTAGATTTAGAATGAGTCACTTTGCCAGAATGCAGATTGGTGGTAAAGATACCGAAAATACCAGTTCCATTTTCTTGGATGTGATTAACTCCTACTTAAGAATGGCTGAGCACTTAAATAACATTGCCATGTCACTCACTGATGAGGTGTCCTGCACCTGGCAGGATGAAGTTGAGTTAATTTATGGCCCCAATGCATGTCCAGTAAAAACAAAAGAAGACTAGAGTAAGCCGGGTAAACGCCCGGCTTATTTTTTTTGCATAAAAGAATATATCCAAAAAATTCTAAAAAATGGTACTACATGGCAATGGTAAATCATAAGATTTAATACAAAAGGCATTGGGGGTATTATTTTGTTTAAACGCTTTTTAGAAGGATTGTTTTTACTTTGCTTGATTGCCGGTGGGTTTTACTGGTACAGCAGTTCATATAACTTGACTCCTAACACAGCATTATTTGCACTGGCCACTGCCGATGATCAGCACTATAGCGATTATGCACTGGAATTTACTTGTCCGGATGGTTGGCAGGTAAGTAAAGAGGAGGTTGAAGGTAAAGAAATTCTGCATCATGTTACCTATATTGACCCCGGTGGTCGCAGTCATGGCTTTGTACAAATCTGGGCAGCCTCAAAACCCTTGGAGAAATTTTTAAAAGAAAGCTTAAATAGCCCTGCCGACGTTGACCTAGTTAAGAATTTAAACATGAAACCGTGCCAGTTGGGCACTAAAGAGGGTTACTTGGTAAGTTATGAAAGAAGTGCAAAAGATCAGGTGGTTGCAAAGGAATTTTTCTTTGTACGTGACAAATGCATCTACCGGATTAGCTTATTTGTTAAAGAAGGTAACTGGTCAGAAAATGATGAGGAGGTCTTTAATGAACTAGTCTCCTCGTTAACGGTAAAATACTAGTAGTAAAAGCAAGGTGGCAGATAGCACCTTGCTTTTTTCGATTTTATTAGTTGTTATTCGATAGAAGGTATTTCCAATTTTTGGAGAATGTATAGTTAGTTGTAATATGATAAAGGAGATGATTAAGGTGTTGGAAATGTTGGGTTGGCTTTTAATTGTAATACTTATAGGTAGCACAATTTATTCCACTCTTCTCTACTTAATTGACTCTAGGTTAAATAGCAATTATACCGAAACATTTGATAACCAGCAGGCTATCAATCGGATGCAGATATCTCATATAACCCATATCAATCACTTAATTGAAATTAACGAAAGGGATGTTAAGAGCCGTATTTTTTTGTCACAAATTTTAAAAGTATCTATAGTTATATTTATAATTTTTTTACTTAAATAAAACCACCGCCCATTAAGGCGGTGGTAAGGCGTATTATTTTTCAATGACTGTTATTTCAGTAACGACACCATCGTCAAGTTCCAGTTCAACTTCCCAGCCATCGTCAATGTCATCAAAATCTAGGTTATCACCGTCTTCATCATCAATAATGTCTACATCATCATCCACTTCAAAGGTGAATTCGTTATCACTGTCCTGTTCAATGGTTATTTCCCAGTGATCATCATCAATATCATCAACTTTACCGGGAACAGTAATGTTGTCTTCATCTTCTTTAACCTCTATTACTAATACCTCATCGTCATGCACATAAATCCGTACTTCGCTTCCAATTAAGTAGTTCTCAATATCAATATCACTACTTAAATCAAATGTTGCTCCGTCCACTTCGATGTCATCATCATCCAAGTCTTCAATGACACCTTCGATGGTTTCAGCCAAGGCGATCTCTTCCACGTCGTTACGCCTGTTTAAATGTAATACCGCATAGTCGCGGTCGTCGTCGTCTAGATCCCAAAAATCAAGTTTGTCTCCGTCATAGTCATAAACATCCACATCTTCATCTACGTCATAGTCTACCCGGTCACCATAAATGTCTAATAACTCAAGTTCCCAGTCGTCCTCGTCATCTTCATCATTTCTTAAGCTGTAAATGGTACCAATGAGGTTATCAATTTCTTCATCAAGAACCCTAATTTTAATTGCTTCATCCTCGCTGTATGTTACTTCCACTTTGTAACCTTTTTCCAGGTCATCGTAATCGTAAGCGTCACCGTCTTCATCAACCACTATGATGGAGTCGTCGTCCACATCTAAATCTATATCTTTACTACTATTCTTAGCAACAGTGATTTCATCATCTTCAAGATCAATAATCTTCCCAGTAATGCTGTCAATATCCTCCATCATGTAAATTGATTCTGCATCTCCCCCTGATAGGGTAAACCTAATATAATCGTCTTCACTGAAAGACAATAATGAAGTTTCATCCTCATCTTCATCATAGAACCGGACATCATCACTTAAATCGTAAGTTTCAGTATCATCATCGTCCAACAGGTCAACTTTTATAGAGTCCATGGTTAACTCCTTGATTTTCCCAAAATATCCTGTGTCCGAGTAATCGTTGCTGTTGTTGTCTTCATTATTATATTGGTAGTCATAATCTTGATCTGCTAATCCCTGATCTATTACTCTATCAAGAATTATTGCCAATTCTGCACGTTTTACCTTCTCCTGGGGTGCAAAGGTAGTTGGTGTTCTGCCTTGTAGGATACCTGCTTCGTAAACCCCTGCCACATAACTTCTAGATCTAGTGCTGATATTATTTTTATCTGTAAAAGGCAGGCTGTTAAAATCCCCTCTTAAATTAAAGGCTAATGCGATGAAACTGGCTACTTCCTGTCTGGTAGCATTTTCTCTGGGATTAAAATACTTTAATCCACTACCTAATAGCCAACCCTCCTCCACCGCCACTGCCAGATATTTTTTCTGGGTGGCATCTTGGATGTTAGGAGGGAACTGGTAATCAAAATCGCTCAAGTTATAATCATTGACTTTGTCATCGAGTTCTTTTACTCTGGCCAGCATATAAATGGTATGTAACCTCATCACCGGATCATTTGGCTTAAAGGTACCGTTGGGATATCCGTTAATTATTCCTGCAGTGGCCATCTTTTCAATACTTTTTTTACCCCAATGATCTTTTACATCTGGGAAAAATGGTTGTGCTGCCCCAATGGTTGTAAATGCAGTTAAAAGTAAGGTTAAAGTAAGTAATATTAACGTAACTTTATTAGCTTTTTTCATAACTATCCCCCGTTATTTAAAAATTTTATATGTAGTTAACTAAATATAATATTATCCAACTAGTCAGGGAAATCCTGCCTGTTAGGGTATTTTCTGATAAAAGATAACATAAACAGCGCATTTAAATAACGTACTCCTTATACAGGAGTAGTAGATGCAAAAATAGAATTTTTCATCATAGGTTCAACCTATTTGGATAAATCTAACAGATTAATTAAGTAACACCAAAACTTCCGTTCTCAAGGCGGGGTTGGTTTCATAGTTTAACTAGGTCGTTAATGTCTATTAGGGGAAGTTAGAATCGAGACGAGAAAGAAATTAAATGCTTACTAAATTTAGAATATTGCATTGCTTAATGAACTGGTATAGATATGTTGCAATTCAGGTAACAATATGTCCCAGCAAGGGTGCTGTAGGAGGTTTTTGTGGTCAAGCCATCGCTCCACATTTCCTCGTCGGGTGCAAAGCATACCAAGATGTATTCCTTTGGGTTCCGACTCAGAAACGTCTGGAACACGGAACATTAGGCGAAAGACCATACAAATTCTATTAGTAGAAAAGGAGAAATGAAATTGAATAGATATATTCCAAATATACTTTCTGTACTAAGAATTATATGTTCTGTTTTATTAATATTATTTATCAATAATCGGATTGGCTTTGTTTTTCTTTACTTTGTGATAGGTTTAACCGATATACTTGATGGTTTCATAGCAAGAAAATTTAAGTTAGAAAGTGAGTTAGGTGCAAAATTAGATTCATTTGCCGATTTTATCTTTTATGTAATACTAGTTTTTATATTTTTAAAATTATATTCTTCAATTATTCCAGTGAATTATAAGGTGATAATATTAGGGATAATCATTATTCGTTTATTAAATTTGTTAATAACTAAATTAAAATATAATAAATTTGTATTTGTACATACCATAGCGAACAAGGCATCAGGTGCTTTGTTATATTTTTTGCCTGTTGTTCTTTTATTTAAACAGAGTAATATTATTATATTGATTCCATTGGTATTTGTCTTTATTGCTGCTATAGAGGAATTATTAATTACAATAAAATATTCAGAAGTTAAATTAAATCGTAAAAGCATATTTTGTGAGTAGAGGATGGTCCAACGCCTACCATGGGATTTAAGGTTCCACTACGCTCTGGATAAGGCCCATGAAAATTGTTCGTTAGTTTTCTGCTTAACTAATAATAAACAGAATTTAAACATTCTAGAAAATTTTGCTTTCTGTGTTAAAGCATAGTAACTTGTAATGAGGAAGTTATTTATTCTTTAAGGAGGCAAAGAAAATAAATTATGGATATAATGATCGAAAAAATATCAGCATATCGGATTGTTTACATAAGGCAGACTGGCCCTTATGGAACTAACAATGTTCAAACAATGGAAGAATTAAAAAATGGGCAGAATTTAACCATTTATTTAATGACGAATCCATGTGAAATTTGTGTACCCGTATATTAACCTAGCCGGTTTATTTCTATTAAAATAAGGATGTTTTTTTGTATTTCTCCCATAATAAATGAATTGCCAGCATATAAATTAGCAAACTGGTATGCATAAAAATGGTGAGGGGGGACCAATTTTGAAAAAAATAGTAATTGCTGGGAGAAATGATGCTGGCAAAAGTACCATTTTGGGTGAGGTCTATAAAGGTTTAAAGAACAAAGGGTATCAGCCTATGGCGGTGGGTTCTGGAGCCCAGGATGAGAAGCCCTACTTACACAAAGGGATAGATGTGAACTATCTGCATATTGCTGTGCCAGAACCCGGTTGGGATGTAGTTGAAGATATTGAAAGGGTTATTCGAGATACACTGAACAAGCTAGAGGAAAAGAATAAACTTATTAAAAATGCCCGTAGGGCACTGGAAGACCTTAACAAGGTGCGATCGGTGTTGGAATTGGGTAGCCTATCTCAGCGGGATATTCCCGGTGCTGCTGATCGTCCCAATGTATTCTTAGTGGAGGCAGTGGGTATAAACGATGGATATAAGTCAGAGGAATCCCGAAAATTGGCAGATATTCTGCTAACAGTTATTCCGGCTCATATTAAGGGTGAGATTTTGATGGAATCCAAAAATATTTTACTGGATGAAGCTGATATAATTGTAGTAACTAAAATTGATGAAGCACCAAGGGATGTTACTTCTACCACGGTAAAACTTTTAAAGCGTATCTACCCATACAAGCCCATTATTCCTGTGGTGGCAACCCAGGGTGTTCATATGGAACTGGTAACAGATGAAATCTTAAAGCTGATGGTAGATCCACTAATCTTGTTAGATAAGGCTGAGCAGCAGCAGGATATTAATAAAAAGCATTAAGATACTGCATTTGTACGATATAGATTACAAAATATTTATGGATTGTTAGCCTCTTCTGTTTTTAGGAGAGGCTTTTTAAATGTAATAACTTATCAACGTAATTATAGTGGTAAACAATAGCCCATTAAACTAAAGATGCTAAATTGAAGGCTATTGGAGTGTAAAACCTTTACGGTATTAAGACAAAAGTTGATAGAATAAATTGTTGAATAATGGTATAATTGGGGCGAATTAATATTAAGGGGAGAGATTTACTTGAAACGTATAATGTGGTTGGCGCCCCTACTTATTCTTCTAATAATTGCTTTGTTCGGGTACTTCTACGGCCTGTCTTTATTGGCTCCTGTGTCTGCAGATGAGCAACCGCCGGCAATAATAGAGATACCACAAAACAGCACCAGTGGTACTGTGGCAGCGGTGCTGGAAGAGAAGGGTCTTATTAAGAATGCCCTGGTATTCCGCTTATATTCCCGTTATAAAGGTTGGGATTCAAAAATACAAACCGGGGAATATCAGCTTGCTGCTTCCATGTCCACTCCGGAAATATTAAAAACCCTCACCAGCGGCAATCAGGTGTTTTATACATTTACCATACCAGAGGGTTACACAGTGGAACAAATAGCCCAACTTTTGGAAGATGAGGGGTTTGGTAAAAAAGAGAAGTTTCTACAACTATCTAGAGAGGGAGATGACTACCAATACCCGTTTTTAAATCAACAGTCCGGTACAAAATATCTCTTGGAGGGATATCTTTTTCCTGACACCTATAAGGTAACCAAGCAGAGTACTGAACAGGATATTATATACATGATGTTAGAACGTTTCATGCAGGAATTGGAGAAAATAGATTTTGAATCAAAAGCTAAACAAATGAACTTAAATGTGCATCAGGCGGTGACCATAGCTGCAATGATAGAGAAAGAAGCACTTTCAGATAAAGATCGCCCACTTATTTCTGGGGTGATACAAAATCGCTTGGAAAAAGGTATGCCGTTGCAGATAGATGCCACGGTGCTTTATGCTTTAGGAAAACACAAAGAAATGGTACTGAATAAAGACTTGGAAGTGGATTCACCATATAATACATACCAGGTGTCCTCGCTTCCGCCAGGTCCGATAGCAAGCCCCGGGTCGGCATCATTAAAAGCGGCGGTGGAACCGGAGGATAGCGATTATCTCTATTATGTGGCCAAGCCAGATGGGTCTCATGCCTTCTCTAGAACATTGACTGAACACATTCGAAAGGCCGTCAAGTACCAGTAAAATGGAGTGAATTAGTTGCAGAAACCAGAACTTTTAGCCCCAGCCGGGGACTTGGAAAAACTAAAATCAGCCATAGTATACGGCGCTGATGCCGTATACTTGGGAGGTAAACAGTTCAGCCTTCGGGCTGGAGCAAGTAATTTTGGTCCGGAAGAACTGAGTGCAGGTGTAGATTTTGCCCACCGACATGGTGCCAAGGTATTTACAGCTGTTAACATATTTGCCCACAACCAGGATGTTGAGGGCTTGCCGGAGTATTTTAAGCAATTGCAGCATGCAGGGGTGGACGGGGTTATTGCTTCTGACCCTGGTGTAATTAGTATATTACGAAAGGCTGCTCCCGAACTACCTATTCATTTAAGCACCCAGGCCAATACTACTAACTACCTCAGTGCTGCTTTCTGGCAACAGCAGGGTGTTAAACGTATCGTGCTGGCCAGGGAATTGTCGTTGCCAGAAATAAGTGAGATAGCTGAAAAAGTGAATGTGGAACTGGAAGTGTTTATTCACGGCGCCATGTGCATGGCATATTCCGGACGTTGTTTGTTAAGCAATTACATGACCGGGAGGGATGCTAACCGGGGTGATTGCGCTCAGCCATGCCGTTGGAAATATAATTTAGTGGAACAAAAACGCCCTGACCAGTACTTCCCGGTGGAGGAAGAAGATAGGGGTACGTACTTTATGAGTTCCCGTGATCTGTCTCTAATTGAGCATATACCGGAATTGATAAAGGCGGGGGTGAAAAGCCTTAAAATTGAAGGACGTATGAAAAGTGTTCATTACGTAACCACAGTGGTGAAAAGCTATCGCCAGGCCATTGACAGCTATTTTGATGATCCTAAGAATTATACTTTTGATCCAAAATGGCTGGATGAAATTTCAAAAGTAAGCCATCGTGACTATACCACTGGTTTTATTTTGGGCCAACCTGGCGGAGAGGCACAGTCAGATAAATCTTCCCAATACCGCAGAGATTACCGCTTTGTGGGTGTGGTGAGAGATTATGATCACAGTACTGGCATGGCTTTGGTAGAGCAACGCAATAACTTTGCAGTGGGAGACAAAGTGGAGGTGCTTCAACCCCAGGGTGAAAACTTTACAGTTATTATAAAAGAAATTTATAACGAAAAAGATCAAGCCCAGCCCAATGCTCCCCACCCACAACAGAGAATAAAATTACCGATGCCGTTAGTGGAGGAATGGAGCATGTTGCGTTTAGTTGTTAAAAAATAACAATTTGAAAGTATAAATATTCCTTCCAGTGATAAAGCTATTAAATGGTACTGGAAGGTGATACTATGGACGTTTTACGCCAAAAAAGAATGGTGCTAACTTTTTATTTATTTCTGATACTTTTCATTCCCATAATGGCCAGGTTGGTGGATATACAACTGGCACATGGCTCTGAATATGCTCATAGAGCATTGGAGCAACGATCGATGAAAGTGGTGTTAGAGGATATTCCTCGGGGGGATATCCTAGATCGCAATTTGAAATCATTAACTGGTACGGGCATGCCGCAGAAAGTGGTGGTTTTCCCTAGTTTGTTAGAGGACCCTCAAAAATCCGCTGAAACATTGGCAGATATATTGGGGCATAATACGGAAGAACTAATTAAACATTTTTCTAAAGGTAGTGGTATTCTTCCATATCCCCTGCGTATGGAACAGGTGAGGCAAATCAAGGAAGCAAAGCAACGGGGGGTTATGGTTCTACCTGTACAGCAACGTTATTACAATCAGCCACTAGCTACTCATGTTGTTGGGCACCTGGGGAGCATATCTTCCCAACAACTTATGGAAAAACTGTCGGAAGATTCAGGTAAAACATATCAGCTTAACGACATGATTGGTGCAATGGGCTTGGAAAAATATTATGAGCAGCAGTTAAAAGCTACTCAATCGGAGCGATTGGTACGGGCCTTTGCCGATGCAGCTGGATCATTTCTAGAAGGCATGGGCATAAAATTACAGACCAACAGAACTGATCCCGGCCGTCAGCATGTGGTTACCACAATTGACCGTCAAGTACAGCAAAAAGTGGAGCAAATAATGGATGAACAAGTGCAGCGGGGCGCTGTGGTGGTAATGGATGTACATACCGGTGACATAGTAGCTATGGCCAGTCGTCCTAATTTTCATCCGGAAGAGGTATCGGAAGTCCTGCAGACGGATTCAAGCTATACCTTTATCGATCACGGTACTTCGCTATATCAACCGGGGTCAATATTTAAAGTTATAGTTGCTGCGGCAGCATTGGAAGAAGGGTTGGTTAATTATAACACCACCTTTATTTGTGAAGGTGCAAATGATCCTTTGATAAGGTGTTGGAACCATATAGGACATGGATCGATATCATTTTCCGAAGCCTTTGCCCAATCTTGCAACCCTGTTTTTGCTGAGCTCGGTTTAAAGCTGGGTGCTGAAAAATTAATTGACTATGCCCGCAGGTTTGGTATGGATAATCAGGAGGTTATTGGATATCCAGTACCGATAGATAACCGCCAAGACCTAAATTCTATTGGACAGGGATATAACTTGGTTAACAGCAGTATTGGCCAAGGCCCAGTAATGTCAACCCCTGTTCAAATAACTACTATGATGAATACTATTATTAATGATGGTATTTATATCCCACCAAGGTTGGTCAGAGAACTACGAAAAACAGATGGTACCATTATTAATCGCTTTATCCCAGGTAGCAGTCATAAGGTTATTTCTAAAGAAACTGCTCATCAAGTTAGTGAGCTACTCACTTTAGTGGTTCAGGATGGGGTGGGGAAAAAGGCTAAGGTTACCAGTTATGGTAGTGCTGGAAAAACAGGATCTGCAGAAGTGGCGGGACAAGAAAAGGTTAATGCCTGGTTTTCTGGATATGCGCCAACACAGAATCCACGTTATGTTGTAACAGTTCTGGTGGAGCAGGGAATCAGCGGAGGTGAAACGGCAGCGCCGGTCTTTGAAAAAATTATGGAACAAATATTGCCCCCGAACTCCGTTGACTAGATAGTGGTGATATAGTAGAATAATAGTATAACTTTAGAGATAATTAGAAATAGTGTGATCTATCTAGTTAAATAGTTCACAAACGAGGTGTGGATATGATTGTTAGGGGAGAACGTATACGTTCACTACGGGAAGAACGAGGATATACTCTGCAGGATTTGGCGAAGCGGGCAAAATTGTCATTATCCTATTTAAGCGAAATTGAAAGAGGGTCAAAACGCCCGTCATTAAAGACAATAGAAAAGCTGGCCACTGCTTTGAACGTTCCTAAAACACAATTGATTGAAGGGGAAGTAACAGATACAGGTCTATCCTTAGGTGAAAAAATTCGTATTATCCGCAATGAAAAGGACTTGTCACTGCAAGACCTGGCAGATAATGTGGGAATTTCTCTGTCCTATCTAAGTGAAATAGAACGGGGTACCGTTTATCCCGCCTTAAGTACATTAAAACGTGTTTCAGAGGGATTAAACATACCAACATCTGCTCTGATGGGGCACGAAGGTACGCTGGGTCATAAACTAAGATCACTGCGGGAAGAATATGGATTAACCCAAGCTCAGTTGGCAAACTTGGCCAGTGTAACTGCTGGTCTAATTGGCCAAATAGAACAGGGAAAAGTGCAACCTTCTTTAAAGACGCTGGAAAAGTTGGCAGAAGTAATGGGTGTTTCACCGTGTTATTTCATTATGGAACCCGGAGCCGTTGATCAAATGATCAATTTAATGAACCCGGAACTGCGGGAACTTCTGGTACACCCTAATGTACAGTCAATTCTAAGCATGATTTGTAATTTGAATGAGAAGGAACTGCAATTTATCTTAAATTTCATTCAGCTGTTTAAGAAATCAGAATTAAGTTAAAAGAAGTATTAAAGGTGAGGTGATATGCTTGCCTATATACGACTTCAAGTGTAAAGATTGTGGTGAAAAATTTACCGTGATGGTTTCAATATCAGAGAAAGATAAGGTGAAATGTCCTGAATGTGATTGTGATAACATTCAGCAATTGATGTCAGGTTTTTTTACAAAAGGTAATTCCTGTGGTGACAACCAAGGGGGCGGATGAGCAGTATAGCAAAGGAGGCCGGTGGCCTCCTTTTATATATTTTTAGGATAAGGCTAAAACCTATCCTGCTATGAAAATAAAATCAATGTTTGTAGGAAAATGTCATGATGCATGGATAGATTACTATAAAACTGTATTATAAGAAAAATTTGCAAATAAATTATAGCCTCTTATGCAAAATTCTGTTATCATTATAAATAGAGAAAACATTGCATAGGAGGCGAAAAAATGGCAGTAGAGATAAATGAAAGTAGTTTTGAAGCAGAAGTGTTAAATTCAGATATCCCTGTATTGGTTGACTTTTGGGCCAGTTGGTGCGGGCCATGTCGCAGCATAGCCCCTATATTAGACCAACTGACAGAAGAATATCAAGGCAAAGCAAAGATATGTAAAGTAAACGTGGATAATAACCAGTCGCTGGCCAAGAAGTTTCAGGTAATGAGTATACCTAACCTAGTATTCTTTAAAGGTGGTCAAAAGGTTGATCAAGTGGTTGGTTTTACTGCCAAGCCTGAATTAGAAAAGAAACTAAAAGCCCTGCTTTAAACATTAAAGAGGTTCGATTATTTCGGGCCTCTTTAAGGGCTATAGGTATTGAAGAAATTTATTTTGAAATAAATAGTTTTATTCCCACTTATACTGTGGAACCTGACAAATGAAAAACAAATTGTAGTACTCAATTTAAAGCGCAGCTGAAAAGCTGCGCTTTTATTTATGAATTAACTCTGAAAAACTTGAAATAATAAAATCGGAGGTGATTATAATGGAGTTAGGACAAAACTGGCATAAGTGGAAAGACGTTTTAGGTGAAGCGGTACAAATTGGGGAAAGGTTAGGTTTATCTTACGAAAATATTGAAGACACTGCCACTGGTATTGGTCAATTTTTAGCCAATAACCTGGACCCGGCAAACAAAGAACAGAGACTGTTAAAAGAACTTTGGGAAAACGGTACTGAAGAAGAAAAACATAGCCTTGCTTCTATGATGGCGAAAATGAGCAAGCGAGATTCATTGCACTAATTATGTCAAAGGCAGCCGTAATGGCTGTCTTTGTAGTTTTTTGTTAGTTTATGAAACATTTACAGGGAGTTGGACGTCAATAATACTGGAGTATGTTTGTCCCAATATTTTTTGAAAGGTGTGTCACAATGAGCGAATTAGATGAAAAAGCAAACGGTATAAATGGTAGAGAAGAATCTAGAAGCAAATCAAAACGTAAAAAAACAAGAAGGTCACCATGGTTGACAGTGCTAGCTGTTATAATAATTATTTCCCTGTGGGGAGGTATGATCTACGGCGGGTATTATTATGCCAAGCAATATTTTGATCAGTCAATTAATAACGTTCAGCAAACCAATGCCATGAACATTCAAAAATTGGAAGACCGTGTAAGCAGTCTTGCTGTAGAAATGGAAGAAGTAAAAAATGCACTAAAAGATGCAGATCAAACTTTGTCTAGTTCTGATGACACTCAACAGGAGCTTAACGATAAAATAAACAAATTGAATAACCAGTTAAAAGACTTAGAAAGAAGCCTAAGGATTTTAAAGGAGGCTCCTGATGCGGCTAATTAACCTCTTTTTCATCTTTTTAATAGCACCGTTTATCGGTATAGGTATTGCTTTAAGTGATTTTGACGAAAAATCCCAAGCATTAGCCATTCCTATCAAAGAAATGGACAAGGTGGTAGCAAAAGCCGAAAATAACTTTACAGAATTGCAGAAAAACGTAGCTTTTGTTAAAGAGTATATTGAAGAACAAGAGCGTGAGTATAAGAAGCAAGAGGAGATATTACGCCAACTGGCCAGTGAAAGTCAACAGAAAAAGAATTTGTCCGACCAAATTTATGAGGAACGGATATTGGCCATGCTGGGACCACCCATTAGAACTCATCGATCCAACAGAACGGAAATTAAGGTATTCAAATTGGATGAGTTGGGTTACCGAGGCTATATTGCTAAGGTGAAGCTCTTTGACCCAACAGCTTTTAAAGTTGCAATAGCTAAAGATAAATTCGGTGAAAGTGAAACCCCCAGTGAGGCTATTAAGCGTACCGGAGGAATTCTGGCCATAAATGGCGGTGGATTTTACAAACTGATGCAGAATGGAAAGCAATATACGCTACCTATTGCTAACACCGTTGTAAATGGTGAACTGAGTAATGGTGGCAATGGTTTTCAACCTTCATACGATGATATCTTTATTGCCGGTATTCAAAGGAACGGTAATGTAACCGGTGGTATTGTAAATACAAAAGAAGAGTTAAATCAATTAAATTTATGGCAGGGCGTCAGCTTTGTTCCAATATTAATGCAAGATGGTAAACCAATGTCGTTGCCAGAGAAATGGCAGCATGAAAAGCAACCCCGCACAATCCTTGGGGAATATGCCAATGGTGATTTGATCATGATTGTGGTAGATGGCCGGCAAAATGATTGGAGTAGTGGTGTAACTCTAGAACGATTGCAGATTAAGCTGCTGGAGTTGGGAGTGAAAGAAGGCTACAATCTTGATGGCGGCGGCTCAAGTGTTTTCATCTATAATGGTGAAGTACTAAACCGGCCATCAGATGGTAGGCAACGGAAAATGGCCACTAATATAGTTGTTATGCCGTAACTTCCTTGCTAATGATTTTAGAAAGCACAGTAATTCGCTAGTAGCGTTTTACTGTGCTTTTTTTAGTTTTAAAAGTTCTTTTTCTATGATAGCACTAGTGTATTCTGAAAAGCTGATATCAACATCCTTATTATAAGTTTTTATGGCTTTAATGAGGCCGATGGTTCCGGTATAAATTAATTCCTCATTATCCAGATGTAGATGTTTATGACTTTTTTCTGCTTCAGCCACCAAACGTAGGTTGCGTTCCACCAGAATGCTAAGGGCTCTTTCGTCGCCAAGCTGTGCCTGTTCCAAATAATGCAGTTCTTCTTCTGTGCCCAGTGACTGGGGAAAGGCATAGGATGCAATAAATGATGCCAATAGCAAGATACCATTTATAACAGATGCTATGGTTATTTCCAGTAAACCAACAGGCATATAAATACCTCCATAAATAGTTGTTGGTACTACAATTTATGGAGGTATTAGGTAAAACGTGAAAGGTTATTGTTATGCTTATTTAAGTTTGATGCGGTACATTTTTATTGTTTCTGAAAAATCTCCCTTTTTATCTTCGTTGGGGATGCCGTTAAAAATTACTTCTTCATTATTAAGCCACATTACGTTGGTGATAACATACATATTTGAAATCAATTGTTTCTTGTCATTGGTTTCCGGGTTAAGAGCCCAGATTTTATCATTATCGGAATATACCAAGTATTTACTATTTGGGGACCAAGCCATTTTTACAGTGTGTCCCACCTCAACTTCTGTTAATGTAGAACCGGTATTAAAGTCTGTCCCTAAGGCATCTATTTTGAGGATGTTTGGAGCATCACTATTAGGATCAGAATTCTGGATGTAAGCCAACCGCTGTTTGTCAGGGGATATGGCATAGGTTCCCAGTGCATTAACAATTTTTTGGGCTGGTTCTTTATCATTAATGTTTTTTACTGCAATGTGGTTTGGAGTTTTCCCCGTAACATCACCGACAAAATATATTATGTTTTCATTATCATAAAAAGTAACATTCATTAAAGATTGATTCTTTTCAGATTTAATAGATTTCTGTAAATTACCTTGTTGATCGTATAGCCCTATTATTTGGTTCGCTCCTCCCCAAGTTATCAGGGCAAACAAATTACCATCAGGAGACCAAGAAATATTTGGGCTTGCAAAGGGGTGATCCTTTTGTAAAATGCTTTTCTTTTCCGCATTGGGTTTGTTGTCCATAATATATGGTGTGAAAATACCTTCAACACCTTCTAAAAAGACTATTTTTTCACCATCAGGCGAGTAATTGGCAAAGCTTTGGAAATACTCTGCATTACTCATCTTAGTTAATGAAAGGTCATCTAAATTTAAGGTGTAAAGGTGACTAGGTGGTCCCATTTCATCCCGCGGTTCTGGGTCCTCTTTATCTTCATCCCAGGAAAATAATATTTTTTTACCGTCGCTACTAATATCATTGGCCCTACCATTGTGCAGTTCATCGACCTCTAGTACTTTTAATTCATTGTCCTTTTCCTTTGGTAAAACTTTTACATCGTCATCCGTCTTTTCCGTGCCACAGGCGGTTAATGCCGCCATTAACATAACGACTAAGATGAGGGTTAGTATTTTTTTCATCATAATTACCTCCTTGTTGTTTTTGGTTTACCCTTAATAAGATTGTAACAAGGAGCTGTTTCAAAGCTACTGCAGTAATGTTTCAAAGTTGTTACACTTACTCTAAGAGGGGCAGCAGCACTTTTACTACAGTCCCCACCTCGTTTTGGGGTGATAGTTGTATGCTACCTTTGTGTTTTGTTACAATTTCTTTTGTAATCGCTAACCCCAGACCTGTGCCACCTACAGCCTTAGCGTTTTTGGCCCGGTAAAAGCGGTCAAACACTTTATTGATATCTTCGGCTGGAATACCTGGCCCCTGATCTGTTATAGTGATTAGTGCTTGCTGTTCATGTTTAGTTAATGCTACTTTTACTAGACCACCTGCAGGGGAATATTTTATGGCATTACCCAGTAGATTAATAAATGCCTGTGTTAATTTTTCACTGTCACCTTGTATATGAATATTTGGCTGTAAATCTTTATTTACTACTACTTCATATTTATCTGCTTGTATTTGCATTTTAGCTATTGATTCTGCTGTTAATTCTGTTAAATTTATTTTAGTAAACACAAACTCTTCCCGTTGAGCATCAAGACTAGATAACAGCAGTAACTCGTTAACCAATTTTGTGAGGCGGGCAGATTCATTGTTTAAATGATAAACCGCCTTTTGTAAATCAGGTCGATTTTCTACCTCATCAATTAAGTACTCAGAATATCCTTTGATGGCCGTTAGTGGGGTTCGTAATTCATGGGAAACGTTAGATACGAATTGTCTTTGTCTTTGAATGTAATCTTGCAATTGGGCTCCCATCTGATTAAAACCTACACTTAACTGACCAAGTTCGTCAGAACGATTTATTTTGATTGGGGTGAAGTCTTGCCTGGCAAATCTGGTGGTTGCTGTTACTAGTTTTTTAATAGGTTTTACCATCACCCGTGAAATATATATACTTAATAAAGTAATCAGCAGCCCAAAGGCTGTTGCCCCAGCAGTTATTATTCGGGTGGTTACCTGCTGTATTTGACTTAAGAAGTCAAGGGAATATACAAATTCTAGAACCCCAATATTTACCTCTTTTAGTTCAATGGGAGCGGCAAAATAAACATTATTACTGTTAACTACATAGGCGTAATTACCTTTTATAGCTTCAAAAAGGGCATCTTTGGGCCCTGTTATTTGAGATTTGGTTTGTTCAATACCATCCACTGATCCACTAATAAGCTTTATGTTCTGGTCATAAATTCTAACAATACGATTACCGGCACTGAGGTTATTAGTTATTTCTCCAGCATTTTGTTTTAAGCCTTGGGCCTCGGATTTTTCCAGTAGTAGAGTTTGAGTGACATATACAGTGGCAGACTCGCTTTGTTTTATTAACTGTTGTTCCACTGTCTGCATGCCGTAATATTCAATGCCATTAATGACGGCCAACCCCACCAGTAGCATGGAAAGCAGGGCAGCAGTTAAATAATATACTATTAACCGGGTGCCAAACTTCATTTACTAACCTCCAAATCGGTAGCCAAACCCGTATACAGTGACAATGTGTTTGGGGTTGGTGGTGTCATCCTCAATTTTTTTACGTAACCGGGTAATATGAATGTCCACCGACCGACTGTCGCCGGCATATTCATAACCCCACGCCAAAGACATTAAGTCATCCCGACTAAATACCCGCCGGGGATTTCTGGCCAATACTTCAAGCAACTGAAATTCCCGGGGAGTTAAATTAAGTGCCTGATTATTCTTAGTGACAGTTTTGTTAGTGGTATTTATCTCCAATTCTTGACGACGGATAACATTTTCATCGGTACTTTTTTTACTGCCCAATCGCCGGGATAAAGCCTTGATGCGGGCTAGAAGTTCCCGAGCATCAAAGGGCTTAGTGATATAGTCATCAGCCCCCAGTTCCAACCCCAACACTTTGTCCACCACGTCGTTTTTGGCAGTGAGCATAATGATCGGTGTGGTTTTATTAGCGTTAACTTTTTTGCACACCTCATGACCACTAATATCTGGAAGCATTAAGTCCAGTATGATTAGATCTGGGTTGAAAGATTTTGCTATGCTTATAGCACTCTCTCCGTCCATGGCCACAGCAACCTGGTAACCTTCTCTGGTTAAAACCATTTCCACCAAATCACGAATGGCCGGTTCATCATCAACAACAAGAATCTTTTTCACTGCCTTCACTCCTGCGGTTTAATTAAGCAGCTCTAAAGAGCTGCTTTGTTAATATCTTAAACCAAGTTACTATTTTTTAAAATTTGATAGATGTCTTTTTTCTTGGGTTTGTGGGGGCAGTTATTAATGTTCTTTGCGGTCATTGTTTTTTCTACAAATATTTCCTGTTCCTCTGCAGTTAATTTTATATCAACCGCAGGTAACATCTGTTCAAGCAACTGTCCTACCTCATCCAAGCTACTGCAGCCCATAGCCTGAACTACTTTTTCTACTCTTTCGGCATCTCCTTGGGCCAGGAATTCTAAACTTGCTTTAGTGATTACACCGTTAGCAAGGCCGTGGGGCAAACCCTTAAAATAGGTTAGCGGGTATCCCAGGGCATGAACCACACCGGTGGCTGTTTGGGCAATGACAACACCGCCCAGCATGGAGGCATAAAGTAGTTCCCACCGTTGTTCCATGGTAATATCATCTTCGTCCAAGTTTTTCAATAAGCGGCCAATGATAGAAATACTCTCTAATGCCAGTAAGTCAGAAAATACCGAAGCTTGGTTATTAACATAAGCCTCTATACTGTGGGATAGGGCATCCACGGCAGTGTTAACGGTGATATCCCAAGGCAGGTGCCTGGTATAGCGGGCGTTTAAAAAGGCCACTTTGGGAAACAAATCTTCCCCCGCAATGGATTTTTTAGTTTCCTCCTCGTCCACAGTGAGGATAGAGTAAGGGGTAACCTCGCTGCCGGTGCCTGCTGTGGTGGGTATTGCGGCAATGGGCAGTGGAGTGTTTGTCCACCGGCGAGCCATTAATTCTTCTTCACTGATATCATTATTGACAAGAACCGCCACTGCCTTGGCTGCATCCAGTGGAGAGCCCCCACCGATGCCAACAATAAAATCTGCCTCCATTCTTTTAGCCATTACCGCAGCGTTGTAAACAGTAGTCAAACTGGGATTTTCTTCAACTTCATCAAATATGTTGTACTGAATATTTTCTTTAGAAAAAGCGGCAACTATATCCCTAAGGGATCCATTTTTTTTGGAAGAGGTTTTGCCGGTGACAACCAAGCCTTTATTACCAAGGGCAGCTAGTTCAGAACTGTTTTCTACAATACAGTTAATACCAAAGAATAATCTGGTGGGGCAACGAAAATTAAAATGCAATTTTATAACCTCCTTAAAATTACTGTTCAAGATGGAACACATTTCTTAAACAGCCTATAATAGCAAAATGTGCCAAAATTATCTTACCCCATTCTATCAGAAAGAATAAATTTTGTAATTATATGAAAATAACTTTCGGGCGGCAGGATAAACCATTATAAAAGATGAAAATTAGTATTGTAATTACCTCATGTCAATAGTCTTGGGAGGGTAAAAATCATGACAGTTTCTGCAGCCATACTGGCCGGTGGGAAAAGCTCACGCATGGGTACTAACAAAGCCTTCTTGGAAGTTCGTAACTGCCGTATAATTGATCACGCATTGGATGAACTAAAACAGGTCAGTAATGACATCTTAATCATTACCAACACCCCCACCGAATACCATAGGTTTAGTGTGCGGGTGGCTGGGGATATTTATCCTGGGTTTGGGCCTCTTTCCGGTATTCACGCTGCACTAACCCATGCTGAAAACAACAGACTGTTGGCAGTAGCCTGTGATATGCCTTTTGTAGAGGCAAATTTGGCCCGCTACTTGATAGAGTCAGTGAAGGATTATGATGTAGCCATACCAGTGGTGGAAGGCTATTTTGAACCACTTTTTGCAGTTTACTCTAAGTCCTGTATTAAACATATTGAACGCTGTATGGAAAAGAAAAAATTGCGGATAATTGACTTTTTTTCATCGGTGAAGGTAAAATATGTAAAAGAAGAAGAGATTAGTCAAGTGGCAGACTTGGAACGGGTGTTTTATAACGTTAATACTCCCAAAGAACTGGCCATGGCAAAAAGAATTTTTAAGGAGTCAGAAGTCAGTAGTCAGGATTCAGAATAAAGGAAATTTATCGTCTCAGAAGTCTTCTGAGTATAGTGACAAAAATTAATAGACAGACACTAGGAGGCATAATTAAATGCGTTTTTTACACCCGGATATGTATGTAAGTAATTTGTTTAACATAGATACCGGTAAACTTAAAAAATCTGGCATTAAAGCTATTGTTTTTGATTTGGATAATACCATTGTTCCTTGGGGCTGTAGCAAGCTGGAAGACGAAATGTTAGGGTGGTTTGCAAAACTACAGAAAGAGGGTTTTAAAACCTGTATTGTCAGCAATAACACCGAAGAGCGGGTTTCGGAATTAAGTGGACTGCTTTCCATACCGGGAATACATAAGGCGTCAAAACCACGCCGCCGGGCTTTCATTAAGGCCATGCGGCTTTTAGATGTAAGACCAGAAGAAATGGCCATGGTAGGTGACCAAGTTTTTACCGATGTTTTAGGCGCCAAACGGTTGGGTATGTATACCATTTTAGTGGTGCCCATAAGCAAGAAAGAATTTTTTGGCACTAGGATAAACCGTCAGTTAGAAAAAATGGTACTACGCCAAATTAAGCACAGGTTGATTGGAAATCAGGAATTAAGAGTCAGGAGCCAGGAGTCAAAAAGATAATAAAAAACCATAAAAACATAGTTTTTGGAGTGTAGGTTATGAATATAACGGGTAGAACCACACTGTGTGGTTTATTTGGTTTTCCGGTGGAGCATTCTTTCTCTCCAATGATGCATAATGCTGCTTTTAGGGAATTAGGATTAGACTGGGCTTATCTGCCATTTGCGGTTAAACCGGATAATTTATCAGTGGCAGTTAATTCCATAAGGGCACTTGATTTGGCCGGGGTAAACGTTACTGTTCCCCACAAAGAAGCAGTGCTTCCTTATTTAGACGAACTAACCACTGCCGCTGAGATGATTGGAGCGGTAAATGTTATCTCTAACAATAATGGCAAGCTAATTGGTGATAATACAGATGGCCAAGGATTCACCAAAGCGCTGCAGCAGGAACCGGGTTTTACTGTCCAAGGGAAAAAGGCAGTAATTTTAGGTGCCGGTGGGGCTGCCAAGGCGGTGGCGGTGCAACTGGCATTAGAAGGGTTAATGGAAATTAAAGTAATTAACCGTACCAATGACCGGGCCCAGGATATTGCTCAAAAAGCGGGAAGGTTGGGAGTTAATCATGCCGTATGCAATTGGGAAGATAATCTAGTTGATATCATTGCCAATTCAGATTTGGTGGTGCAGGCAACCAATGTTGGTATGTACCCGGACACAGAGAAATGTTTACCTGTATCCCCGGATGCTTTTTCCCCGGGGCAGGTGGTTTGCGATTTAGTCTATAACCCTGTGGAGACAAAGTTTTTAAAAATGGCCCGGGCCAATGGGGCAGTGACGGCAAATGGCTTGGGCATGCTTCTTTACCAGGGGGTACTGGCCTTTGAACAGTGGACTGGCAGCGATGCCCCAGTTCAGATTATGCGAGAGGTACTAATGAACCAGATGAGAGGAGATAAACAGTGAGATATTTAACTGCAGGAGAGTCACACGGCCCGGCCTTAACGGCCATTGTGGAAGGTCTGCCTTCAGGACTGCCAATAACAGAGGATTACATAAACCAACAACTGGTTAGACGCCAAGGAGGCTATGGTCGGGGTGGCCGTATGAAAATAGAAAAAGATAAAGTGCAGTTTTTGGGGGGTATCCGAGGTGGGCTTACATTGGGTAGCCCTGTATCATTAATGATTGAGAACAAAGATTATGCCAATTGGGAAGAAGTTATGTCTCCCGGTGTAGAAGCAGAATTATCAAAGAAGATGGTAACCCGCCCCAGGCCAGGGCATGCAGACTTAATCGGTGCCATTAAGTACCGACATCATGACATGCGCAATGTGCTGGAGCGGGCCAGTGCTAGAGAGACCGCAACCCGAGTGGCGGTGGGAACTATTGCCCGGCAATTGTTGGAACAAATTGATGTAAAGATAATAGGGTTTGTTAAGCAGATTGGATCTGTGGAAATAAAAAAAGAATATCAGTTAAATGAAGTGGAGCAAAGATTAGAGCAATCCCAACTGCAGTGCCCCGACCCTGAGGCAGAAGAGCGGATGATTAAGGAGATTGATCGCTGCAAACAAGAAGGAGATTCATTGGGGGGGATTTTTGAAATCCGTGCTTATAACCTGCCGGTGGGCTTAGGCAGTCATGTTCATTACCACCGAAAGCTGGATGGTAGGCTTGCCGGGGCGCTAATGAGTATTCAGGCAATGAAAGGCGTAGAAGTGGGTGCGGGCTTTGATGCTGCAAAATCCTACGGCTCTCAGGTGCACGATGAAATACTCCACCACAAAGACCATGGTTTTTATCGCCAAACTAACGGTGCCGGAGGTATTGAGGGCGGTATGACCAATGGGCAACCGTTAATTGTCCGGGCGGCCATGAAGCCAATTCCTACCTTATATAAACCGTTAAAAAGTGTAGACCTACATACCAAGCAGCCGTTTGAGGCTTCTGTGGAACGTTCCGATGTTTGTGCCGTGCCGGCAGCAACTGTGGTAGGTGAAGCAGTGGTGGCTTGGGAACTGGCCACAGCTTTGCTGGAGAAGTTCCCCAGTGACAATATGCAAGAACTGCAACATGCAGTGGAGCGTTACCGCGAATATGTTAGGCAGGTGTAGTTATGCGTAATATTGTACTGATAGGTTTTATGGGATGTGGCAAAAGTGCAGTGGGCAGGAGGCTGGCCTCGAAACTCAAGCTAAAACATATTGATACTGACTCTGAAATAGAAAAGGTTACCAATAGGACGGTGGAGCAAATCTTTGCCAAGGACGGCCCCTTTCGTTTTCGATCGGAGGAGAAAATCCTGTTAAAAAAGTTAGCGGGTAAGCAAAACTTGGTTATTTCTACTGGCGGCGGCATAGTACTGGATGAAGAAAATGTGGAACTGCTGCAAAAGGACGGGGTGCTTATTCATCTATTCGCATCACCGGAAGTTATACATAAAAGAGTAAAGGGTAGGCGCAATCGCCCCCTTTTAAACCGGGGTAATTTAAAACAACGGATTAACGAACTGTTGGAGGAAAGAACAGGGGCATATGACGTGGCAGACCTGGCCATTGATACAGGAGATTACAATGTAGAAGAAGTTGTTAAAGAAATAATTAACTT
This sequence comes from Bacillota bacterium, assembly GCA_009711615.1. GTDB lineage: Bacteria > Bacillota > Desulfotomaculia > Desulfotomaculales > Desulfohalotomaculaceae > Desulforadius. The sequence goes on along the minus strand of VENI01000008.1, from coordinate 23,253 downwards.
CTTAAAAGAAGGGAAGTATCTATCTTGAAAAATGTCCTGCCGGTAAACCTGAGTGGCAGAAGTTATGATATTGTTATTAGCGGTGGTTTAATTGAGAAAACGGGGCAGTATGTACAGGAACTAAAATTGGGCAAGAAAGTCCTGTTGGTATCAAACCCCACCGTAATGAACCTGTACGGTGAAACGGTACAGCGGTCGCTTCGGGAGGCTGGTTTCAAGGTGACAGCGGCCGAAGTGCCCGACGGGGAAGAAGCTAAATCACTGCTGCAAGCGGAAAAATTGTATGATGTGATGTTTGATGCGGGGCTAGACCGCCAAAGCCCTGTGATAGCCCTGGGTGGCGGAGTGGTTGGTGACCTGGCTGGCTTTGTTGCTGCCACCTACATGCGAGGTGTACCCTTTATCCAAATCCCCACTACGTTGCTTTCCCAGGTGGATAGCAGTGTGGGAGGAAAAGTTGCCGTTAATCACCCCCAGGGGAAAAACATCATTGGTGCCTTCTATCAGCCCAAACTGGTGTTGGCCGATACCAATACCCTTAATACACTTGATAAACGAGATGTTTTATCTGGTTTGGCGGAAGTGATCAAAGCAGCTATTATTAAAGATGCCAAATTTTTCAGCTGGTTGGAAGAAAATATAAACCAAGTGCTGGAATTGAAACCGGATTCACTGGCATTTATAATAGAGAAATCATGTGGCATTAAAGTAAAGGTAGTTGAAGAAGATGAAACCGAGCAGGGGCAGAGGGCTATTCTAAACTATGGACATACCATTGGCCATGCTGTTGAAACCCTAAATGGCTATGGTAATTATCGCCATGGTGAGGCAGTGGCCATTGGCATGGTAGTAGAGGCCTATCTTGCCCAGGAATTAGATTTAATAGATATAGAAGTAGTAAGGAGAATAGAATCTTTTATTAAAAAAGCCGGCCTTCCCACCGAAATTCCTACTGGTATGCATCAGGATGATATTATTGCTTCCATGTATAAAGACAAGAAAACTGTGGGTGGGGCACTGACCTTTGCGCTAATAAAAGAAATAGGTAATGCAGTGATAAAAAACAATGTGCCAGAAGAAGGAATCAGGGTTATGTTTAATTAAAGAAAAGTATTGATATTGTGTATTTGTGCAGATATAATATCTATAAATAAGTTAATTAAATGATTTTAAGGGCAAACTTGTCGAAAGATAAGGACGCAAAGCCACGGGCCTAAGGGCAGTAGCCCATGGAAGCCGGGTTGCCTTAGGATAGATGATTCCAAAACCTAAGTATTAGAGTTTTGGAATTTTTTTGTTTAATATCATAATAAATTGATTAAATGACAAATTAACAGAATATTGATATAATGTGGCTTAACAAAAGGTATTTGGAATAAGAATATATATTTTGAGGAGCTCTTATGCAGGACTATAAAAAGAACTTTTTAGGTAACTGGTTGGTAAAAGAGAAGATTGTAACGGACGACCAACTTCAGGAAGCCCTCAATTATCAAGCTGACAAAAGTGGCGGAAAGGGTATGCTGGGCAAGAATCTAGTTCAAATGGGGTATTGCACGGAAGAAGATATTGCTCGCATTATTGCCAAACGGGCTGGGGTGCCTTTTGTATCTTTGGAGAAATATCTGGTGGACAGATCAGCACTGGCGTTACTCACACCTGAAGTTATCAAACGATACAAAGCTTTACCCATTGATTTTAAAGATGGCAAACTGGTGATGGCCATGCAGCAACCAACTGACATTATGGCCATTGACGATTTGCGCATTCTCACGGGTTATGATATAAAAGCTGTCTTTGCTACCGATAGTGAGCTGGATGCAGCCATTGAAAAATATAGTCTTGGTAATATAGATTTTCAGCAGGTTGATGATGAAGCAGAACAAGAGGATGAAAAGCAGCAGGAGCAAACAATAGCCGGCTTGGAAGATTCCGAAGAAAGTCCCGCTGTGCAACTGGCCAATATGATTATCAGTCAGGCTGTTAATGCCAGGGCCAGTGATGTTCATATTGAGCCCTATGAAAAAAATACTCGGGTTCGTTTTAGAATCGACGGAGTGCTACATGACATGATGGAACCACCAAAGCGCCTACATGCCTCCCTCGTTTCTCGGATTAAAGTAATGGCCAATATGGATATTGCTGATCGAAGGGTTCCGCAAGATGGTCGTACTTCAGTGAAAATGGAAGGAAGAACCATAGATCTTAGGATAGCTTCTTTACCCACTAGCTATGGTGAGCGGTTGACGCTACGCCTTTTAGATCGTTCAAATGAAGTGATTAATTTGGAACAACTGGGTGTGGCACCGGATATGCTGAAAAATTACCGCCAGGCAGTTGACCTGCCCTATGGTTTTATACTGGTGACCGGCCCCACAGGGAGCGGTAAGAGTACTACATTGTATGCCAGTTTGGCGGCTCTAGATAAAGTTGAGAAAAACGTAATTACAGTAGAAGACCCGGTGGAATATCGGATTGATCAAATAAATCAAGTGCAAATTAACTCCAGGGCAGGCCTTACCTTTGCTTCAGGCCTGCGCTCTATTCTGAGGAACGACCCCGATATTGTGATGGTTGGTGAGATAAGAGATAAAGAAACAGCCAAAATAGCTGTGGAATCAGCCATGACAGGTCACTTGGTTTTCTCAACCCTACACACCAACGATGCTGCCAGTACAGTAACCCGGTTAACTGAAATGGGAATTGAGCCATTTCTTATCACATCTTCCCTGGCCTGTGTGTTGGCACAGAGGTTGGCCAGGGTGCTTTGTCCCAAGTGTAAAGAGCCCTATGAATTATCAGGCAGGGAACTGGAGAATATAAAAGATTTTCCATTTGAAAATGGGGAGACTTCAGTGACAGTATACCGCCCCAAGGGCTGCATACGCTGCAGCAACACAGGCTATAAAGGCCGGGTTGGTATCTATGAACTGTTAAAGGTATCTGAGAAGATCCAGAAAATGATTTTGGAAAAAAGATCATCAAAAGAAATTAGAACGGTAGCGGTGGAAGAGGGAATGACTACACTGCTTCATGATGGACTTAATAAAGTAAAACAAGGAATTACTTCATTGGAAGAAGTTATGAGGGTGGTCGTATGACAAATAGCTTGCCAGATCTCAATGAAATTCTTAAACGCACGTTGCAAATGGATGGTTCGGACTTACATTTAGCCACAGGGCTGCCCCCGGTGGTACGGCTATATGGTAAACTAGTACATATGGATGACTTGCCCCGGTTAACACCCCAGGATATTGAAGATATAATTTTTCCTATTCTTGATCCCCAATTTCGGGACAAGCTTGATGAAAATTTGGAACTGGACTTTTCTTACTCTGTTCCCGGTGTTAGCCGTTTTAGGGGTAATATAATGTGGCAGCGAGGAACGCTGGGCGTAAACTTTCGAGTGGTGGCCATTGATATCCCTAAATTAGATGACCTTGGTCTGCCTACGGCAATTAAGGATTTATGCAATCTACCCCGGGGGTTGGTGCTGGTTACCGGGCCAACAGGTAGTGGCAAATCCACCACATTGGCTGCCATGATTGATTTAATTAATCAGCATCGCCACCTAAACATTGTAACCATTGAAAATCCCATTGAATATTTGCACAGTCACAAAAAATCAATTATTAAGCAGCGGGAAGTGGGGTCTGATACCCACTCCTTTGCCAATGCCCTACGGCATGTGTTGCGTCACGACCCGGATGTGATTCTGGTTGGAGAGATGCGGGACATGGAAAGTATTAGCATAGCCTTAACCGCTGCTGAAACAGGGCATTTGGTATTCTCCACGCTGCATACCCAAACTGCATCGCTGGCAGTTCATCGGATAGTGGATGTGTTTCCCGAGGGTATGCGGGAACAAATACGACAACAGTTGGGTGATTCACTGCAGGCAGTAATAGCACAACAACTGTTACCCAAGGCTGATGGAAAAGGTCGGGTGGCTGCAGTGGAACTGCTGCTTAGTACCCCAGCGGTAAGAAATATAATTCGAGAAGGTAAAGAACACCAATTATACACAGTGATGCAAACAGGGCGCAACACCGGGATGCAGACATTAGACCAGACCTTGGCCGAGTTAACGATAAAAGGTTTGATAACCAAAGAAATGGCATTAATGCGCTGCATTGATCGAGCCGAACTGGATCGTTCGCTACGCAGGCAATTTTAGTCATTTAGTCATATAGTGAGGATGGGTAGTAATGCCTTTATTCAGTTATCAGGTTATGGATAAAGCAGGCAGTGAAATCACAGGGAAACTGGAAGCCGAACATGAAATGGCCGCTGCCTCACGTTTACAAAAAATGGGTTACACAGTTCTGGAAATAGAAGAACAAAAGGCCTCTTCATCCAGGCAGATTTTCAGTAGGCAGAAGAAGGTTACTATAAGTGATCTGTGTTTTTTCACACGCCAACTTGCGGCTATGCTTAAAGCGGGAATACCGCTAACACGGACTCTTTTTGCTCTGAGCGAGCAGACAAAAAACCCAACCTTGTCTAATATACTTGGTGAGATGGCCCGCAATGTGGAAGGCGGGATCAGTTTTTATGAAGCATTGTGTTCTTACCCCAACGTATTTTCCACAATATACGTAGAAATGGTGAAAGCAGGGGAAATAGGCGGGGCGATGGATGAAATGTTGCTACGCCTTTCACAGCAACTTGAGCGGGATAAAAGTTTGCGGGACAATATTCGTTCAGCTACATTTTACCCGGCAATTGTACTGCTCTTTGCCTTTTTGGTTGTTTTATTAATGATGTTGTTTGTAATACCGATTTTTAGCAACTTTTTTCCACCAGGGGTTGAAATGCCCATAATTACCAGTGTAATTATGGGGATAAGTGAGTCTCTTAGGACTTACTGGTACATTCACCTAATAGGACTAATTCTGTTCATATTGATAATACGCATATTTGCAGCCAGTGAGGCTGGGCGTATGACATGGGAAAGAATAAAGTTTAAATTACCGGTTTTTGGAGAATTGTTTAAAAAAGTAACCATTGCCCGTTTTTGTAGGATAATGGCCACTCTACTAGCCGGTGGTATACCGGTAATACAAGCTCTAGAAACCGCTGGCCCAACATCCGGCAGTGCGGAATTGAACGAACTAGTTAAAGAAGCCGGTGCTGATATTCACGGAGGGCAGAGCATAGTTGAACCATTAGAGAAAAGTGACTTTTTTCCGCCCATGCTCACTAATATGGTAGCGGTGGGGGAAGAGACCGGTGAACTTTCACCAATGTTGGCTCAAGTGGCAGACTTTTATGAAGAAGAGGTTGCAACTATGACTAAAGGCTTAACAGCACTGTTGGAACCTTTGTTATTAATAGTTATTGGTTGTACAATTGGCGGCATTGTTATTGCGATCTACTTACCGATATTTAATGCTGTTACCTCTATTGGAGGCTAATTAGAAGGGATGAGAAGTCATTCATGGCACTATTTAAGCAATCCACTGCAATAGGTCTAGAGATAGATACCGAAATAATCAGGGTTGTGGAATTAAAAGGTACACCTAAGAATACTGTTCTTACCGCCATAGACCAAATTCAGATACCAGAAAACGCTGTCACCGAGGGAACTGTCAATGACGGCAGTGCAGTGGGGCTTGCACTGGAAGAATTATGGGCCAAGGCTGGTATAAGAAAAAGAGATGTTATTTTGGGTGTGTTAAACCAAGGTGTGTTAATGCGGATGGCCAAGCTACCAAAAATTCCGGAGAAAAAACTAAGTAAAGCCATCCGCTTTCAAGCTGAAGAATACTTCCCCATCCCAGTTGCTGAAATGGTGCTGGACTATTCTTTTATAGGTGAAACTAAAAGCAATAACGGCAGTGAAATGGAACTGCTACTGGTGGCCGCCAGGCGGGAAATATTGAATAAAAGCCTTAAAGCCTTGAGTTTTGGTAGCATATCCCCGTTAATTATCGAGCCTTCAAATTTGGCGACTATGCATACACTAGCTGAAGATCAATTTTCAGGCAACGTAGTCCTGCTGGATATTTCCAATGGGTTAAGTTCACTGCTTTTGATTAACGATGGTGTTCCTCGTTTTTCCAGGGTGCTTCCCCATTCCATGAAAAGTTATAGTGAGGAAAAAGGGTTACCTCAGATGGATTCACCCTTGGCAATGGCCAGTGTGGCTGCTGCCGCAGAAGGTAGGGAACCCAATGAAAATAAAGGTGATGGGGACACGCTATTCCACTGGGGAACAGCACTGGCTAATGATGTACGAGCCTCAATAAGCTATTATATAACTCAAACCAGGACTGGTTCTGTAGATAAAATATTTATCAGCGGTCAAGGGGCTAGACTTGAAGGGTTGCCTGAATTAATTCAGGAAGAGCTGGAAGTACCAGTTAACGTAGTTGACCCCTTTGCTAAGCTTAGCAAAATATCAGGTGTGCCGGGCATTAATATTGAGCAGGAAGGGACAGATTTCGCAGTTACTGTTGGTTTGGCGTTGCGAGGATTGGAGGCCCATAGCTAATGCAAATAAGAATTAACTTGCTGCCACCTGAACTAACAGCTGAAGTTGAGAAAAAACGCAAACAGCGGTTAATGATAATGGTCACTTGCTCAGTTTTGCTGGTGTTTTTTGGTATCTATAGTTCTTTATTCATTGCTACAATGAAGACAAAAGAGCAGACTACCCGCCTGCAGGAAGAAATGCAGTTATGGAAAGAAAAAGTTGCCGTCTATGCACCCTATACTGAATTGCAGGCCAGAGCAAATAAAATGGAAGAGTTGTTGGAACAATGTACAGGCTCTTCCCCGGATTGGGTGCAGCTAATGTATAATATTGGCCAACAAATTCCGCCTTCTGTGTGGATAACTGACTTGCAAGCCAGTTATCATGTTGGCGATAGTCAAGACGTAACTGATAATGAAATTACGCTGCGGGGGGTGGCATACAGTCATGTTTATGTATCATACTGGCTGGAGAATATGCGTGAGATACCAGGCATAGAAGATATTCGCTACAAGTTTTCCTCCCAAGAAAATGACAGTGGCCAGGAAGTGTACTATGAAATCAAGGCAAAACTGGCCACCATTAAACCAGAAGATACTGTGACAGAAAAGGAAGGTAAGTAGCAATGCTCTTTAATAATTCCTCTCGGGTGCCCTTTATAATAGGAGTACTGGTAGTGGTACTAATGCTATTTATGATTTACAAACAAAGTACTTCCCTGTCTGCTGCACGGGATGCAATGGCACAAGAGCAGCAAGCCATTGCTAATGTTCAATTGAGGCTACAAAACTTAAAAGCTTTAGAGAATGAAGCAGATAATATAAAACGTCAGTTAGACATAATGCAACAAAAGTTACCTACTGAACCTAGTGAAGATGAATTAATAAAATATATTAAAAGTAGTGCTGATAAATCATATATAGATCTTTTTGAAATTAGTTTTGGGGAATACCTGCCAAAGGAAGATTATGTGGAAATGCCCTTTCAAGTTAATCTTAACGGAAGGTATAGCGAAGTAGTAGAGTTTTTGGTTAACTTGCAAAATGGAGCTCGTTTGGTGAGTATTGATGAAGTACAGGTTGTCAAAGAAGGTCAAGTAGGCTCAAATATTCGGGCTGACATATCAGGTTCTTCCTATTATGTTAGCAAGTAGATAATTTAGCACCTGGGAGGACAGCGGGGCATGACTAAGGGACAAAATAACAATCAAAGTAAACTTAAAGAGTTATTAAATAAGGAAATTAAGGCAAAAGATATAATAAACTATCTAAAAAATAATAAGAAAATCGTTGGTATTTTAACGGTGGTACTACTTTTGGTAGTGGCCGGGATAATATTTCTGCCTAAACTAACCAGTGAAACCAATGAAGAAAACACAGTAAACCAGTTTTCTACTACTACCCCCGTTAAAGAAACCGACGAAGTTAATGAAAGTGACTCCGAACCTAAAAAGTATACATATTTGCCGAAAACTAAAAGAGTAATAGAAGATTATTCTGCTTTGAGAGATCCCTTTGCTGGAACTATGGTGCTAAAAGGTGTTGTGACTAAGGGTGGCGGTAAAAACATAGCCATCATTATGTCGGGCAGTAACTCTTATGTGGTTGGTGAAGGGGATGAATTTGCAGGCAATTTGAGGGTGGAAACAGTAACCGACAGCACGGCTGTATTGAAATCGGCGGATGAAAAAATAACTTTACAATTGGATGGCGGCATCAAGTCCGAACAGTTAGAAACCAAACCTACAAAAGCTGAGGGGACTGGAGATAACAATGAATAACAAAAGAACTAGTTACACAAAAAATATTCCCCCGAAATTAAGTCATGCTATCATTGTGTTCTCATTAAGCTTACCCCTTATTTTTGGCTTTCTACCCGGGGGACAAGGTAATGAAGTGGCTTCTGCAAATAATGAGTGGATACCTTCAAGTGATGAATCCTATATATATAATGACTCTGTAAATAGTTATACCAGTGCTGCCTTTGATGAAAATTCTCCTAGAATAACTTTAAATATGCAGGGAGTGGACATGCAGGATCTATTATCTGCTTTGGCAATTAAAATGGGTGTTAATATTATTTTGTTGGAGACAGAACCATTAACGGTTACTTTCAAAGCCGATAATGTAACCCCTAGACAGGCCATGGAAATAGTTATACACACCAAAGGGCTCACCTACATCCAAAACGGAGACACTATCATAGTTGGCCAACCGAATGCATTACATGAAGAGTACTTTGACGAAATGTTTTTAACCAGATTTGATACAGAGCATATAGAAGCAGAAAAATTAAAAAATATGATTGGTGAACTGGGAATTGACAGCAGAATAAAAAGCATTATTTCAGATGATCACCAAAACATTATCTGGGTTCAGGGCACACCCCAGGCATTAAATAAAGTGCAGGAATTAATAGCAAATGTGGATATCGAGCCTCAGACAAATTATTATGAAAACAGAACATTTATATTTAAGCTGAAGAATATTGTGGCAAAGGATGCCCAGGAAAGGTTACAGAACTTTGACTTTGGTGCTGAAGTTAAAATAATGTCATTTAATAATAATGAATTTGGTCAAGAAATAATGGTGACATGTCCCGGTTATTTAGAGAACGCGGTAAGAAATGCATTACTAAAACTGGATGCACAAAGAGACAAAATAAAAGCCCCAGTGATGACGATAACAGGTGAAAATGCACATAACAGGCTTAATAGAATACGTCTACTGCTAAAGGAATTAACAGATGTCTCATTAAGTGACATGCATATATCAAACAACTTAGGCACCAATGATAATCGAAAATATGTACTATGGGTGGAAGAATCACCAGATAAGATTCAGTTGATTAAGGATTTAATTGGTGAAATAGGTGAATAATTTTATGAGGAAGGGGGTGAAAGATATGTTAAACAAAATATCTCGTTCACTGAAAAATAATAAAGGTTTCACCTTGGTGGAACTGATGGTAGTTGTAGTTATTATTGGTATTTTAGCTGGAATTGCGGTTCCGGTGTATAATTCAGTACAAACAAATGCAGCAAATAATGCAGATGCCGCAAACCAAAGAATCTTACAAGGAGCAGCAAATACAGCAGTTGCAACCCATGGTAGACCTTCCGATACATTTGTTTGGACAGGTGATACAAGTGGTGGTGCAACTAATACTGATGATGATTCCGTTTACGCATGGCAAAATTGGGTGCAGGCACCATTTCCGGCTGTACCCGAGGATGCAACCTCTGGAACAACATATACTGTAACTATTAACACTGATGGGACAGTAGTAGTAACTAAACCTTAAACAAGAGGTTAGATGCTAGTTACCAAACTTTTTAACTTATTGAATTATCACGAAGGGAAGTACATTTAATGTGCTTCCCTCGTTTTTTAGCTTCGCAAAACAGCTTCCAGCCGCTTATTTTAAGTGGTGTATTCAATTAACTTAACATGGTTAAGTTATAAATAAAAATGGGAGTTATTGTTTTGCATATCCTACTATTAATATTTTTATTAACAATTGCCGATATTCTTTTTACTTATTACGGTTTGTCCCTTAAAGCAATACAAGAAGCCAACCCCTTTTTGGCCAGTTTATTTGAAACAAACAGCTTATTGACCGTTTGCTTAGTTGTATTATATATGGCTGCAGCTTGTTTGTTTTTATATTGGGCGAGAAACAAAGTGTCATGGCTGCAATCAGTGTTAAATTATTTGCTGTATGCAAAAATTGGGGTGATGGTGTTACACTTTAGATGGATTATATTACATAAATGGAATTAACAATAAATTAAAAATCTTTTAATACTCATCAAACAACTGACTCAAAAGCAAATTTTAAGAGTATTTTCATCTTGTAGAAGGGGTTTTATTATACTTTATAGAAAATATTTTTTATGTAGTAAGTTAATTGGTAATTAATATAAAATAAAGAAAATTTAGAAAAAATACTGAGAAAACCAAAAATTGTGATATTATAATAAGCAATAATGAATCTGGTGGTGTTTGCGAGGGAATGTTAGAAGTTAATTTACTTAGGCACCCGTTGGAAATTTGTATTATTGTACCTTCGTAAGGAGGGTGGTTGTTATGTTTAGGTATATTAAAAATGAAAAAGGTATAGCTCTGGTTTCAGTCCTCGTTATTCTTACTGTTACATCTCTATTAGGTGCTACAGTGTGGCAGGCCAGTGCCCAAGAAACTTTATCTTCTGAAACGGATGAAAATCAAACCCAGGCCTATTACTTTGCACGGTCAGGTGTAGAAATGGCTGTAGGTCTTATTAAAGATGGTTATTTTGATGACCTATCCATAAACGAGAAAAAACAATTTTATGGGAAACTAGATGATATTGGCCAAGAAGAAACAGATGATTACAATATTAAATTTGGAGTTTTATTAGATGAAAGTGATAATTTTATTATTGAGTCCCTTGGTATTGTAAGAAAAGGTGAGGCAACTGGGGCTACGGCTGCAGAAAGCGACTTAAAGTTTGCCATTGCCCGAGGAGATATTAATAATGGCGGTACTGGAGGTAGCGGTGGCGGTACTGGAGGTACTGGTTCATCTATAGCATTGTTTTCAGATGAAGGTTTAACTTTTAAGGGTAGTGCTGGTATAAACGGTGATGTGCTAACTAACTCGGTAGAACGAAATAGTGTAGATTTTGCTTCTTCCACTTTTATTAAAAACGGCAATCTTTATATTGGTCCCGATGCTGATTGGAATGAAGTGGTCAAATTTAAAAAGAGTCCAGCAACCAATATACCTGATGGAGAAATTCTTAATCTATCTTCAACCCGTAGTTATCCTCTGCCTGCTTTTCCGCAATTTCCCAAGAACTTAGAATATAGAGGAGATTTAGATACAAAGTGGATTTCAGGAGAGTATTATGAAATAAGTGATAATGAAAGTACTGACGATGGCTATTACCAGTTTGGTAGTTACGGTTCAATTACTGTTAGGGGTAATCGTACTCTTGTCATTAAGCTAGATGGTGAAGATAGAGTGTTGCGTGTAAAAAATCTAGATATAAAACAAGGTAAAATCGTATTACAGGGAGAGGGAAAGCTTAAGATATACGTTGAAAACGACTTTAGTATTGGTGGAGGTAGTAAAGTAAATAACGGTGGAAATAATAATTCTTTAGATATTTACTACAAAGGTGACAAGAAAGGTAAGCAAAAGCTTAAATTTGCTGGAAACACAGCATTCGTAGGTTCTATTTTTGCACAAAGTGCAAATGTATCTTTATCTGGAAGTAATAATATTGATGGAAATATTATTACAGGTGGGTCTAAGGTTTCTGTATCTGGAAATGCGGATGGTTATCCTTTGCTTATGTATGCACCAAATGCAGATCTTAAGGTTACAGGAAGCGGAATTATTAGAGGTACTGCTGTAGTTAAAGAGGGCACTTTAACTGGTAACTCTCGGATAAAAGCAGATAATTCAATAGATACTACATTCTTTAACTCACTGGACTGGGGTGAAAGTGGCCCCCCATCACTTTTTAAACCTGAGCAAGAACAGGAGGAAACTAGCTCCAGTTGGCGCGGAAAAGGCACCTGGATAAAAATATAATTATTTAGTCGGAAAACGATGCTGATAAGGGAAAAAATGAGTGGTGACTAAACCAGAGTAAGGGGATGTAAGTTATGAAAGAATATTTCTCGCAAAAGGGGTTTACACTGGTAGAACTATTGGTGGCTATAGCAGTATTGACTATACTTACAATTTCCTTTACAACTTTTTTTGGGTGGAGTATTACAAGCATATTTGAGGACGGCCAAAAAAGTAAAGCTGTTGCTGAGGCGGAAAAAAAGCTGGAAAAGCTGTACTTTTCCATGGACGGTTATGATAGTGACTCGGAATATGTAAGTAATCCTGAAAATGTAGAGACATATCAAAATCGAGATATGAATTTTTCTGTGGAGGAAGCAAATGTTGAGGGGGTAGATGGTTACAACGTAACGGTGGTGGTCTTTTACCAGGACGGAGAACGTCATGTTACCTTATCTTCATTTATAGAGGGGGAGTAACAACTGTTTTCTCTATTAGTTAAAGAAGAAAAGGGAATCACTTTAATTGAAATGTTACTTGCCCTTGCCATTGTTAGTATGGTACTGGCTGTTGGGTTCTCTTTCCATTTTTATGTGAACAAATCATTCGATGTTGCATCCGGACAGTCAGAATTGCAGTTTAACGTCCGCAGTGCCAGTGAACGTATTGAGAGTATTGTTCGCTACGCCAGTTATGTGGAGATTATGGAAAATGTTCCTGATACTATTTCTGATGAAGCTATCTATATAAATACTGACAAATTAATGCATTATAAGGATGGGTCAGCTACTAATCTTTTAGGATTTAGTTCTAGTGATATAACTTATGATATAAAATTTGTTAAAACAGACAAGAATTTTTTAGAGTATACAATACAGGCTGAAAAAGACGGCCAAACTTTCGAAATTAGTAAGGAATTGCAAATATTAAATATAAACATAGATGATGGTGATGAAATTGAAGGTGGAGACATAGAAGCAGATAAGGCAAAAGTTATTATCATTACAAATTAAACCATATTCTATTAATAAGGGCACTCAGATTTTAGCTGAGCGCTCTTTTTATATTATGTAAAGTCATATAGTATGATTGATAGTTATTTAAGAATGCTATTTAACTTAATTTATAATCTTGTTTTGTGGTATAGGAAAAATGAGTATAAGTGTAGAAATATAGCTCAAAGAAAAATATGAAATAGCGGAGGCAATTTGTTTATGGTTGAGATAATAGTTACCTTATTGGGTGCTTGTATGGGTAGTTTTTTAAATGTCTGTATCTGCCGGATACCATATCAGGAATCAGTGGTGTACAAGCCTTCACACTGCCCCCAGTGTGAAAAAAAACTAGGGGCAATGGATTTAATACCTATTTTTAGCTATATATTCCTAAAAGGTCGCTGCCGTAGCTGTGATGAAAAAATTTCGATTCAATACCCCCTGGTGGAACTACTCACTGCAGTACTGTTTCTTGCTACCTATCTACACTGGGGCTGGCAGTGGCAGACGGTTTCTATGTGGTCTTTTGTTTCCATTCTGATAGCTGTAACGGTAATTGATATCTACCATCAAATTATCCCCGATAAAATACTATTGGTGGGTTCTTTGATAGGTCTACCCTTTATAATATTATCTTCTTTTAACCAATTCATTAGTGGAATTATCGGTTTCTTTGTTGCTGGGCTAATATTGCTGGTAATTGCGGTGGTATCTAAAGGTGGTATGGGTGGCGGCGATATTAAATTGGCAGCTGTAATAGGTTTGTTTTTGGGTTGGCAGAACGCTTTACTGGCATTATTTATTTCCTTTCTAGCGGGTGGTTTGATCGGTATCTTTCTTTTAGTAACTAAACTTAAAGGCAGAAAAGATGCAGTGCCCTTTGGCCCATACTTAGCGCTGGGCGGGTTAATATCTGCTTTTTACGGAAACCAGCTCATTAAATGGTACTTAAATATAAGCGGGTTGTAAATGTTACGGAGGTTAGAAGATGGTTAATATCAGTTATACCAAAAAGTTGGGTCAACTGCTGATAGACAACAACTTGCTCACTGTAGAACAGTTAAACCAGGCTTTAGATGAACAAAAACAAACCAAGGAAAAGCTGGGCCACGTTTTGGTAAGGTGGAAGTTGGTATCAGAACATGATATTAAAAATATTCTGGAGCGGCATTTTAATATAAAACGAGCGGAGGTTCCCAAAAACCTACCTACAGAATTGCTGCAGATAATACCAGAACACATAGTGCGCCGCCATAAAGTTTTTCCCATAGGTAAAGACGAAGATATATTGATGGTGGCCATGGTCGACCCCCTAAACATGGTGGTTATTGATGAACTACAACAGGTTACCAAATGCAAGGTTAACCCACTGCTGGCACCAGTGCAGCAAATAGATACCGCCATTGCCAGATACTTTGAAGCCAGGCAGCTTGAAAATGAATCAAGGCTGTATGAAGGTAATAATAGCACGTATAACATTGGCGGTGAGGAAGATAACTCCACCGTTGCCCGGTTAGTTAACACCATATTAGATCAAGCTGTTTTTAACCTGGCCAGTGACGTCCACATAGAACCCCGAGAAGATTGTGTTATGGTCCGGGAACGGGTAGATGGTATTTTAAGAGAATTAATGACTTTACACCAAACCACCCACAGTTTGATTGTATCCCGCATTAAAATACTGGCCAATTTAGACATCGCTGAAAAAAGATTGCCTCAGGATGGCCGGTTTATCTATCAAGACCAAATAGACTTAAGAATTTCTACTATGCCTACAGTTTATGGTGAAAAGGTTGTAATACGCATTCTACAGAAGAAACCAGCCCTGATGGATATTAACAAGTTGGGCTTTAGTGATAGCAACATAGAAGCCCTTAAGAAACTGATTAAATCAAGCCATGGAATGGTACTGCTTACCGGCCCCACCAGTAGTGGCAAAACAACCACCTTATATGCCATGCTTAATCAATTAAATTCACCTGAGAAGAACATCGTCACCATTGAAGATCCAGTGGAATACACCATTAAAGGCATTAATCAGATCCAAGTGAATAATAGAACCGGCCTTGATTTTGCCACAGGACTACGGTCAATCCTTCGGCAAGATCCGGATATAATTATGGTGGGGGAAATCAGGGATTCGGAAACGGCCCAAATAGCAGCAAGATCCGCCAACACCGGGCAATTGGTATTATGTACCATGCATACCAACGACTCTGCCAGTGCAGTAACCAGACTGGTGGATATGGGCATTCCGTCTTACTTGGTGGCCAGTGTGTTGATTGGGGTGGTATCCCAAAGGTTGGTGCGCAATTTATGCCCCGACTGCCGGAAGACTTACGATCTCCAGTCAGAGATGGCTGAATTTAAGCTGAACAAGGGTACTCCTTTATACCAGGGTAAGGGCTGTATCAACTGCGGCCAAACGGGTTACTCCGGGCGGATGGGAATTCATGAGATATTAATTGCTAATAAAGATATTAAAGAACTCATACATAAGAATGCTTCCACAGATATAATTAGCAAAATAGCTATAGAAAATGGGATGATTACCTTGAAACAGGACGGCGTTAAGAAGGCAGTAACTGGTTTAACCACAATAGAAGAAATTTCTAAAGCGACATACTCTGTTGATAATAACCCTACCTAATGGTGGGGGTTTATTTTATGAGAAGAAGAATTAAGAAGTCAGGAGTCAGAAATCAGAATAAAATCAAGGAATGTTTTGTTAATAATTACATAAATTTGGTTTTTGAAGCAGGATTTGGACTTTAACAGTAGAATGTTTGAAAAATTAATAACTTTTTGAAAATTGGTGATCAAATTTGCCGCAGGAATTTATTTATCGTGCTAAAACTGGCTATGGAAAAGTGGTTACAGGAACTGTTTGTGCCAATGACAAAAGAACAGCAGTGAACCAGTTGCGTGAGCAAAATTTATTTATAACAAGTTTCGAACTTTTAAGAAGAGATAAAGCAAAAGCTAAAAAACAAAGCCCACTGAGGAAAATAAATTCCCATGAATTGGCCACATTTTGTCGGAATCTCTCCACATTGTTGGACGCTGGTGTATCTATGCTGGGAGCATTAAAAATATTACTTAATAACACTGGCAACAAAAAACTAAAACAAGCAATATCAACAGTAATAATTAAACTAGAGGCCGGGCAAGGTGTAGCTGATTCCATGAAAAATGATTCTGGCTCCTTTCCCCAAATAATGATTAGCATGTTGGAAGTGGGAGAGAAAAGCGGCCAGTTAGATAATACTTTTTTGCAGTTAGCCAATTACTTTGAAAAAGAGCAGGCCATGAAAGAAAAAGTAGTTACGGCAATGATTTATCCGGTTATATTACTACTATTCTCACTTGTTATGACAATGGTTTTAATCTTTTTTATATTGCCAGAGTATACAACGGTACTTGAAGAATTTGATGTAGCATTGCCTGTTTCAACTAGACTGCTGATGAGTATTGGTACAGTAGCAGGGCAATTTTGGTATTCTCCGATAGTAATGATGACTTTAGGCCTTGCTGGTATAACTTTGCTGCGTAAAAACTTGCGCTTTAAAAGAATAGTACACCAGTTGATTTTAAAACTACCAGTGGTGGGTGGTTTGATGAAAAAAATTATGATCACACGTTTTACAAGGGCCCTTTCCGATCTGGTACGGACTGGGGTGCCGTTGTTACAATCTCTAGAAATCTCAGAAAAGGTAATTCGCAACAGTGTTTTTAAAAAAGCAATTAGAGTTGCCAGAAATAATGTTCAGCAAGGCAGGTCAATGGCAAGAGCATTGCAGAATAGTAGCCTTTTTCCATCTGCGGCAGCGCAGATGCTGGTAGTGGGCGAAGAGAGTGGTAAACTTGATCAGGTATTGGAAAAAACTGCGGATTTTTACGAACGGGATGTGGAAGTCAGCTTATCTAGGCTATCCACAATGCTAGAACCAGCTTTAATACTAATTACTGGTGGGTTTGTTGCTATCATTGTTCTGGCTATGATAATGCCCATGTTCGAATTAGTAGGGTCAGCTAATTATATGTATTAGATGTATGAGGATGGTGTTGTTTAATGCTACGGCAGAATAAAGGTTTTACCATGCTGGAGCTGATGGTGGTGGTATTAATCATTTGCGTGTTAGCTGGTTTTGCTTTACCAAAATTCACCTATGAATATCAAAAGTCTAAAGAAGCCCGGGCGATGGCCGAAATGAAAACCATTAAGAATATGATTGAACTTTATAATATTGAAAATGAAGAATATCCAACCACCGGGGATTTTGAAGATATAGTTAAAGCCAATGGGTTTGATGATTGGGGAACAACAGAGGGGAAAGGTGATCCATGGGGTAATGCGTATCATTATCAAGTAAATGATACTAGTCCCAGTGAGTATGCATTGTGGTCCGAAGGGGCTTCGGGAGACAGTGGAGACGATATTATTTTCACCCACGAAGATGATGATCCGATAATGGAAGGGGATTCGGACAGTGATGTGTCCAGTGGTTTGGCTAATGAAAGTGTTTCCAAAACTACCTCGTAGCCAGTTTTATTACATAACTCACAAAGGTTTTACTTTAATAGAACTAATGGTGGTTATTGCCATATTAACTGTGGTGGTATTGATGACGCTACCCAGTTTCCGTGGTTATTTACTAGAGCAGCGACTTGATGCCACTGCGATGGAACTGGCCAGTGATATCCGTCATCTGCAGCAGCTTGCGTTAACAGAAGAATCGGTTAGCTATGGCATTACCTTTTACTTACCTAACAGAAATAAAACTGGTAATAAATATTATATACATAAAGGAATAAATAAAATTAAATTGGTATATATGCCGCCGGGAGTAAAAATAAGCAGTACCAGTTTTGATGAAAATTTACTGAATATTAACGCAAAGGGAATGCCTGAAGATGGTATCGGTGGTACAGTCTACCTGCATGATGAACATAACAGAATATCCAAGCAGGTTATAGTGGCCACCATTACCGGAAGGGTACGGGTAAGTGAAAACGGGCCTATAAAGCCGTGGGGTTATGTACAATGAAGAACCAAAGACAAAAGGGCTTTACTTTAATGGAAGTGATGGTGGCCGTCAGTATAATTGCACTGGCTGTGATTCCCCTAAGTAAAATGTATATTCAAGGTAAACGCAATACTACTTCTAACTGGCATACTATTCAAGCGATAAATATGGTTCAGGGAATTGTTGAAACGCAAAAGGTTGAAAATTACAATAGTGTTCAATCTAGCGGTTGGCAGCAGGTGGAAAATCCTACTGCTAAATGGGATTGGAACTATAAAGTAACAGTGGTAGAGGAAAGCCATCATCTAAAAACAATAACAGTAAAACTGCGGTATTCGGAACAAGGCGTAGAAAAGGAAGTTTCCTTTACCATATTGAAAGGGCAGCGGTAAAAATGGTGGTGCTAAAAGGCCAACGGGGCTTTACATTGCTAGAAGTTATGGTGGTGCTGATGATTACAGTACTAACACTAACTGGCTTATTATCTTATCAACTACACTGCCATTTGCTGTGGTGGAAAAGTAAACAGGAGATTGAACTGCAGGAAAGTTTACAAGTGGCAATGGATAAAATCTCCCGCGAAGCCCGAACCTGCACTGGACTGTCATTTAAAAACAATGCTTTTCAATCTGAACCAGATAGCAACGAACTTCGTTTTAGAGAAGGGTTCAGAACTGTCCGCTATTATGTAGATCATGAGAATGAATTAAGTCGAGAATTTACCAGCATTGGGTTACCGGTGGCCAGTCATGTAGAAGAACTCAAACTAAAGTATTACAACAGTAGCGGTAACCAAATATCTCCGGGAACTCCTGCCAGTGAGGTGGTATTGATAAAAATAATGCTTACTGGAGGAATGGAAGGAATTAAGGATTTAACGTTAGTAACTTTGGTGGCTGTTCGCAGCGCACAATAAGGTGTGAAATTATTGGGGTGAACAATCAGCGCGGAAATATATTGTTGCTGGCCATGGTAGTGATTACTGTGGTTCTAATACTTGGTAGCGCCATACTAACCATTACTAAAAACACCAAGGCTAGAACAACCATGAACCGAGATCAAATACAGGTATATTACATAGCCGAAGCCGGTGTGGAAATGGTGCTGGCCAGGCTGAAAGAAGATTTTAATTGGCAAGAGTGGCAACAAGAATTTAGCAGTACCATAAGCTTCGCTGGGGGAGAACTCGAAATAGAACGTGTAAGAACCATTCGTAAAACAGAGGATGAACTGACGGTGGAAATAACTAGCGTTGGACGATATAAGTATTTTAAAAAGAGCTTAAAAGTTAAAGCAAAACTACAAAGAGATGAAGAGAATAATGTAACCACAAATATTATTAGCTGGAAAGAATTATATGGGGTATTTTAAGTTAAGGTTGTGGAGATATGAAACTGTGGAAAAATAAATTTGTCGGTGTGGATATCAGTGCAGCAAAGGTTAAAGTAGCCCAATTAAAGATGAATAAAAGCACTCCGATTATTCAGCAACTGGCCCAAAAAGTACTTAATACTCCCCTAAGCAGTATGGGGGTTGACGAACTGGCGGCAGCATTAAAAGAATTACTAACTGGGATTAATTACAAGAACGGAATTATCACAGCATCGCTGCCGGCAGAAGAACTAATTCTAAAACTGGTACCAGTACCCGTTATGGACAAGGAAGAGTTGGAAACAGCGATGTGCTTTGAGGGAGAGGCCATGGTGTCTGGGGAAACTGATCAATGGGTGATTAGGCACATACCCTTATTTAACGGAGCAGAAGGTGCAGTGGTACTATTGGTGGCTGCTCCCAGGCAATTAACTTTACTAATTTACGAAGCTTTTAAGATATTGGGAATTAAGTTGCACGGCATTGACATTCAGCCCTTTGCATTGTGGAGGGTCTCAAAACTATGGCGTGATACTACCTCTTGCACCGCAATGTTAAACGTTGATGACAAAAGCGGTCAGTTAATAGTAGTAAACAACGGATATATTAAATTTGCCCGAATATTGGCTGCCGATACCGATGACATTGCCAGAGATTTAGGTAGATCGTTAGAACTTTATAACTTTCAATCTCCATTTCCTGTGCAGCAGTTATTTATTACCGGGGAATTAACGCAAAAACACAGTAATTTAAATATAGATTTGGATTTGCCAGTTAAAAAGGGAATAATAACTGGGGATTTCTTTCAGCAAGAATCAGAGAAACAGCATCAATTAGAATACTCTACGGCAATGGGGTTGGCTTTGGGGTGGCATTTAAATGTATAAGGTAAATTTAATACCCCGGGAACTGCAATCAAAGCCATTCTATCAGAACAGAAAAATGCTGCGGTCGGCTTTTGTTTCGTTAATGGTTGGAATAATTTTAGTTGGTTACGGAGCTTTTCTCTTTAACGTGCACCTGCAAAAGGAAAAATTGAAATCTTTAGAGCTTGAACTGATGTTATTAACCCCTTCAGCAGAAAAATTAGATACTGCACGAAATACAAAAACCGTAAATCATCAAAAAATAATTAAGCTACAAAGCTTACTAAAGAATAATGTCCACTGGTTTAACTTATTGCAGGATGTTAACAATAGTGTCCCTAAGGATACCTGGCTAACCAAGATTCAGCTTGTTCGAGAAAAATATGAAGTTTCCAAAGAGGATAGGGGACAGGGGTTTAGTATTGACGAAATGGTAGGGTACGGCTCGAAGCCCAAAAATAGTGAGAACGTACCAAGCAATAGCTACAAGCGAGTGTTAACTATAACTGGGGGTAGTAAATCATTGTCTGCAGTGGGGGTGTTCACCTACAATCTGCAGCAACTATCATATTTTCAAGAAGTGAACTTGGAAAAAGCCTGGGATATGGAAACTGAACCATCTGAAATGATGTTTAGCATTAATGCAGTACTGCCAGAGGGTGACGATATTGAATAAATTAACTGCTCGGGAAAAAATATTAATTTTGGTACTGGTGGTTATTGTAGTATGTAATCTAACATATAATTATCTGTTGGAGCCGCAACTAACAGAATATGAAAGTCTAAGGAAGCAAATACAAGATACTTCCCAAAAGATTAAGCAGGCTCAAACAGCATCGGGTCAATTGGTAATAGAGAATAAAGCCATAAAAGTAACGGAAATTAGCCTGGCGGAAATGGAGCAAATGCTGGCCAGAGACGTAAATGACGGCAGGTTATTTGTTAAATTAGACGACGCTGCTAATGAGAGTAAGGTAACTATCACGAAGATCTCCTCGTTGACTACAGTTGTAAAGGAATTTTACAGGGAACAGCCTCTAGATATTACCGTAGTGGGAACTTATAATGGGGTGTTGTCATATTTGCAATGGTTGGGTAGTACTGCAAATTGGGCCACTTATAGCGAGTTAACACAGTTTGTAATAGAACCGGCAAAAATAGATACTGAAGATATCAATGATTTGGTGCAGGCCAATTTACACCTAGTTTTTTATTCCAACTTATCACCCAGAAAAAGCTTAAAGATGAACTTGGCTCCTTCATTAGAGTACCAAAATTTGCATAATAATCGGCCAAACGGTGGACAATAAACCAGTAATCAAATAATATAGAAATAGTATCTAAATATGTAGGAGTGTATAAAAGATGGATAAGAAATTACTGCAGGAAGTATTGGATGCTGCACTGGCCAACGGTGGCGATTTCGCAGATGTTTTTGTGGAAAAGAAAAAAGTCACCGGTATTGGTATGGAGGCAGGTCGTATTGAGCGGGTTCAATCTGGTTACGAAGTTGGTGCCGGCATCAGGGTTGTTACCGGGGAAAACACATCATACGGTTATACTAACGATTTAAGCAAGAAGGGACTTGTGGAGGCGGCCAAACTGGTTAGCCATGCTGCCCAGAGTGGTAAAAAAGAATATAATCTAGACCTTACAAAGTTAAAACCAGTGGTGGATTTTGAATTTAAAAAGCGCCCGGAAGATATAGCCACCAGTGACAAAGTGGAAGTGGTTAAAAAAGCAGAAAAGGCTGCCCGCTCGGTGGACA
Organism: Bacillota bacterium; assembly: GCA_009711615.1. Taxonomy (GTDB): domain Bacteria; phylum Bacillota; class Desulfotomaculia; order Desulfotomaculales; family Desulfohalotomaculaceae; genus Desulforadius. The sequence continues at coordinate 1,187 of VENI01000008.1, read as the reverse complement.
ACCAGAAGATTAAGCAGGTGATCGCCGGTTATGGTGACAGTGTGCAGCAGATTACCATAGCCAATAGTAATGGAAATTACGTGGAAGATGAAAGGGTAAGAACCAGGCTAATGGTGAATGCAGTGGCATCTGATGGTGATAACATACAAACCGGGTATGATGCATTGGGTAGTATGTGCGGGTTTGAGCTGTTTGACCACAATGATCCGGAGGAATTTGCCAGTAAAGCTGCCAACAGGGCAGTTGAAATGCTGGATGCTAAACCTGCCCCCACCGGAAACATGCCTTGTGTAATGGCTGCAGAAGCAGGTGGAACCATGGTGCATGAGGCCTGTGGCCATGGGCTGGAAGCAGATTTAGTACAGCGGGAATTATCAGTTTATGCCGATAAAAAAGGACAAAAAGTTGCTTCGGATGTAGTAACTGTAATAGATGATGCCACCCTGCCCAATAAATACGGTTCTTACCGCTTTGACGATGAGGGAGTTAGTTCACGCCCGGTGGAACTGATAAAAGATGGGATGTTGACCGACTTTTTATACGACCGTCTAACTGCCACTAAAGAAGGGCGGGAGCCAAACGGACACGGCAGACGGCAGTCTTACCAAGAAAAACCCATTCCCAGAATGGCCAATACATATATAGCCTCCGGCGAAACTAATCCGGAAGAAATAGTTAGGGAAACCAAAGAAGGTATTATGGTTAAGAAAATGGGCGGTGGCCAGGTAAACACCACCACAGGTGACTTCGTCTTTGATGTGGCAGAAGGCTACTTAATCAAAGATGGAGAAGTGGGTGAACTGGTGCGGGGTGCCACATTAACAGGAAACGGCCCAGAAGTATTAAATATTGTAGACATGGTAGGAAACGACCTGGGCTTTGCCATCGGAACCTGCGGTAAAGATGGCCAGGGAGTACCAGTAGCAGACGCCCAACCCACTATGTCAATAAGACAACTCCTTGTAGGCGGTACTGCTGAACCTGTTTCACCAAATGGAGAAATAAAAAGATACACATCGGATAAGCCAATTAAGAAAAATAAAATCAGGAGACTATAAAAGTAAACGTCAAATAGTACCCACCTAGTTTCTTGCCCTGGTTTATGCGATAATCTTCCTCGTAAACACTAAACGGCGAGGAGGTTTTACATGACAAGAGCAGAGCTAAGAAAAGAATGGGAAGCCCGG
>VENI01000011.1 GCA_009711615.1 Bacillota bacterium | reverse complement strand
GTTTTTCGGTGGCGTTGCCGCAGAGGGTACACCCGTTCCCATTCCGAACACGGAAGTTAAGCTCTGCAGGGCCGATGGTACTTGGGGGTTGACCCCTGGGAGAGTAGGTCGCTGCCGAAACAATTTTTATAGTAAAATACGACCTGGAATTTTTCCAGGTCGTATTTTTTTGGCGTTTATTCTGAATTCTGACTCCTGAATCCTGAATTCTACTTTCATAATCACCCAATATTTGATATAGTTAAATTTATTGAAATTTGAATTATTAGAGGTGTTCACAATTATGGACCAAAACTATGAAAACATACTTGTAGAGGCTGATACAAGTAGTCTTGAAGATGTAAAACATGCATTTGATAATGGCGCTCAAGGTATTGGCATTTTACGTACAGAACATATAGCTCTCTGTTCTGAAGAGGGTCAGTATAATTATTACCGTAAGGTACTAGAAGAGGCAGATGGCAAACCTGTTACTATACGTACTTTTGTAGGCAGTGATGAGAAGGCAACTGGTCAGTGGGGTATTCGTTACAGCATGTCAAACCCGGAAATTCTTCTAAGACAACTGCGGGCAATTTTAAAAGCTAGTGCATCTGGTAGTGTAAGTATAGTTTTTCCCGGCATCACAGTTATAGAAGAATTTCAGTGGGCTAAAAAACAAGTAGATTTAGCAAAAAGGAATCTTCAAGAGAAGGAGTATAATAATCATGTTCCACTAGGAATTATGGTAGAGATACCGACTGTGGTTATATGCCTAGAGATGTTCATTCACGAGGTAAACTTCTATATAATTGACTCAGATATACTAATAAGAAATTTAGTTGCTGCTGATGATTTAGATAGTATACCGGGTGATTTAACAAATCCACTACACCCAGTTTTACTACGAACTATAAATCAGTTTATAAGAGGTAAACTGGGTAAAAAACCGTCGGCATCAGTCTGCGGAGGCTTGGTAGAAACTAATTATGCAGTACCGTTTTTAAAAGGGGTTGGAGTAAGAAGTATTGCTGTTGCTCCAGAAGAAATTTCTGACAAACAGCGACTTGCTGAAAAACTGGATAAAGAAAACAGTATGAAAATAGCATCAAAAACCTTAGCTTTATCAAGCACGGTTCGCATCGAAAAATACATAAGTACCGCCTTAGATAAATTGAATTGATATTATAATAATTATTAAAAAAGTCAGCTTCTATATTCGTGAAGCTGGCTTTTTTAAGTCTAATCGACGTGGCACATAAATGTCGTGGGGGTGACAGATAGCATGTCGTTATACAGACAATCACTGTGTCGTTGTGAAGACATCACAATATTTAAAATGATGTTAAACTTTTATCAATAAAAATTTTTGCAGTGATTAGTGAAAATTAAAACTATCATTAGCAGGAATGTTAAAAATATGTTGAGATTATTTGTAGTCATTTATTTAACTGGGGAAAGGATAGTTTTTATACTAAAAGTAAAGCATTTGACAAATAATCCAAGTGGGGGTGAGAGACGTAAATATTTATCAAGAAACTTAGTTATATCAGAGCCAAACTAGACCTTTCCTCGGTGAGTAGAAGTTATGGGTCGAGTAATGTTAAAGTAAGAAACTATAAATGCGTTTGCTAAAAATATTATTTGCACAATCTATGTATATATTTTTAATGACAACAAGGGAGGGACTAACTATGGAATTTACTTTTGGCTTGGAAACCAGCCCATTTGGAATCTTATTTTGGGGAATCATTGTTGGTTATGTATTTTCTACAGTAGGCGCAGCAGGTGCAGTACTTACCTTTATTGGCCAGGCAGTAATATTTAAATTTGACAAGGCCATGATTAAACACTTGATTGACCAAGGTGTCGGACAAGCTGAAGCAAAGGCTACTGCAAAAAATACTATGAAGGTACACAATTTAATGGCAGTAATCTTATCACCGATTATTGCGGTACCTAGGTACTTTAAGGAGAAAAGAGTAGCCATACCTCTTGCAATAAGTGTGGCTGCAGGTGTTGTTTTTGGAGCAATAATTGGGCCGATGATTCCCATGACCTTGAAAGACTACAAGTTCTGGTTTGGAATAATTACCTTTATAATTGGTATCAGGTTATTCTACGAAACCACTGATTATGCACGTAACAAGAAGAAGAAATTAAAAGCTGTTTCTAAGAAATTTGAAGAAAAAGTTCAGGAACTTAAAAAGTCTGGCAACTGGGACGAACTGGCAAAAGATGGTTTTAAGGTTGATCAATTTAACATAAGTGGTCTTAAGTTTACCTTCTGGGGAGAACAGTTTTCTATTAACCCATTACTAGCAGCCTTAGGTGGTTTTGTAATCGCGATAATTGCATCCATGTTCGGCTTAGGCGGCGGATTTATGCTGGTACCTTACTTGTCCTCCATATTTGTTCTACCAATGTTCGTAGTATCTGGAACTTCAATCACTATTGTGCTCGTTAATTCTACTGTTGCCATTATCAGTTACCTACTGAAAGGTGCACAGCCCGATCTAATGTTCATGGGTATCATGCTGGTTGGTATTGCCGTAGGTTCCTTCATCGGCCCAGCTACTCAGAAGTACTACAAAGAAAAATACCTGAGACTGTTCTTGGCAGCAATACTATTCTTCTATGGTCTGCGCTTTATGGGCGTATGGGCTGCACTTGGTATTCCGATCTAGCAAACAAAATCACCGGGCAATAACCCCGGTGATTTTTGTTCTTAGAAAGAATGTTAAACTTATTAATTTATCTAAGGGTTAACTAAAAGTTTTGTTTCATTACGGTTGACCTTATCATAAAAAAATTATATATTATTGCAGTAGTGTCCTGGAAAGGTAGTGATGAATATAATTAACTTTGAAGCTGCCTTAATTGTCAGTCTAGCAGCCATCACAGTTACTACTTTAGTGGTGATGATAAGTGCCCGGCTATCACAAAAAAAACAAAAAGATGAAATTATGGGCGATGTAAAGAAATACAGTGATCTTTCTAAAGATGCTACCGACATTGGAGCTAAAGGGATTTATGCTGCTTACCAGAAACAGGGAAACGAAAGACTGATGGACTATTTTGTTGCTATTTATAAAGAAGCAGTGGTGGAGTTAGCGCTGCATGTGCTGACACTGGGCATCTTACAAAAATATTATAGCGTGCTGGTGATCCATTTTCCTTTTGAAATTTGGTTGTTTGGTGAAGGTGTAGGAAGTATAACCTGGTATATTGTAACTGGCTTTGCATTCTTCTTCTTAGTTATTAAACGACTAAAACCTAAGGTTAAGTACTTTAGGCCATACTGGGTGTAATAAATTAAAACATAAATGCGGTGAGATGGCTTAGGCCAAACTTATCGCATTTTTAATATTTAATTATCTTGGAAAAACTTATCATATATTAGGAGGTGCTTTATGTTTACTGACATTGACTTAAGAAGTAAGCTTAAAGATATAAACGGTAAAGGTTATAAAGCATATAAGTCGATAGAGGGTGTATATCAATTTGAGAAATATAAATTGTATATAGATCATGTACAAAGTGACCCATTTGCCCCACCATCCAGAGTAAGGGTGAGGGTATCCCAAAATAAAGCCAACTTTCCTGTGGAACTATTCAAAAATTATCATCGTAGGGTCGCCCTGCAAGATTATCTGACCCGTCAAGTTGCCTGTGCCATATCAATGAATGCAAAGGGGAAAATGGGTACGGGGAAGGGTGGCTTAATTGTTATAGACCGGTGCGGTCAGGAAGTATTGGATCGGACCTCCATGGTGGTAAGTGAAAAATATGTAGAAACCCGTTTGTCTATTGGTTTGCCTGCCAGGGGTCGAAAAATAATGGCCAGAGAAGCTGAAGAAATTTTGTTTGAAAAGGTAAGCAAGATTATTAACAGTTCACTTTTGTATAAAAGCTTAAATAAGGAACAGGTACAAGGGTACATTGAACTACATGAAGATCAGGTTTACTTGCAGTCGGCTTTAAAGGAACACAAATTGGTAGCTTTTGTGGCTAATGGTTCGATATTACCCCGGGAGAGTGGTATCAGTGACAAACCATTAAAAGGTTCTAACGTAATTCCTTTTCAATCTCCTAAAAGCTTGGAAGTTACTTTCCAACTGCCTAATAATGGCCAAATAACTGGAATGGGTATTCCCAAAGGGATCACGTTAATTGTTGGAGGGGGTTATCATGGCAAATCAACATTGCTTAGAGCAATAGAGCGGGGAGTTTATCATCACATTCCTGGGGATGGTCGTGAATTTGTACTGGCCGACCCTGACGCTGTGAAAATAAGGGCTGAAGATGGCCGTAGTGTTCAAGGGGTGAATATCAGCGGATTCATTAATAATTTACCGTTTCAACAGGATACAAAAAAGTTTTCCAGTGAAAATGCCAGTGGCAGCACATCCCAGGCGGCCAATATAGTTGAGGCCATTGAAGTGGGTACTAACTTGCTGATGTTAGATGAAGATACCAGTGCCACCAACTTTATGATTAGAGACGGGCGTATGCAGCAATTGGTATCAAAGGAGCAGGAACCAATTACCCCATTAATTGACCGGGTGCGGGAACTGTACGAAAAGTATGCGGTCTCCAGTATACTAGTGGTGGGCGGTTCAGGCGATTATTTTAACGTGGCCGACTATATTATAAAAATGGAAAACTATGCAGTAAAAGATGTTACTAAAGAGGCTAAAAGAATCGCTTCCCAAAACAGTGATACACGTCAACAAGAAGTAACCAATGAATTTGGTATTTCAGAACGTATTGTTGACCCAGTTAGCTTAAATCTAAGTCCCAGAGATAAAGTTAAAGTTAGAGGTTTACATAAAATTCAATTCGGTAGAAATGACATTGACCTACATTATGTAGAGCAGTTGGTGGATGATAGTCAGACCAATGCTATAGCTGAAATTATTAGATATGCTACCAAGGAATATTTAAAAAAAAGATTACCTTTAATTGAGGTAATAGAAAAAGTTCTAGAGGATATTTCAGTATCAGGATTAGATGTAATTTCACCTTATCAGGGTCAGCATCCAGGAAACTTAGCTCTACCAAGGAAACATGAAATATGCAGTGCAATAAACAGGTTACGTGGAGTTAGAATGTTGTAACAGGCATACTCTTCAGCGCCATATGAAACTTCTAGTGGTTACTTCTGCGCGTTTTTTGGGACACACTATTGAAACGAAATTATGTTAAATGGCAGGAAACATAGGTATAATATAGAATTAATTTATGGTTAAAGTAATTTCACTAGTTGGGGGAGCGACGGTTTTGAATATATACAACTTAGATGGTAGAGGGATGAAACACATATTAATGGGTAGTGTTAACTATTTGGCCCAATATAAAGCTGAAATTGATGCACTGAATGTATTCCCGGTACCCGATGGTGATACAGGAACCAATATGTATTTAACACTACTGGAAGCGGCAAAGGCGGCACAAAAGGTGGACAATAATAATTTGGATGAGATTATTAAAGCTGCCGCTAACGGTTGTTTAATGGGGGCACGGGGTAATTCTGGTGTTATTCTTTCTCAAGTGGTAAGGGGGTTTGCCAACGCCTTAAGTGGCAAAGCAACAGCAAATGCCAGTGATCTGGCTGCGGCCATTGTTGAGGGTGCCGAACTTTCATACAAGGCTGTTGCCGAGCCGGTGGAAGGTACTATTTTAACGGTGCTGAGAGACAGTGCAGAAGCGGCTGGGCATGCGACTAAACGTAGTTCGGAACTATCACGTTTTATGGTGGCAGTTTACCGTCAAGCACAAAAGTCACTGGAAGCAACCCCAGAGAAATTGGCAGTTTTAAAAGAAGCAGGTGTGGTTGATGCAGGCGGTAAAGGTTGGGTAATTATCTTAAAGGGAATTTTATATGCTTTGAAACGGGCTGAACAAATTGAATTACTGCAGGACTTCACTGCTACCCAACAAAAGAGACTGGCTGAGTATACTCCGGAACAATTCGACAGTGATATTATATTCACATATTGTACAGAGTTTCTGCTTAAAGGTAGTGATATACCGTTAGAACAGGTTAAGAGGGAGTTGCAACCATACGGTGACTGTTTAATGGTTGTAGGAACTCAGGAAGTTACCAAAGTTCATATTCACTCCAATCACCCTGGGTTGGTACTGGAGACATGTTTAAACTATGGTTCACTGCATAATTTAAAAATTAGTAATATGCAGGAACAGAATAAAAATATAAACAAGAAAAAGGAAGCTAAATTAACGTCAGTTATATCAGTTGGGGTTGGTGAAGGGATAGTTAATATTATGGAAAGTCTTGGTGTTGATACGGTTATTACTGGAGGCCAGACCATGAACCCCAGCACAGAAGACCTTCTACAGGCTGTGAACAATGCGCCCTCTGACAACATCATAATTCTTCCAAATAATAAGAATATTATCATGGCTGCGGAGCAAGCTGCCAACATGAATGAGAAGTCAGTGCTAGTTATACCCACTGTTTCCATACCACAAGGCCTGTCAGCCCTGTTGGCATATAACCCCAAAGGTACCCTTGATGGAAATAAAGAGCGAATGAATGAAGCGTGGGAGGTAGTTAGAACAGGCGAGATCACCAAAGCAGTCCGTGATGTAAGTATTAACGGTCAAGCAATAAACTCTGGTGATATTATTGGAATGGCTGATGGTAAATTAGCAGTTAATGGCAATGATATGTTTGCGGTTTTAAAACAGCTGGTTGAGACTTTAACAAGTGAAGGGGAAGAATTGGTAACTATTTACTATGGTGATGAATTAACTGGTGAAACAGCAGAAGAAACTACCAAACGACTACAGGATGAGTATGAAGACTTAGAGTTTGAAGTGCATTATGGAGGGCAACCTTTATATCCGTATATTATATCGGCTGAGTAAAAAATTAAATCAATTACTTGCTATGCAGGAAATTTTAAAGAAATATTGAATACCTTCTAGATAATTTAAAGTTTAGGAGGTATTTTTATGTCCAAACAAGTTGCAGTTTTTACCTGCAAAAAAATACGTGATATAAGCTGTATTGGGTGCATTAAATGTTTTAAGGCAGTATCTGACCGGGCCGGGGAGTTTTCACGTTACATTGATGAAGATGAAGTGGAAATTGTGGCCATGACTAACTGTGGCGACTGTCCGGGATTAACAATGCCCCGTGCTGTGCTGTTAATGGAGAATTTAAAAGCACAGGGTCGGGAAGTGGATGTAATTCATTTTGGAACTTGTATGGTAAAAGCTGTGCAAACAGCCGCCTGTCCGATAAATCTAGATAAATTAAAGATTACTTTTGAAAATAAATTTAAAAAAGAAGTTGTGATAGGAACACACAACTATTAAACAACAAGCCGGTGACTGATTGTCATCGGTTTGTTCAATTAATATATCATTTTAAAAAAATTAATAATGATAAAGGTTTTAGTATAAAATATAAAGAATATTTTTCCATAACAGCTAGTTTTGGGAGGAAAAAATCATGGTAGTGGGGACATTGGAGATTGAACTTTTCTTAGGGGAGGCTAGTACACTCAAAGAAAAACGCAGGGTTTTAAAAAGCATCATAGATCGTGTTAAGTCAAAATTTAATGTGTCAATTGCAGAAGTTGACATGCAAGACATGTGGCAGCGTTCCATGTTAGGGGTTGCATGTATAAGCAATCAAACTTCTCATGCTCAGAGCATATTAAACAATGTAGCTAATTTCATAGAGTACCAGGGTAATGCGGAGGTTATTTCCATACATACAGAAATATTATAATAAGGAGTGTTAGTGTGGCTGCAAAAGTTTATTTTGTTGACATGCGGGCAAATGTAAAGCAAAATTTGCTAGACAAGCTATTAAAATTATGGGAAAAAACTGGCTTTAATAATTTGATTACTGAAAAAGACCTAGTGGCATTTAAAGTGCACTTTGGTGAGAAAGGAAATTTGGCATATATAAGACCACAGTACTTAAGGCAACTGGTGGATAAGGTAAAGGAACTGGGTGGGAACCCCTTTTTAACAGACGCCAATACACTTTATGTTGGTAGTAGGGCTAATGCTGTTGATCACATCATAACTGCCATTGAGAATGGTTGGCCGTACTCTGTTGTTGGTGCCCCTGTTATAATTGCCGACGGTCTGACTGGAAAGGATTACATTAATGTACCGATTGAGGGGAAGCACTTTAATGAAGTGAAAATAGGCAGTGCGGCCATACATGCAGATGCATTTATTTCGGTAAGTCATTTTAAGGGGCATGGACTTACCGGTTTTGGTGCAACTATAAAAAATATTGGTATGGGATTAGGTTCACGTAGTGGGAAACAAATGATGCATTCTGATGTATTACCCAATGTAGACTCGGAAAAGTGTGTGGGGTGCACCAGATGCGCAAAATGGTGTCCAGGGGAAGCAATTGAGATTGTCGAGAGAAAGGCAAATATTATAAAGGCCCAATGCATTGGTTGTGGTGAATGTACGGTTACCTGTCCAGAAGGAGCCATTGCGGTAAATTGGAAAACAGAACCCCATCTAATCCAAGAAAAAATGGCTGAATACACAATGGGTGTATTAAAAAACAAGAAAGATAAATGTGGATTTATTACATTTATTACCCAGGTTTCTCCTGAATGTGACTGCTGCGGTTGGAATGATGCTCCTATTGTCAGGGATATTGGCATAGTAGCATCAATGGACCCCATTGCTTTAGACCAAGCAGCCATTGATTTGGTTAACCAGGAGCAGGTTTTGCCTGGATCAAAATTAGAAGGAAAGGAAGAAGCTAAAGATAAAATAAAAGCGTTGCACCCTGAATCTGATTACGATAAAAGTTTAGTTCATGGCGAAGAACTGGGCCTGGGTACAAGAAAGTATGAACTAATTAAGTTATAACCTTGGCTAAGTTAGTACTTCGTGACAGTAAAAAAGACTCCTACTGAGAGGAGTCTGAATGGAACTTTTTAATAAACTCTTTAGCTTCACCTTCGTTAGAATAACCGGTAAAACGCAGGGTTTCTTCCACATTTTGGATATTTTCAATGGCTTGATTGACAGGCGTACCCGCCGGTACAACTTCACTTTGGTATTGCAGGTGGCCTTTTAGCCTATAACAGATAACATCAAACATTCCGGCAAACACCCCTTTCTAAAGAATATTATAACATAAAGGGTACAATATAGTCGTGCCCTTTATAATATTTATTAAAACTACTAATATTTTTGTATGAATTGCATTAACTAGTCAAATAAATAACTTGCACATAAAATACCTGTAGTATAAAATACTGGTAACATTAACAGATAGGGGGAGTGCCAATGTTTGTGGCTGATAATATGACAACTTCACCGATAACAATTACTAAGGATACATCAGTTTTAGATGCTCTTGATATAATGAAAAAATACAGTTTTAGAGAATTACCCGTGGTAAGGGGAAGTAAACTTGTGGGACTGGTTACTGAGAAAGAACTACTGACAGCATCACCTTCTCCTGCTACCACTCTAAGTGTGTATGAAATGAAAGGTTTATTGTCAAAATTGAATGTTGCAGATGTAATGGTAAAAGACCCTATTACTGTTGAACCCTACTGTACCATAGAGGAAGCTGCATTAAAAATGCGAGAGCATAAAATAGGCTGCCTACTGGTGGAGGAAAACGAAGTGTTGGTAGGTATAATTACCCAAACAGATATTTTTGAAGCGTTAATTAGAATATTTGGGCTAAGAAAAGCGGGTACGCGTATAGTTATTGAAGCTCAGGATAGAATGGGATTAATTAATGAAATAACAAGGTTAGTAAAAGAATGCTCAGAAAATGTTATTGGGATTGCTGTGTTGGAAAAGGGAAATAACAGATTGCATGTTATGTTGCGTATAGCTAACGATAATTCGGATGCAGTTACTGATGCGTTAACATTAGCAGGATATAAAATAATAAAACATTAAAAGCTCACGGCTTAGCCGTGAGCTTTTAGCTCTCATCAACTTCATCATAAGATAATCTGGTCACCTTAGTATAATTGCCCTTTTTAATTTCCTTTTCAGAAACGCTGCGATTCTCGTTCTCCCCACCTGGAGCAAATTTCGGTTTTTTATTTTTATTTGTCACTTTCCCACCACCTTATTCATGAATTATGACCATGGTTTGTGCTGGAATATTTTCATACAACCACTTAGCATCAGGTTCAGCTAATCTAATACAGCCGTGGCTAGCTGGTAGGCCGAGTTTAAGATGCTCTTCCTTTTTGGTTATCCAATGGGCATTTTTGGGAACCGAATGTATCAGAATACTACCAACAATTCTTATCCAATAGGTGGCTCCCTCACCAAACCGTGGTGCCCAAAAACTTCTACCTCGATCGCTGGTATAATAAGTTCCCAGTGGGGTTTCATGGCCACTGCGCCCCCCAGAAGCTATCATTACAGATATAGGGTAGCGACCTTTATAGACAGTTAAAGTGTGTATATTTCCTAGTTTGGCATCTAACCAGTACTTGTTATTCATTTTTTTGGTAGTAAAAGATATATTATATTCTTTGCTTTTTTCTCTGGTTTCTGCCATTACAATTATTGAGAGGTTGTATTTGGTATCAGGCAAGAGTGCATGTTCCGGTTTGTAAATAATTTCGTTGTTTGCTAGCTTTGTTTTACCCAGAATGTTGTGATTGGTTTCGTCTTCCTTTAGTACTACTTTGGAATTAATGAGTTTTTGACTAAAAGAAATTTTGAGCTGGGGGTAGAGATTCACCCCGGTGCTACCGTCAGTAATGCTGCAATCTACAATCTTTGGTTTTTCAGCGGTTGTAACCTTATATGTAATATTTTTAGTCAATGAATTGCCGTTGATTGATTTGATGTTTTCTCTAAAATAAAACTCAACCTGCTGGTTTTCTAATAAGGGCTTATCCGGTTTGAAGAGCCATTTGCTATAGTTGTTGATGTCAGTGTTGTCCCATCGAGCAGGTACAAAAGTTCCCGGTAAACTGGCATTAGCATTTTTAACAAAGCTTGCAGGATTGATAAATGTATTAAATTGAAGTTCCACCGGTTGGTCTGTAGGTATTACTCTTGGTGAAGGTGAAATTAGTTTTGGGACAATATTATTCCTTACTATCTTTTTAGTATGAAATGTAATGGGAAGGTTTAATGGTTTGTAAGCAGCAGACAATTTATATTCTTGACCATAGGGTATGTTTTCTTGTATTTTAAGATCAAAAGTATTGTTGTTAACTTGGCTTATATACCAATGGGGCAAATGGTTTAAGTATTGGGCGCTGACACTGGATGACGACTTTACCAAAGAAACAGGAATGAAATATTTAATAGTTACGTCCAACTGGCCATTTTGGGGGTTGGAATCAACTTCAACTGTATTTACATGTGCAAGAAAGACAAATGCAATAGTGAACAGCAAAACGAAGGATGTTAATAGTAAACAATATTTTTTAATCATTGGATAACCTCCGGGTCGGGAAATCTTGTCCTGTGTTATAACTATGCCTGACTTATATATTTAAGCACAAAAAAGAGAGCAGATTTACTGCTCTCTTTTAAATAACTCTTATGCACTTATACCTGTGGAGGTTTCTCCTTTTTCCTTTTTACGAATCTCATTAAATTTCTTGGTCTCAGATACAATTACACCGGAAAGGAAGAGTAAACCAATTAAGTTTGGAACAGCCATGGCGCCGTTCAAGGTGTCAGCGATAAACCAAACAGTGTCCAGTGATTGTGTGGCACCCCAAAAGGCTACTAATACAAAAGCCCAACGGTAAAGGATAATACCTTTAGAGCCGAACATGTACTGGAAGCATTTCTCACCGTAATATGACCAGCCTAAAACTGTGGAATAAGCAAAGAATATCAAGCCGATGGTTACAAGGTAAGAACCGATTTCTCCTGGTAATAGTCCACCGAAAGATGCTGCTGTTAAAGGAGCACCCTCCAGACCTTCTGCAACCACACCTTTCATGCCAGCAATGGTCAGAGCCAGACCAGTGATAGAACATACAACAATTGTATCCAAGAATGTACCGGTCATGGATACCAGTGCCTGGCGTCCTGGGTGGTCAGTTTTAGCAGCGGCGGCTGCGATAGGTGCAGAACCTAAACCGGCTTCGTTTGAGAATACACCACGGGCGACACCCCAACGGATTACTGCACCAAGTGCACCGCCGGCAACAGCCTGGCCAGTGAATGCATCAGTGAAAATTAAACCAAGAGCAGCGGGAACAGCTCCAATGTTAATTAATAAGATAATTAGTCCTGCAGCAACGTAAAATACTGCCATGAAAGGAACAATAATACCTGTAACACGACCAATACTCTTAATACCACCAAGAATAACTGCGGCAGTTAAGGCTGCCAGAATAGCTCCGGTAACCCACATTGGTACGCCAAAGTTGGAATGCACTACGTCAGCTACAGAGTTTGTTTGCACCATGTTACCAATACCGAAAGCGGCAACAGCACCGAAAAAGGCAAATGCCCAGCCAAGCCATTTCCAACCTAATCCTTTTTCGATGTAGTACATTGGTCCACCAGCCATGTTACCATTTTCATCTTTAACACGATATTTAATGGCTAGGATGGCTTCACCGTACTTGGTAGCCATACCAAAGAATGCGGTAACCCACATCCAGAAGATAGCCCCCGGTCCACCCATTACAAAGGCGGTGGCAACACCAGCAATGTTACCAGTACCAATGGTGGCTGCTAAGGCAGTCATTAACGCCTGGAAGTGTGTAATGTCACCGCCGGACTTGTCGTCCTGGCTTTTAGAAAAGGCCAACTTTAGTGCATAGGGTAGGGAACTCACTTGCATAAAACCTAACCGTACAGTAAGGAATACACCTGTACCAACCAGTAAAGTCAACATCCATGGTCCCCATACAAAGTTGTTGACAGCCCCAAGAATATCTAGGAAGCTCATTAGAAAAATACCACTCCTTTACATAAGTACTTTATAATACATATTTGCCTCCCGCTATAAATATGTGTATTCGCCCTCGATTACATATTTCCTGCATGAGAGGACAAAAAATTAATCAATTCTGACAATGGAGCAATGTTTAATTTTTGTGCAGGGAATTGACACTATATATTGAATACTTACTAAATATCAAGAACAAGGAGAGTGGCAGCATGGGTGTACTGGATAAAAAACAACCGTCTTTTGTAAAGTTTCGTGATCAATTTTTCGAAATTGTCAAGGGAGTGACAGGGCAGGATATTGTCAACCCTTATGCTTCATGGTTAGAAATTGGGGATGAAAAAAATAGACAAGAAATACTTAATAAGGTTAAAGAAGATCTACAGTCCCAGTATGGGTTTGAGGTTGTAATACCAGAGAAATTAATAGAATTTGAAGGAGCGGTGGAAAGTGTGGCCAACCAGGTACATCACAATTTTTCTACCGTGTACCTGGTGGAAAGAATTAATGCTAAAATATTGGGCGAGGAGAATATAAGTAGTAAGCTGAAAGAGCAGGAGTGAGGAGATAGGAGTTAGGAGTGAGTATATAAAAACATAGAGCATTAGAAGAGGTTTTCTGATAAAGCAGAAGATACTTTATTAGTTTTTGGTTTGTCTTTTAAGGGTTTTATGTAGTATTCTAACTCCTAACTACTAAATACTGACTTTTAAATACTTTTCTCAATTTTCCTTGCTGTTTCGGTGGTGGCGAGACCTCCCATGGAGGTTTCGCGCAGTGTTGCTGGCATGGAACGTCCCACCCTGTGCATGGCGTCAATAACTTCATCGCAGGGAATGGCACTTTCTATTCCAGCCAATGCCATATCAGCTGATACAATGGCCAAGGAAGTACCGGTGGCATTTCTTTTAATACAAGGTATTTCCACTAATCCAGCCACTGGGTCACATACCAACCCCAGTATACTTTTTAAGGCAATGGCTACTGCATCAGCACACTGCTTTGGTGTGCCACCGGCTAACTGCACCACCGCTGCTGCTGCCATGCCGGAGGCAGATCCAATTTCAGCTTGACACCCACCTGCCGCCCCAGAAATACTGGCGTTATTGGCGATTACTAAACCAATGGCCCCGGCGGCAAATAGTGCATCTACTAATTCAGTTCTATTGGAATTAAAGTGATTGCCGGCAGACAGAATACAAGCGGGTACCACGCCGCAGGAACCTGCTGTGGGTGTGGCAACCACTGCCCCCATACAGGCATTAACTTCAGCAGTGGCCATGGACATAGCCATGGCATTAGTCATTAAACTGCCGGATAGCGGTCTGCCAGTATCGCTATATTCAGACAGAAGTTTGGCATCACCCCTAACCAAGCCACTACGAGACGTTAACCTCTCACTTAACCCCCTGTCAACGGCTTGCTCCATTATTCTTAATTGTTCTAGCATATTTTCATATATTGTTTCCTTATCTATTTCAGAAGAAGCCATTTCCTGTTCAATCATAATGTCCGAAATATTAACTTTCCTTGATCCTGCCAAATTTATTAACTGTTCAACAGTGGTAAAAAGCATATATTCACACCTGCCATTACTATTTATTAAATACTACAACGTCTGTGATGTGGTCTAGTGATTCTATTTCTCCTGTTATTTCCCCACCAACCTGTTGGTCGGTTTGGATCACCATTAAAGCTTCTGCTCCTTTAGATTTTCTGGCAACCTCCATATGACCAATATTGATGCCTCGGGAAGCCAATAAGTTAGCCACTGCTGCAATTACACCGTATTTATCAAAATGAAAGATTAACGAAAAATTGCTATCTGCCGCAGCTTTAACCTGAAATCCATTAATCTCTATAATTTCGGCCCTGCCACCACCTGGAGATATACCGACAACTTCAAAAGAGCGGTTATTGTTTCGCATAATGATTTTAACAGTGTTGGGATGATCGGCTTCTTCATTGCTGGTGATCAGTTCGATATTAATTCCCAAGTATTCCGCATCTGTGGCAGAATTGACAATCCGTTGGTCATGGGCACTGTAACCTAAAAGACCTCCGATTATCGCCAAATCAGTGCCATGTCCCTTGTATGTTTTAGCAAATGAGCCGTAAAATATTACTTCTATATGTTCTGGTTGATCGTTAAAAATATTGCGGGCCATTAACCCGATTTTTGCCGCTCCAGCGGTATGGGAACTGGAAGGTCCAATCATTGCCGGGCCGACAATGTCAAATACAGAGGTGTATTTACTCATATTTTAACCTCCAAAATATTTTGCACACATTACTAATTTATACTATATCATTTTTCTAGTAAAGAAAAAAATGCCTGAAGCGATTAGCTTCAGGCATTCCTAATAATAAGGAGGCTAAAAAAATGATTCTATCCTCCTTCATAGTACCAAAAACTTAAAGCCAATATCAATGGAAATACTTACTTCCTATCTCCTTCGGCAATTTTGTACTTAATGCCCATCTTGACATCATTTCTGGTTCCGTGGCGGTGGACACTATTTAACTGGGCCTTTTGTGATTTGATTTCCCGAGGTTGAGGTATTCCTACCGGATGGTGCAAATTCTGCTGCAATTCTGGGTGCTCATAACCGGGATTAGCATCAATATATCTATCACCCATATTTTACCCCCCTTTTTTATAAACTACATTATTAGTTTCTTTTATGTTTAAAATTTTATAACAAGTACCTTTTACCTTAATTTGAAACTTACTGCATAATACTGTTTCTATTTAAGGGAATAATGATTTAAGAAATATTTTTTAAAGGGGCGAAAATATTATGACTAAAAAAGACGATAAATTAAAAGAAAAAGTAGAAGCCGCGGTGGAATTTAGTCCTGAAATGGATCGCTATGGGGTGGAAGCGGACGTAGTGGACGGGGAAGTTATGTTAACTGGTATTGTTGATACTATAGCGGAAAAAAACAGGCTTACCAAAGTTGTTTCCAAAGTTTCCGGCGTAAAGCGAATTGAAAATGGCATTACCGTAGCTACTGACGGTCAGATAACCGACAGAGGTGTCGCCATGGAAGTAACAGAGGAGTTAAAAGATGATCCCCGGGTGAACATGAAGCACATTGGTGCAAAAAGCGTGGACGGAAAAGTCTTTTTGGTTGGTCATTCGGACAATCCCGCTGAAATTGAGGCAGCAAAACATGATGCTGCCAAGGCCAGGGGTGTAACCGAAGTTATTTCTCAGGTGAAGCACGAACAAGCCAAAGAGTTAACCCCGGAACAAATATTCCATAGCCAGGTGAGAAACGACAAAGAAGACGGAGAATTTAAAGGACTGTAATTTCATGAAGGATTTAAGAATGAAAAATGAAGAATTAGTGAATGTAACATGCATGCTTGATAAAAATTTGGGCGGGTTTCCCGCCCGTTTGTTTTTGTTTTCTGGTCTTCATTCTGATTCCTGTCTCCTAACTCCTGCTCTCATCATCTCTCTCATCTAAACAATCGATCATCCTTAGATAGCTTTCTGATTATAGCCATTATTGCCCGAACCGCCAGAAATGTAATGATCAAATATGCAAAGGTGTGCAGCCAAGACCAATTAATATACTCAATTAATTTTGTGTACCTTTCCAACCACACTTCAATAGCGGTCATTATACCACTGTACAAAACAGATTGAATAATGATGCTACGCAGATTTGATTTATAAGAGGTTTGGTTATAAAGCACACAAAGGATTGGAAAAACCAGCAAATCAAATAGTATGCTAGTTTGGTATACTTCAGGGAGAAAGCGAACAGGAAAAATAAATCTTTCTTGAGCAACTAAGAACACTGCAATATTTAAAGAAATAAACGCTTTTAAAAAATATACAATTATCCAATCTTTAATAGGTGGTTTGCTTAAAGAAAATAGCAGTGCCACCAATGATATAATAACAGCGGCCCAGGTTATAATCCATTCTATCCCCATATTATCACACCCATAAAACATATTTTGGCTTCCAACTATTATTGTTTCTCAATATTTTAAAACTAATGCATTATAAAAAGCCCGTTGAAAAAGACCAACGGGCTCAATTTTGCTATTCGTTGCTTAAACCTACGGTATCCAGCAGTTTAAAAGCCAGGCTAAGCAGTATCGCCATCACAGTGGCCAGTCCCATTCCTGATAAACTCACTGCACCCATGGTAACTTCTGCACCACTAATACCTACTACCAGCACCACTGAAGTTAAAATTAGGTTTTTGGCGTTATTATAATTCACATTTGCTTCCACCAGCATGCGTATACCGGAAGCAGCAATAACACCAAATAGCAGAAGGCTGACGCCACCCATTACGGCAGTTGGAATGCTCATGATAGCTGCAGCAAGTTTGCCAATAAAGGAGAGAACAATAGCAATTACAGCAGCACCGCCAATCACCCACACACTGTATACCTTGGTAATGGCCATAACACCGATGTTTTCACCGTAGGTAGTGTTGGGTGTGGAGCCAACAAAACCGGAAAGAAGCGTAGATAAACCATTACCTAATAGGGAGCGGTCTAGACCGGGTTTTTTAGCTAAGTCCCTACCCACAATGTTACTTACTACAAATAAGTGTCCTACGTGTTCGGCAATAACCACCAATGCAGCTGGTAAAATTATTGCAATAGCTCCCCAATCAAATTGCGGGGTATAAAAAGTAGGTAATTTAAACCAAGCCGCTTCAGCAATAGGGGCGGTTTTAACCATGCCCATGGCAAACGATAGTGCATAACCACTTAAAATACCAATCAAAATTGGGATAATGGCTAAGAAACCCCTAAAAACAACTGAGCCAAAAACGGTAATTAATAGTGTGGCCATAGAAACCATGATTACTTGGGGATCTCTGACCGCATCGGCAGGAGCGTTAGCAGGAAGCACAAGACCAGCCATTTCTGCTGCCACTGGAGCCAGTTCAAGACCAATTACCGCAACAATTGCCCCCATAGCGGCCGGGGGAAAAACAACATCAATCCACTTTGTACCCACAACTCTGACTATAAATGCCACCAGCGTGAATACCAAACCCACAGCAATAAAGCCACCAAGGGCAGCTTCATAACTTTTACTTCCCAGAACAACCAGTACCGGGGAAATAAAAGCAAAACTGGAACCTAAATAGGACGGAATTCCTCCCTTGGTAATTATTATGTACAGTAAGGTACCAATACCATTCATCAACAGGATGGTAGCCGGGTCCACCTCAAATATAAATGGAACTAAAACGGTGGCGCCGAACATGGCAAATAAGTGCTGTAGTGAAAGCGGCAGGGTTTGTAGAATTGGTAATTTTTCTTCTACTTGGATTTCTCTTTTTTGCATTTTAAATAGACCTCCTTTAATTATCTTTCCCAATGAAACTTTTTGTAATAAAAAAATAAATAAAAAAGCTTCTTGTCCTATAAATGAGACAAGAAGCAATTTCGGCATATGTATTGATCCAGTATTTTAGTCACACTGGTTAACTAACGCCTTCTTGCACCTTTTTAGCCTCACTGGACTAACTTAAAGGTTATTAATTATATGTTACAACAAATATAATCTATCTCCAGCATCGCCGCAACCGGGAACTATGTAGCCAACTTCATTTAATCCTTTATCTACAGTGGCTGTAATTATTTTAATTTGCGGGTATTTACTGTGTATTTGTTCAATACCTTCAGGTACAGTGAAAGCACAGGAAACAACAATATTTTCTGGGTCAATGCCTGCTTCTACCAGTATTTCTAAAGTTTTAACACAACTATTACCAGTGGCCAGCATAGGGTCAGTGACATAAACTTTTTTATATAATTTGACGTCCTCAGGTAGAGAACTAAGGTACACTTTGGCTTCCAATGTTTCGTGATCTCGGGACATACCGATGTGGGCAACCTTAGCCCGTGGAATAACTTCTAGAAAACTTTCAACAAAGCCCAGTCCTGCCCTTAATATAGGGATTATTAATGTATTATCATCGGCAACTTCTGCAGTGTCTGCTGGTATATCCAACGGTGTCTTTACTTGACATGGTCTAACAGGTATATCTGCAGTAGCCTCCATCGCCAGAAAGAGCCCCAGCCGTTTCAATGATTCACGAAATTTAATAAGCTCAGTGTTCTTATCCCGTAGATGCATCAGGCAATTTTCTACCACAGGGTGTTTTACTACAGTAACGTTATTCAAAGAATACTCCTCCCTTAAGTGCCAAAACTTAATGTTTTTTTAAGCATAGCCTAACTGAAAATAAACTATGCGCTGTTATAATATAGTAAAATATCAAATTATTTGTCAAACCTTACTACTTTTCGATATAATAATAGCTAATTCCTGCAAGCAACATAAAAAAATAGGAGGATGAATAAATTTTGATCGATCCCATAGCTTTTACCATCGGACCAATTCCTGTTTACTGGTATGGCATAATAATAGCTTCTGCCTTTATGATAGGAATATACCTTGCATACAGTCGTAGTGCCAAAACTAAAGTAGATCCAGAACATATAATCAATATGATCACTTTAATAATTCCTTCAGCAATAATTGGTGCCAGGTTATATTATGTAGCATTTGAATGGGAACGTTATGCCGCCAATCCCTTGGAGGCATTGGCCATTTGGCATGGTGGCTTGGCCATTCACGGGGGGCTTATCGGAGGAATCTTGGCAGGTTATTTATATGTACGTAAATACAAACTGCCTGTATGGCAGGTGGCAGACATTTGTGCACCCAGTGTTATATTAGGGCAGGCCATAGGCCGGTGGGGCAACTTTATGAATCAAGAAGCCCACGGCGGCCCAGTAACTGAGAATTTCATTTCCAGGTTTCCTGACTTTATAAAAAATCAGATGTTTATTGAAGGACAGTATTATCACCCTACATTTCTTTATGAATCACTATGGAATTTCGGCGTCTTTTTCTTTTTGTTTTTTTACTGGACCAAGAAGAAATTTCAAGGGGAGATTGCTCTACTATATTTAGGCCTTTATTCCTTTGGCCGATACTTTATTGAAGGTATGCGTACAGACAGTCTAATGGTTGGCCCCTTTAGAGTGGCTCAATTAGTAAGTCTGGCATTAATTCTAATAAGTATAATAGTTATCATTTATCGTCGAAAAAAGCCCAGTAACAGTGTTTGATAAATTAAAATGAAGAAATTATTATTTTTTATCTATTCTTAATTTTAATTTTAGTTTTTAAGTTATAGTTTCTTTTGGTATAACCTAAACCTCTTTGCAATATCAAAATTAAATACTTTTTGAAGTATTCGGTTCATCATAGTGTTATTTTCCATAACCAAAGATATCTCTGCCTGGTTATATCCTTTATGAAACAACCTTAATATAGTTTCATGCATCAGTAAAGCGGCAATACCTTTACTGCGGTATTTGGGTCGTACAGCCATTACTGCCACTCGGCAGCTTTTGTGTTGAGGGTTTAAGGTGTTGGGAAGGCATAACATAATTCCTGCAGGTTCCTTATTTACTTCTGCCACCATTAGTAGGTTGGGGTCGGCATAGGAACGATAGTTTCTCAGATAATTGGCTGCATCTGCTATGGGTAACCTTTCGGCGCCCCAGTTATCTTGCATGGTTTCGTTATGTATTGTTGACAATACTTGTGCTTCCTTTTGGATATTAGATAGATTTAACTGTCTTATTGCTAACCCTTTGTTTGCCCTCGCCTTTTTTGACACTCTAACCAATTTTTCTGGTACCGGTATTCTATCATTCCACATGTAGGCTAATAAGTCTTCGTATTTACTATAACCTGCACTTTCAAGTAAGCTAGAATAATAATAGGGGTTATAAGGCATACTATCCTGTGGTGGCAGGTCAAATCCTTCCACCAGCATACCGATGCTATCATTGGTGTTGTAGCTTACCGGGCCATTAAGCCGATGATAATTCTTTGATGCTGCCCATCTTTCCACAGTATTTAAAAGTTCTTTTGCTATAGTTTTATTGTCAATGCTTTCAAAAAATCCAAACAAGGCGGTATCATTTTCAAAATGCTGTTTATTGATCATACCTGCTATTCTACCTACAACATTGTTGTTTTCTACCGCAACCAGCAGGTGCAAATTTTCAGGGGGAATTTTCATTAGTTTGTTAACTACCTGATGCGGAGGCGGGGGTAACCATAGTGGATCATTGTAATAAACAACACCCGGCATACGTACAAAAATATCCAATTCACGCCTGTTCGAAACCTCAAATATTTGAATAGACAAGTGTAAATCCCCTCCAATATTTAACCAATACTTTAATGGGTAAAAAAAAAAGACTGCCCATTCCAGGTCAGCCTGTAAAAGAGAACCAGCGTAAGCAGTTACGTGGCTGGGCTATGGTTTATATTATGGAGGGTAGGGTGAAACTGTGATTGCAAACGCAAATTTTTTAACGCATTACTTTTGGCCATAAGTTTTCTTCTTTAAAATTTTTTAATGCAATAATGAAGTTGTCACGCATACGGGGGTAGCGTAGGGAAAGTTCACTCACCAGTTCCTTAGCTTCTTCGCGCTTGGTTTGCTTATCTGCAGGGCATGGGTTGTGAATGATAGGTACTTCGGCTTTTTTAGCTAACTTAATCACATCCCGTTCTGGTATATATACAAAGGGCCGAACAACGGTTAAATCTGTTCTATCTAAATATGTGCGGGGAGAGAAAGTTTTTAGCTGGGCGTTATAGAAAAAGCCCATGAAAAAGGTTTCGATGACATCATCCAAATGATGGGCCAGTGCCACTTTGTTACAACCTTGTTCCACAGCAGCGCTGTTTAATGCACCCCGACGTAGGTTTGCACACAGGGAACAAGGGTTCTTTTCCTGACGGGCATCGAAAACTATTCGTCCAATTTCCCCAGGTACAATATGCAGGGGATGGCCGATTGATTCGCAGTACTGTTTTAAAGGGCTTAAGTCCATATCTTCGAACCCCATGGTGACATGCATGGGTACTATTTCAAAATCAAAAGGGTAGTATTTGTGATAATAAGCTAAGACGTGCAAAAGAGTACCGCTATCTTTGCCGCCGGATAAACCAATGGCAATTTTATCTCCGTTTTCAATCATTTTGTAATCAGCGATAGCTTTAACTGTTTCGCTTAAAATCCAACGTTGAATGTTACTTTTGCTTTTTCCCATGGTTGAGTCCATCCTTTGCTGTTAAATTTCATCCCGCATTATATTATCTCCAACTAAATAATATTTGACAACACCTTTTTACCCTGTTAAAATGAAATTAGTTAATTGAATAGTAAGTTCTTCTTATCAAGAGTGGTGGAGGGAACAGGCCCTGTGAAACCCGGCAACCGCGTCATCCTAAATTGACGGCCCGGTGCTAAATCCTGCAAGGGGATAACCTTGACAGATAAGAAGGTGATGCAAGTTTTGCAAAACCTCTTCTGTTAAAGAAGAGGTTTTTTTAATTAATTTAAAACCAAGTAGCTATGATGTTTTCGGAGTAGAAATATCAGGGCTACAAAATTAGGAGGTACTTTAGTTGAGCATTGAGAGAACTTATGCAGAAATTAATGAGAGAATTAAAAGCGGCCAGGCCGTAGTACTAACTGCAGATGAAGTGGTTTCGCTGGTGGAAGAAAAAGGGGTTGCTCAGGCGGCTAAAGAAGTTGATGTAGTAACCACTGGTACATTTGGACCGATGTGTTCTTCTGGCGCCTTTTTAAACTTCGGTCATCCCCAACCACGAATGAGAATGAGTAAGGTTTGGTTGAACGATGTTTCTGCCTATGCTGGTGTTGCTGCGGCAGATGCTTATATAGGTGCTACCGAACCTACCGAAGATGATCCTTTAAACAAAGAGTATCCCGGTGAATTCCGCTACGGTGGCGGACATGTGATTGAGGATCTGGTTGCTGGTAGAAAAGTAAAATTAAGAGCACAGTCTTACGGAACCGATTGTTATCCGCGTCGGGAATTAGAAACAGATATCTCTCTGGATGATATAAATGAAGCATTTCTATTTAATCCACGTAATGCTTACCAAAACTACAACTGTGCTGTGAACGTAAGCGATAAAACAATTTATACCTATATGGGTATGCTACAATCAAACTTGGGTAACGCCCATTATAGCACTTCGGGACAACTTAGCCCGCTATTAAAAGATCCCAACTTTTTAACTATCGGTATTGGTACCCGCATTTTCCTGGGTGGCGGTGTAGGGTATGTTGCATGGAACGGCACTCAACACTTTCCGGCTATGCTAAACGCCTCCGGTGTTGACCTGCATCCTAGCGGTGGTACCCTCTCGGTGGTTGGGGATATGAAGCAGATGGATGCCCGGTACATTAGGGGTGCTAGCATGCTTGGTTATGGTTGCTCCCTGTCAGTGGGCATTGGTATTCCCATACCAATATTGAACGAAGAGGTAATGCGATGGGTTTCCCGTTCCGATAAAGAGTTGTACGCTCCGGTTATGGATTACAGTGACGCATACCCCAACCGCACGGGAGAACTCTTAGGATATGCCAGCTATGCCGATTTGAAGAGTGGAGAAATTACACTGCAGGGTAAAAGGGTGAAGACAGCACCGATGTCCAGTAACCCCATGGCGGTTGAAATTGCCAACACTCTGAAAGAATGGATTAAAAAAGGTGAATTTGAAGTGAGCCAACCGGCCCAACTTTTGCCCTCGGCCAAGGACAATATAGTGGCCAAAGCACTTAATACCGATAAATAAAGGAGCGATAACATGTCTTCTAAAAAAATAATCTTGCGGTTTACCGCTGCTACATCTGATAAACCAATTATATATAATCTAGTAAAAGATTACGATTTAATGGTTAACATAATAAAAGCACACATAAACCCGGAGAAAGAAGGCACCCTAGTGCTAGAATTAACTGGAGAGCGCTACCAGGAAGGAATAAATTTTTTGGAAGAGCAAAATATTAAGGTGCAGAAGTTGGCTGAACAGGTTAATTACAACCAAGATCGCTGCACCAGTTGTGGCACCTGCACCGATGCTTGTCCAACCGGGGCGCTGCACCTTGAGCGTCCTGCAATGCAGGTTCAATTTGACAGTGACAAGTGTATTGTTTGTCAAATGTGTGTGAAGGTTTGCCCGATGAAGGCAATGGAGGTTTGTTTCTAAATTGCAGTATATTGAAAGAACCTATCGCCAACTACATCGCCAGCAGGATTTAAAACA
Source organism: Bacillota bacterium (assembly GCA_009711615.1). Taxonomy (GTDB): domain Bacteria; phylum Bacillota; class Desulfotomaculia; order Desulfotomaculales; family Desulfohalotomaculaceae; genus Desulforadius. The sequence goes on along the minus strand of VENI01000011.1, from coordinate 141,014 downwards.
TTTTCAAGTGGCGGAGAAAGAAACCGATTTGGATATTGCAATTCTAAAGGAATGTTATAATGATCAACTGATTGCACAAACAAAAAAACTGATTAAAAAATTCCGTCAGCAGTTGGAAAGCTATCTAAAACGGGACCAAAAGTTTAAAGAAACCCTAGAGCCACATAAAACACTTCCTCATGCACCGGCCATAGCAAGGGAAATGGCACAGGCAGCAAGTGAAGCGGGTATTGGGCCGATGGCTTCGGTGGCCGGAGCCTTTGCCCAATATGTTGGCAAAGAGCTTTTGCGATACTCCGATGAAGTGATTGTTGAAAATGGTGGCGATATATTTATCAGTACCAAAGTTACTAGAAACATTGGTGTTTTTGCAGCTCAATCTCCTTTCAGTAATCGTATTGCATTGGAGATATTGCCGGAGCAGACCCCCATTGGTATCTGTACATCTTCTGGTACAGTGGGGCACTCTTTAAGTTTTGGCAAGGCGGATGCAGTGGTGGTTCTGTCTGCATCAACCTTATTGGCTGATGCCACTGCTACCGCTGCAGCAAATATGGTGGAAAATTATGAAGACCTGCAGCAAGCAGTGGATTTTGCTATTGCTATTCCTGGTATCAATGGTGCGTTGGTCATTAAAGATGATAAAATGGTTGCTCAGGGAGAAATAAAACTAACGCCAATAATGTAAGTTTGTTAAAGAAGCTGTCTCAAATTGTAGACAGTTTTATTTTTTTCTCATTTATAATAACAATATACTATATTACATGTTGCACAAAATAACAAAATTTAGTAGCATATAACTATATATACTAATAAGGAGTATGATGATGATGGGAACCAGTAAGTTCTTTTTAAACGAAGATGGAATATTAACCATCCCGGAAGATTTAAAACAGCAAATTACCGTGGTTCCTAATGAAGATTTAATTGTAAAGATTAATGATAAACAAATACAAGAGTCTGCATCTATAACCGGACAGGATAAAGTGGAACTACTTCCTGGTACAGAAGAAGATGGAGCAATTTCTGTAGAAATATCTAAGGACAAGCTTACTGCGTATATTATGTTAACTCCAGCTATTAAGGTGTTGCCTAGAATAAAAGTAATTAATTCTCAAAGTGAAATAGTAATAAATATTACTCCTGATCTAGTTGAGGAATACCCCTTTACTATAGAGCAACTGGAGCAAGCGCTGGCAGAAAACGGTGTTAACTTTGGAGTGGATAATGATAGTTTACTTAAGTTAATCAATAACCCCACCAAAGACAAGGTGCCAGTAGCCTTTGGTACGCCATGCAAACCAGGTACTGATGAAACGGTTAATGTTTTAATAGATACAGAGAATGATGGTCGACCGGAATTTCTCCCAGACGGTCGGGTAGACTTTAAACAGAAACGTATTGCCTCGATTGATGAGGGGCAGATGCTGGCTGTTAAAATCCCTGGCAGTCCAGGTGAACCAGGTGTGGGAGTGGACGGGGACCAAATTTTGCCTCCCGAATATAAAAGAGTACATTTACAGGCCGGTGAGGGTACTATATTACAGCAAAATGAAAATGCCATTGCATCCATCGAAAGAGGACTACCTTCACTACAGATAAACCAAAACACATGGTTTTTTAAGGTCAATCCATTATATACAGTAAAACAAGTAGATGTAGAGAGTGGTAATTTAGAATTTAATGGAAGTGTTGCTGTTGATAAAGATGTAACCGAAGGAATGGCTGTTTTTGCTGCTGGTGATGTAAATGTTGGTGGTGCAGCCTATGGTGCTAGAATAGTGGCCTTAGGAGACGTTGTGATAGGAAAAAATGTGTTAAGTTCTTTTATTAACGCCGGTGGAATGTCACAGTATCTTGAAGAACTAAAAAGTAAGTTTGAAATAATTAATAAATCCCTGGTTCAGATATCTGAACTAACTACGGTTTTGAAAGATAGATCAGACGAACTGGGTAAAGAAATTTGCTTAGGTCAATTGGTTGTTGGGTTGATAAATAAAAAGTTTGGCAATGTTCCCAAGGTAGTTGATGAAATATCAAAAATGTTGGTAAAACAGCGTTTTGTTGTCTCTTCTGAAATAAAGAATTTAATTACAGAGTTGGAAATGAAATTTAGAAGACTGGGTTGGCTGAAAATTACCAGCATGGACGAGGTTGATCAGCTACAGCAACGTGTGTTAGCGGTTATGAACTCGTTGGAAGTCCTAGGGGATGATAGCAAGGGTAATGTAACCTTAACTTATGCAATCAACTCGAATATTGAAGCAGAAGGTGACGTACACATTACAGGGAAAGGATGTATTAACACCAACATAAACACCAAGGGCAATGTAATTATAAACGGTGTTTTTAGAGGTGGTACTATAAACTGCAAGGGTACAGTTAAAGTAAAAGAGGCTGGCTCGGAAATTGGTGTTAAAACAGTTATTAAGTCATCTGGTAATTATATTAGAATAGAAAAAACACATCAAAACGTAACTATAACTTCTGGAGAAACAAGCCGAAATATTAATAATACAGAGTATAAGACCTATTTAAACAATGATGATTAATAACAGGTGAGATTAACTCCCTGTTATTTTTATTATCATAACTTGTGAAAAGTTAAACTTGTCAAAAGTGAAAGTTGTGTCATAATATTATTAGATATAGCGTAATTGTAGATAAATATTAGAAAAAAATAGCCGTTATTACGAAATTGTTATGCTATAGTGAAAATATATTTTGCTAAATTTAAAAAAAGCAGAATTTAGGGTACCAATTGCAAGAATTATATGATAAAATTTTCATGAAGATCAGGAAATCAACAGTTTTAGTTATAAAGGAGGGGAGATTAAGTGAATATAATCACAAAAGGGCAATCAGATCAGTTGGATTTTCATTTTATCAAAGAAGTTAAGGAAAGAAGCTGTCAACCGTTGGACTTGTGCTACCACTGCCAAAAGTGTTCTGCAGGCTGTCAGGTGGCGTCATATACTGATTTTCGTCCCAACCAAATTGTGCGAATGATTCAATTTGGGCTGAAAGGTGAATTACTAAAAAGTTCAGCCATCTGGCTGTGTGTAAATTGTGAAACTTGTGGGGCTCGTTGTCCTAATGGTATTTCCATATCAGCAGTTACAGATACACTGCGGGAAATTGCTATTGAAGAGAATGTGCCCGCTGCTGTAAAGAACATTCCCATTTTTCACCACTCCTTCTTGAACTCGGTGAAATCTAATGGTCGGGTACATGAACCAGTTATGCTGGTTCGCTACAAAATTAAGAGTGGTAAACTGCTGGAGGACATAAAGATGGGTATGGACTTGTTTGCCAAAGGAAAAATGCCCTTATTCCCCAGCCGCACTAAAAACAAAGATCTGGTAAAACAAATTTTTGACCGTGCAGAGAAAACAGATTTTAAAGCATGTGGTCAAAATAATAGTGCTAGTTCTGCTGTAGAAAGGGGGTAGCATAGTTGAAATTTGCTTATTACCCGGGCTGTTCACTGGAGTCCACCGGTCAGGAATTTGATTATTCCATAAGATCTGTATGCAGTGCACTGGATATAGAGCTTACTGAACTACCAGATTGGGTTTGCTGCGGATCTACATCTGCTCACGCCACATCACATAAGTTGGCTCTTGCACTACCAGCACAAAACCTGGTGATAGCAGAAGAAATGGGGCTAAACCCAGTGGTGCCTTGCTCTGCCTGCTATAACCGGCTGAAAACGGCCGAGCATGCTGTTAAAAGTAACGATCAGCTTAAGCAGCAGGTTGAAGGTCTGTTGGGATGTCAATTCTCAGGGAAAGTAACCACTAAGTCGGCACTGGAAGCATTTGTTAAAGATGTAGGGTTGGATACCATCTCTAAACGGGTGGAGAAGAAATTAAGCGGCTTAAAAGTAGTTTGTTACTACGGATGTCTAACTTCACGGCCAGTGGAAGCTGTGGCCTTTGAAGATCCGGAAAACCCCCAAAGTATGGATAAACTTATGAAGGCTTTGGGTGCAGAACCACTAACATGGTCATACAAAACTGATTGTTGTGGCGCTAGTCTATCAATTACAAGGTCTGACGTGGTGTACGGAATGACCGGGCGAATATTGGATGCAGCAGTGGAAGCAGGGGCCCAAGCCATAGTTACCACATGTCCATTGTGTCAAACCAACCTGGAAACCCGTCGTAAAGATCATATGAACATACCGGTATTCTACTTTACAGAACTGATGGGTATGGCGTTCAACCTCCCTGATGTTAATAAGTGGCTAAAGAAACATATTATTGATCCATCACTATAGTTAAGTCATTAAATGAAGTTGGTTAATTGATTAATCAAATTTTTCGGGACATCCGGACCCAAAAAAGGAGACTGGAGGTCTGGTATCAATGAATGAATTAAATTTAACCGGAGCTGTTATGGTTGTTGGTGGTGGTATATCAGGAATGCAGTCGGCGCTAGATTTAGCTGAAGCTGGCTACAAGGTATATCTGTTGGAACAAAAACCGGCCATTGGCGGTACGATGGCTATGTTGGATAAAACATTTCCCACTAACGACTGCGCAATGTGTACCATGTCGCCAAAATTGGTTGATGTGGGTAGGCACCTCAATGTTGAAATAATAACTAATGCAGAAGTGCTGGGCGTAGAAGGTACACCGGGTAATTTTAAAGCCCGGGTGTTGAAAAAAGCTCGGTATGTTGATGAAGAGAAATGTATTGCTTGCGGACAGTGTGCAGATGAATGTCCTGTTAAAGTGCCCAGTGAATTCGATGGTGGATTGGGTAAAAGGAAAGCAATCTACAAAATGTATGCTCAGGCTACTCCTAATGCCTATGCCATTGATAAGAACAAATGCTTAAAGTTTAAAAATCCCAAAGCTTGCGGTAAGTGTTTAAAAGTTTGTGAAGCAGGGGCCATCAGCCATGATATGGAAGATGAAGAATTAGAACTGCATGTAGGTTCAGTCATTTTGTCACCTGGTTTTGAACCTATTGACCCTACCCCATATGGTGAGTACGGCTGGGGAGTTTATCCCAATGTTATAACCAGTGTACAGTTTGAACGTATGTTGGCGGCATCTGGTCCTTATCAGGGACATGTAGTTCGCCCATCGGATCATGTTGAACCCAAAAAAATAGCGTTCATACAGTGTGTTGGTTCACGGGATGTACATAGAGGAAAGAATTACTGTTCAGCTGTTTGCTGTATGTATGCCACTAAAGAAGCAATCATAGCCAAAGAGCACGTGGATAATTTAGAAGCCACAATCTTTTACATGGACGTGCGGGCATATGGTAAAGATTTCGAAAAGTATTACGATAGAGCGCGTCAGCAACATGGAGTTAGATATAACCGAAGCATGATTTCATCCGTAAAAGAATTGCAGCAAAGCAATAACCTGTTAATTCGTTATCTAAATCAAGATGGTCAGTATCAAGAAGAAGAATTCGATATGCTTGTCCTTTCAGTGGGCTTGAAGCCAAGCACCAGTGCTAATGATTTAGCCGAAGCGGTGGGTGTGGAACTGGATAACGATGGATTTTGTAAGTGTGAGGAGTTTAATCCTGGTGCAACTACAAAACCAGGCGTTTATGCCGGTGGGGCTTTTGTAGCACCAAAGGATATTCCAGAAACAGTGGGTGATGCCAGTTGTGCGGCAGCCCAAGCTGGTAAAGTACTTTCTGACGCCCGAGGTTCGCTAGCTCAAGTGAAAGAGTATCCCTCGGAAAAGGATATCGTAAATGAGGAGCCGCGTATAGGAGCTTTTATATGTAATTGTGGTATTAATATTGGTTCAGTTGTTAAGGTTCCTGAAGTGGTGGAATACGTTAAGAATATTCCTGGAGTTGTACATTCCGAAGAGTTCTTATTTACCTGTTCCCAAGACAATGTGGAGCGTATTAAAGAACGTATCAAGGAGCATAATCTCAATCGAGTGGTGGTGGCATCTTGTACACCAAGAACTCACGCACCATTATTTATGTCCAGTATTCGTGAGGCAGGATTAAACCCATATTTATATGAGCAAGCAAATATTCGTGAGCATGCCAGTTGGGTACACCAGGATAACCCAAAAGCGGCCACCGAGAAAGCCAAAGATTTGGTGCGCATGTCAGTGGAAAAAGTTAAACTGGCCAAACCGGTGCACACATCTTCCTTTGAAATAAACCGTAAAGCTCTTGTTATTGGTGGTGGGTTGTCTGGCATGACCAGTTCATTAAACTTAGCTGGTCAGGGTTTTAGTGTCTACTTGCTGGAGAAAGAGCCTGAACTGGGTGGCAATGCACTGCACATTAAACGCACCATTGATGGTTCTGATCCTCAACGATTAATAGAAGATTTAAGAAAACAAATAAATGATAATCCGCTGGTAGAAGTTCTTACCGAAGCAGAAATATCTGATGTATCAGGCTACCTGGGCAACTACAAAACCACAATTAAGACCAGTAATGAAACTAAAGTGTTGGAACATGGGGTGGTTATTGCAGCCAGTGGTGCAGAGGAAGCAAAGCCCACTGAGTATTATTATGGTGAAAATAATAATGTGGTAACTCAGAGGGAACTGGAAGAACGACTGGCAAGTGGTAGCTTAGATGATGTTAAAAATGTAGTAATGATTCAATGTGTAGGGTCACGGCAGGAAGGCCGCCCTTACTGTAGTCGCATTTGCTGTACCCATGCCATTAAAAATGCATTAACCATTAAAAATAGAAATCCTGAAGCAAATGTTTTTGTGCTGTACCGAGATATTCGTACTTATGGTATGAAGGAAAAGTATTATCGGGAAGCCCGGGAAAACGGTGTAATCTTTATTCGTTATGAACTTGAAGATAAACCGGAAGTAAGCTTCAAAGACAATAAACTAGAAGTAAAGGTAAATGACCCAGTTCTTGAAAGGCAGTTGGTACTAGATACAGATTTGCTGGTTCTATCCACGGGTATTGTACCAAGAAAAGATACAGAAAAGTTGTCTAGGATGTACAAATTGCCCCTAACTGCAGATGGTTTCTATAACGAAGCCCATATGAAACTGCGCCCGGTAGATTTTGCTGCCGACGGTCTTTACCTGTGTGGCTTGGCCCATTCACCCAAACTAATTAACGAATCACTATCCCAGGCCAATGCTGCCGCCATTAGAGCAGTTACATTGCTATCAAAAGACCGTTTGGAAAGCTTGGGCATTGTGGCCACTGTTAATGAAAAGTGGTGCAAGGGCTGTGGGCTGTGTGTAAACATATGCCCCTATGACGCTCGGGTTATAGATGAAAACAAGGATGTGGCTGTGGTCCGGGAAGTGTTGTGCCAAGGATGTGGGGCCTGTGTAGCAGCCTGCCCCAGCAGTGCATCACAGCAAAATGGATTTGAAAAGAAACAGATATTGACCATGATAGATTCAGCCATTAGCTAGAAATATGGATGTTTAAAAAGTACGCTCGAAATCCACTTCGTGCTCCTTTTTAAACTCTAAATTATGATATGTTTATCTCTTAGTAAAACGAGGAAAAGGAGGGCTAAAATGAGCGTTCCAGAAGAAAAGTTAGATGCTAATTTTGAACCGAAAATTGTTGGCTTGATGTGCAACTGGTGTTCCTACACTGGTGCTGATTTGGCCGGTACTTCTAGGGTTCAGTATCCGCCAAACGTTCGAATTGTAAGGGTAATGTGTACCGGATCAGTAGATCCAATGTACCTGGTCCGTCCACTGTTGGAAGGTGCAGATGCGGTATTGGTAGGTGGATGACACCCCGGTGACTGCCACTATGGTAGTGGCAATTATAAAGCTCGTCGTAAAATAGCCATGGTTAAAGAAATATTAAAACAATTGGGTATAGAGGAAGACCGATTGTGGTTTAGATTTATTAGTGCTTCAGAGGGTAATTATTTCGGCCAAACCATTACAGAAATGGTGGAAAAATTAAAGGAATTAGGTCCTAACCCCATGGGTAAAAAATGGCAGACATAGGAGGTGAAACCCATGAAAAACTATCTTTTAAAAGTGAATAATAGCCCGGTTGAAAGTTTGGCCCGTTTTTTCAAGAACCTGTTGGAACAAAAAATAGTTGATGCATTGTTTGTACAGCAATCTGTAAACGGTGCTGCTGTACAAACACTAGTTAAAGACCCGTCAGCTGCTTCTGACGCCAATCCCCTAGCTCCCATTAGTTTGCAAAATGCAGCCCGCTTAGTGGCTGACCTGACTAACAGTGGCTTGCAGGAAAAGGTTGGTGTGGTGTTGCGCTCCTGTGAGGTGCGGGCACTGGTGGAGTTGGTAAAACTTCAGCAGGCTAAATTAGATAATATTGTAATAATTGGTGTTGACTGCTTAGGCACCTTTGTTCCTGCAGACTATCGCTCTTTAGTAAGTAATAGTAAATTGGTGCCCGATCAGTGGACAGTTAAAGCTGCCAATGGTGAAACAGCAATTGGTGGTGTTGACGTACGTCAATCCTGTCAAATTTGTGACCATGTTACTGCGGAACATGCTCAAATCCATATTGGTTGGGTAGGTATGAATGCAGGCCGTGAACTGCTAATTCAAGTGGAAGATGAACTGGCTAGTGAAGTAGAAAAAATTAGCCTTGCTAATGGTGGTAATCAAGCTCAGCGCGATGATTTGGTTAAAAAATTGGTGGATGAAAGAGCAGCAGCAAAGGAAAAATTAATTGATCAGTACAGCGAGAAGTTAAATAGCATGGATAAACTGATGGATGAACTAACCATTTGTTTGAAATGCGGTAACTGCCGTCAGGCTTGCCCCATTTGCTTCTGCCGTGAATGTGTGTTTGTTAGTCCAACCTTCCAGCACGATGCTGACAAATACTTGAAGTGGGCAGGTAGAAAGGGACGTATTGAGATGCCCACTGACACGGTGCTGTTCCACCTAACCAGAGCTAACCACATGGGAGAGTCATGCGTGAACTGTGGTCAATGTGAGTCTGCTTGCCCCAGTGGTATCCCTGTTGGAATATTGTTCCAAGTTATGAGTAAGCGAGTTCAAGACTTATTTGAGTATGTTCCCGGACGTGATATTGAAGAACCGCTCCCGCTAACCACATATAAAGAAGACGAATTGGAACCTAGACACTAGGATAAAGAAAAAAGCTTTCGGCCTTGTGAGATTAGGAACATAAGCCCTACCCCTTTTGGGTTAGGGCTTATATTTTTATGTTCTGATGGTAACAATAACTTCAGCATAACGGAGGTGTTTTTTTGCAGAAACAAGTAGACGTTCTAAATAAAGTCTTAAACGGAGAGCACATGGCCATAGATACTTATTCCACTGTTTTAAATAAGATTGATAACCAAATTTTAAAGGAACAACTGCAAAAGATTCTGCACCAGCATAAAAAACATGCCATGGATTTATCTGAACGTATTCAGGATATAGGCGGTAAGATTGATGAGAATCTGGTGTTGAAAGGCTGGTTAACAGAAACGTCTTTAAAGATTCAATGCTATAGTAACATTAACGTTATAGATGCATTGATGATTTTATATAATGGCGAAGACAAGGGCATTTCTACCACCGAAGAACTATTAAAACACTTGGATGAGAAAAACAAAGAATTAGTTCAGACAAATCTATCTGAGGATAGTGACCACTTAATGATTTTAGAAGGAATCATCTCTCAAATAAAAGGGAAACAACTTCATTAATTAAGAATTTAGAATGAAGAATTAAGAATTAAGAATGGTGCATGTAAGCATGTATGATTTAGGATTATAACGTTTTGAGAGCCTGTCAACCGTAGAGAACGACACCCTCGTCGTTCCGTTTATAATAACATTAAATAATTCGAAAAAAGGCTCGGTACGTTCACCGAGCCCACGTAGTTTTATGACTTTATTCTGACTCCTGATTTACAAAATAACCTCTGCCCGTTGCTGTGCTTCCTGCAGTACGGTTCCCGTTTTATCACATAGCTGTTTTAACTGTTGCTGTTTTTGCGTATCTTGTAATCCGTCAATAAGCTGACCCATCTCCATCATCATATTTTGAGCGTTTCTAATAGCCGCTTTTAGTTCTGATTGATCGTTTGTATTCACCATATTTTGCTCCTCCTTTTCTCCACTTAAAACATGAGTAGTAGTTTCTACAAAATCACCAAAACCAGGAACTTTCTCCATTTTCACTGCCTCCAATTTTATTTATAGAGTGCCAATCCAGCGCAATTTTTATTCAATTACAATAACGTCCGTAGTTGTTTTCTGTCTTTTATAATAATCTGCTGTCGATTGATATCTAAAATACCCTTCTTTTTTAGCTCACTGATGATCCGGTTGGCAGTTTCGCGGGATGTTCCCACCATGCTGGCCAGCTCTTGGTTTGTTAATGAAAGGGTAATTACTACATTTTCCCCTTTTTGTACGCCATGCTGGGCAGACATCTCTAGTAGTGTAAAAACCAGTCTTTTACGCACATCATTTAATGCTAGGTTCATTACTTTTTCCTGGGCGATGCGTAAACGTCGGGCCATAATATTTAGCATAGAAAGGGCGATTTCTGGGTTATCTATTATTAACCTTTCCATATCAGTGTTTCTCACAGTGCCTATAATAGCGTCTTTCTGCACCTCTGCGGTGGCCGGATAATTGCCGCTGTCAAACAGCACTACTTCGGCAAAGACTTCTCCAGGATGTACAAAGTGAAGGATATGTTCTCGCCCATCCTCTGTGCGTTTTGTTAGTTTGATTTGCCCTTGCTTTAATATGTAAAGCGCCTTACCTGGATCGTCTTCTAGAAAAACAAAACTACCTCGTTTGTAACTGCGGTCTCGTACCAATTTGGCTATTTCTGTTAACTGGAGATCCGATAATTCTGTAAATAGGTGGCATTTTCTTAAATATTTAACATTGTTTTGCACAAATTACACCTACTCTGAAAATTTTTTTTATTATGAAAACATACCCCTGGATAGTGCAATTATACACTGTTGAGCTATGTTTAGAAACTATCTCTATGCCAAAAACAAAAATCCACCCCCTTGAAACATAGGATTATTTTTTGTAAACTAGTTAACGAATGATAATATTGTTTAAATACTTAGACAAAAATCTATTTATTGTCTAGGGTTAATTAGCATTATGTACAAATATCAAAACTAGGGGGTATTACATGAGTGACAACAGGGGCAGAGCAAAAAATAATGAGACTGCGGATGTGACTGGAGCCCCAAAGGTAGAGAACTTGGAATTTAGATTAGGAGTGTTTGGTGCCACTGTACCAATAATGTTTTTCATTCTTTGGGCAGTAATTACCAGTACTCTAAAAGTTTCCAGTGAACAGGGCCTTGTTGTAGGTGCCGTAATGGGACTGGCGTTAGGACTATTTTTATGTAAAAGTTCATGGAAAGATTATGCCCAAGGTTTATTTGACGGTATGTCTCAATCAGTTGGTGTGGTAGCAATTGTGGCCTGGTTTTGGGCAGGAATGTTTGCTTCGATATTACAAGCCGGTGGACTAGTTGAAGGTCTTGTTTGGCTTGGTGCAGCAACCGGAGTTGAAGGTGCCCTATTTACAGCAATTACCTTCCTGCTGGCAGCTGTTTTTGCTTCAGCGGTAGGTACTGGCTATGGCACTACAGTAGCGTTCACTATGCTAATGTATCCAGCAGGTGTAGTGATGGGTGCTGATCCCATTGTACTTTTTGCGGCAGTTCTTAGTGGTGCTGCTTTTGGAGATAACTTGGCACCAGTTTCTGATACCACCATCGTGTCAGCTGTTACCCAGGAAACGGATGTTCCAGGGGTGGTAAAGTCACGTTTTAAATATGCCATTACAGCAGCTATCCCTGCACTGATTTTATTCTTAATACTTGGTGGAGCAGATGGCGGTGGTGTGGATTCTGCTTCGGCCACACAAATGATTGAACAAAATACAGATGCCCGTGGACTAATACTGTTAATTCCTTTTGCACTGGTAATTTACTTAGCTTTGAGTGGTCAGCATTTGATAACCTCATTAACTTGGGGTATAGTTGCTGCCAGTGCTTTAATTCCACTAACTGGTCTGGGAACGGTGGCAGATATTCTTTGGTTTAATACTGATAAAGGTGTAATAGAAGGGGCTATTGTTGATGGTGTAACTGGTTACATCAATATGGCCATTTTAATTCTGTTGGTTGTAGCATCCGGTTACTTAATTCAGCTGGGTGGAACCATGGATGCTCTACGTAAATATTTGGCCAAGAAAATTGATGGTGTTACCCGGAGAGCAGAGCTTTCAATTTGGGGCATAGTCGCTTTTCTAAATGCCTTTATTACAATTAACACCGCTGCAGAAATTGCGGCAGCACCATTTGTAAAGGCTATTGGTAAAGACTATAAAATACACCCATATCGTCGTGCTAATTTCCTAGATGCTCAAACTTCAGCTTTAGGTTACATTTTCCCATGGAGTGGCGGTGTGCTATTGGGTGTTTCTACCATTGCCGGGCTCACTGAAAAGTATGATTTTATACACGCCATTAACCCTGCCCAAGCAGTACCATTTGTATTCCACGGTTGGTTCCTGGTGTTAGTAATGTTATTGGCAGCGATAACCGGAATGGGCTTAAGATATGAAGGACCTAACGGTGAAGAGTTAAAAGAAAAACCTGAATAAGTAAACCAAAAAGAAGCTAGGCTGAATTCAGCCTAGCTTCTTTTTGGTTAATGAAGAATTAAAAATGAAGAATGAGTTAAAGTGATTATGAATGTACTTAAAATCTTACTTGAAGATTAATTATTCATTTTACATTTTACATTTTAGTGGCTTTAGCCACTAACGGCATGTGCCCGTTGCTGGCTGGCTTGCCATCAAATCCTCCGTAAAACTCTAAATCTGTAAACCCTGAATCAGCCAAGAAACTCTCCAACTCCTTAGGGCGAAGGGGGCGTAGCATTACACTGCCCGAACCTACTGATTTTTGTTCGTGCCCCTTATTAAGTATTAACGAGGTCATAAATTCAATCAAACCATCCTCATGGAACCGATACTGCCTAGTGAAAATTAAACCTTTATCTTTATTATTAATATCAGGCAGTATAGTTACATTTCTATCCAAGATATAGTCATAATTTAAAATCTGAATAATTAACACTCCACCTGGTCGGCAGAGCCGATGCATTTCTTTTAAAGCAGTTGAGAGATCACTGTCGGTAAGCAGATGTACCAGTGAATTACCGATACAAACAACTGCATCGTACTGCTGCTGTAAATCAGGTAAACTACGCATGTCACCTGTAATGAAATTAATATTTAAGTCCCTTGATTCTGATATCTTGGTATTTGCGTATTCAATCATACTTTCCTCAAAGTCCACACCTGTAACTTCTAACCCCCACCGGGCAAATTCTATACTGTAATTGCCAGAACCACAGGCCAAGTCCAATACCTTATTTACGTTGTGTTTCTGGAATGCTTCTTTAAAGAATTCTAACTGTTTTGACCCAGCCGGAAAAATGTAATCGTAGTATTGAGCAATTTTATCATACATAATTTTTTAACACCTCCACTTCTATTAACTTCAATGTAAACATTCCCTAATAGAAATAAGACAATACCATTTTTGGTATATAAGTAGTAATTTAGAGAATTATATCAAAATAAAGCAGACCATATAAGGGGGTAAAACATGAAAAAATTGGTCTTGTTTCTAATCCCCCTGGGTTTGGTCAGCATTTTTGCATTAAAGTTGCCGCCACTAAATAACCTGTTGGATGGGCCGCAATTTTGTGGTTCGTGTCACTTTATGGAACCTTGGGTGGATACGTGGTATCATTCTGCTCACCGTGAAGTGGCCAGTTGTAATGACTGCCACATTCCGCATCAGTTTGTGGAGGGTGCCTTTTATAAGGCGTATACTGGTTCGCGGGATGCAATGCTGACTATCTCGGGTCAGATACCAAGGAATTTTTTAATAACCGAACATGGCAGTCAAGTTGTCCATGAAAACTGTCTGTATTGTCATAACGACTTAATGCGAACGGTGGGTGACCCTAAAACTGATGGTGGCAGATATTGTTTTGGTTGTCACCGTAATACGCCTCATGAACTGTAAAAAGATGAAAGGAGCAATCCTGTATGGCTAATGGTAGAAGTTCAATTGTAATAGTTTCCATATTGTCAGTGTTAGTGGTTTTAGGCGGTTTAGCTTATTTTTATAACCAAAATCGAGTGGAGAAGGAAGAACAACCTATACTCCCAGCTATAGCGGAAGGCGAGACCGACCCTGCAGTGTGGGGAGAACATTATCCCCGTCACTATGAGAGTTATCGTGATGCCACAGAGGGGGAACCAGTACGTACTAAATACGGTGGTAATGACCCTTATAACAAACTGGAAGAATTTCCTGAGATGAACACCTTATTTGCTGGTTATGGATTTTCAGAAGAGTATAAGGAGGAACGCGGGCACCCTTATGCGGTTCAGGATATTGGAGAAATTGACCCCAAACGGAAGAAATCTGGAGCGGTTTGTTTACACTGTAAATCTCCAGAGATACCTGGTCTGTTAGAAAAGTTTGGTGATGATTTTTATACTATGGATTTTTATGAAGTTAAGGATAAATACATAGAACATTCCATTGCCTGTTCAGACTGCCATGACCCGGAAACAATGGATTTGCGCATAACTCGTCCGGCATTAAGAAATGCACTGGCCAAAATGGGCAAGGATGTAGATAAAGCAAACCGACAGGAAATGCGCACACTAGTTTGCGCCCAGTGCCATGTGGAATATTACTTTAAGGGAGATAACAAAGTAGTGACCTATCCCTGGGGTGAAAGCGAAGAAGAAATGAAACCTGAGCAGGTATACGAGTATTATCAAAGTGGGGACTATGAAGGTAATCAGTTTGTGGACTGGGTTCATCCCCAAAGTGATACACCAATGTTAAAAGCACAGCACCCTGATTATGAGTTCTTTACAAATAGCACACACCAGGCTGCTGGGGTGGCCTGTGCCGATTGTCATATGCCATATATAAAACAGGGCAATGTGAAAATTACATCTCATAATCAGAAGAGTCCACTAACCAGTCTGAACGAGAGTTGTGGTATCTGCCACCGCCAAGGAACCGACTACTTAAAGCAGCGGGTATATCACATTCAAGATAACAACTACAACCTGCTGAAGGTTGCGGCCGACAGGAATGTGGAAGCGGTAATAGAAATAGAAAAATCTCTTGAAAGACCCGGTGCTGACGAAGATCTAATCAAAGAAGCACAACAGTATCATCGACAGGCACAGTGGCTGTGGGACTGGATGTCGGCGGAAAACAGCATGGGATTTCACAACCCGGAAGAGGGTTTGAATTATGTCGGAAAATCTATAGATTATGCTCATAAAGCCATTAGGACAGCTCAAGAAGCCCGTGGTTTATTACAGTAAGTAAGGAGATGTTACCAAGAATATGACTCAAAACAGGAAAGCGGGGTACTGCATAATCAGTGCCCTAGCTTCACTGCAATTTGGACTGGTGTTGCTAATTACAATTGTATTACTTAGTGTTTTCGGTACATTAATACCACAAAGCGAACAGCTCTATTACTATCAAGAATTATATGGACAGGCTGCTGCAGCATTTTTATATTACAGCGGTTTGACACATGTGTTCAGTAGCATGTTGTTTTTAATTATCTCTTTATTACTACTAATTAACCTGTCATTTTGCACATGTAATAGATTTAAATATTTAAAACAACGTGACTGGAACGGGTATGGTTCTGCAACGTTGCATTTTGGATTGATGGTTATTATAGTGGGTGGACTAATTAGCGGTTTTTTTTCCCACAGTAAATATTATGAAGTGCCGGTACAAAGCGTAATGGCTGTTACAGACAGTGGTTTTGATCTTAGGGTTGATGACTTTCAAATTGATTATTATGAAAATGGCCAGCATCAAAAACAACCAAGGCAGTATTATACCAAGTTAACTATATTAGAAAATGAAAAAGAAGTTGGTAGTAAAGAAATTAAAGTAAACCACCCGATAAGTTATAAGGGAACCAAGGTGTACCAAACCAGTTACGGATGGCTGGTGCAAGGGAACATTAGTGTTAATGGTCAGCAAAAGAATTTTAGCGTTCCTGCTGGGCAAACTGTAGAAATAGCAGGTAACTACTATATTAAAGCAATTCCTGCCGGAGAAACAGCTGACCAGGGTTTCTTATATCAACTACATCATCGTGAAAGAAAGCAACCATTTATTGGACGGGCCAACTTAAATGAACAGATTAACCTACCAGAAGGTAGTGTACAATTTTCAGCGTTAAAAAAATTTACCGGGTTACAGGTTAAAAGTGACCCCGGAGTACCAGTGGTGTGGTCAGGTTTCATGCTGTTAACTGGTGGACTGTTTGTTAAGCTTTATGGGGGCAAGAAATAGTCATACTTATGTTTTAAGTGCACAAAGGAGTGATTTTTTGTTTTATAGTTGGGGTGTTGAACTGATTAATCTAGCCTTTAGTGGATATTTGATAAGTAGTCTTTTATACCTGGTAGTTACCTGGATAAACCGGGAACCCATTGGACGTTTGGCGTACTGGACCGCGGCAGTCTCCTTTGCTACGCATACTACTGCCTTAACGTTCCGGGCGGTGGCAGCAGGCCGACTACCCTTTGCCACCATGCATGAATTTATACTTATGTTTGCTTGGGGAGTGATACTAACCTACCTTTTTGTGCAGGCCCGCTTTAAAATACCGTTACTTGGTTTGCTGGTAGTGCCAATGGCTGTACTGCTTTTGGGCTATGCTGCTGCCATGAATCAAGAAATTAGACCATTGATGCCGGCTTTACAAAGCTACTGGCTGCAGTTACATGTGTTGGTGGCTATTGTTGCATACGGAGCATTTGGGGTATCTTTTGGCACGGCGGTGGTTTACTTAATTAAGAATAATTCAGGAAGTGGGCTAGATTATTTGCCTGCCAAGGAAGTTTTAGAACGGGTAATGTACAAGTCAATAGCAATTGGTTTTCCGTTCATGACGCTGGTATTAATAACTGGAGCGGTTTGGGCAGAGGAAGTATGGGGGCGTTGGTGGAGTTGGGACCCCAAAGAAACATGGGCGCTTATCACTTGGATTATTTACGCCATATACCTGCATGCCCGCTTTGTAAGAGGATGGCAGGGTGCAAAAGCAGCATGGATGGCAGTTATAGGTTTTGGTGCAGTGTTATTTACATTATTCGGAGTCACAATATTAATGTCAGGTTTACATAGTTACAGCTAGGGGGAATAAGAAATGTCAGGACGACAGAATGTAGTGATTTTAGGAGCGGGGTATGGTGGACTGCGTGTTGCTCAGCGTTTAAGTAACCACCTTCATAAAAATGGGGACTATCAGTTGGTGTTGGTTAACAAACATAATTACCATATGTTTATGACCCAATTGCATGAACATGCTGCAGGTACCAGTGAAGCTGAAGAAATAATGGTGTCACTGGATGAAGTTTTGGATGAAAAAAAGGTTAAATTCATCAAAGGTTGGGTAGATAATATTGATTCGAAAAACAAAGTTGTACTAGTAAATTACGGAGAAATAAAAATTCCCTATCAATACCTAGTGGTAGCACTGGGTAGCGAACCAGAATATTACAACATAGAAGGATTGCAAAAACATAGTATGTGTTTGCGCAGCTTGTACAGTGCGCGTGAAATACGACGACAGGTGGAAAAGACACTGGAAGAGGCATCGGGTATGCCACCGGGAAAAGAGAGACAACTAAGGCTAACCTTTGTGGTGGGCGGTGGCGGATTAACAGGTGTAGAGTTTGCCGGGGAACTGGCTTACCAGTTGCGTAAAATCAGAGATCAATACGGAGTTAAAGAAGATGAGCATAAAATAGTTGTTATAGAAGGAGCAGATGAACTGCTTTCCGGTATGTCGGAAGATTTATCTACCTATGCTGAAAAAGCTTTAAAGGAAATGGGCGTAAGGGTAATTACCGGGGAGTTTGTTAAGCAAGTTACTTCAGACACCATCTACTTGACATCTGACAAAGAAATTAAATATGCCCTTTTTATTTGGGCAGGTGGTGTCAGGGGAAACAAGGTGTTGGTAAAGTCTGAGTTAAAAACAGACAAGCGAGGACGATTGATAGTAAATGAATACATGCAGTATAAAGAAAATTCATCTATATATGTGGTGGGAGATAGTGCTGTTGCTAAAGACCCACAAACGGGAAAACCTGTGGTTCCCACTGCACAGGCGGCATTGCAGCAAGGTGAAACCGCTGCCTACAACATTTTTGCAGAGATTACTGGCCGACAGAAAAGAAGGTATAGCCCAATTACAATAGGTACTCTGGTATCAATAGGTAGGGGACAGGGGTTGGGTAAGGTAAAAACTTTTAAGTTAAAGGGAATTACCGCATCCTGGTTAAAAGAAATTGTCCCAATGAAATATCTATACTCATTGGGTGGCTTCAAAATGGTAACAGATAATTATATGAATAAATAATGTAAAGCAGGGTCAGGAGTTAGGAGTCAGAATGAAAACAAAAATAACTTAAGGCCCTGTCTCAAGACGGGGCCTTAAAACTATCCGTGGATTAATGCTGGTAGGCATTTGGTACAAACCCAAAGACTTTCCCCTTCTTTTCGGCAGGGGATAAGTGGGGCGTCCATTTCTGTGTTGTCACAGTTAAAGCACTCTTGAATTTGAATGTGTCCTTCTTTTTGGGCTTGTACTTCCTTTACAGCCTCTTCGGAAAATGGGTCTGCTTCCCTGGATTCCAGCGTAAGCGCCCCGTTTGGGCAGGTGCCAATGCAGAAACCTGCACCGTCACAAAGTTCTTCATTAATAACTTTAGCTTTGCCATCAACTATCTCAATGGCCCCTTCAGCACAAGGTGAAACGCATTTACCACAGCCATCACACTTGTCTTCGTCAATTTTAACTATTTGTCTTTTGATTTTACTCATAAGATGATCACTCCTTAAGCATTACTATTTTATGTTATTTTATAATGCCAAATACATTATATAGTAGTAAAATGTTGTTGGAAATGATATAAATCAAAGTTTCGAGGTGGATGCATGAAAAAAGATAAAGATAACGTTAATATCAGCTTGTATTTTCCACAGGGAGATATATCGGAAAAAGACTTGATACAGATTGCTAATGTTATGAAGAGATACAATCTTTCTATGGCGAAAATAACTGGGGGTAAAGGAATTACTTTAGCCAATTTACCCAAAAATAATGTAGCAGAAATAAAGAATGAATTAGGTTTAACTAACAAAGAAAAATCCTCAAATATTCGTACTATTCAAGCGTGCGGCAGTTTAGATTGCAGGAAAGGTGTGAGTAATGCCCCCGGTTTTGCCAAAATATTAAGAACCAAAACAGCTAATTTACAGCTGCCTGGCAAAGTGAAAGTAGCAGTTTCCGGGTGTGAGCACTGCTGTATGCAGTCCATGGTTCGAGATTTGGGCTTTATAGCGAAACCAGAAGGTTGGACGGTTACCGCTGGTGGAATTACTGGTGGTGTTAAGCCACGGGTGGCTGATATGCTGGCAGAAAATTTAAATGAAGAAGAAGCGGTAAAAATGGCGGTGAGAATTCTAAAAATTTATTCCCGTGAAGCCAATGGTAAAGAGAGACTAGGTAATACAATTGACAGGTTGGGATTGCAGAGGTTTAAAAAAGAAATAAACTTGACTGGATAAAAAAACAGATAAGAAGTGTTAAGTTAATCACAGCTAGATGTATACTTATAGTTATGCTTTATAAAGAATAAATTTTTTGGGAAAGATAAAAAAAATTAATGGGAGGCTTATATAATGAAAATCAATAAAGATATGACATTGGCACACATTGTGGAAAAATTTCCGGAAACAGTGCCTGTTTTCCAGAATAAAGGAATGGGATGCTTGAGTTGCCCCACAGCAAAACTGGAAAGTTTGGAAAAGGGAGCGGCGCTGCACGGTTTGGACGTTGAAGAATTGCTAAAAGATTTAAATGCAACTGTGGATAAATAATTTATGAACCTGGCCAACTTAATGGATTTCCTACACAGCATTGCTGTTGTAACATGGATAGGTGGCATGATTTTTATGATGCTGGTACTGACACCGGCAGTTGGAGGGAAGGGTGTGCCCCCGCAGTTTTTGCGGTTAATGGGTATTCAACGGTTTAAATACTTTGCCTGGGCTAGCATAGGTATGTTGTTGGTAAGTGGCTTGTATAAACTGGGTCCGAGGTTGTATTACCAAGGCTGGGATTTATTTATACTTAGCCGATATGGTCAACTTATGACAACTAAACTGGTACTGGTGGCGATAATGGTTAGTATCACTGCGGTTGTCAGTTTTTATATGGCCAACCGCATACCAGATATGGCACCTGGTCCCGGTGAAGACCCATCCTCTGCACTGATACAGATGCAAAAGCAGTTTATTGTGCTGTCCAATGCCAATTTGCTTTTTGGAATTGTTATATTATTTATTATGGCCATTATAAGGTGATAAGGCTCTGGTAAAGAAACTACCAGAGTCTTGTCTATTTTAATAAAATTTATTATGATATTTATATTAATCAATTATTGTAAATGGTGGTGAGATGATGCGACCAGTTATTGATCAAGACACCTGTATTGGATGCGGCAACTGCTACAATGTCTGCCCGGCAGAACCCAATGTATTTGAAGCTGATGACCATGATTGTAAGGTGGTAAATCCCGATGCATGTATCGGCTGTATGGAATGTGAAGTGAATTGTCCTTCAAGTTCAATTCGAATGGTTGATGAATAACTCCCGCTTTTGCGGGAGTTTTTACTTTGTCAGTGGGCATGGTGTATAGCCCTTTAGGTTATTAGAAATAATAACTAAAGGCACAACTAAGACTAATAAGCGGAGCATATAAAATGGAAGAAATGCTGCAAAAGATATTAGACCAAAATCGTTACTGGATTAAATACGGTGAAGTTCCTTCATATATTCCAGCTTTGGCTAAAGCAAACCCAGAAGACCTAGGAGTAAGTGTGGTTAATATGAAAGGGCAAATTGTCACCATCGGTGATTGCTCCACCAAATTTACCATGCAGAGTATTTCTAAGCCACTGGCATTAATGCAGGCTATTATGGATAGCGGACCGGTTGAGGTATTTAGAAAAGTGGGAATGGAGCCAACTGGAGATCCCTTTAACTCCATCATAAAGCTGGAGACGTTAAAACCAAGTAAACCGCTTAATCCCATGATAAACGCCGGTGCCATTACAACTTCATCCCTTATCAATGGCAGTAACAGTACCGAAAGAATAGAAAGACTGCTAGAATTAGTACGGACATTGGCTGGTAATAATGAAATAGGTATTAACGAGGAAATTTATCATTCAGAGAAAGAAACAGCTGACCGCAACCGGGCCTTGGGATATTTTATGCGAGATATCGGTGTGCTGGAGGGCAATGTAGAGGACATATTAGATACATACTTTAGGCAGTGTGCTATAGAAGTTTCCTGTTCCGATATTGCAAACATTGCCGTTGGTTTGGCCAATAAGGGAAATACACTGGATGGTCAAGAAGTGGTGCCGGCAGACATTGTGCGTATTAGTAACACATTTATGGTTACTTGTGGCATGTACAATGCTTCAGGGGAATTTGCCATTAAGGCAGGGCTGCCAGCAAAGAGTGGGGTATCTGGTGGAATAATGGCACTTGCGCCCCAAAAAATAGGTATTGGGGTGTACAGCCCGGCATTAGATCAGAGGGGTAATAGTATAGCTGGTATTCACATTTTAGAAGATTTATCTGCCTGGTTAGACTTAAGTATATTTTGAAAGGAGGTTTTATTTTGCAACGTGACATTACTGTTTTAGGATTGCTTGTTGATGAACGGGCATCTCATGCTCCGGAAGTACAGGATGTATTAACCCGTTATGGGGCGCAAATATTGTCCCGCAGTGGTATTCCTGCCCCAAGCAAAAACAGAGGTATAATTACATTGACTATGGAAGCTTCAGATCAAGAGCGTCATGAAATTGAACAGGACTTAGGTGGGATACACGGCGTTCAGGTTCGCACCATGAACTTTGGTGTGCCATCAGATACATTCAACCAGTGATGAGACCATTAAATATATTAATGCTGCTAAGGCGTAACTGCCGGGTACCGTAAGAACCCATGTATAAAGCATTTTTTGGCAGGTGCTCCAGTTAACAGCATTTACGCCCTTACTTAGCCCAACACCTGCAATGGAAGAAGAAATAACATGGGTAGTACTGACTGGAAGTTGCAGTATTGTTGCAAACATAATTACAGCAGCAGAGGTTAGGTCGGCTGAAACCCCGCTGGGTGGCTGTAGATTAGTGATACCTTTCCCGACAGTGTTAATTATACGCCAACCGCCTACTGCGGTTCCTAGGGCCATGGCCAGTGCTGCAGCAAATTTAACCCACAGGGGGATTATATTTATATCATGATGTATTCCACTGGCCACCAGAGCAAAAGTAATAACACCCATGGTTTTTTGTGCGTCATTTGTTCCGTGACTAAATGCTTGAAAAGCTGCAGTTATGACCTGCAGCTTTTTAAATTTCTGATTAATGTTTTTTACTTTTGAACGTAGTATAAACTGGTTACAAAAAAGCATTATAATAAAGCCAACAGTACCTGCCAATAAGGGTGAGTAGATTAATGCTTGAATAATCAGTAGAAGGCTGTCTGAATTTACAGCGCTCCACCCGGCAGCAGCAGTTACAGCACCAGTTAAAGAACCAATTAAAGCATGGGATGAACTGCTGGGCAGGCCCAGGTACCAAGTAAGCAGGTTCCAAAAAATAGCTGCTATTAATGCTGCCAGTACTACGGGAAATGCATTCTGTAACTGCATTGGGTCGGCAATTCCCTTGCTAATACTATGGGCTACGCCGGTAAAAAGAATGGCACCTAAAAAGTTCAGTGTTGATGCCAGTATAATGGCCTGTCTAGGCATTAATGCACCGGTGGCAATTGAAGTGGCAATAGCATTGGCTGTATCGTGAAACCCATTAATAAAATCAAAAGCCAAAGCTATTAAAACAATAAATATAATAACAAATATACTTTCCGTCATATGATACCCTCTAAGGAATTTTAGTTTATTCATATTCCGGAAAGTCTTAAATATTATTTATCCGTATTTACTTTTTCCAACTCATCCTCCAATTTTTTAGCTGATTGTTCAACATAGTGAACGAACTTGTCACCATTTAAAGATTTATTTAACATGTAAAGTGTATCTAAATACTGTTTCATTCTTTCTAAATTATCCCACTCCATGGCATTCATGAATTTGAAGGATTCACTGTTATTACATGAGTTATTTAAGAATTCATTGCCTTTATCGGTTATGGTTACCCGTTTGGTTCGAGCATCCTTACTGTCCACTTCCTTGTAAACCAACCCTAGCTTTTCCATCCTTTCGACTAAATCCATTACGGTGGAAAGGTGCCAAAGGCCGTATTGGCTGATTTCTGAAAGCGTACTTCCGTCTTTAAAACGTAGAATCCACAATAGATGTTGTTGTGAAACGGTTAATCCACTTTTGGAGGCACATTTGCGCCAGTCTTCATCAATTGCCTTATACAAACCACGGATTAAGTTTAGCAATTGATGTAGCGTTGTAGCCTTCCTAATGTCTTTCAAAAAACACACATCCCTTATTCCCCATTTTTTATTATACATGTGAATACTTTGACAAGGAATGTTAAAATCCTCTTTATTAGCTAAAATTTAGTAAATAAATAGAGCCCAAACGGGCTCTATTGAACATCTTTATTAGTGTAGTTTTCTGCGGGCGTTGATATAGATGCTCTTGCCATCTTGGCTACCCTTAATTTGGTGGTCAAAACCATACTCTTTCAATAAATTTATTATTGGGTCTGCTTCATGGGCATCTGCTGCTTCAATGGTAATAGTTAATTCATCACTGTGGTCCATGTCATGAATTGCCTGCTGCACCCGGTGAACATCGTAATCATCTACATCGGGCTGCAAATTCATTGTAATTTTATCCATAGGGCATACCCCTCCCTCATCATATTAAGCATCCTTTAGTAACAGTTTATCCAAGTCTATGGCTAGATATAAGACTGTTTGCCTTCTTTGACATTAATTTTAGCTGCAGTTACATCTACCAGTTTATTAATTAAATCTTGGGCCTCTTGAGGTTGTAAATAAAAGTTCATTTTAACCTGTTCGCCATAATCAATTTTAATCTTCTTTGAATCGGCTTTTTCCACTTCCCGTTTAACCACACCCATCAAATGGTAGTTCATGGTAACAAATATTTGGCTATGCAGTTTTCTTTCTGCTATCCTTGCTGTTTCCACACCTTTTACCGCTGCCTCTGAGTATGCCCGTACTAATCCACCGGCACCCAACATAATGCCGCCGAAATATCTGGTTACCACCAATACTGTTTTCACCAAGCCTTTGCGGTTAATCACTTCCAAAATCGGCTTGCCGGCTGTGCCGCTAGGCTCGCCATCATCACTATAACGTTGGATTTGCTCATTTATAACATAGGCAAATACATTATGAGTGGCATTGTTGTGTTTACTGCTGATCTGTTTTATGAATTCTTCTGCTTCTTCCTGAGTGTTGATTGGGGCAGCAGAAGTTATAAACCTGGACTTTTTAATAGTAATTTCAGCCTGGGCGGTCTCTTCCAGGGTTAGGAAACTGCTAGACATAACCAACCTCCGTATTTATAAAATATTTATAAGCGATAGGTATGTGAACTTTTTTATAGAATATTTTCTAAAGCATAATACAAAAACCAGAGGTGGGTCAACATGAATAATAATTTAAGCATAGATTTTCATAAGCTGTTGTTTGCCCTCTCCACAGCACTGGACATTAGTGGCAGAGGGGTGATGAAGCATCACATCAGAGTTGCTTTAATTGCCAGACAAATAGCAGAAGAACATAAACTGGACCAAGAAGATATTAATATCATAACCTATGCCTCACTTTTGCATGATATCGGTACGATAACCTTTGCCGAAAAAAACAAATTGCTTGATTTTGAGGTTAAGGACACCTATGATCATTGTGAGCGTGGTGCAAGGTTCTTAAAGTGCTCACGGTTGTTGGAGTATTTGTCTGAAATAGTTTACTGCCATCATGACCGTTGGGATGGAAAAAATAGAACGGGCTTGGCGGGTAGCGAAATACCACTGGCCAGTAGAATAATACATCTTGCAGACCGGGTAGATGTGTTGATAGACAACAATCAATATATATTGCACCAACGGGATGACATTATCAAAAAGATCAAGTCGTTATCCGGCACTGTACTTGATCCTACACTAGTGGATATTTTGGGCCATTTAAGCAGCCAAGAAAGTTTCTGGCTGGACTTGACAGCAGGGGCTTATGACACTATACTTTTAAATCGCTTAAAACATAGTCGGGAAAATGTCAATATGAAAGACCTACTAAGTGTGGGTGAAGTCTTTGCTCAGGTGATTGACAGCAAGAGTAGTTTTACCCACATCCACTCCCGTTTGGTTTCAATGGTGTCCAGTAGAATTGCCTCCATAGCCGGAATGACTCCAAGCCAGTGCCAGTCTATGGGCGTGGCCGGTCTACTACATGATTTAGGTAAACTGGTGGTGCCAGAAGAGATATTGGAAAAGCCGGGGCGTCTCACCACCAATGAATACAACATCATTAAAAGTCATTCCTATTATACATACCGGGTCCTGGAAATGGTGGAAGGGTTTGAAGAAATTAACCAGTGGGCATCATATCACCATGAGACCCTAAATGGCAATGGTTACCCCTTTGGCATTAAAGGTGAGAACATAAATAATGGTGCTAGAATAATGGCTGTTAGCGATATATTTGCCGCCCTAGTGGAAGACAGGCCATATCGTCCCGGTTTGCCTAGAAACAAAGTGGAGCAGATTTTAGTGGATAAGGTAAAACAACAGTGCCTTGATCAACAATGGGTGGGACTGCTGCTAGAAAATTACAATCTTCTGCTGGGTGTAAAGGAAGAGTTGAACAAAAATTATAACCCGCCATCACCATCCTGTTAGGAAAGAGGCGGGTTTCAACTTAGCCGCAGTGACCACATTCCGTTGGTTTGATAAATGCCACTGCCTCAATTTCCACCAGAACATCTTTGGGTAGTCGGGCCACTTCAACACAAGCTCTAGCTGGGGGTTCTTCTTGGAAATACTGACTGTATACCTCGTTTATTTCTGTAAACTGGTTCATGTTCTTAATAAATACTGAAGTTTTTACAATGTTTTTCAGAGTACCGCCTGCTTCTAATACTATTTCTCGTAAATTCTTAAGGCACTGGTGAGTTTGGTCTTTTACATCTTTCTTAATTTCCCCACTGATTGGGTCAATAGGTATCTGGCCTGATATAAATAAGAAGGGACCCATTTTAATTGCCTGTGAATATGGACCGATGGCTGCCGGTGCCTTATCGGTTTGAATAACCATTCTTTTATGCATTTTTTAAAAACCTCCTGGGGGTTATTAATTAATTCTAATATTTACAACATTTATTGTAAATATGCTGCTTATGAAACCGTTTACTGTGGTGGTATAATGTGACAGAGAGGATGTGAGCAAAAATGAAAGATTATTTAGTAAAGGCTATTGGCTGTGATGAACAGTTTAGAATTTATTCCTGTGTAACCACCCAGCTGGTTGAAGAAGCCCGACAGCGGCACAACACTTGGCCCATCGCCACCTCTGCCCTGGGAAGGTCAATGACTGCTGCTTTGCTGTTGGGGGCAAACCTGAAAGGGAAAGATCTACTTACCATTAGAGTACTGGGGGATGGCCCCCTTGGTGCGGTTGTGGTAACATCAGATGCCCAAGGCAATGTGCGGGGATATGTACAAAACCCGCAAGTTCATCTGACCAGTGTAAAGGGTAAACTGGCGGTGGGAGCAGCAATTGGCAAGGGCACTTTGTCCGTTAGTAAAGACCTGGGGCTGAAAGAGCCTTTTACCGGTACCGTAGAATTGGAAACTGGGGAAATAGGGGAGGACTTGGCAAAATACCTGCTGAAATCTGAGCAGACTCCATCAGCGGTGTCTCTTGGAGTGCTGGTGCAAACAGATAATAGTGTACAAGCATCCGGTGGTTTGCTTGTTCAATTGATGCCTGGGGCAGAAGATTCTACTCTAGACAAACTGGAACAAGGTCTGGCAATTTTACCTACGATAAGCGATCTGGTCATGCAAGGGGCAACTCCAGAGGATATGATACATATGTTAACAGTAGGTCTCGATGTGAAGATTTTAGACAAGATGCCACTGAATTTTTCCTGTAACTGCAGTCGTGAAAGGCTGGAGGGAGTGTTAATCAGTATGGGCAGGGACGAGCTAACTGATGTCATAGAGGAGCAAGGAGAAGCGGAATTGCAATGTCATTTCTGCGCAGAAAAGTATCATTTTGATAAAAATAATCTGCAGAAGTTACTAAATGAAGCTGAGGATACGAAAAAATGAAGAATTAAGAAGAGGGACGCTACCCCTCTTCTTAATAGATTTTAATTGAAATGTTGCTGTCTTTTAAAACCTCAATTAGACCTTCCGGTCCTATAATATTAATGTTGGCAAAAAGATTAATAACAGAACCTGCAATTACCAGCATTATAATTGCAAAAATACTACCTATTGAAAAACGAATGTCCACATCTTTATGGATTAATTTGCGGATAAAATATTCAATTCCCAGGCCAACTAGTAGCAGTGGCCAGAACTTCCACAGGGTATTGAAGCTTTCTATGCCGCCTAAATTAATAAGCAGCATACTCATACCGGTGATAATTAAAGCCAGGGATAGAGTTACCGGCCCCGTTTTTATCACCTTTTTGTTAATAGCCGGTTTATTATTCACTTCCTGTTGCCTCCTTTCTGGTGCTACGGTAAAGGATATACACACCTAAGGCTATCACTGCTAAGGACGGTACAACACGTTTAAACATAAATTGATATTGGGCAAACCACGGTACCATAGGTACTAAGTTGTCTATCATTGCCAAAATGCCAACTATTATTAACCCGTAACCCAAAAGGTTACTGCGACTGGGCAACTTGCTCCAAGAAAACAGCTGTCGATCTTGTACATTAAGGCCTGAATTTAACTTAGCCACTAACTGCTGGGTATCAAAAATACTATAGAAAATCAATATTGGCAGTAGGCCAGATATCTCACCAATGCCTGTAAATGATGAAATGAAAATGGTCCCAAAGAAAAGTAGTAAGGCCTGTGTTCCTCGTTGCATTAACCCCAGGTACATATAGCCTACTCCAGGGAGAATTGACAGTATAAAGGAAAGAAAACGGCTTTTATTTCCACTAACTGTTGGTACGTCCATTTCATCCAACTGGTTTTCCACACAATTGCGGCAGTAATCTTTTTCTTTTAATTCCAGGCGGCACTGCTCACAAATTGCTTTGTTGCAAGTAGAGCATACCGCCTGGGCTTCAATTTCAGGGTGATATTCGCATCTCATTTGATTTTCCACTCCTTAATGTGAATTTTGTTGTTAGTTTTATCTACCCAGTTGACGGTTTTGTTTACTATACTGCCGGTGGCCTGGGTATAATTGGCTGCCAACTTATTAAAACTTTGGTTAACTTTATCTACATCAGTACCGTTAAAAAGTGGTAACCCACTCCAGAATATGGCCAGAGAAACTGCTGCCGCTGCCAGTAAGTCCCTTACCAACTTTCCTTTATTAATAGGCGATGATTTACTATTAGGCTTAGATAGTGTCGCTAATATGTCTGTTTTTAATGAAGCCGGTGCCCCTTGGTTGGGAAGACTGTTCAGCATATTATTAAGTGCTTGTAATTGTTCTAGCTCCCCTTGACACTGGGGGCAATTATCCAGGTGTTTTTCCAGTTTTGCTTTATCAAATAACTGGTGTTCACTGGCCAAATAAGCGTTCAGATTTTCTCTTGTTTCTTGACAGTTCATCAGCGACACCTCCCGAAAGTTTCTCTTTTAACATTTGCTTGGCCCGGTGAATTCTGGTGGCCACAGCAGCTTCACCGATTTCCAGCACCTCCGCCGTTTGGCGGTAACTTAACTCTTGATAATGATGCAGTATCAGGGGTAGACGATATTTATCGGGTAACGCATCTAAAGATCTTTTTACTGCCTGCTGTTTTTCTTTGTTCAGCAGGGCTTCCTCAGGTTGACTACCCGCATCTGATGTACTAATTTGGTTATTATTGTTATTCCAATCCACGTTTTTGTTCTGTTCCCGTTGGTTACGCCGCAGGGTGTCCAGGCAGTGGTTGGTGGCAATGCGGTAAAGCCAGGTGGAAAATTTAGACTGCCCTTTGAATGTTGGTAACGCCTTATGGGTACGAATAAATATTTCCTGGGCAGCATCTTGTGCTTCATGGGGGGATTTAAGTAGCTTGTAGCCTAAACTGTAAACATGGTGTTGGTAGCGTTCGACCAACTCTCCATATGCCACCAGATTGCCCTGCTGTGCCTTTTTAACCAATAGTTCATCTGTTACAGGCAAGTTTATCAACTCTTTCCTTTGGCTCTACATTTATGACGGTTATCAAATCATATTTCTTTCATAAAATCCTGAAAAAATTTAAAAAAATTTCTTGATTAAAACTGTTGACTTTTTGCGTGAATTATTGTAAATTAGTATTTGTCGCTGAACGACAAACCCTAGTAAAAAAAGGATATGGAGCTGTGGTGTAGTGGTTAACATGCCGGCCTGTCAAGCCGGAGATCGCGAGTTCAAGTCTCGTCAGCTCCGCCAATCATGCGGAAGTAGCTCAGTGGTAGAGCATCGCCTTGCCAAGGCGAGGGTCGCGAGTTCGAATCTCGTCTTCCGCTCCATTCTAGTTGACATCTAGGTTAAGTTGTTGTAAATTATAATTATACATGATTAAATAAGTGGAGCTGTGGTGTAGTGGTTAACATGCCGGCCTGTCAAGCCGGAGATCGCGAGTTCAAGTCTCGTCAGCTCCGCCATCTTGCGGAAGTAGCTCAGTGGTAGAGCATCGCCTTGCCAAGGCGAGGGTCGCGAGTTCGAATCTCGTCTTCCGCTCCAGTAAAGACCAGGAATATACCTGGTCTTTTTGCTATATAAGTGTTTTTATCCAAATGAAAAAGTTGAGGGTAAGGATTATGCAAATAACTCATACTGTCACTTCCGATGAAGAAGGTCGGACGGCAGAGGGCTTGCTGCGTAGTAAATTGGGGCTTTCCACCACAATGATGCGCAAATTAAAAAAGAATTCAGGAGTACATTTAAATAACAGCCCCATTTATTTGAAGCAGAGGGTACAGAAAGGGGATTTGCTTAGTTTTAATATCGAGCTACAGTCAAATACAACTATCCACCCTCAACCGATACCGCTTAATATTATTCATGAAGACCAGCACCTGCTGATACTAAAAAAACCGCCCAACATGTTGGTTCACCCATTAAAGCATGAACCCTACAACACACTGGCCAATGCTGTTATTTATTATTATAATCAGAATAATATAGAAGGAACTTTTCATCCGATATCCCGTTTAGATAGAAATACTTCCGGTTTAGTGGTGATAGCTAAAAACCCCTATGCCAGCAATCTGCTATGCAAGCAGTTACATACTGCTGATTTTCAGCGAGAATATGCTGCAGTGGTGCACGGGCAAATAAAGCAGCGCCAAGCCATAATTGCTCTTCCCATTGCCCGGTGTGAAGATAGCGCTGTGAAACACAGAGTACACCAAAGCGGGCGCCGGGCTGTTACACACTACAGTGTAGTCAGTTCTTTACATAATAAGGCTCTGGTGCAGATTCGATTAGAAACAGGGCGCACTCATCAAATAAGAGTACACATGAGTCATATTGGTCATCCGCTGGTGGGTGATGATCTTTACGGAGGTAGAAGTGAAGGTATTAACAGGCAGGCTCTTCACTGCTGCCGGGTTAGTTTAACACACCCTGTTACCGGCAGTAAATTGCAATTTAATTCACCACTGCCAAGGGATATGCAAAGACTGCTTAAACTGTAAATGGTGGGATATACTAAAACAATGAGAACTGTAGACTATAAGAAACTGTATCAAATAACAGCTAACATAACTCCGTTGGAGAGTGATTGCGGTAAAATGTGTAAAAGCATTTGCTGCCAGCCTGATGGAGAAGATTCTATAGGCATGTACCTTTATCCTGGGGAAGAAGCAATGTTTACCGATAAAGAAGATTGGCTGCGCTGGGAACATCGCCATCCGGAAGAAGACGAGTTTCCGCCTTCCTGGCAGTATCCGGTGAATTTTATTCGTTGTACAAAACCCTGCCCCAGGGAAAAAAGACCACTAAGTTGCCGTTTCTTCCCGCTAACCCCTCATTTGATGAGGGATAATACGCTATTGTTAATTCATGAAACAATTGACTTACCTTATTCCTGCCCTCTAATAACCCATAGAATCCCGCTACGCAATGATTTTATTGATATAGTGGCAAGAAGTTGGCGGGAACTATTAAAAGACCACCGTATTTTTGACTTGGTAACTATGGATTCCCGAGAAAGGGAACAGGAGGGCTATCTTCCAGAGGTAGTGTGGGAAGGTGAATTAACGGTCAAGAATTCAGGAGTCAGGAGACAGAATCCAGAATGAAATCGGTGCCCCCGCTGATCCGTTTATTTTGCGATACAAATATTTGAAGGTTGTCTAGGGTAGGGCGGGTTTCCACGCCCGCCCGTTATCATGCATAATAACATGATCCCATTCTTAATTCTTTTTTCGTCCTTCCATGTGGTCAATAAACTGTTTTGCCAGCCTGCCTGAACGGCCGCTGTGGTTTAATACCCACTG
Source organism: Bacillota bacterium (assembly GCA_009711615.1). Lineage (GTDB taxonomy): Bacteria > Bacillota > Desulfotomaculia > Desulfotomaculales > Desulfohalotomaculaceae > Desulforadius. Next base: position 109,234 of record VENI01000011.1, on the reverse strand, counting down.
TAATGCTTTGCTATGAAGTTCCTTTTCATCAAAACGTAAGCCCCGGCGGTTGGCTAAACCCTGCACAATTTCTAGATATTGTTTTTGATCCGGTGCGGTAAAGGTTACCGTTAATCCAAACCGGTCAGATAAGGATAGCTTTTCTTCCATGGTGTCTGCAGCATGGACATCATCATGCTGGCGTTCACTGAAATTTTCCCTGATTAAGTGGCGTCGATTGGAAGTGGCATATACCAGTACATTTTTTGGTTTTAATTCCACTCCCCCTTCCATTACAGCTTTTAGAGCCTTGTATTCAACCTCGGAGTCTTCAAAGGATAAATCATCAACAAACAAAATATAGTACTGGGGGCGGCCATTTAACAGTTGAACTAAAGTTGGGAAGTGTGATAAAAACTGTTTTGGCACCTCTATTAATCTCAGTCCTATCCCTCCATATGTGTTTGGCAATGCTTTGATAGTGGATGACTTACCTGTTCCCCGGTCGCCATAAAGTAAAACGTTATTTCCGGTGCTTCCTGACAAAAACGCCTCTGTATTATCCAATACTTTCTGCCGTTCTTTCTGGTAACCAATTAAATCTGTTATTTGAATCGGGTCAGGGTTTGCTACACCAGTAAGGCAGCGCTTCTCACCATCCCAGCGTAACGTGTGGTAGCGTCCAAAAATACCTGAACCTGCAGTATAATAGTAGTTTATTAAAAGATCAATACAGTTACTCCAGTTATCTGAAGCAAGTAATGTTTGGACTATCTTTTCTGAATATCCATTTTCATAATAATTTCTAATTAATCTATCATTAGTAGTTACCATTTTATCCCATGGTGCCAGTTTTACATCCAAAGTAGTATCGACTTGAAATAAACTGGTCAAGCACTGCAGATCATGTTGGGCCGCTCGATATAAAGACGGGCTGATATCAAGGTTATTTACTGAAGTCTGGCGGGTGAAGGGGTTGTCGTCATACAACAATAAATTTAGCAAATGATTTTGCCAACCATTACTGACAAAGAATACATTGTTTTCATTTTCTATAGCTAAATTGTAGTATAGTTCTCCAAAAATAATTGCTTTTTCCTCTGAGTTTTCAGTTCTTAGCAGTTCTATCATCAATTGAACAACTGCGTCATTTAAAATTTGGCGATATACGGTTAAGGTTTGTAATTGCTGCATTTTGAAACACTCCCTTGTTGTTTGTTTATAAATTATAGCTTTGTTGTTAAATTCCTTTTAATTATTTACAAAACTATACAATATTTATTTTATTATTTACTAAAAAAGAAATTATGTGTCAAAAGTGTCAATTCATGGGATTGAAACATAAGATAAAAAAAATCTAAGGGAGGCTTCATTATGAAAATTGTCTTCAAACCCGGTAATGGTGAGGGTGATTTTAAAAAACCTAAAGATGCCCCGGCACCCTTAAAAAAGCCAGAGCATTCTATGCCGGTAGAAGAGAAATTAGAAATGCAGGAACCTGTACAAGAGAATATGCCTCATGAAGAATATGTTAATCAAGAACCAATACAAAGTGAGGGTTGCAATGGCAATTACCAAGGTTATCCTGATTACCCTGAATATCCCGATTACCCAGACCATTGCCCGGGGTGTCCAGACTATCCAGACTACCCAGAATACCCTGATTACCCCAATGTAGGACCGGATTACGGTTGCGGACCGTATCCATATCCAGGATATTATTACCCACTACAGTGCCTGGGCTACGCCTATATTCCATGGCAGCAATACTGGCGTCAATACTCTCCAGAGGAAGCTAACGAGAAGGGCACACTGTTCCCTGAACTGTACAGCCCTTACTATTCAGATAGATGCCCACCGGTGGTTCCTATTCCGTATATGAACGATAGACCACCAATGCTGCGCAAAAAGAAGTAAAGTTGAGGAGGGAATAATATGCATCCAAGATGTAAAGAGCTTCTTTGCCAACTAATGGATTGGCAATTTGTTTTGGTAGAATTAAACCTTTATCTGGACACTCATCCAGAAGATCGGCAGGCATACGATGATTATGTGCAGGCATGTGACAGAGTTAACCGGATAAAAACAGAATATGAAGCGTACTGTGGGGCATTAAGTGTTTGTGGATTCGCCCCAGTATATTATCCGTGGGGATGGATTGAAACACCGTGGCCATGGGAAATTGAATATTAGGAGGGACTTACCCTATGTGGATATATGAGAAAAAATTAGAGCACCCTATTCGGGTAAGTAAGCCTGATGTAAAAATGGCTAAATTCCTACTTACCCAATATGGTGGACCAGACGGAGAACTTTCTGCAGCGCTACGATATTTAAACCAGCGCTATACAATGCCAACTAAAAGAGCAAAAGCGCTGTTTACCAGTTGATATGGGTAATTTAATGACAATATTTGAGTTCCTTCTGCATATAATGTAGCATGAAAAAAGAACTTACTGCGGAGCAACAAAAGGTAGTTAAAGCCATGAGGATTATGACAAAAGTAGCACTGCGAATATTAGAAAAACCTAATAAGAGTAGTTATTAGAACCGTGCTAAATAGCACGTTTTTTTTATGCACAAATGATTTCCGGCTGAATGGAAATAGAAACGCGATGGGAAAGTATTATTAAGCATAAAATTAAAGAAACCCTTGGAAAAAAATACAAACAAATATACAATTATTGATAGCATGTATTGAAGTGATGTTTGTTTTATCAAGACTAGGTAAATTATTAATAAATTTTGTTAATAAAGAGGATGTTTTTAATGCCTCATGAACCTAAATTATTTACATTTTACGATACAAGCTGTTTTAATAAAATGCCTTATGATGAACTTAAAGAGACCATTAACGAAAGCGAAAATATTCTAATCTCTCCTGTTATAAAAGAATTAGAAGAGGGCTTTAATGAAGCACCTAATAATGAAGCATTTAAGCTAGTGTTCAAAAGGAATGGGTTATTAAGAAAAGGTTTTCAGGAAGTCAGCCTTGATAGAACTGAAAAAAGTTATTCTTCAATGCATAGAAATGAACAAACAATACAGTTAAAACAACATCCATGTATATGTAGTTCTTACTATACATGGCTACCTGGAACCATTAACCCAGCACTTGTAACTAATCACTATCGTCATTTGTTTAATAACTATTTATGGCTTCTCAAAAAAGGTGAGCCTATACCTCCTGAATTATCTAAAATTATGGGAAATATAAAGGCAAAAGAGGCTGAACAAATTGATCATGCCCGACGGCTAGCTGGTCGTTCTAGGTTTATAGAGTCTAACTGGGTTTTAAAAGCAAGAAACAAGCAAGTTTCTGAGGTTAGAAAAAATAAGTTTAAGTTAGTTGATTATCAAATAATATTAAGTGCTCTTTTATATGCTTGTATTATGGGAGTGCCAGTAAATATAATAACTTATGATCGAGATCTGCTTGACATTCAGGAAAATTTAATTGAAAGTATTATCGAGAGTTATGTCCTTTATAATTTACTTATGCTCCGATTAAAGTATTATCTTAGTCAAGAAGATAAAGATAGATTTTATACAGAAGGTCTTCAAATAAACATTACCCGGGAGGAAATATATGAAGAACTAAAGAGTGTTACAAATCAAATAACGGAAAGTCAAGACAATGTTTTTGCGGGAGTTTACCTCAAGCTACCTGATGGGAATATGCATATTCAAGTTGATCAAATACCATTATGGTTAAGAGATTTTATACTACAATATAAGTCCAATTTAGATTGCTATTCATTAGATCCTAAGACTGAATTCAAGTATCCTATTATATTTTATAAGGATCCGACTAAAAAGGATAGGTATATCCGTTTTTATATATGGCCGCGTAAATCGGTTTTCTATACTGGAATGCATTCTGATTGTGAAAGAATCTGCCGGTATGCCAAGGAAGAAAGACTAAATCCACAAAAGATAACATGTTTTATGGATCCGAAAGAAATACCTAGTGAATAAAACGCCTGGGAATTCTTTCTAAAACAAACTAAGGGGAATGTTTATTATTTAAGGTAATTGTTTTTAATACAATAATAAGGGTTCTCTAAGCCGTCTTAAACTTTGTTTCATAAGAAGTCTTGTGCGACAAAAAATAAATAAATATGGTGATTATAAAGGGGAAATGACCGTGCTAAGCGGTCATTTTTTTGTCGTATAAGGCAAGGGGTGTTAATGCAATGGATTATTTAAAGGGATTTGAAAGGTATCTTAAAAGCCGTGGACTATCACAACGTACAATTTTATCCTATCTGGCTACGTTAAATAAATTCAACAGTTGGTTAATAGAGAAGTATAAAGAGGCTGAAGTGATATCTGTAACCGCCCTAGATGTTGCAGACTACCGGCGGCACCTAATTAGTCTTGGTAAAAAACCAGCAACAGTAAATCTATCTTTAGATGTATTACGTTCTTTTTATAAATGGGCAGATTCTCAACAAATTGTTCCTATTAATCCTACAAGTGAGGTGAAAAGAGTTTCTGAGCAGCAAAAGGCACCAAAATGGTTGGAAAGAAGAGAGCTTGGAACCTTTATGAGGGTTGTACAGAAATATGGGTCTGTTCGGGATCTAGCTCTTATTAATTTGCTATTACATACCGGGTTACGCATATCAGAAGCGTGTTCTTTACTGGAAGGTGATGTAATAATTAAGGAGCGTTCAGGATTGGTCAAAGTACGGGCAGGAAAAGGTGATAAATATCGGGAGGTGCCATTAAATATAACCATCCGTAGGATATTAAATATATACATTGCTGAATTAACTAGTAAATGGCTCTTTCCTGGCCGGAAAAAATATATGACTACCCGAACAGCAGAAAGGATTATACGTAAGTATACTAAGATTGTAGACCTGGAAATAACCCCACACATGTTACGCCATACCTTTGGCAAAATGCTCATAGATTCTGGTGAGAGTTTAGAAAGAGTGGCTGCATTAATGGGTCACTCAGACTTAAATACCACGGCTAAATACACAAGGCCATCAATGTATGACATGGAAAAAGCAGTAGAAAAGTTAGCTTGGGAATAAACTGGTGTCCCTATATTATTTAATAACGCCAAAACTTTTGATTTCAATCTTAGGCGTTACCGTTACTTCAGCATTAGCAAATGTTTCTCCCCAATTATTTTTTGCATTTTTCCACTTGTCATATTTGTAGGCCCTAGCATATAAACCTAATCCTGTTGGGTCAATTTCATATTCTTGGATCTCTTTTACTAAATCTTCACATTCATGTTTTAACCGTAATTCTATAACTTCTGCCAATTGATTTAGTTTTTCCTCTGTATTAGTAAAGTAATTACGTTCTGATAGTACAGCATCCGCTTCTATTTGAAAATCAAAATAAAACTTATCTTCTATATAATCAGTAACTATTTTATAGCTAATATTGTCTAAAGTAGCACTAATTGTTCCATTGTTGCCATTGCCTTTATTAATATTAAATGTAATAGGTACAGGTTCATCAACATCCTGTTGTAATAATAACAAAAAAGATGTTTCTTGTTTATTTAGAGAAATTGCATAAGTTCCATTGTCGTTTAGCAGGGCGCAACCTGTAACTAAAATTTCTGTTTCACCCATTTTAATTTCAGACATATATGGTGTTACACCTTTATCATATATTTTACGATAAAAATCATCCAACTCAGTTCGAACTGTACTTTCGGTTCTATGAGTTCTTTCGATTAAGTTATTAAGGTAAACAGCTATTCTAGGCTTATCTTCTAGTTTGGCGTTTAAAACTTCTGATACGGAACCATCTACTACAGCCATTACAACATTTACAGCATTTTTTGGATCTCTTAAAAAGGTATCAAGGTATTTAACGGGATTTTCTTCTTGTAAAAAACGTTTACTAAATAAGAATACTTGAACTTTTCCGCCTACTACATTACCATTACTCATGGCATTAAATATTTCCCTTGCTTGTCGTAATGTTTGAACATTATACGCAGATTTTATATCTACTTTTTTTGTTGCTTCTTCACTAAATACGGGGTTTGTTTGGTAAACTATCAAATTATTGTTATCGTCTAAATCTAGACCTATAGCTAGAGTTAAAGATGTTTCTTCCAAATATATTTTATCTTCTGCACATGCTGTTGACATTCCTAATATAAAAATTGATATTAATACCATTACTTTTTTCAACTTTTAGGCCTCCTTAATAATCTATCGTAAAGTCCTGTATATATCCAAAAAATAATTGGAAATAAAAACGCCAGAATGAGACCTATATAACCCCACCATTCTCCTAATTGCATTACTTGTTCATATGTTATTGGTAATATGTTAGTTATCAACATTAACATTACTATAAATAATATTAATGGGATACGATAGCCTTTAATTCCAGTTATATGATTTACACCCAAAACAGCAGTAAATAAATATGGAATTATAGTATCTGAAATTACAAATAGATAAAAAGACAAAAAGATTATTTCAAAACGTTCAAGAAAAGGTAGCTGGATAGGTTTAATTAGATTTAATGTCGCCCAAATATATTGCTTTATCTCATCCGGACTGAAGTATACATATGAAATAATTGTAATATGGATGTAGACAAGCAAAGTTATTGAATTTGCTATAAATATTCCTTTTATAGCGGACTTTTTGTTTTCTAAAAAAGGGTATAGTACAAAAGCCAATTCAAAACCCAAAAATGACAGGAAGGTAGCCTGAACTGCTGATAAAATTGGCCACCAGCCTTCTTTAATTACAGGTAAAAGATTTAAAAGGTGGCCATTTTGCACTGGAATTGTTAACAAAATAGGCATCCACATTGTAGCGAAAAATACAAATTCTGAGAACCTACCTATTACTTTTAACCCACCTTTTGTAATAATGTATATTGGAACAATAAAAATCAATAGTAATGAGGAACTATTGGTTTCAGGTAAAATCCATACTTGAATTATAAAGATAGCAGTCAGAATTAGAGTTACAACTGCAAAAAAACTATATAATACCCAAGATAAACTTACTGCTCGCCCTAACCACTTTCCCAGATATTTTCTACTGATATCAAATATAGTACATTGCGGGTGTTTTTTCATAATCTGAATTATCACTATACTAACTAAAACTGAAAACAACCATCCGATAATAATTGAAAGCCATCCATCTGTACCTGCTTTTTCTGCTAATGTTCCCGGTAAAGTTAATACCCCAATTCCAACTTGGGTACCAGAAATAATAAAAATATATTGCATTAAAGTAATGTTTTCAGATGAGTATTTGCTCATTATTTACTCTCCACTGTCTTTATCCCAATTAAATCGAGTTAACTGTTTAGGTTTCGCTGAGTATGGACGTCTATCTAGTTTCCACATAGGGAACCTAATAAAAGTATCTTTATGGTCAGCAAAATTAACTGGCCCAATAGGAGTTCCATAAGGGGTCTTTAATGATTCTAACGATAAAAGATGTCCAACTACTGTCATAGTTCCTACAACTATACCAACCATTCCAAATAGTGCGGCCAAGACCATCATTGGGAAACGAAGTAATCTAATAGATGTAGACATATCATAGTTTGGTATGATAAATGAAGCAATTGCAGTCATAGAAACAACAATTACCATGATATTGCTTACTAACCCAGCTTGTACCGCTGCTTGTCCAATAACAATTCCACCGACAATACCCACAGCCTGACCGACAGGTGCAGGTAAACGCAAACCTGCTTCCCGCAACATTTCTAAAAATATTTCCATCATAAGTGCCTCAATGATTGGAGGAAAAGGCACTATGGCTCTTGATTGTCCTAATGTTAATAACAATTGCAAAGGAATTACTTCATAATGAAATGTTATTACTGCAATATATAAAGAAGGAAGAAATATTGCAATAAATAATCCAAGAAATCTTAATAGTCTTAAGGTAGAGGCTACAATCCATCTTGTACTATAGTCATCCACTGTTTGAAAAAATGATGTGAATGTCATGGGTCCAATAAGAACACCAGGAGAAGCATCTACCACTAAAGCTATCCGGCCCTGAAGTATATGTGAAGCAACAGCATCAGGTCGTTCTGTTACTAGCAACTGTGGAAATATCGAAAAAGAGTTATCTTCTATCAATTCTTCTATTTCTCCAGTATTTATTATTGCATCTACTCGGATATCATTAATGCGATTAATCATTTCTCTTAGTACTTCAGGGTTAACTACATCGGCTAAATATAAAATTGAAATTTGTGTTTTGCCTCTTTTTCCAACCTTTAATTCTTTAATTTTTAACTCCCGATTTGGAATATAACGACGAATTAGTGCAATATTCTGCTTTGCAGTTTCAATAAAACCCTGATGTGCACCCTTAAGTGTAGATTCAGTTTGAGGTTCCTCTAGAGCCCTTTGTGGCCAACCTTGTGAATCACATAATATACATTCAGATCTCCCATTAATAAATAAAGCACTATAACCAAGAAAAAGAGCATCTTCAATTTCTAACCAAGAACATGTACTTCGAGTTGAACCGATTGCCACAAGAGGGTGAGAACTTGTCTGGTTGGAACGGTACTCATGTAGTAGTGGATGCAAGATATGTTCATTAATAGAAACTTTATCTATTAGGCCATCAATATATACTAAAGCTGCCTGTTCACTAGTTTGAGAAATAGTAAAATTTCTAATAACTAAGTCAGGCATTTCGGTAAATAAATGCTTTATAGTCATTAAGTTATTGGAAAGATTTGTAGAAACACAATGCTCCAATACTTCTTTAGCTTGCTCACCAGATTTGTAACTTTTATTACCCCTAACCAAGCTTTTTAGAAATCTCATTTTATAATCTCCTATTCTGAGATAATACTGATATTAAATTGTGCCAATATCTACATAATATACAAAAATAAGCAAAATTTAGTTTGGGGAAATTTAATAATAAAAAAGTACACTAAGTAAGAGTATATACAAACTTAAAATTAAGGGCGATTGGGTGGGGGGGCAGAGAAAAAGCATTAAAGAAAAAGCTTCTGGTCAAATTGATAATGCAGCTTAGAACCTATCATAGGAGAGGGAGTAATGATTAGAAATCAAAGTAGTACTTAATTACAGTTGATATTATATAATAATAAAGGTATTATATGGTAAATATTAATTAACTGAGGTGTCTCAATGAAGTTCAAGAAAATAGATGAACTAAAAGAAAAACTGGATAGTTTTAGACCTATACCCCCTGAACTTATGGAAGTTATAGATGAAAAGTTTAAAATTGATTGGACGTATAATTCTAATGCTATAGAAGGTAATACACTCACACTTCAGGAAACGGCTTTTTTTCTACAGCATGGCCTTACTTCAAAAGGTAAAACACTAAAGGAATATTTGGAAGCGCAAAACCATGCTGAGGCTATTGATTTGTTAAAGGAAATAATAAAAGAGGAAAGACCCATTAGTGAGGCGCTAATTAAAGAGTTACATGCACTGCTTTTAAAAGGAATTAATTACGTATGGGTTGGTCCCAAAGATAACCGAGTGAAAAAGGACATTACACCTGGTAAATATAAAAACCAGCCCAATCATGTTATAACAATGAATGGTAAAATCCATAAATATTGTGATCCGCTAAAAGTACCTGAAGAAATGGAAAAGTTGGTAAGGTTAATTAATAACTCAGATTTACATCCGGTAGAACTGGCTGCTCTGGCGCATTATAGATTTGTTGCTATTCATCCCTTTGATGATGGTAATGGCCGCCTAGCCAGGCTGTTAATGAACTTAATATTAATGAAAAATGGGTACCTACCGGTAGTGATTAAAAATGAACTGAGGGAAGAATATTATAGAGCCTTAATGAAAGCAGATGAGGGTAATACTGAAGATTTTATTAACCTGATTGCTAAGGACACAGAAAATAGCCTACAAATTGTGGTTAACGTTATAAATGAGGAGTATAAGAATTAATAACTTAATACATTAGATTTACCAAACAACGTTTGCATTCTGATGCAAGCGTTATTTTTATGGCCAAAAACAAATGAAAGGATGATATATAGTGTCAATTCCTGAAAACAAAATTAAAAAGACCAAGGTTAAAGTTGCTGTTAAGGTAATGACCAGTGTAGCACTGCGGGTTCTTGAAAAGGGAAGCGATTCTTCGGAGCAGTTTTCTAACAAAGTAGTTAACCAGTAGAACTTTACATCCTATAAGAAATATTCAAAAAGCTCAAGAATAGTATAACTACAAATAACATAGTTTCGGAGGTAGAAGCCGTTGGCGCAACTTGTGGCATGTTATATTCGAGTTTCTACAGATGAGCAGGCAGAGCAGGGCTTATCCATCCCTGCTCAAAAATCTCGTCTAATGGCATACAGCAAGTCTCAGGGGTGGGAACTGTATGACTTTTTCATAGATGATGGTTATTCCGGTAAGGATTTAGAACGTCCGGGTATAAAAAGAGTGATACAAGAAGCAAATGATAAGAATTTTGATATCTTATTAGTACTTAAGCTTGATCGATTATCCCGACGACAAAAGGATGTTTTATATGTTTTAGAAGATGTACTGGAATCTAATAATATTGGTTTTAAATCTGCTACTGAATCCTTTGAGACTACAACTCCCTTTGGTAAAGCAGCTTTAGGCATGATGGCAGTGTTTGCGCAGTTAGAACGCGAAACAATTGTTGAGCGTATTAGGATAGCCAAAAAAGAAAGCGCTAAGCAAGGAAGGTTTATGGGCGGGCCGGTACCATATGGTTATCGGTATAATTTTAAAAATAAAACTATGGAAATAGATGATATTCAGGCTAAAACTATCCGATGGATTTATGATCAATATATAGAAGGAAGTCGTGGATACATGCATATTGGTGAAGAATTAGAACGTCAAGGTGTACCGGGGCCCACTGATATGCGCTGGAATAAGGTTTGCATACGTAACATATTGACTAACCCAGTTTATGCAGGATTTACAAGACATGAAGGGGAATTATACCCAGGTAAGCATGAAGCTATTATAGAGCTTAAAAAATGGCAGGAAGTGCAAACCCTGATTAATAGTAGGGGAGCAATACGGGCAGCGGCAGCTGTACATACCGGTTTAATTTCCGGTATCGTTTGGTGTGGCGAGTGCAGTGCCAGAATGCGTGTTAAGAATGTGTGGCAAAATTACCCTTGTAAAGATCCAAAAAGAGTTATTCGTTATTATGTGTGTTACAGTCAGGACGGTTCATCGAAGCACATGGTTCGAGATCCTAGCTGTAGGTGTGGTTACAAAAATGCTGACTTAATAGAAAGAAAAGTTATTAAGGAGCTGCACAACTACAGCTTTGATCAAGAACTTCTCCGCCAGGTTATTGATGAAGCATTAACTAAAGAAACAAATCAAAAAACAATTCTTCGTGCAATTAATCAAGCTAATAAAGAGTATTCCGCTATTGAGAAGAAGATAAATAGATGGTACGATGCCTTTGAAAACGGTGCCATTGAAGCAGAGGAATTAACGGAAAGGGTAAAAGAGCTCCGTAAAAAGAGGTCATATTATAATAAGCAAATTGTGGAACTGGAAGAGCAAATTAAAGAAGAAGTATCCAGGCAAACTAGTGCAGAAGAAATAATAGAGATGTTTAAGAAGTTTCCAGTTATTTGGGAAGCTGCTACCCAAGATGAACGTCGAGAGATAGTTGTTAACTTAATTAAAGAAGTACAGGTTTATAAAAATGATCAAGTTAAGGTTACGTTTAACCTATAATATATCCATATCAACTGGTAAACTACACTAAAGGCTTACTAACAGATATTGGTACTGAAGAATTAGCTCATCTGGAAATGATAGCAACAATGATATATAAATTATTAGACGGTGTTCCGGCAGAAGTGTTGGAAAGAGAAGGTTTAGGTGGTCACTATGCGGTTCATAACAGTGCTTTGTTTTATGTAGATCCTAACGGTGTGCCTTGGACTGCTACCTACATTCAAGCGCAAGGAGACCCGGTTTCTGACTTGCATGAAGATATGGCGGCGGAGCAAAAAGCCCGTCAGGCTTATGAACAATTGCTTCACCTTACCGATGATCCACTTTTAAAAGATGGTATTCGCTGGTTAAGAGAGCGGGAAGTAGTACACTATCAACGATTTGGTGAAGCACTTAATGACGTGCAAGGTTTCATGAATACAAAGAAATATTATTAGCAAAAAAGCCCTGCTTATGCAGGGCTTTTTTGCAGAATGTGTAATGATTTAGACATACTTAATTCATAATTAAAACAATACTATATCACAGTTGCTTTATTTAGACATACTACTAATGATAATGCAAATTAAACAAAGTTAATTATTTAACATAAATTTTACCAAAATTATTGCATAATATTACTAATTCTTATATTATGTTATTAGCTTCGAGATATTTCTACAATGTAATACTTCATCATAATAAATAATGAACTAGAATTAATGAATAAAAAAATTATAGGCTTTCCATGCCATTTCACTAGGAATGCCAATCATCATAGAATTCAGAATATATAATCAGTTTAACTAGCTAAAGATGAGGGGTGGTTACGCAATGTTTTTCAAAAAAGAGTCCAATTCTAGAGAAATAAAAAATGACCAAGGTGATAGGGCGAATTTTGTCTCCGCCGTGGCAACTTTTTCTTTGGCTCATACGGAATTGATTTCTTTTCAAGCAATGTTACGGGTGCAAGAAATTCATCAAAAAGCATCAGACTTAACATCAACCAGTGAAGAAATGGCATCTATGACAGAAGAGGTTACAGCATCTGTACAGCAGATTAATGCTTCTATGCAAGAGGTAAGCGCCGGGGCAGAAGATGGAGGGAAAAATCTTAATCAGTTAAAAGAACTTGGAGAAGAAACTGGGGTAGTTCTAAAAGACATGGTAAGTAACGTGAACGAACTTAGTTCACAAGTAGTACATATTGATGATATAACTCAAAATGTATCCGATATAGCAGACCAAACCAATCTACTAGCATTAAATGCAGCAATTGAGGCGGCTAGAGCCGGTGATGCAGGCAAGGGATTCAATGTGGTGGCAGAAGAAGTACGTAAATTAGCTGGTCAAACAAAAGATGCTGTTGGTAATGTAAAACATATATCAGAGCAAATGAATGATATATCAAGCACAACTAAAAATAACATCTCTAATGTGCAAGACACTTTTGATCAATACTTAACAAATTCAGATAAAGTAGCAGAGTATATTAAAGGTAGTACAAAACAGATTGAAGATTGTGCAGGGATGGTTACAAATATTAATAGTGCGATGCAGCAGCAAAGTGTAGCGGCGGAAAATTTATCAAAGCTATCTGAAGAGCTAACCCAAGACAGTGAATATATTAGTAGCTTATTAAGCAATGAAGCGGATAACTTATGTAATATTGTCACACCAATACTAAAGATTGATGAGAGTGAATCTCTAATTAGTATATTAGCTGCTAGATTAACTGATCATGCTAATTTTTTAAGAAAGACAATGAAAGAAGCTGGTAAGGATTTAGGAGTAGCAAGTTATACAGAATGTGCCTTCGGTAAATGGTATGAGGCAAATAGAAGAAAATACAGTGATGTAGAAGCTTTTGTAGAAGTAGATGAACCACACCAGAGAGTACACGTATATGCTGAAAGTTTATCTAAGAACGCAAACTCCGATAATGTTCAAAAATTAATGAATGCTTCAGCAGATGTTTTAAAGGCCTTTATTAAGTTATATGGCGAATTTTTAAAATCACATTAAAATAACCCCCTCTTATTCATAAGAGGGGGTTATTTTAACTATATATTAAATCTTAATTTAGTATACATAAATTACAACTTTTTTATTAAACGTGGATGTAGCACATTGTTTTCCAAGTGTACATGCCTGAATATATCTGATTCTAAGTCTTCTAATGTATTGTAAGTACGTTCATATGTGGGGCATGCGTCATCTGGAAGACTATAGTGTTTTGTGATGTCCCTTAGTTCCTTCAGTATATTTCCAGCAGTTTCATGCTCACTCTCTAATTGTTGTATGACCTTAACTGCCTTGTTAAGGGCGTCTCTATTTTCTGTTTTTTCATATTCCTTAATAAAAGGAAAATATAGTTTTTCTTCAACCACTAGATGCTGTTCCAGATCTGTTTTGAGAGTATTGAAAAGCTTGTGCACTCTAAATATTTCTTTATGGTTAATTCCATGTGCATGTAGTACTTTTAATGTTATTTCACTTAACATCGGTAGAGTGTTTTCTAGATAACGGTGATGAGTGTTAATGATGTGATCGACTAATTCAGAAAGCGATGCTGTTTTCCAATCAACTACTTTTTCTGCTAACTCTTGTGTTTCCTTAGATGCTTCATTTAGATCTTTCATTAACTCATTTTCATTAATATTACTATTTTCTAAAACAGCTGAGAGTGTTCTGTTACCACCACAGCAGTAGTCAATATTATATTTTTTAAAAACATCGCTTGCTTTTGGAAAATCACTAACTATATCACCAATTTTATCTGAAGTCTCAAATATTTGATCCATGAATAAATCCCTCCATAAAATATTTCTAGTACTATTATTCTTTAAGCGATGTCAATTTAACGTGAAAATTAAATAATGTTAACTATATTCATATATTTTTGTTTCGCCCCCCTTTCAAATATAATGATAACTTATTTATGCATGGAACCATATGATATAAGTCATCTTTAGTTATTTAGTGATTTTCAGAATGAGAGTAATGTTATATTAAAAAAGATTATTAATAAGAAAATGACGTACAAAAAAGTACGTCATTTTCAAGATTATATTAGTTTAATTATCTATAGTTCTTGAATGGTGTAGCAGTCATTTGGGCAAATTGTTACACAGGTTTCGCAACCCATACATTCTGTAGCTTCACCAGTTATTTCTGCTTTTCCATCCACCAGTTCTAACAGGGCCACTGGACAGGGATCAACACATGCTCCACAACCGTCACAATTGGTGTTATCAATAGTAATCATGAACATTAAATCACCCCCTTATTAGTTAGATAATAACATAGTCAATAATAGAATGAAATGATCTATATCACGGAAAAGATTGGATAAAAGATAACCCGCCGAAAATAGGCGGGTTATAAGGCGGGTCATTTATACTTTTTTAGTTTTAATTATTTGTTTAAGATAGTGTTCAGATCTTCATCTGGAGTACTAATCGGTTTAATGTCAAAGTTCTGAACCAGTACATCCAACACATTAGGTGTTATAAATGCTGGCAGACTGGGCCCTAAGCGAATATCCTTAATACCCAAGTGTAATAAGGTAAGTAGTATCGCTACAGCCTTTTGTTCATACCAAGATAGCACCATGGAAAGTGGTAGCTCATTAACATCACAGTCAAATGCTTGACTTAGTGCCACAGCAATCTGAATTGCTGAGTAAGCATCGTTGCACTGGCCAATATCAAGTAGGCGTGGGATACCACCAATATCACCTAACTTCTTGTCAAAGAAACGGAATTTACCACAGGCAAGGGTTAAAATTACGGTATCCTTTGGTGCCTTTTCCACAAACTCGGTGTAATAATTACGTCCTGGTTTAGCTCCATCACAACCTGCAACCAAGAAGAAGTGTTTAATATCCCCTGATTTTACCGCTCCAATAACTTTATCGGCCACACCCATAACAGCGTTACGTGCAAACCCTACCATTACAGTATCTTTATCTTCATCTGATTCAAAACCGGGCAATTCCAATGCTTTTTCAATAACCGGGCCAAAGTCATCGTTTTTAACATGTTTTACACCTGGCCATCCTACTAAACCAGTGGTGAAAATGTTATCCATGTATTTATCTGGGTTTTGGATGCAATTGGTGGTGATTAAAATTGCACCGGGGAATTCAGCAAATTCTTTTTTCTGGTTTTGCCATGCTGTACCATAATGGCCGTAGAAGTGATCATATTTTTTCAGTTCCGGATAACCATGGGTTGGCAGCATTTCACCGTGGGTATATACATAAATACCTTTTCCTTCTGTTTGTTTTAACAATTCCTCTAAATCTTTTAAGTCGTGGCCAGAGATTAAAATGCAGTTACCCTTTTTATGTCCCAATGGAACTTCCGTTGGCACCGGATCACCATAAGTACCAGTGTTGGCACTATCTAGTAGTTCCATAGTGCGTAAGTTAACTTCGCCACACTTAAGTACCAATCCAACCCAATCATTTAATTCCAAACTGTCATTTGCAAATGCTGCAAAGCCTTCATGTACAAAGCTGTAAACATTATCATCTTCCTGACCTAAGATTGCTGCATGGTCGGCATAAGCGCATACCCCTTTAATACCATGTAGCAGTATTTGTTGGAGAGATTGAATATCAGCAGCGGCATTTTTGTTTATAGGAAGTCCCACTTCTTCACCTTGCTTAACTAAGCCAGCTAAATCTGCGGCAGGGGCAAAATTGGCAGCAGGATCGGTAAAGCTAACATTACCACCGGCCTTAACTAATCTTTGCTTTAACTCTGCAGTTAATTCAGCACAGCGCTTTATAAGTTCCTGAAAACGTTCTGGGTCAAAATCAACGTTTGTCAGGGTGGAGAACACAGCCTCACTGGTAAAGCGATTTACTTCATTATCTATAACTCCTACTTTTCTTCCTTCAGCTGCGTAGAAGGATAAACCTTTTACTGCATGCAGCAATAAATCTTGTAATGCAGCTACATCAGGTTTCTTACCACAAACACCTACTTTTTCACATCCAACGCCTTTGGCAGTTTGTTCACATTGATTACAAAACATTCAAAAAACCTCCTCATCTTAATTTGAATTATGTAGTTAGTTAAAATAAAGCAACTTGATATTGTTATTTTGAAAGCCGTTAAGATAATTATAGTTAATTATGTTTGGGCATAAAATGATCTAAATCATACATGGAAAAGTTTTATTAAATTTTTGCACTTTTAAAAAAAGAGGTGATGTTTGATTAAGATCATTCATTATAGTCAGTTTCTACCTTATTATTGAGATAATTTAAAAATATTGGAGGAATGAAGATATGACTTCAAAACGAGAAAGATATATGAAACGAAGAAGAGAACTGATGGATTGGTGTGGCCAGTGCGTTGGGTTTAGAGCAAAAGGGTTATTAATGCCTGAAGAGGATGATGGCCATGTGTGTGAACCTAGCGACAGTTGCCCGAAGAATTGTCCAGGATTAGCCTTAGATTTAAGTAGCATTGAAGAGGAATTGAATATAAGCGAAACAGCACAGGAAGAAAGAAATAATAATGACAAACCAAACATCGCAAACTGTTATCTTTGTGACAAAAGTGAAGGTGAAGCGGTACTAATCCCCTGCCGCACCAAGGGTGAAAGCAATTGGGTATGCACTAAGTGCCTGCCAACTTTAATTCATGGATAGAAAATTGTAGAAGAATAGTTATTGTTGGAAGGAAAAGGGTACTATTTCTGGAAGGCAATTAATTAACCTATAAATTATCGATAGAAGGAGAACTTTCTTAATGATAAAGTGGTTAACATCTATGAAAACGGCAGTAATATTTATGATATTAATAATTATTGCATCTATCTTAGCTACTTTTTTCCCGGAATTAAATATTTATAAAAGTATCTGGTATCGGGGAATATTAGTATTTTTCTGTTTTAATCTATTACTTTGTACAGTTAAGACAATTCCCCGGGCCTGTCAAAACCTTAATAAAAGTCCCGAAATTTCAGAAAAAAAGCCGCCAGTTGGTGAAAAAGTAAAGCTAAATAACAGTAAACATACTGAAAAAAACATTCTTCAGCACCTAAAACAACAGGGTTATAAACTAAACTCAACTGCCAGTGGGCATGACACTGCAGTTGTTGCCCACAAAGGTTTGATAAATTACTTTGCTCCCCATGCATTACATCTTGCTCTGATTATAGTGTTTATAGGAGCGCTGGTTAGTTCATTTGGTGTAAGTGAAAATATTCCTTGCTATGTGGGCCAGTCCGTTGATATTCCCTCTGAATTAATAGCGGGAATAGAAATGAAAGTAGAAAGCTTCAAAACAACCTATGACCAGGAAGGGAATATAGAAAACTGGGTTTCTAAGATAAGATTGCTAAAAGATGAAGAAAGCATAGCCCATGGAATAGTTAAGGTTAATCATCCTTTTGTTTTTCAGGGGGTTAAATTCTACCAGTCCGGCTATGGTGCTGATCATCTTATAGCTATTGAAGGTAAGGGTGAATTTTCCATACCAACCGATAAACCGGTAGGGGTAACGGATGATCAAGGTTTGCTTATAAACTCAACCAATAATGGTTATGAAATGGAACTCTTCGACGATTATCAACAATTAAAGCGCGTGCCGTTGAGTGAAGGTCAAGTAATTGATTTTAAAGATACCAAAGTGGAGTATAAAAGAACGCAAAAATATACTATTTTAACCGTTAAACGAAACCCTGGAACAGCAATAGTGATGTTTGGATTGGCTTGTACAGCTGCAACATCGTTACTATTCTGGTCTAGGAGATATCGTAGAGTATACCTAGAATTTAACCACCAGGATTCATATATCCAATATAAAGTTAATAGTAAAGATGAAGAGATAAAACAGCAAGTAAAGGAATATATCAATAATCATATTAAGGGGTGAGACACGTAATGCCGAATGTGCAAACAGTAGTTTTATCGATGTCGCTGGCCAGTTATCTAATGTCTTTTGTGTTATATATAATCAACTTTTTTAAAAGCAACAGCAATATTAGTCTAGTGGCCAGAATTTTTGTGATAATAGCTTTCCTATCCACCACTGCTGCTGGCATTTCACGTACCATTAATGTTGGGCACTTGCCCTTCAGTAACATGTTTGAATTTGGATTATGTTTCCTGTGGGGAATGGTATTAGCTTTTCTAGTAGTGGACTTTAAATATAATCTCAAGGGTCTGGGAATGTTCTTTACACCAGTAGCAGCTGCTATGCTAATGTGGCTGGTATCATTAGATCAAAGTTCTTCACCGCTAATGCCGGCATTAAGAAGTAACTGGTTATACATACACGTTTTCACTGCGATTATAGCCTATGGGGCCTTTGGTGTTTCATATGTATTAGGAATTATGTACCTACTTAAAGAACAGGGTTTTTTAAAAAAGACATTACCATCATTGGATCTGATTGATACATTAATTTACAAAATTATCAGCTTTGCCATGCCCTTTATGACACTGTTAATAATTACTGGTGCCATATGGGCTGAAGATGCTTGGGGAAATTATTGGAGTTGGGACCCCAAAGAAACTTGGTCACTAATCACTTGGCTAATATATGCCGGATATTTACATACTAGACTGATGGGCAAATGGAAAGGCAGACGTTCAGTGATATTTGCTATAGTTGGCTTTTTAGCGGTGATGTTTACTTTTGTTGGGGTGAGTTATCTGTTGCCGGGGTTACACAGTTATGCGTAATTAGCCATTTACACCTAATGGGTGTGAAGGATAATAAAAAATCAAGTAAGTGGAGGAGGTGGAGAATGAAACGAGACCTTTGGCGGATAATAATTTACGCCAGTATAGGTACCGTAGCATTATTTCTAGTAGTGCTATATGGTTTGTCTGGTGTTACCCCAGAGACTGCCACTAAAGTCAGTTACGCAGCAGCGGCAGAAGTGGGAGGGGAATGCTATGACTGCCACAGTGAAGCCACTCCGGGAATCACAGAGCAATACGCACACAGTAAACACGTAACCCGTGGTGTTAGCTGCTTAGATTGTCATACTGCAGAGGTTGACAATGCTGCCGTTATAGAACACAAAGGGGAAGAAATGGTGGCTCAACCCACCCCCCAAAACTGCGCCCAATGTCACCAAGCAGAGGTTGCCCAGTTTGATGCCAGTAACCACAGTGCTAGGTCCTGGTATGCTGTGGCAGGGGCGGAAGACTTTACCCAGGAACAACTGGAAAAATATCAACTGGTCGATGAGAACGGCAACCCGAAAAATAACGGGAAGCCTAATGTTGTGGCCACCTATGAAGGGAAAGAATCAATAGAACTGGGCTGTAAGAAATGTCACGAAATAGGTAAAGTAAGAGAGGACGGAAGCGTTGGTAATTGCAGCAAATGCCACATTGGACACGAATTTTCTGTGGAGCAGGTTAGAAAACCTGAAACCTGTGGCCAGTGCCATATGGGACCAGACCATCCGCAAATTGAGATCTATGAAGAATCTCCACACGGGGTAATGTATCATGATTCTGGGGAATCGTGGAATTGGGATGCAGCACCAGGTACTTTAACGGCCAAAGATATGGAAGCGCCAACTTGTGCCACATGCCATATGTCGGCCTTTGGCGGAGCACCGGGAACCCATAATGTGGGAGAACGATTAAAATGGAACTTAACACCAAAAATATCAAGTCAACGTGAAGATTGGCAGAGTAAGCGGGCCAACATGGTTTCGGTTTGCGCCAGTTGTCATAATGAAAACTTTACCAGCGAACACTTTGAAAAAGCCGATAAATTAGTTGGGATTGCAGATGAGAATGTGAAAGAGGGGCAAGACCTGATGGCTGAGCTTGAAAGCGAAGGGCTAATAACTTCTGAACCATTTGATCATCCCATAGACTTTACAATGTTTGAACTTTGGCACCACGAAGGTCGCCGGGCTCGCTTCGGTGGCATGATGGGTGGGCCTGACTATGTACAATGGCACGGAATTTACGATCAAAAGAAACACCTAACTGAGATGGAAGAAATGGCCGAGGAACTTAGGAATAAATCTGCCGAGCAAAACTCGCAGTAAAGGGGGCCGGTAAGCATGTTGAAAAATATTAAAATGAAACCGGTGTACTTTCTCAATGGGGGGAGTATACCTTCCCCTATAACCCCAAAACAAATATTACTGTTGTTCTTGGCGATTAGTTTTGCCATAACAGCAATAGATGTGGCCATGGCGCACTCTGAAAATAATTTTATACCGGCCTATGAGTGGATCCCGGTAATATATTCACCTATTGCTGCATTAGCTACATTCTTGTATACAGTAAAATCAAACAGCCGAATGTCCCTCAATTTTTTCAAACTGGTGATGGTATTTGGAATATTGATGGGATTTGTGGGGGCGTTTTTTCACGTCTTTGGTAATATGAATGTCAAAGAAGAACAAATGGTCAATTGGCTAATAGTTGGAATTCCGATATTTGCACCATTAGCATTCAGTGGGATGGCACTATATGGGTTAGCGTTAATAAACCCCTCTACCCAAAAACTGATGAAGCTAGTGGCACTGGGTTTTTTAGTAACAGCTCTTACTGCCGGTTTAGATCATGCTCAAACTCATTTTGAAAATAAATACACCTTGTTCCCATTATTGTCCGGAATACTAGGGTTTGTGGTAACCTGGTTGTGTGCAAAGCCAGAGATAAGCAGGTCGGTGGCAAACCTATACTATGCAGTGATGCTAATGATGATTGCCACAGGGCTACTGGGCTTTTACCTGCATTTAATCACAGATTTAGAAGCTACAGTAATGTTTCCAATTCAGAGACTGATGTATCATGCCCCAGTGTTGGCACCAATGCTGTTTGCACAACTGAGTACTTTAGGCATCTTATCATCGTTAAGTCAGCAGGAGGTACAACAGGAAAAGTTGTCTAAGGATGCATATTCAGGCAATAACCTAGAAACATCAAAAAACTACTGTTAAAAACCAAATAAAAAAATCCAGCAAAAAACTTGCTGGATTTTTCACTTTCTTTATTAGGTTAAAGTTGCTAGCAGAAGCAAACGGGGTGATAAAGTATACATTTCAGCCAAGCATCATTTCCAACCTAAAAAAAATTTAAATGAACCTTTAGAACCTTTTAAGCTACTAATCAATCAGAATATGGTAAAATAATGTCGGAATCTGTATATTTTTATAATTGGTAATGAGTTTCTTTTAAAAGAAAAGTATCTAACTGAACAGTCAAACAAGAAAAATACTAAACAACGGAGGGATTACTTTGAAAAAAGCATTTATAACCTTATTGTTGGTGTCCATAATGATTTTAGCAGTGGTTATACCGGGTTATGCGCAACAACCATCAGGGAACTGGTTGCAGGTTGGCGAAATTTCTAATTATTATAACTATACGGATGCTCTCACCACAGTTAATGGAGATGTATACCAAGGAATTAGGTACAATGGGGTTAGCTTTTGGGATGGCTCCAAATGGTCTGAGATGGGTAACCTAAAAGAAGATGTTCGTAGCCTTACCACAGTTAATGATGTAGTATATGCCGGGACTTTTAACAGCGTATGGTCTTGGAATAACTCTAACTCAACCTGGTCTATGGTTGGGAACTTAAAAGACCATATTGGCTATGGGTTAATCAATAGTCTTACCACGGTCAATGGCGCGGTCTATGCTGGGAGTAGATATGCAGGTGTGTGGGCCTGGGACGGCTCTGATTGGTCTAGGGTAGAGGATTCCCCAAGTGCTAATACGCTTACCACAGTTAATGGGGCGGTCTATGCGGGGACTGAAAACGACGGTGTGTGGAACTGGGACGGGTCCCGCTGGTCCATTATGGATGGTCTTGTAGGGGATGCAGCAACAGTTTATAGTCTTTCCTTAATTAATGGCAAACTCTATGCCGGGACCATGGACGGAGTGTGGTCTTGGGACGGGTCCAATTGGTCAAGGGTGGGGAATCTTCCAGACAATGTGAAGGCTGTTAGTTTGACGGCGGTCAATGATAAACTTTACGCAGCAATATTGACTTACAGCGCTGGCGGTGATGGTGTTTGGAGCTGGGACGGTTCCAGTTGGTCCAAAGTGGGTAACTTAATAGGTGATGCAGCCGATATTTTTAATCTTACAACGGCCAACGGCATTCTTTATGCCGGGCCGGAAAGCAACGGTGTGTGGTCCTGGGACGGTTCGGATTGGTCTAAGGTAGATAAGGAAGGAATTCTTCCGGATAGAATTCATGGATCTCACAGTCTTACAATATTCAATAATACGGTCTACGCTGGAACAATAAACGACGGTGTCTGGTTTTGGGATGACACTACATCCAAATGGTCTGAAGTAGGTAACCTAAAAGGCAAGACGTCAAATATCCTTAGCCTGAAACCTTTCAGTGGCCAACTTTACGCCGGTACATATGACGGCGTGTGGTCTTGGAACGACTCTGATTGGTCAAAAATAGGTAGCCTTAAAGATGATGCGGCATCTGTCCTTAGTTTTACCATGTTAAACGACAAGTTATATGCTGCGACCAAGGATGGAGTATGGTATTGGGATGACTCCAACTCTAAATGGTTTGAAGTAGGTAGTCTTGCGGGAGATTCATCATATGTTACTAGTCTTGCCACAGTTAACGGCAAGCTCTACGCCGGAACCTGGGGTGCTGGCGTGTGGTACTGGGATGAAACCGATTCTAACTGGTTAGAGGCAAGTGGTCTAGCAGACTATCAAGCGTATGTCTATAGTCTTACCCTGTTCGATGGTAGACTCTACGCCGGTACATATGACGGCGTGTGGTTCTGGAATAAATCCGATTCCAAATGGTCCGAGGCAAGTGACTTAGAAACCGGTGCATCCTATGTCCGCGTCCGTAGTCTTACAACGGACAACGGCAAACTCTACGCTGGGACCTTTGATGGCGTGTGGTCTTGGAATAACCTAGGCTGGTCTAAAGTTGACGGTCTTGAAGGTAACGCAGAACATATCCGTAGTCTTACTATGGACAACGGTAAGCTATACGCCGCATCATACTCCGAAGGTGTGTGGGGCATAGAGTTGGGACAGGCCCTGTTGAATACGGATATACTTAATCCCCTTAATCTTGGAGGTTATGTTCAGTCAGAATCCGGGGGCCAAATAACTATTGATGGCCAGATTCAAAAATTGGCTGCCTATACAAGTGGTGATTTAAATAATGTTGATCTAACTACAACACAAACAGTAGGCGATCAGGCAATTCAGGTTAAAAAAGCGGTCCGGCTAAAGTCCGATACTGGTCAACCAATTACTATTACCAATGCTGATAATAATGTAAGTGTCTCTATTCCCGACGGTACCAGCATTCTGGCTCCTACTAATTGGGATGGAATTATTAACCCACCGGGGGTTGTAGAAAATACCGGAACAGCACCCTCTGGATTCACAGTAGGGGATACAGAAATAGAGGTTGGTTCATCTAATGCTGTCTTCCTTTTTGATAAGCCGGTAGTTCTGACATTGAAGGGAGTAACCAGACCGGTGGGATACAAACCGGCAGGTTCGGATAATTGGGTTCAGATCACAGAAAAGGCGGGTGGTACTTATGATAATCCGACCGCACCGGCATTCCCAGGGGAAGCCTATATATCTAATGTAACCGATACAAAAATAATCACTTGGCACCTTGCCAGTTTTGCCACATTGAAGGATGAGAATAAACCTGCAACCGATGGTAGTTCAAGTGGCGGTGGTTCCAGGGACAGAGGAACTCCCTCAACCAGTGATAATGACAGCGGTACGGTTAATATTGGCATTGGGGAAACTGTAACTAATCTCATTGAGGAAAATGGACATACTGTAGAAACCATCACTGTAAGCAAAAGTGCTGCTTCGTTAATTAAAGAGGAGGCCCGCTCCAACGGTGCCAACGTGGTTAAAATAAGTGCCGTTGGAAGCGAAAGAGCGGATGCTACAGTGTTGAATATTCCGCGCAGTGTGCTGAAAAGTGCATCAAACATGGGTATAAGGATTGAAGGGGACGGTGCGTTGCTAGGGTTATCTTCCGCACTGACAGAATCGTTGCCGGAGGACGATTTATCCATTACCTTCAGCAGTGCTGATGTAGAAAGAGTACGCGGAAACATGAAAGGAACACCGGGGTTGTCAAGGGCCGAAGTGGTAGGTGCCCCGGCTGAAATAAACACTGGCATTAGAGGTAGTACTAGAGTCACTATTCCTCTAAGGGAGATAAAAATTCCCTCAGATGCTGAGGGGAAACAGGAGTTTCTGTCCAGGCTGGCAGTATTTGTACTTCACGATGACGGTGAAAAGGAAGTTCTAAAAGGTAAAATTAGTTATGATCAGTCTGGCAACCCTATAGGAATAACTGTTACAGTAGACCGCTTTAGTACCTTTGCTGTGGTCAAAAACGTAGAATCTGATATAACTGTAATGCTAACTCTGGGGCAAACATCAGCTTTCGTTGGCGGAGAGCCCTATACACTGGACAGTAAACCCTTTATAAATGATAGTAACCGTACAATGGTGCCAGTAAGGTTTGTCACCGAGGCTCTGGGGGCTCAGGTAAACTGGGAGCAGAAGACTAAGAAGGTGACCGTGGTTGATGGAAACACAGAAGTAGTTCTTTCTCTAGCAGATAGCAGTGTGCTTGTTAACGGTGAAGCACAATTCCTTGATGCCCCGGCATTAATCTCTGGTAATCGAACCTTTGTGCCACTGCGGTTTGTAAGCGAGACTTTAGGTGCTTTGGTAGAATATGATTCACAGGAAAAACAAATTACCATAACCAGATAACCTGTTAATTATTATTAAGTAATTTTGCATGTGTTATAATGATTATTGGCAAAGCCAGGGTCTAACACCCTGGCTTTACGTTTTTTTGGCTCTCAAGGATGTTTTAGTAGATCCAAATGAGGTGTTAGTCTATATAACGTTTCTAGTTTCACTGTACTTTCCCAGTACCCGGTTAACTGGGCAATTAACAATAGTCCGAAAAAAGTACCAACAAATGTTCCGGCAAATATTAACGGTTTTAAATTTAACTTATTTCTAAAAGAGCTGACAGTAACACATCCCTCTATAGGGCACACATCTATACAATTAAGGCACCCTGTACATTCAGGTGAATTAACCACTTGTTTTTCTGAAACATTTATCATTCCTGGGCAACTTTTATTGCAGGAACCGCAATTAATACAAAGATCTCTGTTTCTGTTGATCTTAAATAAACTTAAAAAACTTAATAACCCTTGTAAGGCCCCATATGGGCAAAGATATCTACACCAAAATTGTTTAATGAATATGGAGAGTACCACTAAGACTAATAATACAATTGCTGTCACCTTGCCAATGTCTAAAAAGAAATACAGCATTTTAATGTCTGCAACCAAGTTATATGGCGATACTAAAAACGCCTGCACATCTTTCAACGACATATCTAAAATAATTACTTTAGCAAAGAATGCCAGTAGAAGATATTTGATGCTCATTAACGATTTATCCAAAATTCCAGGGATTTTAATGTTAGTTTTAGAGTATCTGATCCTAAATCCAGTTAATAACTCGGATAATGCCCCTATTGGACACAACCAACTGCAAAACCCCTTTTTAAATATAAATGCGGTTAATAGTACAGCTAGAAATATGGTTAAACCAGCAGGGTGGATGGGGTCATAAATACCTGTCAACAGCCACTGCTTTAAACCTAACAGTGCACTTATTGGTAAAAAACCTTCCACAGCGGCTGGTTTATCTATAAAAGGTGCGCTACCACTACTTTGTACGTGTAAGACAAACTTGTAAAACTGCCAACCTGTATATAATAAGAACAGTGTTAAAGCAATTTGAATCGTGTGCCTTAAATTCTTGATATGCACTTTAAGAATCCCTCCCCATCTATATTGCCATTGTACAATAACCTGGAAAAAATTAATGTGATGTAAATCAAATAGATTCCTAAAGTGTATAGAAGTATGTCCAGTAGAGGCCATATCTATTGACAATCAGTCCAACTTAAAGACAGATATAGATTTATGTATATTGTGTTTTGCTTGTGTAAAAAATTGTCCCTTACAGGCAAGGGGAATAGATAATACTGTTTGGTCCAACCAAATGAAGTTATTACAAAAGAAGTGTTTGGAAAGAAAAGAGCCGGAAGTTTATTTGAAAGTATAGCATCACACTTTGCTGAACATTTTTTTACCATATACAAAAATTATATACATAAATTAGAAAACCCCATGGTTCGCATTGCCATGGGGTTTTCTATTTATCGATTTTCGTAACCGCCAAAATTAATATAATCGACAACTTTAGTTTTTGAAGATAATGTAACATCTTTTAATACTTCTTCTTTAAACACGTTAAAACCGGTACGATCTACAATGTAGCCCACGTGCTCTTTAGGTAAAGTTCGGTCAATATATTTATCAATATAACCGTAAAGGTTACTGCATATTTTAAGCACAGCACCTCTATCAGCCCATTCCATAAAAGTGCGGGCAATGCGTGGGTTTTTCTTGCCTGTTCTACCCATTATTACTAATCTATAGTGCTGTTCACCCCGTGTCCAGGCGCCGGTGGGGCATTTAAGAACACATTCTCCACAACCAATACATCGTTTAGAATCCCGTTTAACTTTATAATTTGAAAAGGTTAATGCTCCGGTAGATACTTTGGCACAGTTGTTAACACAGGCCTGGCAGGCAATGCATCTGGTTCTATCATAAACCGGTTCCACCTGACCAATTACACCGATATCCTGCATGTGAGCTTTAATACAGTCATTGGGGCAACCGGTAACAGCTATTTTAACATGGGGATCATTGGGGTAAATGGTCTTTTCAATATCCCTGGCCAGGGAAGTGGTATCAAAAACAGCCTGGGGGCAAACACGGTTGCCAATACAAGATGAAACATTACGTGTACCTGCTGCCGGGTAACCCTTTTCCGATTTATTAATGTCTACATCATTTTTAACTTCCAACTCATCAATGATCGGTGCAATTTTAGCATTTATCTCTTCCATTTTACTAAAGGGAATTCCGGGTACTTCAAACCCCTGCCTGGTGGTAATATGCACTGTGCCATTGCCGTATTGATCGGCAATCTCTTGAATTAGCGGAAAAAATTTAACCGGCAGATGTCCCCCCGGAACCCGAATGCGTAGGCAGGTTAAGTTACGGTCTTTGGTTATGCGCCAAGCATTTTTCATTACTTTTTTGGTGTTAATTGACATATATAATCACCCCCTTGCTAATCAATTAATTTTTTAGCTTTTGTATAGTTAAATACTGGCCCTTCCAGGCAGACATAGGTATCATCTATCTTGCAGTGGCCACACTTGCCAACGCCACAGCACATTTTACGTTCAAATGAAACCCAGATGTTTTCTTCAGGAACCCCTAATTTAATAAATTCCTGCACGGTAAATTTCATCATTACCGGGGGGCCAACAACAACAACTCGAACGTTTTCAATCTTGAATATATTAATTTTCGGTACATAATTAGTAATTAAACCTACATTTCCATCCCAATTATCGTTTTCAGCCCTATCTACCGTTATGGTGACATTCAAATTATCCTTCCATTTGTCAATTTCATCTTTAAAAAGGAAATCGCTGGGAGTTTTAAAACCGATCAATAGGTTAAACTTAGTTAATTTGTCCGGATGATCATAAAAATGATTGATGATGCTTTTAACTGGTGCCAATCCAGTACCGCCGGCAGCGATTATTAGATGCTTATCATAAAAGTCCGGTATCGGAAAACCTTTGCCATAGGGGCCTCTGATAAACAGGTTGTCACATTGATTTAGCTGGTGAATAACATCAGTTACTTTACCAACCCTACGGATGGTTAGTTCTATATAATCATCACCAAAGTCGCTAATGGATATCGGGCATTCGCCCACGCCGGGAATTGATACTTCCACAAACTGACCCCACTCTGGACTTAAGCTGCATTCCAGGCGATAAGTCCAGTCAATATCTGTTTGCTTTTTTATATCTAGTATCTTAGCCTTAAATGGCAAATAAGGGTTTTTAACCATCATTGTTCACCCCCTGTACAGCAGCAGAAACTTTGTTGACACAGCGGGAAAAAGAAATATATTCCGGGCATACATCATCGCACCGGCCGCAGCCTACACACATATGCATGCCAAATCTTTTTTTGAAATCATTAATTTTATGCATCACCTTAAAACGCATCCGTTGCCCCTTATCTTTACGGAAACTGTGGCCACCGGCCATATCAGTAAAGCCATCAATTTGACAACTTGCCCACACCCTGCGTCTTTCACCACATTTGGGGTTATCCTCATAGAAAATATCTTGTACTGTAAAGCAACTGCAGGTGGGGCAGGAGGTATTACATCGGCCACAGGCAACACAACGGGAACTGTATTCCTGCCACAAATCGTGTTCGGCAATGGTAGCTAAATTGATATCCTCTGGCACTTCAACACTAAAATCATTTTCCTCTACAAAGAGGGGTTTAAACTCAGCAAATGTACCGTATGAAGAAAAGAGGCCATTAATGTCTTCCTTTACATCACACAGGTATAAACCGTTGTTGTCTGAGTGAATTGAGGCGCTATAATTATCTGTGTAATTTGTCCCCATGGAAACACAAAAGCAACTGTCAAAACTGGTGGGACAATCAATTTTAATAAATTTCACTTTGCTTCTAAGTCGATGATAATAGTAATCAGGTTCCTTGCCATTCTCAAGCATAATCTTATCCAAACGTTCCACTGCATTAATATCACAGGAACGCAAGAATACAATTATTTCTTTAGATTCCACCTTAGGCTCCCGGTATTCATCCTCAGTAAAGTAAAACATAGTTTCACTAATGGGGTAAAAAATTTCTTTCGGTGAAAAATAAGACTTCTGAGTAAAAATAACGTCATCTATATTCTGTATTTCTCCATACCCAACAACATCAGTGTCTGAAAACCTTCCTTTGCCTTTTAATAACACCGGGGCATATACCCGGTACTGTTTTTTCAAGTCAGATAACAACCTGTTAAATTCTTCGGTAGTAAACTTATATCCCACAAAACCACCTTCTTTCTAATAGATGTATAGTGTGAATTTATCACAGCAAACGGTATTTTTTAATGATATAGATCACAGATAGTTATAAATTGTGATTTAGCTCATTTATTAAAGATATTTTAAGTGATAGTCTTTAAAGACAAATAGGTAACTAGAACTAGTGGGGGGAGTTATAATGAAAAAGTATTTATTAGCGGTTGATGGGTCTGAAATTTCAAAGCAAGCAGCAAAATACTTAGCAGGAATAACTAAACTACACAAGACTTTTGACGTAACAATTGCTTATGTAATAAATCTTAAAAAGGAATATAGCCATGAACCTTATAAAGATATTAATGATACACAACAAGACACAAAAGCTAACGGAAGTAAACTGCTTAACGAATATGTAGTAATGTTTGATAAACCTATAACTAAGGTACTGCTTGAGGGAGATCCGGGTGCGGAAATCGTGAAGTATGCCAATTTAAATGAATTTGATCATATTGTTATGGGTACCAGGGGATTGGGAAACATTAAAGGCTTTGTTTTAGGAAGTGTTAGCCAAAGGGTAGTGCATGATGCCAAATGCCCAGTTACATTGGTAAAATAAGGGTTCGCATAACCTATCAAAGATTAGCAAAGAACCCCATTTTCAAAAAATATAGTTGGGGTTCTTTGGTAATTATTCATCTATAACTTGCACAGCTGTTCCTACAACTAGTATTTCTGCTGCGCCTTGCATGACAGTAGAAGTGGTATACCTTATATTAACCACTGCATCAGCACCTAATTTCTCTGCTTCTTCAACCATTCTAGCGGTTGCTAAACTTCTTGCTTCAGTTAACATTTCTTCGTATTCCGGAAGAGAACCGCCAACCAGTTGTCTTAAAGCTGCAGTAATGTCCTTTCCTATGTGTTTGGCTCTAATTACATTACCTCTTACAATACCAAAAGACTTGACGATTTTCTTCCCGGGGATAGTTTCAGTATTTACTAATAACATCCTTTTCCTCATCCCTTTCATTTAATCTTTCTAGAATCAAACAAATAACCAGCCCAACAGCACTAATTCCGCCCAGTCCAAGGGGTATTAACATTATTACGGGAAAAAGACTTGGACTTAAGGGTGCGATTGCATATGTTGCAAAATGTAATCCTATCGATATTACAATTAGCCAACTCAATATTTGAATCATTTTTAAGGACTCCTTATTGTTATATATTGGTGTTTATTAAATAATAGTATACACAACACGTCAGTTATAATTTTAAAACATTTATAGGTAGAAAAGCAATCTATTGTTGCCATTGGCGGGGGTAGTTCCATAGATGTGGCCAAGGCAGTTGCGGTAATGGCCACTCACCCTGGTAGTATCCATGACTATGAGGGGGTAGATAAAATAACCAATCCGTTGATCACCAATGATTATGATACCCAGTACTGCCGGTTCGGGCGCAAACATTACTCAATTTACAGTCCAAACCATTTGTGTTGATGGAGGTTGGACAGCAGTATAAAAAAATAATGGGGGTGCTATATTGATTACCTTAATTGCAACTTTAAAGGCCAAACCCGGTAAAGAGCAGTTATTATATGAAGAATGCGCTAATATCGTCAAGCTAGTTAGGACTAATGAACCAGGTTGCTTAATGTATGAACCCCATATTTCGGTAGAGGATAATAAGGAGATTATTTTCGTAGAAAAATATGAAGATCAAGTAGCGTTTGATTTGCACACAACCACCACGTATTTCAAAGCCTTTGCAGCCAAGTTTGACCAATTACTAGCAGAGCCATTGCATCTAAAATTTTTAAAAGAATTAGAATGAAGAAGAAGGGGAGCAATAAAAAAACCCATCCCATTTGAGAATATGCGAATTCAAATGTACCATCCGTGGAAAGAATGAACTTAATGTACTGGAAGGATTACCAAATGTAAATGGATTCGTGCATAAATCATGCGGTAATAGTCTGTTATCTAATCAAGGGGACGGTCCCAGTGGCAAGATTGCACCGGAACAGTCCCCTTGATAGTTTTATTCTTTGTGGTTTTTAAAGTTTCAACAAATCATTATTCGCCATTGATAAATTCTAAGTATTCATCCTTACTCATTAAATCGTTAAGCTCCTCTGGATTCCGAAGGGTCAATACCACCATCCAGTCTTTACCTTCAGGTTCAGCATTGAGTTTTTCCGGTTCATCAACCACTGCTTCATTAATTTCAAGCACTTCACCGCTAACAGGTGCATAGACATCTGAAGATGTTTTCACCGATTCTACCACTGCCATCTGATCGTTGGCGGCTAGTTGATCTCCTACCGCAGGCATTTCTACAAACACAACATCCCCCAGTTGTTCAGCGGCGTAATTGGTAATGCCTACGAATACTTTATCACCCTCAACTAGTGCCCATTGGTGTTCTTTGCTGTATTTTCTCAATTGGTCACCCTCCAATTCTGCAGCGCGTTTTCTGCTGCTTCCATGATTGTTTCCGGTAGAGATGGATGTGCATGTATGGTGTCAGCAATGTCTTCAACCGTTGCCCCCAATTTAACAGCTAAAGCACCTTCACCTATTAAGCTGGTTGCCTGTGGGCCTACGATGTGCATACCTAGGATTTTACCCGTATCTGCCTCGGCAACGATTTTAACTAAACCTTTGTTTTCACCCATAGTTACAGCTTTACCACTACCGATGAACTGTGATTTACCAATCACCACGTTAATACCCTGTTGTGCAGCCTGTGACTCGCTCAAGCCCACGCTGGCCAACTCAGGTGAAGTATAAATGCAGCTG
This sequence comes from Bacillota bacterium, assembly GCA_009711615.1. Taxonomy (GTDB): domain Bacteria; phylum Bacillota; class Desulfotomaculia; order Desulfotomaculales; family Desulfohalotomaculaceae; genus Desulforadius. The sequence continues at coordinate 76,738 of VENI01000011.1, read as the reverse complement.
GGTACAACGCTGTAATCTATATCTTTCTCGCTACCCATGGCATTCACTGCTGCCACTATACCCTCAGTTGACGCCACGTGAGCCAGTAAAATACCGCCGGTAACATCACCAATGGCATAAATACCCGATATATTAGTTTCCATTTTAGAATTAACTACTATTCGACCCCGTTCAACAGCTAGACCCAGATCTTCTTCTGCCATTTGCTCGCCATTGGGACGTCGTCCTACAGCCACAAGTATTTTATCAACTTTTAATTCTTTTTCACCCTTAGGGGTATCAATTTTTACAACCTGACCGTCTTCGGCAGCGTTAACTTCTGCAACTTTAGCATCTGTTAAGATATTAATCTTTTCTCTTGTTAGTAATTGTTTTAAAGTGCTGCTGGCTTCTTCATCTGCAAAGGGTAAAATCCTCGAAAATGCTTCAACCAGCGTAACTTTACTGCCAAGTTTATTAAAAATGCCGGCAAATTCTACACCTATGGCTCCACCACCAATTATTAATAACTCGGAAGGTACATCAGATACTTCTAAAGCCTGATTACTGTTAATAATGTTTACTCCATCCGTCTTAATTCCAGGCAGGTTTGCCGGTTCTGAACCAGAGGCTATAATTATTTTCCCAGCCTTTATTACAGTTCTTTCATTGTTACCCGAAACTACTACTTCGTTCTGGCCGATGATTTTTCCCTCGCCAGCTATTACAGTGACATTTGCACTCTTCATTAAGTGGTTAACACCGGTATTTAAACGTTTTATAATAGAATTTTTCCGTTTTATTAATTTTTCCGGCTTTAACTCCGGAGCCCCTACATCTATACCGAATTCCTTAGCTTTTTTAATGGTTGCCAATACTTCAGTTGACTTAAGCAGTGTTTTGGTGGGAATACAACCCTGGTTTAGACAAGTTCCTCCCAACACCTTTTTTTCTATTAAAGCTACATTTCCACCTAATGCAGAGGCCTTGGCCGCGGCGGTATATCCGCCGGGGCCGCCCCCAATGACAACCACATCGTAAGATTGAGTACACATATAAGTGATTTGTCCCCCTTAATTATCAGTGGTTGATTCCTCGCTAGGTACATACTCGTAAACAACACCGTTAATTTCGTATTTATAGTTCATTTTGGCAGTTTTATTTACCATATTTGCTGCTGAGCAATACACCTCTGCTGCCAATTGAAGCGCTTTGTTTACTTTTTGTTCTGGAATATTCTCCCCAGTAAATTTATAGATAATGTCTATGTTGTTAAATACTTTGGGGTGCTCATCTACTCTGTTTCCGTTTACTTCAATATTAAAGCTGTCAAATTTGACCCGCATTTTATTTAAAATGTGTCCAACTTCAATGCCGGTACAACCGCCCACGGACAAAAGCATTAACTCCATCGGACGTATGCCTTCATTCTGTCCTCCATAAACGGCAGCCGCATCCATAGTAACTTCAAAGTTATCATCAGAACCTACAAACTTCATGTTTCCTTCCCAATTGATACTAACCTTTGACATATGTTCATCACTCCTAATAATAATTTTGATAACTAAACAACTATGCTTCTTGAATACTGGAGTAGTTTGCAGTTCCTTCTTCTTTCGGGGTAGTTATTGCAATGGTTAAGATGAAGATACCAACTACAACCGAGAAACCAGCCAATCCTAATAAGCCTTTTGTGAATAGTAAATTAAAGCTGGTGCCAATGGCGATCAGAGATAATACGCTTAGGGTTGCCGCAAATAAAGCTGCATTTTTACGGGAACTGGTTAACTGGTCTGCCACTTTATATTGACCGGCTTTTTCAATTAAGGTTACAGCGACCATTGCAACCATGTTCATTGACATTCCAAAGAATACAGGGTGTACGTTTTGATAGAAGTTTGAAGGATCCCAGTTGCCTAATGCGTACCATGCTAAACCTGAAACAAAACCTGCTATCAGTGATGCCGCCGCAGCTCGTTTTGTAGCCAGTGGCCAGAAAAGGGCTGCCACTACTGGTGCAAATGTGGCACCGTTACGTAAAGTCCAAGCAAATACATTCCACCAACCGGCCTGTTCACTGCGCAATAAACTTAAAATAATCATTAATACTGTAAGAATTATTAAAGATATCTTGGTATAAAATACCTTTTTATTATCGGTAAGAGCAGGGTTAAATGCTGAAGTAACATCACGACCTAAACTGGTTGATCCGGAAAACTGGCAAGAAGCACCCCAACCAAGGGCACATGCCCAAATACCTAAAAAGAATAAACCAACCAACGGTGCCGGTAACACGGTAGCCATATACCTAGGAACTTCGATCATTCCACGTGAACCATCAGGAACTACCACTGCAGCTGCTAAACCAAAGAGAACACCGAATATAATAAAGAAGATATTGCCACCAAATGCCATTAGCATACCTTTTCTACCTTCTTCGGGAGTACGGCAGGAAAGAGCCATTTGGAATGCTGCTTGGGCTAACAGCACGTTAATTAAGAATGTTGCAAACCAAGATATGATTACTTGCAATCCCACCCCGGTGGGATCAAACATTTCTGGTTTAGTTGCAGCAAGCTCAGAAAGCCCCTCAAAACCAGGATTAATAAAGAATGCTATAATACCGATCACAAACATCGTGAAAAAGGCAATGGCGTTTGCGGTTTGCGTCATTACAACCGACCACATTCCACCGGCCTGTAAGTAGATCAGCAATAAGATAGCGCAAAAAGCTACAGCCAGTGTAATGGGAATACCAGTGAAAACACTTATTGCACTTGCAAATGATAGGGCAGTGGCCACTGACCACATTGGGAAAGTAAAAGCGGTGATTGTACCAGCTACCCCCATGGCGAAACGCCCAAAATTATCACCAATCAGACCACTTATAGTTACCATCATCTTCTTGCGGAAGGTACCTATTAGTATTAAAGCAATAATCAGTACATGCAACATTTCTGCAACGCCGTACCATCCGGCAGAAATTCCTTTTAAATACGATAACTCCATTACCACAATAAATGATGAACCTGAGAATAAACCTGTGATACAAACAAATACCATCCATGGCTTAAAGTTTCTACCACCAACCCAATAGTTGTCACCACTGGTGGCCTTCTTTTTCATCAAGTTGCCCAGTACAATCAAAATGACTGTATAGGCAACTGCTAGGCCGATAATCCATGCGCCATACGCATTCAATTAAAACACCTCCATAAAATTTTATTAAATCATGAGCTAGTGATAACTATTGCAATATTTATGCCAAAAAGTCGTTTTTTGTCGAAAGCCTCTATAGTTAGCGGAAAACTTGTCTTTTTAGCTATCATTCAGAAGACGTGTTTTTTTAACAACAAAAAAAGCGGTGCAGAAAGGCACCGCTTTTAGATGATACATTGTCTACAAAACATTGTCTGTCTTGGGGAAGACAATAATAGCAAGGTGATAATAATAATTATCACAAGTTACATTTTTGTACCACGTCGGTGCGTGCTTGCACCAGGACGTTTTATTCCTGCAAAGATATGCCTAAGGATCTGGCCTTACGCAATAAGGTAGAATGGGCAACGCCTAAAGCTTCACCGGCAGACCTTAGACTACCGTATTTTTTAAAGGCAAGGTTAATTAGCTCCATCTCTAAAGCTTCCCGAGCATCCTTCAACGGAACAATCTTGTCCACCTTTATTTTAAAAGGTATTTTCTGTTCATCTATAAAAAAATTATCTGGCAGTTGGTTCGCTTCAATTACGTTACTATCAGACATAATAACTAATCTTTCCACCTGGTTAGATAGTTCCCTAACGTTTCCTGGCCAGCTGTATTTTTCAAACAATCTGCATACTTCAGATGAAAAGGTTTTTGTCATATTATATTTGTGATTAAATTTATCTAAATTATACATTGCCAGTGGCAGAATGTCCTCCCAGCGTTCCCTTAATGAAGGTATATGAATGGGCACTACATTGAGCCTGTAAAATAAATCCTCTCTAAATTTATTTTCCTTTATTAATTGGCTTAAGTCTTTATTGGTTGCCGCTAAAATTCTTATATCCAATTTAATGGGATATCTGCCGCCAATGCGGAATATTTCTTGTTCCTGTAGGGCACGCAGTAATTTAACCTGCAGGTTAAGGGGTAAATCACCAACTTCATCTAACAGGAGTGTACCGCCATTGGCTAATTCCATCATTCCAGGTTTACCTTCTTTATTAGCCCCGGTGAAGGCGCCCTTTTCATAACCAAACAGTTCAGATTCTATTAAATGTTCTGGTATGGCACCACAATTTATTTGAATAAAGGGCCCTTCTGATCGATAGCTGTTGCGGTGAATACTTTTTGCAATCACCTCTTTGCCCACCCCAGATTCCCCTGTTATTAGCACTGTGGAGTCAACTCTTGAAACTCTAAGCACTTTGTTTACTAAATGCACCATCTTATTACTCTTATAAATAAAGTCTTTTTGTTCCTTCGCCCGTAGTGAATTAAGTTCTTGAAAGGCTTTTTCAGATTGCAATTTCAATTTATTTAGTTCAGTTAGATCACGGATTGTAATGATTACTCTGATGGGATGGTTATTCTCATCCAGCACAGGGCTGGCAGTAAGCACAAGTTCACTCTGCTCGCTTTGATATTTTATTGAAGACACTTTTCCGCTTTTGATTACATCATGGTATACCTGTATTATTTTATCATGCTCATCAATATCTATATTATCTACGTGTTCACCAGAAATATCTTTAGCATGCCCCTGAAGCCGAAAATACTTGTTGTTAACCATTAGTACCAAACCATGGTTATCAACAACTATTACTGCATCATAGAAGGCCTCTATTATACTGCGCAATTCCTTATTTACTTCTGTGGTTTCAGATAATTCAACTTCGGTGTTTATTAAGGCATTATGCACTTTATTTATTAAATCAATCTTAGTAAGAACTCCAGTTAGCCGCTTCTGATTATTTAAAATTATAAGCCTGTCTATTGGCTTATTACTAATCTCACTAAAGGAAGTATCTTCATCTACAATATGCAGATTTTTATCCATTACTTGGTCTACCGGTTCATTGAAATCGGCTCCGGCACGAACTGCATCTATGAGACGAAACACCGTCAAGATTCCCAGAACATTTTTCTCGTCGTCCATTACAGGAGCACAGTTTACATTATTTTGTTTATACAACTTAACTGCATCGTTTAAAGTATTGGTATAATGTAGTGTTTTAGGGTTTTCCAGCATTACCTGTTTTACCTTCATTAATTCACCCCATTTCAGTTACTTATACCTCTATTATAAATGAAAGGTTGTCCAAGGGGAAGGACTAGACCATTACCATTGATTACCCGTTTCTCTAAAAAGGGACGGTTTTCATTAGATGATGGAGGGTAGTGGAAGCTTGTCCAATAACTGCATGTAGCGTAGTTCTGGTAATGGTTGAAACAACAGACAAAAACAAAATTTGAAAGAAGTTAGTGAAAAAGTTAGTGGCAGAAGCCCAGATGTCTGGGCCATTATATTTATAAAATATGAGTAAACACAAGTACTCCCAAGAAGACCAGTAATAACAAATGGCTATTTTTAAAAATACGTCTGGAAAATAATATTGAGGACATACAAACAACTAACAACACGGCCCATGTTAATTGACCACTGTAAATTGTATTTAATAAATGATGTTTGAAACCCCGTCCCATTGTGGGAAGTGCCAAGTTATATGCTAAGAAACCATGAACAGATAGAACAAGTAAAGCCCCCCAACCAAACATGCGGTGGTTAGCAATAATAAACGATAAAAAATCGTTGCCTACCTTTTTTCTTTGAAAAAACCGAACAAGGCAGAGAATTATGAATGCTAGGCCTAGCCAACCTGTTAATTCTAAAACTTCAAATTTATTTCCCATTTATCATCACCTCTATTTATTTATACAATATACTATCATTAATAATACCTATTGGTACTTTTTTACTAAGAATAAACACAAAAAAGGACTTGAATTTAAAGTTGTTTGCTGTTATAATACGATTTAATTAAATTAGCATAAAAGCTGTGAAGGGGAAAAGTAAGTTAAACCCAGCTTTCCAGGGAGAAGGTGTCATCGACTGGAAACACCTTTAAAGTATGATTAGCTGAAGTTCTCTCCGGAGCTGCCGACTGAAAGTCCGTAAAGGACAAAGTAGGTTTGGCCGTAATCTTCCGACGTTACAAGGAAGGGGGTATCGGAATAGATTTTCCCGTACTTTTACTATATAAGTGGGTCTGTTTTGCGCAGATCAACTAGGGTGGTAACGCGATAAGCAGAAGCTTTTCGTCCCTTGGGGATGAAAGGTTTTTTTATTTATAATCTATTCCTGTATCTTTAATGAGTGGACTCTTTTTTTAGAGTTAATTAGGGTGGTACCACGGAAGCCTATAGCTTTCGTCCCTTGGGGGACGTTAGCTATGGGCTTTTTATATTTTTAAATCAAATAGGAGGGGTAAATATGGTAGTAGTAATGGACATTAATTCTACTGTTGAACAAATTGAGGCGGTTAAAGAGAAGTTGATGAAATATAATTTTAAGCCGCAACTAATTCATGGTGTGAAAAGGATTGTTATTGGGGCAGTGGGGGATCGCCATGCTATTGATTCTCTAAATTTAAAACAAATGCCTGGGGTTGAAGAAATTATTTCTATTATGAAACCTTACAAATTGGTTAGCAGGCAGGCGCGGGAAGAAAATACAGTGGTTGAAGTAGGGGATGTAAGCATTGGTGGTAGTGAAGTAATAGTTATGTCTGGTCCTTGTGCGGTGGAAAGCAGAGAGCAATTGCTAACCGCTGCCCGTTATGTTAAAAAAGCTGGCGGTCATATACTAAGGGGAGGGGCTTTCAAACCCCGCACTTCTCCTTATAGCTTTCAGGGAATGGAAGAAGAAGGACTTAAACTTTTAAAAGAGGCATCCTTAGAAAGCGGACTACCCACAGTTACTGAAGTAATTGATGAACAAAGCTTAGAAATGGCCCTTAATTATGTAGATATACTACAGATCGGGACTAGAAACATGCAAAATTTCCGACTGCTTAAGGCAGCTGGAAAAGCAAATAAACCTATTTTATTAAAACGTGGCTTGTCCGCCACTATTGAAGAGTGGCTAATGTCAGCTGAGTATATTCTGTCGGAGGGCAATGAAAATGTTATTCTTTGCGAAAGGGGAATTCGTACCTTTGAAACCTATACTCGCAACACTTTAGATTTAAGCGCTATACCTCTGGTTAAAAGGCTCAGTCACCTTCCGGTAATTGTTGATCCTAGTCATGCCACTGGTGATAGGGGTTTGATTGAACCTATGTCCATGGCAGCTGTGGCTTCTGGGGCAGACGGTTTAATACTAGAAATGCATCCTGAACCCAATAAAGCTTTGTGTGATGGGGCTCAATCACTGAATCCCGGTGAACTGGAAGAACTAATGAAGCAACTGCAAAAAGTGATGGCTGCTGTGGGTCGAGAGAAATCACCCATAAATTTAGGAGGGGTGGTAAATGGGTAAGAAAATAGCTTATCTTGGGCCCAAGGGAACTTTTTGTGAAGAAGCAGTAAATAAATATATTCAGGGAGAGCAAGCTGAACTGCTACCATGTAATTCAATAGCAGCAGTTTTCTCCTCCGTCTGTAATAGTGAGGCTGATACCGGAATTGTGCCTATTGAAAATTCAAGTGAAGGAGCAGTAAATCAAACCCTTGATTTGTTGGCCTATGAGTATGACTTAAAGATTTCTGGGGAAATTATTTTAGATGTTAAACACAATTTATTAACTAAACCTAATCAAGATATTAAAGAAATTTCCTATGTCTTTTCACATCCCCAGGCTTTAGCTCAATGCCAGGGGTACTTGGCGAAACATCTTCCTAATGCACAAATAATAAGTACTTCCAGCACGGCTGAAGCTGTCCAACAGGTAGCAAATTCCGATCACTCGTGGGCTGCTGTGGGAACAACCAAAGCAGCCCGGGCTTATAGGCTTAATGTTGCCGGTGATAATATTAATGATCAACCTGATAATCAAACAAGATTTATAGTTCTTTCCCGAGAAGAATCAACTTGTACCATTGGTTGTAAAACATCCCTTCTGGTTTCTGTTCTTAACCAACCAGGGGCTTTGTTTCAGGTGCTTAAAGAATTTACCTTAAGGGGAATCAATTTAACTAAAATTGAATCCCGACCTACTAAAATGAAATTTGGCGATTACTTGTTCTACATTGATCTTGAAGGACACCGCTCGGAGGCAAATGTTAAAGAGGCATTGGAAGGTCTTAAAACCACTGCCCAGACTGTAAAAGTATTGGGTTCGTACCCATCAGCTCATAAAATATCTAAAAAAGAAGATGAATATTGTTCATCTACCATTAATGATCTAAGGCATGAAATAGACTTAATTGATGATCAAATTATCAATCTTCTGGGTAGACGCACTAGACTAGTGAAGAAAGTAAGCAATTTCAAAAGAACCGTTTCTATGGTGCGTGATTTAGATAGAGAGAGGTTTATCATTAATAAACTTAATAACTTAGCTACTACAAGAGGGGTTAGCCCAGCAGTAGTTACTAAAATATATAGAATTCTTTTAGATTACTCTGTAAGCGTACAGCAGGAAAAAATCGGTGCAAAGTCTAAGGGTTAAATGACATTAATAAACAATATATGGTTTTTACGCAGATATACTGCAAGAAAAAGAAGAAAAAAGGTTAACACGAGAAAATCTCGATGTTAGCCTTTTTTCTTCTTAGTTAAAAACGGATAATAAAAGTCTTTCAAGGAATAGAAATTGGAAAATATTAAAATACATAGGGGTGGCATATTTAGCAGGATATTGTTGATTATTATATAATTTTAATTTATTAAACATATTTTTGCTTTTGTGATTTGGGGGAAGGTATCGCATTGAATACTTTATTAATGTTAAATTCAATCATCATATTATTTATAATTGCCTTGGTGTACTTATTTATATATATTCAAGAACGTAAAAGATATATTGCTTTTTGGACAGCCGGTTGGTTTATTTACTTATTAACATCTCTTATTGATTATCTGAATTATATGAATTTACCACTGGCATTATTAAATCCTGGTTATAGAGTTGGCCCTCTAATTGTCAGTTATTTATTGCTTATGGGTACGTTGAATTATTTCGGACTACCTATTAGAAGGTTGTGGAAATACAGTTTTGTTTTAGTTGTATCATTTGTCATTATAAGTATGGGTATCGGATTACCTCTTTTTATTATTAACTTATTAGTTTGTGTACTTGGTGGTACATACTTAATAATATGTGGTACATCATATGTACGTTATCAAGCAAAAGGGTTAGAACGAAACATTATAGGCTGGGCCTTTATTTTACTGGGTATTCTCCTAATGAATTATCCTTTTGTTGATTCTAAGATAACTTGGTTTTTATTTTGGGGATATCTTATAAAGTTTATAATTGAGTGCCTAATCGCCAGTGGCCTTTTGTTAAGCTATTATAAAAAGATGCAGAGTGTTTTGCGTGGGAGCGAGAAACGATTTCGTGATATTGCAGATAATTCTCAGGATGCCATATATGAGATTAACTTAAACCCCAGTTTCAAGGTTCGGTATATCAGTAAAGCCTCTACTGATATATCAGGTTATGCACCCGGAGAATTTTATAAAAATCCCAACTTGATATATAGAATAATTCATCCAGAGGAGCTATCATATCTAAAAAGATTATTGAATAATCCACAATTGGTTGGGATACCAATTGGTTTACGCTGGATTCGAAAAGATGGCAGAGTGATTTGGGTAGAACATAACAACTCTTTAATTTATGATAATAATGGTCAGATCATAGGGGCAAGTGGCATAGCCCGCGAAGTTACAGAACGCAAGAAAAATGAAATTACTTTTTTCAATGCTTTAGAGGTATCACAACGTCGTAGGGAAGAAATGCCAAATATTATAAATGAAGCAGAATTGCCATTTATACATGGTGACTATACAAAAGAAGCAGAAAAGCTATTTCAGATCTGTAAAGAGCTACTGGGTGTGACAATCGGTTTTGTTGCTAAAATAGACGATAATGAAAATAGTTTTGAAATAATCCATCTTAGAGATGGAAATAAAGTAATTAGTGAACCAATCAAAATGGAAACAGGCGTTATATTCGAGGAAATATTTAGTGAAGCAAAACCAATATATGAAAATAACTTTCCTAAAAGTAAATGGTCAGAACTTTTACCGAAGGGGCATTTGCCAATAGATAATATACTATTTGTACCATTGTTTTTAAAGAATAAGCCGGCAGGAATGTTAGTGTTAGCCAACAAGCCGGGTGGTTTTAACGAATATGATGCTGGAACTGCTTTTCAATTAGGTAAAGATATGGTTGTTGACGTGTATACCACCAGCTTGTTGAGAATGTTGAAGGAAAGGGAAGCGCAGATAACATCAATAGCGCATTCAGTAAATGATGCAGTAGTAACTATAGATAGTAAAAATAATATAATGTTTTTGAACAAAACGGCAGAAAATATTTTTGGGTATTCAGCAAGTGAAGTATTGGGAATGACAATTGAGAAAATAATACCCGGTTGGTATTTAGATAAGGTTGCCAAGGGGGTTTTTGAAGAGGTAGGTCTTAAAAAAGATGATAGTGAGTTTCCTATAGAAATATTAATTTCTACTTGGATAAGAAATAACAGCACCTACCGTACGCTGGTAATTCGTGATATTACTGAGCGCAAAGAATATGAAAAAACAATAAAACATTATCAAATGCTTTTTGAAAATAGCCGTGATAGCATGTTCCTTGTCGGAGATGGTGGGCGAATATTGGAGGCGAATTATGCGGCAGCTAAAACATATGGCTATTCCCGTGAAGAGTTATTAACAATGAATATCAACGATTTGCGTGTTAAGGCAATTTCATACACAGAGATTAAATCGTTGATTAGTAAAGATCAATTGCAAGTATTTCAACACCGCCGCAAGGATGGCACTACTTTTCCGGTAGAAGTCAGTTTGCAAAAAGCAACTTTAAATAATGGAGAAGTTGATTTAGATATTGTTAGAGATATCACTGAACGCAAACAGGCTGAGGAGGAACTGGCACTAGAAAAAGAACGATTAGCAGTAACACTACGTTCGATTAAGGATGGTGTGATTACAACAGATTCTCAGGGAAAAGTAATAATTTCTAATAAAGCGGCAGGAACAATATTAGGGCAGCCAAAGGAGATTATCAATAATTCAATCTATAATATATTTACCTTTCTTTCAGATAATTATGCACAAGAATGTAAGCAATGTTTTAATGAGGTTATAACTACTGGTTTATCAAAAGATGTGAATAATATTAAAGTTAGTACTGCAGATAATATGAAAAAAGCAATAACTATTAGTTGTTTTCCCATATATGATATTGGTAGTAAGATCACTGGTGCAGTATTAGTTTTAAGGGATGTAACAGATGAACAAAGATTGCAACAAGAAATGCTTAAAGCGAGCAAACTTGAATCACTTAGTGTTATGGCAGGTGGGGTAGCCCATGATTTTAATAATTTGCTAACTGGTGTCATGGGAAATATACAGCTTCTGACACTGTATAATAAAAGTAACAATGAAGAACTAGAGGCGTTACTGGAACTTAAAAAAGCTGTTCGGCAGGCGAAAGGTTTAACACGGCAGTTGCTTACCTTTGCCAAAGGATATGAACCAATTAAAAAAGTTATTTCTATTGATGATTTAATAAAGGAAGCAACTGAATTTGCTATAAGAGGTTCTGCAGTTGCATGTAAATATTCTTTCCCCAAAGACCTTTGGCCGGTTGAAGTTGACAATAGTCAAATTTACCAGGTGATTAATAATATCGTTCTAAATGCCAAACAAGCGATGTCTAACAAAGGAGAGATAAAAATTGTTTGTGAAAATGTATCAATAAATAAAGATCACTTTGTAGCCATAAAAGCTGAAAAATACGTCAAGATATCTATAACTGACCATGGAATAGGCATAAATAGAAAAGATATTCAAAAAGTATTTGATCCCTTTTTTACAACTAAACCCGAAGGAAGTGGATTAGGGTTAGCTACCTGCTATTCAGTTATAAGAAAGCATAATGGACACATAGAAGTGGAATCTGAGAATGATAACTGGACAACCTTTAATATTTACTTACCTGCCACTTTGGACAAATCTGCAAATAATGAATCAGACGATGGAATGGTAATTAAAGGGTCAGGCAGGGTGCTTATTATGGATGATGAACTGCTAGTTAGGAAAGTAGCAGGTAGAATAATTAAATATTTGGGATATTATGTTGATTATGCTCAAGATGGAGAAGAAGCAATTACAAAGTATGAAAAAGCTATCAGTTCTGGTAATACCTTTGATGTTGTTATTATGGACTTGACTATACCTGGTGGTATGGGGGGAATAGAAACAATAAAACATTTAATTAACATTGACCCCAATGTAAAGGCAGTAGTGTCTAGTGGCTATTCCACAGATCCTGTTATGGCGGAATATAAAAAATACGGCTTTAGTGCTGTTGTTTCAAAACCATACAGCATTGAAGAGTTAAGCAAGACTATGAAGGAAGTAATTAATACTGATACAAAATTATAAGGTGGAGTTATATGTCAGCTAATATTGATAATATAAAATTGCGAAAACATGTACACAAAATAAATAATATGGTGACCATAATTAAAGGAAATGCAGAATTGCTTTCTCTAGAAGATAGTAACAGTGATGAAGTGAAAGATATATTAATGTGTTGCGAACAAATTCAAGAAATTATACAGAGGATTTGTGATCAAGAAGTTGGTGATACGCATTAATATTCTAGTGGTTGATGACGAAAAACAAATGCAAACTCTTCTTAAAAAAATTATTACCAGTGAATATGGTCAAGTAATAGCTGTTGGTGATATTAAAACTGCATCTAAGGAAATGAACGAAAGAAAGTTCCAGATGGCCTTAATTGACTTAATGCTGCCGGATGGTTCCGGATTAAGTTTGCTGAAGCACATTAAGGAGATTGAACCCGACTGTAAGTGTATTCTTATGACTGGTTATGGAACTATTAGAACTGCGGTAGAAGCAATTAATTATGGTGCCTATGATTACTTAGAAAAGCCTTTTAATTCCATGGAAGAGTTGCGAGGGTTAATTCAAAATGCTGTTAAGAGTACTGATTTAAATACAACAAAAGCAAATGAGTTTGAATGTATCAGTTATTATGCTAACCAAGTAGGGATGCTAATAAGCAATTATGAAAAAATGCAACAATTACTTTATACTGCATACAGAATTGCAAACAAGAAAATCAGTGTTCTAATTACCGGTGAAACGGGAACCGGAAAAGAACTTTTGGCCAGGTTTATTCATCTTGCCAGTAATAGAAGTGAAAATTATTTTACATCAATAAATTGTGGAGCGATTCATGAGAACCTTTTAGAAAGCGAATTGTTTGGGCATGAGAAAGGAGCCTTTACTGGCTCTGTGGCAGCTAAAAAAGGAATCTTTGAATTAGCCGACCAAGGAACCCTTTTTCTTGACGAGTTAGGTGAAGCAAGCCAAGCCATTCAAGTGAAATTGCTCAGGGTTTTAGAGTCAGGGGAGTTTATGCGAGTAGGTGGGGAAAAGTTAATTCAAACAGATGTAAGAGTTATAGCTGCTACAAATTCAGATTTAGAAGAGTTGATAGAAAGAAAAAACTTTAGAAAAGACTTGTATTACCGTTTGAATGTAGTTCACCTGGATATCTTGCCCCTTCGGAAAAGGGTTGAAGATATTCCCCAACTTATTAATTTCTTTGTTGACAGTATTGTTAGTAAATATGATTTATCAACCAATCTGGTGTTTTCAGAACTAGCTTTGGAAGTTTTGAAATTATACCCTTGGCATGGCAATATTAGAGAATTATATAACATAACTCAACAAATTGTTTTGCAAGTTGAGACAGATGTTATAGAGATTAAACATCTACCTAGGCAAATAATATCCACAGTAAACAGAAATGAAGATAAAGAGAAAGTAATGGTTGGCCATAATATAAAATCAAACGGTGATGATGAAGAAAATTTTAACCCAAAACCGCTCAAGGACGTTGAAAAGGAATATATAGAGAAAACAATAAATTATTTTGATGGTAATCTTTCCATGGCGGCAAAGGCACTTGGAATAAGCAGGGCAACTTTATATCGCAAAGTTAAATAGTTTTCTACATTTATTTTCATAATGTCTCAAAATTAGACGATTTATTATACAATTGTCTTAAAATTTGTTGAATAAAATTGCTAATGTCACTCTTATAAGGTTTCTATACTTTCATAGAAACCTTATTTTTGTGCGTTTTTAGCATATTTTATATGAGATAGTTAAAATTGGTATGGGACTTGCATTGAATAAGTGAACAGAGGTTGTTAACTTTTCATCTTTACAGCACTTAAATATTACAAGGGGGGTAGAATAGTGGCACACTCAAGGGTTATTATTTTTACACTGAACCAACAGTACCATGCTATCAGTATCGCTAATGTTTACAAAATTGTTTACTATTATGATTTGTCTTCTTTGCCAGGCCTCGATGATCTTTGCGGGGTATTTATTTATAATTCAGAAACAATTCCTATAATTAATTATTCGGTAGGTCTAGAACTTCCCCAACAAGAACCAGATGATTTTTCTAAGGTTATATTAATAAATTATGAGGATGTTAAGTTGGCGTTAGTTGTGGACGACGTCGAAGAATTATCAGATAATACCGAACATTTGATTAATTTAGATTATAATCACCATCAATTTAACGACTCTGATAATAATATTTACGAATTCAAGCATGTTTTATATTAAAAGATTGTAATTACTTATATAGGAGAGATTATATGAAGAGAGCTTATGCAGCAAAAGAAAATATAGGTAGAGTAAATGAACTATTAAAAGTAAAATTTGGTTTAAAGGGTAAAATTGCTTTAGCAGTAATAGTAACAAGCATAGTTAGTTCTCCAATATCCCATATTATAAATTTACAGATGGCGAAATTTAATTTTTTTAATGGAGTGGTGGCTACATACGCTACCACACTAGTAAACTTAATAGTTACCACTATTGTAATGTTGTTATTATCAAAGTATTTAATTTTAAAATACATTCGTCTTTTGTTAACAAAAATAGATGAGATAGCTAGTCAAGGTGGTGATTTAACCCAACGTATTGAGATAAAGTCAGGTGATGAGTTACAAGCATTAGGTTCTGCCACAAATCGCTTAATAGAATCTATTGCCAATATTGTGCGTGAAATTGATCAATCGGCAGACGGCGTTAGTACTTCTGCTGAGCAAATATCAGCAAGTACCCAGCAGGTGGCTGCAGGTAGCCAAGAACAGTCAAGCCAAACGGTGGAATTAAATAAAATGATAAATGACTGGGCAGAAAATGCAGTTGAGAATGCATCAAATATATCGCAGGTACAAAGTACTTTAAGTTTATCCGAAGATGTAGCAAACAAAGGTAGGGTCATAACCAATCAAGCAGGCGAGGGTATGGATGATATAAATGATGCTGTTAATGAGCTAATCAAGCATATCAAGAAGATTGAAACTAACAGCAAAACTATTGAAGATATTGCCGACCAAACTAATATGTTGGCTTTAAATGCTGCCATTGAAGCCGCCAGGGCCGGCGAACACGGGCGCGGCTTTGCAGTAGTGGCAGAACAAGTACAAAAGTTAGCAGAGGAAACAAATAATGTAACAAAGGAAAATGCTAATTTTATAGAACAAATTAAAGATAAAAGCAATGATACATTATTAAAGATTGATAAAGGAAGTGAGCAATCAAGTAAAGCAGTTCAATCATTTATCGAGCTTGCTGATGGAGTGCAGGAAGTAATACAGAGTATGAAAGAAATAAGCCAAAAAAATAAAGAGCAGGCTGAAGAAATATCCGACGCTAAGGAAATGGTTGAATCAATTTCCAGTATTTCCGAAGAGTTTACTGCAACCTGTGAGGAAACAGCCAATGCGTCTCAATCTCTAACTAAAATGGCTAAGGATATGCAGCAACTAGTTAAGAAATTTAAGACTTGATGATAATTATAGCTTAAGTTTTGGGGGTTAAAATATGAAATAGTTAAGCATTGTAATAAAGTTGGCCAATTGTCTAATTGCAATACTGACATTTATACTAAAATACCTTATAATAGATATTAATTATCATAATTTTTAATATAACTATGGCCAATGAAGTCCATTCACGTTTGTGTTTGGGCTTTATTTATTAACTGGAGTGTTAATGCAATGAAATTAAAAATGAAAACACCTTTTGGAGCTAGGATTATAAAGACCGGTGTTGCCGTGGGAGTAGCATTATACGTGGCAAGTCTATTACAGGTCGAACCTAAGATTTTTGCCGCTGTTAGTGCAGTTATGAATATTCAGCCAAGCATTTATCGTTCCTTTATGAATGCTTGGGAGCAAATTTTATCTCACCTCATTTCGGTTACAATTGCGATAGCTTTTGGTTATTTGGTAGGTAGTGGACCAATTGAAATGGCTGTTGCTACTGTGTTGGTGATAACCATTAACAAGAAGTTTGGTTTTAAACAGAGTATTGGTATGGCGGTTGTTGCTGCAATTTTTGTGTTAGATGCTCCACAAAGCAAATTTCTTATGCACGCCCTAGATCGTTCATATATTATATTCATTGGTTTGGCTGCTGCATTATTGGTGAATATTATTGTACTACCACCGAAATATAAAAATAGGTTAACTGAATTATTAAGAACATTAAATGATGAAATGGCTGCATTTTTCGAACAATCGGTAAGAGATTTTATTAATTTGGAAAGAGATCCGGATAAGTTTTATGCTAAAAGAGAAGAGGTGAAAAATTTAATAAGGAAAAGCAGGGAATATCTCGAATTATATAAAGAGCAATTAGGTGGGGATGCCCCCAATGATCAAAGGGTTAAGATATATGAAAGGTATATTGATTACAATTCAAATCTTTACCACAGCAGTCGAGATACATATATTGCAACAGAGCAGAGAATCTCATGGCGAGTTGAGCGCGGTGACCCGCCAATAACGGATGATTTTAAAGATGTGTTAAAGACGTTGGAACACGGCTTAGCATCATTTAATTATTTAAACTATGAGTTACAAAAAGCTGTCCTTGACAATGAAGAACCTAAACTATTACCTGTAGATGATAGCCTATGGGAGGAATTAAGTCTACATGTTGATAAATGGCATGTGCATATAACCGGTGCTAATTTTCTGCATGCTTTTATGAATGTTTCAGCAGTTGCTTACGATATTAAACTGGCTTGTCGAGGGATAAAACAATTCCTTTCTGATATTTATAACATTAACAATAGTTCAAAGGAGAGTGAGAGTTCTTGATTATCAATGTTGCCATGTGTCAGATGAACGTAGTGCCCGGTAGACCTGATATTAATACTGAAACTATGCTTGATATGATAGCGGAAGCAAAAAGTAAGAAGGCAGATATTATTATTTTTCCAGAAATGTGTATTCCGGGATACTTATTGGGAGATACATGGGAGCAAGCAGCTTTTCTAAAGGATTGTGAATATTACGGCAATAAAATAATAGAAGCATCTGAAGATCAAATCATTATTTTTGGAAATGTTGCAGTGGACTGGCATAAAATTGGCGACGATGGAAGAGTGCGCAAATATAATGCTTGCTTTATTGCTCATAACGAGAAACTTCTGGGTGGTGACAACTTTCCATACCCTTTTAGAATTAAAACCCTACTACCTAATTATAGAGAGTTTGACGATGAACGGCATTTTTTTGGTCTCCGTAAGCTTTCGGAAGAGTTAGATATAAAAATTAATGATTTAATAGAACCTGTTTATGCACCCTTTAAGGGTAAGCAAATTGGTTTAGGGTGTATTATGTGTGAAGATGGGTGGACTGAGAATTATTCTATCAAACCAATAGAGTTTATTAATAATAAGGGTGGGGTTCATTTGAACATAAATATATCATCCTCACCATTTACATTAGGTAAATACAATAAGCGAAACAGAATTTTTTCTGAACAAGCCCGTACCACAGGCACACCCCTAGTTTATGTTAATAATACAGGCATCCAAAATAATGGGAAAACTATCTATTCTTTTGATGGTTCAAGCACTTTTTATAACGGTGGTGGAGAGATAATTGGTCATTGTGGAAGTCCTTTTGTTCAGAGTGTTGAGATTACAAAGTTAGATCTAACAGACCAAGGTAAATCTATAACTGCTAATAAGCACCCTGTTAAAGAAGATGTTGAATATATCTACCAAACCCTTTGTCATGCTATCAGAGAGTTCACCACTTCCATTGGAATTAATAAAGTAGTAATTGGTATATCCGGAGGAATTGACTCTGCAGTGACGGCAGCATTATATGCTAGAGTGCTGAAATCCGATAATATTCTTTTGGTAAATATGCCAAGTAAGTATAACTCAACCACAACTAAAAACCTAGCTGCAAGTTTGGCTAATAAACTTGGGTGTTTATATACCGTACTACCCATTCAGCATGTTGTTGATGAAACAATAAATCAAATTGAAGATACCCCTGCAGTTAGAAGCATAGATAACACAGAATTAAAGCTGAAAATCAGTCGGCACATGGCAGAGAATATCCAAGCGAGAGATCGTTCCGCTCGATTGCTTGCCGCTGTTGCTGCTGCATTTGGTGGGGTGTTTACCTGCAACGCCAACAAGACAGAATTAACAGTAGGATACTCTACTTTATATGGAGATCAGGCAGGTTTTTTAGCTGCGCTAGCCGATTTGTGGAAACATCAGGTTTATGAACTTGCAATTTACCTTAATAAACATATATATCAAAAAGAAGTTATCCCGCAAGGTATTATAGATTTGGTACCTAGTGCAGAACTAAGTTTTGAGCATGATGTTGATAAAGGGCAAGGCGACCCAGTTATTTACCCGTATCATGATTATCTTTTCCGTGCATTTATTGAACCATGGGAAAGAGTCACTCCAGAGGACATTTTGAAATGGTACAGTGAGGGAGTTTTGGAAGAGAGAATAGGATGTGAACCTGGGTTGGTAAACAAAATATTCTCCACCCCTAAGGAGTTTATAGAAGATTTAGAGCAATGGTGGAAACTGTTTAATGGCATTGGCTTAGCCAAGAGAATCCAGTCCCCACCAATACTTGCTGTCAGCCGAAGAGCTTATGGTTTTGACTATAGAGAATCCCAGATTGGTACTTATTTTACAAAACATTACTATGATTTAAAAGAAAAATTATTAAGTTAAAGCGAAGATATCCATTATTCGGATATCTTCACTCTGTCCCGGCCTTCATTTTTTGCCTGATAAAGAGTCTTATCAGCTGTGGTAATTAATATTTCCGGCGAAGAATCTAATTCAGGAACAAGGGTTGCAACACCTACACTGATAGTTACAACTTTACTAACATCAGAATTTTTATGTTCTATATTAAGGGCTTTAACATTGGCCCGTAGTTCTTCTGCTACGAAAGCAGCCCCATTTTTATCAGTGTTAGGTAAAATAACTGCAAATTCTTCACCGCCGTATCTGGCCACTAAATCATGCGGCCTTTTTACGGATTCTAATAATTTTTCAGCAATCTTTTTTAAGCATTCATCACCATTTAGGTGACCGTAAGTATCATTATATGCTTTAAAGAAGTCTATATCGCACATTATTAATGAAGTTGTTTCACCATGCCTCATTGCTCGCTTCCATTCACGTTCTAGACATAAGTTAAAATATCGGCGGTTGGCAATACCTGTTAAACCATCTACTTCTGTAAGACGTTGTAGTTTTTCATTACTTGACTGTAATTCTTTTGTTGTACTTTTAAGCTCCTTAATTATGTTTTCCCGTTCAGTCACATCTCTTGTGAGGATTACTATCCCTGTAAACACTTCTGGAATATCTATAGGAGAATAGACATTTTCAATATATCTACTATTTATTTGTAATACCCGATGCCACTCTTTTCCATTATTGGTTGAAATCTTGCTTATTACACTGCGGCGGATATTTGGAGGATGGCATGATAGTATTGAGTTTTGTTTATCTTCTCTCCATCCTAGAAGTTCAGCAGCCAGTTGATTAAAGTAAAAGATATCGCCATTTGTATCTACGAATGATATACCTATCCCAACTTCTTCTAATATTTTCTCAATGGACTCAATAGGAAAATATTTTATCATTATATCTACCCCAATTTCACAATGGTTTGCATATTCTTTGATAAGTCAACAAGTATACCTACATTACTTGTTCATCTTAATTAATGAAATTACCTTTTTTATGGTTAATATTGTTAAAAAAATATATATACTATTCCTTGTGAAAAAATAGTTTATCTTATATAATAAAAGTGGGGGTTTTCACATGAGAGATAAATTATTTAAGGGAATAATTTACAGTTCTATGTGGTTTGTGGGGATGTTGGTAATAGCAAAGTTGTTATTTGTTAGTCAACCCCTAGGTTATTTTTGGATTGCTATAATTGCCTTAAGCGTATTATTTGGATACGAATCAATTGATAGACTAAAAGTTAAAGATTCCATGAGCTATCAAATATCTTCTTGGCTGTCTACTTACATAGGCTTAACGTACTATAAACAACAGCTCTATCTAGCAGAGATAGTAAACAATGCGGTTAAGCGAAATGATACGAAAGAGGCAGAGGAATTTTTAGAACATATCTTACGGGCAGAACCGGAAAATGAAACAGCAAGAAGTTTAATTGTTTCTATTTGGGGTACATCATTATTAAATAATAATAGAGAAGAAAATGTTAGCAGGTGCATTTAAGCACCTGTTTTCTTATTCACTAAAGACATTAATTAAACCAAAGATTATTGTTAATTTAACCCAAAATAACATGCTATTTGTACCATTATCTAACAAAAGTAATAACAAATATTTCTTTTAAGTGTTAAATGCCTTCTTATTTGAGAAATTAATTATTTGACTAGTTATAAAATTTGAACTAAACTGGTCAAAGTGATAAACAAATTCTCAAAGGGAGCGTTTTGTATGAGGCAATTAATACTGAATAGAAAAAGTATTATACCTGGAATGCTATTGGCATTTACTCTAGCATTTATTTCTCAATTTATCCATAATAATATTGTTATTGGTAGTCAGAAACCTATTAGTGGTGTTATTATTGCAATACTGCTAGGGATGTTAATTAATAATACAATAGGGGTAGGCAAAATCTTTAGACCAGGGATTAACTTTGCCATGAAAAAGGTTTTACAAGCTGCAATTTTTCTACTAGGTTTGGGATTAAGTTTCATGGCTGTAATAACTACAGGTTCTAGTGCGCTAATAATTATACTCATTTGTGTATCTTTTGCTATTACTATAACCTATTTATTTGGTAAGAAGCTAGGACTTCCGGATAAACTAGCTACATTAATTGGTATTGGAACTGCAATTTGTGGAAGTACAGCTATAGTTGCAGCATCACCAGCTATTGATGCCAAAGACGAAGAGATTACTTTCTCAGTGGCCACAATTACTATTTTCGGTGTAGTTGCAATATTTGTCTATCCTTTAATAGGTAAGATGCTTTTACTAACTGATATGCAATTTGGAACTTGGGCTGGGGTGGCTGTTCATGAAACTGCCCAAGTTATTGCTGCTGGTTTTGCGTTTAGTGATCCTGCGGGGCAAATAGCAACCGTTGTTAAATTAACACGGACGGTATTATTGGCACCAATTGTACTTATTCTTGGAGTCATATATGCTAATAAACAAAAAAATGCAGCGGGAGATACTGGTAAGAAAATTAGCTATATCAAAATTTTCCCTTGGTTTGTAGTGGGTTTCTTAGCGATGGCCGGATTAAGAACAGTTGGGGATAGCATGTGGTTGAATAACGAAATGTGGGTTAATTTCTTAGATAACACAAAAGTATTCTCCAAATTTTTAATTGTTACTGCTATGGCCGGTGTAGGACTGTTAACAAATTTTGATGATATGAAAAAGGTGGGTATAAAACCTTTTATTGTAGGTTTAGTAGCCTCACTAATAATGGCTGTATTTAGCATTACTTTAATATTTACCTTAAATATATAAGGGAATAAGTTCAAAAGTTAAATGCCTCGCTAATTAGCGGGGCATTTTAAGTAATTATATTTCTATTTCTTCCAATTTATTAACCATTAATATTTCTAACCGTTTATTTTTTAAATTAATTAATTTATCTTTCCGAAATTCACTGAGAACTCTGGAGGCTGTTTCTTGGGTCAGTCCGCTCATGTAAGCAAGTGTTTGCACCGTTACCGGCAGGTTTATTTTACATGTTTCTGCATCTGTTTTTCCTTCTTCGCGGGCCAACCTGGTAATGATTGAAGCCATTCTTTGGCGAGCTCGTTTTAAAGATAAATCTCTAATGGTTTTTCTTGATTTAGTTAACTGGGATTCTAAAACTGAAAGCAACCTTAAAGCTACCTGTGGTTTAGCTTGAACCAGCTTGTGATAATAATCCAACGGGATACTGCAAAACACTCCGTCTTCGTATGCCTCTGCACTGACGTCATATTTGCTGTCCGTTGACAATGACACATCTCCAAAGACCGATCCGGGTCCGATTATATCAACTATTTGCTCTTTACCTTCAATACTTTCATAGTAGAGTTTTATTCTACCATGCATAATAATATTTATTGCATCACATTTTTCGCCCTCTGAATAAATCAGTTGGCCGGATTTAACTTTATGTTTTTGCACGTTGTTTTGAAATTCCTGTAGGTCATCTCCTTTTAAATCACATACAATGGTTAATTTTCGCACAGGACATCCTTCGCACTTCCATACCGTTGGGTTCTCTACCAGTGTTGCTCCCTCCCTTGCTGTATAAAAATATCATTATACATTATTTTATTTTACAAAGAACACCAATTATCCTGCAATATGAATGAACATAGTGTGATGTAGATCATAAAATCTTTTCTGAAATTAAGGTATTATTATATAGAATTAATTATTACATAATAATCAGGAGGGGTTTGATGCAGGAAGGTACCGTGGATTTTTCTATCAAATTAAGAAATTATGCTTGTAAGATGAAAGCTGGAAAATGTACAGATCTACCTAAAATTTCATTAACTGGAATATTAACTACTGCCCTTGGCAGTTTTGCCGGTATTGGCTTGGTGGCAATGCTAGCTGAATATTACAACTTGCCTTTATTATTGCCTTCCTTTGGTGCCTCTGCGGTACTTCTCTATGCTGCATGCCAAGTGCCGATGGCACAACCGAGAAATGTTATTGGAGGTCACCTAGTGTCTGCCTTAATGGGTGTAATAGTATATCAACTTTTTGGTGATGTATGGTGGGCCATTGCGTTAGGGGTAACCCTGGCAATTATGATGATGGCACTTACTTATACTCTGCATCCACCCGGTGGGGCTACAGCTTTTGTGGCGGTGTACACAGCCCAAGACTTTAACTTTATTTTTTCTCCTGTTTTACTGGGTGCAGTGTGTTTAGTGATTATCGCACTCCTGGTTAACAATCTATCCAATGAACGGAAATATCCATATTATTGGTATTAAATATAGTAAAAGGGACAGGTTTTTTATTGCCTGTCCCTTTTACTATATTTAAAATTGATTTCAAAGAATCTTTTTTATATCCATCCATAATAACATGATTATAGACTCTATGGGCTAAGTAACAAGTCCTTTTTTTGGTTACTTTTAATAAACTGACCTGTGGCTGTATCCACCGATCTTCAGGCTATGACCATTTGGCATCCCGTACATAGGTTAAAATTAGAGGGGTATATTAATCTATGAAGTTTTATCTAAATTGTAAAGGAGGGGTTTCTTATTAGAAAAAAATATTTAGCAATTTTACTGGTGTTATCATTATTAATTGTAGGAGGTGCGCTTGTTTCTTGTGCCGGTCAGGATGATGAAGGGGAAGACGATAATGCCGCTGATAATAATCAGGAAGAACAGTTAACTGTTCAAAAAGATTTGACATTTGGTATTGTTGAGTGGCCTGGGGTAACCGTGAAGACTCAAGTGGTAAAGGAAGTTTTAGAAAACCTAGGTTATAACGTTACCATTGAAGCACTTACCCAGCCAATACTTTTGAAGGGTCTTTCCACCGGGGATATAGATGTATTTCTTGGTGCCTGGTTTGAAACTTTAAAGTCAATGTTGCAGCCATACCTTGATGAAGGAAGCATTGTTGTATTGGGTAATAACTTGGAAGGTACCCTGTATAAAGCTGCGGTACCGGCATATGTTTATGATGCTGGGGTGACTTCTTTGGCAGATATAAGTGACTATGGGGAAAAATTTGGCTACAAGTACTATGGAATTGAGCCGGGTAATGATGGTAATCAGATAATGATTGATGCTATAAAAAACGGCACCTATAATTTGGGGAATTGGGAGGTGCTGGAAAGCAGTACCACCGCAATGCTTTCTCAAGTTGAAAAAGCTACAAAAGATAATGATTGGATTATATTTAGTGGGTGGAAACCTCATTGGATGAACATCTCCTTTGATATTAAGTACTTAGATGATCCCGAAGGCATTTGGGGAGGAGAAGGAGAAGTGGGAACAATAAGTAAAAAGACATTACCGGAAGATGATCCAAACATTACTAGATTTTTAAAACAGTTTAAACTAAAGAATGAGTATCAAAGTGAATGGATACTGGAATACAGTAAAAAAGGCCGTGAAGCTGATGAAGTGGCAAAAGAGTGGGTAGCTAACAATGTTGATGTGGTTACTGGTTGGATGGAAGGAGTTAAAACTGTAGACGGCAAAGATGCACAAGAGGCGATAAGGAATGCATATCAATAGACATAAAAAAGGACAATTGACAATTACTAAAAGGTCATTAGTCTTTTATTAAATACAATATTAATGACATAGTTCAAGAAAGTTTCTACCATTGAAATACTATATTTTCGGTGTTATAATGACGGAAGTTCCCTATAGGGGTGCTAAAAAGTTGAGAAGGAATAAGGAGGAGCTGAGATGAGTAATTTAAAAGGTTATTACGGTGATTTTGGGGGATGTTATGTCCCAGAGGAACTAAGAAAAGTATTGGATAATCTGGAAGCGGCATTTAACCGCTATAAAGACGACTCTGATTTTATTAAAGAATTCAACTATTATTTAAAAGAGTATGTGGGTCGACCTAACCCACTATATTATGCAGAAAGATTAACGAAAAAACTGGGTGGCGCTAAGATTTACCTGAAAAGGGAAGATTTAAATCATACCGGAGCCCATAAAATTAACAATGTACTAGGTCAAGTGTTGCTGGCACACAGAATGGGAGCAAAAAGGATAATAGCGGAAACCGGTGCTGGACAGCATGGTGTTGCCACTGCCACTGTTTGTGCTATGTTTAATATGGAATGCATCATTTACATGGGTGAGGAAGATACTAAACGCCAGGCATTAAATGTTTTCCGTATGGAGTTATTGGGGGCAAAGGTGGTTCCTGTAACCACAGGTACCCGAACTCTTAAAGATGCAGTTGATGAAGCACTAAAAGACTTGGTAGAGAATGCGGATAACACATATTATATGCTGGGTTCAGCAGTGGGACCACATCCATTCCCATTAATTGTAAGACACTTTCAGACGGTAATAGGTAAAGAGGCTAGAGTTCAAATATTAGAAAAAGAAAACCGTCTGCCTGATTATCTAATTGCTTGTGTAGGTGGCGGCAGCAATGCCATTGGATTGTTCCACCCATTTGTGGAAGATAAAGAAGTAAATATCATTGGTGTAGAACCGGGAGGCAAAGGTCTGGAAACAGGTGAACATGCCGCACCACTTTGTGTCGGAAAACCCGGAGTGTTGCACGGTTTTAAATGTTATATGATGCAGGATGAAAACGGAGAACCGTTGCCAACCCATTCTATATCTGCCGGCCTAGATTACCCGGGGGTTGGACCTGAACACAGTCATTTAAAAGAAAGTGGCAGAGCGGAGTATGTAGCCATTAATGATAATGAAGCGCTGGAAGCTTTTCAAGAGTTGTCACGCACAGAGGGTATCATTCCAGCTTTAGAGAGTGCCCATGCTATTTCCCATGCTATTAAAATGGCCCCGAATCTGGATAAAGATAAAATTATTATAGTAAATGTATCCGGGCGTGGGGACAAAGACGTAGACCAAGTATTCCATATGTTTAAATAAATTAAAAATCCAGGATGGTTTTCCATCCTGGATTTTTAATTTGTTTTATTATTAATAGTATATACTTCTACCGCCTTGCTAAATCCTTTTACCTCGGCAGAACCTAGATGTATTAGTGACTGTTTAAGTACATCACTGTCATCTAATTTATCAACAGAACGTTCGCTGATCATTATTAATTCACCAAAGTGCTTGGTTAAACTTTCCACTCGAGAGGCTAGGTTTACATCTTCACCGATTACCGTATAATCCATCCGTTCAGGACTCCCTACGTTACCAACCAATACACTTCCGCTGTTTAAACCTACTCCAACTTTTAACGGTTGAGCCCCATCTTTAGCCCACTTATCATTTAGTTTATTTATAGCTTTTTGAATATCTACAGCAGCATTAATCGCTTTTTCAATATGATCAGGGTAGTGAACAGGTGCGCCGAAAAAGGCCATTAAACCATCCCCCAGGTATTTATCTAACGTGCCATTATATTTAAAGATAACATGGGTAACAGCTGTAAGGTATTCATTCAACCTGCTTACCACTTCTTCCGGTGGTTTGTTTTCGCTGTATGCTGTAAAACCTCTAATATCACAAAACATTATGGTAACATCCTGCCTGGTACCACCAAGTTTAACGTCTTCAGAGCTCTTCATTATTTCTTCCACCACGTCGCCGGGCACATATCTACTAAACATGGCTTTGGTGCGGCGGCGGGCCATTTCAGACTGGACAAAGTCAGCGGCAGTTATTGCTGCATAATTAAGGAACACCAATACCAATGGGGCAGCTAGATTTAACCACCAACCCATATGCCATAAACCATAAACCAAACCGGTGCAGGCCAAGGTGATAGTAAAGGTGCCAATCAACCCAATCCACGGACCGCGATTGGTAACTACTAAGGCAGTTACCATACTAACCAAAAATAAAAATGTAATATTTACTGGTGCCGGTGCCTTCCGATACCAGGTATCAGTAAGAAAACTTTTTACTGTAGAAGCGTGGATTTCCACACCTGGTGTAGGTAGTGAACCGTTTAAGATCATGTTGCTGGCAGTATGGGGAGTAGGGAAGGTGTCTTGGTCTGCTGCTGATACTAGTCCCACCAGTATAATTTTATCTTTGAAATAAGCTGGTTTATATTTACCTTTCAGGATATCTATATAACTAATGGTGGTAAAAGTATTCTTAGGCCCCCAAAAATGTGGCATTGCCCTGTTAATATTGTCAATGGGTATGATTTTTTCACCAATTTGCAGTTGGCCTGGTGTAATGTTTATTTCATTTGGGGGGAGACCCTGTGCTGCCATAGCTAAGGCTAATGAAAAAGACGGAAAGGGTACTTCAAAGGTGTTAACATCTGCCAAAGTAACCCGTCTTACCACCTGATCAGAATCTGTAGGGGTGTTTACAAAACCTAATCCTATACTTCCTGGCCAGAATTCATTTGAGGGCATTTCTAATACCTGTTCTGTTTCACCCTGATCGTTATTTTCAAAGGTAAACTGACTGGCGTGCACCACATGGCCATGCTCTTGAATTGCCATTGCAAAGGCTTTATCTTCTTCTGCAGTGCTGGGTGCATTAAAAAGCATGTCAAATCCCACTACTTTTGCATTCCTGGTATTCTCAAGCAATTGTGCATGTGTTGATCTTGGCCAGGGAGGGTTGCCAACTTCTCTAATAGACTTTTCATCAAGGGCAACAATTACTATCTCATCTCCAGGGTTTTCTACTCCGTTGATACGGAACCAAGCATCATATAATGATAATTCCAACCTGCTAAACAACCCGAACCATGCTGCCAACTGAACTATAATAAAAAGAAAGATTGGTATAAGCAATTTCTTATTAAACACTGGGTGATTTGTATCCATAGGAAAACAATATCTCCTTATCCTGAATTGAAACACTATTCGTTAAAAACAATTAAAATCCTTTGATCAATATCAAACTATTCCATTATTTGTTCTGTATTTAAAGGATTATTCTAGATGTTTGGAGTATAAATATTTTGAAAAGATGCCAAGCAGGTGATGATTTTGAATAAAATACCCAGAATAAAAAACATAGAAATGTTATGGGACATTGCAAATCTACTACATACCACATATGATCTTGATCAACTTTTAGATATGGCTCTAAACCAGGCGATGAGCGTGTCAAATGCTGAAGCAGGAACACTTTGGCTAAATGATAATAAAACTAATCAGTATATATATCCGGTAATAGCTAAGGGACCAAAATCTGACGGTTTAAAGGGCCTAAAGTTGAAGATTGGAGAAGGTATGGCTGGCTGGGTTACTGAAAACAGCAAACCGCAATTAATCAGTGATGTTCGTAATGATCCTCGGTGGGCGAAGCGTTTTGATCAGTCAACGGGCTTTATTACTAAATCGTTATTATGTGTACCTTTAGCCACCCATAGTGCTTGTATTGGTTGCCTACAGTTAGTTAATAAGCATAATGGGGATCTTTTTAATGAGGATGATTTGCACCTATGTCAAGCGTTAGCTGGAATCATTGCTATTGCGGTAGAGAATAGTCGTTTATATACAAATTTACAAACAATGTTTAAGAGTTTTTTGGTAACTTTATCATCTGCACTGGATGCCAGGGACCCGTATACACGAGGACATTCAGAAAGAGTGAGTAAATACAGCCTAAAGATAGGTAATGCAATTGGACTTCCGAATGAAGAATTAGAAATACTTGAACGGGCAGCATTGCTTCATGATATAGGTAAAATAGGGATTAGAGATAACATTTTACTAAAAGAGTCACCCTTAAATGATGATGAATTTGTATTAATGAAAACTCACCCCGCCATTGGTAATAAAATACTGCAGGATATTATGCCGGCTCACCTAATGGAACAGATATCTCAATGCGCTGCATATCATCACGAGCGTTATGATGGTAAGGGATACCCCTATGGAACAAAAGGTAACGATACACCACTTTTGTCAAGAATTATTGCAGTTGCAGATACATTTGATGCAATGACTACAGACCGCCCTTATCGAAAGGGATTACCAGAGCAAACTGCGTTGGACGAACTCAAAAGGTGTGCAGGGACTCAGTTTGATCCCCAGTTGGTTGAGGTGTTTATTTCAGAAATGAGAAAAGGAAACAAGCAATGAACTCTTTTGAATGGTTATTAATTGGACACCTTGTGGGAGATTTTCTGCTTCAGAACAACTGGATGGCAATGAATAAGAAAAATAACATTTTTGCATTAATTGTTCACAGTATAGTTTATACTACTACATTATATATGTTTTCTTTGCCTTTTGGTGGTATTGGTTTAACTGCTGTAACAATACTTTTCTTTTCTCACGTTATTTTAGACAAGCGTCTATTAGTAGAATGGTGGTTGGAGAATATCAATAGGACACCAGATGTTTTTTGGCTGCAGGTGGTGGTTGATCAAACCTTTCATCTGCTAGTATTGGTGTTGATTATTAGTATATAAAGCAACAACAAGCCCTGCCATATGGCAGGGCTTGTTGTTACAGAAAAGCTGATTATTAAACATTCATATACGATCTCATTTCTATATAATCCAAGTAGTCTTCCAGTTCTGCAAAAATCTCGTCTAGGGGGATTGCCAAGGCTTCCGGCTCTAGAATTGGCCTACCAAAAGTGGAGCCGATTTCATACCTTTGGGCTTTGAATTTTGTTGGTAGCTGTTTTTCCTTAAACCATTTTCTGGCGATATTGTAGGGGGTATGAAAGCAGAAACGGTGTTCTGCATACTCCACAATTAATTCATATAAACTATAGAACCTGTCATCCCTGGTGCATTTCGGGCATCCTCCTGAAATACTAGAGTAATCCCGGTAACTGAGTCGCTGTTTACGGGCTTTTTTCTTGCAGGCTGAACACAACTGCACCCGTTGCCCCCCTTGAATGTAGTACACTGTTAAACCGTCATCAGAGTTATAATTGTTTACAAAAGATTTTAAAACCTTTTCTTTTAAATCGTACAAGTAGCTGTTACCGGCTTTGGCATAATGGTTTAAATGAAAAAGGTAGTATGATGCCTTAAGCAGGTATCCCATCCGTTCTGGTGCCAGTTCCAAGGAAGTTAAGAATTGTTCTTTCTGATTTTTAATGCTTTGGGCGGTATTTCTTCTGTTCGCCCTCAAAACTGCAGCCTTTTTTTCTCCTACGTAAGCATTTTCTTCCCATTGCCAACGTCTTAAGATGCGAGGTAGTTCATGAACCAGTTTTTTTACAATTATCGAGTTAAAAAGATGTATCTCACCGTGTTTCATTTCAGTGGTTTCTTCAATGTTCAAGTAACCTTCATTGGTTAACCTTCGTAACTTATGGGGGGTGATCCCAAGGGTTTTACACACCTCGGCTGTGGTCAGTAGTTGGCAATACATAATACCGCCCCCTTATAGCATCTTTTATTTATACTTTACCATAACATGCAGAAAGAACATACCCTAGTTAGCTAAGAAATAATGCCAATAAATGTTAGTTAAGAGACTTAATTTTTGTTTTAGCCTGTTGTAGGGAACTTTCAAAACGCTGGTTAAGATCACTGGTTACTTTTCTTAGCTCAGTTTGGAATTCTGGCTGACTTTCAAGGTCTACTTGCATTGAACTGCCATATTGTGCTTCCATTTGCTGCATAGCAGCTTGGAATTTATGAGCTAGTTTGGCATGTACTGAAGATTTGGCCTGTTCCACTGCCTGTTGGTAGTAGTTAAATAGATATTCTAATTCACTGATAATATGATTTAACGTTTCGTTATCTTCTTTAATTTGTTGCAACCCTGCCAAAGCTTTTTTGCTTATCTGTCCAGCCCTTTCATTTTCGGGCAGAGTAATGTTTTGCAGTAGTGTTTCTTCAATACCTGTAAGTACAAAAGAGCGTATGTCTTCGGGTGTTTGTTCCAACTCTGAAGTAATGTCTGTATTATTATTTAAAAAATTGCCGGCTATTGTATTTCCCTTTGGTTTATACTCCATCATCTTTAATTCCGCTGCAGAAACTTCACGAAACTGCTCAGATCTCTCCAACGCTTTTTCCATTGCTGTTTTAATTTTTCCGTCAGACATGTTTTTTAAAAACCTCCTCACTTATATTACTGATAAAACTTTTTTCTGACAGCCTTTCCATTTAAATAGTTAAAATTTTTCCCTTGATAAGTATCCAATTCTTCTAGTCTTCGTTCAATATCCTGTTTTATTAACCACCAACTGGTACCCCAGTTAGAGAATAACAAATTTTCTTGTGGTCCTTTTCCCACCAGGCGCTGAATCACTATCTGTGGGTCAAGGTACTCCAGGAATGTGATCACCCGATCAGTATATTCTTCCTTAGATATAATGTTGAAGTCACCCTGTAGGTACATGTCACCTAACGTGGTGTTTTTAACAACATACAGTGAGTGCAGTTTAACATACTCTACTTTTAAAGCTGATAACAACTTGGCGTTTTCCATCACATCAAGTTTATTGTCCCAGGGAAGATTTAAGATTAGGTGTACACAAACTTCAAAGCCCCGGGCGTGGCTGCGTTGTACTGCATCTATGAATTCAGCCAGAGTATGGCCGCGGTTGATCTTTTCTAATGTGTGATAGTTTACTGTCTGCAACCCGAGTTCAATGTTAATATCTAAAGGTTGATGGTGTTTCTGTTGCAGTTCCTGTAAAAAATCCAGATAACTGTCGTGAATACAGTCCGGCCTAGTGGATATGGATATACCTACAATATCATTATCTGATACGGCAGCGGTGATATTATCCTTAAACTGCTCTAATGGTAAGTAAGTGTTAGAGAATGCCTGGAAGTAAGCTATAAATTTGTGCGCATTAAAACGCTGTTGAAAGAATTCTTTATTGGAAGCTAGTTGCTGCTTTACAGACATGGTATTGGGCAAGCATTGAAAACCTGCTCCTTCTTCATCACAGAAAATACAACCACCCTGCCCCACAGTGCCATCCCGATTAGGGCAGTTGCCCGATAAATTGACAGGTAACTTGTAGACTTTTTGCCCAAATTTTTCTTTTAAGTGAGAAGAATATATTCGATAATGCGGTTGCTGTTCCGACATACAATTACCCCTTTTCAATAATAACATTGCCAAAATTAAATGCATTCAGCCCCCGGGGAATATGTATTCTATACGCATGTTTTAATACCTTGTAAATTATGAATGATTTGTGAATGTAGAATGAAAAATTAAAAATGAAAAATGAATAATGAAATGTATGTCATAATGAAATTAGAGCGCGATAAATCGCGCCCTTTTAAATTCATTATATCATTCACCCATTCTGACTCCTGTCTCCTGACTACTGACTCCTATTTTCATTTTTCTAATAAAATTCTCAACCTTTTCCCAAACTGGTTAATCACTGTATAATAATCACTCCAGGGAATGCTGTGCTGGTAACCATAAGGGGATGCCTGTTCGCTAAGGGATATGTGTATTAATTTGCAACCCATATTCTGCAACCGCCGGGACTGCTCTTTTACCATATTTTTTTCTCTGCCGGGGTTGGGGTTGCCATCGGCAATAACTATTAATACCTTGGGCACTAATTGTCTACCTTCGCTAATCAGTTTTCCGGCGCAATACTTTAATGCACTGCCTTCGGGAGTGGTGCCATCGGCCTTCATAGTACCTAGGCGGTTCTTGTTGATTAATGTGGGAGAATACAATTCTGCAACATTAACCAGCACATCTTGGGCAAAGCCGTATACCCATGTTTGCACCGAGTTAACAGGTTCCATGGCTTCCACAAACAACGCTGTTAAATTTTGAGCAAGATCCATTCGGGTTTTATCTTGCCCAATTTTTGCTGTCATAGATGAACTGCAGTCCACAAGCAGGGCCATGTCTAAATTGCGGGTGCGGGTTTCCAACACATGTGACCTGGTAAAAATTCTGTTGGAGAATGGTGCCTTATATAATGAATCTTGATCTAAATCGCCGGTTTGTAAGTCGTACTGATTAAACACCTGTCTGGTATTGGCCCAACTTAGTTTGTTGCGAAGCTTTATCACGTAGGGCATTATTTCCTCTTTGGCCTGGTGATATTTCTCTGGAGCATCTTCTGTTATTACGGGACGACGGAATATCACCATTGGTGCCGGTGGTACATCTGGCTCTAAAAGTGCGTTTCCCCGTACCTCATTCATGTTGGCCACATTTACTTCTTCCTGACGTAAGTTTTGTACCATTTGCTGCATGTTTTCAGAAATATTATTTTTGTTGGCATCTTGTTCAGTTGAACTGCCATTTTTTCCTGTATTGTTGTACTGGTCAATATAATCCACCGGTCTGGTATAAGCAACATCATGTTGAATAATGTTTCCGAAAAGCTCATTATACACTTTGATGGCTAATCCCCTGGTGTTTATTTTTCTCAAATGTTCAAACTTACTGGCAGATAGCGTTTTCTTAATCATTTCTGCAGCTTTTCGAACTCGAGCAATATCCGATTGATAATTGGTAGTGGATCTCAACATTAAAATTAAATCCATGGTGCGTTTGTTCAGTTCCACATCCATCAAATTTTCTCCCTCAATTTTTGGGGGATGTGTCTTTCCCAAATCAAAATTGTAGTACCGATATTTTTTAAAATAACCGCCATAGCCGGGATATAACTTTTCTGTTAATGTTTCGACATACACATCTTCCACTAAGTTGCGTACAGCCCCGGCAAAGGGGTTACCTGGTATCTCAGTATAGAACTCCAAATTGGTATATTGCGCATGTGCTGCTTCATGCAGGGCCATACCGGTTAACACGTCAACCGAATCGGCCAGCGAGAAACCAGCAGGAGCTTGCAAAATTGGATCGGCACTAAGGGTGATAATTCCTTGGCCATAGTCGGTAACCATATTCTTTGATGAAAAGTTAACTTGAAACTTTTGACGGCCATGAACAATATCCACCACTCTGGCCACTGCATTTAGCACAGCAACCAGAGTGTAGGCAATAGCTTCGTCGTCATCGGTGTCAATTTCAGTTTGGCTGGAAAATATTTTTGCATGGCCAGTGGCTTTATTAGGTTTTATATCCAGCCCACTGCCGGTAAGCCAAAAATCTGATAAACTGGGCATAAAACACACCTCCGATCTTTATTCGGTTAAGTAGGCTTGAATAACTTGCAACACAGTGGTTTGTTCACTATCCACACCACCGTCAGGGGAGTAGCGGTGTACAAAGCAATATTTCAGAGCGGTTTTCAGTGGTTGTCCCCGGAGCAGCAGTGCAGCAGCTGCAATGGCTGGTCTGAAACCAGTGGCTTTACTAATGCTTTCTTGATGATACATGTCATTTAACTTATGAGTTACTCTGGCCAGTAGCTTGGCATGTTCTTTTTTCGCTCCGTTTACGGTGTGCAGAAGATCAGTCATTACATCCACCGGTGGTAGTTCCAGCCTCACCGTTTCAAAACGGTCCTCCACAGCAGCGTCTTCCATAAAAATACCGGTATGACTGCGACCCCTGTTTTCGGTGGCCAAGAAAATACACTGGGGATGTACTTTGATCACTTCTTTAGTTTCCTCAATAAATACTTCTCTATTGTGATCCAATATAGTGTAGATAGAGTTGTGAATGTCCGGTGTTACTCGGTTAAATTCATCCAAGGCCACAATGCCGGGGCGCTGAATAGCGTCTACAAACTGTGATTTAACAAAGATTGTGCGACCATCGACAAATTCCCAATGGCCGAACCAATCTCTAGGGGTGCGGATGGCACCTACGTTTACCCGGTGGAAAGGCAGGTTGTGTGCCAGGGCCAGTCTGCGGCAGAATTCAGTTTTACCGGTTCCTGGGTCACCGGTAAGCATTACATTTAACTTAGAAAACATTAAGTCTTGAATAACTGCTAGCTTTTCTTCTTCTATATAGAAACCAGTCAATGAATCTATGTTTTGTCCCCAATTTTTTATTGCTGTTACGTTAGTCATATTAATTGCTCCTTTCAAGAGTGGTTACTTAAAGTATACCAAAAAGATATACTATTTCCAATGCTTTTTTGAGTTTCATATTATTTTATATTCCTTTTAAGGTATATGCTGGAGACACTAGGGACAATTTAACATTAAAAAGGGGTGAGTAGATGTCATATATCCAAGAGAGATTGCAAAAGTTTACTGACCGAGTGGAGCAATTAAGTAAGGAAGCGCCAAACACAAAGAAGCTCCTAAACTATATGCATTCAGCTAAAGCAGACGGTAAACTGGATAGTAAACAAAAAGCACTAATTGCCGTGGGAATTGCCCTTTACCATCGCTGTGAAGACTGTGTAATAATACACACATACAATGCCTTGCAGGCAGGGGCTACCAGAGAAGAGATTTTAGAAACAGCAGAAGTGGCCATGATTTTTGGCGGTGGTCCTACACTATCTGCTACAGCTATGCTGCTGCAGGATACTCTAGATGCTTTTGAAAAGAGCATGCCCAAACCTAAATAAACTCTCTCAGTTAAATTACACCCTTTTGTTTTTGGGGTAAATTGGGGTATAATGTGACCATATGTAAAAAATGGGAGGTGTAAAGAAATGAAAAAAGCAAAAATTGAAACCGATAATGGGGATATAGTAATTGAGTTATTTGACCAAGATGCCCCTGGTACGGTGGAAAACTTTGAATCACTGATTAAAAAAGGTTTTTATGATGGGCTTAATTTTCACCGAGTAATTCCTGGATTTGTGGCCCAAGGTGGATGCCCTAATGGAACAGGCACCGGTGGTCCTGGCTATACCATTAAATGTGAAACCAAGGGTAACCCCCACAAGCATGAACGTGGTTCTTTATCAATGGCTCATGCTGGTAAAGACACTGGCGGTAGTCAGTTCTTTATTGTCTTTGATCCTCAGCCACACCTAGACGGTGTACATACTGTTTTTGGCAAAGTAGTAGAAGGCATGGAAGCAGTGGACAAAATAACACCGGGTACTAAAATGAACAAAGTAACAATGATTGAAGAATAAAAGTTAGGGCTCGATGTCGGGCCCTAACTTTTTCCTTCCATACTTAATTGCATTTGTTCACCGTTAGAAAAAAACTTTCGTGAATAGGGGAGATATTCCCCACGCTTTCCCATATTTAAAACACGGTTAAATTCCAGGCCGATTACCGAACATACTTCTGACAAGATGAAATAATTTTCACCTCCATTAAATGAAAACTGCATGGCCAGGATGCCCGGCCTCCTAATGTGCCGGTATACTGTGACGAGACTTACATCTTTTAAGTTGTGTAGTCGTTCAGCCACTGAACTGTCCTCTGTATACACTGCCCAGTGGCCATGCCCTAAATACCAGATATCGTTTCTCATACTAAAACAATACGAGGAATCTTTCTTAAATCCTTCTGAAAAGGGTTTTATTTTTTAATCGCTTTATGTCAATAAACATCTTATTAGTTCATTGTGCATAATGTTATTGCATGTATTGTACATTTTTGTTAATATGTAACTGAAAAATAGGAGGTGAACCCTTTGTCTAGAAAAATCACCATTGAGTACTGCATTGCTTGAGGATATCTACCTAAAGCTGTCAGTTTGACAGATAAACTTTTAAACAAATACAAGCATAATCTGTCCGGTTTGGAACTAATTCCTTCCGGTGGGGGAGTCTTTGAAGTAAGACTTAACGAAGAACTATTGTTTAGCAAGAAAAAACAAAACCGCTTTCCTAATGAAGGGGAAGTAGAAGAACAGCTAAACCAAATGTTATAGATAAAGCTGCCGAGTGTACATAAACACCCGGCAGCTTCTTTAATTAAACTAAAATATTAACGAGTCTAAGTGCTCTAATATATCCTGATCAATGTCGTTAACCAAATATTTAAGTCTGCCATAATCTTGATATCCGTTACCATCCATTTTATCCATTACATATCTGCCATTTTTAAATGTCACCTTTATTTGCCTATTACAACTTGGTCCGATAACCACCTCTTTTGACACTTGTAACCCGTAGTCAAGGTAAAGAAGCATTTTAATCTTCTTCCTGTTATTAAACCTCACTTTTCTATAAGACAGACTTACCACTCCCCTACAATGGTATATTATGGACTTGTTAACAATGGTTTCGACATATAATTGTTAAGTCCTTTTTTGTAATATCAGAATATTTATAAAAAAATGATATCATAATATCTCTTGGATTTAATTTGTTTTTTATGCATCTTAATGACTGGAAAAAGGTAAAATAGCATATAAATATTTGAAAACTTTTTGCCTGGAGGGTGCGCAAATGTATTACTTCAAGACGGTATCAGTGAACCCCAAAATACCCGATAGAATTAATCGGCTACGGGAATTGGCCTACAACCTCTGGTTTAGCTGGACACCAGAGGCAACAGAACTATTTAAAATGATTAATACAGATCTGTGGGAAGATGTATACCATAATCCGGTTAAATTTCTTCTTTATGTTCATCAAAGTGATTTAGATGCTGTGGTGAATGATGACGTTTTCTTGGAGCAATATGACCGGGTGCTTATTGAATATGACCACTATATGAAAGATGAGAAATGGTTTCAAAGGGAATATCCCAATCATGATGGTCAGGTAATAAGCTACTTTTCGGCTGAGTTTGGCTTGCATGAATCGCTGCCCATATACTCCGGTGGTCTGGGACTGCTGGCGGGGGATCATACCAAGGCAGCCAGTGATCTAGGTTTACCATTTGTGGGAATAGGGCTTCTTTACAAACACGGTTACTTTACCCAACGTATAAATAGTGAAGGCTGGCAGCAATCGGAATATCCAAGTTTGAATTTTTCTGAAATGCCTATAAAACCTGTTTTAGATGAAAGCGGCAAGGATGTAATAATTACACTAGAATTTCCGGGGCGGACTATATTTATAAAAGTATGGAAAATAAATGTGGGACGAGTTAATTTATACATGTTGGATGCTGATATTGCGCTAAACAGCAAGGAAGATAGAATGCTTACTGCACAGTTATACGGCGGTGGCAAAGACATGCGGATTTCTCAAGAAATAATTCTTGGTATTGGTGGCGTAAAAGCATTGCGTGCCCTAGGTATAAAACCCTTTGCCTGGCATATTAACGAAGGGCATTCCGCCTTTCTATGTCTGGAGAGAATTCGCGAGATGGTGTCCCAGGGGGTTCCGTTGGCCACCGCTAAAGAGGCCCTTAAATCCAACACGCTCTTTACTACTCACACACCGGTACCTGCGGGACATGATGTCTTTGATTATAAAATGGTGGAACGCTACCTGCACCATGTATATGCAGAAGCGGGAATGGGCCGGGATGACTTTATTAAACTTGGTATCAGTGAAGGTCGTGATGGTTTTAACATGACTGTCTTAGCCATGAACCTTGCCGGTTACACAAATGGTGTAAGTAAACTGCACGGAAGAGTTAGCCGGAAGATGTTCCATCATATATACAAATCAATACCATTGGAAGAGGTGCCTATTGACTCTGTAACTAATGGTGTACATACCAAGACATGGTTGGCAAAAAATCTATCCGATCTCTTCAACAAATATATTGGAGATAACTGGGAGCTGAATATTTCCAATGAAGAAATGTGGGAAAGGGTTGAGAACATCCCCAATGAGGAATTGTGGTCGGCCCATAAAGACCTAAAGAGAGTGTGTGTAGAATATATCCGAGAAAATATAAAGGAACAGCGCACAAATAACAAAGAGTCAATAAAACGGATCATGGAAGTGGATAATTTCTTGGACCCCGAAGCACTTACCATTGGTTTTGCCCGCCGCTTTGCTACTTACAAACGGGCTACATTGTTGTTTAGAGACCGGGAGAGACTGGCCAGACTTCTGAATAACCCTGAGCGTCCAGTGCAGATAGTTTTTGCCG
The DNA here is from genome assembly GCA_009711615.1 of Bacillota bacterium. GTDB lineage: Bacteria > Bacillota > Desulfotomaculia > Desulfotomaculales > Desulfohalotomaculaceae > Desulforadius. Next base: position 37,688 of record VENI01000011.1, on the reverse strand, counting down.
GTAAGGCACACCCTGCAGATCAACCAGGAAAGGAATTTATTAAAGCAATTTATGACATCTCAAACGAGGAACAATTCAAAGGTAAAATAATCTTCTTGGAAAACTATGATATTAATATGGCTAGACACCTGGTTCAGGGAGTGGATGTATGGTTAAACACACCTCGCTGGCCGATGGAAGCTAGCGGAACCAGTGGCATGAAAGCGGGACTTAACGGAATATTAAACTGTAGTGTTCTAGATGGTTGGTGGCCGGAAGCATATAACGGTCAAAATGGCTTTGCTGTTGGTGATGATAAGCAATACCCCACCGAGGAAGAACAGGATCGGGACGATTCATATTATCTTTATTCCGTTTTGGAAGAGCAGTTAGTGCCCAGTTACTATGAACGTAAAAATGGGCTGTCCCCAGAATGGGTGATGCGTATGAAATCTTGCCTGCGCTCTGTTACTTGGGAATTTAGTACAGAGCGAATGGTAAAGGACTACACTAACAAGTTTTATGTAAACTGTATTAATAGAGGGATAGAATTTGAGCAAAACAACTATGAAATTGCGGCCCAATTAAAGGGTTTTAAGCAGTTTGTTATGGAAAACTGGCATCAAGCGGCTATTCAATCTGTGAAAACCCAAACCACTGACGAGATGCTAGTGGGGGAAGAATTGCAGATAGATGCACAGGTGAAATTGGGTCCAATCTGGCATAAAGATGTTAGCGTGGAAGTTATATGTGGCAACGAAAAAGAAGGTACTTTGCAAGATATTAAACATTATCCAATGGAGCATGTTGAGCAAGTGACGGAAGGAATCCATAATTTTCGAGGTATAGTTAAACCACGGCAGGGAACTTTAGGATATACTGTCAGAGTGCGTCCCACAAACCCGCACTTTGCTATCAGATTTGAACTGCCATTGGTAAGTTGGGCACCGAACTTTTAACATTTAAAGGGCACCTGGTGGTGCCCTTTATTACTTTTAAGTGGTAAAAATTCCTAGATATGCCTTATCTAATCATTCTGGCTCCTTAAAATTAATACTATATTAGTTGTAGTTAATGTAAAAACTTGCTATACTAAAGCGTGGTTCAAATTAGAGAGGAGCAGTTTAAATGTACGACAAGCAAGACATTAGAAATATTGCCATAATTGCTCATGTTGATCATGGCAAGACCACACTGGTTGATGGAATGCTTAAACAAAGTGGTATTTTCAGAGAAAACCAGCAGGTGGAAGAGCGAGTGATGGATTCCAATGATTTAGAGCGTGAGCGTGGTATTACAATCTTATCTAAAAACACATCAGTATACTACGACAACGTTAAGATAAACATAGTGGATACTCCAGGGCACTCCGATTTTGGTGGAGAAGTGGAACGAGTTTTAAAAATGGTAAACGGAGTGCTGCTTTTGGTGGATGCCTATGAAGGGCCCATGCCCCAAACCCGTTTTGTGTTGCGCAAGGCACTGGAACTAAACTTACAACCAACTGTAGTGATAAATAAAATTGATCGCCCCGATGCCCGGGTGGATGATGTTGTAGATGAGGTATTGGAACTGTTTATGGACCTTAATGCATCAGATGAACAATTGGACTTTCCTGTGGTGTATGCCTCAGCTAAAGATGGGGTAGCCACATTAGATATGTCGGAAACTGGTAAAAGTCTTAAGCCATTATTTGAAACCATAGTTAAATATGTGTCGGCCCCACAAGGAGACCCAGATGGCTCACTACAGGTGCTGATAAATAATACAGAATATGATCCCTATCAAGGGCGCATGGCGGTGGGACGTATTAGCCGTGGTTGTATGAAAACTGGTCAAAAGGTAGCGCTGATTCATCATGACAAAACCATTGTTTATGCTCGATTGGGAAAGGTATACACCTTTGAGGGGTTAAAAAGGGTGGAAAAAGAAGAAGTGAGATGTGGTGACATTGTCACCTTTGCCGGTCTAGAAGACGTGAGGATAGGTGATACGGTTGCAGATCCGGAACATCCCGAGCAACTTCCACCCATAGCAATAGATGAACCCACTTTAAAGATGAACTTTATAGTAAACGATAGCCCTTTTTCCGGACGAGAAGGAAAGTTTTTAACTTCACGGGAGCTTAGGGCTAGGTTGTATAAAGAAATGGAGAAAAATGTTAGTCTTAGGGTAAAAGATACCGAAAATCCTGAAGCTTTTGAAGTGTCGGGAAGGGGCGAACTGCATTTATCCATTCTTATTGAAACAATGCGTCGGGAAGGTTATGAACTGGCAGTATCTAAACCAGAAGTGATATTTAAACAAGAGAAAAACGATCTGCTGGAGCCAATAGAAACGTTGTATGTTGATATTCCTGAAGACAAGATGGGTCCCGTGATGGAAATAGTTGGCAATCGGCGTGGGGAAATGCAGAACATGACTAACCTGGGAGACCAGCTTCGGTTGGAGTTTAAAGTACCTGCCAGGGGATTAATCGGATTTAGAACACAATTACTAACCGAAACCCGGGGGCATGCTGTTATGCACCATGTCTTTAATGGTTATGAACCATACAAGGGTGATATTCAACGTCGTTATCAAGGGGTTCTAATAGCTTTCGAATCTGGTGAAAGTACAACGTATGGTCTGCATTCGGTGCAGAGCCGTGGTACACTATTTATTTCACCCGGCACCAGCGTTTATGAAGGAATGATAGTTGGTGAACATGTCCGAGAACAGGACCTGGAAGTTAACATCTGTAAGAAAAAACACTTAACCAACATGCGCAGCAGTACTGCGGAAGGAGCCCTCAGGTTAGAGGAACCTCGTAAATTTAGCCTTGAAGAAGCATTAGAATATCTTGGTGATGATGAGCTTCTGGAAGTAACACCATCTGGACTCCGGATGCGTAAAAAACTGCTGCAGAAACACCAGCGAGACAAAGCAGCCAAACAAGCTAAAGTTAGTGGGTAAACGAAAGGATTATTAGTTTTGAAAATAATTGTTGATGCTGATGCATGTCCTAAAAATGTATTGCAGGTATGTAAACAATTAGCGGAAAAACACAGTCTAGAGTTATGGACAGTGGCTAGTTTTAATCATAATATTAAATCTGAGCACCATATAATGGTGGGGAATGCCTCCCAAGAGGCTGATATGCGTATTGTTAACCTTTGTTCTAAAGGCGATATAGTGGTTACCCAGGACTGGGGTTTAGCAGCACTTATCCTGGCCAAGGGTGCTGCTCTGTCACCTACAGGGAAGATATACCGTCAGGACAACATGGATTTTATGCTTGAAGAGCGGGAATTAAAGGCAAAACTAAGACGGGGTGGAGGACGGACTAAAGGTCCTCGTAAACGAAATAAAGAAGACGACCAGCGTTTTACCCGAAGTTTAATTATATTAATAGAAGAACAAAAAAGTAGGCCTCCTGGCTAATCTAAGCCAAGGAGGCTTCTTAATGCTTTAATGTGACGGCACTGAAACTTTGAGTCCACCCGGGAGCGAAAAATAAAGGTACAACAGTCACAGGAAGTGGTGGTGGTAGTTAATTCATAGCGGCAGTCATAATCTGATACATAGGCCAAATTATCATCAGTAAGATACACTACCAGATCACCAACCTCATAGGGTTCGTTCAACTTTACTTTATTCATGTTACTCAGCCCTTTCAATTGACAATGACATTGCATGAGAAATATTGTAACATAAACAATAAAAAAACTCACTAATTAATAACAAAAATAATCAGGTATTTAAATGATAATATTTTTTGTTGGAGATTGCTAGAAGAGCTTTAGAATATGAATGTAAGGGAGGTAAAAGAGAGGAATTTTTCTCTGTTTACTAAGCCGGAGATGAAGCACCTTAGATGTGCCTCCGGCTTAGACTTTCCAAAATAATGTAGCCAAGATAAGTGCCTCCTATCCGCTGTTTTCCTTTTTGCTATCGGAATCTTCCTTTTCATTCTTTAACTTTTCTAACCCGATGCTGGTTAGAATTTCTTCAATTAACTCCTTACTCATTATTTCACCTCCTTTCTGGTTACATTTATTATAGTGTACATTTAAGTAAAGTACATTAAAAAAAGATTAATATTATTTTAATTTTCTCTGAATTGTTCTTTAGCTTAGGAAGGAATTAGCCATGTTTTGCCAAAGTTGCTAATAAACTAATATAACTAAACTTTAAGGTTTATTAATATTAATCTAGTATACAATAATAAAAATATCTACTATTTAGGAGGGTATTATGCACGATAAGTTGAGATTTGATTATTCAAAAGCAGCAGATTTTATAAAAGATTATGAACTGACATATCTTGGCAAACAAATCAATCTGGCCCATCAGATGCTACATAATAAAGAGGGGGCAGGGAATGATTATGTTGGTTGGTTGGATTTACCCCAAAACTATAACAAAGAGGAGTTTAAGCGAATAAAAGAAGCGGCAGAAAAAATAAAATCACAATGTGATGCACTGGTGGTACTAGGTATTGGCGGTTCATATATCGGTGCCCGGTCAGCCATAGAAATGCTTGGCCATTCTTTCCATAACTTCATTCCAGGGACAAAAAAAGATGCGCCTGAGGTATATTTTGCTGGAAACAACCTTAGTCCAGTTTACATAAAACATTTACTGCATTTACTAAAGGATAAAGATGTTTGTATTAATGTTATTTCCAAATCTGGTACCACCACTGAGACTGCTATTGCTTTTCGCATCTTTAGGGAATTTATAGAACAAAAATACAGTAAGGACCAAGCCCGCCAGCGCATTTATGTAACCACTGATAGGGAAAAGGGAGCATTAAAAAAGTTAGCCGATACGGAAGGTTATGAAACCTTTGTTATACCCGATGATGTGGGAGGAAGGTACTCAGTGCTGACCGCAGTAGGGCTTTTACCTATTGCCGCCGGTGGTGCAGATATTGAACAAATAATGGCTGGGGCGGCAGATGCAATGGATGTATATGCTAAACCCAGTCTGCAAGATAATCCTGCTTACCAGTATGCTGCTGTGAGAAATGTGCTATATAACAAAGGTAAGACCACTGAACTATTGGTTAATTACGAGCCATCGCTACAGAGTTTTGCTGAATGGTGGAAGCAGTTGTTTGGTGAAAGCGAAGGTAAAGATAATAAAGGTATTTTTCCAGCATCGGTAAACTTTACCACTGACTTACACTCTATTGGGCAGTACATTCAAGATGGTAGGCGGAATATTTTTGAAACCATCATCCATGTTGAAAAGCCAAGGGAAGATATTACTATTAAAGAAGAAAAGGAAAATCTTGATGGGCTTAACTTTTTGGCAGGCAAAACTATAGACTTTGTTAACAAAAAAGCTTTTGAGGGAACATTACTGGCCCATAATGACGGAGGAGTACCAAACCTGATTGTACGTACACCGGAAATAAATGAATTTCACTATGGCCACCTGGTATACTTCTTTGAAAAAGCTTGCGGTATTAGTGGTTACCTGTTGGGTGTCAATCCCTTTAACCAGCCTGGTGTAGAGGCCTATAAAAAGAACATGTTTGCCCTACTTGGAAAACCAGGCTTTGAAGAACGCAAAGCCGAACTGGAACAACGGTTAAAGTAGAGAAAAACAGAATTCAGAATGGGAAAAGCTAAAAAATTAAAAATACCAACTCTGAATGTATAATAACAAATTAGTGAAAAATAAAGTAGTACTGTGCCCTCACCGTTTCGGTAACATCATAATACGCAATAATAAAGCCTTGAATCTGATGCATTCAAGGCTTTTACAATATCTTGCTTAAGAATTCTCTGGTTCTGGGGTGTTTAGGGTTGGTGAAGATTAATTTTGGGTTTGCTTCCTCCACAATTTTTCCTTCATCCATAAATACAACCCTGTCAGCCACTTCCCGGGCAAAGGACATTTCGTGTGTAACCACAACCATGGTCATTCCATCTCTGGCCAGATCTTTAATAACGGATAGCACTTCTCCCACTAGCTCTGGATCCAGTGCACTGGTGGGTTCGTCAAACAACATCGCCTTTGGTTGCATTGCCAGCGCCCTGGCAATGGCCACCCTCTGTTGCTGACCACCGGAAAGTTGGGAGGGGTAGGTGTCTGCTTTGTCTGCTAACCCTACTTTGGCCAGTAATTCTTCCGCCCTTTTTTTGGCTTCTGAACAAGGTGTATTAAATACTGTATTTGGTCCTTCCATCACGTTTCCCAGTGCCGTTTGATGAGGGAATAGGTTAAAACGCTGAAACACCATGCCAATTTGGCTGCGTAGCCGATAAATGTTCTTTCGGCTATCATCTACCAACTGGCCGTCAGGCTTTTTTATCTTACCCACCGGCTGGCCATCCACTGTGATATAACCCTTGTCAATCGGTTCCAAGTAGTTAAGACAGCGCAGGAAAGTACTTTTGCCTGATCCGCTGGGGCCAATGATAACCACCACTTCACCCTGCTTAACATTCAGGCTAACGTCCTTTAACACTTCCAGTTTGCCAAAGCTCTTATAGACATTTTCTGCTGTAATCATTACTGTTCGCCCTCCGTTATTCGCCGTCTGCTACAGCAAACCGTTTTTCCAATTTGTCAATAATATATATGAAGACTGTTGTTAATATCAGGTATATTACTGCTACCATAAGGAAGATTTCCATTGAACGAAAAGTGGAGTTACTTAACAGTTTACCTTGACGAAGCAATTCAGTCATGGCGATTATTGAAACCAGGGATGAATCTTTCAACAGCGTAATAAACTCATTGCCCATTGGTGGAAGTAGTCTGCGGTACGCCTGGGGTAGTATCACCCTGCGCATTGCTTGGGGGTATGACATACCTAATGACAGGGCGGCTTCCATTTGACCCCTGTCAATAGACTGAATACCAGCCCTAAAAATTTCAGCGATATATGCTCCGCCGCAGATACTTAAACCAATAACCGCAGCCGGCATTGGTTCTAAATTGATGCCTAATTGGGGTAAGCCGTAATAAAGAATGTAAAGCTGCACAAGCAGGGGAATACCCCGGATAGCCCAGGTGTATATTCCCCCGATGGCAGCTAGCATCTTGAATCTTGATATCTTCATTAAAGCTACAATTAAGCCAATTATTGTACCAAAAAAAATTGCCATTACTGTTAACTCTATTGTTAACAGCGCCCCTTTAAGTAATAGTGGTAGAATTTGTAGTTGGAATGCTATGTCTATTGGGCCAAGTTTCATTACTGTTACACCTCGTTGCTAGTTGTTTTATTACTCTGCCTTAGGTGTTACATCATCACCGAACCATTTTTGTGAAATGGAAGTTAGGGTACCATCTTTTATCATTTCGGTCAGTGCGTTATCTATAGCTGCTTTTAGGTCTGCATCATCTTTGCGAATACCAATGGCATATGGTTCTTCAACCAAACGGTCACCAACTACTTTGTAAGCATCTGGTTTTTTGCTGATATAGTGAGCGGCAGTGGTTACGTCCACAATAACTGCCTTTACACGGCCAATAGCCAAATCCTGGAATGCTTCCGGATACTGGTCGTATACTTTTACACCTTCTAACCCTAATTCATCGCAAGCAGTTTTACCGGAACTGCCGGTTTGGGTGGCGATTTCACTAGGATCTAATGCTTTTAAATCTTCTAGTCCTTTAATGTCATTGTTGTCTTTGCTAACAACCATACCGATACCGGCATTTACATAGTTCTTAGAGAAATTGATAACCTCTTTGCGTTCGTCAGTAACACTCATACCAGAGATAATTACATCAAACTTTTTCGAATTTAAGGAACCCATTACTCCATCCCATGCAGTGGGCTGCCATTCAATATCTACTCCTAAACGTTTTGCAAGTTCTTCACCCATGTCAATGTCAAAACCAATTAATTCGTTGGTTTCTGCATCACGATAACCCATTGGGGCGAAAGTGTCGTCCAAACCAGCTACCAACACACCATTTTCCTCAATTTGTTCCAAGGTAGTCTTTTCAGCTTCACCATTTGCTGCTGATTCTTCAGGGTTGTCCGCTGGTTTTTCACCGCCGCAACCTGCTGCCAACAGTGCTAAACCCAGTACCAGCACTATTAGCCATGTGTACTTAATTCTCTTCATTTCCCCCATCTCCTCCTGTTAAAATTAAACTTAACTTTTCATTAACATTTTAGCTAACTAAAGAGTTAAAGTCAAGGGTAATTTGTTTAATGTATAAAAAGGGAATACCCCCCTTTGTGTCGAAAGGTTTCACAAATTGTATTACTAATTTAACAGGGTGTGTGTTATGAATAGCAATACCGTTTTTGCCTTGGATATCGGTACCCGCAGTATTATCGGCGTGGTGGCGGAATTTGAAGGAGAAGAAATAAAAATAAAGGCCCAGCACATAATTGAACACTCCAGTCGGGCGATGTATGATGGCCAGATACATGATATTAACAAGGTGGCCAAGGGAGTGTCCAAAGTGAAGGTTGCGCTGGAAAAGAAGGTTGGTCAGAAACTACACCAGGTGGCCATAGCTGCTGCGGGACGTTCTCTGAAGACTAAGCGCAGCCGGGTGGATCAAGAAATTGAGAGTGTAGAAATAGACCCCACCATGGTACGCAGTATTGAAATCACTGCTCTGCAAAAGGCTCATCGAGACCTAGGTGAAGAGCAAGGTGTTAGTGACCGTTTTTACTGTGTCGGTCATACAGTTGTTTCCTATTATTTAAACAACTATCCCATCGCCAATCTGGAAGGGCACCAGGGAAAGTCAATAGGTGTGGAAGTGCTGGCTACATTTTTACCCGACTCTGTGGTAAATAGTTTGTATGCTGTACTACAGCGAGTAGAATTGGAACCGGTAAGCTTAACACTGGAACCCATTGCAGCCATAGATATAGCCATACCAGAAGATGTACGCACATTAAACCTGGCACTGGTGGATATTGGTGCAGGCACGTCAGATATCGCTATTACCAGTGATGGCTCAATAAGCGCTTATGGCATGGTACCGGTAGCCGGTGACGAAATTACAGAGGCAATTGTGGAAAACTTGTTGGTTGATTTTAATACTGCCGAAAAAATTAAACGTAAAATATGCAAAGGAAAGGACATCAGTTACACAGACATTCTAGGAATGAAAAACACCGTTGCCTGTGAAGATGTTCTTGATGCCATTGACCCTATCATAGATAAATTGGCAGACAAAGTTGCCGGGGGAATAACGAGCCTCAACGGTGATAAGTCCCCAAAAACTATTTTCTGTATCGGTGGTGGTTCCCAAGTGCCGCTGCTAAATGAAAAGATTGCCCAACGCCTAAAGCTGCCTAAAATGCGTGTGGCTGTGCGAGGGCGTAAATTATTAAATAATGTTCAAAAGTTAAAGAAAGATCCCATCGGTGGGCCTGATGGAGTGACTGTATTGGGTATTGCCAGTATAGCCTATAAAAATGTAGACCGTAATTTCATAATCATCTATGTAAACGGTATAGAACATCAATTGTTTAATGCCAGCAACCTTACTGTGGCCAGTGCGCTGGGGTTGGTGGATTATAACCCTAGGGATTTAATAGTTTTAAATGGTAAGGACTTGGTATTTACAATTAATGGAGAGAGGAAACACGTTTACGGAAAAATGGGTACTGCAGCCCAAATTACGGTGAATGAACAACCAGCCCACCTACAGTCGGAAATAAATGATGGAGACAGAATAGAAATTGCCAAAGCGGTTCATGGTATTGATGCCCAGTTAACGCTGGAAGACCTGGTGAAATCCCAAGGTTTTGACATGGGCTGTGCTATTACAGTAAACGGTAGTAAAAAAGAAGGGCAATATTCTATACAATCTAACGATGAAATAATTATCAAAAAGTCAGAACCAAGTAGTATTCCTGCAAAAAAAGAAGCACCGGAGGTGCTAGCAGAAACAAAGAAAGGTACATTGGTATATGTAAACGGCAAAGAAGTGCTCTTAGAAGATAAAGAAAACCCCGTGTTTGTGGATGTATTTAATTTTATAGATATTGACTTAAACAATCCCAAAGGATTAATAGTGTTAAAAGTAAACGGTGAAAAAGCGGAATACACCCAGCCTTTGGCAGACGGAGATAAAATAGAGATTTATTGGGAAGAGAAATAATGTAACAATGAAGAATTTAGAATAAGAATGACATGCTGTAATAATAACAAAATGAATTTAGAAATAATCAAAAAACCAAAAGAATATCAGAATTTGTATGATAATAAACTTGCCAATATTTATGCTGAAACTCTTCAAGGTATTTATTCCGGTTCCTAGGTGGTTTCATATTATGGTAAACACGGTTCTGAGCCGGAACTAAGCAACAGCCTTTATCGCGGATCATTAGGACAATAGAAGTTATTATCAGAATTTGCATGTATCATCCATTTTTAACGAGAAAAACCCTGGGAATTGTTGCCCAGGGTTTTTCTGTATATTAGATCACGTCCCCTCCGTAGTAATATTTTTATTTAATCCAGGAATAATAAAAAGCATGAGGCATGACATGCTTTAACTTTTACTCTCTTTCAGCTTGTTTTTCTGGTTTAAATTATAAATCAATTGCAGGAGGTGAATTTAAATGAATTATGATAATATAAAACTAACATCATCTGAAATAGGGACTCTATGGACGGAATATGTAAATGGTACAATGACAGACTGTGTAAATAGATATATGTATTCAATTATCGAAGATAGATCAATAAAGAAAGTTTTTGAAGATGCTATTAATACATTTGCAAAACAAAAAGAGCAAATTATTGATTTTATTGTAAAAGACGGATTTCCCGTACCACTAGGTTTTACAGATTCTGACTTTAACATGAAGGCCCCACGATTGTTTTCAGATATATTTTGTTTGCAATACTTACATGTAATGACTTTGCATGGTTTAATAGGACACAGCACTTCGTTAAGTGCTTCAACTCGAAAAGATTTGAGGCATATGTATGATTCCTTTGATAGTGATGCAAAAAGAATGTTTCATCAAACCATTGAATTATTACTTAACAAAGGTAAATTTAGTAGAGATCCATTCTTTTATCCAGAAGATAATGTTGAGTTTGTAGGTGATAAAAATTTTATAGGGGGTTTATTAACAACAAAACGACCTTTATCAGCCCCGGAAATTGTAAACATTTCCTTTAATATCAAAAAGAATATTATGGCTAAATCCCTTTCCATAGCTTTTGCTCAGGTAGTTCAATCTAAAGAGGCAAGAATATTTTTAGAAGATAGTCAAGATACAGCTAACAATCAAATTCAAATGTTAAACAAAATCTTAAATAATGATAATTTGCCATCGCCTCCATCCTTTGAAACAGAAATAACAACATCACAAGTAGCTCCTTTTTCTGATAAACTTATGATGTATCACATAGGATTTTTGTTTCAAGTTGGTCAAGTATACCACGGAGCTGGTCTTGCATCAGCTATGAGAACAGACCTTGTAATGACTTATGAAAAAATAATATTAAAAAATATTACAGTGGTAAAAAATTGGTTTGATGTAATGGTTAAAAATAAGTGGTTAGAACAACCACCCCTTGCACCTAATAGAAAAGAAATCAATACAAATAAGTAATTGTCTTAGTTAAGTTGGAGAATAGATATTATAATAATGACAAGGGGACGGGGGTATTGACACTAGCATGTCGATACCCCCGTCCCCTTGTCACGTCAATTTACCTAGGTGTCCATATGATTATTGCAGCCCCGACTAGGGCAATAAATGATCCCAACCAGTCATAGAAATCAGGTTTCTTCTTATCAACACCCCAACCCCATAGTAAGGATAATATGATGAAAATTCCACCATAGGCTGCATACACCCTACCAAAATTCGGGTAATCCTGTAGTGTTGGAATAACACCGTATAATACAAGGATTAAACCTCCAACTATCCCCAATAAAATATGTTTTTTCTCACGAATCCAAAGCCATACCAAATATCCACCGCTAATTTCAGCTAATCCAGCTATTACAAACAAAAATAAGGATTTTAGCATTTTGACACCTCATTATCAATCTCTTTTCTTGGAGCCCATAAGACTATAGTGGTTCCTATCAGTACAATTAAAGTGCCAAACCAATCATAAAAGTCGGGCTTGATTCCGTCTATCCACCATCCCCAAATGATAGACATGATCACAAAGACTCCTCCATAAGCAGCGTATATGCGACCAAAGCTAGGAAACTGTTGGAAGCAAGGTATTATCCCATAGAGAATCAAAATTATTCCACCAAGTACCCCCCACATAATACCTACGTCATTACGAATCCAAATCCAGATAAAATAACCACCTGCTATTTCTGCTAGACCTGCCAATATAAACAGAAAAGTAGACCTAAAAATCATAAATAATATCACCTTTCAAAGGGGTTACATTTATTATATCATTATTGATAATCATTATCATTAGTTATTAGGGAATAAAGTTCTAGTTAATGTAACTGTTGTGTAGTGACAAGGGGACGGGGGTATTGTCACACTAGTGACAATACCCCCGTCCCCTTGTCATAGGTATAGAATAACAGGGGTAGGACTCACCCCACGCGGGTGCGTGGATTGAAGCGGTATTGAAATGAACAAAACATCCCAGGGTAAGTACCTGGGATGTTGATAAATCTAATCACCTATTTTAAACACTTCAGCGGCTTTATTGTAAGTGAGGTTTTCAATGGTTTGATTATCTACATTTTGTTCTTGAAGATACCGGGCAGCTTTAATCACTCCGGTGGGATCGTTATTAAAAATGTTACTGTAGTCACAGTTAAGCATGCCGCCTGAGTAGCGATCTAAGTTTTCTGCCAGTTCTTCGGGCATTACATGTTGCTGGCGGATAGTGATGCCGGGGACGGCACCAAATTCGTTAATTTGATCAATTATATCTAGCATGGCATGATCTATAACCAAAAGTTGTGGCGATATTCCCACTTGTTGGGCCATTTCAAAGTATAGATTCACAAACGCCTGACGGTTTTGATTAGGAGTATGTATAATACAGGGCTTGTTGGTGGCTTTGGCCACTTCTAATTGGGCCTTTAACACATCCCGTTCCAGCTGGGTGTCGTTATTCATACCGATTTCCCCTAAACCTACCACCGAGGGTTCTGCCAGAAATTCTGGTAGCCTATCCACCACTCTGGTCCAGTCGTCGGGAATACCGGCCGGGTGTACACCAACAGCTGTGTAAAGCTCAATTCCTACGCTATCTGCCCAGTTACGGTAAAAATTATAGTTTTGACGAAAATGGTCAAAATAACTTTCTGCATGTTTGGCACCCACCGCCACGGCACAACTAATAACCTTTTTAATACCGCCGTTGGCCATTGCCTGCAGTCCGTCATAGGGCAGCATGGTAACGTGAATGTGACTGTCAATTAACTTCACTTAATCGTCCTCCTAACAGTACTTGTTTTACTTCCGATACTTGGTCACCCCACAACAATCTTACCACCGGTTCTACAATGTTTTGATCACCGCTTGTATAAAATTGTTCCTGCCCTTGATGTTTATTTGTATTAGATAACCCATGTTTTTCTAAAACTCGGGCAGTCTGTTGAGCCACTGGTAAGCCAGTGTCAATTATGGTTACATTTGGGCCTGCTATTTCCATTATTTTAGAACGCAGAAAAGGGTAATGGGTGCAACCCAGTACAATGGTGTCGGCATCTTGTTCAAGTAAAGGTTTAACATATTTAGTTAACAGCTTTTGGGTTTCTTCATTATGTACTTTGCCGTTTTCCACCTGCTCCACCAATCCGGGGCAAGGCTGGGTAACCACAGTGGTTTTGTCACAATACCGTTGTACCAGAGAAGAAAAACGATCACCAGACAATGTGACTCCGGTGGCCAGTACTCCAATGGTACCTGTTTTAGTGGCTGACACTGCCGGTTTAACCGCTGGCTCAACTCCTACCACTGGCACCTGGAATTTCTTTCGTATTTCATCCAATGATACTATAGAAGCGGTATTACAAGCCACCACCAGAATTTTAGCACCGTTTGATAACAAAAAATTACTTATTGAGAACACTCTTTCTTTAATCACTTCATGGGGTTTTTCACCATAAGGGCAATAGGCGGAATCACCATAGTACAACAAATCTTCGTTTGGTAACAGCTTACGTATTTCTTTAGCTATAGAAAGCCCACCTAACCCAGAATCAAATATACCTATTGGTGAAGAATTTGACATTAATAACACCTCATTCCAGCCACTATTATAACCTCTATCTTAGTAATGTAGCAAACTATATCAAAAAGATACCAGACATGGCTAATTAAAATATTGTAGATAATAATGTGTAAAGGAGGTACGGAAATTGTATAGTAGAAATGAACTGGGAGCTAACGTAAAAAAAGCTAGGCAAAAACGTGCTGCAAGAAGTGGCGAGGATTTTTCCCAGAAAAACTTGGCTGTTAAAATTGGAGAAACAGTAAAGTGGGTAAAAAAATTAGAACGTGGTGAATTTTATCCTGACTGGGATGCATTAAATTTTATTGCTGATGTGTGCGGGGTAGACTTAGAAATTTTAATTGGAGAAAAATTTAAGGATGAAGTTGACTACCAGGACGCTGTTAAAGGCGGTGAGGTGTCTAGAACATTGGATGACAATGTATTAACTATTTGAAACTTCCCTGATAATATCAAAAGGCCTGTATCCAAATTAAGGGATACAGGCCTTTTGGATCTTAAGCATATGGATTGGTGTAATCCCCTCCTGTATCATCGCGCCAAATCTGTGGTGCGAAGTACTGTTGAGCGGAATAGGCTTGTTCAATGGTGGAACGGCTTTCTGGGTATTTTAAAAATTCGTTATGAATACGGGCAAAGGCCTCCCGGAATTCCGGACTTTCCCTCAGCAGTTCCACACCAATTTCCGTTAGGTTTACAGCAGATTGAACAAAGCTGTTATACTTTTCCGGATCACTGTGCCTAATTTTTTGTGGAGAAAAGTTTGATAGACTAGCAAATACTTCCATAAACATTGTTTCATCACCTCATCTGTATTGTTGACTCTATGTTCTTCAAAAATTATTATTTTTTATTTTACAAAGAAAAAAATGTTTCCAAGATTACTAATATTCTACTGTGTTAGTTTTATTTTTTAGTTCTTGCCAGTAAGTATGCTTAGGTAGTAAAATACGAATATAAAATAACTAAATAAGTTCTAGGGGAGCCTATGTTTTAGGTTGAGAGTGGGCTAGTAAGCACCAGACCCTTTAAAACCTGATCGGGATAATGCCCGCGTAGGGAAGGAGAATTTGACTAATTGCACACCCTGCTCTGCGGGTGTGTTTTTTGAATTTAAGAGGTGATAAAATGGCTGTTATTTTTGCTGATGGAGAAATAAATGACTATCAAATTATACAAAAACAAATACCTGCTGACAGTTATATAATTTGTGCCGATGGTGGAGTAAGACACGCCAAAGCCATGGGTTTGATACCTAAACTTATTGTCGGAGATATGGACTCGGTGGATCAGGAACTTCTATATTATTACCATAGTAAAGGTGCAGTTATAAATTGTCATCCTAGAGAAAAGGATGAAGTGGACACTGAACTGGCTATCCGGGAGGCGGTGAATGCAGGTTACAAGCGGATCAAATTATTTGGTGCCACTGGCAGTAGGTTAGATCACACACTGGCCAACATCCACCTGTTGGTGAAGGCGGCTAACCTGAAAGCCAGGGCAGTGATTATCAACGAACAAAACCATATTTCACTGGTAACTCCTCGATTATCTGTTGAAATAACTGGCTGCCCAGGAGAACTACTGTCTTTAATACCACTTACAAATGAGGTGACCGGGGTAAACAGCAGGGGTCTAAAATGGGAGCTTACTGATCGCACTTTTACCGTTGGCAATCCCTTTGGTATCAGTAACGAGTTAATCCACCCTGCGGCTTCCATAACAGTAAAAGAAGGAATGTTGTTAATGATTAGAGTGTGGGAAGAATGAAATACCGCTATCCATTAATATTTCTAGTTGGATTTTTGTTATTGTGGGAAGCTGTAGTTTACATAAATACCTTTCCTGATTGGCTTCTACCTGCACCCAGTGATGTTGCAGCTGTGCTTCCAGAAATGCTTCCAATACTGCTGGAACACGGTCAGTATACTTTGCTAGCTGCTGTGGTGGGTTTTCTGCTGGCCATAGTGACGGCCCTAATACTGGCAGTACTAATGGATGTTTTTCCGGTATTACGCCAAGGCATTTACCCACTGGTGGTGGTATCACAAACCATACCAATTATATCTGTGGCACCGCTGTTTATAATTTGGTTTGGGTATGGCCTGCTCCCCAAAATAGTGGTGGTGGTTTTGGTATGCTTTTTTCCGGTGGTGGTCAGCGTCACCCAGGGAATGGAAGCAGCGGAACAGGATATGGTCAACTTGCTGCGGGTTATGGGGGCCAGTACTTGGCAAATTATAAAAGAGGTTAGGCTACCGGCGGCACTACCGTCATTTTTTGCAGGCCTTAAAATTGCTGGAACATACAGCATCATGGGAGCGGTAATTGGTGAATGGCTGGGCTCATCAAAAGGTTTAGGGGTGTTCATGACCAGGGCCATGCATTCATACCAGTTTGAGAGGTTATTTTCTGCCATCTTTGTGGTTTCTCTGCTCAGTGTGTTGCTGTTTTTAGCTATAGAATTAACTGGTAGACTGGTAATGCCCTGGCATTACAAAAAGGAGGAGTAGTATAGTATGAAAAAATCAGTTGCGGTGTTATTATGCTTAGTGTTAGCTATCGGGGTGACTGCCTGTGGGCAGCAAGAGGTGGAAGTTAAGAATGAAGATTCCCTTAAAAAAGTTACAGTAATGTTGGACTGGTATGCCAATACCAATCACACTGGCTTGTACGCCGCCCTAGAGAATGGTTACTATGAAGAACAAGGATTGGATGTGGAGATTATCACCCCTACTAAGGGCGGTACAAACCAGTTGGTAGCTGCCAACAAGGCACAATTTGGAGTTAGTTACCAAGAAGATGTCACCCTGGCCAGAGCAAATGGAGTGCCAGTGGTATCAATAGCAGCGGTGATCCAACATAACACCTCCGGCTTTGCTTCCAAGAAAGAAGATGGTATTACCACACCTAAAGGTTTTGAAGGTAAACGCTATGGCGGTTGGGGGTCTCCCAGTGAAGAAGCCACGTTAAAGGCTGTTATGGAGAATGCCAATGCCAACTATGAAGAAGTTGAAAATATCAACATTGGCCAGTCAGACTTTTTTACCGCCATTGAGCGGGATGTGGACTTTTCTTGGATATATTACGGTTGGGACGGTGTGGAAGCGAAAAGACGGGGTATGGAACTAAATATGATGATGTTAAGAGACCTGCACCCTGCGTTGGACTACTATACACCAGTGCTTGTTACTAATGAAAGCATAATTGAAGAGAATCCAGAACTGGCAAAGAAATTCATGTCTGCCACCACTAAGGGTTACCAGTTTGCCATTGAAAAACCGGAAGAAGCGGCAAACATATTACTAAAGCATGCTCCGGAACTAGAGCAAGAATTGGTTGTAGCCAGCCAAAAGTGGTTAAGCAGCAAATACCAGGATGATGCACCAAGATGGGGCGAACAGAAAAAAGATGTCTGGGAAAAATATACTAATTGGATGTATGAGTGGAAACTGTTGCCTGAAATGATAGAAGTGGATAAGGCATATACCAACAAATTTTTGCCAAAGGCTGAATAGGAGTTATCATGAAAAAGATACAACTGGTTGAGGTCTGCAAAAAATACCAAACCAAAGAAGATACATTACCGGTATTAGAAGGTATTTCGTTATCGGTGGACAGCAACCAGTTTGTCTGTATAGTCGGCCCCAGTGGTTGTGGCAAGAGTACCATTTTTAACACTATCACCGGTCTGGTGAAACAGGATAGTGGACGTATACTTATTAACGGACAAGAGCAGGCTGACTCCAGTAGTATGATTAGCTACATGCCCCAAAAAGACCTGTTATTACCCTGGCGTCGGGTAATAGACAATGTAATACTACCGTTAAAATTAGCCGGTGTTTCCCGTAGTGAAGCTGTACAAGAGGCTATGGAATTAATGGATGTATTTGGACTCAAGGGTTTTGAAGAGAGGTATCCATCAGAATTGTCAGGTGGCATGCGTCAGAGAGCAGCACTGATGCGCACAATTCTAGCTAAAAAGGATATCTTGCTATTAGATGAACCCTTTGGCGCATTGGATGCCATCACTCGGTTTAAAATGCAGTCCTGGCTACTGCAGGTATGGAATCAGTTTAAAAGAACTATTCTCTTTATTACCCATGACGTGGAAGAGGCGGTTTATCTATCAGATAAAATTTATGTACTTTCAGAGCGACCGGGAAGAATTAAACTGGAACAGGAAGTAAACCTGCCAAGACCCAGAAATTCTGACATGATAACAGGCAGTGATTTCGTTAAGATAAAAAAGAAGGTCTTAAAAGCAATAGAAACCTAATGGCAAAATTGCCATTAGGTTTTTTCGATTTGCAATTTCTTAATTTTTCTCATTAAAGTAGTGTAATTTATTCCTAAAACCTCGGCGGCTGAATGAGTGTCTTTACAAAATTTTAGGGTGTTAACAATTGCCTGACGTTCTGCGTTATCTACCACTTCCTTTAATGGCATTGTTTCCTTATTACTAACTTTCGTTTGTTCTAAACTTTCCTGTAAATATACTGGTATATCTTCAGTTTTAATAACTTCTTTCTCCACAGTAACCAAAAGAGATTCTACCAGATTTCGCAGTTCCCTTACATTTCCAGGCCACTGGTAGCTTTTTAATCTCTCAATCAACTCTAAATCAATATACCGTTTTAAGTTAAACTCCTTACTTAGGTTAATCAAAAAGTGTTTTATTAGGGCCTCGATATCTTCCGGCCTTTCACGGAGTGGGGGAATTTCTATCTGAACCACTTGTAGACGATAAAAGAGGTCTTTACGAAAGAGTTTTTTCTCTACTAACTCTTTTAGGTTTTGATTAGTGGCTGCCAACACTCGTACATCTATATTTTTAGACCATGTACCGCCAACCCTTCTTACCTCGCGCTCCTGTAAGGCCCGAAGCAGTTTAGACTGTGCCTTTGGTGGCAGTTCACTAATTTCATCAAGCAGTATAGTACCGTGGTTGGCTGCTTCAAAAAGTCCTTGGGAACCTTCCCGGCGGGCACCGGTAAAGGCCCCTGGCTCATATCCAAATAATTCGGAATCAAGTAGACTTTCCGGTATTGCGCCACAGTTTACTTTAACAAAATTATGAGATGCACGCTCACTGTTTTGATGGATGTAGGACGCCAACACTTCTTTCCCTACACCGGTTTCACCGGAAATTAATACAGTTGTGGGGTAGGGAGCTACCCTTTTAGCTAAATTAACAATAGATTTCATTTTATCAGAATGAGTGATCGGTTGAATTGTAATTACTTCAGTGATGTTTTTTTGTAAAAACATTTTATTACCCCTTATTAAAATTGAATATATGCAAAAAATAGTGGCAGTTTTGCTAATTGTTAAATTGTGCTTATTTGGCAGGTGATTTGATGATTTAAGAAGATTATAATTGCATATTTGCAAGAAATCAATTGCAAGCATTACTTTTGGAAAATTCAAAACCCAGAATTGACGGTATCTTGAACAAATTATAAGCTTGAAAAATGTTGGCATTAAAATTGCAATATAATATTTGCAGGTTAATTGCATTTTTGAAAAGGGGGTACGGGATGAAAGACGATTTGATTCATCATATTAGAAAACTATTAGTAGAAAACCAAATACATACTGTACGTATTACGGTAGCAGACAATACCAATATTACTCGATCCCGGTATGTACCTGCTAAATCTTTTTTACAATCAATCACGGGGCAGGGAGTTAATTACCCCTCTGCCTTATTTTCCATGGATACATCAGCTAGGTTGGTGCCAGAAGCTGGAGCAGGGTATTCGGGCGGTTATCCCAGTTGGATGCTGAAACCAGACTTATCAACATTTATGATATTGCCTTGGGTTCCAGGTACAGCCAGGGTGATTGCTGATGTTGTTACGCCTGAGGGGAAACCAATTTTGGTTTCCCCAAGACAGGTTCTTAAAAATGTTCTTGGCCAGATGGATAAAGAAGGTATGAGTGTAAAGGGTGCCTTTGAATTTGAGTTTTACGTTTATGATCAAAGGGAAGAATCCCTCACTCCATCCTGGCATGGCATGAACTGTTACTCAGATGTAAAACAATTTCAGGTGGAAGATATATTTACTGCCATAATTCAAGGACTGGAAGGTATAGGTGCTGGACCAGAGGTTGCTAATACCGAGTATGGTCCGGGGCAATTTGAAATTACTAATTCGCCTTTTACTGGTCTAGAGATGGCTGATATGGCTGTTTACTACCGATCTTCAATCAAAGAAATCTTAACCAGACAGGGTAAAACTGTAACTTTTATGGCTAAGCCTAAAAACGATATCAGCGGTAGTGGAGGACATTTTCACCACTCATTTTATGACGGTTCAGGCAAAAATATATTTTATGATCCTGCTAAAGCAGATGGATTGTCTGATGTTTGCCGTTGGGCTATTGGTGGTCAGTTAAAACATGCCCGGGCAATGTGTGCAGTAATAAACTCTACTATTAACAGCTACAAGCGTCTTATCCCCTATAGTTTTGCCCCGATAAATGTTTCTTGGGGGCATGAACACCGCTGTACCATGATCCGAGTGCCTAACCAGCGTGAAGACAACACTCGCTTGGAAAACAGGATGCCCGGTGCAGACACCAACCCGTATTTGGCGGCGGCAGCAGTACTGGCGGCATCTCTTGATGGCATAAAAAATAAAATTGAGCCAACTGATAGTAGTGATGGTAATAACCCTTACGAACAACAATTGAGTACACTACCCCGAAATTTGCCAGAAGCCCTGGAAGCGCTGCAGCGTGACGAAGTGCTGGTGAAGTATTTGGGAGAAGAGTTTGTATCTAGTTATATATCGCTGCGGAAGGCCGAATGGGATCGATTTCAAACCCATGTTACTAATTGGGAATTAGATGAATATTTTGAACTATTTTAAAAGGAGAGGATAAATATATGCGTATAGAAGCTAAGAATGCAGTGTACAGCATGGACAAAAACAATGAACCAACAGCTAAAACAGATTTGCCTGCCCGGCTTTCATTTGAGACAAAAGATTGTTTTGGCGGACAAGTTAAATGTGAGAAAGATACCCTTGAAACGTTAGATTTTAATCATGTCAACCCAGCAACCGGACCTGTTTACTTAAACGGGGTTAAACCAGGAGATGTAATAGCAGTCCATATTAGGGATATTAAAATAAAATCTCCCGGTGTAATGGTGGCAGCTCCTGGAGCAGGAGTGCTTGGTGAAATGGTTTCTCAGTCACAAACATTAATAGTTCCCGTTGAGAACGGAGTAGCCAAATTTAAGGATATTGAACTGCCCCTTAACCCAATGATTGGTGTTATTGGTGTGGCACCAGCAGGGGAACCTGTTGCCTGCGGTACACCAGACAATCATGGTGGTAATATGGATACAACTTTGATTTGTCCTGGCAGCACTTTATACCTGCCGGTGCAAGTTGAAGGAGCCCTATTGGCGATGGGAGATTTACATGCTGCCATGGGTAATGGCGAAATCATGGTCAGCGGAGTAGAAGTGGGAGGTGAAGTGGAAGTAACAGTTGAAAAAGCAACAGAACTCAGCATGGCTAATCCAATGGTAGTGACTGAGAACGTTGTAGCTATTATTGTTTCCTCTGAAGATTTAGATGTAGCAGTGGAATCAGCCACTAAAGAAATGGCAAAATTTCTTGAACAAAACACTGATTTATCATTGAATGAAGCAGGGATGTTGATGAGTGCTTGCGGAAATGTAGAGATTTCACAGGTGGTAGACCCGCTAAAAACCGCCCGTTTTTCCATGTCTCGCAGTGTAATGAAAAAGTTAGGTGTGGGCTTGGCTTTTTAAAGTACAACTTAAAAGAATAGATAAGTTTAGAAAGGGAGAGATAAAACTTGGCAGAACAACAAACAGGCTCTTCTGTAGAAGAATTTGGATACCAACAGGAATTGAAAAGAGCGTTAACATTTAAGGACTTATTATTTTATGGAATGGTATTTATGGTTCCCATTGCCCCAATGGGTATTTACGGTTATGTAACTGAAGTATCCAATGGTATGGCTCCACTGGCCTATATTATCGGTATTATTGCTATGACTTTTACTGCTTTAAGTTATGCTAGCATGTCCCAAGCTTTTCCTATTTCAGGCTCAGTGTATTCATATGCATCCAGAGGTATTAACCCTTATGTGGGTTTCTTTGCCGGTTGGGCAATGCTGCTTGACTATATTCTTACTCCGGCACTGGTATACCTGGTTGCAGGTTATGCATTACAAGAAATGTTTCCCATCATGCCCTACTGGGGTTGGATTACCATGTTTATTGTGGTAAACACGGTTGTTAACCTACGTGGTATTGAATTAACAGCCAAAACTAATATTGCACTATTAATATTTGAAATATTTGCATTGGTTGCTTTCTGCGTGGTTGCCTTTGTAGCGGTTATGAAAGGTGTTGGTGCCGGTGCATTTACCATAGACCCAATTTGGAAGCCAGAAGGCTTTAACATGGATATGGTTATGGCAGCAACATCCTTGGCGGTATTAAGTTTCTTAGGTTTCGATGCCATCAGTACTTTGGCAGAGGAGACTAAAGATCCTAAACGGATGGTTCCTCGCGCCACCATAACTGCTCTTATACTAGTTGGTAGTTTGTTTGTAGTACAAACATATTTAGCAGGACTAATTTGGCCAGATCATACTACTTTCGATAATCCTGATACAGCATTTTATGCAGTTGCTCAAGCTGCCGGTGGTGAATGGTTGAAGATGTTGGCCGCACTGGCCACTGCCATTGCCTGGGGTATTGGCGACGGCCTGGTGGCACAGGCAGCTATTTCTCGTTTGCTCTATAGTATGGCCAGGGATAAAATGATGCCATCAGTATTAAGTAAAGTTCACCCTAAGTATAAGACACCATATGTAAGTACTCTTGTTGTGGCCGTGATAGCCATTACAATTGGTGTGGCAATTTCAATGGACCAGTTAACTTCGTTGGTTAACTTTGGTGCATTAACTGGTTTCTTATTCTTGCATTTATCGGTATTCTCTCATTATATTATTAGACAGAAGAAAAGGGATGCAGCTTCATTATTCAAGTACCTGCTGTTACCTGGATGTGGTTTTGGTATCATCTTTTATGTATGGATTAGCCTGCAGCCAGAAGCAAAAACCCTTGGCTTCATATGGTTGGCTGTTGGTTTATTGTACTCAGCTTATAAAACAAAAGGCTTTAAAGAAAAGCCACCAGCTTTCCGTGAAATGGATTAAAGTTTCCCCAAAAGTAAGAGGTGCATATTTTTGCACCTCTTATGCTTTGTTAGAAAGTGTTTAGCAAATTAGCAAATTCCCTAAGCTAACAAACGTAATTGTTAACTGAAAAAAATTGCGAAACACCCTCAAAATAAAAACAGAGCCAAAATACTATTTTGAGTTCCCTGGTGCATAGTAGTATGGAGGAATCTTAATCCAACCTCGTTTCTTCATAATAGGCATGTAATAAGCACTATATTCTGCCCTTTTTAAGAAGAATCGTAACCACATGCTTGCTAAATCGGTGCGGATAGATTGAGTTAATCCCAATGTGCAAAAATTCAATGCTGAAACTAATTTAACTGATATTCCATTTGCAATTTCATCATCGGTCATTTTTGCCCCTATAGGAATATCATTAGGGTCAGAATGGGGCTTGCGTTCAGAGGTCGGCGGCATGCTAATGCCTTCATTTTTAAATAAATTATCTATTTCATCGGCTTGATTGTGGCAATCTATAATACTCTTTTTCAATGCTTCTTTCAATTCATTGTCATTAGTAGTGTTCAAGGCCATTTCTGCAAATCGGTTGGCTTCTGTTAACATAATATGGTATGTCCATGTGTTCATAACCTCGCCAATATGCATAGGATTGTTAGATTCGTCACCTAAGTTAGTTGAAAAGATACCATTAACTGCGTCCAGTATATTTGTCAAAAAACTTCACCTTCTTTAGTGGTTATTTTCAATTACTAGCCTATCCCAAATTTCATATTTTTTATGTAAAGTAGTTGGAAACTATTTTCTAATATGACGGTAATAACTATAATGTTCAATTATACATTTACTATCTATTATGCATAAGAATACCCCTAAGGGGTTCTAATTATTAATAGTATCGGTTATAATGCATTGGAAAGATTATCTTGAATGGAGTGAAAATATTGGACTTAAACAAAACAGCGCTGGTATTAATTGACTTGCAGAAGGAAGGTAATTATGGAATTTTAGGAATCGATGAAGTGATTAAAAACACAAAAAAGATTACAGAATGCTGTCGATCCCTAAATATCCCAGTCATATATACCCGTCAGATCAACAGGGAAGATGCTGTAGGTCTCTCATATGCTGATCCGTTAAATGAACATGGCGAACCTGTTTATTATCATTCTGGAACCGATGCCATAGAAATATTTGATGACATTAAGCCCCTGGAAAATGATATTGTGATAGACAAGTATCGGTGGAGTGCGTTCTATGAAACAAGTTTAGACCTAATCTTAAAGAGCTTAAACGTTAAACATTTACTTATTGGTGGTATGGTAACCGATGGTTGCCTAATGACCTCTGTATTTGATGCCTACTTCCGTGACTATCAAATAAATTTAATTAAAGACATTTGTGCCGCTACCAATACCGGTGCCCATATGTCTTCCATACTAATCATGTGCAATTGGGTGTATGGGATGAGAGTCTATGATGCTGATGAACTGGTAAAAAAACTAAACGGAAAAGAGCATCATGTTTGGGAATGGACAGAAGCCGACCAGTTAAAGTTCAGCCCGGAAAATATGAAAGAAATCTTTGCCAAGCTTAACTCATAATCTAATATTTTGTAAATTAAAAGGTACCCCTGCAAATGGCAGGGGTACCTTTTAATTTACAAAATAAAAAGCTAATGCAATAATTATAATTACTGCAGCAACTGCTAAGAACCAGTTGTTACCCGAGCTTTCTATCTCCTCGGGTGGCAGTTGTGCTAGTGCATCCACACTCTTTATTCGTTCAGTAGTTTCCTTACTCGTACCGCCAGTTGATATCGAGTTATTAATAATACAACTTTGTGGTACAAAAGAAATACTGGAGATAACAGATTTTTTATGGCGAAACTTTATATCAGGTCCAACAATCTCTGCCGTTTTATCAATGTTTACTGGCTTTGGAAAAGCCTTGCGCCAATCGTAACTACTGGTTTCTTTTATGGGGTGGGGCTTAATAATGCAGCTAGCAGATACTATGACAGCACTGTTTCCAAAAGTTCTTTTTCTTCTAACCGGCTTGTTAGACCCAATAATATCAGGAATTTTCCTATTATATTCCAATAAGCGAGTAGATTTTGCATCTCTCTGTTTGCTTACCATAGGCATAGTTACTATAATACAGCCTTTAGATACAAATTCTTTTTTAGAACCATGCTTTTTCTTTCTGCTAAGATAACTCTTTGGACCGATGATTACAGAAGTGGTTATAATTTTTGGTGGCTTAGGTATGATTGGTTGTAAGTTTTTAGGTGGTTTTGTTACTGGTGATTTATCACTGATGTTAATAATGCAAGAAGGTGGTACAAAGCTTGCACTTGCATTACGTTTTTTGCTCTCCCTCTTAACCTGAAAATTAGGGGCATAAATATGTGGTGTTAAATCTTTTTGCTTGGCAGGTGAAGCTTTGTTAGTTGATTTTTTGATATTTGGTTGTACTAAATTTACTGGAACGATGCAGCTTTTAGGTACAAAGGGAACACTACGACTGTAATGTCTAAAAACTTTTTTAGAAATGCAATTTGTGTCCATGGTGTAATTATCATTAGCCACCAGTTTAATATCATTGCTAATTTTTTCGTTATTTTGCCTTTTCAAATTAGCATTATTCCTATTTTTTTTCCTCTTCTTCAACCTTTTACGTTTTCCCATTTTTAACACTCCCCTCACTATAAATAAATGATAAAATTCCAAGAATATTCATGAATTTGTAATTGTTATTAAAAGTACTTGTTTGGAAAATATTTCAAAAACCGTTCACTTTTTACAGCTTTCATGTATATACTACAAAAGAACTTTATAAGTGGTGATTAAAAGATGATAGGAACTGCTTTGATTGGCTGTGGGGCGTGGGGCAGTGCCTACCTGCGTACTCTCACCTCCATGCCAGAAGCCAACTTGTTGTACGTTTGTGATAAGAATGAAGAGATACAAAGAAATGTAGTTTCCCGATTTCCCAGTCTATCTATAACTGGAGATTATCAAACCATTCTCAAAGACTCAAAAGTCCGTGCAGTTTTTATAGCAACACCACCCCAAACACACTTTCAAATAGCTGCTGACTGCATAGCGGCAGGTAAGTCTGTTATGGTGGAAAAGCCAACAACCACTACTACCGAGAGTACTATGGAGTTGGTACAGTTGGCAGAAAAGAGCGGGCAGGTACTGATGAGTGGTCATCAAATGATTCACCATCCCACGGTGGAATGCATAAGGGATCATATTTATCAGGGGCATTTCGGTGACATTAAGTTTATGAACTTTGAACGAACAAATTGCAATATTTATCGTAAGGACGTCAATGTGCTTTGGGATTTAGCCGTCCATGACCTAACCATAATGTTTAGTCTGTTAGCAAGTAAACCGCGGTGGATTTGCGCCAGGGCAGTAAAGTGGAAAGACAGTCTTCCGTTGGGAATAATGTCCATAGATTGCGGATATGCCAACGGGACACTGGTGCATATTCATACCAACTGGCATCACCCTAAAAAAATTAGACGTTTTTACATCATCGGTACAGAAATGATGGCGGAATTTGATGATACCAGAAATGCAGATGAAAAATTGATACAGGTTCGTCCTGGTAGTAAACCAGCTAAAGTGAAAACTGCCTGGGAAGAACCGCTTAGACGTCAGTGCAAGTATTTTTTACAATGTGTTGAAAAGGGGCAGAAACCAGACCCTAAGGGA
This sequence comes from Bacillota bacterium, assembly GCA_009711615.1. GTDB lineage: Bacteria > Bacillota > Desulfotomaculia > Desulfotomaculales > Desulfohalotomaculaceae > Desulforadius. Next base: position 10,618 of record VENI01000011.1, on the reverse strand, counting down.
GTAGATGCAGTGGTGTTGATGAGGGTGATGGAAGCGGTGGAAGAATCAATAAAAACTGGTAACTCAGTCTATTTGTAAGGAGAAAGAAATGAGGGTGAAAATTTTAGAAGAAGCGGACGTACCTTTATGGGAGAATTTTGTAAAAAGCTCACGAAACGGAACTTTCATGCAGCATCGGGAATTTTTAAATTATCATCCAAAGGATAGGTTTAAAGATTGTTCTTTAATGGTTTTTAATAAAAAGGCAAAACTGCTGGCAGTTTTGCCTGCCGCAGAAAAGATGGTTGGGAAGAAAAAAGAATTGTGTTCCCATCCCGGGGCCTCTCATGGTGGGATTATTATCAGTCATGGGGTCAAGACTGAATGTATGCTAGAAATTGTCGCAGCAATAAAAGAGTTTGCTAAGCTAAAGGGTTTCAATGCCATTGAGCTAAAGCTTGTGCCCCGTATTTATTACAAATGGCCCTGTGATGAAATAGATTTTGCCCTGCGTTATCACGGTTTTAAAATTCAGCACACTGAGCTGGCCACTGCGGTACCCTTGCAAGAATACCATGCCAATAAGGCTAGCAGTTCTGTACTGAGGAATGTAAAGAAAGCATTAAAGAACAATCTAGTGGTAAAGGAAAGTGATGATTTTAGTAGTTATTGGTCAGTGTTAACTGAAAACCTAAAAACACGCCACTGTGCTAAACCTACACACACTTACGCAGAAATGATGAAATTGTGTGAACTATTCAAGGATAAAATAAAGCTATTTGGTGTTTACAGCGAGGATCAGCTCATTGCCGGTACAGTGGTGTTTATCCTAAACGAAAGAGTTATTAACTGCTTTTATATTGCCCAGAATGATGACTACCAGTCTTTGCGCCCATTAAATTTACTTTTCAATTGGTTAATTAAATGGGGTATTAAACATAACTTTGCATATTTAGACTGGGGGATATCCACTGAAAATAAAGGTAGAACTGTTAATTCGGGCTTGTTTAATTTTAAAGAAGGTTTCGGCGGCAGGGGAGTGCTGCGAGAAACATATGCTATTAATTTGAAATGACCTGTACAAACGGGAGGCGTCTGTTAATGCGTATATTATTTGTAGACCGTGATCCTCAGTACATTAACGGGATGGCGGAAGGGCTACGCCAAGCAGGTTGTAGTGTAATGGTGCATAGATCGGGAGATTTAGAAGAATTGGAAGCAGTCTACGAGTTGTTTCGTCCTCACGTTTTATTTACTGCGGGTTGGAACAGTTTACATTCAAAGGATAATATAAAAAGTTTAGGTGAATTTACTAGGAGACATAATTTGGTACATGTATACTGGGCCACTGAAGATCCCCGCTGGACAAAAGAGTGGTCTTTACCTTACGTAAAAGAAGCCAAACCAACTCACATTTTTACTATAGACCCTGACTCTGTACCCATATACAAGAAGATGGGAAAAGTGTCAGCTTATATACCATGGGCATGCAACCCAAAATTCCACCGCCCAGTTTCCCCCAAAAAAGAGTACCGCTGTGATATTGCAGTAGTGGCCACAGCCGGAGTAACCTGGCAGGGTTATCGAAAACATGCAGTAAGAATGCTAATTAAACCTTTGGTGGAAAAGGGGTATGATATAAAAATTTGGGGTAAGCGCTGGGATAAATTAGACTCTGACATTGTAGGCTTTACTGTTCCTGAAAAGTATATCTGTGGGAAGTTGCCTTATGAGGAAACTAATGCTGTTTACAGTTCTGCCAAAATTGTATTGGGTATCCAAAGTCGAGTTGATGACTTAACCGCCCGCACCTTTGAAATAATGGCGGCAGGTGGCTTTATGCTGGCTCCAGACATCCCGGCGATTAGAAAAACTTTTGTGCCCGGAAAGCACCTGGCAGTTGCCGGTTCAGAGGAAGAAACACTTAAGGTGGTTGACTACTATCTAACACATGCTGATGAACGGCAAAGGATTGCTGCCCAAGGAAGGAAGTTTGTGACAAGAAATCACACCTACTATCACCGGGCCAAAGAGCTATTGGAAAGCGAATAGCTATGCAGACTACTATCAGAAATGCTGCCCGTTGTAGCGGCATTGACATAACTGGAACCCAAAAAGCAAATATAGTGCTGCAGCCTGCAGAAGTCAACACCGGTATTGTTTTCATTCGAGATGACTTGCCAGATAGTCCTAGAGTACGGTGCTGTAGCAGTAATGCTGTGGTGGAAAGCAGGTGGACCTCACTGGAACAGGAGGGTGTTTCGGTGGAACACACCGAGCACCTGCTGGCAGCAATAAACGGAATGGGAATAGATAACCTGAAAATACACATGAACTGCTCCAGTATACCGGTGGTGGATGGATATAGCTGCAGCGAGTTTGTGCACGCCATCTTAAGAGCGGGCTTAAGGATTCAGGCAGGAGTGAAAAAATATATAGAAGTAAAAAAACCATGTTTAATTAAGGATCAATTTTTGTGTCATGGTGTACGCCATGAGAAATACATTGCAGCCCTGCCTGCAGATAGTTTGCAACTGACATATATTCTGGATTATCCTGATAAGTCATTACCAACACAGATGGCAGATTATCAAATAAACTCAGAGACATTTGTTAGTCAGCTTTACAATGCCCGTTCATTTATCACTGAAAAAGAGTATCAGCGGGTATCAGAATTAATAGGTGAAGGAATGCAGTCAGTGCTGGTTTTTCCTTCCCAAAGCATTTCAGAAGAACTAAGGTACGTAAATGAGCCTGCACGTCATAAATTGATAGATTTATTAGGAGATCTTGGTACGGCTGGATGTAACATCAGAGGGAAATTTATAGCTTTCCGTAGTGGGCACAAGTTAAATATTGAAATAATAAAAAAATTAACCGAAAGCGGCGAGTGATAATATGATTCCAATAGCACAACCACTTATTGGTATTGAAGAGGAAAATAAGGTTATAGAAGTGTTAAATTCAAAAATGCTGGCCCAGGGTGAATATGTTAAGCAATTTGAATCAGACTTTGCCAATTATTTAGGTGCTAAGTATGCCACAGCCACTTCATCTGGTACAAGTGCCTTACATGCGGTGATGGATGGGCTGTCCATATCTCCAGGCGATAAAGTCATTACCACACCGTTTTCTTTTATTGCTTCTGCCAATGCCATATTATACTGTGGGGCAGAACCGGTGTTTGCGGATATCGACCCTCAAACATATAATATATCACCGGATAATTTGGCGGCAGCAGTTAAGAAACACCCTGATGCCAAAGCGGTGTTGATGGTACATCTTTACGGCCTTCCGGCGGATATGGATGGAATCTGTCAGATAGTAAAGGAAAATAGTTTATATTTATTAGAAGATTGTGCTCAAGCCCATGGTGCAGCATACAAGGGTAAAAAAGTTGGCACTTTTGGTGATGCTGCGGCATTTAGTTTTTACCCCACTAAAAACATCACCTCTGTTGAAGGGGGGATGGTGGTTACCAACAACCATCAACTTAACCAACGGGTTAAAATGTTTATCAATCATGGCCAATCCAAGCGATATCATCATGATTTGCTGGGGTATAACTTTCGTATGACTAACATCCATGCTGCTGTGGGCATCGAGCAGTTAAAGAAACTGGATGAGTTTAACCAACAAAGAATAGAAAATGCTGAGTATTATTTAAAGCATATCAAAAACCCTCGGGTGACGCTATCGTATAAGCCTGATGACTGTACCCATGTTTACCACCAATTCACCTTGCAATCAGAGGAAAGAGAAGGCCTAATTAATCACTTGCATAAGAATGAGGTTGGTTATGCTATTCATTATCCGTTAATTATACCCAGGCAGAAGTTATATCAACGGAAGTTTAACTACCAAGAAAGCTGGCCAGTGGCAGAAGAAGTGGCTCAGCGGTGTGTGTCAATCCCCGTTCATCCGGGTCTGACGCCAAAACAGCGTCAATACATTGTTGAGGTTGTGAATAGTTATGTCTAAAGTAATTGCCATTCATCAGCCCAATTACATTCCTTGGATTGGGTATTTTCATAAAATGCTTAACAGTGACATATTTGTCATTGCTGACGATGTACAGCTTTCCACACAATCTGTAACACACCGTAACAAAATAAAATCAGCCAATGGAGTGATACTACTTACTGTTCCGTTGGCCCGTAAAAAAGTTTTGATAAAAGATGTAGAAATTTACAATGAAGAAGACTGGGGAAAAAAACATTTTCAGACATTACAGCACTGTTATGCTCGTTCCGATTATTGGAGTCAATACAAAAAACAGTTTGAAGAAATATACAACCAAAAATGGGTCAAATTAATAGACTTAAATATGGCCTTTATGACTTTGATTCGAAATATTTTCAATATTGAAACGCCAATGGTTTATTCATCACAACTGCCTGATTTGCAGGGGAGAAAAAGTGAGCGTATTATAGATATTTGTGAAAAATTAGGTGGTAGTGTTTACCTGTCTGGCCAGGGTGCCAAGGCCTACAATGATAAAGAAATCTTTAATCAACACAATATTGAATTGAAATACCAGCAGTTTGAGCACCCGGTATACAGTCAACTGTGGGGGGACTTTGTTGATAAACTGTCGGTGGTGGACTTGATTTTCAATTGCGGTCCTCAGGGTAAAAAAATTTTGGAGGCGAGCAGTGGTGAAACAAGTTAACGTATTGGTTACCGGTTCCGGATCACTTTATGGGTTGGCCATTGTTCGATCACTGGTTAACGGACCGTTAAATTGCCGGGTGGTGGCCTGTGATACTGATGCTATGACTTTAGGGTTGTACTTGGCCCATGATGGATATATGGTGCCACCGGCCGCTGACAGTAAAAAATGGCTAAGAAAGATTATAGATATCTGCCATCGGGAAGATATTCACGGTATTATTGTTGGATCTTCCCATGAAATAAAACCCTTTGTAGAGAATAAAGAATATATTAATCAACAGACCGGCGCCAAGGTTTTTATTCATTCATCTGAAGTTATTAATATATGTAATGATAAATGGCTGACAGCTAAGTTTTTAAAAGAAAATGGATTTTATTATCCCAATACATTGAGATGGCCGGAAGACAAAGAAATGCTTCCAGCTTTTGTAGAGAAAGTGCAATTTCCATTAGTGGCAAAACCACGTATTGGTGCCGGTTCCAAAGGGTTGGCTTTGTTATCTTCGTTATCGCAGTTAATTGAATTTGTAAAAGACAAAAGTAAATATATTATTCAGGAATTCATTCCAGATGGAGATGGTGAATTTACAGTGGGTGTAGCCATAGGTACAGAAGGTCGGGTTCTCTCTAGTATTGCTTTAAAACGGAATTTGCAGGATGGAATGACCATGTCAGCACTGGTAGATGATTACTCATATATCTGTAACTACTGTCAACAGGTGGCCAAAAAAATTAGCGCCTACGGCCCAATCAATTTGCAGCTTCGTTTAAAGAATAATCACCCGTATATATTTGAAATAAATCCAAGGTTTAGCAGTTCCACTGGTATGCGCATAGCCCTGGGGGTTAACGAGGCAGAATTGTTGATACGGCACGAAATCTTAGGTCAAAAGGTAACCCCACCCCAAGTGAATAAAGCTGCTGTTATCAGGCAGTATACTGATTATGTTATCCCAACAGAATTAATAAGCAAATACACCTCCTCCTAAATAGATGGTTTTATTTAGACCTACACGGGTAGACTTATAGTAAAGCTATTGAGGAGGTTAGAAGATGAAAATTGAACCCCAAAAATGTGACTTTCTAACTGCTTATGCAGTCATTGATAACGAAGATGTTTTGATGAACGAATTAGAAACCTTTCGCCATATGGCTCAGCGAGGTAGGAAAAAAGGACTCTTTTCGGCAACAAAATTTGAATATAAACTGCTCAATAGAGCATTAGATGATGGACCGGAGCAGTTAACAGAAACAATTCGCCATTTAACCCCAGAGGCAGAACAACGGCAACTAATGCGAATAATTGAACAGGCTCACAAATTTTTGCCCTTTGTAGTACCAGATAAAGTACTATCTAACTGGGCACTTAAACAGGTGAATCGTTATTTTGTTAAGGCAAAACTGCGTGAAGAATGTGAATATAAAATAGAAACAATGATGGAAGCAATGACAGATTCTTTTGTGGTAAATGCTTTAATTCAATCAACCAGGTCTGATGAAGACTGGCATAATATGGTGCAGCATATAAAAGAAACCTATTCTAATGTAGACAATATAAAACATCTGGTTGATTGGGATTAGATACTTACAATTAAGTTAGAAAAGGAGCACGATGGACACGGGCTGACTTTTCAAACATCCTTCATATGTTTAAGTGGCTTTTAAGGGTATCATGAACTAGTTCAAATATTAATCCTGTGATAAACCACAAAGGGGCCATGTCAAGGCGTATTAGACCGTTAATTTGCCAAGGACTTGTGCCCGTATAATCCCAAGGACTAAAGCCGGTAATCAATCTTATTACCCCACCAGTGCTATACTCTAGTATAAAGATTACTGGTACCCAAACAATACCCCTGATAAACCAGGGGTATTTTCTTATGGCGTTGTGCAGTGGTTCTAAGAAAACTGCCAAGCCATAAATGGGAAACATCCATAGGTATGTTTGTGAAGTTAAGCGGGGGTCACCTCTAAGGGCAGACTCAAATCCGGTATAGAAAACTTCTAGCCCCCAGCCCAATAAGCCGTAAATAAGGAATCGTATTTTCATGACATGTAGTTTTTGCCAAAGTATTGAATAATATGAATAGAATACATAAATTGTTGTTTTTAACAAAATAATGTTGATAACTTTAATTTGCAGTGCTATAATTTTTGTTATCTCATTAAAAAATTTGCAGTGGAGGTTAGTATTAGTAATGGAACATACAACACATACCGAAATTATTTTTGCAGACAGCGATGCAGAGGCTAAAGAAAAATACCTAGCACTGGATATCAAACCTGATCATGACGAGAATCCAAAGGTTGACGTAGTTAAAGTAACAGAGGAAGAAGACGTGGAATTAGACCAGGATTTTAATTTGTTTGGCGAAGTTTCTGTAGGACCTGATGTGATGGAAAAGATAAGAACAGATGCTGAAAGAGCCTATGTAGTTTACTATTTGGAAAAGCATTAATTTAGAATAGCTCACCGACTAAGTCGGTGAGCTATTTAAATTAATAACTAGGATAACTTAAGATTGAAGAGAACAAAATAACCTCAATTGATTTAAAAAGAGGTGTAACAATGATAATTCGCTTTGGATATGTAGCCATGTCGATGATGATGGAAGATGCATCGCCATCTAAAACTGTAACCTACACCAGCTATAAAAAATTGGCCGAAAAGGACCCAGAAGTTGCTCTAAATAAAGTGCGCCGAGTGAGTAGAGAGAACCTACACAACTGTCTTCGACTACTTAGGCATAACAAGGCCCATGGGGTAAAAGTGTTCAGGTTTTCATCGAAAATTATTCCCTTGGCCACCCATCCGGACTTAAAGGGTTGGGATTATATTAAAGAACTATATCCCCAGTTAAAGGAACTGGGAGACTTTATTAAAGAGAATGAAATTAGAGTAACATTCCATCCAGACCACTTTACTGTTCTTAATACACCGGATGAAGAAGTTTTTAGAAAATCCTTAATTGATTTAGTGCATCATGCAAGAATTTTTAATGCTATGAAACTAGATTACCATTCAAAATTAGTTATTCATGTGGGCGGGGGGTATAAGGACAAAATATCATCGTTAGAGCGGTTTGTAGAGAATTGGGCCAAAGTTCCCAAAGGACTGCAGCACCGTATCACTTTGGAAAATGATGATAAAACCTATACCGCCAGCGAAGTACTATACCTGTGCAATAAACTACAATTACCAATGGTGTTAGACATCCACCACTTCCGTTGCAATCATGATGAAGATGAAAAGATGGCTGAAATAATACCAGAATTTATTAACACCTGGAAGAATACTGAATTGCCTCCAAAGATCCATGTTTCCAGCCCTAAAAATGAAAAAGATCTAAAAAGTCATCACGAATTTATAGATCCCGATGATCTATATCCATTTTTGAAATTGATGAGAAAGCATAACGTTAACTTTGATGTGATGGTGGAGGCTAAACAAAAAGACAAAGCCATGTTTCAACTGGTAAAAGATTTAGAGAGATACCCGAACATTAAACTATTAGGAGATTCAGTGATTGCGTTTAGCTAACTTTGATAAATAAAACTCCATTCTATGGTTATTATTTCCGGCATCATTAATACATCCCGCTTTGTATTTCTTCACTTTCATCCTTCCTTAATTGTTACTTATTGCTTATTTTTTTCCATAAATTTAGCCTTTATTACATTGGATTATTATGTTTAACTGTGATATGGATCATATACAGCCATGTCAGTGTTGTATATGATGGTGAAAATATCACTAATTAATGTTTAATGCTGACAACTAAACCATTTTAACGAAATTAAAAGTGGAGGTGGGTGAAAAAGTGGGTGAGCAAAAATCAAAACAAAAGGAAATGACCAGACGTGGATTCCTTAAGCTTTTTGGCGGCCTAGGTCTGGTTGGTGCCACGGCTACCTTGACGGGTTGTTCTAGTAAAGAGCCTATAGGTGGTGAAGGCTGGATGCCTCAGCAGTATCAAGTTGCTTCCAGCAAATACCCAACCCAGGTGCGGGGACGTATTCCCATTGACCCTAACAATCCTTCAATTGTGAGGGATGATGAAAAATGCATTCTTTGTGGCCAGTGCCTGGAAGTTTGCCAAAATGTACAGACGGTGTTTGGATATTATGAACTACCCATTATCGATGAAATCGTTTGTGTAAACTGTGGGCAGTGTGCTCTGTGGTGTCCCACTGCAGCCATTACAGAGAGAAATGACACTACTAGGTTAAAAGAAGCTATTGAAGACCCGGATACAGTTGTTGTTGTGCAAACTGCTCCGGCCACCAGGGTGGGCCTTGGTGAAGAATTTGGCCTACCGGCAGGTACCTTTGTTGAAGGACAGCAGATTGCCGCTTTGCGAAAATTAGGTGCTGACTATGTGTTTGATACCAACTTTGCTGCAGATTTAACAATTATGGAAGAGAGTGCCGAGTTAATTAAAAGAATGACTGGTAAAAGCGATGCACCGCTACCCCAGTTTACTTCCTGCAGCCCTGGTTGGGTTAAGTTTTGTGAATACTATTATCCAGATCTAAGTGAGAACCTGTCTACTGCCAAATCACCGATGCAAATGTTTGGCTCAGTAATTAAGACCTATTTCGCAAAACAAAATAACATTAAACCCAAAAGGATTTTTAATGCTGCAATTATGCCCTGTACTGCTAAAAAGTTTGAAATTTCCCGCCCAGAATTTAATTCATCCGGTCACTATTACAAAGATGAAACAATTCGAGATATGGATGCTGTTGTTACCACAAGGGAACTGGCTTGGATGCTTAAAGAGAATGGAATTGACCTAACCAGCCTTTCAGAAGAGAAATATGATGCCTTTGCGGGCACTGGTGCAGGCTTGATATTTGGTGCCACTGGTGGTGTTATGGAAGCAGCCGTTCGTACTGCATACTTTGTAATTACAAAACAAGACGTTCCGGAAGGGCTGTTAAATCTTAAGAAAGTTCGTGGTTTAGATGGTGTTAAAGAAGCCACTCTGCCTATACCAGGAGTTGGAGATTTGAAAATTGCTGTTGTTCATGGATTAAGCAATGCCCGTAAGCTAATGGAAGAAGTTAGACGTGGAGAATCTCCCTATCACTTTGTAGAAATTATGTGTTGTCCCGGTGGATGTATCTCCGGAGGTGGGCAACCACGTACTGCACTACCGCCCAGTGATGAGGTTCGCCAGGCACGCATAGACAGCATCTATAAGGGTGATAAAGCACAAAAAATTCGGTTGAGTCATGAGAACCCAGAAATTCTTAAACTATATCAAGAATTTTTGAAAGAACCTTTAAGTCACTTATCTGAAGAATTGCTACACACTAAATACACAGATAGAGGCGATAGATTAAACGCTAGAGAACTAGTGTAGAATGATTGGGAGGTGAAAATACATGAGTAAGGGTGTATTGGTTGATTTAACCAAATGTGTAGGCTGTGGAAGTTGTACTGTAGCTTGCAAATTATATAACGACAATGAGTTTGAGAAGAAAAGCCCCGCCGTGGGACTCGATCCTAAACTAACTGATGAAAACTGGACTGTTGTTTCTACAAAACAACTGGAAATAGACAATGAACCTACATGGCGCTTTGTAAAGCAGCAATGCCTGCACTGTGAAGAACCGGCATGTGTATCGGCTTGTTTTGCCAGAGCATTGCAGAAAACCGAAGAAGGCCCGGTTATATATTACCCGCACCTGTGCGTGGGTTGCCGTTACTGTATGATAGCTTGCCCATTTGATATTCCAAAGTATGAATGGGAAAAAGCATTCCCGCTAATTACCAAGTGTCAGATGTGTTCCGGTAAGGTGTTTAACGGAGAGGCTCCGGCATGTGTCAGTGTATGTCCCACCGATGTAATGACCTTTGGTGATCGTGAGGAAATGTTGGCACTGGCCAAGAAAACCGTTGAGAGTGACGGTAACTATGTTAAACACATTTACGGTGAAAAAGAAGCCGGCGGTACAA
>VENI01000001.1 GCA_009711615.1 Bacillota bacterium | reverse complement strand
TTATACTGGTTAGTCCTTGGGGTAAAACTAGAGGCGGATTATTTACCTTTGGTGCTTTAACGGCATTGGGTCTAATTATTAACCGCTTAAATGTAGTAATTACCGGTATGGTTAACTACTACGGACCTGGTTACATTCCAGCAGCCACCGAAATTCTTGTAAGTGTTGGCTTGGTGGCAGGCGGCGTGCTAGTATACTGTTTCCTTGTTGAGAACTTCAATATTCTTGGCGATCATGAAGAACATTCTGCGTAAACGTAAAGCACCCATTGTCAGTAATCTGTCAGTGGGTGTTTTTATAAAAAAGGAGGGGTTACATGTCTAAAGAAGTTAATTTGTTAGCAGTATTAGAAAAACTTAAAACAGAGAAACCAGAAGTAGCAATGGCGATAAATAATCTCAGAACTACAATTATTAATAATTCAGCCCTCGATCAGAAAACTAATGCTTTGGTGGGAATTGGCATAGCCGTTGCCATAAAGGATAAAAATGCATTAGCGGGTCATATAGAAATAGCTAAACAGTCAGGGGCATCAAAAGAAGAAATTGAAAGCTGTATTTTAATGGCCACTCCAGCTATTGGAGTACCTGCTGTTTTAGAAGCTCTATCTATAACGTGGGAGTAGTAGAATAAAAACATACAACCAACAAACTTTTAAGGCGCACCAAATAACTGGTGCGTCATTTTTGTTTTCAAATAAATGAATGCTTTTTGGGCAAAATAAAGAAGGCTATCACCAATGTAAAAAGGAGTGAATATATGTGAGCGAATTAATCGATGGGAAAAGCAAACGCAAAGAGATACTTAGGGATATAATTAAAGATCTTCATCACGGTAAATCTCCAGACGAAGTTAAAGAGAGATTTGCCAAACTGATAAAGAATGTTAATGCCAAAGAAATATCCGAGATGGAAGACAGCTTAATGGCCGAAGGTATATCTGAAAATGAAATCAAAAGGTTATGCGACGTACACGTGTCAATATTTAAAGAAGCATTGGAAAACGAGTTGCCAAGCGATACTCCACCAGGCCATCCCGTACATACTTTTGAAATGGAAAATAGAGAAATTGAAAAAGCAATTGAATCTTTAAATAAGATGCTAAAGAATCTCCAAGAGGGTAAAGAAGAGGCGCTTTCAGATTACATGGCAGCTATAAAAAATGATGTGGATGTTCTTTCAGAAATAGATAAACACTTCCTGCGTAAAGAGAATCAACTCTTTCCCTTGTTAGAAAATAAAGGTGTACAAGGGCCAACTAAAGTAATGTGGCAGTTCCATGATGATATTCGACAGATGCTAAAAGAGTATAACCGTACACTTGAAAGTGGTGATATAGAAACAGTAGTTGCAAAAGGAGAAGAACTTACAAAGGCTATTAGTGAACTTATTTATAAAGAAGAAAATATTTTATTCCCGATGGCTTTGGAAACATTAGGTGAATCAGATTGGGTAAGAGTCCGCCGGGGTGAAGAAGAAATTGGTTATACCCTTGTTACCCCAGGTGATCAGTGGCAACCGTCAAAAGAGGCTTTAGCTGATCTAGATAAAAATAACCAAGGGCAGAATCAGGGAGAAATAAAACTGGATACAGGAGTACTAACCCAAGAGCAGTTAAACCTTATGCTGACTAATTTACCCGTGGATATTTCCTTTGTAGATGAAAATGACCAAGTTAGATATTATTCTCAAGGCCCAGAACGAATATTCCCCCGTAGTCCAGGGATTATTGGGCGAGATGTAAAAAATTGTCACCCATCTTCCAGCGTCCATGTGGTTGAGAAAATTGTTGATCAGTTTAAAAAGGGAACCAAAGATGAAGCTGAATTTTGGCTGCAGTTAAAGGGTCGATTTATTCATATTCGCTATTTCCCAATTAGGGACAAATTAGGTAATTATCGGGGGGTTATCGAGGTTGCCCAGGATGTTACAGATATCAGAGCACTGGAGGGTGAAAACCGTCTTTTAGACTGGTAACATCATTATCAAAGGAGATGAGAAAATGAAAAAAATTAAGGATGAAATATACTGGGTGGGAGTTAGAGACTGGGAACTTAGAAAGTTTCATGGTGAGGAATATACCACCCATCGTGGTTCTTCATATAACTCTTACTTAATTAAAGACGAAAAAATAGCTTTAGTAGACACTGTATGGACACCCTATTATAAAAGCTTTATTGAAGAACTTGATAACAATATTGGTTTAGATAACATTGACCTTATTGTAGTTAATCATACTGAGCAAGATCATGCAGGAAGTTTAGAATATCTAATGGAGAAGATACCCGATGTGCCTATTTATTGCACTGAAAAGGGTGCAGAAATGATAAAAGGACATTTTCATAAGGAGTGGAACTTTAGAACAGTAAAAACGGGGGATAGTGTTGACTTAGGCAAAAACAAACTTGTTTTTGTTGAAATGAAAATGTTGCATTGGCCAGACAATATGGCTACATATGTATCTGGTGCGAATGTTCTTTTGTCAAATGATGCATTTGGTCAACACTATGCATCGTCATATCTATTCAATGACCGGGTAGACCAGGGAGAGCTTTACCAAGAGGCAATTAAGTATTACGCCAACATATTAACTCCTTTCAGCAAATTGGTGAAGGCTAAAATTAAGGAAATTAGTGAGTTGAATGTTCCGATTGAAATGATAGCCCCAAGCCACGGAATTATATGGAGAGATAATCCAATGCAAATAGTGGAAAAGTATGATCAATGGGCCAGTGATTACAATGAAGGTACTGTTACTATCCTTTATGATACCATGTGGGGTGCCACTAAAAAAATGGCTCTTTCTATGGCCAGAGGTATTGAGAATAAGGGGATAGGGACTAAAGTAATTAACGTGGCCAGGTCTGATAAAAATGATCTGATTACTGATGTGTTTAAGTCAAAGGGAGTTATTGTTGGTAGTTCAACAATAAACGGTGGCGTTCTAAATGCTATGGCCGGCATATTGGAAATGATTAAAGGGTTGAAATTTAAAGACAAAGTAGGGGCAGCTTTTGGTTCCTATGGGTGGAGCGGAGAATCTATTAAACAAATTGAAGAAAGGTTAAACCAGTCTGGAATCGAAATAATTAGTGACGGAATAAAAATTAAGTATGATCCAACTTCCGAAAACCTAAAGGAATGTGAAGCATACGGTGAAGCGTTTGCAGATAAAATTCTTTCACAGTAATTAAGAACGCTCTGTACTTCTGTATAAGGGCTTCTATTTTGGAGTTGAAAGGTATATAATAGCACCATAAATAGCAAAAGAATAGCATAGTTTTAACAACCAGAATGTTGGGTTTTTAACAAAAAAATAACCACATCTTGTACCTCCAAGGTGTGGTTATTTAGTATTTGCAAAGCAAGGTGTAACTTCAGGCGTTAAGCCCTGCTAGGGTTTTGGTATATTTAATAGTTAATGTGCCAGTTCAGTAACCTTCAGATATGAGAATATTACTATTTAACCCATTGCAAAACAATTAGTAAAATACAAAGGGAAGCAAAGATTTAACACCCTACTCCTTTAATATTTAATTGGTGTTGACTACATGATCTTTTGTAGCATATCCAGATTTAACTTGGTATTATGTGTTACCCCATGGGTCCCACACATTATAATAAACCTGTCCCCATGCTCGTGAATTATAGTTTTTAGAATATGATGGTATAGTATATAACAATTCTGCTGTAAATCCTTACGCTGACCAATAGTTGATTCATCTGCTTCAGTGTGTGTTACGTTCATATCCAAGTCTACTTTATATTCATAAAGACCTGTTTCATTATATGCACGAACTCTCCATTGACTCCCGTTTGGGGTCCAATAATCAATACCTGCTGTTGTATAATTTGTTAAAATGTCAATATAATTACCACTAGGAATAACGCCAAAAACTTTGTATGCCATATCAGGGAGTAATTTTTTTCTTGTACCCTTGGAAGAGCATCATAAATCCAGAGTTCGTATTTTGGGTCAATATCCTTTAGAGCAGCACTAATAGAGTACACCGTAACATCTTCCTCGGCATAACCGAACATCCATTCTGCAGCTTTTGACCTAGAAAACACCCTCACTTTAGCTCTTCCAGTATTCACATCGAAAAATTGGTGTGCTGTTAATGTTGCCCACTCCATATTACTATCTTTATAACCCGAATCATAATCACTCTGATATATATATGAACCACCTGAACCTTTATAATAGTAATTAACTTCTGCAAATGCATTAGGGGTAAACACAAAAGTAAGTAATAAACTAAGAGTAAATACCGTAGTGCGATGTCTCATTATTCAGCCTCTCCATACCTTTCTTTCATTTGGTCTTTATATGCAGTGACAAGGTCATTGTTTAATATCTGGTCTCCGAAGACAAGTACACCCGTGTATTCTTGAAAACTAACACTTGTGGATAAATATGTTTTTTCATTATCAGGATTAAAAACAATTATCCATGCGGCATTATTACCATCATAGTCTTTATAATTGGGTTCTTTAGAATTCATTTTTACACCTTTTAACTCACCGTTAACATGACCAAAGTAATAAGTTTGATTATTTGGAGCTATAAACGGTTCAAAACGCCCAGTTCCAATGAACCCGTAATTTCTTTTACCAATACGAATAGAACCATTTATATCAGCTAAACGTGTATATTTGTCTTGTTCCTTAACTTTAAATTTTAAAGTTAATTCCGTTTTGACTTGTTGATTACTTAATTGACTAATATCTTTACCGAATTTTTCTGAAATATTCTTTTTTATTTTTGATTTCTTATTTAGATGTTAACTCTGTATTGAGGTTTTTGGAAATGTGTATGGTAGTACTTTTATCAGGTAGACCAGCAGTAGATAAATCAGGCGTAAAAATAATTGAAGCAGATATTCCCATTAAAATGATTAAACTACAAGCAATTAAATATTTACTCCATTTTTTCATTCTGATGTTCACACTCCATAAAGTTTGTTTTTAATGTTGCAACATAGTTTACTGTAAAGTATTATAAATGGTTTATCAATATAAATTAATACCCATTAGTTCCAAGTGTACCCTGTACTCTTTATTCTTGCTGATCTTGCCCGAACCAATAGCAAAAAGGATTGGTACAATGATTTTTTGCTAAAACATATTCTGTTTTGTACTTTTCAACTCTAAAATGGAATCCCTTATACTTCTGTATAGAGTGTTTTAAATTTCTAATGATTTTTAGGTTAATTGTACATAATAAAGAAAATGATGTGTAGCAAAACAGTATTAAGCATTTATCGTTTAAAAAGTAATTAATAGTTCGGAGGGTTGCTTAATGGCAAAAGAGGTTAAACACCGTATTGATGGACGTATTAGCTACCACGATTCGGTACAGGAAATGTATGAGAAAAGACTTGTTCCTGATGGTATGAGTAATGTTTTTGACCGTATGGACCCGCAAGAAAAAATTCGCTGTAACTTTTGTGAGGCAGGTGTAAGCTGCCAGCTTTGCAGTAACGGTCCCTGTCGGATATCTGAAAAATCCGGTGCAGAGCTAGGCGTTTGCGGTATTAGCCCAGATGCTATGGTTATGCGGGATATGTTGTTGCGCAATGTAATGGGTACTTCTACATATTCTCACCACGCCTTCATGGCTTTTAGTACATTAAAATCCACAGCGGAAGGAAAAACGCCATTTAAAATTACTGATAAAGACAAGCTTTATCAAATGTGCAGTGACTTAGAAATTGATACTTCTGGTTCCCAGGAACAAGTGGCTGGAAGATTGGCAGATTACTTAATAGCAGAATTATCCAAGGATTATCGGGAACCCAGTAAATTAATCCAGAAATATGCCCCCCAAAAGAGACAAAAGGTTTGGCAGGATTTAGCCATCTATCCTGCGGGCGTACTGCATGAAATTAAAGATGCCACGGCCAGTTGCCTTACCAACGTTGATGGTGATTACATTTCTATGGCTCGTAAAGCATTAAGACTGGGTATTGCCTGTATCTATGGAGCTCAACTACCTTTAGAAATGGTGCAGGATATTTTATTTGGAACTCCAACCCCCCATGAAGTAGATATGGATTTGGGTGTGATGGACCCGGACTATGTTAATATTGTGTTTAACGGCCACGAACCATGGATGGGCATTTCCACCATTTATGAGGCTAAAAAGCCGGAGTGGCAGGAAAAAGCTAAGCAAGCGGGAGCCAAGGGTATCAGGGTGATCGGCTGCATTGAGACTGGACAGGAAATGCTGCAGCGTTTTGAAATGGATGAAGTCTTTGTCGGACATATTGGCAATTGGTTGGCAATTGAACCGTTGCTGGCCACCGGAACAGTTGATGTTTTTGCTATGGATGAAAATTGCTCACCACCTAACCTGCACCCCTATGGGGAGAAATATAAACTGACCCTGGTTTCAGTGAACGACCTAGTAAGAATACCGAAAGTCGATAAAAACCTGGATTACAAGCCACCGGAAGCAGTTGAAATGGCTAAGCAACTTATAGAATGGGGAATTGCCAATTACCCGGTTAGACGTAAAGAAGTGGAGCCCTACGTTCCCAAAAATAAAACCAAAGCAGTGGCTGGTTTTTCCACCGAAGCAGTGGTAAATGCACTGGGTGGAAAGTTAGATCCCTTTATTGATGCAGTTAAGGCGGGCAAAATTAAAGGTGTAGTAGCCATAGTTAATTGTGCCACTTTAAAAAATGGCCCTCAAGACTGGGTGACCGTTAACTTGGTAAAAGAACTGATAAAAAGAGATATTTTAGTTGTTGCCGGTGGTTGCGGTAATCATGGCTTGGAAGTGGCAGGAATGGCCAATACAGATGCATTGCAGCAAGCTGGTGAAGGATTAAAAGAAATAGGCGGTGCCCTTGGTATTCCGCCGGTTCTCAGCTTTGGAACCTGTACCGATACTGGCAGAATTTCCACACTGGTAACTGCTTTAGCGGACACCCTTGGTGTAGATACCTCAGACCTGCCAGTGGCGGTAAGTGCACCGGAGTGGATGGAACAAAAGGCTACAATTGATGGTTTATTTGCACTGGCCTATGGATTATACACTCATTTATCCCCAGTTCCACCAGTAACTGGTGGGCCAGAGTTGGCCAAACTTTTAACCGAAGATTTAGAAGGTATGACAGGCGGCAAAGTAGCCTTGGGAGATGACCCCACAAAAATAGCAGAAGATATAGAAACCCATATTAACAAGAAAAGAGAAAAACTAGGGATATAGTAAAAAAGTTGAAAGGTATTATGCTATCAAAAACAGGCAGGGTTTCCCTGCCTGTTTTGTGTTTTCTAACAAAAGATTACATAAAAGGTGCTCTAAACTTAAAAATACGTGTATTCGACTCAATGTATCATTTTATATCAAAGGTTAATCAATATAATTGTAGAAATTTTTACTTTAAATGTTTTACTTTATATATAGCAATTATTTTACTCTAAATTTTTATGGTAGCCTCTAAGATAAATTAATACAACCATTATTATTGGCAGTATGATATTAATCGTAATTATAGCGTAAGACAATGGTAGTCCAACAAGTGTCCTAAATATAATGAAATTTTCTTTAAAAGCACTTAGTAAAAATACTATGATGCTATAAATAAATACAATTAAGTTTTGATTTTTTAGTCCTAGTAAGTCCCTAGTTAGAATAGAAGCTCCATAGATAAATGTAGTAACAAAAATGAATACGCCAATAATCCAAGTTATCATAATAAAGGGATCTAATCTAGAAAGCGAATCACTTATAGCAATATTTCTAAAAAGCTCTAAGAAAAGAAAGTTCATTATACTAGTATATTCTGCTCCCAAAAGGGCTACTGTCAAAGTAAGACCAAGCAAGAAAAATAATATAACTAAAGCTCCAATCAAAGTGTACAAGTTTAAATTATTATTTTCTACTTCCGGACAAATAAAAAGTAAAATTATAAATGGAGTCATTCTGGCCCCAATAGAAAGACTGCCTTGGATAACTGGTTTAATGCCATTTTCTAATATAGGCAAATAGTTGCTAAAGTCCATGTTATTCAAATTTAATATGATGACAGCACAAAAAATAAATAACCCAAGTGGAAGTAAAATTTCACTTAAACGTGCTGGGACTGCAATACCCAATACTGCTGCATATATTACTGGAATTATTATTAGCATCTCATATACATATTGAGGAGTCTCAGGCACAAAAACACTGGTCATGGCATGTCCATACTCATCCAATAATAAAGCGCAGTAGACTAAAAAAGCTATAATATATATAGTACTAACAATGACACCTACAATTCTACTTCCGAACAATTCCTTACTATAACAAGCAAACTTTTTTTGAGGAAATTTTGAAGATATCGTTATATAAGTTACTATAGATATAACGCCTATAAAAAAACCAAATAAAACTGACACCCAAGTATCCTCTTTTGCTAATTCAACAGCACTCGTCATTCCCGTTTCAATCTCAACCGTAATCACCATAATTATCCATAAAGAAACAAGTTGACTTGCTGTAATTTTATTTAAAGAATTCATTTTAAGCCTCATTTTGGAATTAGCCATCTAATAAATTTTATATGCGAATAATGGTATATACATTTTCTCTATGAACTTTTACCCTATGGGGTGTTTTTCAAATAACAATAGTTTATTTGCAAATCAGCAAAACACTAGCTACCTTCTTCAAAGCATTACTATTTTTTAGTCTTGGCTGCCATTATTATATATAAAATTAAGCAATAAACTTCACATTAGTAAATATTATTTACATAAAATGCTCCACACTATCCAAAGTGTGGTAATATAATTTTACCACCAAATATTGGAATGATGAACAATATAAATAGATGGCTTTCCCCTTAAAGAAGCATATACATCATAAATAGTTATTACGTCCTCCACCTGCTGTATTAAATTCGCATTTATCAGCAATTAGTGTGGATTTACCTTGAATTTAAGAACCCAGGGGAATGATAAAAACTCCCTCTGGGTTACGACGTATTAATTAGATTCCCCTTTATGGGCTTCTTCTATTATATGATCAGCAGTTCTTGCTGCAATAGCCATAACAGTTTCTGTTGGGTTACAACCTCCACCGGTTACAAATACACTTGCACTGCAAATATAAAGGTTAGGAATATCATGACTTCGGCAAAAACCGTCCACTACCGAGGTGGATGGATCATTGCCCATGCGGCAGGTGCCCATTAAATGACCAGTATCAGGAATGACAAATGCAGGTTCACCACCCATTGCTCCTAATATTTCTTGGGAACTCTTAATTCCATGGGCAATTAACTTATTATCATTTTCGCCATAACTAAACTTAACTATTGGCCTTGGCATGCCATACTCATCTTTTTCATCACTTAGTGTTACTAAATTATTAATATTAGGAAGCACTTCACCTACTAGAGTAATTTGGGCAAAAAAGTTAAAATCCCGCATAATATCGTATAGTTTTTGCCCCCAAATATCTGCCTTAGAAACTAGATTTTGACTTAAACCTAACGGTCTAGAACCATGGGCATTTAATGTATATCCTCTCACAAATCCCCTAGATTGATCGGTTTCATAAAATTCCTGGGTTGCCGCCAAAACCGGTGTGCCTTTATATATACGCACTTCATCGTGAAACTTGCAGTATACATCGTGACCCACATGGGTCATTAACTCTTTACCCACCATACCACTGCTATTTGCCAATCCATCGGGGAATTGGGGACATGCAGAATGGAGTAGTAACCTAGGTGTTTCTATGCAAAAGTTTGAGAGTATTACAACCTTTGCTTTTTGGAAATATTCCTTTTTATCATGTACAAAGGTTACCCCTGTCACCTTACCGCTTTTATCAACATTTACCTGGGTTACCATGCAATCACTTAGTACTTCTGCACCATGCTTAATTGCTTTGGGTATATGATGTATTAAGGTACTAAACTTTGCATTTGGTTTACAGCCCTGGTTACAAAAGCCCCTATTAATACAAGGTGGACGCCCATCAAAGGGTGCAGAAAGTATAGCTAATGGTGCTACTACACTTCTTAAGCCTAGCTTTTCACAGCCCATTCTAAAGATTTGAGAATTTGCACTGATTGGTTCCCGTTCGGGATAAGGGTATGGCCCTTGAAAAGGACCCCACGGGAAATGTTTTGGACCCGATACAGCAATGTCCTTTTCTATCTTTTCATAGTATGGTTCTAAGTCCTGATAGGATATGGGCCAGTCGTCTGCCACCCCATCCTGGGTTTTAACCTTAAAATCACTCTCATGAAAACGGTAGAATACACCGGTAAAATGTACTGTACCTCCGCCAACACCACGGCCAGAGTTGTTATGCCCCATTGATAGTGGATCACTACCGGCCACCAACCTGGTATCGTTCCAGGCTAGACTTTCCATGGCAAGTTCGTCACTGGCAAAATCAGTTTGTGGATTCCAGAAAGGCCCTGCTTCAATGACAACAACCTTAAAGCCAGCCTTACTTAACTCATAAGCAAGCACCCCACCCGCAGCACCGGCACCTACAATACATACATCTGCTTCATCCCCATATTTTCTTTTGTTTAGATGATTTAATCGGTGACTATCGTAATGATCACAGTCATGTGTTACGTAATCGTTGTTATTCTTTGTCATCTCTTTTAGCCTCCCACGGATCAGTTAAGCCCTTTTCCACACGCACGTAACCTCGGGGATAAGCAGGGCCGCCATAGCCTATTTCCGACCAAACAATGGGGTGGGAATAATATGCACTTACTATATTTGTAGCCAGTTTTTTAAACAGTTCCTTTTGTGGTATCTGCTGCCAATCTTTTAGCTGTTGAGCCTTTCCTTTCTGCAAGTCTTCTAAAAGAGAGAGCTGTTGATTAGGATCAATCTCTAAGAAAGAAGCATTGTATTGTTGTTGTGCTAATTTATCAATAGCTTTTAAACCCTGACGTATAAGAGTTTTTTGTTCTGGTGTACCTACCTTTCTTTGATCTTCACCAATAGGTGAAGAAATGGTAGTATCCATGTGGTGTACAACATAATCTAATATATCTTTTCTGTTGTCATAAACAATGTGCATGGCTATGGAGAGAATCATATCTGCTTCATGATCTGAAAGAAAGTTGTTCTTTGGAAACGGTCCTAAACGCTTCTTAACTATTTCCCGGGTGTGTTCATCCCAGTGTTCTTGTTCTTTAAGCACATCATATTTGGGATATCTCGTTCTAATTTCCTGCATGTTTTACCTCCAGTAGAGGGCGATTAAACCCAATATACTCATGGCCGCTACCATGGCCGGTAAAGTTAGTGGGGGTCCAATAAGATAGTTCTGTGACTCACCATAACCTCCAACCCGTTGCCCCAAACCACTAATATGAAGATATGATCCAGTTGCCCCTAATGCTATTCCCGCAAAAAGCAACACTGCTAATATACTACGAAGCACAGGCACATTGTAAAAAACCAAAGCAAGGGATAATAGCCCTAAAATAGGGCCTCCAACTACTGGACCATACATTGCCCAATGCCTAAAGTTTTGTCGATAATGAAATAAAGTTACCTGCAGAGAAATCATAAGAAAAGCAATGGCGGTAAAAAGTAAAATAATACGATTAATCGGCCAGCCATCCCACATAGCAAAAACCTCCTATTGTGCTTTTTTAATTTTAAGTAAAATAATAAGTACACTTAAATTACAAGTTAATATTTACTTTAATTAGCAAAACTATGTAGGTATTTAAGGTAATGATCGCTTGGACAACAATAGATATATACTAGTAAGACATAAGAAGGCCCCGCTCTAGTAGTAAAACCAGAGCAGGGCTTTCTTGATTAATTATTTACCAGCTCATTATTGTTACAAAGTTGAAACAAGTCTGTAATATCTTTGAAATTACCCCCTGTTATAATATATATAGATTCATTCAGGTTCAATAATGGGGTTCAACATTCGTATTCTGAAGATGCTCTTAATCTTAGAAACCTAAAGATAACATGTTAGTTCTACCTTTAAGACTGGTGATTTAGATAAAGCACACTAAATAACTCCAAGCTGTTCAAAGAAAACCCCCCTTGTTTTTCGTTATGAAGAATAAGGGGGTTTTCTTATGATATCAAGGTATAAGTTTTGATGGTTTTATTTTAACTTAAGCTTAGCAAGGGCTTCTGCCAGGGCTGGGTTGGAGAAATCTTCACTTTCCTTTTGTTGTTGCTTTATATATTTTGATACTTCTTTCTTGGAGACATTCTTGTTCTTATCCTTTTTCCTTCTTTCGTTAAAAGCAGAATACTTTTCTTTATGTCCACACTTACAGACAAATATTTTACCTTCTCCTTGTCCACGTAGTTCTAACTTTTTATGGCAGTTGGGGCAGCGGGCATTGGTTATTTTAGCGATATTTTCTCTAGTGCCACACTCTCTATTTTGACAGACTAACATTTTGCCCTGTTTACCTTTAACTTCCAGCATGAACTTTCCGCACTGGGGGCATTTATTTCCGGTGATATTGTCGTGCTTAAATTTCTGCTCACTGTTCTTGATTTCATTAACAACAGTTTTGGCATAACCCTTCATTTCCTTAATGAAAGTCTCTTTATTTAATTTACCTTTGGCAATAGCTTCCAAATTTTGCTCCCATTGGGCGGTTAGTGCTGGGGACTTTAAATCCCCTGGAACCAACTCTAAAAGCTGTTTGCCTTTGGAGGTTATTACAACATCCTTCCCGTTCTTTTCCATTAGAAAGTTATTTAGTAGTTTGTCAATTATGTCAGCTCTGGTGGCCACTGTGCCAAGGCCACCGACTTTATCAATAGTTTTAATTAATTCTTTATTACTATCAGCAATGTATTTTTTGGGGTTTTCCATAGCAGATAGTAAACTTCCCTCATTAAAATGTGCTGGGGGTTTAGTTTCTCCCGTTGTTTGGGAAATAGACAGCACATTTAATACATCACCCTTTTTTACCTTGGGCAATGTTTGTATGGAAGCACCATCGTTTTCTTCATCTTCATAATCATTATCATAGACTTCTTTCCACCCTTGAGTTATAACAACTTTACCTTTGGCTGTGAAATGCTGGTCTGCAATTTTAGCCTGGATTGTTGTCTGCTCGTATTCAAAGGGAGGATATAGCACTGCTAAAAATCTTTTAACCACTAGGTCGTATATTTTTCTTTCCTTGCTGCTTAGCTTGTCTAAAAAAACAGGTTGCTCCGTGGGTATTATGGCATGGTGATCGGTGACCTTGCTGTTATCGACAAAGGATTTGTTCGCTTTTATTGGTTTTCTTAATAGTTTAGTTGCTGCTTTTGCATACGGCTTCACACTACAAGCTTCTATTCTTTCTTTAAGGGTATCAACCATGTCTGTAGTAATATAGCGGGAATCAGTTCTGGGATAAGTCAACACCTTGTGGTATTCATAAAGCTTTTGCATGATAGAAAGGGTTTCTTTTGCAGAATAGCCAAATAGTTTATTTGCATCCCGTTGCAGTTCTGTTAAATCGTAGAGTTTAGGGGAATGAGTCTTTTTGTATGTTTTGTTTACATCTACCACTTCGGCATTATTGCCATGCAAGGTTGTAAGTATTTTATCACAAGTATTCTTATCAAAGGTTTTAGTGTCCTTAGTTTTGCTGTCTTGCCAATTTAATTTTATGTTCTCTGTTATTGCGTTTATACCATAATAAGTTCTAGGTTTAAAGTTTTTAATTTCTTCTTCTCTTTGGGCTACCATGGCCAATGTTGGAGTCTGAACCCTGCCGCAGGAGAGTTGGGCATTATGCTTGCAGGTTAAAGCTCGAGTGGCGTTTATACCTACATACCAGTCCGCCTCTGAGCGTGCGGCAGCAGCTGCATAAAGAGTGTCATATTCTTTTCCGTTTTTTAGGTTGTTAAAACCATCTTTAATAGCTTTGTCGGTAACAGAGGATATCCAAAGGCGTTTAACAGGCTTATTCACCCGGGACTTTTCAATTATCCACCTGGCCACCAGTTCCCCTTCCCGTCCGGCATCAGTGGCAATAATAATTTCACTAATATCTTTTCTGTTCACTAGTGTTTTAACGACATTAAACTGTTTGCCTGTTTTCTTTATTACCACAAGTTTAAGGTAAGGAGGAAGCATTGGCAGATCTTCCATATTCCAATTTTTATATTTTTCATCATAAGCCTCAGGGTCGGCCAGTGTTACTAAATGACCTAGGCCCCAGGTAACGACATGATTGTTTCCTTCTAAATAACCATTACCTTTTTTATTGCACTTTAAAACCCTTGCTATATCTCTACCCACAGAAGGTTTCTCAGCCAGTACAAGTGTTTTGCTCATATTAACATCCTCTCAATCACTATATTTCTTATGGTTTCTATATAGAGAATAACATAATTAATGTCTAAATTGCCATTTAATCTACATAAACTATTTATTCTAGGGAAAGATATTTTAAATGCTGGAGTCAGAATTCAGGAGTAAGGAGTCAGAATAATAAATTATAAGATCATAAGAGAATATGTTGTTATCAAAATGGTAGTGATATTACGAAGTAAACCAGACTTCTGAATTCTTGAATAATAAAAAATTAGGTGGTGACTACATGGCAGGGTTCATGGAAAAAATCCTTGGAAACACGAAGGGGCCAGATGCTAAACCAGAAGAAAAAGTTAAGGATATGCACTGCCATCAATGTGAGTATGCCCCTCCGGGAGGGTGTACAACCGTTGGTGTTTGTGGCAAAGATCCTGCAATTGCCAGTCTGCAGGATACAATTATTTTTGGGTTAAAAGGTGTGTCTGCTTATGCAGTACATGCTAGAGAGTTGGGCTATGAAGATCAAGATGTAAATGCAATTACCCATGAAGCTCTTTTCCTAACATTAACCAACTCCAATTTTCACCTGCAAGATCATATTGACATGTGCATGAAAGTAGGTACAGCATGTGTGAAAATTATGGACAAGCTTGATCAAGCACATACCTCTGAGCTGGGTATTCCTAAACCAGTTGAAGTAACTAATAACAAGGTGGAAGGTCATTGTATTCTGGTATCAGGACATGATCTGTTGGCCTTAAAAGAATTGCTCAAGCAAACAGATGGTAAGGGCATTAATGTTTATACACACTCAGAAATGCTACCTGCCCATGGTTATCCTGAACTTAAGAAGTATCCTCATCTAAAGGGTAACGTTGGTAAAGCTTGGTATGACCAACGGGAAGTTTTTGAAAAGTTTCCCGGTGCAATACTGGCCACCACAAACTGTGTAATGCCGATTAAAAAAGGTAAATATGGTGATAGGCTATTTACTTATTTGGTGGCAGGAGTGGAGGGAGCACAGAAACTTGAAGGAAAAGACTTCTCAAAATTAATTGATAAGGCTCTATCATTACCTGAAGCCAATATGGATTCAGATGAAAAACTAACAACCGGTTTCCACCACCAGAATGTACTGCCGATGGCACCAATGATTGTGGATGCAGTTAAAGCAGGTAAAATTAAACGGTTCTTTGTGGTGGCCGGTTGTGATGCCCCCACAAAGGGAAGAGACTATTTCAGGGAACTGGCAACCTCAATTCCAAAGGACTGTGTAATTATTACAACGTCCTGCGGTAAGTTTAGGTTTAACGATGTTGAATACGGCAACATTGAAGGTACGGATATACCTAGATACATTGATTTAGGGCAGTGTAACAATTCAGTATCCTCTGTGCATATTGCCCAGGCATTGGCTGAGGCATTTGACTGCACTGTAAATGACCTGCCTTTAAGTATTGTTTTATCATGGTTTGAGCAAAAGGCAGTGGCAATATTGTTAGGGTTACTTAGCCTTAATGTGCATAACATTACCATTGGGCCCAAAGTACCAGAATTTTTAAACCCAACTGTGGTAGAAGTATTGCAAAAGAATTTTGGCCTGAATGTAATTAGCGGCGACCCTAAGAAAGATTTAGAAAGAATGCTGGGTGAGTAATTAGTATTTAGAAAGGCTTTCAAGCAAGTGTGCTTGGAAGCCTTTTTTTGTGTAAATTAGAGAACGTTATAGTTGAAGAATGTATTAGGAATATATTAAATAAAAAAGACCCTAGGAATAGGATCTCAGTTACTTGTTTTAATATAAGACGAGCACGTAACGATCTACCTTGCACCATTATGAATGGATTATTACCTACCCATGATCTTTCGACCATAAACAAGCAGTTCACCACCCATAATGATGGTTTGTTCGACCGTACAGGATACCTGTACAACTATACATGATCTCTCGACCACATATAATCATTAACTCTTTACAGAGCCTGCGGCACCCTGCACGATCTTCGCTCGACCCTATACGATAGGTTGGAACCTTATTGCAATCATATTCTAATACGACTACAATAAAGCTTTTCCCAACCGTATAGAATCTTCTCTCCGACTATATATGAGCCGATAAGACCCACATATAATCTTTGACCGACCCATACACACCCCTTAACAGAGCATATATGAATCTTGGCTCAACCGTTACGTACCCGATAAACTTATAATGCACATTTTTTAAAAGAGTTATTCATAATTCTTTGAATGTTTATGATGTTATTGCAGAATGGAGATTAGAAGTATTGGTGATCGGTAGTTTTAATTAAAATTAGCGAAATTGGAGTAAAAACTGCAGACAAAAAAATACCCGGCATTTAGCCGGGGGTAGAAAAAATATGAAAAAATTAACAGGCGCGATGTTAACAGTATAACATCATTTGATATTTTACCTTAATTACGACATATTTAATACTATTTTAGAAACTATTTAATTTTTAAAAAAATACTGAAAATTATTCTGTTGGTTGATTAAACTTATCTAACTCTTCAATAGGAAAAACTTGGTCTCTTTTTTTGCAATAAGTACAATGTAAGCCAATAAGTATTACAATTGCCACTGCACCACATACTAATCCTATAGCTGTTGTTCCCATAACAGAACCTCCCCTGTAAATAATTTCTATATCTAATTATATAATTACTTATAAATAATATCAATATATTAGAGGTTTTTCATATTATCTGTTATTGACTATATATGTCAATAGTGGTAATTTACTTAAAACTAAGTTAGGAGTAAATTATGTTTGATTTTTTTAAAGTTACAAACATTTACCGTGGCAAGGAAATAGTAACTATTCTAATCAGATACGGTTTCCAAGATTTATTGGACAAATTATCTATAGATACTAGCATGATATCCAAGAAGGTGAATAAGACAGAGGCTGGACTTAGCCTGCCAGTAAAGGTTCGTAAAATACTGGAAGAATTAGGCCCTACCTTTATTAAGTTTGGCCAAATAGCCAGCATGCGTACGGATTTGTTGCCCCAGGAGTACCTGCAAGAACTACAGAAACTACAGGATCATGTACCTGCGGAAAGCACTGATGAGGTTATCAAAATAGTAGAATATGATTTGGGTCAACCAATAAGTGAAGTTTATGAGAAGTTTTCTGAAGAGCCGATTGCGGCAGGATCTATTTCTCAAGTGCATAAAGCTAAATTACGGGAAACTGGCCAAAACGTGGCAGTTAAAGTTCGCAGGCCAAACATTGAAGATATAATAAAGAACGATTTATCCATTATAGAATGGTTTGCAGACAAATTACATAACACTTTTGAAGATATTAAGAGCTTCGACTTGCCTGCACTAAGTAGGGAGTTAAAGCGCACCATCCTAAGGGAACTGGATTTTAAGCGGGAAGCTAGGAATATGATTAGATTTGGTCAGGAGATAAGTGGCAATGACAGAATTACTGTGCCAAAAGTATATTCCGGACATAGTACAAATAGGGTTCTGACCATGGAGATGATTGAAGGAGAGAAACCCTACAATTATCATGGACATGTGGAAATACGTCAGCAAATGGCAGAAGCAGCATTAAAAATATATGTGGAAATGGTTTTTGAGCAGGGCTTTTTTCATGCCGATCCCCATGCCGGCAACATACTGATTACTAAAAACAACCGTTTATGTATACTAGACTGGGGCATGACGGGGCGCCTAACTAAAACCATGCAGTTTAGATTGCTTTCGTTAATGGCGGCAGTATTGGAAAACAACGAAGAAAGGGTGGTTAGGCTATCGCTGAGTACCTTTGGTAGGGGCGATAATCGTAGCCGTGAACTTTTGACCAGAGATGTTATGGAATTGCTTGACGATTTTAATAGTAGCGGTGGTCAAAATATTGGAACCTTTTTAATGAAACTAATTAATCTTTACCGAAGTTATGAGATAAATGTTCCTGCACAATTTGTTTTTATGTCCAGAGCAATGCTGGCAGTGGAAGGGTTAAGCCGACAGTTGTACCCACAAATAAATGTAATTGAAGTTGTAAAGCCTCAACTAAAAAACAACCTCAAAAAGTTTATCAGCCCATTATCTTCGGAAAACTATTTTAAAGAAGAAGTTAAGAACTTGGTATGGGAAAGCTATGGACTGCCAGATAAAATAAATAACATTTTAGACATGGCAGCCAGAGGTGAGCTTAAATTTGAACATAAAGGGTTATACCCGTTAAAAAAAGCACTGTTGGATGCGTCAAATAAGCTTGCATTGGCACTGATCACCGGATCGTTAATTGTAGGTTCTTCATTGGTGATTACATCGAATACTCCACCACTAATATTCGGTCATTCTGCCATTGGAGCTATAGGGTATCTTTTCTCCAGTGTCTTGGGCATGTATCTGGTGGTTAGTATTTTAAGAGGCAAAAGATAGAAGATGATGAAAGGATATCAAACATGATTAGGGTTTCTCAAATTAAGCTACCAATTGACCACAGTGAAGCAGATATTTCTGATGGTATTATCAAGAAGTTGCGCATCAATAAGAATGAGTTGCTAGAGTATCATATTTTCAAGCAATCCATAGATGCCAGAAGAAAGGGTTGCATTTCCTTTGTATACACTGTGGATGTGCTGGTGAAGAACGAAAAGAAAGCCGTTGCAAAAGCTAATGGTAAAGATTTATCCATTGCTCCCGATTTAAAGTATGAGTTTGTACAGCCTGGCAAGGAAAAACTGGAATACCGCCCGGTAATAGTGGGCAGTGGCCCGGCGGGGCTATTTTGCAGCTTGTTGTTGGCTGAAATGGGTTATAAACCATTACTTTTAGAAAGGGGGGCAGACGTAGATACAAGAAGTAAAAAGGTTCAAAAGTTTTGGCAGGACGGTGCATTGGATGTTGACTGTAACGTGCAGTTTGGAGAAGGTGGAGCGGGTACATTTTCTGACGGAAAATTAACCACCATGATTAAAAACAAACGATGCAGAAAGGTGCTGGAAGAGTTGGTGAGTGCTGGGGCTCCCAAAGAGATAATCTATTCCTATAAGCCCCATGTAGGTACTGATGTACTAAAGGTTGTGGTAAAAAATATTCGCCATAAAATAATTGAACTGGGTGGGGAGATTCGGTTTAATAGTAAAGTGACTGACTTCATTGTACATAACAACAAGGTTTCGGAAGTGGAAGTAAATGCAAAAGAAAGAATAACTACCAATATAGTGGTGTTGGCCATTGGTCACAGCGCTAGGGATACTTTTGATGTTTTAATTAATCAAGGCATTGAGATGGTTCAAAAGCCCTTTTCCATCGGAGTTCGTGTGGAGCACCCCCAGCGATTGATTAACCAGGCGCAGTATAAAGAATTTGCTGAACAGCCAAAGCTGGGAGCGGCGGATTATAAACTTTCCTATCATGCCAGTAACGGTCGCTCGGCATATACATTCTGTATGTGTCCTGGCGGTTTAGTGGTGGCAGCGGCATCAGAAACAGGAGGAGTAGTCACAAACGGTATGAGTGAATATGCCCGGGATGCGGAAAATGCCAACAGTGCGCTGCTGGTAGGGGTTAGGCCAGGGGACTATGGGAGCGATCACCCGCTGGCGGGAGTTAATTTTCAACGCAATTGGGAGCAAAAAGCCTATCAACTGGGTGGTAGAAATTTCAATGCACCGGCTCAGCTGGTTGGTGATTTTCTTTCGGACAAGCCGTCAAATGTACTGGCCAGTGTTAACCCATCATATAGGCCGGGAGTTGTCTTGGCGGAACTTAAAAAGTGTCTGCCAGAATATGTGGTAGAAACTTTAAAAGAGGCCATACCGGCTTTTGACAACAAAATAAAGGGCTTCGGGATGCACGATGCAGTATTGACCGGAGTAGAAACAAGGAGTTCATCACCGGTGAAGATTAATCGGGACGAAAACTATCAGACAAATGTAGGCGGCATTTATCCGGCTGGGGAAGGACCGGGATATGCAGGTGGTATCATGTCTGCGGCGGTGGATGGGATTCAAGTTGCTGAGAGTATTGCCCAAAAGTACACTCACTTTTAGGAGGCAGTTATGGTAAAAGTTATTATTGTCGGCGGTGGTGCTTCTGGGCTAATGGCCGGTTTAGCCGCCAGAAGCAATGGAGCAGAAGTTACAATTCTAGAACGTATGCCCAGGGTAGGCAAAAAAATACTGGCTACCGGTAACGGTAGATGTAATTTTTCAAATGTAAACTTATCAATCGAAAATTACCATGGTAAGAATCCAAGATTTGCCCAAGGAGCATTGAACAGTTTTAATGTTCAGCAGACCATTGATTACTTTGAATACTTAGGGATAGCTCACAAGGTTGAAGAACGGGGCAAAGTTTACCCTATGTCTGACCAAGCAGCAAGTGTTTTAGATGTATTAAGGTATGAACTTGAGAAGTTGGGGGTCGTAGAGACTACAGGTGCAGAGGTTGTGGGAATAGAGAAGAAGAATAACTGTTTTTTTGTACATACTTCCGATAACAAGCATTATCAAGCAGACCGGGTGATTATTGCTGCCGGAGGAAAGTCTTACCCTAATCTTGGTTCAAACGGCAGCGGGTTTGATCTAGCTAAGAAATTGGGACATAGGATAGTTGAACCATTCCAAGCACTGGTTCAAGTGAAACTTGCAGAAGAATTTTATAAACAAATAAAGGGGATTAAGTTTATTGGTACTGTAGAAGTTTTGTCTGGCAATAATGTAAAGGACAAAGCTACTGGCGAAATCTTATTCACTGAATATGGCATATCCGGCCCGCCGGTTTTGGATGTTAGTAGGGTTGTTAACCAACTTATCCATCAGGGGAAGGAGGTTTGGCTGAAACTTCTCTTATTAAAAGATATGACCGAGGGACAGCTGGATGAACTATTAATCTATAGATTTCAAACACAACCGCAAAAATCACTGATCTTTAACTTTGTGGGCCTGCTGAACAAACAGTTAACTCCAGTGATATTAAAAGAAGCAGGTATAAAAGATATAAAAAAACCTGCTGGTAATGTCACAACTGATGAACGCAAAAAAATTGTTTCCATATTACATAACTGGTGTTTGAAGGTGACTGAAACCAGGGGGTGGAAATCCGCACAGGTTACAGCAGGTGGGGTAGAAGTAAAGGATATTAATCCGAAAACCATGGAATCAAAACTAAACCCCGGCCTTTATTTTGCAGGGGAGGTTATGGATATAGATGGCGACTGCGGCGGATTTAACCTGCAGTGGGCTTGGTCGTCTGGTTATACAGCAGGGGAAAATGCAGCTAAATATTAAGGTGCCTACGCATTAAAAATCATATTTTTTAAAATATCAACTACTCCTTCTGTTTCTGAGTATGGTGATACATAGTCGCATATTTCCTTAACCCTGTCGATGCTGTTGGCGGGGCAAGTAGCTGTTCCTACACTCTTTAGCATACTAATATCAATGCCGCTGTCGCCAATGGCCAGCATTTGTGAAAGTGGAATGTTAAGAATATCGCTTACTGTTTCCAGCCCTGTTTTTTTATCTACCCCAAAGGGGTTGAAATCAACGCATAAGGTAGAGTAAGATATATCCAGTTCCTTAAAGGATAGATTGTTTCGGGCCATAAGACTGTACTGTTCAATGCTTGTATCCTGGGGTGGTATTATACTAACGGCCACTTCTTTGCCGGGGATTATCAAACCATTGGTCCTTTGTGCAAAAACTTTAACGGCACTTTTGATTTCCGGCCAGTTTTCTGGCACTTGAGGATGGACAATTACTTTCCTATCCAAGGGATAGTAAAGCTGGTTACCAGACTCCAGCACAGACGGTAGTTCTGGCCATATACCGCCCATTAAAGCAAGAATTGGTAGTACAAACGACCTCGGACGACCAGTACACAATATGATTTTTGGTAGATCTTCTTTTCTGCAAGCCAGACAATAATCCCTCAACTGGGTAAAGGACTGGTAATTAACTTTGGTTAAGTCGTGAGGCATTAAACAGCCGTCCACATCTAATGCAACAAGTTTTATCACGTAACAAACACTCCATAAAATTAATATGATTACATTCTACCATAAGGAGGGTATAAACCATGGATGAAAAAATGATTTTAGAAGATTTAATCCTTGATGAACTGCGGGATGTTAAACAACACCAGGAAAACGTAAAAGATCATCGGTATTTTAGTCAAATTGAGATTGATTACTTGCACTTTATACAAATGTTTATCAAAGAATACCCAAAAGAGCAGATAATGGAAGTTTTAAACAAGCTACATGACGATGGGGTGATTTCAGCAATAAAGAATCCCCAGGGATTGTTATTTGACATTAAATTAAAAGAGTCTTGTTAAACAAGACTCTTAATGTCGGGATACCATATGCTTGATGGCAATTTTTAGATTTTCTAGCTCTTCTTTAGTAAGAGTACATTCACAGCTGGGGCAGCAGATTGATTCGCTTTCCAGTATAATGCTGGGCTGAAGATTAAATTCTGCTTGACACTCGGGGCATGTAAAATCCACATTGATTTCTGACATAATACACCTCCTATTTATAGTAGTTTAACATTTATTGGATTATTTAAAAAGGACGTTGGAGAAAACAAAGGAGATGAATTAATATGGAAATAAAAATACTTGGTACAGGCTGTAAAAAATGCGGCGACCTATACAATTTGGTTACTAAGACAGTTGAGGAAACCAGTGTTAAGGCTGATGTTAAAAAGATAGAAGATATTAAAGAAATTGCCAGCCATGGTGTAATGATGACCCCAGGGCTTGTTATTAATGGTCAAACCAAGGTATCCGGTCGTGTACCTAAAAAAGATGAAATAAAGAAATGGATTGAAGAAGCTAAATAGAGTATGAAAGATACTTCATGGGAAGAAATTACAAACTACATAAGAGGTCTTGTTCCACCGAGAGAAGACCTATTGTTTCAAATGGAGAGGTATGCTGAAGAAAACATAGTGCCGATAGTGGAACCGGAAGTGGCACAATTACTATATTGGTTGGCGTTAACCCATGGTTCCAAAAACGTGCTGGAGATTGGCACTGCCATTGGCTATTCAACATTGTGGCTGGCTAAAGCTGTAACCCCAAACGGTGGTAAAATTACCACCATAGAAATAAATAAACCCAGGTATGAAGTTGCCTGTAAAAACATTCAAGAAGCTGGCTTAGAAAATGACATTGAATTGATTTATGGCGATGCCAGGGAAAAAATTTTTAATTTTAATGGCCCCTATGATTATATATTTTTAGATGCTGCAAAGGGAAAATACTTGGATTTTTTACATCACTGTGTTAAAATTTTACGCTCTGGTGGACTGCTGGTTGCGGACAATGTGTTTATGCATGGGATGGTAATATCCGGTCAAGTTGACAAAAGAAGGAATAAGACGGCAGTAAGAAGACTTAGAGATTACTTAAAAGTGGCAATGGAACATCCACAGTTGGCAACCACTATTATTCCACTGGGTGATGGCATAGCGCTAAGCTACAAAAAATGACATTAGACATAGTTCAAATGTGAAACATTAATTTTTATCTATTGATTAATTAAGTAAACTAAACTATAATTTTATATGGGTATAAAAGTGACTTTGTTGTATATTATTTGTCAAATTACTTTATATATGTAAAGTGGACAAGCTGTTACCTAGTAAAATTTTTTCAATAATAAATATTTTTAATATATGGTATTATCCTGGGGTTAGAAAAAGACAGAATCCTGGGTCAGATACAAAAATTATAAGTTCTCTAAGGGGGTATAACAGTTGTTTTTAACGCTCTTTGCTTACTTCTCCATTCTAGCTTTTATAGGGCTAACACTCCTCAAGGTTTACCAGTTTGCCAAAATGCCTATGCATGGTCGCTGGGAACTGTATCCTGTTCCTAAAGAAGGTGGCGGTAGAGGTCACTATGGGGGTTCCTACTATGAAGAAAAAGAATGGTGGAACAAACCCAGAAATGTATCTCATGCCGGCGAAGTTATTGACATGTTAAAAGAAATGCTGTTTATTAAGAATCTGTTTGTTAACCAAAGACGTCAATGGTGGATATGCTATGCCTTGCACCTTGGTATTTATGTTCTGTTTGTTTGGACTTTTATGTTATTTGTAGGTGCTGGCACAGAGCTTGCCGGTATTTCTGTAGCTGCTGCCACTGGAGGTTGGGGAAGCTTGGTGTACTATGCTACCTTCCTAGCTGGTGTTGTTGGAGCTATTTTGCTGGCCGTTGGTGCAGCCGGTATGTTCTTAAAGAGATTATCAGACGACAAATTAAAGAAGTACACTACTCCGCAGGAATACTTTAACTTGTTATTCCTATTTGCGGTAGCTGCATCAGGCTTGGTTGTTTGGAGTGGTGATATTGGTTTTAATTACGGTAGAGAAATAATTATAGGAATGCTTACTCTTTCTCCTATCCAAGCGGATGCTGCCTTGACTATTCATATCATCTTATTAGGTGCGGTAATGATTTACATCCCACAAACTAAGATGAGTCACTATGTAGGGAAATACTTTGCATTCCACAAGGTACTCTGGGAGAATGAACCCAATCTGAAGAATTCAGAGATGGAAGAAGTTGTAAAAGGGGCTTTGGGTTATCAACCAAAAACCGGAGTGAAGTGGTCTGCACCGCATATTAACCCAACTGCCACAAGCGATAAATAAGAAATCTAACGGATGGGAGGATAGGCTATGTCTAGTAAAAATATAAGACCCCAAGATATGGGTAAACAATCAGAGCAGTTGTGCAAGATAGAAAACCTAATGCCATTGCCGGCTCCATATGATAAACCAGGTATGGAACCAGAATTCTCAGAGACGAAAGATAAATGGAAAGAAGGTTATTGCGCAACGCTGGACGGATTTGTTGGTAATGATACACTTAAGAGACCTGAATCAAAAGAAGAAGAACAAGAAATGGTTAAGAGATTCTTAAACGGTATGGAGAAACTTTTTGAAGAGGACACCAACCGTGGTATGCTGCAACCATTCATGCTGTCTTTCGAATATTGTGCTAAATGCAACACCTGTTCTGAAGCCTGTCACGTTTATAAATCTAGTGGTGAGGCTGAAATTTACAGACCAATCTTCCGCTCAGAAGTTTTGCGTAAACTGTACAAAAAACACAAGCAGGGCGGTAGCTTAATAAGTAGATTTGTTGGTGGGGACATCGACATTAACATTGAAACAATTATGCGTTTAGGTGAATTGGCCTACCGTTGTAACCTATGTCGCCGTTGTGCGCAGACATGTCCGCTGGGCTTAGATAACGGATTATTGGCCAGAGAAATAAGAAAAGTTTTCAGCATGGAATTAGGTATTGCACCTAAGCCTCTGCATGAAAGTGGTACTATGAAACAGCTACAGACCGGTTCCAGTACCGGGATTACCAAAGAGGCTTTTCTGGACATGATTGAATTCATGGAAGACGATATCTATGATATGACTGGCAAAAAATATAAAGTGCCTATAGATAAAAAAGGTGCTGATATTTTACTGGTTCATAATGCTGGTGAATATATGGCTTGGCCAGAGAACCCTGCTGCTTTTACAATTATCATGGAAGAAGCCGGACTTAATTGGACACTTAGCAGTGATATGATCGGCTATGATAATGTTAACTATGGTTTGTTTTATGATGATGTACAGGGCAAGAAAATTGGTGCAGCACAATTAAAAGCTGCCAAAGAATTGGGTGTAAGAAGGGTTGTACAAGCAGAATGTGGACACGCCCACAAAGCATCCCTGGTTAGCCAAGACAGGATTGCAATAGGTGAGGATAATGTTCCAAGAGAAAGCTTCTTACCCCTGCTAGAAGAAATTATTAAAAAGAAAGTTTTAAAACTGGACCCCAGTAAAAACAATTTCCCTGTTACCCTGCATGACCCATGTAACATTGTGAGAATGATGGGTATTGTGAAGCCACAGCGGGAAATTTTAAAAGCCATTGCTCCTCAGTTTAGAGAAATGACACCTCATGGTGTAAACAACTACTGCTGTGGTGGCGGTAGTGGCTTTGCCATTATGAACTCATTTAACTTTGAAGACTTCAGAAACAAGGTATCTAGCCGCATGAAGTTTAAACAAATTCTTGATGCCTTCCAGGATACCATTGAAGATGAAGAAACACCAAAATATGTATGTGCACCGTGCTCCAACTGTAAGGGTGCCATTAGAGATATTTTGGAATATTATCAAGCCACAGCGAAATTTAATTTACACTACGGTGGCTTAGTGGAATTGGTTGTAAATGCAATGGTGGATATAGACAAGCCATTTATGGAATTCCTTAAAGATGAAGAAGATATGATGTTTTAATTTTAACTAACTGACTAGGAGCCTGGGTATATATACTCAGGCTCTTTTTGTTTTGTGATACTGCTACTGCAGTACTTGATCTGGAACTTCTAAAGAAGTTACCATATTATCAGCCATTTCCAATAGAGAGTGTGCATAATCCAGTAGGGAAAATGTATTCTTAGTTTTAAAATTAGAATACAAATAAGAGAAAGCATTGTTATAAACATCGGCCATTCTAAGCATTATGGAAGCAACAGTTGTAACTTCGCCATCATCAATGGAAGAAGTGATTGTGTTAGTTAATTTTTCTACAGTATTCAGTAAACATTCTTCATTAATGTTAGATGTATCTAAATCTGTCTGATTATCAAACGACTTTATTAGGTAGTATATGGCGTCGTGATAGTGCTTTTCTACTGCTGCCATATAATGCAGGTTGGGTGACGCATTGTAACCGGCTTGTTCCAGAGCATCTGAAATATAATGATAAGCTTCCCTATTTTCTCTAAGATTTTTAACATTTTTGGCTTGAGCCATTTTTAAGCTGTTTTCTATTTGAATATCAGAAAGGTTATACTCAATGGTATCTGAGGCGCAACTTTCAGAACTACATCCTCCGCCACAGCTACATGATGAGGAAAAATTACTATCTACATTTTTGCTAACCACGTGAGCTTTTAGCTTGTTAGATATACTAATGTAGGATAATCTATACTGTAGCAAATGTACATATTTATGACCACTGAGTACTGTTTTCCTGAATGATTCTTGGCAGTCTAAAATATTATTGCTAGGAATTTTCATAGAGATAGTTTTTTGGTTACGCCAACTGGGTTTACTTTCTTCTATCTCTTCAAGATATTTTTGTAACAGTAACCAATGAATGCTTTTACTATCAACATCAACTAGTATTAGAAAGACAGGTTTCTTTATACTATAGATATATTTCAATTTTGATGTGTTCAGCGAAACTGAATAACTACTTTTTTCCTTTTTAAAAGAAGTAACTTTTTTGATAAATGTATGAAAAACAATGCCGTTGGATTTACTATTATCGTTTATGGTGATGGTATAATCAATACCATGCTTACCGTCTTCTTGCTGTGGAAACCAGTTAACAGGAAGGGCTTCTAAAAAAACATTTTTCGCTACAAGGGTGGAATTGTTCTTCGCATCATAATATACACTACAACTTTCACTATTAACCATTCGTACCCCTCCCAATTTATTATTAATTGAACATACAAGCGAATAATTATGCTATAACTAGAAAATAATATCGCTGAAACTATATATTTTCGCCTTGTACAAATTGTAACAAAGTAACTGACTAAATGTAAAGTGTTTTCTGAAAAATTTTATAATTTTTGAAGTCTATTACTGACGGTATTCTTATCATTATAAAAAACTTGCAAACTAGTGAACTATCACCATTATTCCTTTAGGATAATCATAATACAATTCATCAACAATCGCCGAGGGTAACAAAATGCAGCTATAAGATTTTGGTAAACCTAAGGATTTATGATTATCCTTGCCAGTATGAGTAGTGGGGTGGATCAGTATGTCGGTATTTAGTTTGATCCAGGGCAGTTTTTCGTTAGTTTCTGCTGATTTAGTACCCCAACCCCTATCTGTTTCGTACATAGTAACGGTAGGAAGTTTATCAATATCTTTGGTAAACCATCCATCTACTTGCTGCTGTTGTTTTTTTCCTTGCATTAACCATACGCTGCATGGACTTCCCGCTTTAATTTCTATCCATTTATTATTTCCTAGGTTGGTAGTATTGAAATTAAGTGTATAATTGTATTTTTCTCCAAATCTAGATGTCACATTTGTCTGAAGTTTATAATTGGATGTTGGTAAAAAGACTCTATTTGGTACATAAGTGACAATGTTGTTTTCTATATGTACCTTACCGAGGCTCTTTCCACTTATTGTTGCTGAAGCAATTGGTTGATTAAATGTCAATTTCACATTACGGCTTAACCAGATACTACGACTAAAGTTCTTAGGATAGCACTCTACCAGCTTTAATTCCGGAGCGGTGGTAAAATTAACAACCTGTTTGTCCGAGCTTTTCTTTCCGTACTTGCTAGTCAGGCCTGGATGAATATTAATGTTATAACTTTGTTGATAATTTAACTTTTTTTCTGGTATAAAGCGCCACTTGGTAAAGTCATTTTTTAATGGTGATAAAGATCCATTAACATCACAACTTACATTTTCTTTTATACTTTCTTCATTTATAGGAGTATTAAAATTTAGAATAATTGGTCCTGATGTGGGGGCATTTTTTGTTGGAGATAGTGATACTAATTCTGGGTTAACTGCTGTCAAAAACTTACCGGTTTTGGATACCGAAAAAGGCGGTATCAGTGCTGGTGCTTTTTTAAAAGTATAGCTGTACTGGACACCACGGGGGTAGTTATGTTCATCGATAATTAATTTCAAGTGAAAAGGTGAAACCCATGTAGGATTGTAGACTACATTATCGTTTGGTACTTCAGAAACAATATTAAACATATTTATTGCATTGTCAGTACTCATTGGTGCAATAAAATAGTAATCCACTACGATTTTGTTACCATGGCGATTAACATTAGTCCAAACAAAATGTCCCATAATAAGCCAAATGGCTAACAAACTTACAAAAATAACTGCAGTCAGTCTTATCTGTCTGGCAGTGATATGCAGCGCCATTTTTAATACCTCCAAATATTCTCTTGTAAAATTTATGAAAATACTTAAAAAAAATTACTGATTATATTAACTGAATAATTATTTTCTACAAGCTGAATACTTTAATTCACTTTTAATGAACAGGGTTGTTTTGTGTGATGTTTGACATTATTATAGATTGGAATTATGTACAATTTCTGGATGTGTGTCAAATTATACTTAAGATTAGGGGGAAAAAATCATGAAAGTGCAATGGACTGGCATGCGCGGTAAGTTGCTGCTAGCTTTTTTAATGGTATCGCTTGTACCATTAATAACGTTTTCGTATTTCAGCATTAACAAATCAGATCAGATACTAAAAGAACAATATGAAACGCAAACACAGCATTTGCTCAGTGCCAATCTAGATGATGTGCTGAGTGCAGAGCAAAATGTAATAAAAGAACTGGCTCATAACCCGATTGTCAAAACAATGGACTATCAACAGGCAGAACCTTATTTTAAAAGATTTATCAAAGACAACCCTCAGTATTCGCATGTTTTAATCTGTGATTCTGAAGGTACAGAGATTGCTCATTCTGAAGGCCCGCAACATCATGGCAAAAACATAGCCAATAAAGAGTATTTTAAAGTTCCTTGGGAAACTGGTAAGCCAGTAATAGCTGATGCCACCTTCTCCACCAGCACTGGTAGAAAAATTGTTGGTTTGGGTGTGCCTATTATTAAGGACGGTAAAAAAATCGGAGTGATTGCAGGATTTATCCGTTTGGAGTATGTATCTGACCGTATCACAAGTAAGAAGGTTACTGAATCTGGCTATACATTTATGGTGAATAAAGAAGGTACATATATTAGTCACCCCAAGACAGAAAAACTATTGAAAGAGAACCCTTTGGAGGGTGATGTCAGCAGTTCGTTTAAGAAAGTGATCACAAAGATGACTAAGCAGGAAAGTGGAACGGAAGAAGCGATCATTAATGGTCAAAACATGATTGTGAACTTTAAGTCAGCCAATATAAACAATTGGTCTTTGGCCATGGTTAGTCCAGAGGATGAAGTATATGCGGTTACAAGCAAACTAAAAACAGACACGGTAAAAGTTGTACTGGGAATAAGTATACTTCTGCTACCCTTGGTACTTATTATAACCAATAAAATATTAAAACCCATTAATAAATATGTACAAATGATTAATGAAAAAGATTTTTCCAAGCAAATTGAGAGCAAGGATGAATTGGGACAGGCATTTAATGCTATGGCAAAAGGGGTTCAAAGTATGCTTGATAATGTAGGCGGCGCGGTGGAAAAGCTGGCGTTATCTTCAATCCAATTCAAAGAAATATCTGAGAATTCAGCTGCTGCTGCCAATGATGTGGCAGGGAAGGTGCAGAATATTACATCTGCTGCTCAAACCCAGGAATTAAAGGTAAATGATGTGGCATCATTTATTGGAAGCCTTAACAACCATATACTGGAAATAACAAATAATTTGGATGAAACAAAAGGTACATCAGAAGAGGCATATCAATCTGCACAACACGGTCAGCAACTGGTTAATGAGATGGCTCTTTCAATTGATACACTGGGACAGAAAACTAATCAAATAAATACTATTGTAGATACAATTAATGATATTGCCGAACAAACCAATTTACTGGCCTTAAATGCGGCCATTGAAGCGGCCCAAGCAGGCGAGCACGGTAGAGGATTTGCTGTGGTTGCTGATGAAGTTAGAAAGTTGGCAGCTCAAAGTGGCGATGCCACCAGGCAGATTGGCCAATTGGTAAAAGATATAAATCATAGTATAGAGAGTGTAGTTGTGTTGGCAACAGAACAGGGGAGTTCCAATAATGTTGTAAAATCATTTGAGGACATACTGGAAAAAACAAGACAAGTTAGTGATAATGTTTTATCTGTAGTTAACAATGTCCATGATATTGGGAAGGAAAGTGAAAAAGCAAAACAAGAAACTATTAATATGGTAGAACTCGTTTCCGATACTACTGAAAGCACCGAAAACATTGCTGCATTTACCGAAGAGCAAACTGCAACAGTGCAGGAATTATCTAGTTCAGCTGAGGAGCTAAACGAATTGTCAGATAACCTTCAACAGGAAATAAACAAATTCAAATATTAAAAAATAAGTCCTCACCAAAGTGAGGGCTTATTTTTGTTCCAAAAATCAAGCTATTGATTAAAAGTGATTGGTATAATTATATATGTAATTGTTATTTCTAATTATTTTATTGATTGATGGAATGTCTAAATCCCTAATTATGCTACAGTTTCTACAAAAAACAAGGTTTAATATATTAAAAGAATAAAAAAATAAAAGAAACACAACAATAATTATCTAGCTGTAAAAAATTTACAATATTGGACTTAGTCTCTTGACTTGCTATATTAAAGAAAGTAAAATGTAACAAGATTGTTAAATAATCTAGAGGTGGTGAGAATCGTTGCAAATAAAAGGTGTGGTAAAGTATGATAGGAAGACAAAAAACTTGGTAAAACGTTTGCAACCAGGAGATATTGCTGTAATTAACCACCGTGAGTTGGATAAAGTAGCTGCTCAATCTTTAATAGATTCCAAGGTGAAAGCTGTGATCAATATTGCCCCTTCCCTATGTGAAGATTACCCTAACTTAGGTCCACTAACCCTGTTGGATGCAGGGATTCCACTTATTGATAATACAGGCGAAGAATTGTTGAACGGTATTTCAGAAGGGACTAAAGTAGAGTTGGTGGATGGTGACATTTATTCTAAAAGTAATTTAATCGGGCATGGATTATTGTTGGATAAAGACTATATATTAAGAAAAATGGATGAATCTAAAACTAATATTAATGAAACTCTCTCGAAATTTGTTAAGAATACCTTGGATTATGCACAAAATGAAATAGATTTTATCTGCGAGAACTTACCAATGCCTAATGTTAAGACAACTTTTAATAATAAACACACCCTAATAGTTGTAAGGGGACACAATTATAAAGAAGACTTAATCGCCATAAAATCATATATAGATGAAGTTCAGCCGGTTTTAATTGGGGTGGACGGTGGATCTGATGCTTTGCTGGAATTTGGTTATACTCCGGACATAATAATCGGGGACATGGATAGTATCAGTGATAATACTTTAAATTGTGGTGCTGAATTAATAGTTCATGGATACCCGGATGGGCGGGCGCCCGGCTTACAGCGGATTGAAGATTTGGGTTTGGAAGCCAAAGTTTTTGCTGCCCGGGGAACCAGCGAAGATATTGCAATGCTGCTAGCTTACGAAAAAGGGACGGAACTGATTGTAGCTGTAGGAACTCATTCAAATATGTTGGAGTTTCTTGAAAAGGGACGAAAAGGTATGGCCAGTACCTTTTTGATGAGACTTAAAGTTGGTTCTGTTTTAGTAGATGCAAAAGGTGTTAGTAAGCTATATAAAAGTCCGATGAAGGCTAGGTATGTGGCTCAGCTGATATTGGCGGCAATGGTGCCGTTAATGGTGGTAATGGTAATGGCACCACCTACACGAGAATTATTAAGGCTTATGCTTATTCAGTTTCGTATAATGCTGGGTA
Source organism: Bacillota bacterium (assembly GCA_009711615.1). Taxonomy (GTDB): domain Bacteria; phylum Bacillota; class Desulfotomaculia; order Desulfotomaculales; family Desulfohalotomaculaceae; genus Desulforadius. The sequence goes on along the minus strand of VENI01000001.1, from coordinate 134,608 downwards.
TTTAGGGGGTTAAAAAGTGATATTGGATTTCCGCTACCACATTGTTACTTTGGTAGCAGTGTTTTTGGCGCTAGGAATAGGAATTATCATCGGAAGCGCCCTGATGGGAAATGATGCCATAGTAAATCAGCAAAGAGAAATTACAGATCGTTTAGAGGCTCAGTTGCAGGAGATTCGTACGGAAAACCAGGCAGTACAATCAAAGTTAAATGAAATGGAAGTGGACATCACTATCCAACAGCAATTTGAAAAGCAAGTACTTCCTGCATTGGTAGAAGGTAAATTGGTTGATCAAACTATTGCAATTATTGAAACTAATAACTATGGATTGCGAGACAATTTGTTAAATACATTGGAAACGGCAGGAGCAAAGGTATCTTCCATTACTACTATATTAAATGGTCTAAATATGGGAAATGATAAGGATGAAATTGTTACCAATCTGGGATTAGACAATGGCGAGAAAGAAGATGTAATAAAACAGCTCTCTAAAGCGCTGGCAGAAGGCATCGCCAGCGGTGAAAAGCAGGTAGTGCTAAACACTTTATCCCAGGCAGGCATGATAAAAAGTGTGGGTGAATATGGAATGCCACTGGACGCTGTGATAGTTGTGGGGGGTAGCACTGATAAATCCCTCGTCAGAACCAACATTATAGATGAGCTAATTATTAACTATTTCTTAGAGCACGACATTCCGGTTTATGGCGTCGAGGAATCAAATATTGCCTATTCATATATGAAAGAATACCAGAAGTTTAATATCAGTACTGTGGATAATATAGAAACAGTGCCCGGTCAATTGGCATTAGTTTATGCCATGGCAGGCAGGCATGGACATTATGGTGAGAAATCTACAGCTAACCGGTTGCTACCCACATTGGATAACTTAGGAGTGGTAAACGGCAATGAATTATAACCCTAAAGTTTCAGCAATTATACCGGCGTATAATGAATCTGAACATATTTATCAAACTGTTAGTGCTCTGCTTAACATTTCTGAAATTAATGAGATAATAGTAGTTGATGATGATTCTTTAGATGATACCGCTTTAAAAGCGGAGCAGGCAGGGGCTGAAGTTATTAAACTTCTACAAAACGAAGGTAAAGGTGGAGCATTAACCCGGGGTGTAAATGAATCAACGGGGGATGTACTACTGTTGTTGGATGGTGATTTAGGAGAAAGTGCCCGCCATGCCAGGGAATTGCTGATGCCAGTTGTGGTTGGAGAAGTTGATATGTCTGTGGCAAAATTTCCACGTTCAAATAAAAAAGCTGGCTTTGGGCTGGTCAAAGGACTGGCAAGGGCCGGCATTCGTCATTTTGCAGGAATTGAAGTTGAAGCACCGCTGTCTGGTCAGCGGGCAATAACTAGGCAAGTTGCAAAGGATATTATTCCATTTGCCTCTGGTTACGGAGTGGAAGTGGGGCTAACTATTAGAGTAGCACGATTGGGTTATAAAATAGTGGAAGTACCGGTGGCAATGACCCATGCTGAAACCGGTAGAGATTTGGCCGGTTTTAAGCATCGCGGCAAACAGTTCGTGCATGTGGCCAAGGAACTCTTTCTGTTTTTAATTAGAAGTAATCAAAAAGTATAAGCATACTATCAAAATATTTTCGTAAGTTGACTGTAGGCTAGCTTGTAAATGTGGGGTGAATAAAATGTTTCCCATAAATAATCTGGATATATTCATGCTGGTTTTATTAAATTTGATTTTAGGTATGGTTATCACCGTTGTGGTCGCATCCCCAGTGATAAAAATGATAAACCAATCGGAACTTGTCCGGCCAAACTTTAAAGGTGATCTTATTCCGGTGGGGGTAGGCTTTATCTTTATGTTGGTTGGATTAACTGCTTTAACTGTAGACTATTTTCTATTGCCTGGTCTGTTGGGCGGCAGAGGAACAATTTTTGTGCTGGGATTATCCATCATGACATTTCTAGGCTTTTTGGATGACACATTGGGTAATCGCAATGCATCAGGACTTAAGGGGCACTTCAAAGCCATGCTAAAGGGAGAATTGACCACCGGGGGCCTAAAAGCAGTTGGCGGAGGTGTGTTGGCATTATTAATCACATTAATCGATTATCAAGAAGAAATATTGACCTTTAATGCATTTGGCAACATTATTGTAAACACTTTAATAATAGCACTATCAATAAATGCTATTAACTTAATGGATTTACGTCCTGGCAGGGCTGGAAAAGGTTTTTTGTTAGTTGCGGCTATTACTGCAGCATTTTCTTGGGGGAATAATAGCATTATGCCATTGGCCTTAATAACAGGAAGTTTAGTTATGTACCTTCCATGGGATTTGAAAGCAAAAACCATGATGGGTGATACAGGCTCCAATGCTCTAGGTCTAACTATTGGTGTTACTGCTGCTTGGGCGTTTGGTAGTTACCCTAAATTATTCTTCCTGGCGTTCTTAATTTTATTTCACCTGTATACCGAAAAATATTCATTGACCAAAGTAATAGCAGATAATAAATTTCTGAATTATTTAGATCAATTGGGTCGAGGGTGATATCCGAATACTATTAGTATTCGGATTTTTTTGCACTATCAAAAAATATATAATTAAGGATAATAAAGGTAGACTTATGCGCTCTAAAATCAAAAAATAAAAGGTTTTTTTAAAATATGCGTCGAAAAGTATATAGTTAGAAAGCGGGTGTTAAAATTGGATTTGGCAACACCACCAGTAACTATATTTACTGGTAACTTGGGTAGTGGCAAAACGGAAATTGCCATTAACTATGCTTTGAACTTGCGAAAACAGCATCAAAAAGTTTATCTGGTAGATTTAGATATAATAAATCCATACTTTCGTACTAGGCTGGCCAGGGAATCTCTGGAAGATGCCGGATTGAATGTAGTTTGCCCGGCAGCTGAAATGGCTAATGCTGACGTGCCTGCACTTTCTCCTGCTATCAGAGGTGCAATGCAAGTGGAAAATGGTTTTTGTGTTTGTGATGTTGGTGGAGACGATGTAGGTGCTATTGCTTTGGGACGTTTTAAACCTTTTCTACCTTCACAAAGATATAACTTTTATTTTGTGGTTAACGCCTGTCGTCCACTAACCGGAACAGTGGAAGGGATAGAAAAAATGTTTAGAAGTGTAGAAGACACATCCCGTCTACAAGCCTCGGCACTGGTGAATAACACAAACTTAGGTGCAGAAACCGATGCTGATGTGGTTATAGAGGGGTTGGAAGTGGTAAAGCAGGCAGCGGAAAAATTGAATTTACCAGTGGCTTTTACTACAGCTCGTCAAGAGATAGTACCTAAACTAAAAGATAAAGGACTGTCAAATGTGCTGCCGCTTGATTTTTATATGCTACCGCCTTGGTAAAGAGGGTAGGAAAATTTCTTATTAGAGAATTACAATTTAGTTAGTTATATACATAAAGGGAGGTAATATATTTGGCGCGGGTTACTTTTTATGAAGAACGCTGCAAGGGTTGTGAACTATGTATAGCAGTGTGCCCCGAAGAAATTATTGTGCTGGCCAAACACATTAATGCTATGGGATTTCATCCAGCAACAGTAATTGAACAAGAAAAATGTAAAGGGTGTTCTATGTGCGCTAGAATGTGTCCAGATGTGGTAATTGAAGTTGAGAGGGAGGTGACGGAGCGTGAGTAAAATATTAATGAAAGGCAACGAGGCTATTGGTGAAGGTGCTATTAGGGCTGGTTGTCGTCATTTTTTTGGATACCCCATCACTCCTCAAAGTGAGCTTCCCCACTATTTAGCTAAGCGTATGCCGGAAGTTAACGGAGTTTTTCTACAGGCTGAGAGTGAAGTGTCATCAATTAATATGGTTTACGGTGCTGCTGGTGCCGGCAAGCGGGTTATGACATCTAGCTCAAGTCCTGGACTCTCACTAATGCAGGAGGGGATATCCTACTTGGTAGGCGCTGAGCTTCCCTGTGTTGTAGTTAACATAATGCGCGGTGGTCCTGGTTTAGGAAACATTGCCCCTGCTCAAGGTGATTACTTCCAAAGCACAAAGGGCGGTGGCCACGGTGATTATAAATTAATTACACTGGCCCCGGAATCTGTGCAAGAAATTATTGATTTAATGGCTAAAGCTTTTGATTTATCAGACCAATACAGAAACCCGGTTATGTTGTTGGGAGACGGCGTTCTCGGTCAAATGATGGAGCCAGTGGAACTGGGTGACATAAAGGATGTGAAGCAGACTGAAAAAACCTGGGCCGCTTCAGGAATGAAGGGAAGAAACAAACCCAACATAATTAACTCACTGTACATTCAACCGGAAGACTGTGAGGATATGAACGAAAAACTTTTTGCCAAGTATGCTGAGATATCTGGTAAGGAAAAGTTGTGGGAAGAGTACCAGTTGGATGAGGCAGACATAGTTCTGGTTGCCTATGGTACTGCAGCCCGTATTTGCAAGTCTGCGGTGGATAAAGCCCGGGAAAAAGGCATAAAGGCAGGACTTGTAAGACCGATAACCCTGTGGCCATTCCCCGATAATGTGATAGCAGATGCTGCAAGTTCTGCCAATAATGTACTTACTGTGGAAATGAGCATGGGTCAAATGGTAGAGGATGTTCGGTTGGCTGTCAATGGAACTTGCCCGGTTCATTTTTATGGTCGTAGTGGTGGAATGGTACCACTGGTGTCTGACGTGCTGGCTGAAATTGAAAAATTGGCAGCGGGAGGTGACCGGTAGTTATGATGAAGAAAATATTTACTAGACCCAAAGCATTAACAGAAAGTCCATTTCACTATTGTCCCGGTTGCAGCCACGGTATAGTCCACCGATTGGTGGCAGAGGTGATTGATGAGTTGGGTGTGGCTGACGATACAGTTGGTGTGTGCCCGGTTGGTTGTGCTGTCTTTGCTTATAATTATTTTAATGTAGATATGTTTCAGGCCTCACACGGACGCGCTCCGGCTGTGGCCACTGGTATAAAGCGTTCACTACCTGATAGAATTGTTTTCACATATCAAGGTGATGGGGACTTGGCCTCCATTGGTACAGCTGAAATTGTTCATGCAGTAGCCCGTTCAGAAAAATTTACTTCAATTTTCATCAATAATGCAGTGTACGGTATGACTGGCGGTCAAATGGCTCCTACAACATTAATTGGTCAGAAGACAACTACCACCCCTGCCGGAAGAGACCAAGAAGAAACTGGTTTCCCGATTAAAATGTCAGAAATGTTAAGTACACTTGATGGAGCTGCCTATGTGGCTAGAGTATCTGTGCACAGCCCGCAGCATATAGTAAAGGCTAAAAAAGCCATTAAAAAAGCCTTTGAAATTCAAATGAGCGGTAAAGGTTTTGCTATGGTGGAAGTTCTTTCCATCTGTCCTACAAACTGGGGTATGTCCCCTTCGGAATCACTGAAATGGTTGGAAGAAAATATGATACCCTACTATCCACTGGGTGTATATAAAGAACCGGCGGAGGTGAAGTAAGTTGTTAGAAGAAATCTTGATGGCCGGTTTTGGTGGCCAGGGCATTCTGTCAACCGGGCAGTTACTGGCCAATGCCGGAATGATGGAAGATAAACACGTGGCCTGGATACCTTCATACGGCCCAGAAATGCGCGGAGGCACAGCTAACTGTGGTGTGAGTATATCTGATCAGCCTATCAGTTCTCCGCTGGTTACTGAGCCCACAACTTTGATTGTAATGACTAGACCAGCATTGGAGAAGTTTGGAAAGGCAGTGGTGCCCGGTGGTCGAATCTTAATTAACTCATCGCTAGTTGATCAAGACATTGACCGAGATGATGTGTTGGTAATGAAGATACCGGCAAACAAAATAGCTGAAGAAATAGGAAACCCCAGAGTGGCAAACAATATCATTTTGGGGGCAGTATTAGAGTTAACTGGTATTGTAAAAATAGAATCTGTCGTGGAGTCATTAAAAAAAGTTCTACCCCCACGTAGACACAACATGATACCAGCCAACCAAGAAGCGCTTGAGCGAGGTGCCGCACTGGCAAAAGAATTAAAGTAGTATTATTTATAATATTATGAAACGAGAAGCCGACAGTGTAATTGACTTTAAATTATTGAGTCAAGTTAGCTGTCGGCTTTATCATTTGCTAATTTTATTCTGTTTTATCAGTATCCTTGTCATTTTCATCTTTAGGAATAACGTTAATCTGTTTAGCATCGGCTTGAACAGGGTATGATTCCCTTACAGAACCATCAAAGAAGATGTTAACATACATACCAACTTCTAGAGCATTAAAATCTGTGAAGTTATCAATATTGATTTTAGTGGTAGGTGTTACGGTTACCACAGCTTTATCATAAATAGCACCATTATCTTTAGAACCTTCGACTTTAATAGTACCTAAAATTGTTTCCTTTTCAGAAACTGTGATGTCAGTGATATACCCAGCAACACCATATTCAACAAACTGGCTATCAGTGGCTGAATTGAGGTTATCTTTACCAGATGGTCCGGAAAGTTCTTCACTGTTACTACATCCTACAACAGCCATCATTAACAGGGTTAAGACAAATAGAATAACAACCTTTTTCATTATGCATAACTCTCCTTTGATTTTTACTTATATGACGATTTGAAGGAACAAAAAGTCTCAAATAATAACTACTAAATTATGGAGGGATTTTATGAAAATTATTGATTTGACCCAGAAACTTGAAGCAACAATGCCAGTTTTTCCTGGTTCAAAACCCCCGGAATTAGAAAGTGCTAATACTATTGAAAAGGATGGCTTTAGGCAATCAAAACTAACTATCTATTCTCACCATGGAACACATATTGATGCCCCTGCACATATGCAAAAAGAGGGCAAGACCATAGATCAATTTTCATTAGATAAATACTTTGGTCAAGGAATAGTAATGGATTTTTCAAAGGATTATGTTGAATATATTACATTAGACATGATAAGAGATTATGAGAAACATCTTAAGAAAGCGGAATTTGTGCTGTTAAAAACAGGTTGGAGTAAGTATTGGGGTGAAGAAGAATACTTTGGAAAATTTCCTGTGTTAACCGAGGAAGCAGCAAAATTGATAGCATCCTTTAACTTAAAGGGAATAGGTGTTGATGCAATTTCAGTTGATGAATTATCATCAACAACTTTTTCAAAACATCATATTTTCATGTCGAAAGAAATAATAATTATAGAGAATTTGACAAACCTAGATGCGCTAGAAGAAAAATTCTGGTTAAGCATTATGCCACTAAAAACCGATAATGCCGATGGGTCACTGGTTAGGGCTTATGCCGTAATAATGTAATATTAAAAATGAATAAATGGGACAGGGGGACGTTTCGTTTGTCTCCTTCTTGGGGGACAAACGAAACGTCCCCCTGTCCCCCCCAGTCTGATGACTCTCTGTCTCCTGTTTGGTTTTCATTCTTAATTATTAATTTTTCATTTTTCATTGAACTACATCATATCTTCTTCGGCCTTTTTTATGGCTAATTTAACAAAATACCCACATTCCCGGGAAGTTAAGTTACCATAATCGGATGTAACACCAATAATTTTATGTTCCACTCCCATTTCCCTGGCCAGCATGTGCTTGGTGGTCGCTGATAATAATTTTGCCACAATGTATCACCTCACTTTAAGTTTATCTTTTAAATTATTTATAGTATCACATTTAACGGGAAATAATATATTGTTATTTATGTGGCAACCAATATAATAGCTACCATAAAAGTAAAAAAGATTGCGGGATTTTTTAATTAATGCTAATATCTTCCTGAAGGCATATCTACAGATGATGCAGGGAACATTAGTTATAATTACTAAATTTTAACAGGGGGGATAATATGGTTAACCAGGAACGACTGGTAAATGAATTTTTAGAACTGGTAAAAATTGATAGTCCCTCGGGACACGAAAAAGAAATAGCCCGGGTTTTGAAAGAAAAACTTACTAACCTGGGTTTTGCTGTATATGAAGATGATGCTGGGGGTCAAGTAGGAGCCACAGCCGGTAACTTAATTGCTCACCTAGAAGGAGAAGGCAAAGGTCCCATGTTGCTTTTCAGTGCACATATGGATACAGTGGAACCAGGGCGTGGTATTAACCCAGTGATAAATGATGGGGTCATTTCATCCCAGGGAGAAACTGTATTGGGTGGAGATGATAAGGCAGGTATTGCCGCAATATTGGAAGCGGTAAGGGTAATAAAAGAAAAGGGAATTAGTCATGGTGGACTGGAAGTGGTTTTCACCATTTGGGAAGAAGGCGGGCTTAGAGGTTCAAAGGTATTAGACTATACCAAGGTGCGGTCAAAAATGGGTTTTGTCCTAGACAGTGATGGTGAACCGGGGTCTATAATTACCACTGCTCCAGCCCAGAATTCAATAATTGCAACAATAAAAGGGAAAGCGGCCCATGCCGGAATGGCTCCTGAAAAAGGTGTAAACGCTATCCAAGCGGCCTCCCGAGCCATTACAAAAATGAACATTGGCAGAATTGATGAGGAAACCACTGCCAACATCGGCATAATAAAGGGTGGAAAGGCGACCAATATTGTTCCAGATGATACTTACTTGGAAGGTGAAGCCCGTAGCCTGAACCTAGAAAAATTGGAACAACAGACAAACCATATCTGTCAGGTGTTAAGGGAAGAAGTGAAAGCTTTTGGAGCAGAAGTGGAAATAGACGTAATAAAAATGTATCACAGCATAAATCTCAGTGAAAACGATCAGGTAGTGCAAATTGCGGTCAATGCTGCCCAATCACTTGGCTTGAAGCCGGTACTTACCAGTTCAGGCGGTGGCAGCGATGCCAATGTTTTTAATGGAAAAGGGGTGGCTTGCGCTAACTTAGGTATTGCCATGAATGATGTGCACACAACTGATGAAAATATCAAAGTTAACGATTTGAGTAAAATTGCCGAGTATGTAACTGAAATAATTAAAACTGCTAACCGATAGAGCAGGGGGAATTTTTTTGATACGCATTAGGCAGGGTGAAGTGGAGGATATATTATCACATAACCCGGAAGTTACAGAGATACTAGTAAATGTTGAAGACCAGCAGCAAAAGGCAGTAAACTATGACCAGTTGACCGGACCAGTTAAAACCGGTGACAAAGTGGTTCTAAATACCACTGCATTAAGTAAAAAACTGGGTACTGGTGGTAGGCACTTTGTAATGGTCAACTTGAGTAATGAGGAAACGAACCCGCCGGAGGCGGGGCATATTATGAAACTGCGCTACACCCCCTGCCAAGTTAAAGTGCTTTCGGTGGAGGAAGATGACAGTCCCTATAGCCAAATAATGAAAGATACAACATCATTGGAAGGGATGCCAGTGATTGCTGCTACGTTGCACAGCATGTTGCCTGCCATCGTGGCAGCATTGCATAAGCTGGGGCAGGGCAAATGGCGGGTGGCCTACATAATGACTGATGGTGCAGCACTGCCATTAACCTTTAGTAAAATAGTTAAACTACTTAAGAATAAAGATATGCTCCATCATACCATTACCTGTGGGCATGCATATGGCGGAGATTTAGAAGCCGTAAATGTCTACAGCGCCCTGCTGGCAGCAAAGGCTGTGGCAAAGGCAGATGTGGCAGTGGTGGCCATGGGGCCTGGCATTGTTGGTACAGGGTCAAAATATGGTTATACCGGATTGGAGCAGGGCCAGGTGGTAAATGCAATACATACGTTAGGTGGACGTGCAGTGGCGGTTCCACGTATCAGCTTTGCTGATCAGCGGGAACGGCACCGGGGCTTAAGCCACCACACGGCAACTGCTTTGGGTGACGTGGCATTGGCCAGTTGTACAGTGGCTCTGCCAAAGCTTTCCCCGGAACAAAAATTGCTGGTTGAAAAACAGCTACAGCAAAGTGGAATCATTAAGAAGCACCACCTTGTAGAAGTGGATGCCGATCCATCTTTGGCAGCTTTGAAAGACGCTGGGATCAAAGTAACCACAATGGGACGCACTGTGGAACAAGATCGCGAATTCTTTTTAGCTGCCGGTGCTGCAGGCATTGTGGCAGCAGATTACTTAATTTAGTTTGGCATTAATCAATTCCTGCACTGTATAATATTCTTTGGCATATTGGGCGATTAGTTTACGCACGTCTTTTATTTTTCCAAAAAAGTAAACACTGTCTCTGTAAACATACATTTCAGTAAAACCCATCTGGTTGTCCCCCTTAATTAAAAGATATGTTCCAGTATATGAAAATTTAACAATTGTTATGACTAAGAAAGGTTGTTGAAAAAAATGATTCCTACTATTGTTAACATGACGGTAAATGCCAGTGGGGCTGCAGCTGCCGCTAAAAATGGTCAGGTGGTAGTGATTGTGGATATTATAGATATGACCACCACATGTGAAGCGGCGTTGGATGCCGGGGCACTGGCGGTCTATGGGGCTGCACCGGATAATGTCAACTGCCCGGTGGAAACTAACCCAGAAAAGATAGGTTTTATGGCCGGTTCTCAGGCTGTTGATGCAGATGCAGAAGTGGTTGTGGTTGCTGAACCAAGGGTTGGTGGGGTCAAAGAAAGAATGAATAATGTTTCCCAAGTGGTTGAAGGTATAAAAAAAGCCGGAGCCAAAATTGGTGCGGTACTGCCCAACTTGGGATCAGAAACCGGCAAACTAACTGAGTTGGAAGGAAAAGTATTGGTGGCTGCCACCGGTACTGGAGGAGTGGCATTTGATGCAGCTGTTACTGCCGGTGCACCTGCAGTACTCACTGCCACGGTTGCCAGGACAATGCGTAAGAAAGGAACAATGCCGGCAAAAGAAGGTGTTAAAAGGGCACTGGTAGCAGCAGAGCAATTGAAAACTGGCATAACAGTGGTGGCAGCCAGTGCAAATTCTCTGGAAGATATTCTAGCGGCAGAGTATCTAGTGAAACAAATAATCATGGAAAAAAATTAAGTTCTAGAAAAAAGCCCCTTGCGCATAACAATGTATGGACAGGTCTTATGTACAGGGGGCTTTTTAATGTCCAACATTCAAAAAATATGGTTGGCCTCATTGCGGGCCAATTGGTTGTACGTTTTAGCAGTGCTGCTATGTTTTATTTTGGGGAGTTGTTTTGGCGTGCTGTCCGTGGACTATCTAAATCATCAACAAGTAGATAGTTTAATTGTATATTTAGATGGTTTCATTGAAAATGTTTCAGTTTTAAATATAGATACTAAAGAAGCACTTAAGACTAGTATAACCAACAACCTTTTAGTGGTGTTGGCAATATACTTAATGGGGCTTACAGTGTTGGGAATCCCTTTGGTATTGGTGCTAATTTTTTTCAGGGGATTTGCCTTAGGGTTTACGTTTGGTTTTTTGACGAAGCAAAAGGCTTGGCAGGGTATAACTTTGGCAGCAGTATCTGTGTTGCCGCAAAATATTTTTTATGTTCCAGCACTGCTTATAGGCTCAGTGGCATCACTATCATTTTCAGTGCTACTAGTAAGAAGATATTTCAACTCTAAAGTTGCGGTATGGCCTAGCTTTTTAGGCTATAGTTTTTTAATGCTGATGGTAACTGCAGCGGCGGTTGGGGCTGGTTTTATAGAAGTGTACTTTACACCATGGTTGATAAAAACGTGTGCCACAGTTTTAGTAGATTAAGGGGGGATTCGGTGATTATTATAGTGGCTAAAAAATTAAAATATAGAATGTTGCAGGCTTTGCGTATGATGTTTGCGTTAGCAATATTAATCATATTAATTGTCCAGCTAGTTAGCGCCATTAGATCTGTGGAGATAAATAACGAATTAAAAGAAGAATACCCCGGTGGCAACCCTATCAAAGTGGAGCAAGATGTTACCACCCATGAACATGACCATGAAAGCACCTTGGATTCATTACTAAAAAAATTAAAAGATTATTACCGGGGAGAATAATAGGCTCTCGACAAAGGATTTATTGTATTTTTGTGGAAATAGTCTGTCAATAAGGCTATTTTTTTGCTTTCTTATAGGAGGGGGTTGCCGGGTGGAAAAACTAATTAATTCCTTTATACATTATCTGTCGGTGGAAAGAGGGTTGTCCAGTAATACCCTGTCATCATACAAGTTAGATTTACTTCAGTACATAAAACACCTACGTGAAAATGGTATTGCTAATCTAAAGGATACAGCCAAAAGCAGTATAATAGGACATTTAATGAAAATGCAAAAGGAAGGTCGGGCGCCAGCCACCATTTCCCGGCGGTTGGCAGCAATAAAAGCATTATATCGGTTTATGCTTGCAGAAGGTTTAATAACAGAAGACCCTGCTGCTAACCTAGAATCACCCCGTTTAAGTCAGCGCCTGCCTCAGGTATTGACTTTTCGAGAAGTAGAGTTGTTATTAAATCAACCGCCACTGGATAAACCAGCAGGACAGCGGGATAAGGCAATGTTGGAGCTGTTATATGCCACCGGCATTAGAGTGTCTGAGTTAGTATCGCTAAATATAGATGATGTAAATTTGGAAATGGGCTTTATTCGTTGTATTGGTAAAGGTTCAAAAGAAAGAATAGTACCATTGGGTTCAGTTGCCACTGAGTATGTTCAGGTATACCAGGGTAATGGAAGAGCAAAACTAACCATAAAGAACAAGCAGGAAACATCATTATTTGTAAATCACCACGGCAGAAGATTAACCCGTCAAGGCTTTTGGAAGATTATAAAAAAATATGCCCGAAAAGGTGGGATTGGGAAATCAATAGCACCACATACATTGAGGCATTCGTTTGCCACTCATCTTCTAGAGAATGGTGCAGACCTGCGTTCAGTGCAAGAGATGCTGGGACATTCTGATATAACCACCACACAAATTTACACTCACCTCACCAAAAGTAGACTAAAGGAAGTGTACTCTCAAACACATCCCAGGGCCTAAGAATTAGATGATGTTTTCGAACATTCATTATATGCAAAAAGGAGTGCAGTACAGATGACAAAATACAATATTAATAGAGTTGTAATAATTGTTTTAGATAGCGTTGGTATCGGCGAGCTGCCTGATGCTGATGAATATGGAGACGGTGGTAGTAATACTTTAGCAAATACCGCAAAAGCAGTTGGTGGGCTAAAACTACCTCAGATGGCCAAATTAGGCTTAGGCAATATTGCTAAAGTGGAAGGGGTTGCACCTGAAAATAATCCCTCTGGCGCTTACGGAAAAATGGCTGAACAGTCCAAAGGCAAAGATACCACCACTGGCCATTGGGAATTAAGTGGAATTATTTTGGATAATCCATTTCCCGTATTTCCTGACGGATTTCCTGAAGATTTTATTAAACAGTACCAAAAACGCATTGGTAGGGAAATATTGGGAAATAAGGTAGCATCTGGTACATCGATTATTGAAGAGCTGGGACAAAAACATATGGAAACCGGAAAACCAATAGTATATACCTCTGCAGACAGTGTTTTTCAAATAGCTGCCCATGAAAAAGTGATATCGGTGGAGCAATTGTATAACTATTGTGAAACAGCCCGGGAAATGCTCACCGGCGATTTGGCAGTGGGCAGGGTTATCGCTCGCCCCTTTGAGGGACAGCCTGATAACTTTAAGCGTACCGCCAATCGCCACGACTATTCACTGCAGCCAACAAAGACTACAATATTAGATTTGCTTCAAGATAATCACTATGACGTGTTGGCAGTGGGAAAAATATTTGACATTTTTGCCGGTAGGGGAATAACAAAACATGTACGCACCAAGAGTAACATGGAAGGGGTGGAAAAAACCCTTGATTTCTTGCGTGAAGAAAGTAATGGGTTAATTTTTACCAATTTGGTTGAATACGATCAGGCTTTCGGTCACCGCAACGACCCCCAAGGCTATGCTAAGGCATTGGAAGAATTTGATGAAATTTTACCTGAAATTATAAATGAACTAAAAGAGGACGACATACTAATTATTACTGCAGACCACGGTTGCGATCCTACCACCATCAGTACCGACCATTCTAGGGAGTACGTGCCTCTGCTTGTATGCGGACCACAAGTACAGGGAGGAGTAGATCTGGGAGTGCGCAGCACCTTTGCCGATGTGGCCGCAACCATTGCCCAAGTTTTCAATATTTCTTTTGATGTAGGTAACGGATTTACAGATGAAGTATTGGGACATAAGTAATTAATAATATCCAAAATGTACTAAACATTAACTTCGCCCCCCTGTAACATAATATTGTCAATAGAAATGTTATTTTCCAAGGGGGTAAATACAATGTTTAAGAGAGTAGCATCCATACTTTTAGTTTTAGCTCTACTGATAGGTTTAATGGTATCGCCTGCCTGGGCTGAACCAGAAGCAGAAAAAACACCCACAGAAAAAAGCGCACTTTTGGAAACAACTGCTGAAGCGGCTGTACTGCTGGACTACCAGTCCGGGAAGGTCATATTTAGTAAAAACCCAGATAAAAAGTTGCCAATGGCCAGCGTGACCAAATTAATGACTATGTTGCTAGCATGTGAAGCAGAAGCAAAGAATCAAATAAAACTTACTGACATGGTGGCGGCCAGTGAACATGCTGCCAGCATGGGAGGCTCCCAAATATATTTGGAGCCAGGTGAAGAGCTAACTTTTGAAGAAATGATGATATCAATAGCCACTGGGTCAGCAAACGATTCCAGTGTGGCAGTGGCAGAGCAAATTGGTGGTAGCGAAGAAGCCTTTGTCAAAATGATGAATGATAAGGCCAAAGAATTGGGGTTAAGTAATACTCACTTTTCCAATCCCACTGGTCTGCCTGTAGAAAACCACTATACAACGGCAGCAGACATGTCTGTTATTCTTAGGGAAGCTCTCGAATATCCATTATTTAGAAAAGTTTCTGGTATGTACGAACATGACCTACGTGACGGAGAGTTTAAGCTATGGAACACCAATAAACTTCTTAAGTGGTATCGTGGTTGTGATGCAGGAAAAACAGGATGGACCAATGATGCAAAATACTGCTTGGCTGCCTCTGCTGAACGAGATAACTTAAGATTAATATCGGTGGTGCTGGGGTGCCCACAGCCTAAAACACACTTTCAAGAAACGATAAAACTTTTCAACTACGGTTTCGCCCGATACCAAGCAGTTTTATTGGCTAAAAAAGCGGAAAAAATAAAAACTGTGCCATTGGAAAAAGGGATGGTAGAGAACATCGATGTGATAACTGCAGAACAGGTATCTGTGGTGGTACCACGCGGTGGGGAGAAAGGTATTGAAGGTAAGGTTGAGTTAAAAAACAATCTAGTGGCGCCAGTTAAAAAAGGACAAGTTGTGGGCCAGTATACAGTTATTAAAGAAGGTAAAGAGCTAAACAAGGTAGATTTAGTTGTCAAGGCTGATGTTGCAAAAGCGTCTCCATTCCAATTGATGGGTAAAGTAATGTACAAAGTGTTTGGCATGAATGAAAAAAATAAATGAAAACAAGGGCTGTCACGGGTGCTGTGACAGCCCTTGTTTTGCATTTTCGACAATAATTGTGGTAATATATGGCAGGAAATAACTGTTTAATAACAGAAGTTATTATAAAATATTATGGTAAAAACTGGGGGAAATTAAATGCAATGGAAAATTAGTGTTGAAGAAAATATATTGGTTGTAAGATTAGCTGGTGAACTAGACCTTGGTTCGGCAGATACGCTAAGAACTGAAATGGATGACGCCCTAGATTCATCCCAGTTACGGCATATCATTTTAAACCTTGCGGATGTAACTTATATTGACAGTACAGGTTTAGGTGTGATGCTGGGAAGATATAAAAAAGTTTCTAAATATGGCGGTAAGATGGCGCTTGTTAACCCACAACCTCAGGTTAAAAAGATTTTAGAACTATCAGGCTTAACTAGTATTATTGAAGAGTACAGTGATGAATCAGAGGCATTTGCCCAAATTGGCTAAGGAGGACATAAAATGAAAATAAATAATAAGTTTAAGTTACAAATTAAAAGTGTTCCTGATAACGTAGCATTTGCTAGGGTAACTGCCGCTGCCTTTGCCTCTCAATTAGACTTTACATTAAATGAGTTGGAAGAAATTAAAGTAGCTTTGTCTGAAGCGGTTACCAATTCTATAGTGCATGGTTATGAAAATAATGATAATAATTATATAGAACTGGCTGTTTCGTTGACTGAAGCAGGTATGGAAATGTGTGTAGAAGATAACGGAAAAGGAATTGAGGATATTTCACAAGCTATGGAACCGGCTTACTCTACTGACCCAGAGAGAATGGGATTGGGTTTTGTCTTTATGCAGTCCTTTATGGATAACTTTAAAGTGGAGTCAGAAAAAAACAAAGGTGTTAAAGTGGTGATGTTTAAAAAAGTAAGCTCTGTAGATGGAAAGCCGGAGCACTAAGGTGGGAATTAAATGAGCGGTAGACTGATGGAAATGAACCTACCTCGTTTTCCACTGCTAAAGGACAAGGAAATGCGTTCGCTGATCAAAAGAGCGCAGGCGGGGGACGCTGTGGCAAGGGATAGACTGGTAAATTGTAACTTGAAACTGGTATTTAACCTTGTTCAACGCTTTCAAAACCGTGGTTATGAATTAGAAGACTTATTTCAAATTGGTACCATTGGCCTTATGAAAGCAATTGATAAATTTGACTTAACGTATGATGTAAAGTTTTCCACATACGCAGTTCCGATGATTGTGGGAGAGATTAGACGTTTTTTGCGTGATGATAGTCCTGTTAAAGTTAGTAGGTCATTAAAAGAAGCTGCCTATCGTATCCAAATGACTAAAGAACAGCTAACTGCCAAATTGGGTCGTGATCCGTCAGTAGGGGAAATTGCAGACGAACTGGGGTGTAACAGAGAAGATGTTGTAACTGCACTGGAAGCTTCCCAAACTCCTACATCAATATACGAGACGCTACATCAGGATGATGGAGATCCGATATTTATTTTAGATCAACTTAGCGACGACGAAGGTGGAGAACCTCCATGGATGGATACCCTTGCAATTAAAGAATTGCTAATTAAGCTGACTGATCGCGATCGAAAGATTATTTTATGGCGTTTTTTTGAAGACCTAACCCAATCAGAAGTTGCGCAACGTTTAAATATTTCCCAAGTACAGGTTTCACGTTTAGAAAGGCAGGCGTTGAAAAAACTAAAACAGCTAGCATCCAATGAAGGCTGAGCGGGATGAATTGTTTTTTAAAACAGTTCATCCCTTTTTTATATTCTGTTTGCGGAGTTAAATACCGTGGTGGTAATAGTATAAAAAATACCTATCAACAAATAATAGCTATGAATTATTACTATTAAAAAAGGAGGTAGTGTTTTATGAACCAACATTATGTAATTGAACTGGCTGGCCAATCGCCGGATAGTTGGCGGTCAGCGGTACAAAATGCCATAAACGAGGCAAGTAAGAGTTTTGACAACATTGATGAAGTGGAAATTACCAACCTGAAAGCAAAAGTAAGAAATGGTGATTTAGTTGGCTATAGCGCCAACATGAAAATTTCTTATTCGTAAATTTTGGAGGTGTCAGGTTGGCTAGTAAAAGAAAGGTGATTATAGTAACCGATGGCGATAAGGTTGCCAAGAGAACGGTGGAAGTGGCTGCGAAGAATATAGGAGCACGTTGCATTTCATGTTCGTGGGGCAATCCAACCCGTTTAGCAGGTGAACAACTTGTGGAGCAAATAACAAGGGCGGCACACGACCCTGTGGTGGTTATGTTAGATGATAAAGGTATTCAAGGTGAAGGTGCTGGGGAAGTAGCATTACGCTACATTTGCGAACATTCAGATATAGATGTATTGGGTGTGGTTGCAGTAGCTTCCAACACCGAAGGCGTGGAAGGAATATCGGTGGACGAATCTGTAGATAACCATGGACTGATATTAAATGGTCCGGTTAATAAGAATGGGTTTTGTTGTATAGACGGTAGCACGGAACTACATGGCGATACAGTTGAAGTACTACGGGAACTTCAGATTCCGGTGATAGTTGGTATTGGTGACATAGGTAAAATGTGTGGTTTTGATGATGCTCAGTACGGTGCTCCCATTACCACCAAAGCTTTGCAAGAGGTTTTGAATAGGAGTGGATATCTTGGCAAAAATTTCAGTGAGTGATGAATCAAAACTTTCTAAGCGAATAGACGATAATATTGATAGATTAAATGAAGCATTGGGTGTGGGAAAAAGTTATGACTTAATCTGTCGCAAAATGACAATTGCAGGAAAGAAAAAGATTGCCATGTACTATATTAATGGCATGGTGAATAGTGATGTTATGACAATGATCCTGCACAATTTGGATGAACTGCAACGAGAAGAAATTTCGTTACATACCTTAGAGAAACTATTAAGTGAACATGTAAACCACATTCAAGTGCAGACTGAAACTAAAATGACCACCATTATTAATAATGTTATGTCTGGTCCATTGGCATTGGTTGTTGATGGTGAAGACCAGGCTTTAATTATTGATGTTAGAAATTATCCTGGTCGTCAACCCCAAGAACCGGATCTGGAAAAGGTGGTTCGAGGCCCCCGGGATGGATTTGTAGAAACCTTACTGCTGAATACTGCCTTAATACGCCGACGCATCCGTGATCCCCGATTACGGTGCGAAGTGATGCAGAGCAGTATTCGATCCAAGTCAGATATTGTAGTTGTTTATTTGGAGGATGTGGCTAATGAAGAACTGGTAGATAGGGTGAAAGAGAGAATTAAGTCCATAAAAATTGATGGGCTGCCAATGGCTGAGAAAGCTGTTGAGGAATTAATTACTCCGGGTAGTTATTGGAATCCATTTCCTAAAGTTCGTTACACCGAGCGACCTGATGTGGCATCAACTCACCTGTTAGAAGGTCGAGTAATGGTTATGGTTGACACATCCCCCAGTGCTATTATTCTACCGGTCACTTTATGGGATCACATGCAGCATGCGGAAGAGTTTAGGCAGAATCCAACGGTGGGAGTGTATGTGCGCTGGGCTAGGTATTTAGGTATTGCCGCCTCAATTTTTTTGTTACCGTTGTGGTTCTTATTTGCAATACAACCGGAACTGCTTCCGCCAGACCTGAGGTTTATCGGGCCCAATGAGCCAGGGAAAATTCCACTAATTGGCCAGTTCCTGCTGGCGGAATTAGCAGTTGACTGGATTAGGCTGGCGGCCATACACACGCCCACACCGCTGGCCACGTCGTTGGGCATAATTGCAGCACTCTTAATTGGTGATATGGCTACCCAAGTGGGATTATTTACTGTAGAAGTAATTATGTACACCGCAGTGGCAATGGTGGGTGTTTTCTTAACCCCCAGTTATGAATTGTCTTGGGCTAACAGGTTGGTGCGGTTGATTTTGCTGCTGTCAGTAGCAGCATTTCAACTGCCCGGATTAATAATCGCATCTTTTGCGGTGTTGGTATTCCTCGGTACTACCAAATCCTTCGGGGTACCTTACCTATGGCCGGTAATACCGCTAAACCTGCAATATCTAAAAACAATATTTGTACGTACGCCCGTTTCCATGCAAAACACCCGACCCAGTATATTTAAGCCTAAAGAAGCCCTTCGTCAAGCTGCGCCTGCTAGAAAACCTGAAGAACGTGGGAAACGTGAAAAAAGCAAGAAATAATAAGAGACCCGGCTTTGGCTTTTATTAAAAACCAAACCGGGTTCTTTTATGATGATCGGACTGCATATTTTGACAACAAAATGTTTATACTAACAAAAAACTGTGTTTGGAGGGCGAAAATGACAACCAAAGTTGGTATTCCCAGAGCATTATTATATTATTACTACTACCCCATGTGGAAAGATTTTTTTCAAACCTTAGGATGCGAAGTGGTGGTTTCAGATAAAACAAATAAATCCATTTTAAGTGATGGAAGTAAAAACTGTGTGGATGAAGCTTGCCTGCCAGTAAAACTAGCTTTTGGCCATGTGATAAATTTAGCCAATAAAAATGTGGATTATATTTTCATTCCGCGGTTAGTAAGTATGGCTAAACAGGAATATATTTGTCCAAAATTTTTGGGTTTTCCCGATATGGTGAAACATAACGTGGAAAACCTGCCAGAAATTATTGATACCACAATAAACATGAGGTTAAAAACCAGTGAAATTAGTAATGCTTATAAACAAGTAGGAAGAAAGTTTACTGGCAATCGCTTTAAAATATGGCAGGCCTATCGTAAAGGACAAAAATCCGTCCAGCGATTGAACGAGCTTCTTTTATCCGGATATATGCCCGAAGAGGCCTTTGCTGTAATGTATGGTAAAGAAAAAGACAAGTTGTCAAGTGGCGGTGACATTAATATTGCCATTATCTGTCACCCATATATTATTCATGATTCATACATCAGCATGAATCTTATCGGACGTCTGGAAAAGATGGGAGCGAATGTGGTCACAGCAGATAACCTTCCAGAAGAACTGGTGCGACAACAGGCAACCAAACTACCAAAAAGACTTTTTTGGACGCTGGGTCAGCGGATGGTGGGAGCGGGTTATACATTTGTAAATGATAATAATGTTGATGGTGTAATTAATTTGGCTGCTTTTGCCTGTGGACCCGATTCAATGACCAGTGAATTAATAGACAGAACTACTAAGAAAACCAGAAAAGCACCGCTTCTGAACTTGACACTGGATGAGCATACTGGTGAGGCAGGTATAGTTACTAGGTTGGAAGCCTTTATAGATATGGTTAGGTGGAAGAAATCAAAACAGTTACCTGGTGTAGCATTGGTTAATTAAATTTTATAGTGGAGGTAGAAGATGAAAGTTACTTTTCCTCATATGGGAAACCTATATATATGTGTCAAAGGGATGCTTGAGTATTTGGGTATTGAAGTTACAATGCCGCCAAAAACAAGCAAAAGAACTTTGACACTGGGTTCCAAGTACGGGCCTGAATTTGCATGCATGCCCTTAAAACTTAATCTGGGCAATTTTATTGAGGCCAGTGAACTGGGTGCAGAAACCATTATGATGGCTGGCGGATGTGGTCCCTGTCGTTTTGGCTACTATGCACAGGTGGAACATTCCATACTACAGGATTTGGGATATGATTATGACATAGTGGTATTGGAACCCCCAGACAAAAGTATCACTGAACTGACTTCGCGGGTAAGGCAGATAACAGGTAAGAAGTCTTGGTGGAAAGTTATTCAGTCTATCAGATATGGATATTTAAAGAGTAGGGCTGTAGACACCGTAGAATTACTTTCATTTAAAACTCGTCCTCGAGAACTGTTAACCGGGGAAACTGATCGAGCACTGAACCAAGCATTAAAAGAAATAGATAGGGCACAAACTGTAGAAGAACTAAAACTGGCGGAAGCGCGAGGTTCAGAGATGATGCAAGATGTGGCGGTTGACAGTAACCGCCGGGTTATAAAGATTGCTCTCATTGGTGAAATATTTACCCTGTTGGAGCCTTTCGCTAATTTAAACATTGAACGTCACCTGGGAAGGTTAGGCGTAGAAGTGGATCGTTCTATTTATCTAAGCGAATGGATTAATGACCACCTGTTTATGGGGTTATTAAAAGGGATACGTAGCACTAAGGAGTACTGCCGTAATGCTTCTCCATATTTGAACCATTTTGTAGGCGGTCATGGTTTAGAAACGGTGGGTAGTGTACCGGTATATGCTAAACAAGGTTATGATGGTGTTATTCAATTGTTTCCCTTTACATGTATGCCGGAAATAGTGGCTGAAAGTTTGCTTCCTAAAGTTTCTGCAGCATATAACATACCCTTAATGACATTAATCACAGATGAACATACTGGGGAAGCAGGAATGATTACAAGGCTGGAAGCGTTTGTTGATTTACTGGAGAGAAAACAATATCAAAACTACCAAGGAGCCAGGAGTCAGGAGTTAGAAGTCAGAATGTCTTAAATTTACTCTTAATCTAGCTACTGATTACTTAATGCTTGATTTATTAGAATGGGGGATTTATAGTGACAGGGTACTTGGGAATTGATGTAGGTTCAGTAAGTACAAATATAGTATTCATGAATGAAGAGGAGCAAGTTCTGGAATCGCTTTATCTTCGAACCCAAGGACAACCTATAAAAACTTTGCAAAAGGGTTTGAAAACACTGGTCAGAAGTTTGCCGGTCAGTACAGTAATAAAAGGTGTTGGCACCACCGGCAGTGCTAGGCATTTAAGTGCTGTGATGGTGGGTGCAGATGTAGTGAAGAACGAAATCACCGCCCATGCAGTTGCTGCCACACAGCAAGTGCCAGGGGTTCAAACAGTATTGGAAATTGGTGGGCAGGATTCGAAAATAATTATCCTCCGCGATGGTGTGGTATCTGATTTTGCCATGAACACAGTATGCGCTGCCGGTACTGGTTCGTTTTTAGACCAGCAGGCTAGTAGATTAGGAATTACAATTGAAGAATTTGGACCGCAGTCATTAAAAACAAAGACCCCGGTGCGTATAGCTGGTCGCTGTGCAGTTTTTGCAGAATCAGACATGATCCATAAACAGCAGATGGGCTTTGAACTACCAGATATATTAGCAGGGCTTTGTGAAGCGCTGGTGCGAAATTATCTTAACAATGTAGGTAAAGGAAAAGAGATATTAGGGCCGGCTGTGTTTCAAGGAGGAGTTGCTGCTAACATTGGTATGAGAAAAGCCTTCGAAAAAGAATTAGGCTTGGAAGTAAACATACCCGAACACTACAATGTTATGGGGGCCCTTGGGTCCGCACTGCTAGCAAAAGAAGCAGTGACTAAGGGTAATAAAACCTTGTTTAAAGGTTTCAGTGTAGCTGAAATGGACTTTAATTCAGGCAGTTTTGAATGCTCTGGGTGCCCTAACCTGTGTGAAGTAATAGAAATTAGCGAAGAAGGTACTATTATTGCTCGCTGGGGAGACAGATGTGGAAAATGGAGTAATGCATTGGCCAGTGAACAAGTGCAAATAAGTTAAAGATATTTTTTAGAACATCTTAGACCAGGGATTTTATCCCTGGTCTAAGATGTTCTATGTAGAAATGGTTTACGAGTTCGCTATGTTAAAGTCTTTAAGTAGGAAATATTGAAGGGAGCAATATTCTGACTACTGACTCCTAACTCCTGACTTCTGGTTTTATTAAGTATACAATATTTAATTGTACATGCAGTTGAATTAGGTTAATAAATCAAATATAATTATTTTTATCAAATATGTCCCACGTAAACTCCTTTTTTTTCTATTTTTGACATTATTTTCAATGCATATTACTATTTTCCATATGCACAAAAAGGTACCTCGTGAGCGTAATATTTTTTGAGGGGGTCTAACAAATGAAGCTTTTTGGTACAATGTGTGTTAATAATAAAGGACACTTGGAAATTGGTGGTTGTGATACTGTAGAACTTGCCCGAGAATATGGTACACCCTTGTATGTGCTGGATGAAAAGCACGTTCGAAAAAACTGCCAGAATTTTTATCAAGCTTTTACCCAAAAACATGGTGCGGATGTCCTCTATGCCGGTAAATCACTGTTAACTATGGCGGTTTGTCGCATCATTGATGAAGAAGGTTTAGGTTTAGATGTTGTTTCCGGCGGTGAACTGTATACTGCCATAAAAGCTAGTTTCCCAATGGAACGGGTTTACTTCCACGGTAATAATAAGACTGTTGAGGAAATCAGATTAGCATTAGAGCACAAAATAGGCCGTATCATGGTAGATAACCTGCATGAAC
Source organism: Bacillota bacterium (assembly GCA_009711615.1). Classification (GTDB taxonomy): domain Bacteria; phylum Bacillota; class Desulfotomaculia; order Desulfotomaculales; family Desulfohalotomaculaceae; genus Desulforadius. The sequence continues at coordinate 110,979 of VENI01000001.1, read as the reverse complement.
TTGAGATATTGAATAGAATTGCAGGCGAATTAAAAACTTCAGCAAAAATACTAATTAGGCTAACCCCTGGTGTGGAAGCACATACCCATGAGTATATTAGAACCGGGCATATCGATTCAAAATTTGGATTGGTTGTAGAAAATGGGCAGGCTATGGAAGGTGTACGCAAAGCTCTGGAGATGGAGAATTTAGAACTTTGTGGTTTCCACTGTCATATTGGATCACAAATATTTGAGCTGGAATCCTATGCTCATGCAGCCAGTGTAATGATGAAATTTGTCAGTGATGTGAGAGATGAAACTGGCTTTGAAACATCAGAACTTGATTTAGGCGGTGGATTGGGTATTTATTACTATGACGGTGACCAACCGCAAGCGGTGGCTGAGTATGCCGATATAGTAATAAACACTGTACAGCAACAGGCAGAAAAATTTGAGTTGCCGATGCCTAAAGTGATGGTTGAGCCAGGACGTTCCATAACCGGTCCTGCTGGCATCACACTGTACCGGGTTGGTGCAGTGAAAGATATTCCAAATGTGCGAAAGTATGTGGCTGTGGACGGTAGCATGGGTGATAACCCTAGACCGGCCCTATACCAGGCAAAATATGAAGCCTATGCTGCAAACAGGATGAATGAAGATGCAAAAGAAGTTGTATCTGTGGCCGGTAAATGCTGTGAGTCTGGTGATATGCTGAACTGGGACTTATCGTTGCCAGAGGTGAAATCCGGTGATATCTTGGCGGTAACCGCCACCGGTGCTTACACTTACTCAATGTCTAGCAATTACAACCGATTGCCCCGTCCAGCCATGATAATGGTTAATGAAGGTGATGTAGATTTAATAATCAGAAGGGAAACTTATGCTGACTTATTGAGAAACGACTTGGTTCCTGAGAGATTAAAAAAGAAAGTGGTTAATATAGCCAATGCAAGATAAATAATTAAGCTTTCCCTGCAGCACCCGTACGGGTGCTTTCTTTTTAGCTCTTTTCTACACTGGTTTTATTATGTTATAATGTAATGTATTGTAAAATGGGAGGGTGTACTTAAAAATGGATGTAATTACCACCCACGCCAACACCGATTTTGATGGATTGGCGTCCATGGTAGCGGCTCAAAAACTTTATCCGGGAGCAGACATAGTATTTCCCGGAAAAATATCGCGAAATGTGGAAGAGTTTTTAGCATTGCACAAAGATGTATTAAGAATAAAGCCACTTAAACTGGTAGACTTAAAAAAAGTTACAAAGCTAATAGTTGTTGATAACCACAGTCCCAAGAGAATAGGTAAACTGTCTAAACTGATGAGCGACCCAACCGTAGAAGTACATATTTACGACCATCATCCGGCAACGGAATGTAACTTAAACTATAAAACATATATTATTGAACCGCTGGGGGCTGCAGCTACGCTGCTGGTGGAACGGATAAGAGAAAACAACATTCCCATAACACCGTTGGAAGCTACCATTTTAGCCCTTGGTATATATGATGATACCGGGTGTATGGTGTTTGCCAGCACAACATCAAGAGATGTGGATGCGGTATCTTACCTCTTAACCAAGGGAGCCAATTTGAGTGTGCTGTCGGATTTTCTAGGGCAGTCACTTAGTGATGAACAGCAGGCACTGTTGAAGAAGCTGATGGTTACATCTGAACGCCATAGTATAAATGGGGTAAAAGTACTTATTGCCACCGGCAACACTGAAGAATTTATTGACGGATTGGCATTGCTAACCCATAAACTATCTGAACTGGATAAAACCGATGCAGTGTTTGTGGCGGTAGAAATGGAAGATCGTATTCATGTGGTGGCTCGTACATCTCTTTCTGAAGTAAACTGCAAGGACATTATGGCTTGTTTCGGTGGAGGAGGGCATGTGGCTGCTGCCTCTGCCAGTGTGAAGGGGAAGGAACTTGAGGAACTAAACAAAGAACTGCTTAAAGTTTTGAAAGAGAATATCCGTCCCATGAAAACTGCCCGGGACATTATGTCTAGTCCAGTTAAAACAGTATATCCAGAAACTAAAATTGAAGAGGCAAGCCAGGTGATGCTACGGTATGGACACACTGGGTTGCCTGTGGTGCGTGGACTGGAGTTGGTGGGGGTTGTTTCCCGACGAGATGTGGAAAAAGCCATGCACCATGGATTGGGTCATGCACCGGTTAAAGCATACATGAACGTTAATGTGCATACCACTTCAGCTGATATACCCCTTTCCCAGGTACAGGATCTGATGATAGAATTTGACATAGGACGCCTGCCGGTGGTTGAAGATGGTCGTGTGGTGGGAATTGTTTCTCGAAGTGATGTGTTGCGAACATTGCATGCTGATTTTCAAGATCGTTATTATACCATGTACAATGAGGGTACAACCAGCAGCGTGCGATATAAGAACATGATGAAAAGAGTGCTACCCAAAAATGTAATAAACATACTACGCCAAGTTGGGGAATTGGCCCAAGAAATGAATTATAAAGTCTATGCTGGGGGCGGAATAGTTAGAGATATTATTTTGAATGTAGAAAACCTTGATGTGGACTTGATTGTAGAAGGCGATGCCATTGAACTGGCCAAAGCTTTGGGTGATAAACTGGGCGGAAAGAAAGTTCGCACCTACCCCAAGTTTGGAACCGCAGAGGTTTCTTTAAAGAACGGAAGTTGGATAGATTTAGCAACTGCCAGAGTAGAATTTTATGAATACCCTGCGGCACTGCCTACTGTAGAAACTTCATCTGTAAAGCATGATCTTTACCGCCGTGATTTTACCATTAATGCAATGGCCATTTCACTAATGCCAGATAGCTATGGTGAGCTTGTTGACTATTTTAGTGGCAGGGAAGATTTGTACGCAGGAATTGTGCGGGTGTTACACAACCTAAGTTTCGTTGAAGACCCTACCCGTCTTTTTAGGGCAGTGCGTTTTGAGCAGCGTTATCAAATGCATATGGACCCACAAACTCTGCGTTTATTGGAAGAAGCAGTACGGGAAAAATTAATAACCAGAGTTTCCCAAGAACGTATTTGGTATGAAATGAAAATAATATTAAGTGAGTCAGAACCAGGAGATGTGCTGCACCGTTTATGGGAACTAGGTCTGTGGGAACAAATATTCCCCGAGGTCACCTACTGGGAGGTACAGCCAGTATTGGAGGAAATACCTCAGGTGCTATTAGTGTTGCGTAGCTGGGGCTGGGATGAACCAGCTGAGAAGTGGCTAATATATTTCACTGCCATCCTGCATTGGAATGATGAAGAAACGGCAGAAAAAGTATGTAGCAAATTCACATTAGGCCGTCGTCAGACAGAGAAAATAGTTGAAACTATTAAAAATTGGCCTAATGCGCTGGCACAATTGTCGTCAACTGAGCACCTAAGAATTTCTCAGCTGGCTATGATTCTGCAAGAGCTGCCTCGGGAGGCATATCCTATGTTTCTGTCAGTAATGGAAGATAAAGTGGCAATTCAACGCTTCCGCAAAGTAATGGAAGCAGTTCGTCACAATAAACCTACAGTAAATGGTAAAGATTTAAAAAGAATGGGCTTTAAACCGGGCCCGCTGTTCCGTAAAGCATTGGATGCAGTATGGCAGGCAAGGCTAGATGGATTGGTTTATACTAGGGATGAAGAGTTAGAACTGGCGGAACAATGTATGTATAAACTAGAGAAAGGGGAACAGTTCTGTGTTTAATTTTCCAACCCCCTATGACATTGGCACATTACTGCCAGCAATAGTTATTGGGTTGACATTTCACGAATATGCCCATGGTTGGGTGGCGGATAAACTGGGTGACCCCACTGCTCGGTATGCGGGGAGGTTGACGATTAATCCTGTGGCTCACGTTGATCCCATCGGTATGTTAATGCTATTCTTCGTAGGTTTTGGTTGGGCCAAACCAGTACCTGTTACACCCTATAAGCTAACTGGCAATATGCGGCGCAGCCTGATGCTGGTGTCGGTGGCTGGTCCTGCTACCAACTTTATTATTGCAGTGCTTGCATCGCTGATGTTTGGATATATTGCCACCCTTGGTTCAGCACCTTTGATAGATATTATGAGAAAAGTTATTGTGATAAACGTGGCACTTGCTATCTTTAACCTTTTGCCGGTGCCGCCATTGGATGGAAGTAAAATATTGGCGGGTATTCTACCTGGGGAACAACGATGGTTGGGTTATATGGAGCAGTATGGAGCTATTATATTACTATTGCTGCTGTTTACAGGAATTTTAACCCCGATACTGCGTGCAATTATGAGTCCTATTATAGGGATTATGAATAGTATTAGTCAATTTAGTAGCAGCATATTTTTCTAATATCAGGAAGGAGTAGTATATCTATGGCAAAAGGCACAATTTTTAGCGGTATGCGCCCAACTGGCAGATTACATATCGGTCATTTAAGTGTGCTTGAAAATTGGGTGCGTTTACAGGAAGAATACAACTGTTATTATGGCATTGTAGATTGGCATGCCTTAACCACTTCCTTTCAGGAGAGTGAAGGCATCAAAGATAATATTAAGGAAATGCTGGTGGATTGGCTGGCAGCTGGCTTAGATCCGGAAAAGAGTACTATTTTTGTTCAATCCCATGTACCTCAGCATGCGGAACTTCATTTAATGCTATCTATGATAACACCGCTGTCCTGGTTGGAACGGGTGCCAACTTATAAAGATCAGGTACAGCAGTTGAGCAAAATAGGTAAGGATATAAGTACCTATGGATTTTTAGGATATCCTTTATTGCAAGCCGCAGATATTATGATTTATCGGTCCAATGCAGTGCCTGTGGGCGAAGATCAACTACCACACATTGAACTTTGCCGAGAAGTGGTTCGTCGCTTCAACTATATGTATGATAGTGAAGTATTCCCTGAACCTCAAGCGTTGTTATCTAAAGTAAAAATGTTGCCAGGAGTTGACGGTCGCAAGATGAGTAAAAGTTATCTTAACTTAATTTCACTGGCGGCGGAACAGGATGAAATTAAAAACCAGGTTAACGCTATGGTAACAGACCCTAATAGAATTCGTAAGACTGACCCGGGCAACCCTGATGTTTGCGTGGTGGACAAGTATCATGGAATCTATGTATCTGGCGAACACGAAGGGATAAGGGAGCAGTGCCTTAAGGGTAGAATTGGCTGTGTTCAGTGTAAAAGACGCTTGGCCCAAGAGTTGGAAGAACAGCAGGCACCAATGAGGGAAAGAAGGAACAAAATTTTAAGTAGTCCTGACTACTTAGATGATGTATTGGCTGAAGGGGCTAAAGCAGCTAGAGTACAGGCTGAAAAAACAATGGAACGAGTACGCCAAGCAGTGGGCATTTAGTGTGAAAGAAGAGTTCATAAAAGGTGCGGGGGAAATTTAGATGGCTTATACGGTTCGATTACCGGTATTTGAAGGTCCTATGGATTTGCTGCTGCATTTAATTGAAAAAAACCAAGTTAATATTCAAGATATACCCATTGCTTCTATTACTGAGCAGTACTTAGAATACCTTAATACCATGAAGGAACTGGATTTAGAGATAACCAGTGAGTTTTTGGTGATGGCTTCCACCTTACTGGCCATTAAGGCCCGTACACTACTGCCTAAGCAACGAGAAACAGATGAAGAGGATAATGATGAACAGGGCCCGGATCCCCGAGAAGAATTGGTAAAGCGATTGTTAGAATATAAGAAATATAAAGAAGCAGCAGGTTTCTTAAAAGAACGGCAGCAGGTACATGGCAAAATATATACCAGACCAAACAGTATGGATATGTATCAATCACTAATGACTGTGCCTGAACCTTTAGCAGGTGTAGATATGCCTATCCTATTAGAGGCATTGCAAAAAGTGTTAAACCGGGCTACGAAAGTAGAACCACCCAAAGTAAAAGCGGTAGAAATAAGGGTGCAGGACAAAATCGCACAGGTTACAAGAAGACTTGTACTTTATCCTAAGGGAATGCCTTTTACATCAGCTTTCGGGAAGGATGCAAGCCGGGCAGAGATTGTGGTTACTTTTCTGGCTGTTTTAGAATTGTTGCGTGTAGGTCAAGTGGAATTAGTACAGAACTATCGGTTTAAGGAAATAATTATATTACCGGCAAAAGGAGAAGACTCCAATGACGGTGTTGTTTCGTGAACATACCAAAAGTGTTATAGAAGTGTTACTATTTGTTGCTCCCGAACCTTTACCTTTGGAAAGCATCTGTCGGATAGCTGAAGTTGAAGAACAAGATACACTGAACTTGCTGGTAGAGCTGCAGCAAGAGTATCAACGCAATAACAGAGGAATCCAGGTAGTGGAGTTGGATGGTGGTTGGCAACTGGCCACTAAACCCGAGTTTTCTTCCTATGTGGAAAGGCTGTATAAAAGGCAAACCAGCACCACCCTTTCCCGGGCTGCTTTGGAGACACTGGCCATCATAGCTTACCGTCAGCCAATTACCAGGGCGGAGTTGGAAATGATACGTGGTGTAAAATCGGACAGTAGTTTAAATACATTGTTGGAACGTGGTTTAGTGGAGGAGAAAGGGCGTCGGGACGCACCCGGCAAACCGGTACTCTATGGCACAACAGCGGTCTTTTTAAAACACTTTGGACTAAAGAACCTGTCAGAGCTGCCTGATTTAGACAGCTTTATGCAAGAAGCAGAGCAAATGGAAACGTTGTAACCACCGATTTGTTATTATTAAAACAACTATCGGTGGTTTTTTATTAACCGAATATATGGAACATTATAAAGCCTCGCTAGAGCATAACGAGGCTTTACATAAATCTTACTTGCCAGCTTCGTAACCGCCGTAACCGCCGTAACCGTAACCTGGGGATCCAAGAAGTAACAGAATTAAAACTAAGAAAATAACAAAACTTGAGTTATCATTTCCGAAACCACCATAGCCGCCCATATGAGTCCCTCCTTCCATCTGAAGATATTACAATATATGTTAAATTATAAATAAAAGTTACATTAAAACCTAAAAGATCTTAGATTTGGTTATGTTTTTTATTAAGATGCAACTTTTATATAACTAATGTAGATGCATTAGGTCTAAAACTTTAACATTTGGGGCCTTAATTCCAGTGTATTACCGAATTGTAAGTGAATGGGAGACCATAAAATAAGTTATTTGGAGCCACATTATTAAACATTGAGTTGTGATGAAGTCTAAGAGTAACTGTGTCAAATAGAATAATATGTAACATTTATTACCAGTTTTGCATATATTGTATAAACTTTTAAGAAGGAGGGATTATTGATGGACGGATATGGATATGGATACGGTAACTCAAGCTTTGTAATTTTCCTGGTTTTAATTCTGTTACTTCTTGGATCCCCGGGTTATGGCGGCGGATACGGTGGTTGTTAAAAATTGGTAAATAATTATAGTAAAGCCCCGCTGTGTTATGCGGGGCTTTATAATATTAAACCTATATTTGTTAAAAGATAGTAACATTTATTACCATTAATACATATGTTATATTAACTTTGAAATAGGAGGGATATTTATTATGAGTGGCTATGGTGGTTTCGGATATGGTAACTCAAGTTTTGTTGTTTTCCTGATTTTAATTCTGTTACTTTTTGGATCTTCAGGTTTCGGCGGCGGATATGGTGGTTATGACGCTCAATAAGTAGAGTTTTAAGTAAAGCCTCGCTGTGCTACAGCGGGGTTTTTTAATTAATTATATGAAAAAGCGATGAAAATCTGAAAATACAATTATTTTATGAAAAGATTATGGAAGCACATAAAACATGGTAATATTTGGTACGCTTCTCCAGGATTATACATATTATGACGCAGGGGTGTATTAATAAAATGAAAACTAAACAAACGGAATATTACATTGGTGGGCACGTTCATTATTATGGAGGGGTAAACAGTTTTGATTTCGGTCACATACATTATTACCAAGGCATAACAAGTAGAAATTATGGTGGTGTTGATTCTCACAGACATTACCTAGGTGGGGTTACAACTTTTAATAACGGTCATGTACATTGTTATCAGGTAGTTACCGGACCTGGAATACCCGCAGGAATAGGTTGTCATGTTCACTGTTTTTATGGTATAACATCTGCGAATGGCAGAGGACCGCATGTACATCGATATTTGGGTACCACTTTACCAGCACCAAATGATAGATATTATTACTAATCTAACATCAAAAAAACGTCCGACTTAGCGGACGTTTTTTTGATATGGGAACTAATGGGGGTCTTCTAATTGCCCGACGTGCTCTTAAAAAAGGAAAAACAGGAATAAAATTATTAGCAAAAAGATAAAGAAACAAAAACAAATCGGTAAAAATATTGACCATTCTAAAGCATGACCCATCCGATACACCTCCCCTTTTTGTTAAAATATGTAAATATTGTCTATGAGTGATTATTTTTAAGATATAATCTTAACTTTGCTAGTTTTAAAAAAGTGAAAACACTATTTATTAGTCTGTAAGTATAAAAATAGATGTTAAGTTAAAAATAATAAATAAAACACTGTGGGGGGAAAGTCTTGGTTAAGACAATAAAGTTAGTAATGCTGCTACTATTAGCAGCTTTATTATTGGGAGCATGTACAAAAGCAAAAGAACCGGAGCAGAAACCCCAGACATTTGTGGTGCCGGAAGTTTCCACGATTCCTTTTGAAACAATAGACTTAAAGGATGCCCCGTTAGTGGTAAAGAAAATGGCACATTCAATGTCTGAACAGGATTTCATTACATGGACCAGTGTGAATGATGATGGTTATGTAATTGTTTATCCCGGATTCACTAATAAAAATGGCCCTTTAGAAATAGATAAAATTGAACAACGAATACCTGATGATAATCATTCATGGTTAAATGTTAAGTTAAAATACTCTAGTCAGCAGAGTGAGAAGCAGACAGAACCCATAGTGGCAAAATTTACTTTAACAAATGCCCCAGAAGCTATGGGGTTTCAGCTGGCTAATAATAAAAAAGAAAAAATTCCTAAGGAACCACCAGTCAAACAAGAGAATAAGCAAGAAAAGAATAATGAACAAAATGAAAGCCAGAATGAAGTGAATTTGGATCTAGAGAATGTTCAGCCGGAAGCTGAAGCAGAAAATCAAGTGGAAATAATGAGCGGGCCAGCCTTAAGAATTACCGGACCAGCACCTGCAGAGGCAGTTAGCAACCCAGTAAAAATCACTGGGGTAATAGCATTAAAAAATGGTAGGGTAACGGTACGAATAAAGGATGACTTAGGCCAAGTGCTGGCAGAAAAGCCATTGAAGGTTGACGGCACAGAGTTTGAAACCACTCTTAGTTTTACACCACCTGGGAAACAGCAGCAGGGGTTTATAGAGGCTATTTTAATAGATAATGAAGACAATGCCGAAATAAGCAGGGTGTCCGTGGGCGTAACTTTAATGCCCTAAGAAAATCGAGGGTAAAAACCTCGATTTTCTTTATTTATGACCTAAGATTCAACTATACGTATAATGACTGGCAAAAAAGGAAAAATAAGTTAATAGGGCTACTGAGAAGGGGGGCGGCGAAGCAGTTGTTAACATTTATTGCTTTAGTATTTATATTGCTGCTAGTACCCCTTGTGATTATGCCGTTGCGCATTAGAATTCGATATAAGCAGGAAAACTTTGATGATCTGGTAATATTGGAAATGGGGTTGTGGAAACTTCCAACATATAAACTAACACTGCCTAAACTAGACTTAAAAGCGAAAATATCTGGTGTGACGCTAAAGACGAGTCAAAACATTGAAAACTCCGGTGAATTGGTGCGTAAAATTGTTACTACATTACTAGGGATGCCAGGTAAAGAAGACAATATGGCCAATGAAGAGAAAAAAGTAAAAATACCTTTTAATATTACAAAAATTAAAAATAGAATTAAGAAACAAAAGAAATTGTACCATCGCAATAAACCGGCCATACAATACTTGTTAAACCATGTAAAGTGCACGCAATTAAAATGGAAAACAAATTTTGGAGTTGGGGATGCTGCCACCACAGGATGGCTGACAGGCCTTATCTGGACTGGTAAAACAACGGTACTTACTAAACTTTTTTCCCTAGTTATTCCACCTAATCATCAACCCAAACTGGAAGTTCAGCCTAAATTTAACAAAAATGAATTGATTATCAATTTTGACTGCATATTTGAAGTGCGGATAGTGCATATTATGGTTACTGGTATAAAAATACTACTTATTAGAATAAACTTTCTAAATAAGACGGGGGTATAAATATGAGCGATCATCCAATAGAAGGCTTAATGAGTAATGCTATGGAAAGTATTAAGGAAATGGTGGATGTTAACACTGTGGTGGGAGATGCAGTTGAAGCTCCTGACGGCACTGTTATTATTCCTATTTCTAGGGTAGCCTGTGGGTTCGCTGCTGGTGGCGGTGATTACCAGGTCAGTGAAGGTGGTAAGGGAGAAAAGGGAGAAAATTCGCAACCATCCTCTTTTGGTGGAGGCAGTGGGGCTGGGGTTTCTGTGCAGCCTATGGGTTTTCTGGTAGTGGGTAACGGACAAATAAGACTGTTGCCAGTGGACGGAAATGCAATGTATGACAGGCTAATTGACATGATGCCCAGCCTAATTGATAAACTACAGTCAATGTGTAATAAGGATAATAAAAAACAGGGAGTAAAAGGTGAAACCGACACTCCCATGGTATAAGAAATAAGGGGTTTGATGCCCCTTATTTTTAATTTCACATAATAAGTAACACAATTCCAGATAAATGCTGGATTACCTTTTGTTCTAATTACTCTCAAAGGCACATAGTCTTTCTACAAAGGACAAGACTGACGGGCTTTTGGGGGTGTTTTTTTGGTTAACTACATATGGTTAGGTATGATGGTAATTAGCATTATGGTAGCTGGAATTCAGGGTAACATTGAAGTAATAACTAAAGCAGCTTTTGAAGGTGCAGATACGGCGGTGAAAGTAAGCTTTAGCTTAATTGCTATTATGACTTTTTGGCTAGGGATTATGAAACTGGCAGAGGCAGCAGGTTTAGTCAGGGGTTTGGCCAGATTAGTGCAGCCTATTACCGCTTTCCTGTTTCCTAGTATTCCTAAAGACCACCCGGCTATGGGATCGATAGTAATGAATTTATCTGCCAACGTTTTAGGGTTGTCCAGTGCGGCCACACCCATGGGGTTGATAGCAATGAAAGAATTACAAAAACTTAACGGCAACTCCAAAACAGCATCGGAAGCTATGTGTACATTTCTTGCGGTAAATACGTCATGTCTAACCCTTGTTCCAACAACAATAATTGGCATTAGATTAATGTATGGGTCACAAGACCCCACAGCCATAGTGGGTACCACCATTTTTGCTACCGCCTGCGGCATGACAGTAGCTGTAATAGCAGACCGTACATTTAGAAAGATTTATAACTGGCGGAGGAATTAAGTGATGTTTGAAATTATTAACCAGATTTCAAAATGGGCAGTTCCGTTTATTCTACTGGTGGTACCGTCAATTGCATTTATTAAAAAAGTGCCAGTGTTTGAAACCTTTGTAGAAGGTGCTGAAGATGGATTTGCCACTGCGATAAAAACCATCCCCTTTTTGGTAGCTATGTTGGTGGCAGTAAGCGTATTTCGAGCATCCGGTGCTATGCAATTAATGACAGATCTTTTTTCACCTTACTTAAGTAAGATAGGGTTTCCTGCAGAAGTGTTGCCCCATGCTATTATGAGACCGCTATCTGGAGGAGCAGCACTGGGCATAGCCACTGATATAATTGAACATCATGGGCCAGACAGCTTTATTGGTAAACTGGTATCTACCATGCAAGGAACTAGTGATACCACATTTTATGTACTAACCCTATATTTTGGGTCTGTAGGCATTAGCCGTTATCGCTATGCAGTGGCCAATGGCCTTTGTGCAGACATTACCACCTTGGTGGCGTCATTATTTATTGCCCATGCCATGCTTTAAAAAAAGGGATTTACAGTTATATGTAGAAACAGTATGCCCGGCGATATAACCGGGCATCATTTATTTTAGATACTTATGGATGGTTTGATGCTAATCCCTTGGTAGCAAATGGAGGAACTTAGATTATGGAACGTTTACAAAAGTTTATGGCTCATGCCGGTGTGGCTTCCCGGCGTAAGTGTGAAGAAATAATTGAGGCTGGTGGAGTTAATGTAAACGGCAAAACGGTGCGTGAACTGGGGACTAAAGTTGACCCGGCAAAAGACAAAGTAATGGTAAATGGACGATTGATAAGGCAAAAAGAAAAAAAGGTTTACTTAATGATGTACAAGCCCAGGGGTTATGTCAGCAGCGTTAAGGATGAACGGGGTAGAAAAACTGTTGTTGACTTACTGAAGGATGTCAAGGAGAGGGTTTACCCTGTGGGTAGACTGGACTATGATTCTGAAGGGCTATTGTTATTAACCAATGATGGAGAACTTACCCAGGCTCTTACCCACCCTAAGCATCAAGTGGCTAAAACATATAAAGTAAGGGTAGAAGGAATACCATCTTTGGATAAATTGGAACGTATGGAAAAGGGAATTAAGTTGGAGGATGGTATTACCGCCCCAGCCAAAATTAGTTTGACCCATGAACTTGATGGTAACGCCCTGTTGGAAATCACAATTCGAGAAGGGAAAAACCGGCAGGTGAGGAGGATGTGTGAGTTTATCGGGCATTCCGTGAAAAGACTGGTACGTACACAAATAGGCCCGGTGGAGCTGAGGAATATGAGTGTAGGGGAAGTAAAGGAAATAAATGATAAACAGTTAAAAGAGTTGTTAAAAGCTACCGGTATAAGAAAAAAAAGTCAGGGGGGAAAGCGACTGAGTGGAAAAAAGCCACCTCGCTAACGAGGTGGCTTAATAATGTATATAGTATTACAAAAGATGTCATATTAACTAGTATCATACTACTTAAGGAGGAATTCCTATGCCACGCTGTCGGCGTTGTGGTAATGATGATAGTTTGGCTTCTTCTCTGTTCTCGCCCCCTTCTGATACTGCTAACGCACCACCTTACGGGTTGGTGGCAAACTTTAAGGACGATGGAAGTTTAACGACTTTAGAATGCCAAGGGGCTAGCCTTGATGATGCTCAGGAAGCTTATGAAGATCCGGAGCATTACTTTGATGTGTGCCCCCTATGTGGAGCAAAAGATATTGAATGGTAAATGCTAGCAGGAATTTTTCTTCACCAGACAGAATTACTATATACTTAATTGTTGAAACTAACCACCTTGGGAGGGTCGTTTTTTGAATAGTAGTAATGGAAATGGTGAAGAAAACTTTAAAAGTAAAGTGCGGGCGAAACTTCGGCTGGATTTTAAAGGAATTGGCAAACCAGGAAAATTGTTTTTTGGTGGCAAAAACACCGAAAAGGCTGCTGAAGAAGTTAGAGATCAGCAGGTGGCCATGTTTCGAAATGTGCCGATGCAAGGCATATATATTGAAGATATAGATGTGAGTACTGAAGTGTACACTGTATATGATGATATTAACCATAACGAAATCGCATATGCCCCTGTAGAGCTGCAGATTTCTGCAGATACTCTGCAGGACCTAATACCATTTGTAGTAAGGGAAGATTTTAGGAAGATACAAATACTAGAGCCGGCAGAGTTATTGTTAACAAATTATGAAATAGAGAGGCTTTTGTTTCGGTTTTCTGAAGAGATGAATGAATACAGGGACTATCTAAACCGCAAGTACAACAGTAGGTAAGAAATATGGTAGTGAGTCTTAGAAGGAGTTTCACTATAAGGAATATCTTGACAAAACTGTGCATATATAACAACAAAAAGCAAAATGAGAAGGAGAGTTGTTATGCGGCGCAGCAAATCAAGAGAGGTTCCGTTGAGTTTTGAAAGGATACTCTTTAAACTGATATTTTTAATAGCGGTACTACTGGTGATTGCACAAACTCTGGTGGTTAACAATCCCTTAAGAACAACTGCATCTATGATAGGAGAAAATAGTGCTGTGCCGGCAAATTCCAGCTCCATTCATTGGAAAGAGTCGCATATTACTCTGTACTTAGAAAACTACAGTACCTTGCCCCATTTAAAAGTACTATTAAATGGTGATCAGATTAATGAGTTTGATAACCGTTATATTACAATTCCGGTACGAGAATCTGACGTTATAGAAATAGACGGGAGTTTTTATCGCCACGAAGTGTTGGTGAAAGTATTGAATACCACCAGTGATGTGATAAAACCTGTAGTAGATAAACAAATTACTATAAACGGTAGTACTGTAGAAGTATGTACAATTAATTTAAAAAAGTAATGCAAAACTGCTGCTACACTTAACCTAGCAGCAGTTTTGCATTACTGGACAATTTAATCTAAAAAGTTTAGACTTATAATAAATATTTCTTTTTGGGGGTAAATATGCAGTACAGGGAACTTGGAAAAACAGGGCTTAAAGTGTCAGTTGTAGGTTTTGGCGGCCTTCCTATTCAAAGAGTTACATTTGAAGAAGGTTCTAGGGTAGTAAACAAAGCGTTAGACTTGGGAATTAACTTTTTTGACACTGCCCGTGGATATACCGACAGTGAAGAAAAACTAGGTCAAGCTTTACAAAAAAGACGCAGTGAAGCCATTATTGCTACAAAGTCAATGGCCCGCACTAAGGAAGACATGGCTGCGGATATCAAACTCAGTTTGCAGACACTGGGTATAGATTATATTGATTTATATCAACTGCACAATGTAAAAGACAAAAATGCGTTGGAACAAGTATTTGGACCTGGTGGAGCAGTTGAAGCGTTGCTGGAGGCAAGGCAAAAAGGTTTAATTAAACACATTGGCATAACTGGACATATCCAAGAGATATTAAAGGAAGCGTTAAAGTATGATGTGCTGGAAAGCGTACAATTCCCCTTTAATGCTGTAGAAGTTGACGATGGTGAAGAACTGCTAAAGCTTGCTGAAAGTAAAAATGTCGGTATAATAATTATGAAACCGCTGGCTGGAGGTGCTCTCACCAATGCTGACTTGGCACTGAGATTTATTTTATCCTACCCGGTTAGTTCCATTATTCCGGGAATGGATTCAGAAGAGCAGGTAGAAGCCAATGCCAATGTGGTAGAAAAACAACCACTAACTAAAGAAGAAGAGAATACACTGGCAAAAGAGAAGGGAAAATTAGGTACCACCTTCTGTCGACGGTGTGAATATTGTCAACCTTGCCCGCAAAATATTAACATTCCAACTGTTTTTCTTTTGGATGGCTATTTTACCAGGTATAACTTAAAACACTGGGCTAATGAACGTTATAAAACATTACCAGTTGCGGTGGAGGAGTGTATTGACTGTGGTGAATGTGAAGAAAAATGCCCTTATGACTTACCCATTAGGGAAATGCTTAAAGAAGTTGGTTCTAGATTGGGTTAAATGAATATTCAAATGGCTGAGAGGAGAAAATGTATATGAAAAAAGTTGTATTATTGATGCTGCTGATGATATCTATTTTTGTAGTAACTGGCTGTGGATCTGACCGTGTTGAGTACGAAACATTAACTGAGGAAGAATGGAAACAGTTTGCTAAGGATAATAATTTAAACGTACTTGATGTAGAAAATATTAAAAAATCAACTAATATTTTATATATGACTGAACGGGAAATGGGTTTGTACAGTTTAACTCAAGACCCAGTAATAGAAGAATTGATTATTTACAAAACCAGTAGTAATAACACTTCTGAATATACTCCGGTTTCACTATTCTATCGATCTACTGGCATACCGCTGGCCACTATTATAATTAATGATGAAGAACTACAGAACAAAGCATCTAGAGTTATGGTGTATTTCGAGAATGGTGACAAAGTAGATGAAGAAGTAAATGGTAGAAAAGGTATGATTGTTGCAAATAATGAAGTGGTAAATGATTATGTGGAAGTGGTTAAAGTGCAAATCTTGGATGAGAACAGTGAAGTAATATACGAAAATTAATCTCAAAATTGAAACCCTGCACTAAAGTAGTGCCAGGGTTTTGCTTGTTACAAACGCTATTAGTGTTAAAATTCCTACGTAGATGTAAAATTTATCATTAGTAATATACCCCTGACATATAATTAACGTAGCCCAAATGAAAAGAGAGACATTTGTTACCGTAAACAAAATACTTTTGCTCAACGGCACCAGTAACAGTATGAATACTAAAACATCCAACACTAACCAGGTGAAATTTTCTCTTACAATGGTGCTTAAATCATTATATTTCTTACTGATAACATAAGAACCTAAGACTGCAGTAGCAATGTAAAATATCCACAATGGGCCGGTGCCATATAGATGAGCCTTAACAAAGGCAGAAACAAAGAATTCAAGGCTCATAGCATAAAGAGATGTGGCTATGGTTATTGTTCCAATAACTTTGTATGCTAGGGAGAAGGAGCTAAAATTTTCGTTGAGGCGATGTTTTTCCATGTGGATAACAATTATCCCTGATAATAGGCCCAAGAAAGGAAAAATTCCAACCTGGTCATACAAAGAATAAAATTGAAAACAGGCAAATGCAATACTTGTCAGCAAAGTAAGAATTAAAACTGTTAACAACCGAAAATTATAAGCGAAATAAAAAAACAGTGGTAATAGCAAAGCCCCTGCAAGCATATCAAGCATATTTTTCGCCCTCCCTTATTAGCAGTATTCTGTTTAAATCATTCTATATCCTTCTTGGTTAAAAAAACGCAAATTCCTCTACATTTATTTTGATGTTAATGTAACAGTTTTGCCTCTTGATACATACTATGACATTAAAATACAAACAAGGGAGGCAGATATAATGGGTTATTATGGTGGATGTGGCAACGATAATTCATTTATAATTTTCTTGGTTCTCATTCTGCTACTTTTAGGTACACCCGGTCCATATGTTCCGTGTGAAAAGTAGTATTTAGCTAAAAGGCAAAAAACCCGCTGTAAATTCGCTTTAAGTTGGCGAAATAGCAGCGGGTTTTTTGCCTTTTAGGATGCCTTTTTTTCATGCAATTTGTCTTCTTGTAATTGCTCTAACTTGTTAACAGTAATATTTTTATGACGTTTCTTCTTAGACATTTGTTTCCACCTGATAGTTAAAGAAGCTAAAAAGCCCATCGGGCAGAAACCACACCAAGCTCTGTGTTGGTAGTAAAAACCCACCACTATGGCAATTGCAGTGGTAACAGAGACTAGTCTGACAAAAACCAAACCTGCTTCGGCGATACTATTAGCATCGGCTAAGCCTAAAATAAGGTTTGCCATTAAAAATACGAAAAAAACTATTTTAAATGCTGTAGATATTAAAAATGCCGGCGGTTTTACATTCCGGGTGATTTTTTTCAATATAACATCATTAAATATACCCCGAGGGCAGAAAAGAGCACACCATTTTCTCTTGCCTGAAAATGCAGCTACTACTATCGGTGCTGCCATACATACAATGGCCATTAGTCCTATGGTTGGGTAAAACCAGCCGGCACTAAGGAATGCAATTAATATAGACCAAGCATAGTTTCGTAGTGAAAATTGATTTTGCTTTTTGAGCATTTTATAACCTCCTAAAATTATTTAATTAATTTATTGACGTTAATATATTACTGATATATAATCCATAGTATGGATACCCTAAGGGGTATGGGTATATTATACATCATTATGTCTAAGAATGACAATACTAAATTTACTAGCAAATTTTCCAAAGGGGAGTGATTATGTGCCGAATAAGGTAATTATAATTGGCGGTGTTGCTGGGGGAGCCAGTGCTGCTGCTAGATTGAGAAGGCTGGATGAAAAAGCAGAAATCATTTTGTTTGAGCGGGGAGAGTACATCTCCTTTGCTAATTGTGGTCTGCCTTATTATGTTGGTGATATTATCAAAGAACGTGAGAACCTTTTAGTTCAGACAGAAGCAGATATGGAAGCCAGATTTAATATTGATATAAAAACTAAAACTGAGGTAACTAAAATTGACCGGGATAAGAAAGAAGTGGAGTTTGTATCCGAAGGGAAAACAGGCAGTGAAAGTTATGATTACATAATACTTTCCCCGGGGGCTGAACCTTTAATACCCCCCATTCCAGGGGTTGATAGGAATGGTATTTATACTCTTAGGAACATGGCTGATGTTGACAATATCAAGGAACATCTATTAAACCAAAAGCCGCGAAGAGCTACCGTTGTGGGTGGTGGATATGTTGGTATTGAAATGGCTGAGAACTTAAAACATGTCGGTATAGAAGTGACACTGATAGAAGCGGCACCTCAGGTGATGGGTCCGCTGGACGAAGAGATGGCCAAATTAATTGAAAAAACACTACTTGATAATGGCATTAAACTGGTACTAAACGATGCAGTTGATAATTTTACTGGAAAAGACCATATTGAAATTACCCTGAAAAGTGGAGAAAAAGTAGAGACTGATGTGGTTGTAATGTCGGTAGGTATTGAGCCGGAAACTGAGTTAGCCAAAGGTGCAGGGTTGGAAATTGGTGCAAAAGGCGGTATCAAGGTTGATGAACATTTAAGAACATCAGACCCGGCAATATATGCGGTGGGTGATGCCATAGAAGTAAAAGATTTTGTCAGCGGTGTGCACACTCTGATACCATTGGCTGGGCCGGCTAACAAGCAGGGTAGAATAGCTGCCGACAACATCTGTGGTAGAGATTCTAAATTTGACGGATCTCAAGGTACATCAATTATCAAAATCTTTGAACATACTGCTGCTGCCACAGGTAACAATGAGAAAATCTTACAACAACATGGCACACCTTATCTTAAATCATACACCCATTCCGGTTCCCATGCAGGATACTACCCAGGTGCCTTTATAATGGCCGTCAAGCTGCTGTTTTCGCCAGATGATGGAAAGGTTCTTGGGGCACAGATAGTGGGTAGAGATGGGGTAGATAAGAGAATAGATGTGCTGGCCACTGCCATTCGTAGCAATTTAACGGTGTTCGATTTGGAAGAGTTGGAACTGGCTTATGCACCACCATACTCCTCCGCTAAAGACCCCATTAACATGGCCGGTTTCACTGCGGCAAATATACTAAAAGGTGACATGAAAATAATGCACTGGGATCAGTTGGAGGAATTAGATGTAGGACAGTACATGCTGTTGGATGTAAGAACGGATGAGGAATATAAAAACGGACACATGGAAGGTTCAGTAAATATTCCGGTGGATAGTATTCGGGAGAAATTAAACGAAATATCCAAGGACAAGAAAGTTATTATTTATTGCAAGATAGGTTTAAGGGGATATATTGCTTACAGAATTTTGGCCCAAAAAGGTTTTGACGTTTATAACTTAAGTGGTGGTTATGATATTTATCAGGCCCAAAACTATCAATACGGTGAGGGTATGGATATGAACGAGCATATGACCAAGTTTGAAGGTGAAAAACCTGATGATATTAAAAAAAAGGCTAAAACAATTGAAGTAGATGCCTGTGGACTGCAATGTCCTGGCCCGATCATGAGAGTTAAAAAAGAAATTGAGAATATCAACGATGGAGAAATACTAGAGGTTCATGCAACTGACCCCTCTTTTTCCAGTGACATCAAAGCTTGGTGTAAGAGAACAGGTAATAAGTTGTTAGCTGCAGATAATACAGAACGTGGTTATGTTGCATATATATTTAAGGGTAGCGAACAGAAACAGCCCCCAATTTCTGCGGGAGCAAAAGAAATTGAACTGCCCCAGGGTAAATCATTAATAGTTTTTAGTGGTGACTTAGACAAAGCTATAGCTTCATTTATTATTGCCAATGGTGCGGCAGCTATGGGTAGGAATGTAACTATGTTTTTCACATTCTGGGGACTAAATATTTTAAGAAAAGAAACGGGACCCAGTATAAACAAAACCTTTATGGAAAAAATGTTTGGTATGATGATGCCTCGTGGCAGTAAGCGGCTAGGGTTGTCAAGAATGAACATGTCAGGACTAGGAGCAAAAATGATCAGAGGAGTAATGCAGAATAAGAACATTTCCTCTCTAGAAGAATTAATAGATCAGGCCAAAGAAAATGGTGTTAAACTAGTGGCTTGTACCATGTCCATGGATGTGATGGGAATAAAGGAAGAAGAGCTGATTGACGGCATCGAGTACGGCGGGGTGGCTTCTTATCTGGCAGAGGCAGAGGAATCAAACGTCAACCTCTTTATATAGCCGAAACAAACGACAGTATATATAATATTGAATCTAAATAGCGGTGTAACTCTAAAATGGTTTAGATTTACGCCGCTTATTTATTAGTTGAGTCAAATTGAATACAGTCAGCATATCCTGAATAAATCAAGAAGTTTGTGGAGTGATATGCATTGTCAAAATATAAGATAATCACCTTTGATGGAGGTGGAATCCGGGGGGCATTAAGTGTAAGCCTATTTTTAAGGTTAACAAAGTATTTTCCTCAACTAATCAGTGAAACAGATATGTTTTCTGGTACTTCCACCGGATCATTTATTGCATTAACTTTGGCCCACGGTTTACCGGTTGAAGAACTTGTTAATCTATATACTGAGAAAAAGGCCAAGTATGTTTTTTCCCAAAAACACTTATTTTTGTTTAAACCTAAGTACAGTAATAAGCATTTGAGAAACGTACTTCAATCTGTATTTCCTGTTAATCTTCGGCTCCGTGACTTAAAACACCATGTAGTTATTCCTTCATTTCTAGTGGATGGTGGTAGTTCATCCAGGTGGGAACCCGTTATGTTTAATAATTTACCCGGCTCCAGCACCAGAAATGAGCGTGTGATAGATGTGGCACTGGCCAGTAGTGCGGCACCAGTTTACTTTCCCTCTTACCAAAACTTTATCGATGGCGGGGTCATTGCTAACAATCCCAGTTTAGCAGCGCTGTCAGCTGCTGTTGATAGAAGATCGGGCAGGCAAAAACTGGAGAATGTTTTTCTTTTATCCATTGGCAACGGATATGCTCCTCAAAAAATACCCAAAGGTACTCATGGATGGGGGGCGATGCAGTGGACAATAGGTCCCAACCCATCACTGCCATTATTAAGCATATTGTTTGAAGGCGATGTAGAAGCAGACACTTTATTTACTTCTCAAATCCTGGCTAATCAATATTATCGGCTAAACCCACAGGTGAAAGATGTTATACAACTGGATGACTACACTAGAATTCCTGAATTATTAAAGTTAGCCAAAGGATATGATCTCAACGAAGTTGTCAGTTGGCTTGAAAAGAACTGGTTTTAGCAGCCTGCATAATTGTTGATTTTTACCTGTGGCTGTAATATAATAACCTAAGCCTGAAGAGAGCACTCCATTTTTGGAGTGCATTTTAATTAAGCGAGGTGTGGGTAAATGCCTAAAACGTCTCTGCAGGGAAGTCGCAGGGTGGCAAAAGTGGCCATGGAAATGGCCCTCACAGAAACAAGGGAACAGGAAAAAGAAAATAAACATAAATTTGTAAAAGAAAATATCCGTGTAGCCGCAGTGGATTATGGCGGTGACTTTATCAGTTCAGTAAACAAAATTATTGAAAGGGCAGTTGTTGCTGCCAAGAGAGAGGATGTTATTAAAGAAATTCATGCAGATGAAGGAGCGGTCGCCGGCGCCACAAGGGAAGCCCTATCCATGGTGATGCCTAAGGCAGTGGGTCTGAATGTAGGAGGAAAAATTGGTATTGCAAGGCAGGGAGATCATGTTATTGTTGCAATTTTCTTTGGTGTAGGGTTACTGCACCTGGATGAAGTGGCCATTGGCATCGGACACAGAGCGGTCTCTTCCTAAAAAGGATGCTTGAAAAGTCCGTGGTGAAAGGGTGATAGCATGCAGGAGTCAAAGGTTAGGGGAGTTCGCGGTGCAATAACAGTGGAGCAAAATACAGCCGTAGAAATAACAAAAGCTACCCAAGAACTGCTAACATCCATAATAAAAGAGAACAAAATAAGCATTGATGATATCTGCAGTGTTTTTTTTACTATAACAAAAGATTTAAACGCTCAATTTCCTGCTCGGGCAGCCCGGGAGATGGGTTGGCAGGATGTCCCTCTGTTGTGTGCTCAAGAACTGGATGTTCCGGGAAGTCTTTCCCGCTGTATTAGAGTATTGTTGCATATTAATACCAGTCAGTCGCAACAGGAGATAGAACATGTTTATTTAAGAGAAGCAAAAAAACTGAGACCGGATTTGACAAATGAGTAAATAATAAGCTTAAATATTATTAAATAGAGGATATTATGTTCAACAAAGAGCATATATCCTCTATTTTAATGAGCCTATAATGAATAGTATGAAGGAGGTCATAAGGTGGCAATAAAATATGTTCATACAAATATTATTGCAAAAGACTGGGAAAAATTATCTGAATTTTATATAAAGGTTTTTAATTGCAAACCTTTATATCCTGAAAGAAAACTTTCAGGTGGGTGGTTAGACAAGATGACTAATATTGATGAAGTAAGAATCAGTGGTATACACCTTAGTCTCCCTGGCTATGAAAACGGACCGACTTTAGAGATTTTTCAATATGAGCCAGAGAATATCATAAATAATATACCTCATATAAATCAGCAAGGATATAGACATATAGCATTTCATGTTGATGATGTTGAAGAGGTATTAACAAAGTTAATTGAACATGGGGGAAAGAAAATTGGAGAATTAGTAAAAAAACAGTATCAAACCCTTGGAACATTAACAGCTGTTTATGCAGAAGACCCTGAAGGTAACATTATAGAAATACAAAATTGGAAGAGATAATCGTATGTCATATGCTTTTAAAGGGCCAAATGCAGGCTCTTTTTTAATGTCCAAAAAAAGAAGAGATTCACTCATTTTAATTTCTAATCGATTTTATTTGTAAGTTTATGAAATAAAATTTAATGTTTTAGATAATATATAATGACGTGAAAGTAAATTCTAAATTATTATGTATGGGTGAGGTCAAATGAAAAAATGGCTTGCTACAGTAGTGGTGACGGCATTATTGCTATTTGTAATAATAATAAATCAAAGTAGTTATCCCGAATTAAATTACTATCAAAGAAATGCTATCAACACAAATCACAAACAAGATAACATCTACTTCGTATTTATAAACGGCCTAGGGGCCAGTTGTGATGGTAGTACGTATAACAATATGGATTTTCCTGAAATTAGAAAAGTACTGACAGGGTTGGGTTTCAATTTTTATGACCATCGTTTTTTAATGTATAGCTATAACGGAGGCGAGGTTGTAGGTGACAGGTGGATTCCAGAAGAATATACCGCCAGTGATACCGGTCAGCTGATTCAAATAAGTACTAATAAACTTGAATATTTAATAGAACAATTCTCTTTTGCCCACCCCGAGGCAAAGTACATCTTGGTTGGTCATAGCTTGGGGGGGAAAATAGCCATGGACTTTTTAACGAATGTAAGATCAGAACTTAGAAATAAAATTAAGGGAGTTGTAACAATGAATTCTCCCTTAATAGGATCACCTAATAAAATACCAGGGAAGGTTATGAACTTTTTAGAACGTTTTAACAGCATATGGGTTAGCCCGGCGGTTCAGCAATTAATTTGGGAATATAAATACGCTAACAAAGTGTCTATTGCCCTTAAAAAAACTATCAACCAGTTGCAGAAAGAGGGTATAATAGTGGCGACGTTTTCCACCAGACAGGACAGGCTTGTTGATGCCACTACTGCTTGTATAGCAGAAGGTGGTACTCCTATTACTGCTGGGACAATAGTTGATGTCAATGGGTATTCAATAAGGGACATAGCTGCCCATATGCAGATTTTG
The DNA here is from genome assembly GCA_009711615.1 of Bacillota bacterium. Classification (GTDB taxonomy): domain Bacteria; phylum Bacillota; class Desulfotomaculia; order Desulfotomaculales; family Desulfohalotomaculaceae; genus Desulforadius. The sequence goes on along the minus strand of VENI01000001.1, from coordinate 87,240 downwards.
GGCCATGATAAGGTTAAACGTTACTTTGTTTCTCTATACATTAATTCCATACTCACTGATTAAATTAATCATCAGTTTTATTCTTATTTAATTGTGGCCCTGGACTAATGGAAGGAGGCTCCGGACCACCAAATCCGGGAGGATTTTCCTGGGGGTGCCTTGGGGCATGAACTACTGTAATGCTGTTATAAATGCGTTCTTTTTCTTTCACTAACTCCCCGTTTTCGTACTCCCGGTCACGAAACTCAACCCTGGGAATGACAATAGTTACTTCGTGAGGTATCGGAATGTTTAGTTTTCTAATTAACTTTATACAAACGTCTTCCAACTGCAATTTAACTTCATCTTCTAGAATTCGGGGTGGGATATATTTATCTTTATGATGAAGGTTCTTATTTCTAAATTTATTAAGGAATTTGATCATTCTGAAACCCTCCTTATTCTAACCAAGATATAGATTGCAATGAAATATGTTACAAAATAAAGGGTTTTTTTATGGAGGATATTTAGAAGGAATTATTATTAAAGCAGCGAATTTATATGGTTCTAAATATTAGATTGTAGTATAATGTAAGATGTTTACTATACAACAGATGAAGGTAAAGCCAGACTAAGCATTATCTGGTTGGGAGGTGTTTAATATTGTCTGCCTTTCAACGGGCAAGTCGTGAATATAAACAAGAAGGTACAAATATTCAGATTGGTAAAGTTACAGTCGGTGGTGGCAATAAGTTAATAATTGCTGGCCCATGTGCGGTGGAAAATAGTGAAATAATGCACAGATTAGTTCCAGCATTAAAAGATATGGGTGTACATGTAATACGGGGTGGTGCATTTAAACCCCGCACTTCCCCCTATTCATTTCAAGGTCTGGGTGAAGAGGGACTGCGAATACTAAAGGAAACAGGGCAATCGGTCGGCCTGCCGGTGGTTACCGAATTAATGGATGTACGGGATGCTGAACTAGTTTATGAATATACAGATATGATTCAAATTGGCAGTAGGAACATGCAGAATTTTACCCTGTTGCGTGAAGTTGGTAAGATGGACAAACCAGTAATGTTGAAACGGGGACTGTCAGCAACCATTGAAGAATGGTTGCTGGCAGCAGAGTATATACTGGCAGAAGGTAACCATCAGGTAATACTTTGTGAGCGGGGAATACGAACTTTTGAATCTTATACCCGAAACACATTGGATGTGGTGGCGGTAGCAGTTGCTAAGAATTTATCACATTTACCGGTGATAGTAGACCCCAGTCATGCCACCGGGCGACGTGAACTGGTGATTCCTGCAGCTAAAGCAGCAATGGCCATTGGTGCTGACGGAGTTATGGTGGAAGTACATCCCAATCCCGCTGAGGCTCTTTCAGACGGACAGCAGTCACTAACAATTGAAGAATTTTCTCTTCTTATAAAAGAAATAAGCAAAATGGCGCAGCTTTAGCTACGCCATTTTTGCTGGTTATCTATAAAAATTACCATTTTAGAAGTTACAGATTTAATTCTTTGGCTAGGGCTTTCCAAGCTGGTAATGAGTTTTCTATTACCTGTTTGTCAATACAATAAGCTAGGCGGAAATATCCTGGTTTTCCGAAACCTGCACCCGGTACTACCAAGATGTTGTGCTTTAAGGCTAACTGGGCAAATTGTACGTCATCTGGTACTGGAGATTTAGGGAACAAATAAAAGGCCCCTTCTGGTTTAACCATTTTAAAACCTAAATTAATAAGGCTGTTATATAACAGGTCTCGTTTTTCCCGGTACTCTTCAATGTCTACACTTTCCCGTTGCAGATCTACAACCAAACGCTGCATTAATGCCGGGGCATTAACGTAACCCAAGGTTCGGTTACAGAACACCATTGCTTCTAACAGTAGCTCAACATTTTCAATGTTTGGACTAACTGCTGCATAGCCAATTCGTTCTCCAGGCAGAGCCAGATCTTTACTGTGAGAAGTTACCATTATTGAATTGGTAATGTATTTAAACACACTTGGTACTTCAACATCATAAGCAATCTTTGAATAAGGCTCATCAGAAATTACATATATTGGTCGGCCATATTCTTTGGACTTTTCTGCAACTAGTTTTTCCAATTTGACCAGAACTTCTGGCGGGTAAACCACACCAGTGGGGTTGTTAGGAGAGTTTATAATAACAGCCCTAGTTTTCTCGGTCATTGCTGCAGCTATGGTATTTAAGTCAGGTAGAAAGTGTTCATCGGTGCTTACTTCTTTAAGCACACCATTATGGTTATCTACGTAGAACCTATATTCTACAAAATATGGGGCTAAGACAATAACCTCGTCGCCAGGATTTAATATTGCTTTAAGGATTACATTTAATCCTCCGCCAGCCCCCACTGTCATCACAATATGGTTAGGCCTAATATTTACATCGCTGTTTTCGGATAAAACCTCTGCCACAGCCTGGCGTGTTTCCGGATAACCGGCATTGCTCATGTATCTGTGCATTCCCGGAATGGGATTGTCAGCCAGTTGTTTAAGCTTTTGGTGAAACGCTTTCGGTGGCTCATTTACCGGATTCCCTAAAGTGAAGTCATAAACATTATCAGCTCCGTGAATTTTGCGCAAGCGATCACCTTCCTCAAACATCTTACGTATCCAAGATGCCGAGGTTAAAAAATTGTTAATTTTATCTGCTATAACAGACACCAAAAACCAACTCCCAATGCTAAAATTTGTTAGAATTATTGTATAACAAGCTAGAGTATCAGACAAATGTTTTTTTGTATTAAAAACTGTTATAGAAGAATAATATCGTAAATAACTATTATTAATACACTTTTTTATGTGAAAAAGAGGAATTTGCAGCGGTGTGTCGAAAGTAGGTTAAGTGTTTGATATACTGCAAGCATCTAGTAAGTGAGGCATATTATGACAAAGAAAATAAATATTGCCATAGACGGTCCCGCTGGTGCGGGTAAAAGTACAGTGGCAAAAATTTTGGCAGAACATTTAGAGCTGTTGTATATTGATACCGGAAGCATGTACAGAGCACTAACATGGAAAGCTTTGCAACAAAGTTATGATTTTGAAAATAAAACTCTAATATCTGAATTGTCGTCTAAAGTGGTGATAAAACTATATTCTAATAATAAGAATTATAAGGTTTATATAGATGGAGAAGATGTAACATCTGAGATTCGCCAACCGGAAGTGTCCCAACATGTATCTTTGGTAGCTCAAATCCCTAAAGTGAGGGAAAACATGGTTAGGCAGCAGCAGTGTATTGCAGCAGATGGCGGTGTGATCATGGATGGTCGGGATATTGGGACAAATGTACTACCTGCTGCATGTGCAAAATTTTTTATAACTGCTTCCATTGAAGAGCGGGCGTTACGACGTCAACGCGATTTAAAGGAAAATGGGTATATTATATCCGTTGATAAGTTAAAGGAAGATATAGCCGAGAGAGATTTTATTGATGAAAACAGGGAAGTAGATCCGCTAATTCCTGCCAAGGATGCAGCGATTATAGATACAACAGGGTTAACAATTGAACAAGTGGTTGAAAAAATGAAAAATTATGTTATAGAAAACTGTAAATGATTGTAAATACTATTTTTGGGGTAAACTGTTTTCATACAAAGGATATTTTTGGAGGTAGATAATGCTTTACTATGTGGCCAGATTTATTATGCGTATGGTATTGGCAGTGTTGCGCCGCTGGGAAGTAATAGGATTGCAGAACGCACCCCAAAAAGATGGATTTATTATAGTATCTAATCACACTAGCTACTGGGACCCAGTGGCAGTGGGATGTGCTTTTAATAAACCTGTGCACTATATGGCAAAGGCAGAATTATTTAAAATACCTATTTTTACGTCTTTAATAAAAGGGTTAAAATCTTTTCCGGTTAACCGTAAAAAAATGGATCGCTCTGCAATTCGTTATGCCATAGAGTTGCTTAATGATGGCCAGGCACTGGGGATTTTTCCTGAAGGAACCCGTAGTGCTACGGGTGAACTGCAAAAAGCAGAATTGGGAACAGCCATGTTAGCTTTTAAAAGTGGTGTTCCGGTGGTTCCTGTAGGTATTCATGGAGCAAAGGGGATGCTGGGCAAACTAAAGTTAGTGGTAGGGAAACCCATTCCATTACCTGAACTTAAAGGTGCTAAACCAAGCCGGCAGGATTTGGAAGAATACAGTAAAAAAATAATGAATGAAATATCAAACTTAATGAAAACAGTTAAAACATCACAAGCTAACAATAAAGAGCAAGTGGCTTGCAAATAAGTATGAGGTGATTTTTTTTGGAGGTATTGGTGGCTCCAAAAGCTGGGTTCTGTTTTGGGGTGAAACGGGCCATTGAAATGGCCCGAGAGACTGCCGACAACAGAGCGGGCCCTATCTACACATTGGGGCCGATAATTCATAACCCTCAGGTGGTGGAAAAGTTATCTGCCGAGGGGATAGCAGAAATATACAAAGCCAAAGAAAGAGAGCCCGGTACGCTAATAATTAGATCCCATGGAGTGAGCCCCCAAGTGCTGGAAGAAGCTCATACCCATGGCCACACCATAGTGGATGCAACATGTCCCTTCGTTGGCAAAGCTCAGAAACTGGCCAAGGAAGCTGTAGAAGAGGGTTATCAGGTAGTTATTGTTGGTGATCCAGAGCACCCAGAAGTAAAAGGAATTATGGGGTGGTCTGACGAATCAGCTGTGGTGGCGGAAAATGCCGACCAATTAGAAAAAATACCGGAATGTGACCGGGTTGCGGTGGTTGCACAAACAACCCAACCAATTGAAGTTTTTGAAGAGGTGGTTCGAGCCCTAGAGCAAAAGGGCTTTACTATAAAGGCAAATAATACCATCTGTCATGCCACTGCAGAGCGGCAGAAAGCGGCTTTGGAATTGGCTAGACAAGTGGATGTGATGATTATTGTAGGCGGGGCCAACAGTGCAAATACTGGCAAATTAACTAGGCTCTGTAGCAGAACAGGCACACCCACATACCAGGTAGAAACTGCCGATGAACTTAAAGCCCAATGGTTTGTTGGGGTAGAACATGCAGGATTAACAGCGGGTGCATCTACACCTAGCTGGGTTATTGAGGAGGTAAAATGTAGGATGAAGGAGTTAGATGAAAACATGGAAATGCAAGGCGAAGGAATGAATGAAGCAGTGGAAGTAAAAACCCTACGCCAGGGTGACACTGTAAAGGGTAAAGTGGTTCAAGTGGACCAAGATGAGGTTCTGGTTGACGTTGGGGCCAAGTCTGAGGGAGTTATTCCCTCGAAGGAAATAAGCAGCTACAACACCAACCCCCAAGAAGTGGTTCAGGTTGGAGATGAAATAGATGTAGTGGTGTTAAAGGCTGAAGACGACGAAGGCAGAACCCTGTTATCCAAAGTGCGTGCTGACATCGAAAAAAATTGGGACCAACTAGAAGAAAAAATGAATGAAGGTACCATTATTGAGGGTGTAGTACGAGAAGTGGTTAAAGGTGGTCTGCTGGTTGATGTTGGGGTAAGGGCATTCCTACCGGCATCGTTAGTGGAAATTGGATATGTGGAGGATCTTTCCAAATATCTAAATGAAACTATCAAAGGCAAGATAATTGAGATGAACAAAAACCGCCGCAAGGTAATTGTTTCCCGCAAAGTTATTATGGAGGAAGAGGCCGAAAAGGCTCGGGAAGAATTATTTCAAAACCTAGGGGAAGGTCAAACAGTAAAGGGTATTGTACGCCGATTGACTGACTTCGGAGCCTTTATTGACATTGGTGGTGTTGATGGCCTGTTACACATTTCTGAAATGGCTTGGTACCGTATTAACCACCCATCTGACGTATTAAACGTTGGCGATGAATTAGAAGTTAAAGTATTAAAGGTTGATGAAGAAAACCAAAAGGTTTCCCTGGGCTTAAAGCAGTTGCTGGCTAATCCTTGGGATAACGTTGAAGAAAAATACACAGAAGGCAGCATTGTGCAAGCCAAAGTTGTACGTCTGGCTCCTTTCGGTGCTTTTGTGCAGCTGGAACCTGGAGTGGAGGGTCTGGTACACATTTCACACCTTGCAGAAGAGCATGTAGAAAAGCCAGAGGATGTTGTTTCTGAAGGTGATGAAATCAACGTAAAAGTGCTGTCTGTAGATCAAGAAGAAAAGCGCATCCGCCTCTCTATCCGTGAGGTAAACCGTGAAGCCAAAAAAGAGCAGCGTAAAATAGCAGAACCTAAAAAACAGGAAGCAAAGCCCAAGCAACCACAGCGGCCTCAGCAACAGCAAGTAGAAGAGCCTGAGGAAGAAGATAACAGTGGTGGCATGAGTCTTGCTGAAGTAATGCCAAAAGAATTAACCGAAATGTTCGGTGACAAGAAATAAATTATTAAAAAATGGTATGCTTAAAGCGTACCATTTTTTAATGAAGAATTGGACACAAGCGATTAAACAAGATTAACGTAGCGAACGGTGCCCTCACCGTTCCGTCTAAACAGATAAAATGACATAGTTTTCGAAAAACGGATCGGTTAGAGCAACTGATCCGTTTTTTGGTTTTTATTCTGAATTCTGACGCCTTACTTATTAATTCATATGTTTTTCGCATTTTTGTCTTTTGTTTGGGAAAAATAACTTAATGACATTGTTACCCAGGAGGACCAAATGCGAAAAATAATTGTTTATATTTTATTGATTTACATAATATCCCTATCGTTCTCATTAAGCACAGCATACAGCCTAAACCGCTTTCATAACTTGACTTCTTACAGCGGGCATCAGGCTGGTCGCTGTAATGTAATTCAGGACCAGCAGGGTAATGTTATTACTGAACTATCCCGTAATGTCTATGTGGGTGATGAAATTATTTTACCTAACGGCAATCATTACCGGGTAACCATTACACATGAACATGGTGCTACTGCAAAACATATTGGAAAAGATCGTGATTACATGCGGTGGGTGCAATATTTTAAAAGGCTCTCGGTTCAGACAGTAACTAATGAATGGAAAAACAGACCGGTAGGCATTTATCACACTCATACCGATGAGTCATACCAACCTACCAGCGGCAAAGCCATTGAACCATTTGAAGGTGATATTTACCAGGTAGGGCAGCAGTTTGCCAACACAATGCGAGATAAGGGTATAGATGTAATTTATTATAAGACACCACATGATCCACATGATAATAATGCGTATGTGCGCTCCCGTCGTACTGCTACAGGAATAATTAAAAACAATCCTGTAGCTGTTTTTGACATCCACCGGGACGGGGTGCTCAATCCTAACAAGTATAGAGCCAAAATAAATGGTCAATGGGTGGCCCAAGTGAGAATAGTAGTGGGTAAGCAAAATCCCCGGCGTATTACTAACCAAGATTTTGCTAAGCGCTTGATGGCCCAAGCCAGCCAAATTCACCCTGGACTAATTAAAGACCTGTACATTGGTAGTGGGAATTATAATCAAGACCTACTAACTACAGCAATACTATTAGAAGCCGGAACTCATACCAATAGTCTTGAAGAAGCAAAAAGGGGAATAACATTATTTACAGATGCGGTGCCTGCTGTGCTGGGTCTTACCCGTGGTGGGGGCGATGGCCCGGGAGGATCGGCTATTGGCCAACTTAACGAACACAATAACAGTGCTTGGGCAGCAGCCGGGTGGTTGTTATTGATTACCTTAGTAGGGGTGGGGGCATTTTATTTTATCAACAGCGGAAATTTTGAGGAAGCAATAGGAAATACAGCTGTTATGTTGAAAAAGAAAATGTCCTCGCCAGAGGTAAATAGGGTAAAAGAAAAATTTGTAGCACTAACTGTAGCAGTTAAAAATAATCTTATCAGTATAGTTTATCAATTCATTCGATCTCCCCAAGTCAAGAACTTGGTGGGGCGGATATCAGCATTTATAAGCCGAATTGCAGTAAGGATAAGTAGAGGAGCCATTGCCAAACCTGTTAGGAACAAAAAACGAAAAGGAGATAACGAATAAATATATATTATACCTGGGTAGTATACAAGTGAATAAAAATGTTTACTACCTTTTTAAGGAGGCAGGGCGATGACACAATTTCCCTTTGGTTTAATTGCATTAATTATTGTTTCCTTTTTAATTTACTTCGGATTGGCTCACCGGGTGCTTGACAGAATGAGGCTTAGTGACAAAGCAGCACTTGGTATTATTGTTGCTCTTATAATAGGCAGCTTTATTACCATTCCGCTCCCATTTGGAAATATTCGTGCTTCCATTAATGTGGGTGGCGGATTAATTCCAATAGCCCTGGCGGTATATTTGTTATCCAAGGCAGGTACTCGTAAGGAATGGGGACGGGCTTTGGTGGCAACGCTAATAACTGGAGCAGTTGTTTATTATCTAGGATCATTAGTAATGGCTGGCTTGCCAGAACCAGCTGGGCGTTTTGCGGTAATTGATGCTATTTATCTTTATCCACTGGCTGCTGGTATAACCGGATATTTAGCTGGACGTTCTCGTCGTTCAGCATTTATTGCCGCTACGTTAGGTGTAGTTCTTGTGGATGTGTTCCACTTTATCTGGTTGGTGCAAAATGGTGCAGTGGGTGGCACAGTGGCCATTGGCGGTGCCGGGGCATTTGATGTCACAGTGCTGGCCGGTATTATGGCAGTATTAATTGCAGAAGTATTCGGGGAACTGCGAGAAAGGCTACAAGGTGGACCGGAATCTGAAGGTCGTCCTAAGGAACTACTGGCGGGACTTAAAAAACCGGAAGCTAACCGACATGATGAAAAAGCCGGTGCTGAACCGACGCCTGCCATGGAAGCTGGTGATTTAGAAGTTGATAATAAAGTTAAAGAAAGAATGCCCTTCACTGAAGAGGCGGATGAGAAACATGCAAAAGGGATTGATTTTGCCGATATCACAGACGATATTACCGAAAAAAGGAGGGGTGAGTAATGGGAAATAAGATTAAGGTATACCTGGCTACTGCCATGCTGGTATTAGGTACGGTAGTACTGGCCATGGAGGTGACAGATTTCAACATTACTACCCAACCTGTATGGAGCCCTTCTGCCTTAGTAGACAACAATACCATCGGTCACATAGCTGGTAATACTACTGAAATATTTGATGAAGAGGGAAGCTTAATTAGTAAAATGTGTCGGTATGTTAATAATGGTGATGAAATCATAAAAAATGATGGACGTCATTTTAAAATAAGTAAAGTAGACGGTAATAAAGCCACAGCAAAAATGTTAGGGGTGGACAAGGACTACCTGGCCTGGGTAGATTATTTTAGCAATCTTAATGAGGTTCCTGTGGCAGCAAAGAAGAACGAAAACCGACCTGTTGCTATCTACCAAACCCATACCGATGAATCTTATGTGCCCACAGATGGTAAAGAATCAGAACCTTTTAATGGTGGGATACTAAATGTCGGGCAGAGATTTGCAAAGGAATTAGAAAAACGAGGAGTTAACGTGATTTATAGTGACAACAAGCATGACCCCCATGACAACAATGCTTACATGCGTTCCCGTCGTACCGCCACTGACTTAATGAAAAAGAATCCTGTAGCCATATTTGATATCCACCGGGATGGAATTCCCGATGCTAATTATTATAGAGAAGAAGTTAGCAATAAAAATGTAGCTCAATTACGCCTGGTGATTGGTAATCAAAATCCCAAGATGAAGGCCAATAAAGACTTTGCCAAAAGATTAATGGCTAAAGTAAATGAACAACACCCTGAGTTAGTAAAAGAAATATTTATTGGAAAAGGGGACTACAACCAAGACCTGTTATCAACAGCAATTCTAGTGGAAGCCGGAACTCACACTAACAAACGGGAAAGGGCTGAAGAAGGAATTGCCCTACTAGCTGATGCAGTACCCGCCGTGCTAGGAGTTGGGGAACAAGCCGCAGGAAAAGGAGCAGGTGGTGGCGGTACTACAACAGGTGAAGGGGCTGGGAATGCTGGCTGGTCAACTCTGGCTTGGGTTATTGGAGCAGTGTTGGTGGGCGGAGGTGCTTTCCTCCTCATTAGCACCGGTAGCTTAAAGGGTTCCTCTGAAAAAATAAGTGGATTAGGTAAGGAAATGACTAGTTTTATGGCCCCGGTTCAAAAAATATTGAGCAAACAATCTACTAAAAAAGAGAACGAAAAAAATGATGAAACTGATAAAGGTAAGTAGGAGGTATGTTTACTCATGCAGCTGCAGAACTATCTGTTGGTTATCATAATTGGCACATTAGCCGGCACCATCACCAGGATGGTTCTGCTGCGTGTTGACTACCGCCAATACCCTGGTTATCCTCACGGGTATATAGTCCACTTATCTTTGGGATTTATTGCCTCTGCCCTTGGTGCAGTGGCAGTGCCTGCAGTAATGGCTAAAGAATATACTGCATTTACTTTTCTAGCACTAGCTGCCCAGCAATTTTCACAAATACGTAATCAGGAGCGCAGGACGCTAGAAAGTTTAGAGGAATCAGAGTTGGTGAAACGAGGGAAAGACTATATAGAAGGTATTGCCAGAACCTTTGAAGGGCGAAATTATCTGGTAATGGCAGCGGCTTTTATAACTGCTGTAGCTACACAGGTTGGTTTAAATACTCCTTTAGAATGGATACCTGGAGTTGCAGTGGCAGTTCTGATGTTATTTATTGCTCGCTCATTTATGAGCGGACAAACAATAGGCGACATCTGTACAGTGGAACCGGCGAAAATTCGGTTTGAAGGGGCCACTCTGTGGGTGGATGATATTGCTATATTTAATGTTGGGCTACCAGATAGGCGTGAAAAAATGTTATCAGATGCTTTGGGTGTAATGATTCATCCCAAGGATGACAATGCTCGGGCAACTATCCATGATATGGGTCAGCGCATGGTAATAGCTCATACCGTCAGTGTAATACTAGGCAGTAAAAAAGATGTAGACAAACCTGACTTTACACCCATATTAAGAAAAGACGTCGATACAGGAAAAGTAGCTATGTATATGATGCCGGTGGAAAGAGATATTAACGCTATGGTTGAATGTGTTAATCGCACACCTGTATTAGAATCGTCATTAAGAAAACCACTGTCTGCCAAGGCAGGACGGGCTGCAGCAGATTAACCATATAAAAAAGCTCGGCATCGTTTGCCAAAGCAAATGGTACCGGGCCTTTTAAATTGAAAATGTAGAATAAATTTATAGATTTGAGAAAATAAATGGTTGTGTGTGGTAGGGAACGACGCCCGTCGTTCCAAATGAACTGTTTTTCAACGTTTTTTTATTTTTGAATTCTGACTCGGGACTTCTGAATCCTGAATTTATTATGAAAGGTTTTGAAATTTAAATGGAACAGAAAAAGATTTTTGCTGCTGTCACTGTCACAGAAGGTGCCATTAAAGGTGGAGTGCCAATTTTTTACGCTAAGGATGACGAACAAAAAGCAAAGATAGCGTCTACACTGGCCAATATAAATGATGGTATGGTGCATGAGTTAGATAACGGGGTAATGATAATTGTGCAACACTAGACTTGACTAAAATTTGCTGTTATTAGATAATTTATGAAGCACAGTATTCGGAGGTGGATATGACTAACAGTGGTTTAGTAGTCAACAGTGTTGTTCCGGACAGCATTGCCGATGAATTGGGAATAGAGCCTGGAGACAGGATTATAGAAATAAATGACCATAAATTACAAGACATCTTAGATTATCAGTTTCTTACCAGTGACGAAGAACTAGTTGTAAAACTAATTAATACTGGGGAAGAAGAATGGATAATGGAAATAGAAAAAGATTTTGATGAAGATTTAGGACTTGATTTTGGTACCAATGCCATGGGGCGAATAAAACGATGCCAGAATAAATGCCTTTTTTGCTTTGTAGATCAAATGGCCCCTGAAATGCGTGATTCATTATATGTAAAGGATGATGACTACCGCCATTCTCTTTTACATGGAAACTTTGTTACACTTACTAATGTAAATGATGATGATCTACAACGGATTGTCAAACAACGGTTAAGTCCATTGTACATATCAGTTCACACTACTAATCCGGAATTGCGCCGTAAGATGATGTCTAATCCCCGGGCGGGTCGAATTATGCACCAGTTAACTACTTTAGCAGAGGCGGGCATAGAAATGCATACCCAAGTGGTGCTTTGCCCAGGTTTTAACGATGGGGAAGAATTGGAGCGTACTGTCCAAGAACTTGCAGACTTATATCCTCAGGTGCAGTCACTGGCCATTGTACCGGTGGGTTTGACCAGATATCGCCAAGGTCTGGAACCTCTAAGGCGCTTTTCTCCGGATGAAGCAAAGAAAGTTGTTCAGCGAGTTCAATATTGGCAGGAAGATTTTATTAGCAAATTTCAATATCCCTTTGTATTTGTTTCAGATGAATTTTACATCATGTCTAATCAACCGATACCACCGGATGAGCGCTACGCAGATTACCCGCAAATAGAAAACGGTGTTGGTATTACTAGAATATTTCTCGATCAGTGGGATGAGGCAGTAAAAGAGCTCCCTGAACAACTGGACAAACCTAAGAAGATAACTATAGTAACAGGAACATCAGCATACCCGGTATTACGACCTTTAGTAGAAAGACTAAATAATATAAATGGGTTGGAAGTTAACCTCTATAAGGCAATGCATAATTTTTTTGGGAATACAGTGACTGTGGCAGGTCTGCTTACAGGAGAAGACTTGCTGCAGCAATTAAGAAGCAAACAGTTGGGAGAGAAAGTAATAATACCTGGAGTGATGCTAAAAGATCAAGAGAACATGTTTCTAGATAATGTAACAGTGCAAGAACTGGAAGAGAAATTGCAAGTTCCAGTAAGTGCTGTGGATAACCCTTATCAACTGGTAAAATCAATAATAGATTAAATTTAATAAAATAAGTAAAAACTGTTTATTAGTAATCACTGTTTAAAAAGGAGTAAGATATATATGCCCAAACCGATAGTAGCTATAGTGGGGCGTCCCAATGTAGGAAAATCTACTCTATTTAACCGCATCGTCCGGGCCCGGGTAGCAATTGTAGAGAACGAACCGGGAATCACAAGAGATAGACTATATTTTGATGCCGATTGGAACGACAAGGAGTTTACATTAATAGATACTGGTGGCCTGGAATTTAAGGACACAGATCAATTTACTGCTCAAGTAAGGCGGCAGGCAGAATTGGCAATAAATGAAGCTGACGTAATTTTGTTTGTGGTAGATGGTAGAGCAGGTGTAACCCCAACAGACAAAGAAGTAGCCTCTGTACTTAGGCGTTCCAACAAACCAGTGTTGCTGGTGGCAAATAAGGTTGAAGTTTTTGATGCCAGTAAAATTCCTTATTATGACTTTTATGAACTGGGATTGGATGAACCAATACCTGTTTCCGCTGCGGAGGGAATGAACACTGGCGATTTACTGGATCAAATGGTGGAATTGCTTCCTAATGACGATGAAGAGTACTATGACAATGATGCAGTGAGAATTGCAGTTATAGGCAGGCCTAATGTAGGCAAATCCACACTGGTTAATTCCATATTGGGAGAGGAAAGGGTTATTGTTAGTGATGTTCCCGGCACCACGAGGGACGCCATAGATACAGCTATAGAGCGTGATGGAAAGGAATATGTATTAATAGATACAGCTGGAATGCGGCGCCGCAAAAAAATAGACATAGCAGCGGAACGTTTCAGTGTGGTGCGTTCACTACGGGCGGTAGATCGTTCTAATGTAGTGCTGATGTTGATTGATGCTACCGAAGGGGTGACAGATCAGGATAAGAAGATAGTTGGTTATGCTGAAGAAAAAGGTAAAGGGATTATTCTGGTTATTAATAAATGGGATTTAGTTGAGAAAGACGACAAGACCATGAATCGCTTTGATGAAGATATAAGGGAAGAAATGGGTTTCATTCAATACACACCCACAATATATATTTCCGCTCTTACCAAGAGAAGGGTTAACAAAGTCTTAGAGATGGTGGATTTCGTAGCGGAAAACCAAAACCTACGTCTAGCTACCAGTAGCGTAAACCAGCTGGTAAGGGAAGCAGTGCAGCAAAATCCACCACCATCTGATAAAGGAAGAAAATTAAAAGTACTCTATGCAATGCAGGGTGGTGTCGCCCCACCAACTTTTCTGTTGTTTGTTAATGATCCTGGTTTAATGCATTTTTCCTATAAGCGCTACTTGGAAAACTTTTTCCGCTCCTCATATGGCTTTGAGGGTACACCGATAAGATTTGTCTTGCGTAAACGTGAACGAGAGTAGTTTGAGAATTGGAGGAAACAGTGTTTACGTACATATTAATTAGTCTGATAATTGCATATTTGCTGGGCTCAATACCAACAGGTTTTCTGTTAGCTCGGTATTGGAAAGGTATTGATATTCGCCAGTATGGAAGTGGAAACATTGGAGCAACTAATGTTTGGCGAACTTTGGGAGTAATGCCGGGTATTATTGCCCTTTTGGGGGATGTGGCTAAAGGAGTGGCAGCTATCCTAGTAGCTCGCTATTTTGGTGGCACAAGTGTGGAGCTAACAGCAGCGATAGGAGCATTATTAGGTCACAGCTACCCGGTTTTTCTTAATTTTAAAGGGGGAAAGATAATTGCCACCGGAGCTGGTATTATTTTTAGTTTTTCTCCCATGTCAGGATTAATAGCATTAGCCCTGTTTATTGCCACGGTGGGCTTGACCCGTTATGTGTCACTGGCTTCTATAGTGGCCGCAATAACAATACCGGTATGTTTTTATCTATTCAAATTGGATACACCCTATTTTGTATTTGCTGTGATGGTTGCTTCTTTTGCAATATTTAAGCATCGTTCTAATATTAAGCGTTTAATATCTGGGAATGAGTATAAGGTAGGGCAAAAAAAGCTATAAGAGGGAATTCATTAACCATACAGGGAGGAAATGTCAATGAGAAAAACTGTTGCTGTGGTTGGTGCGGGCAGTTGGGCTACCGCGCTGGCTGTACAGCTAGCTAAGAATGGCCACGACATTAAAATGTGGGCCCGCAGTGACAGCGCAGTGGATGAAATTAACAACCACAGAGAAAACAAAAAATATCTGCCGGGAGTTGTCATTCCGAATAACATAAAATGCAGTACCGACTTAGAAGAAGTGTCCACTGCTACCGAAACAGTTCTGTATGGTGTGCCATCCCACGCATTTAGAAAAGTGTTAAAAGATACGCTACCATACATTTCCACCAATTCAACTGTAATAAATGTAGCAAAAGGTATTGAGCAAGATACTTTAAAGCGAATGGCGGAAGTATTTACAGAAGAAGCTTCTTCTAAGAATGAAGAGCGATTTGTTACCCTCTCTGGGCCCAGTCATGCTGAAGAGGTGGGAAAGGATATTCCCACCGCGCTGGTGGCTGCATCCCGGGATGTTAAAAGAGCGGAGTATGTACAAGGATTATTCATGTCTGACAGTGTTAGGGTTTACACCAACCCTGATGTGGTTGGGGTTGAATTAGGGGGGGCTTTAAAGAATATCATAGCTTTGGGTACGGGCATTGCTGATGGTTTGGAATTTGGAGACAATACAAAAGCAGCATTAATGACCCGTGGTCTGGCTGAGATGACTCGTCTGGGTAAAGCTATGGGAGCATTACCCCTGACGTTTGCCGGTTTGGCTGGTGTTGGTGATTTAATAGTAACCTGTACCAGTATGCACAGTAGAAATCGCCGGGCTGGTATCCTTATTGGACAAGGAAAAAGTCGAGAAGAGGCAGTGGAAAGTGTGCGGATGGTGGTAGAGGGCATAAGAACCACCAAGGCGGCCAAGAAATTGGCCGCCATACACGAAGTGGAAATGCCAATTACAGAGCAAACTTATAATGTGCTGTTCGAAGGTTACTCATCGCGGGATGCAGTAATGAATTTAATGGGACGTGATAGTAAGCCTGAAATTGAAGAAGTTGCTACGGCGAACTGGCTTTTTTAATACTTTCATAAATACACTCAACATAATCGGTAACATCTTTGCCTACTAACTGTTCATTAGAATTTCTAAGCCAGTTATAAGCACTACTATTCTCTAATGCTTCATCTGTCACTATGGCCACGCTGTGTTTGAAAATATCTTCTTCCTTAATTAAATAGTGGTTGGCCAGTTGATTACCCTTTGTAGTAGCATTTAATGCGGAGGTTTTACCGTCAACCGGGGTGATGGAAATTAAATCTTTATTTTTTAAAGAATGAGTTATACGGCTGGCTGTAGAACGATTCCACAAACATAGTTCTGCTAGATCACTCATTGATAGGCCTTTAATAGTAATTACTGTCAAAAGGGCAGTAAATTGAGCAGGGGTTAACTCAAAGCCCTTTAATTCTTTTTCAAAAGCTACATCTAAAGTGTGATACAATCGACGTAAATACATCCACAAGCGCCAACGTTCTGCCAGAAGGGGGTCATCTTTACAGGGGTGGTTATTTAATAGTGGTCTGATGCTTTTATATAAATCCCCCTGAAGTAGTTTCTGGCGTTTTGTCTTTGTTTTAGCCCGCTTATTGCGATTGGTTCTTTTCTGTTTCAATATAATCACCTCTGAAATAATTAAGATGTCCTAACGGTGCCTTGCTGCTGAATATTATTCAGTCAGTAGGGCTTTTTTAATATAGGAAAGCCGACATTTCTTTAGTGTACGTTGTATATAGACATAATGTTCCACAAATTGGCAGAGATTTTTATTTGTAAATTTTATTAATTAATCATTTTTCCGGTTTTAGGTTACATACAATTAAGGAGTGTGCTAGAAATTTTTTCAAATTATTTAAGCTAGTTGGTCATAATACTAATACCTGGCCCATATATATATATTGTTATTGTATGCTCCTGGAAAAAAATACACATGGACGGGACTACCCGGTGCCGGGGTTAGGGTCAGTAATTAGGACTGCTGTCCTGACCTTGTTTTGGCAGGGGAGGGATGATTTATTTACATATATTCTTGAAAATTTGATTAGGAGGTAATAAGTTTATATATTAGAGGAGGGAGAGAAGTATGGAAAAAATTGATCTTTTCCGAGATATTGCAGAGCGTACCGGCGGAGATATTTACCTGGGCGTAGTCGGTGGTGTGCGTACCGGCAAGTCCACATTCATAAAAAGATTTATGGACTTATCAGTTATCCCCAATATAAAAAACGTACACGATAGGGAACGGGCGAAAGATGAACTCCCTCAAAGTGGAGCGGGTCGCACCATTATGACCACCGAGCCCAAATTTGTTCCTAATGAGGCAGTGGAAATAGTTGTTAGTCCCAGTTTGCAAGTTAAAATGAGACTGGTGGACTGTGTGGGGTACCGGGTAGAAGGGGCTCTAGGTTACGAAGAAGAAGAGGGCCCACGAATGGTTACTACTCCATGGTTTGAAGATCCTATTCCTTTCCAGGAAGCTGCAGAAATTGGTACACGCAAGGTGATATCTGAGCATTCTACCATAGGTGTGCTAGTTACTACTGATGGATCAATTACTGACATCTCAAGGGAAAATTATATAGAAGCCGAAGAACGTGTTGTAGAAGAGCTAAAAGAGTTAGGCAAACCGTTTGTAATACTTATGAACAGTATTCGTCCTGCCTCTCCAGAAGTCGATGATATTGCTGTGGAATTACAGGAGAAATATGATGTTCCAGTGCTACCTATTAATGCGGCAGAACTTAATCAGGATGACATACTGTATATAATGGAACAAATTCTATTTGAATTCCCAGTGAATGAAGTAAGTATTTCACTACCACCTTGGGTGGAAGAATTAGACACCAAGCATTGGCTTCGTGATAACTTTGAGGAAGCTGTTAAGACTACCGTTCACCATGTGCGTAGGTTGCGAGATATTGAAACTGCGGTGGAAGCATTGGCGGATTATGAATTTGTAGATCAGGTTAATCTGCAAAGTATGGATATGGGCACTGGTTCTGCTTCAATAGAAATGCTGGCAAATCGTGATTTGTTTTTCAAAGTGCTTTCAGAGGAATGTGGTCACGATGTTGGGGGAGACGAGGATATCTTCCGTTTGATGCGTGACTTTGCGGTGGCTAAGAATGAATGGGAAAAAGTTTCCGCAGCCTTTACAGAAGTAAAAGAGTCTGGGTACGGTGTAGTTACTCCTCGCTTAGATGAAATGAATTTAGAAGAGCCAGAATTAATTCGCCAAGGTAATCGGTTTGGAGTGAAGTTAAAGGCAAGTGCGCCATCACTGCATATAATTAAAGCAGATATTACTACTGAGATCACCCCTATTATTGGTACTGAGAAGCAGTGTGAAGAACTTGTGCGCTACATGTTGGATGAGTTTGATGAAAATCCAACTAAAATATGGACATCCGAAATTTTTGGTAAAAGCCTACATGACTTAGTTCGTGAAGGGGTGCAAAACAAAATTCACCGCATGCCGGATAATGCCCAAGCAAAGTTGCAAGAGACCCTGCAACGTATTGTTAATGACGGTAGTGGAGGCCTAATCTGCATCATCATTTAAATCAGTGTTCGAAAAGGAGCACGATAGACACGAAAAGCTCAAGGCGGCGAAGGCTTTGAGGAGCGGAGCGTATATGTAATACGTGAGCACCGCGAAAGCCGAGCCAACGCAGAGATTTGAAGTGGATCTCGCGCGGACTTTTCGAACATCCTCTTAAACCAAAAAACCTTGACCCAAGAGGTCAAGGTTTTTTGTTATGATATGGGGGAGAATTTTGTTTTTACCCAAAGATGCATATCTTCCCAAGTATTGCAGATATGACAGTTGTTAATTAATGTACCACAATAACTGTACCCTAATCTGTGAAAAATTAGGTTAATGCCGAATTCTGAAGATCTGGATAGGCTGTATAGACATTTTATATCCTTTTTTAAAACCATATTTTCCAAATCGTTCATTAAAATACTCATTAAACCTTTCCCCTGATGTTCGGGGTTGGTGGCACAGTTTGTCATTTCCGCATTGCCATTCTCAGCATCTATTTCTGCCGCTGCTGCACTGGCAATGTCACCATTATATTCAATCAACAGAAAATATGTGTCGTTATTCATGAGTTTTTGAATGTATTCGCTGTCATTCAGTGGCGTGGGATATGTGGAAAAAACTTTATCATACAAGATTGCCAGTGCCTTGGCATCATCAGGTACTGCGTTTCTAACAATATATCCCTCAGGCAGTTTGTTTGATGGTTTTAACGGCATCGAAATTATTTTTTGCAATTGATCCATTTTATTTTTGAGATTTATACTTTGTCTACGTTTCGCTGAGGGGTAGGCAGACATAAAATATGCTGTGTCACCATTAAAAAAACCTTCTGCCCTACCTTCCAGTACAAACCCTTGGTTTTCCAAAGCACCAACATCATTATCACGTGCTGGAATTATCACTTTATCGGCTGAGTTTTGATAAGCATTTTGTATTAAAAAATCTGTAAATTCAGGTGCATTGGAGAAATTATAATTTGAGACCCATATTCTTTGGTTGGTTTGGTCAATAATGGCATCAATAGTAAAAGAACCATTTTTTTGATGTAATCTAGTATTTAACATGCTGTATCACTCCGCATTTTACCCAACCTGCTTGTCGGATTTTCGTGATTTGTTTGGTAGCATTAAACTTGCAGGGCCTACTGATTTTTCGTTCTTCTGCATACATTTTCCGCATTCACTACAACTGCTGGATTTATCCTCTGTTTCCTCGTAAACAAACATTTCCCCTTCATAGTTGCGTAGGATTACTTTGCTATCTGACTGGGAGATCATGTACTGAGGATTAACCGGTATTTTACCTCCGCCACCGGGTGCGTCAACTACAAATTGAGGAATGCAAAGCCCGGAAGTATGACCGCGAAGGGACTCAATAATTTCAATACCTTTAGCGACTGATGTGCGGAAATGGCCAATACCCATGGATAAGTCACACTGATACAGGTAATATGGGCGCACTCTGATTTTTGTCAGTTTACGTACTAAATCCTTATAGATATGGGAACAATCATTTACCTTTTTCAACAGTACACTTTGGTTACCCAATGGGATACCAGCATCTGCCAACTTGGCACAGGCGGCACTAGATTCCGGAGTGATTTCTTTAGGGTGGTTAAAATGGGTATTTATCCACACCGGGTGGTATTTTTTCAGCACGCCACAGAGCTCATCGGTGATTCTCTGTGGTAAGACCACCGGCATTCTGCTACCAATACGAATAATTTCCACATGATCAATGGAACGCAGCTGCTTTAATATATATTCTAGTCTACTGTCACACAAAGTTAGTGGGTCACCGCCAGAAATTACAACATCTCTGATTTCTTTGGTTTTTCTAATGTAATTGATGGCCTTATCCACATGTGATTTTGGTAGCGGTTTATCATGGGACCCAGCCATACGACGCCTGGTACAGTGTCGGCAATACATGGAACACTGGTCAGTTACCAGCAGAAGCGCCCGATCTGGGTAACGATGAGTTACACCTGGTACAGGAGAGTCTACATCTTCATGCAAGGGGTCTTCCATGTCGGAAGCGTTAAATTTTACTTCCATTTCAGTTGGCACCGCCTGCTTGCGTACGGGGCAGTTCTTGCTATTTGGGTGCATTAGGGAAGCGTAATAGGGGGTTATCGCCATTCTAAAATGTTTTAAGCATTTTTCGATTCCTTTTTTCTCTTTATCTGATAGTATTATAATATTTTTGAGTTCTTCAACATTAGTAATTCTATGTTCAATTTGCCACTGCCAACTGTTCCAATCCTTTTCACTGGCTTTAAAAAATTTTAACAACTTTTCTTTTAAACTAATCATTATAAACCTCCTTGGTTTTTAAACAAACACAAAATGCCCATCCCCTAAAATTGCAAGGGGATGGGCATGTTAAAATTTGCCTGCAGTAAGTGCAGACCAATTCCCATTCAATACAAAACAGAATAAGGCATAGATAAATACCTTACCATGCTTCCCCTTGCGACGCTTACGAGGTTAGCTGACGGGTTCGGGCTGAAGGGTAGCCCTACCTTTTGGATTCACCCCTATTAATTGGGTCCCCCGCTTCTTTTTTGAGAATTAAGCGCTGCGAAAAATTGATTTTTAAGTTTTCATACGTATTGTTATTATATCTATAACTTATTAAGTAGTCCAGTATTATATGACTACAAATATTATTGCTAAGAGCATTTATGCCGAAATGTATAGGAGTTGTTTCCAATGTATAGCTGTATACAGTGTATTTTGACCAAATTTTAATGAACACTATATAAATTTTGGAAATAAAATGAGTTTATGGCATAATAAAATTAAATATTGTCATGTAGATATACAGGTGTTATAATGTCTACACGTGGAGGAAATATATCCTCCTCTCAAAGACAGACTAGGAGTGGTTATTGTGCAAGGCAAAGATCGGCGTTTTTTTTTAGTGCGTGAAGATATTCTGCCCGAGGCTATATTAAAAACAGCGCAAGCAAAGGAATTATTGCGAAAAGGGCAAGCCATTACGGTAAATGAAGCAGTGGAAAAGGTAGCCCTTTCCCGCAGTGCCTTTTATAAGTATAAAGATGGGGTATATCCCTTTTATCAATGGAGCAGGGATAAAATTGTTACACTTTCACTGTTGTTGGAGCATCGTTCGGGTGTTTTATCAAACATATTAAATAATATTGCTTATGTCAGTGGAAATGTACTTACCATCAATCAAAACGTTCCCCAAGAAGGTGTAGCAAATGTGACAGTTGCCATTGAAACCACAGAACTGGCCGGTGACGTTGAAGAACTTGTCAGCCACTTACAAAAAATTGAAGGGGTGCAAACAGTAGAGTTAGTAGGACAGAATCAGTAATACTAAGAAACAGAAGCCAGGAGTCAGTAGTCAGTAGTCAGAATAAGAGAACTAGTGAATATATATGAGGTATTCTAAATTCTAATTACTGAATACTTAATGCCTAAATCAATAAATGTCGGAGGTTTTTTTAGATGCCACATAAGCAGGTAGTTAAAATTGGTTTATTAGGTCTCGGTACAGTAGGGCGGGGTGTATATCGCATCCTGACAGAAAATGTGGAGAATATCCAGCGTAAAGTAGGATTAAAAATAGAAGTTCAGAAAGTGTTGGTAAGGGATACATCTAAAGATCGCGGTATTGATATTGACCCGTCAGTGCTGACCACAAATATAGGTGACATTACTAACAATCCGGAAATAGATATTGTAGTAGAAGTGTTGGGAGGTATTTCCCCAACTATGGACTATGTGTTACAGTCATTAAATAGAGGTAAGAGTGTAGTTACTGCTAACAAAGACATGATTGCCATGCATGGAAAAGAACTTTTTGCTGCAGCTGAAGCAAACAATTGTGACTTGTTCTTTGAAGCCAGTGTGGCTGGTGGAATTCCCATTATTAGAACACTAAAGCAGAGCTTGGCCTCCAATAACATAGAGCAGGTTTTTGGTATTATTAATGGTACAACAAACTATATGTTAACCAAGATGACAAAAGAAGGTTCCGATTTTAATGATGTGTTAAAAGAAGCCCAAGCGAAAGGGTATGCGGAAGCGGACCCCACTGCTGATGTGGAAGGTTATGATGCAGCCCGGAAGATTGCTATTCTGTCGTCAATTTCATTTAACACCAGGGTAACCCTAGATGATGTATATGTTGAAGGAATAACAAAGATTTCTACAGAAGATATTGCTTATGCCAACGAATTAGGTTATATTATTAAGTTGTTGGGGATATCAAAAATGACTGATGAAGGGATAGAAGTGCGGGTTCATCCCACACTAATTCCCAGTGATCATCCACTAACCTCGGTAAATGATGCCTTTAATGCAGTCTTTGTAAGAGGTGATGCAGTGGGTGATACAATGTTCTACGGCCAGGGTGCAGGTGAACTCCCCACCGCCAGTGCAGTGGTGGCAGATATTATGGATGCTGCCCGGGATATGCTTAGAGACGTACCTGGAATAATTGGATGTACCTGTTATAACAATAAGCCCATTAAACCAATGGGTAAAACCAAAAGCCGTTATTATATTCGAATATTGGTACATGATAAACCTGGGGTGCTATCATCAATTGCTCTGGTGTTTGGTAACAAAGGTGTAAGTTTAGCTTCTGTTATCCAAAAAGATGTAGAGGGAAGTACTGCAGAATTAGTTTTAATTACTCACGGAACAAAAGAAGAAAATGTGCAGGATGCTCTGATAGATATTAAGCAACTTTCCTGCGTTAAAGAAATAGCCAATGTCTTAAGAGTTGAGGGGTAAAAAGATGATACGTGTTCATGTGCCTGCAACAACTGCCAATTTAGGACCGGGATTTGACTGCCTGGGTATGGCACTAAAATTATATAATATAGTAGAGATGGAAGAAATTTCTGCAGGCCTCGCTGTTGAAATACACGGTGACGGTGCTGCTGATATTCCTCGCGATGAAAGTAACATTGTTTACCAAGCAGCCCACAGTGTATTTAAAGAGGTTGCCTATCAACCTTCTGGGCTAAGAATCAAGCTAACTAACCAAATACCTGTTTGTCGTGGTTTGGGCAGTAGCGCTGCAGCTATAGTTGGTGGTTTAATAGCAGCCAACAAGCTTTCCGGCAGTAAGTTAACTAACGATAAATTATTAGAATTAGCAGTGCGTGTGGAAGGACATCCCGATAATGTGGCACCGGCATTACTGGGAGGAATTACAGTTTCCACTGCTGTTGAAGGCGAAGTACAGTATATGAAAATAACCCCACCAGCAGGTATGAAGACAGTGGTGGCGGTGCCAGATTTTCAACTATCCACAAAATTGGCTCGAGAAGTTCTTCCCAGCCAGGTATCCCTTAATGATGCGGTGTTTAATGTGGGGCGGGCAGCATTGTTGGTAACTGCCCTGTGCCAGGGTGATTTGAGTAAGTTGTGCTACGCTATGGAAGATAGACTGCACCAAAACTACCGGGCTTCCCTGGTGCCGGGAATGAAGAAGGTACTGGCGGCGGCCAGGTTGGTTGGAGCCAAAGGCGTTGTTTTATCGGGGGCAGGGCCCACATTGATTGCCTTTGCGGACAAAAACTTTGAGCTTATAGCTAAAGTAATGAGAGATACCTTTAGGGAAAACGGGGTTATGGCAAAAGTGATGGTGCTTGAACCTAGTCCTATAGGAGCGACAGCTATGGAGGTAGTAAGTTAATAGTATTACATACAAACATAAACCAGAACGGTAGGAGTGAAGAGGCAGAATGTTGATTGTTCAAAAGTTTGGAGGTAGTTCGGTGGGCACCCCTGAAAGGATAAAAAGGGTTGCCCAAAAGGTAGTAGAGGATCACAGAGCAGGAAACAAAATGGTGGTAGTAGTATCAGCCATGGGAGACACCACTGATGAACTAGTATCACTTATGAAAGAGATTACTAGCAATCCGTCAGAACGGGAAGTTGATATGCTTCTTTCCACAGGAGAGCAGGTATCCATTTCCTTATTGGCTATGGCCATTAAAGAGTTGGGTTGTGATGCGGTTTCTCTTACCGGGGGTCAGGCTGGGGTGAAAACCAGCAACATTCATAACAAGGCTAAAATTAAAGACATTGATGCAACTCGCTTAAACACCCAACTAGATTTAGGAAAAATTGTCGTGGTGGCTGGTTTCCAAGGTGTTACCCCAGAAAATGAAATTACCACTTTGGGTCGAGGTGGTTCAGATACATCTGCTGTGGCATTGGCAGTGGCACTTAATGCAGATTTGTGTGAAATTTATACTGATGTTGACGGTGTATACACTACTGATCCAAGGGTAGTGCCAGAAGCCAGTAAACTTAAATATGTATCTCATGATGAAATGCTCGAGTTTGCCAGCTTAGGTGCACAGATACTGCACCCTCGCTCAGTGGAACTGGCAAAGATATATAATATTCCCATTGCAGTGCGCTCTAGTTTTGATTTCAGTAAAGAAGGCACTATTGTTCAGGAGGTTAGCAAAATGGAAAAAGAACTAGTGGTAAGCGGAGTAGCCCATGATGATAATGCGGCTAGAATAGGTTTGTATGATGTACCTGATAAACCTGGCATCGCATCTGCTATTTTTAGGTCATTGGCAGCAAAGAATATTGACGTGGATATGATTATCCAGAGTGCCGTAAGAAATAAGGTTAACGATATTTCCTTTACCATTGCCAGGGATGATCTGCGCAAAGCTCTCTCAGTGGTAGAAGAGATACAGGAGAAGATAGGTTTTAGCCGCTATGCCCACGATGAAGACGTATCCAAAGTTTCCATCATCGGCTCCGGTATGGTAAGTAATCCCGGTGTAGCAGCCACCATGTTTGAAGCGCTGGCAGGGGAAGGGGTTAATATAGAGATGATTACCACTTCAGAAATAAAAGTTTCCTGTGTAGTAAAATCGAAGCAGGCTAATCAAGCAGTTAAAGCTATACACAGAAAATTTGAATTGGACGCAATTGAATAATACTACTTTAAAGGCGCATCGATGATGTGCCTTTGATTTTTGTTCTATAGAAATAACAACTGGCGTTATGAAACCAAAAGTTTTTGTACTAATATATAAAGGAGTATTTGAGATTACAAATTATGGTTATATTATTGACATAAGTTCATATTTTATTAAAATAAATAGCAGGAGGGGAGTGTTATGCCACGACCGCCCAAGTGTAGAAGAGTGGGTTTTGTACCAGAGGTAACGTATTTTAAGCCTGCTGGTGTGCCGTTGGTTAACTTGGAAGAAATAACTTTAACGGTTGAGGAATTGGAAGCCATCAGGTTAAAGGATCTAGAGGGATTAGAACAGGAAGACTGTGCCGATAAAATGAATGTTTCCAGACCCACCTTTCACCGTATTCTAGTTGCTGCAAGAAACAAAATCGCTCTGGCATTAGTAGAGGGTAAAGCGATTAGAATTGAAGGCGGCCATTTTCAACACGTTATCCCAGAAGGTGGTAAAAGGTGCAGAAATAAAGGTAAATCTCGTTAAATATAATTTAAGAGTGACATTCCAAGTGTGTGTTCGAAAAGGAGCACGATATTGGATGTGGATCTCAAGAACATTTTTTATATAAAGGAGGCTGATTTTATGTCTGCATTAGTACCCATAGTGGTAGAACAAACTAACCGAGGTGAGCGTTCATATGACATCTATTCTCGCCTGCTAAAAGACCGTATTATATTTATTGGTGGAGCCATCGATGATGATGTTGCCAACCTAATCATTGCTCAAATGCTGTTTTTAGAGGCTGAAGACCCGGCAAAGGATATTCACCTGTATATTAATTCACCGGGTGGAGTAATAACTGCAGGTCTGGCAATTTACGACACCATGCAATATATTAAACCAGATGTATCCACCATTTGCATGGGTCAGGCTGCAAGTATGGGTTCGTTTCTGCTGGCATCCGGTAAAAAGGGTAAAAGATTTGCACTTCCCTATGCCCGAATCATGATTCACCAACCCCTTGGTGGAGTGCAGGGCCAAGCCAGCGATATTGACATACATGCCAGAGAAATATTAAAAGTAAAAGAAACTTTAAACAAACTGCTGTCAAAACATACTGGCCAACCAATTAATCAAATATCTAGAGATACCGAAAGAGACTACTTTATGAATCCAGAAGAAGCCAGAAGATACGGCTTGATTGACAGTGTAGTTACAAGAAATATGAGGTGATTTTTTCTATAACGATAACGGGATTAAGTCCGTTGTCGTTATATTTTTTGCAAAATTAATTTCAAATGCGTAACAAATGAAAAATGTAAAATGAATAATTTAAAATGGTGCATGTGTTTATGGATGAATTGTATGCAATTATGCATGCGGGCGTCATAAATGCTTCAAGGCTATATTTTACTCTAATGCAATTATTTCTTTGATTTTATTCTAACTCCTTACTCCTTACTCCTAACTCCTGACTTCTGAATTTATAGTATTTTTTCTCTTTTTTCCGGTAAGTCTAACTGTACGAGGTGGTAGTTTTGCAAACAGTTTCCTTGGCGGAAATTAAAAATGCACGGGTAGTGCTAGAAAATACAGTTAGAAAAACAGATGTTATTAACGGTTCCGTTAATGACCTGTGTGATTGTAGTGTCTACTTAAAGTTGGAGAACTTGCAGCGTACAGGTGCTTTTAAAGTGCGTGGTGCTTATAACAAGATATATAGTTTAACCCCTGAGCAAAGGGGAAAGGGAGTAATAGCCTCTTCAGCGGGTAACCATGCCCAGGGGGTAGCGCTGGCGGCATCTATCTTTGATATAAAGTCTACTATAGTAATGCCGGAAACAGCCCCTTTATCTAAAATTACAGCTACCCAAAAATATGGTGGAGATGTGATATTGCACGGCAGTGTTTACGATGACTGCTATGTAAAAGCAGTAGAGATTCAAAATGCTACTGGTGGAATATTTATTCATCCATTTGATGACCCCCACATAATAGCAGGGCAGGGAACAATAGCATTGGAGGTTCTAGAACAAATACCAGATGCCGATGTCATCATTGCCCCAGTGGGGGGAGGGGGGCTAATATCTGGAATAGCTCTGGCTGCCAAATCCATTAATCCAAAAATTAAAATTATAGCAGTGGAATCCAGCAATGCACCGTCAATGAAAAAATCTGTGGAAGAAAATAAGCCCACCAGTTTAAAAAGTGCCGCCACAATAGCTGACGGTATTGCAGTGAAAACTCCCGGTACATTAACATATAAAATTGTCAGCCAATATGTAGATGAATTTATTACGGTGGATGAGGATGAAATAGCTAAGGCAATTTTAATGCTACTGGAACGGTTTAAGTTAGTTTCTGAAGGCGCTGGGGCAGTTTCCTTTGCAGCAGTATTAAGCGGTAAAGTTAAAATGCCAGGCAAAAAGGTAGTGGCGATAATCAGTG
This sequence comes from Bacillota bacterium, assembly GCA_009711615.1. GTDB lineage: Bacteria > Bacillota > Desulfotomaculia > Desulfotomaculales > Desulfohalotomaculaceae > Desulforadius. Next base: position 59,420 of record VENI01000001.1, on the reverse strand, counting down.
GCGGTAATATAGATGTTAATGTACTATCAAGAATTGTAGATAAGGGACTGGCCAAAGCCGGGCGGAAAACAGAGCTTACTACTACTATTTTAGATAAACCAGGCAGACTACAGAATATGCTAAAAGTAATCTCTGATATGGGTGCAAACATAGTGGAAGTATATCATAATCGCATCAGCATGGAGGCAGAACTAGGCTGTGCCCGGGTTGACTTGGTGCTGGAAACACAGGATAATAAACACTTAGAGGAACTATTAGCAGAATTACATAGTAAAGGCTATAAAGTTGATAGGTTGTAGTGAAATAAGGTGGGGGTTATAAATGATCTGTCCATTTGAATGCGAAAGTTGCGAATTTGCTGATGAATGCATATATGATGATGAATGTGTTGGAGAGGAAGAACTTTTATAATTATATACCGAGAATTTTGATAAACACCTGCCTATGGCTGGTGTTTATTAATTTCTATAGAATTATTAGAAAAGTTAAAAAAAGTAACTTTTTTTAACTAAATAGAAGGTATTTTTTAAATAGTTAGAGAATTAGTAATAATGATTATATTCACGCAAATACAATAAATGTCTTAAGGAGATGATAAGTTTGGAAAAAAATAACCGTAAGTTAAGAAAGTTGGTTAACACTATTAATGTCAGGGCCAGTGAAGCAGCAAAGCTAAATAATGGCTGTGTATCAGTAGACATCTCCGGGTTGGGCTTAAAAGGAAAGTACTACCAAAAGGCTAAAGAACAAATTAATACACAAGGTAACTGGATGTTCTCATATGTCAGAGGTGGTACTAAACTAATATTAAAACCACAAGAATAAGAAACTAAGGATTAATACTTGTATATGTGTATAAACCCAAAGGGGGCCCAACATAGGGCCCATCTTCGGGTTTTATTTATTTTAACTATGTACTCGAGTTAGTTTTACATTCATAGTAAATAAAACATATAAAAATATAATGGTTGCAGGGATTTTATAGTAACATGCCTAAGAATACATTATTTTAGAAGTATATAATCATAAATAATGAAGGGGGAATCTAATTACTGGATTCTCCCTAGTGTATTTATGCCACACATTGTGCTAGGGTTATATACATAAAAAACAGCATTATTGCAAGGAGGTTATTATTTTGAATTCCTATAGAAAAGAGTTGTGGTTTAATACAGAAACAAGAAGGGCACTTATTAATATTACTCCTGAAGTAGAGGATTGTTTAAAAGAAAGTGGTATAAAAGAGGGGTTACTTTTATGTAATGCCATGCATATTACGGCAAGTGTGTTTATTAATGATGATGAATCGGGTTTACATAGAGATTATGAACGGTTTTTAGAAAAACTGGCACCCGAAAAACCATATGATCAGTATGACCATAATGGGTTTGAAGATAATGCAGATGCCCATTTAAAGAGGACTATTATGGGAAGAGAAGTAGTAGTGGCCATAACGGATGGTAAGCTAGACTTTGGGACTTGGGAACAGATTTTTTATGGAGAGTTTGATGGTAAAAGATCAAAAAGGGTATTAGTAAAAATTATTGGTGAATAGAAGGGGACGTACTGCTGTAATATTTTTAAGGGAGAAAAATAGCTATGAATATACAAATCTTCGGTGTTAAAAAGTGTTTTGATACTAAAAAGGCAGAACGATACTTTAAAGAGAGAAGAATAAAATATCAGTTCGTTGATTTAAATGTAAAGGGTTTAAGCAAAGGAGAATTACAAAGTGTTAAGGCTGCTGTGGGCTTAAATGATTTAATAAATCAAAAATCAAAGAACTATAAGAAACTGAATATGGATCGCATTACCAGCAGCAACGTTAGGGAAGAGTTATTGCTAAACAATCCCGGTCTTTATAAAACTCCCATAGTACGCAATGGTAAACAGGCTACAGTGGGCTATCAACCAGATATCTGGAAGTCATGGGAAGATTAGGAATCAAAGAGGCTTACCATAATTTACAACGTGGTAGGCCTCATAGTCGAATTAATGGTGCTCTAATTTTGGGGTTCTTCATCTATCACCCCATGATTAAATAAAAAGTCAATTGTATTATATACATAAGCAGGGTTATATCCATATTGTTCATTGAGTATAGCAGCAATTTGTCGCGGTGTATGACAACCCTCGGTGATCTTTTCGCCTATTTCACTTAAAGCAGTCATGTTTTTGAAAGTCATTAGGCCGGATGCCTTTGAACGCAATCCAAAGCCGTTAGTTTTTTCTGTCAACTCTTCATAGCTTAGCCAAGGATAAAATTTCAGAGGCTTTGTTCTAGGTGCTTCATCGGATATATTTTTGTCAATCAACCGTTGAATTGCATCACCAAAGTCATCGGCATCAGTAAATGATTCACGGTCGATTTCCCACTGGCCAGTTGGCCATTTTTCATTAGCATTGCAGGGTGTTATATGCCTGATTGTGCGTTCTGCCATATTAACAAGGAATCCCGACAGGCAAGAAACGGTACCACCTTCATTTTGGGAAATTAGTTCTTGATTTTGTGTGCTGCGTGCACGACCAGCTTTAATAAGCTTGGGTTCTTCTTGAAGGTCAAATCGGTTAAGCAAACCTACAAAAAGCAGTTCCTCTGGTGTGAATTCATTAAATACCCTATCTCTTATTGTATTGCTTAATATGGAAAAGCGATTCATGAAGAAAAAGTTATTTTTTTCTCGGGAAAGAGTCAACATAGTTCTTGTTCTATTAACATCCCTCATGGGCACAGCAGAGGTTGTTTGGGGGAAATGCCCAAGTATGTCTGCATAAATGCTACAAAATTTCTCATAGTTAGGGTTATCGAAGGGTTCTGTTCCATAATAACATACACCGTATTTGGCAGACCCACCTATGATTTCAAGACATTTATTAAGAACGCCTTTCCATAAAGCAACATTTCGTTCTGAGTAATCAAATACGTTATCCAATTTTTTTGATGAAATAGCACAAAATGGACAACCAACAGAACATCCAGAAGTTAATTCAAAAGAAACTGTAAAATGAATTAAACCTTTACCTTCATTTCCTAAATGAGCTTTTACTCTTCTGATTTGCCTTTCTCTCCATTTTTTTAATCTAGGGTCTTTGGGTGCACATAATTCGCTATGGGCTTCATTAAATCGCTGAGATAATAATTCTTTAAAATTTTTAAACTGTTTAATTATAGTCGGTAAATTTCTATTATCGTTGTCGATGTCTTTGTCAATATAATTCAATATTGTGTTAATCTCAGCATTAGTTAGATCAACACCATAAATTTGTAGATTATTGTATATTTCATTCATTGGTTCTTTGAATAGCTTTGGGTTCAGCCTTTTTAAATCTATTATAAATTTTGTATGTGCGATTTTATGTAAATCTATATCATTGAAAATATCTTTATGTATTTTGTTAAGCATTCAATTGCCTCCATGTTGATATTATGCGGTATCTTTATATATAAAAGATACCGCATAGTAAGAATAACAAATTATATACTATTTAACTGCGATAGCATAACCATCTCCGAAAAGTCCAAACCAACCACCTGAAACATCATCCAAGTCTTCCTCTGAAAGCTCACCTGCTTTAGGAGGTTTAGGAATAGTGATGTACTTTGCGTTACTGTCGGAAAGGTCAGCAACTTTGTATTCTACTCCATCCTCAACTTCAACCCCATTCTCAGTCAATACTTTTTTAGGGTTTGCGATAAATTCCTTTTTGAAGGCTTCATCCTTCCAACAACGATTGATGAGTTCAGAAATAATTAATTTTTCTTCCTGATTTGACATAATAAATCTCTCCTTTTAATTATTATCTAAAGCCTTTTAGGCATTTAGTCGGTCAAACTTATGTTGATTTCCCCTACTTAATACGAAGCAATAACAAAAGTATTACAATAAAAATAATATTTTAGACACATCTTCGACTTATTCTGTCATTTATTGACTAATTAATCAAAATAAACTAAAATTAAAAGAAATTTTTGTTTTTTTAGACAAGTTATACAAACAATATTCTTTTTTAGGTGAGTGAGAGGAGGAACTATGATGGCCCTATCAGAAGAGAAAACACTATTTGCTGGAGCAAATAGTGATGATAGTTCTTTTATTGAGCTGTATGACTATTATTTTCCTAAGATTTATAACTATGTCCATTATCGAGTTGCTGATTTTCATGCTGCTGAAGATTTAGTGAGCCTGGTCTTCGAAAAAATCTTTACTAGGTTTGAATCCTATAGACCGGAAAAAGCACCCCTCTCTGCCTGGATTTTTAGCATTGCACGCAATACCATAACGGATTATTACCGTAGACGAGGTCTAATTCATTTTGATTCACTGGATACATCTGCAGAAGTTACTACTGCAGATCCAGACCCTGGAGATGTAGTTTGTTTTAATGAAGTTCAGCAACACTTGATAAAGGCGTTATCTTCTTTGAAACAACGGGAACGGGAAGTAATTGCTTTGAAATTCTGGAGCGGTCTTTCTAACAGCGATATTGCCAATTTAGTTGGTATTAGTGAAAGCAATACCGGGGTAATAATATTTCGGGCCATGAGGCATCTGCGCACAATCTTGGAAAGCCAGGGGGTGAGCATTAATGCCTGAAAAGAAAAAAGCGGGTATTTATCTTGAACACTTAGATCGTATTTTAGCAGGGGAAAAAGATGTTGGGAGTGCTGATAATAAGGAAATAGAAGAACTTCTTCAGCTGGCAAAGACTATGTTAAATGCTGATTTAAGCAAAGATAGCAAAATCAAAGAACGTCTAAAGAAACAAATGTTTTCGAAAATAGAAAAAAATGATGAATTAGATGATGAAGATTTAGACTTTGTTTCAGCTGCCTTTACAGGAAAAACTGGGGGGCAAAAGGGAGGGTGTCCCTATTGTGGTTCTGGATCAAAAAAGCGAAAAGGAAAATGTCCCAACTGTGGAATTTAAAATATGCATTTAAACAGGAATAAGAATGTTTTCTTTTTATGTAATGCATAAAAGATTAAACCGTATTAACAATGAAAGTTATGAATAACACGTAATATAAAGCCGGAGCCGATATACATCGGCTCCGACTTTATAAATTTTAAGGCATTAGACTAAATCAAGAGGAATTGACTGAACAGTAACTAATATATAATATTAGACAATGAACAAAAACATTAAAGTAAAAGGTGATAAAATGGCTGAGATTATTGGAATAAGTGCTGGAAGAAAAAATAAAATTACTGAATCGTTGATTGAAACCATTCTTCAAGGTACGGGGAAAAGTTATGAGTTGATTTCTTTATCGGGAAAACTTGTTAGACCATGCGAAGCTTGTAATGGTTGTGTGAAAAATAACCGATGTGTATTTCAAGATGATTTTCTACCAATAGTTGAAAAAATGTATCAATCGGAAGGTATTGTTTTCGGTGCCCCAACATACTGGGATCACATGAATGCCAAAGGCCAGGCTTTTTGGGAAAAACTATGTTTCTCAGGGCGGCACAACGGAGTTTTTCCCTTAAGAGGAAAACCTGGCGTGATAGCTGCGGTAGATGGTATCGGTGATGGAAAGCATGTTATTCGAGATGTTAAGAAATATTATGATGACGCAGGAATCAACTTGGTAGGAAATGTTGTTGCCCAGGGGGAATATGCTTGTTTCACCTGCGGATATGGGAATTATTGTCCTGATGGTGGATTCGCAGAGCTTTTTCCATTGGGAACACCTATTACTGAAGATATCAAGCCATCCATTTCCAACCAACACCCGGAAATATGTGATCTTAAACCAGAAGAAAGAAACATCAAAGAAAAGGCAAAGAATATGGGTGCTATTTTAGCCAAGGTGATAGATAACCATAAAAAGCAACAGGGATTATTTAATGAAGAATGAAGAATTAAGAATGAGGTGCATGTAATCATGCACGTTTGGTTTGATGGTAGGGAACGGCGCCCACGCCGTTCCGTTTTAGAGAAAAGATATATTTGCAACAATTTTAAAAGGGATGAATGCTTATGGAACTTTCTAGGAACTTCAATTCCATAGAGCTTATAAACTTCTTAAAGAAAGATTATGCCAATAACTTATACTTCTTCAGCTATATTAACGACCAAACCCTATGTGTGGAACCTGAAGCAGATATATTGGTTGCAAAGAATAATGGACATATTGTTTTGGCAATGTTAATATCTCCATCTCATTGCTGCATTTCAACTTTGGATAGCAATTTTATTGATGAGGTTATAACACAATTACCACCAATAGAAAGTAAGCATATTCTAGGTAGTCAAGATCAAACCCTTAGGTTGCTTGATGGAGTAAACGGACCTGTAAGAAAGATAGAATTTAATTCTTTCTGCAAGCTAAACCATCAGCTACTGTTATATCCTAAGAATTATCGGAGCACAAGTCTAACAACTGCCGAGTTGCCTGAGTTAGTAAGGTTTTATCAGGGTAATGACATGTTAGTTAACTGTAAAACAAGATTAAAGTCAATTGTAGAATTTGGCACAATTTACTGTGTTAAAGATGCTGATAAGATAGTATCCTGCGCACTAACTACAACCGAAACCGATGACATAGCAATGATAGGTGCAGTATTTACGGACGAATCTCAAAGAAACAAAGGGTTTGCCAGGGATTGTTCGCTAAACCTATGTAAAAGACTTCAAGAAAAGAACAAAAGTGTATATCTCTTTCATAAGGCAGATGACATAATGCTGGCAAACATGTATTTGAAAATTGGGTTTGATAAGATTGGGACATGGGTGGTGGCAACTAAGAAATAAAGAAAAGTATGATCTGGTTATATACAAAGGATCGGTGGGGGTACCGATCCTTTGTTTTTTATTCTGACTCCTGAATTCTGCTTTTCTACTCCACAATAGTAAGCACTTCTTCAACCGGTTTTCTAGGTGGGCTTTTTACTTCCCCTTCAGGAACACCTAAAGGAGTGATTGTAGCTAAGAAATAACCTTCTTTATCAAATCCAATATAATCGGTTATTTCTTCAGCAGCATAGTTCTGACTAGTCATCCAACAGGTACCATAACCCATGCTAGTTGCCGCTAGCATTAAATTCTGTATTGATGCACCGATATTTTGAATGCCTGGTGATGGTTTTAGAAGAAGTTCATGTGTTTTTTCATGAGGCACACCGCTTTCCAATAATTCATTATAACCCGTTACTGGATACTCTCCTGCATACACTAATATTAGTACCTGGGCATTTCTAAAATGGGTGGTAAATTTTAAAAACTTGGTAAAGGATTTTTTTCTATCTTCATCCTTTATTTTTTTGGCAATTGCCTCATTTTTTTCTTCTATTATCTGAGCTATTCTTTCTATTTTATCTTTGTTTTTGACTACGACAAAGTGCCAGTTTTGTGAATTTTTACCCGAGGGAGCATATGTAGCTGCCTTAATAATTTCTTTTATATCTTCGGTTGGTACATCCTGAACTTTATATTTTCGTATGCTGTGTCTTTGATAAATAGCATCTAATATATTCATTTTATCAAACTACTCCTTTCCTTATTGAATTACTATTAGAATAATCCTTTTAATCGATTTTTACAAGTATTACTCAGATAACAACTAAGGGAGAACCCACGTGGGGTTCTCCCTTAGTTAATATATTTAACCTTTGAGCATTTCTGCCAAATCTTCTTTGGCATCGCCAATTAATTTTAGATTGAAGTTGTCCTGTAACACGCTTAGTACACCCGGGGTGATAAACTCTGGTGGTTTGGCACCAATGTAGATGTTTTGCATTCCCAGGCTGAACAGACCCAGTAGAATGGCCACTGCCTTTTGTTCGAACCAGGATAATACAATGGTTACCGGAAGTTCGTTTACTTCGCATTTGAATGCGTCCGCCAAGGCAGAGGCAATTTTTACTGCGGAAACAGAGTTGTTGCACTGACCAAGATCAATGTATCTTGGAATGTCAGTTCCAGGTACTGTGCCGTAGTCCACATCGTTAAATCTAAACTTACCACAGGAAGTGGTTAGAATTACACATTCCTTAGGCAAAGATGTAGCCAATTCTCTGTAGTAGTCATTACCTTTGCCAGGTGCATCGCAACCGGCAATTACGAAGAAACGCTTAATTTTACCTGCCTTAACTGCATCGATGATTTGCGGAGCCAGACCCAGTACGGTTTCGTGGTGGAAACCAGTTAACATTTTTTTGTCTGAAGTTATATTGGCTTCTGGCAGAGACAGTGCCTTCTCAATTAGAGGGCTAAAATCATTGTTTTCAATTTTACTTACACCTTCCAAGCCAGTCACATCGTAAGAGAAGAAGCGATCAGAGTAACTACCTTTAATGGGCATTACACAGTTGGTAGTGGCCAGAATAGCACCTGGGAAATCTTCAAACAGTTTTCTTTGATCAAACCATGATTTACCAATGTTACCCTTTAAGTGTTTGTACTTTTTAAGTTCAGGGTAACCGTGGGCTGGCAACATTTCGGAGTGGGTGTATATGTTAATACCCTTACCATCGGTTTGCTCCAGCAGATTTTTCAGAGCCAAAAGGTTATGACCTGTTACTACGATACATTTACCTTCAATTTTATCTGCAGAAACCTCTGCCGGTTCAGGAATGCCTAAGACATCAGTGTGGGCTTTATCCAGCATGTCCATAACTTTAACGGTGGCGGAACCTACTTTTAAAGCCATGCCAATGGTTTCTTGTACGTTAAAGTTTACGTTGGTCAGAGTAGAGTATAGTGCTTCTTGAGTTACAGCATCCACTTCCGGGTCAGTGTATCCCAATTCTCTAGCGTGGGTTGCATAGGCTGATAAACCTTTCAGACCAAAAATAATGGTGTCCTGCAGGCTGGCTAGGTCAGGGTTTTTACCGCATACACCAACCTTGGTGCAACCGCCTTTAGGTGTCTGCTCACACTGGTAGCAGAACATGTCCTGCTTTTCTTTTTCATTCTTGTTTTTGCCAAAAATTGATAACATATAAGTATCCCTCCTGAGTTTATTTAAAGTTGTTTTTTGCTTTGTTCATCAGCGTTGAGTAAATTATACTTGATTGGTTAACATTAATTAATGATATATGTCATAGTTTGGGTGTGACATTACTCACATAATGGACAAGCTGGAATTAGTGGGGTAAAATGGAACTGATAAACTAATTAAGGAGCGTATTGCCTTGGCTGAATTGTTGGCTGCTTTACATAAATACTTTGGATTTAAAGATTTTCGTCCAGGACAGTTAGACGTTATAGAAAAGGTCATGGATCGCAAAGATGTACTGGCGGTTATGCCTACCGGAAGGGGTAAGTCGCTATGCTATCAATTGCCTGGCTTGATGTTACCAGGGGTAACGTTGGTTATATCCCCGTTGGTGGCTTTAATGAAAGATCAGGTGGATAGTTTACATACTAGAAACCTGCACCAGGTTACTTTCTTAAATAGTCAACTAACATGGGAAGAACAGAAGGAACGATTAAAAGGTATCAAGCAGGGTGATTACAAAATAATTTATGTGGCCCCGGAAAGGCTGCGAACCAGAAGTTTTAACAACTTGATAAAAGAAATACCGTTATCACTGCTGGTGGTGGACGAGGCGCATTGTATTTCCCAGTGGGGTCATGACTTCAGGCCAGACTACTTGTATCTGCGGGAATTTATTAAAAACATGGATAATCGCCCCCGAGTACTGTCCCTAACTGCCACTGCCACACCAAAGGTACAACAGGATATAATGAATCAGTTGGGCATTGATAAAGCAGCCAAAGTTGCTGCAGGTAGCGACCGACCTAACCTATACTTGGAGGCCAGGAAAATGGATGGGGGCAGTGCAAAACTGCTGGCACTGGCCAATTTTTTTAATGAAGAAAAGGGAAGTGGAATAATATATACAGCTACCAGGCGAGACACTGACGAAGTTGCCCAATTCCTCATCTCTCAGTTAAACATAAATGCAGCACCCTATCACGCTGGAATGGATTCAGAACAACGGGTGGCAGTACAAGAAGGCTTTTTAAACGGCACTCATCCGGTGGTGGTGGCCACCAACGCCTTTGGGATGGGGATAGACAAACATGACATCAGGTTTGTTATTCACTACAGTATTCCATCCAGCCTAGAAGCATACTACCAAGAAGTAGGGCGTGCTGGAAGGGATGGGAAACCAGCCCAATGCCTGCTTTTTTATGTACCTAGGGACCGGGCTCTACACCAATGGATGATTGATAACGATAGTATTACTAGAGAACACATGGTTATATTTTGGAAGGCTTATCAGCGAGGCCTTCATGACGGCCGATCGGTAATATATCTAAATGAACTGGATCGGGCAGGTGTAGATGAAAACAGGTTGCGTCTGTTGGTAGGGGCGTTGGAACGCAGTGGAGTAATTTCTTTAATAGACCGTAATGGAGAATGTTTGGAAGTGGAGACTGGTTTCACTGAAATGGGTCCTCAGATTGCTCAATTAATTTTATCCGATTCACAAAAACGTCAGTCGGATCGCCGGGACAAACTAGCGGTAATGGTTAATTGGATAAACAGTGGCCGCTGTCGTCGGACAGTGTTGTTGGAGTATTTTGGTGAGAACCTAGGCGATAAGCCCGAAAACTGCTGCAATAATTGTACTAGTGATAATGAAGAAGAAGAATACTCCTTTGCGCCGCTGGAAATATTGCGCTGTGTTAAAGAACTGCGGATCGGTGTAGGTAGAAAGAAATTGGCTTCCATACTTCAGGGTTCCAAGGCAAAGGATATTATTGAACGTGACTACCATTTGGTAACATATTATGGTAAATTAAAAAATTTCAAATCTAATGCCATTCTGGCTATGATAGATAGATTGCTGGGTGATGGTTATTTAATCACCGATGGTGAATATCCTGTACTGGAACTTACATCTAAGGGTTGGGAAGCCATTTCAATGGGTAACCCTATGTCGGTACCTATGGAAGTATTTCAGAATAAAGCTACAGTTAGAATGAAGGGAACGATAACCAGTAGCACAAATGTGGTAGAATATGATAAAGAACTGTTGACAGCACTGAAAGAATACAGAGGTAGTTTAGCTAAACAAGAACAAAAACCACCATATATATTTTTTAATGATCAGGTTTTAGAGGAACTTGCCAGGCATAAACCAAAAACTATGGATAGTTTAAAACAGATACCAGGCATCGGGTCTAAGAAACTAAGTGACCATGGTAAGGATTTGCTTGCTATTATTGGTTATCATAAAAAATAAAGAACCGACAGTTAATGTCGGTTCTTTTTTCACGATTAGTTGATTAAACTCTAGGAATGCAGATGGTTTGCCCTACCCTTAATCTGTTGGGGTCTACATCTGGGTTAGCATCTGCTATTGCATCAACAGTGGTGTTATATCTCATGGCCAGTCTGTAGAAAGTGTCACCTGGTCTTACTCTGTAAGCAAAAGTACCTGTTGGGCATGGTCCGGGGCCAGGTCCAGGTCCGGGCATACCAGGTATGCAAATTGTTTGGCCAACCCGCAGCCGGTTAGGATCAACATTAGGGTTAGCCCGTTGAATAGCATCTACAGTGGTATTATACCTCTGAGCTAGGCTGTAGAAAGTATCGCCGGCTTTAATAACATATGGTAATGTACCTCTTGGACAAGTTGGTAGCGGTCCGTCTTCAGGTATACAAATTCTTTGCCCAATTCTTAACCTGTTAGGATCAACACCAGGGTTAGCAGCTGCTATTGCGTCAACAGTAGTATTATACCTCTGAGCTAAGCTGTAGAAAGTATCACCAGATCTAACAAAGTACGGGAATGTACCTGCTGGACAGATTGGTTGTGGTCCATCCATAGGTAAGCAAATTGTTTGGCCAATCTGTAGTCTGTTGGGATCAACAGCAGGGTTGGCGTCAATTAAATCCTGTACAGTAATGTCAAATCTTTGGGCTATGGAATAGAAGGTATCCCCACGCTGAATAACATAAGGTCTTTGACCGGGTTCACACTGCTCAGGAGAAACTCCAGGCACACAAATAATCTGCCCCACTCTTAAACTGTCTGGATCCACCCCAGGATTGGCTTCTAGCAAATCATCCAGAGATACACCATAACGACGGGCGATGGAATAAAATGTATCACCCGATCTAATGGTGTAAGGAATGCCACCCGGGCACATTGGTTGGCGAGTATTCATGTATTAATCAACTCCTATATTTATAATTCTATAATATGTTATGTTTGAGATAGTTTGCTGGTGATTAATACCATGAAATATTTTTGCAGAGGTATCTAAAATGATTACTCACCATTTTCGTTGTCCAAAGATTCCTGAAGAGAGTTAATTAAATTCTCTTCAGGTTGTTTTCTTTCTGCAAAAAGGTGGCGTTGCATACTAAACTCACCTGTTTCACTGTCCACCTGAATGGAATCTACTGCCAATAGGCGAGTGGTGTTGTTAGTTTTGTTAAAATGTAGCAACATTACTGAATAGGGTCTTCTTTTAGTTTCCTGTAGTGTTCCTAATCCAGAAGCACCACTGGTGCCGGCATTTACCAAGACACTTTTATTTTTTTGGCTAACCTTATACTGGTGGTTATGTCCAAAGACAACTGCCGGGATAGTGCCTGCCAGGGGTTTGGCTATATATGGGCTATGTAAAGCAAGAATGTCAATGGGTTTTCCTGAATCTTTCACTTCGCTGCTAATGAAGTCATTAATATAATCAATGTGTTCGGCCACCACTTCCGGTGGTGGGGGTTCAATTTCCTGGGTTTGTGATGCTGGGTCATGAAAACCCATTATTCGCAAACCGCTAAACTCCACTAGGTTTTCAGCAACTATGACGTTATCAATCTCGTTCATTTTGCTGATAATATCTGGAGAATCATGGTTACCCGCTATATATAAATAAGGAACACTTAAATCTGCTATTCTGTCTAAAAGCAGCCCTTCCAACGGTGTGCCAAAGTCACTTATGTCTCCTGTGTCAAGAATAAAATTGACAGAGAAAAGCTGGGACATACGACCAATAAATTGAATAGCGGCAGGGTTGTTATGAATATCTGATACATGCAGTACTTTAATATTACCTTCGGTGGCCTCGATAGGGTTCAAGTTGTCAATCTGTTGGTAAAGTTCATTGAAGTTTTGCGCTACCAACTGTAGCTTGTGGCTTAAGGTATCAATTTTTGCTACAGTTCTTTCTGCAATGCCAATCATCCAGGGGGCTGCCTTTAATGCCCCTTCAAATTCAGGATTGTTAAACTGTTCTGTGTTGTAATCTTTATAGGTGGCAAACAACAACAGTCCCACTACCGCTACGCCAACCAATGCAGCCTTAAGATATTCAACTAAATTGGAAGAACGAAGTGCAAAGGCTGAAAATAAACCTGCAGTAGCAGCAAGAAGCAGTAGTTCCACCACAAATCGTCGTACTTCCCAGCGCAGCCTTTGTTCTACCTGTTTAAATATTTTATTCTGATTAGGCTCATTTGCTAAAATATCCTGTATCTGTTCCAAATTTATATTGTTTAAGCGGATAGTTATTTTTAATGGCGTATCATGGGTTTGTGCCCTTATTAACCCCAAAGGTGGTATTTCTATTTGCGTTGACCCATTAAAAGCAAGGGTGGTATTAACATGGAATTCCAATCCTTCAATAGAAAGATTAGAATCCCCTAGAAAATGCAGTGAAGCCAGGGACATTAATATGGAAAGTACAACTATGTTAATAACTCTTTTAGAACTAATATTCATTGTTAATATAACTCTCCCCGATAATTCTATATACCCAACTTATAGTGTTTCCGGCTAATCAATGGTCAATAACTATTTGTAATAATTTATTTTTATATGGTAAAATGTAGTAATTAATATAATAAGGTGGTTGGATAATTTGCAGCATGTATCAATATATACCGATGGAGCTTGTTCTGGCAACCCCGGACCTGGTGGTTATGGTGCCGTGATGATTTACGGTGAACATCAAAAAGAACTCTCAGGAGCATATGATAACACAACTAATAACAGGATGGAGATGATGGCGGTTATTAAGGGGTTGGAAAACTTAAAGCGCCCCTGTAATGTTACAATATATTCCGACAGTCGTTACCTAGTTGATGCTATGACCAAAGGCTGGGTAAAAAAATGGCAGCGAAATAACTGGATGAGAAACAAAACCGAACAGGCCAAAAATGTGGATCTGTGGGTAAAGCTGATGGAACAGATGGAGCAACATCAAGTGGAATGGGTATGGGTTAAAGGCCATGCTGATAACGAACTAAACAATCGAGCCGATGCGTTGGCCGTTAATGCTATAAAGGAAAAACCAAGAATACAAGATAACCCGAAATAGGAGTTGAAATAATGAGATTAAGCCCTTTTTTACTAGAGAGATGGTTTGCAAAGTATGAGTTTGAAGTTAAATACAATCTTTGTGCCAGCTGTGCTTCGTCAACAAACACTGCGGAGTTACTACATTTGGCTGGTGAAAATGCAGCTAATGAATATCTGCATTTGGATTTGGATTATACCCAGAATCCGGGCAATCCCCGTTTAAGGAAAGAAATTAGTAGGCTTTACCAAAATCAGCAACCGGAAGACATTCAAGTGACCATTGGAGCATCGGAGGCAATTTATCTGCTTATGAATTGCTTAGTTCAACCTGGTGACAATATTGTTGTACAATACCCTATTTATCAGTCATTATTTGAAGTGGCATCTTCCATAGGTGCTGAAGTGCGGTGCTGGCACTTGGATGAAAACTTCAATCTAGATTTGGATAAACTGCCGCAATTAATTGATGAACAAACAAAAATGGTGGTGGTTAACTACCCTCACAGCCCAACCGGAGCAATGATTTCGATTGAACAGCAACAAAGGTTAATTCAGATAATCGAAAAAAACGACTGCTATTTAATCTCAGATGAAGTATATGCCGGAATTGTATATAACCCAACACATGAACTGCCCAGGGCGGCAGACTTGTCAAGCCTGGCAGTAAGTATTGGTGATCTCACTAAACCTTGGGGGTTGGGGGGCTTAAGAGTAGGCTGGCTGGCTTCAAAGCAACCTGAATTACTGGAAAAATGTTCTGCCATGCGTGATTACACTACCATGTGCAACGCTGCTCCTGCGGAATATTTATCATCCATAGCTGTTCAATATAGCGAGGAGATACTTCCTCAAAAGATTGAGCTGGCCAGACAGAATATAAAAACATGGCAGCAGTTTTGTGAACAACATCCGGGAGTGTTTTCCTGGATACCACCCAAAGGAGGTTTTACCGCCTTTCCCAAGATAGAGCTGGATGTAAATGTAGATAATTTTTGCCGCAAGCTAGCGGAAGAATACAGTGTGCTGCTGATGCCCGGTTCCACATTTGGCAGTGACCAGCATATCCGGATTGGTTTTGGTAATAACAGTACTCAATTTGAGGAAGGACTAGAACTGTTCAGTAAGTTTATTAATTCTTATAGAAAAATATAAGGTGGAGTGCTGATTGCGGGTTCAAAAAGCGGATATTTATTATAAACAGTCACTGGCCAATAAGTATTTGCTTAATTTTAATGAAATAAGTCATTTATACGAATATAACCCTTATACTGAAAGCAGCTTTAGACAAAGGCTCAATAAACTGGCGGATTACTCCGTATCTCAACGACAAAGGCTATCTAGTGTACTAAAGGAATATAATTTATCAATAGGTTGCAGTAAAATAACACTGGCTCAATTAGAAAAGTTAAATTATGATGCAGTGGTGGTACTTACTGGTCAGCAACCAGGAATTTTCACCGGCCCGCTGTACACTATTTACAAAGCACTGGCAGCTTGTTTGCTGGCCAGGAAGTTAGAGAGTAAGCTAAAGGTACCAGTGGTACCAGTGTTTTGGGTGGGATCGGAGGATCACGATTTCAAAGAAATAAACCACGTTTTTTTACCTGGCTCTGAAGGCCCCCGAAGGATTGAAATTCCGTTTGGACCACAAAACAACACCCCAGTAGGAGATATACCCTTAACCAAGGAAATTGGAGCAATATTACAACAACTAATAAACAGCTGTCCCGGGGAATTTCAGGCTAAACTGAGTAGTACCATGCAGAATATAATTAGCGGATGCAGCACCCTCAGTCAGTGGTTTGCAGCAATGATGTCATGGTTGTTTCAGGACTATGGTCTGATAATGGCCGATGCCATGCTGCCGGGATTACGGAAAATACAGCAATCATTCTTTTGCCGTGTAATCAATGAAAATGATAAAATAGAGCAGGCTTTTTACAAGGGTTACATTGATGTAGCTTCTTTAGGCATAACGCCCCAGGTTAAATATGAACCCGGTAAGACCAACTTGTTTATAAATTACCATAGTCAACGGTTAGCCTTATTTAGAGATGGTGGGCAATATGTTACCAGGGACGGTAAATATAGTTGGAAACAGCAGGAACTGCTGGCCATAGCCGAAAATACCCCCCAAAATTTCAGCCTGAATGTGGTGTTAAAACCTGTCTCGGTGGAAATGATGTTTCCGCTATTGGCATATGTGGCTGGTCCCGGGGAAATTAATTACTACGGCCTGTACAAACATATATACCGACATTTTTCAAGAGAAATGCCTGTGATCTGCCCTCGACCAACTGCCACACTGGTTGAACCCCGTGAAGAGAAATATTTAAATAAATATAACCTTGATGCAGAAGAATACATTAAGCATGCTGACGCATGCTGCCATCAGTATCTAGAGAATAAACAGAAGATTAATATTAATGACGTTTTTGCAGGTTTTAAGGAAAAAATAAGAAATGATTATTCTACTCTGGGTGAACATTTATCCAAGGTTGATGACGGTATGGAAGCTTTAACTAAAGAAAGCATGCATATTATAATGAAAAAAATTAATTGGTTGCAGGGTAAAACTGAACAAAGGCATCGGCAGAAGCATCAGACGGCAATAAGACAGCTTAACTGGCTACGAAACAGATTGTTACCACACGATGTTATGCAAGAGCGAGTGTATAACATTCTACCCTTTATAGCTAAATATGGCCAGAATTTAATATGTGATATCGGTTGTCAACCTATATTAGATGATATTAAACATAATATTATTTATTTAGAAAAATAAAAACCGGGGTTAACCCCGGTTTATCTCATGCCAGCCATTATATAATAACCCAAATATCCCACCACCACCACTCCAATAACGTGGACAATCCAAAAACCTGCATTGGGGTATGCCCATGTAGTGCCTGCCAATGGGCTAGTCCTTTCTTCTGAGTGTTCAGCCACTTTTATATCCCTCCCATCATTGTTGTTTGGGAGTTAGTGTGCCCAACATAGTAGGATTATAATAGAGGATTATGTACTTACTGAATCTGTAGGCTCTTCATGTTTTTTTCTTTTTTTAAGAGGTATTTGAATTAGTATAACACTGACTAGTACCAGAATTATTCCCAAAAACTGATAAAGACGGATAGTTTCATGAAAAATCAGGGAAGCCAAAATCACTGCTACCACCGGCTCTACGGTTGCAATTATGGAAGCTTTACTAGATTCCACATATTTTAAACCGGCTGTATATAGAGTGTAAGCAAGTACTGTGGGAATTAAGGAATTTAAAAAAAGAAACTGTGCTGTTTGATAGTCATTAAATAAATATAACTTTGTCCAAGGTTGGCCAAAAATTGATAATATTGCAGTACCAAAGGCAAAAGAATAAAAAACAGTGGTCCAAGATGAATATGACGCCAATGCTTTTTTACCGAATATGCTGTATAATCCATAGGTAAGTCCAGCACTTAATCCAATTAGCAAACCAGGCAAATTGATTTTTAGGTTACTCAAATTATAGGCTTCAACTACTAAGAAACAGCCCAACAGGGTGAAGATTAAGGCAATTGCCTTTTGTAACGTAATCTTTTCTTGGAATGTAAAACGGGATATTATTGTAACAAACACTGGGGCTGTATAAAGTAGAATCACCGCTGTTACTATTGTTGTCAAGTTAATGGCAGTTATGTAAGTGAAATTAAACAAACAAACTGAGATTAAACCGGCTACTGCAAAAAATGGAATATCTTTAAGATTAATTCGAAACTGCTGGCGGTTAAATATAGCTAAAAACAAACCCAACATTAGTGTGGTTAGTAATATACGAAAATTGGCAACGGTCAGGGAAGATAAACCCTGTTGGAACAATATTGTGCTAAAGGTGCCCACGGCACCCCAACATGCTGCACCTGATGCAACCAATATATAACCTTTTTTCATGTGATTCTCCTTTTAGAAGACGTTTATAGTAAAATATCACTAAGTAAAACAATTGTCTATACTACCAATAAAAATATTATCAGGGGATGATTAATATTAATGGAAAAATAATCGTTAGCGCATGTTTAGTAGGATATAACTGTAAATATAACGGGGGAAATAATTATCATCCTGCAATAGCAGAGTTGGTTAAGAAAGGAGATGTTATCCTGGTCTGCCCGGAGGAGATGGGTGGCCTGCCAACTCCTCGACCGGCTTGTGAAATTAGGGGTGGCAACGGTAATGATGTATTAGACGGAAATGCCAGGGTGGTAGACATAAATGGAAGAGACGTTACAGCCGAATTTACTAAGGGCTCTCAAAAAATACTGGAGCAGGCGTTGAATAATGAAGTTAAAACAGCAGTATTAAAAGAGCGTAGCCCCTCCTGTGGGGTGAATTTAATCTATGATGGTACGTTTAAAGGCATAAAGAAATCTGGTATGGGTGTACTGGCAGCGCTGTTGGACAGGCACGGGGTTAAACTTTATTCAGAAGAAGATTCTTTACCCTGATATGTTTTGGCCACTTCACGGTATCTCCCGGCCGATTGGCTGAATTTCTCAATTTCTTTTTGTTTTAATTCCCGCACCACCTTCGCTGGAGAACCTAATGCTAAGGAGTTTGGTGGGATTTCTTGATTTTGAGTTACTACTGACCCGGCACCGATAACTGATCCGGCCCTCACTTTGGCACCGTTTAGTACCACAGCACCCATGCCAATTAAGACGTTATCTTCAATAGTGCAACCGTGTAGTATTGCACCGTGACCAACGGTTACACTCTTTCCTACTATACATGGAAAGCCTGTTTCTTGGTGTAAAACACAGCAGTCTTGAATATTTGTATTTGCACCTACCACCACTTCATCAACATCGCCCCTGATCACAGCATTAAACCAGATACTGACATTTTTTTCTAAAGTGACGCGTCCAACAACCGCTGCACCAGGGGCTATGTATACTGATGAGTGTACTTGGGGTTGCAGTTTACCATATGCATGAATCATACTTAGAAACCTCCTTGGGGGAATTAATAGTGATATATTTTAGTTTTATATTAACCATATTGGGAGCCACTGCATTTTCTGTTTCTTTTATTGCTATTTTCTACCGAGTGGTACATAATAGTGGATGGCCTAAAAATGATGTTCTTACCAAGTGTTTTATGAAAGTTGGCTTGGTGGGGCTGGCCATGGTAATACTGGGGCAGATAATAGTGTCTTTGGCATTATAGTATTTTACCTTATGCACTATCAAATAATTATAATAATAAACACAAAAAAACAGTCCGGGCTCAACATCCTTAATCGAGCGTCGGGCTGTAATATAATAAACTATATTTAGAAATATTTTACAATGAAGAGGCTGATAAATCAACAATAATCAGGGTTAAAGAAAAGTTTCACATTTGAGCTTTAAATTACCCCTATGAGAACAATAAAAATAGGTATATAATGGTTGAAGTGGGGTGATAAGATGATACTGGTTACTGGTGCCACTGGTTTTTTAGGGCGCCATGTTGTAAAAACTCTTACCAACGCTGGTGAGAAGGTACGCTGCCTAGTAAGAAACCCAAAAAAGGCGGATTTGCCGGGTGTAGAACTGGTTCAGGGGGACGTAACTGATGAAGTATCGTTGGCTGTTGCCTGTACTGGCGTAGATACAATTATTCACCTAGTAGCCATTATTCGTGAAACAAAAAGCACATCTTTTAAAGATATTAATATAAAAGGAACTGAGAATGTAGTTAAGGCTGCCAAAGAAAGTGGAGTAAAACATTTTGTTCATATCAGTGCCTTAGGTGCTGGTACAAATCCAAAATTAAAATATGGATATTCTAAAGGTGTGGCCGAAGTGGAAGTGGTAAACAGCGGTTTACGCTATACAATATTGCGACCTTCGGTGATATTTGGCTCTGGCTTTGGTTTTGTGGATAGACTGCTACAGGCACTGCGTATGACACCTACTGTGGTGGCACTGCCCGGTGATGGTTCCATCAAATTTCAGCCAATTTGGGTAAAGGATGTGGCTAGTTGTATCTTAAAAGTAGCTCAGGATACTAACAAGTATAAAAATAGAATTATAGATATAGGTGGCCCGGAACACTTAACCTATGAACAAATGATGGACATCCTTATGGAAGTCACCGGAATAAAAAAAGCAAAGGTGCCAGTGCCTATACCCCTTGTGCGTATAGCCGTTAAATTTATGCAATATTTTATGGAAGACCCTCCGGTTACTACGGTGGAGTTGGACCAATTGCACAGTGATAATATTACCAGCATTAGCGCAGTTAAGAAAAACTTTGGCTTTGAACCGACAAGATTTGCTGATGGTTTAGAGTATATTGAGTATAAAGTAAAAAATGAAAAATGATGATTATGAAAAGGCTCTTAATATGGGGCCTTTTTATATTTAATTAAATAATTAGAAACGAAATAACTTTTATTTCCGTCTTATATTTAGAACAGTAACCGGGGGTTTAATTATGGGGAGTTCAAAAAAACAGCATGCTGATGTTAAAAAAGATTTCGAGGAATTGTATAATCAAAATTTTGCTCGAGTAAACCGCTATTTGCGTTATCGAGTAATAAATACTTGGGATGCTGACGATTTAACAACTTTGGTGTTCGTAAAAGCATTGGAAAAATTTGAAACATTCAGGGGAGAAAGTTCTTTCTCATCATGGGTGCTATGCATTGCCCACAACGTTTATGTTGACTACATACGTAAAAGTCGAGAAGTGGCAACCCCAGATGAAAGAATGTATCAACAGGAAGCGGTGGACGGTATTCCTGAAGAACAAATGCTACTTAATGAAGAAGTGGAAGAACTGCGTGCATTAATGAACGAACTGCCTCTTGATTACCGAGATGTAATGGCACTTAGGTATGCCGGTGAACTGCGCTTTAAACAAATCGGAGAAGTGCTAGGCAAAACAGAAGTGGCAGTAAGAATGATTCATCATCGGGCAGTGAAAATACTGCGCGGAAATATGAAGAAATACGGCTAGGAGAGGTGGCATATGAAGAAAGACAAGAATAACCAGCAAGGCACGGTGCTACCCTTCGATAGATACCGACATAATGCTGGAAAAGAAAATGATGCCTCTGAAAAATCGGTACACCAACTATTAGATCATATGCGACGAATGAGAGATGCGGTGCCGGTTAACTATCAACTGCAGGAAGAATTGCGGCAGAAGCTAATTAAGGATTCAAAACCCGCCACTGATCCTAGTGATAAGAAGAGATCTAATAACCTGCCCCAGCATCGATTGGCTCCAAAAGTGGTTTGGGCTGCTGCAGCAATAATACTTTTGGTAATAGTGATTATCGCTTGGCAAGGTACAAAGCCTGCGGCTCTTTATCCGGTGGGTGGTCCTCGAGAAACAGCACGGTTTTGGAATGCTGATCCCGGAGTATCCTTTTCAGTGTCTCCTTCCTCTGGAGAAATTTTAGTGGCACGGCATGGCCAGTTATTGCTGGTGGAGGAAGAGGGCGGTCGTTACCAAGTATTAGATTTGCCTTCTACATGGCTATATCATTCCCCATCCTTCTCACCTGACGGAAGCAGGGTGGCACTGGTTAGAAACAGAAAAGATGGTCGCCAGCAGGTTCTTATTGTACCGTTAAAGGAACTTAAATCAGAATCAAAAACGCTTAATGAACTTAAGATAATTGCTGAAAGTATAGATGATGTTAAATACACGGGTCTTACCTGGTCACCCGATGGTGGGAAACTAGCTTACACTAAAACAAATAAAAATAGTAATGCCACTGTTTGGACTGCAACTGAAGATGAACAACCACGTGAAATTGTACAGGGAATGAACCCAACTTGGTCCCCTGACGGCAGCAGTTTAATTGTTCAGCGTTCAATTTCTGAGCAACCGGATAAATTATACTTGGTTGAATTGGCCACAGGCAACGAAGAATTTTTAGGACAAGGGGAGCAGCCCAATTGGGGTTTAAACGGATACCTTGCTTTTGTATCCACTCACCAGCAAGAAAAGATATTAACCTTTATGCCCGATGGTTCACCCCAGTTTACCATTCATCAACGGGTTGGAGAAATACGTTCTGTTTTTGCAGGAGAAAATGGAAAAGACATGCTTTCAGAACTTAGGCAGGGTCGAAACTGGCTTTCCTCCAGCAATCTGGTTGCAAGTCCTCTTGATGCAAATGCTGAAAAAGAGATGGAATGGTTAAGGAGCTTGGAAATACAAGGGATTAGGGAACCGAGGACTTTGATGCTGGATACTGTGAATGGATCCAACAATCCGGTTTTGAATAATAGTTCACTTTACTATCTCCGTCAGGATGACATTTACGCTGCGGTGATGCAGGTACACCTGAAAGAGAGATTGTTTAGCAGGGGAGAGAATTATAATGAATAGATTAATAAAAATTGCTGTGGTACTGATGCTACTTGTATTTCCCAGTACAGCATTTGCTAGTGTAACATTACAAGTTAAGCCTGGGTTAAATGGCCTATATAAACAGAATAGCCCGGTTGAGCTTAATATTAGCATTGTAAACAGTGGTGAGGCATTAGAAAACGCAGTACTAGAGGTTAAAACTGCTGACCCGGAAAGGCATTCATCCAGTGAAGGTATTTACCAACGAGTGGTGGATGTTCCTGCCAACAAGCGTATCAATACCAGTATGTTAATACCTGGTGACATGGCAGCGGGGCAACCGTTGGTACAGCTTACTACCGATGGTAAAGCCATTGCCGCTACTAAGGTGCAGGGACTTGCGGTTAGGGACATGGTGGTGGTCAGTGTGGGTGAAAGGCCACTGTCAGGTGGCATGCCTGCATGGTTGGAGCTTAATAGGAGTTATGCAAACGTAAAATACATGTCACCTGAGGGGATGTCTACCAATTCATTGGCCCTGGCGATGGTTGCAGATATTATTGTGGTTGAAAAGCAGAACGCTTTGAAACTAACACCGGAACAGGTGAAAGCTATTCGCCAGTGGGTTGCTCTTGGGGGTAAACTTTTAATATCTGGTGGGGCAGGTGCAGGTGAATCTCAGCCCTTTGCCGATATTACTCCGGTACAGGTATCTGGAGAAACTACTATCTCCAGCAATTGGAATGACTTAAAAGAAGAAGTTGAGCCAATGAAAGTGGCAGTAGGTAAGTTGGTGCGTGGGGAAACGGTGATAGAAGAAAGTGGTGTTCCCCTGGTGGCCAGATATGGCATTGGTAGAGGTAACGTAATATATTCCGCTGCCAGTTTGGCGAATATTAACTCACAGGATAATAAAATATGGGAATTGTTTTTTAATAAGTTTAATGGTGAGCAGATAATTAATGATCTCAACCGCCATTATTATGGGGGGAATAAATTTCCTCAACTTGAAATGCCATCCATAAAAAGTATGAGCTTGATATGGGCTGTTTATCTGTTAATGGTTTCACCGGTTATATACTTGGTGTTAAAGCGCTACAACAAGCGGGATTGGGCGTGGCTGTGCATTCCAGCAGCAGCATTTATTACAGCGGTGGTTATTTATTATAATGCCCCTTTCCATCAATTGAAAGGACCGCTAGGTAATAACAATGTCACCGTGGAAATATTGGACAAAGATGTTGCTGAGATAAAAGCCAATGGATCGTATGTTTCACCCAGGGGTGGTGAGTTTCAGTTGCGAGATACGGGTGTGGGCTTGATAACTCCCAGAAATGCTTACAGAGGCAATGGTTCATGGGAAGAACCACCTATAGTACGATATACCGATGAAGGGAAAATGGTGCAGTTCAACAATGTAGAATTTTGGTCCATGCGTGAGGCTAATGTTTATAAAGTAGTAGAGAATTTTGGACAATTAGATGGAGAGCTAAAGATAAAAGGTGAACGTATTATTGGTACTTTAACCAACAATACTCCAGTGGATTTAAAAGAATGTGTTGCTGTGGTAGGAGATAAGGGGATTAAAATTGGCAAACTATTATCCGGAGAAAGCACCAATGTAGATCTGAAACTCAGTGAAGCTAATAATTTTTCCTGGCAATATGAAATGGAAGAATGGTTTTCTGAGACCAGACAAATTGAAGTTCAAGAGAAATACATGGTGGAGACGAAAAGCGTATCGCCGACTAGAGATGATAAAGAAAATAACATAATTGAACTGATAGGGTATACTGACCATGTTCCTGGCTTAATGAGAATAACGGGTGAAGATGCCCAGAACTACTATTCTTCTTTGGTAACACAAGAAATGTCATTTGCTTTGCAAGAACAGGGAGAATTCAAACTGCCAGGGGGCTATATTTTACCCAGTGTAATTGATGGTGGAGGAATAAACCGTACCCCTGAAGGGACTGTGGTTAATGGCAACCGGGTTACATTGGAGTATGATTTAAATCTGCCGGTACAGGGTGCTGAGGCGCAAATTAATACGGTGCAATTCTCAAACATGCTTAAAATTAATTCTTATGAAGTTAAAATATACAATTGGCAGCAGAAAAAATGGGAGGGCTTAAAACCTCTGAATCAGCAACTGGTGGGCAATAAGCTAGATGAATATTTATCAGCTGATAAGTTGCTAAGAATAAGAATTAAGCGTTCACTGGACAAACATGATTCTATGCCCCTACCCGAATTGGCTGTGGAAGGGGTGGTAAAATGATTGAAATAAATGGTTTGTCTAAAAGTTTCGGAAAAGTAGAAGCATTAAAAGACTTAACCCTAACCATTCCTAGCGGCCAGGTTTATGGTTTGATAGGGCCCAATGGAGCGGGCAAGACCACTGCCATGAGTATCCTGGCCACGCTACAGACCGCTGGCGGTGGCAGTGCCATGGTAAATGGTTTAAATGTTATCACCGAACCGGCCAAGGTAAGAAGAATGATTGGCTATATGCCAGATTTCTTTGGAGTATATGATGGTTTAACCGCCCAAGAATATTTGAGTTTTTTTGCATCTGCTTATCATATTCCCGAAAATAAGCATCATCAATTGGTTAACGATTTATTAGAACTGGTAAACCTACAGGAGAAACATGATTCTTATGTTGACAACTTATCCCGAGGTATGAAGCAAAGGTTGGCATTGGCCAGATGCCTTGTACATGATCCCCAAGTGTTAATTCTAGACGAACCGGCTTCAGGTTTGGACCCCCGGGCTAGGGCTGAAGTTAAAGAGATAGTCAGACAATTGAAAAATATGGGAAAAACAGTATTAATTAGTTCACACATTTTGCCAGAATTGTCAGAGATATGCGATCAGGTAGGTATATTAAAAAACGGCTCCCTAGTGGCCAGCGGTCCGGTTTCGGAAATTACTAACGGTGGTCAAAATGCACGGGTGATTAGCATAGAAGTTGAAAATGGGTTACCAGAAATGATTGAACACATTAACGGTTACCCCGGTGTAATAAAAGTTAACCAAACAAATACTGGTGCCCGGTTAATATTTAAAGGAGAACAGAAGGCTCAAGGTGCGCTGCTTAAAGAACTGGTGCAAGAGGGTTATCCAGTGTTGCAGTTTGCAGTGCAGTCAGGTAGTTTGGAAGATGCCTTTATGGCAGTAACAGGGGAGGGAAAGTCAAATGATTAATACAAACCCAGTACTGCTCAAAGAACTACGGCAACGATTTCGTAGCTTTAAAGCTTCATTGATCCTGTTTATTTACTTGCTAGTAATTGGTGGCTTTGTATTAGGGTTTATGTATTTAAACTGGCGTCAGGAGGCGGTAGTCTTTAACCCTTCCCAAAGCAGAGAAATTTTTGCTATGCTTAGTGTTGCTCAACTGATATTATTGGGTTTTGTTACCCCTGGTCTAACTGCCGGGAGTATTAGTGGCGAACGGGAACGACAAACACTAAATGTACTGCTGACCACAGAACTACGACCTGCAGGTATAATTTTTAGTAAAATGATATCCTCTTGCGCTTTTACAATACTATTAATTACCGCTACTTTGCCGCTGTTTAGTATAGTTTTGATGTATGGGGGTGTTTCCCCTTCGCAACTATGGGGAGTTTTCGGTTTTTATCTGGTGTCAATGTATTTATTTGCCGCCGTAGGCATGGCCTGTTCCACATTTTTCAGGCGTACCGGAATAAGTACAGTGACGTCATACGGTATCACTGCATTTATAGGAGCGGGGACAGTTTTTCTTGCTGCTTTCATTTATGAAGTTAGCAGGGGAAATGTTTATCCCCGTCCGGAAGGGGTCCCGCTATCTGTACAATTTCTAGTGGATATTAATCCAGTGGTCGTTTTAATGCGAATACTGGGTGAGGGCCCGCCCTTTGGGGTGAGTGAGAATTGGCTACTTCCTTATTGGTTAGTTTATACAGTCTTTTATCTTGTTGTCGGTACATTATTGTTAATATGGAGTAGCAAGAGACTAAACCCGCTCAGAAGAAGCAAACTATAAAAAAGTTAAAAAGAGACTTTATCCTTAACTTTGCGGATAAAGTCTCTTTTTACTTTAATGTCTTCCTGGATGTGGGTGACCGCCTGGTTGACCATTGGGGTTTTGGAAAGCTGGAGGATGGGGATTGTTTACACTAAAGTTGTTATTGCCCGGGTTTGATAAGTTAAAGTATAAGCGGGCATCCTCGTCAACGCCCCAATCTCTGTTGGAACCGGTGTTTTGAATTTTATTTAGTGCTTGACGGAACATAGTGTTGTGGGCTTCTTCCCGGTTTAAAAGAAAATCAATCATCTGTCGCACGTGCCGATCGTTAATTTGACGATGTAGGTATTCGTATACCACCTTGGCCCGTTGCTCTGCAGCAATGTTAGAAAGTAGGTCTGCTGCTAGATCTCCTGTAACGTTAACGTAAGCAGCTGTCCAAGGAACGCCGGAAGCATTAACTAGCATCGGTGACAAACCGGTTAAAACTTGTGCTTCAATATGACCAGAAGATACGGTGGGTCCTTGTACATCATGACCGTTTAGCAAATTAATGCAAGTAGCAACCATTTCCATATGGCTCAATTCCTCAGCTGCAATATCCATAAACAAATCCTTGATTTCTTTATCTTGGATTCTAAAACTCTGAGAGATATACTGCATGGCAGCCTTTAATTCTCCCTGGGGGCCTCCCAGTTGTTCCGAAAGCATAGCTGCATAATTTGGATTTGGTCGTTCTATTCGAACCATTTCCAGTAAATTCTTATCATGGAAAAACACTATTTTATCACTCCTAATTAAAATATTTATATTAGTCTGTTTAAAGGAACAGCATATTATTTATAAATGCTCAATGTTTTTTAAAATGTTTTTATAAGTAATATGCAGGGAAAATGTATCATTTTGGATAAACTAATGTTAACTGGGAAAAAACAGATTTAGTATAGTTCTTAGAGAGGAGGAACTTATTTGCCTCAGGCAACTAACGATAATATTATTCATATGGATGAAATAAAAAGCAATAAGAAACAGTCAAAAGGCCGTGGGCCAAGAGTTCAAGGTCGGAATAAAAAACGGCCAGAGCGCCATCAAGTCCAGCAGCAAACTGATACAGGGCCAATAGAACTGGATAAGTTTCAAGTTAAGGCAATAGAGGCAGTGCTTAATGGGAATAATGTTTTGGTGGCGGCACCCACTGGCACCGGAAAAACGTTGATTGCGGAAAAACTGGCAGAAAAAGTGATGGGGGAAGGTAAAGGCTTGGTGTATACATCACCGCTAAAAGCACTTTCTAACCAAAAATATGCAGATTTCAAAAAAATGTTTGGTGATGAAAAGGTAGGTCTGGTGACAGGAGACATTACCATAAATGGAGATGCACCATTAACCGTAATGACAACGGAAATTTTTCGCAATAAGTGCTTTGAAGATATAGAAGACTTGGAAAACACTGCTTATGTCGTGTTTGATGAAATCCACTACCTAGATGATCCGCATCGTGGCACTGCTTGGGAAGAGGCGATATTGTTTGCACCCGATCAGGTAAAAATACTGGGTTTATCAGCCACTGTACCCAATGTGAGGGAAATGGCCACCTGGATTGGTGAGGTAAGGCAGTGTGAAGTATTGGTAGTAGAAGAGTTTAAAAGAGCAGTGCCGTTAGAAATTCAGTGGATAGATCCAGAAAATGATTTATTGAGTAAAACTCAGGCAAAACGCCAAGTGAGAAAATTAGTGGATAAACAAAAAGGCAGTATTCAGCAGTTAAGGCAACAGCATGATAAAAAGAAAAGAAACCAAACAAATCAACAACGTCGTGGCAAATGATAAAACAGGAGGTTTTTTATGGCGCGTGCATTAAAAGACCCATCAGAAATAATTGACGTAATACAAGACACTCTTCCAGCGCTATACTTTGTTTTTGGCAGAGCTAAAACAGAAGAGATGGCTTTTGAACTTGGAAAACAATGGGACTTTACTACTTATGAAGAAAAACAGATAGTAAAAAGCAGAATAAAAGAAGCAGAAAAAGAAAACCCGGAAATGTTTGTACACCGTGATAGAGCAATGCTGAAAAAATTACTGGTACAAGGAATAGGTTACCATCACGCCGGTTTATCTCCAGCATTAAAACGGTTGGTTGAAGGCTTATATGAGACAAAGTTAATTTGGGTACTATTTTGTACCGAAACATTTGCTGCTGGAGTAAACTTTCCTGCTGCCAGTGCGGTTTTTGAATCATGTCGTAAGTGGGACGGCAGGGAATTCCGTCAACTTCTAAACCGGGAATTTTTTCAGATGGCAGGAAGGGCTGGACGCCGGGGTTTTGATGAGCAGGGAAATGTCTATATTCAAATTAATGAAAAATACCCTGATGAAACGGGCTTTTTTAATGAATCCAAGGTGGAAATGGTTCAGGGGAGACTTACTGTTTCCCCTAACACTGTATTAAGCCTGTTAATGTGGAAGTCAGATGAAGAAATAGAGCATTTTTTAAAAAGTAATTTTTCTGCATTTCAGAAACGAAGATTGCTTAAACAAACCAGCCAAAAGATTGAAGAATATCAAAAGGAAATCGAAAACTTAAATAAACATTTCTGCGAAGAAAAGCATAGTTATTCTTGCCCATTAATTCGTAAAAAACTTAAACGGGAATTAAAGAAACTTAAAAGTCGCCGTTACAGAGAACGACATGGTACCCAAGCAAGAATACAGGAAATATATCAGTTGTTAGACTCTATGCAAAAAAACAAGTGTAAAAAAGTTAACTGTTTTGATGCTTCCAGAGGAATTAAGGATATAGAGAGTAAACTAGATTTTCTAAAGTACAAGAGAAAGCAATTGCAAGCTGATGCAAAGCAATATACAACTGACTTTTATAAAATGAGGGATCTGCTAGGGAATCTTGGTTATATTGATGGGCGTACATTTTACCCTAGGGGAAAGTTTGCTTTGTATTTGCATATTCAGGAGGTATTTATTACAGAACTAATTTTCTCTGGGTTGATTGAAGACTTACCAGGTGATGTGGTGGCAGGTATACTGGCTGGTGTGGATTATACGCCTGGGCGAAGGGAACATGTACAACCGCCGCCATATGACATTGATGTAATAAATGAACTGCGTGCCCAGTTGATGCGAATGAAGGTTCCGGAAGAGCATTTAACTTGGTCGCCGGTACCGGGCTATATTACTTATGCTTGGTACAATGGGGAAGATTTTGAACACCTATTGAACAACTGTAGCCTTCAAGAAGGGGATATTGTATCTATTATTCGTAGGGAAATTGATTTATTGCGTCAAATGGAAAAGGCAGCGGCAGAAAACCCAGCGCTTCAGGAAAAGCTGAGGGATATTAGGCGAACTTTGGATAGAGACCAAGTGAGGGTGCTGTTTTAATCTGTTTATTACACGCTGAGAGGTGATATTATAATGTATTGGGAAGAAGCGGGGCAGCAAAATACAGAGGGTACAATAAGTGCAGTTATTGAATATGCACAAAAACATAATATCAAATACGTGGTAGTGGCGTCTAAGACTGGTAGTAGTGCTGAAAAGTTAAAGGAAAAGGGATTGAAAGTAATTTGTGTTTCATACCATGTGGGGTTCTACGGCCCTGGTGAGGGGTCGCTAACTTCGGAACGCCGCCAGGAATTAGAGCAAAAAGGCATTCCGGTTTTAATTACCACGCACTTGATGGCTGGCTTAGACAGGGCATGCCGGTTTAAATTTGGCGGAATTTATCCGTCTGAGATTATTGCCAGTGCCTTGCGCATTTTTGGCCAGGGCACCAAAGTATGTATAGAAGTTGCCGGAATGGCACTTGATGCTGGGTTAATTCCCTATGGTGAAGAAATTATATCAGTTGCCGGTACAGGAAACGGAGTTGACACAGCGTTGTCATTGGTACCTGCACATTCCAATTATTTTTTTGATACTAAAGTAAAGGAAGTAATTTGTAAACCAAGGGAATTTGATCACCATTAAACTGGTAAAAAGTACTATAAATTTCCTAATTAATGCAGGACATTTGTCCTGTTCTAACGAACATAGTAATATAATTAACTGAATAATAGTATTATAAAAGACGCTAAGTTTGAGATTATTATTTAAAAGGTGATTTTATGGACAGCAGCATAGGGCATCACAGCAAAACTATAACTGAAGAAGTTAAACAACTTAAAGAAATTAACAGTAAATTAACGGCACTTCATTGGATTACAGCACAAATTGTAGCTGAGCAGGATATGAACACGCTTTATAACTTGATAATTAACGGTTTTAGTGAAATTACCAGTGTACCTAAATGCGGTTTTTATCTAGTTGATGATAATTACAATTTTATTGAGGCTGCCAACCGTAATAAAGAAGGTTTTGAAGCTTTTTGGTTATGTCCGGGAGTAGTATCCGCAATCCACCAAGTTATTAAGGAAAGAATTGCCATAATCACTTTGAACGAAGGACATTGTGACAATTGTGTTAATCAATGTAGCAGTGATATTGAAGATAAATGTCAAGAAATGCGTCTGCAAATTTGTGCCCTTTATGACCGGCTGGGTAAACCTACTGGTCTATTAGTAGCATATGATTTTAACAATCATCAGTTCAATGAAGAATGGGTAAAAGTGCTTGAAATTTATACTTTGCAGGTAAGTTTGGCACTGGAAAATGCCATATTAAACAACCGATTACGAGATCTGGCAGTAAAAGACGGGTTGACAGGGTTATACAATCATAGATGCTTTATGGGTGATTTGGATAAAACAATAAACCGTTATCGCAAAAACAATCTGCCTTGCTGTTTAATGCTTTTAGATGTGGATGATTTTAAAAAATATAATGACACCTATGGTCACCCCGCTGGGGACAAAATACTGCAGGCAATGGCAAAAATTATGATAAACACTGTGAAAGAATTAGGAACGGTATACAGGTACGGTGGAGAAGAGTTTGCAATAATCTTACCTGGTAATGAATTAAACAGGGGTAATGAAATTGCTGAGAATATAAGAACAAATATTGCGGCTCATAAATTTGAGCATCGTCAGATAACGGTTAGTATCGGAATAGCAGAATATCCTTTCAATGCTGTTCAAGTTAATGATTTAATTGAATGTGCAGATCAGTCATTGTATGTAGCTAAAAAGCAGGGCAAGAACAGAGTTTGTTTACTGGAGAATAGTAGTGAAAGTTGCAAAGCAAAGGCGCCGTAAAAGGCGCCTTTAAAAATGCAATATACTCCCGGTGTTATTTGTAATAAAATCATCGCCAAAAGTTTGGTAAATTGCCATTTGGGCTTTGAACCCAGTACAGTGGCATGTAGCAATTTTTTTTGCTTTTAGTTGTTTTAATTCTTCAATGGTTTGATCAACTTGCTCTGTACTTGCTTCGTACAAGTGAGTTCCTCCCACCAGTGCGTAGATATAGTCTGTACCGCATATTTTAGCCCCATAGCGCAATGTATTTACTACACCAGCATGGGCGCATCCAGTTATAATTACCGGACCATTTTTTGTTTCTACCACCATTGCCTGATCATCAGGCATGGGGTCAGGTATGTAACTGCCATCCCTTTCTACATAGTGTGAAGGATTAACAGTTTCATATTTCGTCAATCTTGGAATTTCTCCAGTGAGGAACAAACCAGGAATTATTTCAGTTGTTTCATGGTTTAATTTGAAATGAGCACCACTATTCTTTAATTCCTGGACTGGGTCTGGCAAACCGGTAGCACGATAACTCCTAGGGGGTAGTAACTTATACTTTTGCTCTAATGCATTGGGATGAGCATAAATGTCTAGAGGGCCAGATTTACGTAAAATGCTATACAAACCACCGGAGTGGTCGTAATGACCGTGGCTTAGTACTATAAAATCAAGTTCTTTAAAATCAATACCCAGCATCTTGGCATTTGCAGTAGCTGAAGGGCCTTGGCCAGTGTCAAATAATATTTTATGGTTGTTGTATTCAATTAAAAAAGACAAGCCATGTTCTGCTAACAATCCTCTTTGATTAGATGTATCTTCAGTTAATGTAGTTATTTTCAATTCAAACACACCAGAAACCTCCTAATTATACTAGTATTACTTTATCTAGTTTTTCTACATAAATTATTTATTTCCTTCTGACAAATTGTAATAATTTAGTAGAAAAGATACTTGATATTACTCTGGTATGGTGTTATAATAACTATTGTGCTATAAAATAGAAACAGGGCGCAAAATGTGCGCCCCTAATAGATATTTAATAATATATTAAGAAATCATCACGTATTCTTCAGAAATGTATTGATCTTGTGGACATTCGTCAAATTTCAAGACGTATTTTTTTGGTATAACAGTGTTAGGAGAGTTTTTATCTAAGCAGAAGAGGGTAAGATTAACTTTCTTAGGGGTGTTTTCATCAGGATAGTTTAATACGGACCAATTGAACGCGCAGACGTTTCTAATAGTGAGGGTTCTACCTGAGCCTTTGTACTGGAAACCCAGGTCAATAACTTTGCGGTCGGTGTGTTCTGTTTCCAAAACTGTAGCTGCTTTGACAGGTTTAAAAACTTCTTCGTCTCCATCATCAACTGTGGACAGATAAACCTTTTTTTCAGTACCCAGCTTAAGAATCCACTGCAACCGTGCTTTTAATTCCTTCACTGAGTCCTGATTGAAGTAATTGGGCATGGGTATCTCCTCCAATGCTTTTAGATTTTATTGTTTTATTATTTACTTTTACTTATTCTTTACATAAGATTAACTTTCCTTTATTTTATCAAAAAATTTTATTTTTTTAAACATGGATATTTGTGGGTAATTACTATATACTATTATCAAAAAATTATGAAAATAACCCCTTGATTAGATATTTTTTTTATCAAGGGGTTATTTATTATACTTTTCTAATTATACTACTTAGGCCATAGACCAGTACAAAAACCAGTGCACTGCCTAAAATACCAGCCAAACTACTGGTGAGGCCTGCGGGGGTGCCGGGCAAGCTATAGTCATAAAAAATTGAAGTATGACCAGTTGCTTGGTTAATAAATCCCAAGTCTTCGGCGACCTGTTCAAGTCCATCTGGGTGTGATGAAGCAAAATTTGATAACAATCCGGCAATTAAGATAACTAATAAACCTACAATTAATCTATTTCTAATTTTGAGCATATTCCTTAACCTGCCCTTTGAGCTCAGCTTCTTTGGCATATTTAACAATAAAGCTAACGCTTAAAATAGTAATGCCTGCTTCGCCAATTCCAATTAAACTGTGCCATCCCAGCATTGCAGGTACAACAGATGCGAGTGATGCAGTGCCCGATGCTGCTAACTCCACTGCTACAGCAACTGAAGCCGCCAACACAGACAACCAAGCACCTGTAGCCATGGCAATACTACGGCTTCCTGTTTTGTTCATAACAGCTGTATAAACCATGTAACTTACAGCAGTGGCCACAATTGCCATATTAAAGATGTTAGCTCCTAGAGCTATGGTTCCACCGTCATGGAAGAACAGGCTTTGTACACCAAGTACCGCACTCATTAATATCCCGGCGGTCCAAGGGCCACATACTGCAACCGCCACCATCGCACCAATTAAGTGTCCACTGGTGTGATGTCCGATGGCAAAATTAATCATCTGGGCTGCAAATATAAATGCAGCAACCAATCCTAAAGTAATCGGTGACTGTTGTCTCATCTCCTGGCGCACTTTGTTCCATCCGTATACTAGCATACCGCCAGTTGCTGCTGCAGTAGTAGTAGCAGTTACTGGGTCTAAAAAACCGTTTGGTATATGCATTTTACATCCTCCTCCTTATAAAGAATATATTAGGTTTGCAGGTGATTTATTAGTCAGTTCTACACTCCAGAAAAAAATCCTACATATTTTGTTCCAAATTTTTCTTGATGTTATCTATTCTTTCAACCATTTCTGGGTTTGTTTCAAAAACTGTCTTTCCTGTGAAATCAGCATCAACCACCTTGCTGTCGTATGGCAATATTCCCAGTATAGGTATGAAATCCAAGAATTGGCGAACGTTTTCTTCTTGGCCTGTTCTTACTTTGTTAGCCACTGCAAACACCTTATCCACTCCCAAGTCTTTTGCCAGCTTTACGGTAGCCTTGGCGGTTTGAAAACTCCTTTGCCCTGGCTCCACTACCACCACAAATGCATCAACTGCCCTTGCGGTACCTCTGCTCATGTGTTCTAAACCGGCTTCCATGTCAACGATAACTGTATCGTTTTCTTCTAACACAAGATGGTTTAATAAGGTTTTTATGAATGTATTTTCGGGGCAATGACATCCTTTGCCACCGGTGGAGCTTTGCCCCAGTTGCAGTAAACTAATGTTGTTGCTCTTAATAACATACTTTTGGGGTATATCATCAACCTTGGGATTTAAGCTAAAGAATGATCCTGGGCTACCCGGTTCAGCACCGGTACGTTCTTTTATTAACTGCCGATCATCTGCTATAGTGACAACCTGTTGCAGTTCATCACTGGTAAAACCTAAAGCCATACCCAAGTTGGCATCCGGGTCTGCGTCCACTGCCAATACGTTTTTATTTTCTTTGTCATACAAGTGGCAGAGTAGGGCAGATAGTGTGGTTTTACCCACTCCACCTTTACCCGATACTGCAATTTTTAGTCCTTTGTTTGCTGCCATTACTATCACTCCTAAAACAGGCTAAGGTTTTTATTTTAAACCCAGAGCTTTGCGCTTCATCTTTATTCTTTCAATTAGCTTTTGAGCAGCTATTACCGAGTCTTCTTCATAGATTATTTTTCCACCAAACAGCTCGTCAGTGGTAATGGGGAAGTCTCCTTTGGAGGCTGTCAACACATTGGTTACTAATTCTGATCCAGTAACCTGTGGATTTACTCCCACATGAACATCAACACCGCTGGCTACAAAGTATGTTCCTATGGCCAGTGCTTTGGGGTGATGTGTTTCCGGGCAAGATCCTGCTGCCGGCAAGTCCTTAATTCCCACATCTAGATAATTAGCCAACGCTGTTAATAGGTCAGCAATGCGTGAGTTATCAACGCAACTACCCATATGTAGGGCAGGGGGTAGTGCTGGCAAACCGTTGGCTTTACCAACTGCTGTGAGAACTTCCCGCATTTCTTTTCCGCTGTATTTTAATCCATCTGGTGACAGTAAACCAAACTTACCCAGTGAGTGGGCAGAACATCCTGTGGCCACAACTAATACATTATTCTTTATTAATTCCATAACCAGATCAACATTATACTGATCCTGTCTCTTGCGTGGGTTAGTGCAACCCACAATGGCTACAGCACCCAATATATCTCCGTTGGCAATGGCATCTACCAATGGTTTTAGCGGATCATCTGGGTTGACATTAGCCAATGCTTCAACTATTTGCTCGGTTGAGAAACCAGCATAGGCTTCGGTAACTTCCTCTGGAATATTAACTTTGTTAGAATCCCTGTTCTTGTAGTTGTTAATTGCCTTCATAACTATTTCTTTAGCTGCTTCATCAGCCTTTTCGGTGGTGAATTCTACATGGGTGGCACCGGAAATTTTAGAATAAGGTAGGGTGGTGATTAGTTCAGTATGATAGCATTCTGCCACTTGCTGCAGTCCAGGCATAATGCACTGGATATCAACTACCATGGCCTCTAGGGCGCCGGTTATAATAGGCATTTCCTGACTGGCATAGTTTGTGGCTACAGAAACACCTTTACGCATTAATAATTCATTGGCACTACAGCATACACCAACTATGTTAATACCATCTGCGCCAACTTTTTTGGCCTCATCTTCCAGCTTTCTGGCCCATTCCACCACTTTGTCAGCCAGGAGTGGTATGTGACCATGCACTGAAATGTTAATCTTTTCTTTGTTTATAACTCCAAGGCGGTACTGCGCCTTAACTGCTTTAGGGACGCCAAACATGATGTCTTGTAGGTCTGTGGACATGTGTAAACCAGCAAAACCGTCTACAAGACCCATAGAAACAGTACCCATCAGTAAGTTGGCTGGGTCGGCATCTGCACCCATCACATTTCTGGCCATTCCCTTGGCAATTTCAGCATGAGCATTTTCGGGAAGAAGGCCCAAGTTTTCCCAAGTCTGATAAGACTTTTGATCGGCTTTTAATTTAAGCCAGTTAAGGGTACCCTCTTGTTTTTGGAAATCTTCCAAAGCCTTATCGGTTACTTCTTTAACTAACTGATTTACTTCTTTACCTTCGGTTTCTATTCCCAATCCTTGGGCGATGCTTTTAAGTTTATCTACTCCTGCAATAGTATAAGGTGCATGTCCGGCTACAGTTTCCACCAATGCATGAGCTATTTCCCGGGCATGTTCCGCATGGCTTGCGGTTCCTTGAATAACGTTGTTAAAAAAGTTTCTGGCAACGATGGTATCGATATTGGCACCACACACACCGGACTGCGGGCCGTTGCCAGTGGGAGATATGCGGCATGGCCCTTCCAGACATAAACGGCAGCATACACCTTGTGAGCCAAATCCACACTGTTTCATCTTGTCAGCGCGGTCAAAAGCGGTCTCAATACCCTCGTCCCGAGCTTTGGTTATCATCTGTTGAACTCCGGTGTCCATGGATAAATCATTAACATCTGGTCGCTCTTTCATTATTGGCTACCTCCTTTATATAATTTAGTAAATTTATACTAACTTTATCATGATTCAACTAAAATTAATGTAAAGTATTTTACAAATTAAGTGTAAATTTAGAATATTTAGTCTAAATCTATTTATAGAAGTTTTTTAGGTTATACAAATCCTTAATAACTAAAACTTTTTGCCTAACTTCTATATAATTAGCATTAGAAAGTTCTTTTAATAAAGTGGCCAAGGTTTGACGACTGCTACCAATCATACTGGCAATCTGCTCTCGTGTAAACTCCAACCTAACAATGATACCTTGATCTGACACTTGCTCAGATTGCTGAGCCCATTCAGCTAAAAGGGAGGTGAGTCTCATTCCTGCTTCTTCAAACACCAGACTTTCAATTACATTTATGGACCCTTTTAGTGCATCACCTAAAACCGTTACCAATCCGAAAACCAAACCTGGTACATTAACCAGCATTTCTTTAAATACATCTACCGGGATGATTGCAAGTTTAACATCAGAAAGCGCCTGACCGTATGCCCGAGTGTGTCCGCTATAAACATCACCTGATTCCAAAACCGTTAAGG
This sequence comes from Bacillota bacterium, assembly GCA_009711615.1. Lineage (GTDB taxonomy): Bacteria > Bacillota > Desulfotomaculia > Desulfotomaculales > Desulfohalotomaculaceae > Desulforadius. The sequence continues at coordinate 21,615 of VENI01000001.1, read as the reverse complement.
TGAACTCCTTACCTTCGGAATAACTCAAAAATACCCGTACCTTACCTTCTAGCACCAGAAAGATGGACTGTGGGTATTTTCCGGGATAAAAAATCGTTTCTTTACGCTGGAAATTAGATATTATAAAATGATCTTGATATTCCTGTAATTTTTGCAATTGGACTCCGTCAAAGAGATCCATTTCCTTCAACTTATTTATTTCTCTGATGTTATTCCCTCCATTGCAGTAACTTCTTAATAATATATATTTTACAACGCTACCGTATAATCCTTCATATGGCTTTCTAAATTATACCTCTTGATATAATATGTTATTAGTATTATAATATATATTTGTCTGAAACAATAACACCTTATAGCAGAAAGTTAATTAATGGTTGACATTTTGAAACTAGCCAGCTATAATATTCTTTGCACCTACACGTCGGGACGTGGCGCAGCTTGGTAGCGCGCTACCTTGGGGTGGTAGAGGCCGCGGGTTCAAGTCCCGCCGTTCCGACCAAAGAAAAACAAGGTTTTGCAGATCTGCAAAACCTTGTTTTTTTTATGGAGTAAGTTAATACCTCGGTACTTGTTTTTGTTCATGGTAGTATTCAACCACGCCTACTTCTTTCATTCGATTGTTCATGTTTATCCATCGATCTCTTAAACGGCCAGTGAATTGATTATCACAGGGGTATCGATTACATTGAAAACAAAAATCCACACCTTGTTCTTTATGGCAGTTTTTGACGGTACAAGAAATTAGACATTGGACATTATCACCGCGACAACCGCTACATGATGCATTAGAAAAAGAAATGAGAATTTCTTTGAAATATGCATAATTATTGAATATAGGGTTTCTCTTTGATTTTATCTCTGCTAATCTCTCATAATTATTACTTAGCCCTTGCAAAAGATCTGAACTTAATTGTTTTATATTACCATGTTCAAATTCAGCACACCTATTACAGTCCAGGCCGCAGGGGGCAAGGTGTTTTAAAACGTCCTCATATTTCATTATAGATCACCTCTTTTTATAAATACCATAATAATTCTTGAAATATTGAACTATTCCTTTAGAAAAATAAAATCTCCGGATTATAATCCGGAGAGAAATTAGTGGCCTTTGTGTTTAGCCTTTGCTCTTTTTCTTTTGAGCTGCCATTTTCTTTCTTTTTCAATTTCTTTTTGTTTCTTAGATTTTGCTTGTCTAACCTTTTTTCTTTGTTCACGTTCCAGCTGTACGGCCTGTTGGGCGTAAGTAGATACCCCAACATTTTTTACTTCGCGAGAAATTTTTCTAGATAATCTTTTAGGATTAATTTTGTGTTTAGAGGTTCCTGGAGCTGGAACACTGGCACCGGCTTCTTCAAATAATTTGGGTAAGGATAGGTTTACAAAGGTTACGACTTCTTCGTTTTGAGGTTCGGCGCCAAAGGTATGTTTAACTACCTTAACTTTATCACCTTCATTTTCTTCAGCTACGCCAACCCAAAACTGACCATCGTGGTAAATAGTAAGTTTCATCCGCGTTCCTCCTCTTAAAAATCTCAGAAGGAACAATGGACAACCCGAGGAGGGAAGGTTACTGACATCGATATTTGATGCATCCGGACTACCAACCGGATCGTGTTTTTATGTTCCTAATTGTTATTTATATCACAAAACTACCTTGCTAACAAGGTTAAAAAGATGGTAGCATTACTTTGAAAACTATAACCTAATTTTTGGATTTTCTACAAAAACCATTAGTATCATTTTTATCGTTAATTTAAAAAATGGCTTGGATAACACCAAGCCATAGAAGTTATTTGCTACTTAAGATATTTTCTATTTCTTTAAAACTGATATCCCATTTATATGAGTAATATTTATTTCAATATTTGGTGGTTGCGGTCCCGATGATTGTTTTCCAGATATCATCTCAATATCTACGTAATGGCACCATTTATTTATAACTACACCATTTTAAGATTCTTTAAAAAACATAAATATCCAAAAGACATAATGAAAAAGTTATGTTATAATAAATTCTGCAAGCGATAAAAACAAATAATTTTCCTGCTATGTTAGTTGCCTTATCAGTTTTTACCCCACAGAGTGACAAAGGGAGCTCGGGTTCGTTAATCAATGTCGGGCCGCCCATTGAGCGGAAGGCAGAAATTAGTGACAGGGCACCCACCTGCGAGACGCGGGTGTGTAAAAACGCTAGGGTGACGGCACGGTGGGTACAAAATAATATAATTAGAAACCACTTCCTTGTTGAGGGAGTGGTTTTTTTAGCATGAATATGTTAAATTAAACATTTTACAGACTGTTTTACTGCCATCCATCCCAATCCGATTTCTTATCTACATATAACTCTCCTTGTGTGTTTAATTGTGCTACCATTACTTCCGATAATTCATTGATGCCTAAATTCTTTAACTCCTGATATAACCAACCTTCTGTTAATCCTAATTCCTTTAGCCTGTGACCGGCAATGTTTCCATCTACTACTAAAACTTCTGGCATTCCTTTATATTTAGTATCAATATTTAAGTCACTAGGGGTTAGTGGCTGGTTTTGTGACTTTAGCAAAATACTTAACTTGCCGTTAGTTTCTAATACTGCTTCTTCCACTTGAGACAGATCAAATATCTGTTCATTTCTTAACTGAGTCAGTAGTTCACTCACGTTATATGCTACTCGTTTCATGGCCGATTCCATAACCTTGCCGTTTTTTACTAACACCGTAGGTTCTCCTTGGATGATTTTACGTGCAGGAATATTATTTAACACTAACCTTGAAGTTATAATAACCATTGCTGTCCAGACAATAATCCCTGTTATAGCAGATGTGGTAGGTAAATTAGTGTCTATAGACATACTTGCTGCCACAGAACCAATGGTTATTCCAACTATATATTCAAAAAATGTCAATTGTGAAATCTGCACTTTACCCATTAAACGGGCCATTAGAAGCAGGGTAAGAAAAGCTACCACTGACCTTACTACAACCTCTACTATCTCTGCCAAATAAAACACCCTTTCATTTTAAAGTAGTATTAGAAGGGGTTGGATTTAATATGTGCTACAAGGTAATTTTGTTCATAGGATAAGAATTATTAGGAAAGGTAAGATTACATAATATTACTGTAATCGGAAATATTAGTTAAATAATTTGGTATAAGGCAGTGATCTTATGTTTAAGAAGCTTAAAGATAAAATGATTGGTAATAGCGATAATCTTAGCTTATCTCTTGTTAAAAACATAAAATTATTTAAAGAAATCTTTGCTGGTGATGAAATAGTAATATTTAGGGAGTTTAACACTACCCACTCATTAAAATGTTGCATTATCTATGTTGACGATATGGCTGACACAGAAATTATTAATGAGAATATATTGGCTCCGTTAATGAATAAAGAATTTGTTACTGATTTTAAGCAGAAAAATATGATTGATTATTATATTAACAAAGTACTTTTATCCGGTAATATCAAAAAAACATCAAACATTAATAATATTATTGAATCAATTTTGTATGGGGATACAGTTCTTTTGGTGGATGGTTATGCTGAAGCGGTGATAATAGAAACAAAGGGTTGGATGGTTAGGCAGATAGAAAAGCCGGAGACTGAAAAGGTGGTTAGGGGCCCCAGGGAGGGCTTTAATGAGTCATTGATTATTAACCTAACTCTTATCAGAAGACGTTTATTATCATCGGACTTAAAATTCAAGTTCAACCAAATAGGTACTAGAACCAAAACTAAATACTGCATTTGCTACTTGGAGGGACTGACCAATAAAAAAATTTTAGAAGAACTGGAAAAAAGATTAGATGAAGTTAATATAGACGGAATATTAGATTCCGGTTATATACAAGAACTAATTAAGGACTCACCGCTATCACCTTTTAAAACTATCGGCAGCACAGAACGACCCGATACAGTGGTGGGTAGATTGTTGGAGGGCAGGATTGCGGTGATTTTTGATGGGTCACCCTTTGCATTAACCCTTCCTTACTTATTTGTTGAAAATTTCCAGGTTAATGAAGATTATTACAATGAATTTATTTTCGCCTCTATTAATAGATTGTTGAGATACTTGGGATTTTTTTTATCTATCAGTGTTCCCAGTATATATCTGTCTTTAACTACTTACCACCAGGAAATGATTCCAACACCACTGCTGCTTAGTATTTCAGCTTCCCGGGAAGGAGTTCCTTTCCCCACGGTGATTGAAGCCATCCTGATGTTGGCAGTGTTTGAAATTCTTAGGGAGGCAGGAGTACGTTTGCCTACTCCAATTGGACAAACCGTTAGTATTGTAGGGGCATTGGTTTTGGGTGAAGCTGCTATAACGGCCAAGTTAATTAGCGCACCGATGTTAATTGTTGTAGCTTTAGCTGGCATCTCCAGCTATTTAATAGCAGAGATGATGGGGGCGATAATTGTTGCAAGAGGAGCATTTTTAATATTATCATCAATGCTGGGGTTGTATGGGTACATATTTGCAATAATTGGTCTTTTTATCCATTTAATGTCAATGCGGTCCTTTGGGGTTCCTTATATGTTAACCGCAGGATCACTGGAAAAGCAGGACTTAAAGGACACCGTGGTAAGAGTGCCTTGGTTTATGATGTATCTCAGACCCAAACTTATCACTAAAGACAAGTTGAGAAAAACGGTTCAAAGATGATTGGAAGAGGTAACATTATATGAAAAAGAACAAACTAATGCTTATTTTGATAGTTGTTATAAGCCTACTAATTACAGTCGGATGTTGGAATTATCGAGAGATAGAAGACCTGGCCATAGTAACTGGTGCGGCAGTAGACATGGACCCCAAAACCGGTAAGTATATTGTTACGGTTGAACTAATAAGTCCCTCTCAGCAGCAAAAGGAAACTCAAATATCTACAACAACCATGACAATTAAAGGGAGAACAATTTTTGGGGCCGTTAGAAACTTTATTGAAGTATCTGGTAAAAAATTATATTGGAGCCATGCCAGGGTAATTATTATCAGTGAGGAAATTGCCCGAAAAAATATTGCCCCTGTTTTAGATTGGGTTAAAAGAGATGCAGAAGTGAGAACAGATATGTATATCCTGGTGTCCAGAGAAAAAACAGCTGGAGAAATTTTGGAGAGTAAAGTTGAATTGGGGAAGATAGTATCATATCAGCTGGAAAATGCTTTTAAATCAGGCGAATCCATTTCAAAATTTCCCCGTGTTCAATTGCGTCATTTTATTAATGATCTATCTGCCAATGGAAAGTCAGCAGTTGCTGCAACCGTTAATCTGAAACCGGAAAATGGTAAAAAAGTGCCTCAAATTCATGGGGCGGCTGTTTTTAAGGGTGCCAAACAGGTCGGGTGGTTTAATGGTTATGAAACCAGAAGTCTACTATGGTTGAGGGATAAAATTAAAGGTGGAGCACTGGTGGAAGAGGCCATTAACATAGAGGGTAGAAATGTAAATACGACCCTGGAAATATATGAAGGTAAGACTAATGTGAAGCCTGTTCTGACTGATGAAGGTGAAATTATTATGAACGTAGACATTCACAGTGACGTTACCATTGCTGAATTTGATGGAACTATAAAACCTTCGGAAAAAGATGTTCAGAACAAAATAGAAAGGGAAATTAAAAAAGACATCAAAAAAAGAATAAAGGTAACCATTACTAAGGCACAGGCATATGGTAGTGATGCTTTTGGGTTTGGTCAGGCAATTGAGCGAGAAATGCCGGACCTATGGAAACAGATAGAATCTAACTGGGATGAAATTTATCCTCAAATTGGTGTGAAAATTAATATTGGTATTCATATCAGGGGTAGTGGGTTGGCTGGAAAAAACATAGAAGTGGGAGATTAGTTAATGTATTATATTTTACTATTTTTACTCTTATTAATTGTTTCGACATTAGAAATAATTCCGTTATATAAGAAGAAACAAATTAAAGAAATTGGTGTGTATATAACATTTATTATTATATCTATGTTTATTGGCATATTACTGATTGCAGAGGCTGACATACCAAGTATTGCTCTCATGATTAAACAGGGCCTGTCATTATTGATGGGAGGAAAAGCTTTTGAATAAAGAAGTGCTTTCGGGAAAACAGGCTATAAGCCTTATTGTGTATGCCATTATAGGAGATGCCTTAATATTTACCAGTGGACTATTAGCAGGGAAAGATTTTTGGATAGCCATTTTAGTTTCAATTTTAATGGCATATTTTGTTTTCATGGTCTATGCTAGGCTGATATCAGCTTTTCCTGGTAAGGATTTTTTCGATATTTTAAAGCTGGTTTTGGGTAGCGGTATGGGAAAAGCAGTTAGTATCATATATATTTGGTTTCTCTTACATTTAGGTGCATTGGTGATAAGGTCCTTTACAGAGTTTATAATTACTGTAACACTGCCGGAAACCCCAATAATTGCCCCACTGTCTTGCTTAATATTAGTATGTATATGGGCTACAAAAGATGGTCTTGAATTAATGGGGCGTCTGGGAAAGCTTTTTTTAATTGTAATGATTACCATAACTTTTATAACACCGTTACTTTTAAGTAAGGAGTGGAATTTAGATTTCATCAGACCGGTTTTTTATAATGGTTTTCAACCAATTTTTAATAGTGCAATATCAACATTGGCATTTCCCTTTGCCGAGGCAATTATATGTTTATTTGTCTTTCAGTCTATTAGAACTAAATCAATTTCCAGGGTTTTTACTGGCGGTCTGTTAATTGCTGGTGCTATAGTTTTTATTACTTCATTGTCAGAAGTACTAGTTTTAGGGGTGGATGCAGCTCAAGACTACTATTTCCCGGCCCATAATGCGGTGAGAAAGCTGAATATTGGTGATTTTTTGCAGCGACTGGAAATAGTGGTAGGGGTAACCTTTGTTGTTGGTGGGTTTATAAAAACTAGTTTGTGCATATTGGCAGTGGCTAAGGGTGTTACCAAAGTTTTTGATTTAAGTGACTACAGGATAATTATTATACCTGTATCAATTCTGATGGCTAATCTTTCTTACATAGTGTATGATAATCTTACCGAAATGTCCAAGTGGCCGGTTAAGGTTTGGCCATTTTATGCTCTTCCCTTCCAGGTAATCCTACCATTCTTGATACTTGTCATTTTACAACTTAGGAAAGAGAAAATAAAAAATAATGAACCGTAACTTCTTGTTTACATAATTTGATTATCCTGTAACAAATTACATCTCAAAACTTAGGTCAATTTACGTTACAATAGTAGTTGTGATTTAGTCTGCAAAATGAAATTGACATAGAAGGCCGAGGTGTAATTATGTTTGACTACCCCGGTGTTATCCATGTGCACTCCACTTATTCAGACGGTTCTGCCTGTTATGATGGAATATCTCGGGCGGCAGCTAAGGCAGGTGTTAAGTTTTTGATGATCAATGATCATGACACCTTGGGAGAACTGCACAAAAAAGGTGAGCGATATATTAATGGGGTTCTAATGCTGATTGGTGCGGAAATTTCACCACCCACCAATCATTTTATATGCTATGATGTAAAAAATTTACCAAACAATAAAATGATGCCCAATGATTACATTAAGAATATTAATCAGCAAGGTGGTTTTGGTTTCTTGGCTCATCCTGACCATAGAGCAAATAAATATTTTCAACCCCAGAGTATGGGCTGGAACGAATGGGAAAATTTATCCCACCATTTTGGAATAGAGTTGTGGAATTACTTTACCCAGTGGACAAACCGTGCCTCCAGCTTTGTTAACCTTATTAAGGCAATTTTCAACCCAGCATGGTGCCTTCAGGAACCCTGTGAAAAAGTGAAATCAGGCTGGGACAAGTTGGCTCAAAAGAGGCGAGTGCCTGTTATTGCTGGGGTGGATGCCCATGGGGGCAGACAACTTGGTTGGTTTCCTTCTATTCTCAGCAGTTATGTAAAACAGTTCAGCACGTTGCGTACTCATGTGTTAACAACTAATCAACTAACTGGTAATGAAATCGAAGATCGTAACATGGTATTAGATGCTTTACGAAACGGAAGGAGTTATCTGCTTAACTACACAGCGGGTAAAGTTGAAAACTTTAAGTTTACTGCAATTTATAAAGATAAGAGTTGGCACATGGGTGATGAGTTAAAATGGCATAAAGGTATTAAAATTACCAGCAGGCTTCCCAAAGGAAGTCATGCCAGAATAATTAAGGATGGGAAGACTATTTATCAGACTAACGAAAAGATAATTAATATTCCTGTGAAAAAACCGGGAGTTTATAGAATGGAAGTTTTTCGTAAACGTGGCAGGTGTTTAATACCCTGGATATATACAAACCATATTTATATACGTACTGTATAAAGTTAAGGGAGGGGACACCCCTCCCTTAATCTGCTTTCTCTATTGGATCTAATTTCTCTAATATAATCCCTTGGTGCTAATTGACAATAATGGTTATAATATTATTATGTCCCATTGATAACAAGGAGTGATTACATATGATTGACCTGCGTAGTGATACCGTTACCCAGCCCACACTTGAAATGCGTGATGCTATGGTTTCTGCTGAAGTTGGCGATGATGTATATGGAGAGGACCCAACTGTAAACAAACTGGAAAAAACAGCTGCTGAAATTATCGGTAAGGAAGAAACACTTTTTATGCCCAGCGGTACCATGGGAAATCAAGTGGCGTTGTTGGCCCATACTGAACGTGGTGATGAAGTGATATTAGATGCAGAATCACACATCATTTATTACGAGGTAGGCGCACCGGCTATGCTGGCTGGTATACAGTTAAGACCAGTTTCCGGGTTATTAGGTAGAAATGCGACTGACATTCTGCGTCAGGCTTATAGACCTACCGATATCCATTTTCCTAACAGTCGTCTACTCTGTTTGGAAAACACTTTTAACCGGGGTGGGGGAACAGTTATGACCTCAGCGGAAATGAAAGATGTCTATGAATTGGCACATGAATACGGCCTTTCTGTACACTTGGATGGTGCTAGAATATTTAATGCTTCCACTGCTGCCCGTTGTGATGTAAAGGAATTCACTCAATACTGTGATTCGGTGATGTTTTCTCTCTCAAAAGGTCTTGGTGCACCAGTGGGTTCAATGCTGGCAGGAAGTAAAAAATTTATAGAAAAAGCTAGAAAATACCGCAAAGCCCTTGGTGGAGGCATGCGTCAAGCCGGTATCCTGGCTGCGGCAGGGCTGGAAGCGCTGAATATGGTTGATAGACTGGCAGAAGATCATGCCAATGCCATGAGACTAGCTGAGGGTTTAGCTCAAATTAATGGTCTGGACGTAGAGTTACACCGGGTGCAAACTAATATAGTGTTGGTGGATGTTTCATCCACCGATATGAATGCTAGTGAACTTGTAAATGAAATGAAAAAGCGAGGAGTTAGTGCTGTTACTTTTGGACCACAACTGGTTCGTTTTGTAACACATAAAGATGTGGACGGACAAGATATTGAACAGGCTATTAAAGTTGCCAAACTAATAGTAGAAAATATATAAAATTCTTATAATTAGGTCTTTGGACCTACAAAAAAGTATTGCAAATTATACCAAAAATTGTTAGATTATATATAGCGAAGTCATTTTTATTACTAATATATAAATAAATTGTATTCTAGGGGGGAGATTATCCTTGGCTAAAGTATTTGATAAATTCTTAAATGTATTAGGGTTTGAGGTTGTGGAGGAAGACGAGCCTCAAAATTTAATACCGGCTGTAAAAAATGAAGAAAAAGAAGAATTAAACTGGTACGAGAAGAAAATGGCTAAACGCCAGGAGAAAAAAGAAGAGCGACGTAGTGAATTAGTTGCTATACCCAATAAGAATAATATACATAGTGCAAAAATGGTGGTTTGCCACCTGAAATCGTTTGATGCAGTTCGCCAGGTGGCCGACCAGTTGCGGGAAAATTATTCTGTCGTGGTGGATTTAACAGAACTTAGTTTGGATCAGGCCCAAAGAGTATTGGATTATTTGAGTGGTGTTATTTTTGCCATTGAAGGTAACGCCAGCAGAGTTGGCAGCGGAATATTCCTGTTTGCTCCTCCCAATGTATCCATAGAAGGCGCTGTTGACCTAATGTTCACAGATGAAAAGGATAAGACAGAGGAAACAACATCCAGCGAAAAAATAAATTCAATCTTAAAAACCGTTGGAGCTTAGTTGCTTGTACCATCTTACTTAGTTATATGTTTGAAAACTAGTTTTTTCTGATAGGAATAAAAAGGCCTTTCGAGGCCTTTTTATTATGAGGAAACTTGTTTACTAGTTACCCCTATGGTTTGTGCCACCCATGTGATTGTTATAAACACCAATATGTTGGTAAACCAACTGGGACCCATTCCCCAATGGGTATAAATGATTAAATTTCGTTGTACCAGCAAATATTCCATACCTAGAAACAATGTTGCTGTTACTATAATATGTGCAACCTTAAGCCAGCGATTTTTGGGTATGTACTGAACAAATAATATTCCCATGGTTAACACTGCACCAAAGGTAAACAAAGCTGAACCTCCACCCAGTTTATATCCACTTTTAACAGAATACAAGCCTATCCCGGATGCACCTGTATCAACAATCAATTGTAATATCATAGCTGTTATACCGCCCAATATGGTATATTTTAACCTGCTTTTGTCCACAAGTATAAAAAACATCAGCCAACTGGAAATAAAAACTGCAATCCATTCCGGCATTAATAATCATTCCCCTTGCTGTCTTCTCCAATTATCCTGGTGATTAACCTTGATATTAACTTTATACCACTGTAGTTACCAGTGCTGGCTAATTGCTTTACCCCAGGAACCTTTAGCATTCTTATCAGTATGTCTAAACCTTGATTATCCAGTCTGCTTAATCTTTGTCGTAAATCATATATGTTATGATTTGTTTTTACCAACTGTTTAACCTTTTTTTCGTAGTTGTCACCCTTAACAATACTACGGGCTGCTTCAGCACCACTGATTGTAGAAAACAATACTCCTTGGGTCCATAAAGCTTCTACAAACCCACCAGCGTAACCTACAAACAGGGTGTTATCAACCACATGCTTTTTTAATCTTCCTGTTTGAAATTCAGTTTCAAAATAACCAGTACCCATACTTTTATAACCAATTTTGTTCACAAAAGTATCCCAATAGTCGTGCAATTCTTGCCTAGTGATACCGTTAACTTGTAGCATTAAACTGGCAGACTTATTATTAAAAGGGGTTAAACAGCCAAAACCTTCCCTGGCAAACTCACGGTCAAACCAAAAATCAGCCCTGTTTGGCTCAAAACTGCCTGTATAAAACGCCCCCCTTACCCAACCTTGAAAAGTAGGTTCAAAAATATTTAATTCAATGGGTACACTAATAGAACCGTCTGCCCAAATCACCCAATCATACTGATCTTTAATTTTAAGATAATCTATGTACTTTTTATAAATCACTTTTGTTTTGATATTTTTTAAAAACTGCTGCTGTACGCTTTCTTTATCTTGGCCCATTTTTATAAAAGAGCCCATTTTTCCGGATATAGAAAACTTGCTTTTTGGGCTATGTACTACAACATTTTTTATTTCATTAAGCGGCTTAAGTTTTATGTTATAGTTTTTTTCGAGGTGTTTTATTTGGTTATCTACCGAAGCCAAGCCAATGTCCAGCATGGTAGCAGAAAAGGGTGCCAAGTCCCCAGCATGATACCGTTGTTCATATATGTCTGGATTTACTCCCAATCGTTCCAATTCAATGGCAGATGCTAAACCAGCCACTCCAGCACCGACGACGGCCACTTTCATAAACTCACCACCTGATAATTAACTTTCGAGCTTAATTTATCCATAACATATAGAATTATCCGTAAAGAGATTGTGATATACACTAATAAAACATAATAACTACACAAACAATATCAACAGGTGATGCTAAGTGCGAAGACTAACACAAAAAGATCTAATGAACAACGCTTTTAAGTTGGCAGTAGAACGTGAAGAGAGATATACTTCCAAATATTTTTACTGGTCTAAGAGGGTTAGAGATAAAGACCTAACAGCTTTATTTGGGGATTTCGCGGTGGCCAGCCGGTCCAGGGTGGCCAAAATTAAACAAGAGATGAATAAATTCAATATTAAGTAAGAGGTGCTGCCTTTTGGATGCTCTTGATCTTTTATATGATGCTTTAATGAGTAAAATGGATAATCAAAAATATTACAATGAACAGGCCATGAAAATATCAAATCCCATGGCAAGGCAATTTTTTATAAATTTACGGGACGAAGAAATGCAACACATTGATATGCTCCAGAAAAAAATACATGCCCTGGAAGGAAAGCCATTTCCAGTTAGCAAAATTGTACCTAAAATTCAACTTTAAGTGCTGTTTATACTTTTGTCTAACCATGATACCAGTATAAACCATCCCATAACTACAATTCCAAGGGTTGCAGTCAGTAAGAGAAATTTTAAAAAACTCATGTTATACCTCCTTTAAATAATAAGTCTGTACTTTAATTTTGCAGATATACACAGAGGTGTTTTTCTTGAAGGTTGCTATTATTGGTGCAGGGCTTTCGGGGCTATGCTGTGCACATGAACTGGAACGTAACGGCATTACGCCGGAAATTTTTGAAGAGCGAAGCCGTACTGGAGAATTATTTCCCCATGTATCTGCTATGATGGAATTATTTATCCGACCTTATCGAGACCCTGTTCAGTATCTTGATAAAGAGTTTGGCATCAAGTTAAAGCCTTTATATAAAATGAAAAAAGTAGAAATGAGAATGCCTGGTATTCAGCGGACAGTAAATGGAGACCTGGGGTATTTTTTTTCAAGGGGTCAGTACAAAGACAGCGTCGAAGACCAATTAACAAAGCTTGTTAAATCAAAGATAAATTATAATGTCCACGCAAATTTCGATGAGTTATGCAAAAAATATGACCATGTAATAGTGTGTACCGGAAATAATAAGGTGGCTAGAACCCTTAGTTTATGGGATAACTTGTTTCATTCATATTTACGTGGGGCAGTAGTGCTGGGTAAATTTGAAACAGATAAGCTGATAATGTGGTTTAATAAAAAATATAATGACACTGGTTATGCTTACTTAACTCCTTTTAATGAAGAGATGGCTTCGCTAGTGCTAATAGTACGTAACATAGGGCCGGAAGAATTAGATGACTATTGGCACTTGTTTTGGGAAAATGGAAATTTTGATTATAAGATAATTGAGAACTTTACTTTGGAACACTCGTCCGGTTTGGTTTATCCGCACAAATTAGACAATATAATTTTAGCTGGTAACGCAGGTGGTTTTTTAGAACCATTTTTGGGTTTTGGACAGATTAATGCCATTAGGTCAGGAGTGTATGCGGCACAAAGTATTACCCAAGGTAAAGATTATGAAAAACTACTACAACCATTGAATACTGATGTTAGCCGATCTACTGTGCTAAGGGAATATTTAAACATTTCCAGCAATCGTTCAATAAACATGGTGACCTGGGCAGCAACCCTACCGGGAATGAAGCAGTTAATTTACAACAGCAGGCTTGATGTAATGAAATATGGAACAGGTATGTTAAAAATGTTAGACAAACTCACCGGAGAAAGAATCTCCAGACAGTAAACCCCGAGCAGCCGCTCGGGGTTTACTGTTATTAAAAAACTATTACTAAGAATTGTTAGCCGTTTCCGCGGTTTTGCCTCTTGTTAATGAAGTTAATACTCCTACTGCTGACAATATTGCTCCAGCTAAAAACACGTCATGCATGGCATAGGTGAATGCCAGAGAATTTAGATTGATTGATGAACTAGCAGCTTTCAGGTTTTCCAGATACACAGGTTGACGAGAGGTAAAAATAGCCCCTGCTAAAGCTATCCCGATAACCATTCCAATGTTCCTCATAGATGCTAAGGTGCTGGAGGCAATACCTAAGCGGTTCCGGGGAACGCTGCCCATGATGGCGCTATTGTTTGGAGACTGAAATAGTCCTAAGCCCAAGCCTAATACAGCAAGGTACAGAGATATTTGCACAAGGGGTGTGTCCACTTTTATGGTACTCATAAACAAGAGAGCAGTGGATACAATGCCCAAACCCATGGAAGCCAGTAGTCTGGAACCAATTCGATCAGATAATGCGCCAGACATTGGGGCCACAAATAAAATTATTAACGGTGAAGCGGTCATTAATAAACCAGCACCAGATGGCTCCAGTTTTCTTACTTCGTTTAGGTAAAAGGGTAGTATAAAAATAATTGAAAAATGGGCCATAAAGCTAATTAACGAGGATATATTAGCCATACTAAACATTCTTATTTTAAACAGCTTTAAATCAATCATTGGTTGGGGCACTCTGGACTCTACCCAGATAAATGATATCAGCATCACTAATGAAGTTAGAAATAAACCAATAACAACCGGTGAACTCCACCCCCACTGTTGCCCATGACTGGCTGAAAGGAGGAAAGTAATTAAAGTTAAAAAAAGTGTTAATGCACCGGGTATATCAAAACGTTGGTCTTTTAATGCTTGTGTAGGTCTGAGTACAGTAACTGCCCCATAAATTGCAATAACTCCAATGGGGAGATTAATAAAGAATATTGAACGCCATCCGAAAAAGTCCACTAATATACCACCCAAAGCTGGGCCAAAGGCAAGGGCGGAAGCCACTGTAGAACCCATTATACCTAAGACCTTACCCCGTTCTTGAGGAGGAAAAATGGAGGTTATCAATGCTGGGCCTATAGCCATCATCATTCCTGCTCCCAATGCCTGTACTGCTCTAAAAGAAATTAATGCCCATATGTTGGGGGATAAACCACAAAATAGCGATCCCAGCGTGAAAACAAAAAATCCAGTTATGTATACTTTCTTATGCCCGTACATATCTCCCAGTCTGCCATAAGTCAATAATAAGCTGGAAATCACTAGCAGATAGGACATAACAACCCATTCTACAGTAGCCATATCTGCTCCCAAAGAACTGCTGATATGGGGAAGAGTGATGTTGACAATACTTCCATCCAGGGGCCCCATAAATGTACCTATGGCAATAGCAACCAGTGCCCGCCATTTATACTTATCATTTTGTTTTTCCATTATAGATTCACCTCACTTAACCATTCTACCATAATTATAATAGTCTAAAATCAAATGAATATTGTTTTTCCGAACAGGGAAACAACTCTCAACTATGTTGTTCTTCTATTACTTTTTCTTTATTATGCATCATATATCCAAAAACCCCCCCACAAAATCCCCCGACAATATGGGTGATCTGAGATATATTATCCTGTGCAAGTAATCCATTATATAGTTCTTTTCCAATAAATATAATAATCACTAATATAAGAGTAAGGGGTATACTGTCTTTTTTTATATTAACAAAGGAGCTCAATAGAATAAGCATGAACACCACTCCGCTAGCCCCTAGAAGAGCATTAGAGTCAAAGAATAGAATGTGGAGAACTCCAGATATAATAGCTGTAAAAACGATCATTAAAATCATATTTTTTGATCCATATTTTTCTTCCAACATTGGACCTATCAGTAGAATCAGAAGGAAATTGCTAAAAAAATGTTCATAATTGATATGACCTAGAACATGGCCAACTAACCTTATATAAAAAAAGAAATCGGACATGGACGATTTATACACAGAAAAAAATAATCTTGTAGAAAAATCATTGGTCAATTCTCCTAAGACTAGGATAAAAAATGATAAGAATGTGAAGGTAAGAATAACAGGAGCGTTGTAGTGGATCTTTTTAAACGGTTTAATCATAATAAATTGTCCCCCATTCCGATACGTAGCAGGAAAAGTTTAAAAGTAAAAACTTGCCTCCTTGCTTTATAATTACTGATTGGGCAAAGTGTACATGTCTGCAAACTAAAATTGTCCGTTTTTTCTTTTTCTAATAATATTATAAATAGCATAGGATTGAAACCTTGTAGCCCTAAAAAATCGATACCTGGTTAGTTATGGAATAAAAACCTGGGGCGAAGATTTGGTGGACGCGACCCGTAGAGGTTTCAGAGTGGTTAATCTATATTGAAAAGCTCGAGATTAAAAAGGCGTACGGGTTGTTTATTTTTGTTCAATATGAAACTCGGCAATCATGCTAATATCTGTTTTAAGCGGAAGCTTTAGCTGAAAGCGGGTCATCCGTTTGTCTAGTACTGATGTGGGGACATATACAAAACCTTTCATGTCGGCTATCGGTTTAGAAACTTCTGAAGGATCTGCTCGATAGTTTATCATTGCAATATTTGGGTCGTCAGTATTTTTAATATTATCAATCAAAAATTTTGCGGTGTTTAATGGTTTGTACTTGGTGCGCTGACTGACATTTTTAACCTTGTTAAACTGATTGTGAAAACTTATTAATGCAGCTTCTATCAAGTTTCTGTAACTTAAATTATAATCTAACAATACAGGGTAGCCATTCATGGATGCCAGTGCTAACTGTTGTATTTTTTTATGCAGAGGTTTTAAATCTTTGGTGAACATTATTTCGTTAATAATGGTAAATAAATCGTGGTTTTGCTGAGTCTCTAGACTATTGGCTGTGTCTTCATTGCTTAGTAAACTTATTATATTTTTAAAAGATTGTTGTTTTTTTTCTTTTTTAGCCAAACCTGGTAAAGTTATTGAT
Source organism: Bacillota bacterium (assembly GCA_009711615.1). GTDB lineage: Bacteria > Bacillota > Desulfotomaculia > Desulfotomaculales > Desulfohalotomaculaceae > Desulforadius. The sequence continues at coordinate 4,981 of VENI01000001.1, read as the reverse complement.
CCATTACTACTGACGATATTGTCCAATTGTTTGCGAAACAGGTTAAACCAGTAGTGGAGGGGGTAACCAGCTAAGTGTTTTGGTACATATGTAACATAAATACCGTGAGCATTGGCATATTCCCAGGCAAACTGATCCAAAGGCTTGTTTATAAAAATATTTCCGACATAATTAACAGAGAACTTTTCCTTGCTTTTTTCCTTGCCGTATATTCTATGAAACAAATCTCCCCGGTCGGTGCCTACTATTTCTCTTATAAGTTCCCGCTTTGAGGGAAGGGTTTGCTCCAGGTCTATCAGAGTAGCTTTAAGATTTCTCACCATGTCCAAGTTTACGTTACAACTTGCTTGTGCGATTATAATGTTATTTAAACTAAAAGGGCTGGTGTTTAAGTCTACACCAATTACATTAACTTGGTGTTTTGTACCCCTTCCTCCTAATAAGCGGCGAGGAACACCGGCTACATAACCATTGCTGCGTAGGATTAGGGCAACTAGAAATTCAAATAGTCTATCGTCAGAAAGATGCGTTTGCATTATGGCTGCACCCCGTCTTCATAATATACATAGACATTAGTATTTTCAATTTATTTTGTCATTATTTATTATTTTTTGAAACCATGTTGCAGTTCAAGCGTCATATAAGTAGAATTAATTTTGAATAGAAATTGTTACTGTTAACGGTTATCTACTAAACCGGGAAGGGATGATATATTATCATAACGACAGCTAAAATAAAGGGCAAACATATATTAGTGGCAGTTGCGGTGTTACTGATTTTCGGGCTGGTAGCATATGCTGCTGTGCCGGATATTTTGGTGGCCAGGGCAAAAGATTATCAAGAGGATGGCAATTATATTCAAGCAGTAAAGTATTTTGATACTGTTACCAACATGTTTCCCAGAACCGATCAGGGAGAAAAGGCGGCCTATGATGCAGCAACTATTTATAACGGACAGCAATACTATAGTAGTCATCACGGCATTTTTATATTCCCGCAAATGTCTTGGGCTTCCGCTGGTGGAAGTAATGAATTAACAAATACTTCTGAGGCTGTGGCAAGATATAAAAGACTGATAGAAGATTATCCTGAAGGAACTTGGTCTGGTTGGGCTAGAGTGAGGCTGGCGGAAATATATCGGGGAAAAGATGATATTGAAAAGGCTGAGAAGTGGTATCGAGAAGCAATAAAACTAGGTAAACCGCATGCAGGCAGTGCAACTATGGATTTAGCTGAGATGTTATTAGAGAATAATCGTCCGGAAGATGCTTTGAAGGTTATTAATGATTATAAGTGGCGGAGTTATAATATCAACCTGCAACTGCTAAAAGGTGATGCCTTAAGGGATTTAGGAAAACTAGATCAGGCTGAAGCTGCTTATAAACAAGTAATAGAAATCTGGCAGCAGAATCATGCTGATTTACCTGAAGATGCACGCAATGATAAAGAACTGCAGGAAAGTATGCAATATTTTGAAGATGAGGTTCAACAACGCCTGGCCAAGTTACAAGAATACCGTGTTAACCCAAGTGAGGGCACAGGGGTTATATCTGGTCAAGTATTAAAAATGAATGAAGCATTTCCAGGAGTAAGGGTTTACTTGGCAAAATATCAAGAGCGGGACAGCAGCAGTTCAACCCAAATTATTCGTAATGCTAAGAAAGTTATCACAGATGAAGAGGGTTACTACCGCTTTGAAAATATAAAACCCGGACATTACCAGGTGGGTTTAGGTTTAAACCCTAATCAAGTTTCGGATTTGGAACTAAAGGGTGGTAGTAGAATAGACTCCCAGTTTCAATTAGAAGATGGCGAGCAGGTAAAAAACAATTTTCAATTTAACGAAACTGTGAAATTATTAAGCCCCGAGAATGGGGTGGTGGAAAAAGGCAATACAATTAAATTGTCATGGGAGCCTTACCCAGGTGCTGTATACTACAAACTACAGTTAGGAAGTGTGTTGAAAGACGAGGAAGATAATAGCAGTGGCATTTACTATACTCCCTCAAACCAAAAATTTGAAACCAATACTGCAGAAATTAACCTTGATGAAATATGGCAATTCAACGGAGGACTAAGATATAGTGACGAAAGCATAGACCCCCAATCACTATTGGGGATAGGTATTCCTGGTCAGGAAGTTGTGTGGGGAGTAGGTGCTTACAATAAAAATGATGTACTAATCAGTTCTAGTTATGGTCCTGTGTCAACCCATCCACCGAGAACATTTAAACTTCCTGAAGGCCCGATGGGGGAGGCTGACAAATTGCTGCTACAGAAAAAGTGGGATCAGGCCATAGCTGAATATGAAAAAACATTGCAGGAAGATCCAGATAACCTACATGCTCTGCGGGTGCTGTACAAAATATATTATCATGGCACCGAACCCCATTGGAAAACAGACAAATCTCAGTATCAAGACTTGGATAAAGCAGAAGCATATAAAAAGAGAATTGAAGGATTAACAAAATAAAATGAAGCAACTTAAAGCTTGGGTTTTTGCCCAGGCTTTATCTTTTTTTTGGTTGTGTATATAGAAATGTGGTAGACTAAGTGCAGTTATACATATTAGATTAGAGGTGATACTGGTTGGATGGAGTGTTAATTAAAAATTTAAGTGCCCATGTTGGCGAGGAAGTTACTATTAATGGTTGGCTCTACAACCGAAGAGGTTCAGGGAAAATTCAATTTTTAATTCTTAGGGATGGTACAGGTCTTACTCAAGGTGTATTGGTTAAAGGGGAAAAGCCAGAACTTTTTGATGATGCTAAGAAGATCTCACAGGAAAGTTCTGTTAGGGTGACTGGTGTGGTGGAAGAGAACCCTAAATCTCCTGGTGGCTTTGAACTGCAAGTAAACAATATTGAAGTAGTATCACAAACAGAGGATTACCCTGTAACCTTAAAGGAACATGGCGTTGAATTTCTAGCTGATCGCAGGCATCTATGGATAAGAACGCCCAAGCAGTCGGCGATACTGCGTATACGTAGTGAAGTGGAAATGGCAGCCCATGAATTCTTTTATCAAAATGATTTTATCCAGGCCGATGCTCCAATTATTACGCCTAATGCCTGTGAAGGCACCACCACATTATTTGAAATTGATTACCATGGTGACCCTGCTTATCTGTCCCAAAGTGGTCAATTATATAATGAAGCCAATGCCATGGCATTAGGTAGAGTTTATTGCTTTGGTCCGGTATTTCGAGCTGAAAAGTCCAAAACTCGTCGACATCTAATGGAGTTTTGGATGATTGAAGCGGAAGCAGCATACTTTAACAATGAAGATAATATGAAACTGCAAGAAGAAATGGTATCTCATATTATAAAGCGGGTGTTAAAAAACAGAAGTGCTGAACTAGAAGTGTTAAAACGTGATACAAGTAAATTAGAGGCGGTTCAATTACCTTTCCCCCGGTTGAGTTATACTGAGGCTGTAGAGTTACTACAGAAAAAAGGGCATGAATTTAACTGGGGAGATGATTTCGGTGCCCCAGATGAGACGGTAATATCTGAGGAATATAATGCTCCGGTATTTATACACCGCTTTCCTACTAATATAAAAGCTTTCTATATGAAACCAGACCCCGATGATGAGAATGTTGTACTTGGCGCTGACTTAATCGCTCCGGAAGGTTATGGAGAAATAATTGGTGGTGGCCAGCGTATCGATGAATTAGAAATGCTGGAACAGCGATTGGAAGAGCACCAACTACCAAAAGAAGAATTTGAATGGTATTTAGATTTACGAAGATACGGTTCAGTACCCCATTCTGGATTTGGATTAGGATTAGAGAGACTGGTGGCTTGGATCTGTGGATTAGAACATGTTCGGGAAACAATACCGTTCCCAAGAATGCTATATCGCATGCACCCTTAACAGTAACCTCCGGTAAAGCCGGGGGTTAATTTATTCAGAATTCTGACTCCTGTCTTCTGAATACTGATTAACGATGTATATATAGAAGAGTTTTGTTCAGAATATAATTTATGAATAGACAAAATGAATTTGAAAAGCAGCAGGAACAAGAAGAGTTGTTTAAGATTGCAAATAGAAATGAAATGGATGCTGTGGTCGCTAACAGTATACATGGTTTAGAATTAAGAAAGGGAGAAAAAAGAAGATATCTAGGCCAATTTAGAGAGCGAGTATTAAAAACTTTAACTAATAAGCAATTGGGGAGTAATTGGATTTACCCTGATGTAATTGAAGCAATAAAAGATAGGCGCAGCACCAAAATTATAATTAGAAGTGATTATAGGAAAAAAGCAAAAAAATATCTCGAGATTGCCCAAAGGCAAAATAAAACTGTTACCATAACTAACAATAAAGATTATATAGGAAATATTGCACTGGTTGTTGTTTCAGATGAAGCAGTGGAAGTTGATAATATAATTGCTGGAGAGAAAACACAAGAATTAAAGGATAAAGGACTGCCACCAGAAATAATTAATGCTGGGTGTGGTAAATTATGCAGTAGTCATTACCAGCAACTGCTGGATGTCGCTGGTGAAACACTGAATTTCAAACAATTAAGTTTCTTAGAGAAGATGTTTGGAGAGGTATGCACTGCGTGCCAATACCACAATAACGAATAATATAACTTTTTTTTGTAAAATTATTGACTTATAATTAATATGGTGTTAACATAATAAAGCCGCTGATGAGTGGCAGCAAAAAACTGCATAACGCAGTAAAAACTTCCAGTTGACTTAGATCGACAGAAATGTTAAACTAGATCTTGCCGCTGATGAGGCGGATGAAGAAACTGGAAACAAACTGATCCTTGAAAACTAAACAGTAAGAGATGGATGCAAGCAAGCTTTACGAAGCATGCAACTCGTTTTTTAAAATGTAATTAAGAGCTAGATTAATAGCTTTTCATAAAAATATTTTATGGAGAGTTTGATCCTGGCTCAGGACGAACGCTGGCGGCGTGCCTAACACATGCAAGTCGAACGGGGAATTATCGGAGAAATTT
>VENI01000007.1 GCA_009711615.1 Bacillota bacterium | reverse complement strand
GTTTTTCGGTGGCGTTGCCGCAGAGGGTACACCCGTTCCCATTCCGAACACGGAAGTTAAGCTCTGCAGGGCCGATGGTACTTGGGGGTTGACCCCTGGGAGAGTAGGTCGCTGCCGAAACAATTTTATATAAAAGAGCGACATGGAAAACTGAATTTCCATGTCGCTCTTTTATTGGTTTTTATTCTGAATTATGACCCCTGATTTCGGATTTTCGCTTAATTTAAGATATGTAAGGAACAATAATCCCATAGCATTACCCAGTCGAACATATAACTATATATATAAGCTCTTACTCTTTGTGTTCTTAAGGTAAATCTGATATTATATAGCGCATGTGCCAAAAAAACAGGCACAAAAACATGACATGCCTCAAAATAATCTAGGGGCATGTTAAAATTTTAGGGGGTCTATATTTTTGAGTCAAAAGAATAAGATTGATTGGCCTGTCTTAACGATCAGTGGTGGACTACTTTCTTTATTCGTATTGGTTTCATTGCTTAACTCTGATCTAGTAGGCAAGTTAGTTAATTCATCATTCGCTTTTTCAGTAAAATACTTCGGTGCATTTTGGCAAGTGTTGATGTTGGCCACTTTCTTGGTAGCCATTGGAATGGCAGTTTCAAGATATGGTAGGATACGTCTGGGAAACAGAGAAAAACCTGAAATGAGTACATTCAGATGGATAGCTATTATCATGTGTACATTACTTGCTGGTGGCGGTGTTTTTTGGGCGGCGGCCGAGCCTATGTATCACTTCTTGTCTGCTCCACCGATGTTCGATGGTGTTGAATCTGCTTCAGAACAAGCTATCATACCTGCACTGGCACAATCTTTTATGGATTGGGGTTTTCTAGCTTGGGCAATACTAGGAACATTAAGTGCTGTTGTTTTGATGTATGGCCACTATGATAAAGGCCTTCCTCTAAAACCTCGCACATTGCTTTACCCTATTTTTGGTGAAAAAATAATTTATAATAGTGCACTTGGAACGTTTGTTGATGCATTCTCAGTAATTGCAGTGGCTGCAGGTACAATTGGTCCAATTGGATTTTTAGGATTACAAGCGGCTTATGGATTTGAAAGTCTATTTGGCATTCCTAATGTATTAGGAACCCAACTAGCTATTGTATTTGGTTTAGTAGCAATTGCAGCCATTTCTGCGGCAACAGGTCTTCATAAAGGAATTCAGATTCTCAGTCGTTTTAATATAATCTTCACATTGGGTCTAGTTGTAATTATGCTGTTGATGGGTCCAGGTAGGTTCATTTTTGATTCATTTATTGGCACAACGGCAATATATATACAAGATTTTCTGAAGATAAGCTTATATCGTGGAGATGCAGATTGGCTCGGCTGGTGGACAGTGTTTTTCTGGGGTTGGTTTATAGGGTATGGCCCAATGATGGCAATCTTTATCAGTCGTATTTCTAGGGGAAGAACACTAAGAGAACTATTTATTGCAGTGGCAGTTATAGCCCCGCTGGTAACCAACTTTTGGTTCACAGTTGTGGGAGGTTCGGGAATATTCTTTGAACTGCAAAATGCAGGTTCTATATCTAACGCATTGAATAATGCAGGCATTCCAGCAGCCATGATTGCAATCACTCAACAACTGCCTATGGGAGCATTAATGTCAGCTGCTTTTTTAGTGGTGACAATTACCTTTGTAGCAACCACAGTAGATTCCATGTCTTTCACCATTTCCATGGCCATTACCGGTGAAGGCGATCCACCAAGAAGCCTTCGTGTATTCTGGGCTGTTGTAATGGGTGCTGTTGCGTCAATGTTGCTGTATATCGGAGACGGTAGTGTTGGTGCCTTACAGAACTTTATTGTGGTAACCGCTGTTCCTGTTTCCATAATTCTACTACCCATGCTTTGGGTTTCACCAAGAGTTGCTGGTTGGATGGCTGAAGAACAAGGAGTTTCTTCAGAAGTTAAAAAGCCAGTACTAGAGGAATAGTAATAAAAAATAGTTTTAAATTTATATGATAAATTCTAACAAAACCCCAAGGTAAGTGTTTCTGCCTTGGGGTTTTGTATATTATAATAGAAAGAGTCTTAATATCACAAATAAGGGGGATTGGTGTTGAAAGATTATAGACATTGGGTTAGTGAAAAAATGGTTCAATTATTCTCCAACAAAATATTTCGATTTGTTGCTTTATTAATACTAGGATATTTTGCAGTGACTATCTTATTTACTATTGGTATATTTGCCATTCAGGCGATATTAGTTATCGCAGTTTTACTGGCATTAGGAATTGGAGTGTTGTATTTAAAAGAAAAATTCTTATGATTAAGGTAAGTTTTTTCATTAATGGGGGTGCATATCAGATGCACCCCCATTAACTTTTTTTACCAGCTTTGCCATTGTAACACATATTAGTGTGTCAACATATTTTTATTAATGTAGAGAGTTGTTAGATGAAGTTAACAATCTTAAACAACATTAAGCTAAATGAAAGGGGAATTACTATGGCTGGTTTGAAGTCACTAAAAGAATTAGCTGTCGGCTCCTCTGCAATAGTAAAAAATGTTAGCGCCGATGGTATAAAGCAACGAAGGCTTTTAGATTTGGGGCTAGTGCCTGGCACAAGAGTTGAAGCGGTAGGACGCAGTCCCCTAGGTGACCCAATTGCTTATAGCATACGTGGGGCAGTTATTGCTTTGCGAAAGGAAGAATCCACTACAATAATGGTGGAGACGGTGAATTAACAAAATTAGGAGGACTGGAAATGGGACTGACTTATCAATCTACTGGAACATCAACCACCAGGGAAGTGTTTAATGTAGATACTTCTGATAAACAACCGGTAATTGCGTTAGCTGGAAACCCTAATACCGGCAAAAGCACATTATTTAATAGATTAACTGGGCTACGTCAGCATACAGGTAACTGGCCGGGTAAAACAGTATTGCAGAGTCAAGGCAGCTATATTCATGAAGGACGTAAATATACAATGGTAGACCTACCTGGTACTTATTCGTTACTGGCGAATTCAGTGGAGGAACAAGTAGCTAGAGACTTTATTTGTTTTGCAAAACCAGATGCCACAGTTGTGGTGGCAGATGCTACCTGCTTGGAAAGAAATTTGAATTTAGCATTACAGGTAATGGAAATTACAAAAGAAGTTGTCTTATGCGTAAATTTAATAGATGAGGCCAGGCGCAAGAAACTAAACATAGATATAAAAAAATTAAACCAACGTTTGGGTATACCAGTTGTAGGTACAGCGGCAAGCTCTGGAGAAGGCATTTCAGATCTTTTAAAGTTAGTTAGTAAAGTTGTAACAGGAACTTTAAAACCGGAGCCAAAGGCTGTTCAATATAACCCACAGGTAGAGGATGTAGTAGCAAAATTAGAGCCAATAGTTAAAAGAGTAGTGGGTAACGAGCTCAATTCTCGTTGGGTTTCCTTACGATTACTTGAAGGTGACGATACTATTATTCATGCTTTAGAAAAATTTAATGGGAAAGAACAAGTGCAAATACTACAGGAGGCACTTGCATGAGTTCATCAACATCATTACAATCACTGATAAGAGAGGCCAGAAATATTACAGGTTCAAAACAAAATGAAATTAGGGACAGTATAGTAAATACAATTTATCAAGAGGCAGGGAATATTGCTGCAGAAACAGTAACTAATGAGAAAAATAAAGTTGATTGGGATAGGAAGATTGATCAAATTATCACTTCAAGGATATGGGGATTTCCCATTATGTTTGGTGTGTTAACATTAATACTTTGGTTAACCATTACCGGTGCCAATTATCCTTCAGCCTTACTAGCAAATGGCTTGTTTTGGATAGAAGATCAGTTAACAAATATTTTTATATCAATGAATGCCCCAAGTTGGCTTCATGGGTTTATGATATTAGGTGTTTATCGCAGTTTGGCGTGGGTGGTTTCAGTGATGTTACCACCTATGGCTATTTTTTTCCCGTTGTTTACCCTGTTGGAAGATTTGGGTTATCTGCCCAGGATTGCTTTTAACCTAGATAGATTCTTTAAGAGCGCTGGTGCTCACGGCAAGCAGGCACTGACCATGAGTATGGGCTTTGGTTGTAATGCTGCAGGTATTATAGCTTGTCGGATAATTGAGTCCCCCCGGGAAAGATTAATTGCAGCATTAACTAACAACTTTGTACCTTGTAATGGGCGCTTTCCAACACTGATTGCATTGGCCACAATATTTATGGGGGGGATGGTTGTATCATTCAGCAGTGCCGTAGCCACTTTATCGGTGGCTGGTTTGGTAGTGTTGGGAATTGCAATAACATTAGCAGTCTCGTTTTTGTTGAGTAAGACTCTTTTAAAAGGAATACCATCATCATTTACTTTAGAACTACCACCGTATAGAAAGCCACAGGTTGGTCAAGTAATTGTACGCTCGGTGTTAGATCGCACAATATTTGTGTTGTCTAGAGCGATGATAATTGCTGCACCTGCTGGAGGCATAGTATGGGTACTTGCCAATACCATGATTGGTGATACCAGTGTATTAGCAACCATTGCCGGATGGCTAGATCCCTTTGCTAAACAGATGGGTTTAGACGGTTTTATCTTGATGGCTTTTATTTGCGGTTTACCAGCCAATGAGATAGTGTTCCCCATTCTTATTATGAGCTACGTATCTGGTGGAGCGATGATAGAACTGGACAGCATGGAAGCCCTGCGTCAGTTACTTGTTGACCAGCATGGCTGGACTTGGCTGACAGCTCTTTGTACAATGTTGTTTACCCTCTGTCACTGGCCATGTGGTACTACTCTCTATACCATGCAGCGGGAACAGCAGAGTTGGTACTGGACAGTATTGGCTGCAGTAATCCCAACAGCGGTTGGAATAATACTATGCATTGTTGTCAACCACCTGGTACGGGGGTTAGGATTAGTCTAAAGTACAAAAGATTATTATTAACTATAGACAACAGAAGAAAATACTGGTATAAATTATTAGGTAGAAGTAAATATATGATGTTTAGGTTTTCTGCCCACTAATGGTGGAAATTAATAGGGAACACGGGTGAGAATCCCGGGCGGACCGGCCACTGTAAACGGTGAACTACTCTCATAAAAGCCACTGGGATAACTGGGAAGGCGAGAGTTGTCAATGAACCGTAAGCCAGGAGACCTGCCTAAAACAACTGGTAGCATGACCTTCCGGGACTAAGGTTTATGCTTAAAGCGGCATCTATTTTGGTATGTTTGATTATATGTACCTCATAAGTAATGTCAGTTTAAGCAAAAAACCCTGGTAGAAACCGGGGTTTTTTTACTTGGATAATAATTACGTAACGTAAAGGTGGTAGATAATTATGTCAGCGGTATTATACGGAGTAGGTGTGGGGCCTGGTGACCCGGAGTTATTAACATTAAAAGCAGTAAATATAATAAAACAGGCCGATGTTATTTTAGCACCAAAGACTGAGAAGAAAAGCGGTAGCTTAGCACTGGCCATTGCAACACCATATCTTAATGATGGTGCAGAAATAATTGAACTTACATTTCCCATGGTTAATAATAGAGAAAAACTTTCTGTTGCTTGGCGAAATAGTAAAGAAACTATACTAAACCTTTTAAAACAAGGTAGAAGAGTGGTGTTTTTGACACTGGGCGATCCTATGCTTTATAGCACATTTATATATGTACAACAAATGATTGCAGACTCCGGTTATCCAATAAAAGTTGTACCGGGAGTGACATCATTTTCAGCCATTGGTAGCAAGTTAAATTATCCGCTGGCAGAAGGTAATGGGATACTATGTGTTGTTCCTGCCACCGTTGATGAAAAAAAGCTTGATGAAATTATATCCACTTCAGATAATTTGGTACTGCTAAAAGTGTATAAAAACTATCACCAGATAGTTAACAAATTAAAGCAGTTTGGATTATTTGAAAACGCAATTTTAGTTACAGAGTGTGGTATGGAAGGGGAAAGAGTTACCACTAAACTGGATAAAGTGGAAGTCCCGGAGGTTAACTACCTATCCACAATAATAGCTCGAAGATATAAAGCCAACAATAAAACCATTGGCAAAAAAGCAATTTTAGTGGTTAGTTTTGGCACCAGTTACCCAGAGGCTAGAAAATCTAGTATTGAAAGCGTAGAAAACACCATAAAAGAAACCTTTCAGGATTACGAAGTACGTCGAGCCTTTACTTCCGGCTTTATTATTAATAAATTAGCCGAAAGGGATGGACTGATAATAGATAATCCCGAACAGGCGCTACAGAAACTAAAGGATGAAGGGTATCAACAGGTTGTTGTACAACCACTACATATTATACCTGGCATTGAGTATGAAAAAATAAAGAAAGTAGTAGATAAGTTTACTCAAGAAAAAACTTTTAAACAGTTGGTATTAGGTAGACCATTATTGGGAAGTGACACAAATCCTAATGACTATGTTAATGTATTAAAGGCATTGGAGGGTCAAATTCCTAAAACGGAAGCAGATGAAGCAGTGTTAATGATGGGGCATGGTAGTGAACACCCAGCCAATGTTTGTTATAGTAAAATGCAACAGGAAATAAATAAAACTGGCTTAAACATGCTTATTGGTACCGTTGAAGCTGAACCTACCTTGAAAGATATAGAAAATAAGTTGCAGAATAAAAAAATTAACAAATTGACATTAATGCCCTTTATGCTGGTATCCGGTGACCATGCTCAAAATGATCTTGCAGGGGACGAAGAAGATTCATGGAGAATGCAGCTACAAAACGATTATCAGGTTGAAACTTACTTACATGGGTTGGGTGAGAATCAAGAAATTCATAAAATATATTTGCAACATCTAAAGGATGCAATTGCTCAACTAAATAAATAACTGAAAATACGGGTTCATGAAGAATGAGCCCTATTTTATCTAAAATTCCAGTAGTAATTTTCTAGACCTTATAGCGTAAAATGTTATATAAGGTTAATTTGTTCCTGGTGAGAGGGGGGAGAATATGGATATCTTGTCACCCAGTCTAGAAGATTACCTGGAAGAGATTTATCGTTTTTCTTTGCATAATGATGTGGTTCGGGTTAGTGACATTGCCTCTTGCCTGGATGTTACCATGCCTTCAGTTAACAGTGCTATACGTAAATTAAGTGAAAAGGAATATTTAATATATAAAAAATATCGTGAGTTGGTATTAACAGAAAAAGGCCGTCGATTAGGAAAATTCTTGGTGGAAAGAAATACTATATTACAAAACTTTTTGCGAGCGATAAACTCACAATGTGATAAAGGGGCTGAGGCAGAGGCAATGGAACATTATCTATCACTACCTACAATTAGAGCGATAGAAGACTTACTGGACTTTCTAGATAAGAATAGAGATTGCCAGATGAAGTTTATGCGTCACTGCCGGTATAGAAAACAAATGGGTTTAGGATTAGTTAACGGCTATAGTGATAAATAGCAAAAAACCCGCTTTTAATGCGGGTTAATTATTTGAATTTTTAAAACGAACAAAAAAAGTAGTGCCGGTGGAGCCGGTTTCAATGTCTATACGCGCGTTGTGCCTGTTGGCAATACTATAACATATTGACAAGCCTAATCCGGTACCTTCATTTTTTGTTGTGACAAATGGGGTACCCACTTTTTCCAGAACTAAGGGGTCTATTCCTTTGCCTTGGTCCCTTATGGCCAACACAACTTCATCTTCTTGAACATATGTATTTAGTGTAAGCACTCCGCCAGAATCCATAGCTTCTAAACCGTTGCGGGTTAAGTTTAGTATTAATTGGCGAATTTCTTTTCCATTAATAGAAATATCTGGTATTATATCTAATTTAGTGGTGACATCATTACCAGTTTCCATTGCGTCAGCTTGAATCAAAGGATACAGCATTTCTATAATAGTATTTAGGTTCTGCATCTCCAGTGTGGATGGTTTTTTTCTGGCCAAAGAGAGGTATTCAGTAATTATGGCGTTGGCTCGGTCCAGTTCATCTATCATGATGCTAAAATGTGATTCATGAGTGTTAAACTCATCTTTGGCCTTCAATATTTGCAATAAACCTCGTACAGTGGTAAGGGGATTTCTTATTTCGTGACCAATTCCTGCAGCCATTTCTCCCACTAAGTTTAATCTGTCTAGGCGCAGCATTTCCTGCTCATACATTTTAATTTCTGTAACGTCATTGGTAGCTATTAATATATGAGGTTGGCCATCAATATCCAGCACTTCTGTGGATGTCAACCCATGTCGCAGTTCACCTGTTTTGGTTAAAAAGTCTACTTCTAAGTTGCGTTTTTTTGTAGTAGTCCGTAGGAATTTAATATGCTTATCTATATCAATATCAGCTGTTAACATACCGATTTCAGCAAAGGTATAGCCCACAAGTTCGTCCCTTGAAAAGCCAGTTGTCTTTATGAAATATTCATTGACATCCACAATTACACCGTCATTGAGCCTGTGCAAACTAATAAGCACAGGGCAGGCGTTAATGGTTTTATAAAGGCGTTTTTCGGAGTGGCGTAGCTTTCTTTCTATTAATTTGCGGTCGGTAATGTCTTCAAAGGTAGTATACGTTTGATACGGTTTATTTGCTCCTTTTTTGAACTGTGGTATGGCGTTAACATTTAACCAGCGATACCTTATCTCTTTAGGGTTGTAGACTGCCACTACGGTATTTTTAATTTCTTTACCTGTTCGTAAAGATACTATGGCAGGAAGTTCATTCCTTGGCACTACTGAACCAGCTTCATTTATTACGCTAGGGTGTTCGAGTTTTCGTCCGTTCAATAGTTTTGATGGAATGCCAAGTATATCTTCCATGGCTGGATTTACAGAGACTATTTCTTCTTGGGCATTTACATACATAACACCTTGTTTCATTGTCTCAAATAATGTACGGTGTTTTGCCTCAGAACGCCTTAGGTTTTTTTCCACAATTTTACGGTCGGTGATGTCCACTCCTAACACTAAAAGTAAAGGAGTATCGTTTGAATGCGAAAAAGGATAAACATATACATCATAATATCTTCCATTTGACATGTATTCCCAGTTTATTGGTTTGCCGGTTTCAAAAACTTCAAAGGTTTCGCAGATTGCACAAGGGTTATCCAATTGGCCAATTAATTGATAGCATTTTTTATCACCCGGATCTCCAAAAATTTTATTGAATTTATAATTGGTATAATGCACCGAATAATCAGCACCCTGCAGATAAACAAAACCTGGAAGGTTGTCCAATAGAGAATAAAGTCTTTCCTGTTCAGCCTTAAGGGAAGCTTCGCTTTTTTTCTGTTCACTAATGTCCCGAGCAATGATCTGTATTGCTGGTTTCCCCTGGTAGATTACCGGACTGGCCAATACTTCAGCATCCACAGGTGATCCATCCACCCGAAGTAGCTCTTGCTCGACCATAGGAGCATCACTGCCATTTTGGATCATGTCCTGTATTAGATTTTTAACTAATTGCTTAGAATTATGATGTACATAGTTTAATAATGGATTACCGATAATTTCTGCTGCATCACGAGCTCCAAGTAGTTTGACTCCAGATTTATTAATGAAAACAATTTTTCCATCCTGATGAATGATCACTGTATTTGGTGAAACCTCTACTAACTGTAAATAACGTTCTTTTATTTCCCAAAGTGCATCTAAATTAGAAAAATTGCTTGGCAGTTTTAATATAAGTTTTGAGTTGTTTTTATCAGTCACTATATTTCCACCTCTATAGACATTTAAGTAAGTCTTTTTACATATTAAAGTGATTTCCTGCTTATTTGTACATTTTAATATTATTTATTAAATAATTTTGAAAAAATTTAAAAAAACAGTTACAGTTAATGTAATTGTATGAAGTTATTTACCAACTGAAAAACCCTTTCTTTTTCAACATCACAACACACCAGATGAGCTGAATTGGGCAAATAATGAATTTGCTTGTCTGCTGCAGCTATATTGTCATGAATGTACTGCGCGCTTTTTGGCCTTACTACATCATCTTTTAAACCTTGAAGTACCAGTGTAGGAATTTGAATTTTCTTTATTAACGGTTTCATTATGTGAACCATAATCTTAAAATTTATAACCGCCTTTATAGGAGTATTGATACAATTGGAGACATATCTCTTTATACGTTGATAGTTTTTATTCCTCATATCTCTGCAAATATGCAGTGCCATATTTTTGGGTTCTCCCACATAAATGGGAGAGCTTAGCATTACTAAAGTATTAATTTTATATTTATTGGCCAGGTATACGCCTATCAGTCCGCCCATGGAAAAACCAATTATATTTACTTTTTCATGTTCAAGTAAAAGTTTTACCAGAACAGATTCGGCCGAGGCAATCCAATCTTTGTAATTTACATTGGCCAAATCATTCAAGTTGCCAGTATGACCGGCCAGTGTAGGCACCGATGTTAAATAACCCAAACCTTTCAAATGTTTTGCCAAAGGCATTACTTCATAAGGTCCTCCAGTAAAACCATGAATAATTAAACAGACCGGATTACTTCCTTCCATTATAATCACCATCCCTGCAAATATAATAACATATTCAGGAGTGAGCCTGATTCTGAATTCTGACTCCTGGCTTCTGAATTTCTAAAAGATTTTTTCTTTAACCTGTCATTTTTTTAGCTGCCACTTTGTCTATATAATGAGTCCAGAAATTGTGGCTGTTGCGCAACAGTGTAGGGGGGTGGTAATATTAGCGTTGATACACCAGCTTTAACTTTTAAAGCTAACCCTTTTAGTGGAGAGAAATCAAAAATGAATTTTAACGAGATATATACCGAAAATTATACTAAGTTGTTACGTCAGGCAGCCTTCCTGCTGGGAGATAAAACTGCAGCCGAGGATATGGTTCAGGAAGCTTTTATTCGCTTGAATAAAACAGGGCTATCCACCATTGAAACTCCGTCGGCATGGTTAACTAGAGTAGTTAACAACCTGTGTTACAGTTACATGCGTAGCGAAGGTAGCAGACGCCGACGGGAAGAAAAAGTAGGCCGACAATCAGTTGAGGAACATTCAGCCGAGCAGGTGGTGCTGAATAAAGAAGATAAAAACTTAACCCACCAGGCTTTAAGTAAACTGCAACCCCGGGATCGCATGGTACTGTTACTTAAATTTTCCGGTTACAAATACCATGAAATCGCCTCAGCATTAAATATAAATAAGTCCTCTGTGGGTACTATTTTATCCCGGGCTAGAGATCGGTTTAAGAAAGAATATCAGCAACTAGGGAGGTGACATCTATGCAATGTCCTGACAAAGGAACTTGGCAAGCGTTTTTGGATGACGAAGTTACCGCTACAGAAAAAAAATCATTAAAAATACATTTAGAGAGTTGTTTGTGTTGTAAAAAAGTTATTAATGAACTTCAGGAATTGGAGAACTGGTGTGATCCCCCAATGGCTGAATATCAATCAGTCATTGAGGATATGGTGACTGAGGATAACAAGAATAAATCTAAACCTAATAACCAACCAACAGGAGGAATATTGAAAATGGGTAAAGCTAAGAAATGGGTGGCAGTTGCTGCTTCTGCAGTAGTGCTTACAGGTACAATGGCATTTGCTCCAGTACAGGATGCAGTGGCAGATTTCTTGTCAATTTTTAGAGTACAAAAAATAGAAACAGTTAAAATAAATACTGAGGAATTGAATAAAATGGCTCAAGCTTTTGAAAATAAGCTAGGAGAAGTGGATTTACAGCAACTGGGTAAAATGGAAATTGTAGAACAGATAGATCAACAAATGTTACCTCTTGCTGAAGTGAAAGAAAACCTATCTTTTAAATTTAAACAACCATCCTTTGTGCCTGAAGGTTATGAGATGGATGAAAAGGTACAGTTGGTGAATAACGGGAAAGCAGAGTTTAGTTTGGATGTACAGCAGGTTAATGCTGTATTGAAAGGTTTAGGTGCTAACACCTTTTTACCGCAATCATTGCAGGGCAAGAGTTTCAGTATTAATTCACAGAATGGTGCAGTTAGCAAGTATTTAAAGCAGGGGAGCCAGCAACACTTCTCCTTTACTCAATATGCTAGCCCAGAAGTTACTGTACCAGAAGGAGTTAATCCTGTAGATTTAAGAAAAGCCCTGTTAGATCTTCCTTTACTCCCCAATGACCTGCGTACACAACTGGCAGCCATTGAAGATTGGCAGAGTACTATGATAATTCCAGAGGCAGAAGGTGTGGAGGATATTACAATTAACGGAAACGACGGTGTTTACGTGGAAAATCATAACTTTGCTTATATGATGTGGGTAGACGATGGTATTATTTACACTGTCAGTGGTAGAAATATAGATCGTGAAACAGCTATAAAAATTGCCCAGTCCATTTAGCTGACAATTAGTATTAATTTGATGTCGATTTCGTACGAACCTATCGAAGATTGTAATAGGAGAGATGTTAGTGCTAGCTATACAAACCAAGAATCTAACCAAAACCTATAAGGGCCATGGGGGCTGCCGGGATATATCCCTGGCGGTCCCTAAAGGTTCTGTATTTGGTCTGCTGGGCCATAATGGAGCGGGAAAAAGCTCTTTGGTAAAAGTATTGGTGGGGTTACTGCATCCCACTTCTGGAGAGGCCACAATTTTAGGCAAAACTCTTAATGATACATATGTACGCAAAAAAGTAGGTTATTTACCGGAAAATTTTAAATATCATGATTGGTTAAGTGGAGAAGATTTACTGAAATTTCACGGTTCCCTTTATGGTATGTCACGAACAGATATTGCTGATAGAATACCAAAGGTTCTAGAATATGTGGGTTTACAAAACCACGCTCACAAACGGGTTGGCGGTTATAGTAAAGGTATGCAGCAGCGTATAGGTATTGGGTGTGCTTTAATTAATAACCCGGACCTTTTATTCTTGGATGAGCCAACCTCTGCCCTTGATCCGATAGGAAGAAAAGTGGTGCGGGACTTAATAATGGAATTAAAAGGACAGGGGAAAACTGTTTTTATTAACAGTCATCTGTTGGGTGAATTGGAAACGATATGTGACCAAATTGCGATCATTAAAGATAGCCAGATGATATACCAGGGTAACTGGCGGGAAATTAGTGCTGCTGGATACCAGGTTAAAGTAATTGTATCGGGTAGTGAGTCGGACATAGATGGTTTACAGCAGGAAAAGTTCACTTTGATTTCTCAGAATAATGAGTTACAGGGGCGCAAGGAACTGGTTTTTGCTTGTGAGGATGATCGGCAAGTACCGAATATAGTAAAATACTTAGTTCAATCCGGGTTGGAAATTTATCAAGTGAAGCCGGAAACGGCTTCTTTAGAGAAGTTGTTCTTACATTACATGAACGATGGAACCGGATTGAAGGAAGGTAGTAATTATGTTTACAATAGCTAAACTTACTTTTACTGAGGCAGCTAGAAAAAAAGTGTTTTTAGTAACCATACTGTTGTCAATAGGCTTTGTTATGCTTTATGGTATGGCGTTGGATAAAACAGCTGAAGATATGGCTAGATTAAAAGCCATGGGTAGTTCCCAACCTGTTATTCAACAAATGATAGGAAGTCAATTACTGGGGGCAGGGCTTTACTTTGCATCATTACTTGTTTCACTGTTAGCACTAATGGCCAGCATAGGGTCTGTGGCGCCGGAAATTGAAAATGGGTTGCTACACGCTGTGGTTTCCAAACCTATTAAACGCAGTAGTATTATTTTAGGTAAATATTTCGGCTTGGCTGTCATGTTAGCTGTTTATGCCACTGGTATGCTAGGTATTATCTTATTGATAAACAAATACTACTATCCCAGCAGTTTGAGTTATTTAACCGCTGGTGGAGTTATTTCAGGTACTTTAATATTTATTCTTCAGCCTTTAGTGCTGCTGGCGGTAGCTATGTTATTCAGTACATTGTTTAGAGCACTTACCGCCGGAATCATTGCCACCACCCTTTATGGGTTGGGTATGGTGGGCGGTTTTATAGAACAAATTGGCAGTATGATGGAGAAAAGCTCGTTGGTTAACATCGGAATTGTCAGCAGTCTGATCATGCCCAGTGACGCTTTGTATAGAAAATTGGTAGCTGTGGTAACAAACGTGGAAGGTAATCCATTAAACATAATGAATATTGGCCCCTTTGGCGTATCAACCCCACCCAGTAGCGCCATGCTTGTATATGCCTGCATCTATGCTATCACCTGCCTAGGGCTGGCAGTGTATAGTTTTAACAAAAAAGACCTTTGATTATGGGTGAGTATGATTCCTTTTACATTCGTGGTTCGTAGTGGCTTGATTCATCAAGCCTTCAGACGGAAATATTGAGGGGGCATGTTTTTTGGGTTTTCATTCTGAATTCTGACTCCTGACTCCTGACTCCTGAATTCTAAATTAAGCGGCGCTATTAATAGCACCGCTTAATTTGATGTTTTAAACAAAACAGAAGTATTAACAATATTTAACTTGACACCAAGGAAGCAGGAATATATTATTTTAATGTCTAAAACATTTATATACTAAATAATCTAATTAATTAGGGGGGAATGTGTTGAGGAAAGTAGGCAATGACAAAAAAATTCAGCAGTTGGATCAAAAAATGGAATTAGCTCATCGATTGTTTCATACATATTTGTCGGACTCCACTAATATTTCCTTGTCATTGGCACAGATGTTTCTACTAAAATTATTGTCAGAAAAGGGAACCTGTACACCCTCCAGTATTGCTCAAGAAATGGGGGTTACTTCCGGTGCTATTACCAGTTTAGCAGACAGACTGCATAAACAGGAGCTAATATCTCGTGAAAGAAGTGAAAGTGACCGGCGGGTGGTGATGATTAAGCTTACCTCGAAAGGAGAGGAAGCATTTAAGGCTGTAGATGCCGAACGCATGAAAAGAGTGGTTGAAATTTTTTCGCAACTAACGGAAAAAGATATAGATGATCTAATAAGAATTTATGATAAGTTGATAGCTTTACTGGAAAAAGCTAATAACTAACTAATAAAGGAGAGGAAACTGTGCAAAAGAAATCTGTACTGTTAATGGTACTGCTGATATCCGCACTTTTAATACTGGTGGGTTGTGGCAATAAGGAAGAGCCCCAGCAGGTTGAAGAAAAAACCGTGCCGGTGGAAGTAGTTACAGCGGCCAAAACAAATTTGAATAAAGAATTAGAAATGACCGGTGAAATTATCGCCGGAACAGATGTATCCATTGCCTCAAAGTTAAGTGGTAAAGTGGCAGGGGTATATGTTAAAACTGGTCAATTTGTTAATCAAGGAACAGTTTTATTTGAACTTGAAAATTCAAGCTTTGAAATAGCCCTGCGAACCGCTGAAACAAACTTAGAAAATGCACAGAAAAATTATGACCGCACCAAGCAATTATATAAACTTAATGCAGTTTCTCAGGTGGAATTTGAACAGGCTGAAACCAAGCTGAAACTACAACAGGCGCAATATGATTCAGCTCTGGAAAACTATAATGACACTAAGGTTACCGCCCCAATTACTGGGAAAGTTTCTTTTATAGATGTAGATAAAGGTGAAATGGTCAGCCCGCAAATGCCGGTGGCTGGAGTGGTTGACCTAAACACCGTTAAGGTTAAGCTTGATGTATCTGAAAACCTTGTTGCAAGTCTTAAAGAAGGTCAAAAAGTAAGCGTGCATGTTGATGCCCTGGGTAAAATAATAGAAGGAAAGATTCGTTCCATCTCTCCTAAAATTGATAAAGCAACCCGCGCCTTCCCTGTGGAAATTGCAATTGCTAATCCTGACGGGGAAATATTGGCTGGTATGGTGTCCAGGATAAAAATTCCCACCGAGGAACTTAAAGATGTCATTGTGATACCTGCCGATGCATTGCTTGAACACAACGGTATGAAGAAAATCTATGTAGTGGAAAAAGGAACTGCTAAAGAACGATTGGTTAAAGCGGGTGTAACCAGCATTGACAAAGTTCAGATTTTAGAAGGATTAGCAGAAGGAGAAAAAGTTATCGTTACCGGTAACCGGCTGGTGGGTGATGGCCAGAAAGTTGATGTGATCAAGACCGCCAGTGTAGCCGGGGGTGAAAAATAGTGAAACTAGCAAACTTTTCAGTAGACCGCCCGGTGGCCATAACCATGCTCATTGTGGCCATGGTTATTCTTGGTATGGTATCACTGCCTAAATTGGCAGTGGATCTATACCCTGACATGGAATTGCCAGTGGCCGTGGTGGTGACATCATATGAAGATGCCGACCCGGCAGAGGTGGAGAAAATTGTAACTAAACCACTGGAATCAGCCATTGGAACAACCAGTAACATTAGTGAAATACAGTCGGTATCCAGTGAGGGAAACTCACTTATTGTGATGATGTTTGACTGGGGTACCGATATGGATGACGCTACCATTGAGGCCCGGGAAAAAATAGATGGTTTTCGGGATATGCTGCCCAGTGATGTAGGATCGCCTCGGGTTATGAAGATGGACCCCAACAGTGCCCCCATCATGATGTATACTTTAGATGGGGATGATTTGGTAACATTAAACAACATTGCCGAAGATACCGTGAAATCTCGGTTTGAACGGATTAACGGCATTGCTTCAGTGGTAATTACCGGTGCAAAAGAGCAAGAGTATAAAGTAATTCTTGACAGGGCTAAACTGGAGTCTTACGGTTTAACTGCCGGTCAGGTGGCTCAAACCATAAGAAGTGATAGTATATCCGGTACTATGGGTGCTGTGGAACGTGGTAACAATGAACTGGCAGTACGCTTGGATAGCGAATATAACACAGCCTCAGATTTATCAGCCCTTCAAATATCTTTGGGGCCTGGAAACGGGACCATTAACTTATCGGACATTGCAGAAGTAAAAAAGGGTTATAAAGACATATCTGAATATAGTTATGTTGACGGTAAACCTGCATTAAGCCTGCAATTGTTTAAATCATCCGATGGCAACACGGTACAAGTGGCTAATGATGTAAAGGTAGCAGCGGAAAAATTAAAAAGTACGTTACCCGAAGGTGTCGAATTAACGAAGGTGTTTGATACTTCCAAGTTTATTGAAGACTCTATTAACAACGTTGCTCAAAATATTTTACTTGGTGGTAGTTTTGCCCTAATTGTTCTTTACTTGTTTTTGAGAAACGTGCGCAGTACACTGGTTGTGGCTATAGTGATGCCCATTGCGGTGATTACCACCTTTACCATGATGTACTTTGCAGACCAAACCATTAACTTGCTGTCGCTAGGTGGTCTGGCACTGGGTTTGGGTACGTTAGTGGACTATTCGGTAGTGGTATTGGAAAGCATTTATCGATATCGGCAAGATGGTCACAATGTAATTGAAGCAGCAAAGTTGGGAACTGCCGAAGTGGGCAGTGCGGTATTGGCTGCCGGGATGTCTTCAGTGGTGGTATTTGCGCCAATTGTGTTTGTGGAGGGCTTGGCAGGTATTATGTTTGGCCCATTGGCATTAACAGTAACTATTTCCTACATGGCAGCGTTATTTGCTGCTTTTACCCTGGTGCCGATGCTGTCATCCAAACTACTGAAAAATGTACCAATTAACAATGACCAGTTAGAACAAAAAAGTAAAAACCCAGTGGTTCTTTTCGGTAAATTTTTTGCTAAACTTAGTGAAGTATATGGGAAACTATTGCGCTGGGCATTGGGGCATAGAAAATCGGTAGTAGGCTTAACCATTGGACTGTTGGTAGGAAGTATAGCTTTGGTGCCAATGGTGGGCACAGAATTCATACCTGGTATGGATCAGGGTGAAATGGCTGTGGAGATAGAAACACCGCCAGGTACTTCACTGAAACAAACCCAACAAGTGGCTTTTGAAGTAGAAGAGATGATAGCAAAAGAGTTTCCTGAGCATGAACGTATCTTTTCCCGGGTGGGTACAGGTGACATGGCCTTCCTTGGGGTAGTGGGCAGTAATGAAGCAACAGTGCAAGTTAAGCTTTTAGATCAGGAACAACGGGAATACACCACTGAACAGGCAATGGAAAGACTACGTGAAGCTGGCAAGAAAATTCCCGGAGCAACATTAACTATTAGGCAGGCAAACGATCAATCCATGGGTAGTGGCAGTGCCATAGATATCTCCATCAGAGGTGATGACCTGGAAGTTTTAACCCAGTTGGGTACACTTGTCACTGATATGGTTAAAAACATAGAAGGTACCAGAAACGTTAGTAACTCCCTGGATGATGCCCAGTCTCAAATAAGTATTAAGGTAGATCGGGAGCAGGCTTCAATGTACGGCCTTTCAGCAGCACAAATAATGAGTGCGGTGAACGTCGCCTTTGATGGCCAAGTGGTAAGCCGTGTGCGTACCGGTGACGATGAAATAGATGTGCGCATGATGTACCCTGAAGACTTTGAGCAGTCTCCAGATCAGTTGGCAGACTTGATGATTACTTCAACCACCGGAGCCAAGGTGGCATTGGAAACTGTAGCTGACATTAAAGTGGTAGAAGCGCCGAACCAAATTATCCGTATGGATCAGGTAAGGGAAGTTAGTGTAACTGCTGATATATCTGGACGGGACTTGGGAAGTATTAATCAAGATATACAAGCACAGTTGGATAAAATGGCATTTCCCGATGGTTACCAATATGAACTGAGCGGTCAGGCGGAGGATATGGCAGAGTCCTTTGGTGATCTGGGTCTGGCATTGATACTGGCAATAGTGTTGATGTATATGGTGATGGCAGCCCAGTTCGAATCATTATTCTATCCGTTTATAATTATGTTCTCACTGCCCTCAACATTTATTGGTGCAATGTTTGGACTGCTGATAACTGGTCACCACCTAAGTGTTCCGGCATTTATCGGAGCCATTATGCTGGTGGGTATTGTGGTTAACAATGCCATTGTTTTGATTGACTATGTAAACACTTTGCGCAAACGGGGTAATGAACGCGATGAGGCAATATTACAGGCAGGCCCCATTAGATTAAGACCAATTTTAATGACTACTCTGACCACAGTGTTGGCACTAATGCCGCTGGTCTTTGGTAAAGGTGATGGGGCAGAAGGTTGGGCACCAATGGCAGTGGTAGTGGCCTTTGGTCTAACAATTTCCACATTGATTACCTTGGTGCTGGTACCGGTGGTATATACACTGTTTGACGACCTAGGTAATAAGCTAAAAGGTATCTTTGGCAAGATTTCCTTTGGCAGAAAGAAAGAAATTAATGCTAAATAAATAGAATTATTTCAATCCCCTTATAGTAGACACTATGAGGGGATTTTTTATTGTTTACTAGAATATGAAAAAAATACTTTTAATTACAAGTATAAATGAAAAGGATTTAGGTTTTTAAATATTGAATTAGAATATAATAAAAATTCTGACAGGGTGATAAGCGGTGGAAATGTTTAGTTTTGTTTCTCCTGAAGTAATATTTGGGTCAGGAACTATCAGTCAATGCGGTGAAAGTGCGGTACGCTTAGGTGCTAAAAAAATATTTGTAATAACAGATAGCGATATTGTTAAAGCTGGTTGGTTAGAGCAGATACTTCATCACTTAAAAAGCGCTGGTTTGGAGTATGTTGTCTGGGCTGATGTGCTATCTAATCCTCAAGATAAAAATTTATTAGCAGGAGTAAAACAATATAAACAAGGCAAATGTGATGCAGTTCTGGCAGTTGGTGGTGGGAGCCCTATTGATGCGGCTAAAGCAGTGGCGCTATTAGTATCTAACGGTGGAAATGTATCAGATTATGAGCATATTGACAGTGTATCTAACCCCTTACCGCCAATGCTGGCTATACCGACCACTGCAGGCTCTGGCTCAGAGGTATCTCAGTTTGCCATCATCGTAAATTCTTCAGAAAAACGTAAAATGACTTTGATATCAAAATCATTAATACCTAATATTGCTATCTACGATCCTCAATTTTTAGCTACACTGGATAATAAATCAATGTTATATTCAGGCTTCAACGTACTATCTCACGCCATTGAGGCCTATGTGTCAGTGGCAGCAAATCCTATCACTGATACACATGCCCTTGATGCTGTCAATATAGTATCCAGTTCCTTACGTAAGATTCAACAAGGTATTAGAAATGATGAGCTTCACCGCTCAATGGCAGTGGCCAATATGAAAGCGGGGTTGGCTTTTTCTAATGCCATACTTGGAGCAGTGCATGCCATAACCCATCAAATTTGTGCGCTATATAATTTGCCAGCTGGATTGGTGGATGCGGTATTACTGCCGAGAGTAATGGAATTTAACCTTCCTGAAGCACGCTATAAATATGGGCTTCTTGCCGAAGCATTGGGAGAATCTGTGGAAGATTATAATTCTGAAGCAGAAAAAGTTCTGTCTGCAGTTCAAAGCTTAGTAAAAGATACGGAACTGCCAACTTCACTGTCTCAGATCGGAATAGAAAGTACACTGTTGCCAACCTTAGCCAACAATGTAATTAAAGATATCTGCCTTGTTACAAATCCCAGAGAAGTCGTACTAAATGATGTTATATACATTCTAAGACGTGCATATTAGTGGTAGGTGAATTATATGAGGAAAGTTGATCAACAAATCATTGCTAAACTAACTGGTGTACAATCAACCAGGCAGAGTCACTACGCAGAACTCAAAAGAACAATAGAGGAAATGTCCAAGCAGAACAAACGCCTGGAAATAATTAACCAAATTGCTCGCAGTATCAATGTTGATATGACTTATGATGAGATTATCGAACGAGTTGCTGAACCACTGCGTCAAGTTATGGCTTATGATTTGCTTAGCTTTTGTCTGTTAGACAGAGGTGAACTGGTGATTAAATCAGGTATTCCAAAGGATCAAAAAATACTAGGAGTGGGTACTGTACTTACTCGGGAAAATTCTGCACCATGGAAAGCTATTGAAGACAATCAATGTTTTCTACGTTTAGATATATGGAATGACAAAAATAAGTATCAAGAAGATAGTTCATTAAAATTAATTGGAATTCAATCTGCTATAATGGCTCCTTTATTGGTGAGGGGTGAAGTTATTGGAACACTTAACTTTGGTAGTAAAAACCCTTATGCCTATTCTAAGTCTGATTTTGTGTTTGTTCAGCATCTAGCTGATCAATTGGCAGTTTGCTTATCTAACTCTAATTTATATAACGAAGTTTTAAAAAGTAAAAAGGTGTGGGAATCTACATTTCAAGCTGTTCCGGATCTGCTTTTTGTAATTAATAAAAAATTTGAAGTTATCAGCATTAATCGTGACACTATAAATTCTCGGCCCGCTTATGAAGTAATTGGACAAAAATGTTATGAAAAACTAAATAGTGTCATAAAATGCGATCTATGCCCAGCGGTTAAGGCCTTCGAAACAGGACAACCTGCATCAGCAGAAATGAAAGGGCCTGCCGGTAAAATTATGGATATTGCTGCTTTTCCGGTATTAAGTAGTAAAGGAGAAGTGTTAGAGGTAGTATGCCATGTTAAAGATGTTACTGAAAAATTAAGAATGGAATCTCAATTATTTCAATCAGCGAAATTGGCGGCCATTGGCGAAATGGCTGCAGGAGTAGCTCATGAACTAAATAGCCCACTAACAGCCATCCTTGGTAATGCTCAACTTGTTTTGCGAAAAAAACCTAACAACCAACCAGAGTACAGGTTGCTGGAAGACATAAAAAAATGCGGAACCCGTTGTAAAAGAATTATTGAGAATTTGTTAACATTTTCTCGGCAGGATAAGCAGCAGGCCAACCAAATGGTTGATATTAACTGTGTGGTAGAGAATGCCCTTTCGCTAATTCGTTATCAAATAGAGCAAAATGGCACAGAACTAGTTGTTAAACAAGCTGATGACCTGCCAATGATACACGGTAATAGTCAACAGTTGGAGCAGGTGGTATTAAACTTGTTGCTTAATGCAAAAGATGCACTAGGAGAGAAAGAGAGTAAATATATAAAAATCACCACTGGATTAAAGAATAACGAAAACAATGCTACTGAGATATTCTTAAAGGTGGGGGATAACGGTTGTGGTATTCCAAAAGAAAATATGGAGCAGATATTTAACCCTTTTTTTACTACTAAAGAGGTACAGAAAGGCACAGGCCTTGGTCTTTCTGTAAGTATAGGGATAGCAGAGAGTCATGGAGGGAGAATTGAAGTAGAAAGTAAAATAAACCAAGGTAGTATCTTTACAATGGTGCTACCCCTTCAAGATAATGATGTGGAGGTGTAAGTATGAAGAAACCACCTAAGGTTTTGGTGATTGATGATGAGGTTGAAGTTTGTACCTTTTTTGATTTTTTGCTTCAAGATAAAGGGTTTGATGTTTGTCTTGCAAATGATGGTAATGATGCCAGTAAGGCGCTGGCACAATCAACCTTTGACCTGGCCATGGTGGATTTAAAGCTTCCGGATACAAATGGTATAAAACTGCTCTCAATCATTAAAGAGGCTTCACCCGACTGTGAAGTGATAATTATGACGGGATACAGCACTGTAAAAACCGCTGTGGACGCCATAAAGTTGGGAGCATTTGACTACATTGAAAAACCCTTTGAAGATTTGGATAAATTGGAGCAACTAATAGATCACGCAATAGCATCTAGTAGCTCTTCAGATTGGAAGCTAAATGTTCAAAATTATTTCAGTTTATCTAAAGATTACGGGATTATTGCTGACAATAACAGCCCACTGATTCCAGTATTAAACCTTGCTAATAAAATTTCAGATAAAGATATTAATGTGCTAATTCAGGGTGAAACAGGTGTAGGTAAAGAGGTTGTGGCCAGGTTTATTCATTCCCAAAGCCACCGCAAGGAGCAGCCGTTTATAGCAGTAAACTGTGGTGCATTTACTGAAAATTTATTGGAAAGTGAGTTGTTTGGTCACCAAAAAGGGTCATTTACCGGTGCCCAAGGCTCAAGAAAAGGGATTTTTCAAATTGCAGATAATGGGACATTGTTTTTAGATGAGATTGGCGACGCCAGTCCTTCTATTCAAGTTAAATTGTTGCGTGTACTGGAAACTGGAGAATTTACTCCTGTAGGTGGGGAGAAAAAATTAAATACCGATGTCAGAGTTGTTGCTGCCACCAATGTTAACCTTGAAAATGCAGTTCAAAATAAACGATTCCGTGAAGACCTTTTTTATAGACTGGATGTTGTTACATTAGAAATACCTCCACTTCGTCGACGCAAATGTGATATTCCCTTGTTGGTAAGCCATTTTATTAGCAGAAATACATCCGAAGAAGATATTCCGATTACTGTCAACGCAAAGGCAATGGAGAAGATGATAGAATACCATTGGCCAGGTAATATAAGGGAGTTGGCCAATGTTGTAACACAGGCAGTGGCATTATCTGACGGGGGAGAAATAGAAGTAATACACTTGCCGGAAAAAATAAAAAATACTCGCAATGAAAAGTTTGAATCTTTAATTGAAGAAGAGAAGACAGGTGACATTCAAGAAATTGTAGCCCAATGGTCTGATAACTTAGTTAAGCAACTGGACCCTCATAAAACTGATCTAAAAGAACTTATGAATGAATTAAAATCTGCCCAGGGTTATGTTGCTAGAAGGGTTATTGAAGAAGTAATAAATGATACCGATGGAGATAGAGGAAAAGCTGCTAAAATATTAAATGCTACACCACGCATGTTGCGATATATTCAAAATGAAAAATAAAACGGCGCCAAAAATTCGGCTGGGGCCGTTTTTTTGTTGGCTGAAGTGTGAGAACTATAAATATTAAGAAGTAAATACGCCGATAGAAATAACTGTATTTTATGATTGTTTAGAATATTTGGCTAACTGATTTTGGTTGGCATATCTTTTGCACTAATTATTGATAGTGAAAACATATAAGTATTATATCTCTAAAAGGAGGTTAAGTCATGCTAAAAGATTATGTACAACCTAAAACTGTAGATGGGGTGTTGGCCAGCCTAAGGCAAGGTAATGCCAGGATAATTGCTGGGGGTACTGACCTCATGTTAGACATGAAAGCGGGTAAAACCGAGGTAGAGAAACTAGTTGATATCAATTGTGTTGACAGTTTAAAGAAAATTGAAATTGTGGACGGAAGTATTATCATTGGTGCAGCCGTAACCCACCAAGAAGTAGCCACTTCAAAATTAATTCAAGAAAAGGCTCCTGTTTTAGCTAAAGCATGTAGAACAGTGGGTTCATTACAGATTCGTAATACCGGCACAATGGTGGGTAACGTTATAAACGCTCAACCTGCTGCTGATGCTGCTGTGGCTCTAATAGCGTTAGGGGCGGTAGCTGAAATTTTTGACGAGAACGGCATCTCTTACTTGCCGGTAGAAGAACTGTATCTCGGTGTGGGCCAAAGTAAAATTGACAGCAGCAAACAATTAGTTACGTCAATTAAGTTCCCTTCCCTGCAGTCTGGCCAGGGTTCGGCCTTTGTACGTCTGGCCCAGCGGGGGGCATTGGCACTACCAATGCTTAATGTCAGTGTAGTGGTCACACTGTCAGGTGATAAGGTTGATTGGTTGCGGTTAGTGATGGCACCGGTGGCACCTAAACCTGTGCGGGCAACTGAGGCTGAAAAAATGATTCAGGGCAAACAAGTAAATGAAGAGACCATTATTGCTACTGCTAATGCTGTTGCTTCCCAAGCAAATCCCCGAGATAGTGCGTTAAGAGGTTCCGGAGAATATCGTAAATCTGTATTACAAACATTGGTAAAACGTGGATTAATAGAAGCCTTTGCTGAGGCTCAAAAATAATAGTCATTTAATTTAAGGAATAAGGGAGGGAGTTTCATGGCTAAAACTGTTTTAAAAATGATACTTAACGGTAAACCAGTGGAAAGACTTGTTTCTTTTGATGATACTCTACTTGATGCGCTTCGTGAAGATCTAGGACTTACAGGCACTAAAAAAGGCTGTGGTAAAGGAGAATGCGGTGCCTGTACTATTATTATGAACGGCAAAGCGGTTAATTCTTGTATTGTACCGGCACTGCAGGCTATGGATGCAGCAGTGGAGACAATTGAAGGTATTGGCACAGTAGAAAAACTTCATCCATTACAAGAAACCTTTGTGGATTATGGTGCTATCCAGTGCGGTTTCTGTACCCCTGGTATGATTATGTCTGCCAAAGCCCTGTTAGATAAAAATGTTGTTCCATCTAGGGAAGAAATTAAAGAAGCTATCGCCGGCAATGTTTGTCGGTGTACCGGTTATCTCAAGATAGAAGAAGCCATTATGGCAGCGGCTGAAATGATGCAATCACAACAAGGCAAATAGAGAGGAGGGGTTAGTATGAAAAAAACATCTATTGTCGGTAAAAATGTTCGTAAATTGGATTCTGTAGAAAAAGCGATGGGTGCTGCTACTTTTACAACAGACATAAGTCTGCCACATATGCTTTATGGTAAAGTGTTGCGCAGTCCGTACCCCCATGCGAAAATTATAAATATTGATACCAGTGAGGCTGAAAAGCATCCTGGTGTAGAGGCGGTGGTTTGTTACAAGAACACACCACGGGTGAAGTTTAACACATCTGCCACCTCAACATTTACAATACCGCCCTTGCAACCGGTGGAAGATCAGTATGTTTTCGATTCAGTGGTACGTTATGTGGGAGATGAAGTTGCTGCAGTTGCAGCAGAATCCATGGAAATAGCTGAACAAGCCATAAAACTGATTAAAGTAGAATATGAAGAATTGCCAGCGGTTTTCGATCCCCTAGAAGCAATGAAAACTGAAGCACCATTACTACATGGTCAGTGTAAGGAAGGACGAAATATTCCCGGGGAAAAAATTCATATGGAAATGGGAGATGTTGAAAAGGGTTTTGAGGAAGCAGATGAAGTTTTTGAACATACCTTTAAGCTTCCAGTGCAAAAACAAGCCCAAATGGAAACCCAGGCAGCAGTGGCGAAAGTTGGAGTTGACGGCAGAGTAACTATCTGGTCAACCACCCAGACACCTCACCCATCCCAACGTATTTTAGCAACTATATTTGGACTTCCTTATAGTAAGGTGAGAGTATTAAACCCTCCTTATATTGGTGGTGGGTTCGGAGTGAGGATTGGGTTATCCGCCAAGGCGGAGCCCATTGCAATGGCACTGGCCATGCAGGCTAAAAAACCTGTTAAAGTTGTTTATGATCGCAAGGAAGACTTTATTGCCTCTGACACCCGTCACTCCGGTTATGTTACTGTTAAAACTGGTGTTAAAAAAGACGGCACATTTACTGCCCGTAAGATGAGAGGATTACTAAATGCAGGTGCATATTGTAGCTGGAGCGCTGAGACTCCTGGTGTATTAGGGGCAATGGGATTATCTGTTTACCGCTGTGCTAATCAAATGTACGACGGACACAGTGTATATACAAATACTACCCCAGGCGGTGCGATGCGAGGGTTTGGTAATCCCCAGGCTATGTTTGCTATTGAATCGCAAGTAGACATAATAGCTGAAAAGTTAGGCCTGGATCCGTTAGATATTAGAATGAAAAATATGATGAAACCGGGAGATCAGTGGGTATTGCCCTATAAATGTCAAAGCTCCGGGTTGGAAGAATGTATTAAAAAAGGTGCTGCTGCTATTAATTGGGACTGCCGGGGTAAAGTTGAGAAAGGGTCTACTAAGAAAAGGGGAATTGGCGTTGGTATAGGAAGTCACGTATCAAACGCCTGGCCGTTCTGTGGTGATTATTCCAACGCTTATATCACTATACACCAGGATGGTTCAGTACTTCTTGCTACCGGCGTGCCGGATATGGGAACAGGCACCATTACAACTCTTGCTCAAATGGCGGCTGAAACACTAGGAATTAGTTTTGATAAAGTCAGCGTGACATTTGCAGATACAGAATCGACACCATTTGATATCGGTAGTCATGCCAGTCGAACCTGTTACGCCTCAGGGATTGCCGTGGTAGCGGCAGCAAACGATGCAAAAAAACAAATACTGCAGTATGCAGCTAAAAAAATGGAAGTTGAGGAAGAAGAATTACAAATTGAAAATAATAACGTATTAGCTATTAATAATCCGGAAAAACAACTGCCTTTAAATAAAGTTGCCGTTGATGCTCACTTGGAAGGGCAGCAGTTTATTGGAGTTGGAAAAATAGTTCCGGAAAATGCCCCGCCATGGCTGGCCCATTTTGCTGAAGTTGAAGTGGATACCGAAACAGGAAAGGTCAAGGTTGTTAAGTTGGTGGCAGCTCACGACGTGGGCAAAGCAATACATCCGCAGATTGTAGAAGGACAGCTACACGGTGGCTTGGCCCAGGGTATAGGTTATGCACTTAGTGAAGAAATAAAGTATAATGACAAAGGGCAGCAGTTAAATGACGGGTTCCATAAATACATGCTACCCACTGCTGTTGATATTCCTGAGCTAGAGGCAATAATTGTTGAAGCTGCAGAACCGTCTCATCCATTCGGTGTTAAAGGCGTAGGAGAAACCGGGCTTGTAGCCACGGCACCAGCCATAGCCAATGCTATATTTAATGCCATTGGAATAAGATTTTTTGAAATTCCGATTACAGAAGAAAAGGTATATAAAGCACTTCTAAATAAAGAAAACGAATAGCTTAAATGTCCACTGACACCTCCAAATTAGGAGGTGTCTCCTTTCCAATCTAGAAAGAGGGGATTATTACCATGCGTAAACAAGCAATAAAGGTAGAAGAAGCAGTAGGGAAAGTTTTAAGTCATGATATCACAAAAATTGTAGCAGGAGAATTTAAAGGACCGGCATATAAAAAAGGTCACGTGATTACATCACAGGATGTACAAGAATTACTTAAATTAGGTAAAGATCATGTCTATGTGTTGGAGTTGGATGAAAGCGACGTTCATGAAGATGAAGCCGGGGTCAGGTTGGGCAAAGCGGTTGCTGGTAATGGTACAGAATGGAAGGGTCCTAAAGAAAGTAGAGTAAATATTTTTTCCAGTGTTCCGGGGCTTTTAAAGATAAATATTGATGCGTTGGAAGAAATCAATGAATTACCTAACGTAGTTATGGCTACTCTCCCTAACAATACAGTGGTAAAACCAGGAGATATGCTGGCGGGTACCAAGGTTATTCCACTTGTGGTAGATGAAACAGATATTTCTGCTGCAGAAAACATTGCCCAAGAGGCTGGGGACATTATTAAAGTTGTACCTTTCATTCAGAAGAAAGTGGGAATAATTGTTACCGGTAATGAAGTATACAAAGGCAGAATAAAAGATACTTTTGGGCCGGTATTAAGTAAGAAAATAAACTCTTATCAGTCTGAGGTATTAGAGCTTGCATACTGTCCTGATGATGCAGAGGTAATATCCACCCAAATAAGCAACATGGTGGAAAAAGGTGCTGAAATGATACTTCTTTCTGGCGGCATGTCTGTGGATCCAGATGACACCACACCTAAAGGGATTGTGCTTTCGGGAGCAGAAATTATTAAATATGGTGCTCCTGCTCTACCCGGAGCAATGTTCTTGATAGCCTATATAAATGATATACCGATATTAGGAGTTCCTGCATGTGGAATGTATTTTAAAACAACAGTGTTAGATCTGGTGCTGCCTAGAATTTTTGTAGGAGAAAAAATAAGTCGTAAGGATATTATAAAAATGGCTCATGGAGGGCTTTGTCAAAACTGTGCCCAGTGTAGTTACCCCAATTGCACATTTGGTATGGGTGGATCGTTATAAGTGAGGTGGTTAATATGTATCAACAGTTACAACAGATGGTTGAGGAACGAAAAAGAATGGCACTGGCCACTGTGGTGGAAACGGATAAAAATAATAAGCAGCTGTTAGGAAGAAAATACCTAATTACCGAAGCCGGGGTAAAGCCTGATGCTGACATACTGCAAAAAGAGATGGAGCAGTTGTGCAAACAATTGAATCATTTAAAAGAATCAGAAATAATGTCATTGGAAACAGAATCTGGTGAAGTGAACTTGCTGGTGGAGAGTTATCACCCAACAGCAAAATTGATAGTGCTTGGTGGAGGGCATATTGCCCAACCACTGGTAAAAATTGCTTCACTACTGCAATATCAAATTACAGTGGTGGATGATCGCCCGAAGTTTGCCAATAAGCAAAGGTTTCCTGAAGCCCATCAAGTAGAGTGTGATGATTTTATAACAGCATTGGAAAGGCAGAAGATTGATTCGGGAACCAGTGTTGTGATTGTAACTAGAGGACATAAGCATGACCTTCAGTGTCTAGAGTATGTTTTGAAGTTTGCTCCGGGGTATGTGGGTATGATTGGTAGTCGTAGACGGGTTAAAATGATCAAAGATCAGCTTTTGTCCTCTGGGTACCCGGAAGAAAAGGTTGACGGGGTGTATATGCCCATTGGGTTGGATATTAATGCCCAAACCCCAGAAGAAATTGCCGTTAGTATTGCTGCACAACTGGTAGAAGTACGTCGGGGCTTCGAAAAAAAAGTAGTGTCGCAGACTTCAACCCGTCAACGCTGGGAATTACTGGAAAGAGAAATTGACTATGCTAACCGTAATCAGGCCGTAGTAGCGGCAACCATTGTCCGTACTAAGGGATCAACCCCACGCAAGGCAGGAGCTAAAATGCTGATCCTGCAAGATGGCACATGCATTGGTACCATCGGTGGTGGATGCGGTGAAGCTGAGGTGCGGCGAGAGGCATTAATGTTATTTGACAGTCGCGGGATCAAAATGCACCAGGTGATGCTGGATGCAGGAACTGCTGCTGAAGAAGGCATGGTATGTGGGGGTCTAATGGACGTATTTATTGAAAGGTTGATATAGATGGATAACATTGTAGTAGTGAAAGGGGCAGGGGACCTAGCCACCGGAGTGGCCCACCGTTTGTTTAAGTGTGGCTTTAAAGTGGTTATGACTGAAATTTTACAACCAACTGTTGTCCGCCGCAGTGTATCCTTTGCGGAAGCAGTATATAATGGATGCCATCAAGTTGAAGGGGTTAATGCTGTTCTAGCTAACAGTATTGAACAGGCCAAAGAAATTATAAATAATAATGAAATACCCGTTTTAATTGATCCCCAGGCAGAGCAGGTTAAAACACTAAATCCAATGGTGCTAGTAGATGCTATTATTGCCAAGCGTAATACCGGAACTTTCAAGTCAGAGGCTCCGGTTGTTATTGGTTTAGGGCCGGGATTTACAGCAGGGGAAGATGTTGATGCTGTTATAGAATCAAACAGGGGGCACTACTTGGGTCGGGTGATTCTAAGTGGTAATGCAGAAGCAGATACAGGTGTTCCCGGACCGGTAAATGGTTATACCAATGAAAGACTATTAAGAGCACCCACAGAAGGTGTGTTTGCTCCTTGCGTACCTATTAATAGTCGAGTAGCTAAAGGGGAGATCCTGGGGTATGTAGAAAAGACCCCCGTGGTTGCTGGGATTAATGGAATACTTAGGGGGCTAATAAAAGAAGGTCTATGGGTTAAAAACGGCCTTAAAATAGGTGATATAGATCCCCGATGCTTGCCGGAACACTGTTATACCATTTCTGACAAGGCTAGGGCAGTGGCCGGAGGAGTATTGGAGGCAATTTTATATTTGCTTAGAAAATGATGATTGGATTGGTAAAGGGCTAGCGTTTTTAAAGTGTAAACTTTGTGAAAAATTTAGTTAAAATAACAATAGCTTAGTTTTTGCAATAAATATGTTATAATAATTTATATTAACTATTTAGTTTAAAATTTATAAAAAATCTGATAAAATAAATAGTTGTACTTGTTTATTTATGCAATTATTCTACGTTAATTATACATGATTTAGATTGGAGGTAACTCAATGTACAAAATTGTGCGTAAGGAAGATTTTTCATCAGTAACAAAGCTGTTTGAGGTAGAAGCCCCTAAGATAGCAGCAAAAGGTAAAGCGGGTCAATTTTTTATTTTAAGGGTTGATGAAAAAGGTGAACGTATACCGCTGACCATTGCAGATTATAATCCTGAAGCAGGAACAATTACCACCATCTTTCAAGAGGTGGGTCGTACATCCAAAGACTTAGGTAAGCTTGAAGCTGGTGATTATCTTGTTGATGTGGTAGGCCCGCTGGGTGAGTCCACCGAAATTGAAAACTATGGCCGGGTGATTTGTGTTGGTGGTGGTGTGGGAGTTGCTCCCATTTACCCCATAGCCAAAGCACTAAAGGAAGCGGGTAATGAAGTGATTTCTATTATTGGTGCCCGAAATAAAGAACTACTATTTTGGGAAGAGAAAATGGCTTCAGTGAGCGATAAACTGATTGTCTGCACTGATGATGGTAGTTACGGCCAGAAGGGATTTGTCACCGATGCAGTAAAGCAGGTGGCTGATGAAATGGAAATTAATAAATTATGGGCTATCGGCCCAATGCCAATGATGCGGGCAATGGCGGCCACCACTAAGCCACTGGGTATTGAAACCATTGTTAGCTTAAACCCCATCATGGTTGATGGCACCGGCATGTGTGGTGCTTGCCGTGTAAGTGTGGGTGGAGAAACCAAGTTTGCCTGTGTTGATGGCCCTGAGTTTGATGGCCACCAGGTGGACTTCGATCTAGCTATGCGACGCTTAGCATACTATAAAGACGAAGAAAAGAGAGCAGAAGCAGCAACAACTTGTGGATGTGGAGGTGGTTGCGGATGTCACAAGTAAAAATAAAACATGAAATGCCTTTACAGGATGCAGGGGAGAGAATCAAAAACTTTACAGAAGTAGCTCTTGGTTACAATGAAGAAACTGCAGTGGCCGAGGCTAACCGCTGTCTAAACTGTAAAAAACCCAAGTGTATGGAAGGTTGCCCTGTGGAAGTTCCCATACCTGAGTTTATCAGCCTAATTAAGGAAGGGGACTTTAAGGGGGCTATTAATAAAATAAAAACCAAGAACAGTTTACCGGCTGTTTGCGGTCGAGTATGTCCCCAGGAAAGTCAGTGTGAGAAGCACTGTATTGTGGGAATTAAAGGAGAGCCAGTCGGAATAGGACGTCTAGAGCGCTATGCAGCAGATTATGAACTGCAGCATGGTGGTGCTAAACCGGGTCAAAAGCAACAATCTACCGGTAAAAAGGTAGCCGTGGTGGGCTCGGGGCCTGCTGGTCTTACTGCTGCCGGTGACCTGGCGAAAATGGGCCATCAAGTAACGGTGTTTGAGGCATTACATGTGGCCGGTGGTGTATTAATGTATGGTATTCCTGAATTTCGCTTACCTAAGGATATAGTGCAGA
Organism: Bacillota bacterium; assembly: GCA_009711615.1. Classification (GTDB taxonomy): domain Bacteria; phylum Bacillota; class Desulfotomaculia; order Desulfotomaculales; family Desulfohalotomaculaceae; genus Desulforadius. Next base: position 138,240 of record VENI01000007.1, on the reverse strand, counting down.
CTGAAATAGAAAAGATTAAAGAATTGGGTGTAGAAATAAAAACTAACTATGTTATTGGTCAATTGGATTCCGTGGATGAATTGTTGGAAGAAGGGTATGACGCTGTGTTCATCGGTACCGGAGCTGGTCTGCCGTACTTTATGAACATTCCCGGTGAAAACTTAAATGGTGTTTATTCGGCCAATGAGTTCTTAACCAGAACCAACTTGATGAAGGCATACCAGTTCCCCAACTATGTAACTCCTGTTAAGGCAGGGGAAAGGGTGGCGGTAATTGGTGCCGGTAACGTGGCCATGGACTCAGCCCGCACTGCATTGCGTTTGGGTGCCAAAGAGTCATATATTGTTTATCGCCGTTCAGAAAAAGAAATGCCCGCCCGTCGGGAGGAAATAGAACATGCAGAAGAAGAAGGGGTTAAGTTTGCCCTGTTAACCAGTCCAACTGAATTTAATGGGGATGAAAACGGCAACCTAACCAGCATGACTTGTATTAAATACGAACTGGGTGAGCCAGATGCCTCCGGACGTTGCCGTCCAGTGCCGATAGAAGGTTCCCAGTATGAAATGAAAGTGGACAACGTAGTACTTGCGTTAGGTCAGGGCCCCAACCCACTGGTGCCTCGCACTACGGAAGGGTTGGAACTTACTAAACGAGGCAACATTGCCGCAAACGAAGAAACCGGTGCCACCAATAAGCCGGGAGTGTTTGCCGGAGGAGATATCGTAACTGGTGCAGCCACAGTAATCCTAGCCATGGGAGCAGGTAAAAAAGCCGCCCGTGCCATCGATGACTATTTAAACAATAAATAGGAAATATTTAGTAACAGGGGTGGACAACTTACCCCTGTTACTTGTGTATTAAAAACAAATATGGAAGGAGAAATACATATGGCTAAAGATGCTTCATTTGATGTAGTTTCCCAGGTTGACATGCAAGAGGTGGATAACGCCATCAATCAAACTAATAAGGAAATTAGTCAAAGATACGATTTTAAAAACAGTAAATCAAAGGTAGAACTTGAAGGCGAAGACCTAAAAGTATTAGGTGATGATGATTTTAAAATTAAAAGCGTAATCGACATTCTACAATCAAAATTAGTTAAAAGAAAAGTTTCTATTAAAAACTTAGAATATGGCAAGGTAGAAGATGCTACCCAAGGTATGGCTCGACAATTGATTAAAATCAAACAAGGCATTGAAACAGACATAGCCAAAAAAATGGTTAAAGACATCAAAGAGACAAAGATAAAAGTGCAGGCACAAATAATGGATGACAAAGTTAGAGTAAGCGGTAAGAAAAAAGACGACCTGCAAGCTATAATGAACTTATTAAAGGAAAACGACTATGACCTAGAACTTCAGTTCATAAATTACCGATAATTTAAAAGAACTAAAAACTACCGTGGTTTAAACTAAAACTAATCAGAGGGACAGCCCTAAACTTGGGGTTGTGGCCCTCTGATTTTAGTGTGAAGTTACTTATCTTTTTGAATTGAGTATAATTTCATCATTTCTAATAACTCTTTTTTAGATTTAGGATAGTCCTTTTCTAAAAGATTTAAATTTTGACATATATCCATAATCCAAGGCCGTTCTAAATGACTTTGTTTAATAGCTTCTAGATTATTGAATACTTCTATAGGAGAACCTTGTTCAATAATTTTACCATTATCTAAAATAAACACCTCGTCAGCCCATTCATAGGCAAGATTAACATTATGAGTTGAAATTAAAACTGTTCGGTTTTTGTTATGAATATTATCTAATAAGAGCATAACTTTTTCAGAATAATATGGGTCAAGCCCTGCTGTAGGTTCATCTAGTACCAATAGCTCTGGGTTCATTGCAATAATTCCTGCAATTGTAACCCTTTTCTTTTGACCGATACTTAAGAAATGAGGTGGTTTATCTTTCAAATATTCAGTTTCTGTTAGTATCATGGCTTCATGAACAGTTTTCTTTAGCTTTTCAGAAGATAGACCTAAATTTTTAGGACCATATCTAATATCTTCATAAACACTGGATGAAAATAGTTGAGTATCGGGGTTTTGAAAGACGATTCCTACCTGTTGACGAAGATGCTTAATTTGTTTGCGTGTATATGATAATTTTTTCCCTTTATATTTAATGTGGCCGCTGGTTGGTTTTAAGATGCCATTAAGGAGTAAGAACAATGTTGATTTTCCTGCTCCATTATTACCTATTAATGCAATCTTTTTTCCGTGTTCGATTGATAATATAATATCTTTTAGTGCGATAGTTCCATCTTCATATTTGTATGTTATATTTTCAAACGATATAATTGGTGATTTCAATGTTATGCTCCTTTAAGTCTATCTATGAAATGGATATCGTCAATAATACCACAATGAAAAAAATAATTCCTGCCCAATGAAACTGTTTATACTTAATATTCAATTCCACTTCATACAAACCTTCATCTCCACCCCGACTATCTATTGCTATTTGCAAATCTCTTGTTGTACGGATCGATTTTATAAAAAGACTAACTATAAGTGCCCCTAATGAAGCTAGCCAAATTCTATAATTCTGATAACCAAGTCTACTTGATTGGGCAATATATATTTCTTGAATCTTTTCCAAAAGAACAAAGATAAAGCGATAGGTGAATCCCGCTAATTCAATAAAAAGAGTCGGTAAATGAGCTTTTTGTAATAACCAAATCAAATGGTTAAGCGGTGTGGTTAGAATGATAAAATATAAGCAGCTAACACTTGCTAATACAGTGAAAACTATATGGATTGCTTCATTTATACTGTATGAGCTAACATATATTTGCCAAGAATCCGTCTGGAATTTCCAGAGAGCATTTATGCTTTCACTATCTATTGGAGCAACTGAAAATAATATAGCAATTATACTAGAAAGTAAAAAGAAGGATGGCAAGAGAAGAAGCCTAGTGTAACGATATAAAGGAACTTTAGCTCCTAAAACGATACCTGTACTCATTGTAGCAAAGGTAATAGATGCAATTATTAAATTTTTTGTTAAGATAGTAAAGAGTAAAGCAGATAACGCGAATACGACCTTTTCTGTCGGGTGGACATCCTTTAATGGACTAATATAAGCATAATCATTTATTTTCAACATGGGACATCTTAATCTCAACTTCTGATTTAAGTGAATATTTTTTTCTGGCATGGCCGAACCCAATTACATACCCAATTACAATGGAACCGATTGCTGCTTGTAAGGAAAATAGCAAACTTTCAATTTCACCACTTGGAGGTGCCCAGAGTGAATTGAACCAAGGCTCATACGAAGGTGCAAGTTCTCCAATTAGTTTTTCTGATTGATCGTCAGCACCTTTAAACTCGGCATTATTTTGAACAAATAACGGGAAAACTGCTAAAATTATTACTAATAAAAACAAAATAATGTTTTTCATACTAACTGGCCTCCTTAACAGTTATAAGTTGTTTTAACTCAGCCATATTGTATTTTTGAATAAAGTTCATAACAATAACTGTTAATATTCCTTCACTAATGGCCAGTGGAATTTGAGTAACCCCATAGATACTTGCAAACTTTATAAAGGAAGATATAAATCCCCCAACTTCTGCTGGGAAGGCAAGGGCTAATTGAAAGGAAGTTACAACATATGTACCTAAATCTCCGAGCATAGCAGCTAGAAAAACAGACAAGGAAAATGGTAACTTCATTTTTCGTCCGACTTTAAAGATAACAAACGCCAGCAAAGGACCAACTACTGCCATTGAAAAAGCGTTTGCCCCTAGTGTTGTTAAACCACCATGCGCCAGTAATAATGATTGAAATAAAAGGACAATCGTACCTAAAACACTCATTGCAGTAGGTCCAAACATTATTGCTCCTAACCCTACTCCTGTGGGATGAGAGCTACTTCCTGTTATTGAAGGGATCTTTAAAGCTGATAATACAAAAACAAAAGCCCCAGACAAACCAAGCAGCATTTTCAATTCCGGGTTTTCTTTAAGTCTATTCTCAATTGATCTCAATCCAATGATGATGAATGGAAGCGTTACAGCCCACCAGAATAATGCCCAACCAAGTGGCAGAAAACCTTCCATTATATGCATGGCATAAGCCGGATGATAAGAATTCCACCAAAAGTAACTGGTTAATGCAAATACTATTAAAAGTGAGAACCTCATTGATTTTTTCTGCATAATAATCCTCCTAAATAAAAAGTCAACCAAATAAAAAAAAGCATTTAAACCCAGGAAGTTTAAATGCTTAGAAATACGATTGCCTACATTAACACCAGCAATTATCTAAACAAGCCCTATATCCCGTAGGTTATTTGTGTTTTTAAACAGGCAGGTCTCCTGACTTATCTTCTACGCTCCCTGCGCCTTCCCGCTCATACAAAAGCAGTGACATCTTGCAGGTTACTCCGAATTACAGTGGCGGGAACCGTGCCGGATTTTCACCGAACTTCCCATTTAAGCTATACACATTTCATACAAATGTATAGCGCCTGTCTAAAGAATATCGATTTTTCTATATCTTACTATAAGGTTGCCATAGTTGTATACCACTTTTATTGTATACGACAGAAGAAAACCATAGCCATCAAATTTGATAATTCCTTTCTTTATAAAGGAGATTGTTAAATAAAGGAGAAAGAAACAATAGAATATATGTTCGGGAGGATGAAATATGACTAATGGCCATGACTTTTTATCAAAAACCTTACTGCAAGCAGAAATAAACCGGATGAAACACGGTGATGAAGAGGCGGATAATAATCGCCCGCCGTTGGACTGGGCGTTAATTGCTGGGGAGCATATGGGGCATTTAATGGGAGCTCTCAGAAACAATGATTATGCTACCATAGAGCAGGAAATACTACACATATCAGGTCCATTATTAGAACTGCATGAATCGTTGCTGCGGTTAAAAAATAAAGAATAAATATATGAAGGGATTTTTTGGTTTAGCATAGTACATTTCTATATTAGAGATCATTAAAAGGAGGCCAAAAACTACCTATGGAAACACTAGAAACTATTAAAACTAGACGCAGTGTACGTAAATACACCGATAGACCGGTGGAAGAAAAAGTAATTAGAGAGCTTATTGACTTGGCAGTGTGGGCCCCCAGTGCCATGAACACCCAGCCATGGGGTTTTCTCATTTTAGAAGGTAAGGAATATCTAAAAGAATTATCTGATCAAGCAAAAAAAGGTTTAGTAGCAGCAATTAGTGAAAACTCAGATATGCAGAAATATAAGAATAGACTGGAAAGTGCTGATTTTAACATCTTTCACAACGCCTCCACTGTAGTGGTTATTTATGGCAATTCAGAATCCAGTTGGTACATTTATGACTGCAGTTTGGCTGCACAGAACTTAATGCTTGCAGCCCATGACAAAGGGTTAGGCACATGCTGGATTGGTTTTGCCCACCAATTGTTTGACACTGCAGAGTTCAAGCAAAAGCATGGTATACCTGAGGAGTATAAAGTTGTTGCTCCGATGGCTTTAGGGTATCCTGAGAAGCAACCCGGAAGTGGACCATCCCGAAAAGAATATCCTATTTTTGGGGGATAAAATTATAACCAGAAGCTGGTCTTTAAGACCAGCTCTTGTTATTTTAATAACTTGCTTATATGTAGTGACAGAATATATGTCAGCGTTGTAGAATATACTGTAATAACACTAATCCTAAAATTTAGTTAAAGAGGTAGGTGAAAAAATATAATGCCTGAAAAACATATCAAGGATATAATGATTCCTTTAGAACAGTATTCTAGAGTTGAACCCAATGAATCTATTGCCAGTGCAGTTAGGAAACTCTTAAATTCATATAGAGATTCTGGCTTAAACTATCGAACGGTTTTGGTAGTATCCGGTACTGAATTGGTAGGATTATTAACCATGCGAAACCTACTTTCTGCCTTAGATCCAGCACTTTTTGAAGAAAAATATATGGAAAAAAATTTCTGGATAGAATCATATTCTCATGTTGCAGAACCGTTTATGGTGGAAGGTTTGTTTAAAGAGCGTTGCAGGGAGAATTGCAAGAAAAAAGTAAAAGATGTTATGCAGCACCTAGAACTTATTACAGTATATCAAGAGGACACAATATTAAAGGCAATACATTTAATGGTTAAAAATCATATCAACTTGCTGCCGGTAATGGACGGTAATGATAAATTAGTAGGTACAATAAGAATTGTAGAAATTGTTGAAGAGATAGAAAAGTTATTTGAAAATATGCCGGAATGTCAAATTTAATAGTGGTAAACATTAGAACTGGCCGCAAAAGACGGTCAGTTTTTTTATATTTTCTACATTATTTTTTAATAGATAGATATAAAAACTTTGTTCGATAGTTACAAGTTCACTTTGTTACCATATATAAAATATTACTTTATAAGTGTAAAGATTGTGAAATGGTGCAAACGGTATATGACATTATGTAAAGTGATTCGACATAATTAATATTGATAATAAAATTTAATGAACATAAAAATAAGATTTGGGGAGGAATTTAGGGTTACATATAGAACTTATGATGCAAATGAACAAATAGTTTTAATTGTTCAAAAATTATAAGGGGAGAAGGGGGTAACTGTGCTAAGTAATCAGTTGTCTGTTCTCTTGTACGAAATAGTAAGGGGAAAAATGTCGATAGACCCTTGGAAACCATTGAGTAAACGTATTAATTCCACCAGATTACATAAACTAAACTTGGATGAACTGCATTTCAGAGCTGTTCAAAACACCGCTTCAGATCATCGTATGGTGGAACTTTTCCCCGGTCCTGTTATTGTACTGGATGATGAAGGTAGCCTGTTGATGGCCAATGAAAGTGCCTTGGCCTGGATGGGAAAGAATCTGCCTGAAGTTGAAAATGAGTTTATTGGTGACCTGCTTTACGACCGGCGAAGAAAAAACAAAAATAATCATTTTATCAGCCCAATAATACAATTAATTGTAGAACACAAGGATATTTTTATGGAAAAAAGTTATGTTTCAACTAGCCTTCTGGCCAATCCCATTCCGGTGGAAATCAGTGGTAGAATATTAGAGCATGGTGGGAAAAAATATTGTGCTGTGGTAATATTTAATGAGTTTTCAGCTGGTAACTTTGACCGGGAAATAATGCACATGTATCACAAAATATTTTCAGACAATCCAGAGGTACTATCTTATTTTGCAAAATACGTAGCCGGGTTGGATGTTTATACCAGGGGGCACTGCCAGTCAGTGGCGCAATATGCAATTATACTGGGATTGGAACTGGGGCTTAATGACCAGGAGATGGAGCAACTTTATATTGTTTCTATGTTGCATGATATTGGCAAGCTTGCTGTTTCCCCTGAAGTACTAATGAAAAATGGTGCATTAAACAAGGCCGAAGAGAAGGAACTGCAAATTCATCCGGTGGCTGGAGCGGATATTTTGGAAGAGTTTGCGGTGTTTTATGAATTATCTACCCATGTAAGGCATCACCATGAGAGATTTGATGGTTCAGGTTACCCAGATAATTTAAAAGGTGAAGACATTCCGCTATACTCTCGTATCTTGTCAATTGCTGACACTTTTGATATTATGACTACATATCGTCCACACAGTAAACAACGCTATACTCTGGAAGAAGTAAAAAAGGAACTAATAAGTAATGCTGGTAGAGATTACGATCCTGAGATGGTTAATGTAGCTGTTAAATTAATTGACAATGGCAAATTGACACCTTCTAAATTCTGTGTAATGCCTGAAATTGAGCGAGGGAGAAAAATTAGTGGCTGAACAAACATTTCTTAAAAGAAAGAATATAGAAATTTCGGTACAAAGATATCTGATACAGGCTATGGGTTCAATGGCACTGGGGCTGTTTGCTTCTCTTATTATTGGCTTGATAGTTAAAACTTTTGGTGAAAAGTTACATATTAATTTTCTGGTTGAAGCCGGTTCATTGGCGATGGATAAGAATGTGGTGGGTGCGGCCATTGGTGTGGCTGTGGCCTATGGTTTGCAAGCACCGCCACTGGTATTATTTTCATCGGCCATTACCGGTGCTGCTGGATACCTGCTGGGAGGCCCTGCAGGTAGTTTTGTTTCTGCAGTTATTGGAACTGAGATTGGGAAAGTGGTAAATAAGGAAACTCCGGTTGATATTATAGTTACTCCAGTGGTGACCATACTGGTTGGTTTTGCGGCAGCTGGTACAGTGGGCCCAGTGATAAGTTCTGGCATGAAGCAGTTGGGCAGTCTTATAGAGTGGGCCACAGAATTGCAACCAATTCCTATGGGAATTCTGGTGGCGGTAGTGATGGGTCTGGCCCTTACTGCACCAATTAGCAGTGCCGCACTGGCCATCATGATGGAACTGAGTGGTTTGGCTGCCGGTGCTGCCACTGTTGGTTGTGCTGCCCAAATGGTGGGGTTTGCGGTAATAAGTTACCGTGAAAACCGCATTGGGGGTTTGCTAGCTCAGGGGTTAGGCACTTCCATGTTGCAAATACCGAACATAGTTAAGAACCCCTGGATATTACTGCCGCCAACTTTGGCCGGGGCAGCGATAGGGCCACTGGCCACCAAAGTGTTTGAAATGGAGAACATCCACCTAGGAGCTGGGATGGGTACTGCCGGCTTAGTTGGTCAATTTACCACGGTAACTGCAATGGGCTTTTCCGGTTCAGTAATTTCTAAAATAATACTTTTACACTTCATTGCACCTGCTATAATTGCATTGGTGGCAGCAGTATACATGAGGCGGTTAGGTTTAATAAAAGATGGAGATATGAAATTGGATTTATAAATAAGAACTATTAATATAGTATATTTAAGGTAGCGATGTCGCTGCCTTTTTTTAATGCATGATCTGCTCACAAAGTTTAGTAGACTATCATAAAATGATTTAATGAGTAACAATGAAAAATAGGGAGGTGTTATATTTATGAGACCTGTTACAAGAAAGCATACAGTTTCCGTTTTGGGCATAGATTTGCCAGTTGCAAATAGTCATAGGCAATTGGCAGATTCGTTGGCTGCGGAATTGCAGAAAAAAATGAGAGATATAGTTGCGGTGGAATTTATAAATATATTAGGTAGAGAACTAGACAAATTCCCAATTCAATTACCATTGTTATTAAAGTCAAAGCTACCACTGGTACTGTTAGATGGTGAACATCGTTTTAACGGTAACGTAACTGCAGGGGAGATAGTAAATGCCATTAGGACAAATCAAAGACCTGCTTTCCCACCTTTTTTTGCACCTAGAAGGCAAGTAAGAATGTTACCTAAACAAAAGAAAGTATAACTTTACCGGGGTAATGCCCCGGTAATTTTAATATTAATTAATGGACAAGTAGGGGAAAAATAAATAGAATATTATATACTGGAATTTAAACTTTTGGAGGTAACTAATGGACGAGTCAATAATTATTAGACAAGTTGCAGAGGCCACCGGTATTAAAAGCAATCAGGTGACAAAAACCATTAGCCTTTTAGATGAGGGCAACACTGTACCCTTTATTTCGCGATATCGTAAAGAAGTAACCGGTGAACTAAGCGAAGTACAAGTTCGTGAGATAGATGAAAAACTAAAATTTTTCCGCAATTTGGCTCAACGAAAAGAAGAAGTGTTACGTTTGATTGATGAGCAGGGAAAACTCACCCCCGAATTAAAACAGCAGATACTTAATGCCACTAAAATTACCGATGTTGAAGATCTGTACCGCCCATATAGGCAAAAGCGGCGTACCAAGGCCACTATGGCCAAAGAAAAGGGCTTGCAACCGCTGGCAGAATACCTGATTTCTTTCCCGAAAGAAGGGGATAGGGATCAAGAAGCGGCTCAATACATATCTGAGGAAAAAGAAGTAACCTCTTCAGATGAGGCTTTGCAGGGTGCGCAGGATATTGTAGCGGAAATGGTGTCAGACAACCCAGATGTTCGGAAATGGATTCGCAAGTACATGACTAAACAGGGCACTGTAACAACCACGGCAAAGGATAAAGATGCAAGCTCAGTATATGAAATGTATTATGAATTCAGTCAGCCCGTGGAAAAAATGCCACCGCATCGCATACTAGCCATTAATCGGGGTGAGCGTGAAGAATTTCTAAGAGTAAAAATCATAGTGGATGAGCAGCAGATTTTATGCCATCTTTATAAAGTATGGGTGCAAGAAAACAGTATCACCACTGATATTGTAAAAGAAGCTATAAGAGATGCCTTAAACCGCCTGGTATTACCGGCCGTGGAAAGGGAAGTGAGAAATGAGCTTACCGAAACTGCAGAGCAGCAGGCTATAAAAGTATTTAGCAAAAATTTGCAACAACTCCTACTTCAGCCACCGATACATGGTGGGGTGGTGTTGGGAGTTGATCCAGCCTACCGTACCGGATGCAAGTGGGCAGTGGTAGACGAAACAGGAAAACTTCATGAAGTGGGAGTAATTTACCCCACTCCCCCACAAAATAAAGTGGAGCAGGCCAAGGGAGTATTAACTGGCCTGGTTGATAAATACAATATTGATCTTGTCACTATCGGTAATGGCACTGCCTCCCGGGAAACAGAGCAATTCATTGCAGAGTTTATTAAAGACTACTCCAAGAAGCAATTGCAGTACATCATCGTCAGTGAAGCGGGGGCCAGTGTATATTCTGCATCTGAACTGGCCAGCAAGGAATTTCCCAAATTGGATGTGGCGGAGCGCAGTGCAGTATCCATTGCCCGCCGTTTGCAGGACCCACTGGCTGAATTGGTGAAAATCGACCCTAAATCAATGGGGGTGGGGCAATACCAGCATGATGTTAACCAGAAAAAGCTGAAAGAAAACTTAACTACGGTGGTGGAATCGGCAGTTAACCATGTGGGGGTAGACCTAAACACTGCCTCAGCAGCCCTATTATCCTATGTTGCGGGCGTTAACAGTGTAGTGGCATCAAACTTGGTAAAATACCGGGAAGAAACAGGACGTTTTAGCAACCGCAGCGAACTGAAAAAAGTACCCCGATTAGGACCAAAAACATATGAACAGTGTGTAGGTTTTTTAAGGGTGTTAAACGGCAAAAATAAGCTAGATAAAACCCCTATTCACCCTGAATCATATGACATTGTAAAAAGCCTGCTCAAAGAAATAAACTGCAACATAGATGATGTGGGCAGTAACGAAATGAGAGAGAAGTTATCTAGAATAAATTTGGTACAGATGGCAGAAAAAATTGGTGCCGGGGTACCCACATTAAAAGATATTGTAGATTCATTAATGAAGCCGGGGCGCGATCCCAGGGAAGAACTGCCTAAGCCCATACTGCGCACCGATGTATTGAGTTTGGAAGACTTAAAACCCGGCATGGAACTAAAGGGTACGGTACGTAATGTGATAGACTTTGGTGCATTTGTGGATATTGGGGTGAAAGTTGATGGGTTGGTGCACATTTCTCAGATTGCCGACAAGTATATAAAACACCCGCTGGAAGTGGTTTCTGTGGGGGATATTGTCAACGTTAGAGTGCTGGACGTTGATAATGAACGTAAGCGGGTAGGTTTGACTATGAAAAATATATAAAATTTATCATGCCAAATGGGACAAGATTGTGATATAATACACATAGTTTTGAGGAATATTTATGTTCAGGAGGGATTTTTGTGAATTTACTTATTATGGGACCGCCAGGAGCGGGTAAAGGCACTCAGGCAGAAAGATTAGTAAAAGAATTAAGCATCACTCACATTTCTACTGGTGATATGTTCCGCGCCGCCATTGCTAATGGCACCGAAATGGGTTTAAAGGCCAAAGAATATATGGACAAGGGTGCACTAGTGCCGGATGAAGTGGTGATTGGTATGGTGAAAGATCGTTTGCAGGAGGATGACTGCAAAAACGGTTTCTTGCTGGATGGGTTCCCCCGTACAGTGGAACAAGCTAAAGCATTGGACGAAATGTTAAAAGATTTAAACATTAAACTGGATGCTGTTATCAACATTGAAGTACCCATGGAAAAACTAATGGAACGTTTAACTGGCCGTCGTGTATGTAAAGGCTGCGGTGCTTCCTTCCATGTAATGTTCAACCCGCCAAAAGAAGACGGCAAATGCGATGCCTGCGGTGGCGAACTGTATCAGCGTAGCGACGACAACGAAGAATCAGTTGGCACACGCCTCAAATCCTATATGGATAAAACACAGCCACTTATCGATTACTACAATGGCCAAGGTACCTTAAAAGGTATCAATGGTGACCAAGACATTAACAAAGTATTGGAAGATGTTCTGGCTGCTGTAAAATAAATTATAAACTTTATCAGATAAGAATATAAAACAGGAGGAGATAATTTATCTCCTCCTGTTTTATGCCCTACCATCGCTTAACGGTTGCGGTGGTTCTTGTGTGTTATAAATATGGTGCGCCATATTTTCTTTTTCTGAGTGCATGTCTGAATTATTATAACCGTGTTGCTTATTCCAAATATCGGCTTTTTGGTTATCTAGCGCTTCATGAACTTTCGCTTGTTCTGCATGTAGGTCTACGATTTCTGCTCCCCGTTCCTTGGAGATTATAGTGCCGGGTCCTCCCACGCAACCGCCTGGACAACCCATACCCTCCATGAAATTTGCTTCTAGACTACCTTCTTCGATCTGTTTCAATAAGTTGTTGCATTCTTTTAAACCGTTACCTTGAACTGGGTTAATTTGATACTGGGGTGAAATTCTATTTACGGCTCTGACAATAGCTTCGGTTACACCACCAGTATGGGCGTAAATACGTCCATCGTGGGAGGCATCTTCCATTTCCAACTCGCCCAGTGAACCGTCCAGAGGAACCCCTGCTGCTTCCAGCAATGCTTTGGTTTCCTTGTAGGTTAATACACAGTCCACCCCTGGTTGCAGATCTGGTCTTTTAGCCTCTGCTTTCTTAGCAATGCAGGGACCGATAAATACCACTCGGCAGTCCGGTTCACTATTTTTAAGCATTTTGCCCATGGCAATCATCGGTGAAACAGAAGGGGATATTAGATTACTTGCTTTGGGGCGAATTTTTTCCACTAACTTAATAAAAGCAGGGCAACAGCAAGAGGTAATCACTACATCTTCGCCTTTTTCCATCTGGTTAACAAAAAATTTAGCTTCGTGAACTGTAGTTATATCTGCTGCCATGGCCACTTCATAGACATCTGTAAATCCAATAGATTTTAAAGCACCCTTAAACATTTCTGGGGATACATTGTCGCCAAATTGTCCCACAAAGGACGGTGCAAGAATGGCATAAACGGGGTTTTCCCTGCGCTGCATAATCATTCCCGCCACTTGCGCAAACTCTGAACGGTGTACAATAGAACCAGTAATGCAGGTGTCTACACACCAAGTGCATTCAACGCAACGGTCGGGGTCAATTTTGTAATTGCCACCGTTATCTTTACCAATGGCTCCAGTTGGGCAGACATCAACACATGGTTCTGGATCATCGCAATCATCACAGGCCCCTTCAATTAGATGAACCAGCAACATGCTTTCAGACTTGTCATCATCCAGTAACAGGGAAAGCCTTTTGTTTACCCGGTCTTTCCAAAAATTATATTGATCATCATTTTTACTTACTCCGCTGTCTTTCATAATTCTTTCTACTATTTTATCGCGATCAGAAGACATACCTTCATTAATTTGTTGGGCCAAGCTCACCAACAGCCGATGTGCAAATTCACTGGGTTTCAAATGGGTCACCTCTTCTAACAATATTCTGCTAATATTGTCAACAGTTCTAATACTATTTATCCTTATTATTGCTCTTCCAGTTCAACCCATTCAGTGAAATGCTCATCCAGTTCAGTTTTTAATTTGTCCAACTCATTATTAATCTCTAAGCATTTATTGTGATCCTGATAAATTTCTGGTTGGCACAGTTCCTTTTCAAATTCAGCAATTTTTTCTTCACAATCTTTAATATCTGTTTCTAACTCTTTTATTCGGCGTTGTTTTCTTCGCTCTTGGCGTAGAACTTCTTTCTGCTGTAGGTAGTTTTGTTTATCTTTTTGTTCTTTGTTATGGTCATTATTAACATTAGATGCGCCATTAGGATCATTTTGCTGTAATTGTTGTTTTTTATATAAGTAATAATCATAATCCCCTAAATAGCTAAAGACCCCGTCTTTATTTAATTCCAAAATTCTGCTGGCCACTCGGTTAACAAAGTATCTGTCGTGGCTGACAAAAAGAATTGTTCCCGAGAAATCTATCAATGCACTTTCTAGCACTTCGCGACTGTAAATGTCCAAGTGGTTGGTGGGTTCATCAAAAATTAAAAAATTAGCTTTTTTTAACATTATCTTCGCCAGTGCCAACCTGGCTTTCTCCCCACCGCTTAAATCGCTAACCAATTTATCTACGTCTTCACCACTGAATAAAAAATTACCCAGTGCAGTACGCACTTCAACCTCGTTTTTGTAAGGGAATTCATCCCAAAGTTCGTACAGCACCTTCTTGTTACTGATTAACTTTGCTTGCTCCTGTTCATAATAGGCAATTTCCACTTTAGTTCCATACTTAATACTGCCGGAGAGGGGTTTAAGTTGACCGAAAATATTTTTCAATAATGTTGACTTGCCCACACCGTTTGGTCCGATTAAGGCAACACTTTCTCCCCGTTCCAACATAAAATCTATCCCAGAAGAAAGTAATTTATCATGGTAACCTATACATACCTCATGAACTTTTAGCACTTCTTTGCCACTTTCCCTTTCAGCATTAAAACTAAAAGTGGCTTTTTTTATATCATTAGGTTTATCTGTTACCTCCATTTTTTCCAATAGACGACGGCGGCTTTGAGCTCTTTTGCTGGTGGCAGCTCGGACGATGTTCTTTTCCACAAAATCTTTCATGCGTGTCACTTCATCCATCTGCTTTTTATGATGCTTTAGCTGCTGTTCAATTAACTCGGACTTCTGATCTAGGTAACTGGAATAGTTTCCTTTAAATAATTTTCCTTTGTTATTTTCTATTTCATAAGTGACGTTAGTCAATGCATTTAGCATGTAGCGGTCGTGAGAAACTATCAACACCGCACCAGAATAGGATTTTAGGTATTGTTCCAACCAGTTTAGTGTGTTAATATCCAGATAGTTGGTAGGCTCGTCCAGCATCAGCACACTTGGCGATTGAAGCAGTAGTCTGGCCAGTGCCACCAGGGTTTTCTGACCGCCACTTAATGTGTGTGTTTGTTTATCTTCACCAAGTTTGTTTAAATTTAGTCCGTGCATCACGCTGCGCACTGTTGATTGGTAACTATAACCACCTTTTTCTTTAAACATTTCAGAAAGGCTGTCATAACGTTCAGTTACCTGTTTGAATTTACTACTGTCGGCAATTACTGCTGGGTCACTTAATGTAGTTTCTAAATTTCTTAGTTCTTGCTCCATTTTCATAAGTGGCTGAAAAACAGAAAGCAGTTCATCGATGATGGTTTTTTGAGAATCTAAACCGCCCTGCTGGGAAAGATATCCTAAAGTAATATCTTTGGGCTTAATAATTTCACCGGAATCTGGTTGCATTTCTCTGGCCAATATTTTAAGCAGCGTGGATTTGCCGGCGCCATTAACACCCACCATGCCGATTCGTTCTCCTGATTGCACAGTCAGGGTAATATCGGATAAAATAGTGGTGGCACCAAAGGATTTATTTATATGGGATGCTTGTAGTAATATCAAATTAATTTCACCTCTACATTACTGTAGTTTATCGCAGTAAGAGGGTGTAGGCAAGAAGGAGGAGTAAATTTTTATATGAATATCATTGAACCGCAATCCGGTAGCATAGGACTTATTAAAGCCCCCCATGCGGCCAAAGCCACCGGAGTAACATTATTTCACCCGGATTTTGAGCAAGTATACAACAAGCTGGATAATGCCCACCAAATATCCGCTGCTATGACCGGGAAGTTTGACTATCACTGGGAATACATACAAGAAGAGGATGCCTATCTATTGGAGGTAAATTACTTCAAGGGCGATGTTAATGTAGGCGTTAAGTTTGCAAAAGAAAGGGCGGGGCAGATACTCCAAAACCTGCTGGAAAAAGAACAGCGGGTGGTTACTATTATCCTTAAGTTCAAAGAAGAATCAAACAAATTGTTTGAGGATGCAGTGGTGCTGATGGGGATGGAGATAGAAATATTACCTGAAGCCGGCTGGCCGACCGTTTAATCCAAAAAAAGACAAAGACAGTGGCATTTATGCCACTGTCTTTGTCTTTTTTATTCTGACTTCTGATCTCTGTTCCGATGGGCCATCCTGCTGGCTGCTGCTGCCACCAGACCGCATACCAAGTCATCCAAGAAAGTATTTACGTTGTCTGGTGTAGTGTCCAGCTTTTTTATAATCCCTGGTTTGACTTTATCCAGATAACCGAAGTTGGTTGAACCGATGGTTCCGTACAACGTTCCTATTCCCAGTGCCAGTATTTCATCAATACCATAAAGGCCGTCATCCTTACGCAGTATGGATAATAAAGGTTCCTCTAACATTCCCTTTTCTGCCAGTTCATCAAGTGCAATACCGGTTAATATAATATGCTGAATATCTCTCTTATTTAGAACAGCAGATAAACTTTCTTCACATTGGTGTTCAGTTAAGTTAGGTATATATGATTTTTGCAGTTCATATAGAATAGGCACTAAGTCCGCTATTCTAACTCCTCTACTTTCTAATTTTTTCATAGTGTGTTTCTTCATTTTTTCACCTCGCATCTTAAGTGTACCATATAATGTACAATTTAGTATATTCATAATAACAATTTATGGAATATTTATCATTCTGTTAAAATAGAATGTCTGATAATTGAATAGAGCTGTCCAATGAGCTGTATTAATTATGCAATTACCCCAAAAAATATTCTGCTTTAAGCAGGAATTAAAAAAAACATGCAGAAATATAATTTCCAACGTCAAAAAATTAAACACTAACTGTTCAAAAATATTTCAACAATTTATTAATATATTAAAGTACAAAGAATTTGGGGTGGTCTAGTTGGGGTCGCAGCAAAATTTAAACATGCTTGTCAGTGACATGTCACTAATACCTATTAAAAAAGTTATTAATGACAAAAAGCTTAAAATACTAAAAAATAGTGCGTTAGGTGTCAACGAAAATGATCAATTAATTGATGTTCTTACTAATGATCAGTACACTGGGCAGCCATTACTGGTGGTGGCAGGCAGTGGAGAAGCTAAGGGTTTGATAACACCTGAAATACTGATAAAAGACCTTAGTTTGGCGTATAACCGATTAACAAAATACCTGGAATCAAAACTAAAAGAAAATGAAAACAGGCAACTGGGTGACAGTTCACTGTCAAAATTGGTGGGACGTTCGGAGAAGATCAAAGAGGTTGTTAGGTTGGGGGAAAAGATTGCCTCCACTGATGCCCCAATATTATTAAGGGGAGAAAGTGGAACCGGCAAGGAACTCTTTGCTCGGGCTGTCCACATGGAAAGCTCGCGAAAGGACGGACCATTTATCACCGTTAACTGCGGAGCTATACCAACCAACTTGTTTGAAGGTGAGCTATTCGGCTATACCACAGACAGTTTTGGTGGAATGGGAGTAAAAGGGAAACCAGGAATGTTGGAACTGGCAGACAGCGGAACGATCTTTTTAGATGAAGTGGGTGAATTGCCACCGGAAATCCAAGTAAAGCTACTGCAATTGTTAGAACATGGTTCTTTTTTACGTTTAGGATCAACCAGTCCGATGGAAGTAAGTGTTAGGTTGATAGCTGCCACCCATCGTGATTTGGAAAATTTAGTCACTAAAGAACAGTTTCGGGAGGATCTGTATTACCGCCTAGGAGTGGTGGCGGTGGAAATGCCTCCATTAAGAAAAAGAAAAGAAGATATTCCTGAACTAGTACACTTATTTTTACAGGAACTAAGCCAAAGCTACGGTAAAACCATCACCAAGGTGGAACCAGAAGTAACCAATGCACTACTGGAATACTCATGGCCGGGTAATATACGGGAACTAAAAAATGCAGTGGAAAGACTTGTGGTTTTGGCTGAAGGAGAAGTAATTAATATTGATTGCTTGCCGGAAAACCTTCGCCGTCATACATACATATCTGTGGTTTCTTCTCAAGATAACAGTAACTTGATGGATGTGACGGTGGAAGCAGAACGGCAGTTAATAACTAAGACCCTTAAGCAGGCCAACGGCAATAGATCAGAAGCAGCGCGGCTACTGGGAATACCCCGCAGTACACTATATTATAAATTACGACAACTGGGGATTCCGGCCAAAGGCCAACGAGGCATACTTTCAAATGCAGGAGGTGACAACAAAAAATAATAGTTAGAAGATTATTTAATTGATTAATTGTATAAGAAGATGAATAATTTGGAGGCGAACCATATGAAAAAGAAAAGTATATTATTAGCTATTGTGACTATTTTAGCCCTAACCCTAGTGACAGTGGGTTGCGGTGGAGGTGGAGGAGAAGACACTACCTCTACAGATTCTAATGATGAAGCTGCTATTAAAATTGGTTTCCTAGGAGCTACCACAGGTGGCCATGCTTATTATGGAATTAATACCTTGGCTGGCATGAAAATGGCTGCTGATGAACTCAATGAAGCTGGAGGAGTAATAGGTAAGCAGATTGAGATAGTTGAAGCTGATCATGGTAGTAAATTAAGTGAAGGTGCTACCGTTGCTCAAAAATTAATTCAGCGTGATAAAGTTAACGCTATTGTTGGTGACCCTACCACTGGTATTACTAAGATTGCCGCTCCTATAGCAGAGGATAACCAGGTTGTGCAAATATCTGCTGGTGCAGTGGGTGATTATGTTGTTAATACTGAAGATGGTAAGCTAAGAGAATTTGTATATCGTAATACCCTGTTGAATGCAGTTGCTGTTCCACCTGTTGTTAAATACTTGAAAGATGAGTTAGGTTGGAATAAAGTTGCAGTGGTAACCTCAATGAACAATGATTACAGTGTAGGTCTTACTAAATTATTTAAAGAGGCTCTGAATGATGCAGGTGTTGAAATAGTTGCTGATGAAAGCATTCAGGATGGTGACCAAAACTTCAGTGCTCAGGTTACTTCCATAAAACCGAATAATCCTGACGGTATCGTGTTCACCGGCTATTACACCGAGGGTGGCCTATTCATGAAAGAAGTTAGAAAACAAGGCTTGGATATTGACATGGTTGGTGGCGACGGCCTTCTGGCAGAAACACTATGGGAAATGGGCGGAGAAGCTGTTAATGGAAGTATGGTATATTGTGGTTTTGCTGCTGATCCCACTATGGCGGAAGGAAAAACAAAAGCTTTTATCGAAAACTATAGTACAGCTAATGATGGTGCATTGCCGGATATGTTTGTAGCCCAGGGTTATGATGCTGTAATGATGTTGGCTGATGCCATGAAAGCAGCAGAAAGTGATGATCCGGTGGTATTTAAAGAAGAAATCAAGAAGTTTGAAGACTGGCAAGGTGTTTCCGGCACCATTACCATTAGAGATGATCATGAACCATTAAAGAGTCCGGTTTACCTGTTGGAAGTAGCTGAAGGCGATAACGGTCAGCAGTTCAAGGTTAAAGCTGTGATTCCTGTTAAGTAAAAGATAAAAATGTGGGTATATGGTCATTGTTATCCACAATGACCATTACCCTTGTTATAACCCATCTGAATGGAGGAGCATTGCATGTTTGAGCAACAGATTATAAATGGGCTAACTCTGGGGTCAGTTTATGCATTAATTGCTTTGGGATACACCATGGTATATGGAATTATCCAGCTTATTAACTTTGCCCATGGCGAAATATATATGATTGGAGCTTTTGCCGGGGTTACGATGGTAACAATGTTGGGGCAAGGGTTTTTTGTATCAATAACAGTTGCCATGTTAGTTTGTATGGTATTGGGTGTAGTACTAGAACGGGTGGCCTACCGGCCTTTAAGAAAGTCAACCCGTTTAGCAGCCTTAATCTCTGCTATCGGTGCTTCAATTTTTCTGCAGAATGCTATGATGCTGTGGAAAGGGCCACAGCCCGTGGGGTTTCCCCAAGTAATTAATGATGCCATTTATCATATCGGTCCCATTGAAGTATCAAAAGTGCAATTAATTATTTTAGCTACATCTGCCATATTAATGGCAGTGCTTAATTACATTATCAAATATGTGAAAATTGGTAAAGCCATGCGTGCGGCATCTCAAGATTATGACACTGCATCACTGATGGGTATTAACATCAACCGGGTTATTTCCTTTACCTTTGCCATAGGTTCCGCCTTAGCGGCTGCTGCCGGTGTTTTAGTAGGTATGTACTTTAATTCTGTGGCCCCACTGATGGGTGTTATGGCTGGGTTAAAGGCGTTTTGTGCTGCAGTATTGGGCGGTATTGGCAGTATTCCAGGGGCAATGTTGGGAGGAATATTCCTAGGTGTGGCCGAAACAATGGGTATTGCTGCCGGATTTAGTACTTATAAAGATGCGATAGCATTTACGCTATTAATAATTGTGTTATTATTTAAACCCACCGGGTTATTAGGCAAGCCAATTCAGAGGAAAGTGTAGGTGACACAGCTTGAATCAAATATTTGAATCAATATTAGACCCATATTATATGCAGGTATTGACGTTGCTGGGCATCTACATAATTGCCGCGTTGGGTCTTAACTTAATAACCGGTGCAACAGGAATGTTTTCTTTTGGTCATGCGGCATATTTTGCTGTGGGAGCTTACGGGGCAGCAATACTGACTGTTAATTTTGGTTTTCCTTTCTATATAGCACTTGTTGCCGGAGGATTAATGGCCTCACTGGCAGCAATCATAATTGGTTTTCCTGCTCTACGGTTAACTGGAGATTACCTTGGTATTGTGACGCTGGGTTTTGGAGAAATTATCAGGGTTGTTTTCTTAAATATGAAAATTACCGGCGGAGCCATTGGCTTATCCGGTATTGCCAAAGAAACAAATTTATCTATAGTGATAGTGCTGGTGATGGTGACCGTTTATATTATGTATGCTCTAGATAATTCCCGTTTCGGTCGAGCACTGGTGGCTATTAGGGAAGATGACATTGCTGCCGAATCTATGGGTATAAACGTTATGACTTACAAAATGAAAGCCTTTGCCTTGGGTTGTTTTTTTGCTGGTATAGCAGGCGGTCTATATTCCCATTTAATTCTGTACATCAACCCCAGCGATTTTGGTTTCGCTAAATCTTTTGAATTTCTATGTTTTGTTGTTTTAGGTGGCTTGGGTAGTATCCCAGGAGTGATTTTAGGTACTACGGTATTAACGTTGGCGCCAGAATTTTTGCGTGCTGTGGCTGATTATAGAATGATGATTTATGGTGCCTTAATGGTGTTCATGATGATAATTCGCCCTAAGGGTCTATTGGGTGATGTTAATTTACACAGAATCTTTTTCAAGAAAAAATACCAAAAACAAGCTAACCGGAGCACTGCTGCCGGAGGCTAGATTTAGTGGCGGTAAGGAGTGATTTACTTGTCAGCATTATTAGAACTGCAAGATATAACTATCCGCTTCGGAGGCCTGACGGCGGTGGATGAAGTTAATATTAGTATTGACAGCGGAACAATTAGAGCTTTGATTGGACCGAACGGCGCGGGTAAAAGTACCATATTTAATATAGTAACCGGGATATATTCCCCAACTAGCGGCAAGGTGCTTTTTAACGGTGAAGATATTACCGGAACTGAACCGTATATGATTACACAAAAAGGCATTGCTCGAACTTTTCAAAATATCCGTTTGTTTGGAAAAATGACAGTGTTGGAAAACGTGAAAATTGGACAGCACTGCCGTACCAAGTCAGACTTTTTAAGTGCGGTGACTGGTATTATAAACCCTGTTGTTAAAAAAGAAGAAAAAGAAATTGAAGAGAACTCATTACAGGCATTGGAAATTGTGGAGTTGGCAGATAAGCGATATGAATATGCCCAAAACCTTTCCTATGGTGAACAGCGTCGCCTAGAAATAGCACGGGGACTGGCCACCAACCCTTCATTGCTGCTGCTGGATGAACCTGCAGCTGGCATGAATCCACTGGAAAAGCAGACATTAATGAAGATGATCAGAAAAATTCAAGATATGAATTTAACTATTTTTCTAGTGGAACACGACATGAAGTTTGTAATGAATTTGTCTGACCGCATTGCGGTGCTGGACTACGGACGAAAAATTGCTACCGGTTCACCAGAAGAGATTCAGAAAGACCCGGATGTTATAGCAGCCTATCTCGGAAAGGATGTTGATTAAATGTTAATGGAAGTAAATGATCTGCACGTTTCATACGGTGCTATCCGGGCATTAACAGGCATATCATGTACCCTGGACAAAGGTGAGATTGTTGCATTAATTGGGGCCAATGGTGCTGGTAAAACCACTACTTTACGGACCATATCAGGGTTAATAAAACCTGCCAAAGGATCAATAACATTTAAAAATATGGACTTGACAAAAATGCCTCCTCATAAAATTGTTGCAGCGGGAATATCACAAGTGCCCGAGGGTAGGCGGGTATTTCCTGATATGAGTGTTATGGAAAATCTGGAAATGGGTGCTTATACCAGAAAAGATAAAGGGGAAATTAAAGAAAGCTTGAATAATGTATTTAAGCGATTTCCCCGTTTAGAAGAACGCAAACACCAGCTAGCGGGAACATTATCCGGTGGTGAGCAGCAAATGCTGGCCATGGGCCGGGCGCTAATGTCTAAGCCTGAAGTGATGCTGCTGGACGAACCCTCCATGGGTTTGGCACCTATGTTGGTTAAAGAAATTTTTGAAATTATTAGAGACATTAACAAAACCGGTACTACAATTATGCTTGTAGAACAAAATGCCCACATGGCACTTTCCATTGCTGACCGTGCCTATGTATTGGAAACAGGCGAAGTTGTTCTCTCTGGCCAGGCAAAAGAACTAGCCAATAATGAGCAAGTTCGGAAAGCCTATCTTGGTGAAGATTAAAAGTAGGATTAATTTATCCTACTTTTAAATGTGTATATAGGCCTAATTAACAATATTTCCTAATTACAAAGTCAAGAAGAAATTTTAACGTTCTCTAGGGAGGATGACGATGAACAATACTGGTCATTTGGCTGTTTCAGAAATGCTAAATAAAAATTTTATTGAGGTTGATCCCGGGATAACTGTCAGTGAGGGGCGAATTTTGGTTGCTAAGAACCAGTCAAACTTAGTAGTTGTGGATAATAACCAACTAATTGGTATTGTTCTATATCATAAGCTCTACAAAGAAGGGGTAGACCCTGATAGCAGCATTTATGAGGTGACGAGAAAGGACTTTACCATTCTGGAACATGATTCGCTAGAACACGATATCTTGACCTATCTTCGAGAACTGAGATATCATCCCCTGGTGGTAACGGGTAAAGAGAATCAAATAGAGGGAATATTAGTGTTTGACTTGTTATTTGATGAAATGGCTCAGAAAGTAAAAGCTACCCAAGCGAGATTAGATGCAGTACTGGATACAGTAGATGAGGCTGTATGCCTTATAGATGAGAGTGACCAAGTAGTAGGTTGGAACCATCGGGCAGAATCGCTGTACAATATTAAAGCGGAGAATATTATTAATCATAATATTGAAGAATATTTCTCTAACCTGATGGTAACAAGAGTCATCAAAGAACATCAAGGTGTACGTTCGGTATATCACCAACCTTGTAAAGATACACATGTGTTAATTAGTGCGAAGCCGGTGAAAATGGGAGATGATTCCATAGGTGGTGTTTCTGTTGAACGGGACATTACTGAAGTTGTTCAGCTAAACAAGGAACTAAACCATGCCAGCAGTCAGGTAGAAGAATTGCAAAGTCAAATTAACCGCATTACCGGTGGTCGCAATCCCTTTGCCAGAATAAAAGGACACCATCAACAGTTAACTAACTTGATTAACATGGCCAAAAAGGTTGCTAAAACCAATGCCTCGGTGTTAATTAGGGGGGAAAGCGGTACTGGTAAAGAGTTGTTTGCTCGGGCTATCCACGATGCCAGTAGTCGAGTAGATAAACCATTTGTGGTGGTGAACTGTGCTGCAATTCCACCAACACTTTTTGAAAGTGAAGTGTTTGGTTACGAAAGTGGTGCATTCACTGGCGCAGACCGACGGGGTAAGGAAGGTTATTTTGAAAAAGCTAACAAAGGCACCCTGTTTTTAGATGAAGTGGCAGAACTGCCTCCGGACCTACAGGTGAAATTGCTTCGGGTGCTGCAAGATCAAAAGTTCTACCGGGTGGGTAGTTCCAAGCCGGTGGAGGTTGATGTTCGCATCATCAGCGCCACCCATCGTAATCTGGAAGGAATGCTTAGCAAAGAACTGTTCCGGGAAGATTTGTATTACCGTTTAAACGTGGTTACACTGGAAGTACCGCCCTTAAGGGAAAGAAGGGAAGATATTCCGGAACTGGTATACCAGTTCACTCAAGAATACAGCCAACTGTATGATAAGCATATATCAAGCCTTGAACCAGAAGTAATGGCGCTATTGTTGGGTTACCCATGGCCGGGCAACATAAGGGAAATGAAAAACGTTATAGAACGAATGGTTATTTTGGCGGACAACGACGTGGTAACAGAAGAATGTGTACCCCAAACACTAACACAGCAGAGTAAAGATGAACTACACCAGTCCGGTTTGGTGTCAGTAACAGAGCAAACCGAAAGAGAACTGATTCAAAGCACTCTTGAGCAAACCAAAGGCAACCGTTCTAAGGCAGCAAGAATGCTAGGGATTCCTCGCAGCACGCTGTACTACAAGATGCATCAATTAGGATTGATATAAGTGCACTAAAGCGGACTTGATATAGTCCGCTTTAATTATAATTAACTTCCGAACAGATGTATTTACCCAACTAGCAAGAAAGGTAAGATATAATTGATTTTTAAAAATAATATGATTAACAGAAAGCTACTAAATCAGTTATTGTTTACTGTTATTTTCATAATAACATCGGTCTTATCTTTAATATTCATTCATCATATATTTGGTGATAGAGCAGTTTTTCTTAATCTAAGGATTTTTTCACCAGAGGTATTATCTAAGGTAATTATACTTTTGATTCTATATTTTCTTTTAGATACCCTTAGATTATTTTATATATTGAAAGCCTTAAATGTGAATGTAGACTTTAAATATATAATAAAACTAGCTTTCATAAATATATTTATCTCAAATATAACACCCTTTGCTTCCGGAGGGGGATTTGCACAAATATATTTTTTGAATAAAAAAGGAGTGGCCATTGGAGATGCAACAGCTGCATCTACCATAAGAACAGTTATACCGATAATTCTTTTCGCTGTTTCTACTCCTATTATCCTGGCGTTTGACCAGAGTATTTTAAAGATATTTTCTAATAATAACACCTTGGTCTATATAGGGATACTCATTGTTATATATATATTGGCTATGTATATAATATGGAAATTGATCAAAAACCCAAGGACTATTAAGATAATATTATATAAAATAATGTATTTTTTAGAAGATAAAGAAATAATAAAGCCCTATAAAACTAAGAGATGGATCAAGAAAACTTTTAGAGAAATTCATAGATTTTCAATAAACACCACAAGATTCTTCGATGGAGATAAAAAATATGTATCTTTATCAATAGTTTTTACTATATTGTTCCTCCTATCCTTATTTTCATTTTCAGTAATACTTATTAGAGGACTGAGCCCAGAAGCATCACCCCTTTCTATCATTTTATCACAGATCGTAATAACCTTTGGGATGTATTTTGCTCCCACTCCTGGAGCAACAGGAGTAGCAGAGGGAGGATTTACATTAATGTTTGCTGATTTTGTAAAGAAAAGAGATATAGTATCACTTATCTTTGCATGGAGATTTTTCACTATATATTTAGGAATGATCATTGGAATGATAATTTTCTATTTTGAAATGTTTAAGAATAATGGAAGAGATGTAAGAAACTGAACATATAGTTTTAGGAGGCCAAATATGAAGAAAATACTAAGTTTAAGGAACTTTTTATACATAGATATATTAATATTATTAGTGTTAATTTTTTACAAAAGTTATTTATTTATTTATGAATCTGATTTCCAATCAAATAATATAGAGAATATAAAAGAAATTAAAAAGATGGATACTACAAATGATTTTACATTTGTAGTTTTAGGAAATATAGAGAATTCAATAGATGTCTTTAATAAGAAGATGATTACCAAAATCAATAGTGATAAGGATGTTGATTTTCTCATATCTACTGGAGATGCAGTGCTTGACGGAGCAGAGGACAAATACAGAATCTTAAATAAAAGTTTAAATAAATTGAATATACCCTCGGTATTAGCAATTGGGGATAATGAAGTTTCTGATGAAGGGGACGAGAGGTTTTATAGGCATTTTGGGCCATTTTATTTTTCCTTTGCCTTAGAGGATTCATATTTTGTTTTTCTAGATACAACGGGTAAAACCTCTATCCCATGGCAGAAGGAGTGGTTAACCAAAGAGCTTAAAAATGCTAAAAACTATAAGTATAAATATATTTTTATGAATAATGCACCATTTAAAATAAAGGAAGATACATTTTTAAAAAGTAAAGAACACTTTATAACTGATCAGAGCTACCGTGATTTTTTAATAGATATTTATTCTAGATATAACGTTACAGCAGTATTTACCACTGGTCCTGAGATATATGAGTCAAGACAAATCAAGGGCGTTAATTACTTTGTAAGTGGAGGTGGAGGAGGAGGTCTTCTAACAGACAGACCAAATAGTTTCTACCACTATATGAAGGTAGATGTAAAACCTAGTGGAGTATCCTATAGCGTAGTCAAACAAGAGACACCGGCGAAATATGCCCTAACCCGTAGATTAGAAAGTTTATGGATTTATATACATTCATTTTTTTATATTAACTTTATTAATTTTATTTTAGTAATAAGTGTTTTACTGTTTTTTGCAATAGCAATACATATAAGGGCAACCAAGGAAGTAGATTACTATAAAAACTTTAATGAATCGGCAGAACATATACCTACTAAAGATAAACTTAATATAGCTATGTTTACTAACAATTATTTACCCTTTATTGGAGGCGTTCCCATTTCTATTTGGCGTCTTGTAAAGGGCCTTAAGAATCGAGGGCATAATGTATATATATTTGCCCCTGAATATCCAGGAAAAGTAACTAATGATGAAAGTAATATAATAAGATGCAAGCTTTTAAAATATTTAAAAACTAAACAATTTAAGTTCGCCATTGTTAATATCTTTTCATCGAATATAGAAAAAAATTTCTCTAAATATGATTTTGATGTTGTACACGTACATCATCCTTTTTGGCTGGGTGCTACGGGTTTGAAGCTTGGGAAAAAATATAAAATACCAGTGGTTTTAACTTATCATACTCGCTTAGAAAAATATTCGCACTTTTTGCCGTGCTTTAAATTAATATTTAAAAATATATTGTCCCATAAAATTATTCGAAGATTTTCTCAAAGCTGTAATGCTATTATTGCACCTACAAATACAGCTAAGCAATATCTCGAAAACATAGGAGTTAGTAGGGATAAGTTTGTTCTACCTACAGGAATTGATTTTGACTATTATAATAATATTGATAAAGAGCAATTAATAAATATTGGAAAAAAATACAAGACGAATGGAGAAATACTCCTCTGTTCTGTTTCTAGACTATCCAAGGAGAAAAATATTTATTTTTTATTAAAAGCTATCAAATACATTAAAGAAAATACTGATATATCCTTTAGATGTATCATTATTGGAAATGGACCGGAAAAAGACAATATACTACAGTTTATTAAAGATGAGAGCTTAGAGGATACAGTTAGTCTATTAGGTTCAATTCCTCCAGAAGATATTCCCAAATACTACATGGTTTCAGATATATTTGTTTTTAGCTCCTTGTCTGAGACACAAGGTATGGTTCTTTTAGAGGCAATGGCAGGAGGAGATCCTGTTGTAGCGGTAAGATCTAGTGGAATAGATGACATTATTCAAGATAATTATAATGGATTTAAAACTAAAGAAGAGATAGATGATTTGGCACAAAAAGTAATTCTTTTAATGGAAAACCAATATTTACTTAAAGAAATGAGTGCAAATGCCTATGGATTTTCTGAAAGGTTCTCCCTAGACAAGATGGCAGAAAGAGTTGAAAAGGCATATTACAAGTCAATTAAAGAAAAGAAAATCTACAATTCACCTAATGAAAACAATTAAGGGACAGGGGGACTTCGTCCCTAATTTCAAGATTGATATACTTCTTGCTGAATCTGGTAAAAGGTCATAATCACTGTGTCGAGAGAGCATAATAAATTGGTAGAAGTAGAAAACAAAAATATCCTAGTCTGCCTATGATTTATGTTTTATCTAAAAGGAAAAGCTAAGATAAAACAAAAGAAGAAAAGGTGATACGATGACAGAGAGAAAAGCAATGATAGAAACCGGATGGAACTTGGACAACAGTTATGCTCGTCTGCCGAAATTATTTTTTTCTAGCCTTAACCTAAAAACTGTACGTTCACCAAAGTTGATCATTCTTAATGATTCTTTGGCAACATCTTTGGGGTTGAACATTGAAGGGCTGCAAAGCGAAGATGGCGTAGAGGTTCTTGCTGGCAACCGAGTTCCCGAAGGCGCTTCGCCTCTTGCCCAGGCATATGCGGGGCATCAATTCGGGCATTTTACGATGTTAGGGGACGGCCGGGCCTTGCTGATCGGCGAACAAATTACCCCTTTAGGAGAACGATTTGATATTCAGCTCAAGGGTTCAGGTAAAACACCATACTCCCGCGGGGGCGATGGTCGAGCGACACTTGGACCGATGTTGCGTGAATATATTATCAGCGAGGCAATGCATGCGCTTGGTATTTCTTCCACTCGCAGCTTAGCGGTTGTAACAACCGGTGAGTCAGTAATCCGTGAAACCGAACTGCCTGGTGCAATTCTGACCCGTGTGGCTTCTAGTCATCTGCGAGTCGGCACCTTTCAATATGTTTCAAAATGGGGTACTGTTGAGGAGCTCCGGGCCCTGGCTGATTATACATTGCAAAGACATTTTCCAGACGTTGACACTGATGAGAATCGCAATCTTTTCCTACTTCAGGAAGTGATTAAGCGACAGGCAGCGGTGATTGCCAAATGGCAACTGGTTGGTTTTATTCATGGGGTAATGAACACCGACAACATGGCTCTTAGTGGAGAAACTATTGATTATGGTCCTTGTGCCTTCATGGATGTCTATGACCCTGAAACGGTATTCAGTTCCATTGACATTCAAGGCCGATATGCCTATGGCAATCAGCCAAAAATTGCAGCATGGAATCTAGCCAGGTTTGCTGAAACCCTATTGCCGTTGCTGCATGTCAACCAGGAACAGGCTATCAAACTTGCCCAGGATGCGCTTTCTGACTTTGATGAGTTGTATCACTGTAATTGGGTCTCGGGAATGAGAGCGAAATTAGGAATATTTAACCAAGAGTCACAGGATGAACCCCTTATTGAAGGCCTTCTCAGTTTAATGCGGAAGTATAGTGCAGACTATACTAATACCTTTCGTGCATTAACTTTTGATAAGCCGGAGGATACAGTTATGTTTGGGACCCCAGAATTTTCTCAATGGCATGGGCTGTGGCAGGCTAGACTAAGCAGGCAGCAGGAGTCAAAAGCCTCCTCCCATCAGTTAATGCAAAACAGCAATCCGGCGGTAATCCCTCGCAACCACCGGGTAGAAGAGGCACTAGAATCCGCGGTAAAACAATATGACTATAGCGTGATGGAGAGACTTATTGATGTTCTTTCTAACCCTTATGCGCATTCCCCTGAACAAGATGATTACTCCACGCTACCTGAGTTATCATCCCGTCCTTACCGAACTTTTTGTGGTACCTGATTTTCAAGAGTGTATGAAGACTATATATTGTTAGTGCCGTTACCAATTATGTTCATTATGATTCCCACTATTAAGTACTTAACGTCAGTGGATGCTAACTTTGCACTAAAGTAATTATACATTTGAATAGTCTCTGGTGTTTGGGACATTTTTTTCAAAATAATCTTTACACCTTGTTGATTTGGTTCTAAGCTTTGATGGAAGTTTGGATCTTTAGTAGTTAAAATAGCAATAGTTTGGCACAAATTTTCTCTAATTCTATCAAAATATTGATCAATACTTTCTATTTTAGAATAAAACTCTTTTAATATCCTTTCCATAGATTCAGCAGCAGCAGCTCTCTGATATTTTTTTGTATTCCGCTTTTCTTGAGCATAATGAGGCAGGTTACCCTCTAGTATTGATGTTAAGGCGCTTTTTTCGGCATGTAGAAGAATATTGATGGGCGACCGCAAACTAGCCAAATCCTTTTCCGCTTCTTCCAGCCAGTTTAAGTAGGCATCTACAAACCGATGGCTATCAGTACGATATATTTTACTAACCTCAGCGAGTTTGAAACTCTGAGCTAAGAGTTTTTCACGCAAAATGCTCTGCATTAGTGGACCTCCTCAATTATTCTGGCTCCAAAGTATATTCTAGCCCTCCGGATTCACCAGACCTTACACTCCACGCAAGTCCTTCTTCTCCTAAAGTTATCTTTAGGCGAGCCATATTATCCTTTGATGCTTTTCCTTTTACATCTGCTGTAATAATGTTAACCAATACACTATCAGGCCCTTGTTTTCTGACAATGCATACAGCTGAAACTTTTCTTCGGAGAGCTTTCATAATAGCATTTCTGTGTGTAGGCTCAAGGGTGATTTCAATTCTATCTAGGGCATAGGCTAGAGCATCTTGGGCAATGCGGGCAACCGATTCTTCCATAACAGGCAAATCGCTTTTGCGCAAGACTTTGAGTTGTCTGTACATTTTCTTTTCAAAGTGCAGATAAAGAGATTGATCAACCTCGATGTTTAGTTTATTAAAAGAAGATTTCAATTGCTTTTTAGATTTTCCGATTATTGTTTTAATATCTGCCAAGCACCCTGACTCTCCCATTAAGTAATCTTCAATAAGCATTGGAATATCCATGGTCAATTCTGGCACACGTATGCGGGGGACTGATAATCCTTCCAGGAGTGGATTTTCCTTGTAGTATTCTGCAAGGGCTGCTGTTTGTTCGTCTGCTATACGGCGTGCTTTAATTACTTCCGACATAAGTAAACCTATAACGCTACCTAA
This sequence comes from Bacillota bacterium, assembly GCA_009711615.1. Lineage (GTDB taxonomy): Bacteria > Bacillota > Desulfotomaculia > Desulfotomaculales > Desulfohalotomaculaceae > Desulforadius. Next base: position 107,066 of record VENI01000007.1, on the reverse strand, counting down.
GGATACTTTCTTAGTTCCTTGGTTGTCTGAAGGATCCTTAGGTCCTTTGTGTTTACAACTACTCATAACATCACCATCCTTTTCACTAGCCAGGTTTATTTGTGAACCAAATTATAGAGATAGGTAAAGGGATATGGACATCCCTTTACCTATCTCTAGGTTTACTATGTTGTTACTGTTGCTTCACCTTCATCTACTTCTTGAATTTTTCCTTCAAGTATACTCAAAAGTCTATCAACGCCAGCAGGAATTTCATCTTGAACGGCTCGAACATGAACATTCATGCTGTAATTGCGTTCTGTTTTTTGATCGGCTCTATAACTTCTTCTGTTACTATAACTGGTCTTAAGCTTAGCAGAATAAAGACCCCAACCCCATCCTGCACTCCCATCGAAACTTGAACTAAAAGAACTTGTAGAGCCAATAGTTGTCTCTTCCACTGAATTGATCTTAGCATTAAAGTCAATGGTTACCTCCTCGACTCTAATGTAAGGAACAGGAAGCATGGTAAGTAGTGGTACGTCTAGTTTGAATGTATGAATAGAAGTCCCACCATTATTTCCCTCATCCTCTACTGCTTTTTCATAATGAAAACTAACCATATTTGGTTCTCTGGTTTGTTCAGTTTCGTCATAGGTAAATCCAACACTCTTAATAAAATCAACTGAGGTTTGTGCTGATTGTGCTTGAGCTTTAATGACAGCAACCAATGGTCCTCCAATCATTTGGTCAAAATCAATTGAGTTTAATTCTTTTGGAATTTCAGCCATAAGATAACCGCCCCTTTTGTATATATATTATGAGATACATTCCCATTTGGCTACAAAATATTTCCATAAGACTTAGTTTTAGTCTAAATACCAATTCATATTGACATTAACAGGTTACAGATGTAAACTACCCATATTGGGTTACAAATGTAACCTAGAGGGGAGGCATAGATGTGAGCAAATTGGTAACAAAAATAACAGATTCGGAAATGGAAGTTATGCGGGTGTTATGGGAAGCAGATGGTGAATTGCCACTGGCGGATATAAGAAAACACCTTATGCAGACAAGTAACTGGGAAACATCAACTATTAAAACATTGTTGCGAAGGCTTTGCCAAAAGGGAGTCGTATTAGCAACTAAAAAAGAAGTATTCTATTATAAACCTTTGATTAGCAAAGAAGAATATGCAGAACATACTACCCAAAGATTAATTGACCGTTTGTACTCTGGCAGTGCCAAAAACCTGGTGGCATCTCTACTAGGTAACAAAAAGCTAGATGATACTGATATTGAGGAATTGCGAACCATGTTTAAAGTGGGTGATAAAGATGAATGAAACAGTTAAGTTATTACTATCACTCTCTTTATCCGGGAGCATTCTGGCACTATTAATATTTACCCTTAAACCTTTGATAAAGCACAAGTTATCAAGAACTATACAATACTACATATGGATTGTTGTGCTATTGAGACTGGTAACCCCGTTCTCCTTTGAAGATAGCCTCATGAGTGATGTGTTCTTTAGTGACAACAATACCCCACAAATAAATAATCAAATAACTGTTCAACCAATGGAAGTTACAACTGAGAATACAAGCAATTTATCTATATTACCTAATGTTCAAGAAAACGTGGCAGGTGGAGTTTATAATAATGATGTAGACCATACTAAATACCTTACAGATGTATTAAATCGGTATGTTCTATACATTTGGCTTTTTGGTGTAATAACAGCACTGACAGTGAACTTAGTTGGTTATATCCGGTTTTTAAATAATTTAAAGCAAGGGTACAGAGCGGCAACTGATGAAGAAAACAGCTTGTTAGCCACGTTATTAAATGGAAGAAGACATGTTAAGCTGGTGCGCAATAAATTTGTGGCCACACCAATGTTAATGGGTATCCTGAGACCTTCCATCATAATTCCAGACGTTAATTATAGTGAGAAAGAGCTTAAAAACATTTTGCTTCATGAGGTTTCACACCTGAAGCATTTTGATATTGGAGTTAAATGGCTGACAATGATTACTACTTCAGTCCACTGGTTTAACCCACTGATGTATTTTGTTAAAAAGGAAATCAATCGTGCCTGTGAATTAGCCTGTGACGAAGCAGTGATTAAAAACCTTAGCCCGGCAGAAAAACAAGCCTATGGAGATACATTAATATCTGTTATAGCAAAGCATAAATATCCTGCTTCGGTATTGCAAGCAACCATGTGTGAAGAGAAAAAGAGTTTAAAGGAAAGATTACTGGCAATTATGCACCATCAGAAGAAATCAAGACTGATAATGGTTTTGTCGGTGGTTTTGCTAGGGGGTATTATCATAGGCGCATTATATTTAGGTGCAGGAGTTGGCGAAAAAGTCACCCCGCCTGATGTTGTTAGAGTAGATATGATGACATACGATATATCTGAGATTGCCAAATATAAAACGCCATATATTGGTGATGCCAGTAAGGTTAGTCATATTGCGGGTCTTTTGCCTGTTCCAGATAGATACTTTACCCAACGTTTTATATCTATGGAAACAAGTAATAAGCCCTATAGGCTTACAATCTACTATGAACCGGCAAACAATACAGAACCTAACGAAGTATGGCCAATAGCTACACGAAGTTCTGCTATTGAGGCAAACACAAGAAAAAATGCATTGGTTGTGTTTAGCATGATTGATAATCTTGATGAAGTAACCTTTGCATTTCGTAATTATCAATCAGACGGAAAATTGGATGAAGCAAAGTATGTTAATCCTTATACCTTTAAAAGACTTGCCTTTGAAGAAGTGTATGGTGACCTTTCTGCACTTGGTGAGAATTTAGATTTACTTCAAGAGGTACTGCTGAAGAAAACATCTGAGAAAGGAACTCAGACAGTTGGCCAATTTTCTCATGAAACTGTTGAACTTGTAGAAAATAATTTAAAGATTATCATGTCATCTCCTAAAACATCCTCTAACCCAAGGGATTATATTAGAGAGCATCAAAATGAATACGAAACTATCCTTAAATATGGTAACAAAGAAGTGCTTGTTTATATGCTCTCTCAATTTAAAGAGGGTGATGCCGAGGGGTTACGTGGTGAAATTCTGATGAGGCTTTGTAAGGAATTATTGGGGCAGCAGAATAATGTAACAGACGAATCTTTATCTCCTATGGAATGGTATGAAAAACTTAATTTAAGAGAAGAAATTACTCTGTCTGATTTTTCTTATGATGGCAAAGACCCCATTGAAAAGCTGGTTTATGAAACAGAAGTTCAAAAGCACAAAAGCAGTAGGGGTGGTTTTACCATAGTTGCTCCACATATTTTTGGCAGCTATGAGGAAGGTAATAAGCTAAAGGTGTTTGTAACAACATACAGTGCTCGCTATCGCCTATATGATAAAGTTCTTTCAGAAGATGGGGGTGCCATCATTCCAGCGGCCATAACTTATGTAAAGAACTCTAATGGCAGTTATTCATTGGACGAATATCAACGAGCTGAGGATGGAGCCCACTTTGGCAGTTCAATAATAGAGTTTTGTACAATGCCTGTATCCGGTAAAAATATAAAAGGGTTGGCTGATAAAATGCTTAATCACTATGGGAATTATGAAGATATTAAAAAATTACAGCGTAAGAATTTAATCAAGCATCTTAACACAAATAATCAATATGGGGTTTCGTTATATCAAACACGCTATAAACAACCTGATGAGCTAGTACCCCTTACATAAGCGACTAATTAAAACCATTATACTATAAATATCAATAGTTTATATATGTCCCTCAATGTTTAGAGGGATTTTTCTTTTATTGACGTTGCACCTTTACCCATATATAAACTGTTGTAAATTATTAGCTTTAAAAATCGTTAAAAAGGTTGAAAAATAGCGTTTATATTTTTGAGGCCTTATGTTAAACTATTTAATGTTGTTAAAATATAATTTTTTTTGCAAAAAATATTTGCGGACGGGGAGAGTAAATTATGGAAAATACGTTAGAGAAAAAGTACGGCCTTTTAACTGCTATCGCAATGGTTATTGGTATTGTAATTGGTAGCGGCGTATTTTTTAAAGCGGAGAAAATTTTAGTTGCTACTGGTGGCGATCTGCCACTGGGTATCTTGGCCTGGAGCATTGGTGGAATAATAATGATTACCTGTGCCTATGTTTTTGCAACCATGGCCACCAGGTATGAAAAAGTGAATGGTATTGTTGACTACGCTGAAGCTGCTCTTGGAAATAAATACGCCTATTTTGTTGGTTGGTTCATGGCTGCTATTTATTATCCCACTCTAACTGCTGTACTTGCATGGGTTACTGCGAGATACACATGTGTTTTGCTGGGATGGAACATAGTAGGCGCTGAAGCAATGGCTCTTTCTGGTTTTTTTCTAGTTTTAAGCTATGCTATGAACGCACTTTCTCCAAAGCTTGCTGGTAAATTCCAGGTCTCTACCACAATAATTAAGCTTATCCCTCTTGCTTTGATGGCAATTGTTGGCACAATTTTTGGTCTAAAAAGTGGCGTTTTGGTTAGTAACTTCACCAGTGGGGTTATTGCTGATACTACATCTAACCCGCTTTTTACCGCTGTTGTTGCTACCGCATTCGCTTATGAAGGTTGGATTATTGCAACCAGTATTAATGCTGAGCTGAAGGATGCAAAGAAGAACCTGCCTAGGGCACTTACCTTTGGAACAATGTTTGTTGCTCTAATTTACATTCTCTACTATACAGGACTTGCCGGAGCTGTTGAAAACAGTGTTGTTATGCAAGGTGGAGAAGAAGGGGCAAAGATTGCATTTTCTAATGTGTTCTCAAACGTTGGAGGTACAGTTCTGTTCGTATTTGTTGTAATCTCTTGCATGGGAACTTTAAATGGACTAATGATAGGCTGCACCCGTGGATTTTATTCTTTGGCAGCTAGAGACATGGGTCCTGAGCCAAAAGTTTTTAAAAGCATCGATGTTAACACAAATATGCCCACTAACTCCGCTATTTTAGGCCTTCTACTAAGTGGCGTGTGGCTGGTATACTTCTTCGGTGCAAATCTGACACCAGTTGCTTGGTTTGGCCCGCTTAGTTTTGATAGCTCTGAACTTCCCATTGTTACCATTTATGCTATGTATATCCCTATATTTGCTATGATGATGGTAAAAGAGCAGTCGCTGAACTTCTTTAGACGCATCCTTATGCCATCACTTGCTATCTGCGCCTGTATCTTCATGGTGATTGCTGCACTCTATGCCCATGGCATGGCTGTATTATTTTACCTTATTATTTTTAGCGTGATTATGGCAATTGGGATGATTATAAACTATAAAAAGAAATAATATTTCTATTTTTTGTATCAGTATCAAAAGTCAATAAAAATCATACGTTATAAGTTAAAAGAAATCCCTCAAACTAATGTTTGAGGGATTTCTTTTAACTTAGGGGGTCAAGGCAATAAAGTAAGGAGGATAACAGGTCTTCCATAGGATTAAATATTCACAGATGTGGGATGAAAGTCCTAATTTATGCAGGAATTTAAAGCACTATACCCGAAAAGATTAATGTAATTTCATAATTTGGTAATTAACATCTTAATGTTATTATGGTATTTAATTTTTGTGTACCATTTTAAGATAAACTAGGCAAACCGGTCGAAAGGCTGGGACGCAAAGCTACTGGGCCTAAGGTTTATGCTATGGTTGCCAGGCTGCTTAAAAATGTTTTGATTTTGTCTAAAGCGGCCATGAGTAGCATCCCGCTTTTTTTGTTTTACAATCTTGGCCTTAAAAGAGAAAAAATTGCGTTTGAATGCCGGAGCTATACGAGAATCAGTGCGAGGAGAACAGGTATGGAACAATTGGCAAGAATATTTCTTATTCTAGAAATGTTATTAATAAATTTAATGACATCACACCTCTGTTCTAGAAGAAAGTATTCAATAATGAGAATTATTGTAGTATTAACTCTTTTTACAGCTTTAATTTTCTTAGTTTCGTTTTTTATAAGGGAAAAACTAGACTTACCATATCTGAATTTTAGTATGTTGATTTTGCTTGGTTTAACATACTTTTTTCCTTTGAAGAACTTATATCATGAGTCTTCGGATAAAACTTTAGCCATCATGTTTTTTTCATGGATTCATACAGTGACTGTAACTTTTTTAGCAGTACAAATATCTACATCATTTGGTTATAAAAATCATTTTCAGATAGCCCTAATAGTTCAAACAATAATTTATTTATTCAGCACACCTGTCATTATAAAATTTATAAAAAATAGGTTTTTATATATACTTAAAAATATTCCAAGTGAAATGAATAAATATCTGGTTATTCTAAGTTTAGTAGGGTTTGCAACTATATCAATAATTTTTATATATTTTACAGAAAGTTCAAATTCCTTATGGAGAGTAATAACTGTAATATTAGTAGGCCTAACAGTGGCTATAAGTTACAATTTAATCTATATTATTGTTAAAAACTTTAAAAGCATTAATTTTTTCAAACGTCTTGCCTATTCAGATCATTTAACTGGTATAAAAAACCGTTTTGCCCTCTTTCTTGATTGTGAAGAACTCATTTCTGCAAATAAACCCTTTACTATTATATATATGGATTTAGATGATTTTAAAAAAGTAAATGATACATATGGTCACTCTGCTGGAGATGAATATCTAAAACAGTTTACAAAAGCATCAATAGAAACAGTGGGTGATAGCGGAAGTATATACAGAATATCAGGGGATGAATTTGTTTGTATATATCATGAAAATTACATAGATTTGTTTTTAGCTACATTTGATGAAAAAATAATGAGCTATTTTGGAATGGATATACCTTTCTTAGGGGTCAGTATAGGCTATGCAAGTTTTCCTCAAGAAGCAAATTCGATAGATGAATTGATTCATAAAGCTGACAAAGTTATGTACAAAGTTAAGAAAAAAACCAAAGATCAGCTGGAATCACTGGTACAACAATAGAAATGTTATAAGGAGGGATATGCTTTGATCAGGAAGTTTCATGGTTTTATTAGCCTTATTTTGATAGTAATAGCAGTGATTTTTGGTGCTGTGATAATATCTAGGGTGTCACCGCTATGGGCAGTGGTTTATCTGATACTTAGCATGATCTCTGCACTATTAATTGTGTATTCATTCTGTTCGAAGTGTCCATGCAATGCTGTTTCATGCGGACATTTCTTTCCAGGAAAGATAGCCCAAGTTCTTCCTAAAAGGGAGGAAGGGCTATATGGTGCCTTAGATTATGTAGGTGTTTTGGCATCATTTATTATACTTTTCCTCTTTCCACAATATTGGTTACGAAATGAAATAATTTTGATAACAATTTTCTGGGGTTTAGTACTTATTGCACTATTAGATATTGCCTTTTTCGTATGTAAAGGGTGTGAGAATAAGTATTGTCCCCTTCATAGGTAATTGTAAGCCATTTATGGTTTGCCAGTTAATAAAAATGGTGGGTGATTATTATTAAAGAGTCTGTGTTACGGGAATTTAGAAGGATACCTAGTGTGGGCATTCAAATTTCTAAGGATTTATGGGATTTAGGTTTTTGATCTGTCAATGAGTTGGAGAATCAGAACCCAGAGGAGCTGCATGTGACAAGGGGACGGGGGAGTTGACACAAATCACCCTTGTGGTATAATTTACCATAGGGGTGATTTGTGTGCCTAGAGCGGCAAGAATAAAAAGTAAAAGTGGAATATATCATATCATCATGAGAGGAATAAATCGTCAAACTCTGTTTGAAGATGAGGAAGATTGCGTTAAGTTTATCCAAACCTTACAAAGATATAGAGAGATTTGTGAATACAAGTTATATGCTTATTGTTTAATGGATAATCATCTGCATTTACTGCTACAGGAAGGTAAGGAACCATTAGAAATTGTGATGAGAAGGATATGTGGTAGCTATGTATTATGGTATAACAAAAAGTATGATAGGGTAGGGTACTTGTTTCAGGATCGGTTTAAAAGCGAGCCTGTAGAGGATGATGTGTATTTTTTCACAGTACTTCGATATATTTTTCAGAATCCTTTAAAGGCTGGTATAGTAACTAAAATTCAAAACTATATCTGGACTAATTACATTGACTATATTGAAGGAAGTAATGAGACTGATACGGACTTTGCCCTTGATATTTTTAATACAGATAGAGAAAAAGCAGTAAGGTGTTTTATTGAATATATAAACAAAGAGAATGATGATGAATGTTTGGATATACCTGAAAAACAGCGGTTAACAGACGATGATGCCAAAAAAATTATCAAGGATCATTGTAAAGTTGACCATGCGATAGATCTACAAAAGTTTCACATAAATAAAAGAAATTCATACATAAAAAGCCTAAAGGAAGGATATGGCTTATCAATTAGACAGATTGAGAGATTAACAGGAATTGGCAGGGGGATAATCCAAAGATTGTAGTGTGCCAATACCCCCGTCCCTTTGTCACAAACCGTTGTTTTCTATCTTCTCAATAAATATTTCTACTAACTGCGGGTCAAATTGAGTGCCAGAGCATTTTCTGAGTTCGTATATAGCCTGCTCTGAAGTCATTGCCTGTCGGTAAGGGCGGTTGCTGGTCATGGCATCATAGGCGTCAGCAATAGACAGTATGCGGCACTCTAATGGAATATTGTCACCCTTTAAACCCAATGGATAGCCACTTCCGTTCCACCATTCATGATGTTTTAAAATCCACTGTGCTATTGGAGCTAGATCGGGGGCGGATAGGGCAATGCGGTGGCCGATTTCGCTATGTTTTTTCATTTCAGACATTTCCTCATCAGTAAGTGGACCGGGTTTAAAGAGAATCCGGTCTTGGATTCCTACCTTACCAATATCGTGGAATTGAGCCAGCAGTCGTAAATCACAGATACTCCGCTCTGGTAGGGCCATTTTCTCAGCCATCGCTACCACCAAGTTCTGCAGGCGGTCAGCGTGGCCTTCGGTGATATAGTCCCTGGCTTCTAGCGCTTTCTTTAATGTGTTTACTACTGCACTACGGGCACTTTGGCTGCGGTGAAGTTTCTCACGGTACATGTTGTTGTCTGCTTCCTTAAAAAGTACTGCTATGTCATGGGGAGGTTGATCGGATACTGCATAGCCAACAGACATGCTCAATAGCAAATCTGAATTATTTGTGTTATACACCGTCACTTCTTCTCTGATTCTTTGGGCGGCAGTTTCTATATCCGACCCAATGCTATTGGGAAGTATTATGGCAAACTCGTCTCCTCCAATTCGGGCTACTACATATTCTTTATCAAAACACTTTCTTATCACGCTAGCTGCAGCAATAAGTAATTTATCACCAATCCTATGACCCAGGGCATCGTTGACCAACTTTAAGCCATCAACATCGCAAATAATAACACCTGTAGGAAAGAGGCTATTCAACTCCAGGTTTTCAAGTTGTTGATTAAAGTACGTGCGGTTGAAAAGCCCAGTCAATGGGTCGTGTAGACTTAGGAACTTTAGTTTTTCTTCAGTCTGTTTACGTCGGGTAATGTCTCTGTAAATCGCGTAGATACCCATCTGATGATTATTTAACATTATGGGATAGGCTAATAGAGATATATGTAGTAACTTTCCGTCTTTGCGTTTTCTTATAGTCTCACCATCAATAGAATTTCCAGAAAGAACTGCCTGGGATTTTTCCTGAGCATCTTCTATTAGGTGTTCGGGGGCAATGAGATCGTTAATAAATTGGGAAGTACTTTCACCCTTAGTGTATTGAAATAGATGCTCAAAACCTTTATTTACATCAATAACTCTATCAGTATTGTCTAGCAACACAATAGCCTCTGGGGAATTCTCAAAAAGCTGCTGAAAATAGGCTCTCTGCTGTCTTAATTCAGCCTCAGATGACATCAATTGATCGTTCATAGCTACCAACTCTTCATTTATTGCTACCAGTTCTTTTTTGTTTCTATGTATTGCATCTAGTGCCTGAACTTGACCGGTGATTTCCTGAATAATTTGAATGCCACCGATTACTGTACCAGTTTCATTTATAATCGGGTATCCCTTAATAAACCACACATTGTCGTCGGGAGAAGTTATTTCCATTTGTTGGGGTTTTGTTGTTTCCATCGCCTTTTTCACCGGGCAATTAACACAAGGTTTACTACGACCTTTCCACAATCGGAAACAATGTTGACCAACCAAGTCCTTGGCGTTTTTGCCTAGAGAATCTGCGGCAGCCTTGTTTAACCACTGCACCCTTTGGTTAGTGTCTTGATAAACCAGCTGTTCAGTTAGGGTGTCTAAAATAGTATGTGCTCTATGTAAGTCCTGCTCAGCCTGTTCCAGGCGACTGATTAGTTTATTCATTTCAATGTCTATATGCTGTTTTTCTTTGCAGAAGTGGTTATTCATAAAGATTCACCTCAGAAAATCTATATAATTTTAATTTTCGTCATAATACTGGTTTTTACCTTTTTGTTTGCACAATTTTTTACTAGGTGAAGAACACTGTGTTTATTCTTAATTAAAGAAGTGTTAAAAAAGATGGGATGTTAATTATAAAAATGATATAATTTGCTAGTGGAATTATTTTCTTGTTTAACTATAAAAAGAAGAGATGTTGTAATTTATAAAATGACTGAGTAACATGTAAGATATATAGATAAGGCTAACAATTGGTTCATGGCTAACTAATAAATAATAGTAGGTGATTATTACGGAAGATGCAGTGTTACGGGAATTTAGAAGGATACCTGGTGTAGGCATTCAAATCTCAAAGGATTTATGGAATTTAGGTTTTCGTTCTGTAATTGAATTGAAAAATCAGAATCCGGAGGAACTATACCAAAAGCATTGTCTTATTCAAGGAGGAAAAGTGGATCGTTGCATGCTCTATGTTTTTAGGTGTGCTGTATATTTTGCCACTGAACCAGAACCAGATAAGGAAAAGCTAAAATGGTGGTATTGGAAGGATACAATATAAGGTTTACTGATATGTGAGGTGGGTAAGGCATGAAAAAATCTATGGGAATAGATATGACCAATATTCGGGGGTTGGTAGGAGATATCACTGAGAGTAATCTCAAATACGTAGACTATTACTGCTCTGAGAACTTTGGTATTTTTATTCCCAGTGTTGGTTTTTGTGAATATGCCATAATGCCGCAGCATACTCATCCTGCATATTCCTTTATATTGTTTTTTTCAGAGGAACAGAGTATTACGCCAGTGAAAGTCAAGATGCTGCCTGAACACTACTTGGTATCTGCCATGGCTCCTGGCGTTCCTCATGAAGAAAAAGAAGCCGACAATTTCACTCGTTATATAGCAATTTTAATTTCGAAAGAGTTATTTGAGACTACCTACTCAAATTACAGTTCCAAACAACCGGAACAGTATTGTTGGAACCAGTTTCAGGTTGGCCATGATATTATGATTTATCTAAAGGAATATATGTCTGAATACGATAGTAAACTGCCCGGCTATCAAGATGTATTAGAGGCTCTGGCTAGAACTATCACTCACCAATTAATTAGAAGTATCCTCAGAATAACTAATAAGGCAGATTATATAATTGAAAAGTTTGAAATTGAACGAATTGTTGAATATATGTATCAGCACTTTGGAGAAAAACTGACCATAACTGCACTGGCTAAAATGGTCAAAATGTCCGAATCTCATTTTATTAGGATTTTCAAAAAGGAAACAGGCCAGTCGCCAATGGATTTTTTAATGAGGGTACGCATTAATAAAGCGAAGAAGCTACTCAGAAGTAGATCAAAGAATATAACTGAAGTATCATTACAATGCGGGTTTAGTAGCACTTCACACTTTTCCTCCAGTTTTACAAAACACACGGGTATAACCCCTTCCAATTATCAGAAATCTTATGCATTATAGTAAAAACAAGCAGGATTTCTAAAGAAGTTGAGAATATCTTAAAAGCTATCACTCCTTGGGAGTTATATAGTAGTTAATAAAAATTAAGGAGTGAATTTTGTGACTAAGCAAGAAGTTTTTGAGTTAATGAGTAGAAATCCTGTATTTCATTTGGCCACTGCGGAAGATGATCAACCCAGGGTAAGGGGTATGCTGCTTTACAAGGCTGATGAATCGGGGATTTTATTTCATACAGGGACCATGAAGGATGTTTTTAAGCAGATTATGGAAAACCCAAGGGCTGAACTATGTTTTAACGATTTTAAAAATGGTATTCAGGTTCGAGTGAGTGGGAAACTGGAGTTGGTTGATGACAATAATTTGAAAGATGAAATTTCTGAGCACCCATCGCGCAAGTTTCTAAAGCCCTGGAAGGAAAGCAGTGATCTCCAGGATTTTTATAATACATTTGCGGTCTTTAGGTTAAGAAATGGGATTGCAAATACTTGGACCATGGAAAAAAACTTTGCACCTAAAGAGGAAATTGAATTATAGACAAATTGCAAAGAATGCAGATTTATTGCATAAATATGAATAAATATTAATATATGTAAAACCTCCCTTTAACGTCTGAAGGGAGGTTTTTTAAGTTGCCATAGTGTCAAATGTTCGTCAGTGTGTACAACAAACGGACATCAATACCCTGCATGTAAACTATTTGCGATCATTAAAGATGAATTTTTGAAGTTTGTTTATATTGTATTACTTAGAAATACTCCGTTATTCAACCTCTTATTACCTTGAAGCATTTATTTTAAGGCCAGTAACTTAAAAAATGGCACAAATATTGCAAAATGTATAATTATAAGAGGGGGGATCGGTTATGAGGGTAAATGAACATCCCATTCTAAATTTTGAAAAAGGCAATAAAGTAATGTTTTATTACAACGGTCAGCAATTGGAAGGTTTCACTGGTGAAACCATAGCCGCGGCACTGCATGCCAATGGAGTGCGTGCTATGAGAGAAAGTATTCACCTTCACCGTCCAAGGGGACTGTTTTGCAACATCGGAAATTGCTCATCATGCTTAATGATGGTTAACGGAAAACCAAACGTTAGAGTATGTGTTGAGAAGTTGGAGGAAGGGATGATGGTTGAGACCCAACAAGGGAAGGGTGAGTTAAAGTGAGGCAAACCGAAGTTTGTATTATCGGAGGCGGCCCTGCAGGTTTAACTGCAGCGTTGAAGGCTGCCGGGTTGGGTGCTGAAGTCACCTTGATTGACCGTAATGACTATTTAGGTGGCCAGTTGATTAAACAGACGCACCGCTTTTTTGGCTCCAAAGAACAACGGGCATCAGAGCGGGGAATTAATATTGCCCGAGAACTGGCAGAAGCGGTAGAAAAAGAAGATAAAATTACTGTGTTGACCAAAGCTGCAGCGCTTAGTTATTACAAAGACGGTGTGGTGATGGTGAAGCAGAATGAAAGAATAATAAAAATTAAACCACAAAAATTGATTGTGGCCACCGGAGGCTCGGAAAAAAACTTAATGTTCCCCAATAACGACTTGCCGGGTGTTTACGGAGCGGGGGCGGTACAAACGCTAGTTAATGTTTATGGTGTAAAACCAGGGCGAAAAGTGTTAATGGTGGGAGCGGGCAATATTGGTGTAATAGTTAGTTACCAACTGCTGCAGGCAGGAGTGGATGTGGTAGGCATAATTGAAGCCGCACCTAAAATTGGCGCCTACTGGGTGCATGCATCCAAAGTGGTAAGGGCAGGGGTGCCCATATATGCAAGTCACACCATCAAACGAGCCTGGGGAGAAAAAGAAGTGGCAGGTGCCACCATTATGAAGCTGGATGAAAAATGGCAACCCGTACCCGGTACTGAAAAAGAACTGGATGTAGACGTTATCTGTCTGTCAGTGGGCTTAAGTCCGTTAACAGAACTGCTGTGGCAAGCAGGATGCAAAATGGAATTTATACCGGAACTTGGTGGCCATGTACCGGTAAGAAATGAAGATTTAGAAACATCACAACCGGGCATTTATATTGCTGGTGATGCAGCGGGTATTGAAGAAGCATCGGCGGCAATGATGGAAGGTGCATTGGCCGGCTTAAATGCTGCTGAAGCCATGGGGTATAAGGTATCTGATTTTAAAGAACAAAAAGAGGTGGTAATGAAAGAACTAAATGGCCTTAGATCTGGTCCAGTGGGAGAGAAAATTCGAAAAGGGTTAGCTAAGGCCATTTCTTAGAAGTTTAGTGTTTAGGAAAGGAGGGGTTTATATGTTGGCACAAACCGGCGTTCCTAAACTGGAGGATCTGGCCGGGGTTATGCCCAGTGAGGAAAGGCTGGCCCAGGGTCCGGTGGCGATGGCTGAGTGTTTTCAAAACATACCCTGTGATCCCTGTTATCATAGCTGCAGGAGGCAGGCGATCCAACCATTTGCAGATATTAATGATCGGCCGCAAATAAACCACGACAATTGTAATGGCTGTGGCATTTGTTTAAGTCGTTGCCCGGGAATGGCTATTTTTATTATAGATCAAACCTACAGTGAGAACGAATCATTGGTAAAAATGCCGTACGAGTATCTGCCGTTACCACTTGAAAAGGATAGTGTAGTAGCAGTGAATCGTGCTGGTGAAGCAGTGGGTGAAGCAAAGGTAGTAAAAGTACAGTCCAATGAAAAATTGGAGGGTACTAGCATAGTTTGGCTGGCTGTACCAAACGAACTTACTATGGAAGTACGGCACTTTAAATTAAAGGAGGTGCGGTAAATAATGTCTGATTGCAAGTGTAAAGACAAAGATCTAAACATAGTCTGCCGTTGTGAAGACATTACTATTGAAGAAGTCCGCGCCTATATAGATAATGGGGTAACTGATTTAGAACAGTTAAAGCGAATGTTACGTGTTGGGATGGGACCCTGTCAGGGGCGCACATGCACCCCAATAATTATTAGAGAATTGTCCGTTGCCACTGGAAAACCAGTGGGAGAAGTACCCCTAACAACATTCCGACCTCCAACTTCACCAGTTAAACTGGGAGTATTGGCAGGGGGTGAAGAAGATGACTAGAACAGCAGATGCGGTAGTCATTGGCGGGGGCATTGTGGGCTGCGCCACAGCCTACAACCTGGCCAAAAAGGGATTGAAGAAAGTGGTGCTGGTGGAAGAAAGGTATTTGGCCGGTGGTGCCACTGGACGATGTGGTGCTGGTGTACGCATGCAGTGGGGTACAGAACCAAACTGTGTGCTTTCCCGGGACAGTATCAAAATCTTTGAAAACTTAGAAGAAGAATTGAGCTATCACGATAGCATAGAATTTAAACAAAGCGGCTATTTACTGCTGGCCTATAACGAAAAAATGGTTGAACAATTTCACAAAAATTTAGGACTGCAGCACAAGTTGGATATTCCATCCCGCTGGGTGACACCGGAAGAATGCCAAGATTTGGTACCTCATATTAGTTTGCAGGGGTTACATGGTGGGACATTCTGCCATAAAGATGGCCACTGTAACCCGTTTAAGGCTACTGATGCCTATGCTAAAGCGGCCCAGCGGTTAGGTGTGGAAATATTAACATACACCAAAGTAACCAACCTACTACAAGACAGGGATAAAATAAGCGGGGTAGAGACAACCGCCGGTATAATTGAAACACCACTGGTAATAGGTTGTGCCGGAGCGCATACCATGGAATTGGGACGGATGGTGGGGGTTGAGTTGCCCATCTATCCAGAACGTCACCAAATTTTGGTTACCGAGCCAGTGGCAGAAAAGCAGGGACCAATGATTATGAGTTTTTATCATGGCATTTACTGTCAGCAGGTACCCCATGGTGGTTTTGTAATGGGCCTAGGTGACCCCAATGAAGTAAAAGATTACGATGAAGATTCCAGCTGGCAATTCATGCACGAGATGGCAGCAAAGATTACATTTATTCTGCCGGCGTTAAAAGATTTAAACGTGGTACGCCAGTGGGGAGGGCTTTATGATCTCACCCCGGATAAAACCCAAATTCTCGGTGCCATTCCCGAAGTGCCCGGTTTTTACGTGGCTGCCGGTTTCTCTGGCCACGGCTTCATGATTGCTCCGGTGGTGGGTGAATTAATGGCGGACGTGATGTTGGGTGAACAACCGAAATACCCCATTGACATGTACGGGGTCAAGCGCTTTGAAAGCGGCGAACTGTATGTTGAACCATCAGTTGTCTAACCAATAGATAATAATCAACTAGTGTTTTGCATAATTCTTGGAGGTGAATAGTATTTTGAAAAAATTAATTAAGAATGAGGAACTCTGTACAGCTTGTGGAACATGTGAACAGGTTTGTTCTGAAACCTATTTCAAAGAAGAAAATAGGGAAAAGGCTTCCCTTAGAGTAGAAAAGGAAGTAGACGTAGTTAAATTAACCACCTGTAGCCAATGTGGCGAATGTATCGAACTGTGCCCTGTGGAAGCCCTTTATAAGGATAAAAATGGTGTAGTAAGAATTAACAAACAGGAATGCGTGGGGTGCTTTTCTTGCGTGGGCTTTTGCCCTGAAGGTGCTATGTTTTATCATGTGGAGCATATCGAGCCGCTCAAGTGTATTGCCTGTGGCATGTGTGTTAAAGAATGTCCCGAAGGTGCCCTTTCCATTGAAAAGTAGCAGCATAAATTACAAGGGAGGCGAAATGAATGAATTATAATTTAAAAGAGAACCATAAACTGCTTACAGAATTCCAATATCAACCATCGAAGGCAGATAAGGGTTATACCAATAAATCGTTATATGTAAATTTATCAGATAATAAAATTAAAGAAAAAGAAGTTACAGAAATGATTAAAGAAAAGTTTATTGGTGGTAGGGGCTTTGGCCTGTGGTATCTGTGGAATGCCGTTACCCCCAATACTAAGTGGAACGACCCAGAGAATGAAATTATTATTTCTCCCGGCCCTGTTGCCGGCATTACCCAATATCCCGGTTCCGGCAAGTCACTGGTGGTAACACTCTCACCTAATACAGGTACCGTGGTGGACAGTAACGTAGGCGGTTACTTTGGTCCGCTATTAAAATTTTCTGGCTTTGACGCCCTTGAAGTGCAGGGTAAAGCGGAAAACGACGTGGTTGTTTTTATTGACGGCAACAAAGGCATTGTCACAATAGAAGAAGCCCCTGAAGAGGCAGTTGACAGCCACATCTTGGCGGAACAGCTAACTGAAATCTATTCAGAATCAGAAGAAGATAAGAAAAATATCTCTGTGGTATCCGCCGGTACAGCTGCCGAACACACTACCTTTGGCATGCTAAACTTCTCATTTTATGATGTGCGCAGAAAAGCAGTGCGATTAAAGCAGGCCGGCAGAGGTGGCATTGGCACAGTGCTGCGGGATAAAAAGATAAAAGCCGTTGTGGTAAGATTTAAAGGGGTTAAGGGTGATTCAAACAACCCAGCAGACTTCGAAAAGATTGCTAAAACAGGGGTGAAATTACACAAGGAAATCTGCCGTCTTGATGACAGCCAAAACAGAATGCGCCATAATGGTACCACCTTCTTGGCTGGTATCATGAATGACTATAACTTACTGCCCACCGAAAACTTTAGGTTTGGCTCCCACCCGGATGGCAAATTGTTAACGGCTAAAGAATGGATAAAGTACTTTGACTATAACGGTAAGGCTGACGGTTGCTGGTACGGTTGCACCCTGGGCTGTGCAAAAGTGGTGTGTGATTTTGAATTAACATCCGGCCCTTATCAAGGCCAGAAAGTGGTAGTGGATGGTCCTGAATACGAAACCATTGCTGCAGTGGGCTCAAACCTGGGCATATTCGATAAAGAATATATTTTGGAAGTTAATTTCTATTGTGACACCTACGGTATAGACACCATTTCCTTTGGCACCACCACTGCCTTTTTGATGGAATGTTATCAAAATGGCATTATTAACAAAGAAACAACCGGTGGATTAGAGTTAACCTTTGGCAACAAAGAAGTAGCTTTAAAGTTGCTGCACCAGATGGCTAAAGGTGAAGGGTTCGGTAAGATAGCAGGTTTAGGTATCAGAAAGCAGAAAGAACTCTTTGTTAAAGAATATGCTGCCGATGCAGAATTTTTAAATGATATTGGTATGGAATGTAAAGGTCTTGAATATGCAGAGTATGTAAGTAAGGAATCATTGGTCCAGCAAGGTGGTTTCGGTCTCGCCAACAAGGGGCCGCAGCACGATGAAGCCTGGTTAATATTTATGGATCAAGTAAACAATCAACTTCCAACCTTTGAAGATAAGGCGGAAGCATTGCATTACTTCCCTATGTTTAGAACCTGGCTTGGTTTGGTGGGGATGTGCAAACTGGTATGGAACGATATTGTGCCAGAAAGCAATAAAGACAATGAAGAACCTGCTAAAATAACTGAACATGTGCAGAACTATGTTGATCTATACAATGCTGTTACTGGTAACAACATTGACATTAACGGTATGCTTGACCAGTCTGAAGGTGTTTATCAATTCCAGAGGGTATTTAATTTGAGGATGGGTTATGGCACCCGAGAATATGATCAAGTGCCCTACCGATCCATGGGCCCTGTGACATTGGCAGAATATCAATCACTACAAGAACAATATGATGCTCAGCTAAAGGAACTATTGGGTGTGGAACCTGAAGGCAAATCCAGCGAGGAAAAAATGAAACTGCTTAGACAATACCGAGAAGGGCAATATCATAAAATCACCGATGCTGTTTATGAAAGAAGGGGATGGACTAGAAATGGCATCCCTACGTTAGAAACGTTAAAGAAGTTTGGTATGGACTTCCCTGAACTTGTTGAACAGGTAGAGAAACATCAATAAATTAAACATTGGGGAGTTGCTGAATGATTAAAGTTAATGGCCGGGACTTTCCCTGGGAAGAAGGCCTAACAGTTACTAAATTGTTGGAAAAGAAAAACTACACATTCCCATCAATCGTTATTAAAATAAACGACAAAACCATATCGGAAGACCAGTGGGAAATCATGGCAATTGAAGACGGAGATGATGTAAAAGCGATTCACTTAATTACTGGCGGTTAATTTTAATTTCTGGCAGGAGAAATATGGCTATTGTCGAATAAGTTAGACATAATTAATTGTTCACAGTGTACGAAATTTTGAATAGGTTAAATAATAAACTTTTAAACCCGGCAATATTATGGCCGGGTTTAAAACAAAGAGGAATTGTCGGAATAATTGTATTAGTGGGAAAGGTGGGACAACTAATTGCGCACAGAAACGGTACCAAGTATTAAAGAGACGGTGGTAAAACTGAATCAAGCCTTGTGCAAAAAATGCGGCATTTGCGCTGTCTTTTGTAAAAAAGAAGTGCTGGTGCAGAAACAGGACCAAAAAATTTATATTGAAAATGCAGAAAATTGTGTCGGTTGCCGCCAATGTGTAAACTTATGTCCTGATTATGCTATTAGTTTGGAGGTGGTGGAATAATGACCACACCTAGGCTGATGCAAGGCAATGAGGCATGCGCTGAGGGGGCTCTAGCTGCCGGATTGAATTTTTATGCCGGCTACCCGATTACGCCTTCCACTGAAGTGACGGAAATATTATCTCGCAAGCTTTTTGAAAATGGTGGACGATTTATTCAAATGGAAGATGAAATAGCCAGCATGGCGGCGGTAATTGGTGCTTCTCTAACCGGTGCCAAAGCAATGACTGCCACCAGCGGACCGGGATTTTCATTAAAACAAGAAAATATTGGGTATGCAGCTATGGCTGAAGTGCCCTGTGTAATTGTAAACGTGCAGCGGGTAGGGCCCAGCACCGGGTTGGCCACAGCTCCTGCCCAGGGAGATGTAATGCAGGCCCGTTGGGGTACCCATGGGGATCATCCAATAATTGTTTTAACACCTTCATCAGTTAGTGAATGTTATCAATTAACTATTCGGGCATTTAATCTGGCAGAAAAATATAGAGTTCCGGTAATAATGCTGTTGGACGAAGTAGTGGGTCATATGCGGGAAAGGGTGGAACTACCATCTGCTAACCAAGTGGAGATAATAAACCGCAAGCAGCCTGATGCTGCCCCACACCAGTACGTACCCTTCCGTTCCGGTTACGATAAAGTGCCTTCCATGGCCAGTTTTGGGGAAGGTTACCGTTACCATGTTACCGGATTGGTTCACGATGATGATGGATTTGCCACCACTAATCCTGAAATTGTGCAATCACATTTAAACAGGCTGCAGGATAAGATATTATTACACACCCCAGAAATAGTTGACAGTGAACAGGTAGATACAGAAGATGCTGAAGTAGTTTTAATAGCCTATGGTGGTACCGCCCGGTCAGTAACAAGGGCGATGCGCATGGCTAGGGAAGAGGGCTTGAAAGTGGGAATGTTCCGTCCCATCAGTATTTGGCCCTTCCCCGAAGAACAACTAAAGCTGCTCAGCCAGAGAAATGTTAAATTTATTACTGTAGAGATGAACTTTGGCCAATTGGCCCTGGAAGTAGAAAGGGTAGTTGGAGGGAAGAACGCTGTTTATAGGGCTAATCAAGTAAACGGTGAACTAATTAAACCAGACACTATTTTAGATAGAATCAGGGAGGTGTACTAAATGCTGCCGGAAGTAGAACAATATTTTCGTATTGAAAAACTGCCGCACATGTGGTGCCCCGGATGTGGAAACGGCATTGTGTTGCATTCCCTGATAAATGCAATCTCAGGTCTAGGGTTAGATCAGGACAAAACCACCATTGTTTCTGGAATTGGCTGTGCCTCCCGAGCTGCTGGTTATTTGGACTTTGATACCCTGCACACCACCCATGGTCGAGCATTAGCATTTGCCACTGGCATCAAGTTTTCTAAACCTGAATTAAATACTTTTGTATTAATGGGTGATGGAGACTGTACCGCCATTGGTGGCAATCATCTAATTCATGCCGCCCGTCGCAACATTAATCTTACTGCTTTAGTATTTAATAACAATATCTACGGTATGACCGGGGGTCAGTATTCTCCCATGACACCCAATGCAAAACGGGCTACCACCGCTTTTTACGGCAATATTGATAGATCTTTTGATCTGATGGAACTGGCCAAAGGGGCAGGGGCCACTTACGTGGCTAGAGCCACAACCTATCATACGGAACTGCTGACAAAATTGATAATGGAAGCCCACAAAAACAAAGGTTTTTCTCTGGTGGAAGTTGTCACCGCTTGCCCTACTGCATACGGACGTTATAACAAACTGGGTAAACCAGCAGATATGCTAAAAGCCCAAAAAGAAAATGCTGTAAACATAAAAAGTTTAAAAGATGGAATTGTGCCGGAAGGTAAGTTTCTAATAGGAGAGCTCTACCGGGCTGAGGCGCCTGAATATATAGATCAGTACCTCCAAGCAGCTACAAAGCTGCGGGAGAAAGGTGGGAAGTAGCATGACAAAGAGTTGGGAAGTAAGATTAAGTGGTTCTGGAGGTCAGGGGTTGATATTGGCTGGTATCATCCTGGCTGAAGCGGGGATACTTGACGGGCAAAACGTGGTGCAGACCCAATCCTACGGCCCTGAAGCCCGCGGTGGAGCCAGTAAGGCTGAAGTGGTTATCGGCCCCGGGGATATTGACTATCCCAAGGTACTGGACTGCGATGTGTTGCTGGCATTAAACCAGGAGTCCTGCACCAAGTTTACCGATGACTTAAAGAGTGATAGTGTGGCCATTATAGACTCATCACTGGTTTCACAAATTCCATCGGTAAACGGAAAGGTATACCCGCTTCCCATCACCAAACTGGCCCGCGAAGAAGTAGGCAAAGAACTGGTAGCAAACGTAGTGGCGTTAGGTGCGCTGGTAGGCTTAACGGGGGTAGTATCCCGTGAGTCACTGTCAAATGCACTAATGGCCAGGGTTCCCAAAGGAACTGAAGAGTTAAATACCAAAGCCCTAGAAACAGGTTTTAAAGCCGCTAAAGAAGCCCGAACCCGAAAAACAACTCAACAAGTCAGCTAGTAGAGCATGTATTAAAGTGCGCCAAGGCGCACTTTCTTTTTTCACAAAAAACAAACATATTCGCACAATAAAAGTAATAAAATATAACAAAAAGATGTTAATATATTGTTAAAAGTTTGGTATAATCATACTGATGATGTCATAATTCTGGGGAGAAGTGAAATAAATGTCATTGGTTAATATGAATGAAATGCTTAAGGATGCCTCAAAACATAATTATGCAGTAGGGGCTTTCAACATGGTGGATATTAACTCTATGAAGGCTATTCTAGATGGAGCAGTGGAAATGAACATGCCGGTGATTGTTTCCGTGGCTGAAGTTCACTTTCGTTACATAGATATTGAAGAACTGTCTGCCGTTATTACTTCGTTGGCTAGTAAAGCACCAGTACCGGTGGCGCTGCACCTTGATCACGGTCAAAGTTTAAATGCCATTATGAAGGCTGTGCAAAGCGGTTTCACATCTGTGATGTATGACGGTTCCCAATTACCGCTGGAAGAAAATATAGCAAATACAGCTGAAATTGTTAAGTTTGCCCATGCTGCAGACATATCAGTGGAAGCTGAATTGGGTCATGTGGGCGAAGGCGCAGACATGTTGGAAATAGATAATGCTGATTTGCTAACCAGTCCTAGCGAAGCAGATCTATTTATAGAAAAGACTGGGGTAGATGCCTTAGCGGTAGCAGTGGGGTCTGCTCACGGAGTATACAAGCGTAAACCTAAATTGGATTTAGAACGATTACAAAAAATTAAACAACTGACAGATATTCCACTGGTACTACATGGTGGGTCAGGTATTCCCGATGAAGATTTACGGAAGTCTATTAAAAGCGGTATTGCTAAGATAAATGTATATACTGAGTTGTCACAGCAAGCCATGGCTGGAATCAGTAAAGAGCTTACAAAAAATGAAAATATTGGGTATCCAGAAATAAAGGAAAAAGCATATCAGAATATGAAATATATTGTGGAGCAAAAAATTAAAATATTCAAAATTAACTAATTATTTTATATTAGGGTAAATATATATCTAAGGGAAGTGCTATATATGTTATCTTTTGAGCGCCAAACAAAAACAATGCAGATATTAAAACAAAGAGGTAGTGTGCGTATCTCAGAACTAAGCGAGTTGTTTGGTGTTTCTGAAATGACTATTCGCAGGGATTTTGAGAAATTGGAAAAACAGGGTTATCTGGTGCGTAATCACGGAGGGGCTTCCCTTAACCCGCAGGGTAGTATTGATGTTACTTTTAATATAAGAAATCAAGAGAATGTATCAGAGAAAGATACGATTGCACGTACAGCAGCTTCGATGGTCAAAAACGGTGATACCATAATGATGGATGCCGGTACCACCACCACAGCTATGGCCAGGTATTTGGAGAATAAAAAGGACTTGGTTGTACTTACTAACTCACTGACAGTAGCCCAGGAATTGAATAACAAAGTGGGCATTACAGTGATATTAACAGGAGGTAACCTACGGGGGAATACTCTTTCCTTAGTTGGTTCCCTGGCTGAAGAAATCATTCACCGCTTTAATGTTAATAAGGCTTTTATTGGTACCAATGGAATAAGCGTTGATCAAGGATTAACCAATGCTAACATCTATGAATCCGAAGCAAAGAAAGCAATGATAAAGATTGCAAGTAAATCAATAGTATTGGCTGATAGCAGTAAATTTAATAAAGCATCCTTTAACTCTTTTAGTTTGTTAAACCAAATTGACATGATAATTACCGACAAATATGCCCCTAGGGGAATGGTTAATCAATTAAGAGAATTAGGGATTGAAGTGATTATAGCTATATAAAAGGTGGTATTAAGTATGCCAGATGTATTGTGCCTGGGAATTATAGTGGCAGATATGGTGGCCAAACCAGTAATCTCGACGCCCCCGAAGGGGGGATTGACGTTAGTTAACAGCATTCAACTGCACATGGGAGGATGTGCTGCCAATACAGCATCAGCTTTGTCCAAACTGGGTTTCACCTCTTCTGTGTGCGGTATGGTTGGACAGGATAGTCTGGGCGAAGTGCTGATTAATAAACTACAAGAGAATAATGTTAACACTGAACATATCAGAAAAAATACCTCTGCAGACACGTCTTCCAGCATGGTGCTGGTGGATAATACCGGGGAGCGTAGCTTTATTCATTGCACCGGAGCTAATGGAGTATTTTCTGCAGCAGATGTAGATATGGGATCTTTAAATGACACAAAAATCCTACATATAGCCGGAACACTTTTGATGCCTGCTTTTGATGGTGAACCCTGTGCAGAAATATTGCGCCAGGCAAAATCCAGAGGTATAACAACCACCATGGACACAGCCTGGGATGACTCCGGGCTTTGGATGAAAGCAGTGGAACAATCCCTACCTTATGTAGATGTATTTATTCCCAGTCTGTCTGAAGCTAGAATGCTTACTAAAAAAGAAGATTTAAGGGAGATGGCGCAAGTGTTTTTGGATGGCGGTGTACAGACTGTCGTGATAAAACTTGGTACTGAAGGTTGTTATATAAAAACATTGGATACTGAATACAATATAAAACCATTTCATGTAAATGCGGTGGATGCCACCGGGGCAGGGGACTGTTTTGTGGCAGGATACTTGGCTGGTATGCTGCAAGGTTTGCCGCATAACCAGTGTGGTCAGTTGGCAAACGCCACTGGGGCAATGTCCGTAACCTCTGTGGGAGCGGCAAACGGGGTTAAATCCTTTGCGGATACAATAACATTTATTAATAAGCATCTTGGACAGGAGGGGCACAAGTGGCAACAGTAAGTTTTAAAAATGTCTGCAAAAATTTTGGCGATCAAGAAGTAGTTAAAAATCTAAATCTGGAAATTGAAGATCAAGAGTTCATTGTTTTGGTCGGACCTTCCGGTTGTGGAAAGTCCACTTCTTTGAGAATGTTGGCTGGGTTGGAAGAAATAACTAGCGGGGATATTCTCATCGGCGATACCAAGGTTAATGACATGGAGCCCAAAGACCGTGACATAGCTATGGTATTTCAGAACTATGCTTTGTATCCACACATGAATGTTTATGACAACATGGCCTTTGGGTTAAAACTGCGTAAACACAGCGCCAGTGAGATTGAAAGGCAGGTTAATGAAGCAGCAACCATATTAGGCATTGAACACCTACTGGAACGTAAGCCGAAAGAATTGTCCGGTGGTCAGCGGCAGAGGGTGGCCATTGGTCGAGCCATTGTTCGTGAACCAAAGGTATTTCTAATGGATGAACCGTTATCTAACTTGGATGCCAAATTGCGGGTGCAGATGCGGGCTGAACTGGCTAAATTACACCAAAAATTGAAAACCACCTGCATTTATGTTACCCACGACCAGACAGAGGCCATGACCATGGGAGATAGAATTGTAGTAATGAAGGATGGTGTGGTGCAGCAAGTGGCCAGTCCTTCTGAATTGTATAACAGTCCCAACAATATTTTTGTGGCTGGGTTTATCGGCTCACCGGCCATGAACTTTATAGATTGTAAAGTTAAGCAGCATAATGGCCAAACTTACTTAGTTAATGAAGATGGTTTCTCATACCTAATAGATAACCAATTAGCTGATTATAATGATAAAGAAGTGGTATTTGGCATTAGACCAGAAGATATCAGTTATGATACAACGGATACTCCCAAAGAAAACTGCCAGCAGGTTAGGGTTGATGTGGTGGAAAACTTGGGGGCTGAAACACTTCTTTATGTATCCTTTGGGGAGCAGAGTGTAGTCTGTCGTTTTATGGGTGCACCGAAGCACAGTGTAGGGAACAACATTAATATTGCTTTAAATCCCAACCGATATTACATTTTTGACAAAGAAACAGGCAATTCCCTATTAAAATAAATTTCCGGGCACCCCCCGGTTAAATATTAAAGTGTACTGGAGGTGGGAGGAAAAGGGTAGGGTAGTTTAGTTTTAACCGTTATTCTTTTTACTTAAAACTTATAAGGGGGAAGAAAGAGTGAAAAAGAAGTTTTTATTACTGTTAAGTTGTCTTGCTATTCTCAGCCTGGCATTGGTTGGCTGTGGTGGCGGAGAAGAACCAGCACAGGAAAATGAACAGCAGAACGTTGCCACTGGCGAATTGGTTGCTGGCCCATTTGAAGAAGTGGAAGGCCTGCCAGTTATTCAAGCTCCAGAAGGTTTTGACTGGAAGCAATTTGAAGGTGTGGAGTTAAACTTAATTTCTGAGAACACACCACCTAGTTCCGCATTAGCTGCAAACATTGGAGAGTTTGAAGAAGCTACTGGCATTAAAGTGAACATTCAGCAAATGGATCTTGGTACTTTGGTACAAAAAGTTGGTTTAGATTTTGGTGCTAATAGTTCCAAATATCACCTTGTTTATGCTGACCCTTATCAAATACTGGCTAAGTATTCATCCAAACTGGCCAACCTCAATGAACTAAACGGAGACCCAAGCCTACCTAAGATTCCCGGTGGCCTGGATGATTTTATTCAAAGTCAGTTAGAGATTGACGGATATATGGGTTCTAAGGATAATTTGTATGCCCTGCCATATGATGCTCCAACCATGGTGCTGGCATACCGTACCGACATTATGGAAGCTATTAAAGAAGACTTTAAAGCTGAATATGGTTATGACCCAACTCCAAACCCAGAAATGACCTGGGATCAGTATTACGAAGTGGCTTCATACATCACTGATCATGCTGACGAACTGGACGTAAAATATGGTACCGGTCATCAGGCTAAACAGTATGACTCTTTGATGTGTGACTTCTCAAACATCTTAGCTGCCAACGGTGGTGATTACTTCAAAAACCGTGATTTAGGTGGCATTGGTGCTGCTAATCCTGGCCCAGCGGATATGACTTCTCCAGAAGCAATTAAAGCTATTAAGTTTTATGACAAGTTATTGGGTGTTGCCCATCCTGCTTCCAAGTCCTGGGACTGGAATGGTTTAGCGGAAGCTTTTGCAGCAGGCGAAGTGGCCATGGCTCCGGAATGGCACGAGTTTGCTTCAATGTTTGAAAACCCTGAACAATCCAAAGTGGCTGGTAATGTAGCTTGGACTGTTTTGCCTAAGGGTCCAGCTGGTTCTGCCAACATCTTTGGTGGTACTGGTCTAGCGATTAATGAAAATGCTCCAGACGAAGAAAAGAAAGCAGCCTGGTTATTCATGGTATGGGCCACCTCACCACAGGCTCAGTTAATGATTCTGGAATCCCCAGTTGGTGGTGCTACTCCATCCCGTACATCAGTTTATGAATTACCAAAAGTTAAAACTGCTATGGAAGATCCTTCTTCTGAAGAAGCTAAGGCTATGCCTAACCTAACTTCCATGAGTGCAACCCTGGAAGCCTGGAAGATTGAGAACTCTTACGGTCGTCCTAAGATTCCTATGTGGCCAGAGGCAGATACCATTATCTTTACTGAGCTATCAAAGATGCTGGCTGACCAGCAAGACCCCGAAGCAACTGCTGAAGCCATTAACGAACAACTAAACACATTAACCGGAAACTAATAAATTAGAGTGGGGCCCTATATAGGGCCCCACAAATACCCCGGCAGAAGGGAGATGCAAATCTTTGTCAACAGGAAAATCTCTAGAAGCACCAGCTCAACAACAACCGCAACCAAGTGGTTCCCCGAAGGCCGGGGGGCGTTTTAAACGTCTTTTAACCACTGAAAATCTAATGTTAGCTCCAGCTATAACGGTGCTTGCATCTATTACCATATTCCCGTTTTTATATCTCATCTATGCCAGTTTAATGGACTTTGCGCTGGCCATGGACGATCCCACCTTTGCTGGATTGCGCAACTGGGTCAGGTTATTTAAAGACCCGGCGATAGCCCAATCTTGGAAGGTTACATTAATATATGCAGTGGTCGGCCTTGGTTTAGAAGTAATTATCGGTGTAGGTGTAGCTCTACTATTATATGCCACCCCATGGGGTAGAAATATCTTTGTTACCCTATGGATGCTACCCATTTTTGTTGCTCCAGTGGTGGCCGGGTTGTTAGGCTGGTTTATGCTTAACAGCAGTTACGGATTATATGCCTGGGTGTTACAATTGGTGGGCATAAATACAGATATATTTGGTAACGTCGCCACAGCACTGCCGGCGGTGATATTAATTGACGTTTGGGAATGGACTCCGCTGATTACCTTAATTGTACTGTCCGGACTACAGTCATTACCCAGTGAACCACTGGAAGCGGCGGAAGTTGACGGTGCCAGTTATTGGCAAAAATTACGATACGTTATTTTACCATTATCCGCTCGAATTATAGTTGTGGCCATGTTAATTAGATCCATGGACATAATGAGATTTATTGACACCATCTTTATTACTACAGCAGGCGGACCGGCAGACAGTACTAAAATTATTGGCTTAAGGCTGTTTGAAGTGGCATTTAGATTTATGGATATTGGCTATGCTGCAGCCATTGGTCTTTCGATGCTGTTTGTAACCATTTTACTGGGTCAGGCCTTTGTAAAAGTGATGTACGGGAGGTAAATGACATGGCCAAAGATAAACTAACAACAAGGAAGATAGTTACAAGAGTACTTATTTTAACTGCCTTAACCATTGCTATGGTATGGGCGCTGTTACCCATAGTATGGATGGTGTTGTCCTCTTTAAAGACCGAAGCTGGCATGTTTTCCATGCCGCCGAAATTTATATTTAAGCCAACATTCAGCACTTATGCATTTATGTTTGATGAAGGGAATTTTGGACAGTTTCTAAATAACAGCTTAATTGCAGCAGGTTCATCAACTGTTGTAGCGTTATTACTAGGTACATTTGGCGGTTATGCCTTAGCCCGGGGTAATTACCGAGGCAAGAAGCACATAGCCTTTTGGATTATCAGTACCAGAATGACACCTATAGCTGCTGCAATAGTGCCGTTGTATTTAATTTTTGCCAATTTCCATCTTATTGGATCCACATTTGGGTTGGTGGTGGCCTATACCACTTTTAACCTACCCTTTGCACTGTGGATGATGATGACCTTTTTTGCCGAACTTCCGCCAGACATGGAACATGCGGCCATGGTGGACGGGGCCACTAAGTTTCAGGCTTTTTATAGAATAGCTTTACCTCAGGTTGCCCCCGGGTTGGTAGCCACCGGCATTCTTTGCTTGATGTTTGCCTGGAACGACTTTGCTTTTGCGTCGGTATTTACTGGCCACGATACTCAAACTATACCAGTTGCTGCATCACTACTGGTAAGTCAAACAGGTATTGCTTGGGGTCAGGCAATGGCCACAGGTACAGTAATTATTTTACCGATGGTAATAGCAGGGTTGGCAGTGCGTAAATACCTAGTGCGAGGATTGTCCATGGGTGCGGTTAAATAAGAAACAAAACAGGGGTGTTCTGCCCCTGTCTAATTATATATTGCAATTAAAAATCTAAATTATTAAACGATAACATTTTTACGAGAGGTGAAACATAAATGGAAAAAATGAAAGCTGCAGTTTTACACAAACCCTTTGATGTGCGCATTGAAGAGCTACCAGTGCCGGAAGTTAAGCCCGATGAGGCCCTGGTAAAAGTTAAAGCGGTGGGTATATGCGGTTCAGATGTACACTATTACGAACACGGTAAAATCGGTCGCTATGTAGTGGAGAAACCCTTGATATTGGGCCACGAAGCAGGTGGAGAAGTGGTTGCCGTGGGTGAAAACGTTACTAATGTAACAGTTGGACAGCGTGTGGCCATTGAGCCTGGGGTTACCTGTGGTGAATGCAAATACTGCAAAGAGGGCCGTTACAATCTTTGTCCTGACGTGGTATTTCTAGCCACACCACCGGTGGACGGTGCTTTTTGTGAATATATTTCTATGAGAGCTGACTTCTTACACTCCATCCCAGACAACATGACCTATGAAGCAGCATCTTTAATTGAGCCGTTTTCTGTTGGACTACACGCATGTAAACGTGCGGGAGTAAAACCGGGCGATACAGTGGCGGTAATGGGTTTAGGGCCGGTGGGACTGCTGACAATAGTGGCAGCTAAAGCATTTGGAGCCACCAATATCATCGCTGCTGACCTGGAAAATATCCGATTGGATATGGCTAAAGAAATGGGAGCCACTACTGTAATTAATGCTAAGGAAAAGAACGTTAAAGAGGCAGTAATGGAACTGACCGATGGAGAGGGAGTAGATGTTGCCCTTGAGACTGCTGGTAGCACTGCAACTAACCGTATGGCTGTGGATATAGCACGCCGGGGCGGCAAAGTGGCGTTGGTAGGCTTGCCACCGAAACCGGAAGTGGAGTTTAACGTACTCAACATCGCCGATAATGAACTGGATGTTTTTGGTATTTTCCGTTACTGTAACACATATCCAACAGCAGTGCAACTACTTGCCAGTGGCATTGCACCAGTTGACAAGTTAGTAACCCACAGTTTTACATTGGATCAATCTAAAGAAGCACTGGAAGTTGCCCGTACTGAAAAAAATACCAGCATTAAAGTAATGGTCAATCTGTAAGAGGAGGCATTAACTATGAAAACCATGCGAGCTGCGGTTATTGAAGGGCCGCATAAAATTGAGATAAAAGAAGTGCCTTATCCCACTCCTAAAGCCGGTGAAGTAGTAGTAAAAGTGGAAGCCTGCGGGGTTTGCGGTACAGATTATCATATCCTGGAAGGGGATTTT
This sequence comes from Bacillota bacterium, assembly GCA_009711615.1. Lineage (GTDB taxonomy): Bacteria > Bacillota > Desulfotomaculia > Desulfotomaculales > Desulfohalotomaculaceae > Desulforadius. The sequence goes on along the minus strand of VENI01000007.1, from coordinate 76,569 downwards.
TTATCTTCATATCCACTGGTACCCGGTCATGAATTTTCTGGAACCGTTTATGAATTGGGTGAAGGAGTAGAAGATTGGCAGACAGGGGACAGAGTGTCTGCGGACCCGTCAGTTTATTGCGGGGAATGCTACTACTGCTTAAACAACCAAGGAAACATGTGCCAAAAGTGGAATGCAATTGGGGTAACCATGAACGGTGCCTTTGCGGAATATGTGGTATTACCAGCAAAGAATCTGTACAGTATGCCAGAAAACATGAGCTTTAATGAAGGCGCTTATGTGGAACCCCTTTCCTGCGTTGTTTATGCCATGCGACGTTTAAACATGCGTTTTGGAGACAAAGTGCTGCTTTTTGGCGCTGGTCCCATGGGTTTACTGCTACAGCAGTCCTTACTGAAGGGTGGTGCATCAGAAGTTGTGGTGGTTGACCTGGCAGAGGAAAAACTGGCCACAGCTAAAAAACTGGGTGCCCACAAGACATTTGTTGGTACCGATGGATTAAAAGAAGAGTATCCACTGGGCTTTGATGTTGTGATAGATGCCACCGGCATACCGGCGGTTATTGAAAATATGTTCCAATTTGCCGGCAAAAGGGCCAAAATAATGCAGTTTGGCTGTGCTCCTAACGATGCTAAGGTTAAGGTAAGCCCCTTTGAAATATACAATAATGACTGGGAAATAATTGGAACAATGGCACTGTTATTTACTTTCCACCCAGCAATTAACCTGTTAAAAAATGGTGTGGTAGCATCAGAGGTGTTAACCACAAAAGAAATAACTCTGGATCAATTTCCAAAGTACTTATCCCAGCCAAAGGATAAACATGACCTCAAAGTGCTGGTGAAACCCTGGAAGTAGGAGGTATAGTATGCAAGAATTGTACCTGGGTATTGATATTGGCACCACCGGGGTAAAGGTACTGGCGGTGGACCGAGAAGGTAACATTGCAGCGGAGTCCACCAGGGAATACCCATTACATGTACCCCGACCCGGGTGGGCGGAACAAAATCCTGAAGATTGGTATCAAGCCACCTGTTCCGCAGTCAATGACGTGTTAAATAGTGGTATCATTGCTGAGCAAATAAAGGGAGTCGGCCTAACAGGACAAATGCATGGTTCGGTGTTTCTTGATAAACACGGTAAGGTGATTAGAGAAGCTATTTTATGGTGCGACCAGCGAACCGCTGATCAGTGTGAACAAATCAATAACATCGTGGGTGAAAAGAAGCTAATTGAACTGGTGTCAAATCCTGCCTTGGCTGGTTTTACCGCTCCAAAGATATTGTGGCTAAAAGACAATGAGCCGGAAAACTACCAGCGGGTGGCCAAAGTGCTGCTACCCAAGGATTATATCAGCTGGCGGTTAACCGGTGGTTTTGCCACCGATGTTTCCGATGCCAGCGGTATGCTGCTGTTGGACGTAGTTAACAGACGGTGGAGTAATGACATATTGGCAGCGTTAGATATTCCCGAATCCTGGTTGGCGGAAGTGTTTGAAAGCCCGGAAGCGGTAGGTAAAATCAACGCAACCGGGGCTGAGGATACAGGTCTTATCGAAGGGACCACTGTTGCTGCTGGTGCGGGGGACAATGCGGCCGGTGCTGTGGGCAATGGCATTGTTAAGTCTGGTATGGCCACTGTCAGCTTGGGTACATCTGGTGTTATTTTTACCCCCAGTGAAACTCCGGCAGTGGATGAAGCAGGCAGACTGCATACATTCTGCCATGCTGTACCGGGTCAATGGCACCTAATGGGAGTAACAATGGCTGCTGGTGGTTCTATGCGCTGGTTCAGAGATACACTATCTGGTGAAGAAACAACTGTGGCAAAACTAACAGGAAAAGACCCCTACGAATATATAAGCGATGAGGCAGCATTAGTACCGCCGGGTTGCGAAGGGCTGGTATTTCTTCCATACCTCTCCGGTGAACGTACCCCCCATGCTGACCCTTATGCCAGGGGTGTGTTTGTGGGAATGAACTTGAAACACAATAAAGGGCATTTAGGCAGGGCGGTAATGGAAGGGGTGGCATTTAGTCAAAAAGATACCCTAGAAATTATGGCTCAACTGGGCATTAAACTGGATGATTTGAGAATTACTGGTGGCGGTGCCCGTAGTCCAGTATGGCGGCAGATAATGGCTGATGTATTTGGGTTGAATCTGAATGTAATGCAGAATTCAAATGGACCGGCCTATGGTGCGGCAGTGCTGGGGTCGGTGGCTGCCAGTGCTTACAGCAGCATTGATGAGGCCGTTAAAGTAATTGCCAACCAACAAATGGAAAAAGTGACACCTCAGCAAAAGAATATTGAATTATATAACAAGATGTACGGTATCTATGTTGACGTATATCCACCGCTGAAATCAATTTTTAAGCGGCTAAATAATATCTAGCCAGGAGGTGCACCCGTGCCAGACATTATTGCAATTGGTGAAGCATTGATTGATTTTATACCAACTACCCCCGGTAAAGGGTTGGCCGATACCCCGGCTTTTGAAAAAAGACCGGGTGGGGCACCGGCCAATGTGGCGGTGGGAGTATCCCGTCTAAACGGCTATTCTGGTTTTATAGGCAAACTGGGACGTGACGAATTTGGTGATTTTTTGAAACAAACTTTGTATCAAAATGGTGTAGATACCGAAGCGTTAGTATATACAGATGAGGCTAAAACAGCACTGGCATTTGTGACTTTAAAAGAAAACGGGGAACGGGAATTTATTTTTTACCGTAGTCCCTGTGCAGATATATTATTGCAACCGGAAGAAATAAAGGAAGAGTATATAAAAAGGGCAAAAGTACTTCATTTTGGCACAGTTTCCTTAATCGATAACCCTTCTGCTGCTGCCACTTATCATACGGTGAAATTAGCCAGGCAGATGGGAAAGGTTATATCGTTGGATGTAAACCTTCGTGAACCGCTATGGCCATCGTTGGATAAGGCAAAGGAAGAATTTTTAAACGCACTGCAGTTGGCGGACATAGTAAAGGTAAGCGAAGAAGAACTGTATTTTGCCACATGTCAGCAAGAGATAGATGCAGGGGCAGAAAAGTTATTGCAAATGGGTGCGGAACTGGTGCTGGTAACCCTGGGGTCTAAGGGCTGTTATATAAAAACAACGGCGTACAGCAGAGAGGTACCTGGCATAAAAGTAAAGCCAGTGGACACCACCGGAGCGGGTGACGCCTTCACCGCAGCGGTTTTAACCAAACTGGTAGAGGCAGGGATTAGCAACAGGGAAAACATTAAAGGCATTAGTGTAGAAAAAATGGAACACCTATGCAAGTTCGCCAATGCCGCCGGAGCACTAACCTGCACCAAAAACGGAGCCATCTCAGCACTACCAACCTTATCAGAAGTTAATAAGTCAATGAAAAATGTAAAATGAATAATTTAAAATGGGCATGTCCTAGGTTTGTAAGGGGGCGGTTTCAATGCCGCCCCACCAAATTAACATTCACATAATTTATTTGGTTTTTTCTGATTCTAACTCCTAACTTCTAACTACTAACTCCTGTTTATTCCAAATTAGTATGATTCTTCTCCATATCACTTTCCGTTACACCTAACTTCTCTATCAACAACACAATCACCATTTCCAACATTAGTAGTTGTGCCTGCTCAAATAGTGCTCCCATAGGCTGAGGTGATGTTCTGCTTTCAAGGTTGTCCTTCATTGTCTGTGCAGGTATTTTAATTATCAACTCCGCCTGTTGGGGAAGGGGGGAGTCAGGGTGAGCAGTCATAAAGGCGGTTCGGGCTTTAGAGTGCTTAACTATTTTAAGTAAAGCCTCCACGGTGGAAAGGTAACCTGTACCTGAACTGGTGACAAACAAATCACCTTCCTTAATTCCTGGTGTGGTAACATCACCAACCATATGAACGTCTATACCTAAGTGCATTAAGCGCATTGCAAAGGCTTGCAACATTAAGCGCTCCCGGCCTAAACCATAAATAAATACCCGCTTGGCAACGGCTATTTCGTCCACCAGACTGGCAATCTCATTCTCATTAATATTGTTGAAAATAGTCGCCACTTCATCGACCATTAATTTCTTTAACTGTTCCATCTGCATCTACAATCAATCCTTTCTATCTATATTATCTCCCGTTTAATTAAAGCTTCACGCCAGTAATAAACACTCTGTTTTACTTCATCTAAAACCTTGTCATCGTTTTCCTCAAAGGGGTGTCCTACCTCTATCAGTAAAGTGGTTTCGTCCAATGATGATTTTTCTATGGCGTCTATCAACATATTGGCATCAATAATACCATTTTTATTGTACTCGGGTGTGAAGGGCCAGTGCCGATCCAGTACACCGTCAGACTGCTGCAGGTGTATTACCGGAGCATACCTGCCCAGTTTTTCAATCCAGTGATAAGGGTTGCGGTCTGTATCCCAGGCCATTGGACTGGTTGCATGGCCGGTATCCAGACACAGTGAAAAATTTGCACTATTTTCATCTGTTAAACTGTTTATTCTATCCATCAGTTCTTTAGTTTCCTTAACGGTAACCGGTCCTTCCCGTCTAACCGGGGTTGGTTCCCAGTAAAAGTCTTTAATCCCCTTATTACCTGCCAACTGCAATAAGTTGACCAATGCCTCTTCAGCCCATGTTTCATAATATTTTCTTTTGGATGTATCTTGAAAGGTATTGACATCCATTCCACCAAAGGGACCACCGGTGGCGGTAACTCCATAATAGCTGGTCATTTTAAAAGCGCTTTCAAACCAATCCAGACCATCTAATCTTCCTTCCAATAGGGGGTGGTACAACAAGTTATGGGAATAAATTGACAGACCGGTAAAAGTAGAATGTATATTTATACCATGTCTGTTACAGGCAGTCATAACTTTATCACAGTAAGATTTGACGTAATTCGAATTTCCCCGAGGGTCGAATTGGTCAAAGGACAACTGAACCAAATCTAAACCTAAGTCGTTTTTTATTATTCTTGCCCAATCATCAGGGTCTGACCAACGTTTAATTGTAAAGTTTGTACAAATGCCAAAGTTAACTTTCAACATCTATACCTCCTTGCTACATATATTTATGTTATGGAATTAATTATTCTTTTTTATGCCCCAATTTCCTTCTAGAAAGTAGTTTATACCATACACGTTAACAATTAGATTAGGTCTAAATCTTTATTAACCCTTATATTGTGAAAAGTATTTTAAAATAGTGTAAAATTTCTTTAGATGCTCACAAAGTTTAGAAAACATGGTAAAATAGATATTAAGTATTATCAAAGAGGTGATGGTATGCTGGCAGAAAAAGAAAAATATCCACCGGAAGTAAAAGAACAGTTACATAATCAGCTAGAAAAACTGTTTTTCGAAGAGTGGGGTGGCCCACGCAGTGAAATGGCTTTAACTTACCTACGGGAAAATGTGATTCCCCACTTAATGTCCTGCCTAATTACAAATCACCACTATCTGGAAAACAATACCTTTATTGATATACTGGCCAACAAATTGAACACAGAATTCGCCTACCCGCCAGCCTTTGCCGAAGGTTTATCCGTAGATATTACTAAAATTGCATTAGCTGTTCTGGGAAGACACGAAATGCCGGAAAGCCATCCTTGGCATCCGTGGGAGGTAATCTTGCGTATGCTAACAATAGGAAATTCCATTAACCAAACTGCTATAAAAACCGACTTTCCCGAAGCATACATTGAAGTGTTTCGCAAGAGATATTTAACCTTTTCAAAACTGGTTCAGAGGGAGGATATAAAATATACCAGTTACCAGCAACTGCCGGAACTAAGTGGTTATAGTAAGCAATTAATTTGGTTTATGGAAGATTTTCAAAAACGCTTTAAAATATTTAAAAATTACTATGCCCGTTTACAGGCTGAACAAGTTATTTTTGATCTTCAACTTCCTATGGATGCAGATAATCTGCTGCGTCTGCTGGAAGGACTATACTATGAAGAAGGGAATTTTACCCCGGAAGAAATGATAGTGGAATTGAGCAACGGTGGTGAGACAAAAACCAAATTCAGCGGTATACTGTCAGATAAAAACCCTCAACAAGTTGAAAAAATTATGGATAAATTATTGGAAAAACATTTATTAGTAAAGTCCAGTAATGATAATAGCTTGTTGTTGGCACCAGAGGGAGCCCGGTTGGTAACACCATTATTGGTACCCCGGTTAGTAAAAGAAATATCGTATAATCTACAGGCTGATGATGTAAACGGGAGGCTATGTAGCGCTACATTATTAACAGGTAAAAACACCGAAATAATAGTGCAGGTTATTAGAGAGTTGGTAAGACAGCGGCAAACCGAAGCAGTTGGCTTGTTTGAAGTATTGATTAACAAGGTTAGTAAACCAGTCTTACTAGAAATTATTGCAGGTTGTGGGGTATTAGGTGGTAACAGTGCCATAGAAATATTAACCAGAGCACTGCAGCACCGGGATAGCATGGTACGGGTAAAGACATGTCAATCCATTGGTAACCTTGGGTACCAGTGTTTTTTCTTTCATTTAATTAATGCCCTTAAAGATAATGTGACACTGGTAAGGGAAAATGCGGTAAACGCATTAGGAAAACTAGGTATGCAGTCAGCTGTCCGTCATTTGGAGGCAGTGCAAGACGACCTCACAGAATCTAATTCTGTACAGCAGGCAGCTAGGGAAGCATTACTGGAGATTCAGAACTCTACCCAATAGTAACTTTCTCCTTCACATAATGAATCTTCTGTTTTGTTCTTGGCGAATGGGGTAACAGTAAAAGTGATAATATACCAATTCTTCCTATGAACATCAGCATAATAATAATCAGCTTACTTGCTGTGCTAAGTTCTGAAGTGATACCAAGGGATAAACCAGTGGTTCCAAAGGCAGAACACACTTCAAACAACACCTGTGTTGCGGTGAAATTTTCCAACTCCAACAATGTAATGGTTGAGAAAAACACCAACATAATGGCTACGGTAAAAACTGCATATGAACGATTAATGTCATCTTCAAAAAGTTCCCGCTTAAAAATCTGTACGTTCCTTTTTCCCCGCCAGAAAGAAAATATGCTCATTAATATCACTGCAAAGGTAGTGGTGCGAATTCCACCACCGCAACTGCTGGGTGATGCTCCAATAAACATTAATAGGCAGAAAAACATTAGTGTGGCATTTCTGAATTCTGTAATATCAAAGGTGGATAAACCACCGTTGCGGGTGGTTAATGATTGAAAAAGTGCTGCTGATATTTTTTGGTGCCACGGCAGACCACTAAAAGAAGTTGCTGATTCTCCAACTATTACCACAATAAAACCTATTACCAGTAGTGCAAAAAAAGTAACGGTGGTTAGCTTGGTAAATAAAGAAAACCGGCGCCGGTATAAATACCAACTGCGTATGTCCAGCAGCACAGGGAAGCCAATGGCTCCCAATATTAACAGCACACCAATAATGAAGTGGAGAAAATAATCCGTGGGAAAGCCCTGCAGACTGTTGCCAAACAAGTCAAAACCGGCGTTGGTAAAGCCGGAAAGGGCATGAAATGCCCCTAATTTTATTGCGGTACCCAATTCGTAGGGATAGTTAAAATAGAAATGGGCGGATAGAATTCCCGCAGCAATTAGTTCAATTAATAGGGCCAGTTTAAGAATAAATAACATTAGTACCACCAAACCGTCCATGGAGGGTTGGTTTTGATCCACTTTAATTAACATCCGACTACGCAGATTAATCCGCTGACCAAAGGCTACGTACATTAATGTACCTAAAGTCATGATACCAATACCGCCGAATTGTAACCATAATGATAAAATGGCGATACCTAAGTTGTTAAATGTTTCATGGGTGGGCACCACTGTCAGTCCGGTCACACTAATGGCACTGGTGGCCGTAAACATCGCATCTATTAGAGATAGTTTTACTCCCGGCTTAAGGAAGATTGGTAAACTAAATAGTATTGTTCCCAGCAGGGCAAAACCAAGGTATCCCAGCACAATTAACTGTACTGGGGTGATTTTACTTTTAGATCGTTGTCTTATCCCTTTTGATTTTATTATTTGATCTTGTTCTGTCATATTGGCAAATTTCCCCTTGTTATTACTGCAAACTATATTTTACATTTACTTTTTCCAATATACAAGACTAATTATTAAAAAATTAATATATATTGTTGTAACTATACTAGCTATCACTTGACGAATATTTTGGAAAAATGAGATAATATAATAGTGAAAATTAACATATAAGGTGGTGCTTTAATGAACATAAAAGAATTAGCAATAATTGGTGGTGGACCTGCAGGTTTAACTGCCGGGTTGTATGCAGCTCGGGCAGCATTAGATACAGTTTTATTTGAAAGAGGTATGCCGGGTGGGCAGGCTGCCGCCACCGAACGGATTGAAAATTACCCTGGTTTTCCAGAAGGGATAGATGGTCCGGAACTTTCCATGAAAATGTCAGACCAAGCCCAGCGATTTGGCTGTGAGTTTATCTATTCTGGTGTTGACAGCTTAGAACGAGATGAAAAAGGTTTTAAAATTACATATGGCGATGAAGAACTTCTGGCTAAAACAGTAATACTGGCCACCGGTGCCAAGCCTAAGTTTTTAGGTGTGAAGGGTGAAAAAGAGTTTCATGGCAGGGGTGTTTCCTACTGTGCCACATGTGACGGTGCTTTTTTCCGGGATGGTACCCTAGCAGTAATTGGCGGTGGTGATGCAGCAGTGGAAGAAGCCATGTTTTTAACCAAGTTTGCCGCCAAGGTGTACATAGTACATCGCCGTGGAGAGTTACGGGCAACTAAAGTGCTGCAACAACGTGCCTTTGATAACCCCAAGATTGAACCTGTATGGCATTCTGTTTTGGAAGAAGTAAAAGGCGATCAAAAGGTAGAAGGTGTAATAGTTAAAGATGTACGTAGTGAAGAAAAACAGGAATTAAAGGTAGATGGCGTGTTCATTTATGTAGGTACGGAAGCTAATTCCGACCTGCTGCAGAACATGGTGGAATTAGATCAAAGCGGCTACGTAATAGCTCAGGAAGACACAGCCACTGGTATACCAGGCTTGTTTGTGGTAGGAGATCTTAGAAAAAAAGAACTGCGTCAAGTGGTAACAGCAGCAGCAGATGGTGCTGTGGCAGTAACCCAGGCGGAAAAATATCTCTCAGCCCTAAAATAAAAAAGAGCTGCACCCGTTAAGGCACAGCTAAAGGGAGAGGAGATTGAGATTATTACGATAATTGTAGTATGACCAATACATGTGTTATTTATAAAGGGCCGAAAGGTCCTTTTTTCTTTTTCTTAAGTAAATCAGCAATGATTTCTATAAAATATTGGTGAGGGTGGCTTCCACGCTCCCCGTCTCTGGTATTTATTCTGACTACTGAATTCTGTTTCTTCCCCCCCTTGCACCCAAACCTACATTCGTGTATTATAATACCAAACAATTGTTCGGGAGGTAGGGGGAAGTGAGTGGAAAATGGCAGAAAATTTTGAAGTTATCGGTGCATGGAGGTTTTTTAGATGGACAAGAATATGAATTTAGTCCACATTTAAATTGCTTAGTAGGCGGTCGGGGGTCCGGTAAAACCACAGTGGTGGAACTGCTACGGTTTGCCTTAGATTGCCTTCCCAAAGATGCCATGTTAAAGAGGCGTAGTGAGCATCACGTGCAGGCTGTACTAGGCGGTGGTTTTGTCACTGTGATGGTACAAACTGCTGGAGGCAGTGTTTATAAAATTAAGCGGCAGGTGGGGTATAAGCCCCAAGTATCAGATGTCAAGGGGAAACAAACCAAACTTTATCTGCATGGTGACATTAACTTTCCGTTGGTGGTATTTGGCCAGAGTGAACTGGAACGGGTGGCGGATGATGCTGCTACTAGGTTGGCAGTGCTTGATGGAATGATCTCGGAACTGCAGCTCAATAATAAAGTTATCCGGAGCCTAAGGCAGAACCTGCAGAATATTAGGCCGGAAGCGGCAGCGCTGCAACAGGATATAAACCAACTGAAGCGTCAAACCGAACTAATTCCCATCGTGAAAGAACGGCTTCAAGAACTAGAAACCTACGACTTGGATGGATTAATGGTCAGGCAACAGCAGCGGGAACAAGAACGGTATTGGATAAAGGAGTTGTGCCGGGAAGCACGCAAGAAGGAACGTCAACTGCAGCAAAGGACGGTGGAGTACACTGTTAACCCAAATGATTATGAAAGCTGGAACAATGCCGATTTAATAGAAGAATCACTGTCAAAGTATGCAGAAACAGTGGAAAAGCAGAAGTACAATTTTGGTTTACTGGCCAGGGAATGGGAGAACACCTACCTGCACTTGGAAGAACTACAGGACAGCTTAACAAACAGGCATCGCCAAATAGAGGAACAGGAACGCCCTGCTATGTCTAAATTCTACGGACACAATTTAGTAAAAGCCATGGAAGAACGTAGCGAATATGTCCAGACACTATTAGATTTGGAACAAAAGCAACATCAGCTACAGGAAAAACAGCGACGAATGAAAACTATCATTCGGAGAAGAAATGAACTACTCACAGAAATGGAAAAAATGGAATATGAACTCTTTCGCAAAAGAAGGGATGCTTCTAATCGGGCCAGTGGGTTAATGGGGAATAATTTGCAAGTGACGGTATCACATAAAGAGGACACAGGACAATACCGTGAATTTTTGGCGCAAGCATTAATAAACAGTGGCTTTCATTATAATCGTTTGGCAGAAGTTATTAGTACCACCATTCCACCAAAAGTATTGGCTTATGAAATAAGGAATGAACAAATAATGCTATTGGCAGATGCCACAGGGTTAGAGAAAGAGCGGGCAGAAAGGATTTTTAATTATTTAGTTTATAAATTGACGCCAGAGCAACTATTGGAATTGGAGGAAATGCCAGTGCCAGATTGGGTGGAAGTGGAACTGTTAGACGGCCACACTTGGAAACCCAGTGATCAGCTTTCTAAAGGGCAGCGCTGCACCGCCATATTACCACTGTTGCTGCTGGATAGTGTTCAACCACTAATAATTGACCAACCGGAAGACCACTTAGATAACGCTTATATCTGCAGAACCGTGGTTCCTGCGCTGCATCAAGTGAAAAAGGGAAGGCAGATAATACTTGCCACTCACAACGCTAACATACCAGTGCTCGGCAAAGCGGAAGAAAATATAGTGTTAAACTCTGATGGCAGGCAGGGATGGGTGGCTGCATCCGGCGGCTTGGACAGGCTGCAGGTGTTGGAATTATTAGAACTGTTGTTGGAAGGCGGGCCTGGAGCACTGCAAGATCGCCTGCAGATCTACCATCCAGGAGGTTGGAATAATGCCAAGAGCAGTTAGAGCCAAGTATAAAATGACTGTTCAGGATGACATTAATGCTGCTGTTAGCAGCCAGAGAACCGAAGAACGGCTGAAGGCTGCCCTGCAACTAAGGCGACTACCCAGTAGCAGGGCAAAACCCCTTGTTTTAAAACTACTTAATGATAATGACCCTTGGGTGAGGTATCATGCCCAGCACCTGTACAAACTAATGCAGAAAAAATCCACCCCACCAGCTGTTACTTACAACGGCAGTCATGACTACAGTAATAAAATCAGAGAACATGATTCAGCACACTTATTTGTTGATGAAGGTAAAACTACTGTATACTTTAACAACAGAGCAATTCAACTAACAGCTGCGCAATTCCGCCTGATACTAGAACTGGCCAAAAACCGAGGGATGTATGTTTCCAAAGAACAACTATACAGTGCTGCAGTGAATGATCATGCAGAATGGGGCAACAACACCGCTTTAAAAACCCACATCAAAAGAATACGCAAAAAACTGGGGGACGACGGCACAAACCAGTATTATATACAAAGTAAAATAGGGTATGGTTATCGAATAACAGATAGGGTTGAATGTAAGCTTTCAAACTCAATAAAGAGTATAATAAAGAATTAATTCCCATAATTTAAAAGGCCCTTGTTTACTCACCAAGAAAACAAGGGCTTAATCTATTCATTCTAGAGTCATTTTACCGCACCTTCAGCGGTGAAATATTTCTTTTTAAAACCTAAGGCCACGTTTACCAGTCCAATCATCACTGGCACCTCAATTAGTGGGCCAATAACAGCAGCAAAAGCTGCCCCAGAATTAATGCCGAATATAGCTACCGCCACTGCAATGGCCAGCTCAAAGTTATTGCTGGCAGCAGTAAAGGCCAAGGTGGTACTTTGGCCGTAGTTTACGCCACTACGTTTACTCATAAAGAAAGACAAGAAGAACATAATGGTAAAGTAAATCAACAGTGGAATAGAAATGCGTACCACGTCCATTGGTAACTCAACAATGTATTTACCCTTTAGTGAGAACATAATTACAATGGTAAACAACAAGGCAATCAATGCAACAGGGCTGATGCGGGGTACAAACTCTTTCTCGTACCATTCCTTACCCTTACGAGGTAACAAGAAAACCCTGGTTAAAATACCGGCGGCAAAAGGAATACCCAAATAAATTAACACACTTTTAGCCACCTCGGCCATGGAAACGTCTATTTCAATGGTTTCCATACCCAGCCAACCTGGTACCAGTGTAATAAAGAAGTAGGCATACACAGAATAGAACACCATTTGGAAAATGGAGTTTACTGCCACTAGTGCAGCGGCATACTCGTTATCACCTTCGGAAAGATCGTTCCAAACAATCACCATGGCAATACAGCGGGCCAAACCAATTAAAATAAGTCCAATCATGTATTCGGGATAGTCCCTTAAGAAAATAATGGCGAGAAAAAACATTAGGGTAGGACCAATAATCCAGTTTTGGATTAGTGACAGCCCCATTACCTTAGTGTTTTTAAAGGCTTTACCCATTTCTTCATACTTCACCTTGGCTAGAGGTGGATACATCATCACAATAAGACCAATGGCAATAGGGATAGAAGTAGTGCCTATTGACATCCTATCTAATAGTTCAGGGATGCTAGGGAATACATAGCCTAACCCAACTCCAATGGCCATCGCCAGGAAGATCCATAGAGTTAAAAATCGGTCTAATGTCGAAAGTCTTTTTCCTGCCATGTTATTCCTCCTTATCGTTTTGTTCACAAATTGATCTTTTAAGTCCTATAACCTCGCAATAATTGGGGGTTTCCCGCAAAGCTGAGGGTTTAACATTAGCTTTAGAAAAGTAGAATAAGTTCTTTAAATGATTATCTACCAATGGATAGATCTGTTCCAGGCCGCAACCCTTAAGTTTATACAAGACTAGTTTTCCATGTTTCACACTCTCAATTAGATCTGCTTGTCGTAGTATTTTTAGATGGTGTGATACAGCCGGTTGGGAAAGGTTTAAACCCTGCATAATTTCACAGACGCTCATTTCTTGCCCAGATAACATTTTTAGGATGCTTAGTCGGTTGACATCACCCAAAGCTTTGTAGATATTAACTAACGTTTCCATTGCTCACCACCTTACATATTTAAATTTTTAAATATTATTATTGATTATATTACTATAATGTTATATAGTCAAACATAAATATATTAAACTTTTTTAATCTAGGCTTAATTTTAGCTTAATGAAATTAACCTATGATTGTAATAACTATCAACTGGTTTTATATTAGCAAATAGTATATAATAATATTAGCATAAAACAGGCGGTGATATTATGGAAAATCAGATAGCTCAGCTAAAAGCAGATTTATTTAAGGCCATTTCTCACCCCACCCGCATTCGCATTTTAGACTTATTAAAAGATGGAGAATTATGTGTATGCGACATTTTTGAACAGTTAAATGTTGAGCAGGCCAATACATCTCAACACCTGTCATTAATGAAAAAACAGGGTGTGCTACAGAGTAGAAAAGAAGGGCTACGGGTTATTTACAGTATCAAACACCCAGAAATTATTGAGCTAATAGAAGCAGCAGATAAAATTCTAAAAAAACAGGCCAGCGAAGTGATGAGTACTTTTGGTGGTTTAACTAAAGAATAACTAAGAACACTCGGTTGGCTAAAATTAACTATCCTGATATGGTTGCCCTGGCTGTGCTATTCTTCTCATATCAAACTGTAATGATTATAGCAATAAAACCTTTAATCCAGAAATTAAAGACATATAATTACATAAAAGCAAAGGTTGCTGGTTTATCAAACCAGCAACCTTTGCTCTATTTATGGACAAGCAATTAGTCTTCTAGACCATAGGCACTCAGCACAAGAAGGGCTGTTGCCCCAGCAATCTGATTCGTTAGTATCTGTGTATGAACAGCCGTCAACATATTTACAATCAGTGCAGGAGGGGAATTTAAAATCCTTCAATCTGTCACGGAAATATACGTAAGCCGGATCAGTCCAGATATCAGCTAGGGTAGATTCATTAACATTGCCCAGGTAAAAGGGCAAGATTTCTTTTTTGCGTCCATAGATAAAACAATGGTATGAATGCATTAGAGCATAGCAGGGGGCTACTTCTCCCCGGTAGGTAAGTGCAGTGGCTTTATCTTCCACAAATTTGCATTGACGGTCGGTTCTCAGTTGCATATAAGGCATTTTAGCGAGCATATTGACCAGGATTGTATCTTTGCCATGGTCCAACCAAGTATCGTCTAGGTCGTAGAGGATTTCATCTTTCATTTCCTCATTATAGGGTAGTACGTTAGTCACTATAACTTGGCGAGCTTCTAATTCTTGTGAAAGACGAATTAGTTTAGGCAATTTATGAAAGTTTTTCTTCATTGCTACAAACTCAATTCCCAGTTCGGGCAGTTTGCTGTTGGCTACATTTTTAGCTGCGTTTAAAGACTTTATGTTGTTAACCACCGGGGCAAAGTCTGTTTGACGAATTTGATTATACTCTTCTTCATCGGGGCCATCCAACGAGATGAAAATAGCATCAAGTGGTAAGCGAACTAACTTGTTAATGTTCTCCGATGATAACAGAGAGCCGTTTGTAATCATTTCTGCCCGTAGTCCTAGGGACTTTACTGCTTGAAGCATGTCAAAAATTCGAGGGTGGCTCATGGGTTCGCCAAAACCACCAAAATGTACGGTCTCTAATTCTGGCAGTTCTTTTAATTGAGATAACAATCGTTCAAAGGTGGTCCACTCCATCTGGCCCAATTCATCCTTCCAAGAATTGCGGATGCAGGTGGTGCAGGAAAAGTTACAGAGGGCAGTTACTTCGATATAAATTTTTTTAATATCCCAGCGCAGGGGAATGATTTTATATTCTTCATCGGTAGTCAAAAGTAACGCTTCGGAAGCGGTAGGATCTTCTGGTAAAAGGTTGATATCACGCAGTTTAATTTTCTTGCCGCTGGTTAGATTGCTTTTAGAATTAATGTTAATTTTGTCCATAATGTCCTCCCAGTCAGTCAATTGATAAATGATTAAGAATATTATAACATTTTTGGAGCAATAATAGGTATTGTAACAAAAACTACCGTTTAATATTCAAAACGGTAGCTTTTGTGATACTAAGCTATAGGGTTTATTAGGAAGTTAAATAAATAGCCTACAATTACTATCCCGATACCTGTTATCACAACAAAAGTTGCAATAAGCTTTGGTTTTATTACTTTTCTTAATAAAATCATCTCTGGGGCTGATAGGGCGGTGGTAGCCATCATAAATGATAAGGCTGTACCTATGCCCACACCTTTATTAATTAACGCCTCAGCTATTGGGATAGTACCTAAAGCATTAGAGTATAACGGTATAGCCAAAACTGTAGAAACTAACACTGCAAACGGGTTATCCGGCCCGGCGTATTTTGCCAGCAGTGCCGCTGGAGCATAGCCATGAATAGCTGCCCCCAGCCCAATACCAATTAACAAGAATAGCCAAATTCTTTTAACGATATCTTTTACATTTTCTAAAGCAAAGTTAACTCTTTCTTTGTGGTTTAATTGTTCTACTTCACTTTCACCCATCTTTAACTGGTAAACATACTCTTCCACTTCTTTCTCCATCTTTAACTTGCCAATTATCACACCGCCCAGAACACCCAGTAATACCCCAGACACCACATAGATAGTGGCAATTTTGAAACCAAAAGTACCAAGTAAAATGGCAAAGGCAGCTTCATTTACAATTGGTGAGGTTATTAGAAAAGAAAATGTTAAACCCAAAGGAATGCCCGCCTCAACAAAACCAATAAATAACGGTACCGATGAACAAGAACAAAAGGGAGTTACAATTCCCAGTAGGGAGGCCATAAAATTACCCTTTAGACCGTTAAAACGGGTTAATATTTTCTTGGTGCGCTCCGGCGGAAAATAACTACGAATATACGAGATGGCAAAAATCATAATCCCAAGTAGAATAATAATTTTTATTGTATCGTAAAAGAAAAAATGTACACTGGAGCCAAGCCTGGTATCCATCGATAGTCCAAAAACATTTGTGACTAACAGTTGCATAAGCTGATCTAACCAAATAAACATGATATCATCCCTCAAAACCTAGCATTACTCACTTAATATTTTTTTAATTTTATCTTTGCTTGGTACACGTCCAGAAAACTTAACCTTACCATCCACAACTAATCCGGGAGTTGTCATCACCCCATACTGAACAATAGCAGGGATATCTTCAACTTTTTCGATATTAGCCTGAATGTTTAGCTCGCTAGTCGCTTCACGCACCAATTTATCAAGACTTTGGCATTTTTTGCAACCCGGTCCCAAAACTTTAATTTCCATAATATACCCCCCCTACCAACAATATTATTATTTAATTATATACTAACATTTTTGTTTACTTATAACAATATTTATAATGTAATTGATGTAATTTTTAAGAAATATTGATATAGTGCTGCAGCATAATTTTCATTGGCGGAGTCAGGAATGTAGTTCAACTTTTTTATGAGAATAATAATAAAAAATAATATTGTCAACATCATCAGTTTATTATTTTATAGCATGACCTTTCTTAGATATCTATGGTCCATTGAATTTGAATAGTTATACCCAATTAATTTAATCTTGGAGTGTTTTGAGTATATCTATGAAATTGAGAATACAACCAAGTTACCTAACTTTGGATAATTCGATAGCACGAAACTGCAGTACCGTAGGAGTCTATGGGGATCGAATACCTAAAGGATATATCTAGAGAAAAGTGACTGCAACTAATGAATATAATATACAAAAAGTCACCAGAAAGTCACCGCTAGTGACACTGTAGTGTCACCTCCTGGCTTGATAATAAGGGAAAAGCTAGGGGGGGATATGGAATGAGTGAAAAGCCTTTTCCGGAATTATTGCTGATCAAGCCATTATATATTGAAGGAAGTGGTGACGGTACCCAAATTGTTTCCAACGAGGGGGACTCAATTGAAGATTTGCGGGGGATGCGTAGTGTGCGCACCGCCCTTTGTCGGCAGTATGCAGTTGACTACCCTGCTCTGAGGAAAATGTGTATTGAATTGTGTGGCCCAGGAATCACTCCATTACTGCTGGCGCCGGGGTATACTATGATACCGGTAAAAACAAGAACCGCAATGTTTCCCGGTGACCCTTGCCATGGTTATGTAAACTTGGCAGAGGTAAAGGATATAATGTCCATTGATGATGGAGAATACAAAGCCGAGCTAGAAACCAATAACGGCAGCAGCTTTAAAACACTCACTTCCGCTAAAACGGTAACACAAAACCTGCGCCGAGCTGAACTATTACAAAAGTGCCGCTGGCCAATGGATGTTTCCCATCTGCGGCAGCGTCGGGAACTGGTGGAACTAATTTTAAAAGCATTCAGTTAACCCCGCTACTTAGCGGGTTTTTTTATATGTGTATATTTTTCTTGTTATAATCATAATGGTTAAATTACAGGATTACCGTGTAATTTATTTTGAAAAAAGGGATTTGTACAAAAATATCGAATAGTACAAAAAATTGGACAAAGGAGCATATGTTCATGAAGCTTTTTGAGTACATGGGAAAAGAACTATTTAAAAAGATGAACATTACTGTGCCTGCGGGGCAGGTGTTTCAAAGTGATGAAGGCGTAGAGAAGTTTGTAGCCAATACCGGGGAAGTTGTAATTAAATCACAAATACTTTCCGGCGGACGGGGTAAGGCGGGAGGTATTAAATTTGCAACCTCACCGGATGTAGCTAAAATGGCGGTTAATGAATTACTGCAATCTAAAGTTAAAGATTGCCCAGTGCAGGCAGTTCTGGTGGAAGAAAAAATAAATATTGATAAAGAGATCTATTTGGCCATAACGGTGGATGGCTCCATCAAGCGGCCGGTGGTAATTGCTTCTTCAAGCGGCGGGGTTGATATTGAAGAAGTTCCAGAAGATAAAATAATTAAAATTCCTGTGGATGTTCATTCTGGTGTACAGCCTTTTTTAGCCAGAGAAGTTGCTCGACAGCTATTACTGCAAGGAGATCATTTTAAACAATTTGTTAATTTATTAGTTAATATGTACAAACTGTTTAAGAAATATGACTGTGAACTGGTGGAAATAAACCCCCTGGTAATAAGCGGCGACAAGTTATTAGCAGCTGATGCCAAGGTAACAGTTGATGATGAGGCTGCATTCCGTTACCCAGCCGATTTGCCAGTGATAGATGAACGAACAGAGCGGGAGAAAAAGGCTCATCAACTGGGAATTTCCTATGTGGAACTGGAGGGGGAAATAGGGGTAATGGCTAACGGTGCTGGTATCACTATGGCCACGTTAGATATTATCAACCATTATGGTGGAACCCCACGTAATTTCATGGACGCTGGCGGTGGTGCCAGTACTGAAGCCACAGCAAAGGCTCTGGAGATATTACTCTCTACCAACCCCAAGGTAATACTAGCCAATATTTTTGGTGGCATTACTCGCTGCGATGATGTGGCCAACGCATTTGCCCAGGTACAAGAAAAGTTAGGTATACCCGTTCCACTGGTAATACGCCTGGTGGGTACCAATGAAGAAGACGGTGTACGAATATTAAAGGGGCAGGGGATTGAAAGTTTCCGTACTGTGGATGAAGCGGTGGCCAAAGCAGTTGAACTATTAGCAAGCAGCGAAGGGAGCGGTGAATAGTCATGTCCATTATCTTAGATAACAGCACAAAAGTTTTGGTGCAAGGCATTACCGGTCGTCAAGGAAACTTTCATACCAAACAAATGCTGGAGTTCGGCACCCAGGTGGTGGCAGGGGTTACCCCAGGGAAAGGTGGACAACAAGTTCATGATGTACCGGTATATGATACAGTTTTTGCAGCAGTAAGCAAACATAAAGATATAAATGCTTCAATAATATTCATCCCAGCACCAGCAGTAAAGGATGCCGCCATGGAAGCAATGGCCGCTGGGATCAGAACAGTAGTAATCATCACTGAACACGTACCACTGCATGATGAAATGGATATTATGGCCTATGCTGAAAAAACCAGTACTATTATTATTGGGCCTAATACATTTGGTATTATCTCACCTGGCCAAAGTAAAATGGGTATTATGCCTAACACCATCTATAAACCGGGTGCCGTAGGTTTGGTAGCTCGTAGTGGTACCTTAAGCTATGAAATAGCATTCAACTTGACATCAGCCGGGCTTGGTCAATCTACCGTAGTTGGCCTTGGCGGTGACCGAGTGGTGGGGTTGTCATTTACTGACGTTCTACCTATGTTGGAAGAAGATCCGGATACAGAGTCAGTGGTATTGGTGGGTGAAATAGGAGGAAATGCCGAAGAAGAAGCAGCCAAATATATAAAGCAGATGAAAAAGCCGGTGGTGGCCTTCATAGCTGGAAGCAGTGCCCCCCCAGGAAAAAGAATGGGCCATGCCGGAGCCATTATAGAGCGGGGTAGGGGAACCTTTGCCAGTAAAGTGGAGGCATTAAATAACGCCGGTGCAAAGGTGGCTTCACTGCCATGGGAAGTACCTGAGTTGGTAAAAAAATGATGATTAGGAAAGTTCCCTTTCTATTAGAAGTACTGAGATATATAATATAAAGATGGTAATAATCAATTATATATTTTCCGTAGGATGGTGCCAATGAAAGGGATAAAGTATTATAAAGCAGAAATGTTTAATATGATAGAAGTTAAAACCTGCTCTAATTATTTACATGCATATAAAGAGCATCTTCATCAAGAATTATCAATTGGATATATTAATAATGGAGCAACTATTTTAAATGTTATCGGAAAGGATTATTGTATTAGAGCTGGTGAGGCTGTAATTATATACCCATATGTAAGTCATAGATGTCAACCTGTTGATATTAATAATTGGGAATATACAATGATTTATATAGATGCTGATTTATCAAAAGAGATTTTGCATAATTTAAATATTAAGAATTCAATCGGAATAAGAAAATTAGGCAAACGGGAATTTGACCAAATTAAAGCCTTATCTAATACTTTAAAGAGTAATACTAGTCAGTTTGACAAGGAAGTAGAACTGATAGACACTCTTATTCAGTTGTTTTGCACCTGTGATATAGACATAGAGCTTAAAAGTTGTGAAAAGATAGGCTCGGTGAAGACATATATTGAAGAACATTTTCTAGAAACGCTACAGTTAAAAGATATGGAACAAAGGTTTAATATAAATAGATTTGTATTGATTAGAAACTTTAGAAGAAATTTTAATACTACGCCAAATGCTTATCAATTACAGCTTAAGGTTAATTACGGAAAGCAATTGCTTAAGAGTAGTGGTAATATAGTTGATATTGCCTTGGGGTCAGGTTTTTATGATCAAGCTCACTTTGCGAAAGAGTTTAAAAAAGCCTATGGTGTAACCCCCCTTCAATACCACAAAGATTTACAAGGTTAACAATCAATATTTTACAATATTGAAATAAAAAATACCTTTATAATCTTTGATTGAAGGAGGTATTAATATGAAATGTATAATGATTGTCGATGGGGATCTACCTATTGGTTTAATAGCAAATACCACTGCAGCTTTAGGAATTAGTATTGCAAGTGAAGTAAACGGGCTAACAGGGAAAAAATTATTAGACAAAGATGGAAGGGTCCATCAAGGTATTACGAATATACCAATTCCAATATTAACGCTACCCAGAGAAGAAATAAGAGTTAAGTATGATGAAATGTTAGAAAAGAATGATTCGGATATTAAAATTATTGGCTTTAATGAGACAGCTCAAAAACCCTTAAATTATGAAAATTATGAATTGAAGTTATCAAAAACTAAAAAGGATCAAATTAATTATTTGGGATTATGCCTTTACGGGCCAAAGAAAAAGATAAATAAATTGACTGGAAATTTAAGAATGTTAAGGTGAGCAAATGCCTGCGATAAAAAATCGCAGTGCATTTGCTTTTTTTATAACAAACTATACCGCTGGCGTAGGTCAAGTATATCTGCCACCCATAATACGGCTATTAAACCAATGATGTTTAATCCCAAGCTGTGCAGGTAACTCCAGTTAAAATACTGGAAGTACCCCAGTTGAATAGCTCCCCATTCCAAGAACAGGAATGCTGCTGCCAATGATACCGTAAGCACGGGTTTCAGTATGCCGTCCGCCGGCACAATTCGTGCCAATAGCATTCCGTTAGCAAAGTTACCTATAATATAAAATAGTGGCACGCCTTTAAAATCATACATCGTATTGTTAAAACGAAAGGCCCCTAAGTTTACCAGGGTGGTGTCGGCTAGCAGTGTAACTACCACTGCTGCCAACCCAGCTGGCCACATTTTTTTGATGCCGGGCTTGCGCACCACTACCAGTGCTAAACTCCAGGAAACCAGCATTAATATTAGCCAGGGCAATGATTTTCACCTCTTACTAGTGAACAGGTGTTGACACCTCTGGTTCGAACTTGTCAAAACCTATTCTTTCGATGGTTTCACCGATACGCTCGTTCTTATTAGCATTATCATTGTACCACTGAATACTGCGTTCTAGCAGTTGTAAGCCCTGTTCTTCGGTGATATTTTCACCTAATTTTTCTGCAAAACGGGGATTAATACCGCCGTTACCACCTACATATACTGTCCAACCCTTTGGTGTTCCCATAAAACCAAAGTCATTAATTAAAGTGTCCATGCACTTTCTGGGACAACCACTAACACTGATCTTGAACTTGCCCGGCAACGTCATGCCGTGGTATTTTTGATCAATTTTGCCGCCTAACCCTACAGAATCCTGTAACCCACGCTTGCAGAAGGTGGTGCCGGGACAAAATTTAATTCTCCGTACACATAAACCAATGGCTGCACCGGGATCCATACCTAAATCCTGCCAGGCAGAATCTATATCTTCTTCCTTGAATCCCACCAGCGCAATGCGTTGGGCAGAGGTTAGTTTCATAGCGGGTAAGTTGTATTTTTTGGCTACGTCAGCAATTTTAATCAGCATATCGGGGTCTTGTATGATACCGCCAGGGATGTGGGGAGCAATGGCGAAAGAACCATCACGCTGTAGAATTGCCCCTTTTTCTAATATATCACGGTTAGTCGGTGGTGAGTTTTGAAATCTATCATCCAATTTGTTAGGTATCTCTTTGCCGCCTTCCTGCTGTACCTGATTTAAAGATTCAGATACCTCCATGTCAAGATCCTTCTTGTTTTTCATTTGATTAGCCTCCCTTGCTAAAGTTCTTTAATTAATCTTCCACAGATAGCCATTAAAATTGCATAGATTAGAAAGAAAAATTTCTTAATTTCTTTAAACAGGTATTTTTGGTTATAATGTGTAAGGATTATACCAGAGAATATTGCCAAAGAGGTGATTTGAGTTATGAAAATTACATTTTTGGGCCATTCCTGTTTTTTGCTGGAAGGCCAATCGGTTAAAGTGCTAATTGATCCATTTATTACTGGTAACCCTACTGCCGGGGCAGAGGTAGAAGACATAAACACGGATTATGTACTAGTTACCCATGGCCACGGTGATCACCTGGGTGATACAGTACAGATTGCCAAACAGTGCAATGCCACAGTGGTAGGCGTTTTAGAAATAGCTAATTATTGTAAACGTCAAGGGGTTAATGCTCACCCCATGCAAATTGGTGGTAGCTATCAATTTGGTAGTATAAAAGTTAAGTTAACCCAGGCACTGCACAGTAGTTCCATTGGTGGTGACAGTGGGCCAGCCGAATACCTAGGCAACCCCTGTGGTTTTATCATAGAAATGGACGGCAAAATAATATATCATGCCGGGGATACCGGCCTGTTTGGTGACATGGAATTAATCGGCCGGCTAACATCAATAGATTTAGCTTTATTACCCATAGGGGATAACTATACCATGGGGATTGATGATGCGGTGGAAGCGGTAAAAATGATAGACCCTAAGTCCGTTATTCCCATGCATTACAACACATTTCCTTTAGTTGAACAAAACCCGGAGCAGTTCAAGGAAAAGGTAAATGCGGTTTCGTCGGCTGAAGTTATAATTCTAGAATCGGGTGAAGAATACGATCTTTAAGACAAATGAAAAATTAAGAATGAATAATGAATAATGAAGTCAAAGAAGTCATTGCAGATAAAGGCCGTTATATTGCTTTTATGGCAGTAGGGGCGGCATTTATGACGCCCAAACATTCATAATTACATGCAAATCATGCATTGTAACTGCAATATTTCCGCTAAAGGCTTGATAAATCAAGCCACTACGAAATCTAATGAAAGATTTTAGATGAATCATACACTAGTATTTATATTGTTGATGGGTGGTTTGTACTTTGTTTATTTTCAAAACCACTTTTATATTCTTATGCAATATTTTAAAACCATCCTTATTTGTAATATCTGTATCATTTTACAAATTAGGGGTTAGTATTCTTGCAAACATCAAAGTTATTTAGGCAATAAAAAAGACGCACAATGGCGTCCTTTATAGGTTATCTATGTATTTTACTGCATTTAATGCCGCCACCTGACCTTCTCCCACTGCTTTTGCCAATTGGTGAGGCTGGCCAGTGTTGTCTCCGGCGGCATACAGTCCAGTTATGTTTGTAGCTAAATCCCGATTAATATTTACCGCATTGTTTTCAATATCCAAGCCGGGGATTAGCTTATCCGGCAACACTGCATCACGAATGACAAACACCCCTTCAACTTCCAGCGTACGTTTTTCAAGCTTTACACCGGAAACCAAGGTATCTCCTTCAATGGCCAGTGGTTTTTCCCCTTCAATCACTTCCACTTTTTTATTTACCTTAGCCTGCCTGTCTTGGTGCCCTTTGTACAAGGGAAGCAGGTAAACTTTTTCGCAAATATCGGCCAGGTAATTGGCTTCATCAACCCCATCCGGGATATATGACAATACGGCCACCGTACGATTCTTGTACAATCCACCGTCACAGGTGGCACAGTAACTTACGCCGAGGCCCAGCTTATCATCTTCACCCGGTATTAATTTGGTCACACTGACACCAGTGGCCAGTATCACAGAATTGGCATTATAAACTTTGTCCCGGGCCCGAATGGTAAAACTGTTGTCTTGCGGAACCACAGCGGTTACCCGGTCACGCTCTATTTCAATTCCCATGGCCTTAACATGATCAATAAATTTCTGCCTTAACTTTTCACCGCTAATGCTGTGAAACCCCAAGTAATTGTCAACATGAGGAGCCTTATGTAATTTAGGAGTACAAAATTCAGATCCCAGCAATACAAGCTTTTTACCACGCACTTTAGCATTAACCGCTGCAGAAAGTCCAGCTGGTCCGCAGCCTATAATGGCTATATCACATTCAACACTGCCCATTTATTACAGCACCTCCAAGTAATCTTACCTAGTATTTAATATGAACATTCACAGTAAAATAAATACTAGTAGTTTAATGCTGTATACACATAAAGTATATCTTTACGTACTGATAGAATTTGGATACAATAAAATCGTCATAATCTACTTTAGTTGTAAAAATTTCGACATAATATTTTTTTCATCTTATAGGAAAAGGAGGATTACAATGTACGAATCATATGAAAAAGAAGATGACAGACTGCGAGCGTTAGCATATGCAGGACAGTATTTAGGAAATATGTTTCCATTAGATTGTATGGTTAGTGTTACTGATCGAGAAAAGTTTTTAGCTTATTACCCTGGTGAAAAAATTGATATTGGTGTGAAAGTTGATAGTAATATTCCTGAAGAAGATGTTATTCCCCAAGCTATTAAATCTGGGGAGAAAATAGTTGCAGAAGTTCCTAAAGAGGCATATGGTTACCCTTTCAAGGGAATAGTTATGCCTATTAAATCTGACAGTGGTGAAGTTATTGGAACTTTTAACCTGGGTGTAGATCTATCAACACAAAATGAGATGTTAGAAATAGTTGAACAGCTTGCCGCTTCTTTTGAACAAGTATCAAGCAGTTCTCAAGAACTGGCTAGTTCAGCGCAACAACTTAACTCACTTCAGCAGAATTTGGTATCTGTTTCTAAGGAAACCCAGAAGGAACTTAAGAATACTGAAAGTATTCTTAAGTTAATTGAAGAAGTTGCTTCTCAGACTAAACTTTTGGGACTAAATGCTTCTATTGAAGCTGCTAGAGCAGGAGATGCAGGAAAAGGTTTTAATGTAGTAGCTACAGAAATAAGAAAACTATCTGAACGGACTGCCCAATCAGTAAGCAATATAGCAGACATACTAAAGAAAATAAATGAACAGGTGAATCATATTAGCACAGATATAAGTCAGACAGAAGAAATCGGTGAGGGCCTTGCAGCAGCAAGTGAAGAAATTTCAGCAGTTATTCAGGAGGATACAGCAGTAGCAGCGAAATTGAATACCATAGCAAAAATAATCTAATACAGCATTTGTGAAATTATGAAACATTGCAAAATGAAGAATGAAGATGGCTAATGTATAGTTATTCTTCATTCTTCATTTATAATTCTTAATTTGTTATTGTATTTTATGATAGTGCCTATTTAATTTAATATATTGACCTTCTCGATCCACAAATGTTGATGTCATTGTGAATTCATAACTTTCAGGTATCGGTTTGTTATTTCTAATTATTTCCTCTGTTAACTGCAACCATTGTTCTGCGGTATAGACCGACGGTAGAGGAAAGTCGACATATACCTTACCTTTGTTTTCCGGCAGTCTCGATAGGGTATTATCTATGGCATAGGAGACAACAGTGTCCAGTTCATTGATGCTTTTTATTGACGGTGCACAGATAGCCACCGGTATATCATTATGATGGTGAATCAAAAAGTCTTCTTTTTCCTGCCCTTTAGCCAGTATTACCTTGTGTCCTTGTTTTACATATTCAGAAGCAATGCTTAATCGGTAGCATACTTGAAGAAAGGTTTCTTTGTCTCCCTTTAACAGGTTTACTTGTTCATTAAAGCCAACAACACTTTTCAAAACACTTAAATCAAACCCTAGTTGTGTCAAACGCAGGGTAGATTCTGAGGGAGCATAGCTACCGGTCAACTGCATAGAAGCTAATTCATCCCCAGCTTTCAGCCACCACTCTGCCAGTACAGGAATGCCCGAATGCTGCCTTCCGTGTTGGTCCCTAATGCTATGTACCCATTCTTCCAACCAGTGTTGGCCTGCCAATTCCTCTATAAGACTTAATGATTTACTGATATCTTCAATAAAGTTATTCATTTTAGTTGTCACCTTCCTTTAGTCATTATTACCACAGTTAAGTACTTTTTTCCTTTTGTCATAGAGACAAAAAATGCTATTATAGTTATAATTATAGTTGAAATTGGGGTGATTTAAAAATTGAAAGTAGCTTATTTTGACTGTTTTGCCGGTGCTGCAGGGGACATGATAGTGGGTGCCTTGCTAGATGCAGGTTTGGATATTGATGAATTAATAAGTGAATTAAATAAATTAAATCTGAAGGGTTGGCAGGTGCAAGCCAATAAAATTAAAAAGCAGGGAATAGAAGGAACAAAGTTTAACGTACAGTTGGAGAACCAACATCACAATCATGGGCATCACCATCACAGAAATCTGTACGATATTACAAATATAATTAATAATAGCCTTTTAGACCAATCAGTAAAGGACACCGCATTAAGAATATTTTCCAGGTTGGCTGAAGCTGAGGCAAAAGTACATGGAACAACCATTGAAGAAATACATTTTCATGAAGTGGGTGCCTTAGATGCTATTATTGATATTGTGGGGGCAGCAATAGCTTTCTATAAATTAGGTATAGAGAAAGTAATCTGTTCACCACTTACTACCGGCACCGGTTTTGTAGAATGTGCCCATGGAACCATTCCTGTACCTGCACCGGCAACCGTTGAACTGCTGCAAGGTGTACCTTACCAGCATGGTGATATTAAACAAGAAATTCTTACTCCCACCGGTGCGGCAATTTTAACAACCATGAGTAGTAAATATACTACCATGCCGGAGATAATATGCTCTTCTGTTGGTTACGGGGGAGGGGATAGGGAATTACCTGTGCCCAACCTGTTGCGGGTACATATAGGGGAACTAACTAATTCTGAAGAGGAGAATGATACCGCCCAGGTAATAGAGGCCAACATAGACGACATGAACCCTGAACTATATCCAGCGGTAACTGAACGACTGCTAGAAAGCGGTGCTTTAGATATTTACATAAACCAAGTGTTGATGAAAAAAGGGCGTCCTGGTACAGTGATACACCTTTTGGTACCACAGGGTATGGAGCAACAGGTCGGTCAAGTGCTATTAGAGGAAACGACCTCCATTGGCTATCGTTCCTACCCGGTAAAACGCACAAAAATGGAAAGAGAAATAGTGCCAGTTGAGACCCGTTTTGGAATAATAAATGTAAAAATAGCCCGTAATAATCAAAAGATTCTAAACTATGCTCCGGAATACGAAGATTGTCGCAGGGTCGCCGATGCTTATAAAGTGCCGATAAAACTGGTATATAATACCGCAATAGAGGAATTTGGCAAAATATAGCGAACTTAGACTTTAGATACCACGCCAGTGAGGTGAGATCTAATGAAACGTAGGGGTGAGAAAAAAATGCAAATTTACTTTGTGCTAGGGATGGTGTTTGCACTGATAGTGGCTATTTTTGCAGTGCAAAATGCCACAGCTGTGGACCTTAGCTTTTTAGGTTGGAGTTTCCCTGACATTTCTCTAGTGTTGGTAATTCTAACTAGTGTTGCCGGAGGTGCTCTAATTACAGTGTTATTTGGATTGCCTCGACAAATTCGTACAATGATGAGAGTAAGGGAATTAACTGCTGAAAATCAGCGTTTAAACAACGAAATGAAAAAGGTAAACAATGAAGATGAGAAAACAAATAATCAGGAATCAGAAACCAGTAATGCTAATAAGAGTGAACAATAAATATCTGTGTAGCGACAGTGGGTGTAAATATTGCTAGGTTCATATGTGTCATTAGATTTGGAAACCACCGGAACTGATCCACAAAGGGATAAAATTATTGAAATTGGTATGGTTAAGTTAGTGGATGGTATTGAAAGTGAATATTTTCACTCGTTAATAAACCCCAATACTAAACTTCCGGTAAAAATTAAGAGATTAACTGGTATCACAGATGAAATGCTGATTGGAGCACCTAATATTGAAGATGTGTTGCCAGCTATACAGGATTTTATTGGTGACACCCCCTTGCTAGGACACAATGTGCAGTTTGACCGGGACTTTGTGTCAGTAGCAGTGGGGAGACCAAATACTAATCCCATTGCCAATGTTATTTATGACACTGTTGAATTGGCTCGGTTGGTGTTGCCCAGTGCTTTCAATCACCGTTTGGCTACCCTTTGCCAATTGTGTAATGTTAATCTGCCAAGTCACCATCGGGCACTGGATGATGCCCGGGGTGCTGCATTTTTAGCGGTGGACCTGGTACACCGATTGTCTCAGTTTGAAGTGCTATTATTAAATGACCTGCTTAAACTGATGGGAAAAGCTAACTCAACCTGGTATGGTGTGGTCGAGCAGGTGGCAAATAGAGCATCCAAGGAGTTTGGTAGTCGTAAAATAACCAGTATTACCGGTCTCCGGCCGCTCAATGACGCTCAGCAGTATAACCCAGAAGAAGAGATTGAAAGGAATGAAACGTACCACTCAATTGATGAAACCGAAATAACACTTCATTTAGGGAATGAAGGCTTGTTGAGTGAGGTAATAACTAATTATGAGCACCGCCCTCAACAAATAGCCATGGCTAGAGGGGTTACAAGAGCAATAAATAATGGTAAATTTATGCTTGCTGAAGCAGGAACGGGTACAGGTAAAAGTATGGCCTACCTGCTACCTGCAGTGCTATGGGCTAAGAAAAATAATCACCGGGTGGTGATTTCCACCCATACCATTAATCTTCAAGAACAATTGTGGAATAAAGATGTTCCGTTATTGCAGTTGCTTCACGGTATGGATTTTAAAGCCTGCCTGGTAAAGGGGCGTAGCAATTTCCTGTGTCTAAGGCGGTGGTATTCCACTTTCAGTGAAAATGATCAAACTGCTAGAGAAGCCGGGTTTTATGCACGTATTTTGGTTTGGCTAACTCAAACTGATACGGGTGACCGTGCTGAACTTAATTTTAGCAGGGAAGATTTTGACCTTTGGAACAACATTTGTGCAGAAAGTGAAACATGCTTAGGTAAGAAATGTAGGCATTTTTATAATGTTTGTTTTGTTAATCGAGCCCGACGCTGTGCAGAAAAGGCGGATATTATTATTGCAAATCACTCATTAGTACTTTCTAATATAGCTGTAGAGAATAAACTGCTGCCACCTTACAAAATATTAATAATGGACGAAGCTCATCATCTGGAAGATACTGCTACCAGACATCTTGGTACAGAGGTTACCCGCTGGGGAGTGCTGCACTGGCTAAGTACAGTAACTAAGGCATCTAAGAGGCTTTCCGAAATACCACGCCAAGGTGAATACCAGCGCCAGGTGGAAAATCTGGCTAAAATAAAGGAATTACAGCATAAGGTGCGGGATGCAGCAGATATATTTTTTGAACCTATAGCTGCCTTTTTAGCCTCTATCAATAAAAATAGTACACATTTTAAAGTATCAGTACGGTTAAAAGAAAGCCTGAATTTATCACATATCCAGGTGGAAATTGAAAACTTGGTACAGCGAATAAACAAACTGTGTGATCTACTGCAACAGATGGCTGCAGACATTGAAAGTGAGCAGGTGGACGGGGAAAGCCAGCTGGCCAGAGAGGCATCGCTGGTGGCAGAGACAGGGTTGGCGCTGGCGGCGGATATATCTTTCAGTTGCCAAAGCAGTAGTGACAATTCGGTCCATTGGATAGACGGAGAAATAAAAGAAGATAGCCATGGCTTTTTATCTATTAATGCTGCTCCTGTAAAAGTGGGTGAACTACTAAACAGACTTCTGTATAATGAAAAGGATTGCGTGGTTTTTACATCTGCCACATTAACTGTAGATAAGATGTTTGATCATTTCATTGAGCGTAGTGGATTAATTTTTGCTGATCCGGAAAGGGTGAAAAAGCTCCGGGTGGATTCGCCATTTTTATATAACGAACAAAGTTTGTTGTATGTGGCCAGCGATATGCCTACTCCTGGTGCTGTGTCAGAGAAGGAATATATTGACTGTCTTACTGAAGTTATTTCAGACATTTCAATAACCTTTGGTGGTAAAACCTTGGTACTATTTACTTCGCATAAAGCGCTTAAAGATGTATATTGTAAGATGAAACCGACAATGGAAGAAGAAGATATTCTACTGTTGGGCCATAACATAGATGGTGGCAGAAGCAGATTAGTGGAAGAGTTTAAAACAAACAACCGGTCAGTGCTTCTAGGGGCTGCCAGTTTTTGGGAAGGGTTGGATGTTCCAGGAAAAGCTTTATCCTGTGTGGTGTTGGTAAGGCTTCCCTTTTGGCCCCCCACTATGCCGGTGGTTGAAGCACGGATAGAAGCGTTGAGGAATGAAAATAAAAATGGATTTAGTCACTTCAGTTTACCGGAAGCAATAATTAAATTTAAACAAGGTTTTGGTCGGTTAATTAGAACCAGTTACGATGAAGGAGCGGTAATAGTGCTGGACAATAGAGTTATTACTAAAAGATACGGACAAAAATTTGTTAATTCATTACCTATAAATAAGTACAAAAGTGCCCCAAGGGCAAAAATGCTTGAAGATATTAAAAAGTGGATTCAAGATGTAGATGTAAAGAGTAATTAATGTTAAAATATAATTTATTGTAATTTTAAGAGAGGAATTTGGTAAAATAATGAGTAAAAAAGTATATCCTATTGCCCAGGACGGTTGGCTTTATTTGGCAATACTAGCTGTGCTTGGGGTTGTTTTTTATCTTATAAATCCGTTTATAACGGTGATTCCCGCAATATTATTTATTTTTGTTGCATTTTTTTTCCGTAATCCAAAACGGGTAATACCTAAAGATAAAAACACTATCATATCACCAGCTGATGGGGTGATATTATCAATAAATGAGGTACAGGAAGATAATTACCTTAAGGGGAAGGCAATTAGAGTAAGTATTTTCCTTTCTGTTTTTAACGTACACCTAAACCGTTCCCCGGTGGAGGGTAAGGTTGAGTACCGTCTATACCGTCCTGGTAAATTTTTACCGGCTTTTAAAAGCCATGCTTCAGATATTAACGAAAAGAGTTTTATTGGCATAAAAACAGGCGGTTTGAAAGTTATGGTAACCCAGGTGACGGGTTTTATAGCTCGTAGGATTGTATGCTGGGTTGATGTTGGTGATAACTTAAAAAAAGGAGAAATTTTTGGGTTGATAAAATTTGGTTCGTGTACAGAAATATTTTTGCCAGTTGAATCAGAATTAATGATAAAGGAGAAAGATAAAGTACGTGGTGGGGAAACGATTATTGGGAGGCTCCCAAATGAGCAGTAAATATATACCTAATATTATAACTGCAATTAATTTAGTAGCAGGAGTTATGTCTCTAGTACTAATGATGTCTGATAATTTCACCAGTGCTGCAGGTTTAATACTACTGGCAGCACTTTTAGACAGTATGGATGGCAAAGTTGCCCGTCGGCTTAGTGCTACATCTGCCTTTGGTAAAGAGTTAGACTCATTGGCAGATTTGGTGAGTTTTGGTGTAGCTCCAGCACTACTAGTTTATGCTTCTAATTTAGTATCTCTTGGTATTGCTGGTCTCGGGGCGTCAGTTCTCTTTGTGGTTTGTGGCGCACTGAGATTAGCCAGGTTTAACACCACTACCTTTTCTGGCAGTTTTCAAGGTATACCCATTACGGTGGCAGGTGGTCTGATGGCGCTGTTAATGTTGGTGGCTAGGGATTTACATGTTGGAGTAGTGATGTTAATAATATTAAGCCTTTCATTTCTAATGGTTAGTAAAGTATCAATACCAAAGTTTTAATAAATTTTTTCCGTTGTTGATGCACATTTTGCACCCCTGGTTAATAAGATAGAATAACTTAGAACTCTAAAGGGGTGATATGACTTTGCGCGTCTATTATATTAAATTACCCGGATTTTTACGCTCCCTGCTTAGTAAAATTATAAAATAAAATTTCAAAATCAGTCTACAGGGTGGCATTTAAGCTGTCCTGTATTTCTTTTTCGACAAAATATTTACCATATTTTAGCAGGTGATGGATATATTTGTATAGAATTATCCTTTTGTTGTAAAATTAGTTTTTATAGGGTGATGTTGATGCAATTGGGTAATGATATAAAAAACGGTCAAAATACTGACCTATATCCGTCGGAAAAAATCTGTATAATTAATGAATTGGCTAATGGTGTAGCCCATGAAATAAAGAACCCCCTCACAACCACAATAGGTTTACTACAGTTAATAAAGGAACGAAATTTAGAAGATAAACTTTTAAATCAACACATTGATGTGGCACTGGAAGAAACAAGTAAAATTAATTCTATAATAAAAGAATTGATGCATATTTCTCAGCCCAGTAGACCCGATTTAACCTTCACACAGATTGAGTTTGTTCTTGATGAAGTATCACTATTAATAGACAGCGATGCGGTGTTTAATAATGTAACGGTTAAAAGGTACTATCAACCTCACCTTCCTTTGGCAGTGATGGATGTAAATCAAATAAAGCGGGTTTTTATAAACTTGGCTGTTAATGCTATTAATGCTATGCCCGGTGGAGGATTATTGGAAATTAATGTTACTTACAACCAAGAGCAAAAGAAATTTAAAATAGATTTTAAAGATAACGGAAAGGGTATTTCCAAAACGGAAATAAAAAAAATATTTTATCCGTTTTATTCAGACGGAAACGAAAAAATTGGGCTGGGTTTAACAGTTTCAGAGCAATTGGTAAGTAAGCACGGTGGGCAAATAAAAGTAACCAGTGAAAAAGGTAAAGGAAGTATTTTTACTGTTCATCTGCCGGTGGTAAATACAAATTAAAAATAGGCCCAATATTTTGAGCCTATCCTCATACTACTTACTACTAAAGCTAACTCCTAGAACCCCTCCGGCAGCTCCAGATAATAATGTAAGCACCAGTTTAGTAATGAAACCTGTTAAGAATAAATTGCCTGCTAAGAAAAAACCCGCTACAATCCAAATAAAAATAAAAAACATTATGCCTACACCTATTCCATGGTATAAGCCTTTAGCACCCACCCGCTGGGAAGCATAAATACTTCCAAGAAAAGCACTGACACACAAGATGCTAGATGACACCCAGGGTAGGGTGCTTTCTGAGATGCTAGTTAAGAAATAAATAACTCCAAACGATGTACTGAGAATAACTGCGACAGTAACAGTGGCCAATGTACCATAACAGATTGCAGTGAGACTAATGCCAGTGTTTTGTACGTTGTTGGATTCATTTTTTATTGGACGCATAATCATCACCTCCTGGATAAATTAATCAATATAACAATATGGGGTTATGTGATAAAATATGATAATAATACGGACAGAGGAGAATTGTTGTGATAAATCATCAGTGTATTGCCTATTCCATAGGCGCATCATTATATCTAAATATCACCAATCGCTGCACTAACAACTGTGTATTTTGCATTCGTCGTACTAACAAAGGAGTAGGTTATGATTTGTGGCTTCCTGAGGAACCAAGTTTAAAGGAGTTACTGGATGCTGCAGGTGATCCTAGCCAATATGATGAAGTTGTCTTTTGTGGTTATGGTGAACCGCTAGTGAGACTGGAAATGGTCACTGCAGCAGCCAAAGAATTGAAACACAAAGGGGCAAAAAAAATACGTATTAATACTAATGGCCAGGCAAATATAATTCACCAGAAAAATGTAGTGCCCGAACTGGACGATCTAGTGGATGTAATATCCATAAGTTTAAATGCACAAAATGCCAATATATATGCAGAATTAAGCAATCCACTAAAATATGAGCCAGAAGAAGCATACAGCGCAGTGCTTGAGTTTGCTCGAGAATGTAAAAAATATATTCCCAGAGTAATATTATCGGTGGTAAAGTGGCAGGGAGTGGATGAAGAAGCCTGTCGGGAGATAGCTAAAAATATGGGTGTGGAATTCAGAGTTCGGGAATTCTACGGAAATGAATAGTTAATTTAGGAGACAGAAGCCATGAGTAAAACATTTAGGCACGTCCTTCAGAGGACGTGCCTAAATGTTTTACTCATCATTATTCATTTTTTCACTGGTCATATCAGTATTTTCGTGGCTAAACTTACCTGGATCATTGAGATCGTTGGGGTCTTCAGTTCCGTCTACGTTCACTGCAGTGGCTGAACCGGTGGGTTCACGAACAAATGCATATCCCCGGGCCGGCTGCCCTTCCAAAATTTTTTTCTTATTGGGCATTTTCTCCTGATCTTCCATTAAATATTCCCCCTTAGTAAAATCTTAACATTATTTTGACCAGCAAAAGGTTATGTTAGTCATTAACCGTCCCATTTGACGGTAAAAAAGATTATCTGTAAAATTAGGTTGTGGTACCAAATTTTTGGAGGGGTTTCAATGAGTATTATTACTTTAAAAGTTACCGGGATGAGCTGTGCTGCTTGTTCCGGCAGAATAGAACGTGTGCTGAATAAAATGGATGGTATTAACTCAGCACAAGTTAATCTGGCACTGGAAAAGGCAACTGTGGAATACGATACTGATAAAGTTTCAAATATAGATATTATTGATAAAATTAAGAGTATTGGTTTTGATGTACAGCAAGAAAAAGTTCAACTAGCAGTGAGTGGCATGAGCTGTGCATCCTGCTCTGCCAGAATAGAGCGGGTACTAAATAAGTCGCCGGGAATTTTTAATGCAACGGTTAATTTAGCCCTTGAAAAAGCTGTGGTAGAGTACAACCCTGAGGGAACAGATGTTGGGGAAATAAAAAGAAAGATTACTAAGTTAGGCTTTCAAGCTAGGGATATTGAAGAAGATGACCAGGATAGAGAAAAAGACCAGCGAAATAAAGAAATAAAGCGACAGCGGTTGTACTTCATTATTGCCGCTATATTCTCTGCTCCACTGTTTTTGTTCATGCTGGTAATGGTATTTCAATTGGATGCCTTAACGCAATTGATAATATTTGATCCCAAGGCGCAATTTGTTTTTGCTTCAGTGGTACAGTTTATACCAGGACTGTACTTTTATAAAGATGCTTATGGTAGTTTGAAGGGCGGTAGCGCCAATATGTCAGTGCTGGTGGCGCTGGGGACTTCCGCTGCGTATTTTTACAGTGTTTTTGTCACTTTTTTTGGCCACCAGTTTGGTATGGAAGAGGTTTATTACGAAAGTGCGGCTATTATTATTACATTGGTTTTACTGGGAAAAATGCTCGAGTCTCAGGCCAAGGGCCGTACCTCTGAAGCCATTAGAAAATTAATGAATTTAAAAGCAAAAAACGCTAGGGTGATCCGGGAAGGTAAAGAGCAGGAAATACCCATTGACGAAGTGGTGGTGGGTGATATATTAGTGGTCCGTCCCGGTGAAAAAATACCAGTGGACGGTGTGGTGGAAGAAGGAAATTCCACTGTAGATCAATCCATGCTTACAGGGGAAAGTGTACCAGTGGACAAAACTGAGGGCGATGAAATAATTGGTGCCACCATCAACAAATTGGGTACATTTAAGTATAAAGCCACCAAGGTAGGTCGGGACACAGCACTGGCGCAGATAATTAAAATAGTAGAAGATGCCCAGGGCTCCAAAGCCCCAGTTCAGCGGATGGCTGATGTAATTTCTGCTTACTTTGTACCTGCAGTGGTGTTAATAGCGGTAATGACATTTCTGGGCTGGTATTTCTTTGGCGACAACGGCAACTTTACTAGGGCGTTGATTAATTTTACAGCAGTGCTAGTGATTGCCTGCCCTTGTGCGTTAGGTTTGGCCACCCCCACATCTATTATGGTGGGCACTGGTAAAGGGGCTGAATATGGTATTTTAATTAAAGGCGGGGAGCACCTGGAAAGTGCCTACCGCCTGAATGCAGTGGTATTAGACAAGACTGGTACCATTACCAAGGGTGAACCGTCGCTAACCGACATTGTGGTTGCAGGAGAGAGATCTGAAGAAGAATTGTTAAAACTGGCTGCATCTGCAGAAAGTTCGTCGGAACATCCGTTGGCCAAGGCTATTGTAGAAGCAGCCAAAGAAAGAAACATTTCTCTAAAAGATGCCAAAGACTTTAATGCTATTCCCGGTCATGGTATATCGGTAGCAATTGAAAAGGAAAAGTTTTTAATAGGTACAGCTAAATTGATGGCAGATAATAATGTGGATATATCTCCAATGAAACAGAAAGCCGCCGAACTGGAAGGTGAAGGGAAAACAGCCATGTACGTTGGATCAGACAAACAACTGATTGGAATAATAGCGGTGGCGGACACAATTAAAGAAAACTCACTGCAGGCAGTGCAAAGAATGCAGGAATTAG
This sequence comes from Bacillota bacterium, assembly GCA_009711615.1. Lineage (GTDB taxonomy): Bacteria > Bacillota > Desulfotomaculia > Desulfotomaculales > Desulfohalotomaculaceae > Desulforadius. Next base: position 39,789 of record VENI01000007.1, on the reverse strand, counting down.
AACTGGATGTCTGGATGATAACCGGTGACAACCGGCGTACAGCAGAGGCAATAGCCCAAGAAGTGGGTATAACAAACGTAATGGCGGAAGTGCTGCCAGAACAAAAGGCAGATAAGATAAAGGAACTGCAGCAGCAGGGTAAACAAGTAGGTATGGTGGGAGATGGTATTAACGATGCCCCAGCACTGGCCACTGCCGATGTAGGATTTGCCATTGGCACAGGTACTGATGTGGCCATGGAAGCAGCAGATATTACCCTGATAAAAGGTGATCTGCAGGGTGTGGTAAACAGCATCAAGTTATCTAGAGCCACCATGCGCAACATTAAGCAAAACCTTTTTTGGGCTATGATTTATAACTCAGTAGGTATACCGGTGGCAGCTTTGGGATTTTTAAGTCCCATTCTGGCTGGTGCAGCCATGGCTTTCAGCTCAGTTTCTGTTGTTACTAATGCTTTGAGATTAAGAAAATTAAAACTTGATTAAAGATCTAACAGTCATATAAATTTAAAAAGGAGGAATAAATATGGCAATCAGTGAAGAAAAAATTAATGTTGAAGGAATGTCCTGCGGTCACTGCACCGCTGCGGTGGAAAAGGCTCTAGCTGCTTTAGCGGGTGTGGAAAAGGCGGTGGCTAATTTAGGGGAGAAAAATGTTACCGTTACCTATGACCCAGGCAAAACTACCAAAGATGATCTTGTTAATGCCATCGAAGAAGAAGGATATGAAGTGAAATAGCAAAAAACAGGGACTTAGCTCCCTGTTTTTTTTATAATTTTTTAATATAACTTTTTACATATTTTATCTATATCTAACAACTAATTGAATAAATAATTATATAATGAAAAAACTGTTAAAGCCTGAGAAGGGAGGTATTTTGAGATGAAAATAATTGTTGCAGGTGGAGATGGTTTTTGTGGTTGGCCAACTGTCCTTTACTTATCAAATCAGGGCTATGAAGTGTCAATTGTGGATAGCATGGTGAGAAGAAAATGGGATGATGAACTCCATTCCAACTCCTTAACCCCAATTGCATCATTGGAAGACAGAGTTAAAAAATGGAGAGAGTTGACCGGTAAAGATATAAAAGTATATATCGGTGACTTAAATCACTATGACTTTTTACGAGAAGTACTGCGTCAAACCAAGCCGGATGCTTTCGTACATTTTGCGGAACAACGTTCTGCCCCTTACTCCATGATAGACCGTGAACATGCTGTGTTTACCCAGGTAAATAATGTGGTGGGTACCTTAAATGTTCTATATGGCATTAAAGAGATGGTTCCCGAATGTCATTTAATAAAACTGGGTACAATGGGGGAGTATGGAACACCAAATATAGACATTGAAGAGGGCTATATAGAAATTGGGCATAAAGGCCGTAAGGATGTGCTGCCATACCCGAAGCAACCTGGTTCCATGTATCATTTATCCAAGGTGCATGACAGTCACAATATCATGTTTGCTTGCAAGGCATGGGGAATTCGGGCCACCGACTTGAATCAAGGGGTGGTGTATGGCTTACATACTGACGAAACAGAAATGGACCCAGTTTTGGTTAATCGCCTTGATTATGACGCTGTATTTGGGACTGCATTAAACCGTTTTATTATTCAATCTGCCATTGGTCATGATATGACGGTTTATGGTAAAGGTGGTCAAACAAGGGGTTTTTTAAACATCAAAGACACCGTACGTTGCATTGAAATTGCTGCCGAAACAGCGGCAAAAAAAGGTGAGTTTAGAGTGTTTAACCAGTTCACCGAAGAATTTTCCGTAATTGAACTGGCTCAGAAAGTACTTAAAGTGGCCCAACAACAAGGAATGGAAGCAAATGTTTCTCATTTGGAAAACCCAAGGGTGGAGTTGGAGGAACACTACTTCCATGCTGAGAATACAAAACTAAAAGATTTAGGGTTGAAACCAAATTTGTTAACAGATAAAGTGATTGGTGAGATTCTACAAGCTGTAATAGATTACAAAAACCGGGTAATTAAGGAGAATGTACTACCTAAAGTTACCTGGAAGTAGTAAAGGTGATAATAATGAGAATTGCCATCGTCACAGAAACATTTTTGCCTTCAACTGATGGAGTAGTTACCAGATTATGTGCATCAATAAAATGGTTACAAAAGAATGGACACCAAGTTTGTATTATTGCCCCTGATTTAGGTGTAAACAATTATTATGGAGCAAGGGTGGTGGGGATTCCTGCTAAAAACTTATTCTTTTACAAAGGAAAGAAGTTTTCACTGCCTCACCCCAAAGTTGCTAAAATTTTAAAAGAGTTCAATCCCGAAATATTGCATGTGGTTAACCCAGCACTACTTGGTGCTGCAGGGGTATATTATGGGGAAAAATTAGGATTACCGATGATTGCTTCATACCATACCAATGTACCGGATTATGCTGAATATTACAAAATGCCTTTCTTCAAACCGGCATTATGGTGGTACTTAAGAAAGTTACATAACAAAGCAGATATTAATTTGTGTACTTCCAATGCAATTAAGGAAGAACTTAAACAACAAGACATTCAAAATGTTCATTTGTGGGAACGTGGTGTGGATGTTGAGCAGTTTGACCCCAGTAATTACACTTCAGAAATGCGCCGCCGATTAACCAATAACATGCCTGATAAAAAGCTGTTAATTTTTGTAGGTAGATTGGCACCGGAAAAGGAAATTGACAGAATTAAAACTGTACTAAGGCAGTCAGACGATTTTTACCTGGCCATTATTGGTGATGGTCCCCATAGAGAATATCTTGAAGACCTTTTCCAGGGCACCAATACCGTTTTTACTGGTTTTTTACATGGCAAAGAACTGGCCCAGGCCTATGCCTCTGCAGACTGTTTTGTATTTCCATCCACCACGGAAACCCTTGGCTTAGTAATTTTAGAAGCAATGGCATCAGGACTGCCGGTAATAGCTGCAAAAAGTGGACCCACTTGTGAGCAAATTGATGATGGTATTAACGGTCTACTGTATCATCCAGAAGAAGAGAGCGGTTTCCTAGATACTGTAAACCAAATTAAAGATAATGAACTGACGAAAAGATTATCGGAAAATGCCTATAAAACTGGCCAAAGGTACGGCTGGTCGGGGCCTTCTGAACAATTGTTTAATTTTTACCTACAAGTTCTTGCTGAAAAAAAAGAGATTGAAGAGATTAGTTAGGAATAGGACTTCGAATTTCAAATTTGGGGTCCTTATTTTTTTCTTGTTACAGGGCAAAATAACACAGTGACCCTTTAAATGGTGGTGATAAGATGTTGCATCAGATCACTGAAGATCAAATTTTGTTGCTGGCTATTAAATATGTAAAAGAGCAGAAAAAAGAAGAGATGCAGAATATGATAAATGAACTGCATCCCTATGATGTAGCTCAGCTGTACACCAATCTGCCTGAAAAACATCATCACAAGTTTATACTCTTGCTTGCTCCCGAACAAATTGCACATTTAATAGAAGAGTTGGATCGAGAAATGCAAATTGATATTTTGCATCGTTTGGGTTTGGAAAAATCATCCCACGTAATGGATGTAATGGATAATGATGACCTTGTTGACCTGCTTAACGATCTATCGGTGGAAAAAATTGAAGAATTCTTATCTTTAATGAAACGGGAAGAATCCCAAACGGTGCAAAATTTGATGCGCTACCCTGCCGATACCGCCGGGGGAATCATGACTAACCGGTATGTATGGATACGCAATTACTACACCGTACGGGAAGCAGTGGACAAGTTAAAATCATTTGCTAGGATGGCTGAAAATATATATTATCTTTATGTTTTAAATGAAGATAAACAATTAGTGGGTGTGGTATCATACCGGGATCTATTATTGGCTGATTTACATGAAAAGATAGATGACATCATGTTTACCCGGGTGATTTCTGTTCCGCTTGATATGGATCAAGAAAAAGTAGCCCGCATCATTGAAAGGTATGACTTCATAGCAGTTCCGGTAGTGGATAACGATAAACATTTAATGGGTATAGTAACGGTGGACGACATTATTGATGTGGTAATTGCAGAAGCCAATGAGGATATTGAAAAATTTTCTGCATCAGGAAGAACAATAGATTTTAACACTGGGGCGTTTACTGCAAGCATGCGTCGTTTGCCGTGGCTAATATTACTGCTATTTATCGGTATCATATCGGGTGCAATCATCAGCAGTTTTGAGAACACATTACAAAAAGTGGTTTCTCTAGCATTTTTTTTACCGATGATTGCCGGTATGACAGGAAACACTGGCACGCAGTCCTTGGCTGTAGTGGTTAGAGGCTTGGTATCTAACGATCTTGATAAAAATTCAGTAGCCAGACTAATACTGCGTGAACTTGGGGTGGGGTTATTTATCGGCCTGGTATGTGGCCTTTTAATAGCAGTAATAGCTTTTATCTGGCGGGGTAACTTGGTGTTGGGGGTTGTTGTGGGAAGTTCATTATTTCTAACCCTCATAATTGGTACGCTGGCAGGTACAATTATACCTCTGTTATTGTACCGTTTTAAAGTAGACCCTGCGGTGGCATCTGGGCCCTTAATCACCACATTAAACGATATTTTTTCACTAAGCATTTATTTCGGTCTGGCCTCCCTATTTATATCTCGATTAATGTAAGTTATTTGGTATAAAAACTCCCTTAAAATACAAAATATCTTTATGGAGGTGGTAGTCATGACGGTTGCATCACAAGTTAAACAAACAATGGCCAGTTTAAAAGGCACCCAATCTACTCTGCAGTCCATGGCAGAAATAGAACAAAACGAAGATACAAAAGAGCTGTTTAACAGCTCCACTGCACGCCTAGACGGGATCATTAAGAAGATTGAAGACCGGGTAAGAGAATTAGAATATCAGGAACCGCAATATAAAGGTTTTTAAAAGGGGTAGTTTAAAATGCCGGAATGGTTAAACATATTATTATGGTCCATAGGTTTATTTGCCCTCACTTTATTGCTAGTGCGCTTACTAGGTAAAAAACAGGCATCACAATTAACTTTGTTTGACATGGAAACAGTTATCATAGTGGGAGTTTTAGTTGCTGGTATATCGGTAAAATTGATACCGGCACCACTAGGGTTGGTAGCATTGGCTGTTTGGACAATACTTCCTATAACGTTAAGTTTTTTAAGCCTCAAGTACAAGTCAGTAAAGGATGTTGTTCAAGGCAAAGAATCGGTTTTGATTAATCATGGCAAGGTGATGGAAGATAAACTGATGGAGGCCCGGTTGACATCGGAGGATTTGTTAAGCAGATTACGTCAAAAAAATGTGTTTCAAGTGGCCGATGTTGAGTTTGCTATGTTGGAACCTAACGGTGATGTCAGTGTTCATCTAAAGAAAGATAAACAACCACTGGATGCCAAAACCATGGGAGTAAATGTGGCCCGACATTCCGTACCGCAGACAGTGATGATGGACGGTGTGGTTATGGATGAGCCTCTAACTGCAATGGGGTTGAACAGAGACTGGTTACACACAGAACTTAGCAAAGTAGGTGTTGATCCAGAGAATGTTTTTATTGGCCAGGTGGATTCCACAGGTCAACTGTACCTAGATTTATTTGATGATGCCGTGCAGGTACCAAAACCCAAAGCTAAAGAGTTGGCTTATTACACATTAAAAAAATGCCACGCAGATTACGAGACATACGCATTAAGTACCCAAAACCAAAAAGCAAAAGAAATGTATGCTCAATCGGCATTTGAATTGAAAGAAATTATTAATGAACTAGAACCTGTGCTTATAAAATAAGGGGTGCATTAAATGTCCAACAAAATGAAGAAAAAACTTACTCCGGTGCAGCAGGAGTACCAAGCTTTTGCTAAAGAACGAGAACCAGCAAGACCAGTGGCTGTAAATTCTCTCCGAGCATTTCTCGTCGGAGGAGCAATTTGTGTAATAGGACAGGGTATTTCTAGTTATTTTCTTTGGAACTTTAACTTTACCGAAAAAACAGTCGGTAATCCCACTGTTGCGGTATTAATATTAATTGCCGTTATATTAACTGCCACCGGAATTTATGATCATATTGCCCAATGGGCCGGGGCGGGAAGTGCCGTGCCTGTTACTGGTTTTGCCAACTCAATAGCCTCAGCAGCCATTGAACACCGTAGTGAAGGTTTTGTGCTAGGGGTTGGAGGAAATATGTTTAAGTTGGCTGGAGCTGTAATTATATATGGTGTTTTTGCTGCCTTTGTTATAGCCCTCTTAAAATCAATTATCACCATGTTGGGGGGTGTCTAAATGCTGCATGGGCACCAAACCTGGATTTTTAAAAACAAGCCGGCTATAATTTCTTCGTCTGTGGTGGGGGGGCCCTTTGAGGCTAAAGGGCCTCTGGCAGATGATTTTGATCTGTTGCATGGTGATTTATATATTGGACAAGACAGTTATGAGAAAGCAGAAAGAAAGATGTTGGAGGAGGCCTGCGAAGATGCCATTAAAAAGGCTGGATATAAAAAAGAAGATATCCAGTTTTTTTTAAGCGGAGACTTATTAAACCAAATTATATCTAGCAGTTTTACTGCCCGAACTCTGGGCGTTCCATATTTAGGCCTTTTTGGAGCCTGTTCATCATCTATGGAAAGTATGGCACTGGGTTCCCTTTTGATAGACAGTGGGGCAGCAGAAAAAATTCTTTGTGGTGCTGTCAGTCACAATGCTACAGTGGAAAAGCAGTTTAGATATCCCACAGAATATGGGGCTCAAAAACCTCCCACAGCTCAGTGGACTGTTACTGCAGCTGGGGTGGGGATATTAAGCACAAAGGGTAGTGGCCCTAGGGTAACGTCGGCTACCATTGGTAAGGTAGTGGATATGGGCTTATCTGACCCTTTTAATATGGGTGGGGCAATGGCTCCGGCGGCAGTGGATACAATTACCGCACACTTTAGGGACTTGAATATTTCAGCCAGTGAATATGACCTCATTGCAACCGGTGATTTGGGTAAAGTGGGACATCAAATAGCTGCTGATTTATTTAAAAAGCACAAGATTGATATGCCAGAGGATATTTTTACTGATTGTGGATTGATGATCTACAGTGATGATATGTCGGTGTTTTCCGGTGGTAGCGGATGCGGCTGCTCTGCAGCTGTTACATACGGGCACATATTAAAGAGAATTAAGCAACGAGAATTGAAAAAGGTGTTAATAGTGGCCACTGGAGCATTGTTATCACCTTTATCTTACCAGCAGAAAGAAAGTATTCCTTGTATAGCGCACGCTGTATCCATTGAGTATGATCATTAGAGGTGATTAATTTTGGAAGCTTATTTAACAGCTTTTGTTGTGGGAGGACTTATCTGCGTGATAGGCCAACTGCTGATGGATGTAGGAAAACTTACTCCGGCCCACACCATGAGTACGCTGGTGGTGGCAGGAGCGGTGCTGGCAGGACTGGGCCTATATGAACCACTGATTGATTTTGCCGGGGCGGGTGCTACTGTACCGATAACCAGTTTTGGTAATTCTCTGGCCCATGGTGCTATGGCTGAAGCAGAAAGCACCGGCATAGTGGGTATACTTACCGGTATTTTTGAGGTAACAAGTGCTGGTATCTCTGCGGCTATTATCTTTGGTTTCATCGCGTCGCTTTTAGTAAGGGCAAAGGGGTAATTCTTGAATGAAAAATGAATAATGAAAAATTAAGAAGTGGTGATATTTGATGATCCAAAACTTATACAACAGAAGCAAATTTTTTATTGTTGTGCCAATGATCCTGGCCGTATGTTTATGTGCTTGTACTGCTCCTGCTCAGAAACCGGAGCAATTTAAACCTAGCAAAGAAATAAATGTTGACCAAAAGTTGGCGGAACAAGTTAAAACTATCGCCAAAACTGTTGATGGTGTTGAAGACAGTACCGCTGTTGTGATAAACAATGAAATCTCAAGCGCCGTGAAAGTAAATGGTTTTGACCGACTGTTCTTAAAAAGAATAAGGCAGCAGGTACACAGTGCTATAAAAAAGCCTAATGGTGACTATGTTGTTCAGGTAACTTCAGATAAAAAATTATTTTGGCAACTGCAGCAGATTGAAAAGCAAATCAAGTCTGGGGAGAATATTAATTTGCCAAAAATAGAGCAAAAAGTAAATAAAATAAACAAGGACATGCGGGGGTAGGAGAGAAGAATTATGCTTTTGGTTATTATCCGAACAGCCATATTATTTTCTTTAGTGGCAGTGGGATTAAGACTAATGGGTAAAAGGCAGATTGGTCAACTACAGCCCTATGAACTGGTAATAATAATTTTAGTGGCAGAACTTGCGGTAATCCCTATGGCTGATGTGGGTGTACCTCTAGTAAGTGGAGTAGTTGCCCTTTTAAGCTTAGTGCTGTTTCAAGTGGCGTTGTCGTATTTGTCATTGAAAAGCGAGCGGGCTAGGGGGATTATTTGTGGTAAACCAAGTGTGTTGATAGAAAACGGCAAAATAGTTGAACAAGAATTAAGCCAGCAGCGATATAACATCAACGACCTGCTGGAACAGTTAAGATCAAAAAATGTACCTAACATTTCTGATGTAGAGTTTGCCATTCTAGAAACGAGCGGTGATTTAAGTGTAATTCCTAAGTCACAAAAAAGGCCACTTAATCCTGATGATATTGATCTTTCCACTACATATGAAGGAATACCCACAACGCTGGTGATCGATGGGTATATTTTTCATGAAAATCTAGCTAAACTAAATTTAAATGAAGAATGGCTCCGTTCAGAATTAAAAAAATTTGATATACATAATTTAAAAGACGTCTTATTTGCCAGTATTGATACTGAAGGACAACTGTTTTACCAAACAAAATCAAAGGCTGGTTAAACGGAGGTTTTGCAGATGCGGTTATTGTCAGTATTAACAGTACTGTTGGTAATAATGGTCTTAGTAGGTGTTTGGACTAACCATACCATCAATATCACAGCAGAAGACTTTTCCCAAGACATAGATCAAATAGTGAAGGCAGCGGAAACAAACAACTGGGATGCCGCAATAAAGAAAACCAAGGCGTTGGATAAAAAATGGCACAGCGAAGCCAGTTGGTGGCCAGTGCTTCTAGACCACCAGGAGATAGATAATATAGAATTTACACTGGCCAGGGTAAAAGAATACATAACACAAAAAAACACCGACCTGTCACTGGGGCATTTATCTGAGTTGAAACTAATGATTCAACACATACCAGAAAAAGAAGCAGTAAATCTTAAGAACATCTTATAAAAAAGGCTGATTACTATTATCAGTCTTTTTTATATGCATCTTAAGAAGTTCTTAAGATTTGTATTGAGGTTACCTTAAGATTTAGCTGATATCATTACCTTAGAGTAACAGCAAAGGGGTGTGATATAATTTGGACAAATTAATCTGTTGGGGTGATAGCTCTTGAATATCCTAGTCTGTGATGATGATAAGGAAATACTGGATGCCATTAAAATATATTTAGCAAATGAAGGTTATACAGTACTTAAGGCCTCTAACGGTTTGGAGGCTCTAACAATAATAAAAGAAAATGAAATTCATTTGATAATAATGGATATTATGATGCCAGAAATGGACGGTTTAAGGGCAACCATGAAAATAAGAGAAGAAAATAATATTCCAGTAATAATGCTCTCGGCAAAATCTGAGGATACTGACAAAATAATGGGATTAAATATGGGCGCGGACGATTATATAACAAAACCCTTTAACCCCTTAGAATTAATTGCCAGGGTTAAATCACAACTTAGGAGATATGTATCACTGGGAAGCCTGGAAACTAAAAGTAATTTATTTAAAACCGGGGGACTTGAGGTAGACGATGAGAGTAAAGTTATAACTGTTGATGGAGAAGAAGTAAAACTAACTCCTGTGCAATACAAGATATTAAAACTTCTAACCGCCAATGCGGGAAGGGTATTTTCCATAGATGAGATATATGAAAAGGTGTGGAATGAAACATCCTTTAATCCGGAAAATACAGTGGCAGTTCATATTAGAAAAATAAGAGAAAAAATTGAAATAAATCCTAAGGAGCCAAAATACTTGAAGGTGGTGTGGGGGATTGGATATAAAGTGGAAAAAATATAGCCATTCATTAACAGCAAAGGTTATTGCCTTTGCAATTGCAATACTATGCTTCACCAGCGCTATTACTATATTTTTAAATTTAGTAGAAACTCATCATGAAGAATTAGATATAGCTTTTGAAGAAAACTATTTTACTGGCAAAAGTTACATCAGTGATTATCGAAATGTTACAAACATCTTAATTAGTTTAATAGATAAATATAAGAGTGAAGAATACATTCTGAGTGGTGGAACTATTACAGATAAGGAACTGGAAAGGGAAGAAAATAATCTATACTCCCAGTTCAAACATCAATCTAAAAACTATAACCCTAACCTAACAGATGAGGAAAATCGTGAAAAATTTAGGGAAGTCTATACCGATGAACTTTCCCAAATGAGGGACAGGTTAATCACAGAAGATTTAAATCAATATAGAGCGAATTTGCAAGAGTTAGAAAGTTATAATGGCTTAATATATTATGCTAGTGATGGTGAAAATGAATTTACTAATAGCCCCGATACAGACAAGGATTATTTTAAATCTTTTCCATCTTATTTAATATTTGATCAGTCAGAACAAAATGTATATCCCGAGCAAATTAAAGGAAATAATTATTATCATTGGGATATTAGTGGGTTGAAACAGCAAGATGATGTTATATATATTGCTTTTACTGATGAATATTTGCAATCGAGGATAGGATATTGGCAAGCAGATAAAGAGCTTGTAACCAATAATCTTTATATAATTGCAGGTTCATTACTGGGTTTAGCTGTAGCATTCATATATCTGATTGTGGTCATAGGCAGAAAGCCAGAAGCAGATAATAAAGATCATTTGAACTTTGTTGATAAACTGTACAATGATATAAATATAATCAGTTGTTTCTTCCTTATAGGGTTATGGTTCAGTATTATAAGATTTGTATCCTACAGTGAAGCATATAAACTGATATTACCGGCTACTCTGATAATTGGTTCAACCGGTTTAATATTTGTACTGTCACTAATTAAGCATATTAAAAATAAAACAATAATAACCCATACATTAATCTATACCATCTGTTACAAAATATTTAAACTGATCAGTGATAATGGAACTGTAGGAGTAAAGGTTATCTTAGCAGTGATCTCCTATACACTTTTGGTACTAATAACATTACCGGTGTTTCCGTTAACAATTATTTTACTACCATTAGTAGTAGGGGGTTCGATATTTGCATCCCTTAAGATGGTGAGAAAATTCAATGCCATCAAAGAAGGTGTAGAGAAGGTTAAAGACGGTGATATTTACCACAAAATAGACCTGCCCGAAGATGGGGAACTGGGAAAACTAGCTTACAATATAAATGGTATCACCGATGGTTTAAATAAAGCCGTTGATAATAAACTAAAAAGTGAGCGTTTAAAAGCAGAATTAATTACCAACGTATCCCACGATATTAGAACACCATTAACTTCTATTATCACTTATGTAGATTTATTAAAGAACGAACAGGATAAAGAGAAATCAGCAGAATATATACAAATAATTGATCAGAAAGCTGATAGGTTAAAAGTGCTTACCGATGACCTTTTTGAAGCATCTAAAGCTTCCAGTGGAAGTATACCGGTAAATTACGAAAAAATAGATATTGTATCCTTAATAACCCAAGGTATCGGGGAAGTTGATGATAAAATACAGCAGTTGAATTTAGATTTTAAAATTAATCAACCAAAGGATAAGGTATATATTAAAGCCGATGGAAAACTATTATGGAGAGCGATAGAAAATTTATTGTCTAATATATTTAAATATGCTCAAAAGGGCTCAAGAGTATATATCGACATTGAGGAAATAGCAGATGAAGTAGTTTTAACAATCAAAAATATATCCGCCCACGAACTTAACATTTCTTCTGATGAGCTAATGGAACGCTTTAAAAGGGGAGATGAAGCAAGAAGTAGTCAAGGTAGTGGTTTGGGTTTATCCATTGCTAAAAGTCTAATCAATATCCAGAAGGGAAGCTTTAATATAGAAATTGATGGAGACCTTTTTAAAGCGATTATAAAAATGCCAAAGAGCTAAAAGCCACCCCCGGAAGCCAGTTTTTCCGGGGGTGATTTTTTTCAGTTGAAAGACACAAAAGTGAGGAGTCAGAATTCAGAATGAAAACCAAAGAAATTATTGCATAAAGGTATTGATATAGCTTAAACGGCAGTAGGGGCGGCATTTATGACGCCCAAACATTCATATTTACATGTAAATTCATGCATTTAACCTGCAATATTTCCAGTAAATATATTTTGGCCGCAGGGAAAATGTTTGCTGTCGTCGAAATTATACCGAACAATGGTTCTATATGCAGGGAGTGTTATTGATGCTTGATTTATCCAGGGTTTATCAACACATTGAAGCGATGGTAGACCAACATAAAACAAATGTTAATGATAGCAAACAAAAGTTAATAAAGGCCTCCCAAACCCTGTCAGCACTGGAAGGCGGCCTTAAAGACATAGTAGCAAAGGTTAAAGATAGCAAAACCTCTTGGTTGGTGGCTGAACCGGTGGAGGATGTTACTATTTTACATTCGCTACCTGATGTACCAGAAGATTATACAGTACTGGCCAGTGATGGTTCACAACTTTTTCCAGATCATCATGAAGTGTCACTGTGTTATTTAATTAATATCGGTACAGTGTTTTTGCGCTACGGTGATGACTCTACTGCCCGGCTGGCCAGTGTACCCAGGCTGTATTACCGTGACGAGGAATTGTACATGGATGAAAACGGTGCCAAGCGACTGGTGGACAGCCAGCGTGTATCATCTATCAGAACGCTGGCAGAAATGAAGGGCCTTGTAGATATCGGTGCAGATTGTACTAGTGCCATTGCCATAGCGTTAACTGATGGTACATTGATACAATGGGCAGCAGAACAACAAGGTGAGTGGGCAGATCAATTTATTAAACAGTTGATTACATACTATGAAAGTTTAAAACAGCAGCGAATTCCAATGGCTGGTTACATATCCGGAACCCGCAGCACAGATGTGGTAAATATGTTGCGGGTGCATCTGTGCCCATATGATCGTGCTAACTGCGATGAATGCAATCAGCGTGGCAAACCGGAAGCAAATTGTGAATTAATATCCGGCCTGCGGGATGCAACGTTATTTGAGAAATGTTTAGCACCGGGTCAGCGGACAGCCCTATTTAAATCCAATTCCAAAGTGCTGAAAAGCTATGGTAACCACCGGGTATATTTCTTCTATATTAATGTTGAGTCAGAAATTGTGCGGGTGGAAGTGCCAGAGTGGGTGGCATTGGACGGAAATTATATCAACAGGGTACACAGCATAGCGGTAGACCAGGCAAGAAAGGGAGGCGGTTACCCGGTTAGCCTGGCTGAGGCCCACCAACAGGCGGTGGTGGACGGTAATGACCGCAAGCTCTTTTACGAATTAGTTAACAAAAAGTTGGTTGAAGGCGGTTTGACTTCGGAAATAACTTATAAAAGTATGCGGAAAAGGAGCGTGCCGGTTTAATGCCTACACATATCGGAGAAGTAATTGAAAGTAAAACCACCCAGTTTATCTGCCAAGCCACTGAACTACACCGGGCACCAGACTTTGGTTCCTTTGTTCAGGTGCAGGATGAACACTGTTCCATAGTGGGTGTAGTGTACAATACCACCACCGTCAGTTCGGATCCATCCCGAAAACCGGTGGCTTACGGGCAAACTGAAGATGAACTGCGTCGGCAGCAGCCGCAGATATTTCAACTGCTGCGCACCTATTTTGATGTGCTGGTGGTGGGTTACTACCAAAATCATCAATATTGTGGTTTTCTTCCCCCGCAACCGTCCCGCATCCATTCCTTTGTCCAGCAGTGCAGCGATGGGCAGTACAAAGAAATAAGCCAGAACATTAATTATATAAGTGCCATTTTGTCTTCCGGGTGTGAATGCACAGATGAGCTGGTGGCAGCATTAATTCGAAATTGCAGCCGTTATCACGATGATGCCACAGAATATCAGCGTCGGGTGGGCAGTGAACTGCGGCGGTTGTTAGCAGCAGATTATGAACGTTTCAAAACAATTATAAGGAGGGTGCGCCAGTGAAAGGCAGAATAGTACGGGGTTCCATCAGCACAGGGGTGGAAGTTAAATTAGACCCTCAATACACCGTGGAAGATGTTAAAGTGGGCAACTTTGCCGTTATTGAAGGTAGAAAATACCGCTACTTTTCGCTGGTGTCCGATGTCAAAATAGAATCCACCAACCCGGCCATGCTGGTGGACTCCTTTGAAGATGAAGATGAACTGGCCAGAGAGATTATAGTGGGTGACAGTATCTTTGGTAATATATCCTTAAACCCAATGCTGATGGCAGATAAAGAGCAGGTGGGAGAAACCAGGGCAGTGCGTACCATACCACCGCATAGTTCCCCGGTAAGAACTGCCACTGATGAAGATGTAGCCCATGTGTTTGGCTCCCCAGACAACAAAGTTTTCTTTTCTATGGGTACCCCGTTGGAAATGGATTCACCGGTGTGTGTTAATTTACCCAAATTGGTGGAACGTTGTTCTGGGATTTTCGGCAAAGCTGGTACCGGTAAAACTTTTCTTACCCGTCTGGCACTGGCGGGTATCACCAAAAGCCAGGCCGCGGTCAATCTGATTTTTGATGCTCATAACGAGTATGGTTGGGAAGCCACTAAGGAAGAAGACAGGGGAGACGGGGTACTCCAAGAATCCCACGTTAAGGGTTTAAAACAATTATTCCCCTCTAGAGTGGTTATTTTTACGTTAGACCCGGAATCCAGTCGTCGTAGGGGAGCTAAGTTTGACCATGAAATCAACCTTGCTCACAGCCAAATTACTCCAGAGGATGTATTGCTGTTACAATCTCAGTTGAATTTAAACAGTACCGCCACCGAAACCATGCACCTGCTTTCCGGTAAAATGGGAGCGGAACACTGGTTTGGATTGTTGGCGGAAATGGCGGCGGAGGAAATGAAGGATTATGCAGAAGAACACGGGCTGCACCTGGGAGCGTTGCAGGCGTTACAGCGTAAACTAAAACGGGTATATGACCTGCCCTTTATGAAAGATAAGATTCCCTTTGATGCAGTTGACAAAATAATGCAGTATTTAAATGCCGGTAAACATGTGGTAATTGAATTTGGCAGCACCCAATTACTTGGGTACATGATGGTAACCAACATTTTAACCAAACGTATTCACGCTGAATATGTAAGGCGAATGGAGAAGTACCAAGCCACTCGGGAAAACAAACCACCGCATCTGGTAATTTCCATAGAAGAGGCCCATCGCTTTTTAAGTCCGGAGTTAGCCAGGGACACTATTTTTGCCACCATTGCCCGGGAAATGCGTAAGTTTAACGTTACTCTACTGCTGGTGGATCAGCGCACTTCCGGGATAGACAGTGAAGTAATGTCTCAAATTGGTACTAAAATTGCTTGTAAGCTAGATGATGAATCAGATGTCAACGCCCTTTTAACTGGTGTGCATGACGCTAAGAACCTACGCAACATACTATATAGTCTGGACTCCAAACAGCAGGCATTAATTCTGGGGCACGCTGTACCGATGCCGGTGGTGATAAAGACCAGAAACTACGATGCTCAATTCTATAATGAAATCGTTGAAACAAACTATCAGGAAAATGATAAAGCCTTTAATGAGATGGTAAACGATATGTATAATGATGATGAGGAAATTTGATTTAGGAGATAGAAGATAGGAGTTAGTAGTTAGGAGTCAGAAGGAGAGAATTTAATGATTAGAATATTGCATACTGCTGATTGGCATGTTGGGGTGGAAAACTATGGACGGATAGACCGGAAGACCGGGGTGCACAACCGTCTGCGTGATTTTTTAGCTTCATTGGACAAATTGGTGGAAGATGCAGTGGAGAAGGATGTTGATTTGGTGCTTTTCTGCGGTGATGCCTTTAAAAACCGGGAACCTACCGAAACCCACCAAAATGCACTGGCCAGACGGTTGAAAAAACTATCCAATGCGGGCATAAAAACATTCATGCTGGTAGGTAATCATGACCTACCCAATGCTGCGGGCAAATCAAATGCTTTGGACATTTACCGTACTCTGCAGGTGCCTGGTATAACAGTTGGCAGGAAGCCTGAGGTTTACATAATAGAAACCAAAAATGGACCGGTGCAAGTGGCGGCCATTCCTTATCCATCCCGCAGTTCATGGCTTTCCAGGGAGGGGCAGAGCGGTAAAAGTTTAGCCCAACTAGAAGAAGAAATGTCTGCCAATGTAGCCGGATTAGCCCAGCAATTGTCTGGGGAACTGGATTCCTCCATGCCAGCGGTTCTGTGCGCCCACATTACAGTGGATGGTGCTGCAACAGGCTCGGAGAACTGCATCATGGTAGGCAAGGATTTAGCTGTTCCAGCATCAACATTACAACAAGATGGTTTTGAATATGTGGCACTGGGACATATCCATAAACACCAGGTACTGGCTGAAAACCCTCCGATGGTGTATTGCGGCAGTCATGACCGGATAGATTTTGGTGAGGAAAAAGAACAAAAGGGTTATGTAATGGTGGACGTTGATAAAGGGCAGTGTGAATATAAGTTTTGTCAGTTGGATACCAGGCCCTTTAAAACAGTTAAGGTTAAAGTCACCGGTGAAGAACCCACCAATGAAATAATGCAGCAGTTAGAGAGAGATGCCGATACCAAAGCAATTCTGCGGTTGAATTTAAAATGTACTGCTGCAGATTACTCCAACATTGACCACCGACAGTTGCGCCGATTCATTGAAGAAAAATATTATTACCTGGCTTCCGTTAATAGAGATCTGGTGGATGAGGGAAGTGTATTACGAAACCCCAATCTTAACGAACAACTTGATCCGTTGGCTGCTTTTAAAGAGTATCTGGAAACTGCAGATACCAATTGTGATAAGAATGAACTATCAAAAAGAGCAGAAAATCTGTACCAGCGGTTGAAAGAGAGGGATATATACGGGTGATACCAGTAGAATTAAAGCTTAAAAACTTTATCAGTTATGGATCAAGTTCTGAACCCGTTAAATTTGATGGCTTTAATGTGGCCTGCCTTACTGGTGACAATGGTAACGGTAAATCGGCATTGTTAGATGCCATTACCTGGGCAGTATGGGGTCGGGCTAGAGGTACCGATGAACGGGGTGCAGGGGCAGACGATTTAATTCATTCTGGGGCAGAAGATATGGAAGTGGAATTCTCATTCCAGCTGGAAGGAGATACATATCGAGTCTGTCGCCGTCGGGATAGCCGCCGCCGTAAATCTTCGCTGGAATTTCAAATCTATGATGGTGAAGGTTATAGGTCAATATCTGCAGACAACATTAATGAAACCCAGCAAAAAATTATCCAGGTGCTACGCATGGATTATCATACGTTCACCAGTTCATCCTTTGTGCTGCAGGGTAAGGCAGATACCTTTACCGCCATGAAACCATCCGAGCGCAAAAAAATATTAGGGGAAATACTGGGACTGTCGGTGTACAGGGACATGGAGGCACTGGCCAGGGAAGAAGTAAACACTGCCAATGCAACTATCAATAAAATAGTTGCCAAACTGGAAGAAATTACGCCAGAGTTAAATAAAAATGAGGAATACCAGCAAGAAAAACAACAGTTGGAGGCAAAGAAACAACAGTTGTACCAGCAGTATGATCAAGAACAACGAGAAGTTGACCAGTTGCGTAAGCAGGTTTCTGAACTGCAGCAAGTGAAAAATAGAGTGCACGAACTGGAACAGCAGTTAAAGGATCAGAATAAACAAATTGACACTGTAGAAAAAAGAGTACAAACACTTCAGCAGCAGGTTAAGCAAGGAGAAGAACTGGTAAAAAGGGCCGATGAAATTGAAGCTAATTACCAGCAACTGCAGCAACTTATGGAGCAAGATGGTAAATATAATGAGAAATCAAGGCAACTGCTAAAGTTAAATGAAGATAAAAGCAAGCAGGAAAAAAAGCTACAACAAGAACAAGCGGCAGTAGAAAAAAGACAAACGCAACTGCAGAGTGAATTAAAACATTATCAAACATTAACCCAAGAGAAGAAGCAGTTAGCTGAGAAGTTAGTCCAGGTAGAAAAGAAAATATCTGAGTACAAGCAATTAGAAAAACAGCAGCAGGAACTTAAAGATAACATTCAAACCTACGATCAGAATATAAAAGCTAAAGAAATGTTGGCCAAAAATCTGAAACAGCGTGTGGAAGAACTGCGGGAAAAATACTCTGCTTTACGAAAACCTGTGCCGGAGTGCCCATTATGTCGTACAGAGCTTTCCAATGATGACCGGGAAAGGGTTTTAAACGAAATGACGGCAGATGGGCAACAGTTAAATGACCAGCACCAGAAATTACAGCAGGAGATTAAAGAATTAAATGTTAAGTCGAAACAAGCTTCAACCCAACTTGTCGAGATTGAACAAAAGGTTGCCAATTACTCAGTTGTGGAACAGGAACAATCAGTACTAAGGCACCGTCTAAACGAAGCACGACAGGCAGCAGAAAAACAGACCGAAGTAGAAAAAGAATTAACTGATGTACAAAACACTTTAAAAGAGAAAAACTATGCCCTAGAATTGCAAAAAGAAATTAACGATATTGAACAGCAAATATATAATCTCAACTACAATACAGGTGAACATACTAACATCCAAAAAGAAATTAAAAAGCTTAAACCATATCAACAGCAGTATCATAATCTGCAATCAGCCCAGGGTGCCCTGGAAAATCACCGGGAGAATATGCAGCATTTTAAAGAAAACCTACAATCACTGCAGCATGCCGCCAATGCATCCTCTGAGCTGATAGAGCAGCATAACGCAAAATTAAAGGACTTACAAGTTACTGAAAAAAAGCTAAAGACCGCAGAAAAACTACTGGAAAACACCAGTCAAGAAATAAACCAGACAGAACGCAACCTGGGTACAGTGCAGGAAAAAATAGACAGATGTGAACGGCTGGAGCAGGAAAAAAAGAATTTAACCACAGAAAAAAATATAACCCAACAAGAGAAAAAATATTACAATGAACTAATAAAAGCCTTTGGTAGAAATGGCATTCAAGCAATTATCATAGAAAATGCCATCCCCGAACTGGAGCAGGAAGCTAACCATATATTGCAGCAGATATCAGAAGGCCGATTAACAGTGGCACTGCTAACTCAAAAGGAATCTAAAAGCAGCAAAAAAGTGGTGGAAACACTGGACATCTATATATCAGACGAAAGCAGCACCAGACGCTATGAAATGTTCAGCGGTGGGGAAGCCTTCAAGGTAAACTTTTCCCTACGCATAGCCCTGTCTCGCCTACTGGCCAGACGCGCCGGCGCCAGACTGCAAACACTGGTTATTGATGAAGGCTTTGGCACCCAGGATGCCCAAGGCAAAGAGAAACTGGTGCAGGCCATTAACGCCATCGCCGCCGATTTCGAAAAGATCATAGTCATAACCCATATAGAAGAACTAAAAAACTCCTTCCCAGTACAACTGGTGGTAACCAAAACCAGCACCGGTTCCATACTGGAAGTGAGACATAATTGATTAACAGAAGACAACCGATTTAATTTGGTTGTCTCTTTCTTCAAAAGTAAACAATTTCATTTATTCGACATAATTCTTAAACATAAACTATATATGTATGGTAAAGTTCTGCTAATTGAAAAATGGAAGTGACTAGAGGAGTTAACTTTATGCAGAAGCATGAGAACACTCGGAAATTTAACCTTATAGCAGTAGCGATTTTGACTGGGCTTGCATTTGCAATTGGTGGCCTTTTTAAAACTTTGTTGGAATTGCATTTAAATCAGATAGTTCTGGCAATCTGGTTTGGTTTTCTGTTAGAGTCTGCCATTGGTATGGCTGTCTTGGCTTTTGCACTTCGCAGACACTATCCTTTCCTGAAATTGTGGATAGCAGGTACAAGTGCTTTCGCACTAGGTATATTATTCCCTGCAATGATAATGAATCAATTCTTCTACGCACTATTAATCTTGCCTGGTTTTTTTATCGCCTATTTATTTAGACTGTTCCTCGGGGACGAGCGAGGGATTTTACTATTTATGATTACGCTTGGATTTATAATTTGCCAGATGTTGATGTATGCCGTCCAAATCCAAATGCCATGGTTTGTTTGGCTCCGTGAACATTTTGGCCCCTTAAGCGTAACAATTTTTATACATATTATAATAGATGCTACCATTGGTATTTTTGTTGCTCTTGGTGTAGGGTTGATGCTACGAAGAAGGAGACAACAAACAATAGCTGATGTGAAGTTGTTTTTGGAGTGATTAAAGTTTGAAGACCCATGGGGACGGTTCTTGTGGTGCATATGTTAAAGAACATCAATTATCTTCGTCTATATTCCGAGGCAATATATATACCCTCGTCAGCTAGTTTAGGAACAATTTGAACTGGTGTTAAATTAGCATATCTGGGCTCGTTACAAACTTTGATAATTTTGCCTTCTCTTCTTTATTCAACTTATTTTTAGGTGAATTACGCTTAACGTGAGGCCTTTTATCTGCGGTGCTAGAACCTTCTTTTACCCAACGCTGGTAGGTCCGGACAGATATATTTAAAATATCACGGGCAGGTTCTAATCTAGCCCCATTTTGTCTTGCTTCGTTGATTAGAGGAATATTTTCCTCTGCAGCAATTTCTGAAACCGATTTATTTATAGGGGAATGTAATTTTTTAAATATATTGTTTTTAAATTCTTGTGAAAAAACCCGTTTTGCCATCGTGTAGACACACCCTTCCTTACGTAATATTATATCACTACACGACAACTATCCTAACACAGGGGGCTTAGGTAACGATGCCTAAGGTCTCTCTTTGTATTTATATTGGAATGTGCAGCAAGAGTAATTTAGAATAAGAATTACTTCTTTATGAAACCTTTCTTAATTTTTTCATATCCTACTTCTGTAAATGGACATACCTTAATACAGATAGCACAACCATAGTTCTTAAAACCGCTACAGCATTTATTGTAATCAATTGATGTGACTTGACCATATTCATTAATTTTAGCAGTTTCATATATTGCACCAGTTGGGCACTTTCTTATGCATTTACCACAAGATAAACAAAAATCTTCAATCCACTTATGATTTTCTTTAGAACTAATAAAATCGCTAAGGTTTTCAATGTCTGTATAAATAACAGCAGACCTATGGCAAGCTCCATTTTCGGGAGTAATTAACATTCCATGGCGTCCTATATATCCTAAACCAGCATCCATACCCGCCTTACAGTAATCTATGGACCCACCTAGAGAATGATTTGGTGATGCATTAAATCCCTTTTGACGTAAAAAATCTGTTATTTCATTAGCCGCTACGCCGGTTTCACCATAGATACGCATAACTTCAATTTGCCCCTCCATACTAGGAGCATACTTAAATTCATTTTTATCCATATTTATAGTAATGACAATGGCATTTTTAAAGGGGATACCTTTCCCTTTAAAAACTCTGTCAGAATCAATTTCCAGCCAACCATAGGAGTCTACCCCTAGTTTCTTCATTAATTTATTCAATTCAGCAAATTCCTCTTTTTGCATTACTCTTTTATCAGAAATTTGCCCATTTTTTATGAATTTAATTGTCCTATACAAAGAAGGCATTGTTCTCTTTATTTTATTGAAATTTTTCAGAAGCTTTATTATATCTCTAAAAGAAAACTTTTTGTCCTTAGGATATAGGCGTTTTGAAATTGATTTTTCATTTGAAAAAATTGTAGCGGTATCTTTTAAGGCCTCATCCTGTGGTCTGACAATATCATTTAGATCCATTTGTTATCCCTCCATATGGGATTTGTTAGTATCTTTTTAGTTAATCTTTGTTAACCTTTCTGCTTATAAATGCTTCTTTTATTTTGTTATAATTTCCACCAGTAAACACACAGCTACTAATGCAAGCTGAACAACCATATGAGAATGCTGGACCGCACTTTTCTAAATCTATATAAATTTTTGATCCGTCTTCTAATACTTTTGGTTCTTCATAAATTGCACCACCGGGACAAGCTTTAACACACCTGTTGCAGTTATTACAAAATTCTTCATCCACATGTGTTCATTCTTATTTGTTAGTGGTAAATTATCAACATCAATAAAAACAGCTGCCAATCTTGCATAAGGACCAAACTCTGGTGTTACCAAGATACCATTTTTGCCAATGCAACCTAAATTTGCATCTTGAGCTGTTGGTACTGTATTAATATCACCGCCAAGAGCTGGACTTGGATGGCAATTGTATCCTTTGTTTCTTAAAAAGTCCGCTATTTTATTTACTGCAACACCTAGACCAGTATAAGTTCTAAATATCTATTTATTACATTCACTGCTTGGATTAGTGTTAATGAGTTCTTTATTCATCTCCATTGTAAAAATTACTGCATTATCATATAAGATCTCAAAATCCTTGAAAATAAAATTGGGATTGACTTTAGTATATCCTATACTCAATACTCCAAGTTCTCTAGCATAAGCCTCCATTTCCCTTAGTGTTAACTCATCCATAGTTTTCATTCCTGTATGGGGATTTTTACTTACATTCTTTGCACTTTCATGCATCCCTTTCAAAGATGAAGTCAAGTAATCACCAATTTCAGCAAAAGTTTTTAATTTACCAACAAAGGTCACCATATTGAGCAATTACTAGAGGTACCATTACTGCACATCTTGAATTAGGGCTACTTTTTGTAGTAACCAAAACCAGCACAGGTTCCATACTGGAAGTGAGACATAATTCATATATTTAAGAAAACAACCGAATCCTGAAGTCGGTTGTTTTCGTTATGATTGGGTGTTTTTTTCTTTTTGTTTATTATGTATAGATTTAATCATATCCATAATTTATTGATGTTTATGAACTTATTTTGTGCAAAAGGATGTTATGTAAGTGTTATAGAAGTGATACTGAAATCAGAGTTTTAAATTAAGGAGGAGTGTTTCATGAAGTTGAGTGGTTTTTTTGAACGAATTAAAAGCGGTGCTTATGAAAAATTATTCGACGAGGACTTTATGACCATACATACCAACTCAGTAACCCTTCGGGAGATGTTCTTTAAGGGAGGTTACCAAATAAAAACAGTCAAGGATATTGGAAATATCCCCGACAAGGAATTGGACCGAATAGTTAAAGAAAACACTGACTTTGAAACTTGGGAAGAAATGAAAAAATCAGCTGGCCAAAAATATCTTAAAGATTAGTTTTTCCCTGAAACAGGTAGTGATATGGATAATAGAAATATTTGCTAGAACATTTTATCGTTGTTGGGAAATTTTACTTTCAGGGCATTGGGTATATAATGTTAGATAAAGTGAATATTTAATACATGTTTTAGATAGAGGTGTAAAATGATTATTTTTAATAAACTATTTTATAAGCTAGTCAAAATTAGTAATTGGTTTATCTTTATTACTTCAGCACTGCTTATAGTCATTAGTTCCTTCCTTATTTATTTTATTGAACCAGAAACATTTCAAAACCCCTTTAATAGTTTCTGGTGGGTTATGACAACGGTAACTACTGTTGGTTACGGAGATTATTATCCTATATCTATATTAGGTAAAATTTTTGCTATCTTCCTATATATCTTTGGGATTGGATTAATCTCAATTGTTATTACTAAAGTAGTTGATTCAATATTTATTTATAAAAGGAAAAAGGAGGAAGGTAAATTGCAATATCATGGTGAGAACCACTTTGTAATTATTGATTGGAGTAGGAATGCTAATCTTGCCATTCAGGAGATTTTAAATAGTGATCCATCTGTTGATGTTGTGTTAATAGATCAGCTTGAAAAAACACCCTTTTCGCATGAGAGGGTTTATTATGTTAAAGGAAATCCTATCCATAAAGAAGTGCTGGATCAAGCTAACTTAGCTAAAGCAAGAGCTGTCTTTATTTTTTCAAATGAGTTAACTGAATATGGTAATTTTATAAGAGATACATCATTTGTAGATGGGAAAACATTACTGATTGCCACAACCATAGAGCGTAATTTTGAACATATCTATACAATTGTTGAAGTAAAGGAAAGGGAAAATATTCATAACTTTATTCACGCCAACATTGATGAATTTATCCTAAGTTCAGAGGCTGTATCCCAACTGGCAGTCCGTTCTGCCTTTAGTCCAGGAGCATCAAAAATAGTCTCTCAGCTTTTATCAAAGCAGCATGGAGATGACTTATATGAAATTAAAAGAAGATCACATTGGCATACATACCGTGATGCATTTGAAGAGTTGCTTCGTGAAGGTGCTACATTAGTATCTGAAGGTCAACACCTAGACATTAACCGTAGATTGGACGAAAAAATTGCAGAGGGTGCCCGCTTGTTTGTTATTTGTGATAAACAAACTTATCAGAAATTAAGGAGTTAATTTTAAGCAAGAGCATACCCAGAAATTAAACCTTCCTGTAGTTACGATTTTGACCGGGTTTATCTACTCCCGTAGGGAATTTAGGTAAAAATTGAAGTGAATTACGTTCCCTCAGCTAATGTTTGAGGGGATTTTTATTTAGACGGTTTAACTATTGACATGACTATAACTTTATAGTTTAACCTTTATATAAAAAGGAGGGGAAAGCGATGGATTATTCTATAAGCCAAGTATGTAAGCAATTTGGCCTTTCTAGAAGCACCCTACTATATTATGACACCATTGGGCTTTTAAAACCATCCAGTAGAAGGCCCAACAATTATAGGAGTTACTCACAAGAAGATGTAAAACAATTAGAGCAAATATGTAAATATCGTCAGACTGGGGTATCTTTAGGGGAGATAAAATGCCTACTGACGGCATCTGAAGGAACAATTAAAGATACTCTTGAGAAGAGATTGGATGAGCTAAATAAAGAAATGAATAAAATTAGGAATCAGCAGCATTTGATTCTAAGCCTCTTAAAAAATGGGGAATTACTGAAACGTCTTCAAATTATTGAAAAGGATACCTTAATTGAAATTTTAAAATTAGCAGGACTTAATGAAGATGATATGGATAGACTTCATGCAAAACTAGAAGAGATGTCTCCAGAGGGACACCAAATCTTTTTAGAAGCATTAGGAATTGATAAAGGGGAAATTATGCAGATAAGAGAACATGCCAGTAGCATTAAAAATGAAAATAATCAAGAATTAATTAAATAAAATAATGAGGTAATATTATTATGTTAAATTATACTGAAAGTGTAATCTTAAATAGCCCTGAAGATTCTTTGGAAGTTAATCATTTAATTTTAAAGGGTACTAATTATGAAATAGGAAAAAAGTTAGGTGAGATAGCAAAAGAAATACATGGCATAGAGAAACTACCCAAAGAAAATTCATTAGAAACTCGCTGTCAAAGATTATATTTAGAAAAAAACTATCCAATTTACTTTGAGCGTATGAGGGGCATAGCAGATGCATATAACGCAAACATCATAGAAGATTTAATTGATTTCTCTTTATTAGGAGATCCAATTCTTGGAACAGCTTGTTCAGCAGTTTATTATCCACCAACAAAGACAATATCAGGTCATGGAACAATAAGTAGGAACCTAGATTTCTTTATACCAAAGAGTATGCCTGCTTTATCAAAGCCATATATTGTTGAGATGTATCCTGATCAAGGATATGCATCTATTTCTATCTTAAGTTTTCAGTTACTAGGAGAGGCTCTTGAAGGAATAAATTCAGAAGGATTAATTGTAATCCACTTAGCCGATAATGAATCACCAGTAAAATATTCAATGGAGCCAACTTTTTGCAACACTGTTGGCCTAAACGAACTCAAAAGCATACAATTATTGCTGGACACATGTGCTACTGTCAAGGAAGCTAAACAAGCTCTTTTAACCAATAAACATTTTTACATGTTTCAACCGATACATTTGTTAATAGCCGATAGATATGGTAATTCCTTTGTTTGGGAATATTCCCATGCCCATAATAAAGAGTATATTGTTGATGGAAAAGATGAACCTCAAATTGTTACAAACTTTTTATTACATCGTTATGATTCTATTAAGGATGTTCCGAAAGTAAATGAGGAAAAGATTTGTCCTTATAATAGATTTAGAGTAATCCGTGATGCTATTGAAAATTACAACGGGAAATTTAGCATTGATTGTATTAAGGAGATAAATGCTTTAGTATTTATTGAAAAGAGTTCTTATATAGATACCCCAGATATACCAGTACGTACTTTGTTGCACTGTGTTTATGACTCTGATAATAGAAGTGTAGAAGTTAGCTTTCACTTAAGAGATGGAGTTAGTTGTGAAATAAAAGAGTGTGAGGAATCTATTCGTTCCCCATATTATAAATTTTCTGTAGGATGATATTAAGTAAAACTGATTTCAAGAAAGAGTGTATGAAATAGGTGGTGTTAACCTTCCTAGATGATATAACTAACTATGGGAGGTTACACCGTTTTTAAGTTTTAATGAGCAAAAGATAGCCGGAAACTGATAAAAGAAGGAAAACTTCTATTCCTTGCTTAAATTGATTGGTGAAATTAGTAAGACAAGCATTAAAATTGACTATTATCGGAGGTATATTTATGGAAATTCGGGTTTATTACGAAGATACTGATGCAGGCGGGGTGGTTTACCACTCAAATTATCTAAAATATTTCGAAAGAGGAAGGACCGAATATCTTCGTGACCGGGGATTTTCGGTCGGAGAAATGGCTAGGCAAGGTTTCTTCTTTCCGGTTGTGCACTTGGAGATTGATTACCGCGCTCCGGCTTTACATGACGATTTGGTTAGAGTGGAAACAGTCGTACTGGAAGTTAGAAAATCATCTTTTATCCTTGCCCAACAGGTGTTACGAGTTAATGATGGAAAACTGCTTGTGGACGGTAAGGTGAAATTGGCATGCGTGGGGCCAGGAATGAAACCGAAGCGGTTACCTGAGAAGATTATACAGGCCATTAAAGAATAAATGATAAGTATAAATTTAACAATATTACTAAAATATAGAAAACTTTATAAGACCAAAGTCCTGTTTATTAGAGCTTGGGTCTTAAAATGAATAGATACAATTGACTTATGTTACCAAGGATGTTTTAATTGTAAAAATTATTCATTTTAGGTATTTGGTAATGTCTGTAATTAACTTTATCAATTAGCACAAGAAGAAGTAGATCTGCACATTTAACCAAAAGATTAAAAATTAATTATTCCCTTCACCACGGTAATAAAAAACATAAGGGGTGATAAAGTGTTTGATGGCATTATTACAACTAATCAGGATAAATGTGAAGTTTGTTCAGCTTGTCTGCAAGTATGTGAAACCAAATCAATTGCGGTTGATGGTAATTCAGCTAAAGTGATAAAGGAAAGTTGTATAAACTGTGGTTTATGTACTACTATTTGCTCTAAAGGTGCTAAAGAGTATCTTGATGGAAAAAGCAATGCTTCCCAATTAACAAGTAACGGTAAGACAGCTATAATATTGGCCCCTGCTTATATAATTGTAGCTGTGAAAAAATATAACTGTACTCCTGAGCAGTTTTGTTCGGCATTAAAAAAGATAGGTTTTAATCTGGTATATGAAAGTAGTTTTGGGGCCGACTTAGTGACAAAAGTATATATAAATTATGTAACAAAAGAGATAAAAACAAAAGGCAAAGAAAACACTCATGTAATTACAAGCCCATGTCCCTCGTTAATTAACTATGTAGAAAAACATGAACCCGAATTAATTGAAAACTTTGCCCCAATTTTAAGCCCAATGGCTGCTCAAGCCGTATTGGTAAAACACTGGGAAGGGAATTTGAAAATCATTGGTGCAAGCCCATGTATAGCTAAAAAATCTGAACTACTGGATGCGGGTTATGATGAAGTTCTTACCTTTGAAGAATTAATTGAAATTATTAATGACAAAGGTATAAAACCATCAACTTTACCGGAAACAGATTTTGATGGTATACAAGCTTTTTATGGTGCCGGTTTTCCAATTTCAGGGGGATTAACCAAGACTTTAGAACAATTCTCTGCTGGCTTGGAATTAAATCCTATCGGCAATGATGTCTTAATTTTAGAAGGTGAACATAAAAGTATAGAATTTTTGAAAGATATGGCAGAGGATAAACGGAAAGGTAATTTAAAATATTACGCCACCCTCTCTGACATATTGTACTGTGATGGTTGTATTGTTGGAAAAGGAATGGGTGTTGATTGTAAACTATTTGAAGCTAGGCATATTGTATCGGAATATACTAGAAAACGTTTTCAGAATGCCGAGCAAAAAGGGCTCTTTAAAAGATATAAGGATTATAAGGTGTTAATTAAAAATACCGTATCCGCACCTTCCTTTAAAAATTGGGTAGATTCTGTTGAAGAATTGATAAATAACAATAAATTCTATACCAGCTGGGAGAATAAGAAGTATCATAAAAAAATACCTGCTGAAAATGAGCTAAAAGAAATACTAGCTAAAGATGGAAAATATAAAAAGGAAGATGAACTAAACTGTAAAGCTTGCGGCTATAAAACATGTAGAGACAGAGCAATTGCAGTTTATAACGGAGAAAATGTCGCTGGAGGTTGTGTGATTCATCAGAGAGATGAAGTTGAAAAGATGTACCAAAGGACAGAAGAAACCAATAGGACATTAAAAGAAAACCTGGGTGCTCTAGTATCAACTATCGAAGAAGTAGCAAGTGGTAATCAAACTAATGCTGATAACAGTTCAAAACTGCTTAACCATGTAGAGAGTCAAGAAGGTGACATTAAATCTCTAAATGATGAAATTAAGTCAGTAATAAAGAGTTTTAACTACATTACTGATCTAGCGAATAGTATTACAGAAGTAGCTGATCAGACAAAACTACTTAGTTTTAACGCACAAATTGAAGCAGCAAGGGCGGGGGAACATGGTAAAGGCTTTGCTGTAGTAGCCAGTGAAGTTGGAAAACTGTCAGAAGAAACACATGAAAAGCTTAAAGATATAAAGAGTTATCGAGATTCAGTAAATAAGATTCAGGAAAAATTAGATTATCTAACTAGACATTTAATTGAAGGTTCTGATGAAGTAAGGGGGGTGGCAGAAAATCAAGCTGGTGTAGCTCAAGAAATAGCAGCAGCTAGCGAAGAATTAAATGCCAGTGCAGAAAATTTAAAAGCTTTAACAGAGAAATAGTTCTTGTTAATATAGTACAAAGAGTAAACCCGTCGTATTTCGCTCTGGTGAGCAATCACGGCGGGTTTTATGTGATTTCCGTAATTATCACTATATTCGTACTGGATATTTTGTCGTCATCTCATCCTATTTGTTGGTAAAAACTAGTAATAAATGGCAGGAAAAGGTAGTTGTCAAATAGAAATATTTGGCAATATATCTTTGAGGAGGAGAGATGACAGTGTGGAAAATGGATAAGACGAGAATGCTGCAGACGCTGTCTTACGGACTGGAGACCTGTGGAGCACACAGGTTAGCAATCCACTATATACAAAAAGCCATAGAAGTAAGACCTGACAATATTGATCTGCATATGCAGGCCAGTCGTTTGTATTTGAAAAGTGGACAGGTGGACTTAGCTGCTCACCACTGTGAGCAAGCAAATGTAGGTATCGGCCCTAAAAACTTTATTCACTGGATAAAAGAATCTACCATTGACAAAAATAACATCAAAAGTGCAGATGTAGCCAATACCTTTAACAAAAGCGGTTTGCAGTTAATGGAAAAAGGTCGTTTCCAGGAAGCTGCCGTTTGTTTTAAACAAGCATTAAAATCCAGTCGAAGAGATCCTGTAGTGCATATAAACCTTGGTTTAACATATACAAAAATGGGTTTACATCAAAAAGCCATTGAGGCATTGGAGCAGGCTCATAAAACTGGTTACAGTAGTTTTGAACTACTAATTAATATGGGTTACAATCTGTTTCAACTGGAAAGATATCAAGAAGCTGCAACAAGTTATGAAAAGGCTAAGCACCTGTGGCCAGAAGAACCTTCTGTGTTGTTAAACCTAGGTTCCTGTTATCAGAAATTAAAAGATTATGAGCAAGCGGTGGAATGTTATAAAGCTGTCATTGCTATTTGCCCTGAAGAAGGAGCAGCCTATAACAATTTGGCATTGTGCTTAGAGAATACTGGTAAAATTACGGAAGCAATGGACAGTTATATTATGGCCATGGACTATGAATCGGGTAATGCCACTATTATAACCAATTATGCAGCTTGCCTGGCCAAAATGGAAAGGCATAATGAGGCGTTGGAGTGGTGCGATAAGGCCATAAAACTACGCCCAGGTAACTATGAATCATGGGGTTTAAAAGGTAACCTGCTAATGGACATGGGCAAAACGTCTGATGCAGCAGAGGCTTATTGCCGAGCATTAGGTTTGGCGGGATAGATTTAATTTTTACGAAGGGGGAACTTTATTTGAGTTCTCCCTTTTGTTATGTCCATTTAATATATATCAAAAAAAGAAAAATCAAGAATTATAAATCTGGCAAAAAGGATCTTTCTTCAGAGGAAATTTGTTTCATATGAAGAATATAGTAAATCTTGGGCAGGTGAAGCATACTATTTGTCGAAGGAGGAACCTCAATGTATGAACTGCTAATAAAAAAATCTTTTGATGCTGCCCATAAATTGTGTGGTTATCAAGGGGACTGTGCCAATGTACATGGCCATACTTGGACGGTGGAAGTGGCGGTTTGCGGTAGCGAGCTTAATTCCATTGGCATGCTGATTGACTTTAAAGAATTAAAAGTAGTGGTGGCCAGTGTGGTTGACCAGTTGGATCATAATTACATAAATGACCTTCCGGCCTTTTCGGCAAATGGGGAAGAAGGAAACCCTACAGCGGAAAACTTGTCCAGATATATATATAATCATGTAAAACATAATCTGCAGCAAAGTCATCCGGGAATAAAGGTGGCCAAGGTGAAGGTTTGGGAATCGCCTACATCCTGTGCAAGTTACTGGGAGGAAGATTAATGAAAAGTATAGTGTTACTTTCTGGTGGTTTGGACTCGGCAGTGTGCTTAGCTCAAGCATCCAGGGAGTCTCAGGTTGAAATGTGCTTAACTTTTAACTATGGGCAGAGGGCAGCTAATAAGGAGATTGAACATGCCCAGGCATTGGCTGGGCATTTTAATATTAAGCATAAAACCATTGAATTAGAATTCTTTAAAAAATTTAATACCAGCGCTCTAATTAACTATGATAACAATGTGCCTAAACCAAAGAAAGAAAACCTAGATGATCTGGAACAGGCCACCCAAACAGCGGCAGCTGTCTGGGTACCCAATAGGAATGGTATATTTATTAATATAGCTGCGGGTTTTGCGGAAAGTCTTAACTGTCAACTGCTGGTGGCAGGTTTCAACGCCGAAGAGGCTGCCACGTTTCCTGACAACAGTGCAGAATATGTTCAGGCAGCCAATACTGCTCTAGAATACAGCACTGCCAATGGCGCAAGTGTGGTTAGTTACACACAACGGTTAAACAAAACTGATATTGTGCAACTTGGTGAGAGGTTGTCAGTTCCTTGGCAATACGTTTGGAGCTGTTATCACGGTGGAGAAAAAATGTGTGGTAAATGTGAAAGTTGTCGCCGTTTTTATCGGGCGATGGAACAAGCCGGAGTAACAATTTAAAGCTGGGGGATTATTATTTTGAAATATAAATTTGTTCAGGAAGTTACCCATTATAATGGAACACAGTTAAGTTCTCTTTGGGCATATAAGAACTTTGGCATTCAAGGGGACAGCATTATTAGCTTTCGAGGTTCTTGCCAAGTGAATCTATCCCATATGGTGGATTTGGCTGATGTTCGTTCGGGGGATACCATTTACAGCGAGGATATGCTGCACTTTATCATAGAACACTTTGACATGGACCTGGAAAAGACAGTAACCCGCCAACGGATGCTGATAACCATTATAAAAGATGCTTTGGAAGAAGAAACTGGAAGCCGATTGCACCGTCAGGGTGATGACTTATATATGGAAGAACGTAAACTATCTGTTTCCA
Source organism: Bacillota bacterium (assembly GCA_009711615.1). Taxonomy (GTDB): domain Bacteria; phylum Bacillota; class Desulfotomaculia; order Desulfotomaculales; family Desulfohalotomaculaceae; genus Desulforadius. The sequence goes on along the minus strand of VENI01000007.1, from coordinate 7,708 downwards.
TTGCTACATTAAGCCCAGTGTCTACTTTGATTCATACTGGTATTAATATTTCATCTAAAAATACACCTTTACCCACTGTAAGCACCCATGAACTGGGGTGTCCCGAGGAAAATAGCGAGATTTTGGCCGAAAAAATTATGCGTCGTTATGTTGACGAAATTAACAGTATAAAAATGGCCCGTTGTAAAGTAAGGGGAGTTGATTAAGTTGCAAGCACCGTTACTGGAAATATTTTCATCGGTCCAAGGGGAAGGCCCACTGGTTGGCTGCAGGCAGTTGTTTATAAGATTGGCCGGGTGTAACTTAAACTGTTCTTATTGTGATACTCCGATAACTGTAGGTGAAAAGGGTTGTCGGGTTGAAATAGCAACAGGCAGTAGCAAGTTTGAATATCTACCTTGGCCATTAAACATAAATGATGCTATTACATATATACATAAAAACTTTAACCTTAATAACCATCACTCTGTGTGTATTACCGGTGGGGAACCGCTAATCCATCACCAGCTACTGTCGAAAATGTTACCTATGCTAGCAGGCACAAAAAAGGGAATATTTTTAGAGACAAACGGTACATTACCCGAAGAATTGCACCAAGTGATTGATCATATAGATTTTATCAGTATGGATATAAAATTGCCCAGTGCAGCAAATATTAAACCCTGTTGGGGTCTACATCGGAAATTTTTACAAATGGCTTTAACCAAAAGTTTATACATATATGTCAAAGTAGTACTCAGCGATAAAACTACCCATGAGGAATTAAATGAAGTGTACCAACTATTGCAGGAAGAAGCACCGGGAGTAACATTGGTGATGCAACCAGTAACGCCCTTTAATGGTGTTAATTCCCCAGGGGTTAAAAAGTTAATGCTGTGGCAAGCACAGGCATTGCAACATTTGGATGATGTAAGAATAATACCACAAACGCACCGCACCATGGGGATACTTTAACAAAGGAGAGACGATGCAGTGTCAGATAAAATGGATATGGCTAAAATACAAAAGGCAGTACATATGATATTAGAAGCAGTGGGGGAGGATCCCAACCGAGAAGGTCTGCAGGAAACCCCTGAGCGTGTGGCTAGAATGTATGGGGAATTTTTTAGTGGTCTTCATGAAGATCCGTTGCAACACTTAAATAAAATTTTTTCCGAGGAACACGAGGAAATGGTGCTGGTCAGGGATATTCCAATGTATTCTATGTGTGAGCATCATTTAATACCATTCTTCGGTCGGACCCATGTGGCCTACATTCCAAGAAACGGTAATGTTACTGGTTTGTCAAAGCTGGCTAGATTGGTTGAGGGTTTTGCCCGGCGACCACAATTGCAGGAAAGGCTGACATCACAAATTGCCAATGGTATTATGACTAAACTTAATCCCTATGGCGTTGTGGTAGTGGTGGAAGCAGAACACATGTGTATGACTATGCGTGGTGTACGTAAACCAGGGGCTGAAACAGTAACTTCTGCAGTACGGGGAATTTTTGAGAAGAATCAAGCAAGTAGGGCAGAAGCCTTTTCATTGATATTGAGGTAACAGGAGGGGGAGTATATGTCTGACGAGGAAAAGCGGGAACCCAAGCTGGAGTTAATAGCATACAAAGCTTTCAGCGAATATAGTGAGATGTATAAAGTAGTAGATTTCCTCAATAAAACTCTAAAAGAAAAGAATATAATTTTTGGTTTAACCAAAGACGATGACAAGATGACAATTAATATCTATGAAACCTAGGAGGAAATAAGGTATATGCGTTTTTTAGTATCTAACGATGACGGTATATATGCTGAGGGAATAAATGCTTTAAGAAAAGCACTGGAAGAACTGGGAGAAGTAACAGTGGTGGCCCCGGATAGGGAACGTAGTGCCACTGGTCACGGGATAACAGTTACTCGACCGCTTCGCGCCAAGGAAATTAATTATGAGAACAGCACTACCAAAGGTTATGCCGTAGATGGTACCCCTGCCGATTGTGTCAAACTAGGTTTAGAGGCAATAATGGAGACCCCTCCAGACATAGTTATATCAGGAATTAATCTAGGCCCAAATTTAGGGACTGATGTGCTGTACTCCGGAACAGTATCTGCTGCTTATGAAGGTGTGATAAATGGTGTGCCAGCAATGGCTGTTTCTATAAACACTTGGAAAAACCCGGACTTTACCCACGCAGTAGAATTTCTAAAAGAATACATTTCTGAAGCAGTAAAATACCAAATTCCCCGTGGTGTGGTATTAAACATAAATATACCTAATGGTGTAAAGCCAAAAGGTGTTCGGTTGTCACGATTGGGATATAGAAGATATATTGATGTGTTTGACAAGCGAACCGACCCCAGGGGAAGGACATATTTCTGGATGGCCGGAGAACCAGAAAATCTGGATGAAGATGACCCAGAAACCGATGTAAATGCTATAAAGGAAGGTTATATTTCTATCACTCCTATACAGACTGATGTAACTCATTACCCGTTCTTGGAAGAAATGAAACTTTGGCCGCTGCATAAGTAATTATTAATGAAGAAATGACCAACGGGAATGACGTCTTCGTCCTTCCGTATTATATGGTTAAGGAAATACAGGAACGGTGCTCCTACCGTTCCTGTAGGTGATTGTCCTATTATTTAAAATCCTGATTTTTAGCCATTCCTTCTTCTGCCTGGCGAACCAGTACTTTTACCATGTTTCCGCCCATCTTACCTCCTACTCGACCACAGTCTCTGGAAGACATTCCACCCCATCCACGATTTTTAATTTCATCATTAATGCCAATACCCTCGGCAACTTCATATTTAAAATTATCTAAAACCGAATCGGGAAGCAGTTTGTTTGTATCAGTAAATTGTGCCACTTAAATTCCCTCCTGTACGAAAAATATTTTTATAGGTTTTCAACTTGTTTTGCTAATTTTATCAACCTGACTATTGGCTTCTGATTTCTGACTTCTTTTACTTTTTTAGTATTCTACAGACTAGATGGTGTTTATATTGAAAAAATAATGGTTTATCTGGATAAAGCTCTTTTAAAAATTTTCTTTAAACGGTCAATATCCTGTGGGGGTACGCCCCCTATAAGCAGCAAAACCAATAAATAAATCAGCATCCCCAGTGCAACTGTGACGAAAGTTGAAAACAACAGTGAATTATTTAAAGAATAAATACCACTTTTAATAATCCATACTGAAGCAGCCATGGCTGTAGCAGCCAAGAATGGTTTGATAACCGAACTAGAAAAATACATTCGAAAGCCAATCATTTTTTTTAGATCCTTATAATTTAGACAGGCCATTATCACACAATAAGCTACAAGGGACCAAGATGTTCCGATAATACCTAAGGCTGCGTTGGCGGTTAAATAATAAATACCGATAATTTTAAATGAGGATGCTATTACAAGGTTTTTTAAGGGGCGGATAGCCTCGCCCATACCCTGCAAAATTCCGGTTGTAGTTTGAGAAAAATATAAAAATAGTCCACCCAAAGATAATATAGCCAAACTTTTCCCCGCTTGTTGATAGCCAAACAGCAGTCCGCACAGCTCTCCGGGAATGAATAAAAAAAGCACTATACATGGAAAGGCGGCAATGTTTGTTAGCCTGATAGCTTCTGAAGTGCGTGATTGTACTAATCGTATATTGTTTTGAGCCATAGCATCTGAAACTGCAGGAATTAAAGCAGTGGCTAATGCAGCAGTAACAATGCCTGGGGTAAGTAACAGTGTTTGTGCTATACCGACAAATTGCCCGTATTCTGAAGTGGCTTGATGTAGTGTCATGCCTCCTGCCTGCAGTCGTTGAGGTATTAACACTGCATCAAGGCTCATTAAGGCGGAGGATACAAACCTAGTTAGTGTTACTGGTATTCCTAGGTTAAAAATTCTCTTTATAGATGAATTCAATGGCTCAAATTTAACACTGCCGGTGTGTGCAGCGGGCCGAGAGCGAAGAAAAATAAACAGCATTGTTAAGAAGCCGCTAATCTCACCACCAACCACCCCCAGCGAAATGCCGATAGCTGCATACTCCACACCCTTTGGTAGTAATAAATAAGCAATTGCCAATCCTGCTGAAACTCTAACTATCTGTTCAACCACTTGAGTAATTGCAGTTGGAGTCATTTGTTGTAGTCCTTGAAAAAACCCCCTGAACGCTGAACACAAGGATACAACAAAAACACCGGGTATTAAGGCTAAGAAACTATAATAAACTTTGGGATTGGGAAAATAATACTCCATTAAAAGAGGTGCGGCAAAATATAGGCCCACAGTAAATATGATTCCAGAAGAAACTAATAAAAAGATGCAAATATAAAATATTCTATAAGCACCGCGAATGTTGTTATTGGCCACTTCCTCGGCCACCAGTTTGGAAATTGCCAGAGGTATACCCATGGTGGATAGCACCAGCACCATTACATAAAGTGGATAAACCATGTTAAACAAGCCCACGCCTTCAGGCTTGATTAAACGAATGACAATCATCTGGTAGGCAAAGCCGATAATACGATTGAAAAGACTTGCTATCAGTAAAACTAGGGCACCGTAAATAAAAGATTGTTTCTTCATGCTTATACCCCTTGTACAACTATTGTATAGTATGTCTATGCCCAGTAAATGACAGCTATGTTAGCAAATTTGTCGAAAATAAAAAATTAATTCTCAATTCAAACAAGGAAATATTGTGACTTTGTAGAATATCTCACTAACAGATTAAATACAGGTTATATAAATATAATTTATGGAAAAAAAAATTTAGTCTAAATAATGCAAATATTGAAAATATTATTAGTTTTAAGTACCAAAATATCTTTTTTTTGGTAATAATATAAAAAACAATTATTTACAAATAAGTGGAAATATAAGGGGGAGTAGACTTGAAGAATTATTCAATAGACAAAATTCGTAACATTGCACTGGTGGGTCATGGCGGAACTGGTAAAACAACATTGATAGAATCTATGTTGTTTAACACAGGAGTAATTTCAAGAATGGGTAAGGTTGAAGATGGCAACACCGTTGCTGACTATCATCCCGAAGAACAAGACAGAAATTCAACTGTACATACCAGCTTGGTTCCTATAGAGTGGAATGGTGTTAAGTTAAACTTTTTAGACACCCCTGGTTTTTCCGATTTTATTTTCGAGGTTAGAGGTGCCATGAGGGTAGTAGACAGCTGTGTATTTGTATTCTCTGCCGTTGATGGTGTACAGGTATTACATGAAATTGTTTGGAAGCATACAGACAAGGCTAAACTACCGAAGGCTGTATTTATTAATAAAATGGAGCGAGAAAACGCAGATTTCTATAAAGTTTTGGAAGATATAAATGGGCAGTTTAAGGCCAACTTTGTGCCAGTTACTATTCCTATAGGTCAAGAAGCAGATTTTAAAGGAATAGTTGATGTTCTGGCTGAAAAGGCCTATCAGTTTGACAAAGACGGTAAACCAAAAGAAGTGAATATACCTGAAGATTTAAAAGAACAATTGGAAGAATATCGAGAAATTTTGATTGAAGCAGCAGCTGAAAGTGATGACGAACTTACATTGAAATATTTAGAAGGTGAGGAACTAACACCTGAAGAGTTGAAATTGGGACTAAAACAGGGTATTGCATCTGCCAAAGTAGTACCAGTTCTTTGTGGCTGTGCCACTCAAAATATTGGCATTTATAACTTGGATAACTTCCTCGTTGAATTTATGCCTGTACCAGAAGTTGAAGAGGGTCCAATGGCATCAATTGTGTTTAAGACATTGGCTGACCCCTATGTTGGACGTATGAACTTTATTCGTGTTGTTCGTGGTGCATTCAAGTCAGACAGCCAAGTTCACAATCCAAATAAAGAAAAGAATGAAAAAGTTGGTCAAGTGCTGTATGTAAGGGGCAAGCAATCAGAGCAGACTTCAGAAGTACCCTGCGGGGATATGGCTGTTGTGGTAAAATTAACTGACACTGTTTCTGGGGATACACTGTGTGATAAAGATAATAAAGAGCTGTTGGAAAGCATTGACTTTCCAGTGCCAAACTATACACTGGCCATAGTACCTGAAACAAAAAACGACGAAGATAAACTCGGTGATGCCATGCATAAAATCATAGAAGAAGATCCTTCGCTAAAAATGGAGAAGAATACAGAAACTAAACAAACCCTTTTAACTGGTATGGGTGAAGCGCATTTAAATATCGTAATGAACAAGCTTAAAAATCGCTATGGAGTTAACGTATCTATCGAAGAAGCCAAAGTTCCTTACCGGGAGACAATTAGAGCAGGGGTTAAGGCAGAGGGTAAACATAAGAAACAATCTGGCGGTCGTGGTCAATATGGACATGTGCATATTAGTTTTGAGCCTTTGGAAGAAGGCGAATTTGAATTTCATGAAAAGATATTTGGTGGAGCTGTACCAAAGAACTATTTCCCGGCTGTAGAAAAAGGTCTTCAGGAGGCAATGGTAACTGGTGTTTTGGCAGGTTATCCAACCGTAGGAGTTAAGGCAACCCTTTACGATGGATCATATCATAACGTTGACTCTTCAGAAATGGCTTTCAAAATTGCTGCTTCACTAGCATTAAAGAATGCTGTACCTAAAGCTAAACCAGTACTTTTAGAGCCAGTAATGTATGTTGAGGTTACTGTTCCGGATGAATTTATGGGCGATATTATGGGTGATTTTAATACTAAACGGGGCCGGGTATTAGGAACCGAACAACTTGAAGATGGAACCATCATTAAAGCCCATGCACCTCAATCCGAAATGTTTAAATATGCCAATGATTTGAAGTCTATGACTCAAGGGCGGGGGCAGTTTAAAATGGAATTTTATAACTATGAAGAAGTTCCATCTAATATTGCTGAAAAAGTGATTGCTGAGGCTCAAAAAGAAGAGTAATTCATTAACATTATTGTTTAAAAGGTAACGGCAGAAGTGCAAATTAGCACCTCTGCCGTTTTTAATTATTTCTTTCTCTTAATAGTTTTTTCTGGGGTGTGTTCTTCAGCAAATTCTGCTAAATCACGAGTAATCTCACCACATTCACAAGTGCTACAGTTCTCAGCTGTGTGAATGGGGCTATTACCCATTTCCCCGACTTGGTACTTACTCTTTTGTTTAATGGTGTTGTTTTTCATAAACTACTTTTGTTTTTGTTTCTTTTGTTTTTTTAGTGGGCTTAATTCTTGGCCAAACTCAAACTGTTGGTTTTGCTTTTGTTGTTGTTTTTGCTGTGGACTTAATTCCTGACCAAACTCAAACTTTTGCTTTTGCTGTTGCTTTTTTTGTTCTTTCATGTTTATCATACCTCCAAATTTTTTATTTTGGATCCAATCATATTTTGCCCGTATCTATGATCCAAATTACAATCAATATTAGGAAGTATTGTTAAATAATAAAAAAAACTCAGCTATGCTGAGTTTTTTTATGGCAGGGGAGACAGGACTTGAACCCGCAACACTCGGTTTTGGAGACCGATGCTCTACCAATTGAACTACTCCCCTTTGAAAATATTGTTTGTCAACGACAAATTCCATTTTACTATAAATAATATACTTTGTAAACAGTTAAATATTAGAAAATATTTTTCGTTATTATATGCTTCATTGTAAAATGAAATTGAACTAAATAAAAAAATCCATAGTGGAACCAACTGTAATATAATTGAATCACCACAAAACAACAATTACAGGACGGTGCCCACTATGAATCACTCTAATGATACA
>VENI01000004.1 GCA_009711615.1 Bacillota bacterium | reverse complement strand
TCCGGGATCAGGACGCCTTAGACAAGTTGCTTCCTTGGTCATCTAGCTTACCCACTAACTGTTGGGTACAGATTAAGAATAACTAACATTTACCCCTACCGCAAGGTGGGGGTTATTTTACGCTTACCTATAAAAGGGTGCCAGTGCACCCTTTTATTCACTCTAAGATTGGAAGTCTATGTAGTTGCCGTCAATTTAATACTTTTCATGGGAGCATAAATAGTTTTGTGGTGGCGTGCAATATATAAACTACCCAGGTAGGGCCTAAATTGCACTGGCTTGCGTATTACACACTTTATAGATTATGCGTCATAAAGCGGGAGACCAAAGGTCTCCCCTGAGCATTAATCAACTTTTACGACGTATTATGTGAATATAAAAGCTTACCGGACCCTGAGTTGCCAGAAGGCCACGGCGCTGGCTGCAGCTACGTTCAGAGAGTCCACGTTATGGGACATGGGGATGCACGCGGTGTAATCGCAGTCGGCAATCGTGCAGGGCGCCAGTCCATTACCTTCTGAACCCAGTACGATAACAAGCTTTTCTTCTGCCATGAGCTGCGGATCATCTATGCTAACAGCGTTATCATTTAAAGCCATGGCAACGGTCTTAAAGCCCAGCTTGCGCAGACTCTTCATGCCCTGCTGCGCCCACTGCGAAGGCTTGCTGCCAATACGGGCCCATGGCACTTGGAAGATGGTACCCATGCTCACCCTCACCGCACGCCGGCATAGTGGGTCACAGCATGAGGGGGTAAGCAACACGGTATCTATGCCTAGAGCCGCAGCCGAGCGAAAAATGGCACCGACGTTGGTAGAGTCCGAAATACCTTCAAGCACAGCCACTCGACTTGCACCGGCACACGCATCTTCAACGCTGGGTAAACGAGGACGCCGCATGGCACACAGCACACCGCGGGTCAGCTGAAAGCCGGTCAACCCTGCTAGCAGGTTGCTATCGGCAGTATAGACGGGGATATCTCCGCATCGGGTGATTATACCGTGTGCCTGCCCTGCAATGTATTTGTGCTCCATCAAAAGTGAAATAGGCTCGCATCCAGCGTCGAGGGCAAGTCCAATTACCTTGGTGCTCTCCGCAATAAAGATGCCCATCTCCGGCTCCAATCTATTGCGCAGCTGCTTTTCCGTCAGTCGAGCAAAGACATCCAAATTGGGAGATGAAAGTCGCTTATTTCAATAATATTTGACATCTTATCTCCTTCTGTTCGAGGTTAGTGGAAACATATCAGACCTTGATTTTTTTAGCATAAGATACTTTTTGCCTCAAGTAAGAATTACACCACCAGCAAAATACTATAATCTTTACTACACTATATTTCTTATAAGAACATCTTTCTACTACTATTCATTATAACTTATTTTTCAGTTGTGTTGCAGTTTTTACATGATGAGTAATAATTTTGAATTGTAGTTATTACGCATTAACTATCTAATCTGCATTAAAGACTACGCATAACTAAAAATAATTACCCTAGGTCACCTCTATATATGGTGGCTTTCTTAATGTCTCAAGTTGTTTATTTTAATGTCATAGGTGGCTCAAAAAAATGGCACAGGTGGTATTATCCTATGGTAATAATCATCAACAGCCGGAAACATTAAAATAAGGAATGTTGCAGGGGACACTGCTAAATATATTACAGAAAACCCCAGTACTTTGATCAGGTCTCAAAAGATAGTGGTAGGAGTATAAACGTAGATTAATAAAAATTTCTATTAACACAGATTTGTTTAGATTAAATTGCTAATATATTATTTGTTGCAATTAATATATAAACTTTAAAATACTGTAAGTTTTATTTTGTTCTTAATTAAGCATTGTTGTAATATTCACCTCCCTTAATCAATATATCTAATGATATATTGATTAAGGGAGGTAAAAATAATGCTAAAATTGTCTCGAGTGCGATTTCTTGTACTTAAAATAAGCGTTATTATTATTGTGATTGATTAATTATTGTTAGGTTTAAAGTTTACGGACATTACGCAATGTCCGTAAAGCTTATAAGATTAAATACTAATATAAAAGTATGAATAAGAAAAAACATGAAAAGCAGGTTCCTTTTTATTTTATAGATAAAAAACTGTCATATGACAGAGTAAGTATTTTGCTTCCTAATATAAAATCAAGTTAATATCTGCTAAGCTCTCTTGCATTCATTTCAATGGCAAGGAATAAATTCAGAAAACTCAGCGATAAATTATAAATAGACATCTTTAAGCTTCAAATTTATGTTTTCTTATATAAGTTGCACGGGGTCATTTGTTGCGTTTGCATTGATATATTGTATCTTGGCAGCATTTGCATACACACTTAATATTGGACTTTTTCTTCATCTATTAAAAATTATGCTAACAAATTCTAAAAATAAAACTCTATCTCAATATTTTCCCTGCTATGAATAGTTATTTTATTGATAATTGAGCGCACCAAAAGTTTTTGTTCTTGCACACTAGCGGAATTCCACCGCTGTCTAACATTTTTAATACTCTCTAAAGCGTGACCAATACTAATTTCTTTAGCTTCAATATTTGCCATAGATGCCTCTAACTCCACTAAACGCTTTTCACACTTTTCTCTTTCATTATTTAATTGATTAATTCGTTCTTTCAAATCGTTAGCTTCCAAAGCACCCTGTTCAAAAGCGTCGAACCATTTTTGTTTTCTGGTACCAATGCTGGATAGAGTTTGCTTAGTTTCTTTTAGGGCAACAGTTAAAGTTTCTTTTTTCCCAAGATCACGTTCTTGAAAATGCTTGTAAGCTTGCCATAGGGCACTTTCATTTTGCTCTAATTTTTCTAATTCTTGTAGAACATATTCCTCAAGTTCGTGAGTTTGTATACTGGGGGTTTTACAACTTATACCATAGTAATTATACCCGCCACATCTATAATACCTAACTTTTCTTCCAGGTTTTTTAGCTTTTTTATACCAACCACGATATTTATAACCACATTGGCCGCAGTACACCAAGCCACTAAGTACATAATCACTACTAGCTTCTCGCATGGACATTTTACCACGGCTTTCCAAAATGGATTGTACTGCATCAAATGTTTTTTTATCTACTATTGGATCGTGATTACCCTTAGAAATTATCCATTCACTTTTATCTCTTTTTATAGTTTTAGTACCTTTTCTTTCGGTGCGATTCCAAATCATATTTCCGACATACTGAGGGTTAACAAGTATATTACGAATAACTGTATGTGACCACATATAGCCTTTTCTTGTGCGACAACCACGTTCATTTAGGTTCTTAGCTATAGTTCTTAAACCATTTCCGGAAGCGTACATAGAGAAAATTTCTTTTACTATGGCAGCTTCCTCCTGTACAATAACCAGTTGTTTGTCCATGTTTTTATATCCAAAAGGAGCCTGGTTTGCACCACACCATTCTCCATGTGCTGCTTTATGTAACATATTAGTTTTAACTCTTTCAGCTATACTTTCACGCTCAAACTGAGCAAAACCAACAAGCATTGTAAGCATCATTCTACCAGCAATAGTGGAGGTGTCAAATGGCTCGGTAGCAGATTTTAAAAAAATCTGATTGGGTTCGAATACTTCTTCAACTACACGTAATACATCAAGAGCTCTGCGTGAAAAGCGGTCAAGTCGGTAAATTAGTACAATATCAAACTTTTTTTCGCCAGCTTCACTTAATAATTTTTGCATAGCCGGCCTGTCTAAGTTTTTACCGCTAAAGCCGTCATCTATAAAGTAATCATATATTTCCCAATCCTGTGATTTACAGAAGGCTTCAATACGTTCCTTTTGGCTGGGAATACTATGATTTTCGACTTGCTCTTCTGTACTAACACGAATATAAAGAGCCGCTTTCAATTTCATAGGTGATACTCCTTCCTTAATAATAACTACAAAATACTTTGTACATTTAATAATAACAGACTTTGGTTACAAAAAGAACGTTTGTTTGCTAATATTTTTAATAAATTATTTTATAGTAATATAGAATGTGGTTAGGTGATTTAGTCAAATGTTTGGATAAAACAAATTCCCTTGGCAGAGCTAACAATGAACAATTAACTCTCTTAATAATAAAATTAATTTCTTGCGCTCAATCAATATTTTGGTAGATAATTAAATTTATCTACCAAAATATTGATTTTTAAATAAAAAAAGAGTAGAATATAGACAAATAATAAATATGTGATATTAGTTAATTGGTGGAGCGGCATGCGTGCCGTAAGGGATGCGTCCCGATGCCACCAGTTTTTTAATTTATTGGGGAAAATTTGATTTGCTAGGTATTAAAACAATTCCTCTACCGAAGGGGTTATTTTTTCCGTTTCTAAAGTTATGTTTTATTTCATTAAATCTGGAGATAATGTGTGAATTTTTATCTGTTGCCCAGTTTCGTATAGCGTAAGCTATCCAATCTGATATTTGAAGGCCGGGATTATGTAGCGATGAACCAAATACCACGTTATTTATTATATTTTCTGCATTGGTGTAATTACCAAACCCGGCTTGTAAAAAGGCTTGAGATGAGTAAAAATTATTTGAGTGACAGGTTTCATCACCAATCACAATACATTCACCTTCATTATCTTCCATGAGGTATTGTGTTCTTTGCAACAAGTATTCAAAGGCTTTACTAACCAAAGCTTCTTGTAATCGCATACGTATGCTCTTTTTATCACGTTTAGAAGCATTGTTTTGAACTAAAAAATTGTAATAATCATACTCATCTGGTTTAAATTTTTTCCAGAATTCATGCTTATTTACTGCCGCTCCTAAATATGTTACATCATTATCCATAGTAGATAAGTAATCCCAAATACTTCTTATAAAGGAGCTAACTTTATTTTCATCAAGCCAGTAATCATCTACCAAGCGTTGTTCTTCTATTCTTAAGTTTGCATTATTACGCAGTTTGTCATATAGATTATAAAGGTCGGCACTTTTGGCTTCAAGATTTAGGATTGGTGGAAGGCCATTACGGGGAATGCCCATGTGACTACGAATAATGTCCCACCATGAATCAGAAATTTTTTGTATTAATTCAAACGGAATAACTACCATTCCAAAAGTGAAAAATTCTGTTCTATCTGAAGGATCTGGACTACCTGAATCATCAAAGAATGCAACATATGGCCTCATCTATAATATCTCCCGTCTAAACTAGTTATTTTATTAGTTTTTAACAATCATCTCGCTATATTTTTAATTTATCTAAATTCATATAAACTTTCCCCAGTGTGCGGCTACTTCAACAAGAATTACTAATTTTTTAAGTGGTTTGCATTGTATTCAAAAGTTGTACGGAGTAGGTCTCAATTTATTATTTAGATATAGTGGGTGGTTAGGCTCTCCCTTGTTTGTAACCTTTAAACAGTGAAATTGTACGCCTGTCAGTAATTTTTTTACTTTATTAGATCTACTCATATGGACTCCATGATTACCCCAAGCTGCAACGGTAAGTGAATTTTTAGGGTGTTTTACTGCCCAATGTATATAGTAGTTATTAACAGAACCAATAGGATGTTTTTTCTTTTTCATTGTTTCTGGATTGGGTTCACGAAGAGCAAAAAGATTAACTACAGCAAGGTATCCGTATCCCCAACTGTAAGCATATTCGATGCAGCGCGTAATAGTAGAGTCGTCTTCTGTTTTTGTTGCAGTGCTAGGATTTAAAAGTATAAAAGTAATTCTTTTTAGTTTTTTGTTCCATTCACGGTACAAAAAATACCTATATTTTGTGGGGTTTTCTTATCAAATATTGCATCCATTTTAGTCATTTTGCTTCTTAATGCTATATAATCTTTTTCTTTCATGATGATTGACCTCCAATTTAATTGATATTGAACTGGAAATCCCAGTATTTTATACTGAAGTCTAAGTTTAAAACGTTAGATTATAATCGTGCTGATAATTCTGTTATTTACTAAAATGGTTAACATACAAATTCTAAATATAAAAACTATTTTGCTAGTGTTTTAACTAATTCCACCGGTACTTCGTACCTGGCGGCAAATTCATATATTGTTTCTCCAGCATGTGGCTTTCTTTCCCCCAATACTAACTCCGCTACAAAGCGGTTTGCCTGGTATTCAAATTTACCCGCTGGGAAAAGAGTATCTTCAATAATCATGAAGTAATTCATCTTCGGATGTAGTAACCGGTGGCCTATTTCATGCAGTACTACTAACCCTTGCATTTTTCGTGAAAAATTTGAATTAACACCAATACAAGTTGTCCCATCTATAACCAAAAGCATTCCCCTGATATTTTTAAAAGGGTAAGGGATAACAATATAATTAAGATAATCAGCTAGCTCTAAAGGATCAGTAGTGCCATATCTTCTGACTAAATTCTTTACTTCTTTTGTTATCCAGTTCATTATCCTCTCCCATGTTAATGTTGTAGAATTTTGTCGATTTATAACAAAAGACTACTGATTCTATTCAGTAGTCTTTTCACCATGCTGCTTACGTTTTTTAATTGCTCTAACTGCTATTCTGACAAAGTCAAGTATATCTTCTTTATCATTATCATCAAGCGGAGTGCCATCAAACATTAGATTGGATTGTTTTATAATTTTTTCCAGTTCTTCCGGGTGTGGCGGTTCTGTATTATCATTTTCCTCTTCTTTTTTTGCATCACGAAAATCGGTTCGACCTAGAAGATAGTCAACACTAGTTCCAAAAAAATTAGCTAACTTTTCAAGGGCACTTCTTTCGGGTAAGCGTCCGGCTTCCCAGGCAGCAACAGTACCCCGTTTTACACCTATCTTGTCTGCTAATTCTTTTTGATATAATTCATGCTCTTCTCTGAGTTCTTTGAGTCTTTCAGCAAAAATGTTCATATTTAAACCTCATTTATTAAACTTTATCAATATTTATTCTATACAAACATGTTGCAACTAGCAACAAATACAATATTGATGTTGCACAAAATATACAAAATCCTAAAATGCTATTGACGTGTTGCAGTAAACAACATATAATAATAACAACAGATGTTGCAACAAACAACACGCAGGGGTGATGTGTTTGGAACGTAAAATAATAAAGGACAAACGAACAAGTTTAAGTTTATCGCATGGTGAAGTGGCCAAAGCTATTGGGATATCAAGGTCGTTTTATACACAGATAGAAAATGGCACTAGGGACCCTTCTTTTCGAGTTGCACGAAAGATAGCTAGTTTTTATGAAATATCACTAGATGAAATTTTTTTAAAATCAAATGTTGCAACAGACAACATGTCACTTGCTTAAGATTTACCTTATATATATTGTATCATCTAATGTCAGAGAAAAATGGCATAAGTTGTCGGGTTTCAGTGAAAAGGGGAGGGTGAAAATGGCTAAAAAAGTTGAACCAAAAATCACGGTAAGACACTTAGGAGATGAAAAGGCTTTGGTAAACTATTATGTTCACCTATTACAACTCGCCGCCAAAGAAAAGCGGATGGAAATACCTGAGTCTAATAGGAAGAGTGTTAACTCACATAACTAACTTATAGCAAGGTAGGTTTTACAAATGAAAATTATCCTTGAAAATAAAATGGAAGAGTACGCTTGGGAAATAATGATGGCTGCCCACTACAAATGGGAGAAAAACCATGGCGATGTTTTAAGAGACCAAATGGACTGGTATTTTAATGATATTTACAAAGAAGAAACCCAAGAGTTAATTCGCAAGGAAGTTGAAAAAAGACTGATTGGCGACTATGGTTCTGAAGGTTTCGATGTTATTGGCGTTAGTAAAGTTATGTATGTTGCTAAGGGACTTTTTAACCATAAGGATAACCCACATACCGCGCCTGAAAATATTGAGCAGTTTAAGCAAGAACTGGCGGAAGAATATCAAGACATTAGAGAAGAATACGAGCAGCAGAGGAAATGGGCAACTATAAGGCTTGAAGAAGAATTAAACTCTATATATTACACGTTTTTCAATGCGCCAGAGGAGCTAACAGTATTAGTTAATAAGGGATAGTTTAAAAATAACCGTATTTTCAAAAACTAAATGATTAACGAACTTATTTAAGATTAAGGGAAGTGAACCGGGGGTGTAGTATGTCTTTTAGTAGTACTGCTAAAAATGGCAAAAGTGGTAAAAAATACTCCGGAAGAAAACCAGCTATAGATGAACAAACTTTAAAAATATACATTAATGAAGGAAAAAAAGATGCTGAGATAGCTGCTTTACTAGGAGTAAACCGTAAAACAGTGGTTAACACTCGAAAACGATTAGGGTTAGCAGAGAACTTCAGTTTAAACAAAGATAAGCTTAAAAAACTACATAGCAAAGGTAAAACAGATAAAGAAATAGCTGAGGTCTTGGGAGTATCTAGAAGAACTATAGGCATGGCTCGCCAACGTCTTGATTTAAAACCAAATAAGAAGAAGGGCAGACCTGCCACGAAACCAAAAGTAGAAATTACTCCAGAGATTGAAAATAAGGTACTACATTTATTAGGCCAAGGATATTCACCTCGTGAAGTAGCAAAGAAATATGAGATTACAAAAAGCGATGTAATAAAGATATATATGAAACATCAACCTCGTACATGGCCGGAATATAAAGATAAACTTAATTATTTGCAAAGGGAAAATTTTTTAATGTGGCGGGATAGAGTTGACTCAATCATCAATAAAAAGGTTACTTTGTTAGAAGTTGAGACCCTTAAAACTCAAATAGAAGAAATCAGGGAAGAAATTTACCAACTACCACCGGAGAAAAAGGGTCAACTGCCAACACCCGAGGTTATGGCACGTATGGGTGTAAGAAATGCCAATATAGTGGATTTAACTGAGGATGTAAAATACGTTGGAATGAAACACATGATAAATATTCTGCAACGGAAAATTGAAAGAAGGTATTGGGCAGAGATACGGCGGGGCATTAATAATATGGATCAACAAACTAAGGCTGTTGCTGAAATATACCTAGAAGAAGAGATTTACATACCATTCTTTGCAGCAGAATTTCCAGGGATAATGGCCGGATTAGTAAAAGATACAAGTAAGCACAAAGATATTCCTGGCATTAACCTTGACACAGCTGCCGATGAACCAAAGTGTAACAAAATAGAAGAACTATTTAATGAAGCCCAAGATAAAAACACTATAGGTATTACCCGTCGCCGGGGAAAGGGCGGGGGAGAGAGGAAGAGTATGGAAGAAAGATGTTTTTGGTCAAACTAGCAAAACCTACACCTGTTATTATGGTGTAGATTTTGTTATACATTGATCTTTTAGAATGAGGCAATGATATATTTGATTACGACATTAAAATTTATTAAATACCAAAATACGACATAAATCTCCAAAGGATATAAGTATTTAAGATAGAATAATTAAATTTTGAGGAGAAAATTATAGTTATATGTGAATATAACCTATGATCCTTTTGGAGGTATAATATTTATGCAAGTTTTAATTTGCCATTTAAGTGATATTCATTTTAGTGTAAGTAAGGAAAGTAATATTATTTATAATAGGCTTGAAAAAATAAAAGAAGCGATACTAAGTAACTTTGGACAAGACGATCACATGTTTATAGTAATAACTGGTGATGTTGCATTTTCAGGAAAAGCAGAAGAATATAAAGTTGCTCAAGAATTTTTGGAAGAATTATATGTTAGTATTAATTCTGATAATGTCCGTTTTGTTATTGTTCCTGGTAATCACGATTGTAATTTTAATTTAGAAGACGGGACTAGAATATCATTAATAAAGGATATATTATCAAGCAAAGGAAAAGAGATAGACCAAAGCATAATTAATAACTGCACAGAAGTACAAAAATACTTTTATGAGTTTTCACAGAGCATGAGCGCAATTTCTTGGGTAGAAGATAGTAATAAAATACATTTATCTCAAGAATTTAAATTAGGTGACGAATTTACAATTTTATTTAACATGATTAATAGTTCTTGGATGTCTCAAAAGAAAGAAAAACAAAGTCAAATTATTATGCCTTTAGAATTTATTAACGAAATTAAACTTAAAAATTACGATTTAATTATATCTCTTTTTCATCACCCATACAATTGGCTAGATGCTGATAATTGTCGATTGTTTAGAGATAAAATTGAAAAGTTTTCTGATATTATTATTACAGGTCATGAACATTTATCATCTAAGCAGTCGGTAAATACAATGAATATATACACTAATGAATTTTACATGGGAAGTATATTGCAAGATAAGGAAAAAAATGATATAAGCGGTTTTAACATAATCATATTCAATTTGGAAGATGAGCATTATAAATTTAAAAATTATGAATGGAATTCTAATATATATTCTGTAAGTAATGAAACTACATGGAAAGAATTCAGAAGAAATAAACTAATAGAAAAACAGAAGTTTATGCTGAATGAATTGTTTTTAAATGAATTAAATGATACTGGTGCTCAGTTTTATCATCCACATAAAGATAAATTATTGCTAGAAGATATATTTATCTACCCTGACCTTAGAATTATATCACACGATGATTCCAGTAAGGAGCACATTTTATTTAAAAGTCGCGACATTATTAGCAATTCAAATGATAAATATTTAATAATTACTGGTGAGGAGAAATCGGGTAAGACAACATTGGCCAAAAAAATCTATATGGATTTATACTCAGAAAAGACAATTCCAATAATGATAGATGGTAAACACATTAATACTCCTAGAGAAGAAGATTTGTTAAATATAATCCAAAGAGCATTTGATAATCAGTATTGTCAAGAATTATATGAGGAGTATACTCAAATTGATAATAATAAAAAATTTCTTATTATAGATAATTTTGAAAATGTAAAAATGAATGCTAAAGGTAAAGCTGCTATAATTAATTTAGTTATGAAAAAATATAATAATGTCATAATGTTTGCAGATAGTTCCTTTAGAGTTGAACAGTTAATTAATCAAGAAAGCCTAAATAGTCTAGCTCTTGAAATAAAGAATTATGATTTAGTTAATTTTGGACATTATTTAAGAAGTGAATTAATAAAAAAATGGTATAGTATTGGAAGAGAATTTATTATAACTGATGACGAGCTTGAATATAAATCAATAGAAATAGAGAAAACTGTAAATCAACTTTTAGGAAGAAATCTTCTTCCGTCGTATCCTATTTTTATACTTATTATTCTTCAGCAATTAGAGACTAACAAAAAAAATATACAAAGTTTAAGTTCATACGGTTATCTATACGGTTCCTTAATTACTGACAGTCTATTAAATATCAATTCTTCTCCTGATTTAATTGATACCCTTTATACTTATATGTCTGTAATGGCTTACTATCTTTATGAAAATAATCGAGAATACCTAGATGAAAACGATATCCATGAAGTCACCAAAATTTATAATGAAAAATTTACAATGTCGTTATCGGAGTGGAAAGTTATAAATAATTTAATTAAGGCTGGGATAATGGAGTGTTCTAATGATTGTGAATACTATTTTAAGTATAAGTATATTTATTATTATTTTATTGCTAAATATTTATCTGATAATATTGAACAGTTAGAAATAAAATTTAATATTGGTAATATCTGTAATAATTTGCACTCAGAGCAAAACTCAAATATAATGATGTTTTTATGTCACTTGTCTAAATCCACTTTTATAATTAACGAATTAATAAATAAGTCAAAACAATTATTTAAGGATTATATGGCTTATGATTTTGATAATCATGTTCCATTCATTAATAGGATGTATAAAAAAATCCCAAATTTATCTTTGACAGATGTAGAACCGAGTCAAAATAGAAAAGGTGTTTTAAAACAGAAAGATGAAATTGAAAGAACGATAGAGGAACAGGATGAAGAACAATTTTATGATGATGCTGATAATGAAGTTGAGGATATACTTTTAATTAATAAAGCTTTTAAAACTATTGAAATTTTAGGGCAAATTATAAAGAACTATCCGGGTTCAATACAAGGGGTTATTAAGTTTGATGCGGCTCTAGAGTGTTATATGCTTGGTATGAGGACTCTTAGCATGTTTTTAAATAAAATTGATGAAAATATTGAAGATATATTAGAAATATTACTAGATACTATAAAAGAAAAGGAAGGTAATAATAAAAAAATTACAGAGGAAAAATGTAAATTATTTGTAATGACTTTGACTGAGTATATATCATTAGGAATTATAAAGAAAATTTCAGAATCAGTAGGTAATAAGAAATTACTTGGAACATATGAGGAAATCTTTAAAAAATATTCTAACACTTCAATTGGGCTTGTCGATTTAGCCGTGAAATTGGAATGCATGACAAGTTTCCCTAAAAAAGAAACATTTATAATGGCAGATAAGTTAGATAAAAATTTGTTTTCTTTATCAATATTAAAAAGGTTAGTAACAGGACACTTGTATGTACACCCCTGTGACTATAGCACAAAACAAAAAATTTGTGATAAATTGAATATTTCCTATAAGAAAGTTACTCTAGTAGAGGGGAAAACTATAAATAGAAAATAAAAGTAACTTTAGAACATGGGTCAAATATTTTTTTACTTAATAACTTAAGTCTTGAATTTTTATAAATAGACAATATGAAGAATTAAGAGTAGGTTTTTTGGGATTAATTGTTTATAAAAAGTTAACTTAATAATTATACAAGAAATTTGATATAAGAAGTCTTATACGACAATAATTAAATAAAAATGGTAATTATAAAGGAAAAATGACCGTGATAAGCGGTCATTTTTTTGTCGTATAAGGCAAGGGGTGTTAATGCAATGAATTATATAAAGGATTTTGAAAAATATCTTCAGGGCCGTGGCATGTCAAAACGTACAATTTCTGCCTATGTGGCCACGTTAAATAAATTTAATAGTTGGTTATTAGGAAAATATGAAAAAGCGGAAGTGGTATCTGTAACCGCTCTTGATATTGCAGACTACAGGCGGTATCTAATTGGCCTGTGCAAAAAACCTGCAACAGTAAATCTATCTTTAGATGTTCTACGTTCTTTTTATAAATGGGCACAGGCTCAACAAATTATTATCACTAATCCTACAAGTGGAGTGAAAAGAGTTCCTGAACAGCAAAAGGCGCCAAAATGGTTGGGAAGAAGAGAACTTGGAATATTTATGAGAGCTGTGCAGAAATATGGGTCTGTTCGGGAGTTAGCTCTTATTAATCTGTTATTACATACCGGGTTGCGCATATCAGAAGCGTGTTCCTTAATGAAAGAGGATGTGATAATTAAAGAACGTTCGGGATTGGTCAAGGTTCGGGAAGGAAAAGGAGGTAAATATCGAGAGGTGCCATTAAATATAACTATTCGCAGGATCTTACACATATATATGGCCGAGTTGGAAAGTAAATGGCTTTTTGCCGGTCGGAAGATACATATGACTACTCGAACGGCAGAAAGAATTATACGTAAGTATGCCCGGATTGCAGACGTGGAAGTAACCCCACACATGTTACGCCACACCTTCGGAAAGATGCTTATAGATGCAGGTGAAAGTCTGGAAAGAGTAGCTGTATTAATGGGTCACTCGGACCTAAATACCACGGCAAAATACACACGGCCATCGATGCTTGACATGGAGAAAGCAGTAGAAAAGTTGGCTTGGGAGTAATCTGATGTTTTTAATTATTTAATAAGGGGGATTTTTATGGCATATATAGCCCCGAAATTTTGTCACCAACACAATGCAAAAAAATTAAGCAACCAGTGCAAGAAGATGAAGAGCCAGCTGCTTATATTTTAAATAAGCCCTGGTTAAGATATTTACCCTTATATAAAAGATGAAGACTACTAACAAAGGATGTTTTAAATTGAAAAAAATTAAATTAATAACATTCATGTTTTGTATAACCAGAGCATCAACAGCTTGGGCAGAAACCTCCATGCCTATAAAGTCAGTATCTCTAGATAAAATAGGAGAGAACATAGCGGCTATTTTAATGTCTTTTCATGAAACTGTAGGAACTTTTATAGTACCGTTATCAGTTACCATGTTAACCCTAATGGCCCTAATATTAATAGTTGGGCTTGTCTTCGGAATAAGAACTGTAAAAACTATAGGTTTTATTGGATTTTTGCTGTGCTTGCTTGGTTTATTCTTGTATGCCGCAGCACCTATAATTGCCAACTCTGTTTTTGAAGCAGGTAGTAATTTGAATAATTAATTATATAAGGAGTGACTTAATATGTTGAATAAACTAAAAGTAGTTTCAACTATGCTAGCTACCAATTTAGTTCTTGCTAACACAGCTCTAGCTGAGGATTATGGCGGTATTGGCACTAAAGACGCCAGTTCATTGGGTGAAACAATCACAACACTGGTAAAGGATATTGGGATGCCTGTTGGTGGAGGCATCTTATTCTTTTCAGTCTGTATTATTGCAATAAAGCTAATGGTTACATCAGGCAATGCTAAAAAGCGGGCTGAAACAATGGAAGGGTTTATGTATCTAGGTATTGGCGGAACTTTGCTTGGTGGTGCAATATTTATAGCAGGAGCGTTGTTAGGCATCGGCGAAAGTCTTGGAAGCTAAGGAGGAGTTTATATGCGGCTTTTCTCTATACCCATAGAATTAGAGGAAGAAGAGAGAACTTTTGGTGGGGTACTGACACTCAGACAGGTAATATATATTATTGCAGCATTGATTATATCAGTTACGACTTTTATCTTGTTAGAAGCCTTTGGAGTTCACATAGTGCTGAACTTATTTTTTTGTATACCTATTTTGATACTAGGAGTAGCTCTGGCTTTTATAAAAATTAACGAAGTACGATTGGACAAGTATCTATACTTCCTGGTGCGCTATTACTTGCGCCCCAGGCTTTTTGTTTTAAAGGGGGATGATTAATTGATTATAGGGAGTATTTTCTTTGTATTAACATTAATAGTTGTTATAGCTACCCCTTTTATTTTAAAGTATCAAAAACAAAAAATGTTAGGTGGCAAATACGGTAAAAGTGATAAAGGAGATAATGAAGACACTAAAAAATCAAAAAAGAAAAGCAGAAACCTACAGGATATATGGAATGTTAAAGACATTCAAGACGGGGTTATCATAACTGATGATGATTACTACAGGATGATAATCCGTATTGGCTCATTAGACTATTACTTAATGTCAGAAGGCGAACAAACTTCTGTTGAAGATGTGCTTATTTCATTGGCCATATCTTTAAATTTCCCTATTCAAACATTTACTACTACAGAACTGGTTGATACCAAAAACAGTATGACCACAATGTATAACCGTTTAAATGAGCCTCTTACTGATCAAATGCGATCCTACATTATTAACAGTATTGAATATCTAGATGAAATGATGCAAAACAGATCCGTACACATACGCAGAAGTTATATAGTTATCAGTATAAATGAAGTAGAGAGCTTACAAAAAGCTACCGCAGAACTATACCGGCGGGCAGAAACAATACTGAGTCAATTATCACGGTGCGGCATTAAATGTGAAATGCTAAACTCTGAGGGTATAACTAATTTGCTATACAGAGTGTTTAACCGTTCCAGAACAACCAATCCGTCAGACTTAGTGGCCGCCGGAGGAACCAAATTGTATAAAAACATGGGAGGGAGGGTTACATTTGCTGAACAAACTGTTCAATCGGAACAAAGCGAAGAAACAAAAGAACAGGCAAATTAATTTGGAAAAGAATACACCACGCCTGCAAGATCTATTCTGTCCTGATGGGTTAGAGGAAAATAACGATTACTTGCAAACCGGACCTTCAAGATATGCTCGTGTGTATGTGTTAGCTGTTTATCCTAACCAGATAAACATTGGTTGGCTGGATAGAATCTATAGCTTAGGTGACATTGATTTATCCGTTCACGTTGATCCAGTTCCCAACCGTGCTGTTATTCACGATTTAACTAAGAAAGTATCTTCCGCTCAGGCGCAACATATGATATATTCAAAGCAAGGAAATATCCTTTATCTTCCAGAGTTAGAGCAAACTATTAATGACCTAGAAAATATAAGAAAGAACATACAAACCAATCGTGATAAACTTTTTTACGTTACCGTTGTAATAACCCTTCATGCCCGTTCAATAGAAGAATTGAACACTAAGTCTGATAATCTGGAAGATATACTAGCGGCTACTTCTACGCATGTCAGAACATTAATGCACCGGCAATTAGATGGATATAAAACATCTATACCAATTAACAGCCCTACAATAGCAGATTATTGGCGCAACATGACAACCGGTGGGGTTGCTGCCATGATGCCAATATCAAACAGTGATTTATCACACCCTTCTGGAGTGTTTTTAGGGTATAACTACCATAGTGGTTCCCCGATGTTTTATGACAGCTTTATTGGACCACCTTACTTAACTAACCAACATATGGCTGTTTTTGGCACATCTGGTTCTGGTAAGAGCGTAGCGTTAAAAATAATTGACTTGTTACGTTCAGCAGCCCAAGGGCATCGTATCATGATCCTTGATCCAGAAGGAGAGTATCCTAATGTAGTTACAAAGCTACTCGGTGGTAAAGTAGTAAAAATAACCTCTAATACTGTAACTGGTATCAACCTTTTTGATATAGAACCCGATATTGATGATAATGGCAATCCCACTACTGTAAATATTAATGATAAGATAAATGAGATCAGAGCCCTTATTAATGCCATTTTACAAAACAAGTTCAATAGAACACTTACTCCACCAGAAACGGCAGAATTAGAAGAATCTGTTCGTGAAGTATATGTAGATAAAAAGATAACTACTGATCCGGCCAGTCTTTATGAAAAGGCAAAAGAAGCTACAAATAACACTATATCGGGCGATACATTTGTTGTGGGCAAAGTGAAAAAGGCAATGCCTACTCTAACAGATTTATGGAATCAGCTAGGGAAAAAACCCTATACTGAGGAATTAAGAACATTATTAAAACCCTTTTTACAAGGTGGCACACTAGGAATGTTTGATTGTCAAACTTCCGTTGATTTAAAAAATCAGGTTATCTGTTTTGACATAAGTGGTATTAAAGATGAATTCACCCGTTTCTATACCATGTATGTGTTACTTGGCTGGGCCTGGCAAAAGTTTGCCCAAGGGGTTAAAGGTTATGATAAAAGAATAGTGCTGGACGAAGCATGGACCTTTATGAAATATAAAGACAGTCGGGACTTTTTAGAACAACTTTCCAAACGAGGTAGAAAATACAGAACATCTTTAGTAGTGGCAAGCCAACAAATAGAAGACTTTATAGCTCATA
This sequence comes from Bacillota bacterium, assembly GCA_009711615.1. Taxonomy (GTDB): domain Bacteria; phylum Bacillota; class Desulfotomaculia; order Desulfotomaculales; family Desulfohalotomaculaceae; genus Desulforadius. Next base: position 154,628 of record VENI01000004.1, on the reverse strand, counting down.
AAGAAGGTCGAGCAGTAATCGGTAATTGTGAAACACAGATTTTGTTAAAACAAAGTTCTTCTTTAGTAGATCAAGTGGCAGAGACTTTTAAGTTGTCTGCAGGATGTAGGGAAATGCTAAGGTCATTTGCCCCTGGCGAAGCATTAATAAGTATAGGTGGTACATTAACTGCTGTTAGAATAACTCCTACAGCTTATGAATGGCCGTGGATACAAACCGTTAGGAATTGGGAGGGAGGTGTCACTCATTGATTAAAGAAGATCCATATACCGGTATGCAATATATCAGTTGCTACCACCCTGATGAAGAACAGGCAGGACCTTCAGGAGAGGAACAGATGATGGTCGCGCCTATTGCTGGCTTTTTCTCTCTACTTTTGACACTGATCTGGTGGTTATCACTTAAAATGATTCAGTGGGCCAATATAAATGATGAATACGAAAGAGCCAAAGACCGGGATTATTCCGAGTCAATAGAATGCTTAAACACCAAACTTAAAAAACGGGGGACCGGGGTAAGGGAAAAATATATATGGGAAGATGGAAAGTGGGTACAGGTAGATGTATAGTAAGAGGTATTTATCTGCTGTCCTCTTAATCATTTTCTTAGTAACTATCTCCTCCCCTGTATATGCTGCCGATCTTGTTGGTGATGGAATTATCACAGAAGATGAAAAGGATGCCATTACCAACGATCAAGGCGGCATGTTTGAACGTATTATGACATCACCCATAACCGCTATAGTGCTTGTATTTCAAAAATTAGAAGAGGAAGCAGCCTTTCAGACATTTGATAAGCTAATATTTAACCATGGGTTATCCGATGCTGAAAAAGAATTGGCACCGTTTAACAGCGAAGAATGGGGAAAACTAAACGTGTGGTATGCTGGCATGGCAGCTATTTGTGGTGGATTTGCTTTAATCAATGTAATAATAACTGCCTACAAATTCCTATATGCTGGTGCAATAAACCCACGTGCCAGACAAACAGCCATGGAAAATATGTGGCGTTGGTTGGGTGCAATTATGATAATAGCCGGAGCCCCGGCTCTTTTTTATGTTGTTTTTAATTTAAACAATGCTATGGTAGATAGCTTGCAAGCTATAGCCGCAAAAGTAGGTGCTGATGCCGGTGAGTTAGAGAAACTAAGTCTATCAGAAGATGATGGAAGTATAATATCAAATATTACAACAGGTTCCGTATTGGGAACAGCGTTGGTTAAACTTTTATTTTGCGGTATTGAGGCATGGTTAAATATTATTTATATCATGCGTCACTTTATTTTAATAGGGATATATATTTTTACCCCTATTATGGCGTGGATGTGGGCTATAAACAAAAATGTAAACGCTATGCCCGTTTGGGTGGGTGAGTTGTTATCAAATGGTTTTATGCAGACAGCACATGCCCTTTGCCTGCTTATATTCCTTACTTTTTGCAATATAGATACCAACAATGGTTCTTGGTTTTTTCTGCTGGTTTGGATGGCTACAATTATTCCTCTGGCAGAAATGTTTAGGAATTCGGTGCAGGGCGTTTTTACTCGCATGGCTGGAATGGACGAGGCAGGTAATGCAAGCAAGGTACTTGGTGCAATGGGTTTTGCCTCTGCCATGGGGGCAGGGAACCTAGTGAAAACCGCGATGCCTGTAAATACACCATCATTAAACACACAGACACCTGGGCCGGGCGGTGGATCGCCTTCTGGTAATATGATGCCACCTAGCGCACCAACAGGTGTTGCAGCACAAACACAAGCAATGCCTCAAGGTTATACTCAAACACCATCAGGGTTGGCTGTTCCCAATGCTGCACAAGGTGGTGGCAATCAAATTGGTAATACGGGTACTTCACCTGTAGGTAATGTAAGTAACATGGCCAGCCAAGGTCAGGGAGGACAACAACCCAATACAGCTCCCGGGCTTGGTATGGTGAGAGCTGCAAATATGGCAAGAACCTCAGCGGGTGTTGCTGGTGCAGTTGCTGGTGCAGGGGCTGGCCTTATGTTTTCTCTTGTCCCTGGTGGTGAAAAAGTTGCTGGTACGGTAGCAAGAGGCGTAAGCGGTCTTACAGCAACGACTGTTACTGCTGGTGGCGTTGGTGCTGAAACTTTAAAACAATATAAAAGTAATAAAGAACAGCAACCCGATTACTCTATGGGTCAAGCTTTCAAAGATGTTACAGGTAGCCAAAGTAACCTTAGAGGTGCCGCTAAAACTGCTGGCATCGCCGCAACTGAAGGGATTTCTCCAACATTTAATAGCCCACAAATTGCAAATACTTCTCTAAATGCTGCAGTTCCCTCTATAGATGGCATGAGGTGGAGATAACGCACTCTTATTGAGTGCGTTTTTTATTTTAGGGGTGATTTAGTGAAAAATATCGGTAAACAAATGGCTGAAAAAGCCCTCTTAAAAGGAGCGAAATGGGCTGGCAAGAAAATTTTAATTTTGTTAGCACCCTACATACCCATTATAGCTATAGTTTTAGTGATTTTAGTGTTAGTCACAACTTTAATAGCGTCAATGTTTGGTTCTATGCCATCTGAACAATCTTTAACAGGAGTGGAATTATCAGAACAAGACGAAGAAATTCTTGTTGAATACGAGGACTTATGTGACCAATATAATGTAGATGATACCTGGCTAGTGTCTGGTGAAAGCTCACCGGATAACCCACATTATCCAGGTACAGGACAAAGGAATTTTAACAGCATGAGAGATAGATATAACAATGACTATAAATTACGCTTACAGTGGCCGGTACTACACTCTGTATTATTACACTGGGCTATGATTCAAAACGAATATGATATAGATAACAGTACTAGAGAGGAATTTGCTAGAGAACTTCACCCATATTATTACTACAAAAAATCAGAAGTTATTAGAACCACAACAGATGATGAAGGTGATACTCACACAACAAGAACAACAGTATATCTACTGGTAGAGGCATATACAATATCTGGCCATTATCAATACCATTACGAATGGGAAACTGAAAGATATGATAACACAACTAAAAGATATGAGCAGTTAAAGGACACAAAGCAAATCCTTCCTGATCGTTGGCAAAGGCTAAAAACATACATCAAAGATAAATACGATCTTAAAGACACCGATGATATGGAACTAAATAGAATGTCTATTATAGAAGCAGCAAATGGCTTTAAAGAGGAACAGCAATGGATGGACTGGTTATTACAAAACGAACCCGTTTCCGATTTTGCAACGACATCCATGATACCGCCAGACTTATTCTTTTTATTTAAAGATGCCGAAGATGAATATGATTTGCCATGGTGGTTCTTAGCTGCTATTGCTTTCAATGAAAGTGGATTTAATGCTACAAAAGAAAATATAGGTGAAAACCGCTATGGTTTGTTTCAAATGAAAGTGACTGGTTGGGAACAATACGCAACCCTTCTAGATTTTGATATAACAAAAGACAAAGACAATCCCCGGGCTCAGATCATGAGTACAGCATATATGTTAGCTAACTCAGGTTTAAGTTCAATTGATTGGGAAGATGAAGAAAGATGGCAGGAAGATACACTGCCGGCGTTAGCAGAGCTTGGTGGTTATAATGAACTAGAAGAATGCCGCGATGTATATGCAGAAAGCATATGGCAATATGCAGAACGTTTTAGCGGGACCAATGCTAACTGGCCTGTACCTGGTCATACTGAAATAAGCAGTCCGTATGGCTACCGAACTATTTTTGGTATTGAAGGTGAATTTCATAGCGGAATAGATATACCAGCACCGTCCAACGCTCAAGTAATTTCTGTTTCAGGTGGCAAGGTGATTTCGGTTGGTTATGATAGCAGAAGTGGTAAGTATGTTGTAATTCGGGATGCTGTAAATCAATACTCCTACTGCCACTTAAACCGACAGTTAGTCAGATCAGGAGACACCGTTCAACCAGGTGAGATTGTAGGTTTAGTAGGGAGTACAGGAAGAAGTTCCGGCCCACACTTACACTTAACTGTAAAACAAAATGGTGAAACCATAGATCCTTTGCTAATCTTAGATTCTTAAATTATAAATTCTGTAAAGTTTTCTATGCAGGTTTATTTAATCAACTAAACAATATAAGGGAGGTAATTAACGTCATGAATGTTTTACTAGCTACTGGGGTAGAAGAATTAGACAAAGCTCTAGCGGAATATATTAATAACAACTTTCCTGATATACAAATTGTTGGTGAAATTTATTATAGGGAAGCTTTAAAAGACTATAGTTTTGATGTGTTGATAATTTCAGAAGAGTTGCCCGGAGCGGAAGATATTGTTTCAACAATATACACAGCAAGAGAAATGGGAACAAGAGTAGTTGCTCTTCCAGGTGATCCTGAATCTAACAATGCAAAAGAGTTAGTTAAAAAATGTACTCCTTTAGGAGTTTATGATTATGTATTTAATGACGTTACTATTACAGAAATAATTGATAAAATGCACAATCCGTCAACATTAAAAGATGTTTCTATGAGATTAGAGTCCTTGCAAACAGAAAACGTAACGATACCTAAATCATCCACATCAAAGCCCAAAAGCAATAATGAGGATAAGCCAATACTGCTATTAGGTACTGGTGATGGTTCAATTGATGAGTCTATACAGACTTCAATTAATTGCAATACAATTACTGCTATTGATAGGGAAAATCTACTAGAATATATACAAGATAAAAAACCAAATACAATTATAATATCAAAAGAATTACCCGGGGAAACAGATATTCTTGAAGTGATTTCACAGGCAAAAGACAAAACGGATAACATTATTTTTATAGCTGGCTCCTTGGAATCTAATGACATAACCTTAGTGCGAATTAAGGAAATGGGCGTAAAAACTCTTTTAGGTGAAGTTAGTATTGGAGTAATATTACAAACTATAGCAACACTTACTGGTGAAGAAGATAATTCTGAAACCTACCAGGTTTCAAGCGATAATGATGAAGATGATGGTGCCCTTAATAAAATAGTTAAACTGAGTAATGGGATAGCAAAGAATATATCTCATGTTAAGATACCCAAAATAAAACGTAGCACAAAACCCCAGGATATAATAGACAAGCTAATAACGGTAACCTCACCTATACCGGCAGGCAAAACATTTATGGCAGTTAATTTAGCAACTACGTTATCACAACTCGGTTACACCGTTGGGCTTATTGACGCTGACAGCAAACACTTTTCACTTCATTCATGGTTTGCTATGGAACCGAATGAAGCAGGGCTTTTTGAAGCAATAAAGGATAATGATCCTCTGCCATACGCATTTCAGCACCAAATGCTATCTAACTTATATGTATTTAGTGCAGATCCCTACCTGGAAGAACAACCTACAATCACAGCAAAGTCTATGAAGTTACTAATAAGCAACTTGAGTAATTATGTAGACGTAGTGATAGTAGATACAGGTAAGCACTTAGATGATCCATTAACTGATTCATTGTTAAATATATCTTCTTCAGTTTTAATGATAGCTGACCAAGATTTTAATCATCTTATAAAACTGCAGACTGAAATTGATCAGTTAGATGAAAATATAGATTTTAATAAAATTACTTTGGTAGTTAATCGTGTAGTGGATAGCGACAATTTACTTGTTTCAGATGCAGAAAAAGCAGCAGGACTTAAAGCAGAAATGGTATTTCCCGAAAAAACAAAAGAGGTTTTAGAGAGTATAAAGAATGGCATACCAGCCGCTTTATTCTGTCCTGATATGAAAAATAACTTTGAGCTACTATGGTCAAGGTTTGAACAACAATTAATGGAATTAGCATGAAAAGAGGGGGAATAATAATGCTTTTAAGAGATCGTATTAAACAAGAAGTTTATTATTTTAATACCAATATACTTAAGCTAATTATAGCTACAATACCTATTTCTATAGGTCTTCTTTTTATCGGCATTCCGAGTTACTACCAGGTTAATCTTCAAGATTTTTTATCAGCGTGTAATCTTATGTTAGAAAAAGATCCTGTTACAATTGTTTCATTAATTATTGGCGTATATTTAATGTTTTTATCTCTATTAACATTAGGGTATAGTTTATATTGTTTTCTAAAGAAGAAACCTGGTGGAGATGTTGCAATCTTGTACCTTGGATATCTATTGTTGATAAGCTATTTATTTATTGAAAAATTGTACACTACTGTACTCGGTAATCCAATGCTGCTAGCACATTATGTGGTTACTATCGTTGCTTTAACACTTGTTCCAGTCGTATTATTGAAGGGCTATATTTTTTATACAAAACGTTGGTCAAGTCTAACTCAATAAACCATAGATGAGGTGATAACATGGATGATTATGATAGATCACTGGCACTTTTTTTATGTGTAACATCAAGTTTGGTTTTGGTTTTTATCACTAAACTTGTAACTTAATAAATAAGTTAGCTTGACAAACCATTATCCACCATATATGGTAAGGAAAAAGTAAGGATTATTATATATGGAGGGTGTCACATGGTAAAAAGAACAACTTCTACTATCACAAGTAAAGGGCAGACAACAGTACCTAGAGAAGTGCGATATACTCTTGAGTTAAATGAGGGAGATAAGATTAACTACATACTCCATGACAAAGGGTTTATCATCACAAAAGCAGTAGAGGGAGATATTTGTCCTCATTGTAATGGTACTGGCCGATGTAAAAATATTAAGGAGGTCGATGATCCATGAGAAGAATTATTGCGGTAATGTTAGTAGGTATTATGGCGTTTGCAACACCAGCTTTTGCATTTGATTTCAGTATTCCCTTTTTTGGCAAGAACAGTGAAGAAAAACCAGTAAGTGTGTTTGTTAATGGGGAAAAGATTGAGACTGATCAACCAGCGTTTCTGGACACCGAAGCAAGCCGAACTTTCGTACCGTTACGGTTTGTAAGTGAAGCCCTAGGCGGTAAGGTTGATTGGAAACCCACCACTCAAACTGCTACAGTAGAGCGCAATGGTGTAAATATTGCCATGAAGATTGGTAGTGACAAGCCAGAAGTAAACGGAGATATAAAAACTTTAGATGCACCTGCTAGATTAACAAATAACAGAACAATGGTTCCACTAAGGTTTGTTAGTGAAGTGCTAGGAGCAAAAGTTGTCTGGAAAGGTGAAGAACAGGCTGTTTACATCACCGTTGAGAAGGATAGTTCCGGTGGTGGTAACAGTGAGCCATCTGAGCCAACAGAACCAACTGAAACCAAAGACACCTATAACCTTGGCGGCTTTACCGTACCAAAAGAACCAGTAATTGATGAAATTGAAGGCCCAAATCCTCAAACGGAAACAGAAATTTCATTGATATTGCATATAGCAAAGCCATTAGATGAACAGTTAGCTGAAGCTAGAGGGATTTTAAAATCAAAATTCGGTGATGATGCTAATAAAATAATTAACCATTTAAGTGCCAAAAAAGAAAGATTTGATGATGTACCAATTAAATACTTTGGTATTAACGATCAAGTTATTGAAGCTGGTTCACCAGCGGGAGATATATTAATTAACATAACAGTATGGGAACCTGGTGTAGGGCAAGAACTATTAGAACTACAAGAGGAGGGATGGTTAAATTGAGAAAAATCTTAATTATAACCATTCTTCTGACAATGTTTATCTCCAGTACAGCACAGGCAGAAGAACCGCAAACATTGGGCGAAGCACTTAAAGTAGCCAATAAAGAACTTGAACCTATTTGTAATACAGAAAATTATTTTGAAAAAAATAATATAAGCGGTAAACCAATAAAAGAAGAAATGTGGTCAGGGAGATCCTTATTTGTATATGGATCTCCCTTTAAATTTGATAATGCCACAGGCCACAATCGCTATCTAGGTTATACTTTAATGGATGAAGCGTATACAAACGTTCTTTTTAGGCATGATGCCTGGGGTGGCGGAACCATTAATGATAGACATTGGATACCTATACCATGGGATGAAAAAAAAGTAAAGATGTCGTTGATCAAAATGGGTGAAAAACCAATAAGAAAAAACAGTTTTAGAAACCGAGAAGAATACCGTAGTAGTATAATTCGGGGCTTACAATACTACGCTGACAACGGTAATGGCCCGCCAATCCCCTTTGTTCCGGACGACGGTATGGAGTGGGAAAAATACGTTCATGTGCTGCAACCACCAACAAAGTACACCTGGGGCATGGGGCGTATGTGGCACCAGAAGGCTAACGGCTCTATTTGGTATATCACCATACCAATGGCACCAACATTAGAACCAGCTACAGGAGTTGGACCAGTTACAATTGACTTATCTACTCAACTTGATGTAGACAGTTTCAAAGATGTAGAACCAGGCGACAAGGTAACATCAACAGTGACATACACTCTTAATAATGAACATTCACAACCTGAAACGGCTTGGCTGCGCTTGCACCATGTTGTAAGTAGTACTGGTGAGTTCCCAATAACATTAGAACCAATTAACCCAGCAGATACCCTGGATGCGAATGGCCATATAGAATTTCAACCTGGGGAAAGCAAAACCTATAAATACACCTTTACCGTACAGGACAAGCCTTCAAAAATAGTGTCACGGATCAACCCGATAAGTACCGATCAAGACAAGGATTGGTCAAATAACCGGGATGAAGCTACTATTGTAGCTAAGAAAAATAACCTTTGGGTGGAAATACTAGATCATTCAGATGATGTAGTAGAAGGTGGAACGGCCACCGTATCAGCAAGAATACACAATGATTTAGGGGAGCTGTTAACTACACGCTTGGTCTGGAAAGTTGACGGTAAAATAGTAAAAGACAATCAAAACTTTGATCTAATTGGTCAGATAGAAGATAGTATTACCTTCAATGCCTCTAGTGGCAACTCAAATGTAACAGTAGAAGTAAATCCAGACAGAGATAGGCCTAGTAATGAAGTAGCATACGATGATAATAAAGCAAGTGTAACTGTTACTGCTGTTCCTTCTGAAGCGGAGTTTGAAGGCAGTGTAGAGATCATTGCCCCTGATGTTTGGGAACCATTAAAACCTTTACCATTTACTGTTAAAGTTAGTGATTATCTGCCCTACGGCCGTAGATCACACTCTCATGGAGAGCGTGGAAGACATAGCCATAGATACAGTAAATCTTACAATATTAATGTTAGTACCAGTGGGGAGGGTAAACTAACAATAGAATGGAACCCGTTTGATCCTACTGGTGGGTACCAAAAAACTAAACCTGTTACAAAGAGTTGGGGTGATAGTTTTACAAAGTCCTCTGGAAGTTATAGCAAAACTTATAATTATACCTTTCCAGCTACTGGCATGAGAGGAATGTCAGAAAGTTATGTAGTATTAGAAGCATCAGCATCCCGGGCTGGATCAGCTAAAAAAGTTGTTAAGATTACACCCGCACCGGTTAAAACACCAAACTTAAAATTAACTCAATAAGCTGGCATAATGCCAGCTTTTTTTCTTTATAGCAACAAGTTAAGTAAAGGAGGTAAGGGATTGAAATTTTTAAAATGCCAAAAAGGTTTTGTTACTGCATTTGTTGCTGTATTATTACCTCTTTTTCTACTGTTTGGCGCACTCGGCATGGATTATGGTAGGGCATTTATTCTAAAACACCAACTTCAAAGTGCGTGTGATGCAGCATCATTGGCGGGAGCTTCAGCGGTTTCAGCTAAATTAATGACTGATCCAATGGGAGTTGTTGTAGGGGAAAAATTGATATTAGATCCAGCAATAGCAGAAGTTCGCGCCACAGAAGTTTGGAATCAAAATGTTACAAGTCTAAAACTTATAGAGAAGGGGGTTACAATCGTTGATACAAGTAATCATGCAGCTATAGATGGTGATTCTGACGGTTACATTGACAGCTATAAATGGGGAGTAACAGCAAAAATAGACAGTATAATAGCAGGCCCACTAACTGGAGTAGGTAATGAGATACCTGTTACAAGGGTCGCAATTTCTAAAGTACAGGAGTGATTAGAAATATATAACAACTTTATATCACTATGGATAAGCCAAAAGAGAAATTTAGTTGTAACAATATGCTTTGTATTTGTCCTTAGCAACCTTCTACACCCTTTATTGTATGCTCTAGTTAGTTTATTAGCTTTGATCTATATTGGCTCTTTACAACTATGGCTAAGGTACCACAGGCGAAAATCAAAAAAACTAGGGTTAAAGATAACCTTACTTTTCCCATGTGAGTATTGGCTTTATAAATTGTTAGCTAAAAAGCAAAATATACCGGTACCGCAAGGAAACATTATAGAAATGCATTTAGACACAAAAATGAAATACAACCAGGGGTTATGCCATGAAAAAAGGGAACAGTTTAAGGCTGATTTGGATAATGATTTAAAACTGATTAACAAACTTAGAAACGATGGCAAGTTAGGTAAAACGCCAATAATTGTAATAAATAGCTTTAATAAATTTTGGTTGGAGAAAGCCACTAATATTCTAGATGGGAAACGCCACTCGGGTGTAGTGCTAACTAAATGTTCCTGTAATCTTTATAAACCCAAAAAGCACAAGAAAGTCTTTAACAAAATGTTTCCGGGCTGTTATTTAGAAAAACCTGGCCGTCACCACCCATATCAATGGGACTTAGTAATATCAAAAGGAGGAGTCAAATGTTGAGTTTCTTTAACAAAAATAAACCTAAAGACAATAATTCAAAGAGTAGAACCAGCACATATCTTTTACTAATGACACTAATAGCAGCACTCGCTGCTGGCTTTTTAGGTATGCAAACTATCGAAAAATATACTAATAGTTTGCCTGTATTAGTAGCTAATACTGAAATACCGGCTTATACCCCAATAACTGAAAACATGGTTACGGTAGAGAAATATGCTAAAGCAGATATTAAAAAAGGAATGTTTTCTAACCCTAAAGCGGTTATAGGGAAAGTTGTAACATCAAAAATTCCAGCAAATTATCCTTTGAGCCAGGATTTCTTAGCAAGGGAAGGTGACGGAAGTATACTGGCATCTAATATCTCTGAATTTGAAGATCCTAAACTAAGAGCTGTACCTGTTCGTGTTGAGGGTATAAATGCATTGGGTGGTAAAATAATGCCCGGTGATCGAGTAGATGTAATAGGAAGCATGAAACTTCCTATTGGTGGCATACAAAAACCTGTTAGTCAGACAATTGGTATTAGGGTGCCCGTATTATCGCTTATGGGTGACCAAGGAAGCCCTTCAGGGGTGGTTCTGGCACTTACACCACAGCAAGCTCAAGATGTAGGTTTTGCGGAAGAGGCAGGACAGATAAAACTCTCTTTAAATCCTTACCAATCAGATGTTGAAGCAGCCAAAACAACTCCAACAACACCAGAGAGTTTTGTGCAGAAATATATAACGAATAAAAAAGGTGAGGTAGAGGAAGTTCAAACGGAAGTAGGTGAGCAATAGAATGCGTGTATTACTATGCGATTCCAATCCCGAATTTTTGAAAGAGTTGGCAACAGAAGGACAAGCAGAATATATCCCTATTACTAACCCTGGTGAAGCCATGAATGTCAACGGCATAAACATTGCTGTTATCTCAACGGATATACAGGAATGGGAATTTGTTGCTCAACATTTTGCCACTCAAGGAACTACTACCTTTATCATGACAAATAATGTACAAGATATAAACCTATGGAAAAAGTCTTCAGAACTAGGTTGTAAAGGGGTCTGGCCCAAGGATAATACCAAATATGAACTTTCAGCTAAAACACAAGCAAGTAACCATAGCCCTGATAGGGGGAGACCAAGACCAACAAGAGAAAGACTTTCAAGAACTTCTCCCCCAAGGATGAATGAAAACCCTGCCCCGCAAAATCAAAAGGGTAGTAGTAAACCTTCATTTGTAGAAAGGAGTAATAAAGAACCGTCAGCATCCTATAACTCACAGCAAAAACATTCACCTATTGTAGCAAAGAGAGAGTTAATATGTTTCTTTGGTTCCAATGGTGGGGTTGGAAAAACAACACAGGCTGTAAATACAGGTGTTGCCTTTGCCCGTCAAGGTCAAAGTACTGTGGTAGTTGATTTTGATGTTTTCAGCGGTGACGTTGCAACTAGGCTAATGGTTAAGCCAACCACTACCATGGTGGATTGGATTAAAGGAAATAATGATGATTTAAGCCAATGCCTAGTTAATCATCAAAGCGGACTTAAAATATTGCCAGCACCATTAAACCACGAAGAGGGAGAATTAATAACTGCAGAAGTTAGTAGTAAAATTCTTTCAGTTCTGACCAGGCGGTTTGACGTAGTTATAGTAGATACCGCCCCTCTTTTAATAGCACCAACTGTTGTTACATTAGAACATGCAACAAAAGTATATATATTAAGTCCTCCTGATGCTGCCACTGTTGCTAAAACAAATGCTGTATTAAAAAGAATGGATATGCTTAATTTTGAACGCTATAAATTTAAGTTATTAGTAACAAAGATGCCTAAAAAACCACCTTTTTTAAAGTCAACTGATATGGCTCAAACACTAAATCTGGAACTTGCCGGGGTAATTCCATATGATGAAGGGGTCCAAATAGAAAGCAACAATGGTACACCTCCGGTGTTAAGTAGAAGGGCTAAAAATTTCTCTAAATCTGTAAATGAGTTATGCAATTCCATCATACCTACATACTATGGCAAAGAAACTGGTAGGTTTAATATTCTTAATCTCTTTAAGCGTAGAAGGGGGTTAGGTTAAATGAAAGGCGTTATTAACCCAAGTTTTGGTTACTTTACAGAAAAGATCAAAGAAAAAGGTGGAACATTAGTCAATGAGCAGCATTTAGGAAAACAAGATTCTGAACCTCTAAAAGCCAAAGTAAATCAAGTTATTCAAGGTTTTGATAAAGATTTAATCTCTATGAAACACGATCCCAAGATACGAGAACAATTACGACAAATGATTTATGATGCTGTAATGCAGGAGGGTAAAAACTACCCCTCTATAATGCAACCAGCTTTAGAATCCCTTGCTGATGAAATTCAAGATGAAATACTTGGATTAGGGGTAATAACCAAATTTTTAGATAAGCCTGATGTTACAGAAGTAATGGTACAGGGAAGGATAGTTGGACCTAACAAACGTGAAATGGTTGTATATTACGAGAAAGATGGTAAATTACTAGAAGCCAACGTGGTGTCACCAAGCGAAGAAGATGTAATGGATATTATCGAAAAAATTGGCTCTCCTATTGGTAGAAGGGTAGATGAATCTACACCATACATGGATGCACGTTTACCGGATGGTTCTCGTGTAAATGCTATTATACCACCATTGGCTTTAGATGGACCGAGTTTAACTATACGTAAATTCTCACAAGATCCTTATACCAGTGATGATTTAATAAAGTTTGGAACATTCACCCCGGAACTAGCCGAATTCATTCAGCTTTGTGTTGAAAACAAATTAAATCTTGTAATATCAGGTGGTACTGGTTCCGGTAAAACTACAACTCTAAATGTACTATCGTCTTTCATACCGCGTGATGAAAGGATTGTTACTATCGAAGATGCTGCAGAATTACAGTTAAATCAGCCGCATATAGTACGGTTAGAGTCAAGACCGCCTAACGTAGAAGGTAAAGGTGCAGTAGTAATAAGGGACCTAGTAAGAAATGCTTTACGTATGCGGCCGGATAGAATAGTTGTGGGTGAGTGCAGAGGTGGAGAAACATTAGATATGTTACAGGCAATGAACACTGGTCACGACGGTTCACTAACCACCGGCCACGCTAACTCACCAAGAGATATGCTTTCTCGTCTGGAGACCATGGTTTTAATGGCTGGTATGGATTTACCAGTACGGGCTATCAGAGAACAAATTTCTTCCGCCATTGATTTAATATTACAGCAAACAAGACTTCGAAATGGTAAGAGGAAAATCACGCATGTTACTGCTGTTATGGGGATAGAAGGTGAAAATATTATTACTCAAGATTTATTAGTTCGCAAACAAGGTGAATTAGTACCTGCACCTAACAGAAATAAGTTTATACCTGTACTTGAAGATGCTGACATCAAAATTCCCTCTTGGATAAAGGAGGGGTAGAAAATGATAAACCATGATCATATTTATATTGGCTTATTGGTGTTTTTAGCAGTAATGTTCTATGGAATATCTAATCTACTTCTAATAAAAGATCGTAGAACACATCTGGAAAATGTAGTATCACTAGAAGATAACGCTAGAAAGGAACGAGTTTTTAAATTTAGGAAAAATAAAGTTAAAATTAGTGCTTTAAGAAAGATAGTTTTAAAGGCCCAGCAAGCTGGTTTAAACATCGGAGAAGTAGAAATCATTCTCGGTGGTTTTATTTCAGCTCTAGGGGCTTTCTTTTTTTTATATACATTATTTTCAACTCCATATGTTGGGGTAATAGGTATTCCACTCGGTTTGTATTTGCCAATTCACATCCTGCAAATACAAGTTGTTAAAAGAGGGGACAAACTTGCAAAACAGCTTCATGGTTGTCTTCAAATGTGGGCGAATAGCATTCGTTCCGGCACATCTTTAGCTCAGGCAATAGTCTCATCTATAGGCCGAGTGAAGCCTGAACTTAATGAGGAGTTGAAATTAATAAAGCATAATATTGATTTAGGACATTCAGCAGTGGATGCTTTGGAAATAGCCCAAAACAGAATACCTGTTGCAGAATTTAGAATGGTTGTAATGACCGCACGTATTCATAAACAGTTAGGCGGTAATTTAGCTGAAAGGTTTGAAAACATTGCCCTTACAATTGAAGACCGGGTGGACACTAGAAAAGGCCTTAAAGCTCATACCACACAAGCAAGAATGGGGGCTGCCGTGGCTGGTGCAATGCCTTTTATAGTATTAGCCATACTTAGGGTTTTGTCCCCTGAGTACCTAAAGCCTATGACCGAAAGCACGACAGGTACTTTTCTGCTTATGGCTTCAGTTATTTTAGTTTTTATAGGTTGGTATATTATCAGGCGAATTGGTGATATACGGTTAAATTAAATTTCGCAAAGGAGTGGTAATTTGGATGTATTGACAAAGGTGGGCGTTTTGTGTAGCTCTATACCAATATTATTTTTTCTGTATATTAATTCCAAAAATATTGAGAACAAAAAACGTTTGGAAAAGTATATGCAGCTTGAGAAGAATGAACAGCCTTCAATGCAAACATTCATGTTAACTAAAGAGAAGTTGTTAAAGGTGCTTAAACCTTTATTACCTTCACCTAGCACACTTGAAAATACACAAATTGACTTAGAACGGGCTGGAGTTAAATATTCTGCTGAAGAGTTTTACGCTTTTCGTTGGACTCTAGCTATTACTTTAGGTGTCTTTATGTCACTACTGTACATCCCCTATGCAGACAAAATGCTGATATTTGGAGGTGCTACTTTCGGATTAAGTTATTTGTTACCACATAAACTGGTTAGTCAAAAAATAAAAGCACGGCAACGAAATGCACAATTTGAAGTCTTAGATTTTATTGACCTAGTGGCAAATGGTATGGAAGCCGGGTTAGACCTTAATAATTCTATTGATAAAGTAACTATACAAATGCCTGGAGTTTTAGCGGAAGAATTTCAAAGAACATTTAGTGAAATAGATTTAGGACGAAGAAGAGAAGCAGCTTTAAGATCATTAACTGAACGGCTGGATATTGAAGATGTAACACTCTTAATAGACGCGATAATTCAAGCAGAAAAAACCGGTGTGCCTATGGCTAAGGTACTGAAAGACCAAGCTAAAAGGATTAGAAATAACTATAAAACTAACGCTTTAAAAATTGCACAGGCTGCAAGCATCAAAATGTTGGCACCAATGATCCTTTTCATACTGCCAGCGTTATTTATTGTTGTACTTGGACCACCATTCATAGGGATAGGTAAGTTAATGAAATTTTAATGAAGGGAGGAGGTTATGTTGAAATCTCTTTTTAAAAATGCTCGGGGTTCTGTAACTCCAGAGATGGCTGCTATTCTAGCAATGGTTTTAACGATTGCGGTAGGGGCAATGGTTTATATAGCCCCTAAGATTAGGGGTGTTTTTGAGTCTATAGGTTCAAAACTATAACACAAAAGAAGGTAACTAAAAAATAATATTTTATGGAGGGTTTAAAATTATGTTTAAATTCATTAAAGGTTTTTGGAAAGAAGAAAAAGGTGGCGTTGCTGAAAACGCAGCTTTGATTGTAATGATTCTAATAATTGTAGTTGGCTTAATCACATTTCTAGGCGGTAAAGTTAAGAGCACTGGTAATGAAGCTGGTTCTAAACTGGATGAAGCCACCAATTTTAGTTACTAGGTTTGATGGTTATGATTATAGCAGTATTAACAGTCTTCCTTTTACTTAGTTGTTATAGTGATATTAGCAGACGTCTTATACCTAACTATTTAACTTTTGGGTTAATGATTACGGGGCTAGCTTATAATACTTGGGCTGGCCCCGGATGGTATTTCTCTCTTTTAGGAATTGGAACTGGTTTTGTGCTATTTCTCTTGCCATTCTTGTTTACAGGTATGGGTGCAGGGGATGTTAAATTAATGATGGGTGTAGGTTCTGTATTGGGCTTTCAACAGACCATAGTTATTGGGATTATTTCAAGTATATTAGCAGCATTATATGCTCTTATAAAGTTTGCCAGCAAAGGTAAGCATAAAGAGTTAATACATTCTACTATAGGACAAGCAAGTTACATCTTAACAAAAACACATCTAAATGATTTTTCAAGGGAAAATATAGAAGGAGATACGATACCTTTTGCCGTTTTAATTACACTTAGTACTTTTAGTGTCTTGCTGTGGGGGTGGTTAACATAATTTTTTTTAGATGTAAAAAGGGAGCATATACTGCAGAGCTATCTGTTATATTACCACTTCTTCTTTTCCTTACTGCAGGAAGCATGATAATGTCCTTAACTGTATGGTCTAAAATAGTAGTCACAGATGCTGCCAGGGAGGGAGCACGATATGTGGCATTAAACTATGGCCCTGATGCTACATCTAAAGTGAACGAAGTCCTTACCGATGGTAAGCTTGATCCTGCAAATGTTCAAAGCGTTTCTACTGTAGAGGGTTCTAATTACGTAACTGTTACAGTTAAATACAATCAACCAGCCATACTCCCCTTGTTGCCTCAACTGTTAGGAGGGAGTGCTTGGAGTAATAGCTTTCCCATTGAAAGTAGCATGGTATTTAAACTAGAGAAACCTTAAAGCCGCCTTATAAAAGGCGGTTTTTTCTTTTCAGAGGGAGGTGAATGCTGCTCGCACGTTACCAGTGCCTAAGTATCTTTTTCCTTTAGAAAAGGATTATTCATTGAGGGAGGTTGGTTAATAGGATGAAGAAAATTTTATTATCTTTTTTAATATGTCTAGTAGTTTTATTTAGTTGTTTTTTAAATAATGTTGAAGCAGGTACAATCGTAAATAAAGGCGGGCCAAATGAGGAAGTAGGGATAGATCCTAATACTGGAGACGTATGGGTGGGGAATTATTGGTATGATAATGGATACGGCATTGGTGCATTATCCAAATTTGATGCTACTACAAATACATGGACAGATACCCCGATTTTTGCTAAGTGGTATGATACCAGCATACTTATCAATGGTATTGTTGTTGATGATAATAGAGACGTATGGGTTGCGTATAATGCCTACGATGGTGATAGTAACCGTGATAGTCGTCATATAAAAGTATGGGACGGTAGCACCTGGACAGAGAAAACAGGTATTAGTGGCAATGGAACTAATGTTGGGGGGAGCTTAGTTAGGGATTCGAATGGTGATATATGGTACTCAAATGGAAGGAAAGTTTATAAGTATAATGGAACCCAGTTTGTTGAAGTTGGAACTGCTCCTGAATCCCCTGATTACTGCAATGAACTAATAGCTGTACCTGATGGAAGTGTTTGGTATTTTGGTGGTGGTCAATACAATCAAGCATATAAAGCAGCCCGCTTTTATAATGGTGTTAAAACTGAAATATCATTGCCTTTCGGAGAAGAGTATGCTAGACCGTTAATTGGTAATGATGGACAGCTGTGGGTGTTTGATGGTCAAAACTCTTCTATCGGAGAGATGTATAGATGGGATGGTAATAGTTTTAAAAAGATGTTTGAGATAGATTGGAGTGATTATGGTAATTTCTACACGTGGGCTCATCAAGGTGTAGTTATGGGGCAAGACGGTTCTTTTTGGACGCTTAATAATACTAGCGAATATTTATTTAGATTTAATATAGACGGAACACTTGAAACAACTAATTATTTGTGGGGTTATCGTCCAAAAGATATATTTATGCATAAAAACGGAACATTATGGCTTGGTGGTACGAAAGCATATGTCCCTGCTGGATTCAATTTAATTCAGCAACCAAATGGCCCTACAGGTAAATTAGTTGTTAAAGGTAAATATGATGGAATCCCAGTATCATATGGCACAATACAATATAGCACTGATGGAACAAATTTCACTGATTTATTCCATCAAAAATCTAACACCTATACTCTTCCTGTTAATAGTCCTAGTTATTGGTTTAGATTGAAATATTTTTGGAATAGTAATGGTACAGATGCTACACAAAATAATGTTGTTTATTCTAATTCCTTTAGAGTTAATACAATTAATAATAATCCAAATGTTACAGAACAAACAGGAATTGTTAGTTGGGATAAATATAGAGGTCGAACATGGGCAAAATTGACTTGGCCTTCAGTGCCTAATGCTAAAGGTTATAAGATTTATGTCTGGGATGGTAATACGTATAGATCTAAAGTATTGGGCAATGTATTATATTGGGATTCCAGAATAGCAAAATTTTTCCCATTTCCCGGTGAGTTGCCCGAAGATAACTCTATATCAACGGATTTGTTTAGATGGGATGGTTCTGGACTTGATTTAGAAGATACCTTTAAACGGTTATTCCGTTCTACAGTTGGAACAAACTATGATAATGATAATAGAGCATGGTTTAGGATTACTGCTTATAACGATTACATGGAAACATATTTACATGAATCAATAAGTAGTTGGATTGGAAATCTGCCCGATGCAACGGATTCGGCGGCACCAACAATTACAATGTTTAAGGAAAGTTCAGGGGCAACATATGTAGGGAGTAGTAATATCACGTTATCAATATCCGCATACGATAACGAATCAGGTATTGCAGGAATGCAGTTCAGTAATGATGGTTCTTCATGGACATCGTGGGAATCCTACAAGCCTACTAAGAACTGGACACTTACACCGGGTTCTGGAAATAAGACGGTTTATATGAGAATGAAAGATAATGTGGGTAATATATCTGCCCCTGTTTCTTTTAGTGTTCTTGTTGACACTGCAGCACCTACAGGTTCTATTGATATAAACTCCGGTGCAACTTATACAACTTCAAGGACAGTAACATTAAACTTATCAGCCAGTGATAATGCAGGCGGTTCGGGTATTGATAAAATGCAGTTTAGTATCAACGGTGGTACTAACTGGGGTTCAAAAGTTAATTTCACTAGTAATTACTCTTACACATTGTCGAGTGACGACGGAAATAAAACGGTTTCTGTGCGTTTCTTTGATAAGGCTGGAAATGTTTCTACCACTTATAATAAGTCAATTATACTAGATACTACATCACCAACAGGTAGTATAAATACTGATACGGGTAAACTATATGTTGATTCTCAAACCATAACATTAAGCATTAGCGGTACAGATGCTACAAGTGGTGTTAATCAAATGAAGATAAGTAACGATTCCTCTTTTCCTAGTACCGCATGGGAAAGCTATGTGACCACAAAAAGCTGGATACTACCTAGCGGAAATGGCTCTAAAACGGTCTATCTGAAGTTAAAAGATAGAGCTGGCAATGTAAGCTCAACATACAGTGTTAATTTGACACTGGACACCGTTAATCCAACCGGATCAATTTCTGTAGTCAGTACAAACGGACTAGAAAAAACAAACAAGGAAGACGTTCATGTAACTATTTCAGTCAGTGATGCCAACTTAGATAAAGTAGAATTAAGTAACGATAATATAGGTAATTGGCAATCAGTTAGTTTACCTATCAGTAATCCAATAAATTGGCAGGTTACACCGGGTTCCGGTACAAAAACAGTAAAGTTACGAATCACGGATAAAGCCGGCAACCAAACTATTAAAACAGATAGTATTGCCCTGGTAGAAGATATGCTGCCGCCAGATGTAAATATAATCATAAATGAAGGAGATATTGTTACTAACTCATTACTGGTAGACTTAAACATTGATATATCTGACAATGCTTCATTAAGTAATGATTGTCAGATGAGGCTCTCTAATGATGGTGAAATCTTTACTGGATGGCAATCTTTTGATTCTGAAATAACTGATTGGGACCTCACAAAATATGGAGGTAATAGTTATCAAGGTGAACACATTGTATATGTGCAAATAGCAGATGGTGCTCAAAATATGTCTATGGCAAAAGACGAGATAAGTTATAGCACTACATCACCTTCGGTGGACATAACAAACATAACAGATAGTGTTTCTGGTACCTACAAGGGTGAGTCAGTTATATTTGTAAATAGTTCAATTATAAACTTGGACTTAGATGCCTCTGCTGCAGATAAATATAGGTATAACACGGGTTCTGGATGGACTGATTGGGAAGCCTATATCAATACCCCGAAAATTGTACTAGGGCAGTCAGGATCGTACCAGTTAAAGGTACAGGTTAAAGACATTTATGGAGCTACGTCTACTCCTGTAGATGAAATCGTTGTTGTTGATAGTAATGCACCTAATATTAAAGATTTGGGTACTGTATCAGGTGCCAGGGCAACATCTGGCAGCACCATTGATATAGCCGTAACTGCAACCGATGATATTAGTACACAGCTATATTATAGTATCAACGGTGGTGTAAAACAGGCACTGCCTGTTGATGGCAAAATTACCGCCCCTGTATCCGGTACCGGTATAGTGGATGTTAATGTATCAATCTATGATGAAGCTGGTAACGTTACCACTCAAAATATAGGCATAAGGAAGTTATAGTATTAACCCCCAGTGTTTAAAAGCACTGGGGGTTATTTATTTAGAGGTGATTTATTTGAAAAAAATAGTTTCAGTGTTTTTATTAGCTATGTTGTTAACAGGCTGCAACAATAACACTCCACTGCCCCCTAAAAAAGATAACGGGCCAATAAACGTTGTTAACAAATATATACGTTCGTCAAGTCAAGGGGACTGGGATATGGTACTCACTTTACTTGCAGGAGAAGCTTTACAGCAAACCCGGGCTAATAAGGATCAAGTGAAAAATACTCAACAGATAATCTCTACTGATATAAATACAGGACTTCAAACAGATAATTTTGCAATAGTTAATTCCCAGGTGATTAGCACAAAAAACTATGGCGATCTGACCTACAATGATATCGCATCT
Source organism: Bacillota bacterium (assembly GCA_009711615.1). GTDB lineage: Bacteria > Bacillota > Desulfotomaculia > Desulfotomaculales > Desulfohalotomaculaceae > Desulforadius. The sequence continues at coordinate 133,227 of VENI01000004.1, read as the reverse complement.
TATAAATTCCGTCTCAAAAAGAATACTGGTCAATGGTTTATATATAAGGTCGAGGGGCAAAGAGTTAAACCACCACTATTACATAACAATGGTGCTATACCAAGGGCAGCTAAAAAAAAGTTAAGTGAGTATATAAAATTGCCATTAGTACAAAAAAGAGAAAAAGACTATCAATATTTAGCCGGCCAAGCACTACAAGATTCGTTAGAGTACAAAGGTAATACTCCAAAAGAGCAGCCAAAGACTAATGTCTTAGATATAGATTTGTTAGGTTCGAGTGATAACTACTTGATTTTAAAAGCAACATATTCAGTAGAAATAGCAGGTTATAAACCAGTAACTATGACTGCCATTGTAGATATGGTTGATTTAGCTGGTGAGTGGAAAATTATTAGGTTGGATATAGCGCAAGCTGCTTCTGAGTAAAGGGGGGTGAACACAATATTTCTTGTTAGGTTTATATGCTTTGTGTTGCTTGTTATCAGCTTCCCTACTTGTTCCTGGGCTGTAACAGTTTTTGAAGATGATTTTAATGATAATACCAAGGTAGACAGCATTCAAACTACTGCTGCAGTGGATTCTGCAAATTCATGCGTTAGGCTACCATCTGCGGGTCTGCCCAATGCTATAGAAATGAATAAGTATGGTGATGGTTATGCGGTGGTATCGGAAACAGGTATACACATGTATGAGTATGATGATGCCACTGGACAAATAGCAAAAAATAATGCCTTTTCTATCCCCTTTATCACAGACGGTATTGGCGTTGCTACAAGACAAGATAATCTAAATATGTGGGCTATCAGAGAAAATGGTGTTCAATATGTTAAGTTTGACGGTTCTTCAATGGTTGATGATCCTGCCCTAAAAATGTCCGGTATAAATCAGGTATTATCAGTCGATGCATGGGAGAACTCTGATAAAGCCGTTGTACTATCAAATAACGGTGGTACTGCTGAAATTAACCTATATGATGCCAGTTCGGGTAATATAGCGACTACTTTAACGCAAACAACTAGCATAAGTAACCCTGTATCCGTATCTATTGTTTCTGGCACTGCGGATCTTCGTGTGGCCACAAAGGATACCCTTTATTATCTTATGTATGACGATGCCACAGGACAGTATGTTGAAGATGTGAACAGAAAGATAACTGGACTTTCGGGAGTTATAAGTGCAAGTACAGACCAATCAACACATGCGGTAACTTCTAGTTCTAATGCTGAATTTATTTTTGATGATGATACTGGTGGTGGATCTTCTGTTGCTGCTTATAGTATTGGTTCGGTAAGCGATGCGTTTGCTATATCTTTAAAACCCGATAGTTATGATCAGGCTCTTGTCACTTCATCCGGAGAGGTTCAATATTGGTGCTATGATGATGCTACTAATTCCATGGTAAGGGATAGCAGCATGGAAATAACAGGGCTGCAGTTAATGGGTGGGTTTCTAACACCTAAAGAATATTACTCTAATAACTTTGTCACTTCGTTAAGTTATGATGAAGTAAGGTTGACGGTAGATGAAGAGGTTCCAGTTAATACATCTGTTAGTTACTGGGTAAGTAGTAATGGTGGATTAAATTATACGGCAATTACCCCTGGTACGTGGACTACTATCCCCAACGGGGATGATTTTGTGTTGAAGGCAGTTCTGTCAACTTCTGATTCTAACACCACACCTAAAATCAACTATGTTAAATTAAAGGCCACTACTCTAAAAGTTAGTGATTTAACTGTTACTGCAGTAGCTAAAAATGATCCTGCACAAACATTACCGACAACCACTTTTCCTGTTGAGGCAAAGGCTGGTGCTGATGTTATCTTTGAAGTTACAACCAAAGGCTTTGCTGAATCCGTATGGGCCGATTTCACCACCGGTGCTAGCGTACCTCTGACCAATAAAGTTTCTTTACCTAATGAAACTAATGTTTGGTGGGGTTCTTATATAGTTCCTGTAGATGCCGTTGATCCGAGTTCAATTGGTATTGTTGTTACAGCTGAGAGAGGTCCAAAACAAAAGCATATTACAACAAACCCCTTCATAAATGTACGGGGTAAGATTTATGAAGTGTTAGAGCTTTCTATTACAAAGTAATAGAAAAATTATTCGTTCTTAAAGGGCAGTTCAAATAATTGAGCTATCCCTTTTTGTTTTTTAGGGGCAGTAATATATAAAAATTTATTAGAAAGGAGCGTTGATTACAATAAATGAACTACTTTACAAAGCAATTGCTTTAAAAGACAAATACTTAGAAATGCATCACGAGAATGTTTGTTTTTATAGTACTACTTTAGCTTTAATAATGAATCTACCTAATGATGTATGTGAAGCAATACGACATGCATCACTACTTCATGATATAGGCAAAATAGGTATACCCAATAATATTTTATTTAAACAAGGGAAATTAACACCAAAAGAATGGGAGGTAATGAAGCTTCATCCCGCCATAGGGGCGGAACTACTGATTAACGGGGATAAAAAACTAGGAATATATAATCTGTCTGAAGTTGTGAAAGTTATCTACCATCATCATGAACGGTGGGACGGAAATGGCTACCCCAATGGCTTAAAAGGAGAACAGATCCCCATAGGAGCGAGGGTTATAGCTGTGGCAGATGCGTTTGACGCTATGACTACCAATAGATCTTATCGTGGTAGTTTATCTGTTAATGCTGCCATAGAAGAGTTAAAACGGTGTGCAAACACTCAGTTTGATGGAAAAATTGTAGAGACTTTTGTGGAGATAATAAATGAGAAAGAGTATTTAAAATACGATATCCTATTATCCCTAAAACAGCCATCTTCTTGTCTAATTTAATAGCAGTGAATGAGATTCTGTTTGTATGTAATAACCGCATTGTTATCCGGCTCGGCTATTGGTGATTATAGAAAATGTTAATCATGAAAGATTAAAGATATCTATTTCAGGATATATAACTGTTTATTCCACATGATTTGAATTTCTGCTTTGTTATATTTTTCGTTAAATTTAATCTTTCCATGGACAAGAATATGTTTTCCTTCTAACTGCTCATTAGTATATGTAAAGTATTTATAATGACCCGAAAAGACATAGGCAGTAAAAGGTTTTAATCCATCTTGCTCATCAAAATTAATAAACAGAACTTTATCAAGTTTTTTTACAGACCGAACTTTTCCGTGGACAACAAACCAGGGGGAGTAAAAATTACCTGTTCTACTAATCTCATAAGCTTTGTTTTGATCAATAACTAATTGACTTACCAACATTAATTTTCCTTTAATATCAAGGGCAATTTTTTTTAGCTCTTCTGCTGAGCATTTTTGTAAAAGATTAGCAATAGTTGTAAGCGAGGTGATGTTTTTGGTTAATTGTTTTTTTCTGTTTTTAGAGTTTAAAGTATAATTGAGTTTTTTCTTAGAATCATTTTTATTAACCTCACTTATTTTTCCATGTGATGAGCCGGCGAGATTATTATCAAGATTCACCTTGATAATGTGGTTATCATTTAAGTTAACTTTATTAATATCAACTGTATAGTCATTAATGGTTTTAAGAGTTTTAATAGTTTTTACTTCCCTCTTCTCTGGACAATCATCTTCATGAATTGAATCGTTATGTCCAGTGGTTCTAAAAAATGGTCCACTATTTCTGTTCCCAGTGCCAACATAAATTAACTTTGCTTTACAGTGACGACAAAAAATATTTTCTCCATGTATTTCATGATCATATTCATATACGTTAATTATTTGCCCATTAGAAAGACGTGCGTTTTGCATATTAAACCTCCTAAGAAAGGTGTTGGAAATGAAAGTAAATCAAATAGTATATGAGCATCATGGTCTTTATCCTGCTTATTATCTCGGTGATGCTTGTTGTCAACCGCTAAGATATATGATCCTGTTTTTAGAAAAGAGCATACCACAATATACTCACGAGGATGTTCTGCGTTTTTTGACGGATGATGAATTCAGACATTCAGTTATTATTCCTTTTAAGACCAACTTTCCTGCATTAATTAATTTAGATAAGAAATGGTACCAAAAATACGAAAAAGAAATTGGCAGGAAGAATTGGTATAGGAAAGCAGTGAGAATTGTATCCAGATTAATTGAGCTTCCTGATCCATCACCATTAAAAAAAGACTCTATTGAGATGGAAATTTACCAAGCTGTTCTGAATTCGGAGCAATATATCATTCCTATCATTTACAGTAATATTAATGAGCTAAATCCAAAGAGACATGATGTGTTTAACAAAGGCCATTTACTAAAACACTTTGATATTTACGGTTTAAAATTTATAGAATTTTATTTCGCATGGTTTGATAATTATATTCCCTTTATAGAAGTAATCTTTGAATATTATCACACTTGGGAGAAAAGCAAATTTGAAATATATCTTCCTTACAGCGAGATGAAGAGACTTTATGAAAAAATATATAAGGAAGAGTACCCACAAAAGCATTAAAATATCAAGCTATTAAATAATTTTTATAATCTTATCACAAGTAACTAATAGATTAAAGATGTTAATTATTCTTTAGAACTATAAAAAGAGGAGTGGATTTTTTATGCAACAAGCTATTGCTATTGATGTAGGTTACCGTTATACAAAACCGCTTATTCCAAGTATTACACCAAGTAAACAATTATTAATTCCTTCAGTAGTAGCACCGTTTCATGAGCTATCTTTATCAGATTTAGCAAATGAAAGTCTGGGTCATTCTGTCCATATTAAACAGTTAAACGGTACAGAGAAAAAATACTTTGTGGGTGATCTAGCCCTGCGCGAAGGCAGGGGGGCAACATTCACTTTAGATAGGCAAAAGCACCGTCACTCAAATCACGATATTTTAATATTTACCGCAGCAAGACTTTTAAAGGCCCAACCAGGTTCCACATTAGTTGTAGGCTTACCAGTAGCATATTACCGCAGTCAGCGCAAAGAATTAACTGAACACCTTATGAGTCAGCATGCGGAAGTAGGGTTAAACGATGGCTCCCCTAGCCGGATAAGTTTTGGTGAAGTAATAGTCTATCCCCAAGGAGCTGGAGCACTGCACACAGCCCCTGATTTACCAACTAATGGGCTAGTGTTATTGGTGGATGTAGGCTATAAAACAACAGACTTTATAGTAGCAGAAATTATTAATGGAAAAGTAAAACCGGTATCAAAACTATGTGACAGCATAGAGACTGGTGTACACGATGTTCATGAAGCTGTGTCCGCTGAATATCAAAATAGAACGGGTTCACCTGTTTCAGGAGTCAATGTCTCTATGATAATAGATAATGGGGGTAAGACTTCATACTACGGTAAGGAACTAGATATGTCTAAAGAATTAAAAGCAATTAAAGAAGATGTGGCCACATCAATAATAGATCAAGTGAAGAATAAAATTGGTGATCGGGCTGCTTTTATTCAAAAAGCTTACCTTGCTGGTGGTGGAGCTGAAGCGTTACCAACCTTAACAAAAATATTCCCAACAACTAAAGTGCTAGCTAATTCCCAATGGGCAAACGCTCTTGGGTATTTGGAGGTTGTCAGACAGTTAAAAACAGTATAAATAAAGGGCTGAGGTGTATTTTTAAGGTGTTTTGTCAGACAAAAGCTATGATAAATAATAGTGTCTGACAAGACACCTTTTAAAAAGCCTTAAAAGCTGGATTAATAGGGGTAAGAGGTGTCAGACATGGCAAATAAAAAGCAGGATAACAGAATTACAATAAGGCTGCCTATAGATCATCCGCTGTGGGATTATAAAGACAAAAACAGAAGCGATCTTGCTCGAAAATACATAGACACAGGAATGAATGTAGTAGATATCTTAGAGCAAGTTAATAAATCACTATTATTAATTAATTCAAAGCTAGATAAGTTGGAAGAGTTGATTATGAATGGTACACTGCAGCCCTCAATAAAAACAGAGGACCACAAAGAAGATAATATACAGTTTGATACGGATGCGTTTCTGGATATCTAATTTGCAATTTATGAGAGGTGAAATAGCATGCGCTTGGGCGTAGATATATGCAATACAATAGCCAATGTGAATTTAGAGCTTTTGCGGCGATTTGAAACAATAACATTTGAGAAATACCCATTCCCGGAAGTGCCCCGGGAATTTTTCTTTACTAACGATGGTTTAAAGACGCTTTGGGAAGCGGAGCCTTTTCCCAAGGCTGCACAAACTTTATACAAACTAAATAATAAAGGCTGTCAGATAGTTTATGTGACAAGCAGAAATAGAATGTGCGGTTTTGTCACTAAGAGGTGGCTAGAGGTTCACCGGTTTCCTAAAGGACCGGTATTTTTTGTACCCCAAAACGAAAAAGCAGCTTTTGCACTTAAACATGACTTGAAGCTATTTTTAGAAGATGATCCAGATACGGCAAAAGCTATGGTGGAAGCGGGAATACCAGTGCTTTTAAAAGACTGGCAATATAACACACATGTGCAAGGCCAGAAACTACAACGATTCAAAAGCTGGCGAGAGATTAAATTAATTGATCGGAGGTTTAAGAATGACAGATCAAAGTAACTTTCAAAGACTAAAAAGGGTTGTAGTTAAAGAAGAGTTTAAAGCATTAACTGGTGATTTTATAAAAGCTGTTATTCTTAATCAATTTATCTATTGGTCTGAACGGGTGCAAGATTTTGATAGTTTTATTCAAGAAGAAAAAAATAGAGCAAATCAAGAAGGGATAGAAATAAACATGGAACCCACAAATGGCTGGATTTATAAAAAAGCTGAAGAATTATCCGAAGAAACAATGTTAGGCTTAGCAGCAAATACAATGCATCGGCATGTTAAGGCTTTGGTTGATAATGGATGGCTGATTGAAAGAAATAATCCAGCGTACAAATGGGATAGAACTAAACAGTACCGGGTCAATCTTATTAAAATTCAAAATGATTTATTAGAATTAGGCTATATTTTGCAAGATTATAGGGTGGATATACAAACTTTCAAAAAGGAAAATGCAAAATCCAAAATGGAAGTTCGAAGATCCATTATGGAAAATGGAGAATCAAAAATGGAAATTGGAACATCAGAAATGGAATTTCATAGTTCCATTATGGAAAATCAAAGCTTCCAAAATGGAAGAGCAATACCAGAGATTACATACAGAGACTACAATACAGAGAAGAATGATGAAGAAGGAATGAAAGAAGGGACGGTTGAAAAAAACGAAACTACCAGAAGACATAAGAGCGAGAAAATGGATGAGCAAATTTATAATGATTACGAGGAAGCTGCATTGCATTATTTTCGAAAGATTGGCGAGGATGAAAGCATATTGCCGCACATCTATCAATGGGTAGCGGTTTATGGCAAGGAACTTGTTATGTATATGATGGACAGGCTAGCTGAACAGGAAAAAAAAATAAACAATGTAATCCGGTGGATTGAAAAAGCACTAAAAAACCCAGAAAAATATCCACCAAAGATTAGTTATAAGAAAAAGGGGGTGGATACAAATGAGCGTCGAAAATTATACGATGCTCTATTAATGAGTTAGGCTTACATTAATCAATAAATTAGTATGCCACTATATTTCTGGAAGAGGGATGTGATCTATATTAAAAAACTAATAATTGCGGAAAAGCCTTCAGTTGCCCGGGATCTTGCAGCAGTACTGGGCCATTTTGATAAAAAAGACGGGTATCTAGAAAATCAGGAGTATTTAATTTCTTGGGCATTTGGACATTTGCTTGGGTTAGCTGAACCGCACCATTACGATGAACAGTTGGCTAACTGGAATATTGAACAACTGCCAATTATACCAGAGTCTTTTCAGCTGGAGCCAACTAAAGGTGGCAGAAAGCAGCTAAAAGTATTACGAAATCTATTGAATTCTGAATCGGTAACAGAAGTTATAAACGCTTGCGATGCAGGGCGTGAAGGGGAACTGATATTCCGGCGTGTTTACCGTTACTGTAGCTGCAAAAAACCAGTAAAAAGACTATGGCTTTCAGAAACCACTCCTTCAGCAATTAAAGAGTCGTTTAGAAAGCTTCGGGAAGGTAGTGCATTAGACAATTTAGCCACCGCAGCAGATGCCAGGGCAGAATCTGATTGGCTAGTGGGTATTAATGCAACCAGGGCTTTTTCTGTCCGGCACAGTACTGTTCTTTCAGTTGGCAGGGTACAAACCCCAACCCTGGCATTGGTGGTAAAAAGAGACCATGAAATAAATAATTTTAAACCAACACCCTATTGGGAGATATGGTCTGATCTTCAGACTAAATCAGGAGAATTATATAAAGCTAAGTGGTCCGGTGGTGATAAGGGGCGTATATTCACCCAAGAAGAGCTAGATGCTCTTATGGATAAACTTAAGGATTCCAATAGCGGTGTCATAATTGCAGTAGAACAAAAGGAGACCCGAGAACAACCGCCAACGCTTTTTAACTTGAATGATCTGCAGAAAGAAGCTAACAGGAGATATGGTATGACAGCTCAGCAAACCCTTAATACGGCCCAAGCGTTGTACGAAAAACACAAACTTATTACTTACCCCAGGACTGACAGTAGGCACATGACAGAAGCAATGATGGAGACAGTGCAATCGCGATTAAATGCATTAAAAAAGACAGGAGAGTACGCCAAACTGGTACCGGAAATAAGGTCACTAAGTAAACGATTCGTGGACAGGAAGAAGGTAAGTGATCACCATGCCATTATACCTACAGAAAAGGCCTCGGATATTTCTGCCTTAAACAAAAATGAGCAAGCAATTTATGACATGGTTGCACGAAGATTTATGGCCATTTACTATCCAGATGCAAAATATGCAGTAACCAAGGTGATTACAGCCGTAAACGATGAAAACTTTATTTCCAAGGGAAAAACAGGGTTAGATCAAGGGTGGAAAATTGTTTATAAGAACGATTCTAAGCAGGAAAAAGAAGAGGATACTAAACAGGAAGAACAAGTATTACCACCCTTATCAGAAAACGAAGAAGTTAGTGTACAGCAAATAAAAACGCCAGAGAAAGAAACTAAACCTCCCAAGAGATATACTGAAGCAACACTGCTGGCGGCGATGGAGAATGCTGGTCGCCTGGTAGAGGATAAAGAAAAGGCAGAAACATTAAAAGAGTCCGGTGGAATTGGAACCCCGGCCACTAGAGCAGCCATCATCGAAAGATTGATAAAAGTTGGATATTTAGAAAGACAGAAGAAAACTCTTGTGGCTACAGAAAAAGGTGTTGCGCTAATAAATTTAGTTCCGGAACAGGTAAAATCAGTGGAATTAACAGCATCTTGGGAAGAAGGCTTAAAGCAAATCGAAGAAGGGCAAAGTGATGCTAGTTTATGGTTAGATGGGATTAAAAATTTCACCGGGAAAGTAGTACAAATGGCAAAGGAACAAGAAGTAAGCCATGAAATGAAGCAAGAGAGGCAGTCAATAGGAAAATGTCCACAATGCGGTTGTGATGTCATTGAAGGTAAAAAAGGGTACGGTTGTAGTGGATATAAAGATGGCTGTAAATTTGTGATTTGGAAAGAAATAGCTAGTAAAAAAATCACCCTAAAGCAGGTACAAGATTTACTTGAAAAAGGCAAAACTGGTGTAATTAAAGGTTTTAAATCAAAAGCCAATAAAAAGTTTGAAGCAATATTAAAGCTGAATGAAGAAAATAAAGTGGAATTTGAGTTTCCAAACAAAAACCGAGAACCAATAGGCGTTTGTCCATTGTGCGGCCAAAATGTTATTGAAACAGATAAATCCTATGGTTGTAGTGGTTATCGTGATGGTTGCAAGTTTGTAATTTGGAAGCAGATGGTTGGCAGGAAAATAACAGAAAATCAAGCTAAAGTTCTTCTGGAAAAAGGGGAAACAGATATTATAAAAGGTTTTAAGTCAAAAGCCGGTAAGAAATTTAATGCAGCTTTAGTTATAGATCAAGGGAAAGTGAGTTTTAAATTTAAATAGGGGGTAGAACACTGTGGCAGTAATTGACTTCACTATGCGTTTATACAAAACCACAAAGTACAAAGCATGCTTCAGAGAAAACGGAGATCGTATCGGCAGAATATATCTGCCGTTATCTTTTGTTCAGAAAATGCAAATTAACGACGAAATAACTTTGCAACTGGCAAAGGCAAAAGAACTTCTGCCAGTTGGCGGTTACCGTGCAGCTTGTGTAATAGATAAAGAAACCGAGAAGAAAATGAGGTTTGTTGAAGACATCGGTGAAAGGGGGGAACTAGGGCTGATATATATTAACAAAAACATACTTCACTATTTAGACACCACAAAACAAGTAGCAGTTCGTATTTCTACGCCTGCATGTAAACGAGAGGGTGAGGCTATTGAGAGCTAATTTTTCTAATGTGGCAGGAAAAATATCGGTTAAGTCATTTAAGAAATGGATGTTAGAACATAAGAAAACAGCACTGATACTGGGAGTTTTACCAGTAGCCGTGCCGTTTTTTTATTTTGCCGATGTTTTGGTGTTGGGTAGTGTAGCTGCAGCTATACATGATATACAGCATCAAATAAAAGCGACTTCATTTTTTGCCAGCCCAGAGCAAAAAGCAGCTGCTGCAGCACATTCAAAGATGCTGCCTTATATTTCCCAGCATCCAATTAGCGTTGGTAAGGCCTGGTTAACAAGTCCAATAGAATCCCTAACCCATCCAGATGTAAAACGACTTTGGTTTTGTCTAAATGTGTTTATAGGAGTTTGTTTTTTAATTGCATATTCTTTTTGGCGGTTAAAAAGAGTAAAGAATAACTCCAGCCATGTTCATGGCTTAAAATTAGCTGATAATGCAGTATATGGAACCACACGTTGGGCTTCTAAACAAGATGTTGAACATTTATGTGATTTTGGCCCACCCCAAATTAATAAAAGTAAACAATCTACAGGTGGGATAGTATTAGGAAAACTAAGTAATCAAAAGTTTTTTAACCCAATAATTAGAGTAATACCAGGTAAGGCGCCAAAAGGAAAACCAAGTTTGGCAGGCCACGTAGCCATTTTTGGTGGTACTGGTTCCGGTAAAACATTTTCTTATGTTTTTGGTAACATAATTGCTGCTGTCGCAGATGGGCAATCATTCATCTGTACAGATCCGAAAGGAGAACTGGCTGCTACAACAGCAAAATGGCTTAAAGAAAAAGGTTATGAAGTTAAAATATTTAACCTATCCAATCCAGCCACCAGTAATCGTTGGAATGCCATTACAGAATGCAAAAATGATGCAGAGATAGCTGAAATGGCAGCATGTTTAATTAAAAATGCTGGAAAAGACGACAATGCATATTTTTTAGCAAAAGAAATTCAATTATTAGAAGCATTAACCGGTTTGCTTAAAGGTGATTTTCCAGTTGAACAACAGCATTTACGAGCGGCTATGAGTTTAACAGCATGGACCAAAGAAGAGTTAGATGCCAGGTTTAAAGCTGCATATCAAACCGAAAAAATAAGTGCAACTATCTATGAACGCTGGCGTGGTGTATCATCAGCAAACTATGACCATGCAGTATCGGGACTCTCAGCAAAACTAAAAATATTAACAACAGAACCGCTAGCTGCCCTTTTATCAGAACATGAAATAAACCTCAGTGAGATGGGTAGTAAAAAAATGGCTCTGTTTTGCGTTATACCTGTAAGTGGCGAAAACAAGGTGCTACAACCAATACTTTCCACCTTTTATATGTTTCTTTTTAAGCGGTTATACAGCTTAGCTGATCAGTACAATGGAAAGCTATTAGTGCCAGTTCGGTTTTTATTAGATGAGTTTGCTAATATAGGGCGAATACCAGGCTTTTCGGAAATCATATCAACCGCTCGCAGCCTAGGTATGCACATCCAATTCATACTTCAAGGAAGAAGTCAATTGGATGATGTTTATGGCGTAAATGAGGCAAAAAATATTTTGGCCAATTGCCCAACAATACTGCTTTTAGGGGTAACCCCCAGTGACCAAGAAACTGCAGTTATGTTTTCAAAAATTTTGGGCAAAACAGCTGTGGAGGGTAAATTTGAAAAAGAAGATTTAACCATACCAGTAGTACATCACTTTAAGTTAGCAGAAAAAACTCAAAGTGCAATAAAAAGGTCATTAATGGAGCCTGATGAGATAGCAAGAATGGACCCGCTGGACTGTATAGCACTGATTCAATGGTGTTACCCATTATATCTTAAGAAACTAGGATGGGTAAAACTGCCGCAAGCAAAGGAGATTAAACAGGCCGGTCAACTGCTAATTAGTGAATTAGTACAAACAAGAAGCTTTAAAGTGAAACTGCCGGAAATAGCAGTTATCGAAGAAAGAAATGCAAATTTAAAATCAGCATTATGGTTGCAAAAAATTAGTTCAAATAAAGAAGATATTAACAATCACAAAGATTTTTCAAACGAGCCTGGTTCTCTTGAAAACAGCAAAGAAAATGAATCGGATTTAAACTGTTTAGAAGTTAAAAATATGGGTGATGATAAGGCATTAGATGATATAGACAACAAAAATGAAGGACACAAAAATATTCAAGGCATTAAACAATCAGAAATGCCTTGGTAATCTTAGAAAGGATGTGGGAAACCTTGTTTAAAATTGCACCAGAAGGATTTAGTTTAGAGCAATTTGACTTGTGGACTGAGCTGTATGAAGCAAAGGAACGTGGTACCTTAATTGAAGCATTGGTAGTACGCGTGAAAAGGCTAGAAGTTCAAGGTGAAACATGGGAAGTGGAGTTTGCGAGTAAACCAGGAATAACTGGAATAGTTCCGGCTAATGAAAATGGTTTGCCAAATGGTACGCCGATGAATGAATTTGTAGGACAAAAGATTATAGTTAAAATCAAAGGCGTTAACAAAGATGAAGACTTAGTAGCATGCAGCAGAAAAGAAGCTGTAGACACGATGCTTTTAAGATTAATTAGTCAACTAGAAGAAAACGAAGTTATAAATGCCGTTGTTCGAGCTATTGGCCGCCGTAGTGTATACCTGGATATTGGTGGCGGGGTGATTGTAAGAGTAAATCAGGAAAAGGCCAGGCTATCCAAAGGTGTTCCGCTAAATGTGCAATATGAGGTTGGTAGTGTTTTGAAAGTTACTGTAGTTGCCTTGGACTATGAAAAAAGAATCATTGAGGTATTACCCGTGGACCCATGGAATTTGTGGCAATTTAATCGTGGTGAAATAGTGCTGGGCAAAGTTGTGTCCATACGTGATAATCAGGCTTTTGTCAGTGTTAAACCCGGAATAATAGGGTTGGCCCTATATAAGGCTGAAGACGGATATGAAATTGATGATAAGGTTGAATTTCAGGTTAATAGTTATCATAAGGCAAAAAAGCAGTTGCATTTATTAAAGTGGGATCCAAAACGCACGGTTGAAAGGAGGCGGGAACGTGAAAGAATCCGGACAAAGAGATCAACAACAAGCAAATAAGGACAGTGTATTTGCGTTTGGTACCAGTATGAGGCCATCAAGATTATCCAATGAAATAGAATCCCAAGATTTTAACGGAAGAGCTTTTGATGTTTTAGAGTACTTAAGTGAAACTGAAGCACTAACAGTTTCCGCAGCTACAAATCTGCTTAAAAAAAGCAGATTTGTAGCAAGTAAATCCTTCAACTGTCTTTGGTATGCAGGTTTAGTAAGATGGGTTACCGTTGCCGCCAATGCTGCAGTATTTAAGTTATGGTTAACCACTGATGTAAGATTACCTAACAATGCAGCTGAGGCTTGCAGAATGGCTGCTCTGGGGTTGTATTATTCTCACGCTAAAAAAGAAGTGCCGGGTTTTGAATGGAGATTAGTAAGAAGTAATAAGAAACCTACCTTTGCAGAAATGTCTTATTTACCAAAGGGTCAAACAGAAAAAGTAAAGATGATAATTGATGCACCAAGGCGTAAAGAAAAACCAAACCCGGATGCAAGCCTGTATATATTTCCTACTGTTAATGAGGCTAAGGAACTGGTACCAAAAGGTAAACGATTTACTTCAGACCTGCATTTAATGCAGCATGACAACAGTACACTTACTCAGAAATTATTTGAAATATCATAGCTTGGAGGGTAGAGGGGTAGGGGAATTTTCCCCTTACCCCGTGCAATGATGGATTTAGTTAAGAATTACGAAACAATGTATATTTGTAGTCAAATCAATGAGGTTATCGGCAAAAGATATAATGTTTTACCTGAAGATGAGGAACCGGAAGTAAAAGGTGTTTACACAAAGGAAACTGTGGCGGGTTTTTTTAGGGCTTGGAAGCTAAATGAACTTCACTTTGGTATTCTCAATGTAGTTAATTCATTGAGAGTGGCAGATATTAATCAAATCATGCATGAGGTTGGTATAAGTGAAGATGAGTGTAAGGAGATAATAGACAGATGTGTAGTACTTGGGTTGCTATGTGAGAATAAAATAATCTTTAAGGATAATAGTGTTGTTACGCTGTACATTGTAGATACCGGAGGGATATTTGCCTTGGAGGAAGCCGGAGAAACCTATAAAAAGCTTAATTATACCTCAAGTATCGATAAAAAATATAACATCTATAGGAAAAATATTTTCCTTGTTACTAATAAAAAAATACATAAAAAGGTTTACTTTTTTGAAGAAATACTTGGACAACCAATTAATGTATTTAGAAATTCGGTAGTCCTTTATGATAGTGCCATTGCAGAAAAATTAGGCATTAAAGAGAAGGTGGGCAATGAACTAGCAAAATATAACGAGATGGAAATGGATGTAATAATTTCTGACTTAAGAAAACAATATTTCGTGAAATTAGCATTCCAGACCGAAACTGATAAGGAAATAAATCAGGTGCTGACATACATAAACAGATGTATACTATCCTTTTTTTGCTAGATCTATATAATGATTATACCAATCAAGAGATTACAAAAATAGACTTCATTGCAGTTCTAAAACTAGTAAAGTCATATGTGTTTCGCCATGCAATCTGTGGTGTTCCGACTAATTCGTTGAATAAGACGTTTGTCCATTTGAGTCATAGAATAGATAAAATAACTATCTGGAAAGTGTTCGTGCCCTATTTCTCTTAAAGGACTCGTACAAGCGATTCTCCGATAATGAGGAGTTTATTCGTGAACTGGTTATTAAAGATGTATACAATTTTCGTAACAAAACTACTTTCTCCGGAAGTTGGAGAACTATAAGCGAAAAGAGATTATAGATATTGAAAGCTATACAATTAAACACATTATGCCGCAAAATCCGAATTTATCAATTGAATGGAGACAAGCCCTCGGTTCAAAATTGGGAAGAGGTTCATAATTCTTTTTTACATACTTTGGAAAATTTGACACTAACTAGATATAATTTTGAAATGAGTGATAAGTTTTTAAAGAAAAACGGGATATAGAGGGTGGGTTTAAACAACAAGATTAATTCATGGCTCAGGCTAACGCTTCGGATTTACTTTTAGCTATCAAGTCATCATTTGTGCACGCTATCCTTAAAAAACCACTTACAATAGTAATAACTTGTTAAGCGAATGATAAGCACAAATAAAAATAAATAAAAGGCGTCAAAATGCATCAACCAACTCAGGGCACTGCAGAGTAAAAGTAATATCCCACTAAATAAATCATTATAGAAATGATAGTTTTTTGTGATTGTTTTATTATTACTTATTTTTTGCCATGTCATGAAATCAGGATAATCAACGTATTCTTTTTTTAATAAAACACCTAGCAATATAAAGAAAATTCCAGCTAGTGCCAGTACTAAAGATTGATAAGATGAAATTATCAAGATGCAAAATATAGCAAAAGAAACTAAACAATACCAGTTTTGTTGAGTTTTTTTCATTTTCATCTCTCCATATAGATAAACTGAAAATAAGGAATAAATTGTATGGATTTAAATTTAAATTCCTTTAAAATTCATAGTATCATTTTATCACTTTTATATCGTTTCTGAGATGGTTTCTCTGTCTTATTTTGTCTAGATTATTCAGGAGAAACTACCCGTCGAAGCCCGGTAAGTATTGTAGAGACCTTGAACATTTGTTATGAGATTTACGGAAAGAAAAACATTAGAAAAGCTGCTCGCCCCTGCCAAGGACAGTGTTTTGACGCTTATATTTTCGGTTTTGCCCGATGTTTTATAGCAGTTACAGAACGTTGCTAAAATTTTTCAATTTGGATGGAGTGGTTCAATTAAATAGGTGCGAGGTATTACTTGCCTTTATTTATCCAACAAGAAAACAAGGCCCCTATAAATTTCTTCTAGCTTAATCAAGGAAAAGTTTATTGCAGCTAGCTTTTCTTAAACATTTTCTAGAAATGACCTTAATGTAGTTGATACATTAATAAGCACCAACTACATTAAGGGATTTATTATTTTTTAACTTATTGTTCTAACAACCCTAATATCAATTAGAAGGAATAATCATGAACATCAATTGTGTAGTCAATGAATGCGTCTGGCTCATAAGATGAGTCCTCATAAAAATATGTTAAAACTTTTTCTTCAGCTCTGACATAATCGATTGCTCTATAATAGAATTTTTTCTTCCACCAAACTGTATCGCAATTATTACTGACTAACTCAGTAGAGATAGCAATAACTATACTTGCCCATGCTGGTAGACCGCATACAGCTGCAATAATTCCGGCAGTAAAACCTACACTACTTCCTATATTATTATCCCCATATTCAGTATGAGAATAATCCCATTCGGTTGTTGATTGTGTACCAATGTCTGTATTTACAGAGTCTTTAGAAATATATTTGACTTGTTTTGTATCTTGGTTAGTTATTTTAACTTTATCCTTCAATGATTCTATAACAAAAGAACCATTCTTGTTTTTAGATAAATATTTGTAGTCACCATCTTTTTTTAAAATTGCTTCTAAATATTCTACTTCGCCACTTGTTTTATTTGTGAATTTAATTTTTTTATTTTTTTTCGTATCTTTTGTTAATTCAACTTCAAAATCATTTAAAATGACAGGCGTATCGGCAGACAGCTTTTCTATAGACTTGTCAAGAGATGTGTCAATACTTGCTGCTTGTCCGCTTGGAACAATATACGTCATGAATAATGTTAAAGTCAACAAAACGCTTAATAATTTTTTCAAATTAATCATCCTTTCCCTTTTAAAGTTATTAATGTTTTTTGAACAATTCATGTTGCATAATTTCATATTGTAGTTCTACTGTTTTGGATAACACCTCCTTACTAACTTGTATATTTAGAAGAAAGTGGAAGCCATTAGACCTCAGCCCAGGTAGTATAATAATTTTAGAGATTGAGTGGATTTTCCCTTATTGGATCTGTTACTATGGGCTCGATCTGGTGGATGCCACCTTATCCTCATGTCATAGTTGCTTTTTTATGTGCTTATCTACATATGAGTTATTGTATAAAAGTTTGCTCCTATTTATAAAATGCTTGTTTACTTCTTTCACTTCTTGATATATCTTCTCTTTTTTGTGATGGGCGATATTACATTGAAATATTATTACACTAACGAGAGTTATAAAATTTGTTTATTGTAACAATAAATGTGTGTTTTATACCGTTTGAAAGATATTTTAAACATATTTTTATATAATTCCTATGAACCTATCCCATCAAGCATCTAGCTGGGTATGAAATGCCTGAAATTCGTCTTAACATACCTAAACGGGATCTCAAGTTCGTTGATAATTAAAATGACATAACAAAACATATTAAGCAAAATACTAATCTAATTTAATTAAGGTAATAAAACACATTAGTAGAACAAGGTAGATATTGAAAGAAATACTATTAAATGTTTAAAGAATAAAATGAAATAATATAACTCGATAATGCTTAGGAGTGTCTAACAACTTCGGCGGTTTGTTGGAAAGCCAGTTACGGGTGTATGTTAATAACTGGAGGTTCCGTAATCTGTTGATAAGGGGAGATCCATAAAAATTTTAACAGAAGCATTACGAACTTAAGTGGTAAACTGCTACGGCTGTTGCCCGTGCTATAGGCATTAACACAAACAATTTAAAAGAGCATCAGAACTCTGGTAATTCCCAAATGTGACCGTCAGAAAGGTGCCCCTTAAGAGGGAACTTCAAATTGCTCAGGAAGAGCGTGACATCTTAAAAAACAATGGTCATCTTCTCAAAAACATCGAAATGAAATGTCGGTTTATCCGGGAACACATGGACAACTTCTATGTCAAGTGGATATGCTAGATCTTGATGCTTCTCATAGTTCTCATTGTGCCTGGTGAAAACTTTCTGAAAGCAAACGGGACAAGCAAGATGAAAAGATTCTAGAACAGATTAATATTTTCATAAAGGGCTGGTAACCTATGGCAGCCCAAGGATTTACCCAACAGTTATGTAAGAAAGAATTCATATAAAAAAACAAGACTGAGCGCTAAATAAGAACAGTGAGAAGTTAAGTCTATCCACAAACGCAAATATTAAAATATAACAACTAATCCTATCATCCAATGGCTGACAATGAGATTTAAAGCAACTGCCAGCAACCATTTATGGTTGCTGGCATAAAATATATTCCTATCCATGATTTATTTAGCTGCTGTAATGGAATTTATTGGCCTATAATAATTTAACAGTTAATTGGTGAACGGTTATTTTCTCACCTCGAAAAGTTAGTAAAATATTTAGTTATTCATTAATTGTTCATTTTACAGAAAAGAATAAAAATAAATTCGGTAATATATTTTTAGGTTGCTATAACCTCTGCTTATAAGAAGTAGAGTCCCAGCATGGGTGTTAACTATAGGTGAAGGTCACGAACGTTGAAGGTGGCACTAAACGCTGCTTAAAGCAAGGGTATCTGTGGGAAGCCGGCGGTAAACCTCTGGCACTAGGACCACGAATTCTAGGTGAGGTTAGTAGTAACCGGACGAGTTTGCAAAACAAAGCAAAGTCCTTACTACCAAAGGTTGCCAAGAGTAAATAGGGCGTGAGGGAAATCTATTTTTTAACCTATAAATTTATGAACATCCTTAATTTTATGTAGGAGAACTTTTTATATCAGCAGGCAACTTAGGGCTAGAAATGGTCATTTTAAGAACCTTTAGCAGGATTTTCATTTTAAAGATACAAATAATTACATTAAGGAGGAAGATTTGTATGGATAAGATGCCTATAATTAGCCTGATATTTTATTCTATTCCTGAAGCGTATCTACTTTTCAATTTTGGTTTAATAGTCTTAGGGCAAAAAATAAACTTATTAAGAATAATTGCATCCGTACTTACTTTTGTATCCCTATCCTACTTTACAAGGGTGCTACCACTTCCATTTGGTCTTCATACATTAATTGGTATAGTAGGGATTATTATTATTTTTAAATTGATATTAAGATTAAATCTAAAAAAATCTATAATAGCTACATTGATAAGTGCATCTACCTTAATTGCTCTTGAAAATATTGTATTATACATTTTGCAGATAAGCTTTAGTTTGTCCTTGAAAGAAATATGGCAAAGCCCCACTTTACGAACTGTTATTGGATGGCCGCATTTGTTAATATGGGCTGTAATAACTTGGTATATTTATTACAATAATATTAATTTTAAAAAACATAAGGATATTTAATATGGAGAATACTAATAAGTCAACGGAAAAAATAATATATATTATTTTAATACAGACTGTATTAGTATTGTTAGCAGCTAGGACTTTAAATTATTATCATAATCAGCTTACAATATCTGATGTTTTAATAACTATAGTGGCTGTATTGAATTTTGGGGTATGTATTTTTGTGATTCGGTACTTATTAAATGCGGAATCACTACATAAACAACTAAGTGTTCAAAAAAATCATTTGAATGCAATGGATAATTCTTTTAAACAAATAAGAAGTGAGCGTCATGAATTTATTAATCATCTTCAATCTATCTATGGATTAATGTTATATGGAAAAAATGAGGATGCAATAAATTATCTTAATGATGTAGCATCTGTTTGCCGCTTTAATAGTAATCTTATAAGTATTTCTAACAATTCATTAAAAGTATTGCTTTTAAATAAAAAAAACAAGGCAGATTCAAAAAATATAGAATTAAAATTAAGTATTGAGAGTAGGCTTAAATCTCTAGATGTGAAACCAACTGATATAACAACGATCTTTGGGAACCTTTTAGATAATGCTATAGATGCAGTTGGAAATAACGAAAATCATAAACGCAAAATATTTTTTAATATTATAGAAACAACAAGCTCATATCACTTTAGTGTTCAAGATACAGGGCCACCTATGGGTGATGAAGTTAAAGAAATTTTTAAGCAAGGCTTTTCCACAAAGGGTTTTAATAGAGGGTATGGATTATATTTAGTGAAAAGCACTATAGAAAAGTATGAAGGGTACTTACATTATGAAAATGATACAAAAACTTTTTCTGTTACTTTGCCTAAAAGAGAGGATATATTATGATACATAATATGTCAGTGTGCCTAGCTCGTTATTTGGGAGCTGAATTAAGGTTAGCTGAGAGTAAGATATCAATTGCAGCTTATGGTTTTGAAATTCTAATTGGAGTAGTAATTAAAATGTTATTCTATATTTTAGTTCCTTTTATTCTTGGCATTTTACCGGAGTTTGCAGCTGCCTTTATAAGTGTAGGTATATTAAGATTGCCTTCTGGTGGAGGACATTGTTCAGCTTATTATAGATGTCTAATTTATACTTTGCTTATATACATAACTATAGCAATTCTAGCTCAATACCTGGCTTTATATACATTGCCTGCCAAGGAAATATTATGGATTATTCTTAGTTTAGCATTATTCATTTTTGTTTTCTATGCTCCAGTTGATGTGAAAGAAAATCCAATAATAAACATTACTCGTAGAAAGCGTTTAAAAGTTATTTCTTGCTTGTTAGTGGCTGTATATTTTGTTGTATTCTTTTACTGGAATCCAGCTCTTAATTTAATCTGGGCTTGTTCTCTTGGTATTTTATTTCATATATTTATTTTAACTAGGATTGGACATAAGTTTATTAAATTTATAGATAGACTCATATAGAAAAGGAGGTGTCTATGTGAAAAGATATGTCTTTAGCATGCTTGTAAGCCTTGCAAGTGTTGTAGCTTTTATCGGTGTTACACCTACTAGTCTTTGCAGCCTTTATCAACCTGAGACTCCCAAAGAACTTATTAAGTAAAGCTGAAAATTTAAGTTGAATTTATTATCTATACTAAAATAGGACAAGGTGAGAACTTGTCCTATTTTGCTACAAGGGAGGATATTAAAGTGAGGGTAATAATTGCTGATGATAATACTACAGAATTAAATTTGTTAAGACAATTTTTATATAAAGAGCAGGATGTTAATGTGATATCTGAAGAGACTAATGGTGATGATGCCTTAAAAAATATAGATAAATTTAAACCAGACGTGGCTTTTCTAGATATATCAATGCCTGGACTTTCTGGGATAAAAATTGCTAAAAGAATTAGTACAGATATCTTTGTAGTATTTATAACAGCACATCAAGATTATGCTTTAGATGCCTTTGAATTGGGTTCGGTAGACTATATCTTAAAGCCAGTTACCTATGGAAGAATTGAAAAATCATTATCCCGAATAAGAAGATACATGTCCAATAAACAAAATATACAAAAATTATCTATTAATATTAAAGGACAACTTATTGCTATTGATATTAACAAAATTGTATTCATTGAGAAGATGCCCTTGCAAAAAAAATTAAAGATATATACAAAAGATAAAGAATATGTTGTTTCAGGAAATTTGAAAAATTTTGAAGAACAATTAAAAGATTATAGTTTTATCCGCTCTCATAAAAGTTATTTAATTAATATAAATATGGTTAATAAGTTAATACCATGGGGGGATAAGTCTTATTTGGCAAAGATGATGGGGTCTAAACAAGAAGTGCTGGTTAGTAGAAAGCATGCGCCAATAATAAAATCATTATTTAATAGTATTTAATAAAGTCGCAGTGCAAAAAGTTAATCGTATAACTGAAATTGGTAATATTGCTTCTGAATCTTATTGAGAACTTTACGTTATATTGGAGTAATAAAACGGTAAACAATAACTTTTATTTTTGCAGTGAACAAGCTAGCAATAAGGGAATCTTACCGAAATTACTTTTTTTTCGAGAAAGCAAAGAATGATAATAATCCTTAAAAAACATATTAACGAGTAGTGAGTGGTCACTATGTTTAGTCATGTCTAATTATATTTATTCGATTTATTGATGCTAAAGGTAGTATTACGTCGCATTTGTTATGTTGATCTAAAGGGATTAATTTTAATAGTCTAAGGTTTTCATCAAAAGCTACTACATTACAATGTAAATTGTCACCTTTGCTTCCATGAGTATAATAAATTGAAACTTCCTGTTGATCTTTGATAAGTTTTTTAATCAAGGATTACACCTCCATTGTGTTGCAATTAAATAAATTAGTGACAGACCCTTTATCTAACTTTGTCGAAAGGTAGGAAGTAGTGTTTCTCTTTACCGAAGTTAACGATGGAGGTGATGAAAAATGTAGTGTTCAACAATTTACAAGACTTGTTAGGAATGAAGGGACCATGCTGGCCAAAAATCTTGAAAAAGTTGTAAGTGTATTTAAAGACTTTGTTCAGAGGAATATAGTCACATTTCAAAAACAAATCAAAACTATAGAAAGACTAACTAAAAAAATATTTTGGTTAACATTTGCTGTTACAATTGCGGTATTGCTCTCAGCGGTAAGCGCTGGGCTTGGGTTTGAGATATATAAGATGTTTTATTAGCTTAGTAATAAATTAGTAAAATTGATATTTTAGTATATGGTTTATAGCTGGGTGCTATAGGATACGGATTTTTAGTATTATATGGGTGATTTGAAATGGCACAACTCAAATATATAACAATAAGAGGTCAGCGATACTGATTAGTACTGCTTTCTGACCCTAAACTTATTATTTTTTAACCTAGAATTCAAATTATTTTTATTTTACGATGATAATTCCGAAGAAATAAGTTATAGATTTTCGTCTTGCCCCAGATAGTTGACTAGTAGATGACGAGCCCAAAGTAGTCATCCCTATGAACGTCCACTCTCATGGTGGTCATCATTACAGAGTAACTTTACTACTTGCACCTCTGGGGCCAATAGTACGTAACCTGCAGCTTACCCCCCTTACCCTCAAATAGGAAAATCTCGCATGGGCATTGCCTATTCTATTGGCTGATGCTTAGGAATACCGTTTCCCAAAACTTTGTACTTATAAGAATGTTAATGATATAAAACCAAAATCCCTGCAATCTATTTAATTTTGTTCTGCTATTTTAAGCACCAGAACAGATATATATTGCCTTCCAAAAAACTCTGAACATTATCATATTAGCAGGGATTTTATGTCAACATCATAACTAAGACTAATGAGAAATTTTTACAGAGGTGTCAAGGGAATTTGTAAAGCTTCTATTAAACATACCTCTAGCCCCACTCTAAGGATATTTTTAGAACTGTTGCCATTCGTGCATATTGCCATGCGAATGAGCCACCTTTGCCATGTTTTTAAGCCAGTTATGACATCAAATTGAGCCACTAATGACATTACAAGAACCACCTTAAAAATTACTCATTAGGCTTTACATGGAGGGCGGGTATGATAGGCTCTGATGCCTTGCGATATGCTTGTTAAAGGATATCGCACTTATCGCAAAGAGTCATACCCGCAGAGGCTCCATGTCAAGCCGGCGCCAGACAAAATTTGTATATTAATGCCGTGGCTCTCATTATGGCAAACATGGTTCATTTTAATGGCTGTAATCAATTCGACATAGTTCTATCTTTTTCATCAAAGGTTAACCAGTATGGTTGTAGAAATTTATAGTATTTCCCTGTGAAATACGAAAAAAGATAATATATCTTTAAGTCGGAAGAGGCTTTGTGTCTGCATCCCTAATAGAGTATTTAGATACAGATGCTAATGTCTATAATGCACAGCTCAACGATGCACCATTATAGCAATAATGCGCAGTTGAAGTCTTTTGATAGTACTCAAAAACCATGGAAAAAGGTGTGAACAAAGTTATGGCAGATACTAAAAAACAACACTATGTTCCTCAGTGTTATTTAAGACATTTTGCTTCTACGGAAGAACGCATAAATTTATTTGATAAAGAGAAAATGGAAGTGCGTACCAATCAAAATATTTTAAATGTTGCAATGAAAAATCGTTTCTATGATTTGAATTTATTTGATATGTATAAAAAAGCTGAATCAGCCGAACAAGAAAAAAT
The DNA here is from genome assembly GCA_009711615.1 of Bacillota bacterium. GTDB lineage: Bacteria > Bacillota > Desulfotomaculia > Desulfotomaculales > Desulfohalotomaculaceae > Desulforadius. The sequence goes on along the minus strand of VENI01000004.1, from coordinate 109,008 downwards.
CAAGAAAGAACTTGGCAAATTATTGGGAACTGACAACATTGAGGCTGCGCTAAATGATATTGATAGTCAGCAATATATTGAGAAAAAATTCTTTAGTGAGAATGTTGAGAGCATATACAGTTTTATGTTAGAAAATATAATTAAAAAGAGCAATAATGGAAACCAATGGATTATACAGAACTGCTATGCTTTATCAAAAAGTGAAAAAGAAATCTTTTCACTTTTTGTTGCCATCCAAATAATTAGAACAAAATCATTTAGAGACACTATAGGCGCAACGTTCGAAAAACTTATAGAAACTATGACTTACAAATCACAAATGATCGAAGAAGGTGCTTTGCCCAAAGAGGCTTTTGAGGTTGCTGTAGATAAGGAATATGTCAAATTACAACATAATGGAATGGTACTTGACCCTGAAATGGCATTAGAATTTGCAAAGGTGCTTGTAAAGCATATTTGGGTTATTTATGTTAACAAGACAAACACACCTTTCTACACATCCGATGACCCTGTGGTTAATATACCTCATAAACACGATGAATTTTTAAGTTATGGGGGATTAAATTCGGAGGAAATTGAAATTCTGTTTCCTATATCATCTAATTTATTATTAGGTATGTACCATGCCGATACATATAAAGATATTTTTAGCGATAGAAAATATATGCCTGTCAATGATCAAGAATGGGTAAAATATTTTAATATAGCACAAGTTGTTCATAGTCAAAGAGTTGTATTTTCTATTAGTGATAATTTTGATTTAGCAGAAAATATATGTCGTGAAAATCCAGATATACAAATATTTAAACCACGAGTAGAAGTTCTATAGAATAAATTAATTAGACTTCCCATTATGTTTATAATGTTCTTAGAAAAGTTTTTTGGTTTTCCGGCTTTGGTTTTATTTGTTTAATAATTGCAGGGTTATTTTGGGTTTTCGGTGGATAAAGCCAAAGCCTCTAAATCGGTACTTGGTGGGCTTTATTATATTAACTGTAATTAAAAACGAAATTGCTTAAAACCAGGAGCGAATACGCAATAGCATTTTTTATAGCATATAACAATATGAAGAAGATGAGATTTTAGCTCTTTTCATCTTCTGGCAAAGAATGTATAATGAAGATGTAAGTGATAATACCTATTGGATAACCTTTAGAAAGGGGTGGTAAAATGCGGAATGAAGCTATTTTGCAATGGATTTATCAGGGGGTTTTTGAGTCTTTCTTAGATTATAACAAGTTTCAACACAGACTTAATACTCAAAAAGCCGTATACTTACTTCAATCTATGGGTTTAAACTTCGGTAATTATCATTATGGTTGGTACAAGCACGGACCATATTCACAATCGGTACAAGATGATGCATATCATGCGTTAAACATAGATCCTGAAACAATCGAGGTCAACTTCTCTGACTATGCCAAAGGTTGTATTTCAAGATTAAAGAAATACATTTCTGATAATCCGGGAAGCTATAATGACTCTACTTGGTTAGAAGCTATTGCCTCGGCGCATTTCCTTCACAAATTTACTTACCCTACTTACAATAAGCAGCAACTTCTTGAAGAACTGAAAAGAAGGAAACCGCATTTAGCTGACGATAATTCAAATGAATTGGCGCTAGAAATAGTATGGGATTTACATTAGTGTCTGGTAGGTGTAAAATAATTGTCTTATGAGCTAAGGTTTGTGAACAGTATTTTGGACAATGTTCATGGTTTTATACAGCTTACAGAAGTTGAAGACGAGATTGAAAAGTTGCCAATTTTTAAAAGGCTACAGCATATAAAACAACTTGGTTTAGCTAACTGGATTTTTCCTGGTGCGGAACATACGAGATATATACATTCTTTGGGTGTAATGCACATTATTGACCAAATGGCCCTAAAACTTAAATTTTCTGATGAAGATCGCCAGCTAGTTCGTTTAGCTGGCATGCTTCATGATATTGGGCATTATCCACTATCTCATATTGGTGAGTATGCATATCAAAGTAACACTTTAGAACTAGATGATGTTTTGCTAACTTCCAAGCAAAATGTGTTGGATCAAGTTGATAAGTTTAAGAGTAAAGATATACTTAAAAGTATAACAATGGAGGGGCCTTCAAATCCCTATCACCATGAGAATATGGGCGTTCGTGTGATAAGAAATAGTATAGAAATACAACAATTAATTAGCAAACATTGCCCTTTTATAAATGTTGAAGATATTTGTGATATTATTACTGGTAATACTGCAAGATTACAAGATAATCCGAATTTGGCAAGTAGGATTCAGCTATTACATTCAGAGTTAGATGCAGACAGGATGGATTATTTACTTCGTGATGCAACTTTTTCTGGTGCATCCTATGGGACATTCGAATTAGGAAACCTGATTAAGAATTTAAAAAACAAATCCCATTCTAAATTAGGTATCGATATCGTAGGGGTATCACCAAAAGGCATTGGCGCTGCTGATCAGTTTTTGGTGAATCGCTATTTAGCCTATTCTCAAGTCATTTTTCATAAACATGTCGCCATACTAGGATATATGGCACAGACTGTAATGATGTGGATGATCCAAGAGAAAGCAGTTCAATTTCCTGATCATGATACACTGATAAGTTATGTGGAAAACCATGAGAAAAATACTCAATTCCAGAAGTTTACTGACTTGTATTTTATAAAAATGTTGTATGAAATTTCCCCAGGTGACACCGGTTGTCCTAATCATATTATGACTATGATTGAAACTTTAAAAAAACTAAAAGCATTAGACATGAACGAACAAGTTGCTTTTTCTGGTTCGAGTTACAGCAGTATTCAAGAAGGCTTTAAAGAGACGGGAGTATATAGGAGAATTTCCTCTGGAAATTATCAAGAACAGAGAAAAATTCCATTGTTCTCATCGATATCTGTCACAAATAATGTCCCAACAGAAGAATTTATTGAAGAATACAAGGAACATATACCTCCTAATGGGGATGATATGCCAGAGATTGAATATTACTTAATTGGTAGATTATTAAATGGTTTAGCTATCATTGAGGATGATAAGGAACCTTATTTATTGGTAGATGCTCCTTGTTCGTTGGTTAAAGATCTTTATAAAAATGTACAAGTTTTCTTGAGAGAATATAACTTGGAATAAACAATGTTTTTAAAATCTCCCAAATTTTATCCTTTCGTCACGAGGGAAATGATCTTCTTTTTAAAAGACTATAACAGTTGTTTTCCTTAGTACCCATAAACGTTTGCGCAAACCCCACCTGTACCGTTTATCCAAAGACTGAGATACAGTTGTGCGTTATCCATCAAATACGCAATTCCATGAAGTATGTTTCCTATAAAGAACAAAGGGAACTGCTGTCTGACTTAAAGAAGGTGTATCGGGCTTTAACACTTGAAGAAGCAGAATTTGCTTTTGAAGAGTTCAAAGATAAATGGGGTAAAAAGCATCCAATTATTATCCGCTCTTGGAAAAATAATTGGCTTGAATTAACGACTTGCTTTAAGTATCCATATGAAATCCGTAGGATAATTTATACTACCAATATTATTGAAGGCATCACAGGCAGCTGCGAAAAGTAACCAAAACTAAAACGGCATACCCTTCAGATGAAGCATTAACTAAAATAATTTACTTGGCTACCATGGATATATCAAAGAAATGGAATATGCCCATTAGAAACTGGACACAATGTATTTCTCAATTTGCAATATATTTTAGTGACAGGCTAGAATCTGAATTAGCTATATAAAAGAATGTGGGGCTTCGCCCCAAAGTTTATCGCTTTAGTTCTCCCAAGGTTAGTGAAAACAATTAAGGGGCAGCATACGCCTCTCTATCCTCTGCAGAACCCCCTCAAACGCTCGGGTTGCTCTTCAGCATTGCCCTATCCTAAGAGCCATGAATATTATCACCAATTATTAGGAAAATAATTCCCAAGGAAACATCAAAATTTCAAACGGTAAGAAACCTATTTACACAAAATAATTTATGCTCCCGAATGCTTTTTGACAAAAGTTTTACTTAGTTAATAGTAACGTAAGCGGTTGTATTGGTTTATTAGTTCGTCTAATTTATTACTAATTAACACGACCTCTGGGTCTGAAAAATCTTTTTTAGTTGCCACTTCATGCATTATATATCGATACTCTTCAATCTTTTTAAGCAATTGTTCAATAGACATATGGCACCCCCTATCCGTAAACTCACAAAGCAAATAATAACATATAATGTCAATTATAAACAATATATAATAAAGAGATTTTGCTGAATTTTTAAAAGGAAAACCTGCCTTTTAGATCTGAGTGGTAACATAGAAAGTATTGACAAAAAAAGCCATTAAGTTTAAGATGATGTTAGCTTATATAAAAAATATTCATTTAAAGCTATTTCATCAAACAACCCTAGTTTGGTGCGGATGGAAACTCCGAAGTGATGTCAAATGCGATGAGCTGGCAGTTGCTAAATAGCTTTAATTCCAAGGAAAGTCCTTATCTAATAAGCAGGTGTACCTTGGAATTAGGTGTCGGAGCGATGAGCAAGACACTATTATCTACCGAAGCGTTGAGCAAGGTAGACGTACGGGACCCACACGATAGTATGGGCAACATGGTTCTGTGTAGGCGATAAGCAGAATGGAAACCTGGCAGGGATCGGCTAGAATCGGTCTCGCAATCGAAACTCCAAAAGGGGTGGCATAAGTGAGGTAGGCTCTCGCTAGGGGATATGTTAATGCTATTGCGTTACAAATGGTCGCCTTAAGCACCACATAATCAGGTGCCGGCCGCCTGGTGGTGTTAAGAGAAGGATGTCGGCAACGGCAAAGCCGTTATATGCTGAGTATTCAGTTACTACAGAGACATGGAAAGTTATATAATTCAGTTTTGCAAGTAAGATAAAAGAATACTTTACTATTCTTTGAATTTAGAAAGACACTTTGGCAGATAAAGCAAGCAAATTAGCTTGCTCTGTTGATGTGTCTTTTTGTGTTTTTTGGCCCCACGGGCGTTAAATAAGGCGTCCGTGGGAGAAAACCCCGGACGCTTATTCTTTAGAAAGGAGTGGTCCGGGATGAAAGGAGATTTTTATGACAAGGGAAGAAATGTTGGATATTGTGGAGAGTTTACCAGAAGAAGAACAATTATGGTTAATGAACCATATCATTCGCAAGTTCTGGCCGGAGTTTCAAGGAAAGCCGGTGGCATTTTATGACCCATCGGAAACCTTTGACGACTTGGACAATGAACAGGAAAATAAGTTCTGGGATAAAAAATGGGAGAGTTTGCAGGCCGGGAGATCTAGTGGTGGCATGCATTATGTACCGAAAGAAACAGAATGATTAAAAGGCCAGCTCTTGTTGTAAGTACTGAAGAACATAACAAATTAAGGAAAGATATAACATTATTAAAACTCTCTTCTCAACCTGTGAAAGATACAAAGTGGGAGGTTTTAATAAAGGAATGGGGAACAACCGGATTAAATAAACCAACTAAAATTGTTTGTGATCATATTGTTGTTGTTCCGAAGCATACAGTAAGATTTTTTGGCAGGTTATATCCTTTAACCTACAATATAGTTAAAAGGAAGTTATCCCTGCTGCTTGGCATATAAAGATTTAAAAGGGCTGCTGCCCGTAAACCCAATCACTTTAGGAGGTGAATGGATACGGGCAGAAAGCCCGTATCTGAGAGAATGAAATTGTGTCCATTTAGAAAGAAAAGAGTTGCCAGTGCAGTTGACTGCTGGACGGAAGAATTTTTAGAGTGTGTGCAAGGTGAATGCGCCTTGTGGAATGAAAATGGATGTGGGTTTGGTAGTATCAATATGTCAATGAGTCCAGAGACCATTAACTCCACAGAAACTGAGGTTAGCAGCAAAGAAGAAACGCAGTCAACAACAAAAGAGGAATCAAAAGAAAGTAAGACTACAGCTTCTAAAACCAGTGAAGATAATCTTGAAAAAGCTGATATCAAGGTGTTGGAAGCTAGGGAAACTAAAAAAGGTTCTGTAAGAGCCTGGTGCCAGTTCGAAGATGGCCATAAAGAAGGTGTTTTTGCCAAAAATGGTGCCGGGAAAACATTATTACAGTCCACTGGAAAGGAAGTAAGTATCAAATACCGCCGTATGGAGGAAAATGTTGCATTTGCGGTATTTGCCAGTGAAAAGTAAGAATGAGCCGTACAGGCGAGATATAAGAAAGGGAACGTTTATCAAGGTGTATTAACCTTGGTGCGTTCCCTTTTTGTCTTTTTCAAGAAGTAAAAGGCCATTTCGGCTGGTGTTCTATCCTAACTATGAAGGGAGGGTAGGTACTGGCCGAAAGGTCAGTACTGAAAGTATGCAATTATCCTTATGGGATGAAAAAGGGGAAAGTTCAAAAAAGTCCTTAGCCAAAAAGCTAATGGAATCAAAAGCCATCTATAACATTGAGAGTAATAGCATGTGTGATGCTTCAGTTATATATATTTCATTACTAGGCAATTTGCCTGATGAAACATTATTATATTTACTCTCGAAAAAGATTACCGAAGTTATGCAAATGAGTAAGGAAGAATTACTGGAGTTGAAAGGAATAACACCAAAACTAGCATCAAGACTTATCTCGGTATTTAAAGTCCATGAAATGCTAGTACAGGAGAGACAGGAACAAAGAACAATAATACAATCTCCTGATGATGCGGCTTCTTTAGTGATGGAGAAGATGAGGCGTTTGGATAGAGAGCATTTTAAGGTGTTGCTACTTAATACTAAGAATCAAGTATTGTCTTTCGAGACAATCTCCGTTGGAACCTTAAACTCATCAGTGGTGCATCCACGGGAAGTGTTTAAGGTAGCTATAAAAAAAAGTGCAGCATCTGTAATACTCTTACACAATCACCCCAGTGGTGAGCCAGCACCAAGTCGGGAGGATATATCTATCACTAAAAGGTTGATTGAGTGCGGAGAGACATTAGGTATAAATGTATTAGATCACATAATAATTGGTGATGGGAAATATGCAAGTTTAAAAGAGCAAGGTCTTATCTGACGGCTTAAGAGCCGTCCAAAACCTAAGGAGGTGAAGGGCGGCGCGGCTGCCGTCACATGATATGAAAACTGCTAAAAATATGGAACCTTTACAAAGAGTCAGTTACCGACAACCATGCCCTATATGCGGCAAGCCGGACTGGTGCGGGTTTAACTCAAAGATTGCTATTTGCATGAGGGTTCAGAGTAGCTATCCAGTACGAAATGGGGGATGGCTACACAAACTTAAAGATTCACCGGTAAACACTAACGAATCAGTAGTTATTACTGATAAATCGGTACCGGCTGCACCAGTTGAAACAAAGGACAGGGTATACAGAGACTTTATGAGTTTTCTAACCCTGTCTTCCGAGCACCAAAAAGAATTGTCGGTTAACAGAAGGTTACCTGAAAGAATTATAAAACAGTATTTCCGGTCAACGCCTAAGGCTGAACGTCCCTGGACAATATGTAAAAGACTTATTGACAGAGGACACAGTCTAGAAGGGGTCCCAGGCTTTTACCGGGTCAAAAACAGGAAGGGTGGTTATTACTGGACATTCAGCATGAAGTCAGGTTACGTATTTCCTTTGCTTGACGGTAAAGGCAGAATACAAGCCATTCAAACTAGACTAGATGTTCCAGACACCCGTGGCAAGTATAGGCTGTTTAGCAGCTCCAAGAAAAAATCTGGATCGTCTTCCGGGGCACCGGTGCATGTGGCAAAACCTGATCAGTTAATTGACCAAAAAATCTGGATAACTGAAGGACCTCTTAAGGCAACTATAGCCAGTCAGTATTTGAACGCTACTGTACTGGGGCTAATAGGGGCTACCACATGGAGACCAGTATTAAAAATACTTGAAAGTTATCAAGTAGCAGAAGTTATTGTGGCCTTTGATATGGACCAAAAAGAAAACGTCTGGGTAAAAAGAGCGGTTAAAGAGTTAACCCAGGAGTTGAAACATGGTGGCAACAATGTAAAGATAGCAGCTTGGAATGAGCCTAAAGGTATTGATGATGCTCTGCTAGCCAATAAGGAAGTATTTTTAAAGGAGTTGTCAAATGAAAGATATTGAAAAGCAATTAATCATTACCCGCTTGGAACATATAAAAGAAAACGGAGAGGAAGCATTTAAGAATACTGGCGATTCTTATGCAGCCAAGTCGGGGGCGTTAATAGGAAGTATTGATGCTTTAATTAGAGATATTGAGAACGGAGACTATGATTTAGAAAGATAAATAAAGGAGGTGCCTGTCGGGGTTTATTATACCCCGGCAGGGGCCCCGGCAAAGTCTTATGGAACAAGCTAAAAAGTTTGTGGCCACTGACGTTAAAAACGACTGTAATGAGAATAGCACATTAATGGAAACTTTTGATGTAATAGATGGGTTTCTAGAACGGAAACTGTTTCCATTTATATGTTCGGCGGTACCATTGTACTTAATAGCTCATTTAGTTGTTATGTTTTCTCGCCAGTAAGGTGATGAAAAGAAAGTATATTGGCTAATGGTCGGTACAAGAATCCACGAAAGGAGGGAGGTGCTGGCCATATGGCCAGTACCATGCGAAATGTTAGATTGGGAAGTTATTTACCAGTACACCAGAAAACAGACCCTTGAAGATGGAGTTCTAATTGATGTTTCTAATACGGCAAAAGAAGCTGGTTTTCGTTATCCAATAGCTGTTACAAAAGCAGTTTGGGAAGACATCATTACTCCTGACTTTAAATCTAGAGACTGCGGTCAATCAGAGGAAGGACGATTGTGGGATATCCTGCAAATGTGCTTACTTGCTGCAAGAACCTGTAGTGAACCGGAGTTGAGATTTCAGGTGCTGGTAGTTTTTAATGGTCATCAAAAAAAGATTGTAACATTGAAAGCTATCTGTCATCCGGGTGATGACATGGAACCCGTGGTAACTATAATGTTGCCGAATGAGGATTAGTAATATAAAGGCCTGGCGGGATGCTGGGCCTTCCCCGCAGGGGGACGTTACCTGCGGTAAAAAACGTCTCACCTTCTTTCCCAGAGAAGGTATATTTTTCCCACTTCGTAGAGGAAGTGCGGAGCTTTAACGACGATGACCAGGATCTGAGATGGCCTGCGAGTGCGGCTAAGGGCTCGGTCGTGAGCGCAAAGGCGCAGAGCGTTTAGGGGACGAGCATACATTCGGAATGAAATGACGATGTATGGACATAACCGATGCACGTCGGTAGACGGCAGAGGTGTTGGATAGGAAGCACCTGATCGGCAGATCAGGTGATGAGGTGGGGTACGACCGGAGGGTCGTTTATTTAGGCCGGTAAGGTATAAATAAACGACCCGGAGGCTTGGCATGCATACCCTTACTTTTCCATTGCCTTTTTGAGGCAGCAACAAGGCAATGGAAAAGTAAGGTTGAGGTTTCAGTTAGGTCACGGCGGCAGCCGTGTATTTTACCGACCGGAGGGAGGGCTAGGATTTTGGGCAAAAAGAAAACTATATTCCGGCAGGTTGACCAGCTTTTTTCCATGAGCCGGAGGTTTGGTGAATCCAAGGTTAAGATAAAAAATCAGGGAAAAATGGCCGGGGCGTTAGTTGGTGCTAAGACTTATGATGATTATCGTTCAGCGTGCATGCGCTGGGCGGAAGATTTAGCCGAGAGGCGGGGTACTAATAAGTTTCGTATCTGTGATGTTAAAACCGATGAAGTGCGGAACTTTCTTGAACGGGTAGCGTTAACGCACCGGCCGGAGACTGTTCATCAATATATTGCAGGTATTAAAAAATTAGAAAACATGGTTAATGAACGGTTTGGTAGAGTTGATTGGAGGATAGAGGATTTTGATAAGCCCAGGCGGAGCAGGGAAGATGTTACAGTGCAGCGGGGGCCGGCTTATACTCCAGAAGAGGCAGATAGACTAATTAAAAGAATGGCTGATGTGGACAAGCGTGCTGCAGATGCACTGGAATTTATACGGGCTACCGGTTGTCGGGCAGAATCTATTTTTGGTCGCCAGGTTAAAAAGGGACAAAAAGTTGTTGTTAACGGTAGAGTGGTTAAAAATACCGATGTTATTAGAGATTATTCTAAAGCGGTTACTGCAGATAGGATTGATTTGAAGAATGGTACAGTTACACTCTATGAAAAGGGTGGGAAATGGCGTACTGTTAAGTACGATAGGCAATATCAGGATTTGATGGAGAAGTTGGTTCAGGAAAGTAACGGTGGACGTATTTTTAAAGGGTTGAAGCAGCCCACTATGTATAGAAGGATTAAAACCATTTGTTCAAAAGAAGGATTTGAAGGCCGGGGACTACACGGTATGCGGAAAACTTTTGCTGTTCGGCGTCATGAGGAATATACGGAGAGGATAAATAGTTTGTTAGAAAATAAAGATTGGCGTACTCTAGCTAAGGATTTTCCACTTAGCAATCAGAAAGCTGAAGCAATGTGTGAAAGGCCTTATGAAGAAACGGTAAATAAAGTGGCAAGATTAAAATTGACAAAGGATCTGGGACATAACCGTGTTGAGGTGACTTATAGATATGTTGTTAAGGCATTATAAATTTGATTATTAGACAAAATAATTACAATATTTGTCGAATAATAAAAAACATCAATTTCGCGAAAGGAATTATTAACTATTTAATTAATATTAATAGTATATTTAAATAATTAAGGTGGCTGTAAAGAATGGAACGATTAATAAAAGACTTAAAAGAACTTGGGACACCTTGCATATTAGTGCAGAAGCAGTTTTATGATGCTTATGAGACCAAAAGCTTTTTATACACTAACAGAAACATCAATAGAACAACTTGCAAAAGAAGAAGTCTTAGTTTTTCATATGGATAAGGAAAATATTGCCATGATTAGGATAGGCCAGAATAAGTGTGATGTAAAAGAAAAACGCAGCCCAGACAGCAGGACTATGAAATGTAATAAATGCTATGGTATATATCAAAAAGACACCGGGGAATTATTAATGAATATATACTGGTATCCTGAAAAGTTAAACAAGAATATTATTGATAATAATGATTAAAAACGGATATAAATAATTAATTTTATTAGCGGTATTATAGAGGCGCAGCCGGGCCCAGCCAGTCCGATATTTAGGCGAGCATTTTTAAGGAAGAAGAATTCGCCTGTCGCTGCTGCGGCATGGTTAGAGTTAATGTTCAGCTGATAAAAATGCTGGAAAAAATTAGAGAAGCAGCTTGGGCGGCCGCCTAGTAACAATAATAAGCGGCTACCGCTGCCAACAGCATAACCGTCAGGTGGGAGGGGTAAAAAACAGCCAGCACCTTATTGGTAATGCTGCAGACATTGTGGTGGCAAGGGTGTCCCCAGAGGCAGTGGCCAGTGTGGCAGAAAACATGAATTTTCCCGGAGTGGGCCAGTACAAAACCTTCACACATATAGATGTAAGGGCAGACGGCCCCGTCAAATGATAAAGTAGAGATGGCAGTCATATTCAGTAACACTGACCATGACTGCCATCCTTTGTGTTTATGTATGACTGGTTATCTTATTATATCCAGGTGAATCTAAATAACGACGGTGTTTTTAATATATGTTTCCACGTACAAGCCACGTTGAGTGCGTCGTGTTGATAGAGCGTAAATAGCTTCTTACAATATGTTTCAGGATTTTTATGTATATTTATAAGTGTACAACATGTTCCCTCGGACTAATTGTTTAAGGGATATTTTAGTTTTAGGGGTTGCACCTTTACTCAGAAATATTCAATTTACATGTGAAGAATGAGAGTTTTGTGTTAATGTTGTGTTTAGAAATTTTAACACAGTAATTATGTATTACATGTTTTTTTTAATATAAAAATAGATTTTGTTTTCGTTTATTTTTTGCTTATAGGTTTTACGAGATTCTTAAAGTATCTCAGAATAACAATTTGTAAATAAGATACATTTTTGTCCGTTTTTATATTCTAAATGTGTTATAATTTTTCACATAAGATTTATTCAGAAAATGTAGGCTAAAGTAATAGTTCATGAAATAAATAAGAAATTATATCTGAACAAGATATTTGTGCTCAGTATATAATTCCTTCAATTATCTCTGTAGGTTGGAATATAAAAGTGAAATACTGGAGTCACCAAAATAATTGTTATCTTTAACTCAATACAATACTGATCTGCCTATAGAAAGTAAATAATCATATATTTTTAATTCTTTATAGTTACCTTTATCATCTACAATAATCTTTCCAGAAATAAAGTTTAACTGCAAAGAGACTAGAGTATCCGAAATTATAAATATTCCGTTTGTATATAGTACAAACGGTTGGAACATACAAAACTTATTTAAATAATACCAAAATAGAATTAACATTAATACATTTAAATTAGAGAAAATGATAGATTCAACTACTCGATATGTTTAAAATATCGGTCTAGCTGACCACTATCATTTTCTGCCATTAGTTTGTTAACTACTGAGCTACAGTATAGAATTTAACTCTTCTGCATTTTTGGCAGCGCGATTTAATACAATAATTATGATTAACAAGGATAATATTTTATAAATTCATATAGAAGAAAGGTTGAGAGAGGAATGCCAGAAATATTCAGCAAGGCAGTTGTGCTAAACATTAAAATGAAGGATCAATTTAAATTTTCTTTTGAGAAGGTTCATGACATTACTGTTTCAGAAGAGACAGTTGATTCAAAAACAGAAGCTATTTTAGAAAAACTCGGATACAAACCCCAACAGATTAGACAACAACGAACTGGAATTAGCCAAATTGATAGAAATGTTCCATCCAAAGGAACTGGAGGTGGAACTGGTGAACTGGATTTTGCATTAATTGAAAATGACACTCTAAAACTTATTATTGAAAATAAAGAGCCTCAAAAAGATGTTAATGTTGCGTTAGAAGAAGCGATTTATTATGCTAATGGACTTAGACGAAAGGGAATTGATGTAAGGGTTGTTATGGGGTTCAATGGTTTAAAGTCAAAATTACGAGTGTTAAACGAAGATTCCCAGGAATTATGGGAACCATTGTTAATTGATGGTCAAGAGGTAAAGGATTTCCCTAATAAATATGTTATACAAGCAATTTATGATAATCCAAATAAAACTAAATTTATTTTTAAAGATAGAAAGGCACAAGATATAAAATCAATTATTGCACAATTAAGAGAATACTACCGTAGAATTAAACATATTCAAAATAATAATAAGAAAGAAATTGATTTTACTATAGCATTTATTGCATTGAAATTTATTTTGGAAAAGGATTTCGATACAGAGCAAACCCTTACGACATCGTGGAAAGAATTAAAAACTATAACTAATTATTATAAACTAAAAGATGATATTACAAGTATTACTAAAAACGTTATTAATATAACAGATCCTAGAACGGAGCAAAAAAAGTATGAGGATATTTTTATTATTAAAGATGGACAAAACACAGTTTTTAATTTTATTGATATTATTAATGACTTTGATGAAAGTAATATTTTTAAATTAAAACAAGTATTTGATGAAGTGTCTAAATTGGAAGAACTGCATTCTTCTAAAATAGATTTATTTGGAGAGATCTACGAGGAATTAGCTGATAAAAAAACAAAAGCTAGCTATGGCCAATTCTTTACTAGAAGGCACATAATTAGACCTTTAGTTGAATTATTTTTTGAAAATGATTTAGCCTCTATTGTAAGTGAGACAAAAAAAATATGTGACTGTGCCTGTGGTACAGGTGGTTTTCTAACCGAAACATTAAAGCTTATTGAAGATTATGTAGATGAAAAAAACATTGAAAATTTTGGTGTTCGAACTTTTTCAGAGAATACTTTTTATGGGTATGATATTTACAATAGTAATGTTGTTAGAACAAAAATTAATATGTACCTTGCTGGTGATGGATTTTCTAGGATAAAAAACCTTGATACTCTGATTTCAAATGAACACGACGAGGATCTTGATTATATCGTGACAAATGTACCTTATGGTAAAGGGGATATTTTTGTTGATAGTGAAGTTACTAAAAACAAACGATTAGAGGTTAATTTTTTAATAAAAATTGTTAAGATGCTCAAACCTGGAACTGGAAGAGCTCTGGTAATTATTCCTGATGGACTCCTTGAAGCACCATCCTTAAGTGAGGTTAGACATTGGTTCCTCAAAAATTGTGAACTAGAAAAAATAATTAGCCTCCCTAAATTTTCATTTGCTCCTTACACAAAAGAAAAAACTTATGCAATATTTTTTAAAAGACGACATAATGTATATCCAGATATTGAACTTTGCAAGAATGAAAGATTTTGGGCATATATTGTTGATAATGATGGACAAGCAAACTCTGATAAAAAGTTTAACACAGATTTAAAAGATGAAAATGGTAAATGGTATCATAACGAATTACTCCCATGGAAAGATAATGATGGAAGAGGGCACCCTTCTTTGATAAAAGAAAGGTGGTATAAAAAAGTACCTGAATCAAATGAAAAGTATTACAATGAGTGGTTTGAGGAAATTGAAGGGAAAAAATTCGGTTTTATTGATATGAACGAAGTTCTTCAGGATGAAGTGGTTCGTCCATCAACAATTTCTAAAATAAAAGTTAAACAAAAAATTAATAAGAAAATTGAATTGGAATTTCCTCTTTACCCTAGTGATTTGTTTGATGAAAAAAACAACTTAAAGCAAGAATATATTGAAATGTTAGCTGCACTATCAATGAAGTATGATAATACAAACAATACTTTTATTGATCTCAGTAAGACTGTATATAAATATTTAAAATTTGCAGATCTTAGACGGATGTTTTCACTTACCCAACAAAGAATGAAAGATTTAATTAATGAGGAAGGAAATTTGATTGATGATTTGATGAATATAATTAAAGAAAATAATGACATTGATTATAGAATCAAAAAAGGGAATGTGAAATTTTGGTTAAAGTCACAAATTACTCATAAAGTAATTGAAAATGAAAAACTATTAAAGGAAATAAACAAAGAGTTAGCATCTTTATACTTTATTAAGAGTATTGATGAAATTTTAGAAGAAGAAGAAAATGATGTAAAAGTAATTAAAGAACAATACGAAGAAATAATAAATGATTTAGATCTCTACTATGATCCGTTTGAAGATCGGTTTTATGACAAAAAAGTAACTAATACAATTAAATTACTATTCCTAATCCCTGAACGATATTTCCGTAGCGAGGCAAAAGAACCCCTAAAACTCCCTGAACTAAAACAAACGACTAAATCTATCATAACAGAGCTTGAAAATTTATTAAAAGAAATAAATATAGGTGATTCTAGTGAAGGTTAAAGATCTTTTTTATGTTACATCGGGAGTTCGGATTACGGAAAAGGATATATACTATCACCAAGGGCAAAGCCCAAATTTAGACAAGAAAAAAAATTCAGATCTATTTATACCATGTGTTACTGCCCAAACTTCGAACGAAGGTATTACTTGGTATGGAGAAAAAGATTGGCTTACTTCAATAAAAAAGAGTGGTCGAAGTGTTATTATTGAAACACCTTGCATAACATGGTCAAAAGATGGATTTTATGCTGGAAAAATGTTTTACAGAGATTATCCATTTTATCCTAATGATCATTGTGGCGTTCTTATTCCTAAAAATGAAGATGAAGTAAATCTTATTTGGTTTCTTTTTTATTACCAAGACCTTATTTTTTCAAAGGTAACTGCAAAAGATGCACAGGGTATGCTATATGAGGAGCAGATGGAAAATATAGATGTAAACTTACCAGATATTAGTGTCCAAAATGAATATGCGGCTATTTATTTAAAGCGTGAAAAAATTAAAAATAAAATGATTAAAATAGAGAAACAGATTTCTAATCTTTTTCAAAAGAAGATTTTACTTACAGGAGAAAAGTTCAAATTACATGAAATTTGTTTTAGTACCGTTGGAAGAACAATAAATTATAAAGATATTTATAAATGCCAGGGAAATAAAGAAAACGGTGTTCCTGTTTACTCTGCGAGTACTCAAAATAAAGGGCTTATGGGTTATATTGATAGTAAATATCTTGACAAGTTTGAAAAAATCGGATATCCTGGACAACTTACTTGGACAACAAATGGCTTTGCAGGAAGAGTATTTCTTAGAAATAGTATCTTTTTAATGACTGAAAAGTGTGGAAAAATCGTTATAAAACCTTCTTTTAAAGAAATAATCAATCCTAAATGGCTTGAAATTTACTTAAATGGTATTACTGGTGAATACGCTACTTCAAAAAGTGGCAATGGAAAATTAGAAAAAAGTCAATTAGATCAAATTCCTGTTATACTTCCTGAAAAACAGATACAAGATGAAATTGCTAATGAATATTTAAAATTAGAGAATGCAAAGGATTTAATTGAAAAGATAACAAAAGAACTATCATTTAAAAAGTCCACTTAAAGAGAACATAAAGAGCTTCGTGTAAATGGTTACCATTAGGGAGGATGATCATTTATGCTAAACTCTTCTTCATTAGTCGTACAGTTGAGGACATTTAAAGATGGGGATTATTTTATGATTATCACGTTTCTATTAATTTTTCTATATATAGACAGTAACTCCTGCCTTTGCAATCTGTAATCTACAGCATTGCACTGATGTTATTTATATTAACAAGCGTATCATACCAGATGAATAATCCAAAGTACTTTGAGCCATTGGTCCGGAGAATGAGAGCCACAGTCCCGGACGAAGAAGCCATTAATATTTAAGTTCAATTACTGTGATTTTGTAATAATTATTGACTTCATTTCGGAATGACGCATTTATTCCACGGTCCTCTTGACATGGGGTCCCCTGCTCCCTTATAGTGGGCGGAAATACCTTTATGGGCGGGGGTTTTTCGCCCACAGGATTGTACCAGAGGGTGCCATCCCATATCAAGAGGCTTTCGCGGCATAAACGCTGTTTGGCTCCTTAATCGAAGATGGCTCATTTTTACCGGTGGCTTACCACTTACCGGAACAGTGGCTCCGCCATACTGGTATATGCATATAGCTAAGGGAAGGCTGCTAATGTTGTAATTATTAACTTTACAGCCAAAGCCGTAGGAGTTGTCCTATTGGAAACGATGCACAACCCACCATGCGCATTCCAGAAATAGTGGTGGGCGGAACAGGTGAGCCGGATGCTGCCAACGGTAAGATAAAGCGCATTGTTGATGAAGAAACAAAAGGGAAATATAAAGTGAGAAGACTATAAGAAAGAGGGTGCCAGTTGGCATCCTTTTTTATCATTACCATAACAGGACCAAGGTCCTAGGTGAATTTTGTCAGATCCTAGATCTTAATAGGTAAATTTAACTAAATAAAGTAAAAGTATTAAAAAACGGTTAAAACATGGTATAATTGTTAACAAATCTTAACAATGGGCAAACCACTTGAAAGGGTGGGACGCAAAGTTATGGGTCTTCTTTAATAACTGAGGAGATCGCCAGACTGCAGATAATTAATTCTTTGTTAGCATAACATCGATTTTTTTAGTGCAGTCTGTACTGCACTTTTTTGTTTTGGGTGAGGGAAAAATGACTGAACTGCAATGAATTATAGCTATTTACTTGGAGTGCATAATAATTGCATTAAAATACAAGGGTGTGAATAATCATTAGTGGTGGTCATATTTACCATAGATAAAAACATATAAAATATATTTAAATTGGCATTATTTTGGGTGATTAAAGGTTTTCCTTGGTATGGTATTTAGTAAATATTTTTAATAAGGGAGGCGAAATAATATGTCAAGTAGTAAAACAAATTTAACTCATTCCATTAAGTTTAAGTTAGGTGTGTCCGTAGCAATCATTATGTCAATCGTTGTTGTATCATTAGGTGTAATACAGTATATTTCTGCCGAAAAGATAGTTAAGCAATCTGCCACTGTTAAAGCAAAAAGTGACTTGATGACAGGTTTAGCCCTTATAGATGAATGGTATCCTGGACCGTGGGAAGTAAAAGGGGACAAGCTTTATAAAGGTGACGCTTTAATGAATGATAACTTTGATGTGGTAGATAAAATTGGTGAATTAACTGGTGATACAGTAACCATTTTTTTAAAAGATACCAGAATTGCAACGAACGTTAAAAAATCTGATGGGAACAGAGCTGTAGGAACAACGGTTTCTGAAGAAGTAGCAACAACAGTATTAAAAAATGGTAAGCATTTTTACGGTGAGGCTAATGTTGTAGGTAAAATGTATGAAACAGCATACATGCCTATCAAGGATACAACTGGTGAAATTATAGGCATATGGTATGTTGGTGCTTCTAAAGATGTGGAGAATGAGTTAATAAGTAATGCAATGACCATTACAGCCATTTCGGGTATCCTATTCTTATTAGGTGGAGCAGCTTTATTGCTTTATATACTAAATAGAATGGTAGTGTCCCCATTAAATAAGTTGGGTGATGGTGTTAATAAATTTGCCGAAGGAGATTTTAGAGAAGAAATAAGGATTCAATCTAATAGTGAAATTGGTGAGTTGTCAAATAAGTTAAATAACATGTCAAAGCAATTAAGCTCATTAATGCATGATATTATGACTAATGCCGAGTCATTATCATCTAATAGCCAGGAATTAGCCGCATCAAATGAAGAAGTTGGCGCTACTATGGAAGAGATATCAAGTACCTCGTCTGAAGTTGCATCCACTGCTGAACAGAGTTATGAGGCTGCAACTAAAGCGGTAGAAGAGACAAGAAAGATGGAGGAAGTGGCTAATGAGGGTAATAATACTGTAAAGCAAACAGTTAATAAAATAGATTCTGTTGCTGATTCATCCCAACAAGTAGGAAATGCTATTAAAAACCTAAATCAGTTATCTAATCAAATTGGAGATATAACAAAAGTTATAGCTAATATAGCAGATCAAACTAACATGCTGGCATTAAATGCTGCCATTGAAGCTGCAAGGGCTGGAGATGCAGGAAAAGGATTTGCAGTTGTTGCTGATGAAGTTAGGAAATTGGCAGAGCAATCAACAGATGCAACTGAGGAAATTAATGAATTAATATCAAAAATACAAACTGGTGTAGAAGACGCTAATAATGCCATGGAACATGGTGCTAAGGAAGTTGGAGAGGGTGTAGAACTTGCCTCTAAAGCAGGAAAGGCTCTTGACGATATTCTTAATTCAGTTAAGGGATCAATCAAAGTAATTGAGCAAATTCAGCAAGCTTCAAAGCAAAGTAGTGAGGGAATGGAGCAGGTTGCAAGTAGCAATGAACAGATAGCATCTACAATTCAAGAGATGTCTTCAGCAACCCAAGACCTAGCCGAAATTGCCAACACACTTCAAGTTTCTGTAGATAAATTTAAGATTAGCAATTAGGTAATAATAAAGGTTAAGACTCAATGCTTATTTTTTAATATTTCAGGAAACACGGGGTGGTTCTCATTAAGGAAGAACCACCCTGTTGCTTTGGTAACCTAGGCCATTGTCCAACCGCCATCCACCGGTAAGGCTACACCAGTGAGATATGAAGAAAGATCCGATGCCAAGAATAAAGCAGCATTGGCAATGTCAATGGGTTGAGCGAATCTTTTCATCGGAATGGGATTTAGGAACATTTCTTTCATTTGCTCATTTTGTAATACTTCCTCTGTCATTCTGGTTCTTCCTGTGCCGGGACAAATGCAGTTTGCCCTGATGTTGTCATTTACGTAGTCAACGGCTACCGATCTTGTTAGAGACACCACTCCACCTTTGGAGGCGGCGTAGGAGATTGAATCTGGGAACCCTATTAACCCTGCCGCAGAAGCAGTGTTGATAATTACGCCACCGTTATCTTTTAAGTGGGGAATGGCATATTTGCAGCCAAGGAATACCCCTTTTAAGTTAATATCCATAACTTTGTCCCAATCTTCTATTGAAAGCTCATCCGCTTTACCGGGAACAAAGATACCAGCATTGTTAAAGACTATATCAATTTTGTCAAATTTGCTTAGTGCTTCATCTATGTAATTTTTTACGTCTTCTTCTTTGGAAACGTCGGCTCTTACAAAGATGGCCTCTCCGTTTTTATTAATAATATCCTCTGCAGTTATAGCTCCTTCTTCACTGTAATCAACTGCAGCTATTTTAGCCCCTTCCGCAGCAAATAAATTACAGGTCTCTTTTCCAAAACCAGAAGCCGCCCCTGTTATCACTGCTACCTTGTCTTTTAGCAGCATTTTATCACCCCGTATCATTAATAGTTCCACTTAGTATAACCAATCAAAGTCTCTAATTATTAAGGAAAACCTCTTATTTGCTTTTTAAAATAATCCTTTTAAAATATACTGTGAATAATTTCTTTGGTTTAATCATTTGTTAAATTAATAATCGTTGTAGTATACTATTAAAATACTAGCTAACTAAGCACGGAGGGAAATAACAGTGGAAGTCAAGGCTGCTGCCGAATCTAAAAAAATCTCAGAGCAGGCTTCTTTGGAAAAACGTAGCTTGTTGATAAGTGGTATCAAAGCTGGTTTGCCGATAGCCATCGGTTACATACCCATTGCCATCACCTTTGGTTTGCTAGCAAAATCCACGGGGATACCAAATTATATAACCGTATGCATGTCACTAATTGTTTTTGCTGGTGCCAGTCAGTTTGTAGGGGTGAAGTTAATGGCCATTGGGGCTACTTCCTGGGAAATTATAATGACTACCTTTATTCTTAATTTTCGTCACTTTCTAATGTCTTCTTCTTTATCACGTAAGATAGAAAGTGGTACTTCAAAGAAATGGTTAAGCATAATATCTTTTGGAATAACTGATGAATCATTTACTGTCGCTTCACTACGAAAGGAAAATAAGCTTAGCCCTATTTTTTTGTTAGCATTAAACACTACAGCATTCAGTGCTTGGGTTTCTGGTACTGCTGTAGGGGTGTTTTTAGCCACTGGTCTGCCAGGATCTTTAACAAACAGTATGGGGATAGCACTATATGCAATGTTTATTGGTCTTTTAGTTCCATCTGTCAAAGGCTCCAAACCAATATTACTAGTAGCCTTAACAGCTATGATTACTAGTTACCTAATAGGCATAATACCATTTTTAAACAATTTGTCATCAGGTTGGAGTATCATTATTGCCACAATTACTGCTGCATTAATTGGAGCTATTTTGTATCCTAGAGGGGTGAAGAACTAATGGATAATATGTTGTTAATAATTATTTTTATGGGATTGGTAACTTATCTGCCCCGGATGCTTCCTGTGGTTTTGTTAAACAACTTGAAATTACCACCTTTTTTGGAGTCGTTTTTTAGTTTTATTCCCTTTGCAGCATTGGGTGCACTTATTTTTCCCGGCATTCTTAACTCCACTGGCAATCCTGCAACGGCAGTTGCAGGAGGAGTGGTTGCTGTGGTGCTGGGTTTGCTGCGTCTGAATGTGACTATAGTTGTATTTGGTGGAATTTTAGGCGTGTATTTATTTGATAATTTTTTCTTTTATAAATAGCGTGTTAACGTCTGCTACGTTTAACAGATAAAAAACCCCAGGCAAAACCTGCTACCGCAATCACACCAATGAAAATAAGGAAAAAAATTTGTGCATTATTCATTTTAGCCACTCCTAATTTTATTTGATAAATATAATATCAAAAAAAGTTCCGGACGCAAAGTCCGGTCATAAATAAGGGTGGGTATGTTCAAGTGAGAGAAACTACTTATATTATTCCCAGTGGATTAATCCTTTATTCTTACTTACTAATAAAAACTGCCGTATAAGTATTGTTACTATACGGCAGTTAGTTCATTAATTAGTTTGTTTTTAACCGCTTAGAGTACTACCTTCTCTATGACCTGGTTGCTTAATGCCGCTTTTTACCCAACCCAGCAGAAAAGCTAGTGGTGCAGCAGCGCTAATAAAGCCAAAGAAAATTAAAGCCTTAATCATTTTATCACCTCTAAACTATTTTACTCATTATAATATCAGAAAATTTGATATTATCAAGTCTGTTTTTAGCTTGTATGTATTTTGTAGTGATAAAAAATGGTATATCATTGAAGTATATTTTAATTTATATCAATCTTTAAGAGTTAAGAATTTTGAGGGGTAGATAAAAAACTACAAGAGGTGTTTGTTTTGGATAAATACACGCTGGAAATTGTGCTGGAAAGCAAATATTACGTGCATTTTCACCTGTACGTTAATGATGTGCTTACCACTAACCAGCAGGAAATTTCTATGAATAAGAGTGAGTTTGAAAGGTTTTTTAAAGTTCTGTTCAAAGGTTCAAAGGGTAACTGTGTAAAAATTTATTCGTATAACCCTCCCACCCAATTTTATCCTTGATATATTCAGGTTATTTCCAGACACATATACTATTACCGATCCATATCCTACATTAAAGGTGAAGTTCAAAAATATGTTAAAGGTGTTTGTTTTTAGGAGGGGTAGGTGTGAAAATCGGTGATATTGTAACCAAGAAGGTGTATGGTGAAAGTATGCAGTTTTGTGTTCTTGGCTTTTATACCAATCAAGGTACCGATGAAAGGGTGGCTATTTTGGCACTGCTTGATCCCAATTTAATTGTGGAAGCAGCAGTACAGGATCTGTGCCCCGTTACCGCCAGAGATTTATTTGCTTTAACTGCCAGCACTATGGTGCATTAGCTACCCTTTTTAAGGGTGGTTTTTATTTTGCAATAAAAGGACTGTAACTGGTGTTATGTTCAATCTTTTCTAGTTTGGTTAGTATCTTTTCATTAACGTTATTCTGTAATTCTCTGGCGTCAAATAATGCACGAATTTTTTCTATTAACTCACTTTCTAAACGGGTTTCTAATTTTTTCTGCCCTATATTTAAGATATTAAACTGTTCAATATGATTGGCTAATGTTTTACTATGTGTTGTTAGTATTTCACTGTGTTCATTTAGAGTTTTTTGTTGTTCCTCCAACAGTTCACTTTGTTTAGCAAGTATTTCACTTTGTTCATTAAGTGTTTTACCATGTTGTTCTATGTGTTTAAGTATTTTTGATTGGGATTCTAAGATCTGTTTAAGGATATCCTCCATATGTATCAGCCCTTCAAATAAGTTTAATGTTTATTCTTTAAATACATTAAATATTCCTTTTTTTGGGGGCGCTTAAATTTATTGAAATCTATAAAAATAAAACTAATTACCATGGGATATATTATAAAGGAAAATATTGTTTGCAAATAGAATCTAATACTAGGTATATTTATGAAGGAGTTGTACGAATTAATGGGAGACAATCTGTTGAATGTTGCAGAAAAAGCAGTATCTTTCGCTGAGGAAAATGGAGCCGATCTGTCGGAAGCTTATATTGTGAGATCCAATGAACTGTCAATTGATGTGCGCAACAGTGAAGTGGAAACTATGAAATTGGCAGAGGATAAGGGCATGGGATTTCGTTTAGTAAAAAACGGTAGAATAGGGTTTGCCTTCAGCACAGAGTTAACCGCCAGTGGTGTAGATGAACTGGTGCAGCAGGCACTGGCAAATGCGAATAGTACAGAACCTGATGAAAATATTCGCCTGCCAGAGTCGTTTTCCAACTATCCGCAGTTAGACTTATATGATCCGGAAATAAAAGCTACACCGGTGGAGGAAAAAATTAAGTTGGCCATGCAAATGGAAGAAGAGGCTCGGACGTATGACAAACGGGTTAAAATTATTGAGGGTTCCAGCTATCAAGATGGCGAAATGGAAGTTATCATAGTGAATTCAAAAGGGATGAAAGTGAATTACAGGGGGGCATACAACGGCATAAGCCTGTCATTGGTAGCTGGGGAAGGTGAAAATAGCCATACGGGTTTTGCTATAGATTATGGCTTGAAAATAGGCAAACTTAATCCCCGAAGGGTGGGCAGGCTGGCTGCTGAAAGGGCGGTACGTATGTTAGGGGCTAAACCAGTTCCTTCACAAAAAATACCCATAGTTTTTGATCCTTTTATTGCCACAAGCTTTTTAGGATTGATTGGTCCAGCATTAACTGCAGAGGCAGTACAGAAGGGAAGGTCATTATTTGCTGGCAAAGTGGGCGGAGAAGTGGCATCCTCTAATATCACCATTATAGATGATGGTGCCATGCCGGGTGGCATTGCTTCTGCTCCCTTTGATGGTGAAGGCGTTCCGTCATCTAAAACTGTTTTAATAGAAGAAGGTAGATTGCAAGGTTATTTATATAATACATATACAGCGGCCAAAGATGGAGTGCAGTCCACTGGTAACGGTGTGCGCGGTTCTTTTAAAAGTACCCCCGAAGTGGGAATTACCAACTTTTATATACAACCGGGCCAAACCGGTCCAGAAGAAATAATTAAAGATATTGACAAGGGTCTTTACATAACCGAAGTAATGGGGATGCACACTGCAAACCCCATATCGGGGGACTTTTCACTGGGTGCTTCAGGAATATGGATTGAGAATGGGGAATTTACTCATCCAGTGCGTGGAGTGGCCATTGCCGGTAATGTGATGGAAGTACTAAAAGCAGTAGACACTGTTGGTAACGACCTACAATTTTACGGCAGCAAAGGTGCCCCCACAGTGAGGATTGCACAAATGAGCGTAAGCGGAAAGTAAACTCATAAAGATGATTGACACATATGGGACATCCTCGAACTTTGAGGTCAGTCCCTTTGTTCATGTATGGTCAATTTTACCTAGAATGAAAAATTAAAAATGTAAAATGAATAATCGGTGCATGTAATTATTAATGATTTCTTTAGTTTTATTCTAACTCTTATCTCCTCACTCCTAACTCCTGCTTTAAAACAAATGAATATTATGGTAAAATGTTTTCGGTTAAGTAGGCAGGTGTAAAATTTTGAAAATACTAGTACTACACGGTCCCAATTTAAATTTACTGGGAAGAAGAGAACCCGGTGTTTATGGAACAACTAACATGGAAGAGATAAACCGACAACTACATAAACTAGCTGCAGAATTAAATGTCCAAATTGAATGCTTTCAATCTAATCATGAGGGTATACTAATAGACAAACTACACCAAGCCATTGATGTTTATGATGCGGCAGTGTTTAATCCCGGTGCTTTTACCCACTATAGCATTGCTTTAAGAGATGCTGTGGCGGCAGTTGACTTGCCGGTGATTGAAGTTCATTTATCCAACATTCATGCTCGGGAAGATTTTCGCACCAAGTCTGTAATGGCACCGGTTGCTGCCGGTCAAATCTCCGGGCTAGGAAAACACAGCTATTTGTTGGGTTTACAGGCAGCGGTGGCTTTGGTGAATGAACGGGGGTTGAAAGATGAAAGATAGATTGCGGGGAATGCAACAATCCTTAAAGCGGTTTAACATTGACGCCATGTTGGTAAACAAACCGGAAAATCGTCGCTATTTAAGTGGGTTTACCGGTACCGCTGGCAGTTTGATGATTGATAATAACAAAGCCTACCTGTTCACAGACTTTCGTTATGTGGAGCAGGCTAAGGAACAAAGCCCGGATTTTACTTTAGTGCAAATTGGAAACGACTACTATCAAAAAGTATTGCACTTATTACAGCAACGGGGATTAAAAAAAATAGGCTTTGAAACAGACTTCGTTACCCATGAAAGCTTTGCGAAACTGCAGCAGGAACTTTCCGGTATCCAATTGTTTCCTGTTAAAAACATTACAGAGGAACTGCGCCTGGTTAAAGATATGGAAGAACAACAATTGCTGCAAAAAGCGGTGGATATTGTAGACCAAGCTTGGTCTGAAATACTAAGCATTGCCAAACCCGGTATGACTGAGGAGAAACTGGCGCTGGAATTGGAATTTATCATGCGTCGGAAAGGTGCCGAAGGCCGGGCGTTTGATTTTATTGTAGCATCAGGTGAACGGGGTGCTTTACCCCACGGAGTGGCTTCGCAAAAAGAAATGAAACCGGGTGAGTTAGTAACAATAGATTGCGGGGCAGTTTATAATGGCTATCACTCTGATATGACTAGAAACTTTATGTTGGGGAAACCCAACCAAAAACAGCAAGACATATATAATATTGTATTGGAAGCCCAGATGGCAGGTGTTGAAGCAGTACGGCCCGGTGTTCCTGCAGCCACTGTAGATTTAGCCGCCAGAAATGTAATAGAGCGCCATGGGTATGCTCAAAATTTTGGCCACGGTACCGGGCACGGAGTGGGACTGGCGATTCATGAAGGACCAAGGGTTTCATTTAATGAGCAACTAGTTCTGCAACCAGGCATGGTGTTAACCATTGAACCTGGCATATACCTACCAGGCTGGGGTGGGGTTAGAATAGAAGATATTGTGTTGGTAACGGAAAGTGGTGGCAGAGTTTTAACAAAAACACCTAAAAACCAGTTGCCAGTGATATAAATTTTAATTACAGGGAGGAAATAGTAAGTGATTTCAACCAATGATTTTAAAACTGGCCTGACTATTGAATTAGAAGGCGCTGTTTACCAAGTTATTGATTTTCAACACGTGAAACCTGGTAAAGGTTCAGCCTTTGTACGATCAAAGCTAAGAAACCTGCAAACAGGAGCGGTGGTGGACAAAACCTTTAACGCTGGAGAAAAGATCCCTAAGGCACATATTGACCGCCGTGAAGTACAGTATTTATATAATGACGGTACTAATTACAACTTTATGGATATGGAAACATATGATCAATTTGAAATGGACAAAGATCAACTGGGTGATGCTGTAAAATATCTTAAAGAAAATATGGCCATTTCTAACTTAGTGTTTAAAGGAAAGACCATCGGAGTAGATCTGCCAAACTTTGTAGAATTGGAAGTTGCCGAAACAGCACCGGGAATTAAAGGTGATACTGCATCTGGCGGCAGTAAACCGGCTACATTGGAAACAGGTGCTGTGGTCAATGTACCCTTCTTTATAAATGTGGGCGATGTATTGCAGATTGACACCCGTACTGGCAACTATATAAAAAGGGCATAGAAAAAATGTTTAAAAACCCCCCTGAAGTGAAATAATATACTAGCATTCACCAATGCTGGTATAAAATTTCCAAGGGGGGTTGGTTTATGATGGACTTAAGATCACGGGTGTCTTATCTACAGGGTTTAGCAAATGGAATGAACATCGCCCAGGAAAGTAAAGAAGGTCAGTTATTACATGGAATTATTGATTTGCTGACAGACTTTGCTGAAGAAGTAAGGGAACTGCAGGAAACCCATGACCAGATGGAAGACTACATCGAGGCACTGGATGAAGATTTGTATCAACTGGAAGATGAAATTTTTGTAGATGACACAGAGTTTTTTCCAGAAGACGACTTCGACATGGAAGAGTCTGGTGAGTATGTAGAAGTGGACTGTCCAGGGTGTGGGGAAACGGTAATGTTTGATTCGGATATTTTAAATGAAGCCGAAGTAGTAGAGGTTAGTTGCCCGAATTGTGAAGAAATAGTATTTATAAATGATGACACATACTTCTCGGCAGACGAACCCGAATCGTTAACCGCTGGACATATAGATGAAGATCTGTAAGAGTTAAATGAGTGTTTGAAACCTTATTAAACGAAATTAATGCAGGCGCATGTGATGCCAATGGCAATTGCATGCGCCTATTTTTGTGCAATTGTACTTAATATGATGTCTGAAAAGGTTGAAAATTAAATTCAGCCCCTTGAATAAATTTAGATAATAAAATAAAATGTTGTTAGTGGAAATATAGTCAACATTTGGGATTACTTAATAATGATATTAGTAGAAATGGGGGTAATAATAATGAGTGAGAAGCAAAAAATAGTGATTATTGGCGGAGTGGCTGCCGGACCAAAGGCCGCTGCCCGTGCTCGACGCCGTAATCCAGATGCAGAAATTATTATGTTGGAGCGTGGCGAGGTAACTTCATATGCTGGCTGTGGAATGCCGTTTTATATTTCTGGCATGATTCAAGATTATAATCAGCTTTTTGACACCGCTTATGGGGTGAAACGTGATGCCCAGTACTTTGGACGGGAGAAAGGTGTTCAGTTATATACCCGTACCGAAGCTAAATCAATTGACCGTGATCAAAAACAGGTTAAAGCTGTCAACTTAGAAACTGGCGAAGAAATGACTTTTTCTTATGACCAACTGGTACTTGCTACCGGTGCATCACCCTTTGAATTGCCAATTGAAGGCAAAGATTTAAAAGGGGTACATAAGTTAAACCACCCGGATGATGCATTAAAAATTAGAGAAGCAGTAGATACCGGTGAAATTGAAAATGCCGTAGTAATAGGTGCAGGCTTAATTGGTCTGGAAGGTGCTGACGCTGTTTTTAATAAAATGGTTGATGTGACTATAGTAGAAATGCAGGATCAGGTGCTACCCGGCTTGTTGGACGCTGACATGGCAGAAAAGCTACACCAGCATATGAGAGAAGAAGACGTGGAACTTGCCTTTGGTGATAAAGTGCTGAAAATAGTTGGGGATGAAGATGGCAAGGTTAAAGGTGTAGAAACTGAGAAGCGCGGCTTTATTGAATGCCAAATGGTTATTATGTCTGTGGGTGTAAGACCAAATGGTCAGTTGGCCAGTGATGCTGGCTTGGAAGTTGGTAAAACAGGTGCTATCGTTGTAAATGATTCTTTGCTAACTACCGATCCTTACATTTATGCCTGTGGTGATTGTGTCGAAAACACCCATTTAATTACCGGAGACAAAGTGTTTACTCCAATGGCCACCTATGCTAACCGTCAGGGTAGAGTGGTAGGAGACAATTTAACCGGTGGTAATAGTACCTTTAAAGGAGTGCTGGGTACAGGTGTAGCAGAAATTTTTGAAATGAAAGTGGCTCGCACCGGTCTAGGAGAGCAGCAGGCCAAGAACAAGGGTTATAATGTGATTACTGCTCTGCATGCCGCCTTTGACCGCACTCATTATCATCCGGCCCACGGCCTAATGTTTATAAAAGTTATTGCCGATAAAGACAGCCAGCGTATTTTAGGTGCCCAAGCCATTGGTAAGGCAGAAGTTGCTAAGCGTATTGACGTAATTGCTACTGCCATTACCTTTGGTGCCAAGATTGAAGACTTAAGTAACCTGGACCTAGGTTATGCACCTCCATTCAACGCTCCCATCGACCCAGTGGTGCATACTGTAAACTTTGTTGGCAACAAGATTGCAGGAATGGCCAGCGGTATCTCTGCTACAGAGTTTAAAGAAAGAGTGGAAGCCGGTGACGATATGCTGCTACTGGATGTACGTACGCCTGAGCAGTTTGCACCAAAACACTTTAAAGATGACCGAGTTATGCAGGTTACTCTAGGTGACTTGCGCGAACGCATTAACGAAGTTCCCAAAGATAAGGAAGTTATCACCATATGTGCCATGGGTTCCCGGGCATATGAGGCATCCAGAATCCTGGAGGGAGCCGGATTTAAAAACGTTAAAATATTGGAAGGTGGTTTAAACGCCTGGCCATACCAATTAGAATTTGAGAAAAAATAAAACATTTTAACCATAACATCCCCAGTATTCATTAAGAATTAATGGTGATGCTAAATGCTGAGGAGGGGATGTTTTAATGGCGAAATATATGAGTGATGCTCTCAAGTATGAAATTGCCCAAGAAATGGGTGTGGCTCACAAGATCCAAGGATCTGACTATGGTGAACTCACATCCCGAGAATGTGGTAGTTTTGTAAAACACGCAATAGCAAGAGCGGAACGCAGTATGTTATAACTTCCCCGAATTAGGAACCCTGCCCAAAGGCAGGGTTCTTTTTGTGTCTATTAGAACCACGCTCACTCTTTCGACAAAAATTTCCGGCATATTTTACCAGTACAAGCCATACATATATCCCTGAGGAGGGACAACTAATGAATGCTTCTGAGTTGGCCTTGTCAAAAAAAGATAACTCATTAACTATTGTAATGAACGTACTTCCGTCCCACCTGCGCAAAATGCTTCAACGTTTACAGCAACTTCAGCCGGAAGAGATGGCTAGACTTGAAGAGTTGCGATTGAGGCAAAACCGCCCAATGGTATTGGGCTTCAGTGATGAAGACGTGTTTTTACACCGGGAAGGAGGGTTAACTGCACACTCCGAACGGGCTTACTTTGTCAGCGCTGATGATATTCAGCGCACCACTCAGATGGTAAGCAATTCTTCCATTTATGCTTTGGAGGAGGAATTAAAGAATGGCTATATAACCCTCACTGGTGGCCATCGTGTGGGCATCACAGGAAAAGTGGTGGCTGATCAGGGCAGAGTTAAAACTATTAAGTATATATCAGGATTTAACATCCGTATTTCCCGTCAAGTGGTGGGTGCAGCGGATCAACTGTTAAGACATTTGATTTCTCCTAAAGGCGACGTTTATCACACCATGCTTATATCTCCGCCCCGTTGCGGCAAAACCACTATTCTCCGGGATATTGTACGCCAACTATCCAGTGGTATACAGAAGTTCAACTTTCCGGGGGTTACCGTAGGGGTGGTGGACGAGCGGTCGGAAATTGCTGGGTGCTACCGGGGTATACCTCAGCTTAATGTCGGAACGCGTTCCGATGTGCTGGATTCCTGTCCCAAAGCTTCTGGTATGATGATGCTTTTAAGGTCTATGTCACCCCAAGTTATTGCCACTGACGAAATTGGTCGCATGGAAGATGTGGAAGCATTGGAAGAAGTTCTTAATGCTGGGGTGAAAGTATTAACTACGGCACACGGTGCAGCTGTAGATGATATTGAAAAGCGACCCGCCATAAAAAGGTTGCTAAAACTGCAGGCTATTGAACGATTGGTAGTGTTAGACCGCAGTAAGGGTCCAGGTACGGTCAAGCAAGTATTGGATGGTATAACATACCGTCCTTTGGGGGTGAAGAGGTGCTAAAAATTATTGGTGCACTGGTTATACTGTGTTCTTGTGGTTATGCCGGGTTTTCTGTGGCCAGGGACTACCAGCGTCGTCCTAAGGATTTGCGGTACCTACAGTCGGCTTTGCAAATGCTAGAAACGGAGATTTCTTATGGAGCCACTCCACTACCCGATGCCTTAGAACAGGTGGCCAATCGTTGCGATAAGAGTGTGGCCCAGTTGTTTCTTGAAACCAGGAACAGGCTTTTGAGCGGCGATGGTATTACTGCTCGAGAAGCCTTGGATGATACGTTGAAAAAGTTTTCTAGGAACAGCGCTATAAAAAACAGTGATGCATCAGTACTACGGGCGCTTGGCACTAGTTTGGGAATATCTGACCGGGAAGACCAGGTAAAACACCTGCAGTTGGCTCGGGAACAATTAAGAATAGAAGCAGCCAAAGCAGAGGAAGAGGCAGCTAAGAATGTCAAGCTTTATAACTATCTCGGTGTTTTAGGCGGCTTGACCATAATTTTAATTTTCATCTAAAAGGGGGAACACCATGGGCAGCATTGATATTATTTTTAGAATTGCCGGTATAGGAATACTGGTGGCGGCGCTACACACGGTTTTGAAAAACTGCGGCAAAGAGGAATATGCCAATTGGGTGACGGTGGGCGGTGTGGTAGTGATACTTTTTTGGGTAATTGATTTTCTAGGTTCATTTTTTACAGAAGTAAAATCAGTGTTTAACTTATTTTAGCAGACATGAGGGTGGTAACGTATGGAAATAATGCAGATTATAGGGATTGCCTTAGTAACCACCATATTGGCTGGCATCGTTAAGTTTGGCAAAAGTGAGATTGGAGTTCTATTAAGCTTAACCGCAGGGTTAATTATATTCTTCATGATGCTGGGGCCAATCACTTCTGTGTTTCAAGTTTTAAAGGATCTGGCCAATCAAGCCAATATAAGCATGGCGTACCTTGGAACTATCTTGAAAATTGTGGGTATAGCGTATATAGCGGACTTTGGGGCACAAATCTGCCGGGATGCCGGCGAAGGGGCGCTGGCCAGTAAAGTGGAGTTTGCTGCCAAAATTCTGGTCATGGTACTGGCAGTACCCATTATTGTGGCTGTTTTACAGGCGCTGCTTAAAATAATACCAACGTAGGTGGTGTGATGATAAAAAGAATAGTAATCGTTTTAATGTTGTTTATTAACATTCTATACGCACTGCCGGTGCAGGCAGCCCAACAGGACAACCCCGGTGATTTGGACATATCAATACTGAACTTGGAATCGGTGGAAAAAGTAGTGGAAAAATTGGATGGCGAAATCCAGCAGGCCGTTCCCCAGCTGGATTTCCGCACCATGGTAACCAAACTGGCCCGGGGGGAAGTGGACTGGGATACCAGTGAAGTATTTAACTGGTTGATTAAATATATCTTTAGTGAAGTGGTGGCCAACCTGTCACTTTTGGGAAAATTAGTGGTGCTGTCCATTATCACGGCAGTGCTGCAGAACTTGATGAGTGCCTTTGAGAAAGCAACGGTGGGTAAAATAGCCTACTTTATATGTTATCTGGTGCTGGTAACCATGGCGGTGGGTACATTTACTTTAACCATCAACATTGGTCGGGAAGCAGTGGATAACATGGTAACCTTCATGCAGGCATTAATGCCGCTGTTGCTTACCCTGTTGGCGGCAATGGGGGGGATTGCATCATCCACCATATTTCACCCCATTATTTTAGGTTCCATCACTGTTATTGGTACCGTGATAAAAAATGTGGTGCTGCCACTGATACTTTTTGCCGCTGTTCTTTCAGTAGTTAACGGGGTGTCTTCACAGTTTAAAGTATCTAGAATGGCAGATTTGTTTAAGACAGTTAGCATGACGGTGTTGGGGCTGTGTTCAACGGTATTTCTGGGCGTTTTAGCTATCCACGGTGTAGCCGGGGCAGTAAGTGATGGTGTGGCATTGCGTACCGCCAAGTTTACCACTGACGCATTTTTACCAGTGGTGGGCGGCACACTTTCGGATGCACTGGAAGCAGTGATGGGATCTGCTTTGCTAATGAAGAATGCAGTGGGCATCGCCGGGGTAGTAGTAATTGCGCTGTTAACAGTGCTGCCGTTAATTAAAATACTGGCCATTGCCTTTGTTTACCGTCTGGCGGGTGCAGTTATACAGCCTATTGGGGATAGTGACATGGCTGACTGCCTTACGGGTTTGGGCAACAGTTTGTTTGCAGTGTTTGGAGCGGTTGCCACAGTGGGCTTACTGTTTTTCTTTGCCGTTACCATAGTTGTGGGCATGGGGAACCTTACAGTGATGCTTAGGTAGAGGAGGTGATAGACAGTGGAGATATTGCGCCAGCTGGTACAAAGCCTTGTAATTATAGTAATGCTGGCGGTTTTTTTAGAACTGCTATTACCTTCAGGAACCATGAGGAATTATGTGAAAATGGTAATGGGCTTGTTGGTAACAATTGCAGTGCTCCAGGTGGCTTCCAACTATTTTCATGGTGATTTTAATACTCATGTTCCTAAGATATCTACTGCGCCCGCTGCTTCACTGGAACAGGTGGAGACCAGTGCTAAGGAATTATCAGACCAGTATAAAAGCAGGGCGGTGGAAGATTACCGTACGGGAATTGCCAAACAGGTGCTGGCATTGGCCAGGTTAAACCAAGATGTATCAGTGCTGGATGCCCAAGTGGAATTAAATACCAGCGAAGGGGAAAACTTTGGCCGGTTACAGTTAATACAACTTACTGTGACTGACAAAGAAGAGATAAATGGGGATAGCAAAATAGTGGAACCGGTGGAGATAGAAGTGGGGACAAATGATAAACCGGTAGAACCACAGCAAATACCCCCAGAAAACCAGCAGGCCATGCACCAACTGGCCAAGACAGTAGCTGATTTTTACAACCTGCCTGAAGAACAGGTGCAGGTTACATATACAGTAACTACTCAGGAGTAAGAAGTTAGGAGTCAGAAGTCAGAATAATAGTAATGGGAGGGTATGCCAGGGATGGATAAAGAGTTTTTAGGCTTAAATAAAAAGAAATTAAAATGGTTGGGAACTTTGTTGGGGGTAAGCATTGGTTTATTATTGGTTGTTAGTGGCAATCCCTTTAATAATAATCCCAGCAACCCACCATCTTCGGGGACTGGTGTCAGTGAAGAGAGAAAAAGTGAAGAGTCTGTTGAACACAACCCTCAACTAAACTCTGCAGATGAAGAGAAATATCTGGCTGAAAAATTGCAACAGATGCTGGAATTAGTAGAAGGGGCTGGCAAGGTAAATGTAACAGTGAGGCTGGAAAGTTCATCCCGGGCGGATTATGCCATTAATACCACCACTGGCACAAAAACCACCCAAGAGAAAGATCAAGCGGGTGGTACAAGGGTATTAACCGAAGATACTGACACCAGTCAGTTGGTGTTGATAAAAGAGAACAGCGGTGCGGAAGTACCCGTTCTAAACCAGGAGTTTGCCCCGGAAGTGGCTGGGGTGTTGGTGGTAGCGGAAGGAGCCAGCAACCCGGAAACTAAGGCTAAAATTTTTAGAGCAGTGAAGGTGGCTCTAGGTGTTGAACCACAAAAAATAATGGTGCTGGCCAAGGAGGGTTAAGAAGGTGAAAGTAATAGTCCCGAAACGGAGTACTGTTTTAATTATGTTGACATTAGTAGGGGTGGCTTTAATATCCATTGGATATGCCGGTATTGGCAAGGTCGGTAGTGACATAACAGCTGTGCCAACTGCTACTACAATTGAAGAGGTTGAACCGGAGAAACCAGCTGAAAAGCCTGAACTGGTAGAAACCCAGCAGCAAGAAGAACAAGATAAGGACAGTTTCTTTATAGAATATCGCCTGGAACGGGAAAGAACCCGGGGTCAGCAGGTGGAATGGTTGCGGGAAATTATCAACAATCCTAACGCAGAAGGTGAGACTCGCAAAAAAGCCCAAGAGAAGCTGTATGTTATTACCCAGAACATCGGAAAAGAAATGGAAATGGAAAGTCTGATCAGAGCCAAAGGTTTCAAAGATGCTGTGGTCCTATTGCAGGACAAGGTTGCCACAGTGGTGGTGCAGGTAGATAATTTAACCACAGAACAAGCAGCCAAAATTGCTGACCTGGTTTCCCGGAACACCGGAATCCCCATGTCAAACATTGTTATAATACCGAAACCGTGAGTTTAGGAGATAGGAGTTAGTAGTTAGGAGTTAGAATAATAAAAGAAATTATGAATGTAAAAAAGAACTCTGCCAATATATTAAGAAAAGGCAGTGTTCTTTTTTGCACAAGCTAAAGCATTATGTATACTTGACGATAAACGGTTCCCAATTATTTGCACTTGTACTATAATATTTGTGGATAGTAAATAATTATATGATAATAGCTATTGTTTTTTAACAATTCTGCCAATCAGAGCTTGGGGCAGACTTAAAACTCCAGGCCTTTATTTCGATAGGGGGGACTGCTTTGCAACACCACCGGGTAAAAATTACCGACACAACACTAAGAGATGGACACCAGAGTTTATGGGCTACCAGAATGCGTACCGAAGATATGTTACCCATAGCTGAGAAGTTAGATCAAATGGGGTATCATTCCCTGGAAGTTTGGGGAGGAGCAACCTTTGATGTATGCATGCGTTATCTATACGAAGACCCATGGGAAAGGCTGCGTGCCATAAAAAGCATTGTAAAAAACACACCTTTGCAGATGCTATTGAGAGGGCAATCTGTGGTGGGGTATACCCATTATCCTGATGACATTGTGGAGGCCTTTGTACACAAAGCCGTGGAAAATGGGATGGATATTATCAGGATTTTTGACGCATTAAATGATGTCCGAAACATGGAAACTGCCATTAAAGCTACCAAAGCGGCTGGGGGACATGCTCAAGCTACAGTGAGTTATACTGTCAGCCCGGTACATACCGTGGAAAATTATCTTCAAACAGCAGAACAGTTGGCTGAAATGGGCGCCGACTCCATCTGTATTAAGGACATGGCAGGCCTACTGGCACCATATAAGGCTTATGAACTGGTGAAACTGTACAAAGAAAAAATTGGCCTACCTGTTCAGTTACATTGTCACTACATTGGTGGTATGGCGGTGGGGTCATATTTAAAGGCCATTGAAGCAGGCGTGGATGTAATAGATACCGCATCTGTACCGTTGGCCTTTGGAGCATCCCAACCTCCAGTTGAAACAGTGGTAAGGGCTTTAAAGTCTACACCTTTTGATACAGGTTTGTCATTACGTTCACTGTTTGATGCTGCGGACTACTTTGAAAAAATGCGCAAAGATTATGGTAAGGAACGGGGCGTAACCAGAATTAACGACATGAAGGTGTTTGATCATCAAGTTCCCGGGGGCATGATTACCAACCTGGTAAGCCAACTGGAAGAACAGAAGGCACTGGATCGTTTAGACGAAGTGCTGGTGGAAATTCCTAAGGTTAGGGAAGAGTTGGGTTTCCCACCATTGGTTACTCCAACCAGCCAAATAGTAGGTACTCAGGCAGTGTTAAATGTACTGACCGGAAAGCGGTACAAACTAATACCAGGAGAAGTGAGGTCATATGTGCAGGGCTTGTATGGTGAACCGCCAGCCACCATAGATCCGGCCATTTCCCGTAAGGTACTGAAGGATAAGGAAATGATCACCTGCCGCCCGGCAGACTTACTAGAACCAAAATTGGATAAACTAAGGGAAGAAATTAAAGATTTGGCAGAAAGTGAAGAAGATGTGATTTCTTATGCAATGTTCCCGCAGATTGCTAGAAGGTTTTTTAAGGCTAGGGCCAGGGGCGAGCTTGCAGCGAAAGGCAAGGCTGAGGCAGAGAAAGCCAAAAAAGTTACTTCAAGCGGGAAATTGAAGGTATCCAAGGAGGGTAAAAAAGTGAATTTAAACGAATTAAAAGAGTTAATTAAGATTTTAAACGACACTGACATATCAGAAATAGAATTGGAAAGCGACGGCGTAAAAGTCGCTATTAAAAAAGGAGCTGGCCATGGTGAAACATCGGTGATAACTGCTCCAGAGGTTACCGATGTACCAGCCCCAGAAGTAAAGTCAGCACCGGTGCAGAATACTGGAGCAGAGGCGGAAAATAAGGCCCCGGAAGTTGATGATAAAGATTTAGAATCGGTTACAGCACCTATGGTGGGGACATTCTACCAAGCGCCGTCTCCTGATGCTGACCCATTTGTAGAAGTGGGGCAGAAAGTTGAAGCTGGCCAAACTTTGTGTATCATAGAAGCAATGAAATTAATGAATGAAATTGAGGTAGAATTCTCCGGTCAAGTGGTAGAAATTTTAGTAGAGAACGGTCAGCCTGTTGAATATGGGCAGCCGATGTTTAAAATTAAAAAATCCTAATAAAGATAATTTGGAGGAAGCATGTTTAGAAAGATATTAATAGCTAACCGGGGAGAAATAGCATTAAGAATAATTCGAGCTTGTAAGGAAATGGGTATTGGGACTGCCATTGTGTACTCCGAAGCAGACCATGAAAGTCTGCCCGTACGTTTGGCTGATGAAGCATACTGTATTGGTCCCGCCGCATCGGACAAAAGTTACTTAAACATTGCCAACATCATCAGTGTTGCAGAACTATGCGGAGCAGAAGCCATTCATCCAGGCTACGGATTCTTGTCCGAGAATGCTAACTTTGCCGATGTGTGTGAAAACTGTGGTATAACTTTTATTGGCCCGTCAATGGACGCCATTGAGCGAATGGGCAACAAGGCGTTAGCCCGCAGAACCATGATTGAAGCTGGGGTGCCGGTAGTGCCTGGTTCTGAAGGGGTTATTCATGATTCAGATGAAGCACTGAGAGTGGCAGACGATATTGGCTATCCTATACTGATAAAGGCATCTGCTGGAGGCGGCGGTCGAGGTATGAGGGTGGCACAAAACCGGGATGACCTGCTTAAAGCTATAACTGCAGCCCAGAACGAAGCCCAAGCAGCCTTTGGAGACAGTGGTGTCTATCTGGAAAAATATGTAGAACAGCCTCGGCACATAGAGTTTCAAATTCTAGCTGACAAGCATGGTAATATTGTAAACCTGGGAGAGCGGGACTGTTCTATTCAGCGCCGTAATCAAAAATTGTTGGAAGAGGCACCTTCTGCTGCTTTGACTCCGTCCTTGCGCCGTCGGATGGGAGAAGCCGCAGTAAAGGCAGCCCAGTCAGTGAATTACTACAACGCTGGTACAATTGAGTTTCTACTGGATAAACATAACAATTACTACTTTATAGAAATGAACACTCGAATTCAGGTGGAACACCCAGTAACAGAGATGGTAACCGGTATAGATTTGATAAAAGAACAGATTCGTATTGCTTACGGTGAGGAACTTGGTTATAAACAAAGTGATATAAAGATACGTGGTTGGGCTATTGAATGCCGCATTAATGCCGAAGACCCAGCTAAAAACTTTATGCCTGGCCCTGGTGAAATTGCCGCATACCTGCCTCCGGGAGGTCCTGGGGTAAGAATGGACAGTTTTGTTTTTCAAGGCTATAAAGTACCACCTTATTATGACTCCATGATTGGTAAGCTGATTGTGTGGGCATCTGACCGTCAACAGGCCATTGCCAGGATGGAGAGGGCCTTGGGAGAAATGGTGGTGGAAGGTGTACCCACCACGGCTCCCTTTCACTTGCGAGTGTTAGGTAATGCTTTCTACCGCCGAGGAGAAGTTTATACCAACTTTATTCAGCGCCGTATAATGGCTGACGAAGATATTAAGTTGCAGTAAGTGAAGTAAGATGGTACAATTTACCTGACGAATAAATGCCGTTTGATTAATTAAAGTTCAAATTATTCGGAGGTGGACTATATGGTTGAGAATAAAAAGGAAATTTATGTACATGACATGGATAATAACATGGGTTCTATTCGTATTGCAGATGACGTAGTAGGCATTATTGCTGGTCTGGCTGCCACTGAGGTGCCTGGTGTTGCTGGCATGAGTGGTGGACTAGGTGGCGGTATTGCTGAGATGTTGGGCCGCAAGAACTTGTCCAAAGGTGTTAAAGTGGAAGTGGGCGAGAAAGAAGCGGCAGTGGATATCTATATTATCATGGATTTTGGTGTGCGTATTCCTGAAGTGGCAACTAACATCCAGAACAATGTTAAGCAAGCTATTGAAGGCATGACCGGCTTGTCTGTAGTAGAAGTAAACATTCACGTACAGGGTGTTGTATTCCCAAATGAAGAAAAAGATGACGAAACGGCAACCACTAGGGTACGTTAGTGATTAACAAAAATTAGCTTTTAACTGAGAAGTGGGTATGAAATGTTCCCACTTCTTGTTTTCTTAGAGAGGCTGTTCAAAAAGTGACTTTTGAACAGTTATTAAAAGGAGGGTGTTGGATGAATCTATTTAACCGTGGACTCCTTGCTGTATATGTACTGGTTATAACAGTGTTATTGGCTGTAACGGCAGCTATTCTGGTGGGATGGTGGCCAGAAGGTACAGAAATAGTAAATGAAATAGTTAATGACCCTAAACAGGCCCAAGTGCTGTGGACAAGCTTTGCCGTCCTAGTTGCTGTGGGTTTATGGCTTTTTTATGCCAGTACACGCCGATCTAAAGAGCAGCGGGCGGTGGTGCAGGAATTTACCCTTGGACAATTACGTATTACACTGCCAGCCATAGAAGAACTGGTTAAAAAAGAAGCGTTAAAAATAGATGGGGTGCGGGAAGTAATTCCTAAAATTGCTCCCACTTCGGGGGGCGTTAGTATAGAAATAAAAACTACTGTGGCACCAGACATTAATATACCGGAAATATCTCAACAAATGCAGCGCAATGTGAAAGAATATATTCTAGAAGTAACAGGAATTTCGGTACAAAATGTCAAAATAATGGTTGAGCGGATTTCTATTAACCGTTCTCGAGTGGAATAATACAAAGGGGTGTTGATTTTGTGGTATAAACATTTACTACATGAAATAATGGAGCATCACCGGGGCAAAGCACTGGGAGCATTATTAGGCTTGCTCTTTGGTTGGTTTGCCATTGTTTATGGCTTGTTTAAAGCACTTTTTGTCACCCTTTGTATTGCGCTAGGCTTTTTTATTGGTAAAAGACTAGATGAAAACAATAATATGAAGCAGATTATTGACAAGCTGTTTGGACAACGATAGCATACCTGGGTATTTTTTAAGGGATGCGGGCAAACTATATCTATATCTGCATAGGTTCATCAGGAGGTAATAAATTGAGCAGAAGACAGGCTAGGGAAATGGCTCTACAAGTGCTTTATGCAGTGGAAATAAACAAGACAGAAACCAACGAGGCCTTTGAATATGTTACTGAGTCCTTTGGAACAACTGCCGGGGCCGAAGAATTTGCCCGTGAACTGGTAAGTGGTGCTTTGGATAACCAAGCCGTACTGGATCAGATTATAAGAAAACTATCTAGGCGCTGGGATTTTAATCGCTTGGCTTTAGTGGATCGTAATATTATTCGCCTCGCATTATTTGAGATGCTTTACCGGGAAGACATACCCAAAGCGGTATCGGTAAATGAAGCAGTGGATCTGGCTAAAGTATTTGGCGGGGACGACTCCGCGCGCTTTATAAATGGAATATTGGGTCAAGTGGCGGAGAATCCTGAAAAGTATAGTGAAGATCAGGAGTCAGAAGTCAGGAGTCAGGAGTCAGAATAAACAACCGACTTACTATCTTGAAAATACTGACTATTAACTTAGAACACCCTTCAGCACTGGTGCTGGGTGTTTTTGGTTTTTCTTTTGAGAGGTTAATATGAGAATACTATCAGTAGCTAATTTAACAAAATATATAAAAGACAGACTAGAAAACGATTATTTATTAACCAACTTGTGGGTTAAGGGGGAAATATCTAACCTGAAACGGCACAGTTCCGGCCATGTTTATTTTACACTGAAGGATGACCGAAGCTCCGTAAGAGCAGTGATGTTTCGATCCAAGGCTTACCGTCTGCCATTTGAACCAAGAAACGGTATGGCTGTAACCATAAGGGGTTATATTTCTGTTTATGCGCCCATTGGTAGTTACCAACTTTACGTGGAAGAAATGGAACCGGATGGTATTGGTTCACTATATTTAGCATTCGAACAATTGAAGAAAAAGCTACAGCAAGAAGGGTTATTTCACCCTGACAACAAGAAACAACTACCCAAATACCCATCATGTATTGCCATTGTTACTTCCCCCACAGGTGCGGCAGTAAAGGATATGATTAAGGTTATCACGGGGCGCTGGCCACTGGCCAGGTTGGTGCTGGTGCCAGTGCTTGTTCAGGGTGAATTTGCTCCGGATGATATTTGTCGGGGCATTAAACAGGTAAACCAATGGGGACAGGCAGATGTGATGATTGTCGGCAGGGGCGGCGGTTCGCTGGAAGAACTTTGGGCATTTAACAGTGAAATAGTGGCCAGGACGGTTGCTGAATCTAAAACACCCATCATATCGGCGGTGGGTCATGAAACTGATGTAACCATTATTGATTATGCTGCCGATGTTCGGGCCGCGACACCATCCAATGCAGCAGAAATGGTGGTGCCAGATCAGCAAGAAATGAGGCGTCACCTACAGATATTACTAAATAGATGTAGTCGGGCGGTTACCCAACAGGTGAAGCAGCACCGGGTAACACTGATGCGATTGCAGCAGAGCAAAGCTTTAAAAACACCACAGCGAGCTATAATTGATGCTAGAGTGCAGCATGTTGACATGTTACAGCGGGAAATGGTAAAGAATATACGTATGATCTTAACGGAGAAAAGAAGTAGTATGCGAGAACTTGCCAGTTCACTGAATAGTCTAAGCCCTCTTGCCACACTAGCTAGAGGTTACAGTTTGTGCAGTGATCAAAATGGAGAGCTAATAAAAAGAGCTTCTGACGTAACCGTGGGCGGATATGTTCAAGTAAAGCTGCATCATGGTGAATTATTATGTACAGTTAATGATAAAAACGAAAAAGATACCAGGAAAGGATGATACCACGTGGCTGAAATATTGGATGGAAAACAAATTGCAGCACAACTAAAAGAAGAAATAAAAACAGATGTTAAAAAGTGGCATAAAAAAGGTGTACATCCATGTTTGGGTGTATTGCTGGTTGGGGACGATGCCGCATCTATTGCTTATGCCAAATTTCTAGAAAGGGTGGCTTCCAGTGCAGATGTTCGTTTTGTATTAAAACAGTTGCAAACCGATACATCTGAAGATGAAGTTATTTCAGTGTTGGATCAATTAAACCAAAATAAAGATGTACATGGCATATTGTTGCTTCTGCCATTACCAAAACATATTGACAAA
This sequence comes from Bacillota bacterium, assembly GCA_009711615.1. Taxonomy (GTDB): domain Bacteria; phylum Bacillota; class Desulfotomaculia; order Desulfotomaculales; family Desulfohalotomaculaceae; genus Desulforadius. The sequence goes on along the minus strand of VENI01000004.1, from coordinate 66,924 downwards.
CAACGAGTAATGGATTCTATCCTACCTTCAAAGGATGTAGATGGTGTTCATCCGGTAAATAGAGGATACATACTGGGCGGTGGAGAATGCATTTACCCGGCCACTCCGCTATCATGCTTAGAAATATTAAAGCGTTCCGGCATAGATATTGCTGGCAAACATGCTGTGGTAGTGGGCAGGGGAGAAACAGTGGGCAAACCCCTGATGTACATGGCGGTGGCAGAAAATGCTACCGTTACGGTATGCCATTCCCGCACCGTAGATCTTCCCCGTCATGTTGGCCAAGCTGACGTGCTATTTACCGCAGTGGGTAAACCGGGATTAATAACTAAAGATATGGTTAAACCCGGAGTAGTGGTGGTTGACGCCGGTATCACCGAAATCGATGGTAAAATCTGTGGTGATGTCAAATTTGATGAAGTTAAGGAAAGTGCCAGTGCCATTACACCAGTACCAGGTGGAGTGGGCAGTATAACTACCGCCATGATGCTAAAAAACCTGCTTAAAGGTATAAGCATGCAGGAGGCTTTAGTGGAAGTAAAAGTGAATTAAGTTCAGGAGTTAGTAGTTAGGAGTTAGAATAAAAAACAAACAGTATGACTGGAATTTAATTCTGAATTCTTATTGCTAATATTTACCTAATAAAAAATTTTGTCAAAAAAAGGAGAACCACCTATGAATGATGTATTTAAAGGTAGTGTGGATCAATTTCTAGAAAATACATCTTCCGATAGTCCAACCCCAGGCGGCGGTAGTGTTGCCGCCCTTACCGGGGCACTGGGAGCAGCATTGGTACAGATGGTTGGCAACTTAACGGTGGGCAAGGAAAAATACCGCCATGTGGAAGATGAAATTAAAGAACTGGTACGAAAAGGCACTCATTTAATGGATAAACAAAAAAAATTAGCCGAAGATGATATGGCTCACTTTGATAGTTTTATGGAAGTGCTGAGTTTACCGAAAAACACTCCTGAAGAACAAGAAACCAGAAAAAAGCGTCTGCAGCAAGCGTTAAAGGATGCTACGGAAACCCCTTTGGCAATAGCATCTGCCGGGGTTGAAGTTCTTACCTTGACGGCTCTTGTGGCGGAAAAAGGAACAAAAAATGCGATTAGTGATGCCGGAGTGGCCGCTCACTTGGCAGAAGCAGCGGTTCAGGCAGCATTAATTACTGCAGATTGCAACATTCCTAGAATTGAAGATCAAACCTTTGTGCAGTGGGCTGAGAAAAAGAAAGAAAATTTAAGTAGTGAAGCGCAAAGACTAAAAAGCGAATCACTGCGGAATGTTCACTCTCGCATGGGTTAGGAGGAGAATCGGTGCAGAAAAAAGAGAAAAAATTTGAAGATGCGTTGGCCAGATTAGAAGAAGTGGTGAAACAATTGGAAGATGGTCAATTGCCACTGGAAGAATCATTGGAACTTTATGCCGAAGGTATTCAACTGGCTAATATATGCAATAAACAATTAGAAACTGCGGAGCAACGCATCAACACCCTGATGACAAACGAAAGTGGAGAGGTAGTACTAACAGATTCCCAAGGATTTTAATGGGGGAGGACAGAGATAGTGGATTTTTTGCAACAGTTAAAAAAGAAAGCCCTACTAGTAGAGACCTCTTTTGAACAATTTCTGCCGGATGAGTCTGCTTACCCTGCGATAATACATCAGGCTATGCGTTACAGTTTGCTGGCAGGAGGAAAAAGGCTAAGGCCGGCCCTGGTAATTGGTGCGGCGGAATGTGTGGGTGGTAAACCAGAAAAGGTAATGCCCACAGCCTGTGCGTTGGAATTGATACATACATACTCATTGGTTCATGATGACCTGCCGGCGATGGATAACGATGACATGCGCCGGGGTAAACCCACCAACCATATTATCTATGGTGAGGCCATGTCCATATTGGCAGGAGATGCTTTATTAACGCTGGCATTTCAACTGATAGCGGAAAATATAAAAACAGCCCCCGCCGAGGCAGTGACCCGGGTGATTCAAGAAGTAGCCAAATTGTCCGGTTCCCAAGGACTAATTGGTGGGCAAGTGGTAGATACCATGTCTGCAGATGAAACAATTAATGCAGAAACGCTGGAGTACATTCACCATCATAAAACCGGTGCGCTTTTTAAAGCTGCAATACGTTCCGGTGCCAGCTTAACTGAAGCCAGTGACAAGCAATTGCAGGCACTAACAGTATATGCTGAAAACCTTGGCTTAGCCTTTCAAATAGTTGATGATATTTTAGATGTGGAGGGCGAGGCTGTAAAGATTGGAAAGCCAGTGGGGAGCGATGAAAAAAATAAGAAAGCTACCTACCCGGCGTTGTTTGGATTAGAAAATGCCCGTCACAAAGCTAACATGGCTGCAGACAAGGCAATAACTGCTTTAGATATTTTTGGTTCAGAGGGGGAATTTTTACGCAATGCCCTGCATTTTATAATTAATAGGGATCATTAGAAACCAGGAGTTAGGAGTTAGGAGTCAGTAGTTAGAATAAAAAACGAAGTAAGAGATATGTGCTTGTTTATGTAACTCGAACTGCTACTGTCTTAATAACTGAGAATATATTTTAAAAAGCATTCTAAATTCTGACAGTTCTAAGTCCTAAATACTAATGAAAAATCAACTAGGGCTTTAAAACTAAATGCGGACTACTGAGGTGAAGATTAGAATTCTAAAACTCTATAATATCTTGCTTAAAACCCAAACTAAACCTTTGCGGTCAGACAGAGACTTTGTCAGTATAGTTTAATTATGCTATAATTCTATTGCGGAAAAAAACGATGCAAAGTGATGCAGTATCCTAGTCAGAACAACCTTTTCGAAAGCGGGCCTAAAAATCCGCAACGGGCACATCGATGAAGTTCCTGGTGCTAGCTTTCGACGCCCAGTCGGGGGTGGTGCTGGGAGTTAAGGTGGTAGGGCAGCCACAATGGCATGTGGGACCTGACCCTGTCACCGTGGAGGCCCAAGCTAAGACTAAAAAACTGTAGCTTGGGAAAACCTGCACGTGGGGAAAGCTGCGTGCAGTGTAGCCTGCCTTGAGTGGTAGCGGTGGATTCCATTAAGTAGCTGATATTCAGTTTGGGCCCATTCTGGATAAAGCTGGATGAAACCCCTATTGCAAAAGAGGCTAGAAAAGGAGTGTTCTGTCGAGGAAAACTCCTAGGCTGTCTGGGGTAAATCCCAGGGCTTGTCGGGGATTGCAGTGCGGACTAAGTGGCAATCTAGCTCCGGTATCGGTAACGGCCGGAAAAGACCTTGAAGGGAAACCGCCAAACTGGCGACAGTTGGTGGTCTTTTGGGAAAACCTGCTAGACCTAAGCCGCAACGTTTACCCGGCAAGTTTTCACTAGGCATTCGGTACATATATAGGCTGGGATGGGCTGCTGTTAAGCAGCCCATACGTGTATTTGGATGAGGTGGTAATGTTTGGGCAATAATAAGTCCAGTGTATCCAGTTCATACGTGGTATTAATTGGTATTGGTTCCTTTTCTTTGGCGGTAATATTTTCTATTATATCAGAGATGCTTGTACGAAATTTAAATAGCATAGCATTATCTTTTATTATTTTGTTGGTAATTATATGGATAGGTATAACTTTTGATACTTTGGGTACAGCAGTAACTGCTGCCCAAGAAACGCCTTTCCATGCCATGGCTGCTAAACGGGTTTTAGGGGCACAGCAGGGTGTATTTCTTATCCGTAATGCGGATCGTGTGGCAAACATAGCAAATGATGTCATTGGAGATATTGCTGGTACTGTGTCAGGTGCCCTTGGTATATCTATTGTGGCTAGACTGATAATGATTAACCCTGGATGGGATAATTTTATGCTCAATATTTTGATCACTTCTTCGGTGGCATCCATGACAGTGTCTGGAAAAGCATTGGGGAAAAAGATTGCGCTTAGATATTCCAATGAAATAATTTTTTTTGTAGCTAAGTACTTTGCCAGAGTGCTTAAAATATTCGGAGTAGATCCCTTTCGTAAAAATAAACGTTCAAAAGGATAACGACAAAAGGTGGTATAGTTATCTTGAATTTACTGGACAGCATATATTCGCCCCAGGACATAAAGAACCTGGACAACAAGAAACTTCAGGAGTTGGCTGGCGAACTGCGGGAAGAAATAATAACAACTGTATCTAAAAATGGTGGTCACCTAGCTCCCAACTTGGGAGTGGTTGAATTGACTTTGGCCATACATAGGGTGTTTGATACCAGCCAAGATAAAATTGTATATGATGTGGGTCATCAGTGTTATGTACATAAACTGCTTACTGGACGTAGGAATGATTTTCACACTTTACGCCAGCATAAAGGGATGTCAGGGTTTCCGCGTTGCAGTGAGAGTATTCATGATGCCTTTGGTACTGGTCACAGCAGTACATCTATCTCAGCTGCTTTGGGAATGGCAGTGGCCAGAGACATTAATAATGATAATTATTCTGTTTCAGCTCTTATAGGTGATGGAGCTATGACTGGCGGCATGGCATTTGAAGCATTAAATCATGCGGGTCACTTGGGTACAGATTTAATTGTTATTTTGAATGATAACGAAATGAGTATTGGTGAAAATGTGGGAGGGTTATCAAAATATTTAACCCGCATTCGTACTGACCCAATGTATTCCCGGGGTAAAGATGAAATTGAAAATCTGCTTAAGAAGCTACCCATTGGTAAGCAGGTTTTAAAAGTTGCTGATCGATTAAAAGACAGCCTTAAATATTTAGTAGTACCAGGAATGATTTTTGAGGAATTAGGTTTTACCTATCTCGGACCCTTTGATGGGCACAACATTGAAGAGGCCACAAATATGTTAAAGCAGGCCAAATCTATGAAAGGCCCGGTGTTGGTACATGCCATAACCCGGAAGGGGAAAGGTTATAAACCGGCTGAAGAAAACCCAGACAAATTTCATGGCACCGGTCCTTTTGACATTGTTTCCGGTGAAGTTAAGAAGAAGAGTGGGGCACCATCTTATACATCAATTTTTAGTGATACACTGATGAAACTGGCAGCTGGCGATGAAAAAGTACTGGCCATTACAGCTGCTATGACCGGTGGTACTGGGTTGAGTGAATTTTCCCAACAGTATCCCAACCGCTTCTTCGATGTGGGTATTGCCGAACAGCATGCGGTTACTCTGGCAGCGGGTATGGCCAAAGGGGGATACAAGCCTGTGGTGGCAATTTACTCGACTTTTATGCAGCGTGCCTACGACCAAGTGTTGCATGACGTTTGTCAGCAAAATTTGCCAGTGGTTTTTGCCATTGATCGGGCTGGTATTGTAGGGGATGATGGCCCCACCCATCAGGGTTTGTTTGACATTACCTTTTTACGCTCTACTCCCAACCTCACATTGATGGCGCCTAAGGATGAAAATGAACTGCAGCACATGTTAAAAACTGCAGTAGAGCTACCAGGCCCCTGTGCCGTGCGTTATCCTCGGGGTGCTGGTGTAGGAGTGGAAATGGATGAAACTCCATTATCTCTTCCAGTAGGTGAGGCTGAAGTGCTGCGACGTGGTAGTGATGTTATGCTATTGGCTGTAGGCAGCATGGTCACCCTGGTGGAAGAGGCTGCCGTTGAACTGGCTAAACTGGGTGTACAAGCTACCGTGATTAATCCACGATTTATTAAACCATTGGATGAAGACACCATCAGTCATTATGCCAGCAAAACAGGGTGCATGGTTACGGTAGAAGAGCATACTTTGACTGGCGGATTTGGTAGTGCAGTGATAGAAATGCTGGAATCCAAAGGATTACTTAATGGTATAAAAGTGAGCAGAATAGGAATCGGTGATCAATTTGTGGAGCATGGTCATCCTTCAATAATGCGTCGACAGTACGGCTTAACTACTGAAAATATAGTAAATCAAGCTTTATTTATTGTAGGCAAGCGTCCTAAACTGCACACTGCTTTGAAATAATTACTGTTATTGGAGGTGCCCTGGTGGGCAAACAAAGACTGGACAAGTTGCTGGTATCCCGGGGTGATTTTGAAAGCCGGGAAAAAGCCCGCTCTGCAGTGATGGCGGGCTTGGTTTTTGTTGAAGACCAGCGTGTGGACAAACCAGGGCATCAGGTCATTGATGATGCCAAAATTAATATTAAGGGAAAAACTTTGCCTTATGTCAGTAGAGGTGGGCTTAAGCTGGAAAAAGCCATAAAATCCTTTAACATTAATCTTAGTGGTAAAGTTGTTTTAGATATTGGGGCTTCAACGGGTGGCTTTACCGATTGTGCTTTACAAAACGGGGCGGAAAAAATATATTCGGTGGATGTCGGTTACGGTCAGTTGGCCTGGAAATTACGTCAGGATTTTCGGGTGGTGGTATTGGAACGAACCAATATTAGACACCTAACACCGGATAAACTTAATGAGCTACCGAATTTTATTACAATCGACGTTTCCTTTATATCTTTAGCCAAAGTTTTTCCCAAGTTATTAGAGTTATCCACGTCAGATGCCTTTGGCGTAGCACTTATAAAACCACAATTTGAAGCCGGACGGGAGCGTGTGGGTAAAAAAGGAGTGGTCCGTGACCCGGCGGTTCATGAAGATGTAATTAAAACCGTAATCCAGATGGTACGGAAGTTGGACTACCGCGTGTTGGGGTTGGATTATTCCCCGGTTAAAGGTCCAGAAGGAAATATTGAATATCTGCTCTACTTTACACGAGATCGGAACGCGAAAGATGAATTAGCAGACGAACATTATGCAGAACGAATAGTAACCACTGCCCATGCGGAGTTGTAAATTATGAAAGCTACGGACCTTTTAATATTAGGCATTGTATTTGGCGCCCTTTTAGTTTACTATTTAATCAAGATATTGCATTCTTATAAGCTGAAAAGACAAGCTAAAGGCTCTAAAAGAGCAGAGAGGGCCGCTGAAAAGCTGCTGCAACGGCAGGGATATACTATTATTGCCGCACAAAAAAGAGTACCTATTCATACAATTTTTGATGGTAAAAGTTATAAAAATCACGTAATTGCAGATTTTATAGTTAAAAAAGATGGTTTTAGATATGTAGTTGAAGTGAAAACAGGAAAACAGGTGGAGAAACCTACTGCAGCTGGCATCCGACGGCAACTATTAGAATATTACTTAATTTACCGTACTGATGGTGTGCTGCTCTTAGATATGGAGAACCAAAAAATACATACTATTGAATTTAAACTAAAACTGCCAGTCAAAGTGGGGCCATGTATTACCCATACTGTGGCTATTGCAGTTGGAGCACTGTTAGTGCTACTTGTTGCCAAGGGAGGATATATCCTTTGAATACCATTGGGATGGTATTGAATAAAGAGAAATACAAGGTGGCGCCGGTGGTGAAAAAAATTTATCACTGGCTAAAAAATAATAATATTAACGTATTAATGAGCGATGAATGTGCTGAAACTTTGGAACAGCCCGAAAGCGGGCACCCACTTCCGCAGTTGTCACGGCTCTCCGACTGCATGCTGGTATGGGGTGGCGACGGTACAATATTAAATTGCACCCGCTATGCAGCCCCCTTTGGTACACCCCTTTACGGAATTAATGCCGGACGGTTGGGCTTTTTAACAGAAGTTGACATCCCCGATATTCTACCCGGCCTGGAAAGCCTTCTCTCAGGTGATTATACCATTGAAGAGCGAATGATGATAGAGGCCCAAGTGTATCGGCAGGGTAAACTGGTGGAATCCTCCAGGGGCTTAAACGATGCCGTTATTTCAAAGGGTGCATTTGCACGGATGATTTGGCTTAGAATATATGCAAACAATGAATTAATAAACAGCTACCCTGCTGATGGTGTAGTTATAGCCAGTCCAACAGGCTCAACGGCTTACTCACTTTCTGCCGGTGGGCCGCTGGTGGGACCGAACCTTGACTTAATGGTGATTACCCCTATTTGTCCCCACACACTATCTGCCAGACCACTAGTAATATCCCCAGACAACGTTGTTTCAGTTACCACCGAAATCTCACGGGGTGAAGTGATGCTTACCATTGATGGTCAGTACGGCTTTTCCCTGGAAGCAAATGATGAGGTGCAGGTGCGGCGGGCACCATATAAAGCCAAATTTATTAAAACTAAAAAGAACAGCTTTTATAGTGTGCTGAGGGATAAGCTAGAGGAGTGGAACAGTTCACATGTTTAAACAGCAGAGAAGTGCGGTGGCCATGGCCCATGAGTTTGTTAGTGTAAACCTGCCTGAAGACGGAACGGCAGTTGATGCCACTGCAGGGAATGGAAATGACACTGTTTTCTTATCTCGGCATCTACCTAAAGGCAAAGTGTTTTCCTTTGATGTTCAGGAGCAGGCACTAAACAATACTGCCAAGTTATTAGAGCAGCAGGGACAGAGTAGTAATGGTATAGAGTTAATCCATGATGGTCATCAAAATATGGATCGGTATATATCAGACCCTGTGGATGTAGTGATGTTTAATCTGGGTTACTTGCCTGGCAGTGATCACAGCATTATTACCAAGCCCGATAATACTAAAACCGCTTTACAAAAAGCAATTCAGTTTTTAAATATAGGTGGTAAAATAAGTATAGTTGTTTATACAGGACATCAGGGTGGAATGGAAGAGTTGTTTGCTGTGGAAGAAGTTTTAAAGGTGTTAGATTCTCGTAGGTATTGGATAGTGGAATTAAGGCATGTTAACCGCCCAACCACTGCCCCGGTGTCATTTTACATAGAAAGGAATGGTTAAAGTGACAAAACCCAGGCGTCAGTTAAAGATACAAGAATTAGTCAAAGAATATCCCATTGAAACCCAGGAGGAACTGGTTAATTCCCTGAGAAATGACGGATATGACGTGACTCAGGCCACTGTATCTCGAGATATAAAAGAGCTAGGTTTGATAAAAATTCCCGGGGATAACAATACCTCAAGATATGCTATGCCTAACGAACCTATAGTACGTCACAGTGATGGACGTCTAAAACGGCTGTTTAGAACATCGGTGCTAAGTATAGATTACAGCGAAAATTTGATAATTGTAAAAACCATGACCGGTGAAGCTATGGGGGTAGCATCTGCCATTGATAACTCTAACTGGCCTGAGATTATAGGCACCATTGGTGGAGACGATAACATATTGGTGATTGTTAAACCGAAAAAAGCCACCACTACCATTGTTAACAGGTTTAATGAACTGTTCAAGGAGTGATAACTTGCTGCGCTCAATTTATATTAAAAACTTTGCCTTAATCGATGACATTACTGTGGAATTTGGCCCTGGGCTAAATGTACTAACCGGTGAAACCGGTGCCGGAAAGTCAATATTACTGGGGGCACTGCAGGTGGCATTGGGTGGAAGAGCTTCTGCTGAATATATCCGTGCCGGTGAAGAAAAAGCAGTGGTTCAGGCGGCTTTTGATACCAGTGATATGGAACTAAACAAGCGCTTGGAACTTCTGGGCTTAGAATCGTCAGAGGATGGGGTGCTGATTCTGTCTCGAGAAATCAGTCGTAGTGGACGCAATTGGTGTCGGGTAAACGGTCAAGTGGTAACACTGGCTATGTACCGTCAGGCTGGGGCCGGATTGGTGGATCTGCACAGTCAGCATCAACAACAGTCACTACTGGACCCTGAAAGGCATTTAGAGATGCTGGACAGTTTTGGTGGACAGCAGGTGGTTAAACAGCAGGAAAAGGTTGAACAGCACTACCGCCAATGGCAGCAGGTGCAAAGACGTTTACAGGAACTGCAGCATAACGCTAGGGATGCTGCTAGGCAGATGGACATGCTTCAGTTTCAATATGATGAAATAGAAAAGGCAAATCTAACTTCGGATGAAGATCAACAATTGACCGATGAAAGAAACATACTGGCTAATGCTGAAAAAATATCCTTACTGGCCAATAATGTGCGTCAGAACCTCTACAGCGGTGCACAGCATCAGGCTTCAGCGGTGGACCTGGTTAGTGAAGCATTAAATTCAATGAGGGAACTGGTGGGGTATGATAAAAAGAATCAAGAACGGTTGCAGTCTTTGGAAGAGGCTTTCTACACCATTGAGGATGTGGGACAGGAAATGTCCAGTTATTTGGATGACGTTGAAGATGACCCTCAGAGGTTGGATTATATTGAAAAACGATTAGATGAAATTAATCAATTGAGGAAAAAATACGGTGATACTGTAAAAGATATTATAGAGTATCAACAAGAAATATTAAATCAGATGGAAGAAATGACGTACAGTGAGGAAATGCTGGACAACCTAAAAAAGCAACAACAAGAACATTTCCAATTATTAAATCGGGAAGCGGAAAAGCTCTCGCTAATGCGTCATAAAACTGCAGAAAAGATGCAGAAAAAAGTAATTAGTGAACTTGTTGACCTGGAAATGGGAAAAGTTAAGTTTACTGTTGGATTTGAGAAATTGGATAAACCCAACACTAAAGGTATAGATAACGTACAATTTTTAATTGCAACCAACCCTGGTGAACCGCTAAAACCTTTACATAAGATAGCTTCCGGAGGTGAATTATCCCGATTTATGCTGGCGGTAAAATGTCTGCTGGCTGGAACGGATAAGGTTCCTACTCTGGTATTTGATGAGGTTGACACCGGAGTTGGCGGGCATGCATTGCACTCAGTGGGTGAAAAAATGTCTCAAATTGGGCGGCAACACCAAGTAATAACAGTTACCCATGCACCACAGGTGGCCTGCTTTGCTAAAAACCACTATTCGATTGAAAAAGAGATAATTAATAATAAAACGTTTACAAAAATCATTAATTTAAACTATCAGGGAAGATTGAATGAACTAACCAGAATGCTGGGTGGTAAGGATTCTACCAGTGCGGCGGTGGAACATGCTGAAGCATTATTAAAATCAACTAACTAATTATTAATAAGCGCTAAATGCGCTTATTTTTTTATGTGGTGGAAATAAATCAAAAAGTTACATAAACAGCTGCAACTACTGTCAGCACTGCATTAATAAATATGAGGTACATTTAGGTATAATATTTGCTATTTATCAAGGTTAATTTAATGTTACAAAAAAATTTATAATGCTAATTTAAATTCAAAAAAGGGGGGGTTTACTACTTGAATCGAGACAGCAAAATCAAACTTTCTTTTCTTCTTACCATTTTATTATTAACAGTTTTTTGTTTTAACACCCAGGTTATGCATTTAGGTACGTTACCATTAAAGAAAAAAATAATTGTTGGTGAGACATTAGACCTGGGATTTGAGAGTAATAAATTTTTACAAGCATTAGAAGTAGATATACAACCCAACAATTGTTCTGCCCTAAGGAATTCTAAACTAACATTGTCTGATACAGCCCCAATTGTAACTAACCCTGGCAAGATTAATTTATCTTTAAAATTATTTGGAATTATTCCGCTACGAAATGTAACCGTTGATGTGGTACCAGAAATAAAAGTAATACCCGGTGGGCAATCCATTGGAGTAATGCTGCATTCGCAGGGTGTGATGGTAGTGGGTTTGGCTGCAGTTGAAGACGTGCATGGTAGAAGTTTTAATCCAGCCCGGGAAGCCGGAATAAAAATAGGAGATGTATTATTGAAAGTTAATGGTAAAAAAATTAAGACCGAAAATCAGCTAAAAGATTTGGTAGCTCAGGCTGGCCACAATAATAAACCTGTTATTATGAATGTAAAGAGAAAGAACGAAGAAATATCTTTTAAGGTAACGCCGGTTTACTGTGATGAAACCAAAAGTTACCGTTTAGGTCTACTTATCAGGGATAGTGCTGCTGGTGTCGGTACATTAACATTTTACCATCCGGATTCGAGAATATATGGTGCTTTAGGACATGTTATTACTGATACTGAAAGCGGGAAGAAGATTGACTTATCCGATGGTAGAATATTTGAAGCATCAATACAAGATATACACCCTGGCAAAACCGGTCAACCAGGTGAAAAGATTGGGATGTTACAAAATGCTAACAATTTAAATGGAAATATTCTTAAAAATACACCTTATGGCATATTTGGAGAAATATCTAAACCTATTAAAAATCCTTATTTTAAACAATTAATACCGGTAGCATTACCTAGCCAAGTCAAAGAAGGACCAGCAGAAATAATTACGGTGCTAAAGGGTAATACAATGGAAAGGTTTAAAATCAAAATTGAAGAAGTAACACGACAGTCAAAACCTCATGGTAAAGGAATGATAATAAAAATAACAGACCCCAAATTACTACAGGTAACTGGCGGTATCATACAGGGGATGTCAGGTAGTCCTATAATCCAATATACCAATGAAGGGCAACCTGTTCTTGTTGGTGCAGTAACCCATGTTTTTATCAATGACCCCACTCGTGGTTACGGTGTCCTGGCAGAGTGGATGATAGAAGAAATGGAAACATTATCGAAAGAGACTGGGAGCATCTTGCAGAAAAAAAGAGATGTTCAAACTATTGGCCACCATAATGCTGCATAAAGTAGATAAAATGTTTTTTGTTTAATTATATAAACTTTTTTAAAAGAATTGATAATTTTTTACAGTTGAAAAAAGGACTTTGCATCTTGGTTGTCGAATGTCTAAGCACATAGATAAATATACAGATTTTGGTAAAGGACATAAAATTTAGGAGGCGGGGATTTATTATGGCAATTAAAGTGCTTATAGCAGACGACAACAGAGAATTTTGTGAACTATTAAAAGAGTTTGTAAAATCACAAGAAGATTTAACTTTGGCGGGATTAGCAGCAAACGGTATTGAAACATTGGAACTTATTGAACAGCAAAAACCTGATGTGGTGGTTTTGGACATTATTATGCCACATCTGGATGGAATAGGAGTTCTAGAAAAAATATCCTCAGGCACTACGTCAGTTAAACCAAAGGTAATTATGCTGACTGCCTTTGGCCAGGAAAGTGTTACCCAGCGTGCAGTTGAATTAGGTGCGGACTATTACATTCTTAAGCCTTTTGACTTCTCAGTACTAGGTCAAAGAATTCGGCAATTAGCACAAGGGGTGGAGGTATCGGAATACGTTACACCAAAAACCAAGAATTTGGATGTAGCGGTAACCAATATTATTCATGAAATGGGTGTACCTGCACACATAAAAGGGTATCATTATCTTCGGGACGCAATTTTAATGGTGATTAATGAAATAAGTCTTTTAGGAGCCGTAACAAAAGAGTTATATCCCATGATTGCTCAAAAATATAACACCACTCCAAGTAGAGTGGAGCGTGCTATAAGGCACGCCATTGAATTAGCCTGGGACCGAGGCAACATTGAAATGATGACCAAGTTCTTTGGTTACACTATTAATTTGGAACGGGGAAAACCTACTAATAGTGAATTTATAGCCATGGTGGCAGATAAACTGCGTATTGAGACTAAGGCCGGATAATATCCTTATTCTAAAAAACGGGACTTATACTTTATAAATAAAAACACTGCTAATTTAGCAGTGTTTTTATTTTAAAAAAACCTTCCTCAAAGAAGGAAGGTGCAAATTCATTGCTCAATCAAATTTTACAATACCCAAAATTAAGAAAGGTAAAATTAGAATGAAAACTAGTTGGATTAGCCCTGCTGTACTAATCATATCTACCATATATTCATCCCCTTTCACAGCATAGTTATTTTTTATTTCAGTTTATGCTATGAAAAATAAATAATAACTAATTTTTTAATAATTCAATTAATTAATTATTAACTATTTCTGCAAAATAAATTAAAAAACCTTTCTCGAAAGAAAGGTTTTTTACTGATAGATATCTAACAATAGACCATTAATTTTATCTAGTGTAGCCACAATATCTAAGGCTTCTTTTTCATTTTCTAAAAGATGCTCAGTAAGCTGTTCAACTTCTTTATCAATAATTTCAATTCTAGTGTACAGAGTGCTGTAATCTAAGCTTCTGCTTTTTCTGAGTGTGTAAAAATTTTTTAATACATAAGCTAGGTATTCGGTGATTAGCTGCTTGTAATCTGCAACTGAAGACTCAGAAGCTTGTACTTTTAGCATATTACCTACATGATTTATTTTTTTTAGCATCTTTCTAAGTTGCTCTTTGGAATGTTCTCTGTTGGCTAAATCTAACTGGTTGTTAAACGATTTCTCGCCTTTAGATTCAACCTTATTTTTTTTCGGCCAAAAGGCTTGCTTGTTGATGCCATTTATTTTCATGTTGGTTAATTACCTCTAATTATATATTATTTAGGAACCAGTGCTGCCAAAACCTCCACTGCCTCTATTGGTATCACTTAATTCTTCACATTCCACCAGTTCAGTATCTGGGATTTTATGTACCACGCCTTGGGCAACTCTGTCTCCAGATTGAAAAGTCACTGGTGATTCCCCAGCGTTATATAATAATACTGACACTTCTCCCCGGTAGTCTGCATCCACTACACCTACAGCATTACTTAATGTTATACCGTATTTTTTGGCATTACCACTACGTGTATAAATTAGCATAACATAACCGGAAGGAAGTTCAAAGGCCAACCCAGTTTTTATGGTATGATGTTCTCCTGGATTGATGGTGAAATTTTCAATGCAGTGCAAATCAAAACCCGCACTTTCTGGAGTAGCACGCATTGGAATTTTTGCCATGCTGTTTAGTTTTTTAACTTTAACCACGCTACTTTTAAAAACAAACATATTGCAGCGTCTAAAAGGGTATAATGCCTCATCTCTAAATATTTTTACTTCTTGTATCTCACATTTATAATCTCCCCTGATTATTTCTACCCCATATTTGCACCGTTCACAGGTTTGCCTCACCCTAAACACCCCTTAGTCCCATTTCGTTTTATTTAGTAAGTATTTTCTTCGACGATATATCTGATTTTCCTCTTTATAAAAGATATATTTCACAAACAGAATAAAAAAGGCTGTCGGTTTTACCTGATGGGATATAATAAGAATAAAAGTTGAAAAAAATACCATGGAGATAAAGAGAGGTTGTTAAATTGAAAGTAGTCACTGCTGCCATTATTCTACATAATGATCAGATATTAATTGCTCAAAGGAAAAGAGGAGAAAGGTTAGCTAGTAAATGGGAGTTTCCTGGTGGAAAGTTGGAAGAAGGGGAGACCCCTGAAGAGTGCTTACGTCGGGAAATAAATGAGGAACTTAAAATTAATATTACTATTAATAAATATTTTGGAGAAAGCATCTATCATTATCACCATGGAGCCATAAGATTGCTAGCTTACCTTTCCGACTGGGAGGAGGGGGAGATTACACCCACAGTACACAGTCAAGTTAAATGGGTAACACCAGAGGAGTTAACAAATTATGATTTCTCACCGGCAGATATACCAATTGTTAAGAAATTGTGCAAGAACTTTACTTGGATTTTGAATGATAGATAGTTCCTAATGGAAAAATAGATAAATGAAAACATATGCTGGGGAGGAAGGAAATATTGTTAAAAAAGCAGTAAGTCTCATAGTAATAGTATTTGTAGGGTTAGTGATACCATTAACCATCTTAAATGACATCAAACCAATTAGAAGGGAAGTTCAAACCATGAGCAATACTCAAGACCAGTACACATGGAAGCTGGAAGATATCTATGCCAGCAATGAACAATGGGAAAATGACTACCAGCAAGTGGAAAAAATGATGCAAGGAGTGAGCAATTATCAGGGTAAAATGGGCGAATCGGCTGTTGCACTGGTGGAAACGCTCCAGGCCTATGAAAAACTAATGATGCTCACAGAAAAGGTTTTTACTTATGCCAGCATGAAACAGGATGAAGATAACAGTAACCCTGTCTATCAGGCTCTTAAAGACAGGGCTTCTGATTTAAGCACTAAAGTTCATGCAAACACGTCATTTATTGTGCCTGAAATCTTGAATATCCCCCTAGAAACTCTGAAAAAATTTAGAAAAGAAGAAAAGAAATTAAGTGCTTATGCATTTTTCTTGGACGAATTAATCAGAGAAAAGCCCCATGTGCTTTCTGAAAAGGAAGAACAACTGCTGGCGCAATCGGGCGAAGTTATCTCAGCATCGGGTAAAATTTTCCGTATGCTAAACAATGCCGATCTGTCTTTTCCAAACATTAAAAATGAGCAGGGGAAAGAAGTGGAACTTACCCACGGTAATTATCAAAAATTTATGTTGAGCGGCGATCGCAGTGTACGAAAAGATGCCTTTAATGCTTTGTATAGTAGTTACCGCGGTCATAAAAACACGTTGGCTGCTACATTAAGCTCCAGTGTTAAAAGAGATATTTTTATGGCTAAAGTTCGAAACTACCAATCTGCTCTTGATGCGGCCCTGTATTCAGATAATGTGCCCCCTGAAGTTTATGATAATCTTATTGAAACTGTGCGTAAAAACCTGCCATTGATGCACCGTTATGTGGATTTAAGGAAAAGGCTGCTGGGTTTGGAAGAACTGCATATGTATGATGTTTATACACCGGTAGTAAAAGATGTAGACTGGGAATTTTCATACCCTGAAGCTATGGATCAAGTGAAAGAGGCACTGGCCCCATTGGGGAATGAGTATGTAAAAACAATGACAGAAGGTTTTGATTCTGGTTGGGTGGATGTATACGAAAGAAAGAGCAAAACAAGTGGTGCTTACTCTTGGGGGCCTTACGGTGTACACCCCTATGTGTTACTAAACTACCAAGGTAGTCTACATGATGTATTTACTGTGGCCCATGAAATGGGGCATGCTATGCATTCATATTATTCGTACAATGAACAACCCTATATAGATGCTCACTATTCTATATTTACAGCTGAGGTAGCATCTACAGTGAACGAGGCATTAGTAATGAAACATATGTTAAAAAATGTAAAAGATAAGGACAAAAAGCTCTTTTTATTAAATCACTATCTAGAGCAAATTCGTGGTACATTAATTAGACAGACCATGTTTGCAGAGTTTGAGAAGGTTATTCATCAAAAAGCCGAGGCTGGGGAACCATTAACCACTGAAAAACTAAATCAGATATACCATCAGCTGAATGTTGATTATTATGGACCGAATATGGTTATAGATGAGAACATTGATTACGAGTGGGCTCGGATTCCACATTTCTATAATGCCTTTTATGTTTACAAGTACGCCACTGGAATCTCTGCAGCAACTTACTTAAGTCAACAGATAGTGGATAAGGGTGATTCAGCTGTTGAAAGTTACACCCAGTTTCTAAAAAGTGGTGGATCAGATCACCCGTTGGAACTATTAAAAAAAGCAGGGGTAGACATGAGTTCACCCCAACCAGTGCAAGAAACTTTAAACTTATTCAAAGAACTGTTGGAAGAAATGGAGAAGTTAACGTAAACAAATGAAAAATGTAAAATGAATAATTTAAAATGTGTGTATGTGATTATGAATGAAGTTGCATAGTGCTTCGTTTAAAGAGAATATGATAAAAAACGGATGGGTAGGGGGCGGTTTCCGCCGCCCCGTAAACATAAATTGCAGACAAATATGCACTTTGGGTCACGATAAATAATTTTATTTGTTTTCATTATTCATTTTTAATTTTTCATTAATTAATCTGTTCTTTTTACAAATTTTGTGAGAAAATATAAATGTTAGTCAATTAGTGTAGAAAGGACAGATTAGTAATGCCGATACTAAATGAGTCACCAGATAACATAAATACCAAGATGCTTTTTTACTTATTAAAAGAGTATGACACTTACATTCAAAGTGCTGTTAAAAAGCAGTGCCATAAAAACGGTTGGACACCGCTAAGTATTGACGAGTTTTACGATACAGAGTTTAAAATGTATAATGTAGACATGATGCTATTGGAAAATGAAAAGAAGCCAAAACAACAAAGGGGCAGTTGGTCTACGCTAAGTAAAAACCAATTGAGACCAAAGAGAAAATCCTGGTGGAGCAGATGGCTTCCTTAACAAAAACCCTTGGTTTATATAAAGCAGAGTAAACGGGTGGCCTTTTGAATAAAGGCCACCTGTTTACTCAGGTATATTGGGTAAAGAGGTGGTTTCACCCCGGTGGTTTTCAAGAATATATTCCTTCTTCCCCTTATGCTTAATGTAATAATCCGGCATTAACGGGATTTTACCAATGTTGGTTGCTATCACATACATTGGTTGCGCTAAACCCGAGGTATGACCTCTGATGGCATCCCGGATAAGTTCTGCACCCTTTTCTATGGGGGTTCTAAAATGATCTATGCCCGGTGCTGGTTCCAAATAAAACAGATAATAAGGCCTAATTCTAATGTTAAGCAGCATTTGGTGCAGTTCCTGAAAGGACTTTACATCATCATTAATGCCTTTTAATAGCACTGCTTGGTTACCTACGTTTACTCCACAGCTAAGTAAATCCCATACAGCTTTAGCCGTTTTTTCAGTAATTTCCTTAGCGTGGTTACACTGAGTGTTAAGCCATATTGGTACTTTATGGTATTCTCCTAATACTTTTTGAAGTCCTTTAGTTATTCTGTGGGGAAGGATAATTGGCAGACGACTACCAAAGCGAATCATTTCGATATGTGGTATTTCCCGTATTTTTCGAATTATATATTCTATTTGATCATCCGGTAATAATAGCGGGTCGCCACCGGTTACCAGTACTTCTCTAACTTCAGAATGCTCTTTAATCCATTCTAATCCTTCATCAATGTCAAATCTCAGTTTAAGCGACTTATCCACCACCAGTTCCTTGCGGAAGCAGTGTCTACAGTAGATACCGCAGGTGTTAACCACCGTAAAGGCAATTCGATCCTCATATTGCCTTGCTATGGTATCAGGTCTATCCTCATCACCGGCACGGTTCTCTTTGTACACAAGGTAGTTTTCAATCCCGTACTCATTTTGCTGTTCATATTTAGAGGGTAATACTTGTTGTCGTATTGGACACTTAGGGTCATCTCGGTCCATAAGAGAGGCGAAATATGGTGTGGTACCCCATTTTACTTTTGTGTTTTCAATGGCTTCCCGCTCTTCTGGTGAAACATTTATAATCTTTTCTAACTCTTCTATGGTATCTATTTGATTTTGCATTTGTAGTTGCCATTCTTCCAAAGTTTTTCCTCCTTTCCATAGTATCATTAATCTTAGTATGGTAGATTTTCGTCTGTAGACATCATGTAATTACCGGGGAAAAATGATTATTTTAGTAATACAAATATGTTAAGGTATATTTGCTACAATAAATTGGAAATAATATAACTAAATTTTGGTAAGGGGGTACTAGGATGGATGCCAGTATGAGTATTGATGAAGTACTTGCGCAGATTAGACAGTTGAAAAGCAATGGGCAGTCGCTGGGTAAGAAAAAAATAAAAAAATCACACCCCGAACTAATGAAAAGTGCTTTGTACTACTTTCCTAGCTGGGAACATGCAGTGGATAACAGTGAGTCATAAATACCATGCAAAATTAAAGACCAACCAGTTAAAGGTTGGTCTTTTTCTCGGGTCGTGATAGTTTGACTGTCTTATTTTTTCCGTCCCATTCGACTTTTAAACCTAATAATTCTGCCATTGCACGAACAGGTACCATAACGTTATTTTGTTTAATGGCAACAGGTTCTTTCATATCTAATTCAATTCCCCTAGTACTGTTGGCAAGATAGATATTAGCAATATTTTTATCAAAACTACAGTTCATAACACCAGGTATTTCCATGGATAGAGTTGTCCCGGCTTGTAACCCAAGGTTATAAGGGAGCTATAACTCGGTTTGATTTGTATTTTTGTCTTTATTCTGGATATAATATGAAATTGATATGGGATAGAGGAGGAATTAATATGAGCAGAATGAGGTTTAATTCACTAAATGAATTTCAAGATTATCTAGAAAAGCAAGGAGATAAAACAATGGAATTTCGGGCTATTCCTATTTCAGGTGAGCCGGAGGAATTCTATTACGACGGCCATAAGAAGGTCGTTACCAGGAATGAAGACGGTAAAATGTTTGATAATGTAGAAGACTTTCTGTGTTATACCTTTCAGTGTGATGAAGAAGGCTATACCCATACTGAACATGTAGATGTTGAGCTAAAGATTCAGTGAAGACCGGGAGAATCCCGGTCTTTATTATTTAGAGAAACTTTAACAGCGTGTAGGTTGGAAAACAAAAATTAGATTTTGTTGTAGAAAAAAAGTGGGAAGCCCTAAATTTACCCGAAGAAGCTTTAAGGTAAATTTTAAAAAGATTTAGGAATCATAATCGGTTTTAAAACTAAACTACTAAATATATTGTATTTAAGTTAGTACAATCTTTAGGAAATATTAGGAATATTTAAGAACAACAAGTATCTGTAGTTGAGGTATGTCTTAACGTCCTGTATCGGATCATACATATGATGAAACTTACTCATAGACAGCAGAGCGTTTTGACATACATTTGCGAAAATAGGTAATATATATAGTGTAGTATAGATATAAATAGATAGAGAGCGAAAGAAAGAGTAATCACTGGTACGAGGAGGAACTTGTTATTAGTAAGGAATCAAGGCCTACAAATTGTGACAATTTTCACAATGACGTAAAAATTCGCAAACCTATTGTAGAAGATGGAGCAAAAATTTGGAATCTGGTAAAGGACACCCGTGTACTTGACTTGAATTCTGCTTATAATTACCTAATGTTGTGTAAGTACTTTGCTGAGACTTGCGTGGTTGCTGAGTACAATGAAGAGATTGTTGGCTTTCTATCTGCTTTCCATCCGCAAAATTCTCCAGAGAAAATTTTTATATGGCAAGTAGCGGTCGACGAATCTCAACGCGGACAAGGATTAGGAACGGCACTTTTAAAATCTCTACTCAAAAGAAAAACATGTTCAGGAGTTAATTATCTTGAAACCACTATTACCCCGTCAAATACTCCGTCTCAGTCTTTGTTCCGTGGGTTAGCCAAGATGCTTGATACCCACTGTGAAGTATTAGACTGCTTCTCTGAAACTATGTTCCCTGAGAAAAAGCATGAAGATGAATTGTTGTATCGAATAGGACCTTTTTAGGCAAAAAATATTTTAGTTAAAAGGAGATGTGATATTTATTAAACCATCTAAGGAATCCCCACTGAAGGTGTTTGACAAACTGGAATCAAGAGTTCGTAGTTACTGTCGCAGTTTTCCCACCGTTTTTGAGAAAGCGAAAGACTTTAAAATCTGGGATGTTAACGGACGGGAATATATTGACTTTTTTGCGGGTGCAGGTGCATTGAATTATGGTCACAATAACCAACATTTTAAAGAAAAACTGATTAACTATATTGCTGGTGACAACATTACTCATGGCCTTGATATGGCAACTAAGGCTAAGGAAGAATTTTTAAAGAATTTTAATGAAATAATTTTAAAGCCTAGAGAAATGGAATATAAGGTGATGTTTCCTGGTCCTACGGGCACTAATTCAGTGGAAAGTGCATTAAAACTGGCCCGTAAGGTAACTGGTCGCGATACAATTATTAGTTTTACAAATGCCTTTCATGGTATGACTCTTGGTTCATTATCAATTACCGGTAATTCATTTAAGCGTACTGGTGCAGGTGTACCTTTAAATAACAGTTTTGCTATGCCTTTTGATAAGTATTTAGGTGATGACGTTGACACTGTAGAGTATCTTGAGCGTTATCTTGACGATGATGGAAGCGGAGTATCCCTTCCTGCAGCCATTATTCTTGAAACAGTTCAAGGTGAAGGTGGTCTAAATGTAGCAAGTTTTGAATGGCTTAAGAGAATTGAGAAAGTCTGCCGGCGCTGGGGTATACTGCTTATTATAGATGATATACAAGTGGGCTGTGGCCGTACAGGAACATTCTTTAGCTTTGAGAATGCAGGAATTAAACCTGATATTATCTGTCTTTCTAAATCTATCAGCGGATATGGCCTTCCACTTTCGCTGACTCTGATAAATCCCGAATACGATCTTTGGGAACCTGGTGAGCACAATGGTACATTCCGCGGGAATAACCCGGCATTTGTTACCGCATCTGCAGCATTAACAACCTATTGGAAGGATAACACCTTCCAGAATGAAACTGAAAGTAAAGCTAAAATTATTAAAAGCTCCTTAGAAAAAATAATTAAGGAACACCCCGAAATAGAAGGGGAATTAAGAGGGAGAGGCTTCCTACAAGGCATAGCTTGTGGTGTTGATGGCTTAGCAGACAAGATATGCGCGGTGGCCTTTAAACGAGGATTGATAATGGAAACTGCTGGACCGGATAGTGAAGTAATAAAAATTATGCCCCCTCTGACTATTGATGAAACAAGTCTCAAAAAAGGACTTAAAATTTTGGAAGAAAGTATTATTTCACTGAAAAAAGAAGTAGCTTAATTTTAACAATTTATATACAAGGAGAAAATCATGATTGTCAGAAAACTAGAAGATATTATAGGAACTGAAAACGAAACAGATACTGAAAACTGGACAAGTAGAAGGATTCTATTAAAGAAAGATGGAATGGGATTTTCACTGCACGATACAATCATTAAATTGGGTACGGAAACCACGATTTGGTATAAGAACCATGTTGAAGCAGTGTATTGTATCGAAGGTGAAGGGGAAATTGAACTGGTTGAAGATGGAACTGTTTATCCTATCAAGGCAGGAACCATGTATGCCCTTGACGGCCATGAAAAACACCACTTGCGTGCAACTAAAGCTGATATGCGTATGATTTGTGTATTTAATCCACCATGTACAGGCAAAGAGGTACATGATGAAAACGGTGTCTATCCCCTCCTCGAAGACTAACTAATAAGATAAATGATATAACGGCCTCATAGAGATTTATATATCTCAATGGGGTCGTTTTTTTTATGTCTAATATTTGATGCATTAAATCATGCATCTGTTTATATTCTTACTCCTAATTTGCTATTGCAATTTAGGACAGGATAATTTTCGGAAACAAAAAAAATATTTGTCTTTGAAAGAAGGAATTTACTCCTTAAATGATGAATAATTATTAATTAGACCTTGTATATGTCAGAATTCTGTCACTTAATTGTACAGTGATTTTTTTGTCGACAATTGTATTTGATTGGTGCCATATAATTAAATAGTCTTGTTAGCTAGTTCAAAAAAGATATATAAATAAGGAGGAGGAAGAGTATGAGTATGAGTAAGAAATGGACACTACTGATCACATTAATGTTGGCAGTATCACTGCTGGCTGTAGGTTGTGGAGGTAGTGGAGAAGAAGGTGCAGAAGAAAGTAGTTCAGGTGCTGAGACCAATAACCTGCTAATGGCCACAGGTGGTACCGGTGGAACTTATTATCCGCTGGGCGGAGCCATTGCTGATGTTTGGTCTAAGAACATTGAAGGTACCAAGGTGACTGTACAATCAACAGGTGCTTCTGTAGAAAACATTCGTCTGTTATCTGGTGGCGAAACAGACCTGGCTATGGCCATGAATGGTCCTGCACAAGCTGCTTGGAAAGGTGAAGGAGACTTTTCTGGTAATGCAGTAGACAACATTGCTGGTGTGGGTGTTATCTATCCGGAAATTATGCAAGTGGTTGCTCCTGCGGACTCTGGCATTGAAACTATTGCCGACCTGAAAGGGAAGCGAGTATCCATTGGTCCTATTGGCAGTGGTACAGCTTCTTCCGCTATTAAAATTTTAGAAGCATATGGTATTAATCCTGATGAAGACATTGAAAAATTCCAAGATACATTTGCTGATGCAGCAAGAAAAATTAAAGATGGTAATCTCGATGCTGCCTTTGCGGTACTGGCTGTTCCAGCAGCTAACATTGTGGACATCACTACAGCCACTCCTGTAAATGTAGTTGATATTGAAGGGGACGCATTGGATACATTGCTGGAGAATTCACCTGCATTCAGTGCATTTGAAATTCCTGCCGGTACTTATGAAGGTGAAGATGCAGTTGGTAAAACAGTTGCCCAGTGGGCTTCCTTGTACGTACCTGCAGACATGGATGAAGACTTGGTTTATAACCTGACCAAAAACATGTATGAAAATGTTGAAACAATTTCAACAGCACATGCTCGCGGTAACCAAATCACATTGGATAACGCTGTGAAAGGATTTGATCCCGTTCCATTGCATCCTGGCGCAGTTAAATACTACCAAGAAGTTGGTGTTCTTGACTAAAAATGACCAGTAGAAGTTTTAACTGGCTATCTGGTTTGAAAACAATAGTTGGTTTAATGTTAGTGGCGCTGCCGGCAATATGGCTGGCAGCACCACCCGCCATTTTAATTGTTCAAGAGCATGACACTGGTAAGGTGTTGTATCGGAGAGGTATGGAGATTAACGAAAGCTTTACATTGGATTATATTCATTCTATTACTAAACAGCCGGTACAGGAAGTTTACTATCCTAAGGATCGAAATACACTGGCAATTAAAGAAATGTATTACGATTCATTTGGTTCTAACCTGCCGGTGGGCTCGGAGCAGTTGGCCAATGAAAGTACAAAATTCAGTGTAGAAGATGGTTATTATAAAATAACATACCAAAACCGCACATTTGATCGAGTACCATTGAGGGTTGGGCAGGTAGTGGCTGACCACACCCTTATCTTTAATGATGATACTAAATTAAGGTTTGCGGATGTTACCGAGGGCGGTACTTATGTAGAATTTTACGTAAAGCCCTTTTTTGATGTTCTCAAAACGTTCCCCCCGTGGTATTCCCTCGATAATAGTATAAGATAGGTGATGCTATGAATATGAATAAACAGCATGAAGACAAAAACAAAATGCAAGAAACAAATCAAGCTGCAACATATGAAAGAGATATTGAAGTTGTTTCGGGGAACATGAAGGAATATGAACAAAAGGCACAAGAAATTGTTGAAAAGTTTGATGCTGGGTCCGCCTTTCGTAAACAGGAAGGTCTTGGGTTATGGCGTTGGATAATTTTCACAATTTGTATTGTTTTAAGTACTTTCCAAATTTATACAGCGGTGTTTGGTACGCTGGTTTCCAATCAGCAGCGAGGCTTTCACGTTGCCTTGGGACTGGGCTTGATATTTTTGTTGTATCCCGGCAATAAAAAGGATGAAGCAAGAATTTCTTGGTTAAACTGGTTGCCCGCCGCAGTTATTACAGGAGTGGCATTCTACCTATACTTTATTGGAGAGATTACTCTAGCCTTAGCTATAGGGACTTCCGCAGCCCTAGTGCTGTTCCAGCTAGCTAAGTACTATAAAAAGCAGCACCATGGTATTCCACTGCCGGACATTATTTTAGCTGTTTTAGGTATGAGTGTTGGTCTATACCAGTTCTTCTTTTATGAAGGTATTATTTCCCGGGTGGGTATGTACAATGATATAGACTATCTAATAGCCGGCCTTGCTGTGTTGCTAGTACTGGAAGCAGCTAGAAGGGCAGTAGGACTGCCAATTGTAATAATGGCTTCGTTGCTATTGATATATGCCTATATAGGCCCGTACATGCCATCCTTTTTTCAGCAGAGAGGGTTTAGCGTGGAGAGAATTATCTCTCACTCATTCTTAAGCCTGGAAGGTATCTTTGGCATACCGATATCAATTTCAGCAACATTTATTTTCCTGTTTTTAATGTTTGGTGTTATT
This sequence comes from Bacillota bacterium, assembly GCA_009711615.1. Classification (GTDB taxonomy): domain Bacteria; phylum Bacillota; class Desulfotomaculia; order Desulfotomaculales; family Desulfohalotomaculaceae; genus Desulforadius. Next base: position 41,432 of record VENI01000004.1, on the reverse strand, counting down.
TTAAAAGAAACTGGTTTGGAAAAATTCTTTACCGATCTTGCTATGTCACTAACTGGATGGATGACTGGTGGTACAGCTAAAGTTGGTATTCTGACCAGTGTTTTTTCAGGTACTATCACAGGTAGTTCTGTTGCCAACACTGTTGGTAATGGTGCCTTTACCATCCCAATGATGAAACGTTCAGGCTATAAGCCAGAATTTGCCGCAGCAGTGGAAGCTGCATCTTCCACAGGTGGCCAGATAACACCACCCATTATGGGTTCTGCTGCTTTCTTAATGATTGAGTTTACGGGTTTACCATATACTGAAATTATTAAAGCAGCTGTTTTTCCTGCCTTGTTATTCTTTGTGGGTCAGTTCATAGTTGTGCACTTTGAATCGAAAAAGGTAGGTATCATGGGTGTTCCACGTAGCCAGTTGGCCAGTATTACTTCACTGCTTACCAAACAGGGTTATTTACTGTTACCTATTGTTGTTATTGTAGCTATTCTCAGTTCAGGACAATCTGCTATGAAGGCTGCTATGATGGGTATTGTCACAGCCTTGGTGATGAATGTAGTAGTTCTGTTAATAGCTTATATGATGGGTAAACATGGCCAGTTGGAGTATAAGCTAACACCAATTAAATTTTTAGATATTTTAGCTCAATCTGCTCGAGTGGCACTGCCAGTAATTGCCGCCTGTGCGGCAGCAGGAATCATTGTTGGGGTTATTACACTAACAGGTTTTGGTTTGCGAATATCCAGCGGTATTCTTGAACTGGCTAATAACAAATTATTACTAACAATGTTTTTCACTATGATAGCCAGTATAGTATTAGGCATGGGTCTTCCCACAACTGCCAACTACGTTATTACAGCTACAATGGCTGCACCAGCCCTGCTGGCATTCGGTGACATACCAATCATTGCAGCTCACTTGTTTGTGTTTTATTTTGGTATTGTAGCAGATATCACACCGCCAGTGGCTCTGGCTGCTTATGCTGGTTCTGGCTTAGCGCAAAGTAACCCTATGAAAACGGCCTTACAATCAGTCAAAATAGCAGTGGGTGCATTCTTAGTACCATATATGTTTGTGCTCTCACCGGAACTGTTAATGGTGAATGCTACTTTAAGCACCTTTGCTATGGCGTTAGGCACTGCTATATTGGGTATGTTTAGCATGGGTACTGCTGTAGTAGGATATATTGACAGGCACTTAAGCGTGGTGGAAAGGTTAATGCTGGCAGCCTCAGGCTTGGGTCTGCTCTATGCTCATACAAGTACAGACATAATTGGCTTGGCTGTGTTTGTAAGTATCTACCTTTACCAAAAGATAACTGCCAAGAGAGAAAAAGGATTAAATATTACATCTTAAAGAATAAAGCATCCGTCACTTAGACGGGTGCTTTTTTGAGATGTGGTTATACTAATTTGAGATAAAATAATACTGGTGGAGTGATTTTATGACCGATGAATTATCAGATAATCATCAACAGTTGGCCACTTTTGCTGGGGGGTGCTTTTGGTGTATGGTTTCTCCCTTTCAAAATCTATCGGGTGTTAAAAAGGTGTTAGCGGGTTATACAGGTGGATGCACAGAAAACCCCACTTATGAAGAAGTGTGTTCTGATAAAACAGGACATTATGAGGCGGTACAAATAACCTATAATCCTCAACAATGCACGTATCAAAAATTGCTTGACACTTTTTGGAAGCAGATTGACCCCACCGATGCTGGTGGGCAGTTTAACGATAGGGGGCAATCTTACAAAACGGCAATTTTTTATCATAATAAAGAGCAGCAGGAAAAAGCAGAAAAGGCTAAAAAGGTGTTATCGGAAACTGGAAAGTTTGAACAGCCAGTTATGACAGAAATATTACCTGCTTCCTTATTTTATCCCGCAGAAGAGTATCATCAAGACTATCACAAGAAAAATCCATTACATTATTTTGCATATCGAAAGGGCTCAGGCCGGGAAGATTTCATAGATAAGCATTGGAAATGACAAAGGAACACCCTGGGATAATGACCCCAGGGTGTTCCTTTTTATTAATTATTCTTTCTTTATTGACATAAATCAACAGGAAAAAAACAATTTCAGTAGAAATTAAGTATTAAGCAAAATAATAGAGAGGGTGACATTAAAATTATTAAAAAATATATTGTTGGGCTTTGCTGTACAGGTCTTCTATTGACAGCTGGTATGCCGGCAGAAGCATCAGTTGGACAAGACGTAAAATTAGTTATAAACAATGCTACGGTATCAATGCCGGAAGGGGAACAGCCGCCGATTATAAAGGCAAATAGAACTTATGTGCCACTAAGAATAGTAGGAGAGAATTTAGGTGCCTATGTTAAATGGGACGGTAGTACCAAACGGGTGATCATAAATACTGGCAACCAAAACGGTGGGGTGCCAGCAAATAATACTAATAAGTTATCAATAGTAATTGATGGGGAATTACTAGATATACCTGCAACTTATGGAAGTCCTTATATATCAAAGGCAGGTCGTACAATGATACCTCTGAGGGCAGTAGGTGAAGCTCTTGGCTGTCAGGTTAAATGGTTGAGGGATACTAAAACCGTAGATATAACCAGCATTGAAGAAGATCCGGTTTCTTTTATACCTATAGATAATAAAAAGGATAATCTTATAAATCAACTAATTGATTATAAAGCAAACATTAGGTTATATGATGGACGTTTTATTAATACCAGCGTGCTTAATGGTAAGGCTACTTATAGTAAGGAAGAAATGGCACATTTTAAAAGTATAAAAGAATTATTGGATCAATACAACGATGTAATAGAGCTACCCGATGGAGACGTTGCTATGTCTGAATTTACAATAATGGGGGAGTCCATTGCCACAGCAGATCAATTAAATGATTGGCTTGATGAAGAAACCTGGCGAATTAAGAATAAAGTGGAAAATGAACTTAACAAGGAGTTTAAACCAATACCAAAGGATTTAGCAAAACTCTACATTGAAATAGGCAAACAGTATGGTATCAGAGGGGACATCGCCTTCAGTCAGGCTGTGAAAGAAACTTTCTATTTCCAGTTTACTGGTGATGTACAGTCATGGCAAAATAATTTTAGCGGTATATGGGCCATTGGATCACCGTTAACTGGCCTAGAAGACTTGAATGGTGCTGATGGGGGCTCTGTGTTCTTTGAACCTGGGGTACATGGAGTTGTTTTTGCTACTCCTGAAATAGGGGTGGAAGCTCACATACAGCATTTATATGCCTATGCAACTGAAGAACCGCTTCCGAAAAATAAAACCCTTTATGATCCCCGTTTTAGTCTGGTTACAAAAGGTTCTGCCCCAACATGGATAAGTTTAAATGCCAGATGGGCGGTGCCCGGTACAACCTATGGCCAGAGCATTGTTCAAGATTATTGGTTAAAGGCTTTATAAAGATAAGATTGGCTAATAGTTTTTAAAAGAAATATTCAGAAAAAAATGCTTGACAAAAAGCTTGTCTAGCTGCTAGTATTATGTCTAATTATATGCTAAAGACGTTGAAGGAGAAAAGTAGATAAGCCCCAGTTTTACAGGGAGGGAGTGTCAAGACTGTAAGCACTCCTAAAACATGACTTGTTGAAGTTCCCTCCGGAGTTGCCGATTGAACGATTGTAAATGTAGGTCGTGACGGAATCTTCCACCGTTATCAGGAAGGGGGTATCGGAATATTTCCCGTGCCTTGAATAAGTGAGCTTTTTGCTAAGTAGGGTGGTAACGCGAAACATTCGCCCCTACGGCAGGAAGTTTTTTTCTTTTTCAAGAGATTTTTATTCCCGTACCCACTAAGTGGGCATTTTTATGCCAATTTGGGTGGTAACGCGAGTCCCCTCGTCCCTTGCAGGACGTGGGGACTTTTTTTATTTAATGAGGGAGGTGTAACATTTGTTAAACATACCTGATCCACAGATATGGATGGCCTACATGTTATCCATTGCTTCATGTGTGTTATGTATTATTTACGGTATTAAAAACTGGAATAACAATAGCTAATTTAAAAGGGAGGTAGAGAAGTGAATACACTTAGTATGATTATAATTATTGGCATCTATGGCTTAATCATTTTAGGTTTGGGTTATTTAGGATACTGCAGGACTAAAAACGCTAGTGATTACCTTATTGCAGGAGGGAAAGCAAATCCCTTCATTATGGCATTAGCCTATGGTTGCACATTTATTAGTACTTCCGCAATTATCGGTTTTGGCGGTGCTGCAGCCCTTTTCGGGATGGGGGTATTATGGCTTACCTTTCTTACCATTTTTGTGGGTGTATTTTTAGCTTTTGTAGTTTTTGGTAAAAGGACTTTAATTGTTGGTAGGGAGTTGGGCGTAAAAACTTTTCCAGAACTACTTGGAAAAAGGTTTTCATCAAAATTCATACAGAAATTTGCTGCTGCAATTGTTTTTGTTGCCATGCCCATTTATGCTGCTGCGGTGATGATTGGGGCAGTGAGATTTATTGAGACCACCATTGATATTTCATATATTTGGGCGGTAATTATTTTTGCAATAGTGGTGGCTGGTTATGTAATGACTGGCGGTCTTAAGGGGGTATTCTATACCGACGCATTTCAAGGCAGTATAATGTTTTTAGGTATGGTTGCATTACTATTTTTCACATATGACCAACTTGGCGGGGTGGCCACTGCCCACCAAAAACTAACACAATTATCCACGATGGTACCAGATTCACTGCAAGCAAAAGGGCATCAAGGGTGGACTATGATGCCCAGCTTTGGTTCAGAATATTGGTGGACACTGGTTTCCACAATAATTTTAGGTGTGGGTATTGGTGTTTTGGCCCAACCACAACTGGTAGTAAGGTTCTTAACTGTTAAGGGGCCTAAGGAATTAAATCGTGGTGTAATTGTAGGTGGGATATTTATATTGGTTATGACCGGAGTTGCATTTGTGGTAGGGGCACTTACAAATATATACTTCGCAGATACAGTCGGAAAGATATCGTTATTGGCATCAATTGACCCGGCATCTGGGAACCCAAACATTGATACCATAATACCAATGTATATTAACTCAGCTATGCCCCCGTGGTTTTCCTATATTTTCATGTTGACACTTTTATCAGCGGCAATGTCAACATTGAGCGGTCAATTTCATGTTATAGGCTCATCTTTAAGTTATGATATTTATCAGAAACAAGATCTAACCATAAGTAGATGCGGTATATTGGCAGCTCTAATAATTACTGTATATTTAACCCTTAAATTACCTGTAAGTATTATAGCAGTGGCTACTTCGGTGTTTTTTGGTATTTGCGCAGCCGCTTTCTTGCCGGTATATTTTGCAGCACTATTTTGGCCTAGGGCAACTAAATCGGGAGCGATATCAAGTATGGTTTCAGGCTTTGCGGTATCCATGCTTTTAATGCTTTTTGTTCATCAAAAAGAGGCCAATGCACTGGGTCTTTCCCAGGCTATTTTTGGCAAGACTACTTTATTATCATTTCCTTGGACCGTTGTTGACCCAATACTAATAAGTTTACCAGTATCAGCTTTAACCCTTGTGGTAGTAAGCTTATTGACACAACCAGCAAATGTTTTGGTTCCTAAGAGTATAAAAGCAGTAAATAAATAGTTTTAATTAAGGATGTAATAATTTAGCCAAGGTTTGTGGCTAGGAATATGAAGTAATAATGTGGGATGCTGCTTTACGCTCTTTAGTAAGGCAGCATGTATTTTTTCTGCTGCCTCTTTCTTCATATTAGACTCTTTAACAGGAGCATAACTTATAAACCCATAATTCAGAAGATTGATTGTACTTATTTTACGTTCATATTCCGACGGGGCTCCAAGGATAACACTAATTAGCCGTAAATCTCCTCTTTTGGCGGTGCTACATAAACAACGTTTTGCGCGGTTGGTAAAACCGGTTTTTAAGCCATCCATCCCTTGATAATTACCTAAAAGATCATTTGTGTTTTCGATGACATAGCTACCATGGCGAAAAGTTGTATTTTTTAAACTGGTTACTTCTAAGAGTTCAGGATAATCACCGATTAGCTTTCGGGCTAATGTAGCTATATCGTAAGCTGACATGTAATGATAACTGTCATTAACAGTGTGAGTTGGTAATCCAGTGGCATTTATAAAATGGCAGTTCTTTAACCCCAATTCTTTGGCTTTGGCATTCATTAGTTTAACAAACTCCGTTTCACTTCCAGCGATGTTTTCTGCAATGGCCACTGCAGCATCATTTGCTGAAGGTATTAACATTGCTTTTACCATTTCTCGCAGGGAGTACGCCTCACCCTGTTTTAAAAAAACCTGTGCCTCTTCAATTTGTTCAACATTTAGACTGGTGGTAATAGGGGTATTCCAACTAACTTCACCACTGTGAATTATCTCAAGCACAATATAAATGGTCATTAACTTTGTGATGGAAGCAGGGGCTAGTGGATGTTTTTCATTGATGCTGTAAACTATTTTACCAGTATCATAATCCATTAAAAGTGCGGCCTTGGCGTTAGGAGTGAATGTTGGTGGACGTATACTAACTTCTTGAGCTTGTACATTATTAATGAAGCAAGGCATAAGAAATAATAACATTAATGTTGTAAAGAGAACTTTTAGTTTATACATATTTAATACCTCTTTATAAAGGAGTTTCCTTATTCTTATGTGTATATTAAATAGATATAACTAGTAAACAAAAAATTACTAGTTATAAAATATTTTAAATATTCAAAATTTAATTTGATATTTAACTTTTTGCTTTGGTATAATATGGAGTGAGAATAGCTTATAAAAGACTGGAGGGAAACAAATGGGTGTTTCATTAAATATAACAATTAAGTTAAAGCTGTCTAACCGACCAGGTACTTTAGCTAAAGTATTGGAAGCAATAGCAAAAGAAGGCGGGAGTCTAGGGGCGATAGAAATGGTTTCTGCATCCCCCACCCATAATATTAGAGAATTATTTATTCGACTAAAAGACCAAGGCAATTTACAAAAACTACTTGGATCTGTAAAAGAACTTCCCAATGTACAAGTTATTAGTACTTCAGACAGAGTGTTCTCAAGACATTTAGAAGGGAAAATAGAGATTAAAACTAAGAGACCAATTAAGAACTGGGAAGATTTAGCCTTAGTTTACACACCAGGGGTAGCTAGAATTTCAGAGGCAATTGCTGATAATAAAGAAATGGCTACCGAGTTGACCATGAAAAGGAATTCAGTGGCCATTATAACAGATGGCTCGGCTGTACTGGGGCTGGGAAATGTAGGTCCCTATGCTGGCCTACCAGTAATGGAAGGTAAGGCGGCTTTGTTTAAGCAGTTTGCCAATATTGATGCCTTTCCTTTATGCTTAGATGCCAGTGACCCCGATGAAATAATCAGCATTGTAGCAGCATGCTCTCCCGGTTTTGGAGGAATAAATTTAGAGGATATTGCTGCTCCTAAGTGTTTTGAAATAGAAAAAAAGTTGTCTGAAATGCTTGATATCCCAGTATTTCATGATGATCAACGGGGTACAGCAGTTGTTAATCTGGCAGGTTTAATTAATGCTTTAAAGGTAGTAGGTAAGGAATTAGAAGATGTGCAGATAGTAATAAGTGGAGCAGGTGCGGCAGGGGCGGCAATTTCACGTTTATTAATAACCGCTGGTGCTAAAAATATAGTTGTTTGTGACAGAAAAGGGGCAATTGCAAGGGATAACATACCTGATAACACGTTTAAGCAATGGATCGCCGAGAATACTAACCAGAATTGTAAACATGGTAGTCTAAAAGAGGTTATCAAAGGTGTAGATGTATTTATCGGGGTTTCAGCTCCGGGTCTTCTTAACCGCGAAGATATTTTGAAAATGAATAAAAAACCGATAGTTTTTGCATTGGCCAACCCGGAACCTGAAATAGATCCCGATGAGATACATGATATTGCGGGAGTAATTGCCACAGGCAGGTCAGACTATCCCAATCAGATAAACAATGCCTTAGCCTTCCCTGGTATCTTTCGGGGGGCACTGGATAGTCATGCCACCACAATAAATGATCAGATGTGTATGGCGGCCGCACACGCACTGGCCAGCATTATCGCAGAAGAAGAATTAATTGCAGAGAATATTATACCTTCAATATTTAATAATGAGGTAGTAAAGACAGTTGCTAAGGCGGTTGAAGAAGAGGCGAAAAATACAGGGGTAGTCAAACAGAGTCTATATAAAATAGAAAAAGACTTTATCTAATAGGAGTTGAATTATGAAAGCATACATAGATTGCGTCCATTGCTACCTTAAGCAATCGGTTACTTGCATGACCATAGCAGGGGTGGATGAAGACAGGCAGCATCAGTTATTATATCAGCTAATGGATGACATTAAGACCATGGATAGGAATAATACTCCTGCTGAGAATTCAACAGAAATACTGATGAAACTATATAACAAATTAGAAAATAGTGATCCTTACAAGGAAGTGAAGCAACAGTCTAATGACTTGGCGCTTAAACTATATCCGGAACTAAAACAAGTTTTATCTAACTCAGAAGATAGACTTTATGATGCCCTTAAAATAGCTGTTGCCGGTAATGTAATTGACTTAGGGATAAAAAGAGACTTTGATATTGACGCCAGTTTAAAACACAGCTTAAATGTAGGTTTCTCTAAAGATGATTATGATAAATTTGTTATTAAATTGGAAAACACTAACCATCTTCTGATAGTGGGAGATAATTCGGGAGAGATAGTATTTGACAAACTGCTAGTTGAAGAACTGCTAAATATGGGGAAGTCAGTTACCTATGCAGTGAAAGGCGGCCCGGTTTTAAATGATGCAACAGTAGAGGATGTAACTTATGTAGGAATGGATAAAATTGCTGATGTAATAACAACTGGTTCCAATTACCTTGGTGTTCCGTTAAAAAAGGTTTCAAATCAGTTTAATGAGATGCTAAATAATACTGATTTGGTCATCTCAAAAGGGCAGGCAAATTTTGAATCTTTAGAACATGAAGAACTGGCCAAAGATAAAGTTTTCTTTCTTCTTAAAATAAAGTGTGAAGGAGTAGGAAAAGTGGCAGAAGCAGATTTTGGTGATGTGGTATTTTTCACTCGATCCTAGTAAGGAGCAATTGAATGGATAAAATTACTGAAATGATAAAGAGCAGGTATAATCGTATAGCCATGTTTTATGACAGAATGGATCCCATTAGTGATTCTATTAGGAAGAATGCCTTAAGTATAGCAAGGGATAACGTGCTGGAAGTGGGAGTGGGAACTGGTAAAAATCTATCGCTGTATCCATCAAACTGTGAAATTACAGGTATAGATTTTAGTAGAGAAATGCTAAAACGTGCTAGGGAGAGGGCCGGAAGGCTAAACTTAAATGTGAAACTTTTAGAGATGGATGCTCAAAATATGCTATTTAACGACAATTCATTTGATACAGTTATCTCTGCCTGTGTATTTTGTTCTGTGCCAGACCCGGAAAAGGGTTTAGAAGAACTGAAAAGGGTATGTAAACCAAACGGGCAGATAATTCTGCTGGAACATGTACGTAGTGCAAATCCGGTTATAGGAAAGATGATGGATATCTTAAATCCCCTAACCTCTAATATGATTGGATGTAATATTAACCGCAAAACCGTAAGCAATGTTAGTAAAGCGGGAATAAATCTAAATAATGTTGTTGATATTGGAAGAACAAAGATCCTAAAACTAATTGTTGCAACACCTGAAGATATTTATAAATAAATGTAGGTAAAAAGATTTTTAAGCTGAGGGGCGAATCCTCGTTAATACCACTAGATTAATTTTTTCCCATGGAAAACAAAAATTTTTACTAAAATAAGGCACTTTTAGTGTCTTTTTTTCGTCTATATTTATTGGCTAAATCTTACAGGAGGTGAGTAGATGTTTAAAAAGAAATCGGTAATGATGCTACTGATCTGCTTACTAAGTCTGCAATTAGGGGTTGGATGTTGGGTTGTATTGGATGTGATTGGACAAGCTGAGGCTAGGGAACACTTACAAGAAGCATCGTACAGCGGTGAACTAATTCTAAATAACAAAAAAATTAATTGGATGAATGCAGAGATTACGGCATACACCTGGACAGGGAATAGGACGTACACTGGCACTTGGCCCGAGAAGGGAAAAACGGTAGCAGTAGATCCAGAAATTATTCCATTGGGCTCAAAAGTATATATTAAGGGTTTGGGTGTTTTTAAAGCAGAGGATACAGGTAGTGCAGTTAAAGGTAAAGTAGTTGATATGTATATAGGACATAGCAAAGAAAAAGCAAGGCACTTTGGAAGGCAGGATCGGCAAGTAGTGATTCTGGATGCTGCAGGTTGAGAATAACCTACCATAAATTGGTAGGTTATTCTATATGCTTACGCTGATAGAAGATTCGTTTTTTATTTATGTTGCTATGGTTTGTTTGGTTTCACTTTGAAATAGGTCAATATCAGATGTAGCAACACCTTCTAAAGCTTGATTAATTTTATTTCCGTTATAAGCATTAATTCCATGTTCAACCAAATCTAATCCTTCCATTTCTTCTTCTTTAGATACACGAATTCCTACAGTGATCTTAATTAATTTGAAAGTAATATAACTTAATCCAAAGGCCCAAATCGATACTGTTGTTAAACCTAAAGCCTGGATACCTATTAATTGCAGACCTCCTCCATAAAGTAAGCCGCCTTCTTGTGCAAATATTCCTACTGCTAGAGTTCCAAAAGAACCGCAGACACCATGTACTGCTATAGCACCCACCGGGTCGTCAACCTTTAACTTATCAAAAAATGGTACAGCCAATACAACCAACCAACCTGCTGTAGCCCCTATAATTACCGCACTTAGTGGGCTAACAAAAGCTGTCCCTGCTGTTATAGAGACCAAACCAGCCAGAGCACCGTTGATGGCCATACTGGGATCAGCTTTCCCAAATTTAAGCATAGTAGTTAGTGTTCCCATTGTTCCACCAGCTGCTGCTGCCAGGTTAGTGGTTACAGCAATGCGGGCAATATTGCTATCTAAGCCACTTAAGGTACTACCAGGGTTAAAGCCAAACCATCCAACCCAAAGAATAAAGGCCCCAATTGCTGCCAAGTGCATATTATGTGCTGGAAGAACATTAATTGAACCATCTGAGTTATATTTACCTCTTCGCGGTCCCAAAACCAGTACGGCTGCCAATGCGCTCCAACCACCCACAGCGTGGACTGCTGTAGAACCTGCAAAGTCTATCATGCCTAATTGAGCTAGCCAACCGTTTGCAGACCAAATCCAATGGCCTGCTACTGGATAAATAAAGGCAGTAACAACCAGAGAATATATTATGTAAGGGGCAAATTTCATCCGCTCAGCTACAGCACCGGAAACTATTGAGGCTACTGCCATTGCAAAGACTGCTTGAAACAACCAGAAGGCATATACGGGAATATTTAAACCAAGATAATTAAAATCTCCCTCTAGAAAAAAACCAGTGATACCAAATAGCCCGGCTTTATCTAAGCCATACATAATTGCAAAACCAATAGCCCAATAGCCAAGCATTCCAACTGTACAGTCCATAAAAACCTTCATTACAATATTTAATGAATTTCTGGCACGAATAAAACCTGCCTCTAAAAATGCAAATCCAGCTTCCATAAAGAATACTAGGGCGGCACAAAGTAAAACCCAAACGGTGTCAATTCCTGATGCTAATGTGTTAACATCCATCATCTCCATTGAGAGAAGACCTCCTTGTCAATTTTCAAAGTATATAAGGCAAATTTTCTGCTTCAGATACTTTGGTTTCTTTTTTAAAAATCTATAGAAAATAAAAGAAGCCTTCTAAAGAAGGTCTATTAGACCTCATTTTAGAAGGCTTCTTTGCCTAAATTAAATGGCTTCATCGCCAGTTTCACCAGTGCGAATTCTAATGCTGTTTTCAACCGGATATATAAATATCTTGCCGTCGCCAACTTCACCAGTAAGCGCAGACTTGGTTATTAGATTTACCACTTCATCTACCTGGTAATCTTGAAGTATAATCTCAATTTTTACTTTAGATAGTAGGTTAATAGTATATTTTTGACCCCGGTAAACACTTACCCTTCCTTTTTGCATACCACAACCCATTACCTGGCTAACAGTCATACCGTGAATACCATATTCACCTAGAGCTTCTTTTACTTCATCAAATGTACTGGGACGAATAATTGCCTCAATCTTTTTCATGCTCGCTCCCTCCTATTATTAATATGGTCTAGTAGGGAGTGGCTTTAAAACAAAAAAACCCAATGCACGGTTATTGCCGTCATTGAGCCACCATTGGCTATACAGTTAGGGATACACCCTTGTTCCCCACTACTAAGAAATATTATATTTTACTTACGCTGCTTTTGTCGATAGTAAATTGTTAATTATATTGTATACTTTAGCCTGATTATTTTTCAGGCAGGTAGAGATTTTATTATGTTATAATTGGATAATATTAGCTATAAGGGGGGGGAGGAAATGTCACATCTATCTATAAAATCAGGTTATAAAAAGCTAGAAGAGCGGTTAAATAGATTTCCACAAGGTGCGCCTCCATCTGAAGCGCTTTATAAAATATTAAGCTTATTATTTACCGAAAAGGAAGCAAAACTTGTTTCCCAACTACCAATAAAGCCTTTCAACGTCAAAACAGCCAGTAAAATTTGGAACATGGATAATGCAAAAGCACAAAATATACTTGATCAGCTAGCCAGTAGAGCGATACTGCTTGATATTGATAACAACGGAACCCGGCAATATATGCTGCCACCACCCATGGCTGGCTTTTTTGAGTTCGCTCTAATGAGAACCAGAGGAGATATTGATCAAAAACTATTAAGTGAACTTTTTTATCAATACTTAAATGTAGAAGAAGATTTTGTTAAAGATTTATTTTTTAGCACAGAAACCAGGCTTGGTAGAGTATTTGTGCAGGAACCTGTACTTACAAACCAAAATGCAATTCACGTACTGGATTATGAAAGAGCAAGCCACGTTATAAAAACGGCATCTCACATGGGGGTTAGTATGTGCTACTGCCGCCATAAGATGGAGCATGTTGGTTTAGCATGTGATGCGCCAATGGATATTTGCATGACATTTAATAATACTGCAGATTCATTAATCAGGCATGGTTATGCCCGCAGGGTTGATGCTTCTGAAGGACTAGAACTTTTGCATAAAGCTTATGATAATAATCTAGTGCAGTGCGGTGAAAATGTCAGAGAAAATGTAAGCTTTATATGTAATTGCTGCGGTTGCTGCTGTGAAGCATTGGTGGCGGCTAAGAAATTTGGTATGTTACAACCTGTACATACTACTAATTTTTTTCCCAGAGTTAAAGAGGAATGTATAGGGTGTGGCAAGTGTGTTAAAACGTGCCCGATAGAAGCAATTACACTGGTTTCTAAGGCGCAAGATACCCAAGGTGAAAGAAAAATAGCAAAAGTTAACGAAGAAATATGTCTTGGGTGTGGTGTATGTGTACGATCTTGCCCGTCGAAGGGTATAACTCTAGAAAGTCGCCAGCAGCGTGTAATTACACCGGTTAATTCAGTCCATAGAACAGTTTTAATGGCTATAGAAAAGGGAATGCTGCCAGATCTTATTTTTGATAACCAAGCTTTCAGCAACCACAGGGCTATGGCAGCTATTATGTCTGCTATACTAAAACTGCCACCAGTAAAGCAGTTAGTTGCCAGTAAGCAGATGAAATCAGTTTATTTGGAAAAATTGCTTAGTAAGATAAAAACATAAAAAATTAGTGGGCTGCCGAACCTGGTAAAAAACAATACCAATATTTTCCTGTATCTAACTAATCATGTTGATATTGACAGGATCTGTTTAGCTTTGTAAATTTATGGTAAGATAATGGCGATCCGTTTTTTAAAATAGTATGATTGGAGGGACTACTGATAAATAGTATTAAAAAATTTTTTGAAAAAGATAGATTTGCTAATAGCCTGGGAATTAAACTTGTAAGAGTAGAGCCCGGATATGCGGAGACAAAAATGGAAATTGCTGAAAGGCACCTCAATGCTATAAACATAGTCCAAGGAGGGGCAATATTTACATTGGCAGACTTTGCATTTGCGGCCGCATCTAATGCAGATGGAAAAGTTACAGTGGGGATTAATGCTAATATATCTTATTTTAAAGCATCTAAAGGAAAAGTTTTAATTGCTAAGGCAAGAGAGGTTTCTGGTTCAAAAAAAATTGCAAATTATAACGTTGACGTGTTTGATGAAAACAATGACTTAACTGCACAGCTAAGTTTGACAGGCTATGTAAAGGAAGAAAAAATAGATTTTAACAAGTAAATACATTAAGTTATATATTACCGCCAAAATATTTAGGTGGTAATTTTTTTGTCATATTCATTATTAATCCTAGACTAAACTAACTTAATCTAGGCTTCGCATATGATTGTAAAATACTACCTATTAATACCCATTAATTAGTGATATAATTATCAAATAAATTAACTATTTCAAAAATTTCTTCATCTTTTTAATTATCGAATTTTTGGGAGAAGATAAATGTGAGTTTAACAAGAATCTTCAGCTTTTTTAATTTTAAGACTATACGGTGGAAAATAACATTTATTATTCTGGTAGTATTATTAATCCATGTAGCGACTATGCTTTGGATTGCTCATCAAGCATATGTTAATGCTAACCTGGCCGCCCAAGAAAAAGTAAAAGGTGACTTAAATATGGGGGAAGCGCTTCTGGAAGACCTCTATCCAGGACCCTGGCATTTGAAAAATGGCCAACTTTACAAAGGGGAAGCATTGATGAACTACAACTATGCTATTATCGATAAGGTTGGGCGACTAACAGGGGACACCTGTACAATCTTTCAAGGGGATACTCGAGTGGCAACCAATGTTATGAGAAACAGTAAACGGGCAATTGGCACCAAGGTATCGGATGAAGTAGCACAGGTTGTTCTCAGAGCCGGTGAAGAGTTTTTTGGTGAGGCCGAAGTAGTTGGTGTAAAATACCAGACTGCTTATAGACCCATTAAAGATAATATGGGTAATATTATTGGTATTTGGTATGTAGGTGCTAATAAGCAGTATGTAGATAAGATGTTTAAAAAGTCATTATGGAATGTTGGATCAATTATTTGTTTGAACTTTTTAATAATGATCAGTTTAATTTGGCTTTTAAATACTTCATTGGTTAGGCCTATTAGAGGATTGGTCAATTCTGCAAATAGATTGGCAACGGGTGACCTAAGCACAAGAATTAATGTTAAAAGGTCACAAGATGAAGTTGGTACGTTAGTTACAGCTTTTGAAAGAATGCGAAGAGGGCGAAAAAGAGCAGAGGAAGAATTGAGAGCTGCACATCAGCAGTTAATGGATATTATAGAGTTTTTACCGGATGCTACTTTTGTTATTAACCAGAATAAGAAAGTAATTGCTTGGAATAAAGCAATTGAAGAAATGTGTGGTGTAAAGAAAGAAGATATAATTGGAAAGGATATCTATTCTTATCCTCTGCCTTTTTATACTAGTAAACGGGAGCTCTTAGTTGAATTAATTTTTCAGCAAGATAAGAATATAGGCAAGAAATACAATGACGTTCAACAAAAAGGTAATATGCTATTTACGGAGATTAGTTTACCTGCTAAGGATAATGGAATAAAACAATACTTATGGATAACTGCATCTCCTTTATATAATAGTGATGGTCAGTTGGTTGGGGCCATTGAATCTATCAGGGATATCACTGAACGTAAACTTACCGAAAAGCAACTGCACCATCTAGCAACTCACGATTCCTTAACTAATATTCCAAATAGATACTATTTGGAGGAAGCCCTTAAAAAGGTTGTTGCAAAAGCAAGAAGAGGTAAAAATAGTTCTCTTTTATTAATAGATTTGGACAATTTTAAAATGGTCAATGATACGTTAGGCCATAATGCTGGTGATAAATTACTGGTTTCGCTTACAGAGATTCTCAGAAACCATCTCCGTGGTGAGGATGTTATAGCACGTTTAGGGGGAGATGAGTTTGCCGTATTATTAGAGGGAGCAAGTGTAAGTGAAGCAAGGACTGTGGCAGAAAAATTGCGTACTGTAATAGAAGAAAGTCAGTTATGTCTTGTAATGTATAAATCTTGCTTTAATATAAGCTTAAGTATAGGTATAACAATAATAGATGGAACTGTAGAACCTAATAAGCTATTAGGAATGGCTGATACTGCTTTATATAAGGCTAAGGAAAGCGGTAAAAACAAAGTGATTTTCTTACAAGATTTTGAAGGTGCCTTAGATGATATAAATGAGACCAATAAGATTATTACACTTATTAAGAAGGCAGTAAAGGAAAATGGGTTTACACTGAGGTTTCAACCAGTTGTATCAGTTAATACAGAAGAGACAATGCATTACGAAGTTTTAATACGAATGAAGGAAACAAATGGCGAATTAATATATCCTGATAAGTTTATTCCAATAGCAGAACGGTTTGGTCTAATGTCTCAAATTGACAGGTGGGTTGTTAAATCTTCTATTGAGTTTTTAGCGGAACACCATGATATAAATCTTTTTGTTAATCTTTCTGGTGTCAGTTTAGGTGATGAGAAACTGCTTAACTTAATAGAACAATCTGTAATAGATAAACATATAGATCCTTCAAGGATAGGTTTTGAAATAACTGAAACTGCTGCGGTAAAAGATCTTGAAGGGGCTAAAGAGTGGATTAATAAGCTGAAGAGAATTGGTTGTAAGTTTTCATTAGATGATTTTGGCAAAGGATTTTCATCGTTCTATCATCTAAAAACTTTGCCGGTTGATTATATTAAAATCGATGGAACCTTTATCCGTAATCTACATAAAGAAAGTACTCAATTTGCGCTTGTGCAAGCAATAAGCACAGTGGCCAATACATTGTCCAAGCAGACTGTAGCTGAATTTGTAGAGAATAGTAATGATTTCGATATGTTAAAAAAGATGAAAATAGACTATGCACAAGGTTACTATCTAGGTAGACCAGTTAATATGGAGTATAACTCTAATGAAGATTTTAAAAGTCAAATTATATCCTCAGAATAAACTATAATATTTAAAACATAGGCAATTAGTGTGTGGAATGATTTTACATCCCACACTATTTTTTATTTTAGGTATCCAATCCTCTTAGTATGTGGAGCTCTAAACTTAATTATTGGTTTTTTTGGTTTTTATTGTTATAATTTAGAATTGTAGCTTTAGAAAAAAAGTTAAATACAGTTTAAAAGGGTGGTATAAATGGCAGCTAAGAGAAAAGAACCATTATTATCGGTTACTGGTGAAGAAATTAATAAAGAAGATACCAAACTACCATTACGGTACTGGCCATCTTTACAAGTTGTTATAAGAAATCAAGGAAGGTTAATTGAATTAGCCGGAAGTTCATCTGACGGTGAAAATAAGTTTATCGAAGACCATCAAGAGGAATTAGAAGATGTACTGGTAAAAATAGAAGAAGCTAAAATAAAAAAAATTGAGCGGTTACAAAAGGCAGAGGATAGAAAACGCAGAAATGAAGAGAAATTAAGTACTTCTAATATCAATGAATTAGGTATGGAGAATACTGAGGCTGAAATATACAGCAGTGAAAAAGAAGAGGCTCCCCCTTCTTTAGACCAGATGGCAAATCAGGCAAGTCCGGGGCTACCATCATCAAAAATTGCAGAGCCCAGTTACCATGAACCCAAACCTGAGGTGGATGTAGAAAGGGTAGCTGTAAGTGCAGCAATAAAGGCACTGGAAAATTTCCTGGCTAGAGAGTTAACTGATAAAGAAACGGAAAAACTGGAAAATGAAGTTATGGAATGGGTACATAAGTCTTACAGATAGCAGTTACCAAAATTAGTATTAAATTAATGGGGTAGTATAAGTTAAGATGATAGATAATATTAGGTAAAGATAACATTAAAGGGATGAAATATATATGGCAAAGTTCTTGCCCATTAATAAAGATGATATGAAGGAAAGAGGATGGGATCAGCTAGATTTTGTACTCGTTTCTGGGGATGCCTATGTAGATCACCCTTCCTTTGGAGTAGCAGTGATAGGAAGGGTTCTAGAGAATAGAGGATATAAAGTGGGCATTATTGCCCAGCCTTCATGGCAGAATGTCGATGACTTTAAAGTTTTAGGAAAGCCCCGACTGGGATTCCTGGTTACTTCTGGTAACATAGATTCAATGGTAAATCATTATACAGTGGCCAAGAAAAAGAGAAATGATGATCTTTATTCTCCCGGTGGGAAAAGTGGATATAGGCCTGACAGAGCGTCCATAGTATACTCCCATAGAATTAAAGAAGCATACAAAGACGTACCCATAATTTTAGGGGGAATAGAGGCAAGTTTAAGGAGATTTGCTCATTATGATTATTGGTCCGATAAAGTAAGAAGGTCAATACTTTTAGATGCTAAAGCAGACTTAATAATTTATGGTATGGGAGAGCGGCAGGTAGTAGAAATTGCAGAGGCATTAGAAAGCGGCATACCGGTCCATGAAATAACATTTATCAAAGGAACAGTATATAAGACCAAAGATAAAGATAGACCCTATGAACCTTTAATTTTACCCCCATATGATGAAATACTGAAGTCTAAGAAAAGGTATGCAGAGAGTTTTTTATTACAATACAAGAACATTGATTCTATCACAGGTAAGCAATTAGTGGAGACATATGGAAGTCATTATGTAGTTCAAAATCCACCCCATGAACCTATGACTCAATCCGAGTTAGACGATATATATTCTCTTCCCTATACGAGGGCTTATCATCCCATATATGAGAAAATGGGCGGTATCCCAGCAATAAAAGAAGTAAAGTTTAGCCTGATTAGTAATAGAGGTTGTTTTGGAAACTGCAACTTCTGTGCCCTTACTTTCCACCAAGGAAGGGTAGTACAGTCGAGAAGTCATCAGTCTATCTTAAATGAAGCAGAAAAATTTGTGCAGGAACCTGATTTTAAGGGGTATATCCACGATGTTGGAGGACCCACTGCAAATTTTCGTCACAGGGCCTGTGAAAAGCAGGAAAAGTATGGAATTTGCAAGGATAAGCAATGCCTATTTCCAAAACCATGCAAACAGCTTAAGATAGATCATCAGGATTACTTAGGGCTCTTAAGAAATTTAAGGGAACTTCCAAACGTTAAAAAGGTATTTATTCGCTCAGGTTTAAGATATGATTACCTTATTCATGACAAGAATGATCAATTTTTTAGGGAATTATGCCAGCATCATATTAGTGGCCAACTTAAGGTAGCACCAGAGCATATATCTTCTCAGGTACTAAACAAAATGGGAAAACCAGAAAGAAAAGTATATGAGGGTTTTGTAAGGAAATATCATAAAATAAATGAGAATCTAGGAAAGAAACAATTCCTGGTTCCATATTTTATGTCGAGTCACCCAGGTTCAACGCTTAAAGATGCTATTGAACTGGCAGAATATCTAAGGGACTTAGGATATATGCCTGAGCAAGTTCAGGACTTTTACCCAACACCAGGCACATTAAGTACATGCATGTATTATACGGAGTTAGACCCAAGAACCATGGAGAAAGTATATGTACCTAAGTCAGCTCATGAGAAGGCCATGCAAAGAGCGCTAATTCAATATCGTAAACCACAGAACTATAATTTGGTTTATGAAGCGTTAGTAAAGGCTGGTAGAAAGGATTTAATTGGTTTTGGGAAAAAGTGTTTGATAAGACCTAGCAACGTAGGAACGTCATTAAAGGCCAATAAGACAAAAGGTAATAGAACAATAAGAAATCATAAAAGAAAAAAACAATAGAAATTTGCTATATTTCTTAAAATATGGTAGTATATATAAGTGTTAAAAAGTTAAGAACGCAAACCATTTTGGACCTCATGTTTATTATGATTGGTCAAGGTTTTAGTTTCAAGCTTTTTTGATCAATTTTTAGTAAAGGAGGTTTTTCATAATGGTAGGTACTGTTAAATGGTTTAATTCCGAAAAAGGATTTGGATTTATTGAAACAAGCGAAGGTAATGATGTATTCGTTCACTTCTCCGCAATTGAAGGCGAAGGATTTAAGAACCTTGAAGAAGGTCAAAGCGTTACTTTTGACGTAGTTGAAGGTGATCGTGGTCCTCAAGCCGCAAATGTATGCAAGTAATATAGCAAATTAACAAAGAGAAGGGCAATTCCTAAATGGGAATGCCCTTTTTTTAATATTATCCACGTTTTCTTTAGAGCTATTTTAAACTATAATAAACTTAGACAGTCAGGATAAAGGAAGGATACGTTATGAGTATTGTTTCGTTAGAGAATATAACAAAATCCTATGGTGATAAACTCTTATTTGACGATATTTCTTTTTCAATTTCCGAAAAACAACGTATTGGATTAATTGGGGTTAATGGGACAGGGAAATCAACTTTACTTAAGATAATTGCCGATATTGAGTCGGCAGAAAATGGAAAAGTAATTCATGCCAATAAATTCCATATTGAGTACTTGCCCCAGCACCCAATTTTTGATAAAGAATTAACTGTACTAGACCAAATCTATTATGGTAATTCACCATTATTAAAAGCAATGAGAGAATATGAGCAGACAGTTAATGCATTGGCTGCTGCCCCCAATGATGTTGAAAAACAAAAGAGGCTTAATGATTTGCAGCAGCAGATGGATATTTTGAACGCCTGGGAAGCAATTTCGGTAGCCAAAACAGTATTAACCCGTCTGGGCATAACTAATTTTGATCAACCTGTAAAGGAACTTTCCGGTGGACAAAGGAAAAGGGTGGCCATTGCTAAAGCGCTAATTCAGCCAGCGGATTTATTAATTTTAGATGAACCCACAAACCACTTGGATAATGAAACAATTGAGTGGTTGGAGGGTTTCTTAGCACAGTATAAAGGGGCAATATTAGTTGTAACCCATGACCGGTATTTTTTAAACCGTGTCACTAATCGGATACTAGAGATAGACCAAGGAAAACTGTACAGTTATGATGGCAATTATGAAACATTTTTAGAGGGTAAAGCAGAACGGGAAGAGCTAGAAATAGCCAGCGACAGGAAAAGGGATAATCTGCTACGCAGGGAATTAGCGTGGCTAAAGCGGGGAGCCAAGGCTAGGTCAACAAAACAAAAGGCTCGGATTGAAAGGGTTGAAAAGCTTAAGAGTCAGAAACAGTTTAAATCAAACGAAAAACTAGATATTGCAATTGGTGCTAATCGGCTAGGTAAAAAGGTGTTAGAGCTAAAAGATGTAAATAAAGGGTTTGCCG
Organism: Bacillota bacterium; assembly: GCA_009711615.1. GTDB lineage: Bacteria > Bacillota > Desulfotomaculia > Desulfotomaculales > Desulfohalotomaculaceae > Desulforadius. Next base: position 20,153 of record VENI01000004.1, on the reverse strand, counting down.
GTGCAAAGTTGATTAATGACCTTAATTATCTGGTGGAACAGGGAGACAGACTGGGTATTATTGGGCCAAATGGAACTGGTAAAACTACCCTCTTAGATATATTAGCTGGACGTGTTAAACCTGACACGGGTACTGTGGAAATGGGACAAACAGTTAAGATTGGTTACTATACTCAAGATTATCAAGATATGGATGAAGATTTACGAGTGATTGAGTATATTAGAGAAACTGCTGAAATTGTTAGAACTTCGGACGGTCAATTTATCACTGCTGAACAAATGCTGGAAAGGTTTTTATTCCCCCGCAGTACCCAGTGGACATATATTGGTAGGTTGTCAGGGGGAGAGCGCCGGCGCTTATACTTATTACAAACATTAATGGAAGAGCCCAATGTGCTGTTTTTAGATGAACCTACCAACGACTTAGATATTCAAACATTAAGCATACTAGAAGATTACTTAGAACAATTTCCTGGTGTTGTAATTACTGTTTCCCATGATCGTTACTTTCTAGATCGGGTAGTTGACCATTTAATAGCCTTTGAGGGTCATGGTGTAATTCATCTATTTGGAGGTAATTATACTGAGTATTTAGAGATAAAGAAGCAGGAGAAAAATAGCAAATCAGACATTAAAGAAACAGAACATAGAGTTAAAAGTAAAAACGATACACGGAAGAAGGATCCCCCGAAGAAACTGTCTTTTAAAGACCAGCATGAATGGGATGAAATTGAAGGTCGGATAGCGGCATTAGAAGATTGTAATGCTAAATTGCTAAGGGAAATTGACCAGGCAGCAAGTGACTTTAATAGGGTGCAGGAGTTATACCTTGAACAACAACAAGTGGAGAAAGATTTAGACCAGGCTATTGAGAGGTGGACAGAACTTTCTCTTCTAGTTGAAGAGATTGAACAAAATAAGCAAAATGCTAGATAATAAAAAGAGACCCGTCAGGGCCTCTTTCTGATTTAAAGCAGTTGCTAAGCATACTTGAACTCAAGATATTCATCATAGGTCATTTCCTTATCAATAATACCTGAAGGATTAATTTCTATAATTCTATTGGCAATAGTTTGGATAAACTGATGATCATGGGAGGTGAATAATATACTGCTTTTATAATCTTTCAAACCATCATTTAGAGCTGTTATTGACTCAAGATCCAAATGGTTGGTAGGTTGGTCCAGAATTAAGAGGTTGGCACTGCTTAACATCATTTTAGAAAGCATGCATCTAACCCGCTCTCCCCCAGAAAGAACATTTAACTCCTTCAAAGCTTCCTCTCCTGAGAAAAGCATTCTGCCCAAAAAGCCTCGCAAATAACTTTCTGCCTTTTCCTCAGAAAATTGCTGTAGCCATTCAACCAGATTTAAATTGTTATTATTAAAGAATTCAGAGTTGTCCTTGGGGAAATAGGCATTAGTAACAGTAACCCCCCATTTGTATTGCCCGCTATCTGGTTCCATTTCGCCGGCGAGGATTTTAAATAAGGTTGTGTTGACAATTTCGTTTTCTCCAACAAAGGCAATTTTGTCACCCTTTGCAACGGTAAAACTGACATTGTCCAGGACTTTCTCACCATCAATTGTTTTTGTGATTTCATCAACAATTAAGACGTCATTACCTAACTCCCGCTCGAAGTTAAATCTTATAAAAGGATATTTTCTGTTAGAGGGTTCAATATCATCCAGTGTGATTTTATCCAACAATTTTTTGCGGGAGGTAGCCTGTTTGGACTTAGAAGCGTTGGCACTAAAACGGGCAATAAACTCCTGTAACTGCTTAACCTTTTCTTCTTTCTTACTGTTTTGGTCTCTCATCATTTGCTGCGCTAATTTACTAGATTCATACCAGAAATCGTAGTTGCCAACATACAACTTAATCTGGCCATAATCTACATCCGCTATATGGGTACAGACTTTATTTAGAAAGTGTCTATCGTGGGACACAACAATAATTATTCCTTCAAAATTAATTAATAATTCCTCTAACCAGCTAATGGAAGTAATGTCTAGGTGGTTGGTAGGTTCGTCAAGGATCAAGATGCCTGGTTTCCCAAAGAGGGCTTGGGCCAACATTACCGTTAACTTTTCAGAACCTTGTAGATCGGCCATCTTTTTGTCATGTAGCTCTATACCAATACCAAGACCCTGGAGTAGAGTAGATGCATCTGATTCCGATTCCCAACCGTCTAATTCGGCAAATTCACACTCCAGTTCGGCCACTTTCATACCATCTTCATCGGTAAGCTCTGGCTTAGAATAGATAGCGTCTTTTTCTTTAATAATCTCATACAGCCTAGGGTTACCCATAATTACCGTTTCTAAAACCTTATTTTCATCATAACGGTAATGATCCTGTTTTAATACTGACATTCTAGTGCCCTTAGTTATCGAAACTTCACCGGTGTTAGATTCGATTTCTCCGGATAAGATTTTCAAAAATGTACTCTTTCCTGCACCGTTAGCTCCAATAACACCATAGCAATTTCCAGGGGTAAACTTTAAGTTAACATCTTCAAAGAGTTTTCGATCCCCATATCTTAAACTTACATTTGTTACTGTGATCAATTTATTACCTTCCTCTACTAAATTTCTTTTGACACCGCGCCATTATATCATAAGTTAACAATAAATTCACCTGAATTAGATCTGAAATAACTTGATATATCTCGTTTTTATGGCAAAATAAAAGTACAGAATACGGCAGAGGAGGGTTACTTAAATGAATAAGAACGAAGATAAAAATATTAAGTCATGGAAAAAGGAAAGCCCATTACTGAATAAACTCATTTCCCTTGAGGAAACATTTTGGATTAATCCTAATTTAAAGAAATATAAAACAGGAATAAAAGAAACACCCCTTTCCCAAGATAATGTAAGGGATGCAGAGGAACGGTTAAAACGGTTTGCCCCTTATATTGCCAAGGTTTTCCCTGAAACAAAAGGAACGAATGGCTTAATTGAATCTCCTTTAGTAAGAATTCCTTCTATGAAACAATCATTGGAACGGGGACATCAACAACATATCTCAGGCGAATTATTGCTAAAGTGCGATAGTCACCTTCCTATATCAGGATCTATCAAAGCGCGAGGTGGGATATATGAAGTTCTAAAACACGCAGAAGAATTGGCCCTTGAACATCGTTTACTAACAAAGCAAGAAGACTATTCAATTTTGGATAGTGATAGGTTTCGCACCTTTTTCTCACAATATTCAATCGCAGTGGGCTCCACTGGAAACTTAGGACTTAGTATTGGCATTATGGGTGCAAAGTTAGGCTTTAATGTAATTGTTCATATGTCAGCTGATGCAAAACAGTGGAAAAAAGACTTACTTCGAAGCAAGAATGTCAAAGTAATTGAATATGAAGCTGATTATAGTAAGGCAGTTGAGGAAGGGCGAATCGGGGCAAATGCAGATCCTAACTGTTATTTCGTGGATGATGAAAACTCTCAGGACCTGTTTTTAGGCTATTCAGTGGCAGCGTCACGATTAAAAAAACAATTAGAAGATCTAGAAATAACCATCGATGAAAAACATCCTTTATTTGTGTACCTTCCATGCGGGGTTGGAGGTGGTCCCGGTGGTGTAGCGTTTGGCTTAAAGTTATTATACCAAGATCATGTTCACTGTTTTTTCGCAGAACCTACCCATTCCCCAAGTATGCTATTGGGTTTAATGACGGGGTTACATGATAAGATTTCAGTTCAGGATGCCGGGATTGATAACGTAACAGATGCGGATGGACTTGCGGTAGGAAGGCCATCTGGGTTTGTAGGCAAAATCATGGAACCTTTATTAAGTGGAATTTATACTGTTAGCGATGAACAGCTGTATAAGTTGCTAAAAGAGCTAGTGGATACAGAGAATATTGCTTTAGAACCTTCTGCACTGGCAGGGATGATAGGGCCAATTAAATTATTTAAAGAAGGAACTGATTACTTACGAAGGTATCACCTGACAGAAAAGATGCGTAATGGTACACATATTATTTGGGGGACTGGCGGAAGCATGATTCCAGAAGAAATTAAGAAGCAATATTATCAAAGACATTAGGACGATAGTCCTTATTAACTAGAGCGTAAGTCTAGAGATAAATAGGTACAGTTGACTTATATTCAAGAAAAGTGTTTAATTACAAATAAAGATAAAATATGACATTTAAATACTAATTATTTCAAGTACTTGGGCAAACCACTCGAAAGGGTGGGACGCAAAGTCATGGGTCTTCACTGATGAGGAGATTGCCAGACTGCAATTAACTAATTCTTTGTTGAATTAACATTGAAACTTTATAGTGCAGTCTTCTGCACTTTTTTTGTTTTAGGGGTGTGATATATCAAGGTTTTAGGTTATGAAAGTTCAAAGAGCGGAGGTGAACAGCCTAGTCATTACTAGGCAACGTAATGAATGTAAACTATATTAATTCATTTATATTAGGAATTGAGGATATACTTAGTCAAATGGCTCCCAATATAGAGTTAGAACGGAAAGATGTAATCACAAAGAAGGAGCCATTTGTAGCAGACTCAGTAATTTCCATTGTTGGTTTTAATGGTGATATTAATGGGCAAGTTGTTTTTGTTTATAAAGAAAATTTTGCATTGCATTTAGCCAGTACAATATGTGGTATGGAAATACAGGAGATTGATGAATTAGCTTTGTCTGCACTAGGGGAAATTTCAAATATGGCGTCTGGTAGAGCAGTGATTAAACTTGATGAATTAGCACAAAAAAAAGCAAATATTACGCCTCCAACCACATTGCATTCAGGAGATCAAATTAATATTAGTGTGAAGCAACCAATAATATCTATTCCCTTCGATAATGGAAGTAAACAGAGCTTAGAAATTAACTTTTCTCTTACCGGATAATTATTTGTAAAACTAACTAAAGAACGTAATAGATATGTATATTTTCTGATACATATCTGTTACGTTCTTTAATGGGAGGGTTAACAATGTTCTTTAAAAGTAAGTCCAATCCTAGAGAAATAAAAAATGACCAAGGTGATAGGGCGAATTTTGTTTCCGCCGTGGCAACTTTTTCTTTGGCTCATACGGAATTGATTTCTTTTCAAGCAATGTTACGGGTGCGAGAAATTCATCAAAAAGCATCAGACTTAACATCAACCAGTGAAGAAATGGCATCTATGACAGAAGAGGTTACAGCATCTGTACAGCAGATTAATGCTTCTATGCAAGAGGTAAGCGCCGGGGCAGAAGATGGAGGGAAAAATCTTAATCAGTTAAAAGAACTTGGAGAAGAAACTGGGGTAGTTCTAAAAGACATGGTAAGTAACGTGAACGAACTTAGTTCACAAGTAGTACATATTGATGATATAACTCAAAATGTATCCGATATAGCAGACCAAACCAATCTACTAGCATTAAATGCAGCAATTGAGGCGGCTAGAGCCGGTGATGCAGGCAAGGGATTCAATGTGGTGGCAGAAGAAGTACGTAAATTAGCTGGTCAAACAAAAGATGCTGTTGGTAATGTAAAACATATATCAGAGCAAATGAATGATATATCAAGCACAACTAAAAATAACATCTCTAATGTGCAAGACACTTTTGATCAATACTTAACAAATTCAGATAAAGTAGCAGAGTATATTAAAGGTAGTACAAAACAGATTGAAGATTGTGCAGGGATGGTTACAAATATTAATAGTGCGATGCAGCAGCAAAGTGTAGCGGCGGAAAATTTATCAAAGCTATCTGAAGAGCTAACCCAAGACAGTGAATATATTAGTAGCTTATTAAGCAATGAAGCGGATAACTTATGTAATATTGTCACACCAATACTAAAGATTGATGAGAGTGAATCTCTAATTAGTATATTAGCTGCTAGATTAACTGATCATGCTAATTTTTTAAGAAAGACAATGAAAGAAGCTGGTAAGGATTTAGGAGTAGCAAGTTATACAGAATGTGCCTTCGGTAAATGGTATGAGGCAAATAGAAGAAAATACAGTGATGTAGAAGCTTTTGTAGAAGTAGATGAACCACACCAGAGAGTACACGTATATGCTGAAAGTTTATCTAAGAACGCAAACTCTGATAATGTTCAAAAATTAATGAATGCTTCAGCAGATGTTCTAAAAGCTTTTATTAAATTATACAGAGAGTTTAAAATTAAATAACTAAAAGCTGGCTAGATAGAAAATATTAAATTACCACATTTAAAAGTATTACAGATATAACTACGGAAAGTTTTTTGTTTTAGTTGTATACACAATAAAGTTGAATAATGTTAAAATAATGTTATGTATACACAAAAAGGGGGATTTTAAATGGCAGCGATACCCAAAGAATTTGCAAACGATGTAGTGGGTATATTTCACAGTCAAATAGGAGAAACTGTAACAATTATGGGTGATAAAGGGGAAATTATAGCCTCGTCAATACCAAGTAGGGTAGGTAACTATCATTCAGGAGCTGCCAGTATAATGGCTCATGAAGTAGATGAAATTGGTATTACAGAAGAAGAAGCCAAAACCTATGAGGGAGATGTAAAGGCAGGCTTTAACTACCCAATTGAATACCAAGGAGAAAGAATTGGTGTAGTGGGCATAACTGGTAATCCTGAAATATCAAAAGTATATTGTAAGCTTGTGGAAAAAATTATTGTATCAATGTTAGAGCGCGAAAACATGAATAAATATATTGAACAAAGAGTACAAGACGTCAATTCTGTGATGGAGAATATAACGTCGGTTGCCAATAGCCAAGCTTCTACAAGTCACGAATTAAGTCGTACAGCAGAGGAAACAAGGGAAAAAGTAGACCAAACACAAAGTGTAATTGGTGCAATAAAAGACATAGCAGCACAAGTAAAACTGCTAGGACTAAATGCAGCAATTGAAGCAGCCAGGGTTGGAGAAGCTGGTAAAGGGTTTGGGGTAGTAGCATCTGAAATAAGAAAATTAGCTGAAAAGAGTAATCATTCCGTAAAGGAGATAGAAAACATACTAAAAGATATAAATACTGCGACCGATGGACTAACAGCGCAAATTATGGATTTTTCAGCTACAACAGAAGAACAATCAGCGTCAGTTCAAGAGGTTAAAGCAAAAATTGAAGAACTAAAGAGTACAGTAAATTCAGCATAACTATATAAATATTAAGTGATTTTAATAAGCTTCTATGTTTGTTTTACAAACCATTGGATAAGGCTTCCAGCAATAGTTTTTTCACCCGGAATATTCGCAGGCAGATTGAAACATGAAAACCAGTGTGCATGGGAGATCTCTTTATTATCAACGGTAATTTCACCATTATCATATTCTGCAGTGAAAGCAATCATAAGGGAGTCTGGAAAAGGCCAAGGCTGGCTAGCGAAGTATTTTATGTTTTTTACCTCAACCCCAACTTCCTCTTTGACTTCCCTTTGCACACACTCTTCTAAAGTTTCACCAGGTTCAACAAAGCCGGCTATAACGCTATAAAAGTTTGTTGGAAAATTTATGTTTCTGGCTAGTAATATCTTATCTTCTTTAATTATTGCTACTATTACGGCGGGGGATATACGTGGGAAACTAATAACACCACAACTGGGGCATTCTTTGGCAAGTTCATTTCCTTTGTTTTCATTGGTGGCACCACATTTACCACAATATTGATGTGTACGTTCCCAATTTATGATTTGATAAGCACGTCCAGCCATTTGAAAAATGTCATCTTCCAATGTATTAAATAATTCTTTTAAGCTAACATAGCTTAGATTATCAGGCAACAATAATAAATCATTTGTAACCTCCGCTGTAAGACAAGGGGAGTTATCTAGCATTCCTATATAAATTTCTCTCTTTAACTGTATTTCTAGAGTTGTTAAGTCTTCTTTGGTTGGAATAGAGACATTATCATTATTATTATTTATAAGCAGTTTGTTGTTATAAAACAAAAACCAAAGCATGTTATTAATCACCCTTTACGTCCAAGTAAACTTGTTAGTTTATATTAACACTAATAAACGGTTATGGGAAACCATTTATTCTAAATAAAAAAGGTTTCAGCCATTGGCCGAAACCCTTGGCATTAACGGCCTTTGCTTATGATTATTTATTTTAACGGCATGGTTAGATGGAGTTGGGACTTTTTTCCTAGGTAAAACCCCCTATCTCCCACTTGTAATGGGAAATAAAATAATATAAATTAGTATTATGTTTCACAAAAGGGAAGATGTAACAACCTACCAATAATTTTAAGGGGGAATACAGATTTTGAAGAGGAAAACGTTGTTTATTACGCTGCTAACAACTATCTTTTGTTTGAGTATAGTCTTTGCCACCAATGCTATGCAACCAACTGCCAAGGACTTAGTTGTTGCAAAAATTAAGAACTTAGAATTACCTATTAATGAGGGCTTTTATGACAAGGCCCGGGGGGATATGACGCTAGAAGTTACCAAGTTTGATGGCGTTGTTAAAGAACAGTTGGGTGACTTAGAGAATTCATCAATTAGTTTGCTAGTAAAAGAAGATGTTCCCAATAATATCATAAAGATGCAATTAAACACCATCATAAAAGAAAAGAAGAATTCCAGTGATTTGTATCTAGTAGACAATAAAATGATAATGACCAAAGATATTTTATACCTATTAAAGGAGTTGGGTATAAATGATGTTGAAACTGATACAAATTTTATAAAAAATGCCCCTAAGTATTTGTATATTACTGACCAATCCTTTAAAAATATTTGGGATCAATTGAAAGTTTATCAACAGCAGCAAATTCCTGATGAGTACAAAAAGTTGTTAATCTTTATGGTCGAGACTATTCCAGATAAATATTTTAGCATTTCATCTGGGAAAGTAGTTTTAGAACTTGATCAGCAAGGGATCGAAGAAGTAATTTATAACCTGGTTAATAAAGCAAAGAATGAGAAAGAAAGATTTGCTGATATTATTTTAGGTTTGAACACTTACAGTACAATGCAAGCTGAAATTTCTGAAGATGAAATGAGACAGCAAGTTATAAATGGGCTGGAGCAAGCAACAATGCCCACTAAAGAAGAAATTCATCAGATAAGTAATTTTGTCACAATGGATTTACTTTACGAAGCATCAATATTACCTGGTGGGGCCAATAATTATGAATTTAATATTGATGTTGAATCCCCCGAAGTAACAGGCACCTTAGCTTTAACAGGTAACTATGCAGGTAAAGAAGATAATTTAAAAGGAACATATAACATAACTGGTAATTTTGATGTTGCTTCTGCAAAACTAAATTTTGAAGCAGATTGTGATTTCAGCTATGCTGGAAAAGTTGCAAACTCAAATACCATCGCAAGTATTTATGGTAAAGACACTAGCAGTGACCAGTGGTTTGATATTGGTTTTAAGTCTTCATCCAGTAGTGAGGTTGACAAGAACCTGACAATAAAGAAACCTACATTAACTGCTGATAACAGTATGGATATGAGTGAATTAATAAATCAAACACAACTAAGCCCAGCCCCAACCCCTCAAGATAGTTTGAGCCTAGTGGTTAACGGGGAACTTGTAAAGACTGATATTCTTCCGGTTATTAAACAAGGCCGCACATATGTACCGGTAAGGTTTGTTTCTGAAGCTTTAGACTGTGATGTTCAGTGGAACGAACCAAACGAAGTTAAGATATCAAGTAATGATAAGGCAATCTCTATGTATATTAATAAGTTTACCTATACCGGAAATGGTTTGCAAAAGAAAATGGATGCAGCACCTTATAAGAACGGCGGAAGAACCATGGTTCCGGTTAGATTTATTGCCCAAGAACTTGGTGCTAAAGTTCAAATGATAGGGAACACCGTTGTAATCAGCAAGTAATGCAAAAAAGATTTATTTGAGTAATAGTTAAACTAGTAGAGTGCGGGAGAATGAAACAACATGCACTCTACTAGTTTTTAATGTTTAATAGATAGCTATTTAGGACAATGGTCCTTAATGATTAGGGTGTGAGTCTAAAGATTAATAGATACAATTGACTTAAGACACTATAGGTGATTAAATTACAATAACAGATAAAATATTTAATTTTTCTAAAAAATATTTATATTTTATCATTTCAACATATTGTCAAACCACTTGTGATGGTGGGACGCAAAGTCATGGGTCTTTTCAATATTAGGAGAAGATCGCCAGACTGCAAATAACTAATTCTTTGTATGTAAATACATTGGATTATTTAGTGCAGTCCGTGCTGCACTTTTTATATTTGTAGGGGGTGAAATTATTACAAGGTATACAGATAATGATATTAAAAAAATTGATAAATTAATAAGGGAAGAATATCATAGGAAGACAGCATATACGGTTGCCTTTCTTGGAGGAGAAAAGTTTTCTTGTCACTTCGTTAAAAAGAGGGCTAGGATACTTGGTTTTGAAGCATACAAAGATAGTGTTGATTGGTCTCTTCTTGATATCGAGTATATAAAAGAGAATTATCCACAAAAATCCTTATTGGAGTTAACTAATATTTTTGATATAGATATTGACAAACTGAGAGTTCTTATGCAAAAACTTGGAATCTACAATAAGAATAATCGTAAAAACTATAGACTGAGAAATGTTTTAGGTTATTGTACCGATGATGATTATAATAGTGTTCTAAGTTCTATGTGGAATATTAAATAATACAACGATAATTTGCATAAATTATGGAAGTTGCAGAAGATAGGATAACACTAATAAGGCTCATAATGCAATACAGTTCATTTCTTGCATAAGTGAAGAATTTGTTGCTACCGATGAGGACAGGTAGCATATGTTGGATTTATTCTGTTAGGGGTTAGGTGATTATTCATTATGAAACCTGCACTTATTAAAAAATTAAAAGACTTAGTTGAAGAATATGGAACAGAAAAGGTTTATCAAGCAGCTATGATTATACTTGAAAAGAAATAAATTATTAATTAAGTAGTTAGCAAATATACTTAGTTTAACCCTCCTCCTTTAAAAGGTCTGTGTTTTAAGCACAGACCTTTTAAGTAAAAATTATTCACACCCCGAGTACACTAATATTGCTAAAGAAAGATATATTATTATTTATTATACTCTGAATTCCGGATACATCATCCGGGGTTTTTTTAATTTTACATCGGACACAGGCGATTACCTTTTCGAGGAGACTGGACCACCAGATTCCTGAGGCTCATTTTACCAATATCTTAAATAATTAGGTTGAATTTGTATTAAATTAAAGGTAATTTGTTCAGTTAGTAGAATATTTCATTAATTTGCTATAATTTATTTAGGTATCATTTAGATGTTTTTCTGTTGCTCATAAAAAATATAACAGAGGGCTTGCAATATGAGTTATGGTTATTGCTAAGTAAATCAAATTAGCTAGGAAGGGGCGATTATTATTCTAACAGAGCAATTAAAAGATATGGGGGCGCGTTTATCCATGCTGCGAGAATCTATGGGTATTACGCCTGAAAAAATTGTAGAAGAGCTTGAGATTTCGCTTTCGGATTACATGCTTTATGAAGCCGGGGAAAAGGATTTCTCTTTTAGTTTTTTGTATAATGTTGCAGGTATTTTAGGGGTAGATGTACTGGATATTATTAGCGGCGAAACACCCAAGCTTTCGTTATGCTGTGTGGTAAGAGACGGAGGCGGCTATGATATTAATCGCAGAAAAGCCTATGATTACAAGCATCTTGCATATACATTTCGCAATAAAAAAGCGGAACCGTTTTTAGTAACTGTGGAACCGAACGATGATACGACACCAGAGCGTCATTCCCACGACGGGCAGGAGTTTAATTATATGGTTTCCGGATCTATGAAATTTTTTATAGGTGATATGGTCTATACGCTTGGCGAAGGTGACAGTGTCTACTTCGATTCATCGGTTCCTCACGCCATGAAGGCCGATGGCGATATACCAGCAAAGTTTCTAGCAATTGTAATGAAATAAAGGAGGAACCGCGTATGATCATGTATGAGAAATATATTGGTAGGAATCGTGATGAGTTTGTTACGCTAGAGGATTTATACAGAAATTATTCCGTAAATTGCCCTGACGATTTTAACTTTGCCTATGATGTGCTTGACAAATTGGCAGAGCAGAAACCTGACCAACTGGCAATGCTTTGGGTGGGGAAGGACGGCGAAGAAAAGAGAATTACCTTCGGAGACATGAAGCGCTGGTCTGACAAAACGGCGAATTACTTTAAGTCTCTAGGGATAAAAAAAGGCGACTTTGTCCTTTTGGTACTGAAAAGAAGCTATTTATTTTGGTATGCCATGCTTGCGCTTCATAAAATAGGTGCTGTAGCTGTTCAGGCTACGCACCTGTTAACTGCCAAGGATTACGTTTACCGCTGTCAGGCTGCTAGCATAAAAATGGCGGTCATAACTGGTGATGGAGATTGCACCCAGCACTTTGACCAAGCCGCTTTAGAATGTAAAACTGTCCAGGTGAAAGCTGTTGCGGGGCAAAAGGCAGCGGGGGAAGGGTGGCTGGATTTTGAGGCCGGAATTGAGGCAGCCTCTGATGAATGGCAGCGTCCAACAGGAGAAGAAGCCACAAAGGTAACCGATGTTATGATTACAGCTTTTTCTTCGGGCACTACCGGCTATCCAAAGATGGTTTCCCATGATCATTCATACCCCTTAGGCCATATCATGACGGGGGTCTTTTGGCATAGGGCCGAACCGGGCGGCTTGCATTTCACCATTTCTGACACCGGATGGTTGAAGTCTCTGTGGGGTAAACTCTATGGTCAGTGGTTTGCTGAGTCAGCAATTTTCACCTATGATTTTGACAGTTTTAAAGGGGCTGATATCCTTGAAAAGTTGGATAAATATAGAGTTACCACTTTTTGCTGTCCGCCGACTATGTACAGATTTATGTTGAATGAAGATGTGAGTAAATATGACTTATCGGCATTAAAACACTGCTGCACAGCGGGAGAAGCACTAAATCCCGAAGTTTATAATCAGTGGAAGAGAGCCACGGGGTTGCGAATATTTGAGGGCTTTGGGCAGACTGAAACAACGCTTTCCTGTTCAACCCTGTACCCGTGGGTCCAGCCGAGGCCGGGCTCAATGGGACTTCCAACCCCGGGTTATGACTTAGTGATTGCAGATGAAAACGGTAACGAGGTGGATCCGGGAGTTACTGGCGAAATTTGTATAAAAGCAGAAAGTATGGAAAATAAACCATGGGGTCTGTTTATGGGCTACTATCAGGATGAAACAAGCACCCTAAAAGCATGGCATGATGGGTTGTACCATACAGGAGACACTGCCTACCGTGATGAACTGGGTTTTTTATGGTATGTAAGCAGAAATGATGATATTATCAAATCTTCTGGCTACCGGATTGGACCTTTTGAAGTGGAATCGGCTCTGGCAGAGCATCCTGCTGTTTTGGAATCGGCGGTGACGGGTATTCCACATCCCATTAGGGGGTTTGTCGTGAAAGCCACAATAGTGCTTTCCAAGGGCTACGAAGCGTGTGATGAACTGGTCAAGGAATTACAGGATCATGTGAAAAAAACAACCGCTCCATATAAATATCCCAGGGTAATTGAGTTTGTGGAAGAGCTCCCTAAAACGATCAGCGGAAAAATACGGCGGGTTGAAATTAGGGAAAAAGACACGAAGTAAAAGCAGGTAACACATAAAGTCAAACCTTATACCAATACTGAGTTAGTTTAAGATTGTATTCATAGTGATACAACCCTGTGCTGTTTTTTAAAACAGCACGGGGCTTTTTTCTAATATGTTTAATAACTATGAATATCTATTATGCTTTATGGGGAAGACCTTTGAAATGTAAGATTTGTCAAAAAATAATAGAAGTCAACTATGGTGATGCTAATAGATACAATAGGTTTAAATATCCATTGCTTTCTGTTTACTCTGACCTTCTATTCGCCAATGGGGAACTACTAAACGGCTGTAGAACAATGCTCCCCCAAATGAACCAAAAAATTTCTTTATTTAACTGGCTGTTACAGGGCCCAACACCTGGCCCAGTCCAAAGACTAAGGTGATAAATCCTAACACTGCCGGTGCCCTCCTGGCATCACTTATATCACCACAACAAGATGCGGCTAACCCGGGGATGATCCAAGCTGTCAGTCCATACAAAATTGCCGATAGGTCAAAGTGAACATCCCTCGGTAAACTTGCCTGTAGCAATAAGTACGCCCCGGCTTGAATGTCTGTCTACGAACATATCACAGTTTTATAACAATAAAAATGAGCTTTTCTGATAATTTCAGAAAAGCCCGTGGTTAAGATTTGACTGTCTTTATTTAACCCTAATTTTCGGACACATACAGGATTTTTTGGACTCTAAAATCGGACACATTCAATTTAACCTGTCGTATGCCGCTAAGTAATGTGTGTAAGAATTGTCTAATTTGACTTCAATACACATTATTTGTTAACTTTAAAGTTTCGCTTTTTTAAAATAATTTATGAAGTAAATTTTTTAAGTGTTAATATAATATATATTTTTTATTCTACTCTATCTTCTTCTTCAGCTAATCTTTTATTGAAATTTGTAACTATTAAGTTTAAAGAATCAATAATATACTCTTTAGAAACAGAATCATCTTCTGCAGCAACCTCGATTAGGTCATCTAACGTTTGCATGATTTCTCTTAAATATTCATATGGATCCAAAACAACCCCCTCCTTTCTTTTGCAGAATAATAAACATATTTATTAAAGTCCATATAATTCCCTATTAAAGTACAAATTCCTTCTAAGCTACTTTTTATTTTTAATTTTGATGTACCAATAAGTTACGCTAATCTCTCCGTATTTAAAAAACAGAAACGGCGTTATTTTCACTGCCAAAATCATTTTCAGACAGATAAAAAATTAAATAACCGCTTTTTACTCCAAGTCTCTTATGGTAAGTTGAATGTTATGTAAAGCTAAATGCTGAAAGAGATAAAGCTGAAGATAAGTAAAACATATGGAAACGATTAAAAATACTTTGAAATAGTAGTGATTGCTAACTGGTTGCCTTTGCACCAGTAGATATAATGTTAGAGTTAGTGAGATTGCCCATGAGCAAGGGGGATATGACAAGGTGAAGATCTTAAATTATAATCATTTGAAGGAATCTTTAAAGAAAAAAGCTTAAAAGACTGGAGAGGAATGTTTTAAACTGAGGCTAAATTGGCTATCTGATTTTCTGGTTGGTCTTGAAATTTTAAAAAGACTGCAATATGCAGTCTTTTTAAAAATCCAACAAAAAACGCTGAAACCCTTGAAATTACTGGGATTATGTTATCTATTATTGTTAAATTTGTTCTAAATTGCGGACACGTCCCGGGAATTTTTAACTTTAACCCGGACACATCTCTAAGATGCGGTCGTATGCCGACTAAGTAGTGTGCGTTAGAAGTATTGCCCAATTTTTTGAATGATATACATAATCTTCTTATTAGTGCAACTATTGCTGGAACCTGAAAAATACTACAATTCACTAAGTTGTTTTTTCAAAAACAAGCGAGCCACTTGCAATTGAATAAAAATACTTGTGTAACATTCCTATAAATACGGGTCCTTTTGTCATAACGAAAGTAATCAAAGAGCGAAATGTACCTGCAAGGTTTAACCCGAAAGGAGGAACCTTTTGGGGTAAGCTATGCATCCTTTGCTTGGGACTCTATGTTTTTTGTTTTGAAATTGAGTTTAATAATTTATACATCTTTAGACTTTCGACAGGAAACAACAACATCTCACCGATGTTTTTGATAAGATTATGGTTAATAGGTTTGTACATGTTTTTAGTGTGGGTACTAAAGTTTAACGAAAGGTAAACAAATAAAACTAATACATTAGCGGTAGTAATAGCTGTTGAGTGTGAATTATTAGATATATTACACGAGTATTACGTTCCCTTCGTTGGGCCACTTTAGTAGATTTTATATAGGATGTTTTCGAGGTACTTATTGCTTTGTACATAGTTAATAAGAAGGCATTTTAGTCAGTATGGAGTTTAAATATTATCAGCTGGTGGGCTTTTTTTATTGCCTACTTTTAATTATATCTATCCTCAATATTATAAAAATTGACAAATATTAATATGAACAGATGAAGTAGTTAGGAGGTAAAGTGATTGGAGGGTTTGATGCTTTTTCTATTTATTGTGCTTTTCGTAGTTGTGGTATTTGGTGCAATTATGTTACCACCTTACTTAAAATATAGTAGTTCTAATTACGAAATTGTTAGTGGAAATAGCTTTAGCCAAACTTTTTTTGATAAGGGAATTTACGGTGAGTTTTTAACTTTCTATTATCTTGAAAAGTTAGAAGGTCATAATAGGATTATGACAAACTTATATATACCAAAGGAAAACGGGGCTACAACAGAGGTTGATTTGATTATGCTTTCTCAGACAGGTATTTATGTATTTGAATCAAAGAATTACAGTGGCTGGATCTTTGGAGATGAGAGGAATAAAAACTGGACTCAAACACTTCCAAACAAACAGAAAAATAAATTTTTTAACCCTATATGGCAGAATAAAGGACATATTAATGCTTTGAAATCTGTGGTGGGTTTAAATAACTATAATATCTTTAAGTCTTATATTATTTTTAGTGAGCGCTGTACTCTTAAAAAAATCAGTGTCACTTCCCCTAATATAAAGGTAATAAATAGAAATCAGCTCAGCCAAACCATAAAGCAGGATATTCAAAGTTCCCCTAATCTTTTGACAAAAGGAGAAGTAGATCAGTTATATTTATCGTTACAAAGATATACAGGTGTTGATGATGTCATTAAGAAGGCTCATGTTGATAATGTTAATAAGAGTATAAGGTGAGTCCAGCTACAAGGTGATTTTTCTATCTTTGTTTAATTTACTCTAAATTCCGGACCCAACCGGTCTTTTCATAGAAATTTATTGTGGAGGGCGTTATATTATGTACAAGTTTAATTCTGATAGTAATGAGTTAGAAAAAGTTTTTGAAACCACTTTCTTAGAAAATGATTTAAAGGAAAGAAATAATATTGAAGAGTGGATAAGAAAGGATCCTTCAATATTAAAAGAGGACTTACTTATAATTGCCCATGAATACAATAAGTTTGAAGTGAATGAACGGCTAGATTTGCTTGGACTAGACAAAGATGGAAACTTGGTAATAATAGAAGTAAAAAGAGATGAATCTGGAGGAGAATTTGATTTTCAAGCATTAAAGTATTGTTCATATTGCTCTACTTTGACACCAACAGATATATTAGAAATATATACTGAATATCTCAATAAATTTAGTATAGATGAAAATGCAGTAGATAATCTATTAGAATTTTTTGATGTAGAATCACAAGATCTACTAAATGGCTTCTTAAATATTGGGCAAAGAATAATAATTATTGGTAGGGAGATTGATAGAAGAATTTTGTCTGTATCAGCATGGTTAGCACAAAATAGTATTGATATTAAGTGCATGACAATAGTGCCGTATACAATTGCTGGTTCAAATGAATTAATAATTGATGTAAACCAATTAATTCCTGCTTACAGTATAAATGACTTTTTTATAAATAAGAAAAAAGTTGAAAAATCTAGAGGCAAGTTAACTCAGCCTGATAAAGTTATTAATTTTTTTACTAACGTTGTAAACTTGGCAAATAAAAAAGGTCATAAAGCCTATTATTATAATAGAAAGTCATATGCAAAAATTCGTTCACAAATTAATAGTGATCTTCAATTTGTACTTGCATATAGGAAAAGGGATGAAATATTTCGGATAAAAGTGGAAGGAAGAGATAAAGCAATTTCCAATAAATTACTAAGCATCTATAACAAGTATAAGGCTGAAATACAGTCGGAAATCAAACAGGTTTTACGTGATGAAGAAGGAAGTAAAAATTCAGATTGGTTAAGAATTTATATGGAAATTAATTGTGATGGTGGAAGTGAAAATTTAAGTAGCTATGTGGAAGAAGTAGGTACTCAATTTATAGAATTTGTAGAGGTATTTAAAAAATATTTAGCTAAAGAATTCTAAATGTCAGAGTTCATTTGTTTTAAGCTACAGAATATATTGGAAGATTATACGTTGCTTAGAGGGGGTCTTACATTTTTAAAAGGATAAAGGAAACTAAATGATCTATTGATACAAAAGTAGTGTTCGGAATAAAGGCTAGTTCTTTTTTGGCATTTGTTAATATTATAGATCCTCATGGGTAATAGCTTTTAGTTTAAAAGTTTCAGTTTTTCCATTCCAGTGAATGTCCGTGGTGTAAGTATAGTTTTCCCTTGGTCTTGACCCATTACCGCCACTAAAACCAGCTGATGAGATACCATCTTGATCTAAAACTAGACCATGACCAGAGGAACCAGATGTACCATTACTACATTTATAATCAAAACTATCTACGCTTTTGGCATTATCGCCTATATAGGTAAATACAGTTTCTGAGAAAAAGTAATGGTCATAATAGAGCTTTTCACCTTCTAAAAAGTATTCATAATACGCAACTATAATGTTACCTCTCCAGTGATCACTTTCACCTTCAAAAACTAATTTCTTTGTATCATGTAATTTTTGAAAAATAATTTCACCCACCTTGCCATAGTAAAAATACTTGTGGGCATTTTCCATGGCCAATGCTATCACAATATTTTTAACCTTAAAGTAAGACGGGGAGACCAAATCCAAATTTTGAAATTGAAGTTTATTATTACGAAACTGTTTACTACATTCCTCTGCATTAGCTAAGGAATCAAAGTCATATATAAGTAGGTACTGATTATTTAGTGCAGTTGACTGATAAATTAGTGGCTGAACTTTATTTATTGTAAAGTAACTTGGTGGTTTCTTATCGCTTTTAGTTAAATTAGCCCCTTCTTGTTTAAATACGTTTAGTACCTGTTCTGCAGTCAAGTAAGTGTCAGAGTTTTTGTTGCTACCATCGTTGCCATTACAAGCAGTAGCAGTAATTAAAATTATAAGGATAAGTGCTATTGCATAATACTTGATTTTAATAATAATCCCCTCCTCACCTTTAACAGACTTTAGGGTTTCTCAATCCGATAATGCTGAAAATAAAAGTAAATTGTTATAACTAACCAAACTGCGAATAAAATAAAAAATAATCTCCAAAACCAATATTTTAGATGAGTCTTATTAACTTGAGCTTGGTCTTTAATTTTTGGCAGTAACATAAATACACCTCCCAAAAGACCTCCGATTTTTGGTCTCTTCAGTTAGAACCCTTCTGGGGTTGACACTATTAAATCAGAGCTTTAACGCTATGTTTAGATAATGTCACATACTCCAAGGTAATATTACCGCTTTTAACCATTAAATAAATTTTATTCTACTATAATACTTCAAACACCTGCACCAATATATTTAATTAGTGCACGCTAAATTACTTGGATTTCATAACATAAAGGAGTTTCTAAAGTTACAAAGAAGTGAATTATATTACAAAGTTTGGTTAGGTGGCTATATGGATAATAAAAAAACTATTTTTCTAATATCAATAGTATTTATTCTAGTTATGACAATGGGACGGCAGAATGCTAATGCATTAGATGAAGTGACAGGGCAAGGACTATTATTTTTAAGGAAGTGGTTAGAGGATGCACTCTATCTAATTGTTGCAAATCTGTCCTGGCGTTGGTTCAAAAAATCAGGCAACAACTTTTTTGAAAACTGATGGTGGTCGCAGTAATTAACATTGGACTCACTTTTGAAGGCATGGTTTTTAATAAACTAAGTCAACAGTTAATGACCTTGTATAGCGATTTTGAGGTTAAATCTAATATATCAGAAATAATTGGCGCAATAAACTTCGCACTCCGCTTGGCATTAACGTTACTAATATTATTACTATCAATTTATGCTGTTGCCAATTATGATGATAAACCAAAATTCTTAAAGATAATCACACCGAAGTGGCTACTTCCTATAATTACCTTCTGGATATTTTCTCTGGTATATATATTTATACTGCAAGATCAGAAATTGGTCGTTATAGGCTTGTCAAATTCACTTTTTACCTTAGTAAGCAGCATAGTGTTTATATCACTGGCAGTATACGGATTTAGGACTTCGTTAAAGAAGTATAAAGCCTATAACTATAACTTATTCAGATATTTACTTGGCTTCTTTATCATCAATATCTCGCACCAGATTGTAATTCTGGCCAACAATGCTTCTTTTTCC
>VENI01000002.1 GCA_009711615.1 Bacillota bacterium | reverse complement strand
CTGCAGGTTATGTTTATAGCATCAAGGCCAGAGGAGAATAATGTAAGCTTAGGCAATCAAAACAGTAATATATTGGTTCCATATTATTACAGATAAAAAATAGTTCAATTTGCTATTGCAATTTAGGTTCGTTATTATATCATAATTAGTTCTATAAATAATTGTTAATGAATAATACTGTACTAACAAGTATTTAAATGAAGGAGGAATAATTTTATGTTAAACTTGATCAAACGTTTAAGGAAATGTAAAGTTGTAATAATTAACTTAGATGAACCGAAAGAACCAATCATGAAATCGGATTTATTAAAACCAAGAGCTTATTACCGTCACAAGATTAGAACCTCTTAATTAAGATGTTTAAGGCCACATAAACAACAAAAACCCAGCAATTGCTGGGTTTTTGTAATGGCAGGGGAGACAGGACTTGAACCCGCAACACTCGGTTTTGGAGACCGATGCTCTACCAATTGAACTACTCCCCTTCTTTATTGCTGGCACAAAATATTATAAGATATATTTTGTGAGCCGTCAAGAGATTTAATACTTTTGCAAGGAATTTGTATTTATTGTCCGAATATAATAGATGATATATAGAATGGAGGTGCAGAATGTCTTTGAAAATTGGGGTCTTATACGGTGGCAAATCAACAGAAAGGGAAGTCTCGCTGCGTACCGGGGAAGCAGTTTATCAGGGATTACTTAAGAAGGGGTACCAGGTTATTAAAATTGATCCAGCTGATGAAAATTTTATAGATCAAATAAAAAATGAGAATATAGATGTTGCATTTTTGGCTTTACATGGTAAATACGGAGAAGATGGCACCATTCAAGGGTTGTTGGAGATATTAGGAGTGCCATATACCGGATCTGGTGTAATGTCCAGCTCAGTGGCGATGAACAAAATTGCGACAAAAAAACTTTTATTGGCAGATAATATACCTACCCCTGGTTTTTGTACATATACCAAAGAAGATGTAGAGAACATGGGGATAGAGCAAGTAACTAATGAAATTGTAGGGAAATTATCACTGCCGGTTGTGATAAAGGCACCCACCCAAGGGTCTACAATTGGTATTTCTTTTGTTAAGAAAAAAGATGAAATCGAAGCAGCGCTAAACCAGTCTTTTAAATATGACAGTGAAATAATGGCTGAAAAATTTATTAGCGGTACTGAAGTTACAGCAACCGTGCTAGGTAATGAAGATCCACAGGTATTGCCGCAGATAGAAATCGTATCGGCCACCGGTGTTTATGATTATAAAGCAAAGTATACAGTGGGCATGAGTGACCATATAATACCGCCCAACCTTCCAGAAAAGTACCTAAATATTACAACCGACCTAGCTCTTCGCACTCACAAAACATTAAACTGCCAAGGGCTGAGCAGAGTTGATTTTATTGTTACAAATGAAGGGAAAATATACGTTTTAGAAGCCAATACACTACCAGGTATGACAGAAACTAGCTTAGTGCCGGATTCTGCAAGGGCAGCGGGTATAGAATTTCCTGAACTTGTGAATAAACTAGTACAACTAGCACTCCAGAAGAACGCATGATCATCATGCGTTCTTCTTTTCAAATATATCTTCTTAATAGTTTAAAAAGATCAATTATTTCGTGGGTTTACTTAATCTAAATTACCTTGGCGGTGATAATAAAGAAAATTTATAATAAAATTGTGAAATAGTGTGCAGGAAAAACATCTTTTACAGAGAAATTTTTAATAACTGTCACAATAGGAGGGAGTAAAAGATGCCTGAACGCTGCATGATGTGTGGTAGACCAATTGTACAAGAGGAGGAGAAGAAAGATAACTTTTGGGATGATGAAGAAGATTTCATCCCTAAGCCAAAAAAGAAATCTTCATCGTTTTGTCAAATGTGTGAAGCTAAATTAAGGAAAGAATCTGATGATTCCCATAAAGGGCCTAAGAAAAAAATGTAGATATAGAAGGTTCCAATATAAAAAAATTTATATTAACCTCAAGTCTCATGTAAATATTTGGTTATATTGGGAAAGAATATTATGATATAGAGACTATTTGGAGGTGTATTTTTTTGCGAGTAAAATTTTCATATTATTTAATAGCCATAGCCTTTTTGGTATTCGGAATGGCATTTTGGTTGGCCAATCTATATACAGATTGGTTATGGTTCAGCTCACTAAAATATGAATCTGTTTTTACTACAATATTATTTAGTGAATTGGGGCTACGATTAGCATCCGGTTTAATCTTTTTTATCTTTTTGTTAGTAAACCTGTTATTAACCAGGAAATTCTTACTGCAAAAAATAGAAAACTTTCGGGTTAACCGTAAGCTACCCTTTGACGAAAATGTAGTGGTCATTCAACAAAATGCGGAACAATGGTTGGAAAAAATAAACAAACGTACAGTAGGCGTGCTGTTTTTACTGGCCAGTGTAGTTCTTGCTTTTATGACCAGTGGAGCTTACAGTGGTGATTGGATCACTCTTCAAAAATTTTTAAACAGTGTTGAATTTGGTACAACCGATCCCCTATTTAATAAAGATATCGGTTTTTATGTTTTTAACTTGCCGTTTTATAACTTTTTACTGTCTTTTGTAACTTGGACAACAGTGGTTACTGCATTGGCAGTGGCAGCAGTGTATTTTGTTGCCGAGGCAATGGAAAACAATGGGCGGTTTGAACTGCTTAAGAGTAATCGGTCTAGGTTTCATATTTCTGCTTTGGCAGCAGTTTATTTTGTATTTAAAGCAATTGACTATTATTTAACCCAGTACTCTGTACTATTTTCAGGTGGCGGAGTGGTTTATGGTGCTGGTTTTACTGACATCAATGTTAGACTGCTGGCGCTTAAAGTTTTAGCAGTGCTAGCGCTATTGGCCGCAGTGGTAATATTAATAAACATTTTCCTGCGTCGATTTAATCTGGTATTGTACAGTATTGTGGGTATCATAGTTGTTTCCATTATTTTAAACGGCGTGGTACCATATGCAGTAGAAAAATTTATAGTAGAGCCAAACCAGTATAGCCGTGAAGAACCTTTCATAGAAGACAATATTGAGTTTACCAGAAAGGCATATGGCTTGGACAAAATAGAAACAGCAAAGTTCCCCGCTGGAGAATTATTAGAAGCTCAAGATATTCAGGAAAGCAGGGAAACCATAGACAACATTCGCTTGTGGGACTGGAAACCGTTGCAGCAGACATATGCACAGCTTCAGGAAATGCGTCTTTACTATGACTTTTCAGATATTGATATTGATCGCTATACTATTGATGGTGAATACCGTCAGGTTATGCTCGCTCCCAGAGAATTAAATCAAGATCAATTGCCAACCCAAGCTCAAACCTGGGTAAACCAAACTTTAACATATACCCATGGTTACGGCGTTGCGATGAGTCCTGTAAATGAAGTTTCCAGTGAGGGTTTACCTAAATTTTTCATAAAGGATATACCACCCAAAGGCCCGGAAAGTATACCGTTAGAACATCCGGAAATCTATTTTGGGGAAAAAACCAATAATTATGTGATAGTTAATACTGACACAAAGGAATTTGATTATCCTAAAGGTGATAAAAATGTTTACACCACATATAAGGAAGACAGTGGAATAGAACTGGGTTCTATTGTGCGTAGACTTCTTTTTGCCTATGTGTTGTCAGATACTAAACTGTTGTTTACCGGTGATATAAATCCTGATAGCCAGGTGTTGATGTACCGGAACATTAGAGAAAGGGTACCTAAATTAGCACCATTTTTATCCTTTGATAACGATCCTTACATTGTGGCCAGTGAAGGAAAACTATATTGGATGTGGGATGCTTACACCACAACGAATATGTACCCATATTCGGAGCCGTTTCAGGGAGAAACAAACTACCTGCGTAATTCAGTGAAAGTTATTGTGGATGCTTACACAGGCGATGTAAACTTTTATATTGCCAATCAAGAAGATCCATTAATTAAATCATACAGCAGCATTTTTCCTGATATGTTTAAACAATTAGAAGAGATGCCGGAGGATTTGAAGAACCATATCCGTTATCCTATCGACCTGTTCAATGTACAAGCTCAAATGTACACTAATTATCACATGCTAAATCCTCAGGTGTTCTATAATAAAGAAGATCGTTGGGAAATGCCCACTGAAGTTTTTGAAGGCAATGAACAAAGTATGGAACCCTATTACACAATTATTAAAATGCCAGATTCCGATAAAGCGGAGTTTGTACAAATTCTGCCATTTACACCCACCAATAAAAAGAACATGATAGCATGGATGGCTGGACGTTCCGATGGCGAAAACTATGGCAGGTTGTTGTTGTATGAGTTTCCTAAACAAGAGCTGGTTTATGGTGCCATGCAGATTGAGGCAAGAATTGACCAGGACACTACCATTTCTCAACAATTGTCATTGTGGGATCAGCGAGGTTCATCTGTAATTAGGGGCAATTTACTGGTGATTCCAGTGAAGGATTCCATAATTTATGTTGAACCATTATACCTGAAATCAGAACAAAGCAGTATGCCGGAACTGCGCAGAGTAATTGTGGCCCATGGTGACGAGATTGTGATGGAGCCCACTCTGGAGCAATGCTTACAGCGCATATTTGGTGAAGATACAGGTGTTCCCACCCCACCGGCCGATGGTGAACCGGAGGATGAACCAGAAATACCAGATAATGTGACCATAGACAGTTTGGTTAAAAGAGCATCGCAGATATATGACGAGGCACAAGAGCAGTTGAAAAACGGAGACTGGGCAGCTTATGGTGAAAGCCAACAGCAATTAAAAGAAATATTAGAACAACTGTCTCAACAAAATATATAAACAAAGCCGGGCTTAAGCCCGGCTTTTTAAAATTATAATAAATATCTACTGATAAATAGCCCAAGGTTTGATATAATTATAAAAAATTACCAAGGTAGAGAGAGGTTATTTTATGCTACACAATTATACTGAAACTGCAGTGTTGCAGTTATTAAATGACGTTATTAAGAATCATCA
Organism: Bacillota bacterium; assembly: GCA_009711615.1. Lineage (GTDB taxonomy): Bacteria > Bacillota > Desulfotomaculia > Desulfotomaculales > Desulfohalotomaculaceae > Desulforadius. The sequence goes on along the minus strand of VENI01000002.1, from coordinate 188,269 downwards.
GAAAGAGAACGAAATGTGTACTTGTGAGCGCTGTCGCCAAGACATTATGGCCATTGCATTAAACAATTTGCCACCCAGCTACATAGTAACCGATACCGGTGAAATTATTACCCAGGTCTCTTTTAATCAATTTGGTGGCAGAGCGCAGGTGATAACTCAAATAATGAAAGCAGCAGAAATTGTAGCTAGCAATCCACGACATAAATAACAATAATGACCAGCACTGCTGGTCATTATTGTTATTCGCTAAAAACTGTCAAAATATCTAAAGGAAACAGTAAAATGACTCTAGAACTTATTATTTGGTAATAAATGGTAAGGGGGTTATTTTTTGAAAAAGCTGTTTCCTTGGTTAACATTTTTTCTTCTAGTACTAAATATCTTTATATTTATGCCAGCTCTAACTGTTAATGGTGAAGTTGTTAATGCTGATGAATTAGAAATAAAGAATGTAATTATAGGAGCGGTGACATGCAATGACTGGATGCAAGCAAAATCACCCGATAAAGTAAAAGAGATTCTAAGTAAATATTACACTGGAGTAAAGCTAACGGAAAATACTAATTCAGTATGGCGGTTTATAAAAGAACCAACAGATTATTACTGGGTTACATCGGTAGATAACTGCAGGCTGATATATCTTAGTATGGATGAAGTATTAGTCGTGGTAGATATCATTAGTACCGATATAACTAGTGGAGAAGAAGATAAGGGAAAAGGAGTTTTTACCGTAGCTAAGACAAATAGCGGTTGGAAAATCTCTGATGAAAGTTATCACTGGTAAGCGCTGGTATACTTTAATATACATATGGAGATGCTTAACCTAGAAATTTAAATAGGCAAGGGGATGATAAATTTGAAAATAGGTATGTTTTCTGACAGTTATCGCCCTTACACCAGTGGAGTTGTGCGATCATTAGAGACATTTAAAGACGAACTAAAAGTTATGGGACATGAAGTAAACATCTTTGCACCAAATTATCCAAACTGTGAGAAAGAGCCTGATGTGCATAGATTTTTCTCTATTCCTGCACCAACCAACAAAGATTTTACTCTAGCTATACCATTTTCTGTTGGTATGTTATCAAAGTTAAAGAAACTTAATTTAGATATTATTCATGTTCATTCTCCATTTCTATTGGGAAGATTGGGTGCTAGATATGCGCGCAAATTAGGAATACCATTGGTATTTACCTATCACACTTTATATGATAAATATGTACATTATGTACCCATTGGTCAAAACGTAACCAAAGAAATAACTCAAAAATTTGCCAATGATTTCTGCAACCAATGTGACCAAGTTATAGTACCTACAAATGTTATAGTACAGCGTTTAAAAAAACAAGGTGTAGTAGTACCAGTGGAAGCTGTTCCCACAGGGATTTATACAAAAGAGTTTAGAACTGCAGATAAAGATTGGTTAAGCAATAAATACAATATTTCAAAAGATAAAAAAATAATGCTGTTTGTTGGTAGGATTGGACAAGAAAAAAACATAGAGTTTCTCTTAAATAGCTTTATTAAAACAAACCAGGCTGACCAAGATACAGTACTGGTGTTGGTGGGTAGTGGGCCAGAAGAGGAGAAAATTAGGCAAAAAGTAAAAATATATAACCTGCAACAAAATGTAATATTTACTGGAACATTACCTAAACCTGAAGTAGTCAAAGCATATGCGGGGGCAGATTTGTTTGTATTTGCTTCGGTAACAGAGACCCAAGGGTTAGTTATAGCAGAAGCGAAGGCAGCAGGACTGCCAGTAGTAGCTGTTGATGCATATGGTGTATCTGAAATGGTGGAGAATGGAGAAGATGGTTTCTTATGTCCGTTGGATATAAATGTGTTTAGTAATGCAGTCTTAAAAATATTAAATGATAGTAATTTGCGGGACTTAATGGGACAGAATGCACTGGAAAATGCCGAGAAATTGTCCTCTAGAAATTGTGCTCGAAAACTCTTGTCTGTATATGAAAGATTAATATATAGCGATCATCGTAAGGGAGACAGATTACATGGTTAAAATGAAGAAAAATGAAGCCAGCTGAGTATGCTGGCTTCTTATCTGTTATTAGCCCATTGGTTTACAGTATTTATGGTAATACTTTTTAAACAGTTTTGCGTGATGTTCTTCATCCTTTGCAGCCCTAATCAGCCAGTTAGAAAGATACTGGTCATCAATTTTTTCTGCCATTTCCCGGTACAGTTTAGCCGCGTTTTCTTCATCTTGAATGACAGCCATTAATAGGTTGCAGACATTATATAGTTCATAGTTTACATATGTGGCACACCATGGGTCACCACAACTGTTAAGATACTTTGGCTCACAACCTAACAACTTAATAAATTCCATGGTGTCATGCATATGTTTCATTTCAATGATAGAAATTGCCTCTAATAATTCAGCAACCTCCTCATATTGCGTTGATTCCAACATTGTGTAGTAGTATAGGTACATATGAATGGCGGTCAATTCACTTTCGCGGTCTGCTAATATGTCATACAGCATATCAGCATATTGGCGATTAGGTCTTTCAATTTTAACTTCCGGGTAAGGAATGTCTAAACAAACCTCTTTATATTTTTTCATGTCAGGCATACACATACAACCATCACCATGGTGTTCATGGTCATCTTCTTTTACCCCCGGGATGTTAATCACCATCCCGGGCATAATATAACTCGGATCTTCGATTTGTGGATTTGCTTGTACTAATGCATCCAGACTGATCCCATATCGCTTTGCAATTTTATACATAGTATCTCCAGGCTTAACGGTATATTGCATTGTTTCCCCTCCTATTAGTTTTAGTATAATTTATGTTATTACCGCAGCATTTGTGAAAAATAAAAAACATGAAGGATTTTACAGATTGTTAAAAGAACATAACTTTAAAATAGAGAAAGGGGTCTCAGAATTTATGGATGTAGAAAAGGTAAAAAGCCAATTGGACTGGAATCTTCGATTTGAAGATGAATTTAAGGGTGGAAGGGGTTATACTTTTGTAATAGATGTCAGTTTTAACAAAGCAATGTTATCACTGTACCGTTTCACTCCATACGGATCTAAAAGTGAAGTACTGGAACAACAACCTCCTGAAGAGATGATGAATAAAGCTCTTCAAGAACAAGGAGCAAATGAGAAACAGGATGGTTTCTATTATATAGATAAAACCCTTCGCAAGTGGCTGGAGGATAATATATTATAGCTAATTATAAAAGGTTATTATTTTTATAATCCCTCTGGATTTTTCCAGGGGGTTTTGTTAATTTAATGTTAATAAAGTTAAATTACAGTTAAAAGTATTAGCAATGTAAAGGTTTTTAGTTATACTTAAAGAAAAGAAGCCAATGTCATATTATGTCGCAACAGGGGATGGTAAATGGCGTGAGAAATATTGCATTACTGTTAATAATCATAATTGTTTTAGTTTCTGGTTGTGCAGATAAAGAAGGTGAAACAATAAGAATTGTTGGCTCAACATCAATGCAACCAGTATCAGAAGTATTGGTGGAAGGTTACCAAGAGCAGCATCCTAATGTGAAAATTTTTATTCAGGGTGGTGACTCTGAATTGGGTATAAGAAGTATAAAAAACGACATAGTAGAGATAGGGGCTTTATCTAGACCACTTAATAAAGAAGAGCAAGAAATGGTAAAGGCTTATGAAGTAGCCAATGATAGCATTTCAATTATTACAAACAAAAATAATAAACTAGACACCCTTAGACTACAACAACTTCATGATATATTCACGGGGAAAATTACAAACTGGAAAGAGGTAGGTGGTCATGACTCTTTTATATCAGTAATCTCCAGAGAACAGGGTTCAGGAACTTATAATGTACTTAAAGATATAGTGATAGGTGAGAATAAAGAAATTCTTAAAAATGTTTCTGTGATGAATTCAACCGGAGCTGTCCGAACGTCAGTCTCTATAGATGAAAATGCTATTGGTTATATTTCTTCAAATTATGCCGATGAGAGTATTAATGTAATAGAAATAATTGATGACGGTAACAGGTCGGTTACGCTTAGTAGACCGTTAATATATATTACAGGCGAAGAAGTAGATGATGCAACTAAACAGTTTTTAGATTATGCATTAAGCTCTGAAGGAAAAGAAATAATTAATCAAAAACTTTATAACTAACTACTTATAAATTCCTGGAGGTAAAGAATAATGGAATTTTCACTGCAAGAGGTTTTGTTTAAAGCATTAGGTGGTCTAGCAATATTTCTATTTGCAATTAAGTACATGTCAGATGGATTACAAAATGTTGCTGGCCAACGTTTAAGATTATTTCTGGAGAAGGGTACCAAAACACCAGTTAGAGGTGTTCTGGTTGGTGCTATGGTAACAGCTTTAATACAAAGTAGTAGTGGCACTACTGTACTTACAGTGGGACTTGTTAATGCTGGCCTATTAACCCTGAAACAAGCCATTGGTATTATTATGGGTGCCAATATTGGTACCACTTTGACAGCATATTTAATTGGTTTTAAATTAAAGGCTTATGCCCTGCCAATTGTTGCAGTGGGCGGATTATTATTGTTCTTCTTTAAAAGTAAAAAAGTATCTAATATTGGACAAGTAATCTTTGGTTTTGGACTACTATTTTATGGAATGGATGTAATGGGCAGTGGCTTAAAACCTTTAAAAGAACTGCCGGTATTTTTAGAAATGATGTCAAATGTCGAGGATAATCCATTACTAGGTGTAGCAATAGGTAGTATATTCACGGTAATTGTACAGAGTAGTAGCGCAACTATTGGTATCCTCCAGGAATTGGCGCACCAAGGCTCTGTTACTTACATGCAGGCTGTACCTATTTTGTTTGGGGATAATATTGGTACAACCATTACAGCCATGCTAGCTGCCATTGGAGCCTCTGTTGCTGCAAAGCGAACTGCCATGACTCACGTGTTATTTAACCTTAGTGGTACGGCTATATTCTTGCCATTGACCATATTTGGGATATTTCCTGAAATTGTAAGGTTGGTTACGGACTATTTCTTTGTGCTTTTACCTGGTTTTGAAGGGACATGGGGTACTTTAAATATAAAGATGCAAATAGCTCAAACTCACGGTGTTTTTAATATCACTAATACATTAGTCCAATTACCCTTTGTAGGCGTATTGGCTTGGATTGTTACTAAAATGGTGCCTGGTGAAATGGCTCAATTTTACGCCAAGCCCAAGTTTTTAGAGCCAAGATTATTGTCACAGCCGGAGGTAGCGCTAGGGCAGGCAAAGATGGAACTTTTACGGATGGGTAAACATTCAGGAAGTTTTTTCGATAATTCAATTAAGTTTTTCTTTAATACAAAAAGTAAAGACTTGAACCCAATGTATCTTGAGCAACAAGAGCAATTAATTAATAAACTTGATGAAGAAATTACAAATTATTTAACAAACCTTACTTCGCAAGCCCAATTAACCAAAGAACAATCGAATTATGCATCTACATTAATACATGCCGTTAATGACTTAGAGCGAATAGGTGATCATGCAGATAATATTGTTGAACAAGCAATTTATGCTGTAGAAAATAAAGTTTCTTTTTCTGATGAAGCTGTTAAGAGTATCAAAAGTATGGCTCAAATAACCAATGAAACACTCCAATTCAGTCTAGAAGCACTAGAAAACAATGATCATGAAATGGCAGCTAAAGTAATTAAAAACGAAGTTATTATTGATAATTTGGAACGAGAGTTTAGACAAGGACACATTGAGCGGCTAAATGAAAAGAAATGTTCAGGTATTGCCAGTGCTGTATTTTTAGATCTTTTAAGTAACATGGAGCGCATTGGTGATCACTCTGTAAATATTGCCGAGTATGTCCTTGGTAATATGGGTGAAATTGAACTTAAGAAGGTAAAAAAATCTATTAGTTATATTGCATATAAATAAAAAAACACACTTTTTTATAACCACCTTTTTGGTGGTTATTTTTATTGAATATAGATTCCGTTTTTAATATAATTATTAAGTATGATTTGTATGAATGTATTTTAAAGGTGTGATATGATGGGGAAAGTCTTAGAATTTAAACCAAGGAAGAATCGCAAATTAAAATCTGTTGATTATGTGGAACCGGCAAAAAAAGAACTATATGAAAAGAGGAAAAAGCAAAAAAGGCTATTAAACAAGCGGGGTAAGCTTTTAAAAAACACAGTATATTTTGTTCTTTTATGCATCATTGTATATATTATCAATAAGTTCATTTAATTATTATTCAGAAAGTTAGTCTATGCTCTGCAGGATAATATTATGATTGTGCAGAATGGGAAAAGTGAGGAGGGAATGCTATATGATGAACTTTAGTTTTTGGGATATAATATTAATTTTAATAGTTAGTTTAATAGTTTTTGGCCCCAACAAGTTACCTGATGTGGCCAAGTCCATGGGTAAGGGTATGGCCGAGTTTAGGAAAATGGCAGATCAGGCCCAATCAGTCTATAAGAAGGAAACCGATTCATTAAAGAATGAAGTGGAAGATGTGACCAAAGAACCAGATGCTGAGCCAGCAAAAGAATTAAATGACAAGAAAGACAAAAAAGATGATAAAATAGAAGAAGCTAAAAATACTAATAATTAAAGGGTTCGATATACGAACCCTTATTGTTTTGCGGTAGTCACAGCGTTGTTGTTTTTGCGTCTAATTTTTTTCTTTTTCTGCTTGTTTGCAGGAGCAACGTTAGATCCCTGCCCTTGTTCCTCTATTAATATTTTCATAAAAGAGTAAAATAAAAGCCAAGTGGCAACAAACAAAAATGTATTATGATAGACTGGCAAACTGGGTTTAGCTGCGTAAACAAAGCTAAACCATGCTGCTGCAACAGTAGCTAAAACAAGGTATGATTTCTGAAGTAAACCAGACATTGTCGATACCTCCCTTACAATGTTTGACTTACTTCAACAAAAAACTAACATTTTCCTTTTTTATTCTCTTTCTTTCCTAAGAATCATTTTATTCCCTAAATAGGGGCTACTTTAACAATTAAAACCAGCCTCATAAGAGACTGGTTATACCGTGTGTTTTAATTGTTTACAGTTTGATATACTATGCCCTCTTAACTGATATACTTTATCTGGTAGATTTGCGGTACAAAAATGTACAACTATCTCGGTGTTGGGAATCTTACGTTCAGATTTGTATAGGCAGTGTTGACAGTCATTAGTTTTGTTACGAAAAGAAATCTTTGCGTGCTTGGTAGCCATATCCACCCACCCCCGTAAAATTTTGTTTATATATTAGACGAATAAAAGGGTGAAAAAGTGCCAAAATACTCCAAAATAATTTAAAAAAATTATTTTTTGTTAAAAGAATTTTCTAGTCCACCTTTAAAGGCTTTAGACATTTCACTTATCCATGCTTCCAAACGAGGAACAATTACATAACCAGCAGAGAAATCTAACAGATAAAATAGACTCAAGCATTGCTTGGTTGTTTTGTTATCAACATGTAATTCATCTACACCACTTAAAGACCAAACACCGTCGTTATTATCCTGCTCTGATGATTGAGCTATTTCTAGGAATAAATCCAACAAATCATCCCACATTTCCTCTCCATTATCGGTAACCCCTTGTTTCTCTAAGATTTGTTTTAGAACTGGCTGAGGCAGCTGCCCGGTATCTTCAAGAATACGGATGACAGTTAATCGACCTATTAACTGTTCGATAGTAAAAATAAATGCATCTAGGTTAATTAATTTTCTACTAATATATTTTTTTACATTTTTAGGTTGTGATAAATACTGAGCTATGACTGTGTATATTTGTGAGAATGTTTTCTGTGCTTCATTGTTGTTAGCTGATATTGTCATTTTTCAAATTCCTCCTATAAAAAGTACAGATATGTAAATGATTTAGATAGTTATAGTTTCTTTAAAAATTAATCATATCCTTTTAGGAAGGGAAATATTTAAATTTCACGAATAATTAAATTCAGGAGCCAGAATACAGGAGTCAGAATGATAAAACGATAAAAAAGTTGATGACTTGCTAGTATAGCAGAAGATTACTTGTTATTGCTTGAGGTTATTTGAAACATAATTTTTTAAGAAGTCGGAATACAAATATTAATTGGAGGAGTGAAATAATGCAACATTTTACAGCTGATGAGTTAAAGGATGTTCTTAATAAGTTAAGAAATAAAGAGAAGGTTGACAATAAAGAACTGGATAGATTAAAAATGTACATACCTTTGCACTTAACCAAGGAACATGCTGAGGAGATGGCAAAGATGGTAGAAGAAATACGAGAGGGTAAACGTCAACCGCTAAGCAAAGAAGAACGTGCTGAAATGCACCAAAAAAATATGGCAGAGAGTTTAGATAATATTGTAGAAGCCCTGCCTAAAATGGATGAAAAACAATATACTGAAGCCTGCACTATGTGTGAGACACTGCGCAGGCAAGTGGCCAGGAATTAAGTCTTGCTATAGAAAATAGTGCAGTAAATAGTCAATTCTACCTTTCTTTACAAACTGTTTCCCAGAATACTTCATTACTTGTCTGATTTCACGTTGGTACTTGGGCCCATAGCAGTGGGTGTCACAATTTTTACAGGCCGGCTTAGGGTCCTTAGGACAGTTTCTCCGCCTTTTCACTGCATATTTTAGTAAGTCATAGCATTCTGAGCATAACATCAATTCTTTATTAATTTCCATAACCGTATCTTGATTATCATGGTGATGTTTGCAGTAGAGTTCTATGAATGAAGCTAGGATTATCATATCTTTATTAATTTTGCTCAAAACAAAACACCTCCTGGTACTATATAGTACCAGGAGGTGTTAATAATTTCAGTGACATAGATCATAAAAAATCTTAGGAGTCAGGAGACAGGAGTTAGGAGTCAGAATAAAAAACATGCAAAAACGTGAAGATTTGCTTGTATGGTAAAAATATCATTCTGACTACTAAACATCTGAATATTTTACAGTCCCAGTAATTTATGTAGGCCTAAGAGTTTGGCGGACATGCCTAGTACGGCTATTACCAATACTATTCTGATCCACTTATCACCCTTTGCTACAGCAAAGTTGCTTCCTATATAAGCTCCAGTGGCATTGCCAATGGCTAAAGTAAAGCCTAATATCCAATCCACATTTCCGCTAATAACAAACACCAGTAGCGAAGACAGCATATAAACAAAAATGACAAATACTTTTAAAGCATTGATATTTACCAGGGACATCCCAGTAATTAACGTTAATGCAGCAATGATGATAAATCCAACCCCAGCTTGAATAAAGCCACCGTAAAAACCCACAAAAAAGAATAAGAGCATTGCAATGGCCAGTTTAAACTTGCTGAAATTTTGTTCATCTTTGTTTTTATCCTCTTCAGTTTTTATGAATTTTTTTTCTGGACGCCAGATAATTAGTACCAGTACCGTCAGCATTACCACAGCTAAAATTTTATTAAACAATTCATCTGGTAAGTTAATAGCAAATCTGGCACCGACAATAGAACCAAGAACAGCCGGAATCGAAAGTAGAATGCTTAACTTAGGGTTGAAAAAACCCTTGTGGCGAAAGTTGGCAATGGCAACAATGTTTTGAACCATGAGGGCAATGCGATTGGTACCATTGGCTACGGCAGATGGCAGACCTAAGAAAATAAGCATTGGCATTGTTAACAATGAACCGCCACCACCAACAGTATTTAAAAATCCGGCAGCAACACCGGTTACTAAAATTAATAAAACGTTGGTTACCGTCAGCAAATATGATACTCCTTTCCATAGCTATTTTTGAATAACAATGCAATTATACCACCTTGATTTAAAAAAGTAATCTACTTTTTCTTTCGCAATTTTATTTACAAAATAAACACAATAATATAATATATAGTAGATTCTTAGAAGTCAGAATTCAGGAGTCAGAATGAGTGAATAACATATAATGACTAATCTGAATGCCTTAGTTGTGACTATACATTAAAAATTTAATTATAATGGTATCAGCTCTGGGGGAGTCGTTAAGGCTGAGAGGAGTTAATTCTCCGACCCTTTGAACCTGATCTGGTTAATTCCAGCGTAGGGAAGAGTTATTGTGCAGAGATAATGCCGTAACTCACTTATAATGGGTTGCGGCTTTTTTGCTGCCCAAGAAAAGATATTATTTTTAACGTTAGCTTGAGATAAAATCAAAGTTCATTATTCGTTAATTACACTAGAAAGGTGGATGAGTAAAGTGACTCAATTGGAACAGGCGCTAAAGGGCGTTATTACTGATGAGATGAAGCAGGCTGCAGAAAGGGAGGGGCTTGCACCGAAAGATCTGCGGGACGGAATTGCCAAAGGAGAGATTGTGCTTCCATACAATATTAATCACAATAACTGTCAACCCATAGCTGTGGGCAAGGGGTTATCTACCAAGGTTAATGCCAATATCGGTACATCAGACGCTTACCCGGAATTGGACAAAGAATTAAAAAAGCTGGAAACGGCTGTTAGTGCCGGTGCTCACTCAGTTATGGATTTAAGTACAGGTGGAAATATTGATCAGGCCCGGAAGCAAATAATTGACAATAGCCCAGTCATGGTAGGAACAGTACCCATTTACCAGGCACTGGTGGATGCTGCTAAAGAAGGTCAAAAGATGGTCGACTTGTCAGCGGATGACATGTTTGCCGCCATTGAGAAACACTGCAAGGATGGTGCAGATTTTATTACTGTTCACTGTGGTGTTACCAAAGAAGTAATCGATGAGTTAAGGAGTAGCGGTCGGGTAATGGACATTGTATCCCGGGGAGGATCATTCCTTACTGCATGGATATTACATAATGATAAGGAAAATCCGTTATATGAGCAATTTGATCGACTATTGGACATAGCTAAAGAATATGATGTAACTTTAAGTTTGGGAGATGGGTTGCGACCGGGGTGTATTGAAGACGCCACTGATGCATCGCAGATACGAGAATTAATTATTCTTGGTGGGTTAGTAAAACGGTCTAGAGAAGCAGGTGTTCAGGTGATGGTGGAAGGACCGGGGCATGTTCCCCTGGATCAGATTAAAGCCAATATGACAATTGAGAAGACACTGTGCCATAACGCTCCGTTTTACGTACTGGGACCCATTGTAACCGATATAGCTCCAGGGTATGACCACATTACTTCTGCCATTGGTGGCACAATTGCCGCTTCTTCCGGGGCAGACTTTCTGTGCTATGTTACCCCTGCAGAGCATTTGGGATTACCAACACTAGAAGATGTTAAAGAGGGGGTTGTAGCCTCTCGTATTGCTGCTCATGCCGCCGATATTATAAAGGGAGTAAATGGAGCCAAAGAATGGGATTTGGCAATGTCTAAAGCCAGAAAAGATTTAGACTGGCAAAAGCAAATTCAGTTGGCAATAGATCCTGAAAAGGCCAGTAAAATGCGTAAGGCTAAAAATGATGAAGAACAGGAATGCTGTACCATGTGCGGAAGTTTTTGCGCCTATAAGATAGTGAGCGAGTATTTGGGTAGAACAATTAACGGTAGTTGTTAGAGATAAAATGAAGATTGAACCGCCCACACGGTTCAATCTTCATTTAGCCATTATTTTAATTTCATTTGGCAGGAAGTTTCATCTTCATTGGGCTGGCATACATAAATAGTTTCGTTAGCATCTGCAGCAACCATTTTGCCGGGAAATTTTTGTCGAGTTTGATCAATGGCTTGATCAAGATTGTCTGCCTGGACTTCATTGCAATTTTTTCCGGGACCTTTTACAGTAAAATTACTCATGTAAATTTCACCTCCGTTAGTATTATTAACAGAAATAACGTAGTCTATTAACAAAGAAAAAATTAAATTATTTAGTGACAGATAAAGCATTATATGATAAAATTATCTGAAGTTAAGCTGAGTGTTTTACAAGAGTTGAGTGAGTTTTTTAAAACTGAATATGAGAGGTGAGTATAGTTGAGTTTAGTGCAGGTTAGAGCCGAGCGGAGTTAGTATTTGACAGAGTTACTCATGCCAGGCGCAACTGCGTCTGGCTTTTTTGCGTTATTAAGAAAATTAGACTAGAAAGAATGATTAGCTGAGAGGAGATATTAATTATGAAAACAGAAAACACAATTCAAACCCCAAACCATAGTTTGGCTACAGAAGTACCCGTCAGTCGTACCAAAGCAGTATCCGTTGTGGCAATTCTTATTGCCATTGGCGCAGTGTTGCGCATGTTCTCACCAAATATTATGGGAATTACCCCTAACTTTGTAATCGCCATGTATTGTCTATCCATTATACTAATGCGCCCTAAATTCTCAGGTGCGATTGGCATTGGCATAGTGGCCGGTGCAGTAAGCATGATATTTTCTAAGTCTCCTATTCCGGCATTGAATCTGGTTACCGAACCTGCCGGGGCGTTGGCCTGTTTGCTAGTGGTAAGATACCTGCCGGAAATTGCCTTTAAAAAATATACCTTTAAGCCGATATTTGCCACATTAATCGGAACTTTAGTTAGCGGCGCATTATATGTAGTAATAAACTTTCAGGTGGCTTTAAAGTTACCGTTGGAAGCAATGCAGGCAACATTTATTGGCGTAGTAGTTCCTGTGGCGTTAATAAATGCTATTATGTCTCAAGCACTATACGCTCCAGTTAAAAAGTTTATGAGGTTTTAAAATGATGTACAATATAGAAAACTTTACTTTTAACTATAGAAGTGAAAATGCACCGGCATTAAGAGATATCAATTTGAGTGTTTTTAAAGGAGAGTTCTTAGGTATTACCGGTCCTACTGGGGCCGGTAAAAGCACGTTAGCTAAATGTTTAAACGGTATTATTCCCCATTTTCAAAGAGGTTTGATGCATGGCCTGATTAAATTAAAGGATGAATCGATTAACAATAGTTCCATTGCTACCATTGCCAGAACAGTGGGTAGTGTGTTTGATGATCCCGAAGGACAAATAGTTTCAATGGAAGTAGAGCAGGAGCTGATCTTCGGACTGGAAAATATGGGTATACCGCCCGAAAATATGAAACAGAGGATGGACAAAGCGTTAGAAGTCACTGGTATTGCTCATCTACGGCACAGCCCCACTAACTCCCTTTCTGGTGGCCAGAAACAAAGGTTGGCTATTGCGGCAGTTCTGGCCATGCAACCGGAAGTATTAATTTTAGATGAACCTACCTCAGAACTTGATCCCATGGGTAGTAAAGAAATATTTCAAGTGTTAAGGTATTTAAATAAGCAGGAAGGGATAACCGTTGTAATGATAGAGCAGAAAACAGAACTTTTAGCCCGTTATGCTGACAGAATCGTGGTTTTGGAACAAGGTGAAATTGCCATGGAAGGAACACCGGAACGCATTTTTTCTCGCCGGGAAGAACTCTACAAAATTGGTGTGCAGGTACCTCAGGTAACGGAACTTGCCTGTTTGCTAACTGGAGAAACAGATATATTACCATTAACTGTACCAGAAGGTGCATCTTTTATTCGGGAAAGATTCAGGGGGACTTTTAAATGAGCAGCAAAACAGCCATAACAGTGGAAAACTTGCATTACCATTATCAAACCAGTGAAAGTGAAAATGTTCTAAAAGGCATTAGCTTGACTATAGATGCTGGAGAATTTGTGGCCTTGGTAGGACAAAATGGTGCTGGTAAAACAACACTGGCAAAACATTTTAACGGCCTGCTTAAAGCTTCATCAGGTCGAGTAATGGTGGGGAACATAGATGCCACCCACAGTAAAGTTTCAGAACTGGCAAAATTGGTGGGGTTTGTATTTCAAAACCCTGACCATCAAATATTTCATGATAGTGTAGAAAAAGAAGTGATTTTCGGTTTGAAGAATCTGGGCCTGCCCACTGAAGAGATTAACAACCGGGTTAATGAAGCTTTGAATGCGGTGGGATTACAGGATTACCGCCAGGCATACCCCTATGACCTAAGTAGGGGGCAGCGCCAGCGGGTGGCACTGGCATCGGTGCTAGCAATTAAACCGGAAGTGATAGTGTTGGATGAACCAACCACTGGACAAGATTATCGGGAAAGCATGCGGATTATGGAGATGATTAATGAACTTAATTCCAAAGGTCACACAATAATCTTTATTACCCACGACATGACATTGGTGGCAGAATTCGCTAAGAGGGTGATAGCATTATGCCAGGGTGAAGTATTAGTTGATGATTGTGTGAGAAATGTATTTACTCAACCGGAATTGTTGAGTAAAACCCTGTTAGAACTGCCGCCGGTAGTACGGTTGGCAGATGAACTGCAGGACTTGGGCATATCAGAGAATTTATTAACCGTGAAAGAGGTTTATCAGGCCCTGAAAATATTAGATAGGGGTGAAAATATTGGCCTCTGTGGTTGATTATTCTGCAGGAAGTTCAATAATACACAGGCTGACCCCTCTGGCTAAGATGGTTTGGATGGTGGCAGTGATGACTGTGGCACTAATTTTCAGCAGTGGTTATTATTTGTTGGCACTGGTAGCATTTGTTATAACGATGGCAGCAATTGCTGGTATATTAAATAAAATTTTACCTGCATTAAAAGGAATAATTATTTTTACTATGGTATTAGTAGTGATGCAGGTACTTTTTTATCAGCAAGGTATCGTTTTATTTTACTTGCTACCGGGAGAACATCTGCCGGTAACGGTGGGTGCAGTTACATTGGGGGCATCCATGGGAATGAGAATGGCTGCAATGGTACTTAGTTTTATTTTGTTTTTATCTACCACCCAGTTTAAAGATATTGTTTTATCCCTTACCGAAAAATTAAAACTTCCTTATGATTATGTGTTTATGTTTATGACCTCTCTACGGTTTGTACCCACATTTTTAACAGAGATAAAGCAGGTCAGGGAAGCACAGGCATGCAGAGGATGTCGGGTGGATGGTGGCAGTCCGATGGTAAAATTAAAAGCTTATGCATCGGTGGCAGTTCCGATGGTGCTGGTATCTCTGCAGAAAGCAGAAAGACTGGCCATGGCCATGGAAACCCGAGGCTATGGAAGTGGGATTAGAACTTGCTTTGAAGAGCAAAAAACATCTAAGATAGATTATATTGCTATGTTTGTAGCATCGTTAGCAGTGCTTGTTTCCATTATTATCAGAATACAAGGAATGGGAGTTTAAAGAGTTTGGAGGCAATAAATATGAAAAAACTTTTAATGGGAAATGAAGCCATTGCCCATGGGGCAGTGGAAGCGGGGGTACAGGTTGCAGCAGCTTACCCCGGAACACCTTCTTCTGAAATATTTAGTACCCTGGCCGAGTTAGCTAAAAAGCATGATTTTTATGCTGAATGGTCAGTTAATGAAAAAGTAGCATTAGAAGTGGCTGCCGGTGCTTCATATGCTGGGGCCAGATCAATGGTCACTATGAAACAAGTGGGACTTAATGTGGCTGCAGACCCACTTATGACGTTGGCCTATATTGGGGTTAAGGGAGGTTTGGTGCTAGCAGTGGCCGATGACCCCGGACCACATAGTTCACAAAATGAACAGGACACCAGAAAGTTTGCTCAATTTGCCAAAATACCGGTGCTTGACCCGGCAGACCCCAGAGAAGCCAAGGAGATGACGGTAGCAGCCTTTGATATTTCCGAAAAGTTGGGTTTGCCTGTAATACTACGTCCCACCACCCGCACCTGTCATGTGTGCCAGGATGTTGAAATGGGAGAGCGCCAGAGCGATACTTTGCCGGAGGGCTTTAATAAAGATCCAAGATGGGTTATTTTTCCCAGTTTAGCAGTAAAGCAGCACCGATGGTTAAATCAGCAACAGCTGGTTGCAGAAGAATTGTTTATAAGCTTGCCCTTTAACAAGGTGGAAAATGTACAGGGAGAAATTGGGATAGTGACTTCAGGTGTTTCTTATAACTATGTAAAAGAAGCTTTGGATATTTTAAATGTTAAAGCATCTATATTAAAAATAGGTACACCGTATCCGCTACCCAGTAAATTAGCTGCAGACTTTTTACAACAGCACAAACGTGTACTTGTAGTAGAAGAACAGGAGCCTGTGGTTGAAGATCAGTTAATTAAACTGGCATGGAAACAAAAAATATCTGTGGATATTAAAGGTAAGGAAGGGAACTTCATTGCCAGAGAAGGGGAATTAAATGTAAATAAAGTGATGGACGCGTTGACTAGTTTCATGGGAATATCAATATCTACTCCGGAACAGTCTGAACTGCCCCCGTTGCCTGTGCGTCCGCCGGTATTGTGTGCTGGATGTCCTCACCGGGCATCATTTTATGCTTTCAAAGAAGCTGCTGGGAAGGATGCGGTATTTACCGGAGACATTGGCTGCTATACTTTGGGCAACATGCAACCGTTAAATGCTGTTGATACTTGCCTTTGCATGGGGGCAAGCGTTACCATAGCCAGCGGTTTAAACCGGGTGGAACCAAAACGCAAGCAATTGTCATTTTTAGGTGATTCAACATTTTTTCACACCGGTATCCCTGGACTAATAAACGCCGTATACAACAAGGCAGACATTACACTGGTTGTATTGGACAACCGTACCACTGCTATGACTGGTCACCAACCCCACCCAGGAATGGAAGTGACAGCAAAGGGAGAACCTACTAAAAGTCTAGATATTGCCAATATGGCATCGGCATGTGGGGTGGAAATGGTAAAAGTAGTAGACCCGTACGACTTAAAAACAGCTATTAATGAAGCAAAAGCAGCAATTGATTTTAAAGGGCCAGCTGTTGTGGTGATGCGCCGGGAATGTATTTCATTAACCAAAAAGCGATTAAAAGATCTTTATATAAATCCGGATGATTGTATAGGCTGTGAGATATGTATTAACGAACTAGGTTGTCCGGCTATCAGCAAGCAGAAGGATGAATACGTTATCAATGAAAGCTGCACTGGGTGTAACCTATGTGCCCAAGTCTGCCCCAATGGGGCCATTCAGGAGGTGCGATAACGATGAGTTTTAATGTTGTAATCACTGGTGTTGGAGGACAGGGTAATGTGCTTGCTTCCCGTATTCTAGCCCAGGCAGCGATGCATTATGGCCTTGATGTACGCACTTCCGAGGCAATTGGCATGGCCCAAAGAGAAGGTGTTGTGATGAGCCAGGTTCGCATGGGTGACAATCTATACAGTGCATTAATACCTAATGGTATGGGTGATGTGCTGCTGGGATTCGAACTGGCCGAAACTGTTCGAGGCTTGCCCAAAATCAATAAAAATGCTGTGGTGGTAGCCAATCAATCATCAATTGTGCCTGTATCAACTACTCTGGGTGTTTCACAGTATCATAGGGATCAATTGATTGGTTATCTAAAAGAAAATACCAATAATTTATACTTATTTGATGCTACGGCACTGGCCAAACAAGCAGGTACTCACAAGGCAGTTAACATTGTAATGCTAGGAGCATTGGCGGCGTTAAATGTACTACCTTATGACAAGGAGCATCTTTTGGAAATTGTGTTAAGGGCAGTGCCTGAGAAGTTTAAAGAAATAAACATTAAAGCCTTTGAGCTAGGTTTCGAGGCTGTGGAGGTGAACTAATGTGGCAATCGCCAACTCTGAACTGACAGAAAGCTTTGATTTCAGTGATATATTAAACCGGCAACAAGAACAACTAAAGGTAATGATTGAAAATCTTTACAATAATTCTCCATATTACCGACAAAAGTTAGATCAGGCTGGAATAAAACCAGCCGACATATGCACCATGAAAGATTTAGCCCAAGTACCCTTTACTACTAAAGACGAATTGCGACGTACTTATCCAATGGGAATGATGGCAGTATCTGAAGAAAAAGTGGTGCGTATACATTCCTCTTCGGGAACCACAGGCAAGCCTGTTATCATACCCTATACCCGCAATGACGTTCAAATGTGGGCCGAAATGATGCGTCGTTGTCTGACTACTGTAGGAGTTACCAACACTGACAGGGTGCAGGTAACACCGGGCTACGGACTTTGGACTGCAGGTATTGGTTTTCAAGCCGGGGTGGAAAAACTAGGTGCAATGGCTGTGCCAACCGGTCCTGGAAATACTGTGAAGCAACTGGAGATGATGTCCGATCTTAAGAGTACAGTTTTAATTGGTACATCATCTTATGGCCTGTTGCTCTCGGAAGAAATATTAAAAAGAGGAATAAAAGAGAGTATGGCCTTGCGTTTGGGTATATTTGGTTCTGAACGATGGGGTGATAAAATGCGAGCCCGCATAGAAGAAAACCTAGATATTGAGACTTTTGATATATATGGTTTAACCGAAATCTATGGTCCAGGAATAGCCATCGACTGCCCGCAACATAACGGACTGCATTATTGGTGTGATCAACTGCTTTTTGAAATTATCGATCCAGTTACTAAAGAACAACTTTCTCCAGGTGAGCAGGGAGAACTGGTTATTACCACATTAACTAAGGAAGGTTTGCCGCTATTACGCTACCGCACCCATGATATTACAAGAATAAAACTAGAAAAGTGTACCTGTGGATCTGAATACCCAATGATAGGCAGGATATTGGGGCGTAGTGATGATATGGTTAAGATAAAAGGGGTAAACATTTACCCTGGTCAGATAGATCATGTACTGAAGAATACCGAGGGTGTCAGTAGTGAATACCAACTGATATTAACTAGAAAACAGGGTAAAGATAAAATGACACTGCGATTGGAAATAGATGAGGGGTATCAACCTCAGACTGTTTCTGATAACTGCGTGCGTAATATAAAATCTAAGATTGGTATATTAACAGAGGTAGAAACAGTACCTTACGGCACCCTGCCCCGCAGTGAAAAGAAGAGTAAAAGAGTGTTTGACAACAGGGAGTAGGTAGGATTATTTTAATAGACTCGACATTTTTTTCATGGTATGATGATACAAGGTGATGTAAATGGATAAAGATAATTCATACCGTGATGATAATTATGAGGAAGAACTCTTTAATGATGACATAGATAATGAGTTGGAGCAGCTAAAAGCTGCCCGGAAAAAAGTACTGACTCGCATTACTGCTTTTATAACACTGCTAGCTTTTCTGGCAGTGTTTACTTTTAATGCGTTACCTATTAATTTAAAACTAATTGACCTTGTTTATCAGTCATTAGAATTAGAGAAAGATTTAGATTCTTCACTACTGGATTCCGTGGTGGAAGTTAGCGTATTAGCAGGGGGAGAGGGTCTGTCCTTAACTGTTAGGCAAAAATCAGGCACAGGGTTTAACATTAGTACCGATGGCGTAATTGTTACTAATCACCATGTAATAGAGAATGCAAAGAATATAATTATAACTTTTCCTAACGGAGAAGTGTACAAAGCAGAGAGTTGGTCAAGCAAACCTGAATATGATTTGGCAGTGATAAAACTGCAGGCCAATAACTTACCGTCAGTGCCTATAGATACATTAAAGCCTGTTAAACAAGGTGAAAAAGTTACAGTTGTAGGTAATCCACTGGGTTTTAACAATGTAGTTACCGAAGGGGATGTGGGTCAATATTTAAAAGTAAAGGGAAGAGCAGATAAAATATTTACTATTAACGCACCTATTTATCCTGGAAACAGTGGTAGCCCAGTATTTAATAATAACGGAGAAGTGGTGGGAGTGGTTTTTGCAAGCCTTCGTTCAAAGGACAGTAGTGAAACTATTGCTGGTGCGGCAATACCTATTAAAAGATTAATGCAAGAAGAATAAATGGACTCCTTTGCAGGAGTCCAAATTAAATGGATAGTTATGATGTTGCTATTTTTTTTACATCTCCAAGCCTTTCATCCAAACTGTACTCGCCAGGACCTATAAATATTAAACTTATAAATAAAATACCAGCTTCAAGAGCATGGGATGCCCCAAATAATCCTTCACCAGCGTTGAATTTCATTGCCACAGCCACTATCATGGTAATTGCTAATAAAACATTTGCAGGGCGGAAAAAGAATCCTAATAGTAATAACAAACCACCAAAAAATTCAGAGAAAGCTGCCATAAAGCCCCAAAATGCAGGAAGAAAAGTAATACCAAAAGCGGACATTGCGCCACCAAGTCCGGCCCATTTTTCTACTCCACCAACTATTTTGGGGAAACCATGATACATAAACATTAACCCAAAACCAATTCTTAAAACTAATAATCCAGTATCTCTGTATTTGTCTAAATAAGTACCAATCAACAAATTTCCCTCCTTAATTATGAGATATTATTTTTAATATCTCCTGAAGAAGAATTTAAACACTGGTAATTGAATCCTTAACAAGTGGAGGTATTTTATGAAAAATTATCAAAAATCGGTTCGAGCAGCTGTTGTTCAAGCAGCACCTGTAATAATGGATCGTGATGCTACCGTTAAGAAAACGCTTTTATTAATTAATGAAGCAGCAAATAAAGACGCAAAAATAATTCTTTTTCCTGAAGCCTTTATACCTGCATATCCACGGGGTTTAACATTTGGAGCAGTAGTTGGAAGTAGGTCAGGGAAAGGTAGAAAAGACTGGCTAAGATACTGGAAAAATGCAGTGTCAATACCTGGCGAGACTATTAATGCCTTGGGAAAAGCAGCACGGGAAAACGAAGTATATTTAGTTATTGGTGTTATAGAGAAAGAACCCAATTTTGCTAGCGGTACACTATATTGTTCAACTTTATATTTTGGGCCTAATGGCAAACTATTAGGTAAGCATAGAAAATTAAAACCTACTGCATCAGAAAGATTAATTTGGGGCGAAGGTGACGGAAGCACATTAACCACTGTTGATACTCCGTATGGAACAATGGGTGGTTTAATTTGTTGGGAAAACTATATGCCATTGGCAAGGATGGCAATGTACAATAAAGGTGTATCAATCTATTTAGCACCCACTGCAGATTCACGGGATGTATGGCAATCTACCATCCGTCATATTGCTCTTGAAGGACGGTGTTTTGTATTATCCTGTAATCAATTTGTTACTAAGGAGATGTATCCGACGGATTTGGCCTGCTATGATGAACTAAAATCATCGCCGGACGTAATGTGTAGAGGAGGGAGCGCCGTTGTTGGGCCGCTGGGTGAATATGTAAAAGAACCTGTTTATGACTGTGAAGATATAATAATCGCTGATTTGAATTTAAACGAAGTAATAGAAAGTCGATTTGACTTTGATGTAATGGGTCACTATTCACGATCAGATGTTTTTCAACTTAGTGTTAATGAGAATAAATTAGACCCTGTAAATCGGAAGAAATAATTTATTGCTAATAAATCATTTTCCTTAATATATTTGTTGACATAATAACTAGATATGCCTTATTCTAAAATAGTGGTAAAAATGGATAAATATTGAGGGAAAATAAATATATGGTGAGCAAATTACAAAATAAATTTATGGAAACTTATAACAGGTTAATGAATTTACCTGATGCTCCTAATAAAATTGCCGGTGGTGTTGGTATAGGTGTTGCTATGGATTTTTTACCTATACCTATTATCAGCATACCTGTAAGTTTTTTAGTTGCCAGGGCAGTGGGGTTAAATGGTTTGGCAGCGGCATTAACAGCTATGATGTTTAAGATTACGGTTCCTATTTTTTATGCTATCAACATGATGGTAGGTAAATTAATCATGAGTGGGCATGCTGAAAAACCTCACGCTGTAAATATACATTTTAACCTTACCAGTCCCGAAGCATGGATTATATGGTTGAAATCTTTAGGTAAGACTTTCTTATTAGGTGCCGGAATTAATTCTTTATTGGCATTTATTATTGTTTACTTTGCATTTCGCAAATTTATGATTTATCGGCAGGATAAGTTCCTTCAAAAGAACAATATTGCTCATTTTGAAGAAGAATAAAAGTCCCAGGGGTTAATTAAATAACTCCTGGGACTTACTAATAAGTTCAAACACTTATTTACTAAATGTTACACAGTAATTACCTTCTGGGGTGTAGCAACTGCCACAGGAAACACATCGGGCTTTTGTTTTACTCTTTTCTTGAAAGTGTTTTACTAGGTCTGGTTCAGATAAAAATGGTCTGGCCATTGAAAAGTAATCTATTTTTGTTTCAGATAACAGTCGATCCATTACATCCAATGATCTAATGCCTCCCACTAAAATTACCTTGGTATCCACTTGTTCGGCAATTTCAGCAGCATATTCTTCAAAATAAGCTTCTTTTTCTGTGGAGTTAATTTTCTTTCTCTGGGCACCCAGTTCTTTAGCTGCTGCTATTCCGCCACTTACTTCAATGGCATCTATCCCTCTTTTAGATAACTCTTTGCAAACATACAAACTTTCTTCAAAGGTTAATTCCTGTTCAACAAAATCACGGCAGTTTATTTTGATCATTACTGCGTAATCTTCGCCTACTCGGCGACGAATTTCATTGTAGGTTTCAAATATAACCCTTGCTCTATTCTCGATGTCACCGCCATATTCATCAGTTCTTTGATTATGGTAGGGGTTTAAAAATTGGCTTAATAAATAGCCGTGTGCACCGTGGAACTCAACACCGTCAAACCCGGCAGACTTAGCTCTAGAAGCGGCATCACCAAATGCTTTAACCAAAGTATTAATGTCATCTTTAGTCATTTCGTGGGCTACAACACCGGTGGCCATTTCTGGAACTGTTGACGGTCCCCAAATAACTCTATTTTCTGGACGGTAATTGGTTTGAGTTCCGCCATAGGCAATTTGTAGTACAATTTTGCTGCCATGCTGATGTACGGCATCAGTAAGTTTCTTATAATCTTTAATAAATGAGTCATCATAAATGCCCATCATGCCTGGGTTGGGTTGCTCATCTTTAATGACAAATGCATATCCGGTAATAATTAGACCCACTTGCCCCTTGGCTAGTTCTTGATATACTTTTAAAAGTTCATCAGTTAGATGCCCTTTTTGATCAGCTTTGTTTTCCCAAGTAGCGCTACGGATAAATCTGTTATTAAGTTCAATATTATTAATTTTGGTGCTATCAAATAGTGTTCTCATTGATTTAACCTCCTTTTTGAACAGTTGCTGATATATTAACAAATTATGCTAAAATTTTAAAAGGGCTTTTTAGACATTTTAACTGGAAAAGTTATTACTTTGTCGTCCACCTCTAATACGTCGCCAATAATGTTAAAGATATCAATGGCTCTAATAATGCCAATCACTTTGTTGTTTTCTAGGGGATATTCACCCATAGTTAATTCTGTAACAGCAGGTTTTTCTATTACCGGTAGAGAATTAACCTGTTTGGTAAGGATTGTGTGTACTGCCGTGGTAATGGTCTCATTTTCATATACATATGCAATTTCAAGACTTCTCATTATATCTTTAACCTGGATGTTTAAATGCTTATCCATTTTACTCTTGGTAAAAAAAAGTGCCCATGAGGCAATGGTTGATAGTGTTTTCTCATTATGTGCTTCCATTTCAATTGCTTTTAAAAGTGATCGTATTGTTAAAATGCCAACTATTTCCTTATTATCATCCAGTACAATAATAGATCTATATCCGGTAAGGACATTATTAGGCAGTATCTTAAATGTTTTCTTCAAAACATTTATCGCTTCCCCGATGGTGGCGTTCTTATTTATTACGGGATATACATTAATGGGAACCATTACTTCTTTTACTAATCTGTCATGCAAAATGCCCACTCCTTTATCTAGATATAATGACATTAATATAGTATACAATATTTTATAAATAATTACCAATAATAGACAAATGTGATATAGTTAACAAGTGTTCAATAATTGTTATTAAGGGAGGAAATATAGTGGAGCAAGTAACAACCGAACGAAAATATAATATTCATTATTATGAAGTTGATTATCGCAAAAAATGCCTTATTACCACGCTAATTAATTACTTTCAGGATATTGCCATTTTTCAAAGTGAGCAACTGGGTGTTGGTTTGAATTATTTAAGTGATAAGAACCATTCATGGGTGCTATATCAATGGGATATTAATATAGATCGGTATCCGATGTTGGGGGAAGCAGTTAAGGTGACAACCAAAGCTTTATCACTAAAAGGAATTAATGCTTATAGAAATTTTAGTGTTCTAGACTGTGAAAACCGTACTATTGTAAATGCTGATTCCCGTTGGGTTCTTTTAGATGTCAAAAATATGAAAATAATAAATATACCAAAAGAATTCAAACAAACCTATGGGGTTGAAGATGCCTATGCTACACCTCTTAAACTAAAGAAACCTGTGGAACCCCGAGAGTTTCATTACAGCAAAGATTTTCAAATAAGGTACAGTGATATTGACACCAATAGGCACGTAAATAACGCTAAGTATGTGGATTTGGCATTGGAAACTATGCCGTTGGAAGTAGTTCAATCCAACATGCTGAGGCATTTAAAAATCTTATATAAAAATCAGGGTAGGTACGGTGATACGGTAAAATCATTAACAGAACTAAGGGACACTGAACAGGGGCGTGTTGGCAGACACAAAATTGTAAGTAAAGAACAAAAGCCATTATGTTTATTGGAAACATATTGGGTGTAGTGACTTAGTGATTATAAATGTTTATATTGACTTACTTTGGTATTTGTGCTAGCATACAATATAATTTAATAGTTTTAGATGAGTTGAGTTTAGAATAGTAAGTAGTTTAGCTGAGTAGAGGGAGAAGTGTGTTTTAACGTAAATAAAACCAGTGCTCTACTTTGGGCGCTGGTTTTTTGTGTTTTTTTATGAAAGGGGGTGAAAAAAATTCAATTAACTGAGAATGAATACATTGCATTAAGTAAAAAACACAATTTAATTCCGGTATGTAAACAATTTATGGCAGACACTGAAACTCCTGTAACTGTATTCCAGAAGATGCAACCTTTTAACCCTATTTACTTACTGGAGAGTGTTGAAGGAAACCAACTTACAGCCAGGTACTCTTTTATTGGTTTATCTCCATTTGCCACTCTTGAAAGCAATGGTCTGACCAGCAAATATACATTAGATAATAAAGAGTATTTGGTAGAAGGAAAGCCATTGGACATACTGGAAGAAATCTTAGCTCAATTTAATTGTCCTAAATTTTCAGAATTACCACGGTTTTACGGTGGAGCTGTGGGGTATATCGGCTATGATGTAGCTTCAACGTTAGAAAATTTGCCTACAAGTGTAGAAGATGACATACAACTTCCTGATACGTTACTAGTATTTTGTGAAGTAGTATTAATTTATGACCACTTGCAGCATGTATTAACTGCAGTAGTAAACAGCAGAGTAACCTCTAATGCCAGCAAAGAATATTCACAGGCTGTAAAGATGTTGAATGAAATTGAAAATCTATTGTATAAAACCAGCACTTTAAAAATGCCAACGAGACAAAGTGCAGGGCCTTTGGAATCTAACTGTAGCAAGAAACAATTCACAAATGCCGTTAAGCAGGCAAAAGAGTATATTACTGCTGGTGATATATTTCAGGTGGTTCTCTCCCAACGATTTTCCTGTAGTTATACCGGTTCTTCCTTTGATGTTTACCGACATATGCGTAGTATAAACCCTTCGCCATACATGTACTACTTGAAATTAAATGACATCTGTATTGCCGGGGCATCTCCAGAAATGCTGGTCAGGGTGGAGAACAATGAAGTGCAAACCAGACCCATTGCCGGCACCCGACCCCGGGGTAAGAATGTAAATCAAGATAATCAGTTGGCAGATGATTTGTTAAATGATGAAAAGGAAAAGGCTGAACATGTTATGCTGGTTGATTTGGGACGAAACGATATTGGTAAGGTTTGCCAACCAGGTACCGTAAAAGTAGATTCTTTTATGCAGGTGGAAAAATATTCTCATGTAATGCATCTGGTATCTAATGTAAAGGGAACACTAAGCCCTAAAAACACTGCTATTGATGCTCTGAAAGCATGTTTTCCGGCGGGAACTGTCAGTGGTGCACCCAAAATAAGGGCGATGGAAATAATAAATCAATTGGAAACTACCAAGCGTGGTCCATATTCCGGTGCTATAGGATATTTTGGTTTTAACAATGTAATAGATACCGCCATAACCATCAGAACTGTTGTGTTTTACGGTGAACAAGCATATTTTCAGGCAGGAGCAGGAATAGTGGCCGATTCTGAACCAGAAACGGAGTTTCAAGAGAGTGTAAATAAAGCTGCTGCCGTTACCCGTTCATTGGGGATAAAAGACGGGAAAGGAGGGATAAAACGCTTTGCTGTTGGTGATTGATAATTACGATTCCTTTGTATATAACCTGGTGCAGTATCTTGGTGAGTTAGGTCAGGAGGTTAAGGTATTCCGTAACGATACCATAACCATACAGGAAATAATGGAGCTGAAACCTTCAGGCATAATATTGTCTCCTGGCCCAGGTAGACCTGAACAAGCTGGTATTTGCCTGGAGATTGTAAAAAAGTTAAGTAATAAATTTCCGATACTGGGAGTTTGTTTAGGGCATCAAGTGATAGGTAGTGCATTTGGTGCAGATGTGGTGCAGGCAGATAACTTAATGCATGGAAAAGTCTCACCAATATTGCATCTTAACACTGGTTTGTTTAGTGACTTACCGATACCTTTAACAGGTGGCAGATATCACTCATTGGCTTTATCAAGAAATAGTATGCCAAGTTTTTTAAAAGTAACTGCCTGGACTGAAGATGGAGAAATCATGGGTGTATCTCACCAACATCATAATGTGCATGGAGTACAGTTTCACCCAGAGTCGGTGCTTACCGGGTATGGGCATCAAATATTAAAAAATTATCTTCGGTTAATCAACTAACCAACTTAGTTGAGCAGAGTTAGGAGAGGAGAGATTAGAAGTGATTAAACAGGCCATAAAAAAAGTGGTTAATGGTAAACATTTAAACGAAGAAGAGGCCATTTCGGTTATGGCAGACATCATGGAAGGGAGAGCTAGCTCAGCACAAATAGCTGCACTGCTTATTGCAATGCAATTAAAGGGCGAGCAGGTGGACGAAATTACCGGTTTTGTAAAAGTAATGCGGCAAAAGGTAACCCCAGTAATTAGCAAGCACAAGCTTTTAGTGGATACTTGCGGTACCGGAGGGGATGGTGCAAGCACCTTTAACATTTCTACCACTGCAGCATTGGTTTTGGCCGGGGCTGGGGTTAAGGTGGCTAAACATGGAAATCGTTCAGTGAGTAGTAGCAGTGGCAGTGCAGATGTACTGGAAGCTTTGGGTATAAAAGTCGATTTAACCCCAGAGCAAGCCAGTAAGTGTCTGGATGACTGCGGAATCAGTTTTTTATTTGCCCCAAAACTGCACCAAGCAATGAAATATGCCGCAGGTCCTCGTAAGGAAATAGGAATTCGTACAGTATTTAACATACTGGGTCCCCTTACTAACCCAGCTGGAGCGCGAGCTCAAGTTTTAGGAGTATATAGTGCCAATTTAGTGGAGAAATTAGCCCATGTTTTGGCACGGCTGGATACAGAACATGCCTTTGTACTACATGGTGCAGGAGGACTGGATGAAGTATCATTGGCTGGGAATACAGAAATCTGCGAAGTTAGAAATGGTAAAGTGTCTAGTTTTTCTTTAAACCCTGAAGAATACAGTTTTAGGTATGCACCAGTGGAGGCACTTTCAGGGGGGACCCCGGAAGAAAATGCTGTAATTACAAAAGAAATATTGAAGGGAATTCGGGGGCCGCGAAGGAATGCAGTGGTGCTTAACACAGCCTTGGGTTTAATATGTGCCGGTAAGGTGAAAGACATTGCCTCAGGAATTAAGTTTGCAGAACAAACAATTGATAGTGGAAGTGCTGCTGACAAGTTAAAAGAACTGGCTAGATATACGTCCCAAATACCAAAAGAAGAGGTGGCCAGCTTTTGATACTGCAGCAGATAATTGGGCATAAGAAACAGGAACTGGCACAGGAAATGCAGCAATTTCCACTGAGTAAAATGATGGAACTAGCTACGGCTTCACCTCCACCAAAAGATTTTGTCGGGGCGATAAGATCACCTGGAAAGGTGAATATCATTGCTGAAGTAAAGCGACGTTCCCCTTCTAAAGGACTGCTCTGCCCTAATTTTAATCATCTTACTCTAGCCAAAGCATATGTAGATGCGGGGGCGGCTGCCATATCAGTATTGACAGATGAAAATTTTTTTGGCGGTCATAACCGGTTTTTAACTGACATCAGAGAAGAAATTTGTCTTCCGCTTTTAAGAAAAGACTTTATTATTCATCCTTACCAGATATACCAAACAAAGGTGTTAGGTGCTGATGCAGTGTTATTAATTGTTTCAGCGTTGGATGAAAGGACATTATCTGAACTATATCAGATTGCGAAAAATATTGGCTTAGCAGTACTGGTGGAAGTGCATAGTAAATCTGAAGTGTTAACAGCTTTGGAAATAGGAGTTGACCTTATTGGGATAAACAACCGCAATCTCCACACCTTTGAAACAGATATCACTACCACATTTAAACTGCGAAGATTAATTAACCCAGAAATAACTGTGGTCAGTGAAAGTGGTATTAAGGACAGTAGCCATATGGCTGGTTTAGCTAGACATAACATTAATGCGGTATTAATTGGGGAAACATTGGTTACTGCTTCTAACCCATCTGTTAAACTTACAAGATTGCTGGTTGGTGGTGAGTATAATGAACAACCCTAAAGTAAGAGTTAAAATTTGTGGTATTAAAGATTTAGACACCGGTAGATATGCAGTGAAGTGTGGTGCTGATGCCCTGGGTTTTGTGTTTGCCTCCAGTTCACGGCAGGTTACACCGGAACAGGCCCGATCAATTATTTTTAACTTACCTCCATTTATCAGTAAAGTAGGAGTATTTGTTAATGCTCCAAAAGAAAAAGTTCAACAAATTGCCCGAGAATGCCGGTTGGACTATGTACAACTGCATGGCGATGAAACACCGGAATATGCTAAAGAAATAGGTATACCGGTAATTAAGGCATTTAGGGTTAGAGATGCTGAAGTATTGCAGCAAGCAGCTGAATATCCTGCTGATGCAGTGCTACTGGATGCTTATACCCCAGGTGTTGCTGGTGGTACTGGTAAAACATTTAACTGGCATTTATTAAAGAAGGCGCAATTAAGAACACCACTAATATTGGCCGGAGGTTTGACGGCTGAAAATATAACTGAAGCTATTCAGATTGTGCATCCATATGCGTTGGACGTATCCAGTGGTGTGGAGACCGAAGGGAAAAAAGATCTACAAAAAATAGCAATGTTTATGAGCAGAGTTGAGAAGGGAGTTAGTTGAAGTGGTGCAAATACCTGATGAGCACGGATATTTTGGCAACTATGGCGGGCGATTCGTTCCAGAAACATTAATGCCCGCCCTGATAGAACTTAATCAAAGTTATCAGATGGTTAAGAAAGACGAAAAATTCCAAAATGAACTAAAGTATTATTTAAGCAAATATGTAGGGCGGAAGTCACCGCTATATTTTGCCCAGGGATTAACTGAGTATTGTAGTGGGGCTAAAATTTATCTAAAGCGGGAAGACCTTAATCATACCGGAGCCCATAAAATTAATAACACCATCGGCCAGCTATTACTTGCCAAAAAAATGGGAAAGAGAAGGGTGATTGCTGAAACCGGGGCTGGACAGCATGGAGTGGCCACTGCCACTGCTGCTGCGCTGTTTGGATTTGAATGCACCGTCTACATGGGTAAAGAAGATGTGCGGCGACAGGCATTAAATGTATTTCGAATGAAGCTTTTAGGGGCAGAAGTTGTTGCTGTTGACAGCGGTAGTTGTACTCTAAAAGATGCCATGAACGAAGCCATTCGTGATTGGGTAGCAAACGTTGAAAACACTTATTACTGTATCGGTTCAGTGGCCGGCCCCCATCCCTACCCGGAAATCGTGCGAGATTTCCAGTCGGTAATTGGTCATGAGGCCAGGGAACAAATTTTAGAAGAAACGGGTAGACTGCCCGACTATGTGGTGGCTTGTGTTGGCGGTGGAAGCAACGCCATGGGTATGTTCTATCCATTCTTAGAAGACCAACAAGTTAAGATGGTTGGAGTGGAAGCAGCGGGTTATGGATTGGATAGTGGCAAGCATTGCGCCACACTAACTAAAGGTAAGCCAGGGGTGCTACAGGGAAGTTATAGTTACCTGCTGCAGGACGAACATGGGCAGGTGGTGCCGGTTCATTCAATCTCTGCCGGATTGGACTACCCCGGTGTGGGGCCTGAACACAGCTATCTAAAAGACATTAACAGAGTAGATTATACATCTGTTGATGACAATGAAGCAGTGAAAGCTTTTCAACTGCTTTGCAAAACCGACGGTATCATTCCAGCCCTGGAAAGTGCCCATGCCATAGCGGAAACAGTAAAACTAGCGTCTAGACTTAATGATAATCAAATTGTTATTGTAAACCTTTCCGGACGGGGAGATAAAGATGTAAATTCAATGGCCGAAATTATGGGGGTGGAAGCATAATGAATAATAGAATAGATAATTGCCTTACTCAGTTAAAAGAAGATAAAGAGAAGGCTTTCATTCCATACATTGCTGCTGGTGATCCAAATCTAAACACTACGGTGGAACTGGTTAAGGCAATGGCCGATGCCGGAGCTGATATAATAGAATTGGGAGTTCCCTATTCTGAACCAATGGCAGATGGACCTATTATTCAAAAGGCAGTTCAGAGATCACTGGAGCAGGGCACAACTTTACCCAAAATATTAGATTCGGTTAAGTTAATACGCCAAACAAAACAAGTGCCTCTTGTTCTGATGTCATACTATAATCCCATCTTACAGTACGGTTTAGAAGATTTTGTGAAGGATGCCGTACAGACAGGTGTTGATGGTTTGATTGTACCTGACCTGCCAGTGGAAGAATGCCATCAGTTATTCTCCCTGGCTGTGGAAGAAGGATTATACCTAATCCAACTGGTGGCACCCACCACCAGTAATTCCAGGCTAAAACAGGTTGTTCGCTATTCCAGGGGATTTGTGTATTGCGTATCTGTTACAGGGGTTACTGGGGTTAGAGAAGAGTCTAACAGTAAAATATGTGATTTGACTGGTGAAGTAAAAGATGCAACGTCATTACCCATAGGGGTTGGCTTTGGTGTTTCCACCCCTGAACAGGCGACTGATATGGCCCAATATTGTGATGCTGTAATTGTAGGCAGTGCCATAGTAAAAGAAATTGAAAATAATCCCGATAATGCTATTAATATTGTCTCTAAGTTAGTGGCTGATTTTAAATCAGCGCTGGCCAGTTAGGGGGTGTTTGTATGCATTCTTTTCAACTGGTAAGTAGAGAACATAAAAAAGACGACACAATTATACAACTGGGAACATGTAATATAGGTGGAAGAAGCACATTAATTATGGCTGGCCCCTGTGCAGTAGAAAACCAGGAAATGATGCTGGAGTTAGCCCCGGTACTAAGGAATATGGGAGTAAATGTGCTTCGCGGTGGAGCATTTAAGCCCCGTACCTCACCATATTCATTTCAGGGTTTAGGTGAAGATGGCTTAAAAATATTGAGTGATGCAGGGCGTTCAGTAGGTATGCCTGTGATTACTGAATTAATGGATGCCCGTCACTGTGATTTAGTCAGCCAGTATGCTGATATAATTCAAATTGGCAGCAGAAATATGCAGAACTTTACGCTACTGCGTGAAGTAGGTCAAGTTAACAAGCCGGTATTGTTAAAGCGAGGTTTGTCAGCAACCATTGAAGAATGGTTACAGGCAGCGGAATATATATTGGCAGAAGGCAATCACCGGGTAATACTTTGTGAGCGGGGGATACGGACCTTTGAGCCTTTTACTAGAAACACCCTGGATGTGGCCGCTGTGGCAGCGGTAAAGAATTTATCACATTTACCAGTAATTGCCGACCCTAGCCATGCCACCGGTAGAAAGGAATTAATTGCCCCAACATCATATGCAGCACTGGCTGCAGGAGCAGATGGGTTAATGATTGAAGTTCACCCCGACCCGGCAAATGCTCTTTCAGATGGCAAACAATCACTTATGCCGGAAGAATTGGCAGTGATATTAAAGAACATTAGAAAAGCTAAAATAGCTTAATTAAAGCCTGCACCTAAATAATATAGGTGCAGGTCCTACTATAAAATAATTATTGTCAGTTAGTTACTATCTGTGCTATGATGACATTGTAGAATGGAGTACCTTAGAGGTACACTAGAATGGTTTGATTATTAAACCCAGTAGTATGGAAGTATGGTAAGGGGGGATATTTATGTCTATTTCTATCACTTTTACGCTCCTCTGAGGGCGTTTTTTGCATTTTTTTGGGCGATAATAGGATTAAGTAATTAATAATTAGAGGAGGTTTTTTAAAGTGATAGTAGTTATGAATTACCAGGCCGACAAAAATGATATCCAGTCGGTAGTAAATAGATTAGAAGGACTTGGATTTAAAATTCATTTATCTGAGGGTGTAGAGCGAACTATTATTGGTGCAGTTGGAGATAAAACACAAATTAACGATGTTGCTTTGGAAGCAATGCCTGGTGTAGAAAAAGTGGTGCCAATTATGCACCAGTACAAATTAGCTTCAAAGGTATTTAAAAAAGAAAGTACAATTGTTAAGGTTAAAGGTTTAGAAATTGGTGGCGGAAAACTACAAGTCATGGCCGGGCCCTGTGCGGTAGAAAGCCGAGAACAATTGCTAGAAGCGGCAAAGCAGGTAAAAGAGGCCGGCGGTACCATTTTGCGTGGTGGGGCTTTTAAACCCCGTACCTCTCCATATTCATTTCAAGGTCTAGAGGAAGAGGGTCTAAAATTATTGGCCGAAGCCAGTGAGGCTACTGGGATGCCTATTGTGACCGAAGTTATGGACGCCAGTGCACTGCCATTGATACGTGAATATGCTGACATATTACAAATTGGCGCCCGTAACATGCAAAACTTTTTCTTGTTGCGTAAAGTGGCTAAGGAAAACAAGCCGGTGTTATTAAAACGTTCTCCTTCAGCAACTATTGAAGAATGGTTGATGGCAGCTGAGTATATTTTGGCAGAAGGCAATTTTGATGTAATATTATGTGAGCGGGGGATTAAAAGCTTTGAAACCTATACCCGGAATACACTAGACTTAACTGCTGTACCTGTAGTAAAATATCTTTCACATTTGCCGGTAATTGTAGACCCTAGCCATGCCATAGGGGATTGGCGTTTTGTTGGAGATATGTCTAAGGCTGCCGTTGTTTCTGGAGCCGACGGACTTATGATTGAAGTGCATCCTAACCCGCCGGAAGCTCTTTGTGATGGAAAACAGTCATTAACTCCGGAAAATTTCAAAAAACTAATGAAGGAATTAAATATAATTGCTAATACGTTAGGTAAAAGTCTAAATGATAGTTAAACGTTTAGCTATCATTGGAGTGGGGTTAATTGGTGGCTCTTTTGGTTTGGCTGTCAATGAACGTAATTTAGCAAAGGAAGTTGTTGGACTTGACAACGACCAGCGGAATATAGAATTGGCTTTATCATCCGGTGCTATTCACAGTAAAGCGTCATCCCTTGCTGAAGCTGTAAAAGATGCAGAACTGGTGGTGTTGGCCACGCCGGTACTGGCTAGTGAAGAAATATTATCCCAACTGGCTTCATTATTGGATGAGAATACAATAGTAACTGATGTAGGCAGTACAAAAGAAATAATAACATCATTGGCAACCAAAATTCTTCCTTCAGGTGTAAACTTCGTAGGTGGACACCCTATGGCCGGTTCAGAAGTAACTGGCATGAGGGGTGCCCATTCATATTTATTTGAAAACGCTTATTATTTATTAACCCCCACACCTGAAACTGATACTACTGCATTACAGAAAGTACGGAATTTAGTGGAGATAATGGGTGCTCGTGTGGTGGAAATGACACCTGAGGAGCATGATCAAAACGTAGCGGTGGTCAGTCATCTGCCACATTTACTAGCATCTGCCCTTGTAAATACGTTAACTGACATGCCTGAATACAAAAAAATAATTCCGCTGGCAGCCGGTGGCTTTCGTGATACCACCAGAATTGCTGCCGGTTGCTCAGAGATGTGGCGGGATATATTTAGAAGCAATAGTGTCAGAATAAAAGAAGTAATTAAAAGCTTTAGAACAGTGTTAGATGAATATGAACAATTAATTGAAGAAGATCACAGTGCTAAATTACAACAGAAATTAGAAGAGGCTAGGAAAACTCGTTTATCTATTCCCAATCGAAGTAAAGGATATTTGCCTCAACTATATGAAGTACTGTTAACGGTGCCGGATCAACCGGGGATTATAGCTCACTTTTCAAATATATTGGGGCAAAACGGTGTAAATATTACTGACCTGGAAATATTAAGGGTGCGCGAAGGCCAAGGTGGTACCATCCGCCTGGCCTTTGCCACTGAAGAAGAACAAAAAAAGGCGGTAAAAGTACTATTAAGAGAAGGGTATCAAGCACACGTTAAATAAATTTAAGAGCAGGAGTTAGTAGTTAGGACTAAGGAGTTAGAATAAAAAAACAGATAACTAATACCTTAAAAGACAGGTGGAAGTAATCAATGAAATTAAAAATCACACCAGTAGAATCACTTCAGGGTACTATTACTGTGCCGGGAGATAAGTCAATTTCTCATCGTGCTGTTATGCTTGGTGCCCTAGCTAACGGAAAAACGGAAATATCAAATTTTTTGATGGGAGAA
The DNA here is from genome assembly GCA_009711615.1 of Bacillota bacterium. GTDB lineage: Bacteria > Bacillota > Desulfotomaculia > Desulfotomaculales > Desulfohalotomaculaceae > Desulforadius. The sequence continues at coordinate 153,686 of VENI01000002.1, read as the reverse complement.
GACTGCCTTTCAACAATAAAATGTTTTAGAGCAATGGGAGTGGATATTACTGAGAATGAAGGTGTGGTTACTGTAAACGGCATGGGGCTAACCGGACTGCAAGAACCGAAGGATGTTTTAGATTGTGGAAATTCTGGAACAACCACCCGGCTATTGCTTGGCATATTAGCGGGGCAGCCATTTTTTAGCGTTTTAACCGGTGACCAGTCACTACGCAGACGCCCTATGGGTAGGGTAACCGCTCCATTGAACCAAATGGGTGCTGCTTTTGCAGGAAGGCAAAATACTTCATTGCTTCCGTTGGCAGTAACTGGAGGGAACCTTAAGGCTATAAAATATAAAACCCCCGTGGCCAGTGCCCAGCTAAAATCCTCCATTTTATTAGCCGGCTTATTTGCCGATGGCGAAACTATGGTAGAAGAACCTGCCAAATCAAGGGATCATACCGAACGAATGTTACAGCGTTTTGGTGCTCAACTTAAAGTAGATGGCTGTACAACTACCGTAATGGGAAAACCTAAACTTAAAGGGCAGAAATTTTCTGTACCCAGTGATATTTCATCAGCAGCCTTTTTCATGGTTGCCGCGGCCATAGTACCTGGTTCTAATGTGACTATTAAAGGTGTTAGTTTAAACCCCACCCGAAATGGCATCATAGAGGTATTACAGAAAATGGATGCCAATATAAGTATAATTAATAAACAAGAAGAAGCAGGGGAGCCGATGGGGGATATTAGGATCAGGGGTGGAACCTTAAAAGGTACTGTAATTGACGGTGCCATTATACCAAGATTAATAGATGAAATTCCGGTATTGGCGATTGCTGCCGCAGTGGCTGAGGGTAAAACCATTATCAAAGACGCTGCTGAGTTAAGGATCAAAGAGACGGATCGCGTAGCAACTACGGCTAGTGAATTAGCCAAGTTTGGGGTGGATGTTCAAGAGCAACCGGACGGTATGATTATTGAAGGTGGGAAGCCAATGTCTGGTGCGGTATGTCAGAGTCACGGCGACCACCGTATCGCTATGGCCATGGCAGTGGCAGGAATGGTAGCCTCTGGTGAAACTGTGGTGCAAGATGCAGAGATAATTAATATATCATTTCCGGGATTCGATAAGACATTGAAAATGCTGATAAATAATTGATAAGGTTAAGCGAGGTGATATTTAATGGCAACAAAGGAAGATGTTTTTAAAGAATTAGAAAATCAGGGATATGATTTAGCTAAGATAAGTGAGCATGATCAATTTAGTTCTTTTATGGCATGTATAAGATTAGCGTTAGTACATAGAGACCTTTCAGATGCAGTTTCAGATTGTGCAAGAAAGTTTCTTAAAAAGTAAATGGGAGTATTTATGACATTAGATCAAAAGCTTAACAAACTAAAGAATATATTAAATAATTATGAAAATGTATTAATAGCTTTTTCCGGAGGAGTGGACAGCACACTACTTTTAAAGGTTGCAACCATGGTATTACCTAAAAATAACGTATTGTCAGTTACTGCAGTATCGGATACATATACAAAGGAAGAATTACAACTGGCAAAGGGATTAGCTGCAGAGGTTGATGTTGAACATATAATTATTGAAAGCAATGAAATGGAAGATAAAAAGTTTAATTCCAATCCACCGGAACGATGCTATTACTGTAAATACATCCGTTTTAACAAGCTGAAAGAGCTTGCCCGGAACAGGGGGATTAATTATGTGCTTGACGGTGCAAACATAGATGATTTGTCAGACTACCGACCGGGCAGTAAAGCAGTACAAGAGTTGGATGTCAAAAGCCCCCTGCAGGAAGCCCAATTAACTAAGAATGAAATAAGGGATTTATCACGAGAATTAGGTTTAAAAACTTGGAATATACCTTCAGTATCCTGTCTAGCCTCACGAATTTCCTATGGAGACCCAATTTCAAAAGAAAAATTGTTAAAAATAAAAAATGGAGAAGATTACCTTAAGTCTTTAAACTTCTACCCCTGCCGTTTACGTCATCATGGTAATCTGGCCAGAATTGAAATACCAGTGAACAAGTTTAATGATTTTACAAGTAGAGCCCGTGATGTCTATCAATACTTTGAAAAATTAGGTTATACGTATGTAACACTAGACATTATGGGCTTAAGATCTGGCAGTATGAATGAAACAATTAAGGAGCGTTAGCAATGGATAAATCGGCCATCAAAAGCATTTTAGAAAATGTTAAAGATAGTAAACTTTCAGTTGATGACGCTTTACTAAAGTTAAGACATTTGCCATATGAAGATTTGGGGTTTGTAAAAATTGATCATCACCGTAATTTACGACGGGGATTTGCGGAAGTAATATATTGTGCCGGCAAGACGCCGGAACAGGTGCAAGAAATTATGGGTGCACTGTGCAATTTAGATAATAACATATTAGGAACCAGGGCCGAGCCAGAAGTATTTAAGGCTGTGCAAAAATTAATTCCAGATGCCGAGTATCATCAGTTAGCAAGGACAATAACTGTACAACGTTATAAGACTGAACCTATTGGCAATATTTTGGTGGCCTGTGCCGGAACATCTGATTTACCAGTGGCTGAAGAGGCAGCCATAACTGCAGAGGTAATGGGGGCCAAAGTTGATCGGTTATACGATGCAGGTGTTGCCGGAATTCACAGATTGCTGATGAACCAGGAAAAATTAGATGCTGCCAAAGTAATTGTTGTGGTGGCTGGTATGGAAGGGGCACTGGCCAGTGTTATTGGGGGATTGGTTGATAAACCTGTGATAGCAGTACCAACCAGTGTAGGATATGGCGCAAGTTTTAATGGCCTGGCTGCACTACTGGCCATGCTAAACAGTTGCTCAGCTGGTGTAACTGTTGTTAATATTGATAACGGATTCGGTGCAGGCTATGCAGCCACCATAATTAACCGTTTAGGAGAAAGATAAAAACCATTGTAAAATCCTATTAAAAATAATCAAATTTGTCATTAATGGGAACTATATTTAGAATAGGTAAAAAGTTACTCTTGAAGGGAGTTACAATGGCACTAAGTCAAAAGGAGTTAAGAAGCAATATATGGAGGCTGGCTTGGCCTGCAATACTACGGATGTCATTTCAAACCTCTGTTGGTATTGTGACACTAATATTAGTTGGTAATTACTTAATGGCAGAAGCAGTGGCTGCAATTGGGCTAGCCCAAAGAATATTATTTCTGGTTATTGGAACCATGGTAGCTTTGGGGGTTGGAACCACTGCACTGGTTGCTCATAACTATGGTGCAGGAAATAAAGAAATTGCTAATATAATACTATCCCAATCAATTATTTTGGGAGTTATTAGTGCTATTATATTAGCATTCACCTTAGATAAATTAGGTCCATATGCTATTAAACTATTAATGATAAGTAATCCTGACCCGGAAGTAATTAAAATGTCCAGTAGCTATTTAAAAGTTATTGGTTACAGCTTAATATTGGGAATTTTAATGATGATTATAAATGCAGGTCTTCAAGGTGCAGGAGATATGAAGACGCCAATGTTTTTTACCATCGGAATGAATATACTAACTATTGTCTTAGGTATTATTCTCATCCCGGGTTTAGGGCCAATTCCATCCCTTGGTCTAATAGGGGCTGGCTTGGCAGAAGGTATATCAAGGGCACTTGGGGGTATTATAGCCCTTTCATTCTTATTAAAGCATCGATTGGTAGTAAAACTGTCTTTAAAAGATCTATTGACCTGGCGACCTGAAGTCATAAAAAACATATTAAATATTGGCCTACCTTCTGCAGGAGAACAGTTGGTAAGGCAGTCGAGCCAGATTGTTTACACAATCTTTATTGCCGGCCTTGGCACAGTTGCTATAGCTGCAAATCAAATAGTAATGACTATTCAAAGTGTTTCCTTTATGCCAGGGTTTGGTTTTGGACTGGCTGCAACAACGCTGGTCGGTCAATCGCTGGGAGCAAAGCAAGCCGACAATGCTGAGCGGTATGGGTATCAAATTAGTAAATATGCCATGCTTTTTATGGGCCTCATGGGGGCTATTTTTTTCTTTTTTGCACAACCCATCGCTGAAATTTTTGTTCAAGAAAAAGATGTGGCAGACTTAGCTGCTAAATGTCTACATATTGTTGCCTTTTCACAAATACCCTTCTCGATATTAATGGTACTAAACGGTGGATTAAGAGGCGCAGGTGATACCCGTTGGGTAATGTATATTACAACCCTTGGCCAATGGGGAATAAGGTTGGTGCTAACCCTATTACTTATATGGTTAGGTTTTGGTCTAGTAGGAGTATGGATTGCCATGCTTATCGATTTAGTATTACGTAGTATGCTAATATTATGGCGCTACCGATCAGGACGTTGGAAAAATATCATTACAAAAGATAATGATAAACCTAAAATACAATTGTCTTAGTTAAATACCTTCTCTAATGATAAAGAGGTATTTATATAAGTGATCTAAAACGCGGTGTTATATCTCCGGCAATGGGGGTTTCCATAATTACCTTTACCTCTTGAAGATTATTAGTTTGACCTAATACCCACATTAACTTTGGAACGATGGCTTCTGTATTCATATCTCCAGAGAGTATAACCTTATCTTGAGCAACCTTACGTCCAACCTCATATAAATATAAATTTTCTCCTTCTTCCAAGCATTGTGTGGTAATAACCACAGCAATACCAAAATCGGTTAATTCTCTCAACTTGGGTAGTAAGTTCCTGCCTTGAAAAGGTACCCCACCACTGCCAAAACTCTCTATAACTATGCCTCTATATAAGTGTTTTAATGCATCAAATAACTCAGGTTTCATCCCAGGGTATAGCCTTAATAAAAAAACATCAGGGCATAAATAATTGTAAAGTTTTAATTGTTTATTTTTTCTTAAGAAATGATTCTGGTGATAAGTAACTTCAGGCTCATTAATAGCAGCTATATAAGGAGAATTTATACTTTCAAAGGCATCATAGCTTTTTGTCCTTAATTTTACCGCCCTTGTGCCTTGTATTACCTTACCATCAAAAACTACAAACACTCCCCCAATATCTTCACAAGCAAATCGGAAAGCATCGGATATATTTTTCCTGGCATCAGTTTTTTTAAAGATTATTGGGACTTGAGAACCAGTTAAAACAACAGGTTTACATAAATCCTGTAGCATGTATGACAGGGCGGCAGAGGTAAATGCCATAGTGTCTGTGCCATGGGTAATAACAAAACCATCATATTGATGATAATTTTGGTAGATGGTTTTTGAAATATTAATCCAAGACTCAGGCTGCATATTGGTGCTGTCAATATTCATTAGCATTTTACTCTCAATAATAATATTTCGAAAGTGTTTAGATAAATAATTGATAATTACTTCATCGGTTATTACAGGGGTAAGACCTTCTTTCCCATATCCAGATGCAATTGTTCCACCTGTAGCTAAAAGCAAAATTCTTTTCATTTAGATTCACCCCTGATAGGTTCTGCATTTATCGGTAGAATTAAACTATAAAATTATATTACTTTTCAATATTTCAAAAGATGTGTTTTGATACAGGAATAATTTACATTAAAAGTGTCTGTCCAAACTGATTTTAATTTATGATAGTATTAATATGTAACTAAATGACTAATTACATCAAAAAGGGAGATAAAATTGTGAATTTATCAAATAAATTAATTTCATTTTTATTGCTACCAGCATTATTTGTATATTTTTTTACTTCTTTTTCACAATTGGCTCTTTCGTATTCCTTTGAACAAGATGACAAAGTAATTAATATGTCTTATATGTATTTCGGTGACAGTGAAGAGTTTATGAATAATACAAAGGCAGCTGAAGGTTGCTTAAATACTGTAATACCCAGCTATTTTGATATAGATAAAGATGGAGAACTAGTTATAACTAATAAGTTGGATCCCAAATTTATAGAAAAAATGCATAGCCAAGACATAAAAGTAGTGCCATTTCTCAGCAATCATTGGAATAGGGAAGCAGGCGAAAAGGCCCTGGAGAATAGAGAGAAATTAGCCACAGAAATTGTAGAGGCCATAAATAAATACAATTTAGATGGTGTAAATGTAGACATTGAAAACCTTTCCGAAACAAATAGAGATGATTATGTTAAGTTAGTTAAATTGCTTAGAGAAAAATTACCTGAAGGGAAAGAAATATCTGTGGCAGTGGTGGCTAATCCAAATGGTTGGACCAAGGGTTGGCACGGTTCTTACGACTATAAAAAGTTATCACAGGTGGCAGACTATCTAATAATAATGGCGTATGATGAACACTGGGAAGGCAGTGAAAGTGGCCCGGTGGCCAGCATTTCTTTTGTGGAGGACTCAATAAAATATGCTTTAAGTAAAGGGGTTCCAGCACAAAGACTAATTTTGGGTGTTCCATTCTACGGTAGAATATGGAAAGTAGATGATACCTTAAAAGGACGCGGAGCTGCCAACGATAGTATCTTGAAAGCTGTTGAGGAATATGATGGGGAGATCATTTTCGATGAAGACAGCAAAAGTACTAAAATACTGTTAAACATACCTAATGGACAAGCTTTTGAAGTTGGGTACAATACTACTCTTACCGAAGGGGATTACGAAATCTGGCTAGAAGATAGTAGGGCTTTAAATGAAAAATTAAAACTAGTTTCAAAGTATAACCTCAAAGGAACAAGTAGCTGGAGCCTAAGCCAAGCACCTAAAGAAACTTGGGAATTATACGGCCAATGGTTAAGCTCTCAAAATGAGGTTAGCCTTGAGGATATAATATTCAGCTTGTCTAATCAACATTTAAAAGGTTAAGGTAAAACTATAAACTCACCTTAACCAGTAACATTAATTACCAATTTTTCATACACTGTAATAACTTTTAGATAAGGAGGAGATCTAATGGGTTATTATGGTGGCAGACCTGGTTTTGGTAGACCCGGCTTCGGACCTGGTTTTGGTAGACCCGGTTTTGGACCTGGATTCGGACCTGGATTCGGACCTGGATTCGGACCCGGCTTCGGACCCGGCTTCGGACCTGGATTCGGACCTGGATTTGGACCTGGATTCGGACCTGGATTTGGACCTGGATTCGGACCTGGATTTGGACCTGGATTCGGACCTGGATTTGGACCTGGCTTCGGACCTGGATTTGGACCCGGCTTCGGACCCGGATTTGGACCTGGGTTCGGACCTGGATTTGGACCTGGCTTTGGACCTGGACCCGAATTTGGTGGACCTGGTTTTTCAAAAGGTAAAAAGGTAAAAACCCGTCCAGTTCGGAAATAATAAGAATTTCTTAATACCCCACTAAAGAGCTAAGCGTTTTAGTGGGGTATTAAGAAATGAGTAACTATGACACAAAAACCGGGGTTAGGTTATCTATCCCTGGTTTTCTTTATATAGTTCCCTTTACTTGTGTTTATGTTGGTAAATTATAGGCAATGCTAAGAATACCAACATAAATGAAGGGAGGAGTTATCATGGATAATCAAGATGTAATAGCATTTACAAATGAAGTTAGGCAATTTGTACAGATAGCCTCGCAAAATGGCAAAATACCTTCAGACAAAGTTGATAGCATTATTGAAAAACTAGAAAGTACAAAACAAGATGCATTAGCTGAAGGAATAAATGTTGATCCAATTAATGGCCTTATTGCAGAGCTAAAGGAATCTTAAGTAATATTTAAGCAATCATTATAAAAATAATTTACAACATAATATGTAGCAATACAAAAGCACCAACTGCTAAAAAGCATGTTGGTGCTTTCTATATTTTTTATAGATTTTTTACCCTGATATTAACTACTAATTTTTAGACAATAAAATGGTAAAAAAAGTAACGTTATAAAGTATTTACCAATATTATACCTAAAAAGAAAGGATTGAGCATAATGAGCCAATGTAAAAATTTTGTTAAAGAGTCGCTTCGTCAAAATCGATTCTGGCTGCGTATAATGCAAGAGCATGCACTATTTATTAGGCTAGGCCTACCATGTGATGCAAATGATTTAATTGATCGCGCTAAAAAATTAGAAGAATTATTTGCAAAATTAAGGATGCGTGCCAATGAAACTCCTAAAAATAAAGAAGCAGTAAGAAAATTAAACAGGGATGTTATTGAAGCATTAGAGAAAATTATCGATTATAAAAGTGATGTTCTTGGTTTGTTAGTTAATTGTAATATTGGCGGATCTAATTATCCATTATTAGTTGACCATATCCGTAGAGAAGCTATACGTTTTCGCACGATTCTTTTACGATTACAAAATGGTATTGAACTTCCGTTAGCAGAGAAAGTCCTTCAAGAAGAGATCTTTTGGCTGCGTATTATGGGTGACCATGCAAGATTTATAGCGCATTTACTTGACCCGTCAGAAAGAAACCTTGTGGAACAGTCTTTCAACTTTGCAGAGCGTTTTGAAACACTGAGATTACAAGCCCGTGATCTGGAATCAATGGTAGTTCCTCGAACTTTCGAAAACTATTTACTTCCCGAAAAAGATATAGTCAAGATGCCTATTCCCCCAGAATTTGGAGATGGGTTACCCAACGCGTTCTTAATTCCAAGACTAGAAAGATTTAATGAGGAAGTTATTATGGCAACTGAAGATATATTTGAATTTAAAGAGACTGCGAAACAGCTCATTGAAGCATGCAAAGTACTAAGTATTATCAACCCACTTTTAGCTGACCATGTTCTCCGTGAAGCCGGAATGGCTTTAGAGGATCTAGGTATTATTGAACAAAAATTACCCATTGATTGTTAAGTTTTTAAAGCTTATCTTGTAGACTTGTGCAATTTAATTAGTGCAAGATATTAAAAGCCATTACTGTAAAAATCAGTACTGGCTTTTTTAATAGCTTAACAATTACATAACCCTTAATTTTAATGGCTATTCTATATATAGTTAATTTATAAAGGAGATATAAAGTTGAATATTCAAAATAACATTGAGACATATATTGCAATAACGTCACTAATTTTTAGTCTGATTGGCAGTTATTTTATACTTAGGATAGACTGGAAACGTTATGGTTCCGTATATTTATTGTCAGGTATTGTAGGTAATATTTTATGCTATATTTTTGTCAAATTAGGTTTTTATTCATATCCCTTTCGCCTGTTCCCAAAAGTTTCAATAATGCCATTTGAAACTATTCTTACTATCTTTCCTTTTTATGTTATTCTAGGGGTTAGATATAGTCCTCAATCATGGGCATATAAAATACCCTTTTACTGGGCAGTTGTTCATGTTGGAATGCTTACTGAAACGCTAGTTCTTAATTTTACTAAATTAATCAGCTATGATTACAAGTGGGACTTTTGGGACTCATATACTTGGTGGTGGATATTTTTATTAGCTTTTGATTATGTAGGAGGTTTAATTGTGCCGGAGAACCTAAGAAAACCTATTTTAAAAGAATCTTTTTATTATGGTAAATGGGCCTGGCTTATATTACACCTCATAGTAATAATAACAATATTCTTAGGTGGGTATTATCTGGGAATACTCCAATAATGTAATATTGAAAGGTATTTTATTAATTTTAATAATTAATTAATATTTGTTTAAATGCATTGTAAGAATTAAACGTTATCATTATAATCACTACCAAAGTATAGGGAGGGAATATAATAATGAAACGTGATATAACTATTGTGGGTTTAATAGTTGATGAACGTGCCTCTTATGCACCAGAGGTTCAAGATGTACTTACAAAGTATGGCGTACAGATTTTATCTAGGAGTGGAATACCGACGCCCAGTAAAGATAAAGGAATTATTACTTTGATAATGGAGTCGTCAGAACAGGAAAGACTCGAAATAGAGCAAGATTTACAGAGTATTGGTGGGGTGCAAGTACGAACTATGAATTTTGATGAACCTGCTGACAACTTTACTCAATGTAAACGTTAAGTAATAATTATTCAGTACAAAACATAAAGAGGCTGAAACCTTTAACCTTGGTTTTCAGCCTCTTTATTGTTTGCTAAATATGAATTTTAATTAGGTGCGACTTGTTCTTCTCTAAGTAAATATTTGTGGAAGAAGAATTCAAATACTCCAATTGACACTGCAAATAATGCTAAAGTGGTAAAGCTAGTATTAAATACAGGGCTTATTATTGCTACGATATAAGCTGTTAAAGCGCCCATGATACCGTCTCCACTGGCAGCAACTAAATTTCCAAATTTAGGTAACACAACAAGATCGCCTAAGATGTAATTAACTGCAGTCGCTAACAAAGCTACCAATGTTACGTAAGATAATGGATTATCAAGAATTATGCCAAATACTACCCAAGTAGCAAGAAAAGTCATCACAAATTTAACTAAAAGTGCTGAAATGGTATTCATATTTTCCTCCTTTCTTAGTCTTAAACATTATTATTATGAATTAAATTAATTATTATACATCGTTTCTTGTTATAAGATGTTGTCCTAATATGTTTTTCCCAAAAGTCCTATAAGAATAATACCCTAACCCACCGTTAAATAATGGCTTCAATACGTAAAAATAAATAAAATGATTTAAAAGGAGAGACATGCTTATGACACACACCATTTCTTTTAAGGGGTTTTCCGTACTTATCTTATTAGTAGTAATAATCTTTAATCCTCTTATGAATACTGCCCAGGCTTTAGAAACAACAAGCAGTGGTACAATTGCAGTAAATCCGTTAAAATATAGTGTAAATGAAACTTCTGATTATGTTAAAGTAAATGTGATTAGATCAGGTGGTAGTTCTGGGACTATAAGCGTAAACTATACCACAATAAATGGGTTAGCTACTCAACCAACAGATTATAGACCTATTGCCGGCATTCTGAATTGGGACAATGGGGATATAGATGCAAGGACAATCACTGTACCAATTGTTAATGATAATATAATAGAGGACCCCGAAAATTTCTACGTAGAATTGTATAATATAAATGGTGGCAATTTGGGAATTTCAAGGGCAATGGTTACTATAAACAGTGAAGATGTTGAATCTCCGAATGAAGATAAGACTAACTATGAAACTGCAGAAGTAGACTTTAAGCCAAATACCCTTAATTTAAAAAGTAACAGTGGCAAAAATTCCTTTACAGCTCATATTAAATTAAATTCCAGTGACATTGTTAACTCAGTTGATATTTCTTCAATTAATTTATCTGTAAATGATACAATTGTTGAAACTCAGAAGCCAATAAAAGTCTATGATAAAAATAGAGAAGGATTAGAGATGAAGGTGAAATTTAATAAGCAACAAATAATTAATGCAATAAATAATCCCTCTGAAAACATCACTTTAACTATTAATGGTAGTTTAAATAATGGGGTAGAATTTATTGGAAGCGATACAATCAAAGTTGTTCCAGAAAAAATATAAACAAATATAATTTACAATGAGCAAGAAAGATAGGAAACTCATAAAAAACAGAGCATTAGAGCTCTGTTTTTTCTTTTCTGTCAAAAAATGGTAAACTTCAGGTTCACGCTTTATAACAAGTGGTTATTTTTAAATGTGGGATACAAAATATATAATAAAATATTATACTTAATATAAAGGATTTTAATACTTAAGAGTCATATACATAATATAACGGTTTACATTTATCTGATTAATGGAAAAGGATTGAGAAAATTATGCTGGAGAATAAAAGTATAAGTTTACCAAAGCAAATGAATATTCCAGCAGGTTGGCGTTCTTGGGCCAAATTAGGTGTAAGTTTGTTTTTTTTAATATGGATTATTAGTAAAATACCAATGGGTAATTTAAAAGATAGCTTAGTTCATGCCCACAAGCCAGATCTGCTGCTGGCATTTTTTATGGTCAACCTATGCATGCTGGTTAGTGTTTTGAAATGGAGACCGCTCTTGACAGTATTGCAAATAAAAATTTCCCTGAATCGTTTACTGGCTTTTTACTATGTAGGGCTTTTTGCCAATAACTTTTTACCGTCCAGTATTGGCGGGGATGCCCTTAGAATTTACGATGTGGCCAGGGAATCCGGAAAAACTAGTGGGGCAGTTGCATCTGTAGTAGTTGAGAGATTGATGGCGTCTCTGGCGCTAGGCTTTACTGCGGCGGTGGCAATAGTTATTGTATCACAACAGAGTAACGCAATGGTGTACTGGTCAGTTGGAGGGATCATTGCAAGCTGCTTTTTTTTATTAGGTATCATATTTTATTATCCCTTTCAGGAGAAAGGGTTCATTGGTCGCTTTTTATACCGGCTAGGGGAATACAAAAAGTACCCATCAACACTGGCCCTGGTTTTAATACTTTCTTTTACTTTCCAAGCATGTTTGGTGTTGGTAAATGTTTTTATCTTTAAAGCAGTGGGTTTTCAACTACCCATTTATATACACTTGTTATATATTCCAGTGATTATGGCTGTTTCCATGATACCTTTATCCATCAATGGACTGGGTGTGAGGGAAGGGATGTATGTATTGCTTTACGGGTATGCCGGGGTGGATGCGACCACTGCCATGTTGTGTTCCCTGTTGTTTTTCACCCTGGTAACTATAAGTAGTTTAGCAGGGGGGGTTATAATACTATTTCGTAAATAGGAATAATTATGGAAAATTTAAATAAAGAAGTGATGAAAAAAGCAGAGAAATATTTTGAACATGGTTTTAACTGTGCCCAGGCGGTAGCCTTGAGTAACCTAGAGTATTTAGGTGGTCAGACCAATGGGGTTATCCAACTGGCAGCTGGTTTTGGTCACGGCATGAATGCTGGTTGCACATGTGGTGCTTTATCGGGTGGAGTCCTGGCCATAGGTAGTTTACTTGCAGATGAAAAAACAAAAGGTTTTGATAAACAGGTGGTTAAGGCTACATCGGAATTGCAGCAGAGATTTATTAATGAGTTTGGTTCTACATGTTGTCGTACTTTACGCAAAAAATTATCTCTTTTTAAGAACACCAGATGTAAACATATAACGGCAATTACTGCTGCTATCACGATGGAAGTGATTCAAAGAAGTGATGTCAACCAATCATCTTCTATCAGTATACATTCTTTTTAAATCCTTAGGGCTGACTCCTAGGAGGTAGAGAATTTTTATTTTGTGCATTAGCCATGTGGTTTGCCATTTGCCGTTTATTAGCCAACGACGGGCAGATGTCAGCACTGGACCGGGTAATAGCACACTTTTTCCCGCCTTATTCAGCCTTCTGGATATTTCCCAATCCTCCATCAGGGGAATATCCGGGAAACCACCAATCTGGTGGAAAACTTCCCGACGGGCGAAAATAGCTTGGTCACCGAAATAAATGCCAGTCAAGGTGGCCCGAAGATTGGAGCCTAGGGAAACAAGTTTAAAAAATGGTCCGGCATGATCAATCTTAACCCTAAAGGCACCGCCAACAATCTCATTGTTTTTATAAATTTTATGGAGTTGTCCCAGGGCAGTTAGAGGCAGTTGCGTATCGCTATGAAGAAACAGAAAAATGTCACCCTGTGCCTGCTTCGCGCCAGCGTTCATTTGGGAAGATCGGCCTCTTGGAGCAGTTACTACTTTAGCAGATGCAGCCAGTTGAACAGTAGCGTCGGTACTACCTCCATCCACCACAATGATTTCTAGTTTTTCATTTAGGGATTGCAGATGGTCTAAAGTACCAGTTATGGTTCTTGCTTCGTTATAAGTAGGAATAATAACACTAATTGTAGGCTTTGAATTTAACATAAGTTATTTTTTTCTTTATTAAACGTTATTATCCTGCTCTAACTTTTAATTTAGCAAGGAGTGAGGAAATGGAAAAAACTGCCTTGGCTATCATGGCGAAGGTGCCTTCCTCTGGTGGTAAAAGTCGTCTAGCGACTTTATTAACCTCTGGCCAGCGAGAAGAATTACAGTGGGCATTTCTGGGGGACATTTTGGACAAGGCTCATCAAATAAAGGGGCTTTCTGTTTTTTTAGCGATAACTCCTCAGGATCAGGCCGACGAAATGGAGACAAAGTTTGGAGAGATAAATAAGATTAATCAGCCTGCCGGAGATTTAGGAGTACGCATGTTTTCTGTGGCCAAGAAATTATTTGAACAGGGTTTTAGTAGGGTGTTGATTACTGGCACAGATAGCCCTACCTTGCCACCAGACTATTTGGTGCAAGCCTTACTAAGGCTAAAGAATAAACCCATAGTTTTTGGTCCTACAATGGATGGCGGCTATTATATGGTCGGATTGTCTTGCCCTGAAAGTAGGATCTTTAAGGGAATCAGTTGGGGAACTAGCCAAGTATTACAGCAGACAGAAACCATTTGTAAAGATATTAACCTGCAATACAGTTTACTGCCACCCCTTGAAGATATAGATTGGCCTATAGACTTATTGAATTTAAAAAGGACTTTAACTAAAGGGAAAATAAGGGCTGATTGGTTTCCCCAAAGAACGGCGAACTTTTTAGCCAAAAATAAATTAGTTGGAAAGGATGAATAAAATGGAAACATATTATAACCCCGCCGATCTAGCCAAATTTGCTACTGTTGGAGAAGAATCACCGGAACTGTGGAAAAAATTTATGAGCTATTATGGAGAGGTATTTAAGGACGGTGCCCTAACCAGTAGGGAGAAAGCCTTAATAGCCCTGGCTGTAGCCCATGTAGTACAGTGTCCATACTGCATTGAGGCCTATACTGAGGATTCACTGGAAAAGGGAGTTAATGAGGAACAAATGACAGAAGCAATCCACGTGGCATCAGCCATTCGGGGAGGGGCCACATTGGTCCACGGTGTTCAAATGAAAAATATCATTAAAAAATTGGGGTTTTAACTTAAAGGAGTATATCAATGAATCAGAGTTCAGTAATAGCCAAAGTTTCCGAAAATGATCAGGAACTTCAATTAACCCATTTGGAAAGAGTTAATAACATAACCCCCTTTGTAGAAAAAATTAAAGAAACTAATCTTTACCCATTAAAGAGTAAAGACATCAAGATCATGCAAACAAATGTTGGTAAAGTTTGTAATATGTACTGTAAACACTGCCATGTAAATGCTGGACCTCACCGAACAGAATCAATGAACCTGGAAACTATGGCTCAGTGTCTTAGGGTATTGGCTGATACTGATATTACAACTTTGGATATCACCGGCGGTGCCCCAGAATTAAACCCACATCTGCCATGGTTTATTGAAGAAGCCAACAAGCTTAGACGCAGGGTGATGGTACGTACCAACTTAACTGTTTTAAGTCAACCGGAATATACCCATTTAATGGAATTATATGCCCGGCACAACGTTGAGTTGGTTTCTTCACTACCTTACTACCGGGATAAAGATACAGACAAACAACGGGGGCAGGGGGTTTTTGAAACTTCTATTCAGATTCTGCGGGATTTAAACAATCTAGGTTACAGCCAGAAACAGAGTCCTTTAAAACTTAATTTAGTTTACAATCCTGGTGGTGCATTTTTGCCACCAGCTCAGCACTCCATAGAAGCTGACTTTCGCAAAGAACTACGAGACCGTCATGGGATAGTTTTTAATAACCTTTTAACTATCACCAATGTCCCAGTAGGGCGCTTTTTAACCTTTCTACATCAATCCGGTAATTTACCCCGGTATATGGACAAATTGGCTGGAGCGTTTAATCCGCTTGCGGCTGATCGAGTGATGTGCCGAGATATGATTTCCGTAGGCTGGGAAGGGCAATTATATGATTGTGACTTTAACCAAATGCTAGGGCTTAATTGCCAACCCGGACACATCCGAGAGTTTGATTTAGCGGCCTTGCAACAGCGACACATTGAACTACATAATCATTGTTATGCCTGTACCGCTGGGGCTGGTTCAAGCTGCGGTGGGGCAACCGCGTAAGGATGTGTAAATTAGATTGGAAGGGTGAATAGCCATCAGAAACATTTTTACAGGTTACAAAAGTAAAGTATTGATACTATGCTTGGCCTTTGCTTTATATTACTTTATACCAATAATAAAGATTAATGTAAACCAAGCTTTTTTCATTCTCGGTAATGTTGATGTTGATTTGGCAAGAGGGTACATTTTAGGATTTGGCATTTGGGCTCCTGTTGCTTCATTTTTTCTAATGATTTTTCAGTCCATAGCTGCACCCCTGCCGGCATTTATTATTACCTTTGCTAATGCAGGTTTGTTTGGCTGGGTAAAGGGTGCAATTCTTTCTTGGTCCAGTGCAATGGCCGGTGCTGCATTGTGTTTTTATATTGCACGGTTCTTAGGAAGAGAATTTGTAGAAAAACTTACTTCGAGGACTGCTTTAGAGAAAGTTGATAAATTCTTTGAACTTTATGGAAAGTATGCCATTTTAATTGCTCGGCTGTTGCCGTTTGTCTCATTCGATATCGTTAGTTATGGAGCTGGATTAACAGCGATGAGGTTTTGGCCATTTTTTATTGCCACAGGTATTGGCCAGTTGCCAGCAACAATTGTTTATTCCTATGTTGGAGGCATGCTTACCGGTACTACTAAGACATTTGTAATGGGTTTATTAATATTATTTGCTTTAAGCGCATTATTAGTGCTGATCAAACAAGTTTTTAAAGATAAAAAAGAAGAGGGAAAGGAGATTATAGATAGCAACTAAGATTATTACTTTGATTATTAAAATACTTAGATTGTGAGGGAGAACAAGTGTTTAGAAAGAATCTTTTTGGCATACTAATACTTTTATTAGTTTCAATGCTATTATTAAGTGCATGCTCGAATGAAAAAAATACAAATTCAGCCCAGTCTGAACCACCGGATCTTTCAGTCTACAAGAATGGTGATATATTTATAACCCCCCAGGAGCTAAAAGAAAAACTGGGAGATCCCAATTTAGTCTTATTTGATACCAGCAAATCCAATGTATACCGAAAGGGACATATTCCTGGAGCAATAGGAGTTGGTTTCCATGGGTTTTCCAAAGTAGTAGGAAAACCAGGGGACCCTTTGTGGGGAACAACTCTGGAAAAGGATGAGCTTACTAAAAGACTTGAATCATATGGGGTAACTAATGACAAGCTTGTAGTATTTACTTCAAATGTACTTCCTGGCCCAGGTTCTGATGGCAGAAACGTATGGCAGCTTAGAATGGCCGGACTCGATAATGTTAAGCTCCTATATGGAGGAAATCCGTATTGGAAAGAACTGGGGTATGAAACTACCAAAGACCAAGCACCAGAACCTACGCCAACTACAGGTCTTGTTCTCAAAGATTTTGATGAAAGTTACAGAGCAAAAAAGGAATATATTTCTAAAAGCCTTGATCAGATAGTAATTATCGACGCTAGAACGGAAAAGGAATATCAGGGTAGCCAAAATGCAGGTGAAGCAAGAGGTGGACACATAAAAGGAGCAAAGCATCTTTTGTGGTCATCACTGCTAAATGAAAATGCAACTCCAAAATCACCGGAAAAAATTAAGAAGATAATGGCTGATGTAGGGATAACCCCCGAAGATGACTTTGTAGTTTACTGAACTATGGGTATAAGATCGGGCTATATGAGCACGATCCTCAGAGCCGTTGGCTTTGAGAAAGTTAGAAACTACGAGGGATCTATTTATGAGTGGGCAGCAGACCCATCATTACCGATGGAAAAATAAGCTGTTAAGAAAAAGAGATCTGGGTAAAAAGCTCAGATCTCTTTTCTTGTGGTTGAAGATTAGCTATGGATTATTACACTATTTATTTTCCTTAAGACAAATAAACTTATTTCTAACCAAAACCAAGCATAGACAAAACTGAATATGCCAATAAATACCACAACATTATAATTAAAGGTTGAAGAAGCCATCGGTCCTAAAACAGGGAACTGAAGAATGTATAACAATACAGATATTCCAGTTAATAAGACAACCGAAGAAATTAATACAGAAGAGAATTTATTATAGCTAGTTAAAGTTGTTCCTAGAGCCAAGCCTAGCATTCCAGTTGTAAAGGGAAATATAGTTGTTTCACTGGGCTGGAGCACCACAAGTAAAAAGAAGGTTGTTAAGTATGTCAGTATTCCAGTTCGAGCAGATATTAAAGATGCTAATACTATTGGCAAAGTTGTCAATGGACTAATCAAATAACCTACACCTGGCATTAAACCACCGGCGGACTGTAAAATTGCAGCAATTACACTAAGCTGTGCGGAAAAAATAATTACTTTAGTTTTATTAAATGAATTAAAATAATTAGAGTAAATCGTTGTATCCTTAGACATTCGACCAAACCAATATTTAAAAATTACTTTCATTTTTATTAACTCCTAACTACTCGCCACAAAGTTCCTGTCTTAGGTTCTGGGTTCAAACCTTTATCTACACTGCCTAATATACCGAAGTCTACAACATATAACATATCACCAGTAGGGTTGAATTTTGCAGTTACAGGTCTTATTGGACCCAACTTGTTTTTTTCAGCATCAGGATTGACAAGGAAATTTCGAATTTGGCCGGACTCAATATTGGCTCTTACTACTTTGAAACCATAATTTTCTTGGTGATGCCCCCAGTCCATATCCCCAATTTGAGCAACAAATATCTCACCAATATGTCCAAATGACTGACTAGTGGAGAAATCAAATTTATTGGATGAAGTATGGCGTTTAAATCGGGTAAGTGGTTGCCCTATCAATGTTGGATGATGTTTTAATAAAAACGTAGGCTTTACCTTATCCTCAACATGAAAGTGGGGGAGTGTAGAAGGTAGACCACTGAAAAAGTCTGGCCAACCATACCAGCCAGGTTGTATTTCCCAGAAATTATCCCAATCGTGCTGAATAGGGCGATTGCCCCTTGGATCAGCGCCGTTATCAGTTGCATATAACCTGCCGTTAAAGGGAGAGAATTTTAAACCAAAAGGATTTCTGAAACCATCTGCTATAATACTTAAATTACTACCATCAAGTTCACTACAGTAGATAACACCGTTTGATAATATGCTACCTTTAATTATCTCACCATCATAACTGGGCACACCAAAAGGTTTATAAGCACCTGTGACGGCAATATCTACTCCATCTGTTAGTGGGTTTGTAGATATAAAATTATTACCTCTTAAAGTTAGGTCTCTGGCAGGAGTGTCATGGAAATATGGATGTTTCTTTAACCATGGTATATTATCCAAACCTACCACAGCTGAGTTGGTTGCTGTTCCCACTGTAAAATACAATTTTTCATCTGGACCAACTATCACTTCTCCGGTAAAATGGTCACCGCATGACTTAAGCCCTGAAATAAGTACGGTTCTTTTTCCATCCATACTTACTTTTGTTATTTGTCCGCAACCAATACCAGGGTTACCACCTCTGGCACCCTCCGCCACATAGAAATGATCACGATACCAGTAAATGCTGGTTACAGGCCCATCGAATCCACCAGCTATTCTAGTTTTTTGTCCGTCACGATTTATCTGTAATATTTGCCCTTCTCTAGGCTCAGTACCATAGGCAAAGCCTGCCTCAACAACATAAATGTTACCCATATTATCAAAAGATACATCGGTAGGAAAAGTTAAATCATCAACTACTTTTTCTAAATAATATCCCTTTTCCAGTAAATAACTAGTGTATTTAATTAATTCTGAACTATATTTGTTACCATCCTCTAATTTGAAAATGGTATCTTTCATTTCTATAAGTCTATTAACCTGCAAGTTTTGATAATTGATTAATCGAATAAGGTAAGAATTTAATTGTTTGTCTGAGGTCAAAAAATAAGAGTAATAACTGAGATATTCCTGAAGCAATTGGAGCTCCCTGTCATGTAATTCATCAATAGTATTAAATATTTCCGGGTAGTATTGAGTCTGAATATATTCTTTCTTAACACCAATGCCATATTGTTCAGCTATGTGGCATAGTATATTTAACTGTAATTCTTGCTTCTTAACCATTTCTAAAATGATATTATCTAATTGTAAGTAAGGGTTAATACTTTGCAGATGCTGATAAAGCTGGTAATTTACTTGCTCCCAATGATATTGTTTTTCCAGCATTCCCTCAGGTATGTAACTCTTCATTAGATTTTCCCCCTTAGACTTTGAATTGATATATCTTATGCATATATTTAAGAATTGGTAATTAAATCATTGGGTTTTAAAAGCACAGTTTAGCCATTAGTAGAATAATTTACTATAAAAGAGGGGAGGGGTTTTCTATGGATGATAGGTGGATTAAAATTCAGGAAATCGAAGAGATAGTAGAAATATTCCATACAAAAATGGTTACTAATTTTGAACATTTATTAAAAGGTATTGTTGAACAAAATAATTTAGATTTTAAGAATGTAAGCGAGGAGAACTTTCAAACTTCAACTATGAAATTTTATGCCGTTCGGGAGTTTGATTCCAATGGTAAAGACCTGCATGAAGCATATTTAGAGGTGAACGGGGATAAGAAATACTGGAAAAAGGATGGGGAGAAGGAAACAATAATTGAACCAATACAAAAGAATAACAAATACTTAGAAAATATGTGGCAGAATTTACTGCCTGTCAAGGGGGAAGGTAGGTAGTAAATTTCCGGTGCAAAGGCGCCGGTTTTTTTATTGAAAAATTTAAATTAAAGGGAATACTTTTTCTGTAGTTCATTAGCCATATTAATAACCTCTTCATCGGTCGTTTGTTCAAAATTTTCATAGTATGATCCCACAGCATAAAACTGATCAGGTATTAAGAGACAGATAACTTCATCTACAAATGCTTCTAAGTGACTAATTGTATCACGGGGTGCTACTGGTACAGCTAAGACGATTTTTTTTGCACCGTGTTCTTTTACAGACTTTATTGCAGCAAGTATTGTAAAACCAGTAGCAATGCCATCGTCAATAATAATTACTGTTTTATCCTTTACTTCAGGGAATTTCTCATTTCCTTTGTATTTTTTCAGCCTTCTTTTAATTTCATCCACTTGCTCAAATGCTTCATTCTCTATATATTCCTGAGATATATTTAGCGTGGCTACATATTCTTCATTTAATAAATATATTCCATCTGATGTTACAGCGCCTATGGCCACTTCTTTATTTTGAGGGGAACCGATTTTTCTTGGGATAATTAAGTCCCATTTAAATTTATATTCTTTAATTGTTTGATATGCTGTTACGATACCTCCCCTTGGAATGGCCAGAATGATAGAATCATCATTTCTGAACTTTTCAAGTTTTAATGAGAGTTTAATTCCTGCATCTTTTCTATCTATAAACATTAATATCACCTCTTTTAATAATATTTAGTTTGGGTTTGGAAGAATACAATTATTCAGGTTTGTTGACTGTTTGTTAATTTGCATATAAAAAGCACACTTGTTAGTTCTTTAAGTGTGCTTTTAAATGCGTTTATAATAAGAGCTATTTAAAAGTGGGTAGTGGATTAAATTAAATACATATAAAGCTGGAAATCAACCGATAAAAGTCTTTATCCGTGACTCCGCTCTGGCTATTTCCATCCTTTCTTCGAGCATACTGAGCAATACCTTAATATCGGTTGTATTAATAAGGTCGGCTCTTTTGTATTGCAAAACCTCTACTAGGGTATATTCCACCTCTTCGGGATGGTAACCGTATGAAATTAATCGTTGACGCACTTCGTTTAATCTCATCATTTTTCATCCTATTTCACAAAATTCAATCAAATTATTATCTATATCTAGTATTATTAATCAAAAAGGCCGACTTGTAAATGGACAGCAGACCCTAAAAGGATAGGACTAAAGTCCGGTAGACATAAACAGATTTTAATGCAATTATTTTACCCGAGAATACTTTTAATACCATTTATAACATTATCTTCGTTGGGGATATAAAACTGTTCCATAGGTTTGCTGTAGGGTACAGGAATGTCAGGGGCAGTAATCCTTTTTACAGGAGCTTTCAACTGGTTAAAGGCCTTTTCTGCCACCAAGGCAGCTATTTCACCACCAAAACCTCCGGTGCGGGTGGCTTCATGTAATACTAACAGACGACCGGTCTTTCTTACTGATTTTAATATGGTATCTTCATCTAATGGGGCGAGAGTTCTCAAGTCTACTACTTCAACACTAATACCTTGTTGTTCTAATTTTCCAGCCGCATTAAGAGCAGTACCCAACATCTTGGACCAAGTTACCACAGTTACATCATCACCCGGTTTTTTAATATCAGCGGGCCCAAGGGGAATGGTGTAATCTTCTTCCGGCACCGGCATAGGTATAAAGTTCAAAATCATATCTTCAATAAATATAACCGGATTATCATCCCTAATGGCTGTTTTTAATAACCCCTTTGCATCTGCTGGTGTTCCGGGCATTACCACTTTTAGGCCAGGGCAATGAGCAACCCAGGCCTCTAAATTATGTGAATGCTGACATCCAGCACCGATTCCAGCCCCAGTCTTTATTCTTACCACCAGCGGAAACTTACTTTTACCACCAGATAAATAACGTAGTTTAGCTGCATGGTTAATTATCTGATCAGATGCTATGGTGAAGAAAGGATTAAACATAATTTCTACCACTGGTCTTAAACCCATCACCGAAGCCCCAACTGCCAAACCAGCAATAGCTGCCTCTGATACAGGTGTGTCTTTAACCCGTTCGGGGCCAAATTCCTCTAATAAACCGTGAGTGGGAAGCTTTGGGTTATTGTGTATACCAACACCAATACCTTCACCGGCTACAAATACATTCTCATCTCTTAGCATTTCTTCCCGTAACGCCTGCTTAACTGCTTCACCTAATGTTAAATTCTGCATATTATCCCACCTCACCTATATATAAATATCTTCCATGGCATCTTCTGGTTGTGGCCACGGACTTTCATCTGCAAATTTTACAGCCTCTTCTACAGCTTGCTTGATTTCATTTTCCATCTGCTGGTATTGCTCTTGTCCTAAAACCCCTTCTTTTATGAGAGTAGCCTTCAGTTGTTCTATTGGACAAAGTTTTTTCCAAAGTTCTATTTCTTCCTGGGGCTGGTAACTTTGTTGGTCATGGGTACTATGTCCACCCCAACGATAAGTTTTATATTCAATTAAAGTGGGGCCTTCCCCAGAAAGGCATCTTTCTTTTGCCTTCATTGCAGACTGGTAAACCTCCAGTACATTATTACCGTCAACCACTATACCAGGCATACCATAAGCAATTGCACGATCAGCAAAATTTTTCACTTTAGAGTGTTCTTCTACACGTTGAGCTCCAGAATAAACGTTATTTTCACAAGCAAATATCACTGGTAAATTCCACAGAGAGGCTAGGTTTAATGCTTCATGAAAGCTGCCTTCATCTGAGGCACCATCACCAAAGAAACAAACCGTTACATTTTTTTGTTGTTTGTAATGGGATGCAAAAGCAGTTCCTACTGCTATCGGAATGCCTCCACCTACCACTGTGGTGGTACACAACACGTTCACTTCTGGAGCAGCTATATGCAAAGTCCCACTCTTCCCCTTGTTATAACCGGTTGCCTTACCAAAAATCTCTGCCATAATCAACTTAGGGTCTGCACCTTTAGCCAGGAGATGTCCGTGACTACGGTGATTACTAATAATTACATCCGCGGGATCCAACACTGCCCCTACACCAGATGCCACTGCCTCTTGTCCGGTGGAGACGATCATCATGCCGTAAATTTTTTCCGTCTCCCTGCTTAACTGCTCCAGTTTCTCTTCAAAACGCCTGATTTGTAGCATGGAACGTAGTAAGTTTAGTTTGTTAAGATGCATAATCTCACTCCCTTGGTTCTTTACATCAATCTATTCCGTAGGCTAGATAAAAATCCTTTTAATCTAATTCAATATTTAAAATATTCTAATACTTAAAGAATATCTAAAGTCGGTGAATTTAGAAAAAAAAATAAGAATATGATATATTAATAGTCTTGAGCAATATATGTTGTGTAAAAACTAAGAATATACTAAAAACAATAAGTATAAATTAATCTGTTTACTATAAAAAAGTAATATTAACTCTTATATTGTTGGGAAAGTGGGGAATTAGCTATGAGTGCTTCAAGGTCCAAAGTACCCTTTACATACCGAAATAATCACGATTTTCCGGCGAAACTTACCCAATGGATCGGGCATATTTTCTATGATGTTCTTCCGGATCATGGCTATGAAATACGTGAAGAACAAATCTACACAGCCTATCAGCTTGCCGAGTCTGTATGTAAAGGAAATGTCCATTTGGCAGAGGCTGGACTTGGCACCGGTAAAACATTTGCATATTTGCTTACTGCGGTTGCTTATGCTCGATTGAAAGGAAAACCCGCCCTAATCGCCTGTGCTTCTACAGCACTTCAGGAACAGTTGGCGGGACCCAAGGGAGATATTGAAAAACTGTCTAGCTTACTGGATCTGGAAATTGATGTCCGGATGGCCAAGGATCCCCGGCAGTATATTTGCGATCTAAAAGTTAACCGATCTCATTATTTACTTCAGGAACCTGATTTTAAACTTGATAACATTTTATCCTGGGCCAAAGAGACTAACCGGGGTGAACGATCTGAGATGCCAGGTGTGCCAGATCGGGTATGGAATCAATTAGCATGGGATGAGGATATGATTTGTGAGTCTTGCTCGGCGAGGGGTTACTGTAAGCTTGTAAAGGTGAGAGAACATTATCGAGCTGCTGTAGACCTGATCGTATGCGACCATGGCATTTTTTTTGATGACCTGTGGTCTCGGGATGAGCGAATTGCTGATGGCAAATTACCACTCTTGCCTGAATACTCAGCGGTTATCTTTGATGAAGGGCATAAAGTACTGCTTCCGGCAGCGTTAAGGGCGGGCCGGAAGGTGGTTAAAGAGGATATTGACAACATAATCTCATCCATAGAGCAGGTTCAAGGAGCCAGAACGTCTCTGATTTCCATTAACTTGGCAATGGAAACTGCCACATCCCAATTTTTTAAGCTACTATATCATTCAACCATTGAAGATGAACGAACAGACCGACTTACCGTTAGAATCAGTGATAAACTACTTAAGGCAGCAAATACTCTACGGCGAGTTCTTGATAACTTCCTTTTTGAATTGCAGAACGAGCAGGAACTACACCTACAATCCCTTTCTCATGTTCAAATGCAAACATATGAGTTTATAGTGGAAAGGGCAATAGTGGCTCTGGTCCGGTTTAGCCGGAATAGGGGGAAGGAGGTTATTATCTGGGCCGACCGGGAGGATCAAGTATTCTGGGTAGTACCAAGGGATCTCAGTGGGATGTTAAATAAACACCTATTTTTAAGGGATATACCTGTTTTGTTTTCTTCTGCAACCATGAGTACTGAAAAGGATTTCAGTTACTTTGCAAGCACACTGGGTTTGAAGGAGTACACAAGCTCATCTGTGGAAAGCTCCTTTGACTATGAGAACCAGGTTTCAGTATATCTACCCTCTCAACGGCTGTCTGACAGTGGCCAAGAAATATGGTTTGACCAGGCTTTAAGAAGACTTGTTTCTCTATTACGGCTTACAAAAGGGCGGGCGTTAGTACTGACCAATGCACCTTCCGAAGTAAAGAGAATTCGCAAGGGACTCAAAGAATACAGTTTGCCTTATGAATTTCTTTGGGAAGATAATGCGGAACGAGGATACTTGGTTAGAAAATTTCGTGAAGAAACCTCTTCGATACTTGTTGGCTCTGGGTTTTGGGAGGGTATTGACGTTCCCGGTGAATCACTTTCTCTACTTGTAATCTGGCAACTGCCATTTCCGCCCCAGGACCCACTAATTGAAGCACGGAGGCGTGAGATTCAAGAACAAGGTCTAGATCCGGTGACTGCAGTGGATTATCCGGAGATGGGCTTGAGGTTAAAACAGGGGTGTGGACGGCTTATTCGAACACAGTATGACAGGGGGGCCATAACTATCTTAGAACCAGTACTGGACACACCGTGGGAACAGGCTGTTTTAGGAGCTTTGCCGGAAGGTGCAAAAGTTGTCGGAAATTTGAATGCAATTTCCCTTTCGGACCTTTGGCCTCCAACAAACGACTATGAACAACTTCCCCGAGCTGAAACCGATGATGTAACAATTCAGTTTTAGAAAGGTTTTATTGTATATTTTCGTTTGCCCATTTTACCATTTCTTGTAGAATTATTTTTAATCCTTCACCTTTGGGTGTTAGGGAATATTCTACCCGTGGAGGAACCTCTGGGTAGATTTTCTTAGCAACAATATCTTCTTTCTCAAGTTCTTGTAACCGTGATGAAAGGGTCTTAGGACTAATTCCTTTTAGAGACTTTTGTAGCTGACCAAATCTTTTAGCTCCTGGGGAAAGTTGACGTATAATAGATAGAGTCCACTTACCACCTAGAATAGAGAGGGTTTTTTCCACTGGACATATATTTTTTTCTGCCATTGGTTTATCTTGATTATTCACAAAACTTACCTCCGGTAAAGTAGTTGCATAAAATGTAACTACTTCCTTTTTTGTAGAATTAGTATTAAACTTAATTCTATCATGATTATAATGAACAATAAATAGTATCTATTTGATAGGAGGTTTTGTAATGATTGTTGTAAACCAGGAGTGTACAAAGTGCGGTATATGTGTTGAGATATGCCCAATAGGATTAGAAATGGGGCAGGATGGACCAAAGTTAAATTACGCAGCATCATGTATTAAATGTGGACATTGCGTAGCAGTTTGTCCTCAAGGTTCTTTAGACCATGAGATGGTACCCATTAACAAACAAGTCTCACTGGGGAATAATCAGGTACTTGACTCAGAGACCGCTGGACGATTTTTGAGGTCACGTCGCTCCATTAGAAAATACAAAAATGAAGCGGTTCCCAAAGAAGAAATGCTAAAGTTACTTGATATAGCCAGATTTGCTCCTTCGGGTGGCAATTCCCAAGGACTTTCCTATATAGTTGTTACCGATAAAGAATTACTGACGAAGCTTTCGGAAGCAACTTTAAAATGGATGGAGGAACAGATTAATAAGGGTGGGGCATTGTCTAAAACATATAAGGGTATTGTTCAAAAAACTGGGCAGGATTTGATTTTAAGGGATGCTCCAGCTCTTGTAATTGCAACTGCACCAAAAAATTTCCCGATTGGTCGTGATAATGCACGTTATTCTTTGGCTTACGTAGAATTATATGCTCCCACCTTAGGATTAGGATCTTGTTGGGCAGGTTTCTTTGAAATGTGTGCTGCCTCCGGTTATCCAGAAATATATCAGTTACTGGATATTGCGGAGGATACTACGGTGACTGGTGCTGTTATGGTAGGTTACCCCCAATACAAATACTATCGGTTAGTTGATAGGAATCCATTGCAGGTATCTTGGAGATAAAATAATTTAATTAAAGAGTCAGCAGACAGCTGCTGACTCTTTAATTTGTTGATGTTTATTGGTTTTCACTACTGAGTTGTTTTTCGTACTCAATTTGTACTTGCTTTAATAAAGACCCATCAACGGATCGCACATGTAAATCTCGTTGTGGAAAGGGAATTTCAACGTTATTTTGCTCAAAAAGTTCGTTAATGCGGTAATTTAAAGCACTTATTACCCTGGTACGTAAGGCTGGGTCTGGTATCCAGAACAATAGTCTAAAGTTTAATGATGAATCTCCAAATTCCAAAAAGTCTACCCGGGGGGCTTTTTCCTTCAAAATATTCTTATGTTCATCGGCGGCTTGTAGCAAAAGTTTTTGTACCAATGGCACGTTACTACCATATGCCACACCAATAAAAAGCTCTACTCGAAGTAATGGGTCACCATATGACCAGTTAACAACTTGGTTCTCCACGAATTGGCTATTGGGTATAATGATATGTTCATTATTTCTAGTACGCACAATGGTTGAGCGAATAGTAATATGTTCTACATCACATTGCAGACCATCCAGTGTTATTCTGTCACCCACTTTAATAGGCCTTTCAAATAAGATTATAATACCTGATATAAAGTTAGAGGCAATATTTTGCATACCAAAGCCAATACCTACGCCGACAACCCCGGCAAAAACAGTCAGGGAGCTTAAATCAAAGCCCACCGTTGGTAAAGCAATCAAAAATGCCACTACTATAATTACATAGTGTAAAAGTCTAGTAAAAGTATACTGGGTTCCTTCTTCAATCTCATACCGCTGGTAAACTCTTACCAGTACAAAACGGGAAAAGAAACGAGCAAATTTAAATGCTAAGCTAATAATGGTGGCCGGTATAATGAAAGTGAGAGTAGTAACTTCGTTTTCCCCTACTTTAAACCACGCTTCACTTAACCAGAAAGTTTCTTTAAAGTAAACTACAGCATAAAAAATAATAGCATAAAAAGTTCCCCAGTTAATCAATGAAACAATAAAGGGGTATATATCGCTGTCATCAAAGCGCTGTACATGTTTATGCAATTGTTTTATTATTATTGAACGCAATAGAAAGAATAGGGGGATAAAGATAAAAAAACTAATTTCACTGTGGTACTTATATTGCTGCCAGACCGACAACCAGTTATTTATAGTTTCCATAGTGCCTCCGTATAATTTTTAATTTAAGTATAGCAAATTTATTGTAAAAATAAATTAATATTTGTTAAATAGTAGTTATTTTTATACAAATGCAGGTCGAGTAAGTTGTGTAAATAATGTACTGTATTCTGATGCGCTAAGTGGTGGAATAAAAACAAAGGTTATCACTGGATTTAACATTCGTTTATCCGTAAAAATGGTAACAAATTCCACCAGTGCTGAATATAATGATTTAAAAACTAGGGGGTAAAATTCATGTATTATGGAAATAATAATCGAAGAGCAAACCCAGGTATGAAACAACCGCGTTATGGCCCTAGAGTAAGGCCCGGTTATAACCCTGGTGTGAGACGTAGAGATTCTAATGTTGAAACCCGTATATTTTCCCCATTTTTCCCGTTTTTTAGCTTTTTTCCGTTTCTATTCTTCCCATTCTTCCGTTTTTGGGGTAAGGGTAAATAATTGATCAATTTTATAGCACTACTATGATCGCCTCAATTAACTTGGGGCGTTTTTTTAATAAGGCATATTAACAGATAATCTGCAAAATAATAAATTAGCACCCTCAATTAGTTGAGGGTGCTGGTAAAATAAAAGACTATTCAGCGGTAGTTGGATCAATCACATTCTTTATTTCAGAAATCTTGTTTGCTGGAAAACCACCTTCATTAGCATGTTTTTTAACCATTTCCTCGTTAGGTGCAATATAAATGCAATATATTTTATTATCGGAAACATAACTTTGAACCCATTGGATTTGAGGTCCTAGTTCCTTTAATACACCACATGATTTTTGTGATATTCCTTGCAGTTCTTGATTAGATAGATCTCCGGCACCCGGAATTTCTCTTTCAATTAAAAATTTTGGCATGATAATTCCTCCCTGATTAATAGTATAACTAATTATAATTGCAAGAATTGTTCCAATATTGTTGGAATTGACACATTCACGTACATTCGCCATTTATATTATATTATTAAAAATTATAATTGCTATAATGGAGCAATTAATCTGTAACAATAACGAACAGTTGTAATAAAATAGATCTACAACATAATAGTATCACCATTAACCCCATTGCTTTTTTGCAGTGGGGTTACTATATTCTTTTAGATAAAGAAGGAATTACTTATTAAGCTGAATAAGTTTATAATCTATTAAATAGCAAAATAAGTTTTAAAGGGAAGGGGTGCTCTAACTTGACAAAAAGAGTAGCAGTATTAACTGGTGGAGGCGATGCTCCAGGTTTAAATGCAGTTATTAGAGCAATAGTGCGCTCGGCTGAAAGAGAATATAATTATGAGGTAATTGGTTTCAAAGATGGTTTTAAAGGCGTTATTGAAGATAAAGTAGTTTTCCTAAGTGAGAATGATGTTTCAGGAATTTTACCTAAGGGAGGAACTATTCTAGGGACTACCAACCGTGACAACCCTTTTGATTTTCCGGTGGGCAATGGCAGAACAGAAGACAAGTCACAAGAATGTATTGATACCATAAGGAAATACGCTGATTCGCTCATAGTTATAGGTGGTGATGGAACTCTTTCCATAGGTAATAAACTATATAAAATGGGTTTACCAGTTGTGGGGTGCCCTAAAACAATAGATAATGACTTGCGTATAAAGAATTCTACTACTTTTGGTTTTGATACGGCGTATGCCTATGCTACTGAAGCATTGGATAGACTCCACTCCACCGCAGAATCTCACCACAGAATTGTTTGCTTGGAAGTAATGGGGAGAAATGCAGGTTGGATTGCCCTTCACGCAGGAATAGCAGGAGGGGCAGATGTTATCTTAATACCAGAAATACCCTTTAATTATGAAAAGATAATTGAAAAAATAAATGAAAGATTATCCAGAAACAAAAAATTTAGCTTAATAGTGGTGGCAGAAGGGGCGGTTCCTGAAGGTGGAAATATGATATATCAAAACCAACATTCAGATGACGTGCCATTAAGATTAGGTGGAATTGGAAATGTGATTGCTCAAAATTTAGAAAAAATGACAGAGCGTGAAGCCAGAGCAATAGTATTAGGTCACCTCCAGCGGGGAGGAAGCCCTACAGCCCACGACAGAATACTGGCTACACGTTATGGAACTGCAGCTATGAACCTTACAGCCCAAGAGAAGTACGGCAACGTTGTTTCATTAGATAACGGTATGGTTGTGCCAGTTCCGCTGTCCGAAGCAACAAATGGTATTAAAACAGTGGAAAAAAATAATGAACTAGTTAAAACTGCCAGGTCAATCGGTATATCCTTTGGAGACTAGAGATGTGACGTTTAACACCTAAATAAATAACCTAACGGTGGTAAAGGTAGTATATCTATTATAAAATAGAAATAACCAAGATTTTAAAAATATGAAAGGGCTGATATATAGGTGTTTAAAAATATTTTAGCTGGGCTTGGTATTGATTCAGCAAAAGTTGACTTACAACTAGAGCAAGACCATATCGAACTTGGTGGAATAGTAAAAGGAAAAGTTATCTTTAAGGGAGGCGCTGTGGATCAGCAATTAGACGAACTATCTATCTCATTAGTTATAAATTCTGAATACAAACACGATGATTCAAAGAGACCAGTTAGTCAAAAAGTAGCTGAAATTAAAGTCTGTGACAGTATGCTAATTAAAGCAGAATCTCCAGAACAGATCATCCCTGTAGAATTTAACTTACCTTATAATATCCCTATTTCATATGGCAAGACAACCTATCACTTTGAAACTAGTTTAGAGATTAGTAATGCCATAGATCCTACAGACGAAGATTATATCAAGGTACTTCCGAACAGACATACAAAAATCTTGCTAGATGCAGTGTCAAGACTGGGATTCCGAAAAAAGACCCGCTCTGGTGAATATAATGGTAGATACCAGTTGTTTGAGTATAAACCCACATCTTTTATGTACGGCAAATTGGACGAAATTGAACTCATTTTTGAAGCACATGAAAATCGCATTAATATAATGATGCAGATAGATAAAAAAGCCAGGGGCTTATTCGGAGGCCTTATGGACGAATTAGATTTAGACGAGAAATATGTTAGTTTTCATCTTAATTATGATGAAATGAACAATGTAGAACAGGTGGCAGAAAAACTAAAGGATATTATTTCAAACGAATATCAAAAAATCTAGAAACAGCAACCTGTATGTTTATAGCGATGATCGCCTGACTTTCAGGCGATTTTTTTATGCCTACAAGTAAATATACCGAACATTCCTCTTTGCATATCCTTAAGCAAGTAGCTTATATTGTAACCTTTTTATGTTCGTTTAATATACTAGATGTAAAAATATACCTATTTGTGCTAAGGAGGAAACATATATGCAATTTTATTATGGTAATAAAATGCCACTTAGAATATTAGATGAAACAGAATTTTGGAAACGACAAGAAGCTGAGCACACGGTTGTTATTCTACAAATAGTTAGTAACCTTGAAAAAAAATACGTTGAGTTGCTAGAAGAGTGGGGACAGGTATTTAATCAAACGGAAGCGATAGCAGTTAGATATATAGAAATGATAATTAGGGCAAAGTATAGTTTGAACCCTGAACTTGAAAAGGAAATTACACAGTTTATTAATTACTCTTATCACCAGAGTCAAAAGTTTATACTATTGTTAAATGAGATAGCCACTGAAAGTAAAGCAGTTCAAAATAACCAAGTTGCTTTGGTAGTGATAAACCACATTCGCCGTGAATCCCAATATTATATTGGAATAGCAAAGGCCTTTTTAAACCTATCCTATCCGCATAATTTTATACAAAGAGATGGAAACTAATATCACTGTTTCAACGGAATATTTGCATGTATAAAATTAAAGTATAATTATATTCGTTAACATCGGAGGGCTTAGGATTTGAAAATAGCAGCCGATCAACACTTCTTAGGGAGTATTTAAATATTTCTGGTAACCGTACTATTAACCTTGTAACTAGGTTTGCAACCATGCCTGGAGTAAAACATGTCATTTATAATAGCAGGGTGGATTTAATGAAGTATGGAAATTGGTTTTTAAGGACAGTTGATAAAATATTAGGGGAAAGAATATCCAGGCAGTAGCCACTGCCAACTGCTGCATTTGTGTTGTCTCCATGGGGAGACATAATAAATTTTGATGGAGAATCCTATAGATAAACATTTAAATAGCGAAAATGTGTTATTATATTGAAATAAAGTATCAAATATGTTGGGTGATAAATAATGGATATTAGTTGTGAAAAAAGAATCTACTCAAATATATCAAATACTCATCATCACAATTATGCACAGTTGTTACTACCATTAACAGGTACACTTAATATAACAACAAAGAATAATGAATTAGAACTTGATAACGACCATTTCTTTTTTTTGCCATCTAATGTATCCCACACTTTTTATTCAAAAGAGAGAAATGAGTTTCTGGTATTGGACATTCCTTCATTATTAGTCCCTAGCAATAAAAAGCTAGGAATAGAATTGCATCAGTTAATGGATGAGCGTTGGAAAGCTATACGGTATTTAATTTTAAATGAAATATCTTGCAAAACGTACCATAGTGAATATGGCTTAAATAACTTAATTAATTATGTTTGTCACTCATTATTAGAGGGAATTAATCCTGTTTCAATACAATATATACATGAGAACTATAATAAGAAAATTACAATTGACCGGCTTGCTTCCCTTGAAAACTTTAATGTTTCTTATTATTACAGTTAGTTTTATAAAAGAACAGGTATAAGTCCTAATTCTTACATTCAAAAAATTCGCTTAAATAAAGCAAAGGGTCTATTGATGGATGCAAATTTATCTATATTGGAAATTGCCCAATTAGTTGGTTATGATCATCAATCTTCACTGACAAGGGTTTTCAAAAAATATGAAGGGGTAACTCCAAAAACATTTAGAGAAAAACAAGGATAAGATAAAAAGACCCGATAATATGCTAATACAAAACGGTTCGCTTTAGCTAAAATGTTTATTATTACTGCGAAAGGATGATAAAAGTGAACCGTAGTCTAATATTAATTGCATTAGCTGCTATGCTTTGGGGTACGGCTGGAATATCTGCTAAACTTCTTACTAGTATTTACCCGTTGTCACCACTAACTATCGGTGCTTGGAGATTATTAATTGCTTCACCTATACTGCTCCTCATATCAAAAACAATCATAAATAATGAACAATCATTAAAAAGAAATCTATCCAAAATATTTATTAAAGAAAAGGTAAATTTACATGTATTAGTAGCGTTAATATGCAGTATTATTGGTACTGCCTTGGTTATTAATGGGGTTGGTCTAAGCCTAAAATATTAATAAAATCCCAGTTACCCTATTGACCAAAGAATGGTAATTTTTTATAATAATACATAGATATACTATGCATCGTAATTCTATGTTACTGGGAGGTGAAGATGTTGATGATGAAAATTAACAAAGAATTGCTTAAAGGAAGTACCACCATTCTTATTTTAAAATTACTTGAACGAAAGCCTATGTACGGGTACGAAATGATTAAAGAAATTGAAAATGTTTCTGGGGGGGTGTTTGCTTTTAAAGAAGGGACACTTTACCCAATACTACATTCTTTAGAGTCGGACGAAATGGTAGAATCGTACTGGTCAGACTCTAAAGGAGGCCGCAAAAGAAAGTACTATCGCATAACAGATAAAGGCCGTTTACAACTTAAGGAAAAATGTAAGGAGTGGGTTGTATTTCGTTCAACAGTTGATAAAGTTCTTGGGGAGGGTGTTTTATGTCAATAGAACAGAACCAGAAGGTACAGGGTTATTTGAATAGTGTTTGTTCGCATATTAAATGGACAGAGGTGCATGAACAAGTTAAGTTAGAGTTACTTTCCCATATTGAGGATTGTGTATCAGAGTATGTTGCTGAGGGCATTTCTGAGCAAGAAGCAATAGAAATGGCAATAAATAGAATGGGTGATTCAGTTGATCTGGGTAAAAAGTTACATAAAACCCATAAACCTCCTATCAGTTGGAAATTATTATCTATAGTATCTATTTTAGCAGGGTTGGGGTTATTTACGCTATATTCAGTAGAGATGCAGGGTTTACTAATGGGAGATATCTCAGTATCTATTTTTCCTAAGGGTGTTATTTATTTTTTTCTTGGTCTAGTAGTACTCTTAGCAATAACCTTTTTTGATTATAGAAGGCTTAAAGCTTATGGTATGCATCTGTTTGTTGGTACCATATTAATATGGTTAATGCTGCTGGCATTTGGTACGACAATAGTTAACGGGAAACCATACTTGAACCTGGGTTTTATAAACATTAACTATATTGATGTTACCCCATTTCTGTTTACAGTTGCACTGGCGGGCATATTTTTTAATAAAGATTGGTCAAAGCCCAATTGGTTTGTCAGCCCCATATTCTTACTAATTGTACCAAATATCTTTTACATAATTAGCAATTCCTTTTCTGCAGCTATTATATATACATTGGTATTTTTTATCCTTATAGTATTTTGTGGAGTTACTAAAAGACAATTGTTGGGCGTAGCAATATTACCAATTGGTCTGTTTTTGCTTGCATTACTACAAGAACCTTATAGAGTGGCTAGGATGCTTGCGTTCATTAACCCTCATAACGATCCTACCGGTAGTGGTTATATCTACATACAATCAATTAATGCAATAAGATCGGCAGGTTTATGGGGACAGGGTTTCACTTTTTCGGGAAATTTACCGGAAATCCACACAGACTTAATTTTTCCTTATATAGTATACACCTTTGGTTGGGTTGCAGGTGCAGTGGTAATAATGTTATCAGTAGCCTTGATAGTAATAATGACAAGTGTGGTCACACAGGTTAAAGATAAGTTTGGTAGATTGCTGGTTACTGGTTTAACTAGTATTCTTGCTATACATTTTCTCTGGAATATTTTAATGACTATAGGGTTTGCACCAATTAGCGGTATTAGTCTACCTTTCTTAAGTTATGGCGGTTCCCAAACCTTAATAAATATGGCAATGATGGGTATGGTCTTAAGTGTTTACAGAAGAAAAAATTTGCTGGCCAAAAGTATCTTAAAGAATAATACTTATTAGATTCATTTTTCGCTAGTTTACATAACCTCTTAATAAAAACAAGAATTTTGATTAGGAAAAGGGTAGGGGAAGGCCTTTGATAAATAAGGCTTTCCCCTGTTCTATGTATTTAGTTTATCGATATTAGTAAAAAAATGTGTATTTCTTAACATTTAAAATCTAATAATAAATAATACTGATCAAGAACTCAATAATTTACTAATAGTATAAAAGAAGGAATAACACTATGGTTAGTAAAGATATTAAGATTGTAGTTTCAGGAGACGTATGCGTTAATTTGCTATTGTGGAGAACAGACCAACAGTGCACCAAGGGGTTAAGCTGGAGGTATTATCCCTATGTGCATAGTGTTTATAAAAACAATGATGCGATGCTTTTGTCAGAATTAGTCACTTTATCAACTGGAGCTTCTGTACTTTCACCACAAATAAAGGATAATGAAGGTAACTTACATGAAGATGTACTTCTATCTACTGTTGAGTTGAAATCATTACCAATTAACTCTGTTGAAAATAATAATCGTAAAGTCTATCGAGTAAATCAGTTTCTTGGATTTACTGGTCCAATCACTGGTGCACCCAAGCTATTTCCAATTAAAAACGATAATGAAAATGCAGAGCTGGTTATATTGGATGATGAAAATAATGGGTTTAATTTTAATGACCAGTTTTGGCCATTAGCGTTAAAATCCCCTGAAAAATCCCCAATAATTATATATAAAACAAACAATCCAAATCGATCCAGCAATCTTTGGAAGCACCTAGAAGAATTTCATATTGAAAAAACAATAGTAGTTATTAATGGGGATGATCTTCGTTCAAAAGGGGTTAACATAAGCAAAGGTCTTTCTTGGGAAAGAACAGCATTGGACTTTGTTTGGCAAATGAATAATAATCCGAACCTTTCCTTTCTTGCAAAATGCCGTCATCTGATTGTGCCATTTGGCCTTGAGGGTGCTATCTATTATAAAAACCACGGGGTGCCAGAATTTCACTTATACTTTTTAACCTACGAGTTTGAAGGGGGATTTATTAAAGAAAGTCAAGGTAAAATGTATGGAACGACATCTTGTTTTGTCGCTGGACTTGCACGATCTATTGTTTCAGGAATAAATAATAAAAAGGTTAGCAGAGGCAGAATAGATGAAGGTATACGTGAAGGAATGGTAGCTGCCCAAAAATATTTTATTAATGGTTTCGGCGAAAATGCTATTAAGAGCATTTTTCCTGACCCATCAATATTTGTTGAAAAAGAGAATGATTTTATCTACAAAGAACATATACAGGATGTACAAATACGAAATTCTGATAATCCAAACTGTCAAGCCTGTTGGTATATTATTAAAGATAAAAGTTCAACTGATTTAGCTGAAATAGCCTATGATATTGTTAAGAACGGAGAAAAAAGTGTACTGAAATTTATACCAATAGCAACATTCGGAAATTTAAAAACCGTAGATAGGGCAGAAATTGAGGGTTATAGAAGTATTAAACACCTAATTTCGGAGTATGTTTTAACAAAAATTGCCGTCCGGCCACTTTCTATTGCCGTATTCGGTACACCAGGGTCAGGAAAATCCTTTGGTGTTACAGAAGTTGCCTCAAGTATTGCTCCTAAGCTTATTGAAAAATTAAACTTCAATTTATCTCAATTCCAATCACTTTCAGATTTAATTGCAGCTTTTCACAGGGTAAGGGATCTCTCGCTGGAAGGGAAGCTACCACTTGTATTTTTTGATGAATTTGACTCTGATTTTCAGGGTAAATTAGGATGGCTTAAATATTTCTTAGCACCTATGCAGGATGGGGTGTTTAGAGGGGGAGATTCTGTCCATCCGATTGGGAAAGCTATTTTGGTATTTGCCGGCGGTACAAGCAGTACATTTAAAGAATTCTGTGGAGAAGATATTAGTGATGAAAAAAAATATAATCGCTTTTTTGAAGAATTTCAAAACAATAAAGGACCAGATTTTATAAGCCGGCTGAGAGGCTATGTAAATATTTTGGGGCCTAATCAAACAGATGAACATTGGGACCAATTATTTATCATCCGAAGAGCAATGCTTTTACGTTCATTTTTAGAACGTAAAACACCACACCTAGTAAATGACATAGGTGAAGCTCAAATAGATAATGGTGTATTACGGGCACTTCTTAAAGTTTCAAGATACAAACATGAGACAAGATCCATGGAAGCAATATTGGAGATGAGCTCGCTAACTAATGCCAAGAAGTGGGAACAATCACACCTGCCGTCTAAGGAGCAATTAAAACTTCATGTGGATGAAGAACAATTTTTGCGGCATTTAATGCAGGATACATTTTTTAGTGAAAAAATTGAAAAGCTTGCTATGGATCTTCATAATATGCATAAAGAACTATATAAAGATACCCTAGATCCAAGTTTAATCTTCATGCAGCCATGGAAGGAGTTAAACGAAGAATATAAAAATTCTATTCGTGATGAAGTAAAGCATATTCCTAATGCCTTACATAAAATTAATTACGAGATAATGTCTGTTAAAGAAAAGCCGGAAATAATTAGTTTTACAGAAAGAGAGTTAGATATTTTAGCTGAATATGAACACAAACGCTGGTCACTTCAAAAAAAAGAAGAGGGATGGAAATATGGCGACAAAGTAGATGAAAAGAAAAGAACTCATCCTTCCTTGGTACCTTGGGGTAGTCTGTCAATGGATAAAAAGAATAGTATAATAGAATATATAAAAGCTTGGCCAGAAATATTGGCAAATTCATATTTTAAGATAGAACGGCAAAAATATCTGTGCTTTTGTGAGTCTCAAGGATATATTAAAGGATCTGTTTAATGGTAGAATATATGAACAATAGGGCTTGCTTTTATCTTGGGTGGATTTACCTTTAAGGTATCTTAGTTAAAGACATGTACTAGAATAACTTAAACGAGGGACATATCTAGAGAATGTAATACTGGCTGCTATACTGCACTGGCAGCCGTTTTTTTAATCCACTAACCACCGCCCCTATCTTAATTGTCCCTGTGTTTGCGAGGAGTGAAAGAGTATGAAGAACAAAGAGTTAATTGGAATATGTGTAATTGTTTTCATTATTATTGGCAGTTTAATTTGGTGGAATGTTGCCACCTCAATAATTAAAATTCCACCATCAGAGGTTTCTAAAATCGAGATTTTTGATGGTAACACAGGAAAAGAAGCTATAATTACAGATGTTACCGATATTGAACATATCATTGAAAATCTTAACGCAGTATCTATCAAAAAAGAAAAGATTTCATTAGGTTATATGGGATACTCTTTTAGAACAACAATCTATAAGACAGATGGTACGGTGTATAAGAAATTTATCATCAACTCCAGCAATATTATCCGGAAAGACCCATTCTTTTATCAGGTCAGATCAGAAAGCATTGATTACAATTATATTCAAAAGTTGATTGATAATAAAGCTAAGTAATCAATCTATTTATCATTAGAGACTACCTTCTGTTCGTGATATTCTTATACTCTGCAGTAATAATTAAACTTAATCAAAATTACCAGTACGCAGGTCGACTTAGAGACATTGGTAACTTTGTGTTAGAATCCCCTTTCGCCGTGTTAATCTGGGCTTGGGTGATAAAGATACTATGGGTGAGGTC
Source organism: Bacillota bacterium (assembly GCA_009711615.1). Classification (GTDB taxonomy): domain Bacteria; phylum Bacillota; class Desulfotomaculia; order Desulfotomaculales; family Desulfohalotomaculaceae; genus Desulforadius. Next base: position 114,605 of record VENI01000002.1, on the reverse strand, counting down.
GGCTCCCCTAAGGTCAGCATCTCGTAAATCAGCTCCGATGAAATCAACTCCACTTAAATTGGCCCCTTTGAGATTAGCCGCAATAAGGTAGGCTCCTCTTAGATTTCCACCTCTCAGATCGCTTCTTCTGAGGTCTGCACCAATAAGATCTAATCCTCGGTCATTTTTATTTTGACGCTTGGAAAAAGTCTTTGTCTCAAGGATAACTTTGGCTCGCACTAGCTCGCTGGTTTTTAGAAGTAGCTTATTAACATCTGCTCGATGTGCTGCCACATCCAATTCTAGAAGCGAGGCAGGACTTAAGAGAGTTAGACCTTCTGTCTTCTTGTGCATGGAGTTGAGCTCACCATGAATATGGCAGCATGGCTGCAGTGTAAGTGCTTCTGTCAGATACCAGAGCATTTCATGGAGTTGTCGCATGATCTGGAAAACTTCATAAATTAGCTTCGCAGATTCTGGAACTTGCCGCCAGTCACGACCGCCATAGGTAACTTGGGCAACCTTTTGCCCTGCACCAAAACAGTCGTAAGCAATACAACCTTTTAGCCCTAGTTCCCAGAGGTTCTTGTGAACGTCACAGCGAAAATCGGATCTTAGGTTGAGGCAAGGCTTACCAGCATCTTTGTCTATTGGGAAGCCTTCTGAAGCTGAAAAATACAGTGCAACACAGCAAATGCCAAAACAATTTCCACAGTCTGCTCGTAAATTTTGACGACTCATGTTAGGTAAAATTGTCATGGGTTCCTTCTTATTTCCAGTTGGATATATAATGCTAATTCCACCTCACATTTGAAATTCATCTAACTTTATCATAGATACCATAATTGTTCAATTAGCTAAGACTCCCCATTAGTGCTTCGAAAATCATTTACTTAGCCCTATATCCCAATTCCTGCTAGTACCTATTTCAACTTTGTTATATCTAATTACATACAATATTAGTAATAAAATACCCAATAATAGTTGACTAATAAATGTCATTTAAACTAAAATTATGTCCATAAGGTCGATAAAAAACATTATTTATTTATTTTACAAGGGGGTTTTTGGGGCAATAGTTAAACTACATAATTAAAAAGTTGCTTATAGTATTGCAATTATAACTCTTAAGCAGCAAAAATAAATAATCGAGAGGGGGAGATAGTAAACTATGGGTTTTGATGATTTCAAGCTAGAAGAAAAGATAAATCCCGAAGATATCCAAAAGTTAAAGGGTAAAGGAAAATGGATTTTTGTTGTAGTGGGTGTAATTTTATTTTTAACAATCTTTAGACCGTGGGTTAGTATTGACTCAGGTCACAGAGGTGTAGTTACACATTTTGGTGATGTGCAAACCGAAGCGGTGTTAGATGAAGGTATGCACTTCCGTATTCCAATATATGAAACAGTTCACCAAATGAACGTACAAGTGCAAAAAGAACAAGTAGATGGCAGTGCTGCCAGCAAAGATATGCAAACTGTAACTACTGTTATAGCATTAAACTATAGATTGGAACCAAATGGCACAGCTAAGTTATTCCAAGAAATTGGATTAGATTATGATAATAGAGTAATTGATCCAGCTGTACAAGAAGCAGTAAAAGCTGTCACAGCCAGATACACAGCAGAGGATTTAATTGTTAAAAGACCTGTTGTAAGTGCTGAAATGAAAGAATTGCTTACAAGCAAATTAGTGCCTTATCACATTATTGTCGATAACTTCAACATTGTAGATTTTAGATTTAGTAAAGCATTTGAACAAGCTATTGAAGCTAAACAAACCGCTGAACAGCAAGCACTGAAAGCTAAAAGAGATTTAGAGCGTGTTCAAATTGAGGCTAAACAACAGATAGAGCGGGCTAAAGCAGAGGCGGAAGCATTAAGAATACAAAAGCAAAACGTAACCCCAGAACTTGTTGAACTTCGGAGAATTGAGGCTCAATTAAAAGCTATCGAAAAATGGGATGGAAACTTACCTAATGTAACTGGCGGGGCTATGCCTTTTGTTGACGTAAATAAAGCAAAGTAAGTTCAAATAAATAGTTAATGAACTCACTTAAAAATTACTCTAGTTTACATAATATTTATTGAAAAGGTTGATGAAAAAAGTGGGGAGGGGCTAAAGACTTGTAAGTATGGGGTTCTAGATGCGATAGATTTTTTGTTAAGTAGCATACATAAACCCACATAACGATGAATAAGTTATTCATCAATGTAAGTTACCCGTTATTGCTATTTATACCTACCTATATTTTTATTTTAAACAGCTAGCTAAAGGTGTAGGTATTGATGAATAAATTAATTGAGATGGTTATTAGCTTTATTATTGTCTAACTAATGAATTATAAGCTAAATCTTGACAATCACAGATGGCCATAAAAATAATTCTACTTAAATCAGTAACCTTCCAAGTAATTTACTTTGTTGAACCAAAGAAATGATTATCTATGATTATCTATATAAAACTCATTTTAAATGAAAGGAGCTTGTCATTGAAGTGCGAAATATGTGGTGAAAAAACAAAGATTAATCATGGTACTGGCCAGGTAATATGTTGCGAAATATGCAGTCTGGATGAGCAAAATCTAAAAAGTAATTTCTTAGATACTCCTAATAAAAAAGAAGTGCAAATAGAAGAAAACGGCCAGTTGACGGAAAAGGGTGCTTTAAAAATTTTTATTGGTGATGAAGCAGATTATTATCTTAGGCAATTTAATAATATTAAAAATGATATAACTCCTAGGTGGCACTGGCCAGCTTCTTTTTGTACCCTATGTTGGGCTGGATATCGAAAAATGTATAGCTATATTTTGATTACTGTCATAATATTTTTTGTTTTTGATTTATCTTTAATTGCTCTAGGAGCTCCAAAATATATTGAAGATGTTAGAGTGGTCAATAACATTTTGGGTATAATTTTATTAATTATTTTCGGCATAAACGCTAATAGGCTCTATTATATGCATGCAAAGAAAAAAGTTAATGAAATAATGTGTCAATATAACGATATCGAAAAGCAAAAGGAAGAGTTAGCTAAGGCTGGAGGTACTAGTAATTTGGGTGTAGGCTTTGCTCTTTTGGCAACATTGACGCAAGGATTAGTAATCCTCGCGTTGTTAAATAACCTTGGTTTGGTTTAAAAAAACCAGATACTTAGGTATTTTAGAGAAAGACATTTCAACAGAGATCTGTTCAGAGGCTTCTTAGATTAATTTAGGGCTAAAGGCTGCACATATGGGCTATAAAGTGAGTTTTACGACCATGGATGATTTGGTGCATATCCTTAAAACTGAAGAAATTGCACGGAGTTCAAAGATAAAATTAAAGCGGATTATTTCTTCTGATCTTGTAATAATTGATGATTTGATGTTCTTGGCCATGAACCGTCAAGAAGGTAACCTATTTTTTCAACTTGTTAATAAACTCTATGGTCGGACTTCTGTGGTTATAACATCTAACAAAGGTCCGGAGGATTGGGCAGAACTACTCGGTGACCCAGCAGTAGCTGCTGCTATATTAGATCGACTTATCCACAGGAGTGAGGTGATAAACCTTACAGGTGACAGCTACAGAATAACACACAGAGAAACCACTTTTGGAAATAACTAGGTGTTAAATCTTATTTGCTAAAATTTGTTCAAACTTACTTGACAGTCACAAGTGACCCCTTCCAATGGATTAATGAGACAACCATTGCACCTTGGACAATCTATATCTTAAAAACAATGGACAGCTAACTCATAGTTATAATTATAAGGGATATAAGATAGCATAGGTATATTGGCGATATAAAAATGGTGCCTTAAATACTTCTGCTGCCAAATTTTAATTATATTAGTATAGGGATTTCTATTTCAACAGATTACTGACTATCTATTTGTTATGATAAAAATTAAATGCTATATGGAGGTGTTAAGCTCTGCACCCAGAAGAAAATTCTATATGAATAATAGGTTTAGTCATTATGAAACTCCTCAAAAATAATCTTTCTGTCATTTGCCAATCCCTTGGTTATAATTTTTTTGAAATTCATCATAATTATCACTACACGATTCGAAAGACCCACTGCCAGCCGCCGCATTTGTATTGTCTCCATGGGGAGACATTATAAACTTTGATGGAGAATCCTATAATACCCGAGCAGAATTGGACTTTATGTGTAATCTAAAGGGTTGTGAAATAAACGCAGAACGTTATCTAGGTAACCTAACTATAAAGCCACCTATTCTATCTCCAATAAGACAAAATTTTAACGGATTTCCAAGCCTACTAATCCAGGTAGGTGATCATGAGATACTATTAAGTGATTCCACTAGGTTAGCAGAGCGGGTAAGAGAAGCCGAAGTTAATGTTACATTGGAAGTATGGGACGACATGTGGCATGCTTTTCAACTTTTTGCTGGATTTGTACCTGAAGCAAATCAAGCCATCGATAATATAGGCAAATTTATAAATGAAAATATTGGTTGATTAAAAACTAATTAAAAACTTTTAAACAAAACTCATTTATATATTAAATTTACTTAATTTTAAATGCAATACATTTTACTTCAAAAGGAAAAGCAGATTCAATAGAACCCCTGGTAAAATATCCAGGGGTTTGCTGCGTGTAAAAAAGTAAATGCATAACACAAGTATTACTGTTACGCATTTACTTTTGAGTAGTAATTTTATGCGTGACTTCTTGTCATATTTTCAGAAAACTGCATAGTTTCTTTTAACTGTTCGGCTTCGGGTTTATAGGGACTATACCAATTTTTTCTTAAGGCCAACTCACTTATGGTTTGCTGTCCTTGTAAGACTTGGGTAACATTACTACTAAAGAGATTCTTTAATTCAGGAGTTGAAGCCTCAATAGCTGCATTAAGGTATCCTTGGGCAGCTGCTTTGGCTCCAGCCAGCATATCATTGGCAATAATCTCATTTGTTATTGATGGTGCGTTATCTCCACCCATAATCCCACTAAATAATGAAGGCATATTATTGAACCTCCTCTGAACGAATAACTTTATTTTCAGCAATAAATTGCTGTAGACCTCTTACCCTTCCATCCATAGCTTCAATACTGTTTTCAGCAACTTTTCTTAAATCATTATCAGTAATCATTGCTAGGGTAGCCTTTCCTTTAGCCAATGCGTTACTTTCCATCTGGAGCATTTCTCTTAACGATAAGAGTTCTGATGGAGTAAGTTGTCTCAAATTATCTACCTCCTAATTTTATTTAATACTATTTTTCCAATTATCCAAATTATTATTACCCTACATGATCCAGAAAACACTCTGCGATTGTCAAGAAATAACTGAGCCAGTCGCCAGAAAAAAGTGAGCCACTAACGCCAGTAAAAATATACCACTTTGGCTAAAACTTTCAAAAAAACTGAGCCACTTGTAGATGACATAAAAATGCCTTAGAGCATTGAACAGACCGGCTTATTTACTCCACTCGATTAAGGCGGCTACCATCATCTCACTTTCAAAAAGGTCGGTCCGATTCGGCAAGCTCATTGGCAAGATTAACGGCATTATAAAACTTTTCATAATGGTAAGTCGCATCTGAGTATTTCGGCCACATCCGGACACCTATTACGGAAACATTCGAACAGTATAACGGCACATCCGGACACCTTGTCGAGTAAATAAAAAATACTGGTACTCTTTAATTAGATAGATTATAGGGCCAAACGGTGAGGAGACTGGAGATGCTAAAAGTAAGAGAAATTTTAAGGCTGAAATATGAAGCAGGATTATCCTTAAGAGAAATAGGGAAAGCATGTAACTGTGGTAAGAGTACAGTTTCAGAACTACTCGGGAGGGCCAAAGATGAAAACTCCTGTATATTGTTTCCAAAATGTTGCTTTTACTATCAAATGTACCAAACAGAACTACTGGCAGAACTTACCCCTCAGAGACTTTTCCGAATACTAAATAACCACATCTCATACTTCGAGATGTGGTTATTTTTATGTTAAAAATCTGATTTTTGGTTCTTAAAAACACGCTAACTTTTTGCTATATTTATAGTTTTCAACTCCAAAATGGAACCCCTTATGGATGATACCAGGGGGCAGAGAGATATATTCTCTGTAAACACTCTAATAAAAATCCAATCTAAATAATTTAGCAACTTGAATAATGACTTTAAATCTTTGTCAAAAGTGTTCTCATTCGACTAAATGTGCTATTTTTCACCAAAGGTTAATAATAATAAATGTAGAAATTTACATAATCACCTAATAAATTAAACATATTCACCATTCCTAATGGTAAGTAGCCCATTGCGATAACAAGACGAAAAATAGGTTTGTTTTAATCTGTTGCTAATGTCTATAATGTGACGTTGATTTTAGAAGATGACCGATGGAACTTTCACAACGGCGAACATATTAAGGGAATGTTACCGACATATGTCGTATACACCCTATGGAATTGAGAGAACTGCGACAACTTTCGGTAATCTACGAAGGACTGTGCCTGTGTAGACGTTCGCTGTCCATGGCTTACTAAGAAGATCTTTGAGGTTACTAAGAAGGAGATTCTATGATTGGATTGTCAACACTAAACTAAACAATTTTTTTAAGGTACTTAGACTTGAATTCAATAGGGCTCAAATACCCTAGTGTTCCGTGTATGCGAATATGATTAAACCAGTGAACATAATCAAATAATTCTAAATTCAGTTCTGTTTGGCTTTCAAAATGAGTGCCATTAACAAATTCGGTCTTGATAACTTTAAACATAGCCTCAGCTACAGCGTTGTCGTAAGGGGAGCCCTTTAAACTCAAAGAACGTTGAATATCAAAGGTTTCAAGAGCGTCATCAATCAGTTTGTTTTTGAATTCATTGCCTCGGTCTGTATGAAACATTTTAATTTTGTTTAAGTTCTGTTCAATAGATGAGAAGGCCCGGTAAACAAGCTGCGCATCTTTTTTGGGCCCAGTACTATGACCAATGATTTCACGATTAAAAAGGTCAACAATCACACAGATATAATGCCAGTTTTGGTTGACACGAACATAGGTTAGGTCACTGACAACAACTTCTAGTTCTTCATCTTGCTGAAATTCACGATTTAACTCGTTAGCCTGGCTCGACTCATTACAACTGCTTTTAGATGGTTTATATTGAGCAACGGTGTATTTAGAAACCAGACCTTGTTCTTTCATGATTCCCCCAATCCGCCTTCTGGAGACGAACCAGCCCTTTTTCTTGAGTTCAACTTTAATCTTTCGTGTGCCATAGTTCTGACGGCTATCGTGAAAGATCTGAACAACTAATGATGTCAGTTCTTCTTCATTTGAATCTTGAATTTCTGACTCATAATAATATGTACTGCGTGGTAATTGTAGGACGCCGCACATTGCTGATATCGAGTACTTGTGTCTATTATTTCTGATCACACTTACTTTCGTCCTATTATCAGCGCGGCTTGCTTTAAAATATCATTTTCCATCGCTAGTTGCTTATTTTCTTTTCTAAGCCTGATTAACTCAGCTTCCTCTGGGGTTCGGTTATCCTTTTCTTTAAATGAACCACTATTTTGGCTTTGTTTAACCCATTTATCAAACGCAGAGGCAGTGAGTTCGTATTCCTTAATTATTTCATCCCTTGACTTGCCATTTAGGTATAATTGGACCATTTGGTGCTTAAATTCTTTCGTATATGTCCGTCTTTTTCTTTTGGTCATGATAGAGTCTCCTTTTTAACTTATTAGTTAAGTCTACCAGACCTTAATTTTACTGTCTAACTAAGTGTAACCCATCCATGGTTTTTAAAAACCCAGGGAAGGGTACGTCTACGATTACTAAAGTAACGCCGGAGCAAATAACTTATAAGCGTGGTCATTCTTATATAACTGTTAAACTGGATGTTCTCGATGCTGCATATAAGAATTTTTATGGATCTACTTGTTCCACCCTTGATTTAAAATTGTTTAATGAATCGGTATTTTCCTCAAAGCACAATGGTCATAGCTGCAATTGTACGTTTTTCTTTTTAATACTATCCTACCTAAAATTATCAAGCGAGATCAAGGATAGAGGGGTTAAGGGTCATCCATTTTATGTAAACATAGGATAATTACAGAATAACATAGCCGTGATGTAATGACTGATTGCGATTGGAAACAATATACAGGAGTTGTTGTTACTGTCATAGAATACACCTTAATAAAGATGTAAAGGAGAGGGTTCATGGCAGTATTACTGGGAAGCGCTTTATTATATTTCGATTCGCAGGCGCAACTTCCAAATAGGTTAAAAAAGAATAAGTTCGTAATCCTTATAACTATTATAATGGTTCTGATATTTGCACTTAATGATTTGGCTAGTATTATCAATGTTTAACTTTTTAAGCAGAAGCGTTAAGTAATTTAATATTGATGGAGATAGATTGAAGATGGCCTCACAGAATGACGCACAAGGCTTGAAAATTTTGTTTCGAGTATGATTAATCATGGTTAATAATAGAGTATGTCCAAAAAAGCCTCAAATAATAAAAAGCTACTAATCCCATGTAATAATTCTAATATAATCACAGAACGGCATCAGGGAATAGAGTAAATTCTTAGTCAAACTCCTTTAAAACACACTAGTTTACATAATACTTAATAAACGAGAATTTAAATTCAAAGGGTAGGGGGAAGCTGCCGTGATATATAAGACTCCCCTTTTAGAAACTGTCTTCTTTTTTTAATATTTTTGTACTCTTGCAGTAGGTTATGCCCAGGCTTTTGCTGAATATATGATAATTAAGATAAATTAAATTCAAAAAAAATAGTAAAGGGAAAACAATATGATTATTGATGGTCATGCACATGCTTGTGGAGAATACTTTAATTATGAAAACATTATAAAAGTTTTAGATTCAAACAAAACTGACAAAGTAGTATTATGTCCAGGTGAGGCTAATAGCAAAAAAACCTACGGATTACCTCTATTATCAGAAAAATATCCCAAAAAAGATTTTATGTTTGCTGTAAATAGAGTTATTGGCTTTGTTACCAAACTTGGTGGTGCGGCAAAGCATATTGATGAACAGAATAGATATGTATATAAGCTTTCTCAAATGTCTCCAGATAGAATAATACAAGCATATTGGATAAATCCTCTTGATAGACACTGTCTATTAAAACTTGAAGATGACTATAAAGAATATGGTTTTAAACTAATAAAATTGCATCAGTGCTGGCATAAATTTGATATTTCCTGTGAAAGTTTCAAAAAAATCACAGAGTGGGCTTTGGAGCACAATATGCCTATATTTATTCATATTTCTACAATAAGACAAGTTAATGCTTTTATCCAAATAGCCAATAAATATTTAAATAATTCTTTTATAATAGCACACCTAATAGGCTATGAAAATATTCACAAGCATGCAAAAAATAGAAATGTTTTTTATGAAATATCTCCTCCTCAATTGATATCATTAGAGAGATTGAAGAATGCTATTGATAATGTAGGTGCAAACAAAGTGATATTAGGATCAGACACCCCTTATGGTAAGAATAATCTACAAATAAATATTAATCGCATAAACCATCTCGGAATAAGTGAATACGAGAAAAATTTAATCAAGGGAAAAAATATGTATAAGCTTTTATTTACTTGATGAGCAAGATCCCTAATTTATAGACTTATAAACCCTCAATTCACAATATCTATAAATTGCATAATAGTAAGGAATAAAAATGCACGGTAGTTAATTATTTAAATATAATTTAGTTTGATGTTGTTTATGTTAAGGACTAATTTGATTAAGATAACATTAAAATGGCCCCACAAATTCCATACAAGCATCGCAAATTTTGTTTCTAGTATGATTAATCCTAAATAATAACTCCAGCCGTTTTAAAGCCTTATAATTTTCATCTTTCTGATAGAGAGCAATAAAATGAGTGCCAGATAAAGGGCTGAAAAACTTACTTTTTATAGGGTTTTTACCTCTTAGATTCAAAACCTATACTAAACACTCTCCTGATAACCATACTGTTCAGGTTGATGTATAGCAGCAGTATCGTAATTTCTGAATTCTCTTTACCAAGGACGGATGATAATGATGAAAAAAGGAATTAAGTATTTAATTGCAACAATATTTTTTTTGTTTATAGGGCATATTTTAATTATTACTTTTGAGGGGTTAAATGACAACATTGAATTTTCAGAAGTTGCTGTAGTTTTAGGAAACAAAGTTGAGTTAGATGGACGTCCTTCAAAGCGGCTACAGGGTAGATTAGACAGAGCAGTAGAACTTTATAAGAAAGAATATTTCAACTATGTAATAGTGAGCGGTGGTATAGGAAAAGCAGGATTTAATGAGGCAGTTATTATGAAACCAATATCTGATTAAAAATGGTATTGCAGAGAATAAAATTCTTTTAGACCAAGAAGGGTATAACACATTTATGACAGCCAAAAACACAAAAGCTATAATGGATGATATGAATTTTAACTCAGCAACAATAATTTCCCAATTTTATCATATAAGCAGGACAAAATTAGCGTTTAAAAAAGTTGGTTTGGATCACGTCAATACAGCACATGCAAAGTATTTTGAATTAAGAGATGTCTATTCCCTTGTTAGAGAATTTTTTGCATATTATAAATACCTATTACTATAAAAGGTGCTATTTAACATTATCAATAGGAATGTTAAGGGGTTGATACTATCAATAAACACTTGTTTTACTCTTTTGTCATTTTTGCTATGGTTATACTACTTTATCTAATGACAGAAACATTCTGGGAAATTAAGATTGCTTTAGATACGTTGAGGGAACCCTGAAGTTCCATTACTAAAAATGAGCATGTGGGGTTTTCTATTTGGCATATTAATCGAATGGCGAGGGTTGAGACAAATTCTTCGCAGGAATATTAAAGTTAACTGGTTAATTGCACCTGCAATACTTTTGATGATTATTAGTATAATTCCGAGAATTTATTGGGCAGTCTGGTTCGGTGCTGGCACAGCTTGGTTTATCAACATATTTAGAATAGCAGAATTTCAACTATTACTGAATGCTTTCTCTGGTATATTGCTAATTAGGTCATTGGTAAAAAGCAATTAAGAATTGTATTAGTTTATCCCAGGAGGTTTGATAATGCTCTATAGTATTGAAATAAATAATGAGGCAGAAAAACCCCTTTTAAAACATGCTAGTTTACATAATACTTATTAGCGGAACCAATATTTAGACAAGTTTTTTCTTTAGCTGCAAAAAGCTGATTTCTTATTTTTAAAGTAAATCAGCTTTTTGTATAAACGAATATCATTATTCATTGTCTTCAATAAGAGGATAAACTCCTTCTTCATCATGTACTTCTCTTCCAGTTACTGGCGGGTTAAAAACACACACCATCCTCATATCCGTACCCTTATTCGCTCTCAAATAGTGGTTTTCATGATTATTTAGTGCATACATCGTCCCGGCTTTTATGGTGTAAACAGTTCCGTCATCCACGAGTTCAACTTCCCCTTCACCTTCAATACAATAAACGGCTTCGAGGTGATTTTTATACCATATTTGTGTTTCAGTTCCGGCACGAATAATCGTATCATGATACGAAAATCCCATTCCATCTTTTCTTAATAAAAGTCGGCGGCTTCTCCAGTTTCCATCATCAACGTCTCTATCAGTGCCCTCTAGTTCCTCTAATTTTCTTACAATCATTCTCTTACATCTCCTTTTACTCTTATTCTTTGATGAAAAATATAAATTATTGGCTAATTAAAATTTATAAGTCAACCCATGTATACTTTTGACCCCAGCTATTACGAGCAATCTTTTCTATTTCCTGAACGGTCTCATTGTCTACCGCATATGCATCTCCCTGCTCATAGGGATTATAATGGAAAGCATATAATCGGGAAACAAATTCATGAAACGGTAAGGAAGATTCACCAGGTTCTTCACCATGCCCTTTCACAGCTGGTTGTATCCCCTGCCCCCAATTTTGAGAACTGTCATTATTTGGATTGTAAAAATAAACACGATACTTCCCATCTGGATCACGATCTACCCGCTGTATGGATACAGCATGAAGACCCAGTAAATCAGCGAGGGAATCAGTAACGAATATACCTACAGGGTTAGGGTAAATAATCTGGTGGCCATTATTATATTCAGGATGATGAGTTGCATAGAAAAGACGTACAAAACCACTGTAATCAGCAATAGCCCCTGTTAATGGATCAATGGTACTGCTGAATCCCCTGGAAACCCAGTCACCGTAAAAAGCAGGATTCACCCATTTATGTACATCATCGCCTCTAAACTCTGCTCTACGTACTAACTCACCGTAAATACGATCTAAGTGAGGTACCAAAATAAGCGATACCGGGTCTAGTTCTTCATGAAGGTTATCCACCAGCCCATCTCTAAGATTCATTGAATGGATGGGCTGTCCTTCAAACATAATGTCAATGTCCCCATCCCTTGCAGCTCTCGCCACTAGTTCTAACAAATAACCAAGATCATGCAGGGACCAAAGACTAATTCCCCGTGCAGTTTGGCAAGTTGGATTCATCCCTTGTCCAACCCCTAAAGGCTGTCCGAAGACACTAATGACACCAGCAAGCATAATATCATTGGCAGTGATACCTTCGTTGCCTTTTTTTATTGAATTTAAAAGTACTTTTCGAACTTCCGGTAATAAATCAAGTTCGATTAGGCGTTGCAGACCCGGAATAACAGGGTTTGAAGATAGTACACCACGCTCTAGCATACAGGCTAATCCATATAAAGATTGGCGCATGGGAGGATGAATAGCCACTTTTATTAAGTTACTCACTATGGAAAAATGTTCTTCTAAATTGGCCTCACCTTTTTTGTTAAGACCAAGAGCCTCTGTCAGAAGCTTAGGCTTATTAACATTCAAAAAACGTACCAGCGTTACATGCTGAGGTGCAACAAGACCAGTCTTAAGCATTGATTTCGCAAAGGCTTTTGCTTCTTCCTTTAAAACTTTTTCATCTAGTTCCTTTAATTTGTTACGATAATCTGATAGATCAGTCAGTTCTTTGCTTATTCTTGAAGGACCAGTAATGGCATCAAGATATTGTTTAATTGCCTTTTGTTCTTTAGTATTAATATCGACATTTAATAATTGTTTAGCATTCTTTATCATTGTTATAATTCGATCAACCATGATCGGCCGTTGCGCAACCAATTCATCAATTTCTTTTATAAGTGTTCCTGAAATGGATGCCAATGATAGTTCATCGGCTAAAAGTTGAAATAAGTGTTCAGCACGATCCTTTTCTTTTCTTTTTCCTTCTATTCGTGCTGCCTCTGTTTCTTCTGGGAAAAGGATATCAATATTTAATGCCATTACTTTATTTAAAAATTCGTTAGCATCCTTTTTTGATACTTTTTCATGGGTATGATTTCCTTTGGCGATAGCTACCATACGCAATTCACTCAAGACCTCTACAATAGATGTCATACCGCCAGCCATTAAAGACCCTTTGACTAAACGAGGCTGTAATTTAGATGGTTCGGCCCAAGGCCTACCTTCAAAAATGCCCGCCTCATCAAAGCGGCTCGCATATTTATATAAAAATTTCATACCATCTTTTTCATTCATTATTCGAGCTGCAGTCTGATACACATCTGTCTGGTACATGTTTTTTGCGTAGGAAAAAGCAGTTTCTAATGCTTCTAGTGCTTGTTCAAATGCTGCTTTTTTACTTGTATCAACCTCTAAAGCCATTTCTTCACTCCTATATTATTTTTCAATAAAGTTTATACATAGAAATCGTGATCAACATAATTCATTAACTGTTGGTGCACTTGTTCAGAATCATCTCCGTAGAAAAAAATGGTCCCAAGGTGATTGCCGTATCCTTCTAGGTCCTGTACTTTGTTTACAGCAGGTTGAAACAACGTGTGCTTTTCAAAACAAGGATGTTCTTCAAGTTCTTTAGGAATATTCACATCTGTTATATATTTCTTTTTTGGATAAACTAAGAAACTACCCGCATAACCTTTTGCACTTGTTTCATCTGGAAAAATTTTATCTAATTCTTCTTCCTCTGTATTAGGATCACAACATAGAATATGTGCCTCAAATGGATTGAAATTATAAGATTTTTGCATCAATTCAAAGATATGACCTCCAGGAATCCGATAGGCAACTTCACCAAAATATAGGTGCTCGTCATCTGCAATAAAAAATTCAGGGTGAATAATCCCATATTTAATATCAAAAGCATCGACTAATTTTTCAACTTCCTTACGGACTAATGGACGGTACTTTTCAATTTCAGGAATAGGTGGTACCATCATAGAATAACCAAAAACGACGTATTCTGTAATATTTAAAAATTTTACTTCTCCTTTAAAAATAAAGGCTTCACAAGAAATTTCAACCCCATCTAAATGACTCTCAATTAAACAAGGAAAATTGTCTTCGCTTAGTTTTTTATCAATATCATCTTCAGATCGAATCATCCGATGACCGGCGGCACCTGCCTTATTTAAAGCTTTAACATGAATTGGATCATGGTTGTTATCTCGCGAACGTAGTAACATATCATTTACGCGCCTGAAAAAACGACGGACCTCTTCCTTATTGTCTACCTCTTCAAATACTCCTACCTTAAGGCCGCCTATATGTGCTCTTCTTTTCATCATTGCTTTGTCGCGAAATAAGATTGAGTGGTCAAATATTTTAGGGTCATTTCTAAAATATGCATTCAGTGCTCCTGCCCATTCAACCGTTTCTTCAAAGGCGGGTATGGCATGATCACACTGAAATTCTTTTAATGTTTGATACAATTCTTTTGAACGATCATAAACCTGTTTATAAGTGAGTTTAGTATCAAAATCCCATCCCACAAAGGGAATGTTATGTTGTTTTGCATAATCTTCAAATCCTGGAAGACTGACAATTACAAATGGCCGATTTAATTTTTCCATAGCTTCTATGGAAGAAACATTCCATCCAATTAATGCGATCTTCTTTCCATGTTCAGGTTTTTGGTGGTTTAATCTAATTGGGCCTGTTCTCTTATTCTCTATTGCTTTTCGATCTCTTTGGTGATTTACTTTAAATTGATGATCATTTAATGATGATTGATATGGCATTAATTACTCCTTCTTTCTGGCTGATTAATTTTAAAATCTACAATATAGATAATTGCCAAATTTTATTTTTAATATAAGATTTTATTATTATTTTTTAACATTTTTAAATATAATTGTACTAATTAACTTTGTTAATCCTTTTGCTTGGGGATTAGAATTTTAAAAACTCCATCCTTAAATTCTTTCTTTATATCATCGGTTACAGCATTAGCCGGAAGACTCACAGACTGCTGAAAACTTCCGGATACATACTGCTGACTTTGCTGAGTTTCAAACTGATTTATTGCCTTCATTTCTCCACTAATTGTTAGAATATTGTCCTTCAACTTTACTTTTATATTCTTTTCATCAAAACCAGGCATGTAGTAAGAAGCTATAATCTCGTCTTCTGTTTCAAGCAGCTGGCTTGTCCCTATACCCAATTCGCCCTTTGACATATTCATTTATAACACCTCCCGTTTACAAAATGTACAAGTAAAGCATTTCATATTCATTAAGGAATTATGCGAAAACAAAAAACCAATTATGAAATTACATAATTGGTTTTTTGTGGCATTTTGTAACTTTATCTGTTCATTAAGAGAATTTAAGTTATTATTTAATGTTCTTATACCAAATGTTCATATTTTCTAGTCTTCCGGCAATGTTGCTATTTGCAATCATTCGTCCACCGTATTTAAAGTTATGTTTAACATTTACTAGATTCATTCCAATAGAGACGGATCGAGAGTAAGAAAAAATTGTGTTTATCTCCATGATCTTCATAAGTGATATTAAATGTGAGACCTGATGGGATAATAATTGTTTAGAACGATATCTAGAGTCAGTTGCACAATCAGATAACTCAGCTGAATTGAAATGAGGAAGAACATCTGCTGAACAAGCACTAACAATTTCATTATTTCTTTCAACCACAGAAAAATATACGTCATTATTCATCATTTCAATAATAAAATCCGGTTTATTCATCGGTGTAGGATATGATTCAAAAACCTTATCATATAATTTAGCCATTTGTAGGGCATCTGATTCTATTGCCCATCTCATTTTAAAACCTTTAGGGATATTAAATCTCCCGTTATTTTTTTTTACCCTTATCATATAATCCATTACTTTTGCTTCTTCTTCGGATACATATGGTTTATTTCTTGAAGGGACTAAAAAGATGGAATATATATAAGCGTTGTTACCATTGAAAAAACCTTCAATAAAACCTTCATAACTGCAATTATATTTTTTTATAAGTTCCTCTTCAGTTTTTGTCACATAAAAAATAAGCTTATCACAATTCAAATTGTTACCAATTAATCTTAATTCAGTGATAAACTTATTAAAATGTTTTATGTTTTTAAGACCATATATTTTAATACGTTTGCTGGTAGGTTCAATGTGGACTGACTTTCCACAGAGTGAAATTTTCTCAGAAGAATACGAATCCCTAAGAAGTTGCATGCGTATTAATTCACTCTCCTTTTTAATAACGTTTTCCACATTATATTAAGAGCTAAAAATAAATATGCAGACTACAATTCACGAGCACCCCTTTTTGTTAATTTCTTTCCTAATTATGGATAAACTCCCTCCTCACACTCGATTATAGCGTTTATAGGTTGTAAATTATAAAACTTTAGTCTAACAATCCATACTTATACAACAATTGTAAAATATATTACTATAAAATCAGTTTTGTTGCTTTTTAAGGGTTAAATTATTCATAACTGAGATAGATAAACGAATGTGTTTGGTAGTTAATATATTAGACTGGTTTCACGAGTAATGTTCATTAATTTATCAATTGCTTTCAGGGCATCTTTTAAGAGTAACGTTTCGCGGGAAGTAAGATTTCTTAGATGGAGGTAATTATCTGGAAGTTCTCCGCTTCTTATTTTTTCCAAGTTTATATGTAGCCTAAAAAGCATAACGGTCTGAAAAGCTGTTTCCAGTAAATCTATAAGATCTTCTGACAGCACGTTGTACTCTTTTAAGTCTTGCAGTCTTTCAATAGTATTAGTCGATTGTGATTTTGATTTTAATGCCAGCAACCTAACACAGTCTATTAGATGTACTGCAACAGAACTCTTAAGGTTGATTTCACTCCTGTGTTCACCAGTGCGCTCGCCGACAGGTTTTCCGAAAAAGCTAAGTGGCAGTCTTCCCTGGCAGGCATCTTGAGCCAGAAAGGCAAGAGCAAGTTGTTTGTTAGCAAAGCTGTCTACAGTAAAGTTTCGTAGCTTTTCTGCTAAGGGTAAGTAACCGTAGACAGGTCGAAAATCAAGAAAAACTGTAAGCATTCTAATATGTAAGTTTTCTGAACCCTCTACCCACTTAGATACCTGCAATTTAAAAAAGGATTCAGGTCCTCTCCACAATGGGTTTGTTGCCATTATTTCACCTGGGCAGTGAGCAAACCCACATTCTGCCAGTCCTTCAATCACAAGTGCAGACATGTGTGCAAAATAGTTCTCTGCATGCTTAGCTGCCTGCTGATCATTAATAGTTTCGTACAACAAAGCATTATCTTGGTCCGTACGCACATACTGTTCTCTGCGTCCACTACTTCCCATAGTTAGCCAGCAAAATTTTGCCGGAGGAGGGCCAAAATCTGGAAGCATTTTTTTTATGGAAATTGTAATTACCTGCCTAGTAAGGCGATCGTAGAATTCTGTGATAATGTCAAGAATTTCTGGAACCGGTGCATTTTCATTAATTAATCTTGTAAGGATCTGATCAATTTCACGCCCAACAAGTGACAGGTGGTAAATATCTTGCTGAGACTCCAGTTTGTCAATAACGCTGATAACACTTGTGTTTCTGGAGCGAATTAGATCCCTAGTAGTTATAATACCAATAGGTTTGTTGTCTTGAACGACAACTGCATGCTTTGTCTGCCCTTTAATCATCTCTAATAGAACCTGGTAGTAATAACTGTCCGTAGTAACACATACCGGGTTTTTATCGGCAATATTTATACATTGAATATTCCCGGGAGGACTATTCTGAGCTACAATTTTTTCCACAAGGTCTTTTTCAGTAATAAGGCCGGCCAAGGTACCGTCCTCCTGGGTTAAAACCACTGCGCTGATACGATTGGAACTCATCAGTGAAGCAATGCTGTTTGCTTTTTCTGAAGGGGATGAAGTGATTACGGGATACGTCATCAATTCGCTTGCTCGTCTCCATGCTTTATCTTCATAGCTAGAGGCGGGAGTGATATTGGTAGCAACTTCATTAAAAAGACTGCGAAATCGGTCAGCTACTACTTTGCCAAAGAATGAAGCAAAACCAGCATTTGTCTCTAGGAGAGTTTCAAATTCATCTCTAGGGATTAACAGACACTCAAGATTTGTTAGAGCTTTTACAGATGCAGGATAACTCTTGCCTGTAAGCAGAACAGTTTCGCCAAAGAACTCACCCTGGAGGCGGTACCCGGCAACCGATTCCTGTCCTTTCTCGTTTCGCACCCGTATTTCAATGACACCGGATATAATTACAAATAGAACCTTTCTGGATTCTTCATTCTGCCTAAAGATAAAGTTGTTTTCTGCATACTTTTTAAAATTCACTTTAGAAACTAGCTGTTTAATAACCCGTGTCTCAAGTGAGGAAAAGGGATCAATTTCAGCTAGTATGTTGTAGATGTCATCGTTATTAAGCGGACTATATGTTGAACTCATGTTTTTCCACCTTCATTTGAATTGGCTGCTGTCGCCTCCGTTCTACGGACAAAGTGGCCGGACCCCAACCAGGATGACAAGGCAAATATTAAGTAAATCGCCTGTGTTGCGTTATTGCCCTGTAGAAGAACCTGTAGCCCGATTCCCAGACCAAGCGCTGGAATAACTATTAGAACTGTTCGGATAATACGTTCAAGGCCAGGTCTTGGATTAAGTGGCCATATTTTAGAAAATATTACACCCAATGCAACGCCCAAACCAACAACATTTAAAATTTGTACAATCACAATTGGCGTAGGGAATAGCCACCCGGTTAAGTAATGTCCAACTATATAAAAAATGGAAATAGCTAAGGTGATTCCCAGTGCTTTGCGGACTACAAGCAATTCTAAATTAGGGTGTAAAATATATAAAACGGCAGTTGCGCTTAAAAGAACTAAAAGCCAAGCCATTAATAAAATCTCTCCTTTTAAAAAATTTGATTACTATAACAAAAGATAGTTTCACCGGGAGCAATGAAACACTCCCGGCTATAGATCATTTGTAATTTTGGAAAAATTCTAACTAGTTTGCAGCTTGCTCGTTGATCCCTTTAGGAATCCGTATGTCTTCCACAAGGTCTTGAATTTCTTCAGGCGGAGCTTCGGTTAAGCGGGAAACAGTAAGTGAAACTACGAAATTCAATATAGCTCCGATGACCCCGATACCCTGGGCGTTGATACTAAAGAAACTATCTAAAATTGGTTCGGAGGTTCCCAATATTTGTGGCGAACGCATCAGCACAATCATTGTAAAGGTAAATACAAGCCCTGTAAGAATTCCACATATAGCACCCTCTCGATTCATCCGCTTGTCAAAAATGCCAAGGAATATTGCAGGGAATAGGCTTGCTGCTGCTAAACCAAAAGCAAATGCAACCACCTCTCCTACAAAACCCGGCGGGTGGACCCCAAACCATCCTGCTACTAAAACGGCTACTAATATCATTATCCGTGCTACTTTTAGTCGATGGAGTTCATTTGCGTCCGGGCGCAAAATACGGTAATATATATCATGAGATATGGCACTTGACATTGCAAGTAGCAGGCCTGCTGCTGTGGATAGTGCTGCTGCTAATCCTCCAGCAGCAACAAGTGCAATTACAAAAGGTGAAAGTTTAGCAACCTCGGGGGTGGAAAGCACGATAATATCCCTATCTATAGTTACCTCGTTGGTGTTTTCATTTGAGGTAAACCGAAGCTTTCCATCTCCGTTTTTATCTTCTAATTGAAGTAGACCGGTTGATTGCCATTTTGAAACCCAATCCACCTGCATAACCTCTTCTATTGGTTTATCATTGAGACTCTGTATTAGGTTATATTTTGCAAACACTCCCAGTGCTGGAGCTGTGGTGTAAAGCAGGGCAATGAACAGCAGTGCCCATACCCCGGACCATCTTGCTGCCCGCACCGTTTTCACCGTATAAAAACGTATAATTACGTGCGGAAGACCTGCAGTACCGATCATCAACGCCATTGTTACGCAGAATACATTTATAGGTGATAGGTTCTGGAATGGAGCAAGATATTCTTTTAACCCCAATTCAACCTGGAGAGTACTCAGCCGCTCGGCTATATTTGAAAAAGTAAAAGCCGCCTGTGGTATTGGATTACCGGTAAGCATAAACGAAATTGAAGTTGCCATTATCAAAAACGCAGTCATCAGAATAGAATATTGCACGACCTGAGTCCAGGTAATTCCTTTCATACCACCGAGAATAGCAAAGAATGCTACAATTGCCATTCCGATCAGTACTCCTGTTAAAATATCTACCTGCAGATAACGACTGAATACGATTCCTACACCCCGCATTTGGCCTGCTACATAGGTTAACGAGATGAATACCGTGGCAACTGCCGCTACAGCCCTGGCTTTATTCGAGTAGTACCTATCACCGATGAAATCAGGCACAGTATACTTTCCGTATTTCCTCAGGTAAGGTGCAAGCAATAGGGTTAATAGTACATATCCACCTGTCCAGCCCATGAGATAAATTGTCCCGTCATATCCCAGGAAGGAAATCAGTCCTGCCATTGAGATAAACGAGGCTCCTGACATCCAGTCGGCAGCAATTGCAGCTCCGTTAGCAACGGCGGGAATGTCATTACCAGCTACATAAAAGCTCTTGGTATCCTTAACTCTTGCCCACCAACCGATATAAATATAGATACCAAAAGTAATTGAAATAATAATTAGTGTTAAAGCTTCTACACTCATTTTTACACATCCTTATATCATTTGTCTCTAAGCCTCTCTTCTTGAACGTCGTATTCCTTATCAAGTTTATCCATACGTATCGCATAAATAAAAATTAAGCAGGTAAAGATTAGAATTGAACCCTGCTGGGCGAACCAGAATGATAGCGGCAGCCCAAAAAACTGTATGCCTGCTAGCGGTTTTGCAAGGATAATTGCGGCTCCATATGACACCAGTGCCCAGACAATCAGGAGTTTGCGAATCAAACCTATATTCTTCCGCCAGTATGCCATTTGTGCTTTACTGATCTGTTTCAAAGTTACACCTCCCAATAGTTTTATAAGTTAAAACTTAACAACTCACCTCCAATTTTATTAACATCCTATTGAGTTCTCAGATTGGGTAAGAAATCGCTGGTAGCGCAGAAAATTGTCAAGATCATGTAAGGTTTTAATACCTTGCTCAGTGAGATATTTCAGAATCTCTGATAGAATTCTTGCTGATGACAGAGCATCGGAGAGTGCATGATGCCTCTTACCACAACTAATATTAAGATACTTGCAGATATTCTCCAGTGAATAGGTGGAGAGGTCGGGGAATAATGCGCTGGCCATTGTCTTTGTATCCAAAAACTTATGTCCTAGTTTTCTACCACAAACACTTCTGAGATGACGGTTTATAAAATCGAGATCGAAGCCGATAGCGTGACCAACCAAAACACTATTACCTGCCCAAGGTATAAAACGGGAGAGTACATCTGTAAGATCTGGTTTGTTAGTTAGCATTTGTCCAGTGATGCCAGTAAGATCTGTTGCAATTTTAGGTACGGACCGTTTAGGATTAACTAGTTCATAGAATGTCTCTTTTTCTTTGATTTTCCCGCTTTCCAATAAGACAGCGCCAAATGATATAATTTTATCTCTTTTGTTAGGTTTTAATCCTGTCGTTTCTGTGTCTAAAATTACAAATCGTAATTGATCAAAAGGTATGTTGGGATTAATACTCGGAATGACACGGACAATGTCTCGCAATAACCTTTCTTCCGAAGACAGGTTCTGATTTAGCATTCCTATATTTGGCAAAAGTGTACTCATATTATGGAAAAGAGTACTCATTTTTGTTGATTGTAAATCTTTTTCTACATCTCTAATACTTGCCAAAATACCCCCCCCTTTTATATAGGTTACAGTATATTGCCTGTTCAATTTAAAGTCAGTAAATGTTCCGTGAAATAAATAAAACAGCATCTTTGCTGCTGTCCTCAAGAATAAACCAATATATATGGCTTATTTAGCGTCCTAACTTAACGGTTGTTTTGGGGGTTAAGCTGTAGTGTTAAATTTAATAAGAAATCTAATATGTTTTCAAACCTTAAGTGGTCGATATTTGAAGGTTAATGGTGTCCCCAAATAGATTTGTATTTAATGATAACTGAATTAATTGCACACAATATAACAAATACTCTAAAATAATTACTTAAAGAAGGAAGATTATATATGAAAAATAAACGCCTTTCAGTAAACTCGGAAATTGGTGATCTAAAGGCTGTGTTACTTCATCGGCCTGGCTTGGAACTTAATAATTTAATACCACGTTACTTGGAAGATCTGTTGTTTGATGAAATACCTTGGTTAAACAAGGCTCAACAGGAACATGACGGATTTGCCCTTTCGTTAACCTCTAATGGCACTGCTGTATACTATGTTGAAGACTTAATACTAGATGTGATTTTAGACCCTAATATTAAAGCTAAACTAGTAACTGAGCATTTGAGTTTTACTCGTTTAGTTAACCCAGAAGTGCGTAGGGTTGTACATGAGTATTTATTAGAACTACCACCACAGGAATTAATATTCAAATTAATGGCTGGATTACCCAAAAAGGAAGTGCAGAAATTAAAAAAACATCAAACCTTTAGTGATTTGACGGTTAGAAGTTACCCCTTTTATCTTGATCCCATGCCCAGCATGTACTTTACCCGTGATCATGGTGTAATGATGCCAAATGGACTCCAAGTAAGCAGTATGTTTAACTTTGCCCGGAGGCGGGAAACAATCTTTTTGAGGTTCATTCAGCATTATCATTCTCTTTTTAAAGATACTCCTTTGTGCTTTAAAGAAGAGGCTCCGGTGGGAATTGAAGGTGGCGACTGCTTAATTATTAATCCAGATACATTATTAATTGGTTTAAGTGAGAGAACTACAGAAGAGGCAATTGAATATGTGGCTAACAAATATTTGATTAATGATTCTGTTTATAAGCAGATAATTGTGGTTCAAATACCTGCCAAAAGAGCATTTATGCATTTAGATACTGTCTTTACCATGGTGGATTATGATAAATTTTTAATGTATCCTGGTATTAAAGATAAAATTCATGTATATTGGTTGGAAAAAGGATCTGACAACATGGTTGCTGCCTATAATGGGTATAGTTTGACCACTGCATTAAGTAATGCTTTAGGTGTAAATGGTGTAGAAATTATTAATTCGGGAGGAGACCATCCCATCACCTCCGCTCGTGAACAATGGAGTGACAGTACAAATACATTAACAGTTAAACCAGGCATGGTAATATGCTATAACCGTAATGAAGTAACCAATAAGGAATTAAGAAAACGTGGTATTGAAGTAATTGAAATTGAAGGTTCTGAACTTGTACGTGGCAGAGGCGGTCCCCGGTGTATGAGTATGCCACTTTCCAGGGATGATGTTTACTAAATATCTTCTTTATAAACTTTCATGCAATACATTTGAGCTGGAGGAAGGTTCAATGCATTATGTAAACTTTTTAGTATTTCCATTGAACCCTCGGCTTCAAATATTTTGTCATTATCTTTAAGTTTACTAAAATCAGTAGTGGCAAACTTAAAAACATCAGCACAGGAATCACAATGTTTAATAAATAAATTTTTTAGTTTATTTATGCAATCGTTTTCAAGCCAAAAATCAGATTCAATTAGGTTAAGTGATTTACCAACCGCATCTAAGTTAGATGTAAACCCATTTAGGGCAGACCTTTTACAGTTTTGATACTGCTTATAGTGCCACTCTTTTACGTTAAAACCGCATCTTTTTAAAATGTTGTCTATGGTAAAATGATGTGAAAAACTCATAATTAACGAACATAATGGATCCTTTGTTTCCTCTTCATTATAATAGAAATAATATCCTAAGTTAAAGATTAAGTAATGATGACACAGTTCATGGGCTTGAATATATTCTTTAAAACGATCATCCACATCACTTCTAATATAAATATGTGTTTTAGGTATCATAGCTCCTGAAAGATGCTTTAATATGTTGTCATTTTTTATTGATGTTTTTTCAAGCACCACTGAATTTTCATCTATATTTAATTTTTCAAATAATATATTCCAGTTAACCATCACTGTTTCCCTCATAAATAATTAATTAAATTAAGTATTATTTATATTATATGTTCTATTATAAATATATAATCCCCCCTCCCCTTTGAGCAAAAGAAAAAAACCGGGCTTGTACCCGGTTTAAAAATAACTAATAAGTAAATGTAAAGGCTCCAATTCTAGCTGCTAATGGTTTTGACTGTAGCCATGTATTTGTAACATCTGATTCAAAGAAATATATAGCACCATTGGTGGGGTCCCACCCATTGACAGCATCCTGTGCTGCCTTTTTGGAAGAGTTCGTAGCAGGGTTATTAATGAATCCATTCAAAACTGGGGTAAATTGATAATAACCATAACTTTTATCGTAAACTACTCCAGGAATGGTACTAGGAAAATCATTGTGGTCTACCCTATTTAATACTACGGCACCAACAGCAACTTGTGTTTTGTAAGATTCACCTTGTGCTTCAGAACTAACTAGTCTAGCTAGCAAGTCCATGTCACTGGCAGAAATACGGTTTAAAGAACTTCTACTGGTGGTACTTACAGCAGGTATTCTTAATTTTTGTCCAGGATATATCTCTGCAGTGTTAAGATTATTGGTTCGCATTATTTCTAAATAACTTACGCCATAGTTTTTACCTATTAGAAAAAGTGTTTCTCCCTTAGATACAGTGTGTACTCCGCTGTTACCACCGGGAATGGTAAGCCTTTGCCCTACATATATGGTGTTACCGCTAAGACCATTTGTCTGTTTCAGCTGAGAAGCTGTTACACCATACTGCTTACCGATTAAATACAGGGAATCACCAGGCTGAACAGTATACGTGGATGCCGCTTCTGCATTTTCTGTGGGCAACAACGTAAAAGTCAACATTATACATGCAAATAATACTACAAGAAACCTAATCACAACTTGCCCTCCTTTTATTATTTTATATTCCAACTAATTATTTAGACATAAATCTTTATCTACCTTCCTGTAAATAATGGGCACTCTACCAATAATGTTTATATGAAAAAAATAAAAACCGGCTTGATAGCCGGTTTAATCTTCAATAATCTTTTCAATAATTATACCGTTGTAGTCTACTTCATCTAGGCACTTACCGCAATCATCGCAAATCTTTTCTGGTATTAAGTCACATCTGTCACATTCCCCGCAATTAATACATGTAATAGTTTCATCCAGTAAACATCTAACAGATTGATCTATTATCGTTTTAGGTAAAATTTTGTAAACAGCCAAGATATCCCACCTCATTATCATATTATAACAAGATGAGTAATTTGTAAAACATCTAGCTATCAAATTTATACCCTATTCCACGAACCGTTACAATATATTGAGGCTTACTGGAATCAATTTCAATTTTTTGTCTTAAATAACGTATATGTACATCAACTGTTCTAGTATCACTTGCAAAATCATATCCCCAAACTCGATCTAGCAATTGATCTCGACTGAAAACTATGCTTGGGTTACTCATTAACAGTTTTAATAATTTGAACTCCTTAGGGGTAAAATAAACATTATCATTGTTAACATAAACCTGAAATTTTTCTAAGTTTATAGTTACATGAGCTAAACTAATTTCTTTAGGATGATTTTTGTCTATACTTTCATCGCTCTCAACAGACCTCCGTAGTGATGCTTTTATTCTTGCTACCAGTTCCCTAGGACTAAAAGGTTTTGTTACGTAATCATCTGCTCCAATTTCGAGGCCTAGTACTTTATCAAGAGTCTCACTACGGGCTGACAGCATGATGATAGGTGTATTAGATATATCTTTTGAACTCCTAATTTTACGACAAACTTCTATACCATCCATTTCTGGTAACATAATGTCTAAAACAATTAAATCAGGACGTTCCTCTTCTGAAAGTTTAAGTCCACTGAAACCATCCCTGGCCGACAAAACTGTGTGACCTTCTTTCTCCAAGTTAAATCGAATCAATTCAATAATATTTAATTCATCGTCAACTACTAGTATTTTGGCCAACCTTATCCACCATCCTTAAGGTTTCGTTTACAATTTAATTATAAATTTTCTTTGTTAACATATAAGGTATATTAATTAAAGTTTTAGTTAATTTATTAACTTAAAAATTAATTTAAATTTTACGTAGTCTTAATCGTATTATCTATTATTGTTGCTAAAATCAATTTAATATACGGTAAATTCTGGAGGGTATAATATGTTTAGCAACTTTTTTAACAATTCTTCTAAAGAAAATTTACTACATAAGATTATTAATTTAGTACCCTCATCTTTTCTGAATTCAAGGAATCCACTGAATGATGTATATAATTACCTACGAAACAACCATTGGGTCGCAGTTATATACATGGATATAGTTCACTTTCAAACTTTTGAACAAAATTATGGACAAGCTTTTTGTACTTCGATACTAAAGCAATTGGAAAGCATGTCTAAAAAGTCAGCCCCCCAGTTTCTTTCACCCTATAAAACGATTCTATGTAATCGTTGGGGTGATGATATCTGCGTTTTTTTTACAGGTGACTCCCCTCCAAGTTTAAGTGAATTGCATAAACTATCCCATGATTTTTGCAATGAGATCTCTTATTTAATATCTTGTTACTTAAAAAAGAACGCTAAAATGCACGGGATTAGTGTACAAGAAACAATAGAATTTCATATTGGATATTCTATTATTTCACCTAATAATTATGATACCGATAAAAGCCTATATAATGCTCTCAAGGAATGTTTTTTAATTGCTAAAAACAATTATGATATTAAAGAATTGGAAACAATAGAAGAATTAAAAGGAATGATTGAACAAAAAAAATTTCACATTGTTTATCAACCAATTGTAAGCCTTAAAAATGGAAAAATTATGGGTTATGAAGCACTAACCCGGGGACCAAAAGGGAGTGTATTAGAGTCACCGGGAGTACTATTTCCCTTTGCAGAAAAAGTAGGTCTGCTCTATCCATTGGAGAAAGTAACCAGAGAGAAAGCATTAGAAGAAATGTACCGACTTAAAAATGGTCAAAAACTTTTTATTAATATTAACCCTGCAATTGTTAATGACTCTTCATTTTCGGCTGGTAATACAAAAAAATTATTGGAAAGTATAAAAAGACTACCTCATAATGTTGTTTTCGAATTAACGGAGAGAAATTCAATTACTGATTTTCATGCTTTTCGCTCTGCCCTTGAGCATTACAGACATCAAGGTTTTCAAGTTGCGGTTGATGATGCTGGTTCTGGGTATTCAAGTTTACAGTCTGTTGCTGAACTGAGACCTGACTATATAAAAATAGATCGCTCATTAATTAAGAATATTCACCAAGATCCTATTAAAGAGGCACTGGTAGAAACGTTTGTAACCTTTAGTAAAAAGATCAACAGTATATTAATTGGTGAAGGAATCGAAACTGAAGAAGAACTTAAAACAATTATGAAATTGGGTGTTGATTATGTACAAGGCTTTTACCTAGCCAAACCAAATAACCCATTACCAAATATCAGTAGTCAATCTATTAATGTTATTACTACTGGGATTGGCAGGCCCAATCAGATTAACACCTCTACACCAGTCTACGAAGTTGTTCAAAATGTTCCTGGTATCCAGGCCTCTACTGTTACAGATGCAGTGGTTAACCTGTTTAATAACAACAGTAACTTAAGTAATGTGGTGGTGCTAGATGGGGACAAACCAGTGGGCTTAATAATGAGAAACAAATTATTTAATAAGTTAGGTAGTCAATATGGTTATGCACTATACTGTAAAAGGGAAGTTAAACATGTAATGGACTGTCAACCATTAATTGTTGAAGGGTCTATTATTATTGAAAAAGTTGCCCAGTTAGCAATGCAAAGAAATGCAGATCAAGTATATGATGCAGTAATAGTAACTGATAATGATAATTATAGTGGCATTATATCTATACAACGAATTTTAGATGTGATTACTCATAAAAAAATGGAAGTAGCTCGTGTATCTAATCCATTAACCAACTTACCCGGAAACCCTGTTATTGATGCAGAACTAACTAAACGGATAAAAATGAATGATACATTTACCATCATTTATGCAGATTTGGATAACTTTAAAAGTTTAAATGACCGCTATGGTTTTGAGCGCGGAGACGCAGTAATTAAGATGACATCAAAAATATTAACGTGCATATCTTCCCGGTATGGTACTATTGAAGACATGGTTGGCCACATCGGTGGTGACGATTTTATAATAGTTACAACTGAAAATCATGCAGAAAATATGTGTACTGAAATAATTGATGCTTTTTCTAAAACAATTCCCCATTATTATGACAAAGATGATCGAGATAATGGGTTCATTGTCAGTAATAATCGCCAGGGAAATAAAGAATATATTCCTATAATAAGTATTTCATTGGCTGTTTTATACTGTGAAAAGGATCAGTTTAAAAACTTAGATGAACTTTCAAGAGTAGCAGCAAGAATAAAGAAAAAGGCAAAATCAATTAATGGTAATATTTCTGTTTCTTCCAACTCCCCCTAACCTATATAGATAAAGCCTGCACATTTTAAGGTGCAGGCTTTATCTATTGATAATCAGTAACTTTTTCAGTTTTATCAGAAAGATGTTGTGGAGATATATTTTGTTTTACAAGGACTGCAAGTAATGTAATCACTGCCATTATTATTATCGTTCCACCCGGGGGCAGGTTTAAGTAAAAAGATAACAATAAGCCTGTAATAACAGATACAAGCCCAAAGGTTATTGAATATGCCAGTGCACCTTTAAAACTTTTCGCTAACTGCATTGCGGTGGCCACTGGAATTACCATTAGTGATGATACCATTAGAATACCCACTATACGCATGGCCAGTGCAACTGTTAAGGCAGTAAGGACTGTGAAAGTAATATTTATGGCCCTGACGGGTATTCCTGATATTTCAGCAGATTCTTCATCAAAAGAAATTAAATACAACTCTTTAAAAAGTGCTGTTGTGAGTAATAGTACAATTACTCCAGAGACTAATATGATCAGTACATCCATATTATTGCTTACTATAATACTGCCAAAAAGATAGTTTAAGATATTACTGTTTAACCCATTACCAATTCCCAGTAGGATAGCAGCCAAAGCCAATCCCACTGACAACATGATAGCAATGGATAATTCAGAGTAGTTTCGATATCGTTGCCTTAAATTTTCTATTAAAATCCCGCCAGTTACTGCAAACAGTGAAGCACTTAATACTGGATTAGTTCCAGAAAGCAGTCCCGCTGCCACTCCTGCTAATGAAATGTGAGATAGTGCATCAGCAATTAAAGACATTCTCCTTAGAACTATAAATAAACCAATTAACGGACATATTATCGCTACCACAATCCCGATAATAAAGGCCTTTTGCATGAAAACATATTGAAAAATTTCCATATTATTGCACTCCTATTGATAAACCCATGCACTCTTACTACAGGTTAAATCTTTTGCCTTCTTTTCATCTTCAGTAAAACAAGAGCAATGACATATTTTTTTATCCAAACATACCTGTCTATTAATAAGTGGTGATATTAAGTCCAGTTCATGAGAAACAACAACCAGTGTCATGCCATATCGTTTATTTAAATCTTTTAACAACTGAAGCAGTAACACTTGAGCTTGAGCATCAATGCCGACAGTGGGTTCATCAAGGATTAATAATTTTGGGTTGGTAGCAATAGCCCTTGCAATAAATACCCGCTGTTGCTGCCCACCGGACAGTTCAGATAACTTTCGGTTCCTTAAAGGAAATAGACCCACTCTTTTAAGTGTATCTTCTGCTTTAGCATAATCTAGATTGCTAAAAGGTTTAAATAGCCCTTTTCCCGCTGTTCTACCTGCCACTACCATTTCAAATACTGTTGTTGGAAAGCCATTATTAAAAGATGTAGCTTTTTGGGGTACATAACCTACCTTGTGTTTTATATTATTTTTGTAAGCCTCTGAACCGAATAGCTTTACCTTGCCTTTGAGAGGTTTTAAATTTCCTAAAATTAATTTGAGAAGAGTACTTTTACCAGACCCGTTGGGCCCTGTAATTCCCACACAATCTCCAGCATTAATGGTAAGGTTTATATTATTAAGAACAGCATGACATGTATATTTAAATGTAGCATTATCAACTTCAATAATGGGATTACTTGCCATAGATTTCCCCACCTTTTATAAATAACCCCTTATAGTATTTACGAACAACAACTGCAATAACCAAATATTTCAAAATTATGGTTGGTAACTCTAAAGTTTTTGCTAGTTATTTGGTCTTTAATAAGGTCCATTGGGCAAAAGTTTAATTCAACTGAACTACCACAATTAACACAAGTCATATGGTGATTATGCTTTTTACCACTTAACTTAAACCTGGTTTTCCCATCACCTACTTTTGTTTCTGTAACAACCCCTAACTTTAGAAACATGTGTAAATTTCTATATATTGTATCCAGACTTACATTAGGCTGAATTAATATAACGTTATTATGCAGTTGCTCCGCAGATTGCATCTTATCCTTTGAGAGTGCTTTTAATATTTCAATTCTTTGTTGTGTTATTTTAAATCCACCCTGTTTTATTTTATCAAGGTAATATTCATAAGCTGACATTTAATCAACCCCTAATCAATAATTATTCTTATTTACCCTCATATATACTAAATCATAAATGCTAATATTTGTCAAATAGATACCCCCCACTTAAAAAGTGGGGGGTTATAACTTACCCTTGGTAATTGAATTAATAAAATATAAAAGAAATCCTGCCGTGCTGCGCTGAGCCTGTGATAATAGAACTGATGTAACTGTATGATAATTTTTTTTAATAGATACATCGGAATAATAATTCAAGGATAACTTGCTGTTAACTTCCAACCATCCTTCCACAGCATTTGATATATCATAAATACCGCCATTATTGACAGCGTATTTATTATGATTACGCTGCACCCACTTTTCATAATCAATATGCCCTGATAAAGGGGTACACCTAGCATGGTGGGGTACACACATATCTTGCACTAAATGAACAGCTGCACCTAAATAAAACATACTTTTATCTAAGGAACCTTTTTTCCAATAATTTATAGACTTATTAAGATGATATTGGCATTCATACTTGGCATTGGGCCATGGCCAAATGCCAACATCTGTTTCCGGGTTTAAATAGTGTGAGAA
This sequence comes from Bacillota bacterium, assembly GCA_009711615.1. Classification (GTDB taxonomy): domain Bacteria; phylum Bacillota; class Desulfotomaculia; order Desulfotomaculales; family Desulfohalotomaculaceae; genus Desulforadius. The sequence continues at coordinate 83,089 of VENI01000002.1, read as the reverse complement.
ATTTTTCCAGCCCTTATCAGCCCAAACTACACCTTTATTGATATTTTGGATATGATTTATTAAGTAATTTGCTATCTTCTGGTGACCATCATTATTTAAAATTGTGATACCTTGATTATTTATAAATATATGCGTATCTCCTGGCTTACCATCTATAATCTTTTGCACTGGTGAGACGGCATGTAAAATGATTTTTGCTGCATGCCAGGTAATATTATTCAACATGCTGTTCCCCTCTCGCAATCACTCCTTTTAATATATTTCCTATTTCTTATATAAAACATTCAAAAAACTTAATTCAAAACTTATATTTATTTTAGAAATTTAAAAAAGCATGACCTATTATATAGATCATGCTTAGCATTTATATATTATACATTTACTTCAGATAATACTTTACGCACTGATTGGAATGATTTTTTCAACGATGCTTCTTCATCAGTTGTTAAATCTACTTCTATAATTTTTTCTATTCCGCCTCCACCAATAATGGCTGGTACACCGGCAAATATATTACTTTCTTCATATTCACCCTGCAAATAAGCAGCAACGGGTAAAATACGTTTCTTATCCTTAAGTATTGCCTCAGCCATTTGAATCACTGAAGCTGCTGGTGCATAATATGCACTTCCGGATTTGAGGTGACTTACAATTTCAGCTCCGCCTTTGCGAGTACGCTCTACAATGGCCTCAATGCGATCTTGTGAGATCAGTTTCTCAATGGGAATGCCTCCAGCATAAGTATAACGAACTAGTGGTACCATGTCGTCTCCGTGACCGCCTAATACAAAGGCACTGACATCTTCAAAGGATATTCCCAGCTCCAAAGCCACAAAGGTGCGATAGCGAGCTGAATCCAGAACACCAGCCATTCCCATTACTCGGTTCGGTTCAAATCCTGTTGTCTTGTATATTATGTATGTAATTACATCAACTGGATTAGATACACAAATCACATGAGCATTAGGTGAGTATTTTGCAATATTCTCTGCCACGTTAATGGCTATGTTAGCATTGGTTTTTAGTAGATCATCCCTACTCATTCCTGGTTTGCGGGCAACACCTGCTGTAACTATTACTAGATCAGAATCTTTTGTGTCTGCATAATCATTGGTTCCAATAATATGGCAATCAAAACCTTCAACAGGCGCTGCTTCCATTAAGTCCAATGCTTTACCCTGGGGAATTCCTTCAGCCACATCAATTAGCACAATGTCCCCCAACTCTTTGGATGCTGCCCAGTGAGCACAGGTGGCACCTACATTACCTGCCCCCACTATTGTTATTTTGTTTCTTCTCATAATAACCTCCTAAAGTACTTAGTGCACAATTTGGTATTGTGTTTTATCTTCTTCTAATAATTTACCATAATTTGCAGTTTCCTGAAACATATCTTGTGTTCGTCGGGCAATTAATTCAGGGTCTACCTGTACCCTGGCCACCCCAGTCTCAATAGCGGCTTCTGCTACAGAAGCTGCTATTGTGGGGCACAGCGAAGGGTCCATGGCCTTGGGTATAATATAATCAGGGCTTAATTCTCTATCTGTAACTTTATTGGCAAGGGTTCTAGCGGCGGCCATTTTCATCTCTAGATTTATTGAGGTAGCCCTTACATCCAGTGCACCACGGAATATGCCGGGAAATGCCAAGTTAGTGTTAATTTGATTTGGATAGTCTGTCCTACCAGTGACTATCACCTTTGCTCCAGAAGACATGGCTAGGTCCGGGTTTATTTCCGGTTCTGGATTAGCTAAGGCAAAAATAATTGGATCTCTAGCCATTGATTTAATCATCACGCCGTCAAGAAGATTGCCCCGGGATAAGCCTAAAAATACGTCTGCATCCACCAGTGCATCTGGTAGTTTTCCTCCACGACAATTATAGTTGGTTTTTCGCGCCAAGTGTACTTTATATTCATTCATGCCACTGGTTCTACCAGTATATATAATCCCTTGGCTGTCGCATAAAACAATCTGATTAACACCGGCTGCCAGTAATAGGTGTGCAGTGGCCAGTGCAGATGCCCCTGCACCGTTTATAACAATTTTCACAGCATCAATAGCCTTATTAGTTACTTTTAGTGCATTAATTAAGGCAGCTAGTACCATCACTGCAGTACCATGCTGATTATCGTCAAAAACCGGAATGTTTAATTCTTCTTCCAACCTCTCTTGAATAATAAAACATTCCGGTGCAGATATATTCTTAAGGTTAATACCACCGAAACCAGGTTCCAATAGTTTTACCGTTTCGATTACTTTCTCAGGATCATCACTGTCTATAATTATTGGAAAGGCATCAATACCAGTAAATACTTTAAAAAGCTGTGCCTTTCCTTCCATTACTGGCAGTGATGCAGAAGCACCTACATTTCCCAAGCCCAACAAGGCAGTACCATTTGATACTACAGCCACCATGTTACCTTTACTAGTGTACTGGTAAGCTGCTTCTGGGTCATTAGCTATCCTTAAACAGGGCTCTTTCACACCGGGAGAGTAGGCCAACATAAGATGATATTCATCCACCAATGGCATCTTACTATTAATCTCAATTTTACCCTTCTTAATAGAATGATATTGAAGTGCATCATCTGTTTTATACATACCACTACCTCCAGAATAATATTATTAAATATATAGTTTCCGAAAGATAGTATTTATAATATAATTTTACACTTTGAATCCTATTAGGGCCATTTTACGACGAACAAAGGATAGTTGCATTTGTAGTGGTAATTCCATTGGACAGTTATCATCGCATGCCATTAGACCAATACAACCAAAAGCACCTTCATGACTGCCGACAACTTCATAATATTCTTTATCAGAACGCTCATCCCTGGGATCTACCATAAAACGTGCTACTCTGTTTATCCCAGCCGCTCCTAAAAAGTCATCCCTGGTATTGGCGGTTGCACACCCACCAATACAACAACCACACTCAATACAACGTTCGGCTTCATATATTTTCAGAGCTTCGTTGTTATCCATTCGTTCTTCCTGAGCATTGGGATTAAACTCTTTCTCGGTATGAATCCAAGATTCTGTTTTTAAAGATAAATGTCTAAACCAAGAACCTGTATCCACAGACAAATCTCCTATCAGCTTAAAAACTGGCAGAGGCATTAATGTTATCACTTGAGGCATATTTTTGGTTAAAGTACGACATGCTAGACCGGGTTTTCCGTTTATTAGCATACCGCAGGAACCACAAATGGCTGCCCGGCATACAAAATCAAACTTTAGTGAGGGGTCTTGAGATTCACGTATTTGATTAAGTGCCACAAAAATGGTCATGCCTTCAGTCTCTTCCAGGCTATAGGGCTGCATATAGGGGGCTATTTCGGGGTTGTTGGGATCATACCTAAAGATGTTAAAGGTTAATTTTCTACTGCTCATTTATGCCCCTCCTTACCTGTTGACGAAGATTCACCATAACCACGGTCTCCCGGTGGTATTTCTGTAATATTTACTGGCTCATATTTAAGTTCTGGTAATTGAGCACCCTCAGGCCAGTATGCCAGTGTTCTTTTCAACCAATTTTCATCATCTCGCTTAGGATAGTCTTCCCTGAAGTGACTTCCCCTGCTTTCCTGTCGTTTTAAACCACCATAAGCAATACAAAGGGCTAGTTTAATCATACCGGGAAGTCGTAGGGCAGAACTAAGTTCCGGGTTTGCTCCCCTACCATCTGAGCGAAGACCGATTTTAAAACAGCGTTGGTATAGTTCCTGCAGTGTGTCCACTGCAGTTTGTAATCCTTCTTCAGTTCGGAAGATGCCTACATGCTCCATTAATACTTCTTCCATTTGACTTTTAAGTTCATATACATTCTCTTTACCTTGGGCTCCAGTAGTTAACTCTATTATTCTTTGAGTAACTGTTTCGTAATGTTCATTTATAGTTTGATATGAGTAGTATAGTTCAGCCCCCAAGGTATATTCAGCTACCTTTTTACCAACAATCATCCCCGAAGCTAATGTCTCAGCCAGTGAGTTACCCCCTAGTCGGTTAAAACCGTGCAAATCCCAACAGGCTGCTTCGCCACAGGAGAACAAACCTTTTAAGCCATAAACTGCGCCATTAATATCTGTACGGACGCCACCCATACCATAATGCTGAGTAGGTCGTACAGGAATTAAATCATTCACTGGATCTAGACCTACAAAGTTTTTGCAAATATTGGCGATTTCTCTCAAATTGGTGTTGATATGTTTTTCTCCAAGGTGCCTGATATCGAGCCACAAGTGCTGACCATAGGGGCTATCCACCCCATAACCTTTCCTGATGTGCAGCATCATTCGTCTAGCCACGACATCTCTTGAGGCTAATTCCTTTTTCTGAGGCTCATAGTCGGGCATAAAGCGGTGTTCATTCTTATCCAATAGGTAACCGCCATCCCCCCGTGCACCTTCGGTCATCAGTATCCAAACTGGAACCAGTCCAGTGGGGTGGAATTGTACTGCTTCCATATTCCCCAGTGGTACCATACCAGTCTCTATTGCCATATACATACCACTGCCCTCGTTTATTACGGCATTGGTTGATGCACTATACAGTCTGCCGTAACCACCAGTGGCTATAACAGTGGATTTCGCCAGATAAGTATGTAGTTGCCCGGTTCTTAAACACCTGGCCACTACTCCAATACACCTGTCTCCATCATGAATTAAACGTACCGCTTCCATACGGTCGTGTACTTTAATGCCAAGTTTAATTACAATGCTGTCCATAGTATACTGCAAAGAATGTCCAGTGCCATCTGCAGTGTAGCAAGTTCTCCACTTGGCAGTGCCCCCAAAATCCCGTGCTGTTATTAAACCCTCGTATTCTTTTAATTCTTCTATTTCCCTACCGTCGGGAAGTTTCCTATTACCGGCAGTTACCCTGCTCCAAGGTACCCCCCAGTGTGCCATTTCACGAACAGCAACGGGCATTGTATCACAAAACAACCGAGCTACTTCCTGGTCACAACCCCAATCTGAACCTTTTACTGTATCCTCAAAATGAATATCCGGATTGTCTCCATGCCCCATAGCACAATTTCCCAGTGCTGCCTGCATGCCACCTTGGGCAGCTGTACTGTGAGATCTCCTAGGCGGAACAAGGCTTAGAATTGTCACATTCAACCCCTGTGAAGCCGCTTCTATGGCCACCCTCTCTCCTGCTAAACCGCCACCGATTATTAGCACATCTGAAATATGACTACTCATGATATACCTCCTAATCTGAAAAAGGCAAACAGGGTGATGATTCCAAGTAGTATGAATACCGAGCTGATAATACTAATTAATATACCAACTGGTTTTCTATTAAACCAACCCCATTTAACAAATTGTCTATAAAGGCCAATACCAGCGTGAACAACTGCCAGTAACAGTAGCGGTATATAAAACCAAAGGTATCCTGCCTGCACTCTTTGAGCACTAGTGTCCGCCTCAATAGGCCACCCGGTAACCACAGTCCACATGTGTATGGAACCCAAGATTAAAATTAACATGCCGGTGACAATCTGCACAATCCAAGACCAAGTGTTAAAGTGTTTTATTGTTCTGGCATGCTGCCAAATAACTTTTTGCTCCTGCACTCGGGTTGGAATACGCCTGCCAGCAGTTAGAAAATGAGTAAAGAAGACAATAATGGTTAAAGGTATCCCGATAAATGGTAGATAATTTTCATCTAGGGCTACAGATAGACTATTAAAAGTGTCTTTTCCTAAGATCATACTACCCTCAAATAGAAGATGGGCCCAAAGAAAGCCGACCAAAAACAACCCAGTGAACAGTTCCATTAAGTCATACCACAATTCAGTTTTATGGTTTTTTGTATTAATTCGCTGTAGCTGCATTACACACTCCTTTCTTACTCTACGGCATATATTTTAGTTCCTTCTTGATATAAATCACCGCCATAGGCATCATTAACCACAATTGCAGGAAATTCCTCCACTTCCAACTGATATATGGCTTCGGGCCCAAGTTCCGGATATGCAATTACTTTTGCCTTTTTTATACACTTACTAATTAAAGCTGCTGCACCACCAACACCAGCAAAATAAACAGCTTTGTTTTTCTTAATTGCTTCCATAACTTCAGGAGAGCGTTTCCCCTTACCAATCATGCCTTTTAAACCCTGATCCAACATTAGGGGAGTATAGGCATCCATTCGTCCAGCAGTGGTGGGTCCAGCTGCACCAATTACTTTCCCTGGCCTGGCAGGTGTAGGACCGACATAATATATTATCTGACCGCTAAAATCCACTGGCAGAGGTTTTCCTTCTTTTATCAGTTCAACCATACGCTTGTGGGCTGCGTCCCTGCCAGTAAAAATTGTTCCGTTTATTAATACTTGCTGTCCAATTCGTAAGTTCATAATAACTTCATCAGACAGCGGCGTCGTTATTACAATTTTATCCACAGTTTAAAACCTCCATTAAGATAGTACTTATAGCACCACAGTTTTATGACGGGCTGCATGGCAGTTAATGTTAACTGCTACCGGCAGACTAGCAATATGAGCGGCGAAAGTTTTGACATGAACAGCCAGTGCAGTTACTTTCCCCCCTAAACCTTGGGGCCCTATTCCCAATTTATTTATATTGTCAAGTAACTCCTGTTCAAGTGAAATTAGTTCTTCTTGCGGATTTTCGCTACCCACTTCCCTTAGCAGGGCTTCTTTAGCCATAATTGCTGCTTTCTCCATGGTTCCTCCAATGCCTACACCTACTACCAACGGTGGACAAGGGTTAGGACCGGCTTCTTTGACAGTTTTTTTAACGAATTCTTTAACCCCCTCTATGCCGTCTGCTGGTTTAAGCATTTTTAGTGCACTCATGTTTTCACTACCGCCACCCTTAGGGGCAATGGTGATTTTAATGTTATCACCTGGTACAATAGTGGTATGTATAACACAAGGGGTATTATCGCCAGTGTTAACCCGTTCTAGCGGATGAGATACAATGGACTTTCTTAGATACCCCTCTTTATATCCTCTTCGCACTCCTTCTGTAACGGCCTCGTTAAGGTCACCATCCTCAACGTGAACATCTTGCCCCAATTCTATAAATACTACAGCAAAGCCCGTATCCTGACACATGGGAATATTTTCTTCTTTTGATATTCTGGCATTTTCCAGTAACAACTTTATAATTTCCTTGCCACCGGGAGAAGTTTCTTCATCTACAGATTTTTCAAATGCTTGAATTACATCTTCTCCCAGTTCATAACATGCTTGCTGACATAACTTTGCAACCGCATCAATGATGTCGGTACATTTTATAGTTTTAATTGTGATCGACCCCCTGAATGTGTTAAAATTTACAATTATATATATTGTGTCTAATGAATTAAATCAATAAACTTTCACCTTCTTTATTTTATTAGACAATAGTGTTTAACTTATTATAAATTCCACATTATTACTTGTAACACCTTCTTAACAACACCTAAATTGATTGCATGATAAAGATATTAATTTCTCTATTTGGTCGAACAAATGTTTTAATTCACTTTTTTTTATGCTATAATTACTTAAAATTGGTAGAAAGGAATGTCTCTTTTGAAAAGCAGCTTAAATAAGCGAGAGCAGTCCATATTAGATGTAATAAAAGAAAATTTACGAGAAAAAGGTTACCCACCGTCTGTACGGGAAATTGGAAAATCAGTGGGGTTAAGTTCCAGTTCAACTGTCCATGGTTACTTAAAAAAGCTTGAACAAAAAGGTATTATTAGACGTGACCCCACCAAACCAAGAGCTATAGAATTATTAAACGATACTGGGGAAGAAGTTTTTAATTCTTCCGGTTACATAGAAGATGATAAAATGGCTGAGGTTCCTGTTTTAGGTCAAGTTGCTGCTGGTAGTCCCCTTCTTGCTGTTGAGAATCGTGAAGATGTAATTAAATTACCTCGGAGTTTCACCGGTTACGGGGAATTGTTTATGCTAAGAGTGCGTGGTGAAAGCATGATTGAAGCAGGTATTCTTGATGGTGACTTGGTACTGGTTAGACGCCAACCCACCGCAATTGATGGTGAGATTGTGGTAGCCCTTTTAGAAGGTGAATCAACTGTAAAAAGATTTTATAAAGAAAAAACTCATATAAGATTGCAACCAGAAAACCCTAACATGGCACCAATACTGGTACGGGATGTTCAAATATTGGGTAAAGTTGTTGGGTTGCTTCGCAACATCTAGAAAAGCAAAAAGACACCTTGGAAAGGTGTCTTTTTTACTATTCAGCTTTTTCACATTCCTCATCGGCTTTACAAAGACCGCATGTGCTACAGTAATCAGCTTTATCTTCAATTATAAAGCAATATGTTTCTTGTTCTTTCCAACAAGGTTTGTTCTTATTGATTTCCCCTTCTTTGTCTTTCTTTCCACCGGGGCAATTCTTTACTTTCCAGCAGGGGTAAAGATTAATCATTTGCTGTACACCAGCAATATTTAATCCTTTTTCGTTAATTAACAGATGAATAAACTGAAGTCTTTTTACGTCATTGTTAGTGTAAAGTCTTTGTTTATTTCTGCGTGCAGGGAATATCAATTCATGCTTTTCCCATATTCTGAGTGTTTCCGGATGAACTTTTAGAAGTTCAGCGACAACTCCAATATTATATAGCGGTAGGTCGTCGTTTACTAATGTCATGTTGTTTTACCACCTCTTATTTTTTGTTAGTTACGGTAACATTATATAATTGCAAACTCTGTTTGTAAATATGTTAATTGCATTTTAGTCTGAAAAATGTAGGAAATTTATAAAATATTACTTAACTATTCATAAATGGGTATATCTATTTTTAATAAAGGAGCATGTTGTTGAGCACCATAAACATCTGTCTCTCCCAATGCACCTGAAGGACGAGGGCGAATAATTGTAGCTTTTATGGCTAGTGCTTGTGGAAATTGAACAATATTAATTATTTGGTCTTCATTTATATGATATAACTTAGAAATTAAAGATTTATTGATAACCTTGGAATTCACTGCTTTTTGATAACCTGATTCATCTTTAAATATGATATCCATTGTTAATTCATATGGGCCGGCATTTTTACTTCTTATTACCTTGGCCAGTTCAGTAATAGGTACTTTCTTCATAATCATACCTCCATCATCTTAATAGGAAAAACTGCAGTTGGGTTATCTAGTTCCATTAAATGATACAGGCTGAACTCATAAACTAATCCAACCTTAAAATCGGATGGAGAATAAGGGAAAGCAAGATTACCGGCAGTGGCAATGCGTCCGTCATAACCGTAATGTAGCATGGTGCTACGAGTAAAACTACAGATTGTATTGGCAGTATCCTGATCTTCGGCCACCACATCAATTACAATTCCCAGTTCATGGCCCACTGTAGGATTAGGTTCTAACTCACCCATGACACCATTTTTTCCGTAAATATGAAAATGCAGGTTATAATTATAACCCTGTCGATGAAAATTATCCTGTACTCTACTGCGCACCGCCTCAATAACTTCATCAATTTTACTAATCATAATGCTATCGCGGCAACCAGCAATTGATACAGTACGATAACCTGCCTTTTTTGCCCCTTCCAGTTTCACCATGTATTTTTTTAAAGGTATAAATTTACTACCTGTAACTTTAACAGCATTATCACTGTACTGGTTAAACTTCGTTTCAGTTAAATCTAAATAACCTCCTGGTCCTGGAAGTTCCACCGGGTTGGTTTTTTCATAGAGAGTATGGGCTGCTACCGATGTCACAGTACACTTTCTATTTGGATCTAAGGGTTCTACAATAAAGCCATCAGCATGTAATGTACCCAGTGCAGAATCGCTTCCACTGCCTGGTTCTGCTGCTATTGCCCCGCATTCCAATATTTTACCCATATGTATAGCTGGTCCAGCATCGTATCCTTTTCTAATGGCATCGGCAGCAAAAACAGCCGGGTCATAACACCTACCTGCCAGCACCACATCCGCCCCTTGATCCAATGCCTGAATCAACGGTTCAATTCCCATTTGGGCAACAACACTGGTGGTTTGTATTAGTTCTTGCTCAGTAAGTTCAGGGGCGGGATGCAGTGGTTCAATCCTGCCCTCTTTTATTTGTTCCTTGATTTGTTCCTTGTCTATTTCAGACTGTACAGTAGCCAGTTTAAAATGCCAGTTATTTTCTTGGGCCAGTTCCTTGATAATTTGTAAATTCCACTGGAGATGATTGTTTGCACCTGCCCCACCTGCTGTTCCTATCAGAACTGGTATTTTTCGGTCTAATCCGGCAGCTATAATTAATTCCAGGTCTCGTTTTACTGCACTGCGGTCGGTAAATGAAACGCCAGCTCCCAAGTAATATGGTCCCGGATCAGTGGAACCAGCATCTACTGCTATTACATCTGGATTGCGCTTTAATCCCTCATCAAACGATGATTCTGGAAAACCATACCCCAGTATAGCTGTGGGTGACAAAACACGATATTCATTCATTGGCATAATTACCTCCTTTGCCATCTACAGTATAATACTTCATTATACAGTTTTCAACACTTCCTCTGCAGCAGCCAACACACCCAATTTTACGTACTCCTTTGATAAACCACCTTGCATATATACGGCATATGGCTCTCTTAACGGTCCGTCTGCGGATAGTTCAATGGATGCACCTTGTACAAAAGTGCCTGCAGCCATAACCACAGCATCATCGTAACCGGGCATGCCATCGGGTTCTGGGCGCACATGGGCATCAACCGGTGATGCCCCTTGTAAGCCGCGACAGAACTGAACTAGTTTTCCTGCATCACCCAGGGCAACTGCTTGAATAATATCCGTACGTTGTTCATCATAATCAGGAGATACTTTAAAGCCCAAGCGCTCAAATAAGCGGGAGGTAAATATCGCTCCTTTCAACGCCTCTGCCACAACATGAGGGGCCAGGAAAATCCCTTGCATTAGGAGTCGCTGATGATCGAGGGTTGGCCCAACTTCATCTCCGATGCCAGGGGCTGTCCAACGGTTGGCAGCCATTTCTACTAAATTAGCTTGTCCGACCACGTAACCCCCAGTGGGGGCTACTCCCCCACCTGGATTTTTAATTAATGAACCGGCTATTAAATCTGCCCCTACATCACAGGGCTCCTTATCCTCCACCAACTCTCCGTAACAGTTATCGACAAAAGTAACCGCTCCAGATTGCCGCTTTTTGATAAACTTAATTAGCTGTTCCATTCCTTTAATATCTAATGACTGTCTCCAAGCATATCCACGAGAACGTTGTATCAAAACCATTTTAGTTTTTTCATTTAAAGCCTTATCAATTCCTTGCCAATCAATCTGTCCGTTAGGCAGCAGATCCACCTGCCGGTAGGTAATGCCATAGTTTTTTAGAGAACCGTGGGCATCTCCTCTGATGCCTATTGCTTCCTCAAGAGTATCATAAGGTGCTCCTTGTACTGCCAGCAACTCATCTCCCGGTTGCAACACACCAAATAAACACAATGCTATGGCATGGGTGCCAGAGACAATTTGTCCCCGTACCAGGGCCCTTTCTCCGCCAAATACATGGGCATATATTTCTTCTAATGCTTTTCTTCCCGCATCACCATAGCCATAACCTGAACCACCTTTTAAGTGAAAGTCACTTACCTTGGCTTTTTTAAAAGCAGTTAGTACTTTTTGGTGATTAACAAATGAAATTTTTTCAATGTCTCGATATCTGCTTTGCACCTCATTTTCCACTTCTATTGCAAGTTGATCTAGATTAATTTTGTCTATCATTTTATCCCCCTGTTTCTAGTCTTCTGTCAACTCATCGTATGCACTGAGCACATCTTCTTCAACAATAGTCATTAAGTCTTCTTTATTAATCTCATAACTCTTCTGAGATCCCAACAGTCTTACTGCTTGTAAACGCATGGACCTTTCTATTAAGTTTCTAACCAATCTTGCATTACCACTGTTAAGATGTTGGTGGGCCCTACTTTTTATTAATGTACGCATTTGTTCCCTTGCTTCCGAAGTTAACTGGTACTGCCGCATATCCAACATGGTTTTAGCAATATCCATTAATTCATGGGTTGTATAATCAGGAAAAGTTATATGTATAGGAAATCTTGATCTCAACCCTGGGTTGCTTTCAACAAAGTGCTCCATTTCGTGTTTATACCCAGCTAATATTAATATTAGATTATCTTTGTGGTCTTCCATTGCTTTTACCATACAATCTATCGCTTCCTTGCCAAAATCTTTGTCGCCTCCTCTGGCCAGTGAATATGCTTCGTCTATGAATAATATTCCACCTAATGCTTTTTTCACCTGGTCCCTTGTGCGTTTGGCAGTATGACCTATATATTCCCCCACTAAGTCAGCCCGTTCCACCTCAATTATATGTCCTTTATTAAGCACACCCATTTCTTTAAATAACTGCCCTAACAAACGGGCCATGGTTGTTTTTCCTGTGCCAGGGTTACCTTTAAAAATCATGTGTAAAACCATTGGTTCATAAGCTAATTTCTCTTTCTGCCTTAGCTTTTGAATTTCAATAAACGCATGCAGTTCATGAATTAACTTCTTTACACTATTAAGGCCTACTAATTGATTTATCTCATCCATAATTTTCTGCACATTCTGCTTAGCGGATTGTTCTTCTGAAGTTGGATGATGCTCCTTATTTTTTTTTGCGGAAGGGACCGGTCTCAACGGAAAATTATTTTTTTTTCTAATTGGTTCATTTTTTTCAGGGTTTTGCCACATTTTAATTCTTACCATAGTTTTGTCACCTCACGGGGTTATTAGTCTTTTTTCATGTATACGCCCGCAGTGGCAATTAGTGAACCAAAAAAGAAGACCTCTACACCTTAAGGTGAAGAGGTACTGATTCCCTTATACTCTTAAATATAACTTACAGCTCGTTCACTATAATTATTACTTAGCATGGGTTGGATCTGCCATTGATGTATTAATAGGTTTAGAAGGGCTAATGGTGGATATAGCATGCTTATATACCATCATCTGTTTGCCTTCACTTTCCAATATTACCGTAAAATTATCAAACCCCCGAACCAACCCCTTTAGCTGAAAACCGTTGATTAAAAACATGGTAATGGGGATGTTTTCTTTACGTACTTGGTTTAAAAAGGCATCTTGCAAATTAATTTGGGGTTTTGTCATGGGAGTCCCTCCATTTATTCTTTATTATTTTTATTTAAAAACTATCTTTCTACGAAGAAGAAAATTTTTCCTGCCTTATTCTTATAATTTTATCAACTACTTTTTCGGTATTATTATATTTATGCAGATCAATCCAATGTATACGTGGATCTCTCTTAAACCAGGTGAACTGTCTTTTAGCAAACCTTCGTGTATCTCTTTTTATTAGTTCCACAGCTTTATCTAACGACAACTCACCTTTAAGGTATGCAGCTATTTCTTTATAACCTAGACCCTGCATTGAAGTAGCCGTTGGGTTAACACCCTGCTGCAGTAACTTATCTACTTCACTGACCAACCCCATTTCTAGCATTTTATCTACCCGTTTTTCTATACGCTGGTATAGTATCTCCCGGGGCATTGTTAATCCAACAATTAATGTATTATATTTGATATTTGGTTGATAATCAGCTTTCTGCAAACTGGAAAAACGCTTTCCGGTTAACTTATATACTTCCAGAGCCCGTATCACCCGGCGTACATTATTTTGATGAATCTTTTCTGCAGCTTCGGGATCAACCTCTGCCAATTGATGGTGCAGCCAATCCTTACCTTTTTCTTGTGATAAAATCTGCAACTGATGACGTAGGTTTTCGTCAGTCATTGGACTTTCAAAATTATATTTATCAACCACTGCCCGCAAATATAACCCTGTACCGCCAACAAGAATAGGCAGCTTGCCTGAATTGTGGATTGTTGCAACCACTCTTTCGGCTTCCTGCTGATATTTGGCAACACTATAATCTTCATTGGGCATCACCACATCTATCATGTGATGGGGAACACCCTGGCGTTCTTCAGTGGTAGGCTTGGCGGTACCAATATCCATACCTTTATAAACTAGCATTGAATCGGTGGATACGATTTCCCCATTTAAGTGGAGTGCCAATTGAACACCGACTGCTGTCTTACCGGTGGCTGTAGGCCCAACAATGGCCAAGATAGGTTTTTTCAATTGTCATCTCCTCCCACTGCAATATAGCCGTAAGCAATGGGTGACTTTTTTCCAGCAACTGTGCCAATACACCCCAACCTATGAAACTCATCACTGTTAGACCGTTCTTTAATTACCACCCGTTTCTTGGCCACTCGACATGCTTCGTTAACAGAATTTATATCTATGGGATCATAATTAGCTAATTTTCTTAGGGGCATCATTCCAGAAGACTTATAAACTGGCTCACGAAACATCGGATCAAAATATACCACATCAAAGCTTTTATCTGGTATTTCTTTTAGAAAAAGCCGGTGATCAGCGTTAATAACTTCAATTCCTTTTACAGCCATTGTCAAAGTAAAGCTGGGATTCTCGTATTCTTTTATCCCCTCTCTAACAACATAAGCTATTAAAGAATTAGACTCCAGACCAGTTACCTTGCCGTCATTACCTACTACATAATTGGCTACCACTGCGTCAGAACCAAGGCCAACGGTACAATCTAGTACACTATCTCCTGATTTCAAGTTCATGGCACTAATCATTTGATCATTATTTCCATTTTTTAGTCCTTTGATACGCATTTTAGCCATTCCGGGGTGAAAAAAGAAGTCCTCTCCCTGAATGTATACATAAAATCTATCTTTAGATACCACAAGTATACCGCTAGTATCAAATTTTTCTTCTAAATCAGCCAGGGAAAAATTACCTCTATGTACAAATTGAATATTTAGATTATAAGCAATCTTCCTGGCCATGCTTACTATTTCAGCTGTGTATTTTAATGAAGTGGTTACCAGTGCCTTCACTAAGATGATCACCTCTTAAACCTCTTAGCTAGGTCATCAAAGCTAAGGTTAATTATAGTTGGTCTGCCATGTGGACAGGAGTATGGTGTCTCTGCATCTGACATCTGTTGCAATAAAGTGTTCATTTCGTCAATGGACATTTTCTGCCCAGATTTTATAGCACTGCGGCACGCTAACTTGGCAGCAAGTAAATCGTAAAAATTAGTGCTAGTTGTGTCCAGTACATCATAGAAAAACTTCGTTTCTTCACCCTGAGGGAAATCCACTGGTACTCCCCGCAACATATAGGTGGTATCACCAAAGTGCTCTAATATAAAACCTAACCTGCGAAACTTAATAATATTCTCTGTTAGTACTTGATACTCATGGAAACCTAATTCAAGCACCACCGGGACTAACAGCATTTGACTACTATGCTCACAATCATGGTCCTTTAAATACCATTCATACAACACACGTTCATGAGCAGCATGTTGATCTATAATATACAAGCCTTCAGCCCCCTGGGCTAAAATATAAGTAGGCATTAGTTGTCCCAGTGGTAGCAATTCAGGAAAATCAATGCACTCAACAGTATTATAACACTTGTGTTTCTCCCTAAACATTTGTTTAGTTATCTGCATCTCGTCATTATTTAGAGCATTAGTATTTGAAACTTCTACGCCAGCTATTTTTTCCCCGTTCTTTGGTTTGTCAGTGGAATAATTATGGGTTTTATTTCCTGCAAACTTTTGTTTGGTAAAGTTAAACTTTGTTTGATTGCCATAATCTTGATGCATATCCTTACTTTGATAAACATGTTCTTTGATTTCACTGGATTTATTTTCCTGGTGATTTAATGTTGGTTCAATTAAAGGAACAATTTTGGGTGTACGTACGGCTTTCTGTACAGCAGAAACTAACAACTTGTATAATTCCCTCTCCCTACTGATTCGAACCTCCATTTTAGCAGGGTGTACATTTACATCAACCATACCTGGGGCTGTTTCCACAGCAATAACTGCAGCCGGATACCTCTTTGATGATAACAGGGTATGATATCCTTCTTGTAATGCATCGGAAATTAGTCTGCTTTTGACATATCTGCCGTTAATATATATTGTCTGTTGCGATCTGGTAGCTCTGTTTAATTCTGGCTTGCTAACATAACCGCTGATATGTAGTCCGGCTGTTTCTCCTGTTATAGGGATCATGCCTTTGGCTACATTTAGTCCATGTACAGATGCTATGGTATCTATTAATTTGTCAGTGCCAGGTGTTTCCATTAACACACGTTTTTGTGAAGTCAATTTAAAACTGACATCGGATCTGGATAGTGCTAATCTGGTTAACAAATCGCTGATTAAACCTGCTTCAGCAGAGGGACTTTTTAAATGCTTTTTTCGTGCAGGGGTATTGTAAAACAATTTTTCTACTGTAATTTTTGTACCAGTTGGACATCCAGTGGGACTTTCTTCTAGAAAACTGCCACCCTCTATAACTAACTTAATACCTTCATCCCTTTGCTGAACTCTGGATATCAATGTAACTTTAGCTATTGAAGCTATACTGGGCAGTGCTTCACCTCTAAATCCCAGGGATGAGAGACCAAGCAAATCTTCCACCCGACTTATTTTACTAGTGGCATGCCTGGAAAAAGCCAAAGCGGCATCTTCAGGTTCGATGCCGCACCCATTATCACTCACTGTAATAGATGATGTTCCGCCGTCTTTTATATCTACAGAAATCCTGGTGGCCCCGGCATCTAATGCATTTTCCACCAGTTCTTTTACCACTGATAGAGGTCTTTCCACAACTTCACCGGCAGCAATTTTGTTAGCTATATTTTCATCCAGTATGCGTATTTTAGGCAACTACATACCTCCCATACCGCCCTCAAATTAATGAGTTAACCTTCTGTGTGCCATTCTTTTTGGTCTTCACGTCTAAATATCAAAAATGTGTCTTCCGTCTTATCTTGCATGTAAACATAAGAATACCGATAGTCTTTTTTGGCATCGTTATAAACTTCCCAAGCCTCTTCAATACATTTTTTACAACATCTGTTATGTACTGTAATAGCCATAATACGAGAACGACTGTGCTTGGGTTGTGCTGCATGAGAATCAATGGCCACAAACCCAGGGCATTCTAAACAAGCTCTTACTTTTTCCAATTGTTTTTCTTCGAAATACTCAGTATCATAATAAATATTTTTTTGTCGTTGGAAATATTTATTACTACCGCAAAGTTGAGAAACAGATATTTCACCACGTTTTTGCCAAACCAGTTGCAGGTGATCCACCACTTGCCGTACGTAATTAGTTACCTGAGTATTTTCTACTATTTTACCTGTGTTTCCAGGTTCAATTACATTGGAGTAATCACTTCCAGCCAATGCCAGCAATATAGCCAAGTTTACATAAGGAAGCGCAGATTCTATGGCGTA
Organism: Bacillota bacterium; assembly: GCA_009711615.1. Lineage (GTDB taxonomy): Bacteria > Bacillota > Desulfotomaculia > Desulfotomaculales > Desulfohalotomaculaceae > Desulforadius. The sequence goes on along the minus strand of VENI01000002.1, from coordinate 65,744 downwards.
CCCACCTTCTAACACTGCTAAATCCGGTTTCAACTTTTCTGTCATTTCTGCATAACCTTGGGCGGTAATCAACATGCTTCCCAAGGGATCAGTAAAGTGATTATCCTGGCCAGCAGAGTTAACCACAAACTCGGCTCCAAAGTCTTTTAGTATCGGTAGTATCAAATTGTCCATAACGTAGTGCATACTGGTATCTGATACACCTGGAGGCAAGGGAATATTTATAGTAGTGGCATATGCAGTAGGTCCACCCAACTCATCATTAAACCCTGTGCCAGGAAATATGGTACGTCCATCCTGATGGAAGGAAATAAATAATACATCCGGATCGTGATAATAAATGTCTTGGGTACCATCGCCATGATGCACGTCGGTGTCAATAATTGCAACCCGCTTAATTCCATAGGTACGTCGTAAATGCTCTACCACCACAGCCTCGTTATTAATACTGCAAAAGCCCCGATTACCATGCACCACCCTCATGGCATGATGTCCAGGTGGACGAACTATAGCAAAACCGTTTCTTATTTCTCCGTTCATAATACGGTCGCTTAAACGGATAGCAGCTCCGGCTGCAATACGGTGGGCCACCAGCACTTGATCATCCACATCAGGAACACAAAAATGAGCCCGGGCAATTTCATGAGGTGTTGCCACTTGGGGACGGTATTCAGTAATTTGCGGAAGATCTAATACACCCTCTTCAAATATTTGATCTCTTGTATATAGCAGTCTTTCCTCCCGCTCAGGATGAATTGGAGCGATAGACCAATCAAAGGCGGGAAAAAACACTAATCCGGTTTTATTTTTCATATAGTTTCCCCTCCGCTCCAATATGCCATTGAATACCTCTGGGGGTTTGTACACAAATATCGTATATTCTCCCAGTTGTATTAAAATCCCGAACTATATTGAAAACCTCCTGTCGGGTTATCTCCACATTCTGAACTTCGTCACCTATATTCATTTTCTTGGCTTTATCAATTAACCACTCTTTTGCCAGAGATAAGGATTCTTCAAATCCAAAGGGAGATTGATTTATCCTCCCTTGGTAGCCATCTTCCTCAACGCTGAAGATATTTTGTTCGGTATCTGCACGCATTGTAACCTGTAGTGTTGGTTTGGCCACGGCTGCACCAATAGCATTGGCAACAGCAGCATATGGGGGAAGTACCGGTGTGCCATCAATACGCGTGGCAATCTGCGGTACAAAACCAGCAGCACCGCCTCCCACTCCCACAACATTTTGGGGGCGCATTCTCCGTTTTTGCATCACTTCCCAAATCCGGTAAGCAGGTTCTTGTTCCCACCCCATAAACATATTTTCTATCTCTTCAACAACAGTATCCACCACCAGATTGATAATTTTGTTAGCTACTTCCACCGGTGAATATCCTACAGGTTTACCTAACTTTTCCATTGCTTCCCAAGCTTTACTCTTATCGCCAAGTTTTGTTAGGCTCATAACATTTAAAGCATCGGTGGGAGTGGGAAAAGAACCACCCAAACAATATGGCTGCCCCATTCTTTCGGAATAAATTATCAACTCTTTACCCACCATCTCTACTACACTGTCACCGCCTACCGGCACAGATTTAACCGCCAATGTCCTCACCTGTGTCAGTTTATCACCTACTAAAACCCCTTGGGATGAAAGCAGTGGTTTTCCCGATAATATCAGCGCTAAATCCGTTGTGGTACCTCCAATATCAACCATCACCGAGGTTTCCCCTGCAGCGGTCAGCGACTGAGCTCCTAATGTACTTGCCGCTGGACCGGAAAAAATAGTTTCTACTGGAGATTGTTCTGAACTTGCCAGTGTCATGGTACCCCCATCTGCTTTCATAATAAATACTTGGGCTTTTATTTGACGGTTATCTAAAGCCTCATTTACTGACTGCACAAAGTAATGATATTTTTCTTTAGTGGCACAGGTAAGTAATGTGGTATCTATCCGCCGGGGAAAGTTCAAGCGCCCTCCAGCCCGATGTCCCATTTCCACTTGCCAGTGGGGTTGGTACTTTTTTATTAAGTCATTCACATATAGTTCATGTTGGTTGTTACGAGTTGAAAATTTACCCACCACAGCAACTTTATCATATCCTTCTGCATCCAGTAATTTTAACGCCTGCATTACTTGTTGTTCATCAACTGGAATTATTTCACGGCCCCGATAATCTATCGCACCATCAATTATGTGTACATGGGCATTTCGGTAGTGCTGAAATTTACGGCCCGGTCCCGGCATCATAATTAAACCCACTGGGTCGTATTTACGTTCCATAATTAAATTAGTTATCATGGTTGTTGATAGCACTACTCTTTCAATCTCTTCTGCAGACACTCCTTTCATCACGGAGTCCAGTGCCTGCACCAGTGAAGTCAACAAATTCTCTGGTGTGTTGTATATTTTTGCAGTGGCATGAACTTTACCACTGCTTAGTAGAACAGCATCTGTGCAGGTACCACCTACATCAATACCAATGTACACAATTTACACCTCCGAACTGCCATACTATTTCTAGTTTATCATACATTTCCTGCCATTTACACAGTTACTGTATCATTTTAGCCTTTTTCTGCAGTTCAAAAAGAACGCTAATGGCCTCTAACGGTGTGGTATTTAACAAATCAACATTCTTCAATTCCTGCAGCAACTCAGAAATTCTTGGATCAGCAGAAAACAACTCCAATTGTTTAACTTCATCTTTTACGGTCGCAGTTTGTTTTTTGCCGGTAATCACTTCTTCTGCTGCTCGGCAGTAAGTCTCCAAATCCAATACTAAATTATCTGCCCTATCAACAACATTGGTTGGTAACCCTGCCAACCTAGCACAATGGACACCGTAACTTTTACTGGCTTTGCCGCCAATAATGCGGTGTAAAAACACTACATTATCTCCTTTTTCCTCAACTGCTGCTGCATAATTTTTTAACCCAGGTAATGCATCCTCCATTTCTGCCAGTTCATGGTAATGAGTAGAAAAAAGAGTACGGCAGCCAACATTGTTATGCAAGTACTCTATAACGGACTGAGCAATAGCCATACCTTCCAGATTTGAAGTCCCTCGGCCCAGTTCATCTATAATAACTAAACTCTTTTCAGTAGCTAACCGCAAGGCATTGTTGCATTCATTCATTTCTACCATGAATGTGCTCCGTCCAGAAGTCAAATCATCCGACGCTCCCACCCGAGCAAATATGCGGTCAATTATTCCTAGCTCTACACTTTCGGCAGGAACAAAACTACCCATTTGTGCCATTATAGTAATTAAAGCCACCTGACGCTGGTATGTACTTTTCCCACCCATATTTGGGCCAGTGATTAATGCTATATACTCCCTCTCAATATCCAAATAGGTTTCATTAGGGACAAAATCCCCTTCATCCAAGGTCGTTTCTATTACTGGATGACGCCCGCCTTTAATATTCATTACCCCACTCTTATTTACATCTGGTTTGATGTAGTTCCGTTTCACTGCCACTTCCGCCAATGATAGCAACACATCTAAATTAGCCACTGCATCGGCACTTTTTTGAATGCGGGGAATCTCAGCTGCCACGGCATCTCGAAGTTCGACAAAAATCTGGTATTCTAGCTCCTGCAGTTTATCTTGAGCACCTAGAATCATTTCTTCATATTTCTTTAATTCCGGAGTTATATATCGTTCAGCATTGGCCAGTGTTTGGCGTCGTTGGTAATCTTCTGGTACTGAATCAAGTTTGCTTTTAGTAACTTCAATATAATAACCAAACACTTTGTTGAAACGTATTTTAAGAGATTTTATCCCGGTTCGTTCTCTTTCCTTAGACTCTAATTGCGCCAACCAAGTACGACCATTGGTAGAAGCTTCCCGCAACTTGTCCACTTCACTATCATAGCCATTTTTAATTAACCCACCATCCTTCAGACTAATAGGAGGATCATCTGTTAATGCTTGTTCAAGTATACCTACCAAATCTGACAGCGGGTCAATTCTGTTGGCTGTTTCTTTTAACAACTGACTGCTGACATCATTAAACTGCACTCTAATTTCCGGAAGTAGTACCAAAGAATTTTTTAAAGACAACAGGTCTCTTCCATTGGCAGTTCCATAAGATACTTTGGCGGTGAGTCTTTCTAGATCATATATTTGCTTTAATAACTGCCGCAGTTCCTCTCTCATAATGATACTTTTAGATAATTCATCCACCGCAGTTAATCGATTATTGATCATAGTCACATTAAGCAGCGGTTGTTCTATCAGTTTCTTTAACATTCTGCCGCCCATTGCAGTAGTTGTTTGATCAAGAACCCAAAGCAGGCTGCCCTTTTTACTGCCATCCATTAATGTTTTAGTTAATTCAAGGTTGCGTCTAGCTGTTGCATCAAGCGCCATATATTGACCAGTTGAGTAGTGTCTTATCCCTTGGATATGATTCAAACTTCGTTTTTGAGTATCTAGTAAAAATTTAATTAAAGCCCCGGCAGCCAGTATGCATTTTGTATCTAGCTGAGTTCTAAATTCATCAATTGCAACATCAGAAAACTGTTCTTTAATATAACTTTTGGCCTGCTCTTCCTGAAAGTGTTCATCAGCGCAATAGCTTATTGCAACTGAAATGTGAGCCTTAATCTCTTTTAACAATAGCTGATTTTGTTCCAAGCTGACTGGTAGTAGTAATTCTGACGGTTGCAAACGACCCAATTCGTCTATTAAAGATATATAATTATCATCATTTTGATATTCTGTAACCATGAATTCACCGGTACTGATATCGGTAAACGCTAACCCCCAAGTATTTTCTTGGATTAACAGTGATACTATGTAATTATTCTTCTTATCCTCCAATAGCTGTTCTTCCATTACAGTACCAGGTGTTATCACCCTTGTTACTTCACGTTTTACAATTCCCTTAGTTGCCTTAGGGTCTTCCACTTGGTCACAGATAGCTACTTTATATCCATTAGTAATCATTTTAGCTAGATATGAATCTACAGAATGGTATGGTACTCCACACATGGGAACCTTTTGTTCACTGTCTCTGCTGGTCAGAGTGATATCCAAAACCCGGGCAGCCTTTAATGCATCATCAAAAAACATCTCATAAAAATCGCCCAGACGGAAAAACAGTATGGAATCGGGATACTGCTCTTTAATATCTTGATACTGCTTCATCATTGGCGTTAAACCCACACTTATCCCTCCCGCAATCATTATATCACAGCGTCCATTTTTTGGGATAGACATTAATATTGATTCCCCAGATGTAGTCATCACGACCCGTAAAAACTGGCTATAACTTTTGCTGCTGGCAAAAACAATATTTGTCCAAGTAACGTGCCGACTAATTTAGTCGTTATGAGCAGTACCACTAAGGCCTTTACGTCTCCGTATGGTCTTGTTCCCCTTATGGCTTGATCTGTAATAATAGCAGACTTTGGGTCAATGAATAGTGTTAATAGAATTGTAGCAAGTCCGTTAATCATTCCAGATGAACCGACAGCCGCAAGTCTATATTGCTCTTCAACCAATATTGCTGAATAGTTAGCTGCTAAAACCCCTATTGTATAAATACCTGTTATTAACACATTTATTATAAGTAACCTCTTTGGAATTTCCCGATACCTAAGTCGCTGTATCATGGTTTTAGAAGGTTTGGTAGCACTTCTCACCATTCGTTTAATGTTATTTATTTGTAATGCTTCCACTACTAAGGACGGAATAGATCCTGTGATTTCCAGCTTCCTTACTGCAACTTCGAATACCTTAAGGAAAGTTGGGATTAGAAAAATACCTACTAATACACCAATCGTTGAAGCAAGAATCACCTTACGCATGTCATTAATTGGGTCAATCCCTTGAGAGATACTTACCCCTATGATAAAACCAATTAAAGGGGCCTGGAACATATTAGCAGACCGGGATATAAGTACGAATAGATTAAACAAGGAAAATGATAAAGCAAATTGTCCACTTTTCACCGAATTTAGCCTTACTGAATAGGCAAGCGTATCTATAAGGTGGATAACAAACGTTAAGACCATTAGTTTTAACAGTATTTTTTCCACTTAATCACCTTCCTTTTCCTGAACTTACGATTTAATCTAATTTTCCTTAATCCGTGACTTTTCAGCTTAGATATACTATTTTTCACCTAAAAAACCTGCGATAACATTCCCGTTAATTTAAACTTCCAATAACTCAAATCCGTTTTGAGTATTTATTTTTCTATGAGCCGAAGTGTTTAAAAGTTCAAGCATTACCACTTCACCAATATGCCAAATGGTTACGCCCTCCCGGGTGCATCCAGTAATTGTACTTTGTTCTCTTCCAAATGACGCGTGCATATGTAGCTTTGGGCAATCCTCTTGGTTTAAAAACAATGTTCCAAATCCTACAGCTTCACTTACTCCAGACAAATATGTAATCATGGGAATCGGTTTTTCATTTGACCCTTTTTCCGGTCCAACTACCGCTTTGCTTCCTTTTTCGGCTCCACCCAGGAAATATACTAGGGCCGACCTAATCCCTTGATCCTTTGCAAAATCCTCAATTGTACTAGGAATAGTATCACCGTGTTCAAGACGCAACACGAAGATACGACCCAGGTTTGCTTCAGAGTATTTCATCTACTTATTCTCCTTTATCAATGAGTCTTAGCCATATTGTATAATCAAATTATTGTAAAAAATAGTACTTTTCACCCAAAAGTATGCTTTAGGATATAGTAAAAAACCCCTATACAGTTGTTTTACAACCATACAGGGGTTTGATGACCGGGAAACTCCCGTTCTAATAATTTTTAGCCTCAACCGGAAGATGAACAACTGGCTCCATGCTCAGCATTGCGCTTATCCATCATGGCCTGATTGATAGTTTGATTTACAGTGTTCAGCACGTTTTGAAACTTTTCCTGCGCCTCTTGAAATTCCTTAATGAAAGGGTTCTCCATCATGGTTGCTTCTTTTTCCTCAAAAGCTTTTATCTCTTCAGGAGCAAGTTGTTCTCCCTGCATCTGCTTTTGTTGATACTGTTGCTGCAACTGTTGGAAACTTTGTAACAATTCACTGGCGGCAGGATCTTTCAGCATCGCAGCTTCTTTTTCCTGCACCTCATTAAATTCAGCAGAATCGGCAATGCGTTTTCCAAGTTCCAAGGCTTTTTCCATAATCTGTTCTGACAACTTATTCACCTCCTAACCTTAATACTCTCCATCCAGGTGTGTTAAGTGGCCGGCAGTTATTTTCACTGATACGGTAGTACCAATTAATTCCGAACGGCCGTCAAACACTACCAATTTATTGGTTCTAGTTCTTCCACCTAGCCTGTCATGGTTGTTTTTTGTCGGTCCCTCTACTAGCACTTCTACCACATCACCTTCTAATGCTTTATTATTCTCCAGTGATATTTTATTTTGCAGTGCTATTAATTCTTGAATACGTTTTTTCTTAATTTCTTCTGGCACTTGACCCTCCAGCTTTGCAGCCGGTGTACCTGGTCTCTTATTATATACAAAAGTAAATGCACTATCATATCGGACTTTTTGAACAATATCCATTGTTTCAGCAAAGTCTTCGTCTGTCTCTCCGGGGAAACCTACCATTATATCGGTTGTTATACTTGCATTTGGTATTTTGCCTCTTATTTTATTTGTTAATTCCAAATACTGCTCTCTTGTGTATCCCCTATTCATTTTCTTTAAAACTCGATTACTTCCTGCTTGAATCGGCAAATGGAAGTTCTCACATACATGTTTGGATTCTGCAATCACTTCTATTAATTTCTCAGTAAAGTCTCTTGGGTGTGATGTAGTGTAACGTAATCGATTAATGTCTGGAATTTTATTTAACCGTTGTAACAGATCAGCAAAGTCAAAAGCGGGGTCAACAAACTCTTTACCATAGGAATTTACATTTTGCCCTAACAATGTAATATCTTGATATCCTTCCAAAACCAACTCTTCAATTTCCTTAGCTATGCTGTCCGGTTGACGACTGCGTTCCCGTCCGCGCACATAAGGAACAATACAATATGTACAAAAATTGTTGCAACCATACATAATGGTTACCCATGCCTTTAACCCTTTTTCTCTTTTTACCGGTACATTCTCCACCACTGCTGCATCAGTATCTGTCCAAACTTCTAACACCGTTTCTCTTGTTTCTTGTAACTGATTTATAAATCGTGGCAGTTCATGTACATTATGAGTGCCAAAAATTAAATCTACATGGGGAAAACGTTTTCTTATATCTTTTCCAATATCCTTTTGTTGAGGTAGACAACCGCACACCCCAATAACTAAATTAGGATTATCCTGCTTTAATTTGCGTAAGCGCCCCAACATACCCCAAACTTTATTTTCTGCCGTTTCTCTTACACAGCATGTAACCAATAGTATAATATCCGCCTCTGCCTGTTCCTCGGTAGATTGGTAACCCATTTCTTCAAGTTGACCTGCCAGTACCTCAGAATCATGTTCCGACATTTGGCAACCAAAAACCTTTATATAATAACTACCTCTGCACTTATGTTCCATATATTTCACCCTTTTCCAGGCAATCTATCTCATTATAACTATTATTGGTAGATGATGCAATGATTAAAAGCAAAATAAAAAAACCGTCCTTTTAGACGGCTTCTTTACCTATTATATATCTTTACCAAATTTCTTAATTTCATTTCTAGCTCTGAAGTTAATTTATCTTCCGTTAATCTCCATTGCCAATTACCTTCGGTTGTGCCAGGGGTGTTCATTCTTGCATCACTTCCAAGACACAGAATATCTTGCATCGGAATAATAGCAGTGTGGGCATTACTTTTATATGCGGTTTCTATGAATTGCCAGCAGATATTTTCATCAACAAAGTTTTCTTTCTGTAAGTGAAAATACTTGTTTATTACCTTAATAATGTCTAGATCACCCTCTAGCATGATATTCTCATACCAACCCTTGATGGTGTTATTGTCATGAGTGCCAGTATATACAACAGAGTTATAGCCATGATATTCTGGTGCAAATTCCTGATAATCACCACTTTCGAAGGCGAATTGAAGCACCTTCATTCCCGGCAAGTCAAACTCATCTTTTAATTCTTCCACTTCAGGAGTAATTATACCAAGGTCTTCTGCAATAATTGGTAATTCCATCATATTTAATTCCTTCTCTATGCTAGCAAACAACTCGCTTCCTGGTGCTTTTACCCACCTGCCATTAACTGCAGTTTCCTCGTCTGCGGGTATTTCCCAATAGGCTTCAAAACCTCTGAAGTGGTCTACTCTGATAATATCAACCAATCTCAGCAAGTTCTTTATACGTTTTTTCCACCATATAAAGTCTTGCTTTATCATTATATGCCAGTTGTAGATTGGGTTGCCCCACAGTTGTCCGGTTGAACTGAAATAATCTGGAGGAACACCAGCCACCACTCTTGGATTGCCGCTATTATCTAATTCAAAAAGTTCAGGATGTGACCATGTGTCACTACTGTCATGAGAAACATATATGGGTAAATCTCCGATGATTTTTATACCCTTTTGATTGGCATATTCTTTCACAGCCTGCCATTGACTGAAAAATTGATATTGTAGAAAATACTGGTATTCAATTTCTTCCTGCAATTCTTTCTTATAGGTTTTAAGATTATCTCCAACCCTAAAGGCAATATTTTCATCCCAACTATTCCAAGGTGCATCGTTATAATGATACTTTAGTGCCGTAAACAATGCATAATCTTCAAGCCAGTAAGCGTTTTCTTCAATAAATTGAAGATAGCTTTGACTTATTTTCATTTTTTTAAAGTTTAGATATGCTTTTTTGAACATTTGATTCTTATAAGGAATAACTTTATCATAGGAAGCCTTCTTATCATCAAATTGAGATACTTCCTCTATATCATTTTCAGTTAGCAAACCATCTCTTATTAATACATCATTACTGATAATTAGCGGCGTCCCTGCAAATGCTGATGGACTAGAGTATGGTGAATATCCGTACCCAACAGGATTTAAAGGTAGTATTTGCCATAATTTTTGCCCGCTACTTTGTAGAAAATCAATAAACTTATACGCACCGGGCCCCAAGTCACCAATACCATATTTTGAAGGCAGCGAAGTAGGGTGAAGTAAAATTCCGCACTGTCTAGTGTGTTTCATAGTATCTCCTCGTTATTGTAGTAATACCTTACCTTCCAATGGCTTCAATGTAACACTTAGCAACCCATCAATTACAGAAACCTCCTCACGACCAGCCAATATGTCAACCAATTTACCTTTGCACCATTTACTAACGTCTAAGGAGAGGTTTATTTCTTCATCCGTATGTCGGTTAAATAAGACTACTGCCGTATTGTTGTTTTTATCTTGACCAAATACATCTTTGCCGTTTTCTATTATTCTTATATAACCGAAGAAATCTCCTCGTGTATGCAATGGTATCCATTCCCCCGTTTTAAACACATCATAATTATTCCGCAAGGCAACAATATTTTTGTACCATTCTAACAATTCTTTATTTTCCCTGCCCCATGGGTAGGTTGCCCTACAATGAGGATCACCGTAACCTTCCATCTCTACTTCATCCCCGTAGTAGATGCACGGTACCCCTGGAAAAGTCATTTGAAATATTGTAACCAGTTTTAGCCTCTTTAAAGCCTGAGTTTTTTTATAGTCGGGTAGCTTAAAACATTTCAATTCTTCCTTTGTTAACGAGTGTTCCGGTGGCGCTTCCCCCAATACCGTTAGTATCCGAGGTATATCATGGGTCCCCAGTAAGTTCATCGTCGAATAAAAGTGTTCTAGAGGATAATTTTCATATAAACTCATTAAAGCACGGTTAATATCATGTGGATCTTTTTTTTGTAAGATGAAGTCTACAATAATATCTCTTAACGGATAATTCATTACTGAATCCAATTCATCACCTAATAGGTAATCACGTATCTCTCCATAACTCACTTTATTAGATGCATCTTCCCAGACTTCACCAATAACAATAGCCTGCGGGTCCATTTTTTTCACTTCTCGACGCAAACGCTTCACAAAAATTCCGGGAAGTTCATCAACTACGTCCAGTCGCCAACCTTTGATACCCGCACGCATCCAGTATTTTATTACACTGTCCTTATCAAAAATTATATAATTTTGATAAGAAGGATCCATCTCATTAACGTTGGGAAGTGTATCTATTCCCCACCAACTTTCATATTTCTCAGGCCAGTTATAGAACTTATACCAAGAATAATATGGGGAATCTTTAGACTGATAAGCTCCCAATTCCTTATATCTTCCTTCTTTGTTGAAATAGATACTATCACTACCCGTATGACTAAAAACTCCGTCCAATATAATATTTATTTCCAGTTCCCTAGCCTTGTCACATAGTTCTTTAAACAGTTCATTATCACCAAACATACGATCTATATTTTTATAATTTGCGGTATCGTACTTGTGGTTAGTGGAGGCTTCAAAGATCGGGTTGAAATATATTACATTGATACCTAGCTCTTTTAGATATGGCAATTTTTTTATCACACCACATAGGTTACCACCATAAAAATCATAGCAAACCGTTTTTCCAGTCTTAGGGTCTTGCCGGTAATATGGTGTTTCCTCCCATTTGTTGTAAAAGTAGCAATATTCTTTAGGGTTTAACAACATGCCGTCTTCATATCCGTTGTGAAAGCGATCTACAAAAATCTGATACATGATAGATTCTTTAAACCAATTGGGAACAGCTAAGTCATCACTATAAACTGTCACTTGGTACGATGGTGGTTCATGCAAGTATAACTTACCTTCACCACCAAAATTCTCTTCATTGTTACCATAATAGAATCTGTTTTTATCAATATGGATAATAAAATAATACCATAGCAAACTTGGTTTGGGTGGAGTAGTTATTTCCGCTTGATATATTCTGTTGTTACCATCATCCTGCTTTAAGTACATATAAACTTTTTCTTCTTGACTGTTATACTTCCACAGCCGCAAAACCACATACTCTGGTGGTTCTAAAGAGTTTACTTCCAAACTTATCGTGATTTTAGTATTACACGGGACGGCCCCAAAGGGCTTTCGGTATGATAAATCATGTGAGTTATGATAAACCCATTTTGTGTGCAAAAGTTTTCACCTAACCTTCTAGCACCATTTTTAACCATTTTCCCCACTTTTCAGCGGCATTATCCACAATATATTCTTTAGGTTTTGTAATATATGCAGATATTATGAAATTAATAAAACAAAAACCCACTGCTTATTGAAAGCAGCAGGCTAGCTTTGCATTTAGCTATTGTTTAATAATTTCTGGTAAAGTTCTAAATATTTTTTGCAGATATATTCCAACTCATAGATAAACAAAATACTGTGACAAAAATGGTTGGGTATTGATTCGTAACACAGACCATTGGTACTACGAAAAAGTATTAACTGATGGAACTGTACTTCGAACAAAAATTAGTCATGCCACTCACAAAGAAATTTCTGCTAAATAACTGAAGATGAGTTCTGGTATAATCTGTAATTACCACGCCCTGAATGGGTTTTTCTTTTTTCAAATTATATAATAAATCCGATAGGAACATGTCACATAACGTATCCGTATTTCCGAAGAAGGATGGCTAACCCTTATTTACTCTGATTTTTAATGTATTCTTCAATTAGTTTTACTCTGTCTAGCCTACCTCTTCTCCTATTAACATTTAGTTGAAGCTCAAGCGGAGGTACTTTTATTACATATCCCCTCCAGGTTATCTCTTCCAAATTCGCCCTAGCATATGGACCACAGTCCACTGGTTCAGGATCATCTAAACACGCCAGTGGGTCAGACGCGATATCAATCCTTGCATGAAGGAATATAACACCGAAATCCTTTGTCAACCATCCATTCGTATCAACTATAGGTTCAATTATATAACCGTCGAAAACGTCATTAATCCTATCTACATCTTTGGAATTAATCATTATATCTACATCATGAGGGTTTAATTTTATTCCTCTGATACATGCAGCACAACTTCCAGTCAACCACCAGCCTATACCTTTCCCGTTTACCTTTTTTACAAACTCATATAAAGCTTCTTCCCAAGGAACTGGGCTAAAATATCCTAGTTGACTAAACATTTTTTCTGCATTGTTATAATAATGCTTTTGAATCTGTTCAATATTTTTTAATTTTTTAGGATATATCTTTAAGTAACAGTTACCAACGGCCTGGTAAAAACACATCTTCAATACATCTTCATACTTGCTTTCAAAATCGTGAACCTTGAATAAGATATTCTCACCATATTCCTCAAAGGTTATTTTCATTTCTTCCACCTCTAAAATTTAGTTATGGTCGCGCCAGGAAGGCACAAATTCTAAGCCCCTAAGATGCAACTCAGGATTCACTTTATATAGTACTAAGGCTAAATTGTTTATATCTATCCTATCACCAAATTATTACATAATAGTATAGTTTCCCTTACAAACTAGCCATTTCCTTCCCTAAAATTCACCTATAATTCGACAAATATATGGGCCCGTTGGGTCAGCATTTAACGAAACAAAAAGAACCTACGTCTACTTTATAGTAAACTAAGCTCTTTAATTAAGACGACTTTTAAATTATTCCCCAAAACTTCAAGAAGTGTATCTATTCCCCGCTGCTTAAAGCAGCAGGTTGGCTTTGTTGCTACTGTATTAATTTCTGGTAAAGTTCTAAATATTTTTTTGCAGATATATTCCAACTATAATCTCCACTCATAGCCTTTTTAACTAAATTATTCCATATTTCTGTCTGATGATAGAATTTTACAGCTCTTTTAATTGTATATAGCATGTCATGGGCATTGAAATTTTTAAAACTAAATCCGTTACCTGTATCATTAATTTCGTTATAAGATTGTATTGTATCATTTAAGCCGCCGGTTTCTCTAACAATGGGAATACATCCATAACGTAGTGCTATTAATTGCCCTAACCCACACGGTTCGAATCTTGAAGGCATTAAAAACATGTCAGAACCCGCGTAAATCCTGTGAGCTAACTGGGAATTATAATGTATATTAGCAGAGATTTTTTCTGGGTATCTAGTTTGTGCTTCTTTAAAATTGTTCTCATATTCTTTTTCACCATTTCCTATTATTACCATTTGAATATCCGTTTCTAATATTTCATCCAGCAAGTGTATAATTAAATCTAAACCCTTTTGACTTACCAACCGGGATACTATCGCCACTATAGGTATGTGATCTTTTTCCGGAAGACCAAGTAGCATCTGTAGTTTTTGCTTATTCACTTTTTTAAATTGCAATGAATTTTGGTCATAATTTTTAAAGATTAATTTATCTGTCATCGGGTTGTACTCTTCATAATCGATCCCATTTATTATTCCAAATAAATTATCCTGTCTATTTCTTAATACACCATCCATGCCTTCTCCAAAGTAAGGAGTTTGAATTTCAAAGACATAAGTATTACTAACTGTTGTGATAATATCCGAAAATATTAGACCGCCTTTCATATAGTTTACCTGGCCATAATACTCTATTCCGTCAGGAGTAAAATATGATTCATCAAGGGCTAGTATATCACTCAATATTTCCTTAGGAAAAATCCCTTGATATTTTAAATTATGTATAGTAAAAGCTGTACGTATATTTTGATAGAAAGAAATATGAGAGTAATGAACTTTTAAGAACATACTAACCATACCAGTATGCCAATCATGGCAATGTAATACATCTGGTTTAAAGTCTAAATGTGGCAATGCTTCTAACACGGCCCTATTATAAAAAGCAAACCTCTCAGCATCATCATAAAATCCATAAATGCCGTCTCGCTTAAAATAATATTCATTATCTATAAAGTAATAAGTTACATCTTCATGAATTAATTTAAATAAACCACAGTATTGTTTTCTCCAACCAAGGGGGATAATAATATTGTTGATATATCTCATCTTAGTATGATAATGCTGAGGAATGTCTTTATATTTAGGTAATATGACCCGAACGTCTATACCTGTTTTTCTTAATGCTTTTGGTAATGAACCTATTACTTCCCCTAGACCCCCTGTTTTAATAAAAGGGCCACCTTCCGAGGCAACAAAAAGTACTCTCATTGTTATACAACTCCTATAGGTTATTAAATAACATAAATACCAAGATGCTTTAGATTACATAGATTTCCGTAAACTAAATCTTATTTAACTAGCGAACATTATCATCTTATAAAGCTTGGAAGTATAAAAATTGATATGATTATTTTATTAATAAGGCTTTAAATATACTGCTGCCAATGGTGGAATTTTAAGCTCCACTGAGTAAGGTTGATTATGCCAAGGTTTATCTGAAGCCATTAATGGACTTTTATTCTTTACATCTGACCCTCCATACTTATCGAGATCACTGTTAAATGTTTCAATATAATTAGTTTTAAAAGGGACACCGATTCGATAATTTTCATATACAACTGGCGTAAAATTACATACAATTATAATAATGTCTCCTTCCTCATTTCCCCTCCGCATAAAGGTAATCACACTTTGATTGTTGTTATGGGGGTCAATCCATAGAAAACCATTTTTATCATGATCTGCTTCCCATAAGCACTTTTCTTTTTGATAGAGATGATTTAAGCTACTACAATATTTATGTAGTTTTTTATGCATTTCATAATTTAGCAAGTGCCAATCTAAACTCTGATCAAAACGCCACTCTATAAATTGACCAAATTCACCACCCATAAACATTAGCTTTTTACCTGGATGCGAAATCATATAAGCATATAACAATCTTAAATTTGCGAATTTTTGCCAATAGTCACCAGGCATTTTATTTAATAGCGACTTCTTTCCATGCACCACTTCATCATGGGACAATGGCAAAATGTAATTCTCAGAATATGTATACATAAAAGAAAAAGTTAATAGATTATGGTGCCATTTCCGGTAAACAGGATCCATTTGCATATATTTAAGGACATCATTCATCCATCCCATATTCCATTTGTAGCTAAATCCTAAACCCCCAAGATATGTAGGCATTGTAACCATTGGCCAGGTTGTCGATTCTTCAGCAATAACAAAATTATCGGGAAAGTACTTAAATACTACTTCATTTAACCTTTTGATAAATGCTACAGCATCTAAATTTTCATTACCACCATATTCATTAGGTACCCATTGACCAGTTTCTTTTCCATAATCAAGATAAAGCATGTTGGCCACAGCATCTACTCTGATACCATCAATATGGAACATATCCATCCAAAAAATTGCATTGGAAATAAGATAACTCCATACTTCTGGCTTAGAAAAATCAAAATTAGTGGTCCCCCACTGTTCATTTGTACTTTTAAATGGGTTATCACTTTCATATAATGCAGACCCATCAAACCTTATTAATCCATGACCATCATTGCAAAAATGCCCAGGAACCCAGTCCAGAATAACTCCAATTCCTTTTTTATGACATTTATCTATGAAGTTCATAAAGTCTAACGGTGTACCATAACGACTGGTAACTGAATAATAACCAGTAGATTGATAACCCCAAGACCCATCATAAGGGTGCTCTGCAATAGGCAGAATTTCTAAGTGTGTATAACCCATTTTAATAGTGTAATCTATAAGTTGATCTGAGAATTCTTTAAATGTTAAAGTTTTGTTTGATTCCCCACGTTTCCAAGAATCTAAATGAACTTCATAGATTGTTATTGGTTGTTGAAAATGATTATTTTTTTTGTTCTGCTGCCATTGATTGTCTTCCCATTTATATTTGTTTATTGGGTAAACAATAGAAGCACTTTTTGGTCTTAGTTCTGAATAAAATGCATATGGGTCTGATTTTAAAAAAACCTCTCCATTTTGAGAGACTATTTCGTATTTATAAATTTCTCCCTCTTGTATATCCGGGATAAAATGTGACCAAATACCTGACTGACCCAATTTTTTCATTACTTCTTGCCCACCATTCCAATTGTTAAAGTCCCCAACCACTCTTACTTCTTTGGCATTAGGGGCCCAAACAGAAAATAGTATGCCATGTTCTTTGTTTTTAATAATAGGATGTGCACCTAACTTTCTGTAACTGGTATAATGGGTTCCTTGATTAAAAAGGTATAAATCGTACGGAGTTAATTTTTTATCGGTCATTCTTTCACATCCAAATAAAAGTATTTAAATCTATTTATTACTATATTTTACATTAATTACCTGCAATTAAATTATATTAAATCATGGTATTTTTATGCATTTATAGACATAATATCATTCAATAAAAAGAAACCGCCCCAAAAAGGAGCGGCTTCGGTTTTAACTAACCTTTAGGGTTCAATAGTCACCTGCATCAATTTGCTTATGCCTATTGCCCTGCTCGTAATTTAATTACTGTTGCTGTTGAGGTTGTTCAGTTTGAGCTGATTGAGTAATCTGTCCTTGCTGACCACCTCTTAGGGCCTGCTCAGCGTAAGCTACCATTTTTTTAGTCATATTACCACCAACATATCCGTTTACACGGCTGGGCAGTTGACCTTTATCCATTTGATCATAGTTGGAAATACCAAGTTCATTTGCAATTTCATACTTCATTTGATCCAGAGCGTTACCAGCACCAGGTTGTACAGGTTGATTAGTATTACGAGCCATTAATATCGCCTCCTTAATTTTTTTTTGTTTTTGTTGGCTCTATCAGTATTATGTCTTAACAACATAAAATGATGTGTGAAAAAATATTACATTGTTTACAATCAAAAACAAAAAACCTCTGTTTATCTACACAAAGGTTTTTTCAAATTTTTAGAGGGACTAATTAAACCACTCGCTTTATATTTTTACGTCTCCATTTTTGCTTAATACGATATTTCATTAGATTCCATCTTTGATTATCATTAACCACACTTCGCATTGTTGTAGCAAACATTATATTACCTATTTTACAGGCTGAAGATATATCTTCATTTTTTTCCCTCATTTTGGTCATTATGTACTTGTATTCGTTTCGTTCAACAAAGGGTAATAAATCAATCGGTTCTAAGTAGTCCGAGAAATCGTAAAACATATTTTGTAAGTCTATTAATTGTTTTTTTAATTTCAAAATACTTAATGCGCCATTATCTCCACCAATGGGAATCTTTTTATTTTTAGCAGCTGCAAGAATTACATGAGGATCTTTTTCTAAAATTTGCATAATACCAGCTCTTTTTAATACATCATCAAATTCTCTGTTTAAGTTTTGAGCTTTTTTTCTGAATTGATTAACTTCTGTTAAAATTTCCCTCAATAACATTTTAGTACTCCTCCCGCTTCCATTAATTCATATTTATATATTTTTATGTTTTAAACTATTTCAATAATATTAAGTTCTTATCCTTTGGAGATACTGACTTCTTTTGTCGTTACATTCTACAAATAATGTCGGTATATGTGCGCCTACGTAAATCTTTCTAAAATAAAAAAATCACCCACCGATGGGTGGGTGAAGTTAAAGTACTATCAAGTTTCGCGTAGATAATGCTAATAATATCTTTTATTATTTTATCCCAATTTATCCATAGTGTTATAAATTTTTTATAAATAGTGAACCCCGGGCGCACCCGGGGTTTAATAGTTTCCGGGAGTGCAGGGCTTCCGTTGGGTTACCCCACCCCCTTTCTAAAATATATGCTTGAAAAAGTTTTTTTGCTACATAATTATACTTTAAATTGTAGTAACAGAGTTGTGTTATCTATCGTATCATGTATTGTGGTATAAAATGGTGAAAGGAGGATGTTGTATGAAAGACAGGTATGAAAGACGAGATCAACAGCAAAATAATTTACCGGATAATAGGATGAATTTATTAATGCTTGCTTTATTTTCAAACCCAAATATTGAGAAACACCTAGACGAAGCTATTAGTTTAATTGAAGGAGTTTCGAACACGGTGCGCTCACTGCGTACGGGAATGGATTCCTTACATTCTGGAATGAGGGAAGCACAACAGCAAATATATAGAATCCCATATGGCCAGCCAAATAATAGTTACCAAAATAACAATCATTCCAAATATAATGATAGAAACAATTCATCTGAGAATGAAGAAGATGTAGATAAATAAACATTATAGGAATATTTAGGTATAACATTATCCCTTGGAGGAAAAATATCTTAAATATTCTAGGGGTGATGTTATGTTTAGATTAATGCGTTTAGGTTGGTGGGTCATATATTTAGGGATTCTGGTAATACTCGGTATTATAGCTATGAAAATTGTAGATAAACCAAAAAGTATTAATGCAGATAATTTGGCACATCCCGAGCAGGTTCCAGTTGATAAGGAACCATATTACGACTCACAAAAGCCTTGAAAATGTTCAAGGCTTTTGTGAATTGTATAGTTTGTAATTTAACTTTTTTATAAAAATGTACTTTAAAATAAAAACGAATAATGCTGTTATAGCATATGATGCCACAGGAGGTGTTTTTATGGAGCAGAAGCACGTGTTAAAACAACCCGTGTTAGATAAAATTGAAGTACTTATGCCCCCTAGAGTCTCATTGCAGATCGCTGCCATAGCAACAGAACGTGGTAAATCTATTAACGAAACTATTTTAGAAGCAATAAATCAATATATTGAAAAATCAAAACAATAGCTTTACCATTCCGGGTTTTTAAGTTATAATAAGTATTCAATTGACTAGATATACCCGGAGGTGGTTAAAATGACTAGCCGGGCTATTAACAAAGAATTACCAATGCCACATTGTTACTATCCTGTAAAGATAGGCACTAGAGGAAGTATTTGTTTGCGCTTTGGTTGTTCACCGGTATGTGTTAACTGCAAGTATGCCAGGCCCAAAAATACCCCGGCCTGTTATGCTGCATTACCGGGTTATCCCGACGAATGTGTATCATCATATTTTTCTCCCAAGTGCAAAATCTTTTGTAGATATGCTGCAAATGATTAAAAAGCCAGAGGTAACCTCTGGCTTTTTAATCATTTACTACTCTTACTACTCTCAAATATCTATTTATCTTAGTGGCGGTAAATCATTTTTCATTCTTTCCATTTCTCTTAACTGTACCCTTCTAATTTTCCCACTAACTGTTTTTGGAAGTGACTCTATAAACTCAATTTCCCTTGGATATTTGTATGGTGCTGTGGTTTTTTTAACGTGATTTTTTAATTCTTGAATCAGTTCTAAAGATGGTTGATAACCTTCCGCAAGTACAACATAAGCTTTCACGATTTCTCCACGTAATTCATCAGGACTAGCTACAACAGCTGATTCGGCAACTGCTTGGTGCTCTATTAAGGCACTTTCCACTTCGAATGGGCCTACTCTATATCCTGCCGTAAGTATAACGTCATCAGCTCTGCCCACAAACCAAAAATATCCATCCTCATCCTTAACCCCTCTATCGCCAGTTACATACCAACGTCCCCGGTGGGTAGAGAGTGTCTTTAATGGGTCATGCCAATATTCTTTAAATATACCCGCTGGCGGATCTGGTTCAATTTCTATGGCAATATCTCCTTCTTTACCAGAAGGTAGCTCTGAACCTGTTTCATCTATGATAGCAACTTTAAATCCTGGTGTGGGTTTTCCCATAGCACCATTTCTAACTTCTAGACATGGAAAATTTGCCAGAACAAGTACTGTTTCTGTTTGCCCATATCCGTCTCTAATGGTTAGCCCAGTATGCTGTCGCCAAATATTAATAACATCAGGGTTCAAAGGTTCTCCTGCACCTACACAATGTCTCAAATTAGAAAACTGGTATTGGTCTAAGTCTTCCAGAACTAACATACGGTAGATGGTCGGGGCTGCACATAGTGTAGTAATTGGGTAATTTTGTAGCAACTCCAACATTTTCTTGGGATTAAATTTCCCCACTTCATGATGTATAAATAAGCATGCACCCTGGTGCCAAGGACCAAATAAACTGCTCCAAGCTGCCTTGCCCCAGCCAGTATCTGACAAGTTCCAGTGCAAATCATCTTGGTTTAAATCAAGCCAATATTTGCCAGTCACCTTGTGCGCATATGGATAGCTAATATGGGTATGAAGTGTCATTTTAGGATATCCGGTAGTACCAGAAGTAAAGAACAACAGTGCGCCGTCACTTCCCTTTGTTTTTACTTCCGGGAAGTTACTGGTTGTGTTCTCAACTGCTGATTTATAACTAATCCAGCCTTCATTTTTCCCTACTACCAACTTTGTTTTAAGCGTTGGGCAATTAGCGGCAATTTCGTCAACTTTACTAGCATTACTTTCATCAGTTATAACAGCCACTGCCTCTGCAGATTTCACTCTGAATTCTATATCTTTAGAAGTAAGTTGTATTGTACCTGGACTAATTATTGCACCCATCCTGATACAGGCAGTCATTGATTCCCACCATTCTATCAGTCTTGGAAGAATAATAATTACACTATCACCTTGTTTAACGCCATTTTGCTTAAGAACATTAGCCAAACGACATGATTGTTCACTTATTTGTTCAAATGTGTGTCTTATTTCTGTACCCTGCTCATCAATCCAAATAATAGCTAATTTTTCTGGGTCCTCCGCCCACTTGTCAACTACGTCAGCAGCAAAGTTAAAATATTCTGGGGTATTCCACTCAAAGTTTTGATAAGTCTCCTCATAATTGGTCATATTGTGCGGATACTGCGTCATAATAAGCCTCCTGTCAAAAAACTGATACTATTTTTTTCAGAATATTATTAAATATTATTACTTCTATGTATTTATTATATATCCTTCAATAATTTGGGTAAATGTTCCTGCGGATGTAAAAAGAACAATAAAATGATATTTTTTTACTGCATAAGAAGGAATATATCAACACGGGTCGAAAATGCTATTATAAATGCAAATTTTTGGAAAGAAAGGGGTCACTATTATGGGGCAACCTGTCAATATTAAAGGAACCCGCAGCGGCCTTGTAATCTTATTCGATTCTGAAGCGGATTATGACGAGGTAAAAGATTATCTTCATAAAAAGATGTCTTCTGCTAAGGGATTCTTTAAAGGTGCAAAATTTACAATAGAAAATAATAATACCATTCCTGATAATAAAAAATCGGAAATTGAAGAAATTTGCTCCCAATACGGCTTGGTTCGTACTGATGAAAAAATTGAGTTACCTAATTTAGCATCAAGAAGTAATAATGACAGCACTTCCCAAAGAGGTGGTAGAGATTCAAAAACGCCACCAGGTGAACAAACTTTATTAATTAGAAGAACACTTCGATCTGGTCACAGTATTAAGTACGATGGTAATGTAGTTATTATGGGGGATGTACATGCCGGAGCAGAAATCATCGCTGGTGGCAATGTAATGGTATTGGGGCGTTTAAGCGGAGTGGTTCATGCCGGTGCCTCCGGAGATCAAGATGCAAAAGTGGTGGCCAGTAAGCTATGCCCTACCCAACTAAGAATTGGTAGTGCAATTGTTACTTCTCCCGATGATGAACCCCCGCATCCAGAAGTAGCCAGATTACAAAAGGATCAAATTACGGTGGAAAAATATATACCAACAAAAATCTAACCGGGCAACTCGCTTGGTTAGATTTTTATTAGCGTTTATTAACCGCTGCCAGGATACCTGCAATAGTTTTAGCATCCTGAATTGTTCCATTATATACTTTATCAACAATTTCATCGAATTTGAATTTCTCAATTTCAACAAATTCATCTTCATCCAATTGCTGGCCATGATATTTCAGGTCTGTTGCTAAATATATATGAATTACTTCATCACTAAACCCAGGACTGCTGTAACAACTAAATAGTTTGGTTATATTACCAGCATTCATACCTGTTTCTTCTAGCAGTTCCCTTTTTACACACTCTTCGGGAGACTCTCCCGGATCTAGTTTTCCGGCAGGTATTTCCAATAGTTCTTTTTGAGCCGGATAACGGAACTGCCTGACCATTAACACTTCCCCACTTGCTGTTACAGGTACTACTGCCACAGCACCGGAATGCTCAACTACTTCCCGAGCTCCTAGTTTACCGTTGGGTAGTTCTACGGAATCAATCCTTAAATTTACTACCTTTCCTTTATGCAGCATTTGAGATGAAATTGTTTTTTCTGTAAGTTTCATAATTTTTATCACTCTCCATTTGCAAGCTTTAACCTTTTGGCAGGAGTTATTTCATATTTGTAGAATTATTTAATATTTAATTAAGTATAACATAACTTTCCTCCATTAACATATAATACACTATTTTGAAGGGAAGAACAAAATTTGACTATTAAAGTTGGCATACCTAAGACACTATTTTATTATAACTATTATCCTATGATAGAAACATTTTTTGATGAACTAGGAGTGGAAGTTGTTACTTCTGATAGCACCTCTCGGAAGGTAATTGATGCCGGAGTACGTGAAGCTCTTGCTGATGCCTGCGTTCCTATTAAGGTCTTTTTTGGTCATGTACAAACTATTAAAGATAAGGTAGATTATTTATTTATACCCCGGGTAGTTTGTTTAAATAAGAAAACAATATATTGTCCCAAGTTTTTAGCCCTATCTGACATGATTAAGCATTCTTTAGATGGATTGCCTGAGATTATAGATAACCGGATAGATGTTAGAGGCAACCATTTTGCTGTATGGAAAACTTTTTACCATATTGGAAAACGCTTTTCTAACAGTAAATGCAAAATATTTAAAGCATATCTTAAAGCAAAGGGAAACTTGAGTAAGTATCAAGACTTAGTAAAAGAGGGTTATCTACCAAGTGTAGCCATGACAATATTAAAAAATAATAATTCAAAACAGAAAATGTCCCATAATTATTCATTGCGCTTTGCTGTTCTAGGGTACCCATATATAGTTTATGACAACTATGTCAGTGTAAATTTGCTTACAAAATTAAACCACCTGGGTGTAGAAACGGTAACGCTGGAACAACTTCCAGACACTTGGGTAAACAAGGCCAATACTATGTTACCAAAGGATATGTTCTGGACTTTTAGCGATAAAGTGCTTAGGTCTTCTTACCATTTCTTTGAACATGGTGGTGTAGACGGTATTATTCACTTAACGGCGTTTGGTTGCGGCCCGGACTCCATGGTGGATAAATATATGGAATTAAAATCAAAGCAATATCCGGATATACCCTTTATGAGTGTTACCATAGATGAACACAGCGGCGAAGCAGGTTTAGCCACTCGTTTAGAAGCATTTGTAGATATGGTAAAACGAAAGAAAGAGGCTGATGTTAATGCGTAAAGTTACATTTCCTCATATGGGGCATTCATACATAGCTTTTAAAATGGCAATGGAAGAAATGGGCAATGAAGTAATTATACCCCCAAGACCTGGTAAAGAAACGTTAGATTTGGGGGTTAAATATGCTCCGGAGTTTGCCTGTTTACCTTATAAAGTCCTGCTTGGTACATATTTACAAACTGTAGCAAAAGGCATGGATACCATTGTAACTTCAGGCGGTGTTGGTCCCTGCCGTGCAGGTCATTATGCACACCTTCATCAGGCTATATTGCACAATCTAGGCTATAATGTCAATTTAATTTGTTTTGAACCCCCAAAAAGACATCCTATAGATTTTTATCGCAAGGTACAAAGTTTAAACAATGCCAAATTATCAATTAGTTCAATAATTAAATTGCTTAAAAGAGGTTGGCACAAATTAAAGGCTTTAGACCACATGGAAAAATTAAGCCATCAAATCCGGCCACGGGAATTAAAGCGAGGTACCACCAGCAAGGTTTACCTTCAAGCCCAACGCTGGTTAGATGAAGCCCGTACCCATACGGAAATAAAAGTTGCGGAAGCTGAAGGTGTCAAGGCTTTTAATGATATACCCCAGGATTCTGAACGTAAAGTAATAAAGGTGGGTTTAGTTGGCGAAATATATGTTCTTTTGGAACCAGCCAGCAACTTGGAAATAGAAGAAACATTGGGTCACATGGGAGTCGAAGTGGAGCGTTCCTTGTTTCTTACTGGCTGGACTGTTGATAACCTGCAAAAAAACACCGAAGAATTAATGACTGTAACAGAGGCAGCTCAGCCATATCTACCAGAATTAATTGGCGGACATGGTCGTGATACCATAGGTCATACAGTAATTTATGGTAAACGAAAATTTGATGGTGTGATACAAATTGCCCCCTTCACTTGCATACCAGAAATTGTGGCTCGCACCATCTTGCCTAAAGTAAGTAAACTACATGATATACCGGTACTAACTTTCTTCCTGGATGAGCAAACCGGTAAAGCTGGCATGGTCACTCGTCTAGAAGCATTTGTTGATTTATTAAAACGCAAAAAACAAAATATTTCTATTAGTCAAACCGCTACTACTTTAAATTAAAATAACTCGATAGGAAGGAATCTTCATGATAGCATACTTAGGTGTTGATGTTGGATCTGTCAGTACTAATATTGTGGTAGTTGACGATGATAACAATGTGCTAATTAATTTATATCTACGTACCAATGGACGCCCCATTGAAACTATCAAGACCGGATTAAAGGAAGCTGCCTCTATGCTGGATCCCGAAGTAAGAATTGCCGGCGCCGGTACAACTGGCAGTGGACGTTACCTGGCAGGAGTAATAATCGGTGCTGATGTAATAAAAAATGAAATAACTGCCCATGCAGTGGCAGCATCTATTTTAGTACCTGATGTGCAAACTGTATTGGAAATTGGCGGGCAAGACTCTAAAATAATTATAATGCGAAACGGTGTGGTTACTGATTTTGCCATGAATACCGTTTGTGCCGCTGGGACTGGATCTTTTTTAGATCAGCAGGCATCCCGCTTAAATATTCAAATATCTGATTTTGGAGCGTTAGCATTGGAGTCCAATAACCAAATTCGTATTGCTGGACGATGCACCGTATTTGCCGAGTCAGATATGATACACAAACAGCAGATGGGACATTGTATTCCAGATATAGTTAATGGTCTGTGTGAAGCTTTGGTGCGCAACTATTTGAACAACGTAGGTAAAAGCAAGGAAATTTTAACCCCAGTGGTATTCCAGGGTGGTGTTGCAGCTAACCTAGGTATTAAAGCTGCTTTTGAACGGGAGTTAGGTATACCGATCACTATACCTAAATATTTTAATGTAATGGGAGCCGTCGGTGCGGCACAACTGGCAAAGGAAGAAATACAAACTACTGGAGAAACATCCTTTAAAGGTTTTGCCGTTACAAATATGCCTTATCATACCACCAGTTTTGAGTGCGATGGCTGCTCCAACGCCTGTGAAGTTGTGGAAATTTACCAAGAGAACAAAGTAATAGGCCGCTGGGGCAACAGATGCCCTAAATGGGATATAGTTTAAGGGCAGAATTTAGGAGTGGGGAGTTAGGAGTTAGAATAAAAATCTGTAACAGATCGGTAACACCTACCGACAAGTTGTATATAAACAAGTTCATTCTATAGAAGAAGGCACACAGGAGCGTCGTGCCTTCTTTTTTCATTATTCATTCTACATTCTTAATTGCTCTAACGCCGTATAGCGCATCTGATAAATCTATAACTTCTTCCACTATGAATCCATTCTGTTTTAATGTAGATGTCACTTCCTCTTCACTGATTCTATGATCCACTGGTGGACCTTTATCTGTTTTCTTTTTCTTCCAATCCACTATATAAAGTAGACCGTCCACCTTTAAAACTCTTAAAACTTCTTCTATAAATAATTCCGGCTGTTTTAATTCGTGATATAAAAACACCATTAACGCTGCATCTAAAATATCGCTGTCCAAAGGTAATATATTTTCTTTAGATTGCAGAGATATTATATTTTTCCTTCCCTTAGCTTCCGCTCTTTTTTGGGTTTCCTGTACCATAACATCCTCAATATCAAGGGCATACAAGGTCCCGTTCTCTCCCAGCATTGATGATATAGGCAAACTGAAATAACCAACGCCACAACCAATATCTGCCACGCTCCATCCTTCTTGTATACCAAAATGCTGCAGCACTTTTTCCGGCGGTAGTATTTTTCTCCGTTCCAGGCTATCTAGCTTGGCCATTCTTTTAGGGTCAAATTTGTGTTTACTCATGTTAATACCTCACTTAATTGTGACAAAATCGTGACATTTCTATAAACAAATTGCCACATTTATTGTTTATATTATTATCAAAGAGTACATATTTAAAAAAGGGGGTGAAATTAAATGAACAAAAAAATTATGATTACTGTAGCATTGATTGCCGTGTTTGCGCTGGCCATTCCTGCCTTTGCTGCCACTGTAAACGGCCTTAGTGCTGATAAATCTAAAAAAATTAATCAACTACAACAGCAGATGATTGAATTACGTATGCAGATGGTTGATGAATTTAAAGCTGCAGGGCAAATTGATGATCAGAGAGCAGACTTTATGAAGAATAATATGCAACTGCGTATGGATTACCTACAGCAAAACCCGGAAAGCTTTGGGCCAATGGGTCTCCGTGGCGGTAGAGGTTATAACGGAAATGGACGTGGCATGGGTGCAGGTACCGGTGACTGGTCAGGATGCCCTTACTATCAGCAAACACCTAACCAGGGAACAGTACAATAAATAACGAACTTTTTAACACTGGAACTAATAATAGTTCCAGTGTTTATTTGTTTGCCTTAAATATACTAAAACTGAATGTAGTTCCCTGCCCTATCACACTATGCACCTCAATTTTGCCTCCATGCAGTTCTACAATTTGTTTGCTAATAGCCAACCCTAAACCAGTTCCTGCTCCATCCCTAAGGCGAGATTTATCTACCTTATGAAAACGATCCCATATCAGAGGCAATTCTTCTTGTGGTATCCCCGGGCCAGTATCACTAACACTGACTATCACCCGTTTTTCATTCTCATGCACGGAAACAGTAATTATGTCTTCTTTATCGCATACGTGAAGTGCATTGTCTAACAGATTTATTAACACCTGTGATAATCGATTTTCATCACCTTGCACAGGAGAAATATCCTCTAAATTAGTTGTTAGTAATACGCCCTTTTCTTCTGCCATGGGTTTCATGCCATTAACTAAGCGTTGTGCGGTATCTTGTATTTTAAAGGTGGTAGAATATATTTTAATTTGCCCAGTTTCCAGGCGTCTTAAATCCAACAATTCATTAACCAAGTGTCGTAACCTAGCCAACTCATCTTGAATAAAATTTAAATATTCATTCCTTTGCTGTTCATCCTTTGCCAAACCATCCTGTAGTGCTTCGGTGTAACCTTGCACTATGGTAAGTGGAGTCCGTAGTTCATGGGATATACTGGCCACAAAATCGCGCCTGGTTTCATCAATTCTCTCCAGTGTATTTATCTTTTCCTGAAGTTCATTGGATAAAGTATTAAAGGACTGGGCCAGCACCCCGATTTCATCACTACTATTTATGTTCAGTTTACGATTGTAGTTACCACTGGCCATATCCCGGGCAGCTTTATTTATTTTCAATAGCGGTCCTACCAAGGAGCGAGACATAAACATACTTAATATTGTAGCAAGCACCACACCACCCATTGCAGTATAAATAGCAACATACTGCAATGCCCTCAACCTTGTTGTAATAGCCGGTAACGATGCATGCATCAAAATTATTCCAGATATAGTTTCTTCCCTTTTAACAGGCACACCCACCGTTAGCACTTCAGTATCAAACAAAGGGGTCTTACCTACCTGTGAAACAGTCTCACCCTGTAATACTTTTCTCATATTTACTTCTGGCCAAACACGCTGTTCATTTATTCTATGACGCATTTGGCCCCTCATCATTCCGCGGCCATTCCAACCCTTTCTGTTTCCCTCCCTACTGTACACAATACTACCTTCTTTATCTAGCAACATAATATGAACCCCAGTAGCATTAGCGGTATTCTCAATTTGATATTTTATTGTACTGAGACTTGTTTCTGTGGCTATTTCACTGGCCAACACTTGTGCTGTACCAGTAAGCTGATCGGCCTGCTGTTTATAATAGGTACGCTTAAGTAAGGTTGACTGAACTAGCACTGAAAACAATAGGACCATCAGTACCAACAGTGTCATAGCCAGCCATAACTTACTGACAATACTCTTTAAATTAATCATTCATCTACCTCAAATTTATATCCCACGCCCCATACTGTAGCAATATACTTGTGATCATTATCTTGATGCAGTTTATCACGGAGGCGGTTTATGTGAGTATCTACTGTGCGTAGATCGCCAAAATAATCATAACCCCATACATTTTCTAGCAATTGCTCCCTTGAATATGCTCGCCCAGGGCTTCTTGCCAAATATAAAAGCAAGTCAAATTCCTTGGGCGTTAGGATTATTTTTTTCTCACAGCAACTAATTTCTCTGGAATCAGGATCAATGGATATATTATTAAATGTTAATTTACTACTTATATTACTGGATAATTTCTCAGCTTTAGTAGTTCGTCTCAACACAGCTTTTACCCTGGCCACCATTTCCCTGGGGCTAAAAGGTTTAACAATATAGTCGTCAGCACCCAACTCCAACCCTATAACCCGGTCCACTTCATCATTCCTAGCAGTTAACATAATTATCGGTATTTCAGAGTTTTTTCTGATTTGGCGACAAACTTCCCAACCATCAATACCAGGCATCATTAGGTCTAGAATCACTAAATCATACTGATTAGAATTGAGATGATCTAACGCCTGTTGCCCACTAGAAGAATTCTTTACTGCAAAACCTTCATTCTGCAGAAAGAGCTTTATTAAATCCCTTATCTTTTTTTCATCATCCACAATCAGAATTTTATGTTTACACATTTAAACTACCTCTACTATATAGTTACTATTCAGGTATTCGGAATCAGAATAATTTGATACGATGAAGTTCTTTGAGACTCTGATTTCTGATTTAATATATCTATTTTAACGGATGAGGAAATAACTGTCAAAAAAACACCAAAGGTTATAACCTTTGGTGAAAGCAATTAATAAAGTCCGAATAAACTACATATTTTTAAAACAATCCGCACTGGTAAAGGATGTAATTGAAGTTCCAACTTTTTCTTCTCTTGCTGTGCTCGATCTAGTTCCTGTTGCAGCAATCGAATAGACTTCTGCAGTTCTTCCCCGTTTTCCAATGCATCTTTTAAGTCATTGGACATGTTATTTAAATCATGGTATAAATTTCTTTCTTCCACTTCACTTTTTTCCTTAGTACGCTCCAACTTCTGTTTCAGGTCTAAGATTTCTGTTTGTAGCTCGGCGATTCGAGTAGTATAGTGCTCTTTAAGTTCCGCAATTTTCCCTTTGTTAGACCGATCTCTATCTTTATATTGTTGTAGTTTGGAGAACATGGTTTCCAAACTTGCTTGGTTTTTTTCATTATATTCTTTTAGCTTTTGTATTTCATTATCCTTCTCGTCAGTCCTGCGGACCCATATACGGCACTGATGTAAAATACTATTAGACTTCTTTTCCAATTTAGCCATTTGCTCCCGGTATCTTAATATTTCTTTTTTGCGCATGGACAGCAGTAAATCCTTTTCAGACAATTGTGTGGCTAAATTATGATATTGATCAGCAACAGATACCCGTTCTGCCACTGCAGCAGCTGCTTCCTTTTGAGCAGCTGACACCTCTTCCAACTGCTTCTTAAGATTGTTCATTTTTATATTCCATTTTTCACGGTCATAAGACCATTTTTGTTTTTGTTTTCTCAAAATGCTCAGATACCTTTTCACCATCTCATCATGCATCATATGTAGTTTTTTATTATAATAAAATACCTCTCCACTCTCTTCTATATAAGGAAACTTATCAAGTACTTGTTTAACTGCATCTAAATTGGTCTCTTGCCAATCCTGCACTATTTCCGTAACCTTTTCAGCGGACAATCCAGCAGAATGCATCTTTAAAGCTTTTATCACTAAATGTTTTAAAGTATATTTATTAGCTTCAATTCTCCACTCTGTTAATCCCCAATTACCATTTTCCAACTGTACAAACCTTCCGTCAGTAACTAAAGCAGCCTCTTCAGCCAATTTTTTTGCTTTAGCTTTCTTTACCCTTGTGTTTTTATTTACTTCTCTAATATTCATTGGTTCTTTCTTCTTCTGAAGGGTTTTATAAAAGCTGATGTTTTCATCATTTCCATTAGTGTTTAAATACCACAATAAATATTCATCTGCAGCAAAGCAAGGATTTTGCTGCAAACATAGATGTACCTTTTCTTCTACCTGTGTAAGTGTATAATCTTGAAGCATTCTTTGATGAACATAAGGTGCTATCTCACTTATTGACAATCCATCAAAAAAGAATAGTGTCTTTTTTAGCACATCAGTTAAAGAACTAAGGTTACTGCCCACTTTACCATCATCACCTTCCTATTTACATTATCTATTTATTCCATTTATTACATATTTAACCTATTATATGTATTCACTATGATCCTAAATATCCCTGCGAGAAAAAATAATTTTTTTCCATTTTTTTACAACAATATCTTACAAATACTTTAGAATTAACATACTCCTGCTAAATGTTAGTAACAGTGTTGTAATTGCTGATAGAGTTAGAATATAATGTAATAAGTGAAGTAATAACAAAGACGTTGACACGTAAATTTTTAGGCAATGAAAAGGTGATGGGTTTGAATATGGCTTTTTACGATCCAAATGAAAAAAATATAGATCATAAAAAGGTACATGTAACTAAAGGGTTAGTATTTACCCCTAATAACGAAGTATTACACTTGGAAGGACCTGTAACTGGAGAATACATCTCACGGTTAAAAATGGATGAAGGTTTAAGTAACTTTCGACCTCCAAAGAATCAGCAGGAAGCATTGATTACCATCTGTAATTTACAGAATGGCAAAGTTTTTGTCGCCCGACATGATAACAACATTATTGGCTATGTAACATTTCACCACCCTGATGAATATAGTCGATGGCACAATCATCCCTGGGTACTTGAGTTGGGCGCTATTGAAGTAACTAAATCTTGGCGTAAATACAGGGTAGCATACCACCTTATCAAGGAAGCATTCAGCAATAGTTTTGTTGAAGAGTTTATAATTATAACGATAGAATACTGCTGGCACTGGGATTTAAGAAACAGCCAACTTACTATCTGGGACTATCAAAAAATGTTAACTAAATTATTTGCTAGTGTGGATTTAAAAAAACGAGCCACCGATGATCCAGACATACTCGAGCATCCTGCCAATGTTTTAATGGTTCGTCACGGTAATAATGTTCCAAAGGAAGCTGTACAACGTTTTGAGGAACTAACTTTCAAAAGTAAATACTTATAACATTGTTACATTCATGGATCATAAAAGCCTTGAGCCACTTGAACAAGTGGCCCAAGGCTTAATTTATCTAATATTACTGCTCGGGCATTCAGATTTAATTTTTAGAATTCAGATGATAGTCTGTTCTCTCATATTCTGACTCCTGAATTCTATCTCCTCACTATTCTTTAAAAGCTATAATTAGGTGACTCTTTAGTAATATCGACACCATGGGGATGACTTTCGCGTAGAGAAGCATTTGTAATGCGAATAAACTGTGTTTTAGTTTGCAGATCATTAATGCTCTTACATCCGCAATATCCCATACCAGCTTTAAGTCCACCTATTAACTGAAAGGTTGTATCCGCCAATGGGCCCTTGTATGGAACTCGTCCTTCCACACCTTCGGGAACCAACTTAAGGTTTTTCTCTTGGAAATACCTGTCTTTACTTCCTTTCTTCATTGCTCCTAATGAACCCATGCCACGGTATACTTTATAACTTCTACCTTGATAGATCTCAATTTCCCCAGGACTTTCTTCAGTGCCAGCCAGCAAGCTTCCCAACATCACAACATCGGCTCCAGCTGCTATGGCTTTTACTACATCTCCGGAAAATTTAACACCACCGTCAGCAATGATTGGAATATTATGTTTCTGAGCTTCCTGGCCACACTCGTATACAGCTGTTATTTGCGGTACACCTACCCCAGCAACCACCCTTGTGGTACAAATAGAGCCTGGTCCGATACCAACTTTCACAGCACTTACTCCAGCTTCAGCCAGCGCTTTTGTTGCTTCAGCGGTGGCTACATTTCCGGCTATCACTTCTAATTCAGGATATTTTTGTTTTATGTACTTGACTGTGTCAATTACCGTTTTAGAATGGCCATGAGCTGTATCTACAACCACAATATCTACTTTTGCTTCCACCAGAGCATCAACCCTATCGGGAGTCTCTTCAGAGACACTTACTGCAGCAGCCACTGCTAACCTTCCCCTATCGTCTTTGGTGGAGAGTGGAAACTGCTTGGCCTTTTCAATATCCTTAATGGTAAATAGCCCTTTTAACATGTAATCTTCATCTACTATAGGTAATTTTTCCACTTTATGTCTTCTTAATATTTCTTTTGCCTGTTCTAGTGTTGTTCCCACTGGAGCGGTAACCAAATTTTCTTTAGTCATAAAGTCTCTAATAGGGTGTTGATAATCTACAATAAATCGAAGATCACGATTAGTAATTATCCCCACCAGTTTACCACTTTCCGTAATAGGTACTCCTGAAATGCGGTAGCGGGCCATCAATTCTTCAGCCTCATTAATTGTGTCATTGGGTGATAAATATAGTGGGTCCCATATAACTCCATGTTCTGAACGCTTTACTTTATCCACTTCCATAGCCTGTTCTTCAATAGTCATGTTTTTGTGAATAACACCAATCCCACCATTTCTAGCTATGGCCACTGCCATGGCAGACTCAGTTACTGTATCCATAGCTGCACTCATTAGTGGCATGTTCAATTTGATTTTTTTAGTTAAGTGAGTTGATGTATCAACATCTTTAGGTAGTACTTCTGAAGCCGCAGGGATCAAAAGCACATCATCAAAAGTTAACCCTTCTTTATTAAACTTATCGGGATACATTTTTTCGCTCCCCTCTTCTTAGAAATCTAATAATTTGTTATTATAGCACAAAGATTAGATCAACAAAAGTTAAATTTTGTTAACAATAGATAATAAACTACCAACGTCTGATATGCCAACGACCAGAATTAAACATTTTATTTATTACCCAAGGTGTAATTATTCTACTAATCGCCAGTCGTGATGGTGGAAGAAGTAAGAGCAAGCCGATAATATCAGTAATAAGGCCGGGAGTTATTAACATTAGACCCCCAGCAAAAACGTAAAGACCTTCCATCAGTGACCTAGCAGGAGGAATACCGTTAGCCAAGTCCTGCTTTATTTGATAAACCACAAAAAAACCCTGGCTACGGACCATAGCAAAACCCAGAAGCCCCATTAAAATAAGTAATGTTAGTGTAGGCCAGAAACCAATATAGTCCCCTAGCTTTATCAGTATCATCAACTCTATAAATGGAATAAATATAAATAATAATAACAATTGGCGCACCAGCCTTGCCCCCTTAATTTATTCAAAATACAAGGGGCCTGGGTGGCCCCCTTTTCAGTCTTGTCCCATTGTTGAACCTATACCATGCCTCATAAAATGATCTTTAAGATAGCCAATAGTTTTATTTGTTACTCCAAATTCATCAGCCATCTCAATATCTGATTTATCATTTTTTAAACCATCAATGAATCTGTCAAAATCTATTCCCACTTCTTCTGTTTTGGTAACCAGACTTGTTTCTGTGGTCCATGGAACCCTAGAACGAATATATTCTTCCACTGCCAACACTCCCTTTTGATTATAATTAAATATATTTTGTCCAATGAGTTGGCAGTTATGATTTTTTATTCATTTTGCTCAAATAATTTAGCTGTGGCGTATACACGTAATTCATTGGTAATCACGACCACTTCAACTTCAAGTATGTACCTTCTACCCTCACTGTCAAATTCCCTTCCGCTAACGATCCGTGGAATTAAATTATAATCTACATTTTTAACCTCTTGACCCTTCAGCGGTTCCAGCAACTGTATTATCTTTTTTTCACCATCTAGAACAACACTGGTCTCCTCAAATTTTGGGACATCGTCCTTGTTAACCAGTTCTACCCTTGGTTCTATATCAGTAATTATCTTTCGCTGTTCCTGTTTTTCCAGTTGTTTTCTCAAGCTTTCTGTATCTTCTCTGGCGCTTTTTAACTCATTTTCCAACGTTCTGTTTTTAGCAGTAAGCTCTTCAAATTGCTTACTTATATACATATTCATCATGGAACCGCCAATTATTACGCCGATTATAAATGCAGAGAGAAGTCTAAAAACTAACCTTTTCAACTTTTACCTCCTGCAAGATATAAAATCAAAAAATAGCCAACCTGTGCTCCAGCAAAACCACTGATAACATATAAAAACTGTTTTAAAACCGCCCTAATCTCTCCCTCAAAAATTCCAGATTCCAGTACCTCTATGGCTGTAAATGTACCACCAATAGCTGCCACAATAGCCCATATCTTTATTTCTCCCGCCAACCTAACCATTGTGGTGGCAGGAGGTTGACGCACTAATATTGCTGAGGCTGAACCAATAATAGAAGCCCCTAAAACAACACCTAAAGCAGTAAAAAAAATGATGACCATTTTTTGTTCAAAGGTCATCCCACATCTACCTCCCGTCAAAATAAATCAATCTTTATATAGGTTATTAAAGGCTTTTCATAAACATGATAATATTAAAAAAGTCGGAAGGATAATCCTTCCGACTTTTTATTGCTTTATTTTATAATCTATTTCCCGATTCTCCCAGGTGCGCAGTTTAACTGCATCACCTTTGTTCTCTAGTATATACTGTGGTAATACTGGTGTTTTTCCATAGCCCTGAGGTGCATTAATAATATAGGTTGGGATGGCCAAACCTGATGTATGGCCTCGTAGTTTCTCCATAATTTCCATTCCTTCATCAACTGATGTTATAAAGTGACTTGTTCCAGTCACCTGCTTGGCATGGAAAATATAATATGGTTTAATTCTTACCTTCAAGAGGGCATGATTAAGTTTCTTCATTACATTAGGGTCATTGTTTACACCTTTTAATAGTACAGCTTGGTTACCTAGTACCGCTCCAGCTTTTATTAACATATCTGTTGCTTTTGCAACCTCAGGTGTAATTTCCCTTGGATGATTAAACTGAGTGTTAATATAGATAGGAGGATATTTTTCAATAATTGAACATAGTTCAGAAGTTACCCGTTGGGGGACTGTTACCAAGGTTCTTGTTCCAAGCCGTTTAATCTCTACATGATCAATTTTATCTAATTCTCCTAGCAACCAATCTAACACTTGATCAGCAAGCATCAGTGCATCACCGCCGGTAATTAACACATCTCTGATTTCTGGATTATTGCGGATGTATTCCAATGCTTCCTCTAAATGAGCCTTTGATCTGTGGGTGTCAGTTTCACCAATATTGCGACGACGCTGACAATGGCGGCAGTACATGGCGCACTGATTGGTAACGTTGATTATCAAACGATCAGGATAGCGACGAGTAATACCTGGAGCTGGTGATGTTAACTCCTCGCCCATAGGGTCATCAACACCACAGTCGTCAGTAAGCTCTGCATTGGTTGGTATTGATTGCAACCAAATAGGGTCTTTTTCACTGGCTTCCATAAGTGAGGCGTAATAAGGTGATATTGCCCAACGAAATTGTTTTCCCACCTTATCAATTACTTTGGCTTGTTCTTCATTAATATTTAAGATTTTATTTAATGTTTCTGAATCGGTAATCCGGTTTGTTATTTGCCATTTCCAATCCTGCCAGTTTTCTCCAGTACATTCCATGATTTCCATAATACGTTTCTTGCGTTGCTGAATCACATCCTGCCGCTCAAAGCCAGTCTGAATTTCATCTTTTACATTTAAATAGTCTTCAATTCTACTACGCAGTTCTTTAGCTCTTTCTAATGCTATTTTACGCTTTTCTTCTGCGGTTATATTATCTTTGTTTTTAATGTCCTCAGCCATTTAGTTCCCTCCTTTATCTTAGTAGTCTAATCAATGTTGTTATAAATTGTTATTAATAAATTAAAAAACCCCCATTCCAAAATGGGGGTTTACAGGTTTATTTGCTTTACTATTAACTGTTACCCCTCTTAAAGCCAAAATCTAGCATATATAGAGGAACTTTCTTCTTAGGTATTATTATAACATTTTTTAAATTATCTTACCATAGGGGTAAAGGATTATTATTCCAATGGTATGTATATTTATAAATTATCATAACTACAGTTGAATAATTCTAGGATACCATTCTTAAGTTGACTATCAGGAAAGTCAATTATATTTAGGGAACAATTATTCAACTGCAAACGCCAATATTCCTTTAAGTTAATACCCAATACATGGCAGATAATGGATCGTACCACTCCGCCATGGGAAACCACCATTACATCTTGCCCAGAATGCTTACAGATTATTTCTTCTAAACTTAAAATAACACGCTTAACCAAATCTGTAAAAATTTCCCCATCTGGTATTTGAGTTCCAGCAGGATCTTCCCACCATTTCGTTACAATCCCATGGTAGTTTGCCTTGATTTCAGATATAGTTAGTCCTTCCCAACATCCAAAATTGATTTCTCGTAATTGTTTCTTACAAACCACCGGAATATCAAATTTTTCAGCAATAATTTCAGCAGTTTCTCTCGCCCTACTTAGATCACTGGCATAGGCTGCATCAATTTTATACTTAACCATATGATTTGCTAAACGGGTAGCTTGTAATCTACCAACATCTGATAACGATATGTCACTATGTCCCTGGAATTTTTTCAGTGCATTCCATTCAGTTTCTCCATGTCTAACAAGATATATCCTAGTACTCATATTTCCCCTCCTAATCCAAGGAACGACTAGCTATGCCTTTATTCCCAACGGAATACCAGCAACAATCAAGTATACTTCATCAGCAAATTCTGCAGCCAGTTGGTTCGCTTTACCGGCTGAATTTCTAAAAGCCCGTCCCAAAGGATTTTCTGGCACCAAGCCCATACTTACCTCATTAGAAACTATAATTGTGGTGGCTGGTACTTTGGCTGCAATCTCCACCAGCTTTTTTACATTATCTAAAATGTGGTCTTCTCTTTCAGACCAAGAAACTTCAGTGGAATACTCGTTAGAATTAAAATACTGGTTGGATATCCACAATGTTAAACAATCAATTAAAACAACTTCAGATTTATTACCGTATTCCAGTAGTACTTTATCCAAGTTAATAGTTTCTTCGACAGTCTTCCAATGTTTGGGACGCATTAAACGATGACGCTCTACTTTTCTTTCCATTTCATCATCTAAAACTGCAGCTGTTGCCACATAGGTAACATCTTCATGGATGCTACTAGCCATTTTCTCTGCAAAGCCACTTTTACCACAGCTTGCACCGCCAGTAACTAAAATAAACTTTCTGCTATTCATGATTTAATTTCACTCCTGAATTTTGTCCGACTACTGCAACAACAAATTCAATAGAGAGACAGCAATTCCTCTTTATTGTATTTGATTTTTATATTTCTGACCACTAAACTATAAATAATAAGGAAACAGGAGTCAGGATTCAGGATTCAGAATAAAAGAACAACATAAAGACTGATAATATATAATATAATACCCAAATTGTTTATGCTTGAGTTTAGCATTATAATAATTACTGATTAAATACTGTTTATCATAGGGAGTATCTAATGGGTTTCGTAAGAATAAAACAATTTATTTCTGCAATCACTAGTAAATTAACATCCGCAGACAAAGAATTTATAAGTAAATATTTGAATAAGCAGGAACAGAATCTGTTTTATCAAATGGATCTACCAACTCAAAAACACTGTCTTAATACAGCCTATACCTGTTTAGAGTTGATAAACGGAAATCCGGAATTAGATAAAAAAATACTTTTAAAGTCTGCATTATTGCATGACTGCGGAAAAAAAGCCGGGGAGTTAAAAACATGGCACCGAGTTGTTATAGTGTTAACCAATAAATTATGCCCTAATCTAAACCGTTACTTCCAAAGAAAAGGTAGGTACATGGAAAAGGGTACTTTGACTCGAGCATTTTATGTTCAATCCATCCACAGTAAAAGAGGAGCCAATTTTGCTGATCAGTTGAATATAAATGATGCTGTTGTCCAATTAATAAAGCATCATCACTCTAGATACTGTATCAATAAGATGGAACTGCAAATACTGCAACAAGCTGACAGTTTAAATTAAAAATTAAAATAAATTAAATAACCCTGGGTTAATATGTCATCCAGGGTTATTTGCTGTCAAATTTTGCTAATACTAACAGTTTAAAGCTTATTGTGTATAAAACTGTGGATAATTAATATTTGCTTTGTTGATATGAAGATCCACCAGTGAGTTTTGACTCTAATTCAACAATTAACCTGTTTTTAGTTACAAGCCACCTGGCATATCGATAATTATTTTGGTGCAGCTTCTTATTTTCTCTTTCTAATTTTGACAATATTTCATTTTTTTCCCGTTCAATCTTTTCAATAAGATTCATTAAGACGCGACGGCTCAACCTTAACTGTTCTACTTTATCTTCCAATTCCTGCACTCTATTTTCAAGGTAATTTAAATATTCTTTATCTCCCAACAAATCACCGCCCTTTCAGCATCTATGGCTAGTATATGCTGAAAAGACTAAAAATAGACATTAGCTGGTTAGTGTTATTTGAATTTAAAATTCTGTTTTATTTGCTCCACTGCTTCCTTTAATTGATCTTCCGATTGTACCAAGGCAATACGCACATATCCTTCCCCCTGCTGACCAAATGCCACCCCTGGAATCACAAGCACTCCTGTTTTCTCTAATAATTCAATGGCAAATTCCTTTGAAGATGTATAACCTTTAGGTAGCGGCGCCCAAACAAACATGGAGGCTCGGGGCTTGGGCATTATCCAGCCAAGGTCCGTCAAGCCGTCTACCAAAACATCCCTCCGTCGTTCATATATGCGGGCATTCTCCGCTACACAATCCTGCGGGCCCGTTAATGCAGCAATGGCTCCATCCTGAACAACGCTAAACACACCATAGTCTATATTGGACTTTATTTTTGCCAGTTCTGCCAGTACTTCTGCATTACCAACTGCAAAACCACAGCGACAACCAGCCATGTTATATGTTTTTGAAACAGAATAAAATTCTATGCCCACTTCTTTAGAGCCAGGCACCTCCAAGAAACTAATTGGCTTATATCCGTCAAATGCCAGTTCAGAGTATGCAACATCATGGCATATTAACACCTCATTTTCCTTGGCAAAATCCACCACCTTTTCAAAGAAAGCTCGGTCAGCAACTGCTGCCACTGGATTGTTAGGGTAATTTAGCCACATTAATTTAGCCTTTTTTGCTACTTCCTTGGGAATGTTATCAAGGTCTGGCAGGAATTTATTTTCTTTCAACAGTGGCATGGGATATATCTCACCTTGTGCTAATAAAATACTGGCTGCATAGATAGGATAACCCGGATCGGGCACCAGTGCTATATCACCCGGATCTATATAAGCCATAGATAGATGTCCCAGTCCATCCTGGGAACCCATTAATACTAAAACTTCGTTGTCTGGGTTTAATTGCACACCAAACCTATTAAAATACCAATCAGTCAAAGCTCTATGAAGTTGGGGTTTACCTGTAAGGGGATATGTATAATAACCAGGCTTGTTAAGGGCACTGTGCATTGCTTCAACTATATGAGGTGCCGGATTACGATCAGGGCTTCCGATACCCAAATTAAATACTTCAATATTTCTTTTTTCTACCTCTTGTTTACGAGCATTCATTTCACTAAAAATTGCTGAGTCTAGATTTTTCATTCGACTTGATTTTTGCATAATTACCTCCCACTTATGTAAGAAAACTAGTTGAAAAGATTTTTTATTCGATTTACCGATTCCAGTGGTGCCGTTACCGCCCCCAAGCAATTGCATGAATCATGTT
Organism: Bacillota bacterium; assembly: GCA_009711615.1. Classification (GTDB taxonomy): domain Bacteria; phylum Bacillota; class Desulfotomaculia; order Desulfotomaculales; family Desulfohalotomaculaceae; genus Desulforadius. The sequence continues at coordinate 24,920 of VENI01000002.1, read as the reverse complement.
TCATTCCATGGTAATCAGAACCGCCTGTGGGAATAAGATTGTATTTTTCAGTCTGTTTTAAATAATACTGACTTTGAAGAGGAGAATGGTGGGGGTGCCACACTTCTATTCCTTTTAGACCATTATTAATTAACAATGGCAATATTTGTATATTTGAAACTGTACCCGGGTGGGCTAACACCGGTACCCCCCCTGTACGAGATAGCAACTCTATCGCCTCTACCGGGGTAACTTTCTTTCTATTTACATAGGCAGGACACTGTTGCCCAATGAAACTTTTAAATGCTGTCTCACGATTAGGCACAATGTTCTTCTCCACAAGAGCATCAGCGATGTGAGGGCGCCCTACTGTGCCTTTACCAGCTATTTGTTTCACTCTACTCCATTCAATATCGCAACCCATGCCCCTAAGCTTATCGACCATTCTGTAAGCACGAACAACACGATAATCTCTCATTTCTTTTAATACAGATTTCAGTTCTGGATGATTTGGTTCCCGGAAATATCCAAGAATATGTATTTCGGTGTTTTTATAATAACAGCTAATCTCAACCCCTGGTATCACTTCCAATTTGAATTTAACTGCTTCTTGTTTGGCCTCATATACACCTTCAGTTATATCATGGTCTGTTATTGCTATAGCATACAGACCCAATGACACCGCCCTATTCACTACCTCAACCGGAGTGTCAGAGCCATCTGATATTGTTGTATGAACGTGCAGGTCTGCCGACATTAAACCACCCCTATTTATCTAATAATTGTATTACTATTTAAATACCCTGTCCATAACACCCATGAAATTTCCTCCCATTATTTTGTAAACATCCTCGTCACAATAACCCCTTTTAGACAATCCTGTTGAAATTTTATGAAATTCTGATGCATTACTGATTTCTGAAATAGTATGATCACAACCATCAAAATCAGACCCTACACCTATGAAATCAGTCCCAACCAAATTTGCTATGTAATCAATATGATCAAGAAATTTGTCTAAACCAGGATCATTTTCTGCAATGAATTGAGGCACTAGCGTTAAACCTATAACACCATTAGTTTTGGCAATTGCCTTAATTTGACCATCTGTAAGGTTTCTCGGATGTTGGCAAAGGTTTGAACAATTGGAATGGGTTGCAATTATTGGGTCACTGGATAAATCTATAACATCCCAAAACCCTGCTTCTGAAATGTGAGAAACATCAATTAACATACCTAATTTATTCATCTCTTGAACTACTTCTCTTCCAAATTTAGTTAACCCACCACCGGTAAAACGCTCCGACACACCATCGGCAATGCTATTGCGTACATTCCAAGTGAGTGTAATGCAACGCACCCCTAACTTGTAATAAATAGGCAGCATATAAAGTTTACCACCTAATGCTTCTCCACCTTCAATAGTTAAAACAGCCGCTACTTTCCCAGCCCGGGTAATATTTCTTATCTCATTGGAGCAAACGGCAAGTTCCATTTGTTTACTGTTTTGTTTATATTCTTGATAAAATAGATCAACAATTTCCAGCGTTCTTGAAATACCTCTCTCTTCACCATAAATTGGTTCAATATAAATGGCAAAAAATTGTACATTAACGCCACCATCCCTTAACTTATGTAAATCAACATGGCCAACATTAGACCTTTCTCCCAGTGTTCTGTTTTGTTTTTTTAATGTTGTCAAAGTGTCACAGTGAGCATCAATTACAATCATTTTATCCCTCCGAATAAAATACATTTATTTTTTTAACATCTTCTTAAAAGAGAAAATAACCTGTCCTTTAGACAGGTTATTCAAACGTTCTAGTTATTTATTTTATTAACGAGGTTCAACAATTAATTTAATAGCTGTTCTTTCTTCACCGTCAATCAAAATATCAGTAAAAGCAGGGATGCAAATCAAATCAATTCCACTTGGAGCAACAAACCCTCTGGCAATAGCTACCGCCTTTACTGCTTGATTTAATGCTCCAGCACCAATGGCTTGTAATTCAGCACCACCATTTTCTCTTAGTACTCCAGCCAAGGCTCCTGCTACAGAGTTTGGATTGGATTTTGCTGAAACTTTTAATACTTCCATTTTTGTAAACCTCCTCATGGTTACTTATAGTTTGCCTTCCCTATTACACTTAGTAAATATATGTATTCGGTAATTATGAAAAAATTCCTTCAATTATGAAAAAGTATATAAAATTAGCTTAAACGTAGGTCATTATTCAAAATTAAAAATCCGATAGATGTCAGTAGCCTCTCCAGTAGTTTCATCTAGTGTGACAACCACTGCATTAAACTGGTAGTCAGTGTCTGCTACATCAAAACGTTGGGGCAGTGCAGTCTTAAATTTTTTTAAAATGACATCTGTCTTTACTCCTATTACCGAATTACGGGGTCCTGTCATTCCTAAATCTGTGATATATGCAGTTCCCTCTGGTAATATTCTTTCGTCTGCGGTTTGCACGTGAGTATGAGTACCTACAACAGTAGAGACCCGCCCATCAAGGTGCCATCCCATAGCAACTTTTTCAGATGTTGCTTCGGCATGAACGTCAACAATAATTATGTCTGCCTGATTTTTTATTGACTCGATTATTTCATCTGACTTTCTAAAAGGGCAATCAACTTCAGGCATATAAACTCTTCCCAGTAGGTTTATAACAGCTATTTTGGAACCTTTTTTACTGGTATATATGTAATGCCCGTTACCAGGAGTGCCTGGTGGATAATTAGCAGGCCTTATTATTCTGTTTTCCTTAGGTAAGTAAGCATAGATCTCTTTTTGGTTCCAAACATGATTACCCATGGTAAGCATGTCAATGCCATAGGAAAAAAGTTCTTTTGCTAAGACTTTAGTAATTCCTTTACCTCCTGCAGCATTTTCACCATTTGCTATTACAAAATCTAAACCAAGGTCATTAATTAGACTAGGGACACAGTCTTTTACAGCACGCCTACCGGCTTTGCCTACAATATCCCCAATTATCAAAACTTGCAAAGGAGGACCTCCTAGTTACTTGTTAAATACCAGCACTCGCCCTTCCTCTCGAAAGGCAAATAACGGTTTACTTTCAGTGGTAGTCTTTACGTTTTCTAACATTGATTCTATCATTTCTTCTTGAAACCTCAAATCGTCTTCATAAAAATCATCAGGATTATCTATTATTATATTTGGTAAACCTGATTGACGCAAACCTTTTATAATTAAACCAATTTCTCCCTGAACCAGTGTTGGTAAATCTCTCTCCAATTGTATCAATGTTAGACCTGCAATAATTTCACTATTTACTTTAACAATATTTGTTTTATTTTTCTCTAGTATACCAAAAACTTCTATACCAGTTTGGATGAAATTAGTTATCCAATTTACTTGTTGTTCACTTAGTTCTTCAGTAAAAATAAAGTTCAGTCTTAATGTGTTTTTCTGAGGATAATAGTTAATTGTAGAAACTTCTGGATATCTAACTAATATTGTAGTAAGAAGATTCGCTGTTTCAGTGGCATCTTCATTTTTGGTGCGAGAATACAATTGATGTCACCACCTGTGTATAGTTTTAATGTGATTAATGTGTATATCTTATAAAGAATTCTTGTTTTCAATGATATTTCCTGCATAAAAATTATTCCATCTAAATTTAAATTAAAAACGACCCCAAGATACGGGGTCGTTTCTTTTCAAAGTTATTACTTTGCATATTCAACCACTCGTGTTTCTCTAATAATGGTTGCTTTTATCTGTCCCGGATAATCCAATTCATTCTCTATTCTTTTGGTAATATCCCTAGCCATTCTTACAGCACCTAAGTCATCAATTTTTTCCGGTTTTACCATGATTCTAATTTCCCTACCTGCTTGAATAGCAAAGGACTTTTCTACACCTTCAAATGTGTTAGCTATCTCTTCCAATTTCTGCAATCTCTTGATATATGATTCTAGTGTTTCTCTTCTAGCTCCAGGTCGAGCTGCAGACACTGCATCGGAAGCTTGTACTAATACAGCTTCAATTGTTTGTGCTTCTTCATCCCCATGGTGAGCAGCAACAGCATGAATAATCGCCGGGTTTTCTTTATATCTTTGGCAAAGCCCGACACCTATTTGCACGTGAGGCCCTTCCACTTCATGATCCACCGCTTTACCAATATCATGGAGAAGACCAGCTCGTTTAGCAATTTTAACGTCTATACCCATTTCGGCGGCCATAATACCTGCCAGGTGACATACCTCAACAGAGTGCTTAAGAACATTTTGTCCATAACTAGTACGGAACTTTAATCTACCTAATAACCTTACAAGTTCTGGATGCAGTCCATGAACACCAGTCTCAAATGTAGCTTGTTCACCTGCTTCACGAATCTGAACTTCTACATCTTTTCGTGCCTTCTCCACCATTTCTTCTATTCTAGCAGGATGAATTCGTCCATCAGAAATAAGGCGTTCCAGAGCAATACGGGCTGTTTCCCGGCGAATGGGATCAAACCCAGACAAAATTACCGCTTCTGGAGTGTCATCAATAATTAAATCAATGCCTGTTAACGTTTCGAAGGATCTGATGTTACGCCCTTCACGTCCAATAATACGCCCTTTCATTTCATCATTAGGCAGGGGTACAACTGCCACAGTTGTTTCCGCAACATGGTCTGCAGCACTGCGTTGTATTGCCTGTGAGATAATATCTCTGGCCCTTTTTTCCCCTTCTTCTTTGGCCTGCTGTTCTTTCTCTTTAATCATCAGTGCAATGTCATGCTGGATTTCTTTTTCGATATCTTCCATCAATATATGCCTTGCCTCTTCAGATGTCAAACCAGAAACACGCTCCAGCTCAGCCAATTGCTTTTTCATAACTTCGTTAATTTTATTTTTTGTATCTTCTAATTCTGCATCTTTTCTTTGTAAAGATTCCTCTTTTTTCTCATTGGCTTCAATCTTGCGATCTAAAGATTCTTCTTTCTGTAACAGACGTCTCTCCAACCGCTGCAATTCATTTCGTCTTTCTTTATACTCACGTTCTATTTCATTACGAAATTTAAGCACTTCTTCTTTGGATTCTAAGATTGCCTCTCTCTTCTTAGATTCTGCCTGTTTTTTAGCCTCTTCAATAATTTTATCTGCTTCCACTTCAGCAGTAGCTATCTTAGCCTCAGCTAGATTTTTCCGAATCAAAAAACCTACTACCAAGCCAATAATTGCAGCAATTATTGCAAACAAAATTGTTTGTGGTTCCATTATTTCGTTTCACCTCCTATTCAGTCAAATTTATACAGTAAATTATTCTTTTAAAAACAAAAAAAACCGAGACATTTCTCGGCAGAAATAAGCTTTTTGATTATAACGATACAGAACATACAGATTATTACTTATAGCTACAATGAATAAAACTAATAAAATAGTAAACTATACCTGTATGATAAATGATATTAATATCTTCTTAATAAATTTATATCAATTAATTTATAAAATAATCTATATCGTTATTACCAGATCCTAATTTCTGCCATTCTTCATTTTACAATGTTTTAATAATGGTGTCAAGACAGGCTGTTATGACATATCAAGCTGAAATAAGATTCTAGATATAATATCATAAGAAAATCCACGGCGCTGCAACAGTGCCGCTGCCTTTCTTTTGTTAAACCCAGAATGGTTGTTAATTTTCTTTTGAATAAGCTGTTTTGCTAATGCTAATTCATCTTCTGAATCAATTTTAGAAAGTACAGATTCGGTAATTTCGTTATCTATGCCATGTTTTTTCAATTCATATTTTATACCTTTAACACCCATTGGTCGTATAGCCATCCGATGCTCTACCCATGAACATGCAAATTGATAATCATCAATTAACTGGTATTCTTTTAAAAATTCCAATACACTGTCAATAACTTCTTGCTGATAGCCTTTTTGTCTAAGGCGATCATTAATTTCTTTTTTACTTCGTTGTCGGTATGCAAGCAATCTATAGGCGTAGTTTTTAGCTTGATTAAACTCCTTGTTTTGGTTAATACTATCACCGCCTCAAGAAAAAATAAATGCCGGGGCCGCTAACACGGTTCCCCGGCTTTAATTAATTTCTTTATGTGCAATACTAAGGTCCTATATAAACCGATATAAGCTTCCCTGTTATTTATTTGATTTAGCAGGTTCAGATTGTTTTTTTCTTTCTTCCGGTGGTGCTTCTTCCTTGGGTTTAGGGTTTATTATTTCCAGCACCTTTTGTTCGATTTCTGTTGTCAGTTCTGGATTCTGTTTAAAGTACTCTTTAACATTCTCTCGCCCTTGACCTAAACGTTCTTGATTGTATGAATACCATGCACCACTTTTCTGAATCACATTGTGAACTGCGGCCACATCTAAAATGCTACCTTCACGAGAAATTCCCTCACCATACATAATATCAAACTCCGCCTGTTTAAATGGCGGGGCAATTTTATTCTTAACAATCTTGACCTTTGTACGGTTCCCAACTACATCTGTACCCTGTTTTAGCTGTTCGGATCTACGCACTTCCATACGTACAGAAGCATAAAATTTTAAAGCACGCCCACCGGGAGTGGTTTCGGGATTACCAAACATCACTCCAACCTTTTCCCGTAATTGATTGATGAAAACAGCACATGTCTTTGATTTACTAATTACACCGGTAAGTTTTCTTAGCGCTTGGGACATTAATCGCGCCTGTAGACCCACATGGGCATCTCCCATCTCACCATCTATTTCTGCCCGGGGAACCAAGGCTGCCACCGAGTCTATTACAACTATATCAACAGCACCGCTTCTAACAAGTGCTTCACATATTTCCAGAGCTTGTTCACCTGTATCAGGCTGAGAAATCAGCAAATTATCTATATCTACACCAAGGGCTTGGGCGTAGTTAGGGTCTAAAGCATGTTCAGCATCAATAATTGCAGCAACACCGCCACTCTTCTGAGCTTCGGCAACTATGTGTAATGCAATTGTAGTTTTACCCGAGGATTCTGCACCATATATTTCTACAACTCTTCCTCTAGGTACTCCGCCAACGCCAAGGGCAATATCCAATGCCAGGCAGCCAGTGGGGATTTTGGCTACTTCCATTTTGGCATTTGCCTCACCTAGTTTCATTACAGAACCTTTACCAAATTGTTTTTCAATATTTCCAAGAGCTAGTTCTAAAGCTTGCTGTTTATCCGACAAGAGACGGCCTCCCTTCAAAAACTTCAAAATAGAAACATTTGTTCGTAACACCTTATGCAATTATATCCCTATTTTCCCATGCTTGTCAATTAGTTAGCTTCAAACAGAAAAGTATGAATGTAGAATTAAGAATTAAGAATGAATGTGCATGTAACTATGCAAGCAAAACAAACGGCTCGGCGAGGGCACCGAGCCTTATATTTATTCCTTTGGTTTTTATTCTGAATTCTGACTCCTGAATTCTTCTTTGTGTTTAAAAGACTGAGCCTAAATTTCCTGCAAATAATGTCGCACCATCTTAAGGGAAGCATTAACTCCACCCTGACGAATTGCAGTACGTCTACCGGGCAGTTTATATTTTCTACACTTAGTACCCTCTGGAGTGGATAACGCTACATATATCAATCCGATGGGTTTGTTTTCACTGGTGGAAGGTCCTGCTACACCAGTGATGGCTAAGCCTAAGTCTGAGTTAAGTAGTTGACGTACATTTTCAGCCATAGAAACAGCTGCCCACTCACTTACCGTTCCGTGCTTGTTTAGTTCCTCACTATCAAGGCATAGAAATTTCTCCTTGGCCAGTTTACTATAACAAACAACCCCGCCCCTAAAATAGTTTGAGCAACCCGGGACATCTCCTAACCGAGACTCAAGCAAACCGGATGTACATGATTCTGCCACCGCAATGGTCATTTTCTTTTCTTTTAATAAATCTCCCACCACAAACTCAATTTTTTCGTTATCTGTAGCAAAAATATATGGCTTTAACCTTTTCTTAATTTCATTACCCAATGGCTTAATTAAATTATTGGCTTCACTGGCAGTTTTGGCATGCGCACTTACTCTCACATGCACTTCACCAGGACGAGCGGTATATGATATTTCTGGATTATCAACCCCATCAAGGTCATTAAGTAAATCCTGAACATTATCTTCACGTATACCAGTGAGTTTAAAAATATTAAAGCGTGTAACATCACCCCGTACAGGAAGTTTAGCTAAATAAGGCTCCAGTGAGTTGTCATAAATAGCTTCCAATTCCCATGGGGGACCCGGAAGAATAATAACAATTTTATTGCTTTTTGTTTCAATAATAGCTCCCGGAGCAGTTCCACATGGGTTAGGCAGAACTTCTGCCCCTTTAGGAAAATATGCTTGTTTGGTATTGCTATCAGGCATCTCATTATTACGTACCAAAAAGTATTGTTTTATAGAAGCCATCGATTCTTCATGTAGTACCATCGGTAAGTCAAGAACTTCCGCAATGGTCTCTTTTGTTAAGTCATCAGATGTGGGGCCTAACCCACCGGTGGTGATTATAATATCAGATCGTACCAAAGCTTGTTTGAAAATCAAGGCCATTCTGTCCCAATCATCACCCACTGTTGTATGGAGAGTAACATCTATACCTAAGTTAGATAAATTACGTCCCAAGTACTGGGCATTACTATTTAATGTGTGACCCATTAAAAGTTCGGTTCCTGTAAAAATCATTTCTGCTTTCATGTATACCACCAATTTTTATATTTTTTTAAAATTTTGATTTTTTAAACAGTCTATTTGTTGATATTAACTTCTCTATTAAATGTTAATATTCCTGCATTGGCATGTGAAAAATATTACTTGCAGTATGTTATTATTATTTATAAAAAAAAGACTGACTCATAGTCAGCCTTTTATATGGTAACATTTTATATACAATTATGCTATCTTTTTTTCAATTAATGAACGAAATTCGTCGCCAGAAACTTTTTCTTTATCTAGTAATTTTTCTACAATAATGTTAATAACCTGGCATTTTTTGTTCAGGTATTCTTGAACCTTTTTCTCTTGGGCATTTAATAATTTTTTTGTTTCCTTGTACTTGTCAGCCTGAGCTAAACTTTCCCAAGATACAATGCCCAAGTCACTAAGACCCGCCTTAATAATCTTTTCTGCAGTTTGAAAAGCCTTTTCAAAGTCATTAGATGCACCGGTACTGCGGTTACCAATTACCGTCTTCTCTGCTACAGATCCTGCCAGCATCACAGCAATTTGATTTTCAAGGTATTCCCTAGTGTACAAATAATTATCATCTTCACTATGCTGACGCATATACCCAAGTGCTCCCCCTCTTGGGGTTACAGTCAGTGTTGATACTGATCCCGGACGAACCATTTCACTGGCCAAAGCATGACCAGTTTCGTGAACGGCAACCCGATGCAGTTCATCCTTACTGGGTCTTTTATCCATCTTCTCACCCATAATCACCTTATCCACCGCTTCCTGCAGGTGACGGTAATAAATTTTGCTGCATTTCTCACGCATAGCTAAAATCGCGGCTTCATTGGTTAAACTCTCTAAATGAGCACCAGAGAAACCAAATGTTTCTTTAGCCACATTGTTAATATCAACATCTTCTGCCAGTGGCTTATTTTTAGCATGAATTTGCAGAATTTCATAACGCCCTTGTCGATCAGGCAGATCAACTTTTACTTGTCGGTCAAACCGCCCCGGACGCATCAAAGCATCATCTAGCATATCTGCACGGTTGGTTGCAGCCATTACCAGCACCCTTACCGAATCGTCCACTTTTAATCCATCCATTTGAACAAGTAATTCATTCAATGTTTGGTCATATTCCATATGGTTGTTGTTTTGTCCCCTTTTGGATCCCAAAATTTCAACCTCATCTACGAATATTATGGCATTTGTTTTGTTCTGTTTTTTTGCTTTTTCCCTGGCATTATTAAACAGTTTTCTAACCCGTTGAGCACCTACTCCGGCATACATTTCCACAAACTCTGAACCTGAACAGGACATAAATACTCCATCGGTGTAATTTGCTGCTGCTTTAGCTAGCAGCGTTTTACCTGTTCCTGGAGGCCCAGTGAGGAGTATTCCCTTAAGCGGCCTGATTCCCAACTGTTTAACATGTTCATCATGCTTAATAAAATCAAGACATTCCCGCAGTTCATTTATTGCTGTAGTCTGTCCGCCAATAACATCGAAAGTGATGTTGGTTGTGGGTTTTTTCGAGGATGCACCATTTAAATTCTTTACCATTCCCTTTGATTGAGCAATAAAGAAAAGTGCTCCACCAGCTAATGCCAACATAAATAGCGGAAAAATATCATAACCTGCAATTACAGCAAATATAATTAAGGCAACGCTAAAGCCCACACTAATTTCTCGTAACACCGGCCTCACCTCCTACCTGGGCAACCTTACCGGTCACCATAAAGTTTTGCCGGGGAACAATTTTTAATAAATTATGTCCGTCTTCTTTAGTCAACTGGACATAAACATTTTCAAGGTCAACGTAGATTTTTGCTTCAGCATTCTGTTCCTTAGCTTTTTCTTTAATTACATCAACCATTTCTGGAAAGTTTCCCTGCATAATTGATTGATGCACAATATATTGACTTTGTCTCCATACTTCCAAAAGTTCTTGATCAGGGTTGTCCTCGAATTTGATACTAAAGGATTTGTTGCCCAACACTCCACTGGCTTCTTCATAAACGTAATTGTAAAGTTCCAATAAATCTCCAGTGCTGTCTTGAACATTTACAATAATCTCAGTAGTTCCATCATTATTCTCTTTAATTTCTACATCATTTAATTTTGTATTGTTCGTAGATATTTCTTCCAACGGCTTTTCCACATTATATTTATTATATGCAAACTGGCCACCAAAAAATATAATCAAACCTACTACAAATGCCGTTATGATAATATGCAATCGGAGACCGCGCCATTCCATTGGGCATCCCCCTTTCTATATCTGTTGATAACTTATTTATTAAAGTAGCAACAATCATTATACCAGACCTACCTCAATATATCATTATGAAACAGTTGCCAATCATACTCTTTCGCAAAAAAAGACGTGATATTTTAAATATCACGTCCTAAAATTAAATACCATCTTTTTTTATAACTTGCCAATTCTTCGCAAAATAATCATAGCCGGACCAGATAGTAAATGCTATTGCCACCGCCATCGCTGCGTGGCCAATTTGGGGGTAAAACGGCAGTTGATGAATAAACATGGCCACTATCGCTACAATTTGGCTTACAGTTTTATACTTTCCCAACTTGCTGGCTGATATCACATTTCCATCAGATGCCGCTATCGCTCTTAAGCCCGTTACGGCAAACTCCCGGCCAATTATTATTACTGCCACCCACGCCGAAAGTCGCTGCAACTCCACTAGGCTGATTAACGCCGCTGAGACCAGTAGTTTGTCAGCCAGCGGATCCATTATTTTACCAAACCGGGTAACCAATTTGTTTTTTCTGGCTATATAACCATCAAGTCCATCGGTACTAGCTGCCAATATAAAAACCAAAGCAGCTAAAACATCACCATATGGTAATTTAATTGAAACAATTAGTAAAAATATAGGCACTAGAAATATTCTGGCCAGTGTTAATCTATTGGGTAAATTCATTACTTCAGAACTCCCATCAAATCATATTCAGATGCACTGGTGATTTTAACATCTACTATTTCGCCAGGGTTAACCATTCTTCCTGCTTGAAAATAAATTAAACCGTCAACTTCTGGAGCGTCACCCTGGCCACGTCCTATAAAAGTGCCTGGTGTTTCTGATAATTCACCTTCCACAAGCACTTCCATAGTGCGCCCAATCTTTTGTTGATTTTTTTCATAAGATATTTGTTGTTGCAGTTCCATAGCCCTACGGTATCTCTCTTCTTTAATATTATCATGTACTTGATCGTCCATTTCACCTGCTGGGGTTCCTTCTTCTGCCGAATATTTAAAAACACCAACCCGGTCAAACTTTATTTCTTGCATAAAACTTAACAGTTGCTGAAAGTCCTCTTCTGTTTCACCTGGAAAACCAACTATAAAAGAAGTTCTTAGCGTTATATCTGGAACCGCAGCCCTTAGTTGAGCAACTAAATTCTTAATATCTTTGACGTCACCCTTGCGATTCATTTTTTCAAGTATGCTGTTTGATGCATGCTGCAGGGGTAAATCAAGATATTTGCATACTTTTGACTCCTCTGCAATAGTGTTTATTAGTTCATTTGTAAAGTGAGTAGGGTAACTGTACATAATCCTAAGCCACTTTAAATCTTTAATATCTGTTAATTGTTTTACCAAATCTGCCAGTAAGTACTTACCATACAAATCATATCCATAACGAGTTGTATCCTGAGCTATTAAAATTATTTCTTTAGCCCCGTCACTAATCAACTGCTTCACTTCTTCTTCTATTATACCCACCGGCTTGCTGCAGTAATTACCTCTAATGTATGGTATTGCACAGAAAGCACAACGATTGCTACACCCTTCGGCGATCTTTACATAAACACTTTCCCCAGGGTTGGAAATATATCTTGGTAAGCGCTCTTTCACTTTAAACCCAGGTTTTTTAACAGATTCTTTTCTCTTTCCATTTATCGCATTTTGCATCACTTCAATAATGTCAGGGATTTCTCCTGTACCAACAATAGCATCTATTTCTGGTATTTCTTTTATTAATTCATCATAATAACGTTGAGCCAAACAACCTGTAACAACCAGTTTGGCATTATTATATTTCTTAAGTTCTGCCAAATGTAAAATTGATTGAATAGATTCATCTTTGGCAGATTCTATAAATCCACAAGTGTTAACCAACAGAAAGTTAGCTTCATGTTCATTATTTGTTATTTCAAAACCGTACTCATCTAACAAACCCATCATATTCTCTGTATCCACTAAATTTTTAGCACAGCCTAGACTTACCACGCTAATTTTATTTTTAGCCATTATAATTACCTCCATTGTTCAACTGCATTTAAAGTATACTGTACTGTATAAGCGCTGTCAAAGATTGCTTAATTAAACCTATTACGGTCTATTGTTTTATGGCATAATATTGGTAATATAATGGGAGGAGGGGTAAAAGTTGCCTTATTTAAGTCTGATACTACTAATAACTGCCGGTTTATATACAGCATGGGATTCTTATCGCCGAGGACGTTCAATATTTACATCTATTTTGTGGGGAGTGGGCGTTTCGGTTTTATTCTTTGTATTCTTCCCGTTACATCTCATTACCCGTCCAAGATTCAATACAGGAACCCGATGGAATAAACGGTATAATAAAGACAACACCATAGATGTTACCGATGAAATATCTATAGCCTGCTCCCACTGTGGCCAATACTTTAGCGGGAATCCAACAACTTGCCCCCATTGTGGGACAATTTTAAAGGAAGATTAACTATAAAATTTAAAAGGAACCTGTGAGACAGGTTCCTTAACTTTGATCAATGGTAAACGTGTTCTCGTATGTTTGCCCTACTTCATCAAGAGTGCCAAGGCTTTCACCGTTGTATTCAACCTCCACCACTCCAGCGTTACCCAACTTAATATATACACTTTCGTTACCAGTAAACTTTTTACTTTCACCAGCTCCTAGAGTTCCTTCAAATGCCCTTTGACCATCCACATCTACCCTCATCCAGCATCTGTCATTGGTAACGTTTAGAACAAGTTCAACACCTTCATATTTTAAGGCCGGGTCTGGGGATTCATTGGCACCGTCTTCATCGCCGGTTTCATCAGGTTCTTCGTCGGGCGTTTTATCTTCATCCTGCACTATATCTGGTTCGCCTGTTTCATTTGGTATTGTGTTTAGCCCCTGGCCCTGATAGTAATATGCAAAGGCTGCTACTGCCACAGCAATCACAAGAATGGCTAACAGGTAGTTGAGTATCTTAGGCTTGTCTCCTCTAACCTCTGCACTGACATCGTTATCAGTTGTCAATTCTTTTACGACTTCTCTGTCACCGTGTTGTTCTTTATACTGGTTTACCAACTCTTCATCATCAAGATCTAGAAACCTAGCATAATTTCTGATAAATGCAATTACATAAACCCTACCTGGTAGCAGTTCAAAATTTTCTGTTTCCAATGCTTCCAGATATCTGGCGCGAATTTTAGTTGCTTCTTCAACATCCTGATATGAAACACCCTTATTTAACCTGGCTTCTTTAAGACGTTCACCAATTTCCAATATTTTCACCCCCGGCTGATATATCTTTAAGATAATAATCTATTTTCTATATAGTTCTGAATATTTTTCACTGCAAATTCTAACTGATCACTGCTTACACTGTAATCGTAATTATTATCTGGTTGTTGCGGGTATTTATACAGAGGATCATAGTATTTTGTAAGTAAATAAGCAAACACATCTGAATACTTGTGTTCATCCAACATCAAATTTAACTCTTTTACTTTATTATTACCTAAATATTTTTCCAACTTTGTGGTAGCTTTTTGCAACTTTTCAATATTATTATCAGAACCAGTCGTATAATCTTCAATTATTCTCTGTACCCTATTTTCCAGACTACTGTATATTAGTATTTTACAGCCATTTTTAATTTTTTCATGGACCCTCGGTGGAACATAGACATTTCCAATACGCTTGCTCTCACATTCCACAAAAAAATAGTCTCTATCTTTAAATGAATATATTTTCTGAAAAATGTAAGATTCAAAAGATTTCTGCGTAGGTGAAGGTGGCATGTTTATTTTTCCATAAACAGACCCTCTATGCGATGCTAAGTCTTCCAAATCTAATACTGGTTCATTTTCAGAATGAAGCTGTTCTAAGATTTTAGTTTTTCCCACTCCAGTTAATCCGTGCAACACGATAACTTGGTATGGTATCTCCTGTTGATACAAGTAATGATATACAAATTTGCGATATGATTTATAGCCACCTTCTATACGATACACCGGCAGGCCCATACTAGACATAACAGAGGCCACAAATTGGCTACGCATACCTCCACGCCAACAAAACATTACCGGCATCTTGCCATTGGCATATTCTTTTATACGCATGTAAATATTGCTGAGCTTTGTCCCTACTATATCCATTCCTAACTTCTTAGCGTCTTCCACACCTACTTGTTTGTATACAGTACCAACCTGTGCTCTCTCCTCATTATTAAATAGTGGTACATTTACAGCCCCAGGTATTGTATCCTCTTTATATTCCTTTTCCGAACGCAAATCTATAAAAGTTATATTGGTTAATTCTAATGCATCGGAAATTTTGATATCTTTAAACATACTAATCCTTCCTTAAATCTGCTATTCTATATATTGGTAAAACATCCTTCTAGATAAATGTAAAAGTTAATTAAATTTTATCTTAAGCCCAATCCCAAACGTACCCCTTGCCGATAACTTTGATTTCTTAATAATGCATATAATATTCCGGATATAATCTTAGTTCGAGCTTTATCCATTTCAGTATCAATATTTGGGGGGAGTGGTAACATGCTACGTTCTTCCCCACCCTCTATAAGTACACCTTCACCGTCAATAGTAATGACAGCTGCCTGTAAACCAGCATCCAAAAAATCCTTTACCATGTTCCGCATGGATTTTAAATTTAGGTTTATATCCCCCGATATAGATGTTAATTCTTTATTACCGCACACTAGTAAAGCAATATTGGGTAGCAACTCATGTAAAGGATATGTACTATATTGATTTGTTATATGCAGCACTACCTGCACTTCCTTTTGAACAGCAGTTTGAACTGCATTAATTAATGTTATATAGGGTAATGAATTATCTAATACTAAATATTCACAATTAGTCAACATACGCTTGTTCTTATATAATAAGTTGATATCTAGTTCTTCAAGGATGGTATAATCCTTAACACTACTACAATGATGCTCTGCCACCAAACGTGTCATTTTAGCAGTGTTGTTTTCTGTACTCCATACAATGTGATTAGTATTCACTCTGGCACTATTTAATCTGCTAAATATTTGTTCTCCCGCACTATCCCTGCCCAATATTGATAATATAGTTACAGGCACTCCAAGGTTGGTCAGGTTTTCGGCCACCTGTATCATTGGCCCCCCCTGCTCACTGTAGATTTGTTCCATATTATAATCACCATGTATCTCTTCTAGGCCTGCTCCCATTACCGCTATACCAACCCGTTCGTTGAATACATAGCCTCTACCAATTATATACCCTTTTTTAACAAGTTTAGAAATATGAACTGCCGCAGCAGAACGACTAATTCCTAACCTTTTGGACAAATCATCTTGGGAAAGCATTGGTTCTTGCTTTAAAATTGTTAGTATTTCCTGTTCCCGCAATGTTAATTCTTCACTCAATTTAAAGCACCACTTCTTAAACATATGTTTGTTAATAATTAACTTTGTTTAAAAAAGTATATCACTAGGATCTAAAGCGGTCAAACTGTTAAGGTAAAAATGAAAAATGTAAAATGAATAAATTAGAGAGGTACTGAAACTTACTCGGTTCTTAACTTTTATTCTGAATTCTGACTCCTGACTACTGAATACTACGCACACATATTAGGCCAAAATAAGATCCCAGCGTTATTGCTGCTGGGATGATGCATCATTTTTAAATACTTCATTATATTGTTCCATGGTCATTAATACTGCTCGCGGCTTGCTGCCTTCATAGCCTCCAACAATACCACGCTGTTCCATTATGTCTATCAGCCTGGCAGCCCTTGCGTAACCTATATGTAGCCGTCTTTGTAGCATTGAAATTGATGCTTGTCCTTGCTCTATTAATATCATTGCAGCCTTTGGCAGAAGCTCATCCTCCATGGGTGCTTCTTCTGTTTCTTTGGGCTCCTCTTTAGTTATTTTTTCATTATATACTGGTTTAGCTTGCTTTTTTAAAAATTTCACCATATCATCTACTTCTTTGTCTGACAAATATGCTCCTTGAACCCTTACTGGTTTAGAGGCCCCCACCGGGTAGAATAGCATATCCCCTTTACCCAACAGTTTTTCTGCCCCGGACATATCTAAGATGGTACGTGAATCCACCTGAGACGAAACTGCAAAGGATATCCGTGATGGAACATTGGCTTTAATCAATCCAGTGATTACATCCACTGAAGGACGCTGTGTGGCTATCACTAGGTGTATACCAGCAGCCCTGGCCATTTGAGCCAATCGGCATACCGCGTCTTCCACATCTGAAGGGGCCACCATCATTAAGTCTGCCAACTCATCAATAATAACCACAATCAGCGGTAGCGGTTTCCTCTCACTCTCACTACTATTAGAATGGGACTTGATGATATTATTATACCGACTAATATCCCGAACCCCTTCTTCAGCAAACAAGTTATAACGTCGCTCCATTTCTTTAACCGCCCAGCGAAGAGAAGTGGCAGCCTTTTTGGCATTGGTGACCACTGGTGAGACTAAGTGAGGGATGCCATTAAATGTTGCCAGTTCTACCATCTTAGGATCTATCATTAACAGTTTAACTTCGTCAGGAGTGGCTTTAAACAAGATACTTGCTATTAGAGTATTTAAGCAAACACTCTTACCAGCACCTGTGGCTCCAGCAATCAGTACATGGGGCATTTTAATTAAATCAGCCGCAATGGTATTGCCAGCGATGTCTTTTCCTAAGGCAATGGTTAAACGTGATGGTGATTGCACAAACTCTCTACTTTCGATCAGTTCTCGAAAATGAACCATTGAAATTTCCTTATTTGGTACTTCTATACCTATGGCTGCCTTACCGGGAATAGGTGCTTCTATTCTTACATCTTGAGAAGCCATTGATAAGGATATGTCATCTGACAGATTAACAATACGACTTACTTTCACCCCAATGGGAGGCTGCAGTTCAAACCTGGTTATAGTAGGTCCTCTAGAAACTTTCGTTACTCTAGCTTTTATGCCGAAACTCTCCAATGTATCTTCTAAGGTTTTTATTTGACCACTAACATCCTTACTATTTTTCCCCAGTTTGCTCCGACCAGGACTAGATAGCAGCGTAAGGGGTGGTAATTGGAATGTGGGTATATCATCAATGGACAGTTGCGTGAAATCAGCAGTTTTATACTTATTAGTCCAACTATCTTCGGGTGTTGAATCTTCATCATTATTAGCAAAATAACTTTTATCTGTTTCATTATGTTCTTCAATTACAGGGACAGGGCCGGTTGGCTCCTCATCTGCAGGCATTACACTCTGTAACGGACTAGTTTCTGCACTTGTATCATAAATGTCATCTCGGTTTATTGTATCCTGGTCAAAAATTTTCTTGTTATTATTACCTTTTCTAACTTCTTCATCGGTTTCAGTAAAAAGAAAATTAGTTAGAAATTCTTTTAAGGTTAAAAGAGTCTTTTTTATTCTTGATAGTGCTTCTGTAGCAATACTGGCCAGCGACTTATTGGTTAGCAATAATAGTGTCACTAAAGAAGCAGCAGTAAGGATAATATATGTCCCAGTTTGTCCAAAGGCCAGCTGCAAAAGATAACTAAAAAGTGCACCAATAAGTCCACCGCCAACACCTTCATATCCTAGAGTGAATGCCTGATCCACAGGATAATGTAAGTGCATTATGGTCAACACAATAACAAAGAGTAATACTCCTCCATAAACTCTAGGTGTCACTTTTGAACCACCACGATGTATGATTAATCTAATTCCCAATACACCCAGCAATATCGGAAAAATTATACGCCCTTCACCACAAACACCTTTTAGTACTCGACCAATAAAATTACCCACAGCACCAAGAGAGCTGTTATAAAAACTAGAAAGTCCCAGAAGGGCCAGTGCCAACAGAATGATTCCCATTATTTCATATTTTAGTTCATCTTTCAGTATTTTTAGCAAGTTCAACTGCTGCACCTCCCATTAAATAGTATACTACAAAAATTTCCATTTCCCTTTTGAAATCTTAATAACAATATAATGAATAATTAAACACAGATAGTACATATTAGCTATGAATGCCAACAACGAAAGGAGGCAGGGATTATGCATAACATTACTTTACGAGAACTGATGGACCTAGAAGCTCATCTGCGGCTTGAAGGCACCAATATCACCACCTTCAACCACTATTCCCGAGAATGTCAGGATCCACAGTTAAAGTCTTTCTGCCAGGATATGAGCCAGCGCCGCATGCAGGCTTTTCAGATGCTTGCAAACAATCTAAGTGGAAGCAATTATCAATAAAGGAGGAGAGTTGTTATGGGACAACCAATGGATCAAATCCGCGACAAAGACTTGGCTTCTGCCATGTTAAATGACTTAAAATTTACATGTGAATGCCTAGGACAAAAGATATTGGAAACTTCAAACACACAATTGCGGCAGAATTACATTAATATCTTAAGTGAATCATATAACGAACAAAATCAACTATACAGTCTGATGTCCCAACGTGGCTGGCACCAACCAATGATGGCTAACCAACAGGATGTTAGCCAAGTCACCAATCAGATTATGAAAATGCAAAATGAAATTAATCACACTATTAATACTGGACAACAGCAGACTTCCAATTATCAAGCAAATTATAGTCAAAAAACATTCCAGGGACATCAGCCTTATTAAGAATGCACAACCACCGGATAACACCGGTGGTTTAATAATTTTATACGGTAAACATTCTGACCCATGAGTTTATATCCAAAAAATTTCAGCAGATATCACCAAAGCCCCAGCAAGGAAACGATACCACACAAAGATATTAAAACTTTTTTCTGTTAAATATTTTAATAAGAATTTAATCGATAAGAAGCCTACAATTGCAGATGATAATATTCCGGTTATAAAAGCGCGATCAATATCTGTGGGGCTGATATCCTTAAACTGCATCACTCCAGCACCAAAAATAATTGGAGTGGATAGCAAAAAGGAAAACCTGGCTGACGCTTCCCGAGTCATTCCAACTGCCCTACCAGCGGTCATAGTTATACCCGCACGGGAAACTCCAGGAATTATGGCCAATGACTGCAACACCCCCACCACCAAACTCTCTTTCAATCCAATTCTGCTGACATCTTTCACTTTGGCAGCTTTCTGATCAACTATGTAAAGTATTACCCCCATCACTATCAGCATGGTGCCTATTAATATTGGAGTACGAAATATTGTCTCTGCATAATCTTCCATTGCATAGCCAAAGGCGGCACCCGGTATGGTAGCTAGGACCATATACCAAAAAAGTTTCCCTTCGTGGGTACCTTTAAAACGCAAACCATCGTTGGCCAGCACAACCCAATCTTTCCAAAAAAAAGCGATAACAGCAACAAGGGTTCCCATATGTAGTGCCACATCAAATGTCAAACCAGCATAAGGCCAACCCAAAAGCCAAGGTACCAATACCAAATGAGCTGAGCTTGAAATTGGCAAGAATTCACCCAACCCCTGAACTATACCCAATATTAGCGATTGAAACTCTGTCAAAAGATCACCCCTAATATTGTTTACGCACCAAACAAAGGTATTATAACATAACTTTACCATTATTTCATTTATAATTATATTCCCAAAAAATTAGAGCGGCATTTTGCCGCTCTAAAACTTAAATTCTGCTCCAGGAGCATAATTTGGGTTTAGATAATCTTGGGGTTCGGTGGAAATAAGCCTAACCACCTGTCCTCTTCCAAAGCCATTATCTTCAACTATCAATGTAGAACTACCCATTGATATCTCACGCTGATTTGAAGCTTGATACTGATCCATGCCATCAAGGACTAGCTCTAACTGCATGGGTGTATATAAAATCATTGTAAAGGCACTCCTCGTTGATTATTATTTTGGTCAATCATTTGCCTTAACTTTTGTACCGCTTTACCTAAACCTCCAACTTCATCAATTAAACCTGCTTTCACTGCATCATCTCCAATTAATACAGTCCCAATGTCCCTAGCAAGGTCTCCGGTTCTAAACATTAATTCTCTAAATTTATCCTCTTTTATGCGAGAATGTTGGGTTACAAAACCTATTACCCTGTCCTGCATTTTATCCAAGTATTCATAAGTTTGTGGTACTCCTACCACAAGACCATTTAATCTGATCGGGTGTATAGTCATACTGGCCGTTTCAGCAATAAATGAGTAATCGGTACTGACGGCTATTGGTCCACCGATGGAATGCCCTCCACCCAGCACAATGCTTACTGTGGGCTTACTCATGCTGGCCACCATTTCAGAGATAGCTAAACCTGCTTCTACGTCACCGCCAACGGTATTAAGAATTAACAGTACTCCCTCAACTTCATTACTTTGCTCCAACCCAACCAATTGGGGAATAATGTGTTCATACTTAGTGGTTTTGTTTTGGGGCGGAAGGCTTAAATGACCTTCAACTTGCCCAATTATTGTAACGCATTGAATGTTGCTTTTTGTTTCGGGAACATCGGGAGTTCCCAACTCTTTAATAGAGTCTATCATTCCTTTTGGTTTCCCCGTCACCCTTTTGCCTTTGTTCGGCTCAGTTCTAGGTTGTGTCATAGGATTAGGCATCTGGCCTGGAGTAGTGCTGGGGTTGGGTGGAGTGTTTGGGTTAGGTCTGGGCATTGGTCCAACCGTAGGTGTGTAATCAGGTGATCTTCTCTGTTCATTTTTAAATCTTTGATTATTATCGTAGTACATATTTAGTTTCACTCCTTAGGCTAAAAGTCATCTATAGTATGGCACAATAACCAATAAAATACACAACTTAAATAAATCTTTATCTGTCTCTAATTATATTCTATTCTCAACATTATAAAAAAACCGAGAATGCCTTAGTTGTTAAGGTTTCCCGGTTATTGAGATTGGTTATTTACTCCCGTTTTAATTTTATTCTCTTCTTTAATTATTTCTATAAAATGTTTGGTTAATTCGGGATCAAACATTTTACCTGAGCAACGTTCTAACTCCTCTATTACTTCACTGGTAATCATATTACTTTTATAAGGTCGATTTGAGGTCATGGCATCATAACTATCTACAATTCTTATTATACGAGCGAGCAGAGGAATCCCCTCTTCTTTCATCCCGTCGGGATATCCTGACCCATCATAGTTTTCATGATGATGCAAGATCAATTTAGCTACGGGTTGTAGTTTGTTTACCCCTTTAACAATGTCACTACCCCATTTTGGATGTTGCTTAAGGATATTCCATTCTTCCTCTGTAGGCTTACCTTTTTTATTTAAAATCTCTCTATTTATTTCTATCTTACCAATATCATGAAGAAAAGCCGCATAATTTAGTATTTGCACTTGCTCATTAGGAAGATTTATTTTCTCAGCTAATTTAGTTGAATAATATGTTACCCGTTCAGAATGTCCATATGTATAGCGATCCTTAGCATTAATTACAGAAATCAAGGTACGTATTGAGTTAATTAAGTCTTTTTCATCTTCTGCAACATCAAGATTGTCTAATACTGAAAAATATAGTTCAACTTTATCCTTCTTAAAACTTTTAGCTTTATACATAGCTTGGTCAGCATGATTAAGTAATTCTTTAGCGCTGCTGGCATGGGTTGGATACGTTGCCACTCCGCATGATATCGTAATTCTTCCTCCTGGCTGATGTTCTTCGCCGTAAAAGTTATGTTTCTTAACCTTTTCTCTAATTTTGTCTGCAATAATTATTGCATTGCTACTGTTGCAACAGGGCAAAACAACCACAAATTCTTCTCCACCATATCTGGCAGCAAAACCATTTTGGGGGATGTTGTTTTTTAATATATCACCTATTTTACTTAACAAATCATCTCCGGCTAAATGGCCGTAACCATCATTATAGTGTTTAAAATAATCTATATCTATCATAATTAATGATAGACTTTCTTCCCTATAATTATCCAATATTTGCTTAAAATTATCTTGAAAGTACCGATGGTTATACAATCCTGTCAAAACATCTGTAATTGCAATTTCAGTTAGTTGTTTCTTATGTTCATTCTCAAGTTCAGTCATTTTTCCAACAAACCAGCCAACAACAAATATTATACAACTCAAGATGAGACTTGACTCAATAGATCGGATAATATTATATTGTTCATAAAAACAAAAGCGATAAGTAACTAAGACAAATGAGCATACTAAAGCCATAATTAATCCAGATTTTTTGCCTATTATTGAAGCTGTAAGTAATACAGGTATAAGAAGGATCAATTCTGAGTAAAACACGCCGTGCCCAAATTTAAAAATAATCACTGAGGCCACTACCAGCGGGAAATATATATACATATAATCAAAAACATTTAATGACTTATTGTTAAATAGAGTCCTGTTTTTATTATATAATAAGATAATTCCCGTTACCAATAAACCTATTAAAAACACAAAATGCAAGTCTAAGTCTAAAAAATCCTTATATAATTTATTGTTTAAAATAAGAGCTAACATAAATATAAATACACACATCACGTGCATTGTAGTAATATATTCATTAACTTCTCTTTGCCTTTTTTTATTATACTCTGTACACATACAAAACATCCTTATAGTCGTAAAGAGGTGGTTAAACCACCTCTTTACTTATTTTCTTAGTGGTTCAGGTACCTCAGGTTGATAATGTCCCCAAGCACAAGCAGAAGCTGAGGCAATATTCGCTATAAACAATAGCAACCCTACTGCTACACCAAATAAATGATATCCTATTTTTTTCATTAGTCTTTACACCTCCTTTCTCCCGATAGGTTTATCTTATCAATAATAGACATCAAATTATGTCCTGGTTTACTTAAGATAAAACTAACCCATAATATACTTAAACTCAGACAGCCTTTTATAATAGCATAATTAGAGTCAATAAATATAATTATAGTGGATATAATAGCAACATTTAATAAAGATAAATACTTCAGTATTTTTCTTCGCCGAGAAGATATTATTGGGGCAGAAGGCGTATCATCAGGAGCCCATAAAATAATACAAATTACACAAACTAATATAGAAAATAAAGAAAATACAGTCATATATATGTGGTCTAAGGAAGCTATGTATTGACCTAACTTTGCCATTAACGGAAATAATAGAATTGTTACCACCGCACATCTCCATGGGGATTTAGAATGGGCTCCACCAGATGTATGTCTAAAAGCAGCAACAGTAATTACTGACGCAACAGTACCATAGAAAACACCAAGTATCCATCCTAACAGTAGGGTTGCTAAAAGATTCGCAGTATTAATTACTAGTACATCCACTGCATATGCTAAGATCATTTCTTGATCAGCAGTAACTCCTTTTTTCTTAGCTAGATAACTAGCACAATTTTTACTGAATGATGAATAACTCAAATCTTCCACACCTCATTATCGGGTTTAATTAGTTTACTAGTTATAATTGCTATTAAGTTAATTAATACTGCTTGTACCATCCCTAAGGCAGCCCATAATGCTGCATTTGACATAACTTCGTCAACACTCATATTTGTTACAGCAAGAAATGATTCATGAATTACTAATTCACAGGAAGCTAGTGTAATATAACTAATAAATACCATCACAAAACATTTTGACGGTCTCAAATAAGTAACTCTAAGCAATATAAAGACTAATACTACCATTCCTACTATAATATGTACCCCAAAAGTAAAAGGCAATAATCTTATTGGGTATATAATTAAAGCTAATGCAGTTCCAATACATGTTATTAACTTCCATCGTAAAGGAACTCTTGCCAAGGCAAGGGCCAATGCAGTTATACCCATCATTTCAGGTATTCCTGTCAGAAAGAATAATAAAATATCACTCACTAGGTACACTCCTTTTTAATAAAAACATTGATTATAAAAGATTCTTCTTCGACAAATATTACCAATATCCTATCTATAAAACTAAATTTATTTGCTTCATTGTAAAATGAAATTGAACTAAATAAAAAAATCCATAGTGGAACCAACTGTAATATAATTGAATCACCACAAAACAACAATTACAGGACGGTGCCCACTATGAATCACTCTAATGATACA
>VENI01000003.1 GCA_009711615.1 Bacillota bacterium | reverse complement strand
GCAGTTAGGCCAGGTAATGCACCAATGATAATACCAAAACCCACTGCAGCAGCCATAATTAAGAAATTAATTGGTTGGGCAATATTACCCAAAGCAGCAATAATATCTGCTGACATGTGAATCCTCCTCTCCCAGGGTTGCTCTTATTAGGATAATAATGTTATTTATGGCTCTACACAGTGATTCCCGGGTACAGATACCCCGGGAACCAGCGTGTGTATATCAAATTTTAACCAGCTTGATCTTTAACTTTATTGTAAATTTGAGTATATTTATCTTTCATCTCTTGAATATATTGCTTAGTTTCTTCAGCACCTTTGGCCAGTGGCTGGAAACCTTCTTCCTTCATTTGTGCCTTTATGTCTTCATCGTTTGCAATCTGCATGAAGGCATCTTCCAGCTTTTCAATAATTCTTTCATCGGTTCCTGGAGGTGCCGCAATACCACGGTCAATACTGGACACTAAGTCAATATCCTGTTCTTTAAAAGTTTTAACATCAGGCAATGGTTCAAATGTCTCTTCTGAACCAATGGCCAGTATTTTCATATTATCTTTGTGTTGTACCAAGTCGTTTGAGTTAGCAAATAATGCATCTACGTTACCACCCAAAAAACTTTGAATAGAAGGTGCTGCACCTTGAGACGGAATGTATTGAAACTCAGTACCGGTTCTATCCTGAAGTTGTAGTAAAGTAATATGGTGACCGGACCATGTTCCTGAACCGCCCACGGTGATTCCACCCGGATTATTCTTAGCATCCTCAATAAATTCGTCTAATGTATTCCATGGTGCATCGGGCTGAACTGCCAGTCCAATTGGTGTACCTTGGAATAGTGCAATCGGGTTAATCTGCTCTGTTTCATAACCGGCATTCTCCCTAGCCAGTGGCTGTAAAATTATGTGCGGAATGTTGATACCAGTAAGGTAATAACCATTAGGTTTCTTCCTTACTAACTCAGACCAACCTACAGCACCACCGCCACCAGGTTTGTTTTCAACAACTATACTTTCTCCCAGTATTTTTTCTAGTGGTTGTTGTTGACGACGGGCTTCCAAGTCCGATTGACCACCTGGATTAAATGGTACAACATATTTAATTGATTTTGTTGGATAATCTATTTCGCCAGCAGCCTGATCGCCATCATTATCTGTATCTTCACCGCCACCTTGGGCACAGCCGATAATCAAACCCGCAGCCAGCATAACTATTAATGTTAACAGCCAAAAACGTTTCACTGAAATCCCTCCATGTCATTGTGTGAAAATTCGGTTCTATTACAATGCACAATAATATTAACTCATATTCAGCCTCTAATGTCCACCTGAAGTTAATTCAATAGTACCCAAGTCTATCCAATATAAACTAGGCACTTGGATATAGTTTAGTCATGATAAACTCTTTATGTCCTAATATCTCTGCAGCCATCATTCGACCATTACAAGCACGAATCATCATGTCTTGCAATTTGTCCCCTGCACCATCTAAATCCATTTCCCTACGCAATAGACCGGTAAGGTCAACATCAAAGTGTTCTGACATTGTGGCCACTGTTACTGGGTTGGCACAAAGTTTAACCACAGGAATAACTGGGTTACCTACAATATTACCTTGGCCTGTGGGGAACAGGTGTACCACTGCACCGCCTGCCGCACAGAGAGTAACCATTTCTGCCGCAGCAGATGAAGAATTCATGAAATGCAACCCCTTACTCTGAGGTGCTTCTGCCTCTTTCAATGAACTTTGAACTTTGGGCTTCTTACCTATCTTTTGAATATTACCTAATGCTTTTTCTTCAATGGTAGTTAAACCACCGGCAATATTCCCCTGGGTAGGTTGGGAACCTAACAGGTCAACACCTTGATCTTCAATTAGCTTCATATAGTCAGCATGCATTTTCAAGAACTTTTCTTTTACTTCAGGAGTTTCGCAACGTTCAGCTACAATATCTTCTCCACCTGTTAATTCTGATGTTTCACCGAATATTGCTGTACCTCCAGCCTCAACTACTCGTTCCACGACCACACCAACAGTGGGGTTGGAAGCCAGACCGGATGTGGTATCGGACTCACCGCATTTAACACTCATTACAAGGTCAGATAAATCACATTCTTCACGCCTTAGCTCAGTGGCAAATTGCACATATTCATGAGCTTTGCGGGCAGCCATTTCTATGGTCTTATATTGACCATTACGCTCAATAGAGAATCCAGCCACTGGTTTACCGGTTTTAGCAATTCCTTCTACAACCTGGTTTGTCCAATTAGGTTCAATACCAATAACCACACAGGCAGCAATATTAGGGTTGCTACCCGTTCCAATCATAGTGCGAAAAAACAGATCCAAGTCTTCACCAAACTGTAAGCGACCATAAGCGTGCGGCAATGGCAACGTACCCTGCACTATGCTGGCCACCCCTTCAACCGCAGCATTAGAAATATCATCTAATGCTAATATTGCTACATAATTCCTTACCCCTACTCTTCCATTCTCTCGCCTATAACCACGAAATTTTGTCACAGCCATTTTTACCACCTCAATGTCTTTAGATTGTGTGTATGTACATGTTCACCTGTTTTAACAGCCTGAGTAGCGCCGCCAATTACCACATTATATTTAAGTACCTTGGTGCCCTGATCTAAATCCTTTAAAGAAATTTTGTGACCGAGCGGAATGTCGTTAACGGATTTAACAGTTACGGTGTCATCATTCTCCATAACCCAGCCGTTAACTTCTTCACCAGCTTTAATATCTACTACCGCCACTCCAACATGGTCTTCTTTGTCGTGGACAAAGAAATGTGTTTGTGCCATAATTTGGCCCTCCTCCCATATATGTTTTTCCTTGTTATTATTTTTTTATATCAGTTTTTTTATACATGGAAATATTGGAACTTATCCTATGGTATAGTAAAACTTCTTAGGGCCAAAATAATCAAAGAATATACACCTAATTATAAGGAGGTATTTTTGTGGAAAATAAAAAACAGTCACTGCAGAAAAAACCACAACAGATTAAAAGAGAGATGGAAGCAGGTGCAGAATTAAACCCAGAACCTGTTCAGGATGCAGTACAAAAGATGAACTCTAAACCAAGAGTGCAAAGGGCACAACCTGAAGGTACAAATACCACCTTTGGTGGTGGTTGGGGAGTTGATGGTGCATTCTATCAAGTAGATAAGAATAAGACTCAACAATCTGCAAAGTTTGAAATGGGTTCCCTGGAAACAGAAGTTATTCCAGAACAGCAGAAAAAAGAGAAGAAATAAGGTTACATAAAAAAACAGGACTTCAAAAATTGAAGCCCTGTTTTTTTATTTAACTCTTTGTTTATTTTAGCTCATTGATACCAAATTCTTTGGCCAGTTTGTTTAGTTCACCCAACAACTGATCGTTAAGCGGTATCCCTTCTTGACTCCGTTTTTTGGCTTTATTGGTGCGCCGTTCACCGGGTATGAATATTTCGTTTACTCCTGCCGCCTTGGGAGCAGATTTTATTTCATTTACCATATTGTCCATTCTGTTTACAAATTCATCCATCGGCATTAACTTGTCTATGTTTATAGCAACAAAGGAGTGCCCGATATTCACAGGTTCAGTGCTGTCATCATAAATCCATCCTACCCTTGGCCCGTAAGCGGAACCGCTTAAAATTCCAGACATAACTTCCACTGCTAAAGCCATAGCATAACCCTTAGGACCAGCCATAGGAAGCACTGCTCCATCTAAGGCAGCCTTGGCATCGGTAGTGGTATTACCAGCACTGTCTATGGCCCAGCCTTCCGGAATAGACTTACCTTCTTTAGCAGCCAGAATTATATTACCTCGGGCTACTATACTGGAGGACATATCTATTACCACTGGCTGACCCTTGCCGGGAAAACCAAAGGCTATTGGGTTGGTACCAAAATAAGGCTTTCTACCACCCCAGGGGGGAATGCCGGATGGGGTGTTGGTAAAGGCCATGCCCACCATTCCTTCCGCACTGGCCATTTTACAATAATATGATGAAGCACCATAGTGGTTACTGTGCTTAGTAGCCACCATTCCAACTCCCGCTTCTTTAGCTAGATCAATGGCCGCCTGCATTGATTTAACCGCAACAAGCTGACCCAAACCGTTATCGCCATCCACATTGGCCAGTGCCGGTGCTGTTTTTTCTACTTTAATGTTAGGCATTGCATTAATTCGTCCATTTTGAATTCTGGTTAAGTAAATGGGCAATCGGCTGATGCCATGGGTATCCAAACCCTCTAGACTGGTATCTACCAGCACATCTGCCACAATGGCAGCTTCTTCACCAGGCACTCCAGCCCCGTGAATTAAACTAGTACAGAATTCCAATAGTTTATTAGCTTGAAATTGGGGCATTTTCCTTCCTCCTTTGTTCTTTTATCTAACGCAGCATAATGAAGTTTCGCCAGACATCACCTTGGCCACTTCCCTGGCTACCAATACCGATGTACGCACCTGGGCCTCTTCAGTAAGCCCAGCAATGTGTGGACTTAGTATAATGTTATCCAGTTTCATTAGTGGCGAGCCGGTTGGCGGCTCTTTGGCCAGTACGTCAAGGGCAGCTCCGGCAATTTGTTTATTCTTTAATGCCTCATATAAATCATCTTCGTTAATAATACCGCCCCGGGCAGTGTTAATAATGCATGTAGTTGGTTTCATCATTTTTAAAGTTTTTTTATTAATAAGGTTACGAGTCTTTTCATTTAATGGCACGTGCATGCTAATAAAGTCTGAGTTGCTAATTACGTATTCCAGGCTGGAAAGCTTAACACCAAATTCTGTAATAGCTACTTCATAAGGCGGTAAAAAGGGGTCAAAACCAATCACTTCCATGCCAAAGGTTTTAGCCCTAGCTGCCAAACGACTACCGATTTCACCTACTCCAATTAGGCCCAGTGTTTTACCAAAAAGCTCCTGTAATGTGAATTGTTTACGGTTCCATCCGCCTTTCTTCACGTCATCAGTGGCTTTTCCCAGTTGCCGGGCAAAGCTTAGCATAGAGGCAAATACATATTCCACCACCGAAATGGCATTGGCGTTGCGGGCAAATACCACATCAACTCCTTGTTCTTTGCAGGCACCGACATCGATATTATCTAAACCAACACCCAAACGCCCCACCACTTTTAGTTTATTGGCAGCGGCCAGCAAGTCTTTATTTACTTGGGTTTGGTTCCTCACCACCACTGCATCTGCATCTGATACTGCACCCAGCAGATTGTCAGATTTCCAAAGTTCAGGATCATAAACCACTTCTCCCATACCCTGCAATACTTCCAAACCCTCATCCCAAATCAATTCTGTTACCACTGTTTTCATAACATCACTCCTAGTATGTAACTGGTATTATTCGCTACTAGTATGACGTAATAGCTATCTACTAATACCAAAAAAATAAAAAAGGACCGCATCTACAATAGCGATCCAAGTACTATTAATTATAAGCTAACAGATTAATAATCAACATTTAATTTTAAATATAATAAAACCCCTTTACTCTTAACAAGTTTATGTTATCATAGTACAAATTATATTAAGTCTAAATCACTATTTAGGAGGTGAGTATTTTGAGTCAAATTGGGTTCTACGGTAGCTACCCGCTATTCTTAAATGAAAAAACCGATATGGTGCTGGCCATTATAGAAACGGGCAGGCAAAAGATCCTTGTGGCAAACCGAAAATTTATAAAATTTTCACCTGCTGAAAGAGAAAAAATGTACCAAACAGTAATAAAACAGAACTAGAAAAACGCCTTTGTTGAAATTAACAACTTGGCGTTTTTTTAGTTTGTTTTTTTAGTTTGCTTATTTAATTGTTCAAAACCACATTATCTTTTTTCAAACCTCTTACAACCAATCGCCATTTTAATACTTATAGTTACTACTATGGCAAAATAAATTAAACTGGTACTCTTTTCTAACATCGCACCAATAATTGAAGTTATTAGAATAAGAAAACCCATTAATATTAGGTGCGAGCCTGCATATTTAGCAAGGCCATTTTTATCTGTTACTTTATTTTCATCATATCCAGCCAGTAACTCTAATAGTTTTTTCTTCCATATCATAGTTCCCACCAGTATCAAAATAATGCCACTAAAAGCAAAGATAATATTTGCAAGGGTCATATTTAATGATGATAGCAAACACTCACACCCACTTTCAATAGATTAATGTTTTGCTAATTCTTCAAAAGTAATCATTTCCTTCATCACCTTTTCTGCGGCCTCAAGAATCGGGAAGGCCATCACTGCCCCGGTACCTTCACCCAGTCGCATGTTTAAGTGCAGCATCGGCTCTAAATCCAACATTTCCAACATCAACTGGTGACCCGGTTCCTCAGATAAATGAGAAGCAATTATGTATTCCCTACATGCTGGAGCTATTTTGTAAGCCAACAGAGCCGCAGCGCTTGAAATAAATCCATCAATTACCACTGGAACCTTTAATGATGCGCCGCCGATAATCATCCCCGCCATAGCACCTATTTCCAGTCCCCCAACTTTTGCAAGTATATCCAGTCCATCAACCTGGTTTGGATTATTTACTGCCAGTGCCTTAGCCACTACCTGATGTTTTACTGCCAGTTCTTTATCATCAATACCCGTTCCCCTACCCGTAACTATCTCAGGGGATAGGCCTGACACAGCAGCTATTATGGCACTACTGGCAGTGGTGTTCCCAATACCCATTTCTCCTGTGGCCAGAACTTTGCTGCCACTATCAACCTGCTGCTGGGCCATTGTTATTCCCGCTTCCAATGATGCTACCGCTTCTTCCCTTGTCATGGCGGGGCCTTGGGTAAAGTTGTCAGTTCCATCCTTAACCCGTAAGTTAATCATGTTGGGATGTTCAAATAGTGGGCCGTTTACCCCTATATCAGCCACCACCACCTTAGCTTCAGACACTCGAGATAAAGCATTAATAGCAGCTCCACCAATCAAAAAGTTTTTCACCATTAAACGAGTTGTTTCCTGATTAAAAACACTAATCCCTTCTTCCACCACGCCGTGGTCAGCAGCACACACCAGCACTGCTTTTTTTGATACATCAATGTCAACACTGCCTTGTATACCTGCCAGTTGAATGGCTATTTGTTCAATTATCCCTAAACTACCCACAGGTTTGGTTAGACTGTTTAACCTTTCTTTCGCCTGCTGCATTGCTTTAGTATCTAAAGGGTTAATATTAGTGATAGTGTTATTGAGTAAATTCAACGTTAATCCCTCTTTTTTCATTGCTAATAATTTTCATTAAATAAGCGGCAGCAGTCATTTTTGCATTTAACACTTCAGGCATTTGTTTTTCTGTTAACTCCACCTGTTGCTGAAAGCTGCATTCTCCCTTTTGGCATTTAAACAGCTCTTCACTTAACTGCTGCATAACCTGTTCACTCTCAGCAAACCTGATGGCTGATGATACCACATCTTTCAATAATGATTGTTCATCTTTTAATTCAAGCTGCGGGGGAGTAGCCTTATACCCCCGATATGTTTCAATCAATGCCGATAGATATTCTTGCTGTGTCATTTCATTACTCATAATTACACCCCTATTTTTTATTACTAAACATTAATCTTAAACAATTAGAATAAATTTCCTTCTAAACAAACCCACATATAAGGCTTTTTTTATTTTATATCGATAATGGTACTCTGTTTACCTATACACTACATGCTATTATATGTAAATACTGGTATCATAACAACAAAAAGGTGTGAAAACATAGAGATTTCACACCAAAATTAATCTTGTTAATTTATATTAAAGCTAAATTCTAATCGGTAAACATTTCTGTTATATACAACAGTGGTCCTTTCTTCACTACACCGATTCCAACTTTATTAAAGTTACGCTGCAATATGTTACGCTTATGGCCAGGACTTTCCATAAGTGATTCATGGGCACTTTTTAAACTACTGTTTTTAGCAAGGTTTTCACCGGCCCATCCATAACTGACACCAAATTCTGTCATCATATCAAAAGGACTGCCATAAGTGGGTGAATTATGAGAAAAATAATTGTTGTCCACCATATCCTGTGACTTAGCTTGAGCAACCTCACTTAGACTATCATCCAACTTCAGGGGTGTCTTTCCTTTTTTCTTGCGAGCTTGGTTGATGTATCCCACCATTTCTAGCTGCTGCTGCTCCAATTTACTTAAAGTGGGCTTAGGTTCTGGATTCTTAATTACAATATCTTTATCAGTGCGCTCTTTTTGCTGCTTATCTGGTTCTGGGGTCGGTTTTGGTTGTTTCGGTTCTGGTTCTGGAGGTTCTGTACCACTTACTAGGCTAACATACTTGCTGTTTACACAGCCTACTAAATCATTATTCGTTTTTATCACGTACCAATTATTAATCTTACCCAACACCGTAAGTATTTCATTTCTGTAAGCAACTTTTACTATATTATGCTGTTCACTAGCTCCGGAACGTATGTTGATCATCCATGAATTCACTTTTACCTTATCAGCATCAGCTTGTTGAAATACACCTTTTACCGTGAATGCTTCAATACTCTTATGATTAAATTTGTTATCTATAGATGCGTATGTCGTTCCCAACATCAAAGACAACATTATTAAAATTGCAAAAAATATTGTACATTTATTTAGTTTTTCATACATGTATTATGACCTCCCTTTCTTAAATGTTAGAATTCCATTTCCAGTTTACAATTATAAATTTATATATTAAATTTAAATAGAAAAATATACCCCTGCTACCACTTGCCGGGGTATATTAATAAATAAATATTTATCCAATTCGTTTATAACCTTCAGTAACAGCATCCCAATATCTATCAACATTTACTTTGCCCTTTTCATCCACCTTTAATATTGGTTTGTTAAAGCCCACTTCTGATTGTTTGTCTTTTCTTAACAGTGGGAGTTCTGAATGTATTGAAATATAACTATGTCTTCTGTCTTTGTCCTTTAGCTCCGTAACAGCTTCGTTAATATAATACCCTTTGGAACACTCGTAATTTTCTTTAATGAAACTCATAAAGCATTCCTCCCATAAATATTTTTATGTACTTATTTGTCTCACAGTCCGATAACTCCTCTTTGAATATTTGTTATTAAAACAAATTACGAGTATAGTCCCGGTTATATATCCGATTTTGGTCCTATTAATATAAACTCCCTAATTTTTTTACACATTATTACTCCATTTTTAATCTAAAGAACATATTCGACAATCATTGTCAAATATTATTGTAACGCCCATTTAACCGATATTTTTATATATTTTTTTATTGCTTCTTTTTTCTCTTTTATTCAGCAGTTATCCACTGTTTCCACAGGAGCCTGTGCATAATTTATACTTTTTTAATTTAAGATATGTTGTTTTTGGTGTTTTTTGTAATTAGAATTAAATAAATCTGGGGTATTAGTGTATAGTTCTAAATTTTATCTTTTTAACTACTTGATAGCTAACTTAACTAATTTGGTAAATCTTGTTTTTTAGCAGGTGTAAACACTTGCACGAAAGAATATACTATTATTCGCATAATCTGGAAGGAAGGTTATATTATGTTGGCAATTGTAAATAGCATCGCCTTGCAAGGACTTGAAGGAGTTATTGTTAAAGTAGAAGTTGATGTGTCTAATGGTCTACCTGGGCTTGATCTCGTAGGACTACCCGATGCCGCTGTGCGTGAATCTAAGGAACGAGTTCGCGCTGCTATAAAAAACTCTGGGTTTGAATTTCCGGTAAAACGCATCACAGTTAATTTAGCCCCGGCAGATATTCGTAAAGAAGGACCCGTTTATGATTTACCTATTGCCATCGGCATTTTGGCTGCTTCCGAACAAATAGATGTTAACAAATGCATTGAATATATTTTTATGGGTGAACTTTCTCTAGACGGTGCTATCAGACTAGTTAACGGTTCGCTGCCTGCTGCGCTGGCAGCAAAAGAACAGAGTTATACTAAAATGGTGGTACCGGCATCCAACGCTGGTGAAGCAGCTTTGGTGCAAGGTGTTGAGGTATTCCCAGCCAGTGACTTAACACAACTGGTTAGTGACTTAAAAAACCGTGATGAAATGAAACCTCAACAAGTGGATGTAAATAAACTACTCTCAGATTCAGCTAAACCAATACAAGACTTTGCCGATGTCAAGGGACAACTGGCGGCAAAAAGAGCACTGGAAATAGCTGCTGCCGGCGGTCACAATGTATTCATGATAGGTACCCCAGGGTCTGGTAAAACCATGCTAGCACGCCGCCTTCCCGGCATTCTGCCTGACCTAACATTTGAAGAAGCTGTGGAAGCCACAAAAGTGCACAGCCTTGCTGGCCAACTACAACCCAATCAAGCACTGATAACCAGAAGACCATTTCGGTCGCCGCACCACTCTGCTTCAGCTGCCAGTTTGATTGGCGGCGGGCGTATCCCACGCCCTGGTGAGGTCAGCCTCGCCCATCACGGCGTTCTTTTTATGGACGAAATCTTGGAATTCAGAAAAGATGTTTTAGAATCACTTCGTCAACCACTGGAAGATGGTATTGTCTCTATAACAAGGGTACAGTCTTCCCTCACCTACCCCGCAAGAATTATGCTCGTGGCCAGTGCCAACCCCTGTCCGTGCGGTTACTATGGTGATAAAACCAAAGAATGTAGTTGCACGCCAAACCAAATTCAAAGATACCTAAGACGGTTATCCGGTCCACTGCTGGACCGAATTGATATGCATATTGAAATATCACGGGTGGAATTTAATGAATTAGAAAATGACAAACCAGGAGAATCATCGGCATCTATAAAAGAAAGAGTGGAAAATGCTAGATATATTCAGCGGCAGAGATTTTCAAATAACATTGCCGTTGCATGTAATGCACAAATGCCTGCATCACTAGTAAGAAAACATTGTAACGCTTCCCAAGAGGCCCGATCGCTGTTAAGATCAGCCTTTAAGCAACTTAATTTGTCTGCCCGCAGTCACGATAAAATATTAAAGGTTGCCCGAACCATTGCTGACCTAGCAGGTAAATTTAAAACTATTGAAGCCCAGCACATGGCTGAGGCATTACAGTATCGCAATCTCGAATCTGAATTATTTGGTTAAAGTAAGTCAATCAAAAGCCCAACAAATAGTCCGAAATATATTAAACACATAACAAAAACAAAAATGATCGGAAGTGATTGTATAAAAAACACAACCAAATTTATACTCCTGATAGTAAGTTGAAAAGATTTGAACATTAATGGTGCAAGGGTTAATATGTGAGCCTTTTATTAAATACAAGAACAATTCCTACTATTCAAATACCTATAAAAAATGTCATCAATAACATTCCTAACTATTCCAGCTTTGAGAACGTAAAGTGTTCTTATCAATTATGCTTTTTCCGAAGCTCAAACCCGAACCCCCGTCCATGCGACTACTACGGTGATAAAACCAAGGAATGCAGCTGTATGCCAAACCAGGAGAATCATCGGCATCGAATATTAATTATTTAAATCATTTTTTTATAATTATGATGTCCGTAATACTGGTTCATCAACAGATCTAATTTTTGGCTTATATTTATAACTTCAGGGTCAGAAAGTCCCTTTTCTAATCCTAATCGGTGCATC
The DNA here is from genome assembly GCA_009711615.1 of Bacillota bacterium. Classification (GTDB taxonomy): domain Bacteria; phylum Bacillota; class Desulfotomaculia; order Desulfotomaculales; family Desulfohalotomaculaceae; genus Desulforadius. Next base: position 291,432 of record VENI01000003.1, on the reverse strand, counting down.
TCTTGCCGGAGATTCTCTATTTTCTTAAGAAGAACATTAATTTGATTAGACACTGACTAAACCAACTTTCATAAACATAAATATAAAACACAGACCTACTATTTTTCTGCGATTAAACAATGCTTATCCCTTATTACTGGCTTCTTTTAAAATAGTATATTGATCATCTAAAATAACTAATGCCTAAATTTAATATCCGAGGCTGTTAGTCATTTAGTTGCAACCATCTCTGAAAGTCAGAAGGCTCAATATGCATATTTTTACTTATAAGCAACCTATGCTCATAAACATTTCTTTGATTAATAAGTTTGGTTAAAGCATTATTAAATATAACCACCAATAACGGATCAAATTGTGTTCCCGAACAATTATTTACTTCCTCTAATGCTTCCCTCATATTCTTTGTCTTCTGATACACCCTTACTGATGTCATTGCATCAAAAGCATCGGCAATGGATACTATCCTAGCCTCCAGGGGTATTTTATCACCTTTCAATCCATTGTAACCCGATCCATCCCATTTCTCATGATGATATTTTACAATAGGTAGATAATTTGTATATTCTTCATAACATCTAATCATTTCAACACCGTATACACAGTGTTTTTGTATTGCCTTAAATTCACTGTTACTAAGCTTATTTTTTTTGTATAATATGGTTTTAGGTATTTTTGTCTTACCAATATCATGAAACAAACTACCAATGGATACTTTTTTAACTTGGGTTTCAGTAAGATATATTTCCCTTGCCAAAAGATAACTAATAAAAGAAACATTATAAGAATGCCTGTATAAATCTTTATTTAATAAACTTAGTAAATGATTAAATCCATTAAACATTAAAGAGTTGCCCCCAATATATCTTCCCGGAGGCCTATATCTCCCCCGCAACCTGGCAATCATAGTAAATATATATTTACCTTAGACCCATGGCTTTGCGTCCCTAACTTTAGCTAGGTTTGCCTTTATAATAATGCTAACACGTTTGACATTATACAACAATAAGTTAACTTATTCAACATATTTTAACAAATAGTTGTAGTGGAGAGGAGATAATATATGTCGCTAAAATATGTCTTTGCTAATAACATTAAAAAATTAAGAGCTCAAAGTGGTCTATCTCAAAAGGAAGCAGCAGAAAAATTAGGTCTAACTGGTTCTTATCTTGGTTATCTCGAAAGAGGTGAACGAAACCCAGGAATAGATATAATAGAAAAAACATCCAAGCTTTTTAATGTCAAACCGTACACCTTATTAACTGATCCAAGTGTGGACCCTTATCCAATCCTCAAAAATAATCTTGATAAGATAATTTCATATGGTCCTAACCATCAGCAGTTTATTATTGATATATTGGAAGCATATATAAAGTTAACAGAAAAAAACTTTACTATTCAAGATCAATCTAAGTGATATTTCATATATCTTTAATTTATTATTCAGGTAATATGATGTTTTGTCTCCTAGTCCCAGGGCGATTCTAATAATTAGGACTTGAACCTTTCTTCGACAAAATATATAATTATTCTTGTATTATCAAGCTATCATCCTTACCCGCCTAGTATAAATTAACTCCCGCTTCCTATAAACTAGGCGGGCTTTTTTTATTTTGCAACAAAATAATAACCTTCACTATCTGCATCATTCTCTATTACTATGAAAAACAGTACTATTGTCCTATCATCTATAAGACCTTCACCCGTTTCGCTTAAGACCAAACAACTATATAATTAATTTTGAATACCAACAAAGGCAAAGCTATTGAAAGATAGTGACGCAAAACTAGAGGGTCTAAGGGTTTAAGCCTATGGCAGCCAGTTGCTTCTTAATTGGATTTGACCCTCCTATCAAAGGAGGTTTCCTATGTTCAACGAAAATACTATTATGATAATTGATAATGACTCATTAACTAGGTTTAACTTAAAAACAATTTTATGGCAACTTAATGTTTCTGTTTTTGAGACCGAACATTCACTTGATGCTATAACTTTTATTGTAACAACAAAACCTCGAATTATATTATTGTCTTTAGATACTGCCAAAGATAATAATTATCAGCTATTAGATAAAATTAATGAATTACATGGCAATTGTAAGTTAGTTTTATATTCAGACCAAGTAACAAAACAAGACTTATTGTCTTGTTTTAATGTAGCTAAATTTAATCATGTAATACTTAATCCATGCCAACAAATTGATAGAATACAAAATATTGTTGATCTATAAAAATAGATGAAAATTTTAATTTGTTCCACCTGACCAATATCGTTTTGTCATCCGACATCATTGGTCAGGTGGACTTTTTCTTTTTATCCATAATGTACTGTTAAATATTTGAAAGAAAGATTTTATATCCTGCAGGAAAAACGTTAATACTTGTTTAACTTTATGCTAATAGAAGGAAAAGGAGGTATTAATATGCAGTTTATAAAGTCATTGAAATTTAAAATAGGTATTGCCGTTCTTGTGATTATGGCAATTCAAGCAGCTGCACAACTTATTCTACCCTTGGTAATTAATAATGAATTTGTTATAGACATGGTCTCAAACCTAGGACTGCCGTTTTTGAATATCGTTTTATTACTGACCTACATTAATTTTAAGACACTTAAGCCGCTGGAACACATAAATGAAAAGATAAACAAGTATGCAGATGGTGATTTTACAGAACAGATTAATGTTACTTCAACTGAAGATGAAATTGGCGTGTTAGCAACAAGTTTAAACCGTATGAATGAAAATACAAAAGCATTATTAAAAGAAATAACTGAAGATTCACAACTTCTAGCATCCCATAGCCAGCAACTGGCAGCATCCAATGAGGAAATAAGTGCTACCATGGAAGAAATTACCACTACTACCCAAGAGGTCTCCACTACATCGCAGCAAGGCTATAATTCCGTGAAAGAAGCAATTGAAGAAGCTAATGAAACCATGGAAACAGCCAAAGAGGGTGCAAAGGCAGTAGGTTTAGTTACCAAACACAATAATGAAATTAATGTATATGACAAAGAAATTGCCACGAACATGGAAGAGTTAACTAGCCTGTCTTCACAAATCGGCAAAATAACTGAAGTTATTACCGGTATCTCAGAACAGACTAATCTTTTGGCTTTAAATGCCGCCATCGAAGCCGCACGTGCGGGAGAGTATGGCAAAGGGTTTGCAGTAGTTGCAGAAGAAGTAAGGAACTTAGCAGAACAATCTTCTAACTCAACCAATGAGATTGCTCAAATTGTTTATGACGTTCAAGACTATATAATAAAGATTAATGAAATGCTTAATAAAACTGGTGAAAAAAGACAAGCAGGTATGGATCTTTCTATATCAGCAAACAAATCACTAAATTACATCCAGAAAGCTGTTCAAAATACCATCAAAGAAATAGAAGAAGTTGCAAATGGGGCTAAACAATCAACTGAAGGTATGGAACAGGTTGCAAGTAGTAATGAACAGATATCAGCATCAATTCAGCAAATGAACTCAGCAGCACAGGAACTGGCTGATATTGCCAATACACTGCAAACTTCAGTTGAAAAATTTAAAGCATAACAATAATCCCGCCTTCCTATTAGGATTGGCGGGATTTATTTCTTTGTTGGTCTAATATACATCCTAACTGACTTAATACTTAACGTAAAATTCTTTATAAATAACACTTCATTTTTGTGATAATCCTCTTCCTAAAGAACATTTCCGCTAATTTTATATAATTTAATCACTTTTTAATCTATTAAGTAAAAATAGGTAAAAAGAAGGACTTGAAAGTTTAACGGGGAAAAATATAAACATCATATGTAATTGGCAGGGATTATTATGAAGCTAAGCATCAAGTATAAATTAATGGTTACTTTGCTGATCTTAATTATTATACCTATTATCATCTTGGGAACACTTTCTTATCATAAAGCTAGAGGTTTATTAATTAGCGAAATGCAAGAATCCAGTCTTAAGGCCATGGAAAACGCCAACGACTTCTTTATTAATAATTACATAAATCAAATAGAAATTGCGGTAAACAAATTTTCTAAAGATCCACAATTTAGAAAGGTGTTATCTGAACCTAATGCCCTTAAAGAATCAATGAAAGAATGGGAGCATTACCTTGAGTATAATTCACACATCTTTTATATTTACATTGGTACAAAAGATGGAAACATATATACTTCTTCAGAATGGAACCCCCCCGAAGATTATGACCCAAGAGTTAGACCATGGTATAAAGCTGCTTTTAAAAAAACATCTGAAGTGGTATGGAGTAAGCCATACGAAGAATACATTTCACACTTAACGGTTATTAGTGCGGTGAAAACCGTAGAAGACAACTCCGGTGATTTCATCGGTGTATTTGGAATGGACACATCTTTAAACAAACTATCTGAAATAGTCTCCAATATCTCATTTGGCAAAAATGGCTATGCAATGTTAATAGATAAAACAGGTAACATCATTGCACATCAAGACGTGAATTTGCTTGGCCAAAGTGTCGTTAATAAAGATTGGTTTAAAAATTTACCGCTTCAAAATAAAGGATCAATTTTATATGAGTATAATGGAAAAGATACTTTCATTAGTTACGTAACTGTTCCGAAAACAGGTTGGAAGTTAATAGGTTTTATTCCAAAAGCTACGCTGGAGGAAAAAGTGGCACCAATAAAGAATAGATCACTTACTGTTGGTATTGTAAGCTCTTTAATTGCAATAATGCTAAGTATCTATATATCGAACAGGACAGCCGGTAAAATTGATGGCTTAATAAATACAATGTCCATTGTAGAAGAAGGAAACTTCAAGGTAAGGAGTAATTTAAGTACTACTGATGAGTTCCAACAGCTTAACAACAAATTTAACAGCATGGTTTCCACAGTTGATAAATTAATAGAAGAACAAATGATTACAGAATCGAAGCTAGAACTGCAGAAGGCTTTCTTTGAACAACTGTTCGAAAACTCTCCTGAGAGTATCGCCATTCTTAACAGCAGTGGCCAGATCGTCAATGCTAATAAGCAATTTGAAATACTTTTTCAGTATACGATTGATGAAATTAAGGGACAGAGGATTACTAATTTCATCGTACCCAAAGGATTAGAACAAGAGGGATCAAATTTAACCCAAAGTGTGATTAACAATAACTCTGTAGAAAAAGAAACGGTCAGAAAAAGAAAAGATGGCAGTTTAGTGGATGTTCTCATACTTGGCTATCCAATTATTGTTGACGGTAGTCAGGTGGGAGTATACGCTATCTACAGGGACATTACCAACCGAAAGAAAACTGAAAATGAGTTGAAGTATATCAGCATGCATGATGGCTTAACAAAAGCATACAACCGTACCTATTTTGAGCAGAAAATGCAAAGTCTGGAAAAAGAAGACTTAGCCACCGGCATCATGCTTTGTGATGTGGATGGTTTAAAACTAGTTAATGACACATTAGGGCATAGTGTCGGAGATAAGTTACTTATTGATGCAGCATGCGCCATAGCCAACTCCATACCAGATGATACTTTTTTTGCCAGAATAGGTGGAGATGAATTTGCAGTATTAATTCCCAACACAGATGAAAAGAATTTAGAAGAATTATATAACGATATCAATAATAGCATTGATAAGATTAATACCAACGACAAAGATTTTGCATTGACTATATCTATAGGTTATGCTTTCAGGACCTCTCCTGATATTAGCTTAAGTGAAACATTTAAAGATGCAGATAACAATATGTATAAGGAGAAACTGCACCGTAGCCAAAGTACCCGTAGTTCCATTGTTAAAACACTGATGAAAGCGCTGGAAGCAAGGGATTTTATCACCGAAGGTCATGCTGACCGGTTACAGGAATTGATAGTACTTTTGGCAAAGGCCAGTAATCTGCCTGAACGTAGAATTGCTGATCTACGCTTACTGGCTCAATTTCACGATATTGGCAAAGTGGGAATCTCAGATAAAATACTATTTAAACCCGGTCCCCTAACCAGTGATGAAATGCGAGAAATGCAACGGCACTGTGAAATAGGTTACCGTATTGCCATATCCTCCCCTAACCTAAATCATATCGCTGACTGGATTTTGAAACATCACGAGAGTTGGGATGGTAGCGGTTACCCTATTGGTCTTATTGGGGAGGATATACCTTTGGAATGTCGTATGCTGGCCATTGCAGATGCTTACGATGCCATGACTAACGATCGACCATACAGAAAAGCCTTGCCTCATAATGAAGCAATTAAAGAACTGGAACAATGTGCTGGCACTAAATTTGACCCTATATTGGTTGAAAAGTTTATTTGGATTATAAATAACGAGTAGAAATGGAAAAATATACATAGAGGAGATGATGTAGATGATTTTAGAACAGTTAAAAGAAAAAATGAAGGAATCAATGAAGGCTAAAGATAAGTTTACCCTTACCACTGTGCGCATGACCATTAATAAACTTCAGCAAAAATCCAAAGAACTGGGCCGTGATCTAAACGAGGCTGAAGAAATTGATGTGCTTACCAAAGAAGTTAAGCAGAGAAAAGATGCTGTTAAAATGTTTGACCGTGAAGATTTAATTGAGCAGTATGAAAAGGAAGTTAAAATCATTGAACAATACCTTCCTGAGCAGATGTCCGAAGAGGAAGTTATGAAACTGGTAAATGAAAAATGCCAAGCAGAGGAACTAAGTGGTCCTCAGGATATGGGCAAAGCCATGAAAACCATTATGCCATTGGTTAAAGGTAAAGCAGACGGTAACATGGTAAAAGAATGCGTAAGTAGGGTTTTGAAGGGTTAAAGGGAGCAGGTAACTGCTCCCTTTAACTATTATTGATGTAATAAATTATTTTGTTCATACTCTTTCATTAGGTCTAAAATCATCTTTTCTGTATCTTCGTCAACAATACCGCTGATTTTTAAATTATGATGCTTTTGAAAAAACATAACTGCCTCCTCTGTTCTGGTATCATAAAATCCGTTTTCAGAACCAGGATTAAAGCCCAAATCCTTTAAATTATGCTGTAATTTCTTAACCTCCAAATTTTTTGAACCACGGGCTAACATTTTGAACTCCCCCCGTTCCATCAATAATAAAGTAATCTTCCCCGCAGAAAGTTTATTTATTACCCTACAGTTATTAGATCAGAAGTCAGAAGTCAGGAGACAGAATTCAGAATTAAAACAAAAGAACAAGGGCTCGGTGATGCACCGAGCTCTTGTTCTAAAACAGATTTTTTCTCATTTTTCATTGATGGTTGTTTTTAATAAGTTAACGCCTTCTCTTCCCCGTTTAGCACTCGTAACGCTCCCATGGCCAGTGACTCCATTTCCTGCTCCCCTGGAATTACAATTATTGGGGCAATAAAAGATACGTGACTAATAATCTCATCGGAAACAAATTTGGAGTACGCCAATCCACCGGTTAGTATAATTCTGTCGACCTTTCCATACAGTGCTGTGGACATGCTGCCAATTTCTTTGGCCACTTGATAGCACATGGCCTTTAGTACCAATTCAGCTTCCTTATCGCCCTTATTTATCCGTTCCTCCACTTTCCGGACATCTTTAGTACCGAGGTAAGCATATAAGCCTCCCCTTTTAATTATGCCGGTGAGCATTTCTTTTTCAGTATATTTACCGGAATAGCAGAGTTTTACCAATTGATAAATGGGTAGGCCACCGCACCTTTCCGGGGTGAAAGCTCCTTCATTAAGAGCATTAGTAACATCTATCAATTTGCCCTGGCGGTGCGCACCCACAGTGATGCCGCTACCCATGTGGGCAGTGATAAAGTTTACTTCATTGTAATTTTTATTCAAGCTGTTGGCAGCCTTTCTGCAAACAGCTTTTTTATTTAGGGCATGGGATAAACTAACTCTAGGTAGTTCTGGGTGACCGGAAATACGGGCCACTTCATCCATTTCATCCACGGAAACTGGGTCTACAATGTAAGCAGGGATGCCTACTTTCTGTCCAAGTTTATAAGCCAGTATACCGCCCAGGTTGGAAGCATGCTCTCCACCGGGAGGGTCTTTTAATTCTTCAACCAAATTTTTATCAACAGTATATGTACCACCTATTAAGGGTTTAAGTAGCCCTCCCCTACCCACCACGGCATCAAACTGTTCCGGTTTATATTCCTTGTCTTTTAATTTAGTTATAATTACATCTAGTCGATACTGATATTGATCCACCACATTGGAAAATGTGTTTATTTCACTGCTTGGATGTTCGATTGTCTCTTTTAATAGGCAGTCTTTGTTTTTAAAAACCGCTATCTTTGTGGATGTGGAGCCGGGATTAATGGCTAAAATTTGCATCGTTATCACTCCGTTATGTTGTTTTTAAAACAAAAACTGTATCTCTTACGAGATACAGGAAAGTCTAAAATTTGCATGTGGGTACAAAACTACCACCCATCACTTCTTTCGTTTCCGTAACTGTCATAAAAGCTGACGGGTCTACTCTATTAACTAAGTTTTTTAATTTGGGCAATTCAAACCTATTTACAACGCAGTGAATTATTTTACTGTTATGCTTGGAGTACCCTCCCGAGCCTTCTAGCAGAGTAACGCCACGGCCAAAACTTTTCATGATTTCCCCGGATATCTCTTCGTATTGACCTGAAACAATCATTATTGTACGACGTGTATTGTATCCTTCCTGCACCAAATCAATGGTTTTCGAGGTAACTGCCATCGAGATTAAAGTATACATTGATAGTTCCAAGTTAAACATAAATGCCGATGCTAAAATAATTACTACATTTGACAACAGCATAAATTCGCCAATATTAATACCTTTTTTCTTTTTTATGATAATAGCTATAATATCAAAGCCACCTTGAGAACTACCTGCTCGGAACACTAACCCGCAACCTATTCCTATCAGTAGCCCTCCAAAAATTGATGCTAGTAGAATGTCATTAGTCATCACTACATAATCCTCAAAGACGGGAATTAATACTGACATTAAGGTTAAGGCATATATGCTATATAACGCAAATCTTTTATTAATTTCTTTAATACCGATGATAAAAATCGGAATGTTTATCGCTATTAAGAAAATATATGAATCTATATTTGTTATGTATTGCAGTAACACCGCAATACCAGTAACCCCGCCAGTTAACAAGTTATAAGGGATAACTAAAGCATCCAATCCTATAACCACAATAATGGTCCCTAAGGTAATTAGAAAAAAGTCTATTAAGATTTGACGCATTTGATTATTCCCTCCCATATATTTGGAAATGCCCCTTAAGATGTTATGGGATTAACTTATTTTTGTCAACATGATTATTTCTACCAATTACAACAAAACCTTAAAATGCGTCTTTAATATAATCAATTTGCTTTGGCTTACCTTGGTCGTCAACAATTACCGCGGCCACATCAAACCGGCAGTTTACATCTAAAAGTTTTTTAGCTAGCATATACTGCTGGGCTACTTTACGTACCTTTTCCATTTTCTTATAACCAATGGTCTCCTGGGGTAGCCCATACCCCTTGGTACGACGGGAGCGTACTTCAACAAACACCAGGGTGTCTTTATCCTCTGCAATTATATCTATTTCTCCCAGCAGGCATCGGTAATTTCGGCATTTAATGCGCATTCCCATCTGCTTTATTTTCTTTGCCGCTGCATCCTCACCCATTTGGCCGGTGGCTTGTCGAAAAAAAGTCATACTAACACCTCTAGATAATTATACAGCAAAAAGAGCCCGGGTGACCGGGCTCTTTTGTAAAAGGCAATATTAATGCAGGAAAAACGTGCTAGCTGCAGTGTTGGTCACTTCCGACAGCGGACCAGGATAAATACCCAGGATTATGGTGGCAATCATGGCCACCACCAGCACCACAGTAACATTTCCTGAAGTTTTAATAGGGGTATTGTCAATGGGTTCATCCCGATACATTACTAGGCACACCCGCAAATAATAGTATACCGATATCATGGACATGATTAAACCCAATAATGCCAACCAGAAGTAATCGGCAATAATGGCCTTGAACAGGTACAGCTTACCGGCAAAACCAGCCAGGGGAGGTATCCCAGCCATAGACAGCATGCTGATTGTCAGTACTACCGCCAGTAGTGGCGCCCGTTGGGCCAAGCCGGCATAATCTGCGATTTCATCGCTTTTCACTTTATCGTATACCGCAGTGACCACCACAAAGGCTCCCATGGTGGCAAACACGTATAGGAAGGAGTAAAACATTACCCCTTTAACTCCTGCTTCAGTGGCAGCCACCAAGCCCACCAGAATGTAACCTGCCTGAGCAATACTGGAATAGGCTAACATTCTTTTAATATTGGTTTGCGGAATGGCCAACAGGTTGCCTATTACCATGCTCATTGCCGCGAGTATAGCCACCAGCAAGACCCATGTTTCTGCCACACCAATAAAGCCACCCATAAAAAGTCTCAGTAGAATGGCAAATGATGCTGCCTTGGAACCCACAGCCAGAAACGCAGTTACTGGAGTGGGTGCTCCCTCATACACATCCGGTGACCACATGTGGAACGGAACTGTGGAAATTTTAAATCCTAATCCCGCCACCAGCAGTACTAGACCAAAAACAAACAGTGGTGATACGCTACCACCCACAACCATTCTAGCAACATCATAAATCATGATTGTGCCAGACATACCATAGACCAGCGAAAGGCCATATAGTAATGCCGCCGAGGAAATTGAAGCTAAAATAACATATTTAATGCCAGCCTCGGCAGACTTAGCAGACCTTTTATTTAGCGCCACTAAGATAATAAAGGCAATGGTCATTAACTCTAAACCAATAAAGAGGGTGATAAAGTCCCCTGCCGATGCCATCACACTCATACCCAACACAGAGAATACTAAAATAGAATAATATTCACCTTGTGCTTTCATCTGGTCCACATATTTCATACATCCAAAGGTAACCAGTACAGCAGCAGACAAACAGGTAATCTTAAAAAAAGTAGCATACTGGTCTACCAAAAACATCCCTTCAAACAAAGAACCCTGCACATTCCAAGTTGCAATGGCACTGGCCAGTGCTGCAATAAGACCAATTACTGTTATCGGACCCAAGCCACGTTTGGTATTTGAAGGTATAATCAAACCCATCACCAGTATAGCCAATCCTAGTGCTGCCAAGATTATTTCAACCGTTAATAAACTAATATCAAATGGCATCTAATATTTCCCCCCAATCTGAACAGCAGTGGGCAGGTATTCGTTAATATGAGACATAATCGGTGCAACACCACTGTCAACCATATCAAACAGCAGCGAAGGCATGAGACCACCTATCACCAGTACTGCTCCCAGTACCACCAATGGTACCATCTCAACACCTTTTAAGTCTTTTAAGTGATTGTACTTTTCACGGGGTGTGCCAAATAACGTGTTGGCACCGGCACGTAGCACATACAAGGCAGTGATGATAATACCAGCAATTGCAACCACCGCCAGCAATCCAAAACGCTCAAAGGAGCCAACAAAAATGGTGAACTCTGGTATAAAACTTACTAAACCAGGTAAACCCAATGAAGCCATAGCCGCCATCATAAACCCAACTGCTAACTTAGGCATCTGGCGAGCCAAACCACCTAAATCTGAAACATTACGAGTATGCGTTCTCTCATAGATAAATCCAATCATTGAGAAGAACAGTGCTGCCATTACACCGTGCGCAAACATATTCGCTACAGCACCATTGACCCCTACCACACTAAGGGCTGCAACACCTAACAGCACATAACCCATGTGACTCACTGACGAATAACCGACAATATACTTAAGGTCCTTTTGGGCCAAAGCTCCCATGGCGGCATATGCACACCCCGCTACACCCAAGACCGCAATCAGTGGCGACCAGTAAGCCGCTCCAGCTGGCATAACATAAACAGCAAACCGAATCAAACCGTAACCACCAATTTTTTTCAGTACACCGGCGTGAATCATTGACACCGCTGTAGGTGCCCCAGCATAACCGTCAGGGGACCAGCTGTGAAACGGAAACATTGACAAGAGTGAACCAAAGCCTATCAACATTAATAGGAACATCCAAATTTGGAACTGTTCCGGGAAATTCACCTGTGCTAAGGCTTGGAAACTCATATCAGGAGTTCCGGTTATTTGTGTTGCTTTTACAAAAGTTGCAATAACCGCCGCCAAAAGAAATGCTGATCCAATTAGCAGATAGATGGTTAGTTTCATACCCGCATATTCCTTAGTTACCCGTTTGGAACTACCCCAAATGATAACCATGATATAAATCGGGATAACCACCACTTCATAGAACAGCAGGAAGATGAACAAATCCTGAGTGATAAAGGTACCCATTACCCCGGCAATTAGAACCAGTAGTAGTATGAAGAACTCTTTGGTACGGTTGGGTATATTCCAGGATGCAAATACCGCAGTAAAACCAATCAAATTGGTTAATAGTAACATCGGTAGAGACAATCCGTCTACACCCATGTAGTAAGTTACACCTAAGTCCTTAATCCAGTTAATACGTTCTACAAACTGTATCCCGCCAATTGATTTATCGTAAGCAAAGAAAACATACAGACTAATGGCTAAAGATACAAATGTACCGATTACAGCCACTATCTTGTGCAGCTTACTTTCATCCTTAGGCAAAAAGATAATTATCAGCGCCGCCAGCAATGGAGCCAGCAGGCAGGCCGTTAAAAGCGGAAAACTCATTTACTTACACCTCCCAGCACCAGCGCCATTGAGGTGGTGTCGTTAAATGCTAGTAATATGGTTATTACCAACACAGCCAGGAAGAACACCAGCGCGTAGCTCTGTATTTTACCATTTTGGGTATACCTTAGAATACCGCCCGTTCCTTTAGTAACAGCACCCAAACCGTTTACAATACCATCTACCACATAAATGTCAAAGAGGTGGGTCATTCTAGCACTACCATCTACTACTTTATGATTAAACCAAAGATACATTTCATCCATGTAGTACTTGTTATAGAGTAGTGTATATACCGGTTTAAATCTTATAGCCAGATCCTTGACATTGGCTTTGTTACGATCTTTAATATATAGCACGTACGCCAGGCCAATACCAGCAGCAGCCAGTGCAATTGATACCAGCATAATTGGAATATTTGGTACTATATGATGAGACTCACCAAAGAAAATCCACTCCTGCCAATGGGGGTTCATTGGTGTTCCAATCAAACCACCCACTGTGGCCATTACCGCCAGCACTATCAAAGGTATAGTCATGCTTAGCGGAGACTCATGGGGATGGTTATCTGGCTTCTCCTCACCAAAGAAAGTTAGGAAGATCATGCGCCAGATATAAAATGCAGTTAAGAATGCTGTTACCGCCCCTAAAGTGAATAACAGATAGTGTCCTTCATTGAAAGTAGCCAACAGTATTTCGTCCTTAGACCAGAAACCAGCAAAGGGTGGAATACCTGCAATGGCCAAACCGCCAATTACGAAGGTCCATCCTGTAATAGGCATCTTTTTAATCAGACCACCCATATCCCAAACATCTGCTTTGTGGTGCAAAGCATGCAGAACAGAGCCAGCACCAAGAAACATTAATGCTTTAAAAAAGGCGTGGGTCCATAGATGGAAGAAAGATGCGGTAAGACTACCTACACCAAGGGCCAACATCATATAACCTAACTGACTAACAGTAGAATATGCTAAGATCCGTTTAATTTCCCTTTGGGTAACTGCAATGGTTGCAGCAAAAAATGCTGTAAAAGCACCAACAACAGCTATCAAATACATGGCAGATTCCACTTCCACAAACAGGAACATTGTTCTGCCCACCAGGTAAACACCCGCTACAACCATAGTGGCGGCGTGTATTAATGCAGAAACCGGAGTCGGACCTTCCATAGCATCAGGAAGCCAAACGTGCAACGGAAACTGACCTGACTTACCAATGGGTCCGATAAACAGAAGCACTGCAATTAATGTCATCATACCCGCAGTTGTATAATCTTCGAAATTAGGCATTATTTGACCTAACTCATACAAGTTTAATGTGCCAAAAATAATCTGTATCGCCAGCATGCCAAGTAGCATGCCAAAGTCTCCAATTCTGGTGGTAATAAAAGCCTTTTTTGCTGCCTCACGGGCTGAGTTTTTATGGGTATAAAAACCGATCAGCAGATATGAACATAGACCTACCAACTCCCAAAACACAAACAATTGCAGCAAATTACTAGAAATAATTAATCCTAGCATTGATGCCGCAAATAGAGACAAATAAGAGAAAAATACCGAATAACCAGGGTCACCCTTCATGTAGCCAGTAGAATAAATCTGAATTAGCGATGCTACCAGTGTAACCATAAATATCATCATGGCCGATGATGGGCCAAGTAAGACACCAACATCAATGTTTAACCCTTCCATACCGAACCAACGTATAGCATATACCAGGGGTTCGTGCTTAAACTGGGCATCGGTAAACACCCCGTAAGCAGCCAGTGTAGCAACGGCAAATGAGCTCAGCATAAAAGCTATCGAAACTGTAGAGCTCAACCGGGGCCACGGCCTGGTGAAAAAGATAATGATTAGAAAGGAAAGGGCAGGTAGTAGAGGTACCAGCCATGTATGATTCATTGCAAACTCTACCATTCATTAACACCTACCTTCGTCATATCTACCACTTCATCCAGTCAAAGTCATCCAAATCAACAGACAATTTGTTGCGATAAATTGTCAACATTATTGCTAATCCAACCCCAATTTCAGCCGCTGCCACAGTAATAACAAAAATGGCAAATATCTGGCCTATAAACGCCTCTGGGGTAACAAACATATTAAATGCCACCAAGTTAATGTTCACTGCACTAAGCATTAACTCAATGCATATTAAAACCGTAATCGCGTTTTTCTTGGTAATTGCTCCAAACAAACCAATGGCAAACAGTGCAGCTGACAATACTACAAAATGCATTGGACTAATCGTTGTCAGCATCTGGCTTCACCTCCATTGACAGGAACACCGCACCAATTAAGGCAACCAATAGAAGTATTGCAGCTACCTCAAAGGGAACTACGTATTTTGACAGTAATAGTTCACCAATTGCCTCCACTGTATTCGTTGGTACAGAACCTCCATTAACAGGTGCTTTGTCAACACTCTTAAAAGCAAGTGTACCAGACACCACCAACAATAACCCTACCACCGGGGCGGCTGTAAGCATTCGCTTATTAAAAATGTTAGATTTACTCATATCTTCCCGTTGGGTAAGCATTACACCAAATACCACCATAATGCAGACTGCACCGGCATAAACCAAAATTTGTATCGCAGCAAGGAATTTTGCACCCAACATCAGAAATACACCTGCTATTCCTAGAAAAACCACTATCAGCCACAGCACACTGTGTACAATATTTTTAGACATAACCACCAAAAGTGCTGCTCCTAGTATTGTTAATGCCAACAGCCAGAAAGCAGCCGCGGATAAACTTACCATTTTACCCCTCCTTGCCTTGGGATGCATCCTCTGCAGCCTTGGCCTTTGCCGCTTCTTGAGCAGCTTTCTTAGCCTCTGCAGCCTTTTTAGCCTCTTCCTCCAACCTTTCCTTTTCTTCTGCTGGTAGAGGCTCTTCATCCACAAACACCATGGGCAGCTTCTCCCACTTGTACTGACACATCTCAAAATCTTTCTCATATCCCAGTGCATCTTTCGGACATGATTCCACACACAGGCCGCAAAATAAGCAATATTTAATATCCATCTCGTACTTTAATATTCGCTTCTTCTTGGCGACTTTTTCTGTTTCCAGTGTAATTACTTTATTTGGACAAGCCCTAACACACATACCACAGCTAATACAGGCATCCTTATCGAATCTAAATTTACCATGAAAACGATCAGGCAGGGAATATATTTCATCAGGATATAAAACCGTTATTTTCTTGCCAATTAAACTTTTCCACGTTATTGTTAAGCCTTTTATTAAACCTTCTCCAAACATCTATTATCACCATCCCAACATTTTAAATATCTTCATGACCAAACCCGTAACAAAAATATTGGCCAGGGATAGCGGAACAAGTACTTTCCATCCAAAACCCATCAACTGGTCAACCCGTATACGAGGATATGTCCAGCGAATCCACATAATTAAGAACATCACTAGATATACCTTTAGAAACATCCATATCCAACCTGGAATAAAGGTCATACCAAATGGAGCTAACCAACCTCCAAGGAATAATATTGCGCACATGAATGATATCACCAACGCACTGGCATATTCCGCCAAAAAGAACATCGCAAAGCCCATTCCAGAGTACTCAGTAAAGGGACCAGCCACAAGCTCGGATTCACCTTCAGCTAAGTCAAAGGGTGCTCTGTTGCACTCTGCAACTCCGGCAATAAAGAAAATCAAAAATGCCAGCGGTTGAGCAAAAATAAACCAGATACCTTGTTGACTACGGACAATTTCACTGATATTTAATGTTCCAGTAATCATCACTACCCCAAGAATAGACAGTACCAAGGGTAATTCATAACTTACCATTTGCGCAACTACACGCATTCCGCCCAGTAGCGAGTATTTATTGTTAGATGACCAACCAGCCATCCAAAAAATAACGGTAGATAACGATGCCACCGCCAAAAAGTAAAATAATCCGATGTTCATATCAATAGCTGCCATGTTTTCCCCAAAGGGTACCACCGCAAAAACCATCAAAGGTGGTGCAAAAACTAATGCCGGAGCTAAAAGGAACAACACTTTGTCCGCTTGTTTGGGAATAACTACTTCTTTACTCATTAATTTGCCAATGTCTGCAGTGGTCTGCAGTAGCCCTTTAGGGCCAACACGGTTCGGGCCAGGACGAAACTGAATATACCCCGCAACTTTGCGCTCCATATATACCAACCATAAAGCATTAAGCAAAATAAATACCAGTATGGCCGTTAACTTAACCATGGTCATAGAAGTATCAGTTAATATGGCAGGTAATCCAGTACTTTCTAACGCTGCCCTAAGCGAACCGGCTAAATTGGTAAAAAGGTTTTCCATGCCAATTCCCCCAGATTTACTTATTTGTTCATCAGGGTAACAATTCTTTTATTTGACTAGCAGTCCACTTCACCTAGCACTATATCTAAACTTCCTATAATTGCTACCACATCTGCCACTTTCCAACCGCGACACATTTCATCTATTAAAGACAGATTTATAAAAGAAGGTCTACGTACATGCACCCGATAAGGGTTTACGGTGCCATCACTAATTACGTTATAGCCTAGCACACCTTTTGCACCCTCGATTTCGTGGTAAACCTCACCCTTAGGTGGTTTAATCACCTTAGGCACTTTAGCGTTTAACGGTTCTTCTTCTGGTAGTTCCTGTAGACGTTCCAGTGCCTGTTCAATAATACGGTGTGATTGACGCATTTCTAAAACACGACAGTTATAACGATCAAAGCAATCACCATTTTCGCCCACCGGCACCTCAAAATCAAATTTGTCATAAACACCGTATGGACGTTTTTTACGCAAATCGTAGTTTATACCGGAAGCACGCAGCACCGGTCCACTCATTCCGTACTGGATTGCTTTTTTGGACGACAGAACGCTAACACCTTTAGTTCGAGCCTGAAATATTTCGTTACCAGTAATTAATCCATCATATTCATCTACACATGCAGGAAACTCTTTTAAAAACTTCTTAATGGCGGGGTAAAATTCTTCCGGCAAGTCATCTGCCACACCGCCAATGCGCATGTAATTAAAAGTCATTCTGGAACCACAAATCATTTCAAACATATCCATTAATTTTTCCCGTTCTCTAAACGGGAACATGAATCCAGTAAAAGCACCTAAATCCAATGCATAAGCCCCTGTGGCAAGACAGTGGCTGGCTAATCTAGACATTTCAGATACTATTACCCGGACATACTCGGCCCTCTCCGGCACCTCTATACCCATCAGTTTTTCCACCGTCTGAACATAACCAAGATTGTTCAGCATTGCAGCCAGATAATCCAATCGGTCAGTGTATGGTATTACCTGGGTGTAGGTTCTGGACTCAGCCAATTTTTCAATACCCCGGTGAAGGTATCCCATAATCGGCTCTGCCTTAACTACAGTTTCCCCGTCAAGATGCAATAAAAGGCGGAATACACCGTGGGTTGCAGGGTGCTGGGGGCCCATGTTTAATGTGAATTCTTGTGTTTTTAGCATTTAATTCCCCCCTTAATCTCTCCCGCCAACCCATTTAAAATCTCTTCGCAGTGGGTGGCCTTCAAAATCATCTTCCAGTAGAATACGCCTCATATCCGGGTGGTCAGTAAATCGAATACCCAGCAGGTCAAAAATTTCCCGTTCCTGCCATCCCGCACTTGGCCAGATGTCCACAACGCTAGGAATTTCTGCCTTTTCTCTATCAATTTTCACCTTAATATTAATCATGTCACCTTCCGGCACCCGACAGATATTATAAATCACTTCAAAGTATTCCTGATAGTCAACAGCAGTCTCATTGGAGAGAACGTTATAGCCATAAGCATCTCGCAATTCTTTCATCACTGCCTTTATATCTGTCTCAGGCACTAACAAATGATTGTCTAAGATCTCAACTTGTTGGTATTTTTCTTTAATTTGTTTCATTACTTGATTGCTTTCCATGGTTCATTTTCCACCACCTTTGGGTCACGAATCTTATCTTTAAGCAACAATAAGCCCTGAGTTAAAGCATCCGGTCGTGGTGGGCAGCCAGGGACATATACATCTACTGGCACCAATTTATCAGTTCCAGGAACAACACTATAAGAATCAACAAAGGGACCACCTGACATAGCACAACTTCCCATAGCCATTACCCATTTAGGTTCAGGCATTTGGTCATAGATACGTTTTATATAAGGTGCCATTTTTTTGGTAATGGTACCGGCTACAATCATTACGTCGGCTTGCCGAGGGGACGGCCTAAATACCTCATAACCAAAACGGGCTAAGTCAAACCTGGGGCCACCAGCAGCCATCATTTCAATTGCACAACAGGCCAAACCAAAAGTCATGGGCCAAATTGAATGAGCCCTGGACTGGTTTAGTAGTTTCTCCAGTGGTGCCAGAGCAATGGTGCGCTTTACTTGTTCCTGTATAACAGGGTCATCAGTCATAGTTTCAATTGGATGCTGTTCTTTTGATTGTTTGTTTACTTCCACTCCAACGCACCCTCCTTCCACGCATACCATAGGCCAATTACTAATATTGAGATGAAAATAAGCATTTCTACAAAAGCAAACATTCCTAAACTGTTAAATTTAACAGCCCATGGGTATAGATATATTGTCTCCACATCAAAAATCACAAATAGTAGTGCATACACAAAATACTGAACTTTAAAGCGAACCCAGGTGGGCCCTTGTGTGGGCGGACCGCACTCGTACGGCTCTCCTTTTACAGCATTCTTCCTTCGTGGGTGAATTAAAAAGGAGGTGATTATACCACCTATTCCAAATACAACCCCCACCACTAGGAAAATTAATATCGCTCCACCTTCAGGCATTTTTTTCTCCCCCCCTACTTATTTAATTATTTAGTCATTGATTTATATTAAACTTGGGCTTTCAAAAAAACAATGATCTACATCACATAAGCTTGTGAATTAGATAACTTTTTTGAAACATATATTTTTTATTTATTTTCTGAATTCAATATTTCCAACCATTATAATAGCACAAATGCACATACATTTAAATATTAAACTAATTTATTTCATAAATTTACATAAATAACACAAAGGACACTGAACATTAAATTCAGTGTCTTGATACAAAGAATTACTATTAACTACCTTTTTGATACTACTTCTGCCACTGGTGCAAAACAATGGCGATGGATTGGGCACGGGCCGTATAATTGTAATTTTTCTATGTGTTCGGCTGTAGGGTAACCTTTGTGTTTGTCAAATCCATATTGGGGATAGTGGCGATGAAACTGGTACATAATATTGTCCCGGTGGGTTTTGGCAATAATTGATGCAGCAGCAATGGATGCAGATATTGCATCTCCACCAATGATTGGAGTATGGGGTATTTTCATAGTAGGAATTCTAACAGCATCAGTTAGTACATAATCCGGGGTGGGTGCTAATTTTTCTACTGCTCGTTTCATGGCCAGTATGGAAGCATGGTATATATTTAAGCTACAGATTTCTTCAACATCTGCTTCCGCCACCGTCCAGACCAGTGCTTTTTCTTTAATTTCCACTGCCAGTTGCTCTCTCTTGGCTGCTGATAGCTTTTTGGAATCATTTAAACCAACTATGCTTATATCACGGGGCAGTATTACCGCGGCAGCCACCACAGGCCCTGCCAATGGACCACGACCTGCTTCATCTACCCCTGCAATGTACTCTTTGCCCTGTTTTATTAGATTATCTTCATATGTAAACAGTTTTTCCAACCGCTGATGTTCTTGATATTGTTCTCGACGATACCTCTGCAGTTGCTGATATATTTTCTGCACCCCCGCCCTGGGGTCATTGGAGAGAGATAATAGAAGATCATCTTCTATAAGTTCATTCGTTAGCTGATTATCCACCATTTCTTTAATCTCTCTGACTGTGAGTACAGAAATATTCATTTTCTGATTCATTACATAATCATTCCATTTCAATCGGTCATTATATTTCTCTTGGCCCTTCCAATGTAATCCGGCCTAATTTTCCTTCTCTAAACTCTTTTAACAACAGCACCGAGGCTTTCTGAGTATCCACCACTCCACCACTCTGTAACATTCCTCGTTTGGCACCAATTTGCTGTAACAGCTCGAATTTATCTTGCTGCAGCTGATCCAGTTTATACCTGGTTGCCAACCCATCCGGCACTATTTCCACCAGTAGATTTAGCAGGAATATAGCCACTTCTTCTACATTAATTACCTGCTCTTTAATGGCTCCTGTGGTAGCAAGTTTAAAACCCACTTCAGGATCTTCAAATTTTGGCCACAATATTCCTGGTGTGTCCAACAGTTCCAAATCCTTGTTAATTTTTATCATTTGTTTACCCTTGGTAACCCCTGGGGTGTCACCGGTCTTGGTTGACTTGCGACGGGATAACCGATTGATGAAGGAAGACTTGCCCACATTTGGAATTCCTAACACCATACAACGCACCGGTCTGGCTCGCCTTCCCGTTGCCGCTATTTTGGCCATCTTTTCTGCCACCACATCTTTAGCTGCCTTGGGAATTTCGGAAATCCCTTTTCCTTTTACCGAATCCACTGCCACAGTTGATATATTATCGGACTGTAATCGCTTTTCCCATTGTTTCGTAACTTCCGGGTCAGCCAAATCTGCTTTATTAAAAACCACTAACCTGGGTTTCTCACCAACAATGCTATCTATCATTGGGTTGCGACTGCTTACAGGTATTCTGGCATCCAGTAGTTCTATAACCACATCCACCAGCTTTAGGTTTTCCTGTACCAGTCGCCTGGCCTTAGCCATATGACCAGGAAACCATTGAATTGTGTTTTGCTGTTCCATTATTTTCACCACCGTTTTTAATTGGGTACTCCCAAGCGATTTATCGGCCAGTATATCAGTACTGCCTTACCGATAATATTATCTTCCGGCAGCAAACCCCAGTATCTACTGTCCTCACTATTGTTACGGTTGTCACCTAACATCAGATATTTGTCCTGTGGTATCTTTATTGGCCCATAGTCCCCGTATCTTATACCGGCGGGAAGATAGTCCTCCGGTACCAATTCTCCGTTTATGTATAAGTTGCTGTTCCGCAGTTCCACTACATCGCCCGGTTCACCAATCAAGCGTTTAACAAAATTCCTACTGGGGTCCCGTGGATATTTAAATACCACTATGTCTCCACGATCTGGTTCCTCAAAATAGTAATTTAATTTACTAACGATTATTCTATCGTTTATTAAAAGTGTTGGTTCCATTGAGCCGGAAGGAATATAAAAAGGTTCCACAATGAACATACGAATTACCACTGCCAGTATAACAGCAATGGCTATAGATTCTATTATTTCCCGAACAGGATTTTTTTTATTTCTTTTTGACTCCAATTCCTCGGTTCGTTCATACCCACTCATGTTGCTCCCCCCTTTTACTTTTTGTATACCCGTAAAAGTATCTACAGTTCTTATATTCCCCTAAATAACGTAAAAAGGGACTGCCTGCAGTCAGCCAGTCCCTTGTTTGCTACTTTCTAAGTTCTTTAATCCGGGCAGCTTTACCGCGCAGGTTACGCAGGTAATATAATTTAGCCCTTCTAACACGACCACGACGAACAACTTCAATCCTGTCGATCTTTTTGCTATGCAGTAGGAATGTTCTTTCCACACCTACGCCATAGGAAACCCGACGAACGGTATAGGTTTCGTTTAAGCCTGCTCCTCTGCGTCTGATAACCACACCTTCGTATACCTGGATACGCTCACGGTTACCCTCAACAACTTTTTGGTGTACTTTTACTGTATCACCAGGCTTAAAATCAGGAATATCTTCTCTTAAGTACTCTTGTTCTAATGATTTAACGAGGTCCACGATGTTCCCTCCTTCCCGACTAGACGTTCATACCTCTATCTCAAGGAAGCGGACCGCCCGTATTCAAACAAAAGTAATTATATCATAATTGTATCTATCTATCAATATTTTACTGAATTAGTAGTTAGTAGATAATTGATATGAGCTAGTAGTTAGGAGTTAGTAGTTAGAATAATTCTTAATAATTCCTTTAAGAACTACTCAACCTTTTTGTATAAAGCTTTATCAAAAAATATAACTGCATCAAAAATACATTGTATGCATCAGATAGTAATTGGTTTTTTTAATTGTTTTATTCTATCTCCTGTCTCCTATCTCCTAACTCCTGATTCTAAAGTATTTCTTTCAGCAATTGATATACCTCATCCAATACCCTTCTATCCTCTTTAGACAACTCTGCATTCTGCAGCAGTTCGGGGCGCCTTTCCAGAGTGCGCAGCAGCGACTGACGACGACGCCATTGGTCTATTTTCTTGTGATGACCGGAAAGTAACACATCTGGTACTCCCATTCCTTGGTACTCCCTAGGTTTGGTATAGTGTGGGTGATCAAGCAAGCCATTATAAAAAGAATCCGCCTCTGCCGAAGCCATTTCTCCGAGAACCCCGGGTATCATCCTAGCCACTGCGTCAACCACTACCATGGCCGGAAGTTCACCACCGGTGAGTACATAATCCCCAATGGATATTTCGTCTGTGACCAGCTTCTCCCTCACCCGGTCATCAATACCCTCGTAATGACCGCAAAGAAATACCAGTCTATCTTCCTGGGCCAGTTCTTTGGCCAGTTCCTGATTAAAGGGCATGCCCTGGGGGCACATCATTACCACCCTCCCCAGGTCTTCGTGCAGGTGTTGTAGATGTTCCATTGCTTTAAACACCGGTTCAGCCTGCATTACCATTCCTGCTCCTCCCCCATAGGGAGTATCATCTACTGTATGGTGTTTGTTCTGGGAAAAGTCTCTGATATTAAATGTATTAATGTCCAATATCCCTTTCTCCCGAGCCCGATTAATAATGCTAGTATCAAAAGGACCGGTGAACATCTCCGGAAAAAGGGTCAGTACATCTATTCTCATAAATCCAGCAACCCCTCTGGAAGCTCCACAACCATCTGATTATTTTCCATATCAATTTCTTTAACAACATGCTTTAATGCCGGAACCAGTATATCTTTTCCTTGAGGCGGTTTTACCACATATATATCGTTGGCCCCAGTTTCCAGTACATTTTTTACTTTACCCAAGCTTTTGCCATTTTCATCAATAACATCTAAACCAATAATTTCAAATATGTAATAGCTATTTTCTGGCAATGACTTTAGCTGCTCTCGCGGTATCTGCACAGTACTTCCTTTTAATTTCTCAGCGGCATCAATATCCGGCACTTCTTTAAATTTAACTACCACAAACTGCTTATGCTTACGCCAGCGTTCCAAGTGGTATGCAAATCTGTCACCGTTAAGTAGGATGTTAACAGCATCCAGTTCATCAAACCGTTCTGGCGAGTCAGTAAGTGGCAGAATACGCACTTCTCCCTTTATTCCCTGAGTATTAACTATTTTACCGATGTCGATAAATTCTTCGCTCAAAATGTCATCACTACCTTGTTTATAGTGAGTGCTTTATTTCCAGCACTTCTCCATCTTCCACCAGTATTTCAACATTCATAACCTTATTCCAGTCATCTCCAACTTTCAGTTCTACTAAACTATCTACCCTACCGTGCACCACCTCGGTACCCGGTTTCAAATCCCCCACAGCCTTTATTTTTTCTAAAAGCCGTTGTTTTTTTTGCAACCGTTCTTGAATTTGGCCATCAAGTTGCTGTTTAACCTTTTCGGCATATTCAGGGTTTTGAATAGCAGTAGTTTTTTTATTTTGCAATTCCATTTGTTGTACTTCCAGTTCCAATCGTTGAACGGATTTCTGGACTTCTGCCACCACAGTTTTCTTATATCTGTCAGTAACCCTAACCTTGATAACCACCGGCCGGTTAATGGTAACACTATCCATATATAAACAACTCCGTTGTTTAAGAATTCAGTAGTCAGGAGTCTTTAATCAGTATTCAGAAGTCAGGAGTCAGTATTCAGAATTAAAAACTACGAAAGCATCTTTAGATCTCTAATTCTTTGTAAAGAGAATTCAGTTTAAAATATTACTGTACTCAAGGTACTTCGTAAGAATCAGATAATATCAGCATTCTTCAACAAATTATTCTGCACTATTTTACTGTTAATGAGATAGCAGCATCTAAATTGTTACGCAAAACCTTATATTGTATGTTTTGATTTTTAAATTCTGACTCCTGCCTTCTGGCTCCTAACTCCTGCTTTTTAAAAGTAAAAGGGAGCAGCTGCCCCCTTTTCATTACACTATATCAACATTAACTTTTTTACGCTGTTTTGCGGCCGCCGCTTTTACCACTGAGCGCACCGCCTTGGCAATTCGGCCTTGTTTGCCAATAACCTTGCCCATATCTTCAGGGGCTACGCTCAGTTCCAGTGTAACGGATCTATCTTTTTCAATTACATTCACTTTAACCTGGTCCGGCTGGTCAACGAGGGATTTTGCTAGAATTTCAACTAATTCTTTCATTTATGTTACCCTCCTATTCTTGACCCTGTTCGGCTGTCTTTTCGTACACCCCTGATTTTTGAAACAGAGACTTTACTGTTTCTGAAACCTGGGCACCTTTACTTAGCCAATCTCTTGCCTTTTCTACATCAACTTTAATTACAGACGGTTTTTTTAATGGATCGTAATAACCAAGTTCTTCAATAAATCTACCGTCACGTGGGGAACGGGAATCAGCCACCACTATACGGTAAAACGGAGCTTTTTTAGCCCCCATTCTTTTCATGCGAATTTTAGTTGCCACAGATGTCACCTCCTTTAAATTGCTAAACTTGTAGAGTAAACCACCCGCTAAAACGGAAATGGTAGTTTCATTTTCTTTTTCTTTCCTTTTTTCATTCCTTTTTCCATATCACCAAATTGCTTAAACATTTTACGGGTTTGTTGGAATTGCTTTAAAAGTTTATTTACATCTTGTACCTTGGTTCCACTTCCTTGGGCAATTCTTTTCCGCCTGCTACCATTAATTTTTTCTGGATGGCGTCTTTCGTATGGTGTCATAGATTTGATAATTGCCTCAGCATATACCATTTCTTTTTCATCTATTTGCTCTTCAAGGTTTTTTATTTTACTCATCCCTGGAATCATTCCCAGCACTTGATCCAACGGTCCCATCTTTTTAACTTGTTGTAGTTGATCAAGGAAATCTTCTAGAGTAAAATCTGCTGTTTTTAACTTTTGCTGCAGTTTCTTAGCTTCATCTTCATCTATGTTGGCCTGAGCCTTCTCAATCAGTGTCAAAACATCGCCCATGCCCAGGATGCGGTCTGCCATACGATCGGGATGAAATGCTTCCAAAGCGTCTAATTTTTCACCCATACCGACGAATTTTATTGGTGTTCCAGTTACCTTGCGTACTGAAAGTGCAGCTCCACCCCTAGTGTCACCGTCTAGTTTGGTCATTACTACACCGTCAAGTCCCAAGCGTTCATTAAAACTTTCTGCCACATTAACAGCATCTTGACCGGTCATGGCATCAACCACCAGTAGTATTTCATGGGGGGTGACTTCCTGCTTAATGTTTGCCAATTCAGCCATTAGCTCTTCGTTAACATGCAGCCGACCTGCAGTATCGATAATCACTAGATCTTGGCCGTTCTTTTCGGCACTTTTTACAGCTTCCTTAGCTATATGTACCGGATTTTCTTGGCCCATGGAAAACACAGGCATATCTAATTGTTTACCAAGGGTTTCTAATTGTTTGATGGCAGCAGGTCGATATATGTCACAGGCAACCATCAAGGGACTACGCCCCTGTTTGCGCATTAAATTGGCCAGTTTACCACAGGTGGTGGTTTTACCCGACCCCTGCAAACCCACAGCCATAACAACTGTTGGCGGTTTGGAAGCCAGGTTTATTTTACTCTGCTGTCCACCCAGTAGCTCAACCAGTTCATCACGAACTATTTTTACAACCTGCTGTCCGGGAGTTAAGCTAGACATTACGTCCTGACCAACGGCCTTTTCTCTCACACTGGCAACAAACTCTTTAACAACTTTAAAGTTTACATCTGCTTCCAACAAGGCCATACGTACTTCCCGCATGGCTTCTTTAACGTCTGCTTCGGTTAAGTTGCCTTTTCCTTTTAGTTTTTTAAAAGTATCCTGTAGCCTTTCCGAAAGGCTTTGAAACATTAATGGGCACCCCCTGTTTTTGCTAGATTACTCCTCTGAGAGCTCAGTAATCTCAGTAAGTATCTTTTCCACCCGATCCAATTGTTCGGGTTTGGGGTCCTGGCGGTAACCGCGCAGCAGTTCAAGCGCTTCAGTAATCTTATTGCGTTCGGTCATGAACTTGTCCAGTAATCCTAATTTATCTTCATAATCATTTAGTATTTTACCCGCCCGCTTTAATGTGTCGTGTACTGCTTGACGGGTAACACCATACTGGTCTGCTATTTCGCCCAGCGAAAAGTCATGGCCGTAATAAAGTTCTATAAAGCGCTGCTGTCGCTCGGTGAGCAGTTGGCCGTAAAAATCAAATAGCAACGTCATTTTAATGACCTTTTCCATATTTGGCCTCCGTGCCTGCATTATCACCTATAAAGGCATTATGCTTTACACAAGAATTTTACAGAAAATACTTGTGGATGTCAAGTATTATACTTTCTAATTCTTTGAAAAAAGGTAAAAAGCTCTGTTTTAAAGAATATATATAAGGATATACTTTCCAAAGGAGGGAAATTATGAAATCAACAGTTGTTATAAATAATGACTTACCTGATGGTGTATATACTCTTGATCAAGCATTAAGTTCTAACCGCAGCACTGTACAGCAATTACATAAACAATATATTAACCCCAGCCTTGCCAAGTTGATGGGGTTGCTAAACTTTGATAACCAGTATGTCAAAGCCCAAGGGGTCTCGGTATGGGACAGTAATGGTCGAGAATATCTAGATTTTCTTGGCGGTTACGGCTCGTTAAATTTGGGCCACAATCACCCCAAAGTAATAAGCGCCCTGGAGAAAGTGCATCAAATCCCTAACATTCTCCAGGCATCCTTGGGTACACTGGCAGGTGCCTTAGCCGCTAATTTGGCACATATCACTCCCGGCAATCTGCAACGTAGTTTTTTTGGCAACAGTGGTGCTGAGGCGGTGGAAGGAGCTGTAAAGCTGGCCCGGATTGCTACTGGCAGACACAAAATAATTTACTGTCACAGTTCTTTTCACGGCAAAACCTTAGGCGCACTTTCCGTTACCGGTAGGGATAAATACCAGAAAGCCTTTCAACCACTGTTACCCGGTGTTGTGGCTGTGCCTTTCGGGGATCTGAATGCTTTGGCTGGTGTTTTAAAAGGAAATGACGTTGCTGCTTTTATAGTAGAACCAATTCAAGGGGAAGGTGGCATTAATTTACCCCCTAAAGGTTATTTGGCTGAAGCCAAAGAAATATGTAGCCAACATGGGGCTTTATTGATTGCCGATGAGGTACAGACCGGTTTGGGACGTACCGGAACCATGTTCGCCTGTGAACAGGAAAATGTGGTGCCAGACGTCATCTGCCTGGCCAAATCCCTAGGCGGGGGAATTATGCCAGCGGGCGCTTACATAACCACTGATGAAATCTGGCAAAAGGCCTATGGTAGTATAGAAAAAGCCACTTTACACACCTCTACATTCGGTGGCAACACTTGGGCGTCAGCAGCGGCACTGGCCACCATTGAAGCACTGTATCAGGAAAATTTAGTAGATGCAGCCCGTGAAAAAGGGCAGTACTTTTTAAACAAGTTAAACCGATTAAAGGAAAAACACACTCTCTTGGAAGATGTGCGTGGCCGGGGTCTGCTGATCGGCATTGAATTTGCCCAACCTAAAGGTTTTAAATATAAAGCCACCTTAGGGGTAGTGAATAAGCTTTCCGAAGAATATATGGGCAGCTTGGTGGCTGGAGAACTGTTGAATAAACACGGCATAATCACGGCTTACACCTTAAACAACCCCAACGTAATCCGCTTAGAACCACCACTTAATGTTGAACACCACCAACTGGATCAGGTAGTGGATGCGCTGGATCAAATATTAAGCACCAACAAAGGTTTTTTAAGTATGGCAGCATCAGGCGCCAAAACCATGTTTAAAACATTTGGTAAAAAGGAATAAAATATTAACAAAAGGGAGATCTCCTGGTTGGAAATCTCCCTTTATTCTTTATTAGTTTAGTTTTATACCTTTAGTACATTGGCGGTTTCTCTGACATACCCTACCAATCTATCTTGATTTAGAACTTTATTCATGTCGTATAGTGAGTTAATCTTTTTCTCAATACTTTCTGAGCTCTCATTTTGTAATATTGTCTCTAAAAACTTATATTCATCGTTTGCATCCTTTAAAGAATTAAACAGTTCTTTACCTTCTTCAGTAATGTAAACTCGTTTTGTTCGGGCATCATTTCCATCTAATTCTTTTCTTGTTAAACCCTTCTTCTCTGTTCTTCTAATTAAGTCCATAACAGTTGAAAGATGCCAGTTTCCATACTCGCTCACTTCCGATAGTGTGGCACCATTTTTATAATAGATAATAGATAATAAATAAAACTGGGGAAGGGTTAAACCATGGCTTGATGTAGTTTTCTTTAAGTCATTTTCAAGTGCTTTGTTAAGACCACGTATTAAATTTGATATTACATACAAAATATAAAGTTTATTAGATTTCACTTATAACACCCTCCTTTTAGATTTTATCCTGCGTTACTTTGTATTGTAACAATTAATTATTTCATAGTTATTAGAATAATGTTTCATAATTGTTACAATGAAGCACAAAAAACATTTATGAAATCTCCAATTTTCACAATTGACCGCCCCTTATCAACTGTGATATAATAATTTGATAATAGAAAAGGAGGTAGTTGAATGACCAAAGATCTAATTAATCAAATACTAGAAGACATTGGTTTAGAGAAGATTGAAAAAGAAAATAATACAGAATAAAGAAATCGAAGGTGGAGTTAACCCAATCACCTTCGATTTTTTTATTACCTTTTTTATTACCCACTGGCTGATGCTGCACTGGCAGCCGCCGCTGCTGAAGTAGCTGCAATTAGGGCTGCCGTCTGGGCTGCTATTAGCGCTTGTATTGAGATACCCAATGTTGTTTCTAACATTTGTTGATGTTTGGTATCTTCCATATATTTATTACTAATCATTGAAGCCACAATCAATATATTTAAATCCTTGTTGTGCCATTTAAAACCTTTTATGTTCTTAAGATAATCAACAGCTTCCCTTACTTCTTCCTTAGCCTTGTCAGCTTCTTCCCCAAGCAATGCTAAAAAGCCTATAGCACCGTAATATGTAGAAGAAACGCCTAATTTATGCTGTTTTAAATAGTTCATGGTTTCTTTACAGCGGGCCACTTTTCTTTCCGTGGCTTCCGGACTGAACGTTAGTAAATGGGAAAGAAACTGTAACCCATTACTTTTTCTTAAACCAGCATCATTTAACTGCTGATAACAAGATTCCATTTCCTTTTCTATTTTATCAAGGTGATCCTCACTATCGGATAACAAAACAGCAACCGGATAATCATCTGCGGAAGTTAGCCAATAATGATTTTCTTTCATTCGCTTATAAATTTCAAATGCTTTCTTAACCCGTTGTGGAGTGCTGTTTTTCGGACAAGTTAATAGCAATGCATATGCAGCAATGCTTAGGTACTGACTGCTTTTAAAACCTTCGTTTTTCATAAGGCTTTCATAGTCCAGCAAATCGCTATGAGCCTGTTTAGGATCATCAAACCGGGTAATCAGTAGTGCAGTCAATGTAAATGCCTGAGTTCTATGAGAAGAAAATAGCCCAGTATTCTTTTTTATATATTTAAGCATTTCATCATATTGACTTTCATCAAAGGGCTTACTCCGCAAGCAAAACAAGTATGCCGCAAACCTCAATGAAATATCATTTGCTTTCCAGCGGTACTTTTTTTTCATAATATTGTACAAATCCACTAAAGAATCCAGTTGAGTCTGCAGGTAATTATCCATCAGTTCTAACCCCCCTTTATTCTCTTTTCTTCACTACCAAGTTAGGCAATATGTAATAGCCATGCATGTCTGAAATTACATTATTCTTTCCCACTCTGGTATATAACCCGGTAAATTTCTCGTTATATACAAACAACCCAATCATTTGATTATAGGTACCTAGCATTGCTTGGCCATACTTAAATTCTACTAATTCACCTAAACAAGGCTGGCAGTATTCTTGCACTAAGTAATCATTCTCCCAACATCGTGCTACAACCTTTGACCATTCTCCACTGCTAAAATCTTTACCCAGGTACACTCCAGTTGCTGCATATAAGTCCTTTGGTTTTAAGACAAAGTCGTTCTTGTTTCTAATAACTCTTTGATATATTTCTTTATTGCCACTGAATTTGAATGTGTGTGGTATGTGCCTTTCTACAAATTCTCTCTCCTCAACGCTAAGAATATCCTTAGTATTCTGGTGTAGTATTTTAAAAATAATCTTATTATGGATTATTTCCGAACGTAACGGTCCCAGTACACAAACCGCCCTGTCCCTGTATGCATTAATGAAATCAGATATTTCATTCTGTCTTTCTATCAGTTCACTGGTTACCAGCCTCCGGTAAATAAGGTCTACTTTCATATCCTGATAAAATAATGAAATACCGTCATATTTAAGGTTTCTGGGGTCAACTATTTTAGTTTGACACCCTTTCTTTTGATAAGCTTTTTTAAATGCTTCAAATTCTTTAATGTTTCCAGCATCAGCCCAGTCTACTATGGCCACGTTGGGTTTTTTATTATTAGGATTAAACTGTTGATAATTTTTTAGACTCTCTTCCACCCAACTATTTATTAATTCAAGATAAGTTATTTGGTACTTATCCTTCATCTCATTAATTGGGCTAGTATTAAGAAATATTTCTTCCAATACGTTGGATTTGTTCATCCCTGAAGAACCATCTGCATTAAGCTCACAGAATTTAAATACACCAGGTCCGTAATAAAATATATCCAACCTGGCCATAGGTATATTAATGCCATACCCATGGTCCAATAGGATAAGCTCTTCCAGCAGTTTGTCAAAACCAAATTTCTCTCTAAATCCCGCTGATGTCAGATACTCATTTATTACTTTATTTAAAATACCCATTAGAGTATCAGTCATGCTTTCAAAACATTTTATATCATCCGTTGTAAATAGCATCGGGTGATATAAAAAAGGTATTGTCTTATCGTTAAATTTGGCTGTAGAATTTTCTGCTGCGGTTAATGTATTAAGGTAATTGTTGTAATATTGCACTGGTTCCCTTGTCACAAGTTTGGCATATTCCTTCATTATCATATGGAAATCCATTCAATTCACCTTCCGACATGTTATTAAGAACACACCACTGTAACGCCTGCTGTTTACCCATGAACATCATTTCTTTAGTAACTTCAGCTGGGCAAGTTTTAATTTGAACCAGTTTCTCCAACGGTAACAGGAGGTTTTTCTCTTCTAATTCCAGTCCCTCTTTAGCTAGTCTAACAATATAGCGGGCTAAGTCATAAATACTGTGATCCTTTAACTTAGCGGAATACCCTCCCTGAATCACTTGTAGTTTGGCATTGATAATATCTTCATCCCTGATATCTGCAAAATATTGATATAACTTGTTTAAGTTTTCATCATTATACAAAAGCCCCTTTACCAAAGCCGCTCCAGCCATGTTCAAAGGATATGGAACAGAATCAAACATCCGAACTTCAATATAACCTTTAGTTCTCACATCTGGAAAAACCATGGTTAACATATATTCCAGTTCTTCCGTTGTGTAGCTATCAGGGTTAAATAACTCTTTAAACTTTCTCTCTTCCGCATGTAATCTATTCCCTTTATTTATCACTATCGGTGGAGTGTTTAGGATATAGTTAGCATACTGATTATATCCAAATTCATTTTCAGTTGGCATTTTAGCAATGCCACAACGATTGTCATCACAATTCTGCCAGATAGTCGTTCTAATAGCATGTTCAATACTTCTTTCACCTTCAAAATAGGGCGAATTGTCAAACATGGCGGCAATCACAGAGGACAGACAGTTGGCAGTTTGTACCTTCTTAATATAGTCTGTTTCTGATTGATAATCTATATTTACGTGCATCGCTGCTGTACCCTTCATCATGTTAAGTGCATATTTCCCCCTACGCTTTAAGTAGTTGGACATATATGAATATCTTTGTTTAGGTATAAATTGAATGTCTGATATTTTGGTTTCGGGGTGATACCCTACTGACATTAATACTTGGTTATTTGCTTCCAGTATTGGTATAACTTGATCTAAAAAGTCTAAATATTCTTTTTTGATATCGCTAATTTTTTGTAATGGCTTGATACTTATTTCCAACTGACCACCGGGTTCCAGGGTAATGTTATTTCCATCTTTATGCAACCCAAGCAGATGACTGCCTTCGTATACCCCTTGCCACCCACTGGTTAACATTGAATTTAAAATATCTTCTATACCGTCTTTTTCATAGTAAGAAACAGCAGTTAGTGTATCTTTGTGCAGCACTAAATGCTCCATTTCCACTCCTATTTTAAAATCAGAAGTGTTCTTTTCATGGCTTTTAAAATATTTTGCTATCTCCATAAGTTGCTTATCATTATTCAACCATGCGCCCCCCTCTAAATTATACCATTATAGTATATTTTAGTTTTTCTACATTAAGTTGTTAATTCCTTCAACAGAATGTTACTGAATATGTTTATTATAATCATATTCTTTCTAATTCATTATCTTGTTCTTATCTAAAGTTACAGTTTTTCTTCATATATTACAGGTTACATTACAAATTCCACAACCAACAAACCTTTACTCAACCATCACAGACCTAAATCTTTTGGTCTTAATAATTCTACAAAAAATTATAAAGAATATAAGTGACAACTATGTGAACAAACTCTGACATTTTTGCAAACTAAAAAGGACGCCAATGGCATCCTTTTATCCTATAATAAATTGTTTTTTATGTTAATACATAATGTTACAATAAATCTACTTTGCACCCATTACCTGCTTAATAATTCTTTTGTACACTTTTCAACTTCGGCTAGTATTTTTTCTTCGTCCAATGTCAGCACTTGGCGATTTTGCATTACCAGTTCCCCATTAATTATTACGGTGTTCACATCGGCACTATGTGCAGAGTATACCATATGGGCAAAGTTATCATGCCGAGGATGTAGGTGTGGTGCATTGAAGTCCACTAGAATGATATCTGCCTTTAACCCCTGTTTTAACATTCCTATTTCTTGCTCCATACCCAATGCCTTTGCCCCACCGACAGTGGCCATTTCCAGTGTCTGGTAAGCAGGCATTACGGTTGGGTCCATATTTGAAACCTTTTGTAGTAGTGCGGCACTGCGCATTTCTTCCATCATGTTTAAATTATTGTTGCTGGAAGCACCATCTGTACCTAAACCGACCTTAACACCGGCTTTTAACATTTTATTTACTGGTGAAATACCACTGGCCAGTTTCATATTGCTTTCTGGATTGTGAACCACACCAACGTTATTGTCAGCCAGTATTTTAATATCCTCATCATCAACATGTACACAATGGGCAGCCAGGGTGAAGTATTTAAACATTCCCAGACTATCCATCAACTGTATTGGAGTTTTTCCGTGCTGCTTTTTAATATCTTCAAGTTCAGTTAAAGTTTCCGCTAGATGAATATGTATACCTATATCCAACTCATCTGCTGCCGCCATCACCTTTTCCAAGTATTCCGGCGGACAAGTGTATGGGGCATGGGGACCCATCATGGTGGTAATGCGCCCGTTGGCCACCCCATTGTAAGCACGGGCAAACTCTATTCCATCAGCCAGTGCTTCATCGCCGTTGGGTGCTATACCAATTAACCCCCGGCAAAGCACCGCCCGCATACCGCTCTCCCCTGCTGCATCGGCCACTCGATCCATTTCAGAATACATATCGGCAAAAGTAGTGGTGCCGGATTTTATCATTTCCAGACAAGCTAAAAGGCTGCCGTAATAAATATCCTCGGGCTGCATTTTTCCTTCTATGGGCCAAATTTTGTCATTGAGCCACTCCATTAGCGGCAAATCATCGGCATAGCCTCGCAACAGCGTCATGGCAGCATGGGTGTGGCAGTTTATCAAACCGGGCATGGCCACCATACCACTTGCATCAATTTCTTTATCTGGTTGAAAATTTTCTGGTGCAGAACCAGCTTCACCCACCGATAGAATCTTGTTGGCCGAAATGGCAATTTCCCCATTGTTAATGACTTCCCGTTCTCCGGTCATCGGTAAAATATCTGCATTACGAATTATAATATTGGACATTAAAAAAACCTCCAAATTCTATCTCTGCCCGTATTTTGTGAGGTAAAAGTCCCTTAACGTATCCACATCTTCCGGGCTGAGGGTGTTCGTGTTACCTATCAGTTTAGTCAACACATATATTTGAGCGCAGCGTTCCACCATCAAACATACATTATAGGCTTCCTCTACATCTCTGCCCACTCCCACCACTCCGTGGTTAGCAAGCAACACTGCATTCTTGTCCCCCAAAGTCTTAACAGTGTTTTCTGCCAGTTGATCACTACCAGCAATAGCATATTCCGCCACTGGCACTTCCCCACCAATCAAAGCCGCCATGTCTTCTAGCATTGGTGGAATGGGTGTACCAGAAACCGCCAGTGCACTGGCATAGGGGCTGTGGGTGTGAACAATGCCATTTAAATCATTCCGGGCAGCGTAAACAGCTAAATGTACTTTAACCTCGCTAGATGGTTTTAATTCACCCTCCAGCACCTCGCCATCCATGTCTACTACCACCGGCATGGTGGGGCGCATACACTCGTAACTAACACCGCTGGGGGTGATCACCACCTGCTCTTCGTCTAGCATGCGGCAGGATATATTTCCCCATGTCCCCAGGATAAGATTGGAATTTGCAATTTTTTGGCCAAACTTGGCCACCCGTTCCCTAGCCTTTTCCACTGTTAGCTTAACTTTCATTTTATCAACTCACCATCTGGATTAGTTATTCTGCATGATTCCAGGAGTTTATATACTTTTCTTGCTCCGGACTAAGCTGGTCTATATTAATTCCCAATGACTTCAGCTTAATATTTGCCACTTTGGCATCTACATTTTCTGGCACATCATAAACCCGGTTTTCCAGTTTATTAGCGTTATCCAACACATATTTTGCAGACAGTGCCTGCAGAGCAAAGGACATATCCATTATTTCAGCAGGATGCCCGTCACCAGCAGCTAGGTTAACCAGCCTTCCCTCAGCCAATAGATAAATTTTTCTGCCGTTAGGCATGGTGAATTCTTCTATGTCTTTACGCACGGTGCGTATACTCTTTGCTAACTCATGTAGGTGAGGTTTATTTACCTCCACATCAAAGTGCCCCGCATTACACATGATAGCTCCATCTTTCATTGCTTGGTAATGCTCTTTAACCAGGATATCTTTACAGCCTGTTACGGTAATAAATACATCTCCCTCTTTAGCAGCTTCCAAGCTGTGCATTACTGTAAAACCATCCATGTGTGCCTCAATGGCTTTAATAGGGTCAACCTCTGTTACAATTACTTTAGCCCCCAGCCCTTTGGCCCTCATAGCAATACCTTTACCGCACCAACCGTAACCCATTACAACTGCTGTTTTTCCGGCGGTAATCAAATTAGTGGTGCGCATTATTCCCGACCAGACAGATTCCCCAGTGCCATAACGGTTATCAAACAGATATTTACACATTGCATCATTTACAGCAATCATGGGAAAGTTTAGTCCACCCTCTTTTTCCAACGCCCGTAAACGCAATACGCCGGTTGTGGTTTCCTCACATCCGCCTTTTACATTGGCAGCTAGGTGCTTACGCTCAGAATGTAGTAATTGTACTAAATCTCCACCATCATCTATCACAACGTCCGGTTCATTGTCCAATACATGGAGCAGGTGATCTTTATATTCTTTCTCGGTGGCTTTATACCAGGAATATACCTTTATTCCAGCCTTGGCCAGTGCTGCTGCCACGTCGTCCTGGGTGGACAGTGGGTTAGATCCGGATATGGAAACTTCAGCTCCACCAGCAGCCAGCACTTCTGCCAAGTAGGCTGTTTTTGCTTCTAGGTGAATGCTTACAGCTATTTTAACGCCTTTAAAAGGTTGTTCCTTTTCAAACTCATCTCTAATTGCATTTAACACAGGCATGTGGCTTCTCACCCAGTCAATTTTCAGGCGGCCATCCGGTGCCATGTTAATATCTCTAACCAAATAATCTGACATTGTTATCTCTTCCTCCTTATTGCGTAAAACCGTTCTTTCATTCTGAATACTGACTACTGTCCCTTTATTTAGCCGGGTTTTGTCCGCTACACACCCCACTGGTTTGAGGTTCATTCTCCATCAGCTTCTTCAAATTCTCTTGATATTGCCCTTCTACCACTCCACGCTCGGTGATGATGGCACTTACAAGTTCAAAAGGTGTCACATCAAAGGCCGGGTTCCATACTTTCACTCCAGCAGGTGCCACTCTGGTACCGCCCACCGTTGTTACCTCATTCTCATGCCTTTCTTCAATGGGAATTTCATTTCCTGAAGATAAATTCATATCTAGGGTTGAAGTGGGGGCTGCCACATAAAAAGGAATATCATGGGCTTGAGCCAAAACTGCCAGCCCATAGGTGCCAATTTTGTTGGCCACGTCACCGTTGGAAGCGATGCGGTCTGCACCCACAATAACCATGTCTGCTTTGCCCTGGGCCATCAAGTACCCTGACATGTTGTCTGTAATAAGAGTAACAGGAATATCCTCCTGCATCATTTCCCATGCGGTAAGACGCGCCCCCTGTAACAGCGGGCGAGTTTCATCAGCAAAAACTTCTATTTTCTTTCCCGCCCGGTGAGCAGCTCGAATTACGCCTAAAGCGGTACCAAAACCGGCAGTGGCCAGCGCGCCCGCATTACAGTGGGTAATAATCCGACAGTTATCTGGTATCAGTTTCTGACCATGCTCACCCATCTGCCGGTTGGCCTCCAAATCTTCGCAGTAAATTTTATGTGCCTCTTCCAGTAATTCACCCCTGACACCGGCTATGTAAATATCATCACGTTTTCTCACTTTATTCATCATCCGGTCAATAGCCCAACGCAAGTTAACCGCAGTAGGACGGGTGGAAGCCAACTGGTAAGCAACTTTTTCCATTTCGCCCATAAACTTTTCTTTGTCGGTTTCATCTATATTTTTGGCTCCAATTACCAAACCATAGGCCGCAGCAGCACCAATGGCCGGCGCCCCGCGGACACTTAATCGGCGGATGGCATCGGCCACTGTTTCTACATCTTTTGCCTCAATGTATTCAATTGTTTCTGGAAGCTTGGTTTGGTCCAGTATCTTTAGGACCCCATCTTCCCAAATCATAGTTTTCAAGGCAAATCACCCTTTCAACATTTCATGCATTGGTGCTTCTACTGCAGTATGGCACCAGCACTGCCTGGCAGGAGTCAACGCCAGTATGGTACCCATGGCCAACTTACGTAGATTCTCGGCATTCTTGTCCATTACTTCCAGTACTTCTTCATGGGTAAGGTTTGTTTCAGAAATTCCAGCACCAAAGTTGGTAACCATGCAAACGGTTGCATAGCAGATTCCGGCTTCCCTAGCCAGCACAACCTCGGGCACACTGGTCATTCCCACCAGATCCCCACCCAGTTTTTCTAACATTTTAATTTCTGCTGGAGACTCATATCTTGGCCCCTCCGTGGTTACATAAACACCACCCTGGTGATAGTTCAATTCCAACTGATCTGCCACCTTGGACATGATTTGGCGTAAGTCCTTACAATATGGATCGGTAACGTCCACATGGACCACGCCGTTCTCTCCCCCATCAAAGAAGGTTTGGGCCCGCCTTTTTGTGAAATCTAAAAACTGGTCACAAAAGACAAATTCCCCCGGTTTCATTTCTTTATTGATTGAACCTACAGCTGCAGTTGCGATGATGGTTTTTACACCTAGTTTTTTCAACCCTGCAATATTGGCCCGGTAGTTTACCAGATGCGGAGGCACGCTGTGCCCGGCACCATGGCGGTTCATAAATGCCACTTCCCGACCTTGATACTCACCAATTTTAACTGCAGTTTCCCCAAAAACAGTACTTATGGTTTCTTCTCGAATATTGGAAAGGATGTTGGGGTCATATACTCCTGTCCCTCCAATGATAGCTAATTCCACTGCCATATATTTTACCTCCTATCAAATGTGCTAATTAATATCATGGCGTACTCAATGAGCAAATATTCGCGCCGCTGGTGACAATTTCCTTTTAGTTGTAGGAAAAGTTTTCTAAGTTGTCTTTTCTTTGCCATAAATTAGACTATATTTCCCATTATAAGGAGTGTCAATAGGCCTGTTTTTGACTTTTTGCTACAATCATCTATAAATATGCA
Source organism: Bacillota bacterium (assembly GCA_009711615.1). Classification (GTDB taxonomy): domain Bacteria; phylum Bacillota; class Desulfotomaculia; order Desulfotomaculales; family Desulfohalotomaculaceae; genus Desulforadius. The sequence continues at coordinate 252,332 of VENI01000003.1, read as the reverse complement.
GGATTTTTTATCGTAAATGTCTAATAGTATCACTTGGGAAAGAGTCCAAATAGTGTAATATTCGTTTATATTTGGAGTTGATAATATTTGGGTAAGAAAAAGCTTTTAAAATGGCTACCAGAATTGCCTCGTTCATTTACATTAATGCTGGTACCCCACTCAGAGAAATCGATTCACAAACTTCGCATACCAAAGATAGTTATAAAGGTATCATGCATTCTAGGTGTTGGCTTAGTAATACTTGTAACTTTTTTTTCAACCCGTTATTTGCAGATGCAAGATCAATTAGTGGAACTTAAGGATTTAAGAAAAATAAACAATGTCCAAGCCGACAAACTAAAAAACTTGGAGTCAAAAACCAAGCAGTTAGATGCAAAAATGTCGGAACTAAGATTCTTGGAAAAAGATGTTAGAGAAATGCTTGATCGGGGCGAAATCTCTAGCAGGTCCAGTTCTTCCAGCAACCGCGGTAACAATATACAAACTTCAGGTTTTAGACCTGCTGATGAAAGCAGATTCCCTGTAATTAGCTTTCTAGATAGTACATCCTATGAAGAAAGAAAAGACCAATGGGATGAAAATTACCAACAAACCGCTAGCATTAACGATGTTCTGTTGGCTGAAACTGACACCGTAAAAGAGCATCTAGAAAAGTTAAAGGAAGATGTGGCAATAAGAAAGGCTTATTTAGAGGCCAAGCCTTACGGCCTGCCTAATTCTGGTAGAATTACTTCCTATTATGGCAACCGCCGTCACCCATTATCTGGACGTAGAGATTTCCATACAGGGATAGATATAGCTGCCCCTTATGGTAATTTAGTGGTGGCCACTGGAAAAGGTACTGTTATATTCACCGGTTATAAAGCTGGTTACGGTAGAACTGTAATTATTGATCATCCTTTTGGTTTCAGAACCATTTATGCTCATAATTCTAGTCTAAAAGTAAAAGTTGGAGAAACCGTTACAAGAGGTGACGGCATTGCCCTAGTGGGCAGTTCAGGCACTTCCACTGGTCCCCACGTTCATTATGAGGTTTTTGCAAACGGCACTAGAGTAAATCCTTCTGACTATATACGTTAAAGGAGAGGTTAATTTGTTTAACAAAAAAGACGAGCCCAACTATGGTAAAGTTGATACCATTATTGGGGACGGAACCCATTTCAACGGTGAATTGAAGGTGGAAGGCACACTGCGTATTGATGGCAAAGTTGACGGAAATGTGGACATCAACGGTGATGTGGTTATTGGAAAAACTGGACAGGTCAAGGCCGACATTAAAGGTAACAATGTCTCAGTAGCCGGGGATGTGCAAGGTAACATTACCCTAAAAGGTAAACTGGAACTACACAGCACCGCCAAAATTTACGGAGACATTGAAGTAGCTAAATTAATCGTAAACGAAGGGGCAGTATTTAAAGGTCAAAGTAAAATGATAAATGATGAGGATAATGAAATCAGTAGTTACAAAAACAAGAAAAAGAAGAAAATAGGGTAATTCGAAGGCCGAGGCTAAACGCCTCGGCCTTCTCAAGTATTCAGGAGTCAGTAGCCAGAAGTCAGAATAAATCCCTTTTCGCACTCTATCCATTAACTCCAAAGCAGTGTTAACACCTACATCAGCCTGTATAAGTACCTCTTCCAGTTCTTCGTACAAATCTTCGTCAATGTCTTTGCGTCCAACCACAACTTTTTCGACTTTTTCTACAAATCCTTGTCGGGTTTTGCTGAGCCCTTGTTTTAGGTTATCAAAAAAAATTATAATCCTTGTCTAACCTCCCGAATTCATTGCCTGAATAGCCGTTTTTATTGTCTAATTAATAAAATTATCTCCTCTGAAGGCGTTGTATAATTTGATTTTAGGAATTTTTCTTTTCAATATGGGAACAGCACCAGCACATAGTGAAAACTAAAAATCAAAGGGCGTTGATGAAATCAGTCATTTGGGAGAACAGTGGAATGAATCAGGAATAAAGAAGCTAAAGGAAGTGGTGTTAGCATCAAATACCCGAATATAGGGTAAATTTAGGGGTGGCAACTGGCCACCCCTATCCTCTAGATGGGTAATTCATGTATGTACCTGCAATATGAACTCTCGAGGGCTTGATGAATCAAGCCCCTACAAAAACAGATGTAAGATTAAGTTATTAAAAGAAAATGGTTGACCTGCCTTGGCAGGTCAACCATTTTTTACTTCTCTTTATTTATATCCAAACCGTACAGTGCTGCTACAAATTCCTGCGGCACAAAGGGTTGCAGATCTTCTATTCCTTCGCCCACACCGATGAACTTAACTGGAACCTGAAGAGTGGTTTTAATACCAATTACCACACCGCCTTTGGCGGTACCATCCAGCTTGGTTAATACTATACCAGTTACATCCACTGCCTCACCAAACAATTTGGCCTGGTTGATAGCGTTTTGACCAGTGGTAGCATCAAGTACCAGCAAGGTTTCATGGGGTGCATCAGGCATTTCCCTGTTTACTATTCGGCGAACCTTTTTCAGTTCATCCATTAAATTGCTTTTTGTATGTAGTCTACCGGCGGTGTCTACTAGTAAAATATCTGCTTTTCGGGAACGGGCAGCCTGCATGGCATCGTAAACCACTGCCCCAGGATCGGAGTTCTCCGCCTGCTTAATAACATCTACACCTACCCGTTCACCCCATATTTCCAGTTGGTCAATGGCTGCAGCCCTAAAAGTATCTCCTGCTGCCAAAATAACTTTTTTACCTTGCTGATTAAAATAATGAGCCAGTTTACCAATGGTGGTTGTTTTTCCAGTACCGTTTACGCCCACTACCATGATCACGGTTAACCCATCTGGGTTTATATTTACCGGTACAGTTTTATCTCCAATTAAATACTCCACTTCTTCTTGAAAAATATCTTTTAACTTAGCCGGATCGCTAATATTACGCAATCTTACCCCTTCTCGCACCCGATCCATCAATTCCATGGCAGTGTTAACACCAACATCAGCTTGAATAAGCACTTCTTCCAGTTCTTCGTACAAGTCTTCGTCAATATTCTTTCTACCAACCACAACATTCTCCACTTTTTCTACAAAGCCTTGGCGAGTTTTGCTAAGCCCTTGTTTTAGTCGATCAAAAAACCCCATTTATGTTCCTCCTAACTATTAGCAATTGCTGCTTCTGCTCTTGACATTTCTATGGAAAATAACTTTGATGTACCTGTGCTACCCATGGTTACCCCGTATAGTGTTTCAGCCTTCTCCATTGTACCTTTGCGGTGGCTGATAACAACAAACTGTGTTTGCTCACTAAATTTAAGTAGAAAATTTGCAAACCGATCAACATTGGACTCATCCAAGGCAGCATCTATTTCGTCCAGCACACAAAACGGACTGGGACTGACCTTTAATATGGCAAATAGCATTGCAATGGCGGTAAGGGACCTTTCTCCACCGGACAGTAAACTGATATTCTGTAGTTTCTTTCCGGGAGGTCTGGCCTCTATGTCAATACCAGCTGTAAGGGGGTTCTCACCCACCATCTTCATGGACGCAGATCCACCACCAAACAACTCCTTGAATATGATGCTAAATTCGCTTTCAATCTTTTCAAAGGCAGCGGAAAATTTCTTAGACATCAGTGAATCCATCTCATAGATTAACTTCTGCAATGACTCTTTGCTGTTGTCCAAATCTTCTTTTTGATTCTGCAAATATTGATACCGCTCTTGTACATGTTTATACTCCTCTTCCGCAGAAGGGTTAACAGGGCCAATCTCTTCCTGTAATTGCTCTAGTTCTAAAATTCTGTTTTTACAATTACTTATGTTACCTACCGGCTTAAGATCGTTGGTTTGTGTAACGTTAAATTCTCTTTCCAACCGTTCCAGTAGTGTTTGTTTCTCTGTTTCCAAACGTGCTTGCTGTAATTGAATTTTATGTATTCTTTCCTTTTTCTGCTGCTGTGCTTCTTCAAATTCTTTTACCTGCTGCTGGACGTTTTCTAAATACTGAGCAGTTTCTTGGTGCTCTGACTTCTCATCATCCAACAGTTTATCCAACCCTTGTTTCTGTTGCTGCATCTTATCTAGTTGTTGTTTACTATGTTCAATTTCTTCCTGCATTTTTTGTTCTTTTTGGTTCAGGTTATCCAGTTCTTGATCATAATTCTTTAATTCTTGTTGGGTATTGCTAATATCTTTTTCCAGGCGATTTATCAAATTCACAATTCCGTCTTGTTTTTGTTCCACACCAGCCATTTCTATCTTGGTGGAAGTAATTTGTTGTTGCAAGTTTTGCTGTTGTTCTTTTAATTCTTTTATCTGCTGTTGTCTTTCTTCTATAGCTTGTTGAACTTTTTTCAGATTTCCTTCTGCTTCTGCCACCTGTCGGGCAGCAGTATCCTGAATAATATCCTGATTTTTAATTTCATCTTCTAGATTGTTTACTTCATAACTACTCTCTTGGCTGTGATACCCAGAACGGTTAACGGCCTCTTCCAGTTGCAGCAACTCCTGTTTCCTGCCCGCCAGTGCCACCTGATCTTTAACGACATAATCACGTAATTGATCAATTTGCTGCTCCAGTAAATTGATTTCTTCTTGTATTTCATGCTCTTTATTTTTCAGTTCTTGTTCAGTTTGCTGCAGTTGAGTTATTTTTTCTGCGTACTCATATTTTTCCCGTTTTGCTTTTAGCAGGCCTCTGCTTTTTGCTATGGAACTGCCCCCGGTTAATGATCCGCCGGGATGTAGGTATTCTCCATCCAACGTCACTAGGCGTAAACGTTGACCACTGGCCCTAGCCACCTTTAATGCTTGGTTAATGCTTTCCACCACAAGGACTTTACCCAGCAAAAATTCAGTTACCACTTGATACTGGGGTTGGCATTTCACTAAATCGGCAGCAACACCAATAACACCGGGCATCTGTAGCGCATTGGCCTCACTGGGGTGTCGCTTTACCGGACGCAGGGAATTTAGTGGTAAGAAAGTCACACGTCCCAACTTGTTTTTCTTCAAATAGTCAATAACCTCTTGGGCGTCGCTATCTGTTCGGGTAACTATATTCTGCACAGCACCCCCCAGTGCAGTTTCCACTGCCACTTCCAGTTTAGTAGGGGTTTGTATCAAGTCGGCCACCGTACCGCAGATACCTTTCAGGTTTACCTTTCCCATTTTTAATGCCAGTAAAACTTCCCTAACCCCACGTTGGTATCCTGAGTAGGATTCCTGGCTTTGCTGAAGTACCCTGTGGTTGGACTTGGCCTCTGATAACTTGTCTCCTAGTTTGCGAAGTTCACTTTGTTGCAGAATTAGTTTTTGCTTCATGTTATTTTTCTTTTTTTCAGCATCAAGTAAACGCTGCTGTTTTATGTCTTTTTCTTTATTTAACTGATCAACCTCATCTTTAGCAACTTTGAGGTTGTCTTTTAGCCTGATCTGCTCTAGGGCGGCGTCTTGGATAGTCTGTCGCAACTGTGTCAACCTGCGCTCAGCAACGGTTTTGTGTTCTTCGGCCCTCTGCAATTTTGACTTACCCTGAGCAGATTCATTCATTAGTTCAATCACTTGGGCTTTGTCTTTTTCCAGTAATTCCTCTTTGGTCTTTATGTTCTCTTCCACCTGCTGCAAGGTTTGCTTTAGTTGCTTTAACTCACTTCCCCTTGGTACAGAAGACTGTTTAATTTCTGCAAGCCTAGCTTCTTCGTGACGCATGTCCTGTTGCAGTTGTTGTAGTTTATTCTCAGCATTGTTTTTATTCCGACGAATGCGTTTATTTTCCTGTATCATATTCTGATGTCTGTCTTCGGTTAACAGGACATTACTTTCTACAGACTGAATATCCGAACGCAATTTATCCAGCTCAACCCGCCGCTGATCAACCCTACCAGCTTGCAACTGCAACTGCTGCTGTAGTTGCTCTACCTTAGCAGCAGTTGTATGTTGATCTTTATCCCCATCATTTCCCTGTAATTCCTTAAGCTGTTCGCCCAGAACTGAGAGTTTCTCATCTACACCTTCCAGTTCCCGGGCCAACAGCCCCAATTCTAACTGTCTGCGCTCCCTAACATATTCTTTCCATTGCTCAGCTTTTTTTGCTTCTTCAGTCAAGGGCTCCAGCCGGTCACACAACTCTGTTATAATATCACTAAGACGGGCCAAATCCTGTTCTGTACTATTTAATTTACGTAATGCCTCTTCTTTTCTGCGCCGATATTTTACTATACCTGCTGCCTCTTCAATTACAGCACGCCTTTCTTCCGGTCTGCTATGCAGTATCTCATCCACTTTGCCCTGACCAATAATGGCATAAGCCCCTTTACCAATACCAGTATCCACCAGAAGATTATGAATGTCTTTTAAACGGCAGGATACCTTGTTAATCATATATTGGCTTTCACCGGAACGAAAAATACGCCTGGTAATTGTTACTTCGGAGTAATCTAACGGATATATGTTTTTACTGTTGTCCAGAACCACTGAAACTTCACACATACCCACCTTGCGGTGATGCTCGCTACCGGCAAATATCACTTCGTCCATACGGGCACCACGTAGTGCACTGGCGCGATGTTCACCCAACGCCCAGTTGATTGAATCTGATATGTTACTTTTACCACTACCATTAGGCCCAACTATAACCGTCAGGCCAGTGTTAAATTCAACTTGAACTTTGTTAGCAAAGGATTTAAACCCTTGTATATCCAGTCGTTTGAGCACAACTCAAACTCCTTTACATTGATTTTGAAATATTCAAAAGTCAAGAGTCAGAACCCAGAAATTAGATCCCCTTCATTCTGACTCCTGACTCCTGAATTCTGACCTGAGATTAACGGTCGCTTATAATCAAGCGCCCTGTTTGTTAGTTTACTTTCTGTTTAGCGGCCTACGCCTGCGGTTTCTCGGTTGTTTCCGCATGGTTGCTGTGAAACTGGTCAATGCCTCTTTGGCCGCCCGCTGTTCTGCTTCTTTTTTAGAGTGACCTTTACCACGGCCAACTTCCTTCCCCCGGTATATTACACCAGCAGTGAAGGTTTTGTCATGGTCAGGGCCTTCTTCCTTTAATATTACGTAGTTAACCGGGTCGGCAGAATGTTGCTGGAGCATTTCCTGCAATTCAGTCTTATAATCCTTCTCCAGTCGGCCTTCAACAACATCCTTAATGACAGGTTGCAGTTCATTTAGAATAACTTTTCTGGAGACTTCCAGACCTTTATCCAAGTAAACTGCCCCCAGCAGGGCTTCAAATGCATCTGCCAATATACTGGGACGTTCCCTACCTCCGGATCGCTCTTCACCCCGACCCATCCTTAAGCACATACCTAATGCCAAATCTTTGGCCACTTTGGCCAGAGAAGGCTCACACACAACCGCCGCCCGCAGTTTAGTTAATTCACCTTCAGCGCTTTGGGGAAACTTGTTGTATAAGTAGTCGCTGATTACCAGTTCTAGCACTGCGTCTCCCAAAAACTCCAGGCGCTGGTTGTGAGTTAGCCCCATATTTCTATTTTCATGGGCACAGGAACTATGCGTAAGGGCTTGATAAAAAAGGCCAGGTTCACTCCAGTTGATGCCCAGCCGCTGCTGCAGCCGGGCAATGTATACACTGGATTTAAACAACTTCTATCACCTTACTTTTAACCCTCATATTTTTTATATACAGTGGTTACATTATGACCACCAAAACCTAACGAGTTGGAAATTGCTACTTTAATATCTCTTTCCCTAGCCCCGTTAGTTGTATAGTCCAAGTCACATTCAGGATCAGGTACTTCATAGTTAATAGTTGGGGGAACGACACCATTAACAATGGCTAACACACATGCTACTGCCTCTACACCACCCGCTGCACCAAGTAAGTGCCCGGTCATGGACTTGGTTGAACTAACCGATAATTTCCGGGCATGTTCACCAAACACCCGCTTAATTGCCATAGTTTCCAACTTGTCATTTAACATAGTTGATGTACCGTGGGCATTAATATAATCCACATCTTCTGTTTTTAGACCACCGTCCGCAATGGCTATTTGCATGGCCCTAGCGGCACCATCGCCCTCCGGATCAGGTGCAGTAATATGATATGCATCACAGGTACTGCCATACCCCACTATTTCTGCATATATTTTAGCCCCCCGTGCCTGGGCATGTTCCAATGTTTCTAATATTAATATGCCCGCACCTTCACCCATTACAAACCCATCACGCTCTGCATCAAAGGGTCTGCTAGCCTTTTTCGGTTCATCATTACGTGTGCTCATGGCCTTCATGGCACAAAAGCCAGCCACACTTAAAGGAGTGATAGGTGCTTCGGTGCCACCGGCAACCATTACATCTGCATCACCGTGCTGCAGCGCTTTGCAGGCGTCACCAATGGCATTATTACTGGATGCACAAGCACTGACGGCCGTAAGGTTCGGTCCCTGCAGTCCATATGAAATAGCCACTTGTCCCGCTCCCATATTGGCAATCATCATTGGTACCAATAATGGGCTTACTCGACCAGGCCCACGATTGATTAGAGTTTTAGACTGCTGCCACAATGTATCCATTCCACCGATGCCTGAACCCAAGATAACACCGACGCGGTCTTTTTTTATCTTATTTAAATCCATTTCAGCATGTTTAAAAGCCATGCCGGTGGCAGCTACCGCAAATTGGGTAAATCGGTCCATCCGGCGTGCTTCTTTCTTGTTAATATAATCTGAAGGGGTGAAATCCTTAACCTCACCAGCTATTTGTGTTTTGTAATCAGACGGGTCAAAGCTGCTAATTTTATCAATTCCAGATACTCCATCGGTTAAGGCAGACCAAAATTTTTCTAGTCCAATACCCACCGGTGTGATAGCACCCATGCCGGTGATAACTACCCGTTTACTCAAAGCTGCACCTCCTAGTATTTTCAAAAAAGTCCCGTGGAAACTCCCCGGGACTTTCTTACACAGGTACTGTTATTTATTCTCGTTAATATATTTTACAGTATCACCTACGGTACGAATCTTTTCTGCCTCCTCGTCAGGAATCTGCATATCAAACTCTTCTTCCAGAGCCATTACAAGTTCCACAATATCCAGGGAATCCGCACCTAGATCATCTACAAAAGAGCTGTTCAGAGTAACCTGTTCATCTTCAACTCCCAGTTGATCTATAATAATTTCTTTTGCTTTTTCAAATGTATCTGCCAAAACCCTCACCCCCTTCCAAAATATCTTATCCGCACCGGTATTACTTCATAACAGAGGTCATACCGCCATCAATGGCAATTGTTTGCCCAGTTATGTACCCGGCTGTTGGACTAGCCAAAAATGTAACTACATCAGCAATTTCTTCCGGCGCACCTAAGCGCCCCAATGGAATACGTTCCTTTAAATTATCTTTTACCTCATCTGGCAAGTTGTCAGTCATTTCGGTTGTAACAAAACCCGGGGCCACAGCATTAACAGTAATTCCCCTTGACCCCAACTCACCGGCCAGCGTCCTGGTGATACCAATCAAACCAGCCTTGGCTGCTGAATAGTTAACCTGCCCGGGATTTCCACTTAAACCCACAACCGAGCTGATATTTATAATTCTGCCGCCACGTGCTTTTAGCATCGGCCGTGCCACAGCCCGGCAACAGTTGAAGGCCCCTTTTAAGTTGGTGTCCAACACTGAATCCCAGTCCTCATCCTTCATACGCATTAATAAGTTATCCCTGGTGATACCAGCATTATTCACCAGTATATCTAAGCGACCAAATTCTTTAATGGTTTTATCAACCATCTCTTTTACCTGCCCTGCATCTGCCACATCGGCCTTTACAACCAGAGCCTTTTGTCCTGCTTCTTTAATTATGTTGGCTGTTTCTTCAGCAGCATCTGCCCGTCCAGCATAGTTAACAACCACATTTGCTCCGGCTTTGGCCAGTGCAGTTGCAACCGCTCGACCAATTCCCCGGGACGAACCAGTAACAAGGGCAACCTTACCATCTAAAACCATTTTAGCCAACCTCCTTAAGTTGTGCAAGAACTTTTTCCAATGAAACTTTATCTTCCACGTTTAAAGGCTTAATACCTTTTAAAGTTTTTTTAACCAAACCACTCAGCACCTTGCCCGGACCCACTTCCACAAAAGCATTATAGCCCTGCTGATGTAAATTTTGAACACTTTCCTCCCAGCGTACCGGGCTAAACACCTGCTGGTAAAGTTTTTCTTTTATATCCTCGGCAGATTTCACAAAGTCTGCAGTGACATTTGAGACCACCGGTATGTTTACATTATTAAACGGTACCTGCTCCATGGCTTGGTTCAATTTTTCCCCTGCCGGGCGCATTAAACTAGAGTGAAAAGGACCACTTACAGCCAAAGGCACACAGCGACGGGCACCTGCTTCCTTTGCCAGTTCCATAGCTGGTTTAAGTCCTTCCTCTGTCCCGGCAATCACAACCTGGCCAGGACAGTTGTAATTAACTGCTTCAACTATATGGCCATCGGTTGCAGCTTTGGTACAAATTTCATCAACAGTTTTACCGTCAAGCCCTAAAACTGCCGCCATACCGCCGTTTCCAGCTGCGGCTTCCTGCATGTATTTCCCTCGAAATTGCACCAATCGAACAGCATCAGTAAATTTTAAAGCTCCAGCACAAACTAAAGCGGAATATTCACCCAAGCTGTGTCCTGCTACAGCCACTGGTCTTATACCGTTTTCATGAAGCACTGCCAGCGCGGCGATACTGACAGTGAGTAGCGCTGGCTGAGTGTTTACAGTTTTATTTAACTGATCTTCTGGTCCTTCAAAGCAAAGTTTTGTAATATCGTAATTTAATGCTTCATTTGCTTGCTCAAATATTTCCCGGGCACTGGAATAGTTATGATATAGTTCCTTTCCCATACCTACATACTGGGATCCCTGTCCGGGAAATACAAATACCAAAGACAAAAGTATTACCTCCCCTGGGGCAGTCTCTTAATTATTTCTTCAGCCCCTTTGATGATTTCTTCTATAATATCCTTGGCTGGTTGAATTTCTTTAATCATTCCACTTACCTGGCCGGCCATCACAGAACCATAATCTACATCTCCGTCAACCATGGCTGCTCTCAGTTTGCCGACTCCCATTTTTTCTAATTCTTCTGCAGGAGTGTTTAGACTTTCCAGTTCTTCAAATCGTTTGGTTAACTTGTTTTTTATTACTCGCACTGGGTGACCTGTGCTACGACCGCTTACAACTGTATCCCGATCCTTAGCCTTTAACAGGCTTTGTTTTACATTATCGTGAATCACACATTCACTGGCACTCATAAACCTGGTTCCCATTTGCACCCCTACAGCACCCAACGCCAGTGCTGCCACAAAGCCCCTGCCGTCAAATATGCCGCCAGCAGCAATAACCGGAATGTTTACCACATCCACAACCTGGGGTACCAATGGCATTGTATTTTGTTCCCCTATATGCCCTCCAGATTCCCCACCTTCAGCAATGACAGCGTCTACACCGCTACGTTCCATACGTTTTGCCAAAGCCACCGATGGAACCACTGGTATAACCTTAGTACCTACTTCCTTTAGCTTAGGGATATACTTTCCTGGGTTGCCTGCACCAGTTGTTACAACTGGAATACGTTCCCTGGCTACAATTTCCATTACTTGATCTGCGTATGGAGACATTAGCATTACATTAACTCCAAAGGGTTTATCGGTAATTGTTCTTATTTTGGCCACCTGTTCTTCCAGCCACTCCGGCGGCGCCTGACCAGAGCCAATCACCCCCATCCCCCCGGCTTCAGACACCGCGGCAACCAATTCTGCAGTTGATACCCAAGCCATACCACCCTGTATAATTGGATATTTAATTCCCAACAAGTCACATAATTCAGTTCTAATCATCCTAAATACCTCCTAACAAATTCGGAGTAATAATATTGAATGTTTCATGCCCATTTAATCACGGCGGCTCCCCAGGTAAGCCCAGCACCAAAACCAAGCAGTAATAAATTATCACCGGATTTTATTCGCCCCTGCTTGTAAGCCTCATCAAGGGCTAATGGTACAGAAGCAGCGCTGGTGTTACCGTACTTATCCACATTAGCTACTATTTTTTCCATTGGCAATTTCATCTTTTTAGCATAATGTTCAATAATTCTTATATTAGCCTGGTGAGGTACCACCAGGTCAATATCATCTTTAGCTAATCCTGCTTTCTCCAGTACTTCTTCAGTTCCTTCTTCCATTACCCTAACTGCAAATTTATAAACTTCTCTTCCCTGCATCTGCACCACCGCTCTGGCGTTCACTGACTCAGTTTCCCCAAATGGAATCCTGGAACCTGAGCAAGGCAAAGTCAACATGTCTCCACCAGAACCTTCCGAGCCAAGGGTGGTAGCTTTAAAACCTTTATCACCTGCTACCGGGCCAAACACCGCCGCACCAGCACCATCTCCAAATAAAATACAGGTGCTTCTGTCTTCCCAATCAACTACACGAGAATACACTTCTGTTCCTATAACCAGTACATTCTTGTATGTTCCGGCTTTAATAAACTGCTCTGCCACCACCGCTGCATAAACAAAACCAGTACATGCCGCTGCTAAATCAAAGGCCCCTGCTTTTTTGCATCCTAGCTTATCTTGGATAATGCATGCGGTTGATGGATAGTGCATATCCGGGGTGCTGGTGGCGACTATTATCAAATCAACATCCATAGCATTTATGCCAGCATCCTTTAAGGCTGCCAACCCTGCCTCTATCCCCAAATCAGAAGCAACCTGGTCGTTCCCTGCGATCCTACGTTCTTTAATACCGGTTCGGGTGGTTATCCATTCATCATTTGTGTCTACTAATTTTTCAATATCTTTATTGGCCAGCACTTTTTCCGGTGTATAACTTCCAACTCCAAGTATCCCGGCCTGAATTGCATGGCTTGTCATTCTAACACTATTCCTCCTTTGACATCAGGCCGATGTTATCGGCTATAGCTGCCACCAAGTTTTTGTCCACTGATTCCTTGGCCACACGAACTGCATTTTTTATGGCGTGGGCATTTGAACTACCATGGCTAATTATGCTTACTCCATTCAGTCCCAACAAAGGAGCACCACCGTAAGTGCTGTAGTCCATTCTTTCTTTCAATTCTGCCAAAGAACCAAATACTTGTTCAGGCCCCAATTGTTCTGCCAGCGGCTGTAAGCCCTGCTTCACCATACCCATCAGAGCCATACCACAGCCCTCTATGGTTTTTAATATCACATTGCCTACAAAACCGTCACAAACTGCAACATCCACATCTCCCAGAACCAGTTCACGACCTTCTACATTACCTGCAAAGTTTAATGGTTGACTATCTTTTAACATTGGATAAACAGACTGGGTTAATTCATTGCCTTTACCCTCTTCTGAACCAATATTAACCAAACCCACCCGGGGGTTAGTCTTCCCTAGTATCTTTTCCGCATAAACAGAACCCATCACAGCAAACTGCTGTAAATGCTTGGGTTTGCAATCTACATTTGCTCCGGCATCCAGTAGCACCATAGCCCCTTGTGCTGTGGGAATAACCGTGCTGATAGCTGGTCGCTCAATACTTTTGATCCGTCCCAAGGCAAACAATGATGCAGCCATAGCTGCCCCTGTGTTGCCAGCAGAAATAACAGCATCAGCTTCACCCTGCTTCACTAACCCTGCTCCTACCACTATACTAGAATCGCGCTTTTTCCGTACCGCAGTAGCAGGGTGCTCATCCATACCAATAACTTCACTAGTATGCTTTATAGTAATTAACCCATCGGCATTGTGACCATTGAGTTCATTTTCGATCACTTCTTTATCACCTATTAAAATTATCTCTACTTGCAGTTCCTCTGCCGCTAGTAATGCACCTTTCACAATCTCTTTAGGAGCATGATCTCCCCCCATGGCATCCAGTGCTATTCTCATATCTTTATGCCTCCTCAGCTAATGCAAATACTGTGAATATCCCTTCAAAAACCACTTGTTCCTTAACCTTTGATACCACCGTAACTTTATATTTATTATCCTGGCTACCAGAAACCTCTGCATTTCCCACTACCCGATCACCCAGTTTTACCGGATGACGAAAACTAACTCTGGCATTACCAGTTAACGCCACCGCAGCATCAATTAATGCCACCGCCAGTGAGTTAGCCTGAGCAAACAAATGATGTCCCCTGGCAACATGGTTCTTTTTAAATACCATCTCTTTGGTAATGGTCAAAATAGAAGCTCCAGCTTTACCAACTGATATATCCACCAGTTCACCCACCAATTCACCATGAGATAGTGATTTGACCGAATCACCCTCACCCATGGCCACATGCTTTAGGCGTTCCCTGTACTCAGGAATCCGCAGTTCCAACCGATCTAAGCGTATCGTCTGCACGCTAACCCCCAGTAATTCTGCCAAATCCTCATCAGTTAAAAATGGGTTGGTGTTAATATATATAGATAATTGTTCCTGTCTTTCCACTTTGGTAGTTTTATTTTTCGCCATAATTACCACCTATTATTAGTACCTGGTACTAATAATTATACCTAATTCTGTAAAAAATGCAAGCCCGGGATTAAAATCCCGGGCTTGCATTTTGTTATTCTATATCGTAACTTTTTTGATTGTTTCTCTTTACGCTTCTTCTACTTGCTTAACTTCTCTATCCTTATAGTATCCACATTCATCGCACATGTTGTGCGGTTTAACCAATGCTTGACACTGAGGGCAACGGACTAGGTTAGGAGCTTTTAGCTTCATCACCTCAGCACGACGACGTCTATTCCTCGCTTTTGATCTTCTACGCTTAGGTACACCCACAAATAACACCCCCTTTAAAAAGGTAAATGGCAATAATCATCAATAGTTATTCCTTCTTAAATAAATCCTGCAAAACGGCCATTCTAGGATCAACATTATCATCCTTACAACCGCACTGTTTTTTATTCAAATTGACACCGCAATGTGTACATAACCCCTGGCACTCTTCACTGCAAACCTGGCGCATTGGGATAGAAAGTTGAATATTTGCTTTAATTTCAGGTTCTAGGTTTATTTCTTCCCCAGTAAAAGGAATACCTTCTTCATCTTCCAGTAATTTATTTTCTTCTTTCACCGGATAGTAGTCCTCATTAAAATCAAATTCTAATACATAGTTAAAGTTTTCAAGGCAACGACCACAGTTTAATTCAATTACTGTGGAAACCGTCCCTTGGACATTAAAAAAATCCCCAGCATTGGTGATATCAAGCGATATTCTTACTGGTTCTTTAAACTTTACATCTTCCCCATCAAATTCAATTGGATTAAATGTTTCATCTAATTCAGCATGTTTGCTCGCACCAACTTCATTTTTAATGGAAGAAATATTTATTTGCATACCAAAACACCTCATTGTTAACAAAAATCATTATATTAACTGTGCATATATTTGTCAAGGTATTTTCGTTGATATATGAAGTTTTATCTATGTTGTCGAACCGGGACAAATTGGTCTAATTAACAACCTACTCTTGTATATATCATATGAAAAGAGGTGACTTTTCCTTTGTATATGATTATGTTTATGCTCTCTATTTGCACAGCTGTAATATTCAGACACTTTTTTTCTAGGGCTTTGACAAAGTATGGAATTAGTTATTCTAAACTTTTATGGGCAGTCTGTGTAATTTTCTTCATTATTAATATGATACTTAACCCTAAGGTAGTTTTTGATGGGGCCAACATGGGTTTAAAAGCCTGGTGGGATATTGTTTTCCCCTCACTTCTTCCTTTTTTTATTGCTTCAGAATTATTAATGAGTCTAGGCATTGTCCATTTTATGGGTATACTGTTGGAACCGATAATGCGTCCTATATTTAACGTACCCGGTAGCGGATCATTTGTGATGGTTGTAGGTTACAGTTCCGGTTTCCCCATCGGATCTATGATAACTGCCAAACTGCGTCGCAAGGGTATGTGTACCCGTGTGGAAGCTGAAAGGTTAATGAGTTTCACAAACAATTCCAGCCCTCTTTTTATGCTGGTGGCAGTATCAGTGGGTATGTTTGGTAACCCCAAATTAGGTGTCCTAATTGCCGGGGCCCATTATTTAGCCAATTTGACCTTAGGCCTAATGCTCAGGTTTTACCGTAAAAATGACCGTGAACGAACCGGAAATGAAGTGCAGGGACAAGTGCTGCGCCGGGCAGTAAATGAATTATCTCTTATACATAAAGAAGACAAAAGGCCGCTGGGCAAATTAATGGGTGATGCTATCTCTAATTCAGTTACCACCCTGTTAAAGATTGGTGGTTTTATGATTCTTTTTGCAGTAATCATTCGACTGCTTACAAATATTGGTTTCATAAGCACAGCTTCAAATTTCTTAGCATTTGTTTTCTCACCTCTTGGTTTTGAACCGGAAATTTTTACAGCTGTGGCCAGCGGTTTTTTTGAGATGACAATAGGCACAAAATTGGCAAGCGAAACCGCCGCCCCGCTACTACAGCAGTTAATGGCGGTATCTGTTATACTTGCTTGGAGCGGTTTATCCATTCATGCCCAAATTGCTAGTTTAATTGCCGATACAGATATTAGAATCTATCCATTCTTGCTGGCCAGAATCTGCCATTCCTGCTTAGCTGCAGTATTCACCTTTTTAATTTGGAAGTGTCTTGATCCTGTCTCGGCAGGTTGGTCCGACTTACCCACCCTAACTTCAGATACAATGCTGACCAGTTCCTGCTGGATTAATAATTGGTTTTTTCTTAAACTATTCCTTATTAATATGCTATTGTTAATAACGGTGGGAATTATATATCAATTATTAATTTCAGTGTATAACAAGTTAAAATTTAATTAGTTAAACTAATATCAGAAGGACTTTAACTTGTTTTTGAAAATTATCCCTTTTATATTAACCACTAGTATGAGAGATAATAAATACAGAAATGTCTGTTAAACAAAAGATTCTAACATCTTTTACAGTCATTGACAGTATAGTAATCCTGTTGCATAATGGAATTAAAATTAATGGTTTACAAATTTGAACTTAATATTTGTATTTTTTTCTATAACCGGTCTGACCACCCAACCATTACAGTATATACATAATACTTTTCTACATATTACCCAAACATCCTTGGATATATACACTGGCCAGCGGTTAGAAGGAAGATCTTAAAAGGGGAGTGATTTATATATGTTAAATGAAAAGAAGAAAGATATTATTATTAATGAAATGCCTGAAAGCAAGGAAGATCGTTTAACTGTAATCCAACCAGAGATCTTTGAGGTCCCTGTAGGTATCTCTAATCGCCATGTGCACCTATGTGAAGAAGATGTAGTAAAACTATATGGAGAAGGACACCAGCTGACCAAACTAAAAGATCTTTCCCAACCAGGTCAGTTTGCTTGCGAAGAAACTGTGATGCTGGTAGGCCCTAAAGGAGTAATTGAAAAAGTAAGAGTACTTGGCCCCGCTCGTAAAGAATCTCAAGTGGAAATCACAGTTACCGATAGCTTTAAGCTCGGTGTAAAAGCCCCCTTAAGAGACTCCGGTGACTTGGCCGGCTCTGCACCTATAACACTGGTAGGTCCAAAAGGTACCATTACTTTAGATGAAGGAGCAATTATTGCCGCTCGTCACATTCACATGCACACCTCAGTTGCTGATGAATTGGGCTTAAAGGATCAAGACAAAGTAAGCGTAAGAGCCAAAGGGCCTCGCGGAATCATCTTTGGTGATGTACTGATTCGTGTCAGTGACAAGTTTCAACTTGAAATGCATGTTGATACTGATGAAGCTAATGCTGTAGGTTTAAGAAACGGCGACATGCTAAAAGCCTACATTCACAGGGGTCACATATCTGAAATTCTAAATAAATAATTCAAATAATATAAGAATTTTAAAGTTGATTAACCTGGGTTAAACTATAACCTGGGTTAATTCTTTGCTTTATAGTAGGATTTTTGAAAGTGGAATAATATAGTACATATTTTAAAGGAGGAAATGTCTTGGTAATACTAGTTGTTAACTGCGGAAGTTCTTCAGTTAAATACAAGTTGTTGGACATGCAAGAAAAAAAAGAGTTGGTTTCCGGACTGGCTGAGAGAATTGGTATTGAAGGTTCCAAAATCAAGCACGAAAAGGCTGATGGCGGTACACTGAAACTGGAACAAAACCTGGCGGACCACAAAGCAGCTTTGGAAAAAATTATAGAGTGTCTCACTGACGATGAATATGGTGTGGTCAATGATATTGCTGAAATCACTGCAGTAGGACACC
Source organism: Bacillota bacterium (assembly GCA_009711615.1). Lineage (GTDB taxonomy): Bacteria > Bacillota > Desulfotomaculia > Desulfotomaculales > Desulfohalotomaculaceae > Desulforadius. The sequence continues at coordinate 234,112 of VENI01000003.1, read as the reverse complement.
GTGTGGTTCACGGCGGCGAAAAATTCAACAAGGCTGTACTGATTAACGAAGATGTGTTAAACGAATTGGAATCACTGTTTGACTTGGCTCCATTACATAACCCACCCAATGTTGTGGGTATAAAAACATGTCAGGAATTAATTCCCCATGCTCCTCAGGTGGCCGTTTTTGACACCGCATTCCACCAAACCATTCCTGACTATGCTTTTAATTACGCCTTACCATACCAATATTATGAAAAATATGGCATTCGCAAATATGGTTTCCACGGCACTTCTCACAAGTATGTATCTGGCCGCGCAGCAACCATGCTCGGCAAGCCACTAACTGATTTAAAAGTTGTTGTTTGCCACCTGGGCAACGGTTCCAGTATCACTGCGGTGAAAAATGGTGTTTCAGTGGATACCACCATGGGCTTTACCCCACTGGCAGGACTGCCCATGGGTACACGCACTGGTGATATTGACCCGGCCATTATTCCATTCATTATGGAAAAAGAAAATCTACAACCTGATGATATAAGTAACATTATGAATAAAAAGAGTGGCGTCTTAGGTGTTTCCGGAATCAGTAGTGACTTTAGAGATTTGGAAGATGCCGAAGCTAATGGCAATGAACGTGCTGCACTGGCACTAAACATGTTCATTTACGGTGTAAAAAGATGGATTGGCGCCTTTGGTGCTGCCATGGGAGGTCTGGACGCAGTGGCATTCACTGGCGGAATCGGTGAAAATGGTAAAGAACTGCGTGAAAAGGTCTTAACCGGTTTAGAATATTTAGGCCTGGAAGTAGATGCCGAAAAGAACAACATCAGAGGTAAGGAACAGATTATTACAAAAGATGGTGGAGCAGTGGCCATGGTAGTACCCACCAACGAAGAACTAATGATTGCTAAAGAAACCGAGGCATTAGTTATAAAATAAAAGCGTATAAATAAAAGAAGGAGAGCCATTCAATTAGGTTCTCCTTCTTTTATGCATTTTTTATATATACCATATAATGCTTACATGACATATCACCTGAATGTTATAATAACAGTAATCTTGAAGTCAGATCATAAAACTGTTTATGATCTTAAAATTCTGACTACTGAATTCTGACAATAACATTAAATTTGTTCATAAAGGATGTGTAAAACTATGGTAAACCTAATTATTTTTTCAGATTACACTTGACCATTCTGTTATATCGGCAAAGGTATTGTCGAAAAACTAAAAAAAGATTTCTCCATCTCCGAACAGTGGGTAGGCTATGAATTGCATCCTGAAACCCCGGCAGAAGGGGTTGCCATCAAAGATGCTCTGCCTGATGTTAACATGGAAAGAATGATCAGCAACTTAAATAATGCTGGCGCACCCTATAATATTATGTTTAATAAAATTGACACCATGTGTAACACTCGTCTAGCCCTTGAGGCCAGCGAATTTGCCAAAGATCAAGGCAAGTTTGAACAGTTACATAATAATATTTTCAAGGCCTATTTTACCGAGAACAAAAACATTGGCAAGCTAGAAGTAATCTTAGATATTGCCGAAACGGCGGGCCTTGATAAAAACGAGTTAAGAAAAGCCCTTAAAGAAAAAGAATATTCTCCACGCTTGACTGAAGCAATTACATATGGGAAACAATTCCAAGTTGCTGGCCTCCCTACATTTATCATTAACGGCAACAAGAAACTGGTAGGTGCACAACCTTATCAAAAGTTTGTAGAAGCAATTGAATCAAGTATAAATTAAAAATTTCACTTCATTTTTAATTCCTAAGCCTGGTCAAATTGACAGGATATTACTAACAGAATATAATGAAATCAACCTATATGAAGGTAGGTGAAAAAAATGGCCGACCTTAAAAATTTCTTTAAAGTTAAATCTGTTGCTGTAGTGGGTGCATCACAATCTCCTGAAAAAATAGGTAATGCTGTGTTTAAGAATATAATTTCCAGCGGTTTCAAAGGAGATATCTACCCCATTAACCCGAAGGTAGAAGAAATTGAAGGGCTTACTTGTTATCAATCCTTATCTAAAGTTGGAAAGCCAGTAGACCTGGCTGTGGTGGCTGTACCCGCCAAGCATTGTATTGGTGTGGTTGAGGAAGCGGGGAGTCTTGGCATCAAGAATATGGTGATCCTTTCAGCCGGTTTTAAGGAAATAGGTAGTCAGGGCATGGAATTGGAAAAACAATTGGTTGAAAAAGCTAATAATTACGGCATTAATATGCTGGGGCCAAATTGTGTCGGCATTATGGATTCTATCATCCCCATTAATGCCTCCTTTTCTGCGGTATTTCCCAAAAAAGGTGACATTGCCTTTATTTCACAAAGTGGTGCCATGCTTGTTTCAGTGTTGGATTGGAGTCTAGACACTGGCTTAGGCTTTTCACGGGTTATCAGTCTCGGTAACAAGGCCCAAATGAATGAAGCCGACTTTATTGATGCCATTGCCGATGACCCAAACACCAGCGTAATTCTAGCTTATATTGAGGATGTGGCAAATGGCCAAAAATTCTTAGATGCCACTAAGAGGGCCAGTTTGAAAAAACCGGTAATTATTTTCAAATCCGGAACCAGTCAAGCTGGTGCCCAAGCTGCATCATCCCACACAGGTGCGCTGGCTGGTAGTGATTTGGCTTACGAAACTGCCTTTGAGCAGTCAGGAATTATCCGCGCCCGCAGTATTACAGAACTGTTTGATCTAGCCACTGCCTTTTCTTATCAACCTGTTCCTCAGGGTAGCCGAGTGGCTGTTATCACCAATGCTGGTGGTCCTGGTATTATTACCACCGATGCCATTGAGAATCACGGATTGAACATGGCCAGGTTTTCTAAAAAAACGGTTGAAGATCTACGCAACAATTTGCCTGCAGAGGCAAATATCTACAACCCGATAGACGTACTGGGTGATGCCAACCAGGATAGGTTTGAGTTTGCCTTAAACAAGGCATTATCCGAATCAAGCGTTGACTGTGCAGTGGTTTTGGTCTGTCCCACCGCCATTACCAATCCCAGCGCTATTGCTGAAGCCATTATCAGTGTAAATAAAAAGTACCCTAACAAACCAATATTCACTTCGTTCATGGGTGGCCCATCAGTGGAGAACGGAGCAAAGGTAGTCACAAAAGCGGGTATTCCTAATTTTCCATTTCCCGAGCCGGCTATCTACTGCATTAAAGGCATGGTTAAGTATGCCCAAACCCAAGCAGACAATGAAATCTACGATGAACAGCCAGTGAATTTTACCGATATAGATACCAAAGCGGTGAAAGCCATTTTTTATGATGTCTTTAGGGATAAACGCCGAGTTCTTTTAGGTAGTGAAACATACGAAGTGGCCAAAGCTTATGGCATACCAGCTGCACCAATAAAAATGGCCAATTCAGCCGAAGAGGCTATGAAACTGGCTAATGAAATAGGCTACCCGGTGGTATTAAAGGTAGCTTCTCCTAAAATATTGCATAAAACTGATGTTGGTGGCGTACTACTGGGCTTGGATACTCCCGAAAAAGTACGGGAGGGTTACATTCAAATCATGGAGAGTGTACAAAGATATTTACCGCAAGTACTTCCCTATGGTATTGAAGTTCAGAAAATGATGCCTGAGGGCACAGAACTGATTATTGGCATGTCCCGGGATGTACAGTTTGGGCCAATGATAGCCTTTGGTTTGGGAGGTATATATGTTAACCTGTTAAAGGATGTTTCCTTCCGCTTGGCCAAAGATTTAACCACTGCAAAGATCAATTCATTAATTGGAGAAACAAAAGCATATACATTATTAAAAGGTTACCGGGGTAAAAAACCCAGTGATATTGGAGCGCTTGTAGATGTTATTGGCCGGGTGGCCAAAATGGTATTGGACTTTCCGGAAATAACAGAGATGGATATTAATCCTGTCTTCGCTTATGAAGAAGGCTTGTCCGCTTTGGACATAAAAATAACTATATCGTGAGGTGTTGGCATATGCAAAACCTCTACATCACAGGAACTGCCGGCAGTGCTAAAACTGCCATGGCGGTTGGATTAGGGCTTAAGTTACAACAGGAAGGTTACAAGGTAAGTTATTTCAAACCAATAGGCATTACCACCGCAACCGGATACACGGTGGATGAAGATGGTTTGCTGATGCAAAAAGTTTTAGGTATCAACCATCCTATTGATACCATAGTACCATGTACAACCAGCCCGTTTTATCTTACTCGCTACCATCAAAATAATGAGATCTTAGAAAAAGTTACAGAAGCCTTTGAAAAGGTATCTCAAGATGCTGACATTGTACTTATTGATGGAGCAATTTTCCCTCATTCAATGGCCAGCATGAAATTGGATGATGCCACACTGGCCCAAAAATTCAACGCTGCTGCTATTCACATGATCAAAATCAAAAATGACTTTAGTTTAGATCAAGCGGTATTTTTTAACCGTTATTTCCATTGTCACAAAATACCGTTGTTAGGAAATGTCTTTTACAACGTCCCACGACAGATATTGGCTAAAACCGAGGGTGTTTATAAGACAATCTTAACCGAAAACGGATTTGAAACCCTTGGAATTGTCCCACACCGCTCAGAGCTAACCGCACCAACTGTGGAGCAGTATTACCAAGTGTTGGGCGGGGAAATATTGTGCGGTGAAGACAAGCTCCACCGACCGGTGGAAGACTCTGTGGTAGGAGCCATGACTATCGAAAGTGCACTGGCTTACCTACGCAGGGCTCCAAACAAGGCGGTAATTACCGGCGGTGACCGTGCCGATATCGCACTGGCTGCATTGGAAACAGATACTTCCGTTTTAATATTAACTGGAGGCCTGTATCCAGATGTAAAAGTGATAGCCAAAGCCGATGAAAAAGGTGTGCCGATAATCCTGGTACATCATGATACCTTTGCCACCATTGAAAGGATGACCGAAGTGTCAAACCGGATCAAACCTGAAGATGAGGATAACATTAAAATGGCAGTAGAAAACGTAGAACAGTATATAGATTGGCAAGGTATTATTGAAAGTCTTAAATGATCTTTTCAATTAAACTTTAAAGCCCAGGGATAATATGATCTTATCCCTGGGCTTTGCTTTACTTCATTTTTTGCAATTCTTCTCTGCCCGCTCTAATCTGGTTAGTTAGTTTATCTAGATCTTGCTCCATTTTTTCCATGATGTCATCAGCATAATCCCTGGAGCCAATCCTTATCTCACTGGCCATTTTTTCTGCCTGTTGAATAATTTCCTTGGCTTTTTCCTGAGCCAACTCCACTATTTCACTTTCATCTGCTTTCTTTTCTATTTGCTTTTGCACATCATCCAGCATCTGCTGTGCTTCACGACGGGACTCATTGATTACCTTTTCCCGTTCTTTTATTAGCAACTTAGCTTGTCTTATTTCATCGGGCAGTGTGGTGCGTAAGCGGTCCAAATAGTCTAAGATTTGGTTTTCATCAATCATTATCCTTTTACTCAAAGGCACCTTAGGACTTTCTTCTATTAATTCTTCTAACTCGTTTAGTATGTTTAGGAGTTCCAAAGGTATCTTCCTCCCCCATAAAATTAACTGTTATTAAACTTTTCTAATAACCTCTCAGCTACCACCGAAGGGACCATATCGGAAACATTACCGCCATAGTAGGCTACTTCTTTTGCCCCGGTGGAACTGATGAAAGAATACTCCGAACGGGTCATAAGGTAAACAGTTTCCGTAGCGGGAGCTAGTTTTTTGTTAGTTAGGGCAAAAACAAACTCATTTTCAAAATCGGTTATCGCCCTTAAACCTCTGACAACTATCTGTGCACCCTGTTTTAAAGCAAAATTAACTGTTAACCCTTCAAAGGATTCCACATAAACATTTGAGTAGTCCTTAAGCACTTCCTTCAAAATATCCACTCGTTCCTCATCGGTAAACAATGGCTTTTTATTAGGATTTGTAGCCACTGCCACCACCAGTTTATCCACAAGGGTGGAGGCCCTTTCAATGATGTCTATGTGTCCATAATGCACCGGGTCAAAGCTGCCTGGATATACTGCAATTCGCATTATTAGTCGTCCTCCATTTACTGCTGTGTATGCTGGTAAAGTCCTATTAACGTATCACCATATTTTTGGGTGCGGACATTAGTAAGCATCCCCACAGTGTTCGGTGGTGGTCTCAGTTTACTACTTTCTACAACAACCACCCCACCATTCTTTAATATTTTGCAAGCAGAAATCTGCTCCAACACATTTTCATAATACCCCTCATAGTACGGGGGGTCAACATAAATTATATCAAACATTAATTGCTTCTGTTTTAATATTTTAAACGCTTTTTGAATATCCATCCCCATTATATCAGCATTTTCTGAAAGCCTGGTCACCTGAAGATTTTCCCTTATCAACTGTATATTTTTATAGTCCTTTTCTACCAGCACCGCAAACTTTGCTCCCCTACTTAGGGCTTCAATTGCTATGGCTCCGCTACCGGCAAATAAATCTAAAAAACCGCACTGTGTTACTAGAGGGTTTAAAATATTGAAAACCGCTTCTTTCACCCGATCTGCCGTTGGCCTGGTATTCTTTACTTTTGGACTTTTTAATTTTGTTCTTCCTGCAGTGCCTGAAATCACGCGCAAAAATAACAATCCTTTCCTAATTGTGTATATTATAGCATATCGTTGCAAAAAAATCGATTTCTTTAGGTGTAAATGAATTATTTGTATATATTACTGAGTTTTAGGGAAAAAATATAACTGCATTTATAACAGGGAGGTTTCATCATTGACTGTAAATAAAAATATTTTAACCAGTTTTGGTATTAATTTAGACTTAGCTGTTGAAGCCCATGAAGCCGTTCGAGGTCAAACAGGTCAAGAAATCCCTGGGGTAGCAATGGACAAAACTAGCTATAACAACGCTACAGTTACCACCGTTAAGATATTCGAAAAATCTGCCGAAGAAATGATGGGAAAACCCCAGGGAAATTATATTACTATTGAAGCACCAGCGCTACGGGATAACAACCGTGAAGCACACCAAGAGGTTGTGGAAGTGCTTACCGAACATTTATCCAAGCTGTATAACTTGTCTCCCAAAGCCAATGTGTTGATAGTTGGTCTTGGTAACTGGAATGCCACCCCAGACGCGCTAGGACCAAAAGTAGCAGATCAAGTAATGGTTACTCGTCATATTTTTAACTACGCCCCCAGTGAAGTGCGTGACGGCATGAGGCCGGTTAGTGCAGTATCACCTGGTGTATTAGGTACCACTGGTATAGAAACCGCTGAAATAATAAAGGGTATTGTAGATAACATTAAGCCTGAATTGATAATCGCCATAGACTCTCTTGCTTCCCGAAGTGTAGAGCGCATTGCTACAACAATTCAGATAGCTGACACAGGCATTTCACCTGGTTCAGGGGTTGGAAATAAAAGGTTAGGGCTTAACGAAGAAAGCATGGGAGTTCCTACCATTGCCATCGGCGTACCAACCGTTGTACATGCTGCCATGATTGCCAATGATGCCATAAACAGGTTATTTGAGCAGTACAAGGATACCCCCCAGATATACCAGGCATATCAGCAGCAAGCCGTACAGGATACGTTAAATGATGTTCTGGCCCCCTTTGGTGGTAATCTAATGGTTACTCCTAAAGAAGTGGACATCCTAATTCAAAACACCTCTAAAATTATTGCCGGTGGTGTTTCGGCAGCACTACATAGCGGCATTACATCGGAAGAATTCAGTATGTATTTACATTAGAAAAATTCTAATAGTATTAAAAACATTAAGGCGCGGTTTATTACCGCGCCTTAATGTACCTACTTTAACCCGGGGTTAAACCTAGCGTAATTACCGTGGTCTGTTTTAGTTAACGCATCAGCCCCGGTACTTGGTGCTGTTAAACCTGGTTTACGTTGTTCTTCACCGATAACACCCATTTCTTGAGCCACTTCAAACATGAATTTTCGTTGTACAGGGTTCATGGGAAATTCTGTTTTTTTGTTTTTTGCCACTAAAGCACCTCCTTATGAGATACTTCTTTCACTATTATTATCAAGAAAATGTAGTGAAAATATGTGATGTATGTTTATCCGATATATAAAAAATTTTCATTTTCTTTAAATTTAGTTTTTAACTGTTTAGCCAGGGCCCGGTTTTCAGGCAGTTGCAGTTTTGGATCTCCTTCCATTATTGCTTCTGCTTCCTGCCGAGCGCATTCCATCGCTCGACGATCTCTGATGATGTTAGCCATTTTGAATTCCGGCAGGCCAGACTGCCTAACACCAAAGAATTCTCCCGGTCCCCTTAAACGCAGGTCTTCCTCTGCCAAAGTGAAACCATCTGTGCTGTTTACCATGGCTGTCATGCGCTGTTTACCTTCCTCATTCTTGGGATCCGCCACCAAAATACAGAAGGACTGATTTTCCCCGCGCCCCACCCGGCCTCGAAGTTGATGTAGTTGAGCCAACCCAAAACGGTTAGCATCCAGTATCACCATCACTGTAGCGTTAGGTACATCAACTCCCACCTCTATTACTGTGGTTGAAACCATCACATCAATGCTACCACTGCGAAAACTTCCCATTACATTTTCTTTATCTTCAGCCTTCATTCGGCCATGCAGTAGTCCCACCTGCAAGTCTGTTAATACCTTTTTAGATAATTGTTCCGCTAAGTCTACAGCCGCCTGCACATCTAAAGTTTCAGATTCTTCTACCAGCGGGCAAACTATGTAGGCTTGTCTTCCCTTCTTTACTTCCTTGTGTATCAAACGGTAAACATCATTTATTGCCCGCTCAGTAACATGATAAGTCCGCACCGGTTTTCTACCCGGTGGCAGGGTGTATATTATAGAAATGTCTAAGTCACCATAAACAGTTAGTGACAGTGTTCGTGGTATCGGAGTGGCGGTCATCACCAATACATCTGGCTGATTTCCCTTTGATTGCAAGGCTAGCCTTTGTTTTACTCCAAAACGGTGCTGCTCGTCCACCACCATTGCTCCTAATTGCTTAAAGTTAATGGTATCTTGTATTAAGGCATGGGTTCCAATCACTACATCAATTTTTCCCTGTTGTATATCCTGCAATATCTTCTCCCGCTGGCTTTTTTTAATACTACTTGTCAGTAGGGCAATGTTAATTCCTAAAGGTTCAAGCCATTTGGTTAACCCTAAATAGTGCTGCTCGGACAATATTTCTGTGGGAGCCATCAGCGCCCCCTGTAGCCCTGAATCTACTGCTTTGGCCAACATCATGGCGCTAACCAGTGTCTTACCTGATCCTACATCCCCCTCTAGTAACCTGTTCATTGGGTAGGGGGATTCCAAATCCTGACGAATTTCTTGCCAAACTTTTTCTTGGTCAGTGGTAGGTTTAAAGGGTAACAGTGCCAGTAGCCGTTTCACATTTTCCCCATCTCCACAGTTGTACTTGTGATTTTTGAGATAAATCTTGGTTCGGCTTTTACGTTTAACCAGTGCTAACTGCAACAAAAACAGTTCTTCAAAAATAAACCTACGCTGTGCCTGTTTAATATCATCATCACTTTGTGGTTGATGAATGAACTTAATTGCCTGTTTCAAACCAGGTAACCGGTATTTGGTTAAAATTGCTTCTGGTATAAATTCATCTAGTAATTCAGCTTCTTTTAAAGCGTTCTCCATAACCACACGGATATATTTTTGACTTATTCCTTCTGTTAATGGATAAATGGGTACTATTCTTCCCCCACGCTTAGCCTGGTCCGGTTTTCTGACCATTTCACAATCATTAACATGCAGTTGTGTTTCGCCACGATAACTTTTATCCACTTTGCCGGTAACCAACAACGTTGTCCCCGGGGGGTACTGTTTAACTATATATCGCTGATTGAACCACACCGCGGAAAACACCCCATGTCCATCATCAATGGTTAACTTAATAATTGTCATTTTGGGCCGAGGCTTTATCTCTCTAGCATGAACCACCTTCCCAAGCACTGTGGCAGTCTGCCCATGCTCAAGAGCATTGGCGGAACAGATACTGGTCCGGTCTTCAAATTCCCGTGGAAAATGGTATAGCAGCTCACCCACAGTGAAAATGTTTATTTTCTTTAGTGTGTTAGCACGTTTAGGGCCTACTCCCTTAACATACTGTATTGGTTTGTTTAATACTTCGTTCATTTTTCATCACCCAAATCTTTGTCAAGGAAAAATCATTGAAACTAAAATAAAACTGCTTTGAATTTAGTGTTTCTTTATGGTATACTATTTTAGTGAGACTTTGGATTTATTTTACCATTTTTTCGGTGTTATATAAAGGAGGTGTATTGCTGTGGCCAGAAATTGCGAAATCTGTGGCAAAGGTGTTGCCAGCGGTTTTCAAGTTAGTCACTCCCATATTCGTACTAAAAGAAAGTGGAAGCCAAATCTGCAACGTGTTCGTGCAATTGTAAAAGGCTCTCCCAAGCGCATTCTGGTGTGCACCCGTTGCCTCCGGAGCGGCAAAGTTCAACGAGCAATATAATTATAAAAACAATTGTGCATACTTAAAGCCTACCAACGATAATTACTCAAGTGGTAGGCTTTTTAGTGTCTATGGTGAAATAGAGTTCTGAATAAAGTACATTAAATTACAACTTAATATATAACTTAATCACTTTTTATCGAATATTTGTAATAATTGATCCATTTTTCTCAACAGTTCTTCATCATGTTTCGTTCTTTGTTTCATAAATTTAACAAACGAAGGAACGAGTCTTCAATGTACAAACCATTCTCCTCCTTTAGGTAGCATGGTAAATATTTTATGGTTATTCAGTTAATTAATATTCAGTTTGTCAGTTAGCATGCTCTATATTTCAGGAAAGTCTATGGGTTCATTATAACTATAATATTCAATCACGCCATCATATTTCGATTCCGTTTTGCGATTATGTTCGTGTTTATCCATAAAGGTCTCTGTCATTTCCAAATTTATTCTTTTTATTAATTCGTTATCGGGATCTTTAGAATGCTTTTTAATAAGGTAGCCATAGTATCCAATAATCATGCTTATTCCTATTACCATTAACAACGTACCAAAAAATATCATCACCGAACCCCTAAGTAATAAATATATAATTTTTAAAGAATTGATATTTAATTAAATTCAACCAAGGCACTACAAAAACCTGCAATATTTAAAGTAAACTATTTTTATAAAAAGTGGGACAAGGGAACAGGTTAACTGTCCTCTTGTCCCAAAATAATTGTTGCTTCGCAACATTAATAACGTAACAAGGCCAGGATTCTTTTCCTGGCCTTGTTGTATATACTATATAAATTTTTGTAGCCTTGTTGTCTTTGTCACCCCTGGTATACGACCTCTTTTTGCTATCGGTTGGCCATTCTTTTCTTTTAAATCCATGGTCATGTCTATGGCTTTTGCACCGGATATGTAGCTTCCCACTCCAAAAGAATCCGCTCCAGCTTCTTTTAACAGTCTTATTCTGTCAGGGCTTAGCCCGCCAGAAATAATCATTCTAACATTTTGATGCCCTGCCATATTCAATCGAGCACGTACTTCTTTTACCAATTGTGGGGTTACGCCACCGCGTTCTGAAGGTGTGTCTAGCCTAATGCCATCGAGGTTTTCCCCTAACGCTTCTGCCACCCGCAGTGATTCTTCTACTTCATCTTTAAATGTATCCACCAGAATTATTACCGGGGAACCCGGAGGCATGTTTTGTTGATATGCCTTGGCAACCTCCACAGTGTCTCCCACCGTCAGAAACACCGCATGGGGTACTGTGCCCGAGGGTTCATTGCCACTCAACTTTGCCCCCATAATATTGCTGGCACCGGATGCACCCCCTATCATGGCCGCCCGCTCCATCACTGGCGAAACCGCCGGGTGTACATGCCGGGACCCGAAACAAATCATTCTACTTTCTCCGGCTGCTTCTACACATTCCCTGGAAGCAGTGGCCCAGCCACTTGAACTGGCCAGCATACCTAAGAGTGCAGTTTCATAAAGTCCAAACTCGGTGTATTTACCGGTAATTCTCATTACAACTTCCTTAGCCTCAAACGATTCACCTTCGGGTAATGCTTCCATTGTTATTGTGAGTCCTTGTAACATGTTTTTTACTTCTTCTGTTCCACACATAATGCCCGGGCGACTGGCAAACACTTCAGCCACCACAGTAGTGTCTTCTAAGCCAAGTGCACGAATTATTTCCACGCTTTTAACAAAGTATATGTCTGTTGTATAACCCTTAATAATCTCATCATTATTTGCAGAGAACAGTCGCTCAGATGCAGGTAACTTTAATTGTTCCACTTCTTTAAGACTGTTTATGGGTTTTATGCCGTCCAAGAAGCCAAACCCCCATTCTTAGAAAATAAATTATATAAATCCATTAGCCAACTGTACGCATTAAATTAGCCATTTCAATTGCAGTTTCTGCTGCTTCCCAGCCTTTGTTCCCAGCTTTAGTACCTGCACGTTCTATGGCCTGTTCAATGGTATCGGTGGTAAGCACGCCAAACATGGTGGGTACACCGCTTTCCAGTCCTACTTTGGCCACACCCTTTGATACTTCGGCGCTTACATAGTCAAAGTGAGGCGTGCTACCTCTAATCACTGCACCTAAGCAAATGATAGCATCATAATTATTAACTTGAGCCATTTTCTTAGCCAACATGGGAATTTCAAAGGCACCGGGTACCCATGCCACGTCTATGTTTTCTTCGTTTACACCATGTCTTACCAATGAATCCATAGCACCGGATAATAGTTTACTGCTGATAAACTCGTTAAAACGTCCCACCACGATGCCAATTTTTAAATCTTGTCCGATTAAATGTCCTTCATAAACTTGTCCCATTATTTCTTCCTCCCCATCTATTTTATTCTGCTTTTTTCTTTTTATCTGAAAGATTAAGCATATGTCCTAATTTTTCCTTTTTAGTATTTAAATAATATTTATTATTTTCACCAGGACATACTTCTATAGGCACCCTACCTACAAGCTCTAACCCATAACCTTCCAAACCTTTAACTTTCTTGGGGTTGTTGGTTAAGATACGGATTTTTGTTAACCCTAAATCAGCCAGTATTTGAGCACCCAAACCGTAATCTCTTAAGTCTGCTGGAAAGCCCAGTGCTTCATTGGCTTCCACTGTATCTGCCCCCAGGTCTTGCAGTTTATAGGCGCGGATTTTGTTTAACAGACCAATGCCCCGACCTTCCTGGCGCATATACAATAGCACTCCTGTACCTTCCCGCTCAATTTGTTTTAATGCTGTAGCCAATTGATCACCACAGTCACAGCGCTGGGAACCAAATACATCACCGGTGAGACATTCGGAATGCACTCGCACCAGCGGAGCGTCAACACTCTCTAGCTCACCTTTTACCAACGCCATATGGCATTTGCCATCCAACATACTTTCATAGGCTACTGCAGTAAAATAACCGTAACGGGTAGGCATTTTTACTTCTTCCACTCTTTTAACCAGTTTCTCATGACTGCGCCTGTATTTAATCATATCGGCAATGGTAATCATCTTTAAGTTATGGGCTTCGGCAAATTCTAAAAGTTCTGGAACCCTGGCCATGCTACCGTCTTCTTTCATTATTTCACAGATAACCCCGGCAGGATATAACCCCGCCATCCGTGCCAAGTCCACAGAAGCCTCAGTGTGACCGGCCCGGCGCAGCACCCCACCCTCTTTAGCACGTAACGGGAAAACATGTCCCGGACGACGTAAATCTTGAGGTTTGGTATTTGGGTCTAGAACTGCGTTAATGGTCATAGCACGCTCATGGGCAGAAATACCTGTGGTAGTGTCTTTGCCATCTATGGAAACGGTAAAGGCAGTGGCGTGGGGATCTGTATTATGGCTTACCATGGGCTGCAAGTCTAACTCATCTAAGCGATTGCCTTCTACCGGTAAGCAGATAAGCCCTTTGGCATGGGTGGCCATAAAGTTAACTGCTTCCGGTGTTGCTTTTTCTGCAGCTATAACCAGGTCACCTTCGTTCTCTCTATCTTCATCGTCAACAACTATAATCATCTTTCCTTGTTTTATGTCTTCTAATGCTTCTTCTATAGTGCTAAACTTGCTCATATAATGACCTCCCCTGTAAGATTAAGCAAAACCGTATTGCGATAGAAAATCCTTGGTTAGATTTGATTTCTCTTGATCCTTTTCTTTAGTATTATCCCGCTGCAACAATAATTTTTCCATGTATTTACCCAGGATATCTGCTTCCAAATTAACAATATCGCCATTACCTTTGCGGCCCAAAACTGTGTGATGGGCTGTATGTGGTATTAATGACACTTGAAAACTCTCAGACGTATAATCCACTACAGTTAAACTGGTGCCGTCAAGGGTAACTGAACCCTTTTTAATAATATAACGCATCACATTTTCTGGAGCTTCCACAGTAATTAATATGGCAATATCATAACGTTTCACGTTCTTTATAATTCCCACACCGTCAACATGGCCGGTAACTAGGTGCCCTCCCAATCTGTCTTTTAAACTTAGGGCTCGCTCCAGATTCACCTTGTGTCCTGGAGCCAGTTTGCCTAGATTTGTTTTATCTACCGTTTCCGCCATGGCATCTGCAACAAAACTATCCTTGTCATAAGTGGTAGCCGTTAAGCAAACGCCGTTCACTGCTATACTGTCACCAATTTTTATATCTTCTAGTACCTTGCTGGCTTCAATTAAGAGTTTCGCAGAATGGGCACCTCTGGTGATATTTTTTATTGCACCTATTTCTTCAACTATTCCTGTAAATATTATGCTCCACCTCCCTGGTCAATATTGCCTTCTATACATATATCTGCACCGAAGCGATTTACTCTTGGTTGGTTTAGTCTCACCGCAGCTGTTAATTCCTTAATTCCGCTACCTGCCACCGCCCCTGGTGCATCTCTACCTCCTATAAGCATAGGAGCAATAAACCAGTAAACTTTATCAATTACTCCAGCGGTTAAAAAAGAACCATGAACACCGGAACCACCTTCTACCAACAGACTGGTAATCTGCATTTCCCCCAGCCTTCTTAACAACTGGTCTAGATTAACCATCCCTTCTTGATCATTAATCACCAGAACCTCTACACCGGCCTTCTTTAGTGCTGTAATCTTGTTTTTATCAGCAGCCTCTGTGACCGCAATTATAGTCTTTGCTTTTGATGATTGGTTAATTATTTTAGCATTAACAGGTGTACGGCATTTACTGTCTAGTACAATTCGTACCGGATCAACACCATCTCCTTCAGGTAGACGCGTGGTTAATGATGGATCATCATCTAGTATCGTATTAATTCCCACCAGAATACCATCATATTTATGGCGCAGCCGATGTGCATATAAACGAGACTCCGGCCCGGTAATCCACTGGGACTCACCACCCACCGTGGCAATTTTGCCATCTAGACTTACGGCCGCCTTTAGAACTACAAAAGGCATCTTAGTAGTTATGTATTTAATAAACACTTCATTTAGCTTAGTTGCCTCACTGGCCAGCACCCCTGAGGTCACCTCAATACCAGCTTCCTTTAATACGTTTAAGCCTTTCCCAGCCACCAACGGGTTAGGATCGGTAATGGCAACCACCACTCTGTTAACCCCAGCATTTTTTATAGCTTCGGTACAGGGGGGAGTTCGACCATAGTGACAGCATGGTTCCAATGTAACATAAATAGTAGCTCCTTCAGCTTTAACACCAGCATCTTTAAGGGCATGCACCTCTGCATGGGGTGTTCCTGCCTTCTGGTGATAACCACAGCCCACTATGCGACCGTCTTTCACCACAACCGCTCCCACCATTGGGTTGGGGCTAGTATAACCCTCCGCCTTGGCCGCCAGTTGCAATGCTTCTTTCATATAGTACTGGTCTTTGTAGATGTCGTTTTGCTCCATATGATTAGATGCACACCTCACTCTTTTGCAAATAACACCTGGTTTATTTAGTAAAATGAAAAACCCCAGAGATAAATTCTCCGGGGTAAATTAGGCACAGTCAACTATAGTGCAGGCGAAGTTAAATTTCGCTTCTACACTTTAACAATACACCTTCTCCCATCCAGACTATACTGTCGGCTCCGGAATCTCACCAGATCAACCCTTAATCGAGTTCGCGGGCTTAGCTTACGCCTTACCGCCGGCACGGAATTTCACCGATCCCCGAAGGTTTCGCTTTTATTAAGTTATGCTAATATAAATTATAAATCTAAATCTATATCGATGTCAATAATTACTTGTTTTTGATCTCTTTTAGTTTTTCCATAGCCAATTTAGCATGATTATATCTGCGTGCATCAAGTTCCGGGAAGTTGATGTCTTTTTTTATGTACTTTCTAAATTCCTCCAAATCCAATTCATTACTTTCTGATAAATCTTTGTTTAAGAAAGAACGTAAAAAATTCACATAATAAGTTATATCTATTCTAGCCTTGAAAACTTCGCTGGAGTCCATACCTTCCTGTTCCAACATTCCCGCAATTTTCTCTAATGTTGGGGTTTCAATAATACTATATGCACCTTCCAAACAAAACACCTCCTGTAATTATTAACATTTCAAATAAGTGAATTGTTAATAACACTATATTTCTGGCTAATAAAGAAGATTTTACTATTTATACAAGGCGCTGTCAACTTTGAAGATAAGAAATGGGCTTGCTAAGCAAGCCCATTTCTTCTGGTTTAATCACTGTTTATGGCAACCAACTATCAACTTTGTCACTGTTATTAGCTACCCAATCTTTGGCTGCTTCTTCAGGAGACTTGCCTTCTTCAATTTCCAACATTACAGCTTGCATGTCTGCTGGAGTCCAGTTAAAGTTATCCATGAAGTTATATACTTCTTCATTGTCTTCTTTTAGACCTTGGCGCACAATTGTAGCAATATGCTCAGCACCACCATATATTTCTTTGGGGTCTTCTAGATATTTTAAATCATACTTAGCAAATTTCCAGTGTGGTGTCCAACCGGTAACGGCAACCCATTTTTCATCTTTAATGGCTTTCTGTAAAGCTGCGGTCATAGCAGCACCACTGCTGTCTACCAGTTCATAGTCTAATTCATAGTCTGTAATAGCCTGTTCAGTGGCACTCATAATACCAGCACCTGGCTCAATACCAATAATTTTACCATCAAACTTGTCCTTTACGCTATTCATTTCATCAATGGAATCAATTTCCACATATTTGGGTACTACAAGGCCAATTTTGGCACCTTCCAAGTTGGCGCCCAGATTTTCAACATTATCTTTAACATCGGCATAGTAGTCAGCGTGGGTGCCAGGCAACCATGCTGAAACAATGGCATCAAAGTCGGCATTTTCAATACCTTTCCACATTGGTGCTGCGTCCACTGCCACAGCTTCTACTTCATAACCCATCTTGTTTTCAAGTACTTCCTTCACCACGTGAGTACTGGCAATTTCGGAAGCCCATTGAACATAACCTAGGGTCACTTTACCTTTTTCCTCAGCAGCCTGCTGCTCGCCACCTTCTTTGGCTTCTTCACCGCCGCCTGCACAACCTACTAGCGCTACGGCAAACAATGA
Source organism: Bacillota bacterium (assembly GCA_009711615.1). Classification (GTDB taxonomy): domain Bacteria; phylum Bacillota; class Desulfotomaculia; order Desulfotomaculales; family Desulfohalotomaculaceae; genus Desulforadius. The sequence goes on along the minus strand of VENI01000003.1, from coordinate 216,595 downwards.
AACGATCGCCATAACTGCAATTAGTTTGGTAATTTTTTTCATTCTACTCTCCACTCCCCTTTTTTAAATTGATATATTAACAACAACTTATGTTGTTTTCTTGCCACCGGCTATTTTTTGGGTGATTCTGTCCAAAATCATGGCAATGATTACAATTGATAATCCCGCCTCAAAGCCCATTCCAACATCTAGACGCTGAATACCCCTTAATACCATGCCACCTAAGCCACCAACACCAACCATGGCTGCAATAACCACCATTGATAATGCCAGCAAGATGCATTGGTTTATACCTGCCATGATAGTAGGTAATGCCAAAGGAAGTTGAACTTTAATCAATTTTTGTGTTGAAGTAGAGCCAAATGCCTCAGCCGCTTCCACCAGGTCTTCCGGCACTTGTCTAATACCCAGTCCAGTCAAGCGAATTGCTGGTGGCATTGCAAACACAACTGTTGCAATTAAACCCGGCACCTCGCCGATAGCAAATAAAATAACTGCCGGAACAAGGTATACAAATGGAGGCATGGTCTGCATGAAGTCTAATATTGGCATTACAACTCTATGTACCGAATCGCTCCGTGCAGTCATAATTCCCAGCGGGATACTAATAATTAGTGAAACAAAAGTAGCTATTACTACTAATGAAATGGTTTCCATTGCCGGTTCCCACATTCTAATATTCCAGATTAAAAACATCCCCAGTGCTGTTCCCACAGCTACCCTTATTCCGGCTAATCTCCAACTTATCACAGCGAGAATAGCAATAAAGATGAATGGGTGTAAGTTCAATATCGAGTCTGTTGTAGTACTAACCATAAAGGTAATTACTGTTGTAATAATGTCAAAAAACCATCCTAGGTATTTATCTGCAGCTTCCACTAACAACTCAACAGCATTTCCTATTGGGATCTTAGGCAATTCCATCCTCTTCGCCTCCCTTTTTCATCATACCAGCTAATAACGCCCCTCTTACTATTACCCCGAGCAGCTTGTCATCCTCGTCTACCACGGCTGCAGGATATTTGGCATCAGCAATCTTAGGAATTATGTCATGTAGATTGGTTTCGGGAGTAACCTTCGGTATATCAGGAATTATTAACGAATTAATGTCGTTTTTATCGTTTACCACTGCATCCACACAACAATCTGCAGTAACAATACCTTTTAATTTTTTGTCTTTAGTGGTAACAAAAATACTGGAAAGACCTTTACTACGCATTAAGCGCAAAGCGTATCGCGGGCCGTCTTTTGTGGTAACTGTTACATCCGGTTTTTTCATTATTCCTTCGGCAGTTAAAACCTTGGACATGTCTACATCCTCTACAAACCGCTCCACATAATCGTTGGCAGGATTTGTTAATATTTCTTCCGGAGTACCAAGTTGTACCACTTCCCCGTCTTTCATTAATGCAATCCGATCCCCGATTCTTAATGCTTCGTCCAGATCGTGGGTTACAAAAATAATAGTTTTGTTCATTTTACTTTGAATATCTAGCAGTTCGTCCTGCATGTCCTTACGAATCAGTGGATCCAATGCACTAAAGGCCTCGTCCATTAGTAGTACGTCAGGATCACTGGCCAATGCTCTAGCCAGTCCAACACGCTGCTGCATACCACCGGAAAGTTGATTAACTTGAGAATTTTCCCAGCCTATTAGTCCAACCAGATCTAAAGCCTTCATTGCTTTTTCTTGTCGTTCCGATTCATCTTCACCTTGAATTTCTAATCCAAAGGCAGCATTCTCTAGCACAGTACGGTGTGGAAACAGTGCAAACCGCTGAAATACCATTCCCAGCTTACGTCGACGTATTTCCCTTAATTCTTCCTGGCTGGCTTTAGTTACATCTTCACCATCTAGAATAACTTCTCCACTGGTGGGTTCAATTAATCTGTTCAATAAACGCAAGAGTGTTGACTTACCACTTCCTGACAAACCCATTACTACAAATGTTTCTCCAGCTTCAACTTCAAAACTTGCATTCAGAACCCCCACTGTTTGGCCAGTCTTTTCATGTATTTCATTTTTACTTAAACCCTGCTTGGTTAGTTCTAATGCTTTACTAGGATCTTTACCAAATATTTTTACCATATCTTTTACTATTAATTTACTCATAGGCTAACCTTCTTTCCCAAAAAATTACTCAGGTTACTTCGATATTTTGCCACCATATAAACATATTATTTCATAATTAAACAAAAAAAACCCTGCGCGGGTAAAAACAACTTCATAAGCAACCCACTTCGCTTACGAGGTTAGCTGACGGGTTCGGGTCGTGGTATTAAACCCTACCATTTGAGTAGTGAGATTTCTTAGAAACTTACACAACCACACTACAAGTAAATGGATTCACCCCAATTTATCTGGTTCCCCCGCTCTTATCTAGATTAAGCGTAATTTCATAATTAAACTCAGAGCAAATTATAACAAATTCACCCCTAGACTGTCTAGGGGCAATTTGTCAGTATAGACATATGCTACTATATTTATAAAATAATTACATTATAAGATTACTTTAAAAAAACCGTATGTAATGCACCTTTCTAACTACCTTTGTCTTTGCCATTTTGTGATGCAAATATATAATTTAATATTATTTAGCCGATTGCCTTAGATCATTGACAGCGGTTTCTATGTTTCCAGTGCCAAATATGGCAGATCCTGCCACCAGTATTTCAGCACCAGCATCTACAACCTGTTTAGCAGTGGCCGGGTTAATACCCCCGTCAACCTGCAATTCTATATTATAACCTTTGTTATTTATTATTTCATGGAGACTGTTAATTTTAGGTATTACCTGTGGAATAAACTTTTGACCCCCATACCCTGGATTAACGGTCATTAACAGAACTAAATCAACAAATGGAAGCACATGTTCAATTGCATTTATTGGTGTGGCCGGGTTCAGAGCAACGCCAGCCTTGGCACCCAACTCTTTTATTTGTGAAACCACCCTGTGCAAGTGTGTACATGCTTCTGCATGTACTGTAACTAAATCTGCTCCGGCCTGAATAAAATCTTCTATATATTTTTCCGGTTCTACAATCATTAAATGACAATCAAACACCATTCCGCAGTGGGGACGCAACGCTTTTACCACCAGTGGTCCTATTGTTATATTGGGAACAAACCGCCCATCCATTACATCAATATGCAAATATTCTGCACCGGCCTGCTCAGCTTTGTGTACATCATCAATCAACCGGGAAAAGTCAGCTGAAAGGATGGAAGGAGCTAGCTTTATCATTTTGTTAATGTCGCCTCTCTTTGTCAATAATTTCTTTTAAAAACTGTAAGTAACTATTATAACGCCTGTAATCTATTTCACCAGATTGCACCGCTTCTTTTACTGCGCAGTGGGGTTCTTTATTATGACTACAACTGTTAAAACGGCAACTACCAACAAATTCTTCCATCTCGGGGAAGTAATAGGCCAGATCGGTAGAAGCTATTTCCGGCAGTTGCAGACTGGAAAAACCAGGAGTATCCGCCACCAAACCACCACTTTCCAGCGGTATTAACTCTACATGCCTGGTGGTATGTTTGCCCCGCTTTAGTTTCCTGCTAATGTCACCTGTTTTTAGTTCTAATCCTGGATGAATGGAATTTAACAAACTGGATTTCCCCACACCTGATGGCCCGGCAAAAACAGAAATTTTGTCTTTCAGTACATCTTTAATTTCTGCTATCCCTTTTTTTCCTTTAGCGCTGGTGGCTATAACAGTATATCCCACCTGCCGATACACTTCCATCCACTCCGGTTCATCTATGTCCAGCAAATCTACTTTGTTCAAACAGATAACGGGCATTATTCCTGCACCCTCAGCCATCACTAAAAACCTGTCCAACAAATCTAAATTCGGTTCGGGGTTGGAAACGGCAAACGTAATTACCGCTTGATCAACATTGGCCACCGGTGGGCGCAACAATTTGTTTCTTCTACTCAGCACCTCATAAACCGTACCGGTATTTTTTTCAGCTGGCTTTACTTTTACCTGGTCTCCCACCAGCACTGTTTCCTTGGTTAGGCGAAACTTACCTCGCAAACGACACACCCATTGTTCGCTGTCGCTCTGGACATAGTAATAACCGCTATAGGCCTTGATAACTATGCCTTCTATCATAACTTAACCTCCAGGAGGAAAAACTTTTAGTCTAATCACTATAATTTTTAAAATAAATTTTTAGTTTTAATTACTCTTTCGTCAATATATACTTTAATTGTGGCACTGCCATAATACTCAGCTTTCTGTACCACCACTTCACCCGGTGAATGGGAAGAGGTATAGGCAATTCTCTCTCCCTTTACGTCATTAATTACAATTTTAACTTGATGTTTTTCACCATCATTTGGAACATCTACTGTTACATCTGCAACCCGTGGCGGAGGTCCCGGACCCTTACTGATAACCAAGTTAATATTTGATCCTTCTTTGATCTTTGATCCTGCTGGCGGATCTTGTTCTATAATCTGCCCATCTAAATATGAATTACTTTGCTTGTAATCAATATTCTCAGCAATTAGGTTGTGTTTGTTCAGTTGTTCCTTTCCTTCCTCACTGTAAAAAAGGCCAATTAAATTAGGCATGTCAATTATCTGAGGTTCCGGGCCTTTGCTTACGGTAAGTTTTACTTCTGTTCCCTTTGAATATTCACCCGGTAGCGGGTTTTGGGATAATACAATGCCGGTATCAGTTTCTTCATCATATATTTCCTCTACTTGATATTCAAACCCAGCATTATACAGCTCAATTCTTGCATTACTTAACAGTTTATTTCTAACGTCAGGCAGGTCTGTTAATTCCGCCCCTAAACTTACTTTCAGTTCCACTATACGTCCTTGCTTAGCTTTCTGCCCTGACTTAGGGTCCTGTGATATTACCAAGCCTTCTTCTACTTCATCATTATGTATTTCTTCCACCGCCGATTTCAATCCGTAACTCTTCAAAACTGTGCCTGCATGCTCAGTTGTCATTCCCACCACTTCAGGCACTTCTATTTCCGGTACATTTAAAAAATTGTACAGTGCCAAACCGGCACCACCAAACAAGCTTAGCACCAACAGTGAAACCATCACAATAATTTTTAATGTTTTAGATTTACCTTTTTTAAATTCTTCTTCATCCTGTTCTTCCTCTTCCACTGGACCGGTACTAGTAGGCAGCACCTGGGTGGCATAATCATCATCAATTTCATTGCCTGTTACAACCCCAGCCGCCTGTTGCAGATCATGACTGAACTGTCGAGCAGTTTGATAACGGTTTTGAGGGTTCTTTTCCATCGCCCTCATCACTACCCGTTCCAAGTCCTTGGATATTCCTGGTTCCTTATCACTGGGCAGTGGAGGTTGTTCCTGAACATGCTTTAAAGCCACTGCCACCGGGCCCTCTCCTTTGAAGGGCAGGTCACCAGTAAGCATTTCATACAGTACTACGCCTAATGAATATATGTCTGACTGGGGACCAGGTGTAAGGCCTTTTGCCTGCTCTGGAGATATGTAATGGACCGATCCCATGACAGTATCTGTGTTGGTTATGGTACCAGTATTAGCTTCCACCGCAATTCCAAAATCAGTTAACTTAACCCGTTCGGTCTTAGTTATTAATACATTTTGGGGCTTAATATCACGGTGAACAATGTTATTTTCATGGGCATGCTGTAAAGCATCACAAAGCTGCCGCACAATATTTATAACTTTCCCTTGGGACAAATCGGGATGGTTGCGGATGAAATTTTTTAGATTATCCCCATCTATGTATTCCATCACCAAGTAATGGGTGTCATCTTCTTGCCCAACATCATGAATATTAACAATATTAGGATGTGATAAACTGGCCACCGCCTGGGCTTCACGGCGAAAACGGCGAATAAAATCTGTATCTGACACAAATTCATGACGCAGTATTTTTATTGTCACTAGGCGATTTAAAAAAGTGTCTTTGGCCTTGTACACCACAGCCATTCCACCGCCACCCAATTGTTCCAATATCTCGTAGCGGTTCCCCAAAAGTTTGCCAATCATTTAATTCACCTCAATGCCTCTAATATCACCTGTTTTGCAATGGGTGCTGCTACAGTTCCCCCTGCACCCCCGTTTTCTACAACCACTGCCACTGCCACCTGCGGGTTCTCTGCAGGAGCAAAACCGACAAACCAGGCATGGGGAGAACCATGTTCATTCTCTGCCGTCCCTGTTTTTCCAGCTACCTTTATGTCACTAATACGGGCAGCTTTACCTGTACCCAATTTTACAGCATCCACCATTGCCTCGCCGATGTATCGAGCGGTGCTGCTATCTGTAGACTGCAGTAATGTGCGCGGTTTATTCTGATGCAGTGTTTTTCCCTTGGAAGTGACTATTTCATCAACCAGATAAGGTTGCTTCATCTCACCCTGGTTTGCTATAGCAGATGCAACCAACGCCATCTGAAGAGGACTTACCAGTAGCTCACCCTGTCCAATAGCTGCTTCAGCCAGTTCTGTAGTATCCATGTTTTTGTCCTTTGATATGGTGCTGGTACGTACATTCAGTGGAATACCAAAGTCACTACCAAAACCAAACTGTTCAGCCTGTTCAATAAATTCTTTTGTGCCCAATTCTAAACCTAATTTTCCAAAAATAGTGTTGCATGAAACCACTACGCCATCGTGAATATTTAACGTGCCGTGGGGTTCACTATCAAGCAGTCTGAATCCATCAACCTCCAGATAACCAGGACAGTTAAACTTCTCTTTGCCGTTGTAACCGTTAGATAATGCTCCGGCAGCGGTAACCAGTTTCATTACCGAACCTGGTGGATAGGCTCCTTGAAATGCCCTGTTTAATAGTGGTGCATTCTCATCATTTAACAGCTCATCCCAAGTTTCTTCTAACTTGTTGGGATTATATCCGGGTATAGAAGCTGCAACTAAAATTTCACCAGTGCTGGGTCTTAATGCTACCACTGCGCCGGGTTTGTTTGTTTTAGTGAGCAGTTCTGCAGCCAATCGCTGTATTTTTATATCTATCGTTAAAAAGATTTCTTCTCCCTCTGGATTTTCATTATATATTTTGCCTATAAAATTTAAAAATTTTGCTCTATCTGTCAGGCCTAAAAGCTGCTTGTTGTACGCTGCCTCTACCCCGGCAGTTCCATATTTATCTGAGGTATATCCCACCAAGTGACTTATCTCGTACTGATAGGGATAATATCTCTTCCAATGGTTTTCTTGCAAAAGACTCTCTGCTATAATCTCACCATTTCTATCATATATTTTACCCCGTTCTGTCTGGCTAATTTTTTCAATGAACCGTTTGTTTCTCGGATGTTCGGCCAAGTATGAACCTTTTTCCAGTTGTATGTAGGAAAGATAAAATATTAATATTAGAAGCAATGACAATAAGAGGTATCCCAGTTTGCGGATGTTATTTCTCATTTTCCGTACCCGCCTTATGTGATACGTTTAGTAATAATCCCAATAGCAAAAAATTTACCACCAGTGAACTTCCCCCATAACTCATATACGGCAGCGTTACACCAGTAAGAGGGAGTAATTTTATAACTCCTGCTATAATAATAAATACTTGCAGTCCCATTAAAGATGTGAGACCAACTGCCATTAATGCCGAAAATTGATCCTTGGCCTGGATGGCAATTTTTAAACCACGATATACAAATATTAAAAACAGGATTATTATACCTATTCCACCCACAAGACCCATTTCTTCAACCACAGCGGCAAAGATAAAGTCCGTATGCACTGCCGGTATTAAACCCGGTTTCCCTGCCCCAAGACCTGCACCAATTATACCTCCACTACCAATGGCAAAAAGCGATTGAACCACTTGATAGCCCACTGTTTCAAAATAAAGCCAAGGGTCAATCCATATATCCACCCTCTCACGTACGTGGTCAAAGATATGGTAACTTATAAACCCTCCACACAAAAAGACTATTAATCCATTAATTATGTAAAATATCCTTGCAGTGGCAGCATATACCATACATAAAAATGTACAGAAGTAAATTAATGCTGTACCTAAATCCTTTTGAAAAACCAACAGTACCAGTGCCACCATCCACATTGCCACCAGAGGACCAATCTCCCTGATACTGGGAACAGGCATTCCTAAAAATGAGGTGCTGCCTGCGGTAAGTAAACGATTGTTTTCAGCAAGGTACGATGCTAAAAAAAGCACCAATAGTATCTTTACAAACTCAGAAGTCTGTACTTGAAACAGTGAAAAATTCAGCCAACTTCGGGCACCACCCTGCTCTATGCCAAAGAAAATGGGTAGCAATAGGGCCACTGTTCCCAGCAGTGCAAATATATAGCGGTAATCAGATAAAACATGATAATTTCGTAGCGCTGTGGTTACCAGTGCTAGCACAGCAGCAGCCACCAGCAGCCATGCAAACTGACGCAACGCAAAGTAAGGTTCTATTCGCAGTAAAAAAATCAGGCCGGTGGCAGTCAGTATAGAGGTTATCGGCAGCAGATACATGTCAGCCTTATAATTCTTAATCTGCCAAAACAGGCTTAACAGCATAAAACTTAGCACTGTACCTATGGTTATAGCCACTGCCCATATCCCTAGTGACAGTTTGCCTGAAGTCCCTCCCAAGTATAATACCAGCAGTCCTATACACTGATATAGCGCACTGTACAATAATAGTCTGCGCTCCCGGGATCTGGAGTTGGCAGTTGCACTGTTCATTTGCAGCCACAGCTCCCCTTTATATCTCAATTAATATTATTGAGACATTGTCAGTGCCACCTTGATCCAATGCTGCATTGGCCAATTCTTTAACCGCCGCTGCAACGTTATCGGCACTGTTAACAATACTAAATATTTCTATGCCTTTGACGTGGTTGGTTAAGCCATCGGTACAAAGAAGTAGTTTGTCTCCTTTATAAAGAGGTACTTTATAAATATCCACATCAATATCAGATGACACTCCCACAGCTTGGGTTAGTACATTTCGTTGCGGGTGTATTTGAGCCAATTCCTCGGTGATAGTGCCGTTTTTAATTAGTTCTCCCACCAGTGAGTGATCATCAGTAACCTGGATTATTTGGTTGTCACGCATTAAGTAGGTCCTACTGTCACCCACATGAGCCATCAGCACTTCTTTTTCCTGCACTAAACAAGCAGTTACCGTGGTACCCATTCCATTTAGGTCTGCATCTTTGCTGGCCATTTTATAAACATGCTTGTTAGCATTTTTCATGGCATCCACCATTGCTTGATCAATTTGCACTTCTCGATTAATCATCTGGCGCAGCTCTTTTTCTAGAGCCAAAAGAGCTTCTCGGCTGGCTACTTCACCGGCCCGGTGTCCTCCCATACCGTCAGCCACCACAAACAGCCCAATATCTTCACACACCAATAAATTATCTTCATTCTCTGGCCTAACCAGCCCCACTTCTGTTATTTGGCTCCACTGCATAAGCCCACCTCACAAATTCAAAACTTACTCCACCAACCCGCAGCCTATCACCATTAGCCAGAACAACTGACTTTTGCAGCTTGACTTCATTTACATAAGTACCGTTCAAGCTATTTAAGTCCTCCACCCAGTATTGCTCGTTAAGGTATGTTATAACTGCATGTTGAGATGAAACAAAATCATCCTCAATCCTTATATCACAATCAGGCGCCCTGCCTATCTCTGTTCTTGTATTTAAGCTTAGGGTGTTACCGCTATGCATCCCATCGTCAGTACTGGCCAGTACAACCAAAGCACCACCACTACTGTTTTCACCCACTGGTTTGTTCTTTATTGATGTCGAATTAGCTTCACTTTTGCTGATAGGAAAAATCCGCAGGTCATTAAAAATAGCGAGCGTTAGTTTAAAGATAAAAATATAAAATATGAGCAGAAATAAAATTCTTAGTATAAATAAAATTATTGCCAGCATCATTGTTCCACCTTAAAAACACATTCAGTAGTTCCAAAAGTGATGCTGTCTCCAGGTTCCAACATCTTCTTGCTTATCTTTTCCCCATTTACATAAGTTCCATTGGTACTTTGCAAATCAGTTAATACATATTGGTTATTTTGATTATCCAATTGGGCATGGCGCCTTGAGATGCTGGGGTCTGCTAACACTATGTCACATGTTTCCCGCCTGCCTACCACCATTCGGTAATAACCCAACGGAAATTCTTTCCCGGCATCCCTACCTTTTTCTACCAATAGTCGGTAAGAAGTTTTGGGTTTCTCCGGTGAAGAATCATCTTTTACCGGTTGATACATCATCGTTTTTTTATCTGTTTCTTCCGGTTCATTATTTTTTTGCTGTTGACGTATTAACTCTCTATTTACTGGCACCGCTTCACCAAAGTCCCCTTTTACTAGCATCTCCCCCGGTTTAATGTCATCATTTTTTTCAAGTTTAACCACTGGCGATGCAACCAGAGTTAATTCTTTCTCCTGTGCCTTCTGCGACAGATAATCCTGCAATTCCAATATTAATAATCTGTGAAAAGAATCAATACTCTCCCAGTCTTCCGGGTGCAGTAGCACCTTATACTCATTGGGTACATAAGTTTTATTTACACTTACTCGGCGATTTTTTTGCATTTCCCGGTACAAATTTTTGGCAACTTCCACCGGTTGTACACGGCTTTTAAATTTACCCTTAAAAAAGCCCTCTATGTATTTTTCTAAATTACCTTCCAAGCCGGAAAAGAGGCCCATATCTTCACCTCTTTAATTTTTCATTGTTTTCCGTCTTAACTGGCCACAGGCAGCATCAATATCCGCACCCATTTCTTTTCTAACCGTGGCGTTCACCCTGCTTTGCTCCAGTACTTTTTTAAATTTATCTATCTGTTCCCTTGAGGTGCGGTCATATTCTCGCTCTTTAACAGGGTTTACCGGAATTAAGTTTACATGACATAACATACCTCGAAGCAGTTCCCCCAATTCAACAGCATGATCTTCTCGATCATTAACACCCCTCATTAAAGAGTATTCAAATGTCACCCTCCTGCCGGTGTGTTCTGCGTACTGTTTACAGGCAGGAATCAATTGCCCAAGGGGATACTTGCGATTAATGGGCATTATTTGGTCTCGCAATTGATCGTTTGGAGCATGCAGTGACACAGCCAGTGTGATCTGCATCTTCTCTTGGGCCAACTGTTTAATACCCGGCACTATACCACAAGTACTCAATGTGATGTGACGAACACTAATTTGAAGGCCATAGGGAGCGGTAATATTTTTAATAAACTTGATGGTGTTGTGATAGTTATCTAATGGTTCACCACTGCCCATTAATACCACATGGCTCACCCGTTCCCCGGTGTCATGTTGAATACCCAGCACCTGGTCATATATCTCCCCTGCAGTAAGGTTACGCACCATTCCTTCAAGGGTGGAAGCACAAAAACGGCAACCCATACGACATCCCACCTGTGTTGAGACACAGGCTGAACGACCGTAAGAATGTTTCATCAGAACACTCTCCACTGCTTCACCATCGGGAAATTCAAACAAATATTTAATAGTATTACCATCATCGGACTGCTGACGGGCTAAAATATTTAATCCACCCAATTTTGTAGCTTGTTGTAGCTTCTGCCGCAGGTCCTTGGAAATATTGCTCATCTGATTAAATTCCTTAACACCTTTTTGCAGTACCCACTGACATATTTGTCTTCCCCGGAATGGTTTTTCACCCATACAAAGCAGTAAGTTTTCCATTTCAGCAACATCTAAATCTGTAAGGTTAACCTTGTTCATGTTACCCCTCTTATCCATTACTGGTATAATTCGTTATTTTAAGATTAAATTCCTCTTTTCCGCATTCTAGCCATAAAAAATCCATCCATACCGTGCAAGTGAGGTAGCAGCTGTATATAGCCTTGATTAACTCCGGGTTCATCGGCAAGTCTTGCCGGCAACAGCGGTGTTAAATCTTCCATCACAAACTCATTATGCCTATTCAAAAAAGATTTAACCTGCTGCAAATTCTCTTCGTCTGTGATGGTGCAGGTACTGTATACTAAAACGCCTCCGGGCCGTACACATCGGCTCACATTTTCTAACATTTCACGCTGCAATTTTACTATAGATGGAATTTGGTAAGCCTCTTTACGCCATCTTACATCTGCTCGACGGCGCAATACCCCCAATCCTGAACATGGGGCATCCAGTAGCACGTAATCAGCCCAGTTATTATATTCAGCAGGTATCTCCCTTGCATCTCCCACTTTGCCTTTTACATTTGTAATACCCAAGCGACGACAGTTATCATTTATCAAATTAATTTTGTGTTCATGCAGGTCAAATGCTAATATCCAGCCACTGTTCTCCATCAATTGAGCCAAGTGGGTGCTTTTACCACCTGGCGCCGCTGCAGCGTCAATTACCCGGGATCCGTGGGAAGGGTTAAGGGCGTGCCCCACTAGCATTGAACTTTCATCCTGCACTTGAAACAGACCTTCTTGAAACGAATTAATGGTCCGAAAGGAAAAAAAGTTACTTAAGTGTAGTCCTTCGCTGGCGTAATTGGCTTCCTTTGCCTCCACACCCTCTTCCTGTAATCTTTCTATCAATTGTTGACGGCTAATGCGCAATGTATTTACTCGCACCGTGTTGGGAGGAGTCATATTATTGGTCTTGCACAATTCTATGGTCTGCTCTAGGTCGTACTCCTTCAACCATCTTTCTACCATCCAGCTAGGATGTGAATATTTTAATGAAACATGGCTCACAGGGTCCATATTAATATCGGGATACTCAATGGTATCAAGGTTACGGGTAACGTTTCGCATTACACCATTAACGAATTTAACCACTCCGCGGTTGGAATATTTTTTAGCCAATTCCACCGCCTCATTGCAAGCTGCGGCGGGAGGCACTTTGTTAAGATACAGCAGTTGGTATGTACCCATTCTTAAAATATTACGCACCCACACTGTCTGAGATGCCAGAGGTTGCTTGATAAACCTGGAAATCACCCAATCTAAAGTGTTCAGTGTACGTAACGTACCATAGGTCAATTCTGTAGTAAAAGCCCGGTCAAGTTTACCGGGCTGATATTTCTCTAGGATCCTATTTAAAACTAGGTTAGCATAAGCACCGTCTTCTTCCACAGCCTTTAATGCTTTCAAAGCCAATTCCCTGGCGGCAATCTTGGTCATTAATTTTCCACCTCTGCAAAATATCTTATAGCGATTTCCACCTGAGACACAGATATTTGAGTATTAAAGCAAGGGCCAAAGGGCCGTTCATTTAAAACTCCCAATACTGGTAGGGGGCTTGAATCTTGTATACCGCTAGACAAATCTCGTTCACAGGCAATGGCCACCACTGCCTTTGGTCTATATTCCTTCACATATTTACGGGCCAGTGTACCACCGGTGGCCAGTCCCACATTTACTCCTAAACGTTCCCTAATATCTAGCAATTGATCCACTGGACAACCACCGCATCTTTTGCAGTTATTTATGTTAGTGGTTATTTTATGGGGGCAACTGCTTTTTTGCAGGCAGTGAGGAGCTAATAACAAAAGCTGTGAAGGTTTTAGTTTCAATTCTTTGGTACGAACAAGTTGGTTATTAACTTCGATGAAAGATCGTTTTATTTTATCAGTATCAATGTTAAATAATTTACCCAGACCAATAGCTACCGGAAAAAGTAGTCCTATGGCAACCCTCATCAGTGGCTGCAGTGGTTTAATGGTTTTTGCCAACCAAATGGTCAGTACAATACCGCCAATGCCAAAAGCTACTACCACCATTATTAATAGTATAGCCCCAATTAAAACAACTAATAATACTTGCTGTAAAATTGTGGTGGGGTGAGACATTAAATAGTATAGCAACCCTGCCAACCCCAATACAGCCAGCAAACTACCCGCTAAAAGGCCAATGAATAATCTCTTTTTTGCTTGCGGTTCTGTTAATGAATTGCTAATCATCAGTTATTTCCTCCCCCAACACCAAGCTTGACACCTGTATATATGTTCCTGCCGCATAAAAAACCACAAGCATCCATCCGCTTGCCACCCTGTAGTTGCAGTTCTGTTATACCTAAACAACCTTCCCCGGTCTGTACCACAAATATGTCTTTGTCACATCTAATTACTTCGCCCGGCTGCCCGCCTGCATGACATTCATCAATCTCAGCACGCCATATTTTTAGCACTTTATCTTCCAACGTGGTGAAGGTTCCCGGCCAGGGATTCATACCGAGAATTTGATTCTTCAGCTCTATAGCCGAGCGGTTCCAGTCAATCAGCTCGTGTTCCCGTTTCAGCATTGGGGCATATGTTGCTTTACTGTGGTCCTGAGGTGTGCGGGGCGCTTCGCCATTGGCAATAAGCTTAAGGGTCTCTCCAAGAGTTTCCGCTCCCAGCTCCGCCAGGCGGTCATGAATGTCTCCCACTGTATCATTGTGGCCAATGGGTGTTGATTTGGCAATAATCATATCCCCTGTATCCATTCCTTCATCCATGTACATGGTGGTAACTCCGGTTTCTTCTTCTCCATTAATCACAGCCCAGTGAATGGGAGCGGCCCCCCGGTATTTAGGAAGTAAAGATGCATGGACATTTACACACCCTAAAGGGGGTAAGTGAAGAATTTCTTTTGGTAGTATCTTACCATAAGCCACCACCACCAGCAGATCAGGATTAAGCTCTGTTAGAGTCTGGTAAAAATCCGTTGTTCTTATCTTCTCCGGTTGATATACCGGCAGGTTGTTTTTCTCAGCAATAACTTTCACCGGAGGTGGTTGCATCTTTTTGCCTCGGCCTTTGGGTCGATCAGGCTGGGTAATAACTGTCAATACTTCATGTTTTTGCTCAATAATTTTTTCCAAACAGGGTGCTGCAAAGTCCGGTGTTCCCATGTACACTATACGCATTAAAGATTACCCTTCCTTCCGCACATTTTCAGCCTTGTCTATGAATAGTACACCATCTAAGTGGTCTATTTCATGCTGAAAAGCCCGGGCTAAAAAACCCCTGGCATTAATACTTACTTCTTGGCCATCACGATTTAAACCTTTTACCACCACTGAAGCAGCTCTTGGTACATCACCTACCGCTCCGGGAATGGATAGACAACCTTCCATATCGGTTTCCACACCTTGGCTTTCTACAATTTCCGGGTTAATAACTTCAAATAGACCTTCCCCAACATCTACAACAATAATTCGTTTGGAGACCCCAACCTGTGGTGCAGCCAAACCAACCCCCTTATTGATATACATGGTTTCACGCATGTTATCCAGCAGTTTTTTTACGTTAGGGGTAATTTTCGGCACTTGCTTGGCCTTTTCCCGCAACACCGGGTCACCGTTTTTAACAACTTCATAAACAGCCATCACTCTTCGTCCTTTCTAGTAAATTACCGATTAAAGACTATATTTTAAATGTTTTTTTCTTATTCTAACTCCTCACTTCTGTATCCTTACGCACTCATAATCACAATAAAAACTGTGGGTCTATATCTATACTAACCCTAATATCTTTTATGTTGTTATTCCGTCTCCACAAATCCACCGCCTCCGCCGTCACTTGACGTACCACGCCGGATATGCGCCCCTTTAGCACCAGCTGCCAGCGGTGGCGTTTCTGCACCCTAGATAGTCCAGATGGAGCCGGGCCCATCACCGTAACTTCTTGTTCCTGGCCTTTAACTGCAGCGGCCTTATTACTCAACACAGTTTTTATGCCATCGGCAACGGACATAACATGTTCTTCGTCTTCACCGCTTATCAATACCCGAGCCAAATAGTAAAATGGCGGATACTTTAGCGCCCGACGCATCTGCATTTCTTGGTTATAAAAATTTAAATAATCATGGTTTCTTGCATATATTATACTATAATGTTCTGGGGTGTGGGTTTGTATTACAGTTTCTCCAGGTTTGCTGCCACGTCCTGCCCGGCCAGCCACTTGAGTTAGTAATTGAAAGGTTCTTTCCGCTGCTCGGAATTCTGGCATGTACAGCATAGTATCTGCATTTACCACACCAACCAACGTTACATTAGGTATGTCCAAACCTTTGGCTATCATCTGAGTGCCCACCAGTATATCTCCACCACCTGCCTTAAAGGCATCAATAATTTCCTGGTGTGCATTTTTGCGACTGGTGGTATCTCCGTCCATGCGCATAATACCCGCCTGCGGAAATAAACGCCGAACTTCTTTCTCCACACGCTGAGTACCCGCACCAAAATAGCCTATGGATTGGTCACTGCAACTTGGACAGGTTTCCGGTGCCTTCCGGGTGTAACCGCAGTAGTGACAGCGCGTATAGCCATCGTAATGGTAGGTTAGCGATATATCGCAATGGGGACACTTCAGTACCAAGCCACACCTACGGCAAACTATGAATGTGGCATATCCCCGGCGGTTAATAAACAATATCACCTGTTGTTTCTGTTCTAGTCTATATTTTATTTTTTCCTGTAACAGTCTACTTAAAATGCTTCGATTGCCGGCGTCCAGTTCACTGCGCATATCTATAACGCTAACACTGGGCATTGGCAGGTCTTTTACCCGCTTGGTCATTGTCAGTAGTTGGTACGGTCCGGAAGGTTCCGCCCGACAGTAGCTTTCCAGCGCCGGGGTAGCACTGGCCATCAGCACCAACGCATTATTTTTCTTGGCCCGGTATGCAGCCACTTCTCTAGTGTGGTACTTAGGGTTTTCTTCCTGCTTATACATGGGCTCGTGCTCTTCATCAATAATGATTATCCCCAGTCTTGACACCGGTGCAAACACAGCTGAACGGGCACCTAACACCACTTGAGCTTCTCCCGTACTAATACGCTGCTGCTCACCGTATTTCTCACCCGCTGACAGCCTGCTATGTAGTACCGCCACTTTATTACCAAAACGGCGGCGAAACACCGCCACAATTTGCGGTGTTAATGAAATCTCTGGCACCATTACTATTGCTTGCTTGTTCATTCTTAGCACTTTAGCGATAACCCTTAAGTAAACCTCTGTTTTACCGCTACCAGTAACTCCATGTAATAAATAAGCAATGTATTTCCTTTTATCTATGGCTTTATTAATATCTGCAGTTATCTGCTGTTGCTCTGGTGTCAACGTGGGAGGTTCACCAGAGACAGTACTTGCAGCAGCTTTTTCACTATCGGTAGCCCACAAAAGAAGGTTCTTTTTAATTAAAGTACTGACAGTGGAAGTAGATACCCCAGCAGCTTTCGCTAACTGGGTTTTATTCATCCCCGGCTGTGCCAGCGCTGCTGCCACCACTTCTTCCTGTTTTAAGGGTAAACCTTCATTAGTTAGTTCTTGTTTGCTTACCGTAACATATAGCCCTTTGGGTACATTCTTCTTTTCCCTTCCCGGCCCCAATACGCAATGCAGGCTTTCAGCAAATGTGCAAACATATCTTTCGGACATCCAGCGGGCTAAATCCAGTAATTCCTTATTTAGTCCTCCACCCAAAATTCTTTCCACTGGCTTCAGATTTACCCCGGCGGGAGGTATGGAGTAACCTACCACATAACCAGGAACTTTGCGAGCACCAAAGGGAACTATTACTCGACTACCTACTGGTAACGGTTGAAACTGATGCGGCACCTGATAATGAAAAGGTCTGTCCAACTGTCGGGTGGGTACTTCAACAATTACCTCGGCACATTTTTCACCTGTCAACTTTTCCACTCCGACATGCCAGCGCTTCATCCAAAATATTGTTAGCAGCTTTATATTTACTCATTATCGGTAGTCTTTTTGTTTCTCCCCTGTAGTTGATAATGGTAACTATATTAGTGTCCACATCAAAGCCCGCTCCTGCTTCACTAACATCATTGGCCACTATCATGTCCAAATTCTTTTTTTCCATCTTGCGTTTTGCATAATTCTCCAATTCATTTGTTTCGGCAGCAAAGCCCACCAAAATCTGCTTTTCTTTCATTGCCCCCAGTTCTGCTAATATGTCTGGATTCCTCTTCATTTCCACCACCATAGTGTCGCCATCTTTTTTAATCTTCTGATTTACCACAGTGGAGGGACGGTAATCAGCAACTGCTGCTGCTTTTAAAACAATATCTGCTATAGTATAGTTCTCTTTCATTGCACGGTGCATCTGCTCCGCAGTTTCCACACTGATAAAGTTAACGCCATCAGGGGGAGTTAAACTCACTGGACCACTTACCAGCGTTACATTGGCCCCTCGTTCAGCAGCTGCCCGAGCTAAGTTGTACCCCATCTTACCAGAACTACGGTTAGTAATGTATCGCACTGGGTCCAACGCTTCCCTGGTGGGGCCTGCTGATACCAGCACGTTCAAACCTGCCAGATCTGGTGCAAAAAACCTTTTTATTCTTTCCAGTATTTCCCCAGGCTCACTCATCCTACCGGCCCCCTTTGTTCCACAGGCCAGCGGACCACTATTGGGGCCCACAAAATAGTAACCCAGCTGCCGCAGACGGGCAATATTCTGCTGCATTACCGGGTTATTGTACATCACTGTATTCATTGCCGGACAGATCATAACCGGTATATTGGCTGCCATTATTATTGTTGACAGCAGATCATCAGCCAACCCGTTGGTTACTTTAGCAATAATGTTGGCAGTTGCTGGAGCGACTACCAACAAATCAGCATTTTGGGCCAGTTCAATGTGAGGCACACCACACCGATAAGATGATCCAAACATTTCGGTGTGCACAGTCTTCCCCGTCAGAGCTGAAAATGTAAGTGGCTGGATAAATTTTTGTGCTGAAGCAGTCATTACGACATCCACTTCAGCACCATTTTTCACCAACCCACTTGCCAGTTCTGCTGTTTTATAAGCTGCAATACCTCCGGCTACTCCCAATGTAATTTCTTTGCCGGTTAGCACCTTTAAACCTCCAAACAAAAAATATTTTTACTGATTGTTAGTTAATATTTCCACTCTCTCCAAAGAAATTTCTTCCAAGGCTCTGGAAACAGTCTTTCGTCTCACTTCCTTATTTTCATTTAGCAAATTTTCTTCAGTAAGTAATCTGGCTCTTTTGGCCGCTGCCACCACTAAACTGTAGCGACTATCAACTTTCTTTAAAAGTTCATCCAGTGGAATGCTGTTCATGACAGACCTCCTGTTTGTAAATATTTCTGTAAACTAAAACGTTTGGGGCGGCATTTTTCAGCCTTTAATATAGCTGTCACTTCATCCACAGCATCTTCCAGTTTATCATTTACAACTATATAGTCATACTTTGGTATTTCCTGTAGCTCTCCCTGCACGCATCCCAATCGTTTCTGAATCACATCATCACGGTCAGTACCCCTTCTAATTAACCGTGCCTGTAGTTCATTAATGGAAGGAGGGACAACAAATATTAATATACTTTCAGGAAATTTATTTTTTATCTGTAACGCACCCTGAATATCTATTTCCAACAGTACATCTTCACCTTGCTCCAACTTCTCTTCCACCCACCGGCGTGGTGTTCCATAATAATTATCGTAAACCTTAGCGTATTCCAAAAGTTGATCTTCTTCCAGCATTTGATGAAATTCTTCTTTACTGATAAAAAAGTAGTTTTTTCCGTTCTCCTCGCCAGGCCGTGATTCCCTAGTTGTAACAGATATTGATAATTCCATTGAACTGCTGCTTTTTATTAGCCCCTGGCAAACGGTACCTTTTCCCGCTCCTGAAGGACCTGATAGCACTAATAGTATACCTTTTTTTTGCATATTATTCGGTGAACTCTTCCTGAGTAGTGGCTTCTTTGGTGATCAAACGGTTGGCCACCGTCTCAGGCTGCACGGCTGATAGTATAACATGGTCGCTGTCGGTGATTATTACCGCACGAGTACGCCTGCCATAAGTGGCATCAATAAGCATACCCCGATCCCGAGCCTCGGTTATAATACGCTTTATTGGTGCGGATTCCGGACTTACAATGCCAATTATTCTATTGGCGGAAACAATATTACCAAAACCAATATTAATTAGTTTAATATCCATTAAACAATCTCTCCCTTAAATTAGATATTATTCAATATTTTGAATTTGTTCTCTAATCTTTTCCAGTTCGCTTTTAAGTTCTACTACCGCATTAGAGATCTCCATATCGTTAGCCTTTGATCCAATAGTATTAACTTCCCTATTCATTTCCTGAACCAAAAAGTCCAGTTTGCGGCCCACCGGGTCATTAGTCTGAAGAAATTTTTTCATTTGATTTAAGTGACTAGTAAGTCGCACTGTTTCTTCAGTAATGTTGGAACGTTCAGCAAACACCGCCACTTCTGCAGCCATTCGGGTTTCATCCAACATACCATCACCTTTCCATTCAGCCAGGCGTTGGTTTAGTCGCTCTTGGTGTTCTTCCACCACCTTTGGCGCCCGTTGTTCGATGCCGCTGTTATATTCCCTGATTTTTTCCACCCGTTTTTCTAAATCTACTTTCAGCTGCTCCCCTTCATTGGTACGCATTTGGATCAGCTGCTCCAGAGCTTTATTTACAGCACTTTCAACTGCCGACCACCATTCTTCCAAGTCTTCCTCTGGTTCCTCCAAAATAAAGACATTTGGCATGTTTATCAGGTCCTTAAGTTCAATATCGCCCTTAACCGCCAGTAAACTCTGTAATTCTTTTATTGACTTATGATAAGCCACCGCTAGGGGTTTGTCAACTTTAACCTGTTGAGTTTTTTCTTCAACTTCCTCTACCGCAATAAAACAGTCTATTCTACCCCTGCCGATACTTCTTTGTATCAGACGGCGGATGCGATCTTCTAATGAAGACATCATCCGGGGTTGACGAATCACCACTTCACAGAAGCGATGATTTACTGACTTCAACTCTACGGTAAACTTACGACCACAGGCACTGGCTTCTCCCCTGCCATACCCAGTCATGCTCTTGAGCAAAGTCAATCACCACCTAAATATATATTACCTTTACCATAACCTAAATTTTTCTACTTTAAAAATGAAATTCCTTCATTTTTGAAGAAAAATAGTATTTTTCCCATAAAATAACCCTCTTCCTGCCCAGGAAGAGGGTTATTTAGCAAATTTGAATTTATTTGTTTGCTATCCATATTTAGGTACTCAGTAGTCAGTGTCTGAAGAACTAGGTATTATCAGTTACTATTCTGACTCCTATCTTCTGAATCCTGAATTACTTTACTTCTGCTAACAATTTTTCAATACGGTTCATTGCTTCGGTAATGGTATCCATGTCAGTAGCATAAGAAAACCGCATAAAATCATCATTACCAAAAGCTACTCCAGGCACCACCGCCACCTGAACTTCTTCCAGCAGTACGGCTGCTAAATCAGTGGCACTATTTATCGGTTTTCCATTATAACTTTTTCCAAAGTATGCACTTACATTTGGGAAAAGGTAAAAGGCACCGTTTGGTTTTGGGCAGCTAATGCCAGGAATGGCCAGCAGCCTTTCCAGCATATAGTCCCGACGCTTAACAAATTCCACTTTCATGTCTTCCACCGGTTGCTGAGTGCCGCTTAGCGCAGCTACACTGGCTGCCTGGGCAATGGATGAAGGGTTACTGGTGGAATGACTCTGCAGATTGGCCATGGCTTTGGCTATTTCCAGCGGTGCTGCAGCATAACCAATCCGCCAGCCGGTCATGGAATAAGCTTTTGATACTCCGTTGATAACAACGGTGCGTTCCTTTAGCTCTTCACTGATGCTGGCAATGCTAACATGCTCCATATTATCATAAACCAATTTTTCATATATCTCATCAGAAATTATGGTTATGTTATCATGTTTTAAAATGATGTTGCCCAGCACTTCCAATTCTTCTTTACTATAAACAGCACCAGTGGGGTTACTTGGGCTATTTAGAAGAACCACCTTAGTTTTTGGGGTTATAGCTTCCTGCAACTGTTCCGGTGTCATTTTAAAACCGTTCTCTTCGCTGGTCATCACCACCACCGGTTTACCACCGGGGATTTTAATTTGTTCCATATGACTGACCCAGTAGGGTGTGGGGATTATTACTTCATCCCCTTCTTCCACCAATACCTGAAAAACATTATACAGTGAGTGTTTGGCACCAGATGAAGCGATGATTTGTGCCGCTTCATATGAAAGTCCGTTTTCACGCTTGAATTTATCTATCACTGCCTGTTTTAACTGGACTGTACCAGCCACCGGAGTGTATTTAGTCATTCCCGCATTAATGGCTTCAATAGCAGCATCTTTAATGTGTTGAGGTGTGTCAAAATCCGGTTCTCCGACACCAAAGTTAAACACCTTCGCTCCATCAGCCTTTAACTGTTTAGCTTTAGCATCTATGGCCAGTGTAGGACTAGAGCTAATGTTAGCTGCACGTTTGGAAAGTTTCATTTTCTTTTTCTCCCCTATTCTATTTAGAATTCCAATTTTCCAAGACTATTTTTCATTCTATCAAAGGCCTCTTGCAATCGCTCCTTAGGTATGGTTAATGAAATACGGAAGTAACCTTCACCGCTTTCACCGTAGCCGCTACCAGGTGTAATTACCACGCCGGTTTTATCAATTACATACTCCGCAAAGGATGCAGAAGTGAAGCCTTTGGGCACCTGTACCCATACATAGAAAGTTGCTTTGGGTGATTCTATATTCCAACCCAGGGACTTTAAGCCATCCACCACAACTTGTCTGCGCTCGTCATAGGTGTCTACATTTTTCTTCAGTGCATCCTGCGGACCGGTTAGACCTTTAATAGCAGCATATTGTATAGCTTGGAACTGACCACTATCTACATTACTCTTCAATCGTCCCAAAGCGTCCACAACTTCTGGATGTCCTGCTGCCCAACCAATACGCCAGCCAGTCATGTTATAGGGCTTAGATACTGAGCCAAATTCAATACCCACTTCCTTTGCACCTTTGGCTTCCAAGAAGCTAGGTGGGCGGTAACCGTCAAAGGCAATTTCAGAATATGCATTATCATGGCAGACTAAGATGTTGTTTTCCTTAGCAAAAGCCACAGTTTCCTCAAAGAGTTTCATGTCAGCAACAGCCCCGGTAGGGTTGTTAGGATAGTTAATAAACATCATTTTGGCCTTTTTAGCCACATCAGTGGGAATATCAGCATAATTAGGCTTAAATCCGTTTTCCTCTTTAAGCGTTACAGCGTAGGGCTTTGCCCCGGCTAAAATAGCACCGCCAGAGTAAACCGGATACCCTGGATCTGGAACCAGCACCACATCACCGGGGTTTAAATAGCACCAAGAAATATGTCCAATACCCTCTTTGGAACCAATAAGGGTAACCACTTCAGACTTGGGGTCCAGTTCAACTCCAAACCGTTTTTTATAGAAGTCAGCCACCGCTTGACGATAGCTTAACATACCCACTGAGGATGGGTACTGGTGGTTTTCCGTCTTTTCTGCTTGTTCTTTTAATTCTTCTACAATGTGTTCAGGGGTCGGCATGTCTGGATCTCCAATACCCAGGCTGATTACGTCAATACCCTCTTCTCTTTTTTCGGCAATCAGTTTCTCAATGCGGGCAAACAAATATGGTGGCAGGTTTTTCACTCTGTCAGCTTGTTCAAAATTAAGCAAGTTATTGCTCCTCCTTCTAAATTTAATGTTAGTGTTATGTTTTAGAAAATTAGAAACTGCATGATTCAGGAGTATGATTTGTCATTTTTTATTCTAACTCCTAACTCCTAACTCCTTAAAATATATTTTTGACCAATTATATCACTTATGAAATTCTTTTCAACGTATCCAAATGTTGTATACTATATACTCTGTTTGTAATCGCCGTTAAACACTTCCGCCGCTGGGCCAGTCATGTACACTTTATTGTCTTCGGTCCACTCTATTATCAGTGGGCCGCCATCCAACATTACCTTAACCTTTCTACCTGTATGACCATTTAATGCCGCTGCTATCCCGGTGGCACAGGCTCCAGTACCACAAGCCATTGTGATTCCTGCCCCCCGTTCCCATACTTTCATCCGCACCTCTTCATCGTTTATAACCTGTACAAATTCTACATTCGTCTTTTGAGGAAACTTGGGGTGGCTTTCCAGTTTTGGCCCTATTTGAGCCAATGGTACAGCTTTTACATCAGGTATAAAAATTACACAATGAGGGTTCCCCATGGAAACCGTGGTAATATGATAGGTTTCACCATCCACTTCCAGCGGCTCATTCACCACCCGGCCATCCGGTCCGTTCATCGGTATCTGTCCCCGCTCAAGCCGAGGCTCACCCATGTCCACCTTTACCATGGAAACTTCTCCATCTTCCACTATCACTTCTGGGATAATGGTACCGGCCAGTGTTTCTACCCTTATTTGCTGTTTTGTTACAATGTTGTGGTCGTAAACATATTTAGCCACACAACGAATGGCATTGCCACACATCTCCGGTTCACTGCCGTCAGAATTTAGTATTTGCATCCGCAAATCTTCGGTTGCAGATGGCCACAACAACACTAAACCATCTGCTCCAATGCCAAAGTTGCGGTGGCAGACATTTCTAGCCAAACGGGGCAGGTCGTCTGGTAAGTTAGCTTTTTCCATACAATTGACAATAACAAAGTCGTTACCCAAACCATGTACTTTAGTAAAACGCAATTATAAAAATCCTCCTTCATATTGTTTACATTATTGATTAAATTATTTTATCCTTTACCCAATATGGTTAATTTATGAAACCATACAATTAATATTATACTTAAAACCTATCTTTAAGTTAATACCGTTAGTTAAATGATACTGTATTCAACAAAAATTTAAGCCTGTATCCTCTTTTTTGGGATACAGGCTTAAATTTTTTAAAATCTCAGGTATGATAAATGTTGGCTGGCCTTTTTCTTCATATGCAGTGTAATTGTACTGAGCAAAGTTGGTGTCAGGCTAATGGCCAGTACTGCTACCCAGTGTATTGGCTGCAGGGGTACAGTTTTAAATATTGGCTGCAAAAACGGAACATAAACCACCATCAACTGCAGGACTGCTGAGATTGCCACCGCCACCAGAAGATGCGGATTAGTGAAGAAACCTACATCTAGTATGGAATGACGCTCAGAGCGGCAAACAAATACATAGAAGAGCTGGAAAAACACCAATGTATTAAAGGCCATCGTTCTGGCCAGTGCTTCATTTTCCCATACCAAGCCCAGGCAAAACGCTACCAATGTGCCCAGGGCAATTACTGTGCCGCTACCAAGGATGCGCCAGGATAAACCGTGGGAAAAAACACTTTCCTGCGGATGCCTTGGCGGACGGTTCATTATATCTTTGTCTGTAGTGTCTACCCCCAGTGCCATGGCCGGCAGTCCGTCAGTAACCAAATTCATCCACAGTATTTGGATCGGTAACAGCGGTAGCGGCAAGCCGCCCAACACTGCTAAAAACATCACCAGCACTTCCCCTACATTACATGAGAGCAAGTAGCGAATAAACTTTCGTATATTATCATAAATTCCCCGGCCTTCTTCCACAGCACTTACTATGGATTTAAAGTTGTCATCGGCTAACACCATGGAAGATGCTTCTTTAGTAACATCAGTTCCGGTTTTGCCCATGGCAATACCAATGTCAGCCTCCTTTACCGCCGGGGCATCGTTTACTCCATCACCGGTCATGGCCACAACATGGCCATTGTTCTTTAGTGACCTCACAATGCGTAATTTATGCCTAGGAGACACCCGGGCGTAAACTGCTACATTTTCTGCCTGCTGCTGAAGCTGTTTATCATCCATGTCGTCCAGTTCAACCCCGGTTACTACTTTACCGTTATGCCCCAGTATTCCTAACTCCCTACCAATGGCCCGGGCTGTCATATGATGATCACCGGTAATCATTACTGTCTTTATACCGGCTCGCTTACAGGTCAGCACCGCCTGCATGGCTTCCGGCCTAGGCGGGTCAATCATTCCTGTAAGGCCAAGGAACACCAGGTTTTTCTCCACATTTTGCTCACTGTAGTTTTCTATATCAGCAGGTAATTCCCGTACCGCTAGGGCAAGCACTCTTAAAGCATCTTCTGCCATAGCAGCATTCTCCCGAACTATACTCTGTCTTGCTGCGGTAGTCATGGGTACAACTTTGCCACCGCTGTATACATGTGAGCATAAATCCAGCACTACATCCGGCGCTCCTTTAACATAGGCTGTTTTCTGGTTGTTCTTATCCTGGTAAACCACAGCCATCCGTTTACGATCTGAATCAAATGGTAATTCTGCCAATCGGCGTTCTTTCTTTTCCAACTGCTGCCGCCACACACCGCCTTTGGCTGCCATCACCAAAAGTGCCCCTTCGGTAGGGTCCCCACCAATGTTCCATTCCCTTTTTGGTTTGGAAAGGCGACGCAACAAACCATTTACTCCTACATCACCCTTATTTAAGGAAGCATTATTGCACAGGGCTGCTGCTTTTATAATTTTTTCAAACCCTTTATTTTCACTGCCTTTGGTAAAGTTAAATTCTCCTTTAGGCTCATATCCTTCACCACTAACCTCTGCTTCCCCATCTACGGTCACTATTCGTCTTACCGTCATTTTATTCTGGGTTAACGTTCCAGTTTTATCTGAACATATCACAGTGGCACACCCTAGTGTTTCCACCGCTGGCAATCGCCTTATGATGGAATTTCGCCTAATCATACGTTGAACACCAATGGCCAATGCAATGGTTACTATCGCTGGCAACCCTTCCGGAATTGCCGCCACCGCCAAACTTACACCAGCTAAAAACATTCGGTAAGCCGGTTCACCCCGCAGTACACCCAACACCACTACCAATGCACATATAATCAGGCAGAAGGTCACCAGCACTTTACCCATTTGGGCTAGTCTACGCTGTAGAGGAGTTTGCTCCTCTCCAACCTCTTGAATCATCCCCGCTATTTGCCCCATTTCACTGGCCATTCCGGTAGAAACCACCACTCCTCGGGCCCTGCCTCGGGTGACAACTGTACCCATAAAGGCCATATTCCGGGTGTCACCCAAATTAACATTCTCTTCAGTCATGGCTTCCGTATTTTTCTGTACCGGGTTAGATTCACCAGTCAGTGCCGATTCTTCCAGTTGTAAGTTCACAGTATCCAAAAGCCTCATATCTGCCGGCACCTTGTCTCCGGATTCCAACAGCACCACATCACCTGGTACCAATTCTGCAGCTGGTACTCTTTTCTCCTGACCGTTTCTTATCACTAGCGCTTCTGGTGCAGTAAGTTGCTTCAATGCCTCCATAGATTTCTCCGCCCGATATTCCTGCACAAAACCCAACACCGCGTTAACCACCACAATTATCATGATGGTGATGGCATCTGCCCATTCGTGCAAGAAGCCGCTCACTATGGTTGCCGCTATCAACACTAGCACCATAAAGTCTTTAAACTGATCCAAAAACATTGCCCATGGTGGTTTTTTTGCTGCTGCAACCAGTTGGTTTGAGCCAAAATGTTTTAACCTCACTTTGGCCTCCCGTTCATCCAGACCCTTTTCAGTACTGGAATCAAGCTTGTTTAATACATCCTGTCCATTAAGTACATGCCACCGTCCGGCCATAAACGTCACCTCTTTACAATCTGCTTTATCAATTACCAAATCTAACTTGGCTATAAATATACATATTCGATGGACAGGCAAATATTACCACGGTGGACAACTTTGTATCAGAGGAATTTTCTTTGCCGGCATTCTTTAACAGAACCTAGCACGACCGATAGACACACCAAGTGTGCCTCCTAACTCCCGACTACTGACTCCTTAATAGTTACATGTTATAATGGGGCGGTAAAGGAGTTGGATAAGTATTATGCCTTTTGACGGTTTAGTGACAGTAGCAGTATGTCACCAATTAAAAGACAGTTTAATCGGTGCCCGGATAGAAAAAATATACCAACCATTAAAGGAAGAACTGGCACTGTTATTAAGTAAACCAGGGGAACGTTATCGCCTACTAATATCTGCCAACGCTAAAAATGCCCGTGTGCACACCACGGAAAACAGTAAACCCAACCCATCAAATCCACCATTATTTTGCATGGTACTACGCAAGCACCTTGACGGAGGGGTTATTAGTGAAATTAACCAGCCAGGCTTGGAGCGCCTACTGCAGTTTAAGGTAAATACCCGAGATGAGCTAGGTCGTCCCACAGTAAAAACTCTAGTAGTGGAAATAATGGGCAAGCACAGCAACATCATTTTGGTAGACCAAAACAATCGCATTCTAGATGGTATCAAGCGATACTCTCATGCCGTCAGTCGACACCGGGAAGTACTGCCCGGCAGAGATTACATGCCACCGCCAGAACAGGGAAAAATAAATCCCATTGGCTTAAATGAAGAACGTTTCATGGAATTGGTAACCTCCGCTGATATCGACATGAAACTAACTGACATTTTGCTTAAAACATTCGATGGCTTCTCACCGCGCATGTGCCGAGAAGTGGTGTTTCGCAGTGGATTGCCGCTGGAAACATCATTAAACCACTGTGGCCAGTATGAACTTTCGCTAATTTGGCAGCACTTTTATGACATCTGTAGCAATTTGGATCACTCTCAGTTCAATCCCTCATTGGTTTTGAACCGAGATGGAACCCCCAATGATTTTGCAGCCTTTAGCTTAAGCCAATTTAAAGACCTGGTGGTTGAACACGGAGATATTTGCCAGATATTGGATAAGTTTTATACTAGAAAGGAACAGTTAGAAAAGCTGCAAGCTAAAAAGCAGTCGCTGTTAACTATTGTCAGTAGCGAGATCAACCGGCTTAAGAAAAAAATACCTAAGTTTAAAAAAAGTTTGCACCAGGCTGACCAAGCAGATGATTACCGCTTATTCGGAGAACTGCTCACTGCAAACATGCACCTGTTAGAAAAGGGCCTGAAAAAAGTTCAATTGGAGAATTATTATCACCCAAATTATAATAAGGTAAATATTGAACTAAACCCACAAAAAACACCCTCTGAAAATGTACAGGCGTATTTCAAAAAATATAACAAGGCCAAAAAGACTACCGTAGCTGTCAAAGAGCAGTTGTCTCAAGCAGAAGAAGAGTTGTCTTACCTGGAAGGCGTTGATACTGCTGTACGTCATGCCAGTAGCATCATTGATTTAGAAGAAACCAAGACCGAGTTAGTATCACAGGGTTATCTAAAACCCAAAAGTTTTGATAAAACCAAGAAGAAAGATAAAAAGCGCTCTAAGCCACAACCAATGGAATACCAATCTATGGATGGTTTTACCATTTTGGTGGGTAAAAACAACCGCCAAAACGATTATCTTACCCAGCGTATTGCCCAAGCCACTGACATTTGGCTGCATACCAAAGAAATACCAGGTTCCCATGTGGTAATTCGAACCGAAGGGGGCGACGTACCTCCCACCACACTTGAGCAGGCAGCAGTACTGGCCGCATACCACAGTAAAGCTAGGCAGTCAAGCAGTGTGCCGGTGGACTATACTTTCGTTAAACATGTACACAAACCAAACGGTGCTAAACCGGGAATGGTTATTTATGAAAATCAGCAAACCATTACCATTAACCCAGATGAAGAAAAAGTGCATAATATGAGCCGTACTAAAGAATAGTACGGCTTAAAAAATCAGCATGCTATGTTATTAATAGATTTAATAAACCTATCTTTTGTTACTGGCTTTACTATAAAATCACAGGCCCCAGCAGCAATGGCCTTTCTCACCATAGCCTCTTGGCCCATTGCAGAACAGACAATTATCTTTGCCTGACTGTTAATTTTTTTAATTTCACTGGTGGCTTCAATACCATCCATTGTATCCATAGTGATGTCCATTAGTACCAGGTCAGGATTACAGTTGTGATAATCGGTAACGGCTTTGGCACCGTTTTCCGATTCCCCCACCACCACATGACCTTCGGCTTCCACCATCCTTCTTAACTGCATCCTCATGAAATTTGAATCATCAACAATTAAGATGTTCATAAAATCCCCCTAAACACTATTTAAAATTTTGGCTTCAATCCTAAAAAATCATCTCGGCGATTTTCTTCAGGTAATTCTTTAATTTTTTATATAATACTTGTATAAAAAAAGCAGGGCTCTGCCCCGCTTTTATAATCAACCTGGCAGTCATACCTTCTTTTGGTTTAGACCCATGGCTTTGCATCCCTATCTTTCGACAGGTTTGCCTTTTTCAGATCAAAATTGCTATAGTACATTTGTCCTACTTATATATGGTACCTTTTTCCTGCATTGTATAACATTACATTACCTATATCAACAAAAACTTCCTAAATTTTATATAAAACTTTTTTAAATTTTTCATAAAGTTAGCGAAACCTTTTTCAGTACTTATCCGTCATAAAAGTTAAAAAGTAACTAATAAGGAAGGTGTTAGAGAAATAATGAAGAAAACGGTAATTTCTATCACAGCAGGATGCCTTACGGCTAGCATACTGTTTAGCCCAGCTATAGCACTGGCTAATTCTGAGACAAAATTAGCTGCAAAACCAATAGCAGTTGAAAAAGTAAAAGAAGGACAGGTTCCTCAGGCAACAATTTCCCTTAATGATGCCATTGTAAAGGCAAAGAGTTTGTTTAACATCGGCGATGAATACGACCGTTTTGAAAGCAATTTAAATTCTTATGACGGAAGGGTTGAATGGAATTTAAATTGGCATAAATCTCAGGAGCCAAGGGGCAGTATAACTGTTCGCATTAATGCCATAACCGGAAAGGTGCTAAATATGAACCGCTGGAAACAAGACCCCCCAGGCCAGGAAGAATTCATCGGATTACCGAAATTTAGTTATCAGGAAGCAACCAAGTTTGCCAAAGAATGGGGGGGGAAATTGGCACCAGACTATTTCCCTCAAACTCGGCTAAACCCGGAAAATGAACGTTCTTTTTCCATTGTCCGCAGAGGCCCTGCAGAGTATTCTTACAAGTTTGAGCGGGTGGCTAACCACATTACCTTCCCGGAAAATAATATTTACGTACGAATAAACGCTAACACTGGTGAACTGGTAGGTTATAAAAACAATTGGGATGAAAAGCAGCAGTTCCCTGCAGCCCGAAATAAAATTTCCAAGCAACAGGCAGAAGATATCTTTAGTAAAGAAGTGGAACTGGTGTATTTCCGTCCCCATAGATATAACGAAGATGACGTTCCAGTGGAGCTGGTTTATCGAGTTAAAAATGGTTCCTCCCTTTATATAGATGCTCTAACCGGAGAGATAATTGAAAATGCCCGTTATTATTACAAGGAGATGGACTCGGCAAGAGGCATGGGCAGTACTGACAAACAGGAACTTTCACCTGCAGAGCAGGAAGAAGTGGATGAGATAGAAAATATTATCAGCTCTAAAAAAGCCCTTGAATATGCTAAAGAGATAGTTGATATCCCTAAAGACTATCAGTTAAATGAAACCCGCTTAAGCAAAAACTACCTCTATCCAAAACAAAGGCAGTGGAATTTCCGCTGGAGTGGCAAAAACGGTTCTTGTCAAGCTGTGGTCGATGCCATTAATGGAGAGTTGGTGGCTTTTAATAACTGGAATACGGAATTGGAACGGCAGTATAAATACGGAGAACTAAGCAAAGAAAATGTGAAAGTTACTAAAGAAGAAGCAGAAAAAATTGCTGCTAATTTTATTAAAAAACTACAGAACAAACGGTTTTCAGAAATAAAGTTGGAACAGTCTTATGTGGATGAAATCAATATTAAAGATGAAGTGCTACCTCGCAGGTACAACTTCAATTACGTTAGAATGGTTAGTGACATTCCCTTCCCGGATAATGGTTTTGAAGTACGGGTTGACCCTTTCACAGGAAATATTACCAACTACCGTATGAATTGGTGGCAGTTGGATTTTCCAAAACCATCCGGTTTAATTGATCAAGATAAAGCAGCAGATAACTTTATAAATGAAGGCCAGTTCTCACTTAATTACCTGCGCCTGCACTTCAGAGAAGATCAACCTGAAATTCACTTGGCCTATCATCTGCAAAACCTAGGGTCATATATGATGGACGCCAAAACAGGAAAACTGATAGATAGACAGGGAAAACCAATCCCTCCCAAACCAACAAAACAGTTCAGTGATATTAAAGGACATCCAGCAAAAGAGGACATCTATCTATTGGCCCAGGCCAATATTATTAAAAGCAGTGACAACAAGTTTTATCCCAACAGTAACATTACCAAATTGGAAGCACTGGCTTGGTTGATAGCAGCCCGAGGTTGGCATGTGGAACTGCCTTACGATGATAACAAGAAAAGAATTGTTGACGCTGCACTGGAATTAGGAATTATCAACAACAACACAACTGATTTAGACCAGGATATAACTAAATTAGAGCTGGCCCGTTACTTAATTAATACATTGGACTATGACGGCGCCGCCAAATTAAATAACGTTTATAAGTTAAATCTACGTGATGCCAGTGAAATACCTAGTCAATGGAAAGGTTACGCCGCGTTAAGCATTGGGTTAAACCTGCAGCAACCGATTGAAGGTAAATTTTCACCTAATAGCAAAATAACCAAGGGTAACGCCGCGTCAGCAGTGGTAAGTTTGTTAAAAGTAGATAAATAAAAAGAATTCAAAATGAGTAGGGGCCAGTTTCCACGCTTGCCCGATTTGCAGAGACAGGGGCAGAGACAGGGGGACGTTTCGGTTGTCTCCTGGAGGAGACAACCGAAACGTCCCCCTGTCACCCTCTTATGGTATTTAGTCTATAATCCATTGGATATCATAAGCATCTATAAATTTGGTGCTTTCCATTGTTGATAAATCCATTATATAAGTGTTCCCAACAGAATCTTTAACAAACACTTCTAAAATAGTTCCAAAGGGTGTTAAATGTTCCATCGAATGATAAACTAAATATTTTCCATCTGGTGAAAATCCAACAGGGTTATACCCAGTAAATTTTCTATCATATATACCATGGAATTCCTTGATAATTTTTTCATTTCCATTTTTCGATAGATAAAGCGAACCTTGCTTTGAAGTAACAGTAAGATTTTTAAATTGATTTTTAATATAATCTGTATTTGTCATGACATCTTTTTTGTGAAGCAAAATCGGTTTATTTCCTCCTTCTTTTAAGGAAAACAACCTCCAAGAGCCGTTATTCATAGCAATAAAATAAATAGTTTTATTGGTTTTGTCATAATAAAAATCTAAAATATTATCATTAACTTTTCCTTTACCTTTGTGGCTATAAATTAATGTTTTATTTTTTAGTGTAGCGTCTGATTTAAATAGAGTACGTACCCCATCCACTCTTTCAATATAATAAATTGTCCCTTCTAAACCTGATAATAATTGTGAGTTAATGGCACTTCTAAAATACTGAAAAACATTAAAGGATATAACAATAAATAATATTAATAAAAGAATTCCTATTAATTTCTTCTTCATAAAATCACCTTATAAACTTAATTTGTAAATAAGACCCTTATTATTCAATTAGAATCCTAATTGTTCATTAATAAGTATTATTTTAATCCTACCTATTGGATATGACTTTTCTGTTATTACCCATGTATTGCATATTCTTTGGGGACTACTGCAATCACTACATTTACCAGTTTCCTGACAAGGGGTTTCAAAGTCAGTATGTCTTTTTGCATTCATTGGTGCAGCTATAGATCTGATTCTACACATAGCTGTATCAATATTTTCAACAACTTTATTTATCCCAACGAAAATAACTACATTTCTCGGTCCAAATGCAATTGCTGCAGCACGATTACCTATCATATCTAAATTAACTAATTGACCCTTGTTTGTGATAGCATTTGTACCAGTCAAAAACATATCAGCAGATAACGCTTTCTTACGATTAAAAATTTGTTCCCTCCTAGTTAAATGATTACCAAATGTTTCAATTAACTCAACGTCCTGCAATTGTTGTAATTTATCCACAATTCCTAATGAATGTAATGTTAATGAATCTCCCCATGAGACTGTTTGTGGGTTAATTTTATTAAATATTTCATTCCAAAATATCTGAATAGCTTCAAATTGACTATTTGCAAACCAAACATCAAACCCATTTGAGTTTAAAGAGCTAATTGTTTTTGTTATTTTCATATCACCCGGTGCATTGTTATTATTCATACATTCTATTTAGTGAGAGTCTGTCTAACCAGTATTAAGCCCCCACTAAAACTCACCTACTTTCTCTAATTCATTTATCCAGCGCTCGTGTGTACCGCTTTCTACGCCTTTACAATGTAGGGGTATGTAACGCTACCTTTTATTACTTGACAATGCAGTAATCATTCCTAATGTTATATAAACGGTACCCGTAAAATACTTCTGTTTTGCCAATATAGAATGGTGCTTTTTTAGCCAACCTCTAACACTGCTGGCCAGTAAAGCATAAATAGAATCACTACCGATACCAAGTACAACTAGTATCAAACCAAGTGATAAAATCTGAAGGGGTACCGCTCCGTTTGATACGTTAATAAATTGTGGTAACAAAGCAAACATAAACAAAGCCACCTTGGGGTTAAGTAAGTTTACCAACACACCTTCATAGAAGACACTTTTAAGATTAACATTCTCTTCAAAATGATGTTGTTCAACTTCGCTCCTATTAAATAATTCTCTTATCCCCAAATAAATCAAATAGATTGCTCCTATATACTTTACCACGGTAAAAGCAGTTACTGATGAGACTAATATAGCCGATAGACCAAAAGCAGTACCTACTACATGAGCTAATGTCCCTACTGATATTCCCAAGACTGATACTATCCCGGCAGTACGCCCCTGATCAATACTTCTGGTTACAATGTAGATAACTGCTGGCCCGGGAATTATTAGCAGTAACAACACAGCACCCACAAATGTAATTAAGGTTGATATATCCAACATCTATTTTCTCTCCTCTAATTCCTTACTATTAATCTATCTACTTATCGTCTAGTTCAATAACAGATCTTAGTTCTTAAGTAGATGACTTTTTAACAATTACAATGCTTACAGCATGTTGATGGGGAATACCACTTGAGTTGCAATTAAATATAAATTCATGTGTGTAGACTGAATCCCAATCTTTATAATAACTTTCTAATTCTTTTCTTTTGAACAGGTACTCATTTTTTCCCCAGTCAGGGGCTATCATAACATCAGAATGTTCAACAAATGTAATCATTACATTGTCATCATAGACATACCTGGCCCGTAATTAATTAATACGACATAAAACGATTCTATCTTATTTTTTCATTCAAGCTTTTTGGACGCAAAAAAGATTTATGATGTATATTAACAAGATTAGAGGTAAGTCTCACATATACAAGTGTAAAAACTGCAGTAAAAAAAATGATAATTACAGATAGAACCGAACTAATGGCCTGAACTGCACTACTTTGTTCTGAAAAGAATTGAATAATATCTTTCATAAAATACTGCCCCACTAATCATTTAAATTAAACTTTCTTCCGTAGCAGAACAAAACAGCTTTTCCGATAATGTTTTCGTAATTCGAAATTGCAACTCTATATTATCTCACTTTAACTTCTATAGCTAAAACTAAACTCCTGTAAACAATAGTAATATTGACATTTTTAGTATAGAATTTACTTCCTAAAAATGTATTTTGTAGACGAAAAAGCCGATCTCATAATACTGCAAGATTAGTTAGCATTCCTTATTAAACAAATAATGCTAGTGTACCCTAATGGACGCACTAGCACTAGCATTATTATATTCGAATTATATTTCCCGGCTTCCCGGCTTAACTGCTGGGGTACCTTGTTGGCATAGGGGGCAGTTTTCTGGGTCGTAGGTTACTACGCTGGTGGTGATTAGGGCTTCGGTGGTTACTCCCATATCTGCCTTGCCGCCGCTGCGGTTTACCAGGACGGCTACGCCTACCACTTCTGCACCCTGCTCTTTTACCACCTCTATTACTTCCTTTACTGAGCCGCCGGTGGTGATTACGTCTTCGGCTACAATAACCTTTTCTCCTGGTTTTAGACTGAATCCACGGCGCAGTGTCATTTTACCGTTTTCCCGTTCGGCAAATATACTGCGCACTTTTAATGCTCTGGCCAGTTCATAGGATACCAGAATGCCGCCCATGGCCGGACCGATTACAGTTTC
Organism: Bacillota bacterium; assembly: GCA_009711615.1. GTDB lineage: Bacteria > Bacillota > Desulfotomaculia > Desulfotomaculales > Desulfohalotomaculaceae > Desulforadius. The sequence goes on along the minus strand of VENI01000003.1, from coordinate 180,593 downwards.
TACCCCTGTATGTTGAAAGCGGCGAGCCAGTTCCTGGCACAATTCTTCACAGTAATGTGGCTGCTGCAACACCTGGGCACATTGAAAGTACTGATCGCTATGTTTACCAGATGTCAGTTTGAAATGACCCTTAAGCATGGCACCGGTTGTTTGAAAAATATCATAAATTCTATCTTCACTTAACATGTTGACTCCCCCGTTAGTTAGTATTTTTAGCAAAAACTTAGCTTACACCCAAGCCTTTAGGCGTGGCGTAAGCTTTGGTTTTTCTTAACCCTCAATTTCTTCTACAATCGCCTTGGCAGCTTCTACTTGATTATCTGCTTGGGTGATGGGCCGCCCCACTACGAGATATGATACTCCCAACTGAACAGCCTCTGCTGGGGTCATAATTCTTTCTTGGTCGTTTTTATCTACACCGGCAGGACGAATGCCAGGGGTAATAATAGTGAAGTTTTTACCACAGGCTTCTCTAATGGCTTTGATTTCCCTTGGGGAGCATACCACTCCATGCAGTCCAGCCTGCTGAGCCAGCTTAGACCAACGAACCACCTGTTCTTCCACTGTCCCGGCCATATTCAGCTGAGTATTTAGTGCATTTTGATCCATGCTGGTGAGCACCGTCACCGCTATCACTTGAGGAGGCTGAACACCCTTCACCGCGGCTTCATCCTGCACCGCACTGGCCGTTGCCTGCATCATGGCCAGACCGCCACTGGCATGGATGTTAATAATTGATACACCAAGTCTAGTTAACACCCGAGCAGTTTTAGCTACCGTGGTAGGAATGTCGTGCATTTTTAGATCAAGAAAAACCTTTCCCCCACGCTCAATTATTTTTTTTACTGCATCCGGCCCAGCAGCATTATATAACTCCATGCCCACTTTAAACATTCCCACATGGGGCGCCAGTTTATCAACTAACGCCAACGCCTCATCAACGGTATCAACATCCAAGGCCACAATTAATTTCTCTTTACCCATTGCCGTCCTCCATAATATTAGTAGTCAGAATTCAGAATGCTTTGCAAATAATAATTTACTATTCATTGTATAGAGATTTCTTCAATATTACCTTAATTTAAGATTTTTTAAAAGTCAGATTAATATTCTGCATAAAAATAATTCTTTAATTCCTCCTGACTCCTAAGAGTGCGCTACTCCCACTAACTCATTAACATCATTGATGCCGTTTTTAGTTAGATACTCTTCAATACCATCTACTACTTCCACCGCTACCCTGGGATTGATAAAGTTTGCTGTTCCCAATGCCACTGCGGAGGCTCCAGCCATGATAAATTCCAGTGCATCTTCCGCAGTACTGATACCACCCATGCCAATGATTGGCAGTTGTACTGCGTCATATACCTGCCAGACAGCCCTCAGGGCCACCGGTTTTACCGCCGGGCCAGATAATCCACCCATTATGTTACCCAGCACTGGCCGGCCAGTATTTATATCTATTGCCATTCCTAGTAGTGTATTAATCAGTGACAACGCATTTGCTCCGGCCTTTGTCACTGATTCCGCCACTTTAGTTATATCAGTTACATTTGGTGATAGTTTTACCACCAACGGCAGGTTTGTGGCTGATCGCACCGCTGCCGTCACCTCTGCGGCCATGGCCGGATCACTGCCAAAGGCCATGCCTCCTTTTTTAACATTGGGGCAAGAAATGTTGACCTCCAGTGCTGCCACTCCACCAGCTTGACTAAGCTTTTCAGCTACCTGGGCATAGTCTTCCACCGTGTCTCCTGATATATTTACAATTACTGGGGTCTGCAAAGTCTTAAAGTAGGGTAGATAATGTTCTATCACATATTCCACACCGGGATTCTGTAGCCCGATGGAGTTTAGTATACCCGATGGAGTTTCCACCATTCGGGGAGTGGGGTTACCTTGCCGGGGCTTTAGCGTAGTACCTTTTACCACCACCGCCCCCAATTGATTGATATCTATATAGGGGCTGTATTCGGGGCCAAAACCAAAGGTGCCAGATGCTGTGGTGACAGGGTTCTTCATTTGTAACCCTCCAATATTCACCGCTAAATTTGGCTTAGTCATCCCAAACCACCTCCCCCGCATTAAATACCGGTCCATCAGCACATACCCGCTTGTATTGGTTATCGCCTGCTGTTTTTACTCTACAAGTACACGCCAAACATGCACCCACCCCACATCCCATTCGTTCCTCCAGTGAAACCTGGGTGGGAATGCCACGCTCTCCAGCCAGTTGTGCCACTGCCTTCATCATAGGCAATGGGCCACAGGTGTAAAGCCTGTCTATATTTGGTGCATCTTTAAGGAGTTCGGTAACCGGACCGTGGAAACCAGTGCTACCGTCATCTGATGCCAGTTGGATATCAATCCCCAGTTTTTTAATATTCTCTACCACCAATAGTTCCGCAGCAGTGCGGGCACCTAGATACGCCTTGCAGGTAATATTTTCTGCCGTCATTTTTTGCAACAGATAATATAACGGGGCAATACCAATTCCACCACCAACTACAGCAACTTTTTCAGCAGTATTGGGCATTGTAAAGCCATTACCCAACGGCCCCATTACATCCAGGATTTCCCCCGGCTTTTTCTGGGACAATAATTTGGTACCTTTCCCCGCAACCCGGTAAAGTAGGCCCACAACACCATCATCTTTATTAACGCTATGAATTGATATCGGTCGCCTCAACAGCGGATCAGTAGTGCCACCACATTTAACATGCAAGAACTGACCAGGTTTTGCCACTGCAGCCAATTGACCGGAATTAAATTTCATTAAATAGTGGTTATTGTTAAGCTGATTATTTGATAATATTGTAGCATTAATTAGTAAAGACATAATTCAGCCCCTTTTCAAAATAAATTCAAAAAGGTGTGCACAAAATCCACATTTAATTCTTGTGTCTTTCGTGCTCCTTTTTGAACTCATAATTAATTGCTAAATTCCTGCAGGGGTATTACTTGGAAGTCTCCCCCTTCTTTTTTCAACCGTAGTACCTCTATTAACGCCCAAGTTGTGTCCAATGAGGTTACACAGGGGATGCCGTTTTCCACTGCCGCCCGGCGGATGCGGAAACCGTCGCGATGGGGTGTTTTCCCTCTGGTCATGGTGTTTATCACTAGGTGTATTTTACCCTCTCTAATCAAGTCAGCTATATCTGGTGCTTCAGTTCCGATTTTGTTCACTGCCTGCACCTCAATTCCATATTTGCTTAAATATCCTGCTGTGCCGGCAGTGGCGCAAATACTATAACCTTGATCCGCTAACTCCCGTGCCACTGCCAGAGCTTCGGCTTTGTCTTTATCTGCCACCGTCAGTAGCACTGTACCCTCACTTGGGAAATTACTGCCTGCTGCCACCAATGCTTTATATAATGCAGTGTTGTAATGATAATCTACACCCATTACTTCTCCAGTAGATTTCATTTCAGGTCCTAGGGAAACATCCACGTCTAGCAGTTTGGCAAAGGAGAAGACCGGTGCTTTTACACCTATCACCTGGGGTTCTTCTGCCAATCCGCTGCTATAACCCATTTCAGTGAGTTTAAGTCCCAGAGCACACTTGGTGGCTAGTTTCACCATTGGTATGCAGGTTATTTTACTTAAGAATGGTACAGTACGGCTGGAGCGCGGATTTACTTCCAGCACATACAATGTACCGTTATGCAGCACATACTGGATGTTGATCATCCCTTTAACATTCAGTTTCTTAGCTATTCTGGTAGTATAATCCACAATTAACCGCTTGATGCGGTAGCTAATGGTTTGTGGGGGATACACCGCAATGCTGTCTCCAGAGTGTACACCAGCCCGTTCCACATGTTCCATGATACCGGGAATTAATACATCTTCGCCATCACAAATGGCATCCACTTCCAGTTCCTGACCCAGCAGGTATTTATCTATCAGCACTGGGTGCTCCGGAGTTACTTTCACCGCAGTGGCCATGTAGTTTAGTAAGTCTTCGCGATTAAAGACAATTTCCATTGCTCTACCGCCCAATACATAGGAGGGACGTACCAGCACCGGGAATCCGACCCGTTGAGCTATTACATCTGCCTCTTCCACTGAGGTAGCGGTTTTACCCGGAGGTTTGGGTATATCCAGGTTTGTTAACAGTTGGTCAAAACGTTCCCGGTCTTCGGCAGCATCAATGTTATCTACACTGGTACCGATGATGTTGTACCCTGCTTCTTGTAACGGCCGGGCAAGGTTGATAGCCGTTTGACCGCCAAACTGCACAATAACCCCTTCTGGCTTTTCTTTTTCCAGGATATTTAGCACATCTCCCGGGGTTAGTGGCTCAAAGTACAACCGATCAGCAGTATCAAAATCTGTACTTACCGTTTCCGGGTTGTTGTTAATAATTACTGCTTCAATATTTTCTTCCAGCAATGACCAAACTGAGTGTACCGAACAGTAGTCAAACTCTATCCCCTGACCAATGCGAATTGGCCCAGAACCAAGCACCACAACTTTTTTGCGTTCTGTTACAGCCACTTCGTCTTCTTGCTCACGGGTAGAATAATAATATGGGGTGGCCGCTTCAAATTCGGCGGCACAGGTATCTACCATTTTATAGGTTGGTAACAAACCATTTTCTTTTTGTTTGTCCCTTATCTGCTGTACCGTTAAGCCAGTAAGCTCTGCCAGTTGCTCATCGCCAAAACCCAGTTTTTTGGCACTGGCCAGTTGTTCTGTATTCAGCTTGTCTGCCTCTTTTATTTCCTTTTCAAAGGTGATAATAGTGTTAATTGCATTTAAGAACCAATAATCAACTTTAGTCCACTGATGAAGTGTATCCATGGAAATACCCCGGCGTAGCGCTTCGGCCAGGGCAAATAACCGCTCATCATCCAGGTACAGTATTTTTTGTTCCAATTCACTGTCACTTAAGTTCTTTAATGCAGTTAATTCTAATCCGTTAAGGCCAATTTCCAGTGAACGCACTGCTTTTAACAAAGCGGCAGTAAAGGTTCTGTCTATAGCCATTACCTCACCGGTTGCTTTCATTTGAGTGCCTAGGCGACGGTCTGCATTTTCGAACTTATCAAAGGGCCAACGGGGAAATTTCACCACTAGATAGTCTAATGCCGGTTCAAAACAGGCAGTGGTCTTGCCGGTAACAGCATTTTTAATTTCATCCATAGTGAACCCACATGCAATTTTAGCGGCCACTTTGGCAATGGGGTACCCGGTGGCCTTAGACGCTAACGCCGATGAACGACTCACCCTGGGGTTAACTTCAATTACATAATATTGATAACTGTTGGGATCCAACGCAAACTGAATGTTACAACCACCTTCAATCTGCAATGCTCGGATTATTTTTAACGAGGCACTGCGCAACAGTTGATATTCACGATCGCTTAAGGTTTGAGATGGAGCCACCACCACACTGTCTCCGGTATGCACCCCAATGGGATCGATGTTTTCCATGTTACACACCGTGATACAGTTGTCTGCACCATCACGAATTACTTCGTACTCAATTTCTTTCCAACCGGCCACACTGCGCTCTATCAGTACTTGGTTGATAAGGCTGTATTTCAAGCCCCGGTAAACGGTGGAGCGCAGTTCATCAGTGTTGTGTACAATCCCTCCGCCGGTGCCACCCAGCGTATATGCAGGGCGTACAATTAATGGGTAACCCACCTTTTCGGCAAATTGCAATGCTCCTTCCACAGTCTCCACAATGTCACTTTCCGGAACTGGTTCATTTAACTCATTCATCATCTCTCGAAACAATTCCCGATCTTCTGCTTTCTTGATGGCGGTTATCTGGGTGCCCAGAAGTTTTATTCCTGTACGTTCCAGCACACCCTGCTCAGCCAATTGCAAAGCTGTATTCAGACCAACTTGTCCACCCAAAGTGGGTAGAAGACCATCAGGTTTCTCTTTCTCAATTACCTTGGTTACAAATTCCGGGGTAATAGGCTCAATATACACCTTGTCCGCCATGTTGGCGTCAGTCATGATGGTGGCCGGGTTGGAGTTAACCAGCACCACTTCCATTCCTTCTTCTTTCAACGCCCGGCAGGCCTGGGTACCAGCATAATCAAACTCCGCTGCCTGTCCGATAACAATAGGGCCTGAACCGATCACCAGTACTTTTTTTATATCATTGCGTCGTGGCATCGACGTCATCCTTTCCGTTAAACGTTTTGTTTTTTATTCATGTTTTCCATAAATGTGTCAAACAGGTACTCTGAATCTTCCGGCCCTGGTGCTGCCTCTGGGTGGTACTGCACTGAATAAACCGGCAGGTGTTTGTGCTTTAAACCTTCCACCGTATTGTCATTTAAGTTAATGTGTGACACCGCCACCTCTTCCGGCAGTGATTCAGCTTCAACAGCAAAGCCGTGGTTTTGGGAAGTTATATACACTTTTCCGCTCACCAAATCTTTTACCGGGTGGTTAGCACCCCGGTGACCGAACTTTAACTTGAAGGTTTTACCCCCCACGGCCAGACCCAGAACCTGATGCCCTAGGCAGATGCCAAAGATGGGCAACTTATCTAGTAATTGTTTCACTGATTCTACCGCATAGGGTACATCTGTTGGATCCCCCGGTCCGTTGGATAACATCAACCCAGCCGGGTTAAGAGACATAATTTCTTCGGCAGGAGTATCCGGTGGCAACACCACCACTTCGCAACCCCTGTTATTTAGGCAACGGACAATGTTTTGCTTGGCTCCGAAGTCTATCAATGCCACCCGGTGCCCTTCTCCCGGCACGGTGTACATTTCTTTAGCAGCCACCGTGGGTACCAACTGCTGGCCAGTTAGTTGAGGTACATTTTTCACTTGCTCTAACAATTCCTCTGGCCGCTGTACCTCGGTACTAATAATACCACGCATGGTACCATAGTTTCTTATCTTTCTGGTTAGCTGTCTAGTATCAATGCCTGAAATGCCTATTACTCCTTCTCTAGCCAGAAACTGATCTATTTTACTGCTTACCCGCCAGTTACTGGGGTTTTCACAGTTTTCTCTCACTACAAAACCCTGTACATATGAAGTTTTGGCTTCAAAATCATCTTTGTTGACACCATAATTACCAATCAAAGGGTAAGTCATTACCACTACCTGTCCGCAGTAGGATGGGTCTGTTAAAACTTCCTGGTAACCAGTCATGCCTGTGTTGAACACTACTTCGCCAGAGCGCTGGCCAGTAGCTCCAAATGCCTTTCCCTTAAAAACTGATCCGTCTTCCAAAACCAGTATTGCCTGCATATTTATAAGACCTCCGTTTATTTATACGTTTTTATTAATAATTATACACGCTATCCAGTTACACGTCTATCTCTCATTACAATTTTTCCGTTAACTAGGGTCATGACCGGAAGTCCTTTCAGCTCTCTACCGTTAAATGGAGTATTTTTACTTTTACCAGCAAGGTGAGCCGGGTTTATCACTTCTTTTGCCCCGGGATCAATAATTGTGATATCAGCCGTTTCACCTACCATCAGTTTCCCTGCCTTTATCCCCAGTACTCGGGCCGGGTTAAGGCTTAATTTAGCAATGGCCTCGGGTGCCGTTAATATTCCCTTTGACACCAGTTCGGTAAATACCAATCCCACTGCAGTTTCCAATCCAACCAAACCAAAGGGGGCATACTGATATTCCACCGCTTTTTCTTCCTCACTGTGTGGTGCATGGTCAGTGGCTATAACATCAATGGTGCCATCCGCTAAACCCTCTTTGATAGCTAATACATCCGCACTACTACGTAGCGGTGGATTCACCTTGGTGTTAGTGTTGTATCCGGTTACTTCTTCATCAGTAAGGGTGAAATGATGGGGTGTCACCTCACAGGTTACATTCACTCCCCGCCTTTTGGCCTGTCGAACCAGTTCCACTGAACCGGCGGTGCTAACATGGGCAATGTGCAATTTACATCCGGTGGTTTCTGCTAGAATGATATCCCTGGCCACCATCACTTCCTCTGCTGCCGCCGGTATCCCCGGCAGACCCAGCACAGTACTTTGGAACCCTTCATGCATGACTCCGCCACCAACAAGGTCTTTATCCTCACAGTGAGGTATCACCGGAAGGTTCAACATATTAGCATATTGCATCGCCCGGCGCATCACTGCCGCACTGGCCACCGGAATTCCATCATCGGAAAGCGCCACCGCCCCGGCAGACTTTAAATCAGCCATTTCAGTTAGTTCATCACCCTTAGAACCTTTTGTGATGGCGGCAATGGGATAAACCTTTACCACACCTTCCGCTTCGCTCCGTTCTAAAATATGCCGTATTATTGAAGCATTGTCGGCAACCGGATTAGTGTTAGGCATGCAGGCCACAGCAGTGAAACCTCCTTGAGCTGCGGCTTTAGTGCCGGTGGCAATGGTTTCTTTATGCTCGTAGCCCGGCTCTCGCAAATGAACGTGCATGTCAATCAGACCTGGGCATACTAATTTGCCGTCAGCTTCCACCACCTGAGCACCTTCCACTGGCAGATTATTACCAATGGCGGTAATAACTCCGCTTTCCACTTTGATGTCTAGCTGTTCCACATTCATTTTTTCTGGATTGACCACATCTCCGCCTTTAATTAACATCTTCAACTTTTTCACCCCCTGTGAGCAGGTACAGCAGTGCCATGCGCACAGCTACACCGTTTGTAACTTGTTCTTCTATCACTGCCTGGCTGCTATCTGCAACTCGACTTACGATTTCCACTCCCCGGTTCATTGGACCCGGGTGTAGGATAATAGCATCATCTTTAAGAAGTGCCAGTCGTTCTTGGTTAATTCCATACAATCGCGAGTATTCTCTTAAGCTGGGAAACAGCCCCTGTTTCTGTCGTTCTAGTTGGATGCGCAATACATTGACCACATCTGCCCCTGCTAGAGCTTCCTCCATATTGGTGTAAACCTTCACACCCATCTTCTCCATTTTTGGTGGCAGCATCGTAGCGGGACCTACCACCGACACCTCTGCTCCCAATTTGGTAAGCCCCCAAATGTTGGACCGAGCCACTCGGCTATGCAGGATATCACCCACAATGGTTACTTTCAAGCCCTTAAAATCTTTTTTATGTTCGCTGATTGTGAACATATCCAGAAGTGCTTGGGTGGGGTGTTCATGAACACCATCCCCAGCATTAATCACCGAACAATTTATGTTTTCGGCCAACATTTTTGATGATCCGGCTGCAGGGTGACGCAACACCACCACATCGGCACCCATCGCTTCCACTGTGCGAGCAGTGTCAATTAAACTTTCTCCTTTTTGTACACTACTGCTGGATGCACTTAAACCTACCGTATCAGCACTAAGGTATTTTCCCGCCAGGTCAAACGATGTTTTGGTGCGGGTACTGTTTTCATAAAACAGTGTCACCACTGTGCGCCCCCTCAGTGTGGGTACTTTTTTAATTTTCCTTTTAATAATATCTTTCATGGCATTTGCGGTATTAAGAATGGTTATAATATCTTCGTCGGACACATGCTGCAAGCCCAACATGTGCTTACTTTGCAGGCTCAATATAGTCACTCCTTTCACGTTCGCAGTTTTTTACATAAAAAAGCCTCATCCAAAATTATTTGGATGAGGCCAGCAAAAAAAGAGCCAAAACTTCAACCCTTCCTTTGCCGGCCTCACGGGACCAAGTTAAAAGGAAGCCTGATTCAATCTGGCAGTTCCGTTATTACCACTTTATCTTCATTATCAATATCTTTTAATTGTACTGACACCACTTCTTTTTTAGATGTGGGCAAGTTTTTTCCTACGTAATCTGCTCTAATGGGCAGTTCCCGATGGCCCCGGTCCACCATTACCATGAACTGGATGGACTTCGGTCGTCCTAGGTCAATAAGTGCATCCAGTGCTGCCCTGGCAGTACGGCCGGTAAACAATACATCATCCACCAGAACTATTGTCTTATCCCCTAAGGGAAAGTTTACTTTCGTTTGGTGCACTTGAGGCTGTTGGGATAATGTGGTTAAGTCATCCCGGTATAGTGTTATATCAAGGGTGCCCACCGGCACCTCTGTTCCTTCAATTTCTTTTATACGCTGAGCTAACCGTTCAGCTAGCGGTACACCCCGCCGACGAATACCCACCAGCGCTACATTTTCCACGCCTTTATTTTTTTCAATAATTTCGTGGGCTATGCGGGTTAGCGTACGGCGTATGCCATTTTCATCAAGAATTTGTGCCTTTTCTTTAGCTACATCCATTCCGGCACCTCCCTAGTGGTTTTGCTATATAAAAAAGCCTATTACACACTGGTAATAGGCATAGTTTGACCAAATTTATCATACACTATGATTCCTTACCAGCCTCACGGGACCGATTTCAAGGTTAATTTTTTCTATTTTATTTTACAGTAGCTCAGTATTACTGTCAAGGAGTTACTTATTTACTCCATAAAAAATTAAACTTACTCCTAAGCCTATGTATACCATCTTGCTTAACGGAACTTTTCCTGCTAAACCCACTAAACCGAGGGCCGTGACAATAATTAGTACTGTTGGACCAATTAACGCCAGCACTGCATTAATTTTAAATGCCGTATCCACCCGATTATATTTGAGCATTAACATTGCCGCAGAAAATTCAATAAAGGATGATAAGAAGCGCATGGCCGCCATACTAAAGACAATTTTATCAAAAACATGAAACAAATGCAGCATCTCCTTTTATTAATACATATATTTCCTAATATATTTCTTATGCTACATTTCTATCTTTAATGAATACCTTTACACTCGCAGAGGAAAAATACACTCGTCTGACTATGAAAGGACGTGAATGCATGAAAGCCAACAAACTAACTCTTGCTGCACTGGCCGGAGTTCCACTGATCATGGTGCTGGGAAATTCACTTTTAATTCCAGTACTGCCGGCCATACAAAACGCTTTAAATATTTCTAAAGTGCAGGTTAGTTTAATTATCACCTTGTTTTCTGTACCAGCAGGAATTGTAATTCCCCTGGCCGGATTTTTGTCAGACCGTTTCGGTCGCAAAAAAGTAATTATTCCTTCTCTTATTCTCTATGGAGTGGGTGGTGTAATTGCCGCTTTAGCTGCTTATTTCCTTAAAGAAAAAGCTTTTGCTGTTTTACTTACTGGGCGGGTTATTCAGGGTATTGGTGCCGCCGGCACCGCTCCCATTGCCATGGCCATGTGTGGTGACTTGTGGCAAGGCAAGCAGCGCTCTAAGTCACTGGGGGTTATTGAAGCTTCTAACGGTATGGGTAAGGTGATCAGCCCCGTTCTGGGGGCAGTTTTGGGTACAATATTGTGGTATGGTTCCTTTATATTTTTCCCGGCCATTGTAATTCCAGTGGTTTTGGCCATGTGGGTATTTGTTAAGGAACCGAAACAACAGCAAGAACCCCCAAAGTTGAAAGAGTACGTTCAATCTATCAAGCAAATTTTTAAGAAAAAAGCACCTTTATTGCTATCCAGTTTTTTTGCCGGTGCCACCGCTTTATTTTTACTCTTTGGGGTATTATTCTTCCTTTCAGATTATTTGGAGACCGCACTAAAAATGAACGGAGTAGTTAAAGGCTTAGCGCTGGCTGTACCAGTACTTTTCATGAGTACTACATCTTACATCACTGGTACTTTTATTAAGAAACAGGTAGTTTTAATGAAAACACTGGTGGTTACCGGGTTGATATTATTAACTGTGTCGTTGGGTCTATTGCCCATATTTAAAGGGGTTTACATGTTTTTTGCCGCCATTTCAGTGGCTGGAATCGGTACCGGTTTGGTGTTGCCATGCTTAAATATGCTGATTACCAGTGCCACTTCCACTGAGGAGCGTGGTATGGTAACTTCTTTATACGGCAGCGTGCGATTCTTTGGAGTTGCATTCGGCCCACCAATCTTTGGTTGGCTTTTGGATATTAGTCGATCAATAATGTTTTGGAGTGCATCTGCCCTAGCTGGTGTAGCAGCAATCATTGCATTCTTCTTTATTAAAGCTAAGGAACTGCAGGCAGCTTCCAAAGATAAAAAGCAAGACAAGCAGCAGACTGCTACTGAATACATCGGCTATTTAGTGGGATCGGCTGTGGGCTACCCTTCCCCAGCCAGAAAACCCCTGGAAAGCAATAATAATGAAGACAAGGTAAATAATGGTGAAAAGGATAACCAGTAACCAATAACAGTTGTTGCGAATACACTACAGCTAGAGATATAAACCACGGGTAAGCAGTTAATGGGAGGTGCTAGAAATCACCAGTTTTATTGGTGATCCACACCCGTGAAAGGAGCTGTGACAATTGACCCAATGTCATGGTAGCAACAATTGGTTGAATATCTTAAAATACCCGCTTGGTGAACGTACCAGCAAACCTAGAGGATCTGGCCTTACCATGGTTATTGACAAAGGTTTGGGGTTGGGCGAAACCAGAGACCTGCTCAACTTGGCCGGTAATTACATCGATTATTTAAAACTTGGATTTGGCACTTCTGCATTCTATTCCAGTGAAATTTTAGCCGAAAAAATTAGTCTTGTTAGGTCTTATGATGTAGACATCTACCCTGGTGGCACATTTTTGGAAGTAGCTGTACTGCAAAATAAGCTGGAAGAGTATTTGGATATGGTCAAGCAGTTGGGATTTACCGCAGTGGAGATTTCCGATGGCACTATAACTTTGGATGAAAGTGTTAGAGCCCATGCTATTAGTTTAGCAGCAGAAAAGGATTTAATTGTTCTATCAGAGGTGGGGAAAAAGGACAGCAATAACAGAACCCCATTAAGCGTTTTGATCAACCAAGTTGTGGGAGATATAAAGCATGGCTCCCACAAGGTAATTGTAGAAGGAAGAGAATCTGGCAAGGGTGTAGGTTTATATGATTCTTCTGGCAAAATAATTACAACAGAAATGGAAGAACTTGTTTCTGCACTACCAGACCCATCCGTATTAATTTGGGAAGCACCTATAAAAGATCAGCAACAGGAGTTAATTCTACGATTTGGACCCAATGTTAATTTTGGTAACATTAATGCTCACGAAGTTTTGGCATTGGAAGCACTAAGGGTGGGCCTTCGGGCAGATACACTCAAAGCAGTTTGTGATTAATTTATTAATTCCCGTTCGGTAGCTAGAAATAATTAGCTGTATTTTTGTGAAGAATTAGAGAAACAATATACTCAGGAGTAAGGAGTCAGAATAAAACTAAAAGGAATGTGCATACTAGCTGATTCTTAGTAAGGGTTTTAGATGCGGTAATATTTGCGACACAAATTTTTACAACAAATTAGTAACTCACTGGAAGTATTCTTAATTCTGAATGCCTTACAAAACAACAATATATCAAAAAACGGCTGCCGGCAGCCGATGACAGACCGCCTTGGCCAGGCGGTTTGTCTCTTTTTTTATGACCTTTTATAAAGATAGTTTCTGGTTATCCTATTGAGTTTGCCTGCATATAAATTAGACAAACTGTCTTATTAGTGAGGAGATTTATTTTGCGGGGCGAAATTTTGTTGGTTGGTTTGCTGATGGTGGGGCTGTTATCCCGTTCTAATCTTATTGCCACAGCAGCGTGCGTGTTGTTAATCTTAAAACTTTCCAACCTAGACTTTGTTCTACCCTTGCTTGAAAAACGGGGGTTGGAACTGGGGTTACTTTTTTTGTTGCTTTCAATTTTGGTTCCTATGGCCAGTGGTAAGATTACCGAAAAGGATTTGGTATATAATTTAACATCTTTACCAGGTATAATGGCCATTATTGGCGGGGCACTGGCTACCCACCTTAATCAGCAAGGGTTAAGATTGATGCAGATTGATCCAGAGATTATTTTTGGCTTGGTGCTGGGATGTATCATCGGTATTGTTTTCTTTAACGGGCAGCCAGTGGGACCACTGATGGCCGCTGGAGTGGCGGCACTTTTTCTTGAATTGTTTAGCTATTTTAAATAGTTATACCTCGCAGCACCGCTTGAAAGTTCTTAGGCAATGGAGCCTCAAATTCAATGTATTCGTTTCTAATGGGATGTACAAAACCCAGCATTGCAGCATGCAAAAGTTGACCCTCTAATTTAAAACGTTTAGTTTTCCCCCCATACCTAGGATCGCCCACCACTGGGTGCTTAATATAGGCCATATGAACACGTATTTGATGGGTACGTCCGGTTTCCAGGCGACATTCCACCAAAGTAAACTGGCCATGTCTTTCTTTCACCTCAAAGTGTGTAACTGCATCTTTTGAATTCCTATCAACTACAGCCATTTTTTGTCGTTCCTTTGGATCTCGCCCTATAGGTGCATCAATTATACCGTAGTCGTTTCTTATATTGCCGTGTACCAGAGCTAGATACCGCCTAACCATGCTGTGATCTTTTAACTGCTGGGCCAGTCCTAAGTGCGCGGCATCATTCTTAGCCACCACCAACAACCCACTGGTGTCTTTGTCAATGCGGTGGACTATGCCGGGACGCAGTACACCGTTAATACCAGATAAATCCCGACAGTGATAAAGCAGGGCATTTACTAATGTGCCATTGAAATTCCCTTCAGCGGGATGCACCACCATTCCTTGGGGTTTGTTTACTACAATTACATCCTCATCTTGATAATATATATCCAGTGGAATATTTTCCGGCTCTATAGTCAGTTCCACTGGGTCAGGTTCAATTAGTTCAACACTGTCATCCACCTGCAGTTTATAGCTGGATTTCACCTCTTGTCCGTTCACACTCACCATATTGTGATCAAGTAATTTTTTAATATATGAGCGGGTTAAACCTTCAATTTCCCTGGCCAAATACTTGTCCAATCGCAGCCCCGAATCAGCCTGCTCCACCTTAAAACTATGTGTTACCGGCATTAGTTATCCCCCTCATTTTCTTGGAATTCAGGGCGCCTATAAATTTCCAGAATTAATAACCCTACCCCAATTACAATAAATGTGTCAGCGAGGTTAAAAACCGGCCAAATTCTAAAATCCAAGAAATCCACCACTTCACCATACCTAACCCTATCCACCATATTGCCTAGGGCACCGCCTGCAACCATTCCCAAAGCTAGTTTAACCAGTATTGTTTCCTGCATGATACGCTTAAAAAACACCGCCATACCAAGTATTAAAGCTGCAGTTACACCTATAAAGAAAATTGTTTTGTTGGCAAGCACTCCAAAAGCAGCACCGGGATTCATTATATAGGTGATGTGAAAAATGTTTTTAATTACTGGTATAGATTGGTACAACTCCATGTTAGATTGAATTATGTATTTAGATAACAAGTCAATAATTAAAACAAATAAAGTCATTAATAAAAGCGGCATTATTTAACCCCCATGGTATTATTTTTCCCAAATATTTAAAGTATAGCACAATTACACTTGTTTTTTAAGCCACTTCTTTATTACACAACATTACAAGACTTGATTTATTTAAAAAATCACTATAAATTCACCGATTCATGACATGGATTAACAGATTTGTAAATGTGTTGAGGTAGAAACAGGGGTATGATCTTGCTGTTGCTGGACAAGGTTAAAGTCCGGGAAAAGATGTTCATTCCGATAAAAAATATCGCTATTTCTAGCGATATTTTACTCATTGTCATTAAATTCATGATAAGTTTAACAAGCAATATTACCCTCAGTTAATCATCGACTTCTTCCTCCGGTTTGCCTCCGAATTCCTCAACCGGTCGAAAACTTTCATAGATTATTCCGTCTTCCACCTCATAGGGTACATCTTCTACTTCCTCCACTGAACCCTGCATCTGTTTCTGATCTCCCTCTGGGTCAATGCTGTCTGTTTCGTATTCCGGGTCGGTTTCATAGCTTAAGCTGTGCCTAGCCACTTCCTGCCATGTGTCTTCGCCGTCATAGAAGTTTTTATCACTTTCATCATTCATGGTGCGCTCAAAGGGATGCATTAACACATCTTCTTCAACCGGGCGAGGGTGCCTTGATGGTATACTTTCATCAGCCCCTTTGCATTGAACACATATTGTGGTATATGGGACAGCCTGCAGCCTTTCATAGGGTATTTCTTTACCGCACACTTCACATTTCCCATATTCACCCTGTTGCATTGCTTCCAGGGCATTATCTATAGCTTGTACCACCACCCGAGCCTGTTCCTTTAATGCAAAATCTTTACTCCGTTCAAATAATTCACTACCTACATCCGCCGGATGATTGTCTATTGTGGAAAGCTCCCCAAAGGAGTTGTCCATGGATTCACCTAACCCACCCTCGTTTATACTTCTAATGTTATGCAGTTGTTGGTTCCGTTCCTGCATCATCTGCTGCTTTAAATATTCCTTCTGCCTACTCTGCACTATATATTCCCCCTGCATTATAGATATCTATTAGTATGTACCAAGCCGTATCTGAACTATTTTAACTATATCTGCTATCACACTGCCAATTACAGGGATGGTTACCATAGACTTAAGTACATATACTACAAAGGCACCCAACACTGCAAAACCCACACCTATTCCTATTCCCCGGGCCACACCACTAATGAAATTAACATATAATAGCCGCCAAGGACTATCCAGCAAGCGCACATATTCTGCCAATTTCATCTTTTCCATATTTCTGGCCAGTTTATTAATTCGATCTTCCAACGCTTTTAAGGTTTTTTCAGTTACTTGAGACATAGGGTACTCCTTTAAAATAAACTTCAATCTTAATTTACCCTAATGATATGTGTTTTATCGCTATATAATTCCCGTTTTTCTTAAATCATACTGTCATTGCTTCAGCATTTTGTAGTAATTTTGCTAATGAAAAATTAAAAATGAAGAATTAGGAATGTGGTCATATAATTATGTATGAAAAAACGGATCGGTGAGGACACCGATCCGTTTGGGTTTTGGTTTTCATTCTGACTACTGACTCCTAACTCCTGACTCCTGCTTTTAATTCTTAAGACTGTGTATCGGAGCGGGAATACGACCTCCCCTTTTCACAAAATGGGCTGATGATGGTTTTTTAACCGGCATTATTGGTGCATGACCTAACAAACCTCCGAATTCCACATGGTCGCCCACTTTTTTGCCCGGTGCAGGAATTATTCTTACTGCCGTTGTTTTTTGATTTATCATGCCGATGGCCGCTTCATCAGCAATAATGGCTGCAATTGTTTCCGCCGATGTGTCACCGGGTATTGCAATCATGTCCAAACCCACTGAGCATACACAGGTCATGGCTTCTAATTTTTCCAGTGTCAGTACACCTTTCTCCGCTGCCCTGATCATACCGGCGTCTTCACTTACTGGGATGAAAGCACCGGATAGGCCGCCTACATAACTGGATGCCATGGCACCACCTTTTTTAACCGCATCGTTTAAAAGAGCCAAGGCAGCTGTGGTACCGTGAGTACCGCACATTTCCAGTCCCATTGATTCAAGAACTTCAGCCACACTGTCCCCAACCGCCGGGGTTGGCGCCAGTGAAAGGTCCACTATACCAAAGGGTACATTTAGTTTTTCCGCTGCCGCCCGTCCTACCAGTTCACCCATACGGGTAACTTTAAAGGCAGTGTTCTTAACTGTCTCCGCCAACATACCGAAGTCTTGGTCCTTTACCTTATCCACTGCTTTTTTCACAACGCCAGGGCCACTTACACCAACATTAATCACACACTCTGGTTCGCCAATACCATGAAATGCTCCAGCCATAAAGGGATTATCTTCCGGCACATTGGTAAACACCACTAGTTTGGCACAACCCAGGCCATCCCGATCAGCAGTACGCCCGGCAGTATCAACAATTATTTGCCCCATACGATAAACAGCATCCATATTGATACCGTCTTTGGTAGTGCCGACATTCACAGACGAGCAAACCCGTTCTGTTATATCCAATGCTTCGGGAATTGATCTGATTAGTTTTTCATCTCCCCGGGTGGTACCCTTATGTACAAGGGCAGAGAAACCGCCAATAAAATTAACTCCCACTTGTGCTGCAGCCTTATCCAAGGCTTTGGCAAAATTCACGTAATCCTGGCATTCACTGGCCTCTGCTACTATAGAAATTGGGGTTACAGATATCCGTTTGTTAACAATGGGAATTCCAAATTCCCGTTCAATTTCTTCTCCAGCCGCCACCAGTTTCTCTGCCCTGGTAGTGATTTTATCATAAATTTTTTGGCATGCTTTTTCCGGGTTGGAATCAGCACAGTCCCGCAAACTGATTCCCATGGTAATGGTACGGATGTCCAATTTTTCTTCCTGTACCATGCGGATGGTTTCCATAATTTCTTTTATAGTAAACATTGTCTTGCTCCCCCTGTATATTGAGTATATCTATATTCTGTGCATGTAGTGAAATATATCCTCGTGCTGGGCATCAATGCGTACTCCTAATTCTTCTGCTGTTTCATTTAATTTGTCTTTAAGTGCAGCCATATCTACACTACTACCAGTGATATCTCCTACCATAATCATGGTAAACAAATCCTGCATAATTGTTTGGCTAATATCAAGGATGTTAACGTTAGCATCCTTTAGTACATTAGAAACTCCGGCAATAATGCCCACCCGGTCTTTACCAATAACGGAAATTACTACACGGTTACCGCCTTCGTCTTTTTTAATATGATTCAATTTTCCTTTCCTCCCTAAGTCAGTATTATTTGTCTCTTAATATACACATCTGTAAAAAAATCACGCGGGGATACCCCGCGCAATTTTTATTCTGTTTTATGAAGATGCTGGTTGCACTGCCTTTTGGCGTCTCTTTTTGTCCAATATTTCATACCAGAAAGGACTGGCCGTGAATATGGATGAGTAAGCGCCACTAATAATGCCAACTATCAGTGCCAATATGAAACTCTTGATGGTGGTTCCACCAAATAAATACATAGGTATAAGTACAACCATTACTGTCCCACTGGTATTGATAGATCGGGCTATGGTCTGCCACAGGCTAATGTTAATCACATCGGCATATTTTATACCCTTTTTCAATATCATGTTTTCCCTGATACGGTCAAAGATAACAATGGTATCGTTAATGGAATAACCAATTATGGTTAAAATGGCAGCTACAAAGGCACTATTTATCTCAATCTGTAGTATTGACAAGATACCCAATGTGACCATGGCATCATGAAGAATGGCCACAATGGCGGCAATACCCTGTTTGAATTCAAACCGCCAAGTAACGTAGGCAACAATTAAAACAGAGGCAACAGCCAAGGCCATTAATGCCTTTTGGGTTAATTCGGCACCAATTGTGGGACCCACTTTATCGTTCCGCAACAGCGTCATTCCACCCAATTCTTCATCTAAAGCACTAAGCAGTTTTTCATTTTCTTCTTCACTCAATACCTCAGTTCGAATTAGGAATACTCCGCCAGTACTCTTTTGAATGTATTTATCGGTTAACCCTTGTCCTTTAACCACCTCACGCACCTGTTCGGTGGTGAGTTCCTTATCAAACCTAACTTCTGTGATGTTACCGCCAGTAAAATCTATGCCCAAGTTCAGCCCTTGAAGTAATAGGGAAATAAGACCGGGGATAATCACCACTGCCGAAATTATATACCACAGTTTTCGCTTGTGAATAATGTGAAACAAGTTAATCCCCCCTACGCCCCATAAAACTTGGAGTTTTTAATAAGTCGGGAATGGGCAGTGAGTTTTAGCATCCAACGAGTTAAAGTTATAGCGGTAAACATACTGGATAAAATGCCAATAGATAAGGTTAATGCAAATCCTTTAACCATGCTGGTACCAAAATAGTATAATACTATGGTAGCAATCAGTGTTGTTACGTTGGAATCTACTACTGCCACAAAGGCCCGTCTGAAACCTGAATCAATAGCTGAACGAAGGCTTTTCTCGTTCCTTAATTCCTCTTTTATACGCTCAAATATAATAATGTTGGCATCAACAGCTATACCCAATGAAAGTATAAAACCAGCTATACCAGGAAGCGTCAACACCACGTCAAAGACATTAAACAGTGCCAAAACGATAACAGAATAGAACACCAATGCTACATTCGCCACTAAGCCCGGCACCCGGTAATAGGTGATCATAAAGGCTAGCAGTAGCGCCACACCGATAATCCCCGCTTTAGTTGAGCGGTCCAGCGACTCCTGCCCAAGGGTAGGACCAACTGTACGCTTTTCCATTACTTCTACTTTTACCGGTAGAGCCCCGGAATTAAGCAATACTGCCACCTCATGGGCTTCCTCGAAGCTGGCGTAACCATCTATCATGGCCTCTCCGTTATAGATGGGTTCCTTTACGTAAGGATTTTGTACAACTTGTCCATCTAGCACAATGCCTATGTTCTGTTGCCAAAACTTCTTAGTAGCCTCGGCAAATTTTTCAGTTCCCTCTGGTGTAAATTTAAGGCTGACCACTGTTTGATCATTGGGCAATATGTTCTCAACAGCTTTTTCCAGATCGGCACCGGTAAGTATAACTTCACCGTCAGGACCGACAAATTCCAAATACGCTGTTTTTACAATAGAATCAACCGCAGCTTCGGGATCCTCAATACCGGCCAATTCCACCACTACCCGGCGTTCTCCCTCTTGCTGTACCACAGGCTCTGATACTCCAAAGCCGTTTACACGTCTTTCAATGGTTGCCAGCAGTTGTTCCATTTTTTGATCATCTACTTTAATGTTTTCGGTATCCTGGGCTTCCAGCACCACATGTACACCGCCCTGCAGGTCAAGGCCCAAGTCAATGTTTTTGGTCACCGGCAACCAGGGTACTTTTTCTTCTGGGAAAACCGGTATTAATGCCAGAACGGTGACCACTGCCACCATTACCAGCAGGCTAACCAGCTTTGTAAAACTGCCCCATCGCATTAATATTTCCCCCTCAAAACAGTACATCTTTATTTATTCAAGAATTCAGAATCCAGTAGTCAGAATTCTAGGAACATAAACCACTAAAACATTCTTTAATTCTTACCCCTGAATAGAATAATTAAACAAAAACAATTATACTCCTGTATACGTGAACATGTCAATTAAGAAACCTTAACACAAGCCATATTATAGTAGTTTAGCGCCATTTATCACTAACTCAAAATTACAGCCTAAATGGCTAGCGGCTCGGCGGCAGAGTATCATTCGCTCCAGGAAAATTTCAAAGTACTCCATTACTGGGGTTATGGATATATCAATTGACAACTCCATGGTTACGGTACGCTTCTCTTCATTCACATATACAAAAGCATGCTCTGCTGCGTAGTTTACCCGATCATGGATATCGAATGTGGCAAAGTCGGTGTTACGCACCCTAGAACGGTGAACATCTGACTTGTCCGCCAGTATTAGAGCTGCAGCCACATGGTTTACCGGGTGACCATACTGCTCCTCATGATTGGCAATGGATGATACCACTGTACATACTTCATCCGGTGACATACCCATTTGGAGCAAAATAGGAAAAGCTATATTAGCACCGGATATACCATGGTCGTTACGGCTTACCACGTTACCAATGTCATGCATAAAACCGGCTATGGCTGCCAGTTCAGCATCACGCTCAGAATAACCCAGTTCTTTTATGATGTTTTCAGCAATGCTTGATACTAGGTTGATATGTCGATAACTATGTTCTGTAAAGCCCATGGATCCAAGAAACTCATTGCCCTTTCTAATACAAGCATCTATAATTGGATTTGATTTTACATCTTCTAAAGTAACCAATGTTTTGTTCTCCTTTCCCTATGATCAAAAAATATATATTAAAAAGTTTTTAACTGTAAAAAGAGTAGACATAGTCTACTCTTTTTATTCATCATCTTTATCATCTGGTTCATTAGTTTTTTTACGAACCTGCCCAACTGCACTCTTAATAATTTCCATTTTGACGTTTTCTGCAACGCGAAGTACCATTGTGTCTTCCTTAATTCTTACTACGGTGCCAATAATACCCCCAATAGTGGAAATTTCATCATGCACCTGCAGCTCATTAATCATCTTTTGATGTTCCTTTTGACGCTTTTGCTGTGGGCGGATGAATAAAAAGTACAACAGTGCAAACAGGGCAACTATGTAAAGAATAGAGACCATTTGTGGGTCCAAAGTTAATACCTCCTTTCAGTGTTAATACTTTTTTCTGTTTAAATAATCATTTTCCTGCTTTCATTTGGTAATTTTTACTTCTGTATAAAATAGTTGGTTACTTTCCCTGATATTTATCAAAAAATTCGTCTCTAAATTCCGGCAATCTGTCTTTAGTAATTGCTTCTCTTATTCTTTCCATTAATCTTAAAATAAAGTACAAATTATGCCAAGTTGTTAAACGAATTCCCAATACCTCTCCGGCTTTAAGGAGATGTCTAATGTAAGCCCGGCTGTAATTACGACAAACATAACAACTACAGTCACTATCGATGGGGTTGAAGTCCCGAGCGTATTGTGCATTGCGTACACTGAGCTTACCGTATTGAGTAAAAACTGTTCCTGTGCGTGCGGTACGGGTAGGTAGTACGCAGTCAAACATATCGACCCCACGCATAACCCCTTCCACTAAGCAATCGGGCGAGCCCACGCCCATCAGATAGCGAGGCTTTTCTATTGGAATAAGAGGAACGGTGTGCTCCAGCATTTCATACATAAGCGGTTTGGGTTCACCCACTGATAATCCCCCAATGCCGTAACCGGGAAAATCTAATTCGATAAGCTCTTTGGCACTCTGCTCCCGCAAGTCTTTATAAACTGACCCTTGAATGATGCCAAACAATGCTTGATCTTCTCGGTTATGGGCCGCCTTACAGCGTTTGGCCCAGCGGGTGGTTAGTTCCAGTGATTTTTTGGCATAGTCATGTTCACATGGATAAGGGGCGCATTCATCAAATGCCATAGCTATGTCTGCCCCCAACGCCATTTCTATTTCCATTACTCTTTCTGGGGAAAAAAAGTGCTTAGATCCATCAATATGGGATCGAAATTCCACCCCGTCTTCTGTAATTTTGCGCAGGTCACCTAAGCTAAATACTTGAAATCCGCCACTGTCGGTGAGGATTGGTCCATGCCAGTTCATAAAGTCATGTAACCCTCCACCCTGCTGTATCAAGTCATGGCCAGGACGTAGGTAGAGGTGATATGTATTGCTTAACACCAGTCTGCCACCCACTTCCTCCACTTCATCGGGAGTCATGGTTTTTATAGTAGCTTGAGTTCCCACTGGCATAAATATGGGAGTTTCCACTGTGCCGTGTGGTGTATGCAACCGTCCCGTCCTAGCCCTGGTGCGGCTGTCTTGTTTAATGGTTTCAAAGGTAACAGGTGATTTCATAATTCCTCCATCATTAGTTTACTAAAGTTAAATTAATAGCATAGCATCTCCAAAGCTAAAAAAGCGATATTGTTCTTTAACTGCTTGTTGGTATGCTGTCATTACGTTATCCTTGCCGGCAAAGGCTGAAACCAGCATCAATAAGGTTGACTTGGGTAAATGAAAGTTTGTGGCCAGAGCATCCACACACTTGAAGTTGTAACCAGGATAAATGAATATGCCTGTCCAGCCGGTGCCCGGCTTAACCTTACCATCTTCTCCAGCCACCGTCTCCAATGTTCTCACACTGGTGGTACCCACCGCTACCACCCGGCCCCCTTGCTCTTTAGTACTGTTTATAAGTTCTGCTGTTTCCGGGGTGATTTCATAGTATTCTTGGTGCATTTGGTGCTCTCTGATGTCTTCTGCCTTTACCGGACGAAAAGTACCTAATCCTACATGCAGTAGTACACGGGCCACTTTAACACCTTTGTCTTGCAACCTACTTAGTAGTTCATCAGTAAAGTGTAGCCCGGCTGTGGGGGCTGCTGCTGAACCTTCCTTTTGAGCGTACACTGTTTGATAACGTTCCCTATCCTGCAATTCTTTCTTTATATAGGGTGGTAATGGCATAGTGCCAAGTCGATCCATCAGTTCAAAGAACTGGCCATCATATTTAAACTCCAGTATTCTCCCACCCGCTTCGGTGTCGCCTATGATGTCAGCTTCCATTATCACCTGTTGGCCATCACTGAAAATGATGACATCTCCAACCTTAGCCCGTTTCCCTGGCTTTACTAATGCCTCCCAGCGGTTGCCCTGCTGTTGTTTTAATAGTAACACCTCTATTTTAGCACCGGTATTCTTCCGCTGGCCATACAGTCTGGCAGGCATTACCTTGGTGTCGTTTATCACAAGCGTATCCCCATGATGCAGGTATTCCAATATATCACTAAAATGTTTGTGTTTTATTTCACCACTGTTTTTCTGTAACACAAGTAACCTTGATTGATCGCGCTTTTCTAACGGTTCTTGAGCTATCAGTTCTTCCGGTAGGAAGTAATCATAATCATCGGTTCTATACATAATAATTTTTACACCCCATAGCTATGTTCCAATTCAACGTCACTGTAATAGTATTTCAAAATATCCTGGTAAGTATAACCTTCTAACGACATGGCTCGGGCACCATACTGACTCATACCTAAACCGTGCCCCCAACCATTACCGGAAAAGGTAACTTGCTGCAGGTTATTGTTTTGATCATAATGTTTGTCCATGTTAAACACACTGCTTTTTAGCCCTAATGCAAAACGCACCCGATCTGCATTAAAAACATCTTCCTCTTTCAAGTCTCCATTTTTGTCCAGACCCTTAAGATGCATTACCTTCACTCTGGCACCTGTTTCGTCTCGCTGTGCTTCTGCCAAATTTAAAACTACACTGTATGGGTATCCCCTTTCAGTTAATTGTTTTGCTATTTGATCGGCTGTCATAGTAATTGACCAATTATAATGCTTTTCATTATAGTCAAAAGAGTCTTTTTTGGCTTGTAGGTATGGAACCTCTTCTTTCCATACCTCACTACAATTCCCGGTAAACCCACCATTACTAGAATGAAAAACAGCCATTATTAATCGGTTGTCATATGTAAGAACTTGTCCCTTAGTTTGCTGTACAGCCGCGTTGGTTGCTGTGGTTTCTTGATCATAACCATGATAAATTTGGTTTTGCTGAGAAGCCAGAATGTCAAACCCATAGGCCAAGTACTGCCCCTGGGAATAAAGAGCATATGTACGAGCCACCACTGCTTGAGCCTTCAAAGCTTCTTTTGGCCAGTGATTGGGCATTTCGCTTGGTACTATTCCATACAAATATTCCTCAAAGGGGAGGTCATTAATGATCGTAATACCTTTCTCATCCAATCTAAAGTCAAAATCACCCCGGTATCGCTTGCTTTCACCACTACCAAACAGTGTTACCAATTGCTGTTTGGTATTCACCTGAAAATCGTTCATTCCATTAACAGTAATAAACTTGTACTGAGATAAGTCTTCTGAAAGATTTATTATTTCCCCTTCTGCATTGACAGCACTTAAGCCTTGGCCACTAGTCCTTTTTGCCAAAGCACCGCTTCCGCTTAAAATGTTAATCTGCTCTACCACTTTCTTAACAACCAGTGGGGCACTATATGAACCTATTGACTGGCCGTCACTACTCAGCTTAATCACTGAGTTATTAATTCCTCGATCTATTCTCTCCACTGTGTAACGTTTGTGAGGTTCTAGCTTAGTAATAACCTCTCCGCCATATCCATTTAACAATACATATTCACCCTGCACAGAAAACTGCATTTCAGGAACTTCCCGTACTAAGCCAATACGAATTGTATTGGGAGTAACTGAAACGCCACCCTCGGCCACTGGCCCATGGTCAAAGGAATATAAAAAGGAAAGTGTTGTGATCATTATAGACATTGATATATATAAGACAAGTTTTTTAAACACTTTATTTCCTCCATACAACAAACTTTACTGCATAAACGTATTTTTTCGACACAAAGTACCTATTTCCTTTTAAGTTCTTGCAAAAGCAAAAAACAGGACCCAATTCTTATTAGGTCCTATCTACGAAAAAGGATATTTGCCAGTAACGTTAGTACCAAGCTTAAAATTATCATACTAACAATCGGAAAGTAGAAAGTAAAGTTTCCTTTTTGAAAAAATATATCTCCCGGCAGTTTACCTAAACCAAATATTTTTCCCGCACCCATTACCAGACCACCGATCACTACCAACAATAAGCCCAGCGATAATATTATTTTACCCATGTATTGAAGGGAGTCCAACTTTTCACTCTCCCTTCTGTTTATTCTTCGGCATATAGCGATCTTTCTCGCTGTATATACAACCACAGTACTGTTGCGTGTAATGCCCCGTTTCTTTAGCCTTCATGTATGCTTTCTTAAATCCAGGGCGAAAGTCTACATAGTGAAAGGGAACGCCGTATTTTTCACCTACTGCATCACCTATTTCCTTCAAAATATCATGTTTTTGAAAGGGACTAACCAAGAGAGTGGTGGTAAAGGCGTCAAACTTACCTTTGCGAGCAACCTGGGCTGCCCGATTAAGACGCATGTTATAACAATACCGGCAACGATTGGCCTCCCGGTGAACTACATTTTGTAGAAAACCCTCTAGATCATAGTCCTCTTCTACGATGTTCTTTACCCCTTTGTTCTCCATATATTGCTGAAAGTTTTCTTTGCGCTTCAGCCATTCAGTGTAGGGATGGATATTGGGGTTGTAAAAGTGACCCACAATATTAAACCCCTCATCTTCTAAATATTGCAGTGGATAAATAGAACATGGCCCACAACAGCTATGCAAAAGAATTTTCTTAGACATTAAACATCACCATTTCTTTAATGGTTTTTATTCTGACTACTGACTCCTAGTAGTCTTCCCCTATCCTTCTTCGTGCTGAGGCATTGGTAAACCTAACTGCTTGTAAGCATTTGGGGTAACTACCCTGCCCCTTGGGGTTCTGGCCAGCATTCCCATCTGCATTAGGTATGGCTCCAATACATCTTCCACCGTTCCTGCTTCCTCGCTTATAGATGCTGCTAAAGTGTCTAACCCCACAGGACCACCATTATATTTTTCTATCATTGCCTTTAGTAGACGCCGATCAGATTTATCCAGACCCAGAGAGTCCACTTCTAAGAACTGTAACGCCAAGTCGGCTACTTTCGGTGTTATTATTCCATCCGCCTTGACCTCAGCATAATCCCGCACCCGTTTTAGCAATCTGTTCGCTATTCTAGGGGTCCCCCTGGAACGGCGAGAAATTTCTTCTGCTCCACCGTCTGCCAGCTTTACCTTTAATATATCCGCTGTACGCCTTAATATTTCAGCCAATTCTTCAGGCTTGTAAAATTCCAGACGACTAATCACACCAAATCGATCTCTTAACGGAGAAGTTAATAGCCCCGCCCTAGTGGTGGCGCCTACCATAGTAAACCTGGGCAAATCAAGCCTGATGGATCGAGCACTGGGCCCTTTGCCAATAATTATATCCAGCACAAAGTCTTCCATGGCAGGGTATAATACTTCCTCCACCGAACGACTCAACCGATGAATTTCATCTATAAATAGTATATCCCCGGGATTGAGGTTTGTTAGTATGGCTGCTAAATCCCCTGGCCTTTCAATGGCCGGACCGGAAGTAGTGCGCATTCCAACTCCCATTTCATTAGCAATAATGCCAGCCAGTGTAGTTTTACCTAACCCCGGTGGGCCGAAAAGTAGCACGTGGTCTAGAGCTTCACCCCGATTAACGGCAGCTTTTATAAAAACGTCTATGGTTTCTTTAACTTTTTGCTGGCCTATATATTCTCCAAGACGACGAGGCCTTAATCCATTCTCTATTTCCTGATCTTCAACGTCTGGCGATGCAGAAACCAAGCGTTCATCCCGTTCTATCATATAATTACCATTACTCCTTCATCAAGTATTTAAGAGCAAGTTTGACCAGGGCTGAAACATCCGAAAGGGTAGAATTTTCGGCCAATGCTTTTTTAACTGCATCAGTAGATTCCGAATGGCTATAGCCAAGGGCCATTAATGCAAACTCTGCATCTCTTTCCACAGAACCCTGGTAATCAATTTTGGATATATCTTGTTGTTTTGTCGGCGTCATTTCACCTAGCTTATCTTTCAACTCTAAGATCAGCCGTTGGGCTGTTTTCTTGCCTATGCCGGGTACTTTGGTCAAAGCGGTTGCATTTTCATTTGCTATTATCCCCTTAATGTTTTCCGGCTGATACACCGAAAGTACCGCTAAAGCACCTTTAGGACCAATGCCAGACACATTAAGTATTGTTGTGAATATTGATAACTCATCATCCGTTTGAAAGCCATACAATTGCATGCTGTCTTCTCGCACCACCATGTGTGTATGTAAAAAAACCTCTTCACCCAAATGAGGCATGTTAGCCAAGGTGGTATTGGAAACCAGCATCTGGTATCCAACCCCGTTTACATCTAGCACCACTTTACCCGAGGACTCTGCAGCCAATTTGCCACGTAAAAAGGCAATCATAACGACACTCTCCCTGTGTATTGAATATGATGGGCATGACAAACAGCCACCGCCACAGCATCGGCTACATCATCGGGGGTAGGCACAGTCGGCAAATTGAGCATTGTTTTCACCATATATTGCACCTGTTTTTTATCAGCTCGGCCGTAACCAACCACCGACTGCTTCACCTGTAGCGGCGTGTATTCGAAAACGTCCAAGCCAGCAGAGGCGCCGGCCAACAATGCCACTCCTCTGGCATGCCCAACCGCTAGAGCGGTACGAGTGTTTTTATTAAAAAATAGTTCTTCCACTGCATACTGCTGCGGTTGATGATGTTTAATAAGCCCGGTTAGATCTTCATAAATTGTATGTAAACGCTTGTACAAAGGTATTCCTGCTTTGGTACGAATTGCGCCGCACTCCACCAATTTAAAGCTGTTACCTGAATATTCCACTAGGCCATAACCAGTAATAGCGGTACCTGGGTCAATACCCATAATTAACATCTATTTTCCCCCATTAACTAATTATAGAAATATGAAAAAGAACTGTTGTTCAGGTACATTATACCATCTCTAAAAGGGCACTGCCACCCGGCTATCGGTTACTAAATGAATTCATCAATGTTTTCCATTACTGCATAGAGTTCTTTCTTTGTATCAAATTCAAAATTCTGCTTCAATTCTGCCTGCAATTCAGAATTCTGTTGGGTAAAATCCATAGCCTGCCTCAGTTTTTGCTGCATCGTTTCAGGAAGACTGTCCACTGACTTGTTCTCTATAACCTGCAGCAGTATGGTGTTAATTCCCAGTGGGCCTTGGAACACTGCCAGTTTGTTGTTGTAAACTCCTAAATGCCGATAAGCCTTATGTTCAGAGCAGAGTTCATTTATTCTCCTGGCAAGCACCAATTCTTGGGGCCCTTCAAACCGCACCTGCCACCCATCAGCTTCAGAAAAAATACTGTGTAGGTCGGTTTCTCCCATTCCCAACAATCCCGGAGCAGCATTTTCCACCGAAGTATCTTCAGTATCTCCACACAAGTATATATTTTGTTTATAAGTTTTTGTTTCCTTTGTTACTACAAGTTGCCCCTGTTCCTTGTCCTCCATAGCCCAAGAAGAGTTTAAAACAGAATCAATAGCAGGACTAAACATGCCAGTTGTAATCAAGTAAGCAAAAGTTACTATTACACCCACTAAAAAGGCACTTAATGCAGCCAAAACAAACCTGTGCCCAAACATAAAATAATACCTCCTTAGTACATCACTTATCTAATTAGGTATTATTTCCATTTATTATCAAACTAATACGTAGTGAAGTTCAGCCTTGCACAGGGTACAAGTATTAAGAATACATTATTAAAAAAGAACTTAACGGGGGCGTGGTTATGATAAATCTATTACTCAAATACCCATCCTTAACAGTCTTGGCTTGGCAATTCAAACAATTGTTTAACAAAAGAAACTAAAAAAAGGACTCAATCTTTAGCTGAGTCCCTTAGTAAAAAGCTATTCATTGGTTTCAAAGTTGGAATAGACATCATCCACATCATCATGTTCTTCCAGTTTTTCCAACAGATTAATCATTTTTTCTGCTTCATTACCATCAAGATTAACGGTGGTTTGGGGGATCATTGTTATCTCCGCTTCGGCCAACGGAATATTCTTCTCTTCAAGACTAGTGTATACTTCTGTGAAGTCATCGAAAGCTGTATATATTTCATACACATCGTCTTCCACCTTCATATCCTCTGCCCCTGCTTCCAGAGCAGTCATCATCAGATCATCTTCATCTAGATAAGCATTTTCTTTTTCTATAACTAGTAAACCTTTCCTGTCAAACATCCATGAAACGCAGCCACTCTCACCAAGGTTTCCGTCATTTTTAGAAAAAATATGCCTGATATCACCGACAGTACGATTGCGATTGTCAGTGGTTATATTTAGAAGAACAGCAACACCGCCCGGACCATAGCCTTCGTAAACAATTTGCTCTAAATTCGAGCTACCCAGTTGACCGGTCCCTTTTAAAATGGCCCGTTCAATTTTATCTTTGGGCAGATTGGCTTCTTTGGCCTTCTCTAGTGCTGTTTTTAACCTCATGTTACCCGCCGGATCTCCTCCACCCAATTTTGCCGCCAGTATAATTTCCTTTGTTACCCTGGTGAATACTTTGCCACGCTGGGCATCTACCTTGGCTTTTTTGCGCTTAATATTAGCCCATTTTGAATGGCCAGCCATAGCAACCTCATCTCCCTACTTTGTGAAATTTTTTTCTTTCCTTATTATATATAACTAGTAAACGATGCATGCTGTTTTTTTTGACTGAGTAATATTTTAGAAGCGGGCTAATTACTCGGGCGGAATTGGAGGCATGTTTCTTTTATGTTCGCTTTTACGATGCAACTTTTCCACTATCTCTTTAACCTTTGGAGTTCCCTCACCAGTAAGGATATAATGATCCAGTTCCTGATATGTTACACCCATTTCTTCTTCGTCATCGTGATCATACCATAAGCCAGCGGAAGGCTTCTTATCAATTATTGGCTGCGGTACTCCCAAGTATTTAGCCATTTCAAACACTTCATATTTCACCAAGTTAGCTATTGGTAACAGATCACATCCACCATCACCATATTTAGTGAAAAAACCCACAGTTAATTCTGCCTTGTTACCGGTACCCACTACCAAGCCTCCATATTTGGATGCATAAAAGTAAAGCGTAGTCATGCGTAATCGAGGTTTGATATTAGCAAAGGTCAAATCTCTTTTGTTACTTTCGTAAGGTTCATCTGTGAGTTTTGTAACCAGTGTGTCAAAAACCTCGTCCAGTACAACTTCTTTAACTGGTATGTCAAATGCATCAGCCACCATTTTGCCGTACCGAGCATCATTCGGATCGCTGTGACAAGGCATCACCACACCATACGTATCATTTGGTCGAACATGTTTACATAGCCCTGCAATAACTGCCGAGTCAACTCCACCACTTAAACCAACTATAAAGCTTTTAGCTCCCGTTTCCTCCAGTTTGGTTTCCAACCAAGCTGTAAGTTTGTCCACCTTTTCGTTTAGCAACAAGACAAACCCCTCCACCATGTTTTTCAATCTACAAAAATTATCTTATCATAGTCAACACTTCGAGTGCAATTAAAAAATAACATATATTAATATGTGACATTGTAACAAGAACTATTTCACAGCAAAAACACTATATTTTGTAAAAGTAACAAAATTACGCTAAAAAAAGGGGTTGCTTAAAAGTTCAACAAGCAGTACAATAATACTAAATGCAGAACAGTTTGAAAATTTGTACTAAATTAAATTGGTTGACAATTAGTTTGATGTTTAAAACCTTAATTATGTGGCAGCAGTTATTTTACATATATGAACAGCATAATATTTAATGGTTGTACTTATTTACTTGTACACATCATCCTCCACTAAACAAAACTCCCATATTTAATAAGGAGGTTTGCTGCTAATCTTTAGGAAAGGTGGTGTAGTTTCCATTAATTAACTTTTTGTTAAATAGTATACCAACTAGTTATTTGAGTAATTAGGAAGCCAGAAAGGGGGATCTAACTGTATGGGCGCAGAATGCAATTGCAATTGTCAGGCTGATTCAAGCAAAAAGATCGACGAATTATTATCTCAATACCGTGGAAATCCCAACGGCCTGATTGTAGTATTGGCAGCCATTCAGCAAGATAATGGATATCTACCAAAAGATTTAATGATCCGAGTGGCTGAAGAATTAAATGTTCCTCTTACTGATGTTTACGGTGTAGCTACCTTCTATACCGCTTTCACACTTCGTCCCCGGGGACGGAACAGCATTAACCTATGCTTAGGAACTGCTTGTTATGTGAAAGGCGCTCCAGAGGTGCATGATGCTATTGAAAAGGAATTAAAAATTAAAGCTGGCGATACAACAGAAGATCGTCGCTTTACCTTTGATGTTGTTCGCTGCTTGGGTGCATGTGGTATTGCACCGGTCATGACTGTAAACGGCGAAGTACATCCACGTATGACAGCGGAAAAAGTATCTGAAGTATTATCAAAATATGAATAATACCTCCAGGGAGGTGAAGATATAAAATGTCAATTACTTATCAAGATCTCGAAGAGATTAGAAGTAAGGCAAAAGAAAAGCTGGCTGCCCGCTTAGGCAAAGACCCAGCCGATGAATTCAAATACCATGTTCTTGTTTGTGGTGGTACAGGATGCCATTCCTCTGGTTGCCAAGCTGTGGCAGATACAATGGAAAAAGCCCTTAATGATGAAGGGCTGGCAAACTCCACCAAGCTGATTCAAACAGGTTGCATGGGGGCCTGTCAATTAGGTCCGGTGGTGATGGTTTATCCAGGAGCTTATCATTACTGCAATGTACAGCCTGAAGATATAGCTGACATTGTTAACGATCACCTAAAAAATGACAAGTTTGTTGAGCGGTTGTGTTACCGCAATGGCAAAGGTGAGCTACAGGCCACCATGCCAGAAATGGATTTCTTTAAAAAGCAACACAAAATTGCACTTCGTAACTGCGGCTTAGTCGATCCCGTTTCACTGGACGAATATGTTGGCATGGACGGTTTTGCTGCACTGTCCAAAGCTCTAAAGGAAATGAAACCGCAACAGGTTATTGATGAAGTGAAAAACTCTGGTTTGCGAGGTCGTGGAGGTGCCGGTTTCCCTACAGGGGTAAAATGGCAATTCATGGCTGACCAAGAGGCTGATCAAAAGTACGTTATTTGTAACGGTGACGAAGGTGACCCTGGTGCATTTATGGATAACGCAGTACTTACCGGTGATCCCTATTCCGTTATAGAGGCAATGACCCTATGTGGCTATGCCACAGGTGCAAGTAAGGGTTATGCCTATATTCGCCTTGAATACCCACTGGCCATTCAAAACTTCAAGAAAGCCCTGGAAGTTTGCCGTGAAAAGGGTCTACTGGGCGAAAAAATTCTGGACAGTGATTTTAGTTTTGATATTGAAATTCGCGAAGGTGCCGGTGCCTTTGTATGTGGTGAAGAAACCGCACTGATGGCATCCACCGAAGGCAAGCGCGGTGAACCAAGACCACGTCCTCCGTTCCCAGCGGTATCTGGACTGTTTGGTAAACCTTCAAACATAAACAATGTTGAGACATGGGCCAATATCTGCCCTATAGTCTTAAAAGGAGCCGACTGGTATTCCGGCATTGGTGTTGGTAAGTCTAAGGGCACTAAAGTGTTTGCTCTTGCTGGTATGATCGCTAACTCCGGTTTAGTGGAAGTTCCCATGGGAACTAAATTGCGCGATGTTGTTGAAGAAATAGGCGGTGGAATTCCAGACGGCAAAAAGTTTAAAGCTGCTCAAACCGGTGGACCATCAGGTGGTTGCATTCCTGCTGAGCACTTTGACACCTCGCTTGATTACGAAAATCTTGCTTCATTGGGTTCCATTGTAGGTTCCGGTGGCTTAATTATCACCGACGAGGACACTTGTATGGTGGACTTAGCTAAATTCTACCTTGGCTTTACCCAAGATGAATCCTGCGGTAAATGCACCCCTTGTCGCATCGGTACTAAACGGATGCTAGAAATTCTAAATCGCATTTCTAAAGGTTTAGGACGCGATGGCGATATTGAACTGCTGGAAGAACTGGCATATATGATTAAACAGTCAGCTCTCTGTGGTTTGGGACAAACATCACCCAACCCAATTCTCAGCACACTGAAATATTATCGCGATGAATATGAAGCACACATTAAGGATAAAACCTGCCCAGCTGGAGTGTGTAAAATTAGAGGCGCTAAAAAGGCCACCTCGTAGGATAGGAGGGGAAAACTAGGCATGGCAACAGTAACTTTAACCATTGATAACCAGAAAGTGGAAGTGGAACAGGGTACTACCATACTGGAAGCCGCCAAAAATGCAGGCATTGAAATACCCACCCTCTGCTATATGAAGGACATAAACGCCATCGGTGCCTGCCGCATCTGCGTGGTGGAAGTGGAAGGTGCACGCGCACTGCAGGCTGCTTGTGTAGCCCCGGTGGGAGAAGGCATGGTAGTAAAAACTAATTCTGAACTGGTACGGAAATCCCGTAAAATGACTTTAGAATTAATACTGTCAGATCACCCGCAGGAATGTCTTACCTGCTTGAGAAATACTAACTGTGAACTACAGGCACTGTCAGAAGCCTTTGGTTTAAGAGAAGTACGCTTCACCCGTGGCGCTGCAAAAAGTGCCACCGCAGACGATATAGATGATTCTGCTCCATCAATTGTACGTGACCCTAGAAAATGCGTACTATGCCGTCGCTGCGTAGCAGTATGTGAAAAGGTACAGGGTGTTAAAGCCATCGGACCGATTAACCGTGGCTTTGAAACAGTAATTGCACCGGCCTTTGACCAGAACCTAATTGATGTAAACTGCGCTATGTGTGGTCAGTGTTCGCTGGTATGCCCCACTGGTGCTATTACTGAAAAAGACGATACTGAAAAGGTATGGGCTGCGTTAAACGATGCCAACAAGGAAGTTGTGGTTCAAACAGCTCCTGCCACCAGGGTAGCAATTGCTGAAGAATTTGGCCAAGACCCCGGTACCATCAGTACCGGCAAAATGGTGGCAGCATTAAGACGCCTTGGTTTTAACAAGATATTTGACACTGATTTCTCAGCTGACCTAACAATTATGGAGGAAGGCACAGAGTTAATACAGCGGGTAACCCAGGGCGGTACACTACCTATGATTACATCCTGTAGCCCCGGCTGGATTAAATATATTGAACACTATTATCCAGACCTGCTACCACACCTGTCCACCTGTAAATCTCCACAGCAAATGTTGGGTGCATTAATTAAGGATTACTATCCAAAGAATGCAGGTATTGCACCTGAGAATATTTACAGTGTTTCCATCATGCCTTGCACGGCTAAGAAGTTCGAGGCGCAACGTGATGAAATGAACGACAGCGGTTACCAGGATGTTGACGTTGTTTTAACTACCCGTGAGTTAGCCCGGATGTGCCGCAACGCAGGCATTGACTGGGACACACTACCTGAAGAGAACTATGACGATCCACTGGGTATGTCCACTGGTGCAGCTGTAATCTTCGGTGCCACTGGCGGTGTTATGGAAGCTGCCGTTCGTACTGCATATGAGTTAATCACTAAGGAAGAAATGCCTGACATTAACTTAACCCCAGTACGGGGCATGGAAGGTATCAAGGAAGCCACCCTTAAGGTTGGCGACTTAGATGTTAAAGTGGCAGTGGCCCATACACTGGGCAACGCACGCAAGCTATTGGATCTGATTAGGGAAGGTAAAGCTGATCATCACTTTATTGAAGTAATGTGCTGCCCCGGCGGTTGTATTGGTGGTGGCGGTCAGCCTATACCAACTAACCTAGATGTTAGGTTGGCACGTATTGCCGGTACTTACCAGGCAGACGAAGAACTGCCTATCCGTAAGTCCCACGAGAATCCGGCCATTACTGACATTTACGAAAAATATCTCGGCCAACCACTTGGTGAATTGTCACACAAACTGTTACACACTCATTATGTTCCGAGAGGTGTATACCGTAAGCCCGAAGGACTACCAGATGGTGGCAGTGAACACTAGTATATTAAC
This sequence comes from Bacillota bacterium, assembly GCA_009711615.1. Classification (GTDB taxonomy): domain Bacteria; phylum Bacillota; class Desulfotomaculia; order Desulfotomaculales; family Desulfohalotomaculaceae; genus Desulforadius. Next base: position 144,689 of record VENI01000003.1, on the reverse strand, counting down.
CGTATATTAAATAAAGCCCGCTTATAAAGCGGGCTTTATTATAATTAGTATCATTTTTATTATTTAATATCGAGACTATAGTGTCAATTATTTAGACACTATAAATGAGAGGAATTTTTTAAATACTATAGAATATTACTAATCAATCCATTTAACGAAAACACCTGTCCACCAGACAAGGAGGTGGTTCTTTCAGCACTTTGCTAGTATTCATTTAAAATATATAAAAATATGAGGAGGTATTTAAATTGGCACAACGTGAACAATGGGGGTCTCGGACCGGTTTTGTCTTGGCTGCTGTAGGTTCAGCCATTGGTCTAGGCAACATCTGGCGTTTCCCTTACACCGCTGCTGAAAATGGCGGTGGCGCATTCTTTATTCCTTATCTTTTTGCATTAATAACAGCAGGTATTCCTATCCTAATTCTTGAATTTGGTATTGGCCACAAGCTGCGCGGCTCTGCCCCTCTCAGCTTGGCTAAAATCAATCGCAAGTATGAATGGCTTGGCTGGTGGCAGGTACTGGTATGTTTCTTTATTGCGGTCTATTACGTAGTTATTATTGCCTGGGCCATTTCATTTGTCGGTTTTTCATTTACGCAAGCTTGGGGAGATGCCCCGTCGGACTTTTTCTTTGGGGAATTCTTAGCACTAAGCGATAGCCCATTTGACCTGGGTGGTTTCCGCACTGGTATTTTAATACCATTGTTACTTGCCTGGGGTGTAACCTTCACAGCTCTATATAGCGGTGTTAAGGGCGGTATTGAAAAAGCCAACAAAATCTTGATGCCTGTCCTGTTTATTATGACAGTATTAATGGCCATTCGTGGTGTAACTCTACCAGGAGCGGCAGAAGGTTTAAATTATATGTTCCAACCAGACTTTAGTAGAATTCTAGACTATAAGATATGGACAGCAGCTTACGGGCAGATTTTCTTTAGTTTAAGTATTGCATTCGCCATTATGATTGCTTACTCCAGTTATCTACCCAAAAAGTCTGACATTGTAAACAACGCCTTTATGACAGCCTTTATTAACTGTGGTTTCAGCCTTCTGGCTGCTTTTGCAGTATTTGGCGTTGTTGGACACATGGCTTTGAAACAAGGAGCACCCGTGGCAGAAGTTGCCGGTGGCGGTGGTGTCGGCATGGCCTTTATTACCTTCCCAGCTGCCATTAGTACATTAGGCAGTATGGCACCACTATTTGGTGTGTTATTCTTCCTGTCCTTAACATTTGCCGGGCTATCTTCTTTAATCTCTATTAATGAGGCAGCCATTGCTGCTTTCATGGATAAGTTTAGTATGCCTCGTAAAAAAGCAGTTTTAATATACACTGCTGTAGCTGGCACTTGCAGTCTGGTATTTGCTACTGGAGCCGGATTGTACATCCTAGACATTGTAGACCACTTTATTAATAGCTTTGGTATTGTATTTAGTGGCCTACTGGAAGTAATATTAATTGGATGGCTGTTTAACCTAAAAACCATCCAAGACCATGTTAACCCTATCTCCGAGCTTAAAGTCGGTGCATGGTGGCCAATTATGGTTAAAATCGTTACTCCTATTGTGCTAGGTTACATGGCAATTATGAACCTTGTAGGTGACATTAAAGAGCCCTATGGCGGTTATCCTGCAGATGCTCTGTTCTGGATGGGCTGGTTTGTTATGATTATTGTTATCGTTGGTGGTGTCCTCCTATCTACACTGAAATGGAAAGATGAGCAGTCTGTATCTAAGGAGGTCGAATAATATGACCGGAAGTGCAATTGCTATGATGTTATTAGGTGTTGTTATGTTGTGGGGCGGTGCCGCCTACTGTATTAGCGTAGCAATGAAAAATAGAGATTAACTAGAAATTGTGGAAAATATTAAACCCTGATCAGTTCTTCTGATCAGGGTTTTTATTTTCACTTTGAGACATGATAAATTCTGAGGTGGATTTTATGCGCACGATTTATTTAACTCTCCTTTGCCTTCTGCTGGCAACAACAGTCTGCATGCCAGCAAGCGCAGCTAACAAAATAAATTATCAACCACTAATCACCCGATGGCAACAGCAGATTAACATTACAACGGGCACATACGGTATTTACTTAATAGATATAAAAACAGGCAGTACTGCAGGTATTAATGAACTACAACCATTTCATGCCGCCAGCACTATTAAGCTTCCAATAAACCTATATCTCTATGAAAAAATAAGTGCTGGGGATATTTCCCTTCACACCAGTTTGACCTATCAACAAAAGCATTTCGAAGGTGGAACTGGTTACCTACAGCAAAATCCGGTGGGTAGTACTTTTTCTATTAGTGAATTAGCTCAGGCTTCTATCACACACAGCGACAATGTAGCGATTAACATATTATATGACTTCCTTGGCAGAGCTAACGTAAAGTCTTATATGCGCCGACTGGGCGGTAAAGTTGTTTTCGAAGATAAAAACAGCACTTGTCCTCGGGATATGGCTATATATATGAATGCAACCAGAAAATTTTCCCGCCGAGAACCCCAACTGGGAAACATGTTAATCCATCATTTGGAAAGCACTGTGTTTAATGAGCGCATCCCCGCTGGGGTTCCATCAGCTATTAAGGTGGCTCATAAAATCGGTAATTGGCCTCCCACAGGTACTTACAACGACGTTGCTTATGTTCACCACCCAGATAGCCCGTACATTCTGGCTATTTTCAGTAAAAACACCGGCAATCGTCAAGATGCTTTTTTTACAATAAGAAAAATATCTGAAATAACATTCCAGTTCCATTCAGAAATATGATGTACTCTATTTAAACAACGTCTCTCCCAGACTTCCTTCTCCTAAGATGCCTCCTGGAATGCTGACTAGGGTATCTGGCACGTCTCCTACAATAATGCTCTCAGTCAACGGTACAACTGTGTGCACATTAATGTCTTTTTGATAAAATGGCACAGCAACAACCACTTTTGTTTTTAAGTCAAGTTTGATTTGATGCCTTGTTTGATTAAAACCAGTGGAATCAAAGTTATCGGAAACCACTACGTTAACGCTTCCCACCGGTAAGATTCTGGCATTTATGGGTGGCCCGTAATCTGCTAGGAAGTGACTGCCCATCGTTTGACCAAGGGGTATGTTAATATCTTCATGCTCAATTTGCCTAAGGGCTTTATCAATCTCTAAGGTTATGTCGGTGGCCAGTTGATTGATACGTACGGTATTGGCCTGCATCATTACCACTTTTCCGTTGTTGTCTTTATGTATATTTATTAAATCGCTATAGCTTACATTTTCTTCTGACACCTTTTGCTGTACCGCCTCACTAACCGCGTCATTAACCATTATGTTGGCTCGAGATTCAGCAATGGATATAATACTGGGGCGTAAGTTTTCATCTACGAAATAATATATCAAAGAAGCGGATATGATCAGCAGCAAAATAAAAAAGGCTGTGCTCGATAGTCGCCGCTTTTTCTTAAACATCAATTCACCCCCACTTTATATATATGTTATTCGAAGTTAGAAATTCGAAGTTATAGGTTTGAATATAAAAAATACATGTTAAGATTATTTGATAAACCTAACATGTATTTCTATTTAAGTATCCAGAATACTTATTTCTAGTTTTTTATTTACTTCAAAAAAGAAATATCTTCGTATCACGCTTTTTAAGAATCTAGGTTGTTACGTTTTTTCTATTCTGACTCCTGAGCACTTACACTAGTTTAACAAACTTCCTCTTTCCTACTTTAATAATGGTTTCTTTATCTGGTTGGAAGCGCAAGTTTGGGTCATTTGCAGGCTGGCCATCTATTTTGACAGCATTTTGTTTTATCATTCTTTTAGCCTCACTACCACTGGCCACTAATCCTGCTTGCACCAGCAATTTAGGTAACACAACCTGTCCTGCTTCCCTTACTTCATCGGTTACTTTGAACTCCGGAATATCTTCAGGTAGTTCTCTTTGTTGGAAAACTCGTTTAAAACCTTCTTCTGCCTTTTGGGCCTCCCTATCATCATGGTAAATACTCACTATTTCTCTGGCCAGTTTCATTTTTACATCCCGGGGATTAACGGTGCCATCTTTGACGGCTATATCTAATTTTTCCACTTCCTCCACTGGTATCTGGGTCACCAACTCAAAGTAACGAACCATCAATTCATCCGGTAAGGACATAACCTTGCCATAAATTTCATTAGCCGATTCATCGATACCAATATAGTTGTTCAAACTCTTACTCATTTTATTCACACCGTCTAAACCTTCCAGTATTGGCATCATCAGAGCAATTTGCGGATCTTGCCCGTATTCTTTCTGCAGATGACGTCCCATTAATAGGTTGAATTTTTGATCAGTTCCACCCAATTCCACATCTGCCTTCAGTGCCACAGAATCATACCCCTGCATTAATGGATAGAAAAATTCATGAATACTGATGGGTAGATTATCTTTATAACGTTTATGGAAATCATCTCGCTCCAGCATCCGTGCCACAGTGTATTTAGCTGACAAGTTAATAACATCAGCAAAGGTAAGCGGTGCCAACCATTTACTATTAAATTCTACTGTAGTCTTTTCAGGGTCTAAAATCTTGAAAATTTGTTTTTGATACGTGCGAGCATTAGCTAACACTTCCTCTTCGGTAAGCTGGTTTCTGGTTTCTGACTTGCCGGTAGGATCACCAATACGACCAGTGTAATCACCGAGAATAATGGTTATCTGGTGGCCAAATTGCTGAAATTGGCGTAATTTTTGTAACACCACCGTGTGACCCAAATGAATATCTGGTGCGGTGGGGTCTAACCCCAGCTTTATCTGCAACGGCTGATCCTTTTTTATAGACTTTTTTAGCTTTTCTACTAATTCATTTTCTGGTATTATTTCTACAGTACCACGACGAATTTCTTTTAATTGTTTTTCAATATCCTGCTCTATATTAGGCATTAAGCGTAACTCCTTTCGCATAAAAATGCTAAACATAGAGTATTATACCAAAATATAACAGGCTATGACAAGGCAGGTAAAATTTATATACAAAATATTAGAGTGTCTATGTTATAATCGTAATGTGACATTACAGGTCCGAAAGGAGGACTTATTTTGGCTAAAAAGAAACGTCGTAAAATTAATATATTTCGCCTCACAATATTAGTTGTTTTTTTAATGATGATGGCTGCTGGTGGGGCTGTGGCTGCTTTGGTCTATTCCAGTGTAGCAGATATGCCGGTATTCAAACCCAGTGATATCAACTTTGCTGAAGCCAGTGATATTTATGATGAAAGTGATAATTTTGTTACCAGAATAGGGTTTGAAAACCGAGAAGAGATTGATATTTCTGAAGTGCCAGAAATTGTAAAGAATGCCTTTATTGCCATTGAAGATAATCGTTTTAAAGAGCATATGGGTGTTGACCCATATCGCATCATGGGTGCTGCCTGGGCAGATATTAAATCCGGTAGCCTTAAAGAGGGTGCCAGCACCATTACCCAGCAGTTGGTTCGTCAATCCATTGAAGCTATCAGCACAGAAAAAAAGTTTAAAAGAAAAATCCAAGAAGCCATACTGGCCATACAAATGGAACGTCATTTTACTAAAGATGAAATACTGGAGAATTACCTAAACGGCATTTATTTAGGTGAAGGTGCCTATGGCATCCAAGCAGCGGCCCAAACCTATTTTAGTAAAGATGTCAGCCAATTAACAGTGGAAGAAGCTGCACTGTTGGCCGGGTTGCCCCAAGCACCAAGTGCGTATAACCCCTTTAACAATCCTGAAGACGCTAAAGAACGCCGTAACATCGTAATTAAACAAATGGCCCAATACGGTTATATTAACGCTAACGAAGCTGAAGAAGCTAGAAATAAAGAAATTGTATTAGATAAAGGTAAGAAAACCACTAATGAATACCCATATCCTTATTATAGAGATTATGTTATTAGGATGTTAAAAGAAAAGGTTGGACTAACTGATCCTGACATTTTTTCACAGGGTTTAAAGATATACACAACCTTGAGCCCTGAAATACAACAGCACGCTGAAAAAGCTGTACAAAACAAAGAGTACTATCCTCCACCGATGCAAGATAGTAATGGCAACCCTGTGGGTAACGATGGTGCTGCCGTTGTCTTAGACCCCCACACCGGTCATATTAAAGCCTTGGTAGGTAGTAAAGATCCAAATCCAAATCAGATGGCTTGGAATAAGGCAACTCATGAGCAGAGACGCCCCGGTTCTACTTTTAAGCCAATTATTGCTTACGGACCAGCCGTTGAATATTTGGGTAAAAGCCCAGCATCTGTTTTTGATGATATACCAACTAGCATCGGAAATTATAGTCCCAGTAACTACGGCGGCACATATTATGGCTTAATAACCATGCGCTATGCATTAACTAAGTCACAAAACGTAGTTGCCGTTAAATTGCTCCAGGAAACAGGTTTAAACAAAGCTGTTGACTTTGCAGCAAATCTGGGTTTTGAAAACGATCGCAAACAAATCATGGAGTCCGGTCTGGCAGCTGCCTTAGGTGGACTTAAATATGGTGTTACTCCGCTGCAGATGGCCGCTGCCTATGGTACCTTTGCCAATAACGGCATTTATACTGAGCCAATTGCAATCAGACGGGTAGAAAAACAAGATGGCACTGTGTTATATGAAAGCAAACCCGAAAAACATCGTGCGATGAAAGAAACCACCGCAGTAATTATAACTGACATGCTGCAGGACGTGGCTAGGAAAGGTACGGGAACCAATGCCACTAAAGGTATCACTGTACCGCTGGCAGGTAAAACCGGCACCGCCGACAACAGCCAAAATAAAACAGCAGATGTTTGGTTTGCTGGTTATTCCCCTGACTTGGTAACTGTAACCTGGGTGGGAAGTGATAATCAAAGGGTAAAATTAAATGGAAAATGGCCCGGAGCTTATGGGGCCACCTATCCATCTTATATCTGGAATGATATAATGAGTAATATTTATAAAGACTCAACACCTAAAAACAATTTTACCAGCCCACGAGCAGCTGGACTAGTACGTGCAACGGTGGATAGTAAGTCTGGAAAGTTGCCCGGACCCCATACACCAGAAGATCATTTGGTGACAGACTGGTTCGTTCCGGGTACCGTACCCACTGAAGTAGACGATACCCATGTACTGATGGAAGTATGTGCGGTAAATGGCAAACTGCCTAGTATATACTGTACTCAGAGAGTGACTAAAGTATTTATTAAACTACCGTACAAAGTATCGGAAAAAGTAAAGGATTACGAATTGCGAGCACCAACCGAAATATGCGATATGCATACCGAGGAAAATAACGATGGCTGGTTACCGAACATGGATGAATTAAACCCATGGGCACCTGTCGATGAGAATGAACAACCAACCCAGGAAGGTGAACAGCAAAATAACAGCGACTCACAAGAAAATCAGGATGACAAAAATAATAAGAAACCAAACGATAAAAAAGAAGATTAAAATTAACGGCAGCCTAAGAAGGCTGCCGTTTTTATTCATAGTAGGTAATTAACTGTCATTCTTCATTGTTATAATGTCTACTCTCATTTAATTACGTAAGCCAGGTAGAAAGTTTGTCTGGGTCGGTAATTACAATATTCCTATTCTCCAGCATAATACTCTTTTCCTTTTTAAATGTGTTTAATAAACTGGTTACAGTTTGCCGGGAGGCGCCAATCATGCTGGCAATTTCCTCATGGGTAAGGGGTAAATTTATTTGAATTCCGCCCTTGGTTTCCTTGCCAGCCCTTTCCCCCATTTTAAGCAGCATCAAGGCCAACCTGCCCGGTGTCTGCCAGGCAACCATTTCGTGAATTAAACCTTCTGCATCTCTCATTCGAGCCGCCAGCAGTTTTGATATTTTAATACCTAGAATTGGTTGCTTGGCCAGCAGTTCTTCAAATTTATTTATATGTAATACCACCAGTGAGGCGTTGCTGATAGCACCAGCAAAGCAAGCTCTCTCTAAGCCCAGGAGGGTTTCTGCCAACCCCATTAATTCACCGGGACTGCGCATGCTGCCCACTGTAACTCTCTTACCATCTGTAGATAGTCGGTATATTTTCACATAACCATTTTCTATTAAATAAATACGGTCTGATATTTCTCCCGCTGAAAAAATATTGTGGCCTTTAGAATAATGTAGCGTGGTACCTGCATCGCGGATCATCATTTTTTCTACATCTGTTAAATCCGGTGATGCTTTAACTATACCGTTTTCACTTATGCTCATTCTAATACACCCTTTCCTACTTCCAATACAACCAAATATATATTTATTATTCCCACTTATAATTATACTACATATTTTCTCTTGGCCCCTCTTTTTCTATTATAATGAATTATTTCACACATTAGAAAACCCGGCCAAAAGGCCGGGTGTTTATATCCTTAATTGCTTTAATCTACCCACCCTATCTTCGATGGCTGGGTGAGTGCTAAAAAGTTTGGCCATTGAAGCGCCGGAAAGTGGGTTTACTATGAACAGATGTGAAGCTGCAGGATCTACCTTCATCGGTACACTATGTGCAGCCCTCTCCAGTTTTAGCAAGGCGTTGGCCAGTCCATTTGTGTTACCGGCTATTTGTGCCCCAGTGGCATCAGCTCCATATTCCCGGGAACGTGATATGGCCATTTGAATGATCATAGCAGCTATTGGGGCCAAAATGGCCAGGGCCAGTGCTCCTATACCACCTATGCCTTCATCATCATCCCCGCCCATTCCACCGAAAATGGCAGTCCACTGCAGCATATGACCAATCATGGTCACCGCTCCAGCCATACTGGCAGCAATAGTTCCCACCAATACGTCGCGGTTTTTAATGTGGGCCAACTCGTGGGCAATAACACCCTCTAACTCTTCTTTGTTCAACATTCTTATCAAACCTTCAGTAATGGCCACCGCTGAATGTTCTGGGTTGCGGCCAGTGGCAAAGGCGTTTGGTTGCTGTGAAGGAGTAATGTACAGTCTTGGCATTGGCATTTGAGCCCTCTTCGTCAAATTACGTACCATTTGATATAGTTGCGGTGCCTGTTCTTCAGATATTGGTTGTGACTTGGTCATTTTAATTGCCACTTTATCACTATTGTAATAGCCAAAGAAATTTATACCTAAAGAGATTAAAAAGAAGATCATCGCCCCGGACTGCCCTCCGATGGCACCTCCTAACAGCACCAATAGAATGCTTAGTACAGCCATAAGCGTAAAAGCCTTGATGTTATTTATGGTGATCCCCTCCTTTTAAATATTTAAAATTTTTAATGTTTTGTACATAACTTTACAAATAAATTTTATCATAAAAGACAAGCAAGAAAACACTTTTTATTAAGTATTTTTGCCATAATATAATTAATTCATAATTCTAAACGATAAACGGTTTTTATATTCTGACTCCTCTTCTGAATTCTAAGAAGTTACAATATTTTTTAACAGCACTTCTGGTTTTACAGTGTTCATATACCGCCGGTAGGCATTGCTTTCATTTAGCAGTTCTTTTGCCGCTTTGGAAACTTTTTTAATTTTTCCACCCTGCTTTGGTTTAACAGTTAGATTACCCTGTTCCTTCGTCTGAACCCTCAAAAGATTATTCTTCTGCAACACCCTTATTATCTCCATCATTAATAGCTCAGTTTGCCCGGTTATTCTTGCCATTTCATAAACAGATGTTTTGCCGCCTTTATTCCTATAGACATGCACAAGATGTGTCATCACCTGCTTAATGCAATCTTCAACAGATACCGATGTAATCTGTGAATAAGCCAGCACCAAATTTTCGGCTTCGGAAACGGCAATCATTTCCCGTAGTACCCCACTACTGGGTGGGCAGGTAAAAAGAACAAGGTTTTCCACAGTGGTAATTGAGTAGCGATCGGAAGTCTGTTTATCAAAGCTCTTTAGCGGAAAACCTTCCATATAATAAAGTGCATTGGTAAATTGTGGTATGTTATCACCTAACTCATGCCAACCGCGATAATCAAATACTTGTTGTAACTTTTTTTGATCTTCAATTTCTGTCGATAACCGCCTAGGCGTTGCAATCAGACTATCTACTAATAATTGAAGTTCCTCTTTGTTGTTCCAACGGTTGATATTAATGTAATACAGCAAGTCACCTTGATAAACTTCGCAACCTGCTCCCCAAAAGTACATTGCCAGGGTAGTCTTCTGACCATGCCTCAGCACTAACCGTAAATGTTCTGGACTAGTGGTGGGTCTGGCAGAAACAACACTAACTTCTGAACAGTAAAAAAGCGGCTTTGGCCATCCCTCTCCAAAGGGTGCCAAATAGCGCAACTGATGATATAAATTTATATCCACTTCCCCCAGCGGCAGTTGAAGGTCATATTGTACACTTTGATCTTCACTTATTGATGCGGCACTATCTGTCAATACCCTTTCACATACTTTCATAAATAGCGTCAATTTATCGCGCCGCAATGAAAGTCCTGCCGCCCCAGCATGCCCTCCGTAACCGCTGAGGTGCTGGCCACACTTTTTCAGTTGGTTCAGAATATGCACCCCATCCACTGACCGGGCAGAACCAACTACAGTTTCCCCATCTTCTTTTAATGTCATTAATATTACCGGTACATTATACTTTTCACACAACCTACCGGCCGTGATTCCTATTATTCCCTGATGCCATTGTGGATGAAATAACACTATTGATCCTGGATTCTCGTTGGGCAACATAGACTCTGCCTGCTGCAGCATTTCTTTGCCCCGCTGCTTCCGCTGCTTGTTTAATTCATTGAGTGTGCTGGCCCATTTTTGTGCAGTTATCATCTCAGTACTTAATAAAAGCTCCACTGCATATTCAGCGGTTTCCATCCTGCCAGCGGCATTAATGCATGGAGCAATTTTAAAGCCAAAGTCTTCTTCTGTAATGTTCTCCGCCACAATGTTAGCCACATCTAACAGGGCCAATATACCGGGTCTTTGTAACTGACAGATTTCAGCCAACCCACGCTGTACAAAATAGCGGTTTTCGCCCCTTAAGGGTACTACATCTGCCACCGCCCCTAAAGCCACCAGGTCAATGAATTGCTCGACTTCTTCTTCCCGGCCGTAAGTTGCCATTAACGCTTTGGCCACAAAATATGCCGCCCCAACCCCAGGCACGTGTTTGGCCCGATGGTCACTGGGCAACATCTGGGGGGTGACAATGGCGTCGGCATCAGGTAGTTCTTCCGGCAGGTGATGGTGATCGGTAACAACCACTTCCATACCCAACTCTCTGGCCAGTGAAATTTCTTGATCATTAGAGATACCACAATCACAGGTCAAAATAAGTTTTACATTTTTATTGGGCATTTCCTTAATCACCTGTTCGTTAAGGCCATAACCCTCTTTAAACCGATCCGGCACCTTGTATATAACATCAGCATTTAGTAACCTTAACACTGATACTAAAAGTACTGTAGAGGTAACGCCATCAACATCATAATCGCCATAAACACAAATTCTATGGCCCTTTTCAATAACATTTTTTATTATCTCCACTGCCTGGGCCATGTTGGGTAGTTCTTCGGGGTTAGTGGGTTTGTATTCCTGCCAGTCCAGAAATCCTTCTAATTCTTCAACAGATACCCCCCGGTTAATTAACATACCAGCCAGTATATCACTGCCACCCACTACTTCAAGATATTGAGCTGGTATTTCCTTGACACCGTTACTCAAATAGTGATTCATCAATATCATTCCAATCCAAGTCTAACTCTTCATCAATTTCATCCAGTGGGTCCTCTAGCATTGGCTTCCCATGGCAGATAGGGGAATACTCACAATAGCGACATTTTTTTTCATCGCTAGTGGCATAAAAATCCTCATAGCTGCGACCTGTTATTTCCCTAATTTTATCTTTCATCAATTTTTCATCGTTGGCCAGTCTTTCTTGGGTATAAGAAATTGGCTCTACCATTGACGGGTAACGAGGATTCCAATAAACCATGGAAATATCTGAGGGCAGTAATTTATTTTGGGGCGAAAAATCTTCACCCGCCTTTGCCAACAGATAGCGATAGACAATGGTCTGCATATGTCTTTGGTAGTACTGGCTTTTGGGCTTATTGGCATTAGTTTTCCAGTCAAATATAACTGCCCGCCCATCGGGATGTGCCATTAGCAGGTCATATTTAGCCATTATTTTCATTCCATCCTGGCAAAATCGTATTTCTTGCTCCGGAAAAAAATCTGCCTCGTCAGTTAGCGGCCGAAATTTTTTTAAATTAGCAAACCAACGGACCACTTCTCCATCCATCGAATGTTGCAGATCCCCTGTTGGTATCCCAGAGTAGTAACGCTCAGCCAACAGGTGAAATAATTTACCCCGTTCTATGTTCTCTCTCTTATCCTTATCCGTCACCCAACTGCCTGGCCAGTACAGACCGTCAATATAGCGGCGACGAAATTTAAGGTAGCAGTTGTCATAGGTGTTAATTGAATTTTGACTGAAATACATTTCTTTAACATCATTTAACGGCATGGACAGTCCGCTCCTTTTTTATGTGTGCCTTTAATGCGTTTAATGCCAGACTAGGGCCAACATCCTGATTAAAAATATTTTTTTGGTGATAAGTAAGCAAAAGATTTTCTTTAGCCCTGGTTATTGCCACATACAATAGCCTTAACCGCTCGGAAATTTCATCTATTTTAAACTGGTACTGCGGGTTTCTTACGGCATCACCGCTAAAAGCTTTTAACTCGGCTTTTATTAGTGCCGAGGGATTATTATAGTCTTCTACCAGGTACCACATTTCACTTCTTAACCTATTTGCTAATGTTGATGGATACTCCGTTGATGTTAGACCCGTTAAATACACCGTATTCCATTCCAACCCTTTTGATTTATGGGCCGTGATTAGTGATATTACTCCCGCGGTTGGTTCAAAGCCCTGTTGTTCATTAACTATCTTTAAAAAGTGCCGCATCGGTTCTTTAAAATCCGGCAGATCAATGGCTATATCACTTAAACGATAGTTGGGATAATCATGCATTCTCTGCCTAATCATCAAAGCCAGATTGTGCGCTATACCCATTTGCTCACTTTCCAGTTTCATGTCTTCTGCCAAGTACAATACCAATTCATCCGGCGGTATCATTATGCTGGCTTGAAGCCAGTTCTGAACTTTTTCTACACTTTCCACAAACCTGGTATAAACGGCAGGATCGGATAATTCATCGGGCATATCAACCCAGGGCATTCTTCCTCCGATGGGATAGACCACCTGTTCTAAGGGATAATTAGCAAATAAACTATGTAGCCATTCCATGTCTTCCAATTCAGCAAGAAACACTTTTGTTATGACTGACACCAACCGGTCGGGTTTATGGGGTTGGGCTAGATACTCCAATACTGTCTCCACTTCTAGAATAGTTTTTTCCTGCTTACTGGTTACATTCCCCACTTCCTCAAAGGGTGCTTTTAACTCCATCAGCACCTCCCTGATGTCATTCTGCACAAAACGATTGGGTACCAAGATGGCCACTTTTTTATCGGGGTGTTTATTAACATAATCACTTGCCAGTTTCGCAATCCCTCTCACTTCTGCATTTGAATCATGATATTGTTTCACCCCAATGGTGTAACCTTCAACCACAGGATTGCTGTAAGGATCATTTTCATCCACTGGGTGGATATGCTGTTTTTCTAACGCTTGACGGCACTCTTTCTGGGGATGGTTATTGTTCACCCAGTCTACCAAATAATTGGCTAAATTAATAATTTGTTTACTGCTGCGGCTGGAATACAAAATATTTTCTTTATTTACACCTCCACCGTCGCAGTAAGTACGAAAAATTTCCGGTTCGGCCGGAGTAAATGTTCCCATAATGGCTTGGTTGGAATCTCCTACCCGTACCAGATTTCCATTTTTTTCGGAGAGCATTTTTAAAATCTTTTCCTGCAGCGGGGTGGAGTCTTGGGCCTCATCTTCAAATACAAAGGGCCAGCGCTTTTGTAACCGATCCAGCACCCCGGAATCCTCTTCCAGCAGACGAACTGACTGGGCAATCAAATCATCAAAGTCCAGTAGCCCTTCATTACTCAATATCTGATTATACTGCCGATACACTGTCAGCACCCAGCTTAAATAAGATCTTTTATCTAACTGCTGCTGCAATTTATTTATTTGTTTGGTGTTCATGCCCATGGCTTTGATGCTGCTTACGCCATCACGAAACAAGTTGGGCAAATCTTTATTTTCCCATTTATCTAGGGCTTTTTGATACCAGCGGTTGTTTTCCTCTAGTCTTATTAGCCCTTTCCACAAGTGTTTATTTCCAATCATCCAGGCCCTTGCCAATTGATTAATAATATCGTTGCGATGGGTCTCATCAATCACTTGAAAGTTTTGATTAATTAATAAAAATTCGGGCTTTTCCTTTAATATGGTCATGGCCAGGGAATGCAGAGTTTTCACTTCGTAACCTTTATTCCGTGGAAGGCCACGGTTAACCAGTTCATCACCAATTTTTTTTCGGAAATTTGCCACCGCTGAGTTCATCACTGTTACAATTAGAATCTTCCCATTTTTAGTATTCTTTTGTTCAATCAAATTAGCTGCCAGTTGGGCCAATACAGTGGTCTTACCCGCTCCAGGTACAGCGGGCACCGCCAAAAATCCTCCCTGGTATTGAACCACCTTATCCTGACCCGGTCGCGGATTAAACACCATTTTCTACCTCCTGCACATTTTCAAAGACATCAACCAACAGCCCAGTTTGTTCCCATCCCTGACTGCTCAACTGACTGTGTGCTGTGTAGATGCCCTGTCCGCACTTGTTAAGAAGTGCCATTACCAGACGGGCCAACTTGTTTATACGAATATCCTGGTCTACGATGTCGTCCCAAACTTGGTGATCGTTCCAACGACGGGATAACACCCACGGATTAGATAGCTCTTTTGCAATACCTTTCTGCCACTGCATCCCACCGATATCCATCCAAAACTGATAATCCACCTTTTCAATGTATGGATTTAAAATAAAGTTCAGTGGAGAGGTGATTATTACCTTGTTTTGGTTGGCCGGAGGTCGATAAAGCACTTCTGCAGCCAGTGTTCCCTTTTGAATCATGTCAATGAAGTTATGCCCCAGTTCTTCCCCGTAACAGTTCAACGCCTGGCGCAATTTAACCGCAGAGTCTATTATTTGACGACAGGCCAGTAAATCTTCATCACCCGCCAATAGTGGAGAGAGTAATTCTGCAAAAGCCTTTTGAAATAGCAATTCCAAATCCGGTTTTTCTTGGCGTTGCCGCTCCACCCACTCCCTCAATTCATGATACTTCTCAGAATTTTGATAGCCAATTTTATCCCTAAAATTTATTTGATCCAAATTCGGCAGGGCAAGATCATATTTAAAGGTTTCTTCTGCCAGTGCCGCTGCCCGTACTGGGTCAATCTTTAATACCAGGCAGAAGAACTGTACCAGTGATGAAAAATTTAATTCCACCGTCCACTGGGGATTTGACAACACTGCCAGGGTAACCATGGCATTGGCAAAGGGCTGATCCAACAGTTTTTTGGAGCGGGACAAGTTGGCAGTATCAATATCCCGTCCGGCTAATTTATTTGTTAAGTTAAACTCCAACACTTTATCAATAACCGGGCAAATTACTGCAATTTGCCCTGGGTTAGTACCTTCTTGAATTAACTCTTTTATTTCCGTCACCACCGTATCAATCATTTCATTACGCTGGGGAACGGAAATTTGTCCTTTTAGCACAGCACTGTTATTAATTTCGTTAGTTTTACCGGTAATTACCTTAGTTAACTGTGCTGCAAACTGTCTGGTTTTTTGATTGTCCTTGGGAGTTAACTCAGTCAATTTGCAGTGGGGTACGATTCTTTCTTCCACACCCTCAGGATAGGCGCCAAAAAAAACGGTGTGACCACCTTCAAAATTGTAAGCAAGGTAAACACCTTTAACTTTGTGCAGTAGGTGCAAACATAAATCTTGGCCGGTGGGCACCATTTCTTCAATGTCATCCACAATTATGTACTGCCATTGTTCGGTTATGTACTCAAGGAACTTTTTTTCCTGCATCAAGATGGTGCTAAAAAGTTCCACAGCCAGGGAATAGTCAATGCTGCGGGTTTCCAGGCATTTCTCCCTAAACTGGTTCATAACTGTTACTGCATCATTATATGCAGAAATTTTTTCTTTATTGGCATCACCCCAGGCTACCATATGCAGACGTTTTGCCGCTATTTCCAGTGAGATCCCATTAACTGCCGCCTGGTTAAGGTTGTCAATTAGCTGAATGGCAATATTGTCAACAGTTGATTTCACTTCGGCAAAGCCCCCGCTGTTTCGTTTTTCCTCCACCAATGAGCTAATCAGGTAATGTGATGCTTCCACGTTCATAAAAACCGGCTGCAGCATGCCGCTACCGCCGGAAAGTTTCTCATCCACCAGTGGCCAAAACTTAGTCAGTTGGTTATGTATAAAACCAAAATAAGTGTGTATGTTCAGGGTACCGCTGGATGATATGTCCAGGCTTTTTCTCCACTTGTCTTCATCCAATGACGAGCGAAGAATTACCAGAATGTTATCAGATTTAACCCCATCGGCAATTAACTGCTGATATTTTTCTCTCAGAGCAATTGTTTTACCACTGCCAATAGGACCGGAAAAGATCTGTTTCAAAAACAGTTCACCCCATTTCTAAGGTTTGTCTTATTGTATTATATTTCAATGTGGTACAAGTATTATCCTTTTCTATGCCAACAAAGACAACTGTTAGGTTAAAAAGATAAATACATGTTTCATTATTTCTTTTTCTTTAATTACAGTTGTTGACATTCTATTACATAGTTATTATATTTACATTGGGAATCGTTTCTTATGTTGCCATATTCAGTGTGATTTTTCTTAAGGAGGGAATTAGTTGAATAAAGGTAGTTTAAATAGTTACAAACTGATGATTGCTGATACTTTTGAAACAACTAGTCAAGCCATTGGTATTCATGTAATGCTGCTGGTTGTAGAACGAGCTCTGTGGGATACCAAACACAAATATGAAGAAGCCCATTTAATTGAGTTTTCGGAAGAAGGCATATCCCTTGATGGACTAGATACACTTGATCCGGAAAAAGCACAAGATATCGCTCACCATTTTGTAATGTCTATAATATCAACCCTTGGTCGCTTAGTTGGCAAACAATTGGCTAACCAACTAACAGAACAACTTAAAATTAAAGAATCGTAAAGAGGTGTTAAAAACATTGAAAAGAATTTCTACCGGAATAAATACATTAGATAACATATTAAACGGGGGGGTTCCAGAAGGCTCAACAGTCCTTGTTGTAGGTCGGCCCGGTTCTGGTAAAACCATTATGGCCCATCAAATGATGTTTAATAACGCATCACCAGATTCCAAGGCAATATATCTTACTACCCTTGCCGAGCCACAGGTTAAAGTTATGAGGTTCCAGCAGGAATTTACATATTTTGACTCAAACAAGTTTCAAAAATCTGTAATTTATCACGATTTAGGAAGTATTCTACGAAAGAGTGGTCCCACCCATGCATTAGCAGTGATAGATCAATTATTACAACAGCACCAACCTAGTCTAATAATTATTGACACCATTAAAACCCTTGCAGATATGATAACCTCATTCACTGAGTTTCGTGAATTCCTACTGGATTTATCTCTCCGCTTAGCCACTTGGGGTTGTACTGCTATATTAATCGGTGAATATTCTGAAGAAGAAATTGAATTACGTCCAGAATCCTCCATAGCCGATGGTATTGTCTACCTATACGGAACCGAGGACAAAAAGCAGCAGAAGAGATTCCTTCGCATTCTAAAAATGCGTGGCACCGACTTTCAAGGTGGGGAAAACATATTTTGCATCACCAGAAATGGATTGGAAGTTTACCCTAGATTAAGCCCCAATTTAATTGAGCAAAATTATCAACAATTTAACCAACGCCTTTCCACTGGCATAACCACAATGGATGAAATGATGGGTGGCGGCATTCCCAAAGGTAGCACCACACTACTAAGTGGTGCTTCAGGAACCGGAAAAACGGTTTTAGCTTTAAACTTTCTTCGGGCAGGACTTGAAAATAGTGAACCTGCTTTATATGTATCCTTTGAGGAAAATGACAGGCAATTGTTAAAAGGTGCAGAAAATCTGGGAATGAATTTTAACTCCTACATAAATAAAGGTGTATTTAAAATACTCCATGTTTCACCAATAGAATTAGATGTAGATAAACACGTATATGAAATCCAAAGAATAGTTAAAGAAAATAATGTCAAACGCCTAGTTATCGACTCTATCTCATCTTTTGAAATTGGGATGCATGATAAGGTAAAGTATTCAGACTATATTTGGGCACTTACAGATTACTTTAAATCCCAAGGGGTAAGCGTTCTTTTAACGCACGAACTGCATGATTCAGCCAATGTAACCACCTTAACAAAACATGGTATTAGTTTTGTTACAGATAATATGATTTTACTTCGTTATGCAGAGGAAGGGTTATATGTTAGGCGCTATCTACGCATTGTAAAAATGAGATCCAGCAATCACTCTACGGTAATGCGTGAGATTATAATAAGTGCTGACGGGTTTAATTTTGTATTATAAACCGTTAGTTTATAGGGTGATATGAAGGGAGATAACTATGGATAGTACCAAATTGGAAAGGTTGCATACCTCCGCTCGCTGGATACAGTTTATTGAAAGTACTGCCCTTGGTTTACAACTTAACCTGGCAATTTTAGAAGCTGGGATAGTTCAACAATTTCATGCCCCAAAGATCTGCCCATACTGCAACACCCCTTTTACTGATCTCAGCATAAATGAAATAAAAACAGCTTATCAAGTATCTGGAGATTGTAATACTTGCCAGGAATTTGAGACCGATAATGGAAATGATGCGGTAGCCTTTCCATTACCAAATAAGATATGCGTAATAGCTAGAGGTTGTAGCTGTAATGAAAAAATGGCTTTACCTCTGACCTGTGAACGGGCTAAAATCGCGCAAAAATTGTTAACCAGCTTTCAATTTGCCCTAGGTGAGGGGTTAGATAATGGTCAACGGGCCATTGAACTTTCAACCCTTCGTCGGATGAATCATATAGTAATATCTTTATTTCGTGGAGATGGTCAAGCTCTAGAGAGGGCTTTTGACCTGGTACTTAGTGCTCTAATTATATTGCTTGATGCTAAGGGCAGTTGGCTGGTATGTCAAAGTAATGATAAATTATACACTTTAATTAAAGGGGATAAAGAACCTGTTAATACCTATTTAAAAAACGGAAACGGATATGGAGATGTTGTGACAACTAAGATAAATAATAGTAGCATAAGTGGAGAAATTGGCGTAGCTTTTCCATCAGATAAAGAAGAGGCATCATCCCTTCTTCCACTTCTGGCAGAAGAATTTCTAATAGTTTGTGAAATTGATAATCTATTTAAACTTCTACAAAACCAATTAACAAGGGTCTTAGGGGCAATCAGAAGTGCTATTCTCTTAACTGATCAGAATGGAAATATTACTTATGCTAATAAATCATTTGAGGAGTTAATAAATAAGCATGCCCTTTCTTTATTAGGCACTCCTGCATCAGACTATGATGGGCCATGGACACCACACCTTATTTCTAAACCCCACAAAAACATAAAAAGACAAATGGAAGTATATAAACCTGAAACTAATCCACGTTGGCTGGATTGGGAAATCTCACCACTACTTGACAATGGAAAGATAGTTGGCTGGATTACAATAATTGATGATAGAACAAATTATCACCGCTGGCAAGAAGCAGGCAGACAGGCCGAACGTTTTGCCACCACTGCCACCATGGTTGGGGCCTTAGCCCATGAATTGAGGAACCCAATCACAGTGGCCAGGGGAATGCTGCAATTAATAGGTCGACAGCGAAAACCAGAAAAGGTTGCAGGGTACTCTGACCTAATTATACGGGAATTAGATCGTGTAAATAGGTTGTTAAATGAATTTCTACTACTTGGCAAGCCAGCAGAAATGGAACCGGAACCTTTGGAAATATTAACATTATTGGAAGAGCTAATCCCATTAATTGAAGGTGAAGCAGTATTTAAAGATGTGCAGATAAAGACAGAGTTTGGGCATGTATCCTCAATATCAGCAGACCCTGGTCAACTAACACAGGTTATTCTTAATATGCTTCGTAACGCCGTTGAAGCAGTTGATCCGGGCGGACATGTGCTTTTAGGCCTAAGTGGAAATGATAATTGGATTAATTTAAGTATTCAAGACAATGGGCCTGGAATATCACCACAGGCAATGGAAAATATGTTTCGCCCATTTTATACCACAAAGGAAAGAGGCACTGGGCTAGGATTACCGACGTGCCAAGCCATTATTCACAACCATGGTGGCAGGATTATTGCCGATAACAGCCCAAGTGGTGGCGCCATTTTTAACATCCTGCTGCCAACGTTAACCACTGAATGTAAAGGTGAAGTAACCTCCGTGGATGCTATTATTGCAATAACCAATGAAATGATAAGATATCCTATAGAACAAGCACTGCGAACAGCAGGTTATCATACAATATCTTCAGTAAACTTACCCTCTGCCCTTTCTGGGGCCGATCGTTATTGTCCAAAAGTATTAATAGTGGAAAGCGCTAGCTTAAAAACAATTTCGGAACAGGACATTAAAAGTGTATGGCCAAAGATTCGTCTTTTGGTAATTCAATCTAATGATTCGCCTGAAGAGAACGGTATTTTATCCATTCCCCGTCCAATTAACTACAGCAAATTAGTGGCAGAGTTTGAAAACATAATAGATAAAAAAGAGAATGGCTTTTGATTTTTCAAAAGCCATTCTCTTTTACACCGTAGGGAATGACACCCTCATCGTTCCCATTTTGGGTTTTCATTCTGAATTCTGACCCCTAACTCCTGAATTCTTAATTGCTTTCAAGCATATGGGCATATAACCGCTCCTGTCTTTTTCGTTCTGCCTCCACCCGCTTTTTGCTGAGTAAGAAGGTTAACGGTAGCACCATCGCAATTATGATGGTACTAACTACAAAGGTGTCACTTAGGGCATTCATAAATGACTGGCCGGTGACCATGCCTGAAAGTATTTGTAATGTACCTTGTTCGGCAGCACTGCCCATTATCCCCTGGCCAGCTAACTGACCTTCCATCTGCATCTTTACTATACCGGTCATTGGTGCACTTAACGTAACGTTCTCACTTAGAACCGCCGAATGATAGGCCTGCCTCTGCACCAACACATAGGTCAAATAAGCAATACCCATGGAAGCCGACACCTGCCTTACGGTGTTGTTTAAGGCTGTGGCCCTTCCTACTAGAAACTTGGGTATAGTGTTCATACCGGCTGTGGTAAGTGGCATGGTGGACAAACCAAGCCCCATTGCTCTAAGACACAATAGAAATTGCAGGTAGCGGTAGTCTGTTTCCAGAGTTAATGTGTGCAGATGGTATGTAACACCCACCACCAGTGTCATACCAAAAAGGCACAGTCCAAAGGCACCAAATTTATCAAACAGCCTACCACTGATGGGCATCATAAAACCTGTCACAAAGGCCATCGGCATCATTAAAAGGCCTGTTTCCATGGGGGAATATCCCAACATGTTTTGGGCATAGATAGGTATTAAAAAAACCACTGAAAAAAGTGCAATGGTAGATAAAGAAGTGCCAACCAAACTGGCCACCAAAACCGGGTTCTTTAATAACCGAATATCAATTAACGGGTTGGGTATAGATAGTTCCCACATTACAAATGCCATTGTTGTGAAACCTGATATTATAAACAGTGTAACAATATACTGGGATGTCCATCCTTTATCCTGTCCGTCACTAAGAGCAAGCAACAGGGCAAAGCAAGCCACTACACTGAGCATTACGCCGGGTATATCCGCCTTTATATTATGCTGTACCGGGGTTTCTTGTAAATAGTTGATAGACAAAAATACTGCCGCAATTCCTATCGGTATGTTAATGGTAAAAATCCAATGCCAGCTGAAGTTATCCACTAGATAACCCCCTAGGGTGGGTCCCACCGCCGGAGCCATTACAGCAGAAATCCCCCATATTCCCAACGCCATACCTATTTTCTCCCTGGGAATGATTCGATAAATCATCGACATGCTAATTGGAATAATCATCCCACCGCCCAGGGCTTGTATTACCCGAGCAATAATCAACGAATTAGCACTCCAAGCCATTCCGCAAAAGGCTGATCCTATGGTAAATGCTATTATCGAAAAGATATACATTCTTTTATGTCCAAAACGGTCTGACAAAAATCCGGTAATGGGAATAATCACGCCAGAAGTGAGCATGTATCCGGTCAGCACCCACTGCATGTCTTCAGTGTTAGAGCCAAACACTGTCATCATTCTTGGCAGAGCCACGTTTACAATACTGGTATCCAAAATAGCCATAAACGCACCGATTACCAGTATAAATAGTGCGCCAAAGGGAATGGCATCACCTTTATCTTGTTCCGTTTTAATATTCTGTGGTGGCTTATTCAAGCTAACCACCCCCTAGTTAATGTGAATTTTAATTACTGCATTCATTCCCGGCAGTAGTGACCGATTGTGGTAATCATCAATGCTAATTTTAATCGGAATTCTTTGGGTGACTTTAGTAAAGTTGTTCTCACTGTTCTGCTGGGGAATAATGGAGAACATAGAGTTAGCCGCCCTGCCAATTGATGTCACATTTCCTTTAAACTTATATCCCGGAAAGGAATCTATGGTGTAATTCACATATTGGCCCACTTTCACTTTATGCAGCTTGTCTTCTTCAATATTTGCTGAAATATACAAGTTTTGTAGGTTTGCCATCATTACCACCGGTACACCGGGGGTTCCTACTTCCCCTTGATGTCCCATCTTTCTTATCACCGTACCACTGATCGGCGCCCTTATAACACTAAGATCCAAATTGCTACCCGGCGGCAGATTAACATCTGACAGTCTACCGATAATTTCACCTTTTTCCAGGTACTGGTTTTCTTCCGCCGATAGTTCAATTATTTTGCCGGATATCTGAGGACTTACTTTGATAATATCGCCGTCAACCCTAGCATCTTCTGTGGTGACATAGTTTTCATTCTGGTACCAGTAATAAAAGGAAACAGCTGCCAAGGTTAGAATCATCGCCAGCAGCACTATGTAAATACTTCTTTTTTTCATTTTAAAACACTCTCCCAACTAGTTAGCTTCTTTAATTTTTACCTCAGCAAACATGCCGGGCTTTATTAAGTAATCTTGGTTATCTATTTGTACTTTTATGGGGTATGCCTTAGACTGTTGGTCTGCAGCAACAGCTATGTTTGTTAGTTTTCCATTGAAAGTTTGTTCCGGCAAGGCCGGTATTCTTACTTCAGCTGACTGACCAACTTTAATTTTATTAATCTGGTACTCATCAACAGTACCTTTGATTACCACCTTATTAAGATTTACTAGAGTTAATAAAGGTTTCTCAGGACTGGCCATTTCACCTACATTTATGTTTTTAGCGGTTATCACTCCGGAAAAAGGAGCAGTGATAAACATATCATCATAGTCAATTTGGGCCTTTTCAAGGGCAGCCCGAGCAGATTTTAGACCTACCTGTGCCTTTTTATAAGGACCCTCATAACTGTTTTGAAAGGAAGCCTCAGAAATAGCTTCATTAGTAAAAAGTTCCTTACCACGCTGATATTCCTGTTCCGCAAGTTCTAAAGTAACTTCAGCCTGTTCCACTGCTGCCAAAGCCACTTTAACTGCAGCTTTCATATTATTAGCTGATAAGTTAACCAATGTAGTATCTTGTTTTACTTGGCTACCAATATCAACATACACCTTTTCTACCTTGCCCGGTACCTTACTTACCAAATCGGCAGTCTGCACCGCTTCTATTTTTCCGGTAAAAATTATTTCATTCTGCTGGTTTCGCTGCTTATTTTGCTGTTCTAATGAACTTTGATTAGCAGTATCATCTTTTTCTGCTGTCGTTGTTTGCATATTCTGTGCATTATTACAACCGGAAAGCAGCAGTATAAACATTAATACCAATGCTGAAATTAACTGTGACTTTTTCACTTCTTCTACCTCCATTCAAATAGTTGCATCCGCCACCAATTCTACAAGTTTTCTCCATTTCCTGCAATTTTATAAAATTAATGCCTATTTCATTATTTGTGGTTAGCCAATTTTTTAATATAATTATAAAGAGAGAAGTCAGAATAAGAAAACCAACAAAAGGATCTAAAAACTACTGAATACTGAATTATGACCATACTAATAAAACAACACTTTAAATATTCAGAGGAGCGTGTTAGACATGAAAATCGGTGTGTTAAGCGACACCCACGGCAGTTTACATTACTTTGACAAGGCCATGGAAATATTAAAAGACTGTGACTACATCCTCCACGGCGGCGATGTTTTATATCACGGCCCCCGCAACCCCTTGCCAGAGGGATATAACCCCAAGGAATTGTCCAAAAAGATAAACAACATCAACAATATTATTTTTACCCAAGGCAACTGTGACGCAGATGTAGACCAAATGGTTATTGACCACCCAATTCAAAGCCCTTATGTGTTTACACAGTTGGGTAATTTAAAGATACTTTTATGCCACGGTTATAAGCAGGATAAGAAAGAGTTAGTGGAGATGGCCAAAAAGTTTAATGCCGACCTATTCATTTATGGTCACACCCACATCAAAGAACTTTACAGAGATGGGGGTTTAATTGTGTTAAACCCAGGCAGCATTTCCCTGCCCAAAGACAATACCCACTCAGTGGCAGTGATTGATGACAATTCGTTAACATTAATAGATATAAACAATAATGAAGTGATCAAAGAGTTAAACCGATAACCGAAAAATATAGTCCCGGTAGCTTTATAGCACCGGGACTTTAGTCTTTCATTTTAATCTTAATTCTTCATTGTTAATTGTAATCGGTTCTGGTTGCGGTCTGCCAAAAAAATAACCTTGACCTAAATTAATTCCAATCATTCTTAAAACATCCACTATCTCTTCATTTTCTACAAACTCAGCAATTGTTCTTTTACCCAGTGTATATGCCAATTTGTTCATGGCATCAACCAATGTGCAGTGAGTAGGATCCGTGTGTATTTTCTTAATAAACGAGCCATCAATTTTAATATAATCAACAGATAAGTTCAATAAATATGACATAGATGAAAAGCCCACTCCAAAATCATCAAGTGCAAACCTGCACCCCATTTTCTGTAACCTTATAATCCACTTTTCTGACATGGCTAAGTCTTTCATTAGCGAAGTTTCAGTAATCTCAAATCCAATTCTGTTAGGATGAATGTCGCTGTTTAAAATATCCCTCTCCAAACGCTTTAGTAGATCTTCTTTTGCTAAACTCACTGCAGAAACATTTATAAATAGGGTTAGATCGGGGTATTCGGCCAGTTTTTTCAGTGCTGTTTTGAAAACCCAGTAATCAATTTGAGACATTAGACCAAATTGTTCTGCCACTGGGATAAACTCACCCGGAGACAATAATTCACCATTTCTGTACTTTAACCTAATTAAGGCTTCATGATGAATAATCTGCCTTTCATTTATATCAACCACTGGTTGCATCAATAGTATAAATTGGTCTTCTTTCAGAGCCATTTTAATGTCATTAATTAGTTTAACTACTTTGATAAAATGTGATGAACTATCTTCACTGGCACTAATAAAGGTAACCTTATTTCGCCCTTCTTCTTTTGATTTATATAATGCTGTGTCTGCCTTGGCTAAAACTTTTTGATAACTGACGGTACCATTTATTAATACAATACCGACACTAACGGTTAGGTTAAATTTATAGTTATCCTTAATGGTTATTTCATGCTCATAAATTAAATGCCTTATTCTTTCTGCCATTTCCAAAACTTCATTTTTACTTAAACCTTCAGTAATAACTGCAAATTCATCTCCACCAATTCGGGCTAAGAAATCTTTCTCCCCAATGTTACTTCTTAACACCCTGGTAAGTTGCACTACCAATTCATCACCGGCATCATGCCCCAGTGTATCGTTTACTAGCTTAAAATTATCAACATCTATTAGCATCAGGGCACTATTCTTTCCATCTTTGCTTTTTATAATAGTATCCTTTAATTTGTTTTCCAGTAAATAGCGATTTGGTATTTTGGTTAAAGGGTCATATGTGGCCAGATACCTTAGCTTCTCCTCTGTCTTTTTTCTATCATCTATATCATTTACTATTCCCATAATATAATAAGTATCATCCTGTGAAGGTTGTATTACTGCTGTTAAATCAGCCCAAAAAATGGAACCATTTTTTCGTTTTAAAACAATCTCCTGACTTTTTATCTTACCCTCTTTTTGAATAATAGTTTTTAGTTTCTCTTGATCACTATCACAAACAGAATACCATGTTTTCTGACATAATTCTTCTCTATGGTTATAGCCCAACATCTTTAAAGCTGCTGAGTTAGAATCTAGAAAATAACCGCTTACAGCGTCACAGATAAAAATACCTACATCTAAATTATTTATTAACTCATAATGCTTCTTCTCTAAAAGTTGTTTCTCTACTTTCTCCATCTGCAGCAGTTTGTCATGGTTTTTACAAGCTAGAATTGCATTATCCAGCTGAGGGGCTACCCCTTCAAGTATTCCCGAAAAGCCTTGACTGGAGGCACCTTCATAAGTAAAGAACAACTGAATGACAGTTGTACTACCAATTGGTACTAATAAAACCTCTTTTTCATTACCGGTAAATGGAATACAGTAATCAAGAAAATCATCATCGTTCCTGGTCTTAATAATAGTTATCCCTTGATCTAATGCACTTTTCATCTGCGGTTTTAAGGTTGTGGTTAACTCCTGATAGTCCATTCCTTTAGTAAAAGAACCAACAGCATTTATAATGCATGGTTGTTGGTCTTCAATCATCCATAAAAAACCTCTATAGGCTCCGCCTTTTCTTACAACCGTTTTGAGAAAACCCTCAACCATTGTTTTCAAATCTAAGGTTCCACCAATTGCAAGGGCTATTTCATATGATAAAGATAGGTTATTAGTCAATTTCATTATCTCATTGTTCATTCACAGACACCCACCACTGTTGTTTTGTTATAAAACTCCAGATATCTATCTCCATTGGAGGCTATTTCACCGAAACTTAAAAAACCAAATAAATTACTGTCTGTAGAAATATGTTCCCTAACAGTTTGCAACTCTTTTTTTAAATCTTCACCCAAATATAATGCCCTTGATATACAGTCAACTAGCAGATAATTCATCCTTCTTCCACCAGTAGTGTTGTACTTTGAAGAAATATGCTTTGCTACATTACTAGCAGAATTTATCAGATCCTCACTGCTTCCTTGTAAAAGCATAATTATTGAGTTCTCTGGTATTTCACCCACCGTAACTAAAGAGCCGTCGTCTTTTAAGTGAATAATGTCGCGAACAATAATACTCCCATCCATTTTCACCATACCAAATGGATAACCTTTAGCGATATTAAAAAATTCTTCTTGTTCTATAGAGATATTTGCTTCGGCCTTCAGAACCTTTTGATAAGTAGAAAAGGCACTTTGCCAGTTAATTTCCATTATCTTATTACCATGAGAGCGGTTTACCACCAATGGGCCATACATAGGCTGCCAACCATGACTTACTTTAATCCCGATGTAACTTTTAAAGTTTACAATAATGGCTCCGTTATTAAAGAAATCATTCTGTGAAAATAGCACGTGTTGTTCATGGCCAGAATGCAGTGTGCCGGCCCCGCCACCAATAAATCCCTGGCAAGTGGTTGTTTCAAAAATAGTGTTTAAAAATTTAGTAATGTTTCTGGAACGCCCGTCAATTAAAATCAGCATGGATTCTTCTGAAGTTGATGTTTCTGTAGGAAAACCAGTGAACTTGTTTAATTGGTGTATTATATCCAAGTTCATTGGACAACCAATGGCACAGCCCACCACACCTTCAGTATAATGACAATCTTCATAGATTACCCCAGGAAAGATACCACCAAAAATCGGAATATTATATTGCCTGAATAAGGGTTGCAACATCTGATAAATAAATTCAGTTTCTTCTGCCACCATCAAAAAAATTCCCTGGGTATTATCGGAATATAAGTTTTCCAAAAAGGTTTCCCAACTATTAAGTCCTGCGGGTTTAAAGTAAGATACTTTATTAATCATTATTGTCCTCCAGTTCAATGGCATGACAAAATATTTTTATCTTTCAGTTATTAATAATAGTTTTTCTTCAAAGTAATTTAATTCCCTCTTTATTCTACAATTTTCCTAATAAACCAACTACTTCTGCTAAACTTTATCACAGTCCTGCAAAATTTTGAATTTCATTGGGCTCACCAGTTTATATTATTTAAAGAAACAACAAGAACGGAGGAATAAATATTGAATGATACTTTAATAGCAATAAAAAACAGAAGAAGTACCAGAGTTTACACACAAGAAATGATACAGGAGGAAGAGTTAAATTCTATTTTAGAGAGTGGTATGTATGCACCAAGTGCTGGTAACCAGCAGCCCTGGCATTTCACTGTCATAGATAACCAGGATGTTTTGCAAAGGATGAATGAAGCAACAAAGGATTCATTTAAGAAATCTTCAAATGAACAATTTAAAAAGATTGCAGGTAGTGAAAAATTTAATGTATTTCACAATGCTCCCATCGCAATTATTATCAGTGGTGATAAAAACGCAATGTTACCCCGAGTTGATTGTGCTGCAGCAACAGAAAACATGTTAATAGCTGCTGAATCACTCAATATTGGTTCTTGCTGGGTTCAGGCTGCAATACACTTGTTTGATGGAGATAACAGCGATAATTGGAAAAAGCAACTGAAAATACCGGAAGGATATCAACCACTATATGCCATTATCCTTGGTTATAAAGGCAAAGATGATCAAAAAGCTCCACCAAGAAAAACAAGGTTACTTATATAGAATAGCGTTATTTACAAGGCCTGGGAATCGTTTCCCGGCCTTTTGTTTTTGCCCACTTTAAAAGGTAACTGACTAAATTTGTTGAATAATTAATTATAAAGTATTGAGAGGTGGGACAATGAAAAAAGTTATCTGTGTTTGTTCCAGCAGTGGTTGTAACTCTTCCGGCTCCGGAAGGGTGTTGACCAGTCTGCAGGATGAAATAATGGGTAGAAATATTAGTGAACATGTAGAAATAAGACAAGTAGGTTGCCGCGGTTTCTGCGAGCAGGGCCCCATTGTAACCATTGAGCCAGATAAATTGTTTTATACTAAAGTTAGGGAGACTG
Source organism: Bacillota bacterium (assembly GCA_009711615.1). Taxonomy (GTDB): domain Bacteria; phylum Bacillota; class Desulfotomaculia; order Desulfotomaculales; family Desulfohalotomaculaceae; genus Desulforadius. Next base: position 115,403 of record VENI01000003.1, on the reverse strand, counting down.
ATGTGCCAGATATTCTTGATTCTCTGGCAAGCAGTCGCCCGCTGGAGCGGCTGATGTATATTAACCCAGTAAGCGGAAAAAAAACCGCAACCTATGACGAAATACCATTTTATGCCTGCCAAAATAAGATGGTACTGGAAAAATGCGGCCTAATTAACCCGGAGAATATAGATCATTATTTAGCTGACAAAGGATACAATGCATTAGAAAAAGTGATCTCTGACATGACTCCACAGCAGGTGGTGGACGAAGTAAAGGAGTCGGGACTGCGGGGACGTGGCGGAGCAGGTTTTCCTACCGGCATTAAATGGCAGGGAGCGTTGAACGCCAAAATTATAGACAAAAGATATGTAGTCTGCAACGCAGATGAAGGAGACCCCGGTGCCTTTATGGATCGCAGTGTTCTAGAGGGCAACCCCCATTCGGTCCTGGAAGGTATGGCGATCTGTGGGTTTGCCACCGGGTCAGACGAGGGGTATATTTATGTTCGGGCAGAATATCCGCTGGCGGTAAAGCGTTTGCAGAAGGCCATTACCCAGGCGGAAGATAGAAACCTTTTGGGAGAAAACATCTTGAACTCCGGTTTTAACTTTCATATAAAAATAAAACCAGGTGCCGGTGCCTTCGTTTGCGGTGAAGGTACCGCACTAATGGCTTCCATTGAGGGTACAAGGGGCACACCCAGGTTTAAAACCCATCGTTCCACCGAAAAGGGATTATGGGGAAAACCCACCACTTTAAATAACGTGGAAACCTTTGCCAATATCCCATTAATAATCAGCAACGGTGCCAAATGGTATTCCAGTATTGGTACAGAAAAAAGCACCGGTACTAAAATATTTTCATTAACGGGCAATGTGGTAAACACCGGCCTAGTAGAAGTACCTATGGGAGTTAGCTTAAGGCATATTATTTTTGACATCGGTGGAGGAGTTGCCAATAATAGAAAATTCAAAGCAGTACAGGCCGGAGGACCGTCCGGTGGATGTATCCCGGAAGAACACTTGGATTTACCAGTAGATTACGATTCCCTTGACCAAGCCGGGGCTATGATGGGCTCTGGTGGATTAGTGGTAATGGATGACTCCACCTGTATGGTGGATTTGGCCCGTTACTTCCTACAGTTCACTCAGCAAGAGTCCTGCGGCAAGTGCACACCCTGCCGTGAGGGCACGAAACGGATGCTGGAAATATTAACTCGTATTTGTGAAGGACAAGGCCAAGGCAGAGATATAGATGATTTAGAACGGCTTAGCAAAGTGATTCGATTAACTTCATTATGCGGTTTGGGACAAAGCGCCCCCAATCCGGTTCTGAGTACTTTACAATACTTTCGAAATGAATATGAAGCCCATATAAATTATAAACGCTGTCCAGCTGGGGTTTGCACTAATTTGCTGATTTATAGCATTGATCACAAAAAGTGTATTGGCTGCGGTGCCTGCGCCCGGATATGCCCTGCAGGATGCATCAGTGGTGAAAAGAAACAGGTGCATGTAATCGACTCAGATAATTGTATAAAATGCGGCAGTTGTTTACAAAAATGCAAATTCAGTGCCATTATCAAGAAGTAAGGAGTGAGAACGTCTTGTCTAGTATTGACTTAATTATAAATGGCCAGCAGATAACCGTCCCTGAAGGCAGTACCATTTTAGAGGCCACAGAAATGCTTGGCATCTCCATTCCCACCCTTTGCCACCACCCCAGCCTCAGCGGAGTTGGTTCCTGCCGCCTGTGTGTGGTAGAGGCAGAGACCCGAGGCCGAAAAAAAATTACCCCTGCCTGTATGGAAAAAGCTAAACCAGGCATGGTGGTGGAAACGGAAACTGCAGAAGTGGTGGAACACCGTAAAACAATACTTGAACTGCTACTGGCAAACCATCCCCAGGACTGTCTCACCTGTGGCAGCAACGGAGATTGCCGCCTTCAGGATTATTCCTGGCAGTACAATGTTAAAAGCCCCGGTTTTACTGGAGACCGACATGATTATAAAATTGAGGACGACAATCCCTTTATTATAAGAGACATGAATAAATGTATACTTTGCGGCCGATGTGTACGGATGTGTTCCGAGGTGCAGGGAAACAGCACATTAGACTTTGCTCATCGTGGTTTTGACACTAAAGTTAGTACTGCCTTTGACCTACCCCTCAGTGCTTCGGAATGTGTCTTCTGTGGCAATTGTGTAGCAGTATGCCCCGTAGGGGCACTGCAAGAAAAGAAATTGCGTAGGACAGCCCGCACCTGGGAAGTGGAAAAGGTTAAAACCATTTGCCCATACTGTGGGACAGGTTGCGGTATAGAGTTAAATGTAAAAGATAACAAGATAGTGGGTGTCACTTCCGATGACGGAGAAGTGAACGGTCAATCGCTGTGTGTTAAAGGTCGGTTTGGTTATGGCTTTATTCATCACCCGGACAGACTAAAAAACCCATTAATAAGAAAAAATGGTCATCTAGTGGAAGCAAGTTGGCAGGAAGCGGTGGAACTGATTGCTGAAAAGTTAGATGACATTAGAAATAATCATGGTTCTGATTCGCTGGCAGTGCTTAGTTCCGCCCGTTGCACCAACGAGGAAAATTATCTATTGCAAAAGTTCACTAGAGCAGTATTGGGAACTAACAATATTGACCACTGCGCCCGTCTCTGACATGCCCCCACCGTCGCCGGTCTGGCGGCTTCATTTGGTAGCGGGGCTATGACCAATAGTATTACGGATATTGCCGGGACCGATTTCATTCTGGCCATCGGCACCAATACCACTGAAACACATCCGATAATTGGGCAGGAAGTAAAAAAGTCAGTTAGAAATGGAGCGAAGTTGGCTGTTGTAGACCCACGGGAAACCCAACTGGCATCTATAGCCCAATATCACCTGGGGATTAAACCGGGTACTGATAGTGTGCTACTAAATGCACTGGCCAATGTAATTATTACCGAAGAATTATGGAATAAAGATTTTGTAAATGCCCGTACCGAGGGGTTTGAAGATTTGCGCCACTGGGTTAAAGATTACACCCCGGAGTATGCTGAACAGATAACCGGCATTCCCTCTGATACCATCTATCAAGTGGCCAGAGAATATGCCCTTGCAGAAAATGCCAGCATACTATACACCATGGGGTTAACCCAGCATCTAAGCGGTACCCAAAATGTATATGCCGTGGCCAATCTGGCCATGCTGTGCGGACATGTAGGCAAGGAAAACAGCGGTGTTAACCCACTGCGTGGCCAAAACAACGTTCAGGGGTCCTGCGACATGGGAGCGTTGCCTAACGTGGTTACCGGTTATCAAAAGGTCACTTCTAAAGATGTCCGAAATAGGTTTGCAACCGCTTGGAATATAAAATCACTATCTGATCAGTTTGGCTTAACTGTGGGAGAGATGATGGATGCTGCCCAAAAAGGTACCTTGAAGGGTATGTACATCATGGGAGAAAACCCGATACTTTCCGATGCTGATGCAGGCCATGCTAAAGCTGCTTTGGAAAACCTGGACTTTCTGGTAGTACAGGATATTTTTCTAACAGAAACAGCTCAACTGGCCGATGTGGTGCTACCGGCAGCCAGTTTTGCCGAAAAGGAAGGCACTTTTACCAACACAGAGCGACGAGTACAAAAAATTCGCCAGGCCATTACCCCTATTGGTAATGCCAAGGCAGACTGGGAAATAATCTGTCTGCTGGCCAATGCCATGGGGTATGAAATGCACTATGACTCTCCGGCTGCAATAATGGATGAGATAGCAGCATTAACCCCGTCATACGGCGGTATATCACACAAGCGCCTAGAAATAAGAGGTCTACAGTGGCCTTGCCCGTCACCAGATCACCCCGGCACACTGGTATTGCATACTGAAAAGTTTGCCCGGGGCAAGGGTCAATTTCATCGGGCAGAATATATAGCCCCCAGTGAACAGCCAGATAAAGATTATCCGCTGGTACTGAACACTGGCAGGCGATTATACCATTACCACACCGGAACCATGACTATGCGAACAGGGGCGTTGGAGAAACATTATTCAAACGAGCATCTTGAAGTTAACCCTATAGACGCGGATAAATATGGTTTGGAAGATGGATCTGTTGTAAAAGTGATTTCCCGCCGAGGTGAAATACAACTAAAGGCACAGGTTAGCAGTGTTACCCCTCCGGGAGTAGTATTTACTTCATTTCATTTCCCTTCAGCGCCGGTTAATAAATTAACCAGCCCAAAAAGAGATGCAATCTCAGGAATACCAGAGTTGAAAAGGTGTGCAGTGAGGGTGGAGAAATCGCATTAAAAATGTATAATTACTGTTGAAGCTCACCTTAAATATGTTAAAATAAAGTTAAATTTGTAATAAACTGGTACCTATAGTATCTAAAACTCTAGAAAGGTTTGATCTTATGTCTCACGGTCATAGCTACGAAAAAATATATCAAATTCTAGAACAGATATCACCACACATTGTGCAACTGGTGGCTGAAGAAACAGGAGAAAATGTACATATTATGGGTCAAGGCGGAACTATTATTGCTACCACTCAACCAGAAAGAAAGGGTACCGTTCATGAAGGTGCCAAGAAAATGCTGGACGGCGAAATAGACGAGGCCTTTATTACTGAAGAAGATGCCAAACTCTTAGAAGGCGTTAAGCCTGGTTATACTGCACCCATAATTTATAACGATGAACGAATTGCCGGGCTCGGGGTTTCCGGTGATCCTAATAGGACTAAACCGATAGCCAGAATTAGTATTCGAGTGGTGGAATCCATGATTGTTAGGGAATTGTCCAACGATGAAGTAAGACAAGCTGCCGAAGAAGTTCATGCCCGAGTGCAGCAGGCCACAGCCTATGTAGAAGAGATTTCATCCTCTGCCAACCAAATGGCTGCCAGTAGCCATAATGCCGCCAGTACCACCGAAGAGGTAGGAAACAAGATGGAAAAAGTAAATACCATTTTAGAAGCGATCAGTGAAATTGCCTCTCGTAGCAATTTGCTGGGTCTGAATGCAGCCATTGAAGCAGCACGGGCTGGAGAACACGGTAAAGGTTTTAGTGTAGTGGCAACAGAAATTCGTAAAATGGCCAACTCCAGTGCCAAATCAGTAGAGGAAACCTCTCAGGTAATTACCGAAATCAAAGACTACTTTAACCAAATTGCCAAACTGGTGGGTGAAAATGACACTTTGGTGCAAACCCAAACCAGCACACTGCAAGAAGTAACAGCCCAGTTAACTGATATAAATAGTCAGATGGAGAGTTTAACCAGAGAGTTTAATGGTTAAAGAATTTAGGAGTTAGGAGTTAAATATAAGGAGTCAGAATTCAGGAGTCAGTAGTCAGAATAAAATCAAAAAAATAAAGGAACGTTGCCCAACGGCGCCGTTCCTTTATTTTAGTATCATGCATAAATTGCCTTATTTCAGGTCCACCACTGTCACTCCGGCTCCGCCTTCGCCGGTTTCTCCTAAACGGTATTTTTTTACTCGAGGGTGTCCTTTTAGCTCCCGGTGTACCGCTGAGCGCAGCGCGCCGGTTCCTTTGCCGTGGATTAAGTTAATCTGCTTTAGTCCCGATAAATAGGCGTCATCTAGGTGCTTTTCCATGGCCAGCAGCGCTTCATCGGCCATCATTCCACGCATATCAAGGCTACTGTTTACTTCTTTAGCCTTACTCATAATCATGCTGCCCACCTGGGTTTTCCCACTCTCTGGCTTTGGATCTTTCACCAACTGTAGCTCATCTTTAGATACCGTAATTTTTAATATTCCAGCTTGAACCAATACCTGGTTCTTATCTTTCACGTCCAGCACATAACCTTTTTGATTGTACTGGGTTAAATAAACCTCATCACCAGCCTGCAGTTTTGCAGGTGCCCTTTCCCCGCGGGCTGCTTTTTTAATTTTCTTTCGGGTAGTTTTATCCTGCAGATTGTACAAGTTTTCCCGGGCTTTTTTGATGGCTTCTTCCCGATTCCGATTGGATTCAGTGGTAATCTTATCCCGTAAATCTTTAACCACTTCCTCCGATTCCGCCCGTGCCCTTTTAATAATGGAACGGGCTTCTTCTCTGGCTTTGGCTAGGATATCCTCCCGACGAGAAGAAAGTTGCTGCTGCAATTGCTGGTATTTCTCCCTTAATTCTTCACTTTGCTGCCGTAGTCTGGCCGCCTCCTGCCGATCAATTTCTGCCTGTTGCTGGGTCCGTTCCAGTTTTTCCATTAACTCATCTGCTTTTATTTTTTCCTGACTCAAGTAACTTTTTGCCTTTTCCACCATGCCTTCTTTTAATCCCAACCGGCTGGCAATTTCAAAGGCGTTACTGCGCCCAGGCTTTCCAATCAGCAACCTGTATGTGGGCCTAAGCGTCTCAGAGTTAAACTCAACACTGGCATTCTCCACACCGTTGTTGGCATAGGCAAAGTCCTTCAATTCACTGTAATGCGTGGTGGCAATGGTGCAAATATCATTTTTGTGCAGGTAGTGCAGTATAGATTGAGCCAGGGCCGCCCCTTCGGTAGGGTCGGTACCGGAACCTAGTTCATCAAGCATCACCAAGCTCTTGGAATCAGCCTGGCTTATTATATCTACAATACTGCTCATATGAGATGAAAATGTACTTAATGACTGCTCAATGCTCTGCTCGTCACCGATGTCTGCAAACACCCGGCTGAAAATACCCACCTCTGAACCATCATCAACAGGAATGTGCAACCCAGCTTGAGACATCAGCACCATTAATCCAACTGTTTTAAGAGTTACAGTCTTGCCACCGGTGTTGGGCCCAGTAATAACCAGGATGTTAAAATCACCGCCCAAGTGTATATCTATGGGCACTACATCATCGGTTAACAATGGATGTCGTGCCATTTTCAAATCTATTCTAGTTTCTTTTACTATTTTAGGTTGCCAAGCATCCAAACGTAAACTGTAGTAGGCTTTGGCCATCACAAAATCCAGATGGCCTAGGGAATCTATGCAGTAAGATAAGTCTTCTACCACTGTTGCGGCCATCTGGCTTAAATCACTTAAAATACGCTGTATTTCCTGTTTTTCCTCTGCTTGTAACCGGCGTACTTCGTTATTTGCCTCTACCACTCCCATTGGTTCTATGAACAAAGTGGCACCACTGGCAGACTGATCATGCACTATTCCCGGCAACTGTCCCTTATATTCTTGTTTTACTGGTACAACATAGCGGTCACCCCGAATGGTATAGAGCGCCTCCTGCAGGTATTTTTGTTTGTCTGGCGAACGAATAATGCTGTTTAACCGTTCTTTCACCTTTCCCTGGGCATTATTTAACCCCCGACGAATGCGGGATAACTCCGGGGTGGCCCGATCATCTATTTCTCCCCCTGGCAGAATAGCTGATAAAATGGCCTTTTCCACCTGTGGCAGATGGGCTAGACCGTGAGCTATTTCGGCCAGCACTGGATATTTGTCACTGCGTTCTGTTAAGTGTTTTTTTATCCGTCGTGATGCTGCCAATGTCTCACCCACAGCAAACAACTCTTCCGGTGACAACAGGGCACTGCGTCTCAAACGGCCTATCTCTTCCCGAATATCGTGCCAGCCCCCCATCTCCACACCGGTTTCAAAACGCATTAGTTCTCTTGCCTGAGTGGTTTCAGATTGCCTGGCCAACACAGTATCTAGGTCTGTTGTTGGTGCCAGCTCCAGGGCAATTTCTTTACCCAAAGGGGAACCGGCATGCTCCGATAGATTCTGGCGAACTTTATCAAATTCCAGTCTGGTATAAGTTCTATCTTTCATTTATTCTAACTCCTAACTCCTATCTCCTAACTACTGTTCTTAAACTATTCCCCGATAATAATGTCCCTTGGTAAATCCGGTGGAGTGCTGCTCTAACTCCTCTTTGGCCAGGGCAGCGGCTTCTTTCCACTCCTTTAACGGATAGGTGCTTAATACTTTGAGGTAGGCTTCCACCATCGATGCCACTCTGCTTGCATCCATAATTCGGGCATCTATCCGTAACACAGGTACCCCTGCCGAAACTAGTTTCCCCACATCATCAATCAGGCACAGTTCCCTGGAGTTGAAGATATGTTGATGGCAGTATTGGTCCACTTCCACCGGAAACACCACACCTTTACGGTCTTTTAAACCACATTCTTGTTTGGTGCAAGGGCTGGTACATTTATTATTGGATGAAGCACCACCCAACAAGCTTCCCATGGCGCAGTATTCGGTAACCATAAGCGGTAGCGCTCCCTGCACTATGGCTTCCACCGGAATGGGCGATTGGGCAGTAAATTCCCTAACTTGATTCATGGTCATTTCTGGCGAAAGTGTAGCCCGGTGAACCCCCAGTTGAGAGAGTTTCACTGCTGTGGACCGATTGAAAATATTGATAGGAAAATCTGCAATAATTGCTTTTTCTTTTTCATAATTACATTGTTCCAACAGACCCAAGTTACCCACCAGCACACCACTGGTATAAGGTAGCGCCTGTTGGAAAAATTTATTAAACCGATCCAATTCATCATCCTGTAGAATACGGGGAGAGTTTAAAATTAACTGCACACCCCTCTTCGAGCACAGTTCCGAGGCCCTTTTAACGTCTTCCAATGTTACTGGTTTTTTAGAACGATAACTTTCACCGCCAAAATAGATTATATCTGCCCCAGCATCTACCGCCGCCTTTAATGCAGTGAATTCAGTTACGTTAACTGCCACACTGGTTTCCTGCCGCTCAAAATTCATTTTTTCAGGTGCGCCCATGGATCTCTGCAGACGATTATTGAATTCATATTCTGTAATAGCAGAGCGGGACCAGGCATTACTACGTTTATACTCTAAGTCTTCTATCACCTGACGACGCAATTGGTTAATTACACGTAACGGGAACATAACTTCCCCTTCAATGCTGCTGTTTAAATCACCCAGTGCAAAGGGGGTATTGCCCAATCGATTAAGCTGAGATTCTAAAAATTCCCTGGTTAGCGGCTTGTTTTCCGCCTGTTGTCCAACTTCTTCAGAACTGACTTCAGCAGTATTACCACTAATGTCTTCCACCTTCATGTACAAAGGTTGGCCAACTTTGGCCACCACCGTAAACCCTAATGGATCTTTTCGCACTTCTTTACTGGACGTATAACTTGCTTTTGCTTGCTGCATCAGTTGAGCATCGTGGGTTTTAAAAACCCTATCCCCAGGAGTTACCCGGGCAGGAATGGGAACCCAAACCGTACTTCCTGCCGGTGCGTTTTCCACCTGTTTCTTTTTGTGAAGTATGCGGGACACCTCTACTCCTTTTCTACCGCCTTTGGTCACCCATACCTCTATGCCGTCACCAACTTGCAACGGCTCCTGTAGCGATAACTCCACCATGTCACTGCCTTTTTCAAAGCTTTTAACCCGTCCCAGCAAAACACCCCGGTTATTGGGGCGTTTATAACTCATCAACTCTTGGCCAGGGTTGCCGTTAAAGTAACCGGTGGTGAAATCACGATTAAAGATCTGCTCCAATTCTCGGGCGTGTCGGGGAGTTACTTCCACAACCCCTTCTTCCACTGCCTGGTCTATCAATTCCCGGTAAATACGGATAACAGTGGCCACGTACTCTGGCCTTTTCATCCGTCCTTCTATTTTAAAGGAGTTTACTCCCGCCTTAATCATTTGGGGAATGTAATTACTTAAGTTTAAATCCCTGGGGCTAAGCAGATACTCCCCTGTTTGGGAATGATCCACCAGCGGTTTCTCCCACTTATCCACTAATTGGTACTGCATCCGGCATGGTTGGGCACAACGACCACGATTGCCACTGCGCCCGCCAATCATGCTGGACATTAGGCACTGCCCGGAGTAGCACACACAAAGGGCACCATGGGTGAAAACTTCCAAATCCGCCCCGGTCTCTGCTTTAATTTGAGTAATACCTTCTCTACTCAATTCCCTGGACAGCACAATTCTGTCAAAGCCTACCTGCTGCAGCAACCGAACACCGGGAGTGTTGTGGGCTGTCATCTGGGTGCTGGCATGCAGTGGAAGTTCCGGGAGCACTTGCCTAGCAGCATGGGCTAACCCTAAGTCTTGAAGTATTGCCGCATCAGCCCCTGCGTTATAGATAATGTGCAAGAATCCCAATGCATCTGAAAGTTCTTCATCTGCTATAATGATGTTTGTAGTAACATAAACCTTAACCCCTCTCACATGGCAGTAGTCCACTGCCTTGGCCAGTTGATGATTGTCAAAGTTGGCCGCTGACGCCCGGGCGTTAAAAGCCTGACCACCCAGGTAAACAGCGTCAGCTCCGTTTTGTACTGCGGCCACCATTGCCTCCCAGGAACCGGCAGGGGCAAGTAGTTCGGGCTTCTGCATTATAAAACCCCCGTATAATTTTACTTAACCTCTTGTAAATTTTGTGTTAGAAATATTCCTTAACCAAGATCCCTCATTAAAATGTGGTTGTTTTGCTAATTTTTATTCTAACTCCTAACTCCTATCTCCTAACTACTGAATTACGATCTTTTATGTCTTAATAGCCCGGCTGTGGGTAATACTTCCACACCCTGCTCTTCTAATTTGTCTAAAATAAGGTTCATTCCCAGTGAGTCACTGGCCATGTGACCGGCAATTATTACGTTAATGTGATTCTTTTCCGCTTCCTTACGGTGCTTCTCACCGATGTGCATCACCACCAGTGTACTTACACCGGCCTGTTGTAATTTGTTGTAGGCATCCTCGGAACCACCAGTTCCACCGGTCATATCTACCACTACTTTTCCAGCTCTTCTTCCTTTATTGCCCACCACTATAGTGGGTCCGGCGTTATACCGTACTGCTTCTTTATATTCCGGCTCTTCTTTTAATAGTTTAACAATATCACCCACTGTTTCAGGCTTTTTGTCATCTATTTTTTTCTGCAGATATGATACCACACTGTTGTCAGCAGGAGTATGCATACACATGAATGGATAATCTAGCAGTTTTGCCGCATCTACTGCCCGGTTGTGATTTATTGGCATCAGTGCCCGACGCACTTCACCAATGCGGGGGGCCATAATTCCCTCGGCCACATTAATCGGCACACCCTGGTCAGCTAAGATGTCTTCCTGTAAATGCATCACTTCATATAGCGCAGACATCGCTTTCCCTTCCGGGTGATGCGCAATTACTAAATCTATATTTTTGCCCTTTTCGGTTAAACGGTCGGCCAGCAAGATTTCTCCCACTTCCATGTCAATGCCTACCAGCACCCGCTTTACTTCTTTTTCTAAGTCACCATAAAGCACCCGGGTGTCGCTATATGGATTAAACAGTTTATCCTGATCAAAATCATCCTGTTCTTCTTCTTTCATTTCTTCAAAACTTTTTTTGTTTTTTTCTAATACCTTTTTAGTATCTTCCTCACCCCGAGGATCATTTTGAATACCCATTTCAATAGTCAGATTGTATAAGTCTTTTAACTTCATATAATTGCCTCCTAATTATTTTTTTGATATGTAAGGACTATCTTTAACATAAAAACGTAACGGCAGTTCCGCCCCTTCTTTTATTCCTATGCGAGTAGTAGTTACCATTTCCGGCTGTTTTTCCCAACCGGGCAAAATACGGACATTGCTATTTGTTAAGTCAGCACCGTTTTGTTCTTTGGACATTCCCAATGCCTGCACCAGTTTAGCCGGGCCAGAGCATAAGTCTTTTAACCTTTCTCTGCCCCGACGTTTTTGCATTAACGGAATACCAATTTCCGGTTGCAGTGCTCTTATTAATACCGCATCCCCTACTCCCTCGGTATTGGTCACCGCATTAAAACAGTAATGAATGCCATAGGTAAAATATACGTAAGCATAACCCGGTGGTCCAAACATTACTTTATTGCGTGGAGTCATCCCCCGGGCAGTGTGGCATGCTGGGTCTCCCTTTTGGGTGTAAGCCTCGGTTTCCACTATCACACCTCCGGCAATATCCTCCGAACTATTAAACACCAGCAGACAGCCCAGTAGATCCTTGGCTACTTGCACTGTGTCCCGGTTATAAAAATCTTTGGTTAGGGATTGTACCTTGTTAAAATCTTCTTTGTTTATAATCATTTTAAGCTTTGTAACAACCCCTCCACATCCTTAGTATTTACCACATCATCCGGCGTCAGCCATGCCCGTCTGGCCACCGCCACACCATACTGCATTTCATTTAGTCGTTTCAGATCATGAGCATCGGTGTTTATCGCAACTTTAATACCCATCTCTTTTGCCAATTTCGCATTTTCTTCACTTAGATCAAGCCTATCGGGGGATGAATTAATCTCCATTACTGTATTATTTTTCGCCGCCGCCTCCAACACCCGTTTCACATCCAGTTCATAACCACCCCGACGCCCCAGAAGTCTACCACTGACGTGGCCAATAATGTCAACATGTTCATTCTCAATAGCTGTAATGATACGTTTAGTCATTCTTTCCATATCCTGCTTAAAGTTAGTATGTACCGATGCAATCACTACATCCAACTGTTCCAACAATTCATCCGGATGGTCTAATGTCCCGTCGCTCAGTATATCGCATTCCACACCAGTCAGAATGGTGAAATTTTTAATCTTCTTGTTTAATTCTTTTATTTTATCTATCTGTATCATTAGTCGCTCTTTATCCAACCCGTTGGCTATTTTTAATGAACCAGAGTGATCGGTAATGGCCATATAGGTATATCCCTTTTTTTTAGCTGCATCTACCATTTCTTCCAGGGTTGCGGATGCATCACTCCAGGTGGTGTGGAGATGCAAGTCTCCCTTAATGTCTTCCAATTGCACCAACCGGGGCAGGCCACTCTGTTGGGCTGCTTCAATCTCTCCCTTGCCTTCCCGCAGTTCCGGGGGAATATATTCCAGACCCAGATGACTATAAATATCTTCCTCGGAAGAAAATTCGTTATTGTGTTCTAGGGACAGGTCTTTTCTTTGAGCATACTGCATCAACTGTTGGTAGTGTTTTTTGCTACCAGTGCTGCGGTGCCAGGCGGTAACAAACTGCTTCGGTGGAACTACTGTCAAATCAACTGGTATTCCCCACCAGCTAAACGCTTGAATTCGATCTTCATCCCGCTGTGTCACTTTAGTAATTCGTGGATGACTGGCCAGTGCATCCAACACTTCAGATGCCCTTTCAGAGGAAGCTATTAAATCCAAATCGGAAACCATTTCTTTCCAACGTCGGGTGCTTCCAGACATCTCCACCCTCTTCACCATTGGAAGATCCGCCAAGTAATCTACCAATTCACTGCCTAAATCTCGGGCCAACCCCAACAATAGCTTATTCCTACCATCCTTAAGCCCTTCAATGTTGCGTAGTATTTCAAATTCGGTTTTGGCACTCATGCCAGGCAGTTTTCGAACCAGCCTTTTCTTAGCGGCTTGTTCTAGTTCTTCCAAGGATGTTATTTTTAATTCTTGATATAACACCCGAGCTTTCTTAGGGCCAATACCCGGCAGCGAGCGAATTTCCAGCACTCCTTCAGGCACTTCTTGCAGTAATTCCTGATAAGCCTTGCAAGTTCCTGTTTCTATAATTTCCTTGGTTTTAGTACTAATTGCCTTACCTATACCAGATAGCTTATCAAAGGTTTTTTGCTGTACCATTTCTTCCACTGATTGCTCTTGGCGGGATATAATTCTGGCTGCATTACGATATGCTTTTATTTTAAAAAAGTCTGCCCCTTTTAGTTCTAAAATGTCTGCCATTTTATAAAAAACCCAGGCAATTTCAAAATTATGCATCTAACAGCTCTCCCAAATTATGACCAACATATTAATATATTTAGTCATTATATTTATGGTTAATAAAAGTATCCTAAAGTAAGTAATTAGTATTCAGAATTTGTTTTGCTTTTTTCATTCTGACTACTGACTCCTATGCAAATTGTACCCCGAAAACCTATAGTCTAAGCAAATACGTTACTATTAAAAAGCATAAACAGTTCTCTTATTCTAACTCCTAGCTCCTAACTACTACCTCCTGAATTCATAAAAGAAACACCCATGAAGACAATAGTTTGCAGCTTCATGAGTGCCTTGATAATAATACTTTTATTCAGCCTTATCCAAATTGAGCATATCGTTGTCCATCATCTTTACCAAGTCATCATAATCTTCCTGTAGTTTGCTTAGCTCATCTGCTATGTTTATTGCCGCCAGCACTGCTGCTTTGGTAACAGACAACTTGGTATTTCTGTTGGATACCTGTTTGATTTTGCGGTTTACATATTCTGCAACCATCTGCATGTACTCTGGGGACTCTTTACCTTTTAACGTATAATACTCTCCACAAATTTCTACTTCCACTCGGGTATCATTGTCATCAGACATAACTTGGCCCCCTCCCTTTAGAAAAACCTGGCTTAGGCATAACGGAAGCCTTAGTTTTTCTTATACTACCATCCGATAGTGTATAGAAGATGTTGAAAAACGTTACTTGAACACTTATAATGTAATATTTCTTTAAGATACAGTAAAATCCTGCTAAATTATGAGTAATTTACTTTATTTACGTAATTCTGCGTCAAATTCTTTATTTAATGCTTGGGCAATCTTATCGGTTTGTTTAGTTACTTCTTCATCCTTCAGTGTTCGATCAGAGGCCTGGAAGAGTAGTGAAAAGGCCTGGCTTTTACATCCTTCCGGCACCTGTTCACCTTGATATACATCAAATACTTTCACGCTGGTTAATATCTTTCCAGCAGCCTTATAAATTACTTCCAGCATATCCTGGGTATTAACATCTTGCTTTACAACCACCGCCAAGTCTCTATCCACAGCAGGGAACTTAGGCAGTTGTTGATATTTTGGCCTTTGCAGTCCAGTGTCCATTAAGTCTTGCAGGTCAACTTTGCAAGCCACTGCTTTATGATTAAGCCCATAATTCTCTAATACGTTAGGGTGTAATTCACCCAGTACACCAATCATTTCTCCTGCTGACTTAATGGCAGCAACACGACCGGGATGGAAACTGGGGTCTGAATACCGTACAAAGTTTATATCCTTTAGCCCAATGGCGGCAAACAATCTTTCCAAGACACCTTTGGCAAAATAATAGTCCATGGGTTCACTATCATTATTCCATGATTTTTCAGTATTTCCAGAAAACACCATAGCAAGCACCGACCGTTCATTCGGTAGGCTTTGGCCCTCCTCTGAGTAAAACACCCGGCCAATTTCAAATACAGCCCCGTTTTGAGTTTGACGGTTTTGGTTTTTCTGTATTACTTCCAGTAAATTTGGAACCAGTACAGTCCGCATCACGGAATGTTCTTCACTTAATGGGTTCTGCAGTGCCATTACATTTCTAAACCTGCTGTCTTCCGGTAGATTCATCATATCAAAAACCTTGGGATTAACAAACCCATAGGTAATTACCTCGCTCAACCCACAGCCCACCAAGATATTTCTAATATCATAAAGTAACTGCTGGCTTTCGGAACGCTTTCCTTGAGTATTTGGGCCATAGATCAAAGTATCGGGAACTTGATTATAACCGTATATTCTGGCCACTTCCTCAATTAAGTCAGCCTCAATGCTGACGTCAGGACGGAAGGTAGGTACAGTTACCATCAAGTTTTCTCCCTCTTCCTGCACCTGGAATTGAATTGAAGTTAAAATATCTACTATTTTACTCTTTTCCACCGGTATTCCCAGTATATGTTCCACTCTACTGGGGCGAAGCTTCACCGTCTTCTTAACCGCCGGTTCAGGATAGTTATCAATTATTCCTTTGGTTACTGTGCCACTGGCCAACTGTTGCATTAAGTGGGCCGCTCTGTCCGCTGCTCGGACACAGCCTCCAATATCAATACCCTTTTCAAACCGGGCAGAGGATTCTGAACGCATTCCCAATGCCTTGGCAGTTCTGCGCACACTCACCGGGTCGAAGTAGGCGGATTCAATCAATATATCCTTTGTTTCATCGGTCACTTCACTCTCATAGCCACCCATCACACCTGCCACCGCCACCGGGCCGTTGGCATCACAGATGGTCAGCATGCTTTCATTAAGTTTCCGTTCTGCCTCATCTAATGTCTTGATGGGTTCATCCTTTTTAGCCCGACGTACAATGATATGGTGTTCGGCCAGGTTCTGATAATCAAAGGCATGCAACGGCTGACCCAACTCCAACATTACGTAGTTGGTCACATCCACAATATTGTTAATAGGACGAATACCAGCAGCCATCAGACGCTGCTGCATCCAGGACGGTGAAGAATTAATTTTTACTCCCTTGACCACCCTGGCTACATAACGGCGGCAGAGTTCTGGTGCTTCAATATCAATTTTAGCCAGATTGGCTGTTTCCTCACCCTCTTCTTTCACTACAGTTTCCGGCATCCTCATTTCAACATTAAGCAGTGATGCCACTTCCCGGGCCACACCTATCATAGACAGACAGTCACCCCTGTTGGGGGTTAGATCCAGTTCCAATATGTAGTCGTCCAAACCCAAGTATTCTATAATATTTATGTTTAGCGTTGTATCTTCCGGTAAAATCATAATACCGTTCTGCTGTTCCGGAGGCATCAGGCCAGCTTCAATACCCAGTTCCTGACCGGAACAGAGCATGCCGTGGGATGGCTCTCCCCGCAGTTTGGCCTTTTTAATTACTAGACCGTTGGGCAATTTTGCCCCCACTTTGGCCACTGGAATTTTGTGCCCCTCACGAATGTTGGTGGCCCCAGTAACAATTTGATGCCGGTCCTCACCATCAGTGGTCACCTGACAGATAACTAATTTATCTGCATTGGGGTGGGGATCAATTTTCAATATTTGTCCAGTTACAACATCAGATATTCCTTCTCCCAGGTAATGTACGTTTTCCACTGCCACCCCGGCCATAGTAAGCCGGTCGGCCAATTCCTGAGGTGATATATTTATATCGACATAATCCTGCAACCATTTATAGGAAACATTCATTTATGTAAGACCTCCTAAAATAATTAGTATTCAGAATTCAGTAGTCAGAATTCAGAATGCGAAAGGAATCTTTCAGATTTTATTAAACCTTTGTAGAAATATAGTGATTTTTAGTATCTAAATTCTTTCTCGGGAAACAGGAGTATAAGCATTTTTCAATTTATTTACTGGTTTCATTCTGACTCCTGACTTCTGGCTCCTGACTCCTGTTTTTAGAACTGCGCTAAGAAGCGTAGGTCGTTATCGTAGAACAATCTCAGGTCATCTATACCATATTTAAGCATAGCAATTCTTTCAATTCCCATTCCAAAGGCAAATCCTGTCACTTCTTCCGGATTGTAGCCTGACATTTCTAAAACTCTGGGGTGCACCATACCACAACCAAGGATCTCTAGCCATCCGGTTTGACTGCACACTCTGCAACCTTCACCTCCGCACATCACACAGGAAATATCCACTTCTGCACTGGGCTCTGTAAAGGGGAAGTAACTAGGTCTAAACCGAGTCTTAGTATCGGGACCAAACATTTGTCTGGCAAACACAGCCAATAAACCTTTTAGATCACTAAAGGTAATGCGTTTATCTATTGCCAACCCTTCCACCTGAGTAAACATTGGAGAATGAGTGGCATCATCGTCCCGACGGTATACTCTACCGGGACAGATAATTTTCACTGGTAGTTCCGGTACCGTTTTTTCCATGGTACGAACCTGTACCGGAGAGGTGTGGGTACGTAGCAGCACTTCTGGGTTGATAAAGAAAGTATCCTGCATGTCCCGTGCCGGATGGTCTTTAGGTAAGTTTAATGCTTCAAAATTGTAATAATCCAGTTCTACTTCCGGACCTTCCGCTATATTAAAACCCATACCCAAAAAGATAGATTCAATTTCCTGCTGTATTTTCGTTAATGGATGTTTATTACCCATTAAAAAGGGCTTGCCGGGTAGAGTTACATCAATTGTTTCACTGGCCATGCGCTTTTCTTTTTCCTGGTGCTTCAATTCACGGGTACGGTTGGAAATTAATATTTCCAAATCTGAACGTATTTCATTGGCCAATGCCCCAATCTTAGGGCGTTCCTCCGTTGACAGCGAACCCATCCCCCGTAAGATTGATGTTAAGTGGCCTTTTTTACCCAAATATTTTACCCGCAGGTTGCTCAACTGATTTAACGTGGCAGCCTCTTCTACTTCTTGCTTAGCCTCCTCAGCCAGACTCTTCAGTTTCTCTTCCATTACCACTAACCTCCTAAAAATTCTACTATTTATTTCAATAATGCACAGCATACTTTTCCACACTGTACCATTTTACAATATTATTGCCAAATAGAAAAGTTTACAGCAAAAAAAACCGCCCTATCACAGGACGGTTAAGTGCGGTTTTAATTTAAATAAACACAAAAAGCATCAGCGGGCGAGCACTGTTGTAGTGGCACTATGTAGATAGCACCTAGGAATAGTGGTAGCAAGTTAGTTATATGTTTAGTGAATTAATGTACGGCTAACTTTTTGTACAACATGTAAGCTCTGACGGAACCGGTTGTTTCAAACATCTTCCAAAGGAATTCAGCAGTTACAAACATGGCACACAACCCTTTCCTCAGTTTTTTGTATGAATCTTCCGTAAATAATTATAACATACTGGGGGATATAAACTCAAGAATGTTTACTGATAATTTGTACCATTTTTAACAATCCCCAAACGGCAAGGGTTGTATAAATACTCAACTCTCATACTTATTACATTATAACCTTTATAAACTAAAATTTCATTAATATTCGCTATGTAAATGATGTAAATAAATATGAGACCCGATTGGTGACTAATTGCTTTTTACTTAGAAAATACCGTTTTACTTAAATTTAATTAGATTATTTGTCAGTCGGACTGCTTCACACTAAGTAGGGTGATCGTGACCAGGATGAGCCCCATTCCAAGAAGTTGAATGATGGTCAAATGATTTCCAATAAGCAGAACGCCAAATAAAGAAGCTGTCACCGGCTCTATCATAGCGACCATTGAAGCAGTTGTCGGTGCAGTCCTTCGAAGGCCAATCACATAAAATATAAATGAAATTCCAGCACCCACAATCCCTAATAGAAGAAACCACCCTATGTCGCTTGACGTTACCACAGCAGCTGCTTCATTCTTGTCTGCAAAAAGAAAAAGGATGAGGCAAAATGAAAAAAAGGCGATGGTTAACGTAGTCTGTGGCTTTCCGATAGAAGAGGCATTTTTAAACCCGAATATAAACAATGCATAGGAAAGGCCAGCAGCAAGCCCCGCTGCCGCCCCTAGGAAACTCACAGAAATCGAATCGGTGTTGTAGGCACCTGTAAGCAGGATAATCCCCATAAGCACACCGGAAATGCACCCCCATTTAAACCAAGTCGAACGTTCTATTAGTAATAAAAAGGAGATTAAAAGGACGAACACAGGCGCGGTGTACATTAAAGTAGCGGCAACAGCAATGCTTGAGGCTTGGATACTGAGAAAATAAAAAGTGAAATTTCCAGCAACGCCAACACCCGCCAATAGGGACCATATGTATAAACGAGTAGAGAGGATCCAATTTTGTCTAAAGCGAAAGAGAAACCAGGCAAAAAAACATATAAATCCAACAGCCCCTCGGCATAGTGAAATCACAATAGGATCCCAGCCCTTGGTCATTAAAATATCGGCAATTCCCCCACTAATGCCCCAGCATATAGCGGCTAGCATAACTAAGCCTACACCTGCAAATCTCATCGTGTGCCTCCTAAAGATAAGTAATGGTACGAATTACCTATTGTTCTTAACGTCCCATCCTTTTTAGGAATATTAAATTCAGTATAATTATTAACTTTATTATTAATAACGACCTTACACAAGTGTCCAGTAGTGGTTTCAAGATATGTAGCTACGTCATTAAATGAATTTAAATCAGATACATATTCATAATTAGTCAGTCTATTTTTGACCCCTCTCATATTCTACATAAGCTTTATATATATTTATTATATGACCGTTATAAAACTCCTGTATATTGTTTCCAATAATTAAGATCCCACTTGTTTCCATCATTGACATATATTTTTTATTGTGTAATTATTTCCATTAGAAAGAGGAGATGATGAAAATGTATCATTCAAGATGGAAAGGCAGTCACTATGAAGCTGGGTTTCGCTACGGAAGCATTCTATATAAGAACGGTCTTCGACTTAAAGATGCTCTCAATCTGACACATGAAAAGACAGACTTTGCGGAAAAGTGTACACATGTTTACAAAAAAGTTTTTCCTGAAATTTTAGATGAAATTAGGGGCTTAGCCGACGGTCAAAACATTGCATTCAAAGATATGGCAGCATTTCTTTTTGTCATCTACTGCTTTGTTTTCGATAATAAATGTTCCTGCTTCGCCTTTCATGATAATAACAATATAGTTTTGGGCAGAAACAGCGATTTTTTAACAGATATAGAAAAACTTTGCGACAGTGCGTATTATAAATTGGATAACTCTTATTCTTTTGTCGGAAACACAACAGCAATGATAGAGATGGAGGATGGAGTTAATGAGCACGGGCTTGCAATAGGACTGACCTTTATCTATCCGACTATTATAAAACCCGGACTGAATGCAGGAATGCTCGTGAGATATATTTTAGAAAAGTGTAAAACCACTAAAGAAGCTCTGGAATCATTACAAAAGTTACCGATTGCATCTTCGCAAACTCTTACAATGATAGACAAAACTGCTGATATGGCAGTTGTTGAATGTAACTGCGAAAAAACATCTGTTATAAAGTCGAAATACTTTGTATTCAGCACTAATCATTTTGTGTCAGATGAGATGAAGAAATATCAATTTGATGGCATTGATGATGTTCATTCCCACGAACGGCACAAAACACTTTATAACACCTTTAACACAAACGAAAACTATTCAGTTGATTTTGCAAAGAATCTGTTGTCTGGTACATATGGCTTTATGTGTCAATATGACCGGAAACAGGGTTTTGATACCGTTTGGTCATCTGTGTATGATTTGAAAAGAAATAAGATATATCGAGCTGAGGGAAACCCCTCAAGAAAAAATTTCAAAGAAGATACAAGGCTTAAATTTCTGTTAAAGAATAATCTGTATTATAATTAAAGCACACTTTCTATATCTAACTGACATAAACCTTTAGGGATCCTCCCGTGGGTTGGTGCGTATTAGATGGTATATGCGTAATAACTACAATTCAAAATTATTACTCATCATGTAAAAACTGCGACACAACTGAAAAATAAGTTATAATGAATAGTAGTATAAAGATGTTCTTATAAGAAATATAGTGTAGTAAAGATTATAGTATTTTGCTGATGTCATTCTTACTTGAGATAAAAAGTATCTTATGCCAAAAAAATTAAGGTTTGATATGTTTCCACTAACCTCGAACAGAAGGAGATAAGATGTCAAATATTATTGAAATAAGCGACTTTTCATCTCCCAATTTGGATGTCTTTGCTCGACTGACGGAAAAGCAGCTGCGCAATCGATTGGAGCCGGAGATGGGCATCTTTATTGCGGAGAGCACCAAGGTAATTGGACTTGCCCTAGACGCTGGATGCGAGCCTATTTCACTTTTGATGGAGCGCAAATACATTGCAGGGCAGGCACACGGTATAATCACCCGCTGCGGAGATATCCCCGTCTATACTGCCGATAGCAACCTGCTAGCAGGGTTGACCGGCTTTCAGCTGACCCGCGGTGTGCTGTGTGCCATGCGGCGTCCTCGTTTACCCAGCGTTGAAGAGGCGTGTGCCGGTGCAAGTCGAGTAGCTGTGCTTGAAGGTATTGCGGACTCTACCAACGTCGGTGCCATTTTTCGCTCGGCTGCGGCTCTAGGCATAGATACCGTGTTGCTTACCCCCTCATGCTGTGACCCACTATGCCGGCGTGCGGTGAGGGTGAGTATGGGTACCATCTTCCAAGTGCCATGGGCTCGTATTGGCAGCGAGCCTTCGCAGTGGACGCAACAGGGCATGAAGAGTCTGCGCAAGCTGGGCTTTAAGACCGTTGCCATGGCTTTAAATGATAACGCTGTTAGCATAGATGATCCGCAGCTCATGGCAGAAGAAAAGCTTGCTATCGTACTGGGTTCAGAAGGTAATGGACTGGCGCCCTGCACGATTGCCGACTGCGATTACACCGCGTGCATCCCCATGTCCCATAACGTGGACTCTCTGAACGTAGCTGCAGCCAGCGCCGTGGCCTTCTGGCAACTCAGGGTCCGGTAAGCTTTTATATTCACATAATACGTCGTAAAAGTAGTAGGGGAGACCTTTGGTCTCCCGCTTTATGACGCATAATCTATATAATATGCATTAACCCTCCGTTTTCTTTATTTCAGAGTGTCTATACTATATAACACATTAAATTTTTGGATAAGAAGACTTTTTTTAGTTTATCATACCATCTTTTTCTATTATAAATGTAACCTTACCTATATAAATAAATATTATGGTAGTTTAGAAAAACTCCGGCTAATTATGTTAGACCAATACTGCCGGTTAAATCAATTTTATGCACTTGCCCTAAATGAATAAGACCCTCAACGGTTGCTTAAACTGTTGGGGGTCTCTTTTCTTTAAAGGAATAGATCGCCCTGCTACTTAGCAGATAAGGATTGACTAAATACCGTCCAGACGGTATAGTAATTCTATAAATAATTTTAAGGAGAAATATATGCCACAGTCTAATACACGCGAAACGATTTTAAAAGCAGCATCACATATTGTGCAATCGGATGGAATTTTAGAACTAACACTTGAAGCTACTGCAAAACTTGCTGGAATTAGTAAGGGGGGACTCTTATACCATTTCCCTTCAAAAGAAGACTTAATAAAAGGAATGGTTAGCCATTTAATTCAAAGTTATATTGATAACATTAAAAAAGGTGCTGAGCAAGATACTCTAGATAAAGGTAAATGGACACGTTCATTTATAAAAGAAACTTTTAATCAAGGTTCATCAAACCAAGAGATGAATGCAGGTTTGTTAGCAGCAGTTGCTTACAATCCTGAATTACTTAAGCCAATTCAGGAAGCTTATAGTGAATGGGAAATGAAAATTGAAGATGATGGCTTGGATAAAACTAACGCAACTATTTTACGACTAGCTGTTGATGGACTATGGTTTTCAGAGCTATTTGGGTTAGCACCGTTATCAGATGATTTGCGAGAAAATGTTTTTAACAAATTAATTCAGTTTACTAAGGAGGTTTGATTTTTGGCATACTTATTTTTAGCGTTAGGAATCGTTTCTGAAGTTTTTGGTACAGCAATGCTTAAAGCATCAGATGGTTTCACTAATATTCTCCCGGCAATTGGTGGTGTTTTAGGTTTTAGTCTGGCTTTGTATTTTTTAGCATTGTCATATAAATCAATCCCTTTAAGTGTAGCCTATGCTACTTGGTGTGGAGTAGGGATAGTAGGAGCATCTTTAATCAGCTTTATAATTTGGAGAGAAAGACTTAATGTAACAGGCATTATTGGTATCATACTAATTTTAATTGGAATTGTTTTGGTGAATATCACATCACCTTCAGAGGAAATAACCAATGTGGCCGAAATTGAACAAACATATCCTAATTGATTAGGTTGTTTGAAAATCTATTCTGTTACTTCTACAAAAAACCCACTCTTCACATCTATAAATTGATGATTCATCTAGTATCTTTCATCCGAATTCGTAGTGGCTTGATTCATCAAGCCTTTAGGAAAATATTGCAGGTACAATATAGCGCAATAAATCCCGCCCCTACGGACGTACTAGCTATATTTTTTGCTCCTACATAATTCTTCGGTTTTCATGTTGAATTCTGAATTCTGACTTCTGAATTCTCTTTCTCTCTATATAATATGCATTAACCCTCCGTTTTCTTTATTTCAGAGTGTCTATATAACACATTAAATTTTTGGATAAGAAGACTTTTATTTTTCGGTTGGTTTATGGCAAACCACCTTTTTCTATTCAAAATGTAACCTTCTCTATACATAGTAATATTATGGTAATGTAGTACATTAAATTATTTTGGAGGTATGGAGAATGGTATATCAGTCAAAAGATAGACAGCAAATAAAATATATTTCATTAATAGATCCTTATGTTGTAGAAACACTAAAGATGATCATAGGACGATCAGTAGTTATTGAAACTGTTAGAGGAAACCTGCAGGGTATACTAGCAGATGTAAAGCCTGATCATGTTGTTGTGAATGCTTATGATAATGAAACGGTATTCTATGTGCGCTTGCAACAAATTGTTTATGTAATGCCGGATTAAATGTAAGGGCTGTTCAAAAACACACCCTATTTTTGAACAGCCCTTTGAATAATACAAGGAGATAATAAAAATTATTAATAATAATATTGTTAATAATACGATGAAATTAATTCCTTTGTCTTACTGCTTCGTACATCATAATTGCACCGGCCACTGCGGCATTTAGTGATTCTGCATTTCCTGGCATGGGAATGGTGGCAACTAAATCAGCGGCAGCAATGGTTTCCTCTGACGGGCCGTTTGCTTCACTGCCCACCACTAGGGCGACACTGCCGATTAAATCAATTTTATGTATTGGTTCTCCCCCTTGGGGTTGTCCGATAACCAGTTTAATTCCGCCACTGCGTAAAAGGTTAATGGTTTCTTCTGCATTTTCCACCGGCACCACTGGCAGATGAAAAAGAGAACCCATGGTTGCCCTAAGGGTCTTGGGATTATATAAGTCAACTGTACCTTTTAATAAAAGCACTCCCGATGCCGCCGCTGCATCAGCGGTACGAATGATAGTTCCCAGATTGCCCGGGTCTTGTACTCCATCAACCAGCACCACCAGTGAAGGTTTTTGCTGCTGCCAAGCATCCTGCAATTGGAAACTAGGCATTTTCACCATGGCCAATATTCCCTGGGGGTTGTCAGTATCCGCTATATCTGATAGTAATTGCTCAGAGACCTGGTAACAATGTACTTTCTGTTTTTCCGCTTCCGTCAGCAGAGTTTTCCCTCTATCATTATCCAGCAATTTGGTAGAGTAAAAGAGACCCTTAACTATCCAGTCGGAACCCAGCAATTCCTCAACAAAGCGAATCCCTTCAATAATAAACGTGTTTTCCTGCTGGCGAAACTGCCTACGAGAAAGTTTACGCAAATATTTTATTTTAGGATTAGTTTTTCCTAGTTCCATTTATATTGCTCCTGTTATTCATCAAGATCTTCTAGATCTTCTAACCTATCATACCGGCCAATGGCTACCAAAATATCGTTTTCTCTAATTATCGTTTTTGCCCCGGGCGATATTACAATGTCATTATCTCTTCTAATGGCTAATATATTAACTCCCAATTCCTTACGAAAGTCCAGATCCAGTAAAGTTTTGCCGATGTAGTTTTTTGGGGCAATAACCTCAGCTATGCTGTAGTCGGTGGACAGAGTAATTTGTTCCATAATATTTTTTGATACCAGCGCCCTGGCCACTCTCTCGCCCATATCTCTTTCCGGAAAGACTACTTCGTCTGCTCCAACACGCTCTAACACTTTACCATGCAATTCTGTTCGAGCTTTACTAACCACTCTCTTTACTTCCATATCCTTTAACATTACAGTAACCAAAATATTAGTCTGCATATCTTGGCCTATGGACACAACAACCACATCAAAATTACGCATGCCCAATTCTTTTAACGCTTGTTCATCAGCAACATCAGCTGTAACAGCATGGGTAACGTATTCCACAATATCTTCCACTTTCTTTTCATTACGATCCACCGCTAAAACCTCGTGACCATTGCGGTAAAGTGTGGTAGCCAAACTGTGTCCAAACCGCCCCAAACCAAGTACAGCAAAGGTTTTTTTCAAAGCACTCACCCCTATGTAAAAAGCATGGGGTTAAAATCCCATGCTTTAGTCTTCCCAACTTTTATTAATTTAGCTGTCCTTTAGCCACATCCACCAAGTCATTAAATGCTTTGGTATCATTAACTGCTAGGTCAGCTAACATTTTACGGTTTACCTGTACGCCGGCCTTTTTTAAGCCGTTCATCATTTTGCTATAATTAATACCGTTATTGCGGGCCGCAGCATTGATACGAGCGATCCACAACTTGCTCTTTGCACCGTAATAACCTTTTGCCAGTTTAAGTACTTTTTTATGTCTTTTACGGGATACTACACTACTTTTTGCCCGTGGCATAATAATTCCTCCTATCTTTTACCTGAAACTAATTATTAAATATTTATGGAAGTATCTTGTCAATCCTTTGTGCATCTGAACTATGAACAATCGCACTCTTACGTAGATTACGCTTACGTTTGGGAGATTTCTTACCTAAAATGTGGCTGGTATAAGCATGTTTACGTCTTATTTTACCTGTACCGGTGCGCTTAAATCTTTTAGCAGCACCCCGATGGGTTTTAATTTTAGGCATAAATAATGCACTCCTTCCTTGTTAATCCTGTTTATCTATTTTTGGTGCTAAAATCATTATCATATTTCGTCCTTCAACCTTGGGCCTTCTCTCCAAAGTGCTGATCTCCGTAAGTTCATCAGCCATGCGGTTTAAAATTTGCTTGCCCTTGGGAGTATATACTATTTCACGCCCTCTGAACATAACTGTCAACTTTACTTTATCACCGTTTTTAAGGAATCGTATGGCATTTTTCATTTTTACCTGATAGTCATGTTCCTCAATGTTGGGACGCACTTTTACTTCTTTGACGTTAATGATATGCTGTTTCTTCTTAGCCTCTTTCTCTTTCTTGCTTTGCTCATACTTGTGTTTGCCATAATCCATCATACGACAAACGGGTGGTTTAGCCTGTGGGGAAATTTCAACCAAATCAAGTTGACGCTCTTCAGCTGTGCGCAGGGCCTCTTTTGTTGGCACGATACCTACTTGGTTGCCTTCATCGTCAATAAATCTAACTTCCTTAGCCCTGATTGCATCATTAATACGCAGTTCTTTAATACAAATTCACCTCCAGAATTACTTTAAAAAAACTAAAATGGGTGGCATATAAAGCCACCCATTAACGCACTAATATCAAATCAAACCACAATTTATGTTTAATTTAATTATCCTAACCTCACTAGCTACTTTACTGTGCTGTAAGGTGAGAAGCGGATGGCTTCTACTTTATACCATTATTAACTTATAACAACAGAATTATAACACACCGTGCCGGGCAGGTCAACTTAACCTTTTGAAATAATTTCTTCTACCAATTTCTTTTGAAATTCTTCTACCGACATCGCTCCAATGTCACCTTCGCCCCAACGACGAACTGATACGCTGTTACCCTCGATTTCCTTATCTCCTATTACTAGCATATACGGAACCTTTTGGTTTTGTGCTTCTCTAATTTTATAACCAATTTTTTCATTTCTGGCATCCAACTCTACCCTGATATCACTGTTTTCAAATTGTTCCAGCAACTGTTTGGCATAATCTAAATGCTTATCTGTAATGGGCAGCAGTCGTACCTGTACCGGGGCCAGCCAAGCTGGAAAAGCGCCGGCATAGTGTTCGGTTAGAATGCCGATAAACCGCTCTATACTACCAAACACAACCCGGTGAATCATTACCGGACGGTGTTTTTGGCCATCTTCACCCACATAAGTTAAGTCAAATTTTTCAGGCATTTGGAAGTCTAGTTGGATGGTACCACACTGCCAAGTACGACCGATACTGTCTTCTAAGTGAAAATCAATTTTCGGTCCGTAAAAAGCACCGTCTCCCTCGTTTATTTTATATTCAATGCCCCGTTCATCCAAAGCCTCTTTCAGTGCATCGGTGGCAAAATCCCAAATTTCATCGGAACCCATGGCTTTTTCCGGCTTTGTGGACAATTCCACATGATAGGGCAGGTTAAACACCCCATAAAAGTAGTCGAACAAATCTATTACACCAATAATTTCTTCTTTAACCTGATCAGGTAACATGAAAATATGGGCATCATCTTGAGTAAAGCAACGCACTCGCATTAAACCATGCAATGTACCGGAAAGTTCGTGCCTGTGCACTAACCCCAGTTCACCCATACGAATGGGCAGTTCTCGGTAACTGTGCATTCTGCTGTTGTAAACCATAATACTTCCAGGACAATTCATCGGTTTTACCGCAAAATCTGCATCGTCAATTTGGGTAAAGTACATATTTTCTTTGTAGTGATCCCAGTGCCCGGACTGCTCCCACAGTGCCCGGTTGAGAATAATTGGGGTGCGAATCTCATGATAGCCACGTTTTTTATGCTCCACCCGCCAGAAATTTTCTAACTCGTTTCTCACTATCATTCCTTTGGGGTGGAAAAAAGGAAATCCTGGGCCTTCTTCTTGAATACTAAACAAATCTAGTTCCTGCCCCAATTTACGGTGATCACGTCGCTTAGCTTCTTCTAACCGATGCAAATGTTCTTCCAATAGTGATTTTTTGGGAAACGAAGTTCCATAGATACGTTGAAGCATTTTGTTTTTCTCATCACCACGCCAGTAAGCACCAGCCAGAGTGGTTAACTTTACAGCCTTTAACTTGCCGGTGGACTGCAGGTGTGGACCGGCACAAAGATCTACCCAATCGTCCTGCTTGTAACAGGAAATAACAGCGTCTTCCGGCAAGTCTTCGATCAATTCTACTTTATAATGCTCTCCCTGCTCTTTAAATTTTTGTATGGCTTCTTCCCTCGAAAGTTCGAAGCGCATAAAAGGCAAATCTTGCTTAATTATCTTGTTCATTTCTGCTTCAATTTTCTCTAGGTCTTCCGGTGTAAATTTGTGTTCTGAATCAAAGTCGTAGTAGAATCCATCTTTAATGGCAGGGCCAATGGCCAGCTTAGTGCCTGGAAACAATCTCTGCACTGCTTGTGCCAAAACGTGGGATGTACTGTGACGGTACACTTCCTGACCTTCTTCATCATTAAAAGTGACAATCTCAAGGTTTACATCTTCATTAATGGGGTGGTTTAGGTCCACCAGTTCTCCGTTAACTTTACCGGCCAGTGCCACCCTGGCCAAACCCTGGCTAATATCCTTAGCCACTTCTACAACTGTAATCCCCGGTTCATATGTACGCTGTGATTCATCTTTTAAAGTCACTGTAATCATATTAAAAATCCCTCCTACAAAATAAAAAAACCGCCCTGACAAATGAATTATCAGGGACGGCTTATTTCCGCGGTTCCACCCTGCTTGGCAGAAAACAATCCTCTGCCCAGCTTAAACGGCAGATAACGGCTGCCTCCGATCTGGTTTACTTGCAATGGTTTGTCCACGCTTTCAACCAATAGCTCCAAGGTGGTTTTCAACTTCACCAGTACCGAAAGCGCTTCCAGCCATGGCACCTTCTCTCTGTTAGGCCAATGTAAGTTTACTCGTCCTCTTCATAGCTTTTAATATTAATAATTCAAGCATGTATATTCTTGAACGCTTTTAAACTATTTTATTCTGACTTCTGACTCCTGAATTCTGTCTCCTGACATACATTATATTTAACCATAACTGCACTGTCAACTTATCATGATTTCATCTCTGTTTCACACCACTGGCAACCGTTACACACATTCACCTTGTCAATAAATACATCTTTAATTGTTTTAATAGTATTATTAGGAATTTTTTCCTTGTCATGGTGAAATACAATTTCCTTAGGTGAAATGGAAATCAAAGCACTAATCACTAAATCTTCATAGTTTATCTCTTCATTCATGGTCATGATAAATTCTTCTAGGTAGTCACTGTTAATAACATCTTTATTCTCATCGTATAATTTGTACGTGCTGTCAGGTTTTAGTACCACATGGACTTCGTTTACTTTTGGTTCCTGAATTTCTGCAAAGTATCTTAAAATCTGGATAAACTCGTCATATTCCCTTTCCATCAAAAATTCATCTACCGCAGATTCAGTCACTTCCCTTAGGAAAGACACATAATCTTTTAGACGAAATTGAATAAACCCGTCTACTACCAAATGATCGTTATTAGACAGGTACTCTTTTAACTGTTGGTAGATTTGCGCCCGACGATCCTGATGAACTGGTTTATAATCAAGCTCAGTGATACCTTCATTATTATTTACATGTTCTTGGGCATATTTGAATATTTTATTTCTTTCATCTTCATTATAATAATAGTAATTTTCGCGAATTATATCATAGATAATATAATTCTCCCACTTATTTAGAATAACGTCAGAAATTACACTGGCAACAGAATTTTTGAATAATTGATAGTTTTGGTAACCACTGTTTGCTTTTTTAACATTAAAATTTAAAAATGTATACTTACCTAACGGTAATTCATCGACCTCTAACTTCATCCCATTGTTCTCCATTCCCTGAACCTGTCGGTTTAAATTAGATTTAATCAAGTCTATATGTTTTGTTGCGCCTATAGAGATGTCTGGGTTCAAAAAGCTTCACCCCTTTCCACTCTTTACAGTATATGATGCTAATTTTTTTTATTTACAAAATGCCGCCTTAAAAAGAGTATAAACTAAAAAAGTTTCAGCTATCCCATGTAAAAAATATGGCTAAAACCATTTTGTTGATGTTTACCCAAGTATAATTTATTGGTAATTTGTGTATAATCAATAATTAATTAAGTAATTGATTTGTAATCTTTATAAGTAGCAATATATAGCTTATTTTGGTTTAAGATTTGATATTTTGGCTTTTGACAATAATTGCATATCAATCATATACTGGCGTTAGTTATATAAAACTTAATAAATATTATTTAAATATTTTAATTAATTTCTTTGAATGGTGGGAGGGGACTTAATTGAGTGTTCTTGAGGCTAAAACATTAGAACCAGGTTTTAAAGACGAAGTAATATCAAAAATGTGTACTGATAAAAACCCATCAGATTTCAGCAACT
Organism: Bacillota bacterium; assembly: GCA_009711615.1. GTDB lineage: Bacteria > Bacillota > Desulfotomaculia > Desulfotomaculales > Desulfohalotomaculaceae > Desulforadius. The sequence continues at coordinate 84,605 of VENI01000003.1, read as the reverse complement.
GCCTTACCTGTGGCATGTGTACTGCCGGATGCCCATACAGCGATGCACACGATAATGCAGATCCTCGTAAGTTTTTAAGGCAAATTGCACTGGGTATGAGAGACCAAGTATTAAACTCCACCTTTATTTGGGCCTGTACGATGTGTGGCCGTTGCACCATGGAATGCCCAATGGGTGTAGATGTGGCCACAACAGTTCGCACTATTAGAGGCAATTTCGGTCTTAAGTCGCCAGGATTTCTACAAGACGTAGTGGATGCACAAGTTAATACCGGTAACCAAATGGAAGTTAGTAAAGAAGATTACCTAGATACATTGGAATGGATGGAAGAAGAATTGCAAGAAGAAGTGGGAGATCCTAATGCTAAGATTCCAGTAGACAAGGAAGGGGCAGACTTTCTGTTCTTATGGGACCCTAGAGAAATTAAATATTATCCGCAAGACGTACAAAGCATTGCCAAAATCATGTGGTACGTTGGGGCAAACTGGACATCTAGCAGCAAATGGTGGGATGCCACTCATTATGGCTTATTTAATGGTAATGACGAGGAATCAAGAATATTAACTGAGCGCATTGGAGAAGAAGTACGGCGGTTAAAAGTAAAAGAAGTAGTTGTAACAGAGTGCGGACACGCCACCAGGGCGCAAAAGTGGGGTCCTAAGGTTTGGACTAAAGACCCCTTCTACCCTGTTAATAGTCTTCTGGAAAAAATTGTAGAATGGATTAAAGATGGAAAACTGAAAATTGACAAGTCTTTACATACAGAACCAATCACATTACATGACCCATGTAACTCTGTACGTAAAGAAGGCCTGGCCGAAGAACCCAGATTTATACTGAACCATACTGTAATGGATTTCAGGGAAATGAACCCCCACGGCAAGTATAATTACTGCTGTGGCGGCGGCGGTGGTCTGCTTGCCATGGGCAAGGACATTTATCCTTACCGCATGGCCAAAGGTAAGTTGAAGACAGAGCAAATTAAAGCCACCGGTGCAAATTTAGTGGCCTGCCCATGCCATAATTGTTTTGACCAGTTAACTGATATCATTAAATATTACAAATTGGATGCTAAGGTGATTCATTTGCACCACTTGGTTAGCGAAGCACTAATTATGGACGAGAAAACAGCTGAATAAAACCTGTAGAGGTTAATTTTGGCAGCATACTATTCTCACCTCTACGTTCTTTCCTCTATAAAATGCCTGAAGGCAGGGTGAACCTTCAGGCATTTTCATTTTTTAACATATTAACTGAATCCCACTATTTTATTATAAAAAGAGCCTTAGCTCTTTGATAATCTTCTTCAGTATCTAAGTCAGCCGTTAAAAAGCATTGGCACACTGGTACTGTCACAATATTCTGTTTGTACTTACTTATTATCTTTCGTCCTCCTGTATCGCCGGAAAGCTGCATTATTTGGTGTTTTAATGCTATGTCAAATAATACCGGGTGGCCAGTTCTTCCCGCCCTAACAACAGGTGCCTTTTTATCTAAAAAGGCATCAATGATGCCATCAATAACTTCCGGGTAAACAAATGGCTGGTCCGCCAGCAGATATAAAATACCTTGGCACTGTGATGATACTGCCGCCGCCCCTGCAGCCACCGATGTCCCCTGCCCTTCATTATACCGGGGATTAAAAACCGTTTTAACATCATATAAAGACAGCGTTTGTTCTACCTTTTCCCGCTGTGCCCCAATTACCACTATCACTTCCCCTGCTTTAGAATATAGGGCATTGGCAACAGCATGTTCCACCAGTTTTTTACTACCCAGTGGTAGCAGTTGCTTTGGCTTTCCCATGCGTCGGGAAAGACCGGCAGCCAGAATTACTGCTGATATCATTTCACCACCTCCAAAACAGGTTGAGATGAAGAAGTAGATGTTAGCAATACCTGTTGTGTGCTTAAACTAATCATCTGTATTGCTATTCTTGTGGCTTCATTCTTATCAGCTAGATAATCCAGCTTATTTAAAATTGGTACCCAGTTTACATTGGGGTTAGTTTTTCTCACTACCCGTTCATAGTATAAAAACATTTTTATAATGGTCTTTTCAGTAACTGGCTCACCCTCCCTCTGCCCCACTGCTTGGCTAAACAGGTGTGAGCGGTGTACATGCCCCCCGTCCAAGGGGCAGCCCAGAACATCCAGACCGATTACGGGTAGCACCGTTGTGGTTAATGAAGGCAGTACCGGTTCATGTTCAGATGGTACTTTTATTGACTTGCCCCGGGCACCATCTGCCTCCACCAGGATATAATCAAACATCCCGGAACTATGAATATGATCCAGCAATTCTTTGTTTAATCCTATTACCTTTTGATTATCTAATAGCGTACTAGCTGCAGCCAAAATTTTATTGCTTTCAGCATGTTTATTCAGCATAGGCAATAAGTTATCTGCCTGCTGCAGCACTACCAGCGGACTACACTTTTTTAGTTGATGATAATACATTTGGGTGGTGGTAGTAACCAGCACTTTGGCCCCTGCCTTCACACATTCCCTGGCCAGCAGGCCCATCAAGCTGGACTTGCCACCGGCACCCACAAAACAAACCAACTCTTTATTTTTTAAGTTAAGTGCCTTGAATAGTTTCATCTGCATCCATTCCCTTTCAAAAAAATAACCCTAACAATTATATTTGTGTTCTGGTAAAATAGTCAATTATAGAGGTTTTTCACAGGAGGGCAAGTGAATGCTTAAAATACTTGACTTAGTTCAACCGGAATCAATAGATGAGGCTTATAAAGTATTAACTGAAAGTCACAAAAGTGCCGTGCTTGGTGGTTGCGCTTTTTTACGGATGGGTTCCAAAACCATTAACACCGCCATTGACCTGTCAAAATTAGACTTGAATTATATCAGAGAAGATAATGATTACATAGAAATTGGTGCCATGGCCACCTTTAGGGATATTGAAACCCACCCGGCATTAAAAGAACACTTTAATGGTGTGTTACCAAAATCAGTAAACAACATCATTGGTGTACAGTTTAGAAATGTTGTAACGGTAGGTGCCAGTGTTTTTTCCAAGTATGGTTTTTCGGACTTGATCACCGCTCTACTGGCTTTAGATACCGAAGTTGAATTATATAAAGGTGGCCGAATGCCGCTGGCACAATTTATGGAAGAATCACTACAAAAAGACATTCTCACCAAGGTATTCATTAAAAAAACCGGTAGAATAGCATCTTACCAATCGCTGAGAAATTCCAGCAGTGACTTTCCGATACTAAATGCTGCTGTTTCTAAATTGGATAATAATTGGTTAGTTGTTGTGGGAGCCAGGCCAACCAGGGCAGTAATTGCCACAAACGCCTCAGAAAAACTAAGCAATGGAGAAGACATCAGTAATTCAGCAAAAGCAGCGGCAGAGGAATTGTCCTTCGCTGGTAACCTTAGGGGTTCGGCAGAATACCGAAAAGCGATGTGTGAAGTGCTGGTAAAAAGAGCGGCAACGGAGGTAATGCAATGCAGATAGAAACTACCATAAACAATAAAAAGGTAACACTGGAAGCTGCTAATGACGAATTTTTAGCTGATACACTTAGAAATTATGGACTATTAAGCATTCGGCAGGGCTGCGACACCTCCTGCTGCGGTTTGTGTACAGTTTGGATAGATGGGAAACCCACCCTTTCCTGCTCTACTCTGGCCTTTAGAGCCCAGGGCAGAAGTATCACCACCATTGAAGGGGTACAGCAGGAAGCCAAAAAATTTGCAGAGGTTCTGGTGGCAGAAGGTGCGGAACAGTGCGGTTTCTGCAGTCCTGGTTTCATTATGACTGTGCTGGCCATGAAAAATGAACTGAATCACCCCACCGAAGAAGAAATAGTACACTACTTAACCGGTAACTTATGCCGATGCACAGGGTATATGGGCCAGTTAAGGGCAGTTAAAAAGTATTTGGAGGTCAAATAACCATGAAGCAGGTTGGTAAAGGAATTGCCAAAATAGATGGAATGGATATCGCCACTGGGCGGCCTGTTTATACAGAGGACATGATACCGCCAAACACCCTAGTGATTAAGATACTGCGCAGCCCCCACGCATTTGCCAAAATAAAGTCCATTGATACCGCAGAGGCAGAAAATTTGGATGGCGTGGAGTGCGTGCTCACATATAAAGACGTTCCCAACATAAGGTTTACACTGGCCGGGCAGTCATACCCCGAGCCTTCACCATATGACCGACTAATATTGGATGAAATAGTACGGTACAAAGGTGATGAGGTGGCGGTAATAGCGGCTACGGATGAAAAGACAGCGGCACTGGCCATAGATTTAATCAATGTTGAATATGAGGTTTATGAACCTGTAATAGATTTTGAAGAGGCAGACAGCCATCAATCCACAGTACACCCTGAAAATGATCTACACTGTAATTTCGATATCGGTATGAAAAAGGAAAATAACATTGCCTGCACACATAAAGTACAGGTTGGAGATATTGAAGAAGAACTAAAAAAATGTGATGTGGTTGTGGAAGAAACTTATTACACCCAGGCTCAGGCCCAGGCTATGATGGAAACATACCGGGCTTACAGTTATTTTGATCATACCGGCAGGTTGGTGGTGGTAAGTTCAACACAAATTCCGTTTCATATAAAAAGACAACTGGCCAGGTCACTGGAAATACCGTCCAGTAAAATAAGAGTAATAAAGCCCAGAATAGGTGGCGGATTTGGTGGTAAACAAACCGGTGCAGTGGAGATTTTCGCTGCATTGGTAACCCAAAAAACCGGTAAACCTGCAAAAATCGTCTATAGCCGCAAAGAGACCTTTACCTGCACCAACAGCCGGCATGCCATGCGGTTAAAAGTTAGGCTAGGTGCAGATAAAGAGGGAAATATTAAAGCTTATGATATCCAAGGTTTGTCTGATACAGGGGCATATGGCGAGCATGCTCCCACAGTTTTTTCAGTGGCCGGTGAGAAAACCCTGCCGTTGTATAACAAAACCAACGCCGTTAGATTTATGGGTAATGTGGTTTATACAAACAAAATGCCGGCCGGTGCATTGCGAGGCTATGGTGCCACCCAGGGAACCTTTGCACTGGAGTCTGCTGTTAACAAACTTGCAAAAAAACTAAACATGGATCCAGCTGAAATAAGGTTAAAGAACATAATAAATGAAGGGGAAACTTGCCTCACCTATAACGGTAAGCTTTTAGGAAGTTCCACCCTGCGCCAGTGCATAGAAAAAGGTAAAGAACTAATTAATTGGAATGAAAAATATCCTCAAAAAGAATTGTCTAACAACAAAGTGCGGGCAGTTGGCATGGCGGTTACCATGCAGGGATCGGGCATTGCTGGAATAGATACCGCTTCTGCAGGGGTAAGGTTAAATGATGATGGCAATTTTACATTGCTGATTGGTTCCACCGATATGGGAACGGGAAGCGATACCATATTGGCTCAAATGGCCGCTGAAGTGCTGGAAACATCCATAGATAATATTACCGTTAATGCAGCGGATACCGATGTTTCCCCCTATGACCCAGGTTCTTACGCCTCCAGCACCACCTATGTTACCGGAATGGCCGTGGTAAAGGCTGCCGAAGATTTAAAGAAAAAAATTATTAAATGCGGAGCCCATTTATTAGAAGTTTCACCCCAGGAAGTTGAATTTGACGGTAAAAATATATCTGCTACAAATAATACTATCACCCTGAAAAAACTAGCAGAACTAATGGTATTGGGCATAGGAAAGCAGCAATTGGTTGGTAATGCCACCCACGGCAGTGACGTTTCCCCCCCACCCTTTGTAGCCGGATTTGCCGAAGTGGAAGTGGATAAAGAAACCGGTAAAGTTGATTTAATTGATTATGTGGCAGTGGTGGACTGCGGCACCGTGATCAACCCCAAGTTAGCCAGAATTCAGGTTGAAGGCGGCATAGTGCAAGGAATAGGTTTGGCGTTGTATGAAGATGTGAAGTATGGCAAGAAAGGCGGTCTGCAAACCAACTCATTCATGACTTACAAGATACCATGTAGAAAAGACATCGGTAATATTAGAGTTCATTTTGAAGAAAGTTATGAGCCCACCGGCCCCTTTGGAGCCAAATCCATTGGTGAAGTTGTCATTAACACGCCCGCTCCAGCAATTGCCCACGCGGTGTATAATGCAGTAGGCGTGACTATAAAAAGCCTCCCCATCACTCCTGAAAAAGTGTTTATGGGAATCAATAAGTAAAGCTCAAACACTAGGGTTAACAATTGTTAGCCCTAGTGCTATTTTTGTCCTTTAATTGAGTCATATTTCACTACGTGGGTACCAGAGCCCTCTAACCACTCTGCATAAAAAACATCTTTATAACTACTAATTCCTTGACCTTCAAGTTCCAGCTTAAGCCATTGTTCATCAAAACCGCTACTTTTAATGTTATCCCACAAGACCTCACCATCACTAATTAAAGTCACCGGTAAGTATACCGTTTTTGGGGGCAAATTTAAATCTTTTTGGGTAGGTGTATCATACTGAGATTTCTTTAATACACTTAGTTTGCCATCCTGCTCTAAAATACCATACTGCACCTCTCGCACTGAAAATACATCTTTCTGACGCAGCAAGTTATGCAGTTCGTTAATGTCAAATCTGTTCTTTTTCATTTCATCCCGATCAAGCTGACCGTTTCTAATAATGATTGAGGGGTTACCTTCTAAAACAGACCTGGTTTTAATATATTTTTGAGTCACTATCGCAATACCTAACATTAAAAATCCCCATAATGCAACTGCATAAAGCGGATATATAAAACTGATATCTTCTTCGTACAATGGATTGCCAAATATCTCACCTAAAACAATTGCTGAAATAAAATAAAAAGGTGTCAGTTGGCTGATCTGTATTTTACCAAGTACAATTGTTATTATATGAAGAGCAATAAAACCTAAGACAATTTTTATTGTGATAGTATAAATTAATTCCATAACATCATCCTCTCTAATATCCACACTCGATATCTTTTCCAGATTAACTATAAAAATACAAAAAACCACTCTAAACAAGAGTGGTCTAAATGCTAATAGTATTAAAAGTTATTTTAAATTTAGTTCCCTCAGACCCTGTTTTAATATCCACTTTGGCATTATGTCTACTACAAATACCAAAACAGGTTGCCAATCCCAAACCTGTACCGTTATCTTTTGTAGTATAAAATGGCGTCCCCAGGTTTTCTAGAACTTCGGGTTTCATTCCATTGCCTTCATCCTCTATCATTAATACAACATTACCCTTTTCTAAATATGTACTAATAGTTAATTTGCCCCCTGAACGGGGCATTGCCTCCAATCCGTTTCGAACCAGGTTTAAAATGACCTGTCTAATTTCCTTACTGTTTAACGGTAGGTCAGGTATATCATTAAGAATAAGTTCTAAGTAATTGTTTTGTTCAAAGGCATCTGCTTGTAGCAAAGGTGATAACGTTTTAACAATTTCGTTTAGGTTCTGTACCTTCATTTCGGTGGGATTATTTTTTCCTATTGATAGAAATTCCGTTATTATTGAATTGGCTCTATCCAATTCTTCTATCATTAAGTTAAAGTAATTCTTATCTTTCTGGTATTCCTTTTTGCCACCCATCATTTGCAGAAACCCCCGCACTGTGGTGATGGGGTTTCTAACCTCATGGCTTATACCCGCTGCCATCTCCCCTACAATGTTAAGGCGATCCAAGCGGGCCATTTGGTTTTCAAACTGTTTCTTATCACTAATATCCCGGTGAATGCTAGAGAGCCCCGTAATTGTACCATCAGTACTCTTTATTGGTGATGCAGTTATTGAAACATGAATCTGTTCTCCGTTCTTTTTCTGTCCCAATGTTTCATAGTTCTTATTTGGCATCCCATTATTAATGTCTAAAAATACCCCTTTAGTTTCACCCTTACAATCATCGGGAACAATGGTTGATATATGGTAGCCGATAATTTCCTTGGTTGTATACCCGTACATGCGCTCAGCTCCGCCATTCCAGCTAATAATATTACCATTCAGATTTTTACCGATAATAGCATCATCGGAATTTTCCACAATGGATGCCAGTTGCCTGCGCTCTTCAATTTCACAACGCAATTTTTCATTCGCCAGCATTAATTCATGAGTACGTTGTTGCACAATTTGTTCCAACTGCTCCCGGTGTTGATATATATGTACAAAGCCAGCTATTTTTGATTTTAGGTTTTCTGGATCTATTGGCTTGAATATGTAATCAATAGCACCGAGTGCATAACCTCTTTGAACCTGTTCAGACTCCTGTTGGATTGCTGTAATAAAAATAATTGGTGTATATTTGGTTCTCTCCCGGGAGCGAATAATTCTTGCTGTCTCAAATCCGTCAATTCCCGGCATCTGCACATCCAACAAAATCACAGCAAATTCTTCTTGCAATATGCATTTTAATGCTTCTTCTCCGGAACTAGCTGTTACTAGGTAGTACATGGAAGAGTCCAGCACTGCCTTCATGCTTAGTAAGTTTTCCTGCCTATCATCAACCACTAAAATTTTTACTTTGGTATCCATACTACTTTTATCCCTACCTTGGTATCAAACTTTTTTGATATATCTTTTCTCTGCTATCAATTTCATGATAGCAGTCTTCATATAAAGTAAACTTCATCCCCTCTTTTTGACCCAAACCCAAAAAACCCTCCAAACTCAAACTATCATAAAAAAGCTTGTGCACTCTGCTTTGTAATGTTTTATTAAAATAAATCATTACATTCCTGCAGATGATGACGTTAAACTCATTGAAAGAACCATCGGTGACCAGATTATGCTGAGCAAAAACAATATTTTTTTTAAGATAACTATGAAAAGCTGCCTCTTTGCCTGAAGCAGTATAATATTCAGAAAAAGCCCGGTGCCCCCCAGTTTGCTGGTAGTTGCTGGTATAGGTTTTCATTTTTTCAATTGGAAAAGCACCCTCTTTCGCTGTCTGCAGTGCCCTTTCATTGATGTCGGTTGCATAGAGAATACTTTTACTATATAGTCCTGCCTCATAAAGCAAAATGGCCATGGAATAAACCTCTTCGCCAGAAGAGCAACCCACATGCCAGATACGAATAAACGGATAATTCCTAATAATGGGAATTACTTTTTCTTTAAATGATTTAAAAAAACCAGGGTCGCGAAACATTTCTGTAACTTGGATAGTGAAATTAGAAAATAGTCTGTCAATGCATTGAGCGTCGTGAAGCACTTTTTCTTGTAAAGCAGAAATAGTTTCTAAACCCTCCGCTTTAACACAGTGCCATATCCTGCGCCTAATGGTTGAATAAGCGTAGTTTCTGAAATCATAGCCGTAATGTTGGTAAACTCCTTCCAGGAGCAGCTGAATTTCAATTTTTTCTAGATTAGAGTCTATTTTAGTTCACCTGCCTGTATAACCACACCCGCATTAATGAAAGCAGTTGGTCTATATCCAGCGGTTTGCTGATATAGTCTGTTGCCCCTGCCTCCAAACATTTCTTGCGGTCGCCTTTCATGGCTTTAGCAGTCAATGCTATTATCGGCAGTTTCGCAAAATCAGGCATCTGCCGGATAGCATCCATAGCTTCATATCCATCCATTTCCGGCATCATGATATCCATTAGTACCAGGTCTATATCTGGATTGTCCCGTAACACTTCTATCCCTTCCCGGCCGTTTTCAGCAAACAGTACTTCGATTTGCTGCTGTTCCAGAGATGCAGTAATAGCAAAAACATTGCGCATATCGTCATCAACCACCAACACCTTACTTCCAATTAACACTTCATCATCATTGGTGGCATCTTCCACTGTTTCTTCTAGGTGAATTGGTTCTTCTGGTTCTACTTCTTTCTGCATTACAGTATCTATAGTTACTGCTACTTCTTTCTTAACAGTATGCTGCAGAGATTCAGGTTCAATTTCATATGGAGACAGATACAGGGTAAACCTGCTTCCCTCACCTTCTTTACTCTCTACTTCTACATATCCGCCTAATAAATTTGAGAGTTCTCGACAAATGGACAACCCCAGACCTGTACCGCCATACTTTCGGCTGGTTGTTCCATCAACCTGTTGGAATGCTTCAAAAATTGTTTCCTGCCTGTCTGGAGCTATGCCTATTCCAGTATCGATGACGGAAAACGCAATTACTGACGGGTCGTTAGAGTTATCTGCCCTTTGGATAAGGAAGTGAACATAACCCTGGTCTGTAAATTTCACTGCATTGGACAGCAAGTTCTTCAATATCTGCTTTAGTCGATTCTCATCTGTATATATATTTTCTGTAACACCGTTATCCAGTTGTACTTTAAATTCTATACCCTTACGTCGAGCTAACGGGGCAAACTGCCTTTCCATTGTAGCTTTTAGTTCAAAAAGCTGTACCTGGTCAGGTTTCACCTGTAACTTACCCGCCTCGATCTTAGCAAGATCTAAAATGTCATTGATTAGATTTAAAAGTTCATGGCCCGAAGAAAGAATAGTTTCAGCATACTCAACTTGCTTGGCGGTAAGATTACCTTCCTTATTCTCCATTAACATCCGGGCCAGTATCATCAAACTGTTAAGGGGGGTTCTCAGTTCGTGAGACATGTTGGACAAAAACTCTGTTTTATACTGAGAACTAATGGCCAGTTGACTTGCTTTCTCCTCCAAAGCCGACTTGGCTTCTTCCAGTTCATCGGTTTTCTTCTCCGACTCCCGGTACTGCTCATTCAGTTGTTCGTTGGTAGTTCTTAATTCTTCCTGCTGCCGCTGTAATTCTTCAGACTGGGTTTGCAATTCTTCTGTCAAAGTCTGACTCTCAGCAAGCAATTTTTCAATTTCCATGTGTCTCTGGATACGATTCAGGGCAGTGCCTATGTTCCACCGAATCTGTTCCAAAAGCTCCTGGTGCATGGGGCTGAAGTCAGTTAACGATGCCAATTCAATAACAGCCAACACCTCTCCTTCAAACTCCACCGGTACTAATATAATGTTTCTGGGGTTGGCTGAACCCAAACCGGAAGTTATGTTAATGTAATTCTGTGGAACACCATTTATATTAATAATCTTCTTCTCTAAAGCACACTGGCCTACCAACCCTTCCCCAAGGCGAAAACTAGCAGCAGCATCGTCTATATCCATGCTGGCATAGGTGCCCATGTTTACAAACTGCTGGTTTTTACCTTGCTCTTCTATCACATAAAACACTCCATAACTTGCCCCAACTTGGGAAGATATTTTCGAAATTAACTGCTGTCCAAGTTTTTTAACATTCTGCATCCCTTGAAAGAGACCGGTGATTTCAGCTAAGTTTGATTTAAGCCAATGCTGATCTTGAATTTTCTTAGTGTAATCCTTCTCCTGCCTGGCATGCTGTTCCAGGGTTGCAGCCATGCTGTTAAAGACTCTTGATATTTCCCCGAGTTCATCTTTAGATGTCACTGTCAAGCGAGGTAGGGAAGTTTTATCTTTATGTTGGGAAACACCTCTCATGGCTGTTGTCAATTTACTTAGTTTACCGACAATATCCCGCAACAGCCAAATTGCGTTGCCACCGCCAACTACCAGACAAATTATGACCATCAAAGTTAAGGCATAATTAGAACCGGCATAGAGTTCATCCCCCTCCAAACTTGCCTGAGTACTGTTTTCTTGATTGAAATTAACCAGTTCTTCAAGAATGCTTGAACATCTATCAAATGCTTCTTCAGACTCACCTTCCATTATCTGCATAGCTTGTTCACTTTTAAATTGCTTGCTGATGGACATTATTTTGTTATTTATTTCTTGGTACCCTTCCCATTCTTTTTTTACTGTCCTAAAAAGCTGCCTGTCATAGTCACCATTAAGGGAATTTTGGTAACTGAGCAGATTTTTTTGAATATCTTTCTTAATCTCTTTCATTTCATTTTCTAATTGATCTTTCTCTTTAATGTTTGAAGATAAGATATGCCGAAACTCATGGATACGAAAATCAGAAATTAGTGTGTTAATTGAATGGGCATGATTTGCACTGGGAAGCCAATTCACATCTATTTCAGTGGACTTATCATTTATTTCTTTTAATACTACTGTTGAAAAGATCCCCATAATAATAAAAATAGTTAGTAAAATACCGAAGGTAATAAAAAGTTTCTTTTTAATTGTTAATCCCATAATAATTCTCCATATTCTATTATTTTTGTTAATACTCTCACGATACAAGTAAGTATTCTTCGACAATTCAAACAGTTAACCTTCTATTTTGACAAAAGTTCCTATAATGTTATTAATTTTTTGGTGACTTAAGTATAGCTTTAATTATGCTTATATTAAGGCTGGGGTGATGAAATATCAAAGCAACTACATATATATCAATTATAAGTATAATACTGGCTTTCACTACTGTAATGCAATTAAAAACATAAAAGCAAGTAAAAACCGATACCTGCATAAGATATCGGTTTTCATTACCAAGATAATATATATTTATTTATATAACTTCAAACAAAGCCACATCAGGTTTTTCAAGATAACTCCATCTACCTTTAACACCCCCATGGTTAGCTCCTACTTCTATGTGTATCATAGCTATTCCACAATCAAGCCTCTTTGAAATATGATAAGAATCCTTCAAACTATCAGCTGATACTTTTATATTATTATCTTCAACTGAGAACCTCCATGGTTGTCTATTAATAGCTGAGGGTGCCAGTCGTGCTGCATCTAAAGCTAATTGCACCCAGCTTGGCCAGTTTTTTTCTTCAGTTACGCACAGTTCATCTAAACTCTTTCTATTATGGGACTTAGCAAATTTAGACATTATTTTTTCCTCAAGACTATACTTGTCGTCTACGTAGCCAACTGGGGAAACCGCTAATATCTGTTCATTAGGATTAATTTGAACCTGTTTTTGTGCCACTTCTTTTCTAAAAAAACCTCCTACCCAACATGTTGCCAGGCCAATAGAAGTTGCCTCTAATATAAAACCTTCGCCTATGTATCCAACCTTCTCCTGAACGTTTGCATCCTCCATGTTGCCAACAAAGGCCACATATGCAGGTGCCCCTTTGATACTACCATACGAACCAATGGCGCCCTTAAATACTTGATTTGGGTTCTCATTTACTAGAACAGCCTTAACACCAGTAATATATTCATTAATTTCTTTTGAGAATTCTTCCAAATGGGAAGTAATATCGGTTGATAACTCTCTACCGTTAAACTGTCGTCTTGAACGCCGTTGATAAATTGCATCATACCACTTTTTAACTGGAATTTGCATAGTGCCCTCTACTCCTTTATATACCCTTAGTGAATGTTGGTTTCACATAGTTCTTATATTTGTTTTTTACTTTCCCTCTTATATTCTAATAAATTTAATAAAAAAAATCCCTGAATTTTTAATAAAATAGTTTATAGTATACAATGGAAGAGTTATTAGTAACTGGGCTTTCGCAAGTCTTTTAAATACTTTTTGATAGTGTAAATAAAGGGTTGAAAGATGTTTATTTAGAAAAAACAATATGTCACCACATAAAGGGGAAAATAATATGGACTTGAAGATAAAGGAAGGAAGAAAGCGCATCCTTATAATCACAGCAGTTTCAGCTGAGAAGGATGCGGTTTTACGTGGTCTACATAACAATTCAAGATTTAAGGTATTGGAAGCAGGTGTCGGTCCCATAGCATCCGCAGTGAGTACAACTAGGGCATTGGTTGAAAACCACTATGACATGGTGGTTAGCGCTGGTATTGCAGGGGGCTTCCCTGGCAAGGCTGAGGTAGGTTCCTTAGTGGTTGCGAACAAAATTGTCGCTGCCGACCTGGGAGTGGAAACACCTGAAGGTTTTAGCAGTTTAGATGAGTTAGGCTTCGGTTCCATCGAAGTCCAAGTGGATACAAGCCTGGTAAACAAAGTAACTGACACTTTTCTTGCAGCAAATATCCCGGTAATCACTGGCCCTGTGATCACTGTATCTACCGCCACCGGAACTGAGACCACTGCATTAAAACTTGCCTCACGGGTGCCGGGGGCGGTTGCCGAAGCAATGGAAGGTTATGGCGTTGCTCTGGCAGCCCATAATTACGGTCTACCAATACTGGAAATCCGGGCTATCTCAAATTTGGTCGGTCCACGTGACAAAAGCACTTGGCAAATTAAAAAGGCGCTGAGCACTCTTGAAACAGCTAGTAAAGAATTAACGGGGGTATTACTATGAAAATTGCTTTCTCACCTTGTCCTAACGATACTTTTATATTCCACGCTTTAGTACACGGATTAATTCCCGATGCACCCAAGCTTGACGTTACCTACGCAGATATTGATATAACAAATAGTTTAGCAGCCAGTCCCAACGGGCCAGACGTGCTCAAAATATCGTACGCCGCGCTACCCTGGGTATTATCCGAATATGCGCTGTTACCATGCGGTGGAGCGTTGGGTAGAGGATGCGGGCCACTAGTACTGACACCTAATAGTGACAAACCTTCAGCGCTAACCGACCGTCGGGTGGCGGTACCCAGTGAGCGCTCAACTGCTTACTTACTATTTAGGCTGTGGGCAGCCAAACATGTGCCAGGGGGCGTAGGTGAAATTGTAATTTTACCTTTTAACGAAATCATGCCAGCAGTACGTGATGGCCAGGTTGATGCAGGGTTGGTAATTCACGAAGCACGTTTTACCTACCCCTCCTATGGGCTAACATTGTTGGAGGACTTAGGCAATTGGTGGGAGGAAGACACTGGTTTGCCAATACCCTTGGGAGCCATCATCGCCCGCCGGTCACTGGACTTACCCGCCATCGCCCACTGGATTCGAGAATCGGTTAACTACGCCTGGGCACACCCTGATGCGTCCCGAGAGTACGTATTAAAGCACGCCCAAGAGATGTCCCATCAAGTTGCAAAAGAGCACATCAATCTTTACGTTAATGAATTCTCCGCCAACCTTGGCAATGAAGGATACCAAGCGGTAACCACTCTGCTTAGCCGTGCCTCCCAGGAAGGGCTGGTACCGAAGGTGGATGTAAATGCACTACGTTTAAAATAACAATTAAAGCCTACCTAAGTTGGTAGGCTTTAAAAATTTCACTTTTTCTTCTAATTAATCTTTTCACCAATCATTAAAGCGAGATCTAAAACCCGGTTAGAGTAACCCCATTCGTTGTCATACCAAGAAATCACCTTAACCATATTTCCTTCAACAATCATAGTACTAGGTCCATCTACAATTGAGGAATGTGGGTTACCATTAAAATCTTTAGATACTAGGGGCAACTTGTTAAAAGCTAATATATTCTTTAATTCGCCTTCTGAAGCAGTCTTTAGCACATCATTTATTTGATCTACGGTGGCGGGTTCTTCCAATTCCGCCACCAGATCTACCACTGAAACATTAGGTGTGGGCACCCGCATTGCCAAACCGTTTAATTTGCCCTCCAGTTCCGGCAAAACCAATGCCACTGCCTTGGCAGCACCAGTGGTGGTTGGAATAATTGACATCCCTGCCGCCCTTGTTCTTCTCAAATCTCCATGGGGCAGGTCTAGAATTCGTTGGTCATTGGTATATGAATGTACAGTGGTCATTAACCCCTTAACAATACCAAACTTATCGTTAAGAACTTTAGCAATTGGTGCTAAACAGTTAGTTGTACAAGAAGCATTTGAAATTACATGATGCCTATCAGCATCATAATCATCCTGGTTAACTCCCATAACGATGGTGGCATCTACTTCTTTACCAGGGGCAGAAATAATAACTTTTTTAGCCCCTGCCTGCAGGTGTTTTCCTGCATCTGAGCCATTTGTAAAAAGGCCAGTTGATTCGATAACAATATCAACATCATAACTAGCCCAGGGTAGTTGTGCAGGGTCAGTCTGGGCAAAAACTTTAATCTGAACATCATCTATAAATATACTGTCCTCTGTGGCTTCTACCCTTGCGGGCAAAACACCATGCACAGAGTCATATTTAAGCAAATGTGCCAAGGTTTGCGGATCAGTTAAATCGTTTACCGCCACCACCTCTAGCGGTGACTGCTGTTCAAGTAAGTTTCTTTCCATTACTGCCCGTAACACGTTTCTACCAATTCTTCCAAAACCATTAATTGCAATTTTAATACTCATAAATAATCACTCCTATTCCTCGATGTAGTCAATTAATTGTAAAACTGTTATATTATGCCTATAAAAAATTTTAAAATGAATCCCCCAGGTTATACCCGGGGGAGACTCTCATTATCCACCAGTTATCAAAGGCATAAGAGTAACAACATCGCCTTCTTGCAATACATAATCCTTCTCTTTACGAACACTGCCTACAATAACTATATATCCAACCATTTTTTCTTCTGCCAGCACTTTATTTAACAGATCTGAAACCTTTGTGCCAACGGCATCGCTTACTACCCAGTATTCACCTTCACCGGGCTGATATTTTTTTAGTACTCCCAGAAAACGTATTTTCACAGGCATTAAAACACCACCGTTTATTTAGCAGGTATAAAAGAAACATACTCCTCTAATTCAAGCTCTTTTAGCTTTTCAGCTGTGGGAACTCCTTTTTCATTCCAACCCCGTAATTTATAATAATCATCTAAAATCTTTTCATGAGGTGTAGGTGCTTCACCAGCCCTTGGGCCAACTAAAGCAGCCATTTTCATTTTTTCCGGCAGGCTGTCATCTTTTCTATCCAGACCATCACGAACATTAATCAGGCGCTGGAGGGTAAAGGCGGCTTCTCCAACACGGAAGAGGTCTTTGGCTTCCAATTTCCACCCGGTGATAGCTTCTAGACCTTCACAGAGTTCACTTAAAGTAATACCACCATCACCAATCATAAACTTACAGAAAGTAAGTGTGTTATAGAAAGTACTGATTGACTGGTGCAGATATGCTGCTTGGGCGGCTTGATCCACCGAAAAACGATCTGCCGGTGCATCTTGTAGTTCGGGATAATATAATCCCAGGCTGCCCGCATGAACGTTACCCCTTTCGTGACATGCTCCTCTGGGTGAAGTGGCATAGTTCACTGCCACACCAAAGGTGGCCCTGGGGTCGTGAGCCGGATAATCTAAGCCTTTCACTTCAACAATTATTTTTTCTGCTTCGTGGCCAATTTCTGCGGCTGCACCACGGATACCATTCTTAAAGAGTTTACCCAAACCTTCCATATTTATGATTTGACGGGTCAGTTCAACCAGAACATCTCCATCGCCCCATTTTAACTCTAAGTCACCGATTTGTTCTTTTGTTAACCAACCCAGTTCGTAGCATTCCATCAAGAAACCAATGAAAGCACCGGTTGAAACCGTATCTACACCATTCTTGTTGCAAAGATCGTTGGCCATGCAAATTGCATCAAGATCTTCAACTAGTAGGCTAGCACCCATCATACCTAATGTTTCATACTCAGGTCCGTTGGCTTCTTTCTTTTCGCCATCGTACTCGAAATGAACATGTCTATGGCAACCAAGAGGGCAGTTGATACAGGGCTTTGGCTTGGCCTTCAAATATTCAGTATAACGGGGCGCGCCAATCTTTGCGGAACCCTCGGTCCAAACATCATCCCGCCAATATTTAACAGGCACGTCCCCTAGCTCATTTAGTGGAACTATGGCACAGGCAGTACCGTGCTCTCTGAAGTATTTACCATTTTCATAAGCTGACTTGAATAATTTTTTGCTGATTTCTGATGCCTTTTCTTTATCATGTACCGGAACTTGTTTAGTTCCCCAAACCGCTACTGCTTTTAGGTTTTTAGAACCCATCACTGCACCTGCGCCGCCTCTACCGGCAAAGGAGTGGCCATCGCAAGTGATACATGCAACGGGGCTCAAGTTCTCCCCAGCAGGCCCAATATTCAAGGCATTGATACGTCTGTCACCCAACTCTTCTTTTATCATTTGGGAAGTACTTACAGTGTCCTGACCCCACAGCTGAGTAGCATCTTTGATTTCCACCACGTCATCGTTAATATAAAGGTAAACCGGCTTTTCTGCCTTACCTTCAATAACCAACAAGTCATAACCGGCCTTCTTTAGATATGGTGCCCAATGACCAGTGCCGGCAGAGTCAAGATAGGTGCCAGTGAGCGGTCCTTTGGTAATTACACTCCACTTGCCGTTACCAGGGAAACTCACTGCCTGAAGCGGCCCTACCGCAAAGATTACTTTATTTTCTGGAGACAGAGGTTCAACGTTTGGAGCTGTTTCTTCTAAAAGTACTTTGGCTCCCAGTGCTGCACCACCAAGAAATTTCTTTAAAGTAACTTCTGGTATTTCTTCTACCTTGTAAGTTTGATTGGTAAGATTAACACGCAGAAGTTTCCCCCAATAGCCAAACATATTTTCATCTCCCCTTAACTTAATAATTAACTTACTAATTACTTAATCTTATATCTTTCCAGCACCTCTCTGTCCAACTCGATACCAATCCCCGGAGCATCATTAAGGTAAATTAAACCTTCTTCTACTTTGGGGAATAAATTAGACAACTCGGTGCGCAGTGGGTTATCATCCAGCGTAAGTTCAAACCATTCCACATTGGGTAATGAGGCTGCAAAATGGAGGTTTGCCATCAAGGATACTATGCCTGCTGAAAAATGCGGAATACATTTCATCCCCCAGGCTGAAGCCAATATTCCAATCTTCCTAGCCTCGGATATACCACCGGTCCATATTGCATCTGTTTGAACTATGTTCACTGCTCGTTTCACAATGATATCTCTTAACCCGTAGCGAGTATACTCAGTTTCGTACCCTGCAATAGGGATATCTGTAAATCTTGCTAACTCAGCACTTCCGTCGACATCGTCTGAAGAAATGGGTTCTTCCAAAAAGAATATATCTAATGGTTCCAGCTTCCTTGCCATTCGCATAGCAGTTGGCAGAGCCCAAGAGTTATTGGCATCAACAGCTAATTTAATGGCATCCCCCAAAGCTTGGCGGGCAGTACGCACCCGTGCTAAATCCTCTTCCGGTGATACACCGCCAACCTTCATCTTCACTGCCTTAAAACCTTGCTTGGCATATTCTCTCATTTCCTCTGCCAATTCATTTAGGCCCTTACCCTCTTGGTAGTATCCGGCACTGGCATAAGCATTGAGATGCCTCGAATGCCCTCCCAGCAACTTATATACCGGCATACCGGCTTTCTTGCCTATAATATCCCACAGTGCAATGTCAATGGCACTGATAGCAGCCAGTGCTAGGCCGCGCCGGCCGACCCTAAAGGTACGTTTATACATTTTCTCCCATAGGGCTTCGGTGCAGGTGGGGTCCTCTCCAATTAATACAGGAACCAACAGTTCATTAATAAAGACCTCTGTACTTTGTAACGATGCCAGGGCAAACCCTTCCCCAACACCGATAATACCTACATCTGTTTCCACTTCCACCAAAATCACATCTCTGGTGGATATCCCGGACAAGCCATCCCGCGGGGGATTTTTAGGCAAATAAGAAAGTTTGTGGGTAATTATATTTGTAATTTTCATAGAATCTCCTTAATACAAAGCTACCTGGCCAACCATCCGCCATCAACGGCCAAAATATGACCTTGCATATAGTCACCGGCAGCAGAAGCTAAAAATACAACTGCACCCTGAAGGTCTTCGGCTTTGCCCCACCTGGCAGCCGGGATTCTATCAAGAATTGCCTGGTTTCTTTCTTCATCTTCTCTGATGGCTGCTGTATTGTCAGTGGCAATGTATCCGGGAGCAATGGCATTTACATTGATGTTTAATTTAGCCCATTCATTACACATGGTTTTGGTAACTCCGGCCAGAGCACTTTTGCTGGCGGTGTAAGAAGGTACTAAAATACCACCCTGGAAAGACAGCATGGAAGCTGTGTTAATAATTTTGCCGCCGGTACCTTGTTTTACAAATTGTTTAGCTGCGGCTTGGGCTAAGAAGAATGCTGTTCTGATATTGACATTCATCACCAAATCCCAATTTTCTACGCTAAACTCCAAACTTGGCTCTCTTCTAATGGTACCAGCGTTATTAACCAAGATTTCAACTTTCCCAAAATGCTCTATTGTGGCTTTCATGATCTTATCAACTGATTTTAAATCTGAAAGATCGGCTTGCACTTCTAAGAAATCTCTACCCAGACCTTCCACTTTAGTTTTGGTTTCATCCATACCCTTTGTGGCTACACCTACCACGTCGGCACCCGCTTCCGCTAGGCCAACAGCTATGGCTTGTCCTATTCCCCGGCTTGCCCCGGTTACAATAGCAACCTTACCTGCTAAAGAAAATTGATCTAATATCATAAAGTAATACCTCCTCTAAAATTCTAAGATTACTTTGCATACTTCATCCGGTTGTTTGTCTATTACATCAAATGCCTTCTCTATATCAGTAAATTTATATTTATGGGAAATCAGTTTGGCGGCATCAACTTTTCCTTCTTTAAACCACCTTAATACATCAGGAAATTTGTTATTGTTCATTCTTGAACCGATCAATTCTAATTCTCTCTTTGTAATTTCCACTGGAGGTATTGCCAATTCATCGGCCATAAAACCAATAACGCCAATTCGGGTTCCTGGTAGTGCTTGCATACATAAATCTTTTAAAATCTTAGTATTACCAACTGCGTCTATCACAACTGTTGGCCCTTGATTGTCCCAAATTTCCGCTGCTTTTTCAATAGCATTAGTCTCTTTGGGGTTAACAACTGCCTTAGCCCCCATGTCTGTTGCCATTTCTAGCTTCTTGGCAGATATATCAGCAACGATGGTCGCTGCCCCATAAATTCCTTGTATTGTTTGTAGAACTGCTAACCCAATGGTGCCTGCTCCCACAACCAATACCTTGTCATTGGCATCCAAACGAAGTCTTTCACCAATTTGGGCAGCAATACTAAATGGTTCCACCAATGCTGCAACATCCCAATCGACTTCATTACTAAACACAAAAGTTCTATCGGCACTAACCTTAATTACTTCGGTGAAACCACCTTCTGTTTGTACACCTAAACATTTTACTTGGTGGCATATATTATGTTTATCAGACTTGCATAACGCACACTGGCCACAACTAACCACTGGATCAACAGCAACTCTATCCCCTACTTTGACATGCTCAACATCTGAGCCTACTTCTAGTACTTCACCAACCAGTTCGTGACCAGGAATTCTTGGAAAAGTAACAGCACCGTGCTTGCCATGCCAGATATGCACGTCTGTACCACAAATACCTGCCGCTTTAACCTTGATAATAACTTCCTGAGATCCAGGATTCGTCGGTTGCTCAATATTATTCCATTGTGCCTTTAATGGTTCTGTAATTACAAATGCTTTCAATTTAGTCACCTCGTATTGTAGAAATGTAGCTAGATGTACCATGATATAATTTTTTTATTAATATTGGGTACAGCCATATGATCATCATGGTGATAAATAATGGAGTATCACCATAGTTGATATCTGTTTCATTAAATTGTTAATTAATTATCACACTTTATACGGATAAAGATTGGTTATATCAACACTTTCTAACCGAACTAAACTTATCTGGTCACTACCGGTTTATCTCCCAAAATTACCTCTAGTTCGTCCCGTGTGGGATATCCTTCAAAATCACCCTTGGTGGTTACAGCATAGGCACCAATGACACACCCTCTATTAACAGCCTTCGCTAGATCTTCATTGTCAATTAGCCCTGACAACAAACCTACGGCAAATCCATCTCCAGCACCAACATTATCCACATAATGATCTACCTGGTATGCTGGCACATATCCCGATTGATGTGCTGTTTTAAAGTAAGCACCGTCTTTACCAAGCTTAATTACTACCGTCTTAGGGCCTAACGCCATTAGAATGTTTGCTTGTTCCTCCGGATCATCAACTCCAGTTATGAACTTTGCCTCTTCAATACCAGGCAAACAAATATCTACTTTCTTAATTAATGATAGTAATACTTCTTTTGCTGTAGATTCATCCCATAGTTTCAAACGAATATTAGGGTCAAAAGAAATAGCTATCCCGTTTTTCCTAGCCATGTCTATGGCATAATTAACGGCATCAAAACAGCTCTTTCCCAAAGCTGGTGTTATTCCTGTCAAATGCATAAATCTGGCTCGGGAAATATATTCCTCATTTATGTCTTCAGGACAAAGCCGGCTTGCAGCGGAACCATGGCGATAATAGTAAACTTTAGTTTCCCCAAACCCTAACTTATCTTTAAAATAAATTCCAGTGGGAAAATTGTTAGAATAGCTTACCTGTGATACATCTACACCTTCGCCCTTAATGGTAGAGATTACAAACTGGCCCAAGGGATCTTTACCAAGTTTACTGACCCAACCCACGCTGTGACCCATTTTGCTGAGGCCAATGGCTACGTTCGATTCCGCTCCGGCTACATTCTTGGAAAAACGTTGGGCATATTTAATAGAACCAAAGTCTGTTGGAGAAAAGGCCACCAGTGCTTCACCCAATGTAATAACATCAAATATATGGCATTCCTCCCTTCCAGCTACTCCTTCTGCTGCTTTCTTTGTACTTTAGCTTGAATGATAACGACCAGAATCAAAAATGTTCCACGGATAACCGGCTGCCACCAAGAGTTAATGGTTCCTTCCATGTTAATAATGTTATAAATTAACGCTAACAAAATTACGCCTACAAAAGTACCAAATATAGTACCTCTTCCACCTGTTAAGTATGTGCCTCCAATAACCACCGCTGCGATGGCATCCAATTCCCAAGTCAATCCAGCCACGGGTTGTCCTACACCCAAGCGGGATGCTAATATCACACCTGCCAAACCAGCTAATGCACCATTTAATGCATATACCATTATTTTAATCCGCTCAACTTTAAGCCCCATAAGCTTAGCTGCTTCTTGGTTACCACCCACAGCCAATACATGCCGACCAAAGGTTGTATACTTTAAAACAAATCCTGCTATAAAAAGTAATACTATAAAGATTATTATCGGAACTGGTAAACCAAGGAGTTCACCCCTACCAAAAAAAGCAAATGACTCCGCTATTGTGTCACTTATTGATATCGATAACTCTTCGGTGTACGCGTAAACAAACCCCCTCACACCTATCATCATGGCCAAGGTAACAATAAATGGCTCCAGCTTATTTTTGGCAATCAACACACCATTTACAAAACCTAAAGACGTGGTAATCAGTATGGGTATAACCAAAGCCAAAACTAAGCTGTGGCTGGACATGTATCCCGCAACTATACCAGCTAACGCCAATAAGGAACCGACAGATAGATCAATTCCCCTCGTTAAGATAACAAAAGTCATACCAATTGCAACAATACCCAGCATGGCGTTACTAAGAACTAAGTTAAGTAAATTGGTGGAGGTAAAAAAGTAATCATAACGAATCGAAGCACCAATTGTAAGTAAAATTAATCCTACGAGGGCCCCTTGATTTTTCAGGAAGTTTAATAGGCTATCTTTGTTTATAGTTGTGTTCATTTTTTCCTGAACAGCTGTATTTTTCATAATAAGCCCCTCCTATGACTTTCGTTCCCGCTGAACTAAAATTGCTATTATGATGATTGCCGCTTTTAATACCATTGAGTAGGAATCGGGAATATTGTTGTAATTAAATGTTGTGGTTACTACTTCCATAATTAATACACCAATTATAGTGCCGAAAATTAACGGACGACCGCCAGTCATCAGTGTACCCCCCACTACCACCGCGGCAATGGCATCCAACTCAATAAATAGGCCGATCTTTGTGGCATCGGCTGCTGCCAAACGTGCAGTTTCAATCATTCCAGCCATAGCAGCTAAAACGGCAGAAAGGCTGTAAATAGCAATTTTTATTCTATTAACCCTTACACCCGCCAATCGGGCCGCCTCTTCGTTGTCACCTATTGCTTCCACATACCGTCCCATGATAGTGAACCTAACTAATAAATATATCACCAAGCAAGTAAGTAAACTCAACATAACTGGAAACGGAACAGGGCCAATGCTGCCTTTTCCGATAAACTCAAAAGTTGGGTTGGTGAAGTTTACCAGCATACCATCTGTTATAACCTGAGCTATACCTCGGCCCGCAATCATTAACGCCAGTGTGACAATAATTGGCTGAATTTTTAAATAGGAAATTATCGTTCCATTCATTGCCCCCAAAAAAGCGGCACAGGCAATGGTAAAAAATATAGCTGCTGCAAAACCATAATCCATAAACAAAGTTGAAACAGCTGCAGCTATTGCCATTAGTGCCCCAACTGACAAATCAATACCGCCAGTCGCAATAACCAACGTCATACCAATGGCAACCAATAGTGTGGTGGAAGCATGTAATAGTACGTTCCATAAGGTCTGGGTGGCTGCAAAGTTTTGGGTATAGATAATGTTAAAAGCCACCAACAGTACTAATACTATGGCTGCACCATATTTTCTAGCAAACTCACTCTTATTCATTGCGGTTCGTTGTAGTGCTGACTCTGTCATTTTATGATCCTCCCATCGCAACCTTTTCTGTATCACGAGAATGTTCTGCAATTACATGCATGATTTGTTCTTCAGTGGCTGTTTCTCCATCTAGTTCTGCAATTTTATAGCCATCCCGCAACACAACCAATCTATCGCTATTGCGAACAAGTTCTTCTAATTCTGATGAGATCATAATGATACTAATTCCGCTGTCAGCCAATTGGCGTATTAATTTTTCAATTTCTGCCTTGGCTCCCACATCAATTCCTCGGGTGGGCTCATCAAGAATAAGTAGTTTAGGATTAATACATAGCCATCTTGCCAATAGGACCTTCTGTTGGTTGCCACCACTCAATTTACCAATTTGTTGATCTGGTGTGGGTGTCTTAACTCCAAGACGCTCGATATATTTATCTACAATCTCCTTTTGCTTTTGGGTAGAAACTATTCCCATGTTAGATAGAGCAGGCAAATTGGCAATTGTTATATTTTCACGGACTGACATATTGGGAATAATCCCCTCTGTTTTACGGTTTTCCGAACAGTAACCAATTCCGGCACGAATTGCATCATAAGGGGAATTGAATTTAACAACCTGACCTTCAAATTCAATTTCACCTTCTTCATAAGAATCTGCACTAAACAGTGCTCGAACGGTTTCAGTTCTGCCTGACCCCAAGAGACCTGCCAGCCCCAAAATTTCTCCTTTAGCTACTTCAAAACTAATTCCATTAACTATCCGTCCCCGTTTTAGTTTTCTTACCTTAACGGTATACGGCTTGTCTTCGGTCATTTCTTTTGTTGCTGATACTTTTTTGTTATTGCGGTCGTTACTTTCTTCCAGTGCTCTTCCAATCATATGTGAGATTAATTCCATACGAGATAAATTTTTTAAATCCCACTGCCCAACAAAAGTGCCATCTCGTAGTACCGTCACTCGGTCACAAATGGTATAAATCTCGTCCATACGGTGGCTAATAAATACTATTGATACCCCAGTTTCTTTAAGTTTACGGATAACATTAAAAAGAATCTGTACTTCAGATTCGTCCAAAGACGAAGTCGGTTCGTCCATAATTACAAGTTTTGCCTCAGTAGAAACGGCCCGAGCAATGGCCACCATCTGCTGAATGGCAACACTGTATTCATTAATGGGCCTACGCACATCAACATTAATACCCATTTGTGCTAGTATTTCTTCCGATTCCCTATATGCTCTTTTCCAGTCATAAGTTCCCCATTTAGTTTTAGGTTCACGACCAATGAATACATTCTCAGCTACGCTCAGATAAGGTTCTAAATTAACCTCTTGAAATACTGTACTGATCTTACCCATCTGTGCTTCCCATGGGGATTTAAAATCAATTGCCTCACCGTCAAACAAAATTTGGCCGGCATCCCGTTGGTAAACACCGTTTAAAACTTTAATCAGTGTAGATTTACCTGCACCGTTTTCCCCCATTAATGCATGTACTTCACCCGTTGCAATCGTGAAGTTAACGGCATCTAGTGCTTGAACACCAGAAAAACCCTTCGATATTTGTTTCATTTCCAATAATATATTGGGTGAATTTTTTTCGTGAGATTTAGCCAAGTAGATCACCCCCAAAAATCTATATTGTTAGCGGAACCCCGACCAAAACCTATCGGGGCTCCAAAATAAGTTTCTAATAAGCGGAATCTACAAATTCTTCAGCATTGCTGGCGTCAAAGAATCTGTCTTCGTTAATAATTTCTGTTGGAACAGATTCACCATTTTCTAGCTTTTCAATCACATCAAATACTGGAGGTCCAAAGAATGGGGAGCATTCTACCGTAGCACCCAATTCACCGGCAATAATTGCATTAAGAGCATCTTTTGTACCGTCTACCGATACAACAATGATATCTTCACCAGGTACTTTACCTGCTGCTTTAATGGCGTTGATAGCACCAATTGCCATTTCATCATTATGAGCATATACAGCATCAATTTTATCGCCTTGAGACTGTAACAAGTTTTCCATTACTTTCTGGCCATCGGCACGAGCAAAGTCACCAGTTTGGGAAGCAATAATCTCCATTTCGGGTGCCACTTCAGCCAATTTGTCTACAAAGCCTTTTTGTCGATCTAAAGCTACAGAAGAACCAGATGTACCGGTCAGCTCAACTATATTACCTTTACCATCCATGGTTTCAGCCAACCAACTTGCAGCACGCTCACCCTCTTCAATAAAGTTAGACCCGATAAAGGTAACAAAGTCTTCACCAGGGGTACCTTTGGCCATCCGGTCAACTAAAATCACTGGAATGCCTGCTTCTTTAGCAGCATCAAGTGCGGGAGCCAAACCTTCAAACTCACGCGGGGCAAGTGCAATATAATCTACTTTTTGGGCAACCATACTTTCAATGTCTGATACTTGCTTAGCTGTTGAACCTTGTGCATCTGTGTAAACTAGCTTAATACCACGTTCTTTAGCTTCCTTTTGAATGCTCTCAGTTTCAGCAATACGCCATGGGTTGTTCATCTCCATCTGTGAAAAACCGACAACCAGTTGGTCGTCCCCACCTGCATTATCACCAGCAGGATCTTCGCCGCCACCACAACCGGCTAAAGCAAATACGAGAACTCCCAAAAACAGAACACTTAGTAGCTTTTTCAAAATAATCTAACCCCTCTCTTTTATTTAGTTAGTTGGAATTCATAGTTTCTTGCTTTTTTTAAAATATACACCTCCTCTTTTCTGAACTTTGAAAAGATAGAGACTATTCAAATATTTAGCTAGGCCAGTTGCCTCCATCTACGTTGTAACACTGTTGGGTTACATAGTCGGAGTCGGGTCCGGCCAGGAAGGATACTACATTAGCAACATCCTCTGGCTGCTCAATGCGTCCTAGGGGAATACCTGCCACCGCCTGGCGTTTCGGTTCACCTTCTGGAAGGTCCATTAGTTTAGCAAACTTTTTATCCACTGCTTCCCAGAATGGTGTGTCTACTACACCTGGTGCCACTGCATTAACATTTATCTTGTGCGGTGCCAATGCCAGTCCTGCAGATTGTGTTACACTAATAACTGCAGCCTTACTCATGCAATATGACAATGCCAGAGCCTCACCGCGGCGACCAGCTTGGGATGCTAAGTTAACAATCTTGCCACTGTTTTGTTTTATCATGTGACTAGCTGCTGCTTGCATGCTGAACACTAAACCTTTCACGTTTACGTTAAACTGAAGATCCATTTCTTCTTCGCTAACTTCAAAGAAAGGATTGAAAAGACCTAGACCTGCATTGTTTACCAAAATATCTATTTTGCCCCATTTCTCAGCTACTTCATCCATTACAGCCACGACTCTTTCACGATCTACTACATCCACCTGCAGTGCCATAGCCTTTACTCCCAATGCTTCTACTTCCTTGGCCACTGCTTCAGCATTCTCCAGTTTTAAATCAAGAACGGCTACATCTGCACCGTCTTTGGCCAATCTTAAGGATATTGCCCGGCCAATACCCTGACCGCCACCGGTTACAACTGCTACTTTACCGCCAATTTGTTTACTCATGTCAGGCTCCTCCGATCGTTTCACAGAATATTCTAAATAATGAAGTTATAGTAAATACATTTATATAGTTTTTTAGATTCCCCGCCCTCTTAGGTAAAGTCCAAGAGGACGGAGATATATCAAGGGGGAGAATTTAGCTAGGCCAGTTGCCTCCATCTACGTTATAACACTGTTGGGTTACATAGTCGGAGTCGGGTCCAGCCAGGAAGGATACCACATTAGCAACATCCTCTGGCTGCTCAATACGTCCTAACGGAATACCTGCCACCGCTTGACGTTTTGGTTCACCTTCTGGAAGGTTCATTAACTTGGCAAACTTCTTATCTACTTCTTCCCAAAATGGTGTGTCTACTACACCAGGTGCCACTGCATTTACATTTATCTTGTGCGGTGCTAATGCAAGTCCTGCAGACTGAGTTACGCTGATAACTGCAGCCTTACTCATGCAGTATGACAATGCCAGAGCCTCACCACGGCGACCAGCCTGGGATGCTAAGTTAACAATCTTGCCACTGTTTTGTTTTACCATGTGAGCAGCTGCTGCTTGCATGCTGAACACTAAACCTTTCACATTTACATTAAACTGAAGGTCCATTTCTTCTTCGCTAACTTCGAAGAACGGATTGAAAAGACCTAAACCAGCATTGTTTACTAAAATATCTATTTTGTCCCATTTAGCTACAACTTCGTCCATTACCGCCACGACTCTTTCACGATCTCTTACATCCACCTGCAGTGCCATCGCTTTTACTCCTAGTGCTTCTATTTCCTTGGCCACTGCTTCAGCATTCTCCGGTTTCAAGTCAAGAACGGCTACATCTGCACCGTCATTGGCCAACCTTAAGCATATAGCCCGGCCTATACCCTGACCACCACCGGTTACAACTGCTACTTTACCGCTAATTTGTTTACTCATGTCAGGCTCCTCCTTAAAAAGACTTTATGTTTTTGTTTAAAATTGTATTTTGAGCTTATTTAACACGATACTTGTCTATGGTATTCTGGTTTAATGTAACCCCCAAACCCGGACGGTCTGGCAACTGTACATATCCACGTTTATCAATTTCAACTTGTTCATTGAAGAGCAGGGTTCGCAGGTCATTTTTGTTACGGTCAAACTCAAGCAAACCCCCATTAGGTATCGAGGCAATAAAGTGTAAGTTAGCAACCAGACTTAACCCCGAAGAGAATACGTGTGGAATCACCGGTAAGCCATATGCTTCTGCAAATGCAGCAATTTTTCGGGTTTCAGTGAATCCACCGGTCCAAATAACATCAGGCTGAGCAATATCTACCGCTCTGCGGGTAATTATTTCCCTAAACTGCGGTAAGCTGAAGCAGGTCTCATAACCTGATACTGGAACATCCAAAACGTGAGCCACATGTGCACTGCCTTCAATATCATCGGTATCAACTGGCTCTTCAAACCAAAAAATGTTGTGTTTTTCCATTTCCTTACCCATTTGGATAGCCAGAGAAGGGGTCCATGCATTATTGGCATCTACAGCCAGTCTGGTTTTGGGGCCAATGGCTTCCCTAACCAAACGCACTCGCTCTAAATCTTCTTCCAGGGTTACCGTAGCGTAATCATTAAAAGGCATATTATGAAGCGGATTTAACATAACTTCTTTATTCCTGCCTACCTTAATCTTGACGTGGGTAAATCCCTGTTCTACATAATTGCCACACTCTTCAGCTAAATCATGGGCACTCTTAGTACCCGAATAAAAGCCAGCACTGGCATAGGCCTGAACTTCTTCACGATATGCGCCTAAAAGTTTATATAATGGTGTCTTAGTTGCTTGTCCAATTATGTCATAAAGCGCTATATCTATGCCGCTGATTGCGTGATACAGTATACCACCCCGGCCATGCTGATGGGATGGAACAGCCATCTTACGCCAAAGATATTCAATTTTAAATGGGTCTTCACCAATCAGCCTAGGGCGAAGTTCATTTAGAATTACAGCTTCAGTGGATTCCATGGGACCACCGTAACTAGCTGCTTCACCCATTCCTGTAATACCAGCATCGGTATGTACCTGAACAATTACCAGGTTTCTACCAGGCATATAATGTATTCCATCTGCCATAACCGGTTCCACAGGGTAAGACAGCTTAATTACACTTAAGTCGGTAATTTTCACAAAAATTACACCTCGCTAATCTTGATTTATAGAAGAATGTCTCATGCTAGGAACATAACCAAGTCTCCTGGATATGTGTAATGCTGTTTCCATTAAGTTCCTGGTAAAACCATCACGGTTTTCTACCATTCTTAATGTCGGGCCTGCTATACTGATGGCGCCAACTACCTGCCCGGTGTAGTTAAACACCGGAACAGAGAAACATGTTAGACCAACTTCATTCTCTTCCCTGTCTTCAGCATAACCTTGCACTCGTACTTTACTCAATTCTTCATGATATTCCTGACGATCAGTAATAGTATGTTCAGTAAACCTTTCCATTCCTTTTTCTTCCAGGATTCTATCCACTTCTTCTAAGGAAAGTTGTGACAGAACAGCCTTGCCCAGGGATGTTGCATGCACCGGTTTACGAGAACCAAGTTGTGCCGTTGTACGTATTGACTGGGTTCCCTCAACTTTATAAAGATAAACCATCTCACCTTCATTGTAGACCGCAAGGAAAGAGGTTTCCCCAGTACTCTCAGCCAAGTCACACAAATAATACACAGCAACATCTACGATTCCGAGGTTTCTCAGGCCAGAAACTCCAACTTCAACAGATTTTAGTCCTATTATGTATCTTTCTGAATTTTCCTGATATTCAACAAACCCCCGGGCCTTCAATGTTTCCAAAAGACGATGAGCAGTACTTTTGGGCATATTAAGCTCCTTTGCCATTTCAGTAAGTGTAGTACCACCTTTATTATTTGCTACCATCTCAAGTAACAACAAAGCCCGATCAACTGCTGAATTCCGTTCTGCCTCATGCTCATTTACGCTCAACCCTAACACCCCTTCCTAAAAAATAAAATGATACGTTATTTTACCAGTGTTAAATTTTGTCTCATTTATGGAACAACGTTCTATTTAACTTATCAGTTAGCATAACTGCAAAAGAGTGTTAAGTCAATATAATTTTCTATAAATTTAGACTATATTTTTAGCTCATGCCACAACTTGTTCAAAGTCTTAGTTGTGGCGGGCTGCAGCAATTTTTTCCACGTAAGCACGTGCATTTTCGGAAATCAAATTATAGTCACCAGCACTCAAGCCCTTTTTAGTTAAATCACTACCCACTCCCACCGCAACAGCACCAGCCGCAATCCATTGATCAACATTATCCAAACTAACTCCACCGGTGGGCATGATATTGGCATGGGGTAGCGGACCTTTAATGGCCTTAATTGCTTTAGGCCCAAAAAGCTCGCCTGGGAATAATTTAACTACATCAACTCCCAATTCCATAGCCGTTTGTGCTTCTGTTGGTGTGGCAATACCCGGCATGCAAACCTTCTGATAGCGATTACACAATTTAATGGTTTCTGGATTGAGGCTAGGTGAAACAATGTACTGAGCCCCTGCCAGGATACATGCCCTGGCCGTTTCAGGATCTAATACAGTACCTGCCCCAATAATCATTTCCTCTTCACTGTATCGCTGGGATAATTCTTTAATAACATCCACTGCTCCAGGAACAGTCATTGTCACTTCTATGGCCGGTATTCCACCTTTTCGAATTGCTTCAATAACATTTATAGCTTTATCTGCGGATTCTGCCCTGATAACAGCAACAATGCCCACGTCTAGAATTGACTTTAGATGCTTATGTTTCTTAAGCATTACATTTCATCTCCTTAAGATACCTTTACCTTTGCACTCTTCCACTTCCATCACCCTTGGCCAGCAACTCCACTTCGTCTACAGAAACAAGGTTAAAGTCACCAAACACAGTGTGCTTCAAGCATGATGCAGCCACTGCAAATTCAATGGCTTGCTGGGGCTCTTTGCCTGATACCATTGCATATATTAGACCGCCACCGAAGGAATCGCCGCCACCCACTCTGTCAAGAATAGGTGTAATATCATAACGCTTAGGATGATAAAATTCCTTACCGTCGTAAAGCAATGCAGACCAGCCATTGCGTGAGGCAGAGATACTTTCCCGTAAGGTAATGGCAACGTACTTAAAATCAAACCGCTCTTTTAATTGAGTCGCCACATCCTTATAGCCTTCTGTTTCTAATTCACCTTTTGTTACATCTGTTTCCCCAGCATGAATACCAAAAACATCCGCTGCATCTTCTTCATTGGCAATACAGACATCAACATACTCCATTAGACCAGTCATTACTTCTTGAGCTTTATCCTTTGTCCATAGCTTTTTGCGATAGTTTAAGTCACAGCTAACAGTAACTCCCATCTTTTTAGCTGCTTTACAAGCCGCTAAAACACAAGCAGCAGCATCATCACTTACTGCAGGGGTTATGCCTGTCCAATGGAACCATTCAGCACCTTCAAAAATCTGATTCCAGTCAAAATCTTCGGGTTTAGCTTGGCTTATGGCTGAATTAGCTCGATCATATACAACCTTAGATGGACGTTGTGCTACACCACTCTCCAAGAAGTAGATGCCCAAACGATCACCACCACGGGCAATATGGTTAGTATTAACTCCAAATCTGCGAGTATGATTGATTGCACACTGCCCAATGGGGTTGCTTGGTACTTTAGTAACAAAATAAGAATCAAGGCCATAATTTGCCAGAGATACTGCAACATTTGATTCGCCACCCCCATAAGTCACATCAAAGGAGTCGGCTTGAACAAATCTCTCATGATTAGGAGTGCTTAATCTCAGCATTATTTCTCCAAAGGTAACTACTTTTTTTGTCATTATGAAGTCCTCCTTGAATATATTTATTATGTTGTAAGTAATTAGTTAGATGATATACTTATGAACCTTGTTCAATTAATACACGTTCTTCCAGCATTATGTAATATATAATTCCAAAATAACTGGGCTGATTTTTATATTTTGGAACAGTGTTCTATTTCTTGCTTTTAGAATATATGCAATTAACTGAAAAGTCAATAATAAGTTATCGTTATTCTTTAGTAATATTTAACAAAAAACCACCTGCCTTTTATAAATAAAGGCAGGTGGTTTTGTAAAAAATATTTAATCAGCGTTAAGTAGCCAAGCAGCACCAATCATTCCAGCATCTTCACCTAATTGAGCAGGTACAACTGTTAGTATTTTTCCATGTTCACGCATAGCATTAG
Source organism: Bacillota bacterium (assembly GCA_009711615.1). Lineage (GTDB taxonomy): Bacteria > Bacillota > Desulfotomaculia > Desulfotomaculales > Desulfohalotomaculaceae > Desulforadius. The sequence goes on along the minus strand of VENI01000003.1, from coordinate 51,443 downwards.
CTTTGATTGTATCTCTTATGGGATTTATAAGCATTTCACCGGATCTGGCCACCCCGCCTCCAACAATTATTAACTGGGGGTTAAATAAATTTGCCATATATGATAAAGCTAAGCCAATCAATTCCGCTGTTTCTTGTATAATATTCTTGGCCAGTTCATCCCCGGCCAGAGCCGCCCTGTGCACCATTTCCGGTGTAATATCCGCTAGGTTACCATTAACCATCTCTACAATTACAGAATATTTCTGGTTGAATATAGCTTCTTTAGCTCGTCTTGATATATTGGGGGCACCGACATAGGCTTCTAGGCATCCATTTTTACCACAGTTACATTTTGGACCCCTGGGATTCATCGTAATATGGCCAATTTCACCAGCTATGTCCCGAAATCCCCTAAACAGATGATTGTTAATAAAAATCCCAGACCCTACCCCTGTTCCTAATGTTACACAAATAACATCTTTTGCCACTTTACCAGCACCAAAAAATTTTTCGCCAATGGCGGCACAGCGAACATCGTTATCCATTGCCACCGGTAAAGAGAACTGTTGCTGGATAATATCCCGGATCGGTACGTTGTCCCAGAACAAGTTTGGTGAATGAAGGGATATACCCTCTTTAACCGACACAGGGCCAGGTATCCCCATTCCTATACCCTGAACATAAAATTCATTTTGCTCAGCATGTCCTAGTAATAATGTTATCGCCCGGCACATTTGAGATACTACTACATCTTGGCCCTCCCTGGCCCTGGTAGGTAGCTTTACCTGTTTAACGATAATACCTTCTTTATCCACCAATGCCCCAGCAATGTTAGTGCCGCCAACATCCAAGCCTAAATATACTTCCTGCAATCTACTCATAGTTTTTTCACACCCAACATAGCAGTAAAGTCTTTTACCTCGTGGTTTTTAACTTCCCCTGCCCATGGACTAAGAGCATTAGACAATGCTGCTGCAGTACCCAACCGCAAGGCATTTTCTATATCTAAGCCACAAGGATTACTATTTAATTTATCAAAATAAGCTGCGCACCCAGCCACCAGAGCATCTCCACAGCCAACGGTATTCACAACCTGGATAGAAGGTAATGTTATCTGCCAGACAAATTTTTCTGTTACAGCCAATGCGCCATCTTTGCCCAAGGAGACTACGGCCAACTCCACTCCATTTTCTAATATGTGCTTTGCAGCACTTACCAGTTCACTGGTAGAAGAAGGGGTATACCCTAAGAGATGGCTAATCTCATCTATATTTGGCTTACACATAAAAGGAGCAGCACTTAGACCTTTACTTAAACTTTGACCACTGGTGTCAAGAATTGTTAAAACGCCGGCATCTTTGGCTATTTGCAATATCTTAGCATAAAAACCTGGTTCTAACCCCCTAGGCATGCTGCCCGAAAAAACAATCACGTTGCTTTTGTGAGCCAATGCCTGAACTTTAATCTTCATACTTTCAGATTCTGTTTGAGAAATAACCGGACCAGGTTCCAATAGTTCCGTTTGGGTCTTTTGCCCTTTATCAATTATGGCAATTGTTTCTCGGGTATCTCCTTTCACCCAAACAAAGTCACTGTATATTCCTAACTTTAATAAGCATTGGTCAATATACCTACCATTTGAACCACCCAAAAAACCAGATGCAGTCACCTCACGGCCTAAAGTGTTAGCAACCTTAGCCACATTTACACCCTTGCCACCAGGCACTGCTACCACATCCTTTACTCGGTTAACCTTATCCAAGCAAAAGTTTTCAACCTGGTAGGACTTGTCCAGGGCAGCATTCAAGGTAACTGTGGCAATCATACCTTTTGACCCATCTTTTGTTTAAATAATACAATAAAGTCTACGGGTGAAGGGTCGACGTTCTTTAGCATCGGCAAGTAGATTGAAACAAAATCGCCAAGATACACCAAAGAGAACATGCGAGCCAACTCACTTTCACCACGGGAACTGACATTTATTACTTCTCCAGCCCGATCGGCTAAAATCTCTGTGGTAATTTGTGTTCTCTTCTTTATCTTTTCATCGTCGGCTGTATCACTAACAAAGATCACTGCAAAATGCTCGGTCAATGGATTAGAATCATCCCAGCCTACAATTTCGTCATGATGCAGCATCGGTATGGTGTTAAAAAAGGCCAATGCCTTGCTGTTCTCACCTAGCTGACGTTTCCATCTCCAAGCAACCGCCTCCATTAACTCAAGAGTTCCGTAAACCAAAGGAATCTTTCCGTGCAATTTTTGGGCAGTTTGTTTTGCTAAATTGCCTTCCAGCGGAACATCAGGAGCATATTGAGTGGATAATTCTTTCAATAACGAAATAGTTTCTTTTATTTGGTTTCGAACCGAAGGTATTAAGCGTAGCTTTTCTAGTACCACCAGCATAGGTATAACAATATAACCCAGCGCAGCCCGTGGGGCAATCCCAGTTGGAATTTCAATTACCGGGTGCTGATTTTGCCGGGCTGTTTCGGAGATTTTGCCACCGGTTGAGATTATTACACAGTAAGGGCTTTTAGCCAATGCTTTTTGGTATGCAGATAGGGTTTCTTCGGTATTGCCTGAATAACTGGTTACAAAGATCAATGTCTTTTCATCGATAAATTCCGGTACATCATAGCCTTGATAAACTAATACCGGCAGCTTACATTTGTCAAACAGGAAAGATTTTAAAAGATAACCACTGGCCGCCGACCCGCCACCGGTACCGAATACAACAATTTTATCTATATCTTTTTCTAACTCATTTGGTTTAAACTGCTCTTCTGCTAACCTTAAACCCGTGGCAAATTGCTGATGATAGTTAACGGTTAGGTCCAGCACATTTTCACTATCCAGTTTAGAATAAGCTTCTTTATTTTCTAGAATTGATTTCATAATTACTTCCTCCTTCAAATACTTGCTAACACTGGCCACCACACCCGAGCAACTTAATTTTATTAATAACCACTTCACTAACCGCATCCCTTGTGGGCCCTAAAATTTTTCGTGGGTCAAATTCATTCGGTGCCGCGGCTAAAGTATCACGCAATTTAGCTGCAAAGGGAATTTTCAGCTCGGTAGAGATATTTATTTTGCTAATCCCCAGTTCAATACACTTTTTAATCGATTGGTCTGGAACACCCGAGCCGCCATGTAGAACCAATGGTACCTCAAGCCTTTGTCGCAGTTCAGACAACAAAGAATAATTCAGCTTTGGTTCCCCACGGTATACACCGTGTGCAGTACCAATGGCCACTGCCAAAGCATCAACTCCTGTTTCAGCTACAAACTCTTGGGCTTCATTGGGGTCTGTCAAACCTGCTTCTTGTTCACTGACAGAAATATCATCTTCAGTCCCACCAACACGACCCAACTCCGCCTCCACATCAACCCCAGCAGCATGGGCTATTTTTACTATTTCCCTAACTTCAGAAATATTATCAGCAAGCGGTAATTTAGATGCATCAATCATTACCGAGGTAAATCCATGTCTAATACATTGTACTATTACATTAAAATCTCTACCGTGATCCAAGTGTATAGCCACAGGAATATCTGTTAAATCTGCCGCTACCCTGGCCAAAGCTGCCAAGTACCTTGCCCCTGCATATTTAATTGAGCTCTCATTAATTTGCAAAATCAACGGTGCCCTTTGGGATTCAGCCGCTGCCACAATGGCCTGCATAGACTCTAATGTATGCATATTAAATGCTCCCACCGCATACCCGTCACTGGCGGCACGCTCTAATAACTGTTTTAATGATGCCTTGGACAAATTTTGCCCCTCCCTTATACTCACATTAATTAGATGTTATTATCGTTTTTCCCATATTCTGCAAAGTTTGCAGTTGGTCTTCAGGGGCCTTGGGATCGGTAATTAACACGTCTATTTTGTCTATGGTGGTAATTAAGGAAAAAGTAACGCAATTAAATTTACTATGATCAGCTACAATAACTAATTTATTGGCCGCTTCGATGATTGATTGATTAGCTAATGCTTCGTCAATATTGGGGGTAGTTAATCCCTGTTTGAGATCCACACCATTCACCCCAATGAAAGCCATATCAACAAAGATACCATGTAGAGACTGCTGTTCCATCTTGCCTACCAGTGCATAGGATTTAGACCGTAGATTTCCGCCAGTCAAAAATACATTAACTCCAGGAGCAGACATTAAATCCCAAGCAATATTTATGGCATTGGTAACAACATTAAGATTTTTTCGATCCCTTATTTTTCTGGCTATATGGGTTGTGGTAGTTCCTGCATTAAGAGCTATGGTCATATTATCTGTAATTAATTTTGCTGCCTCAGCAGCTATGGAGACTTTTTCTTCTATATATATATCCTCTTTTTCGCCAAAGGACGGTTCGGTCTCCAATTTTTCATTAAGCACCGCTCCGCCATGGCTGCGGATTAACAAACCGTCGTTTTCTAATTTTTCTAAGTCTTTTCTAATGGTCACTTCAGAAACCTTAAAAATAGAACTCAAAGTGGTAACGCTAACAGTTTTTTCTCTTCTTAATAAATCAATAATCTCTTTATATCTAATAGCACTTGGCACTTTTCCTCCAGAGGATTCATCTTTAAAGATAATATCACCGCCTTTCAATGTTATTTTGTTTGGTTTCGTTTTGTTTCGTTTGTATAATTTATTCGTGGTTTTTTCTTTTATTCCTTTATAAAAATAGAGTTTTTTAATCTTTTGAATTGTCAATTTATTAATTTTACTGTTATAATAATTGCATAAAGTTTTGTTTGGTTTCATTATTGAAAGGAGTCTTAACATGAGTCAGTTAAAAATAAACATGGAAAAAGCTTTGCATGAAATCTCGTCACACCTTGAAAATGGCATTATTCCCTTTTGGCTTCAAAACGGGATAGACAATAAACACGGCGGTTACCTCACCAACTTTGATGAGGATGGCAAACCCACTGGTGGCACCGACAAGTACATAGTAACCCAAACCAGAATGATATGGGGGTTGTCAGCATTTTATAGAGCCTACCCCGAAAATAAAGTTTTAATGAAAGACGCAAAACAAGGTGTAGATTTCTTTATTAGACACTTTTGGGACAAGCAAGACGGCGGCTGGTACTGGAAAACAAAGCAAGATGGCACCTTAATCGATGACGGCAAGGTAGTATATGGGCAAAGTTTTGCCATCTATGCTTTAGCTGAATACACACTGGCCACCGGTGACCCCATTGGCTTAAAATATGCAGAACAAACCTTTGACCTGCTACAAAAATATTGTGCCGATACATACCATGGTGGCTATTACGAAAACCTGGAAAAAGACTGGAACCCATCAGAACCAGGGTTTGCAGCCGGTGACAGAAAATCGCTAGACATTCACATGCACTTAATGGAGGCGTTCACCACCCTGGCCCAATGCTCAAACAAACAAATCCACAGGCGCAAACTGGCAGAAGTGATAGCTGTAATTAAACATCACATGATAGACATGGAAAAAGGCTGTGCACTTAACCAGTTTGATTTAGCTTTTAACCCCATTCCGGCCATTAACATCAGAAGAACATGGAATGCCGAACGGGGAGCTGGAGAAACGATTGACCAGCCCATGGACACCACATCCTATGGCCATAATGTGGAATTAAGTTGGCTCTTAAATCGTGCCGGTGAGGTTCTCAATAAACCATTTGATTACTATAACGATATTACCAAAAAATTGGTTGACCATTCCCTCAATTACGGCTTTGACCACGAATTAGGTGGCGTTTTCCGGGACGGGCCCCACAACGGCCCTGCCCTGGTGAACGACAAAGAGTGGTGGCAAAATTCCGAAGTGCTGGTTGGTTATTTGGACGCTTATGAAAAATTAGGCGATGAAAAGTATTTTGATGCCTTCCTCAAGACCTGGAATTTTGATAACAAGTACATGATTAACCATGACGTTGGCGAGTGGAGACAACTGCTGAAAAAGGATGGCGAAGTAATAATCGCAAACATTGGTAATCCGTGGAAGGCCTTGTACCATAGCGGCCGATCAATGTTGGAGTGCATTCAAAGAATACAAAGATTAATTCAGCAATTGAACTAAATACAATTTAAGGGGGATTACTTTGAAAGCTATAGTTAAGTATGGCTTAGGCCAGGGCGAAACCGAGTTACGGGATATTCCTGTCCCAACCATCGGGGACGATGACCTACTTATCGAGGTAAAGGCAGCAGGTATATGTGGATCTGATTTAGCATTCGATGCCGGAACTCATACAGCGGGATTAAATCCTCCAGTGGTTCTTGGACATGAATTCTCTGGCGTTGTTAATAAGATTGGAAAAAATGTAACTGGTTGGCATATTGGTGACCGTGTAGTTTCTGACAACACTGGCTATGTCTGTGGCAGTTGTCAGGCGTGTTCCACTGCCAATTATGTAATATGTCCGGAAAGGCTGGGGCTGGGTTATGGCATGGACGGAGGTTTTACCAGTTACGTAAAAATTCCTGGACAAATTCTGGACCGGGTTCCAAACTGCTTATTCCCGATACCAGAAAGTGTTTCATTTGCCGAAGCAGCCATATTGGACCCCTGCTGCAATGCATATAAAGCCATTGTTCAAGAATCCAATTTAATGCCAGGAGAAGACGTAGTAATTTTTGGATTCGGCCCGTTGGGGCTCTTCGCAACCCAGATAGCAAAGGTATCTGGAGCAGCAAATATTATTGTTGTAGCCAGGAAGAATAACCCGGAACGTTTTAAACTAGTTAAACAATTAGGTGCTACCCATGTTATTGTTTCTGAAGATGAAAACGTTTCAAACTTCATTGATAAAATAACGCAAGGAGAAGGGGTTTCACTGGTGGTTGACTGTGCCGGTCCTAATGAAATATTAAAACAAGCCCTGGCTGTTGTAAGAAATGGTGGGGAAATTGTTAAAGTAGGTTATGACCCTAATCCGATTAATTTCTCCCTAAATAAAATAATTGATAAATCGGTTAGTATTAAAGGACACTTTGGTTATGACAGCACATCATGGAAGAATAGCATCAAACTTATCGAGGCCGGTTTAATCGATATGAAATCATTAATAACACATCACCTCCCACTCGCGGATTGGGAAAAAGGTTTTAAAATGATGAAAAACCGAGAAGCCATAAAAGTTATATTAAAACCAGAATAAACAGCAAATGGACGCATGTTAATATGAAGGCCTTGGCGCGACAAAACCGCGCCCAAGGCCTTAGAAGTATATCATAGCCATTATCATTCTTTCATACACTACTTATCTTTTTCAATATCAAAACCTCAAGAGGATAAATTTTCCATTTATTCAAACTAACTCTCTCCCCATCATATCTATGTGTACCCAAAAGCACTTTACCTTCTTTATCTAGATTAACAGTTTGCTTGCTCCTGGTAAAATTCAAAACTACAATTACTTCTTCATTACTAAATGTTCTTTTATAGACAAGAACATTATCTGGTTCTTTAATTAAAAACTCTATATCTCCAGCTGAAAGGGCATTACTTACTTTCCTTAACCAAATTAGCTTCTTATAAAAATTAAGCAGTGAGTATTCTTCTTTACTCTGGACAGATACATTCTTATGTTTATAATCAGAATTCACTCTTAGCCAAGGTAGATGATCGGAAAACCCTGCATGTTCTGAACCATCCCACTGCATGGGGGTTCTGGCATCATCCCTGCCCTTAATTATCGGCCATCCTTTTTTACCTAATGGGTCTTGAATGTCTTTCTTGGCTATTTTTTCACTGGCCATGCCAATCTCTTCACCGTAATAAATAAATGGTGTTCCTTTTAGTGTTAAAAGCATTGCTGCAGCAACCTTTGCCTTGGCATCAGTATACTCACCTTCTCTATAGCGGGAATAATGCCTAGGTTGATCATGGTTACTCAACGTAAAGTTTGGCCAGGCATCTTCCGGCAGTAAATTATAATATTCCATTATGTTGTTATAAAAACCGCTGGCACTCCACCTTTGAAATAGAAAACTGAAATTGAAGGCCATGTGCAGTTCGTCATTTTCAACACCATGATAGGACACCGCTTCCCTGGCATCATTGGCATATATTTCACCAACTAGCATTCTATCCGCATATTTGTCAGTTATTGCTCTTATTTCTTTGCAGATATCATGGGTTTCCGGCCTGTTTCTGTCATAAATATGTCTTTGTACATCAATGGGGTTAAAGGATAGTTTCCACGGGTTGTTCCTGTATTGGTCATCTTTAATATACCAGTTGACAACATCCATTCTAAAGCCATCGACCCCCATATCCAACCAATGGCGGATCATGTCATAAACCGCCTCTTTTAATTCTGGGTTTCTCCAGTTCAATTCCGGTTGGTGTCTTGTAAATGTACCCAAATAATACTGGTTTGTTTTTTCATCAAGCCACCAAGCATTTTTCATCTCAAATGATGCCACCCAATTACTGGGTCTCTTCCCTTTGTTGTCATGCCATATATACCAGTCTCTTTTGGGGTTATTCTTACTTTTCCTTGCTTCTATAAACCAGGGGTGCTCATCAGAAGTATGGTTTATGACAAGGTCCATGATAACTTTGATATTCCGTTTGTGTGCCTCTTGGAGCAGTAGTTTAAAATCATCTATGTTGCCAAATATATTATCGATATCCTGATAATCACTGATGTCATATCCGAAATCTTTCATTGGTGATTTATATATTGGAGATATCCATATTGCATCAACACCCAGGGAGTTGGGGGTTCCATCATTTAAGTAGTCCAATTTTGATATAATTCCTTTAATATCTCCTATGCCATCATTATTACTATCCATAAAACTTCTGGGATATATTTGATATATAACTCCCTTTTTCCACCAGGGCACAGATGAAAGTTCCTTTGTCATGTAATAACTCCTTTACCTCCAGAAATATCTTATTCTTATTATTGGCAATCTAACCACAAATAATATATATGTAAAAAAGCCCAGCAAAGCTAGGCTTTTTTTAAGATGTTAATCCTCGGTTTTAGTATCATAACCTGCACAGTAATCCATAGCCATAACTGCCTGTATATATCCCTTAATATTATGAATGTGCCCGTCAACATAGGTTGTTTTAAATTCACCATAGTGAGTATGATAACCTCCTGGCAACTGGACTGCCGGACTGGTTTTAGCATTGTATTCGTGGTAGTGGTTATCTCGAAATGTTGTTGCACCAACTATTTTGTGATAATGACTATCCCCACAAGGCATCGCAGGCCCAGTCACTCCAGGATGAACATGACAATGTTTATCGTTACAACTGGTTATCCCAGTATGGTCATGGACATGAGCATAACCATAACCATACTCCCTTTGGTCAACTTTCCTGTTCTCCATCACTATACACTCCTAACATTTTTTGGTAATACAGTTTATGATGAATGTGTTAAAATGGTTAATTTTTTCTTAAGATCAGTAAAATTGTATTGACAAAGACTACTAATAACGTTAATATATCACAGTTGATATATAACTTGTTATATATAGGAGGTATTATGTCACTACAACACGGTATTTTAGGACTTCTTTCATACAAGTCCATGAGCGGTTACGACTTGAATAAGGTTTTCAACGAATCTATAAACCATTTCTGGTCCGCTCAACTGAGCCAAATTTACAGAGTACTGGGTAACTTAGAAGACAAGGGTTATGTTTCTTCTCAGGTAGAACACCAAGAAGGGAGGCCGGATAAAAAAATATATAGTATCACTGATGAAGGAAAAAAAGAGTTTCGCAATTGGATGAATGATAATCCTGAGCAACTTCTATCCCCAATTCGTGATGAATTCATGATCCGGATTTTTTTTAGTTCTTTACTCCCTAAAGAAGAAACTATTTTTCAATTGGAGCGGTATAACAAGCAGGCACAAGAATTACTAAAACATTGCCACTCAGAGGATCAGGTAATAGATAAATATGCAGAAGAATTATCTCTGCCAAATGATAAGTTATATTGGCGACTAACGCTTAAAAAAGGCAAAATGATAACAGAAGCATTAGTTCGCTGGTCAGAAGAATGTATAGAAGAATTAAAACAGGCCCAAAAAGAGCACCAAAAATAAACCTTAATTAATTAAATAGTTAAAGGAGGGAATATCTTTTTCCCATTCTCCCCTGGCGATTAGGCGACTGGGAAGAAAAAGGGGAAAGTTGCGGATATGAGTAAGAAAAAAATAAGCTGGATTGCACTGGGTGTAGTGTTAACCATCCTATTGATTGTTGCTGTTGGCCTGATTAAACCAGCAAAGGAAACAGAGTCTGCAGATAAAACATCCAAATTAGTACAGGTGGAAACGGTAATTAAAAGCAAGGCACAGCGTTGGACAGAACTTTCAGGATCCCTGGAAGCCAATGAAAAAACTGTACTATCCTTTGAGGTGCCTGGGCGTTTGCTTGAACTCAACTATAAACAAGGAGATCAGATAAGTTTGGATACAGTACTTGCTAAAATTAGTGCTTCGGAATACAGTCTGCAGGTGGCTAAGACTAATGCTGGGGTAAACAAAAGTAAAGTGGGATATGAGCAGGCACTTAAGGATTTTGAACGTATGGAGAAGCTTTATCAACAAGGTGCTGTATCTCAATCTGATTACGATAAGGTACGTGACCGCCTGCGGGTGGCAGAAGAAGATTATTTATTAGCCCAAGAATCTGCCAGCTTGATTACACCGGAAAAAACAAGTCTTGTAGCCCCATTTAACAGCACAATACTAACTAAACATACTACTGATGGGCAAACGGTAGCCGCTGGCTCACCAATTTATACTATTGGGCAGCTTAGCCCGTTAAAAGTAGTTCTACCAGTACCGGACAGTGACATTGCTAACTGGCAAGTAGGTGATAAAGTAAGCCTAAATTTGTATGCTAATGAACGCCAAGCACAAGTAACCCGCATCTATCCCGCTACTAACAGCGATACTGGTACCGTAGGGGTAGAAGTAACTGTACCTAATCCCAATAAAGACTGGTTACCTGGTCAAGTGGTAATAGCAAACCGTTCAGAACAACGGGAAGGACTATTTGTTCCGGTAAGTTCTGTAATTAACCGCGGGGAGAAGAAACCCTATGTTTTCTTATCTGTAGACGGTAAAGCCGTTAAAAAAGCTGTTACCATTGGTGAATTATTTGGTGATAAATTGGAAGTGATTGACGGATTGGAGTCAGGAAGCAAAATTGTAATTAAAGGTGCAGACCAACTTTTCAACGGCGATGACATTAAGGAACCGGGGGGTAGTGAGAAGTGATAGAGTATCTTTTGCGCAGGCAAAAAATCACACTGCTATTCTTTGTAATGATCTTTGCCATGGGTTTATTAACAGTTTTTCAGCTACCCCGTCAGGAGCAGCCAGACATAGTTATCAGTATTGCCACCGTCACCACAGTTTTCCCTGGAGCAACACCGGAAAAAGTTGAACGTACAGTTACAAATGAAATTGAGCAGAATATTAAAGAAATTCAAGGTGTTAAAACAATAAATTCATATTCCGGGCATGGATACTCATCTATCACGGTATGGCTAAAGGATGATGTTGACCCTAAAGAAAAATGGGATGAACTGCGTAAAAAAGTAACAGATGCCGAGGCGGAACTGCCTGATGGTGTGGAAAAACCTTTAGTAAACGACAACTTAGGGGCAATTGCGTTCTTTTCATTTAACGTTACTGCCCAAAGCCGTGAACAGTTATATAACCTGCGTGAAACCCTGGACAACTGGAAAGACCAACTTAGGACCGTCCAAGGGGTATCTGATGTACAATATTGGGGGCTGCCCGAACAAGAAGTACGTGTGGAATTAGACACTTGGAAGTTGCAGCATTACGGCATTACCTGGTCTCAGGTAATGGCAGCAATCACTGGTGAGAATGAGAAAATACCCATTGGGGACCTAGAAGTTGCAGGTCGTAATTTTCAAATGATTCTTCCAAACAACTACCAGTGGGAGCAATTAAATAAAGTGGTTGTAAACATCACATCAGACGGTGTTCCTGTATACCTAAAGGATGTGGGTAATGCTTATTTAGCTAACAAAAACGAAGAAATTTACGCCTACCACAACGGTATGCCCAGTGCCATAATGGGTATTAGTGTAGAAGAAGGCACTGACGCACCATCATTACACCAAAATATTGAACAAATGCTGCAAAAACTAACCAAAAACTTACCATCTGGAGTGGAGATTGCCCCAGTTTATTCACAAAATGAAAAAGTCAACGAAATGTCTCATGACCTGCTTAGGGAAATGATAATTGCCATTTCAGCAGTATTACTTGTCTGTACACTGGGCTTGAACTTTATAACCGCGTTAATGGTGGCTATTGCAATTCCAATTTCTATGGCTGTGGGTCTAATTTTCCTTCCCGGTCTAGACATAACACTAAACATGATGTCAATTTATGGGTTGATTGTAGTGCTTGGTGTGTTGGTGGATGACGCTGTGGTTGTAAACGACAACATTGAACGGCGACTTCATGTTCTAAAGGAGAAACCTTTTGAGGCATCAGTAAAGGGGGCCCAGGAAGTATCTGCCTCCATTCTCACCGCTACTTTAGCCACAATCTTTTCCTTTGGACCTCTAATGTTTCTTTCGGGTATTAGTGGAGATTATATCAGGCCAATACCAGTGGTGGTGAGTTTGACCATGTTAACATCAATGGTGATGGCACTGACCATTATTCCTATATTCCGCAACTGGTACGAAACACGCATGTTAAAAAAAGGAAAGAGCACTGGCTCATCCGAGGGCATATTGGGGAATCAGCTGCAAAACCTTACCAACTGGTATGCTGGGTATCTAATGCCACGTATATTAAAACAGCCGCTAAAAGTAGGCTTGACTGGAATACTAATTGGTACACTGGCTTACGGGCTAATACCATTTACCCCGGTGGAACTGTTCCCCACCGCTGACCGGGAAGAATTACCAATTAACATCCGTATGCCCAAGGGCAGCGATATTGAGGAAACTAACACTGTGGTTCGTGAAATACAACAATGGTTAGCTAAACAGCCTGGGGTAAAAGAAATTTCTGGCGCTGCTGGCGCTCGACCGTCACTTTGGTTTGGCGGTGGCACTGGCATTGATAGTCAGTCAGAAGAAAATGCCCAAATAGTAGTAAAACTAGATCTTGATAAAGTAAATGCATCTGAATTGGTGGAAAGTTGGCGGAACAAGTTAGAAATGAAATATCCCGGGGTAAGTATTTATCCGTGGGAACTGCAAACAGGTCCACCTGTAGGTGAACCCATTGAATTACACCTATATGGAGATGACATTACCCAACTGCGGGAGTTAACACAACAGGTTAAAGAAAAAATAACTAAAATACCCGGGGCTTATGATATCCAAGATAATTTTGGGTTAGACAATAACACCTTGGAATTCCAGGTAAACCGGGCAATGTTAGAGCAAAAAATGATTACTTATACAAATCTTTCACGCACTATTCGTCTGGCCGGTGAAGGGATTACAGTTAGTCAATTCGATAACGGAAAAGACTTAATAGACATAAATTTATATGCAAATAATTCGGGTGAAAGTTCCATTAGTGTATTGCAGCACTTAATGGTACCTAACGCATTGGGACAACAAATTCCACTGTCTGAAATTGTTGAGGTTAAACCAGCATTTAATATTCAAAACATTCCCCACCGCAACTTATCCAGATCAGTGACCATTACCGGAGATGTTAGGGGAAGAACAGCTACCGAAGTGATGACTGATGTCACTAGTATACTTGAGAAAACTGACTTTCCGGATGGTTACCACTGGGAAGTGGGCGGGGAAATGACCGAACAGACAGATATATTTATAGACATGGCTAAACTTTCAGTAATAGTATTTTTCCTGATATTCATACAGATTGTTATTCAGTTTTACTCTTTAAGTTTGCCAATATTAATCATGAGTACAGTTTATTTGGCCACTGCGGGGAGTCTCATCGGTTTGTTTATCACCCGTACCCCTCTAGGGTTCATGACTATGATGGGAGTTATCTCTTTAGCAGGTATTGTGGTACGTAATGGGATTGTATTGATAGACTTTATAGAAAAGGCAAGATCTGAAGGAATGGAATTAAAAGAGGCTGTACTAAAGGCCGGTGAAGCACGGTTGCGTCCTATCCTGCTCACCTCGATGACAGCAGTGGCAGGCCTTACACCGTTAGCCATCATAGGCGGCCCGTTATTTTCACCGCTGGCCATGACTATTATCTCAGGGTTGGTATTCTCAACAATTCTAACTTTAATGATTGTACCAGCACTTTATACTGTGTTGGCCCAGTATAAGGAAAAACGAAAGAGCAAAAAAGCTTAACAAATTAATTATTATTTCTCGCATAAAGGGCTGTGAAACCACAGCCCTTTATATTGCTTATTATCTTTTTGACCTTCTAAAGCCCGCTTCCAAGGCATCTTTTTCTGTTTCAAACCATACTTCCGGCTCCGTTCGTTCATAGTAGGCACCGCCAGGAACGTGATATATTTTCTCACCGTCACTATTGATGTTACCCTTTATCTTGCCGGTTGCGGTTGAGGGCTGTTTTTCCTCTGAATCTTGATTAGGATCTATTGCCCACAAACCACGGTTTGACTTCCGGGCCTCCCGGTCATATTTATTAAAGTAATCAACATATTTTACATCCGGAGGATATGTGGCCACCCTGGCATAACCTTCAATAACTAATTTTGCATTAAACATTTTATTTCTAATCTCTTCGTCATTAATGGAAGCAGGTTTCTCTGTCCAGATAATGCGTAGTAGCCGATCATATCTATCCCGTTCACTGACATCCTTTTCTAAGTATATGGTTTTACCAGTTAACTGCACCTTTGTATATTTTGATGCTTCCTCGCCATAAGGCTGATGACGAGTTGTACTTTCCGGTGTATTAATACCTATTAACCTTACTTTTTCTGTTTCACCGTTATTTAAACTAACAACTACAGTATCGCCGTCAACAACTCTAACCACCTCTGCCTGTTTATAGGCATTATTTGAATCCCCACTACAACCGGAGAAAACCACCACTGTTAATATCAATAAAATACTTTTTACAATTATTACTGGTTTCTTCATAATCATCACACCTACCTCTCTACAATCTTCAACGCCATTTAATAATTTTCCTTTTATTAACAAGAGAATCCGGCCATGTATTTGGTCATTATAATAATGAGGTGATTATAAATGAGGAGTTTCAGAGAAAACGAAAAACTTGTAATCCCTAAATCTGATCTTCAGGCAGGCCCCGGATTAATACCGCTAAAAGATTTATTAGACGATTTACAAGACCCGTTATCAGCTTTCAACGAAGGTGATGAATAATTTGATAATCAGGATATATGGTTTAAAATAGTTAAAATATTTAAGCCACCATTAAACTGATGGTGGCTTAAATTTATCATTATGATTTTCTGAGTTCTGAGAGAATTTCCCGGATCTCTTGATGATATTCTTCGGGTGCCATAACCGCACCCCACCCATTTTGTAGTTGAAACAGGCCATCAAAGGCAGTGCTATGGTACGATTTAACTTCGTGAGGTATATCTTGTTTTAAAAGAATATCCTTAATAATTTGTGCCTCTATTTCGTTATCTATTACAGCAACCTTTAAGTACTGGCCCATTATATCCTTCCTTTTCTTTTGGTATATTATATCCTCGTTCCCCATAGGGTTGTAGCTTATTCAACCACTTTTCTTCAAGTTTTACTAACTGTTCTTTTACCTCAGAATACCCCTTGCATTTCTTTTTATCTACCGTCTCTAACACTTCAAAGGCAAAACCCTCTTCACCAAATTCATTCCAATCATTTTGCAGCATTTTATTTTTATATATTCCCATTTGCAGCTCAAATCGCCTTCCATTGATAGTTCTTAGATTCATGCTGCTTACTATAAATATCTTTTGGTTTCTGGTGTTTTTAATTTGATAAATTCCAGCTTCGGTTTCTGAATCTTTATATAGTTGCTTTAATTCTTCTCTTCGATCCATTTTCCCCGTCTCCTCCCCCTATTTATTCTTTTAGCCAGTATTGGCTTCCGTCATGCTTTCTGTCTAAAAATCCATACTCTACTAAATACCGCCTCAAAGTAACATAATCATCATTAGCAGATTTTAAAATTTCATTGATTTCCTTTTCATTATAGCTGTGATCCCTTTCAAACCTTTTTGCAATTTCCCGGATAATAATTAGCCTATGTTTTTCCTTTAAGGGAAAAGTACTTAAAGGCCCCTTTATACCTTCCGGAAAATACTTTTTAAGTAACTTTTCATTCTCTTTCTGTGTAATATTATACCGGTTATCTATCATTTTAGCGGTTTTATGGGGCTTAACAAATGTAGGTGCAAATTTGTCCTTCTCTTCTAATAATTCCATTAAAACTAAAAACATCTTGGCTTGACGCTCTTTTTCTTTTAATGCAAAACGATGATTTCTAATAGTTGAGGTACTGCCAATACCCATTTCTTCTTGAACTTCTTTATCGCTTTTACCCTGGTAAAAAAGTCTAAGCAGCCTATTTTGATGCTCAGTAAGTCCGGTAAGTTTTTTATCCATATTAATTAAGTATTCAAACACAGATTCATGAACATTCTCAATGTGTATCCGCACATACCTTTCTGCCTCATAGAAAGTCTCTCCCACGGGATAAACAATTCCTTTTTCAAATTTCTTGCCACAGAGAATACATGTATAATAATTCTCTTCCTGAATATATCCACGTTTAAGTTCGCTAATAGATGCTTCCCAAAACATTTCTGATAGATTTATTTTAAACACCCCTTTCTTATGTTAGTATTATACTAGATATTACTGTATTTTGTCTATATATTTTTAAATTTATACTTATTTTTTGATGACTTAAACAGAGACAAAAAGTAACTCTTAAGGATTTTCCCCTAAGAGTTACTTTTTGTCTCAAAAATATACCCATTCTAGTTTTTTCATCTAAAGTTCACCCTTAAATTATAAGTATGATTTTTCTTTTTAGGTAATCGTATATTAAGGTAGCCCTGCTGGTAGACCGCTGTCGCTCCTTCTGAATCTACATAAGTTGGTAGTTTAATTACCCGATTAAAGTCTGAAACCTGACCGCTGCCGTTTCCTAGATAATCACTTCTACCTGATATTACTACAGTATCCCCTTGAACTTTCACAGCAATATCCTCCGGTTTTCTTATACCTGGCAAAGGAGCATTTAAACTTATTTCATACTCGCTTTCATTAATATTAAAATTAAGATTCCTGTTATCAGATAAGGCCGGCATCCCAGAAGACCATAAGTTAGATAGACTTTTTAAATTCTCATTTGTAGATTTAGATTGGGCATTTCCCCAACCTTGAAAGGCGTTCATCATTGATTCCATAAAATTCTGCTGCCAATCGTTATTATTGGTTAATTCCTGGGCTTTTTTTTGCATTTCCAAAGCCTTTTGAATAAATTCATTATTATATTGCACGTTTATTCACCTCTATTTATAAACCTTTTATTTTTAAGATCATCTTTTTCGTATAACATATCTACTTCATCCGGATCTTTTACACAGTTGTAGTTGCGGGGAAACTCGTTTTTATCTCCGGAGATTTTCCCCAGTCCCTGGTTTGTTTTAGACATACTATCAAATTCCTTCAGCATATTTTTTCCAATATTTAAGGACGAGGAATTTTCAATAGAACCAATCTTTATCTTTTTGATATTAAATTTAAAAAGTATGTCAGCCAAACCTTCACCCCATTTTCAGGAAAACCCATCATAATATAATTTATGATAAAAAACTGTGAATGTGTCATTAAGGTTAGCTTCTCTAATCATAATAATTATTAGAACACATATCTATCATAAGAAAACCTTTTATCTTCTCCCTAGAAGAGGTGTCATAAAATGAATAATTTTATTAGGCAAATACTACGCACAGTAATTAAAACATCGAATAAACAATATCAGCATGAACGCACTCCATCTGAAGAAAAAAAGATTTTGGCTGAAATTGAAGCCCGTTTATCCACAATAGAAAGCAGGCAAAATGATATTCAGAAGGTTATTATTGAAAAATGCTGGAATATAGAAAAAGTATTAGTGGAAAAATTAGAAACAGAAAAAGTAGAATTCAGTTTTGATACCATTGACGTTAAAGAACTAAGTGGCATGCTAAGTATTGGTATAAATTCAGACTGTGAACTGGTAAAAGAAGAACACACCGTCAAATCTGAAAACAATCAAAAAAGGCACCCTAAAGATAATAGTAAGGAGTCAACCCAAAAAAAATCTCACAAAGAACCCTCGCAAAATAACAATCCACCAAAAATAAATATTAAATATGACAACAATTAGTAGTTCCTTACCCTAACTGTTTATTCAGGTTTATTTCTAAAAGGCTTAATATATTTAGGTGGTTTAATAGTTTCTTTCATTATTGGTAAATCCATATAATCTGGATCATTAATCACTGATTTATCTGCTACCATTTTATTATCAGCATTATCACCGTATATAACCCCCACCCCTTCATTTGTCTTTGCATAACTTCTAACATTTTCGGAGTGGGACCTACCAACTACAATTATAGAACTGCCTGACACATGCAAGATTTTAAAATTTCCTAGCATAATATTAACCTCTGCCATCTCATACACTCCTATCCCTTTGCAGAAATAGATTTCTTTTGTATATATACAGCCAAAATTCCATTATCATTTTCAAACCTTACACTTTTAGTGTCAACCTCGGTAACCAGTTTAAACACCCTTTTAAAGTGGCCGTGGAAAATCTCCTGGGCTATCACTTTATTGTATCCCCTTTTAACTTCTGGGGGACGAACCCAACCTTTTATTTCTAACGTATTATTATCTGTAAAACTTATACTAACATCTTCATCCTTAACCCCTGGAAGGCTTATTCGTATAAAGCAGGCCAACTCAGACTCAAAAAAATCAATCTTGGGAACCCTTGCTGCATTTTTCCTTCTTTTAACTTTTTTCTGATAAAGCTCAGCCATTTCTAATTGTTTTTGTTGCAACTTTTTTTCCATAATTATCCTCCATCATCTAAGATATATGTAACATATACTTAAACCTATTCATAAGTTATACTATGCAAATAAATATAAGGTGGTGCTCTTATAAATGGCAATTGCTGAAAGCGAACCTATTGGTGTTTGTATTATTGGTGGGATAAAATTAAATGCAATGGAAAATACTGCTTCATTTAATATGGGTGAAATATTTTTACAAGCTTTTGATAGTCAGGTAAAAAACAACCTTATTAATGGTCAATCTTATGGCGATCTTCATATTAACAACTTCGGGGCCTTTGGATCCCCTGTAGTTGATCCCGATGGAATTGATACCACAATGCCAATGGCGATGGCTCCCTTTGGCCTAGATGACTAAAGGCTTACGGCAATAATTCCGGAAAGAAGGTTTGGCAAATTGAAAGATATCAGAGTAGTTTTAGGAGATGTCGAATTTATTAGTGTAATAGGTACTGCCTCCATTAACTTTGGCAAAGCCCATTCAAAAGATATTTCTAACTCCACTAAGTCAAACGATGCAACAGGTGGCACATATGGTGATTGTGTAAGAAGTAATAAAATAGCTAACCAAGTTAAATTAAATGACATTGATTTTATGGATTCCCCTATGTCTAAATTTTAAATAATAAATCACCTTGGCTATCTGCTGCTAAGGTGGTTTTTCTCTATTTAACTTACAGGAGGTGTTAACTCTGGGAAAAGTAACTTTTGAATTTAAAATAGATGAATTAATAATTGATTCCATTGGAAATTCCTCTTCACTAAATGTTGGTAGAAACACGTTAAATGATTTTGAAAGTATGGTAAAAACCAATCAAGGTTTAGGGAAAATATCTGGTAATGAAAATAAATTCCCTGAAAACTGTAATTATGTAGAAGACCCAGATGATTTAGATATGTTTTTCGGTGATAAAGATAAAATTGATAAAAAGTTAAAAGGGGTCTAAACAATGAGTGATATTAATATTAAACTAGACAACGTTGAAGTTAAGTTAGTAGATAAATCCTCTGGTATATTTAGTGGGGAGAACAATCATTCTAAATGGTCTTCTACAAGTAAGACAAATCAAGGCCTCGGCGTTATTTCAAGAAAGTCTAACAAATTCGACGATAGCAAAACTTTAGTAAACGATCCTAATACTTTAGATATGCCCATTAGCAAAAAATTGGGGCGGTAGTTCTTTTACAAGGGTATATTTTCGCATAATAATCCCCGGTTTAAAACCGGGGATTATTATTATCGTCTACATTGCATTAAATTCCCTTCTAAAACAACAGGTCCAGAAATACCTGTCTCTGTATTAAAAGGTTCAACGACCACTCGTGTATCAGGTGTTAGAGACGCTACTGCTGGTAAACTTATAGAGGTCGAATAGGTAGGGGGGTCCTCTGGAGTAGGGAATAGTTCGTTTCCAAATCCATTAATACCTGGAATTAGTGCTGTAGCAGTATAAATATCAAAATCGCCAAAAACCGTTGGAGAGGGTAACCTAGCCAAGACACTGACTGCTTCGGCACCACTAAAATCGAAGTAAAGCAAGGCCACTCCTACCGTACCAGGAGAAACCTGGTCTCGCGGCCTAAGTACTACACAACAAGGGAAAGCAAGTTGGCGCGGAATACACAGCACATCCCCTGGAAAAATAAGGTTCGGGTTGGTAATATGAGGATTTGCGGAAATAAGTGCATTAAGATTAATGCGCAACCGTTGGGCAATCAAAAACATAGTATCCCCAGGAACTACCGTGTATCGGCCTTCAAATCCCACTGGACACGAATCAGGAACTCTATGTGACATTTAAAAACCTCCATAATAAATTATTTAACATTGATACTATATGAGGGAAATTATAGAATTGTAACAGTTAATTATTTATTGATATGATAGAAAAACTATTATAAAAACGACAAATTTTTTATATTAACAAATTAATTATTTGCTATAATTCTCCAAACCAATTTTATTAAAGGGAGGTAGAAGTATTTTGAGCGATAATAATAAAAATCTTATGTTGGCAGCACCATGCGGTATATACTGTGGCCTATGCCCTGCCTATAAGGCTAAGGATGATGAAGGTTTAAAGGAAGATTTAATTAAAAAGGGGCTAAAAAGGGAGCAGCTTCCTTGTCCGGGTTGCAGAGAAGTAAAGGGACATTGCCCTGCAATACAGCAACAATGTGAAACTTATATTTGTACAGTTAATAAAGATGCCCAATTCTGCTTTGATTGTTCAGAATACCCATGTGAAAGATTAAACCCCGCTTCTGATAGAGCTAGCACCCTTCCTCATAACTTGAAAGTTTTTAATCTATGCTACATTAAAGAACAGGGTTTAGAGAAATATATAGAAGAAGCCCCTAAAATTCAATACAAATACTATCTAGGAAAAATGACTATCGGAAAAGGTCCACAAATAGAAAAGTAAACTACCATGAGTAATTACATAATATAAAAACTGGCTTACCAAACATTATAAGTCATGGCAAGCCAGTTACCATCCAATTTTGAATGACTCTGACTATTTTATCAATCATCAAAACAAAAAATCCTAAAAAAGCAAGTTTTTTTGTAATGTTAAAATCATAATACAATTAAGGAATAATTATATCATATGAAAATAATAAATAAGCAAAACATTATCACTAACAAACAAATAGATAACATTATCCGGCTTTTAGGCAAAGATTATCAACCTTCTAAAATTGTCATTTATGAAACTCGATTTGATATGTTAAGGTATTATCCATTATGTTTTAATTTTACCTTTGAGGAATTTCGTGGTGAGTTGGAAGGTAGCTATGACCAGTATTCAGACGTAGTTTATATTTGCATATATTCGCAAACCGATGACGGAGATGACTTGCACAGTAAGCAGTTATATTCACTGCATGCTTTATGTCACGAGCTAAGACATAGATATCAGTATGTTAATGATTTTATGTTTGATGATGACGTTAAATCAGAAAAAGATGCCGATAAATTCGCAACTAAGACTATTAATAATAAATCTCGCCAAATTAGTAAGATCATGGGATGGAAGGATGAATGGACTGTAGAAGAGGAGGATTAGGTATACCATATTGATTTAACGGATCAGTTCACCAAATTCATTTCATACTAGAAACAATACCTCTGCTGCTAGCAAGCTTTGCAATTGTTATGTAATTAACAACAATTACTCTGTTTTGACTGTAGCCATGTTTGTGCCATTTGAATGAATGCTTTAGTTGCTGGCGAAGATGATGAAAGAGAGCGAACGGCTAGTCCAATTTCTCTTTCAATCCTTGGCCTTAACTCAATAGTAAAGACTCCCGCTGGTTTATAGGCCAAACTAGGTACGATAGATATACCAAGCCCAGCTTTTACCATAGCTATAATAGTAGTTGTATGTTCAACCTCAAATTGAATCTTAGGCTTAATGTTTTTTTCATTAAATAAAGGTTTGATTAATGATTCGCATCCAGCTAAAGGCATAATAAATGGTTCATCTGCAATTTCTGTTATGTCAATACATTGTTTACACCTTAGTGGGTGCCCTTCAGTAAATAATCCGACATATTCATCTTTAAAAAGTGGTACTGTATCAAACTCTTTATTAGGTAAAATAACAAAACCTATGTCAACAATTCCCGATGTAATCCACCCTTCTATTTCGTTATAGCCGCCCTCATGAATTTTAATGTCAATTGCAGGATGGCTTTTTTTGAATTCGGATATCATTCCAGGTAGCAATTCTGATGAAGCACTAAGAAAACTCCCTATTCTAATTCTCCCAATCTCAACTCCATTTATTTTGGCAGCTTTCTGTTCAATTTGTTGCTTATGGTTTAAAACTTCCCTAATATGGGTAATTAATTGTTCGCCAGCATCAGTTAGAGTAACCCCAGTTCTGTTTCTGTGTAACAAAGAAACCTTCAATTGTGACTCTAGACCCGAAATAGCATGACTAACTGCTGACTGAGTTAAATTTAATATTTCTCCTGCTTTAGTAAAACTACCAGTCTCAACAACTGTCTTAAAAACCTCGAATTGTAAAAGAGTCAAAATCCACACCTAATTTCTACATGATATTTTTCTCATCTATAATATGATAAGTATTCATTGGACTAATGTAAAGGTATAATATAAAATTAATATAAAAAGGGAGGTAAAGAATATGAATCAAGAAAACCTTATATTTACTGCACACTGTGGAATTTATTGTGGTGACTGCATTCATTATAAGAACAAACATAGCAAGCTGGCCAGTGACTTAAAAAGGGAACTGGAAAGAGTAGGATTTGATAAGTATGCAGACATTAAAAGCCCTTTTGGTGAAGATCTCAGGTATTACAAAGAATTTATTAGTGTTTTAAATTCGCTAGCAAATCATTATTGTAATGATCCTTGTAGAACTGGAAACGGCTGTTCATCAACAACATGTAAAATAATTAAATGTTGTCAATCAAAAAAAATTATCGGATGTTGGGAATGCAGACAAATTGATAGCTGTGAAAAATTTGAATTTCTAGAACCTCGGTGTGGAAATATGCCTAAAAACAATTTAAAAAAGATAAAAAAATTCGGATTAGATAATTGGATAGAATATAGGGACCAGTTCTATATTTGGTTATAATTATTGTAGCGTAGCATAATATAAATGCTCTAAAAAGTAACTCTGTATTGCACATTCTCTATTAAACTGCACAAAAACAACCTTTTACTACAGAAAAAACAGGAGGAAAATTAGATATTTCAAATGTGTTTAGATATAGCTCATTTTACTTTCCAATATGTGTTTTTATAAAAGAACATATGTTAGACATTGCTTCCCGGGCTTCCGGGATAAAAGAAGGAAGAAGTGGATAGCAATGAATCATTCCTTCACCAATATTCAATGTTACATCCACCCCTGCAGCCTTAGCTTTTTCAGCAAATCGTACCGAGTCATCAAGAAGAGTCTCATATTCACCCACATAGATAAGTATGGGGGGAAGTCCGTGAAGGTCTCCATAAAGTGGTGATATCCAAGGTAAACAAGGGTCATTATCTCCAACGTAATACTTACTACAAACAGTCGACATCCCCTTGGGGGATAAACATACCTTAGCTTTCGTTCGGTGAGAATCTCCAGTTAATTTTAGATCAGTCCAGGGTGATAGTGCCACTGCTGCTGCAGGCAGAGGTATACCTTGATCCCGAAGGGCAAGTAGAGTGGCTAAACACAAACCACCACCAGCCGATTCTCCAACAATCATAATATCGGAAGGCAAAATACCTTGGCCCAACAACCAGCGATATGCTGTAACTGAATCCTCCAGTGCAGCTGGATAAGGATGTTCCGGGGCTAAACGATGTTCAAATAGAAGCATACTTACCCCACTACCCTCAACAATTTTTGCGACTATTGATCGGTGATCATTGCATGAACCACTGACATACCCACCACCAATGGTATATAGAATTACTTTGTCTTTCGTCCCTTTGTGAGGTAAAATCCATTCAGCTGAGATACCATTTATTGTGACTGGTGAGATTTCGATTCCGTTTGGTATTTTACCAAACCTGCCGGCACCTTTTTCACACTCTTGCCTAAAGTTAATAATTGAGGTGTTTAAATCCCAATCTTCTTTTTTTAGTTTAAATTTTAATAAATGACCGTATTTCAATAATAAACGAAAAAGATTACTTTGCAAACTTGGCATTATTATCCCTCATTTTCTATTTTTTCTTTTACCACCCTGAATCCAGTTTCTTCTTAACCGCACTTTTAAATTAATCAACTATATAATAATTTCAACTTTAATGGTTTGTATTTTTTAATTCTTGATTTCAGTCAATCTTCTATAAATATGCCAATAAGAATATTAGCATCCGGAGGTTTAAAATCCTCACCTTGTATTGCATTATATATTGCAAGTCCATTTAGCGAAGTCCAAAATACTACCGCCATATCCTTTGGATCGTAATTTTTGAATGTACCGTCCTTCTGCCCTGCAGTTATAATTCGTGTAATTACTTCATGCAGCAAAGATCTGCTCTTAACAATTTCTTTAGCCTCATCAGGAATGGCCTCAAATATTGATGCCTGATTAATAAGCAAATAATAATATGCCGTATCCTTATTCTCCTCAAATCCTTGAAGTAATTTTTCTATTGCCATCTTTATCTTCTCAAGGGGAGTTAAAGGAAGGCTTTCCAAACCCAGTGCTGCTTCAATCATCTTGTTATATCCTTCTCTAAGAAGTTCTATAAAAATTTCATCTTTAGATTTGTAATAGTGATACAACAACCCTTGAGATATACCAGTGGCCTTCGAAATATCTGTAATTTTCGTTGCGGCAAGCCCTTTTTTTGCAAACAACCTTAATGAGTTAGATAATATTTGCTCCCTACGTTCATCCTTAACCTTTTCGTTTAATTCTTTATTTCTTGGTGTCATATACACTCCCGCCATTGATTGAAATTTTATTCAATGTAATTATAATGTATTTACACTATTTGTCAAGCTAAAACCCAGATTTTCTTTATTAAGTTAATTATTAAACTCCATGGGCATCCGCCACATGGAGCTATTTAGAAAGTACTTTTTACTATTAATGTTCGTTCTGTGATAGCACGCTTTCATCTTCCAGCATTTCTTTTACAGGAATTTCAATGTAGAAAGTTGTACCTATATTTTGTTTAGTCTTAAACCAGATATGACCCTTGTGAACCTTTGTTATTACATAATGCACCATGAATAATCCTAAACCAGTTCCGTTTGTCCTACCCTGTACAAATGGTTTAAAAATATCGTCTTCTATATTTGATGGTAACCCTGGGCCAGTGTCTTCAATATCAATATGTAAATGTTTTTCATTACAATCTATCCTTAACGATATTTTCCCACCAGTAGTCAGTACCTGGCTAGCATTTTTAATAAGATTATGTATTGCCCTTTTGAATAGACTTGTGTTTAACTTAGTATAAATATTGCCTTTAATAGAATATTCAAGCGTAATTTCCTGCACTTTACATATTGGCTGAACCTCTTCAATTATCTCTTTCATAACTTCCGTTGGTGAACATTTACTAAAACCTTCTTCCTCATTCCTAAAGAAGCTAAGGAAGTTATTGAGCATCGACGTTAGCTCTTCAACGTGCCCAACTATTCTTTGAAAATACTCACTCTCCTTGTCATTTTTTGATGTCATAGTTCCCAATTGTGCTAAACCTTTAATTATAGTTAGTGGATTTTTAATATCATGAACAGTGGTGGATAAAAGACTTCCAGTGGCCAATAATTTCTCTATTTTATCTATGTCATAATCTTCCCCTGAAGCTGAGGAAAGTTGAGTCTCAATTGAATTCACACAAGCTTGAACAAGATTTAGCCTACTAGGATGGGCATGTTCGTTAGAAACAGATATATCAATGACACCAACAATTTCATTATTCTTTTTGATAGGTATACCTAAACAAGTACATCCTTTGTAGGGCATTCCATAGTGCTCAACGCCATAAACCAAAACAGCTTCTCCCAAGGCTAAGGCTGTCCCAACACCATTATTTCCTATGTATTTTTCTGACCAGTTTGCCCCAATGTACAAACCGGCTGCCTTACCCCCGAGATCTTCTGGTGTTCCATGAACTGCAATAATCCAACCGTCTTTATCAGCTAAAACCACCATGTGTGGTTTGCCTTTTAGAGATAATGATAGATGCTGAAGATAAGGAGTAGCAGCCTTAATTATTTCATAGTTTTCATGCTGCTTTTGAATAAGCTCATCTTTAGATAAAAAAGTATATATTAACTGATCAGCATTTACACCTAAGTTCTTACATCTATTCCAAGATTCTAATGTAATAGGCCTAAATGTAGGATCTTCTTTTATAGCATCAATAACTTCTTTCCATTTGTTAATTATTTCATTTGTTTCATGCATATATTTCCCCCCTTTCCAGGAATTTCTGTAGCATATTTGACAACATTCTATTAAAAAAACAAGCAAACCTGCTTTTTAAGTTAATTTTTATATAGAAATATGGAATTGGTACCAAAAAGAAAAAACACCGCCCATTTGGACAGTGTTAAAGAAAAAATTGGTGGGCGGGAGAAGAATTGAACTTCCGACCTCTTGCGTGTCAAGCAAGCGTTCTCCCACTGAACTACCCGCCCATACTTATAATGCAAATTATATTATGCATTATAAGGTTTTAAAAGTCAAGATTTAGTTAAGTCCTGCCATATTTTTTGCAGTTTCCCCTGCTCTTTTACCTTTTCTTCAGTAATCAGTGGTACTGTTTTTAATTCCCGATCGTTAAACATTACTGAGACATACCCTGCCTTCTGGGCTTTTTTTACCGGGGCGGTTAGATCTCCGGGAATATGTTTTTTCAGCTGCACTTTGTCGCAGTCTTCGGGCAGCTTTAAAACTATGTCGTCTGCAGCCAGTAGCCTTACATGTTGGCTTACTCCTTCTAAAACATTCACTTCTCCTAAAACTTGTCCTTTTTCAATTACTTTTTGCTCTTGAAATTCTTTAAACCCGTATTCTAACATTTTTGATGCATCTTTGTACCTATTTCTGCTATGCAGCACCACTGCAATTAGCTGTTGGCCACTGCGGGTGGCTGAAGCAATCAAGCAATTGCCCGCCCTGGCGGTGGTACCGGTTTTAACACCGTTTACCCCTGGGTAATCATTTCTAAGCAGCCGATTGGTAGTGCGTATATCTTTAGTGCGATCACCTTCCCAATGAACGGTGGCTTCCTTGGTGCCCACCCACTTGGCAAAGGTGGGGTTCTGTAACGCATACCTCGTTAAAACTGCCAACTCATACGCTGTTGAGTGGTGGTTTGGTACTGAATAGCCATTGGTATTTACAAAATTGGTTTCCACCAACCCCAGCGCCAGTGCTTTTTGATTCATTAGCCGTACAAAGTTGTCGTGGCTTAAACCAACATGTTCTGCAATAGCTACTGTGGAATCATTAGCTGAAAACATTAGGGCTGCTTTAACCAATTCACCCAATTTTATTTCTTCCCCTGCTTTCAGATAAATTTGCGACCCTATGTATACATTCTGTGCCTTTTTACTTACAGTAACCACGTCATTTAAGTCACCCATTTCCAACGCCAGTATAACAGTCATAATCTTTGTTAAGCTGGCCGGGGAACGTCTTTTATCTGCCTTTTTAGCATACATCACCTGCCCAGTCTCTGCATCAATCAGCACCGCCGCATCAGCAGTAATTTTTGGTTCTTCTGCCTGTGCAATTTCTGGAGTAATAACCGCAGAAAAAAATACAGCAATCATTAAAGTATATAAACAAAGAATTTTTTTCAAATCAACCCCTCCTCCAAATTCTATTCTTACTAAACAACTCTCAATTTATTTGCAAAATCAAAAATTCCATTTTTTTATTGTTTATTGGTGCTAATCTAACCGCTAGCAAAATATGTATAGTTTAGAAAATAATATAAGGTGGTGCAAGTTAGTGCGTATTTGGACTATTAATTTGTACAAATGGAAACAGCGGTTACCCTTAATGGCAGCTTTCTTGTTAGTAGCGGCAGTATTGACTACAGCCGTGATACGTACAAATAATGTGGCTACTACTACAGGGGAAGATGCAGCTTTACAACAAAAAGCTGCATACTACATGGTGGATACTGATGAAAAAGTGCTTGCCTTAACTTTCGACTGGAGTTATGGCGTAGATGTAGCTAATCCAATTCTGGATACATTGAAGGAAAGAAACATTAAGTGTACTTTTTTCTTATCCGGCCCGGCAGCATTAAAATATCCAGATATATCTAAACGTATTGCAGAAGAAGGTCACGAAATAGCCAGCCACGGACACCAGCATGTTGATTTCAACAAACTTCCCAAGGAAAAAATAAAAGAAAACATTCTTAATGCCCATCAAAGCATAAAAGAGGCCACCGGCAAAGAGGCCTCGCTAATTCGTTGCCCAAACGGTTCATGGAAGGGCGGAGAAGTACTACAAGCGGCCAACGAAGTGGGCTACACTGTAATTCAGTGGGATACCGATTCCTTAGACTGGTTTAAAGACCGCAACGCTGAGCAAATTGCCCAAAATGTGCTAAAGAATGTACACCCGGGAGATATTATTTTAATGCACGCCAGTGATGTCACCGACCGTACTCCAAAAGCTTTGCCTATTGTACTGGATGGTTTGGAAAAGGAAGGTTACAAAATAGTTACGGTTTCTGAATTACTTAAATTTGGAAGAGGTATAACAGATTAATTGCATGTAAAAAACTGCTGGTAATTCCAGCAGTTTTTATTTATTCCTGTTGTTCCATTGTCATTCCGCCATTAGCATTAATCGTTTCAGCAATGTTGTTCAATTCACGATTATAGTTTTCTGGGCGATTACCATTATTTATATTGTTTTCAACAGCCCTTATCTGTCTAAATAATGATGGTTCTGCAGTTACATATACTTCCCTTATTCCTTCAGCATTTCTTTCTATGCTGGACTGCACCCTATTCTCTAAAACTGCAGCATTATCTTTATACTGTTCCTCTGGGGTAACACCAATTATCGCCCTGGTATTGTTGATTACCACCGTTGCATCTTGCACTCCGTCAATGTTTGTTACCTGCCCCCTCAGGTTCGCAGATTCCCGGGACACTTCAGCGGGGTTGGACTGACTGGCTAGGTTGTTAACACCACCACCGCCGCGGGCATTATTCTCATATTCAATGTATTTAGGGTTGGGACTTCTGGTTGCACAGCCTGCTACCATAGCAATTAAAATTATGATAAGCATTATCCATACGATAGCACGATTTATCTTCACAAGTTTCACCCCACAATCTTTTTTTTGTTATTATGGGATGATATTTTAATGATTATCCTAAAAATAAAAGGCAAGAGATCTTTTAAAAAGAACCCCTGCCTGATCATTTCTCTACGCCCACCTGCGCTTGCGGCGGTTTATTAAATAATAAATTACTATAATTACCAAACCCACAGCCACCACTGCATCAAGCTTGTGGAACCAAGGCTTTATCTGCTGCCAGTTTTCTCCCAGCTTTACCCCGGTATAAGTCAACAATATGCTCCAGGGAAGTGAACCTAAAAAAGTATATATCACAAACTTTTTAAAGTTCATACCCGTTATCCCGGCGGGAAGTGAGATAAAAGTACGGATGATGGGCATTAGCCTGGTGAAAAATACAGTTGCATCACCATAGCGGTTAAACCACCGATCGGCCAAATCCATCTTAGACCGGGAGATGCCAATATATCTACCATATTTTAGCAACAGCGGTCTACCTCCCCAAAGCCCAAGAAAATAGGATGCTATAGAGCCAACCGTTCCTCCCACTGTCCCAGCCATTACCGCACCCCAAAAAGTCAACTGTCCAGTGGAAACAAGGTAGCCGCCAAAGGGTAATATCAATTCACTTGGTAGTGGAATGTTAGCACTCTCAATAGCCATACCCGCTGCTATTCCCCAGTAACCTAGGGCAGCAATAAACTCTGTTACCCAGGAAAAGCTATTTTCAATTAATGCATATATCTGTTCTATCATATTACCCCTCCGCTAAATTCTATAACACCAGAGGTAATTTTAGTCCTGAATTATTGTAACAACATTATCTTTTACAGTATAGTTAATTCCCATAACATCTAAATCCTGAATGGATAAATAAGAAACACCTTCTGATATTTCTACTGGTTGGCTGGTCTCACTGCCATTTGTCGGAATAAAGAAGCCTTCATTATCCCGAGTTAATTGAATCCCATTACGCTGACTGTCGAAGTTCACTGTATAACCCAACGCTTCCATGGTAAAGCGTATTGGGACATAATGCTGGCCATTTCCAAGATATGGCTTAGCCATCATTTCAATATTCTCACCGTTTACTACCGCCTTATTTTTAGACAAGGTATAAATAATTTTTTGCTGGTTAGCTGGTTGAATAATATTTTTAGCTGTAAATAGCTGTAGCCCAGGAGATAGAACCTGTTTATCAGGAATGAGCCCAATACCGTCAATAAATCGTCCTCCTGGCAACTGATATTTGGCCATGGTTAGTTTTAACGCCCCACCGTTGGAAAGGGTGAGCACTGTCTGCACAGTACCCTTACCATAGGTTTGGCCGCCAATTACTTTAGCCTCACCGTGATCTTGGAGGGCTCCAGCCAATATCTCTGCAGCACTGGCCGTATCGCCGTTGACCAGAATCACCATCGGCAGATCAGCTATTGAGGCTTCACCAAAACTGCGGTAGACCTGTGTTTCCTTATCTTTATCTACTATACTTACCACTTTTTTGCCAACGGGCAAAAAGTTATCGGCAATGCGCACGGCAGCCATTACATAACCACCGGGATCATCCCGCAAATCTAATATTAGGCCGCTAACTTTTTGCTGCTGTAGTTCTTTTAAAGCAGCTTTAAAATGATTTGATGTGTCTTGACCGAAACTGTTAATGTCTATATATCCAATATTGTCTGACATAACTTCATGAGTTACAGTGGGTGCAGTGACTGCCGCCCTGGTTAATGTAACATCAAATTCTTTATCATTTCGCATAATGGTTAAACTTACTTTTGTATCTTCCGGGCCTTGTATTTTTACTGCAGCAAAACTTAAAGGTATATCTTTAATATCTTCCCCATCCACAGCCACAATTAAGTCACCGGGTTTAAGCTCTGCCTGCTCAGCCGGTGAATATTCAAAAACTTCAACCACCATAGGGTATCCTTCATGCAATTCCATTCTGATACCAATACCCACATAGTCACCATTTAATGAATCAGAAAAATCTTTTAGGGATTCTGGTGACATGTACTCGGTGTGGGGATCTTCCAACCTTTCCAGCATGCCTTCTATGGCCCCATCCACCAGAACATCTAATTCAGGCTTATCTACATGGTTTCTTAATGTGTAATCCAGAATTTCTTCAATGGTGGTAACCCCGTCCAGGTAGTCATCATAGGCTGCTGCTGGTTGTACCCAGACAAGGGCTAGCATAAGTACCAGCACTAGGGAAAACTTTCTTAACAAAAAAATCACCTCATCTATCTATATTCAAGTTTTTATTCTATAATTAATCTCTAAACTCCTGCAGGCAGGTATTAGTATATTGCTCGGTGAAAATAATAAAAAATGAATAGATGAGGATGGTGCTTAAATTGAGTACAGATGTTGTAAAAGATACGCTGATTGTTGTTGACGGCAACAGCCTAGTATATAGAGCATTTCATGCCCTTCCCTTGTTAACCACCACCCGGGGGTTAATCACCAATGCTGCCCTTGGGTTCACTAACATGCTATATAAAATATTAAAGGATGAACAACCGGGGATGGTGGCTGTGGCCTTTGATAAAGGGCGGGTAACTTTTCGTACAGAGCAGTACGGCGAATACAAGGCCAACCGCAAAGCCATGCCCGATGAATTGAGGCCGCAGTTTCCGATTGTTAAAGACATTCTAAGGGCTATGAATATAGAAATATTTGAACTGGAAGGTTATGAAGGTGACGACTTAATCGGTACTATAGTGGCCAAAGCTGAGGAAATGGGGCTGGCCACATTAATAGTCACCGGTGACCGGGATGCCTTGCAACTGGTCTCCCCCCGCACCAAAGTACTTTACACTAAAAAAGGTATCAGCCAACTGGAGATCTATGATGAAGGAAAGGTTTGGGAGCGGTTTGGCGTTTATCCCAATCAGTTTATCGACTTTAAGGCCTTAATCGGCGACAGTTCGGATAACGTTCCCGGTGTACCCGGTATTGGGGAAAAAACCGCCGCAAAACTACTGCAAAAGTATCCCAATCTGGATGAAATCTACAACCATGTTGAACAGTTGCCCAAAAAGCAACGGGAAAAAATGCAAGAACACCGGGAACAAGCAGAGTTGTCAAAGAAATTGGTAACCATTGAACAAAAAGCACCCATCGAGGTAGATTTAAGCAAATGTGCTTACGGTACCCCCAATTACAACCGCCTACTGGAACTGTTTACCGAACTAGAGTTTAAGTCGTTGGTGAAATCAATCATTGGCCAGGATACAGATAAAAAGGGTAAAGATGATAAAAAGGCCGATGGTAATAATTCAGTTAAAACCTTCAATGTGGAATACCAAAAGGTAACAAAGCCGGAACACTTAGAAAATCTTATTGCCTCATCACAGGAAAACGGCCAAGTTTCACTGACCATAGACGGTACTACTATCACCGGTGTGTCTTCGGCAGCCATTGCAGTAAAAGACAAGGTTTACTTTTTGCCGGTGGAAGGAAAGCCGGATGATCACCTGCAGGCATTAAAGAAAATTTGTGAAGATGATGATATTTCAATGCACTGCCATGACGGCAAAAATGCCGCATGGATGTTACACCACCATGGCATTCAATTATCTAATTTAGGTTTCGATACTATGGTGGCATCATACTTACTAAATCCGGCGTCACCAAACTTGGACTTGGATGATATTGCCCTGCAGAACTTGGGTATTGTATTACCTTCTAAAGGTGAAATTGCCCACCCCGCACGGGCAGAAGCCATTAAACAACTGGTACCGACACTGGATAAAAAGTTGGAAGAACAGCAGGAAGAGCGTCTTTTCTATGAAGTAGAGCTGCCGCTGGTAATGGTTCTGGCTAAAATGGAAATTGCTGGTTTAGCGGTAGATAAACACGGTTTAGAGGAAATGTCCCGGGAATTGGAAGAACGTATTAGCGAACTGACACAACAAATATATCAACTGGCCGGAGAAGAGTTTAACATTAATTCCCCCAAGCAATTGGGCAAGATACTATTTGAGAAGTTGGAACTGCCAGTTAAGAAAAAAACCAAGACCGGTTATTCCACCGATGCGTCAGTACTGGAGCAGTTGGCTGAACAGCACGATATTGTGAAAAAAATACTTGAGCACCGGCAGTTGGCTAAACTAAAATCTACCTACACCGACGGTCTTAAAGGCTTAATTAGTAAAGATACCAAGCGTATCCATACCACACTGCACCAGACTGTTACTGCCACCGGCAGACTTTCCAGTGCTGAGCCAAATATGCAGAACATCCCTATTCGCTTAGAACTGGGCCGACGGATTAGAAAGGTTTTTGTGCCACGACACAAAAACAACGTTATTGTTACCGCCGATTATTCGCAAATTGAACTACGAATATTGGCCCACATAGCCGGTGACAAAAGCTTTTTAGAAGCATTTAACGAAGGACAAGATATACACACCCGCACTGCCAGTGAAGTATTCAACGTGCCTCTAGATGAAGTGACCAGAGAAATGCGTGGTAAGGCTAAGGCGGTAAACTTTGGAATTGTTTACGGTATCAGCGAATTTGGGTTAGCTCGTGATATTAAGGTGAGCCGCGCAGAAGCTGGAAAATATATTAATAATTATTTTGCCCGCTGTCCCGGGGTAAAAAACTATATTGACCGTGTTATTAGGGAAGCCAAAGAAAATGGCTATGTCACCACCCTACTAAACCGGCGTCGTTATTTGCCTGATTTGTTCAGCCCCAACCGTATGGCCAGAAGTTTTGGTGAACGGGCGGCCATGAACACACCCATTCAGGGTAGTGCGGCAGATATTATTAAACTGGCCATGAATAAAGTTGATCGAGAGTTGGAAAAACGTGGACTAAAGACTAAAATGGTGCTGCAAGTGCACGACGAACTGCTCTTTGATGCCCCGGAAGATGAGATTCCAGAACTGATAGATTTAGTAAAAGGTTGCATGGAAGACGCCATATCGCTAGATGTACCGTTGGTGGTGGATATAAAAACAGGGCCCAACTGGTATGAAGTTAAACCGATATAAGCCATTAACTCGATATCATTAAAGGAGCCGCAAATATGCCTGAGTTACCGGAAGTAGAAACTGTTAAACGGTCTCTGGAAAAGTTGATTGTTGGACTAACTATAGCCAAAGTTGACATTTTGATGCCCAAAATAATTAAAAGCCACACCCCTGATCAGTTCCAGCAGTTGATAGCCGGAAGAAAAGTAATTAGTCTAGAACGGCGGGGTAAGTATTTACAAATACACTTAAGTGGTACCTATACATTGATAATTCATCTGCGTATGACCGGAAGATTAGTGTTAATTACAGGAAGTAAAAAATTACCCAAGTATACCCATGTAATTTTCCACTTGGAAAAAGATAAGCGGTTGGTATTTGCCGATATGAGGCAGTTTGGTACTATCAACCTTGTGCCAGATGAAGAACTGCAAAACATGCCCGGTTTAAAAGATTTAGGACCGGAACCTTTGGGAAATGATTTTTCACTAGGTTATCTGGAAAAAGAACTACAGCGCCGCCGCACCAGGGTGAAAACACTATTGTTAAACCAGAGTTTTGTGGCTGGACTGGGAAATATTTATGCTGATGAAGCGCTACATTTGGCTAAAATACACCCGGAACGGCTGGCCAATGAATTATCTCAACAAGAAGTGATTAACCTTCACCAAGCTATTATTGAAGTAATAAAGCAGGGAATTGAAAACCGTGGCACTTCATTTAGCGACTATGTAGACGGTGAAGGCAACATCGGCAGTAATCAAAATATGCTGAAGGCATACCAACGGGCAGGGGAACCCTGTCACTGCTGTGGAACTAATATGGAACGTAAAAAAGTAACCGGCCGCAGTTCTTGTTACTGCCCCCAATGCCAGCGTTTATAATTCTTAAGATGGTTTATCATGCACCAAAAAATTGTCCCTTTCATATTATGAATTAAGTCATGAGATGGGAGGGAAAGTTTTTGGAGTTACTAACCATAGCTGTATTTGCGCTGGCCTTAAACATGGACGCTTTAGGAACCGGCGTTGCTTACGGCGTCAGAAACATAAAAATTCCTTTGAGCTCTGTAATAATTATTAGCCTGATGTCGGTATTATCTATCAGTACCTCCATGGCCCTTGGTCACATGCTGGCCAATGTTATTCCTGAAGAACTGACTCACCGCCTTGGCGGAGTCATTTTAATGGGTATTGGAATCTGGTTGTTAATTCAGGCCTGGCAGGAAACTAAAGATAGTGATGATAACGAGCAACAGACCGATGATTTAGAAAAGACTCTAATGTGCATCCGTATTAAGGCGTTAGGGTTGGCAATTCAAGTTCTTCGGGAGCCATCTAAGGCTGACCTAGATAAATCTGGTGTAATTAGCCCCCAAGAGGCAGTTTTGCTTGGTGCAGCACTGGCCATGGATGCCTTTGGTGCAGGTTTCGCAGTATCAATGATGGGGTTTGACCCCATTTTAACCGCTGTGGTAGTTGGTCTGGGGCATGTTGTCTTAACATACGCGGGGCTAATGCTGGGAAGTGGCTTTGCTGCCACCAGTATCGGTCAAAAAATGGCCGTTTTACCCGGCTTCATCTTAATTGCTTTAGGATTATTTAAACTTGGTATTGTTTAGTAAAAGGAAATTTAAAATTTAAAACGAATATAATTAGGTGGTAAAATGACAATAGTAGGCTTAACAGGTGGTATAGCCAGTGGCAAATCAACAGTTGCCGATTATTTAGCTCATCTGGGTGCAGAAATAATAGATGCAGATGCCATAGCCAGGGACATTGTAAAACCAGGTAGCCCGGCCCTAAAAGAAATATTACATTTTTTCGGGCCGGGTGTTTTGCACGAC
Source organism: Bacillota bacterium (assembly GCA_009711615.1). Taxonomy (GTDB): domain Bacteria; phylum Bacillota; class Desulfotomaculia; order Desulfotomaculales; family Desulfohalotomaculaceae; genus Desulforadius. Next base: position 14,808 of record VENI01000003.1, on the reverse strand, counting down.
GATGGTACTTTAAATAGAAAAAATTTGGGATCAATTGTATTTAATGCTCCTTCGGCACTGCAAAGTTTAAATGATATAACCCATCCAAAAATTACAGATGTGGTGCTGAGTAAAATTAGGGAATTTAAAGAGAACAATTCAGAAAAGAAAATGTTAATATTGATGGCACCACTGCTAATAGAAGTTGGGTTAGATAAATTGGTTGATAAAGTTTGGGTGGTGCATGTAAATACGGAAACTCAACTACAGCGGGTAATTAAGCGGGACAAGCTAACAAAAGAAACAGCACAAAAAAGGATTAAGTCTCAGCTTCCAGAAGAAAAACGGCTAAAACATGCCGATGAAATCATTGATAACAACGGCAGCTGGGAAAATGCCCGTAAACAAACAGAAAAGCTGTGGATTAAATATACCAATTGTACTACACACTAAGTATACTGAATATATTTGCCATAAGTTAAATTGTTGGAGTGATAACGTTGGTCCGGCGTTTATTAATTATATTTATATTAGTTATATTATTATTTAAAGCAGATGATATAGGAAAACACTTTTACCCCTTCCCCTATCGTGAAACCATTAGCCAACAGGCAGTGGCCAATAACATAGACCCATTTTTTATGGCAGCAGTAATCAAAACAGAAAGTGGCTTTGACCCCAACGCCAAGTCCCCAGCGGGAGCCATGGGTCTGCTGCAAATAATGCCAGACACCGGAAAGTGGGTGGCAGAACAAATGGGCCAGAAAGAATTTACAGCAAATAATTTATACAACCCAGAAACCAGCATTAAAATGGGAGCTTGGTACCTGGCAAACTTAAAACAGGAGTTCAAAGGAGATCAAACACTGGTATTAGCAGCCTACAACGCCGGCCGTGGCAATGTAAAACAGTGGCTGGAAAACCAACACTGGACCGGTGATGAAAAAACCATAGACCAAATTCCTTTCCCTGAAACAAGGAATTATATAAGAAAAGTTATGGTAAATTACAAAGTATATAATTTTCTATATGATGGAACCTAGTCTATTAAATTCTGTTAACAAAAGTATTGCAGCACCATTACCGCTGTGTTATAATATCCATTGTCAGTAAATTGAGTCGGAGTGGCGGAATCGGCAGACGCGCACGTTTGAGGGGCGTGTGGGGTAACCCGTGCGGGTTCAAGTCCCGCCTCCGACACCACTAGAATTTAAAACTATAAATCATGAGGTTACAAAAAAGACTGCATATGAACTGCAACCCAATTGTTAGCACCACTAACAGCCGGAGTGAGTTCAATAATGCAGTCTTTTTTTAGAAGAAACTTAGAATAATTCATTAGGCCTTCCAAATTATATTGGTAGTTTACTCCGTTTCTCTTAATAATTATACTTATTGGTAAATGTCTATAAAGAAGCCTAACTAAATTGAGTCTTTATGTACACTTAATTAAAATAACATCATAAACCCCATACAGGTTTATATTTTCTTATATATCCTTTAAGCCTTGGAAAAGTAAAGCTACTGCCATTTGGTTCTTGTACTCAGCGCTGGCCCTAACATCGTTTATAGGACTAACTAGTTTTTTTATATGCTGTAATTTATTCCAAAGTTCTTTGTTAGGCAATCTTTCCCCTTCAAGTATTGATAGCCTCTTATATATCACAGTGGGCGCTAAAGAACCAAGGGAAATTTCTACCCTAGTAAACACGCCTCTTCCCAGCTTTACTTTCGCTGCTACACTTGCTATTGAAATAGCCAAGGCACTACGGGAACCTAGTTTAGAAAAGAATGCCTTTTCCCCATCCACCAGTTTAGGAATGGTAATTTCATAAATAAACTCATCAGGTTTTAGTACTGTTTTACCTGGGCCTACAAAAAAGTCCCTTATGTTGATCGTTCGTTCCCTTGATGAGTTAATTACTTTTATGCATGCCCCCAATGCCATTAGTGCGGGCAGTGTGTCACCAGCTGGTGATGCTGTACCGATATTCCCACCGATAGTGCCACGGTTTCTAATTTGTGGTGACCCTACAGAAGCAGCAGCCTGAGCCAATATAGGGGCGTAATTATTTACTAGCTTAGATTCCGCAAGATCTTTATGGGTTGTCAGGGAACCCATTGCTAAGTGGTCTGCTGTTTCCTTAATATACCTCAGATCTCTAATACCATAAATATCACATACTTCTCTTTTAGTAAGTAACTCATTCTTATACTTCACAACAACATCTGTGCCACCAGCTAATATTATTGATTCAGCGCCGTAGCTTTGAAGGAAGCTTGTTACATCATCTATACTTTTAGCGGAATATATATTCACATTACCCCTCCTTCGAAGCCTTCTCTATTGTATCAATAATCTTTGTGTATCCTGTACAGCGACATAAATTACCGGATAGTGCCTCTCTAATTATTTCTCTGGAAGGGTGTGGGTCTTTATCTAATAGGGCTTTAGAAGATATAATCATTCCTGGGGTACAATAACCACATTGAACAGCACCTTCTTGTACAAATGCCTGTTGCAATCTATTTGCTTGGTTATCAAACTCCAAACCTTCTATAGTAATAACTTCTTGGCCTTCTGCCTGGGTTGCAAATACTAGACAAGAATTAACAGGTTCACCGTTTAATAAAACGGTACAAGCACCGCACTCACCTTTGCCGCATCCCTCTTTAGTTCCTGTTAACTGCAGGTGGTCCCTTAGTATTTCAATTAATGTGGTAGTATCTGATACATTAACAGTTTCTTCTTTACCGTTAACCCGCATTTGATAATTCTTTTTCACAGCTAACACCCCTAGGACTACAATTTATCAAATTTCTTTATGAAGCTTCCGTCTGCAATATCCCGAAAAGCAACGACATAATAATTGTCTTTAACATAGACAACTGAAAAATTCATCCGTTGTCCGGGCAGTCTTGCTGCCACTATACACTCTACATTTCCAGACTGTTTATTTTCGCTGAGTTCTAACGTATCCAAGTAAAGATATAATGGTGTAAGATATGGATAAGACCGTTCTTTAGCAAAATTTTCCTCAAAATCACCTTGGTTAATTAATTCCTTAATATCAGGTGACAAGTATTTATAAACTTCAGCCGGATTATTATCATTTACCGCTTGGATAAATCCCTCAACCCGTTGAATTGCATTTTCCTCACTCATAGCTTTAGGTTGCATGATATAAAATTTGCTGACAAGCAATGCCGAAAAAATAATGATTAATATGATAAATCCTTTTCGCACTAACGTTCACCTCTGTTATACGGCAATGTAAATGCTTTAGGAAACTCAGCTTTTTTAGAAACACTGATTAATACTAATATAGTTAAGATATAGGGTAAAGCCAGTAAAAATTGGTGTGGTATGGGCACACCCACTGCCTGTAATCTTAATTGTAATGCACTGGCTAAGCCGAACACAAATGCCCCTCCAAGTGCACGATACGGGTTCCATCTAGCAAAAATCACCACTGCCACTGCAATAAAACCCCGACCTGCACTCATCTGGTCTAAAAAAGTATTCATGTAGCCAATTGAAAGAAAAGCTCCACCCAAACCCGCAAAAGCACCGCCAATAATAACACAAATATAACGTATTAAATAAACATTTATACCTTTAGAGTCGGCAGCCTGTGGGTGCTCTCCAACAGCACGAACCTTAAGGCCAAATGTTGTTTTTTCAAGCACAATTGCACTAACGATTACCAATACGAATGTAAGGTAAACTAAGATATTATGCTGGAATAACACCGGTCCCAATATAGGAATTTCAGACAGAACAGGTATCTTTATTGCCTGAAAAGGTTCAATTGAAGGCGGGAGTTTTTTAATGCCAAAAATAATTCTAAATAAAAAGGTGGATAAACCAGCCCCCAATATAGTCAGCGCAAGACCAGCAATTACCTGATTTGCGCGAATAGTAACACTTAAAACAGCCATAATAACAGAAAACAACATACCAAAAGCCACTGCCAACATTACACCAACCCAAAGACTACCAGAATAATATGTACCTACAAAACCACCTAAGGCTCCCATTAGTATTACTCCCTCTAAGCCTAGGTTAAGAATACCGGAACGTTGTGTAAATATCTCACCGATTGCTGGCAGGAGAATTGGTACGCTCATTCTTACCGCTCCTGCTAACAAGCTTACCAAGAATCCCGTTGTCATTATTTGTTCTAGCACCATTATCCCTCCATCTCCTGTAAACAACTCGGCTGATAACAAAAATTATTGCAAGTCCTTGAATAACATCTACCAAAGCAAATGGGACACCTTCCATGCGTTGCATAGTGTTCCCACCGGTAACTAATGCCGCAAAGAAAAATCCAGAAACAACAATTCCCAATGGATTTAAATCCGCAAGAAGAGCCACTACAATCGCTAGATTGCCGTAACCCCCTGAGATATTTTCAAGGAGGCGATAATGAACGCCAAACATCTCGTTCCATCCCGCTAATCCAGCTAAACCTGCAGAAATAAACATAGTGATGACAATGATTTTATTTACCTTTATGCCACTATACTGAGCAACTTCCCGGTTTTGACCCACAATTTCTGTTTTGAAACCAAGTGTTGATCTCCAGAACATGTAGACTCCAATAACTAGCACTACAGCTACAAGTAACCCTAAATGCAACCGTGTACCCTGCAGTAGAACGGGTAACCTTAACCCTTCGTTAATAAGCTCTGATTGGGGAAAACCATGCCCATTGGAATCCATCATTGGCCCTTTAACTAACCATTCAAGTAAATAAAAGGCTATATAGTTTAACATTAAAGTTGTTATTACTTCATTAGCATTAAATTTTGCTTTAACAAAACCAGCAATCCCGCCCCAACATGCCCCACCGATAAATGCAGCAATAAAGGTTAGCGGCAATAAAATAGCATTGGGAAGGGGGAAAGTGAGAGCTACAAACACAGCAAATATTGCCCCCACAGTAAATTGCCCATCTCCACCGATATTCCAAATTCGGGCCTTAAAAGCTATGGATATACCCAGTGCTAAAATTATTAAAGGTATTGCCCTAACAATAGTTTCAGCAATACGGTGGTTTGAACCAAAAGCACCTTTGAAGAGGCTAGTATATGCTACAATAGGATTGATACCGGCAATTTTCATTAGTAAGCCGCCTAATAAAAACGCTAATAAAATTGCAACTAAAGGAGGAATGATTCCTTTGATACTATCCTGCAATATCTTCTTCACTTACTAATCCTCCTTTTACTCCTGCCATCAACAGTCCTATTGTTTCAATATCTATTTCTTCTCGTTCCAATATGCCCATGATTTTTCCTTCATAAATAACTGCTATCCGGTCAGAAATCTGAATAAGTTCTTCTAAGTCTGCAGAAATCAAAAGTACAGCTACTCCCTGCTCTTTTTGTTTAATTAGTCGCTGACGAACGTATTCAGTTGCCCCAATATCAAGTCCCCGGGTAGGTTGATTGGCAATTAGCACTTTTGGTACACAATTTATCTCCCTGCCCAAAATAATTTTTTGCTGATTACCTCCGGATAGCTCCCTTACCTTTGCCTCAATTGAACTGGTTTTTACGTTATAATCCTTAACTATCTTTTCTGCAGCTTTCCTAATAGCTTTAAAGTTTAAAAAGCCAGCCTTAGAAAACTTGCCGGTATCAAACTCCTTAAGGATACAGTTTTTCATCACACTAAAGTTCATTACAAGCCCTGTTTTATGCCTATCTTCTGGTATGTGAGCAACACCATCTTGAATAAACTGTTTTGGAGTTTTATCGCTCATCTCCTGTTCACAAACCCAAATGCGCCCATCGGTGGTAGATCTTAAACCAGTCAGTATTTCACATAATTCTTTCTGCCCGTTTCCATCTACACCGGCAATACCCAGAATTTCGTTATTTTTTATCTCTAAATTGATACCTTGTAAAGCTGGTAGCCCTTTATCATTATTGCAATATAAGCCTTCAACTTTCAAAGTTATTTTGTCCGATTTAACTTCTGCTTTTGAAAATTGAAAAAGTACGTCTCTACCTACCATCATATTTGTAAGCTGTTGCTTAGTGGTCTTTTTAGTTTTAACGGTATCAACTAATTTTCCGTCTCTTAAAACTGATATTTCATCACCTATCTCCAGAATTTCTTCTAGTTTATGGGTGATGAAAATAACTGATTTCCCACTATCGCGCATTAGGCGTAGTATTTGAAATAATTCTTTAACTTCTTGGGGAGTTAGAACTGCAGTTGGTTCATCTAATATTAGGATATTGGCACCACTATAAATTGCAGATAAAATCTCTACGCGCTGTTGTTCTCCCACAGAAAGCTGAGAAATCTTAGCATAAGGGTCAATCTTCATTTTGTACTTTTTACACAAATCCTCTATCTTTTTAGCTGCCGACTCCAAATCAAGGAATCTTAATTTTTTAGTTTCTTGTCCCAAAACAATATTTTCAACAACAGTAAAATCCCTTACTAGCATAAAGTGCTGGTGCACCATGCCTATACCTAAATTTAACGCCTTAGAAGGGTTGTCTATATCAACTCGTTGATCGTTTAGCAATATTTCACCTGTAGTGGGTTTGTACAAACCATACAGGATATTCATTAATGTTGTTTTTCCAGCACCGTTTTCTCCCAACAGCCCATGAATTGAGCCTTTTTTAAGGTTCATAGTTACATTTTCGTTAGCTACGTTAGTGCCAAAGGTTTTAGTAATATTTTTTAAAGTAACAACTATATCTGTCATACTTACAGCTCCTTGTTGGGCATTAAGTATTAAAATGTGTGGGCCCGATTTTTATCGGGCCCTTATTTAACATTATTTTTCAAAATGCGGCATTTCCACGTTTCCATCTGCCAGATCTTTTTTAACCTCTGTCAGTTTATCCTTTACTTCCTGAGGAACCTGATCATCTTGCTCATAAAATGGTGCTACATCGATACCCTCATTAGCCACTGTAAGCCAGTAGAATTTTTCTTCTCTATTAGTGAAATTGTCATCTAGAACATCATCAATAATATTTTTAATAACTGGACTAAAATTATAAACTACTCCACTTAGTACTGCATCAGGCGCAAGCACATTTTGGTCCGCTACGTTACCTAAAACGGTTTTACCTTTTTCTTTTCCTGCATCAACTACACCGAGACCAATGCCATCACCTGAATGCCAGATGATATCAACTCCGGAATCATACATGGAGATTGCACCTTCTTTTGCCTTTGCAACATCACGCCAATCCCCAGTATATAACTCTTGGATCTTAACATCTGGGTTTACTTGCTTAGCAGCATACTTATATGCTTCATGACCGCGATATATTTCTGCTACGTCTGCGCCACCAACTACACCAAGCTTATTGGTTTCTGTCATCATACCGGCTATAGTTCCCATTAAGTAGCCGCCCTCTTGTAAATTAATGTCATACACACAGGTGTTTGGCAAGGTTTTATAGCCAGTTCCAAGTGCAAACTTCACATCCGGAAACTCAGTTGCTACTTTAATAATTGGCTCCATGAACTGAAAGCCGTGGCCAAAAATTAAATCATAATCCTCAGAAGCAAAGTCCCGTAATGCAGGTTCAATGTCTGCAACTTCATATACTTCTTCTACATACTTGACTTCAATTTCGTCTGCCATTTCTTCCTCTACAGCTTTCATGCCTTCATACATTGCCTGGTTAAAGGAAACATCATCAATTTTTCCTGGTAGAAGCAAAGCTACCTTAAATTTGCCCTCGTTTTCACTACCAGTCGGTGCATTATCCTGTCCACAACCAACAGTTAAGGCACCCATCATAATCACTAAAGCGATTAATACCCAGATAGATTTTTTCATTTAATATTTCTCCCCTTAATTTTAATATATAAATTTTGCAACTCATATCAGCTAATGTATTGTTCAATCACCCCGCTTTTTTGTAACTGATTTACAATTTCCTCTCTGGAAATAGGAAGTCGATTAATAACTATATCCCACTTATTAGTTAGACAACCAGTTATGGCCGGAGTTATTGCTACAGTGCCTACTTCTGCAGCACCTTTCGCGCCAAAAGGACCAGAATGTTCGTAGGCATCCACCGTTAGACTTTGTATATCACAGATATCTTTTGCCGTTGGTATTAAATAGGTGCTTAAATCTTTCTGTTTAAGAATACCTTTGGCAAAGCCCATGTTCTCCATTAAGGCATAACCTGCTCCCTGGACTACTCCACCTTGTATCTGCCCAGCCAGTGAACAAGGGTTAATTATTTTGCCTGCTTCTGTAATTGCTACAATATCTAAGAGTTTAATCTCGCCGGTAAGTGGATTTAAACGCAGCTTAACCAGATTAACCAAGAAGGTGTACATTACATGGGGTAATCCTATTCCAATATCCTTTCTAGAGGATTCGGGAAAATCAGCTTTACCTACACCAATGCTACCACCCTTTTCTTTTAGATCTTTTACAGCTTTAATTATGGCGTTGCCTGTTATGTATGTAGATCTAGAAGCAGCAGTGGATCCACAATCATATGTATTATCGGTATCAGCAGATATAATTTCAATTTTATCAGTGGAAACTCCCAATGCTTGGGCAGCAATTTGTGTAAAAGCTGTTAGATTACCTTGGCCAATTTCCACTGTACCTACTTTTACTAAATATTTATCACAATTCTTCTCAATTTCCACTTTAGCATTATCCGGTATCCCTGCACCCATGCCACAGCTTAAAAAACCCGCAGCCATACCATAGGCAGCATAGGGGTCTGTATTATCATTTTTTTCTTGCCAAAGGGATGACTCTTTAGCCATTGTTAAAGCTTCTTTTAGCCCTACCGAATGCTCCATGTTTTGGCCGAAGGGTCCTTTCCCACCCACTTCTAAGGCATTCTTTAACCGTATGTCTATAGGATCAATACCCAATTTCTTTGCAGCACGGTTTAACAAAGTTTCGGTAGCAAATAATACCTGTGGTGCTCCAAAACCACGCATAGCGCTGGCAGGGGGTTTGTTAGTATATACCAAATATCCATCTAACTTTACGTTCTCAATCTGATATGGACCATGAAAATGCTCAATTCCCAGTCCTAACACCGCCGGACCCAAAGCCGCGTATGCTCCTGTATCAAAATAAACTGTGCCTTCAAACGCTCTTATCGTACCATCTTCGGCAACTCCCATTTTTACCTTAATTTTTGCTGGGTGACGTTTATATGAAGTAATTAAGGATTCTTCACGGCTGAATGTTAATTTAGTTGGTCGTCCGGTTAACATCGTTGCCAAAGCAAGGTATATCTGAACGGTGTTACCATCTTTACCACCAAATCCACCACCAGTTAGTAATGCCTTAACAGTGACCCGCTCAAGGGGAATTCCCAGTGCCTCGCTTATTTCCCGTTGGTCATGAAAGGGGTTCTGTGTTCCTGCTAAAACAGTCAACTTACCATTATCATCAATATAAGAAACTCCTGCCTCTGGTTCCATGTAAGCATGGTCCACCATCGGCACTTCAAAAGTATCGGATATAATTACGGTTGAATCAGAGAACCCTTTAACTACGTCTTCTTTGTTATGATTTATCTTTTGCAACAAATTACCATTAGGGTGAAGTTTAGCTGCATCTTCATTTAGTGCCTCTTCGGGGTCATTTACCACAGGTAGCGGCTTATAGTCAACCCTGACTTTTTTAGCTGCATATTCCGCCAGTTCTTTAGTTGGTGCTGCTACCATTGCCACCGGTTCTCCATAAAACCGCACTACCTTATCACAAAAAACTGGTTGATCTTTGATGATGTTACCAAAACTATTCTTTTTAACATCCTCTGCAGTAAACAGATAAACACCATCAACCTCTTTGGCAACGCTTGTATCAATATCTTTTATAAGTGCATGGGGGCATTCCGCCCGAACCAATTTTAAATAAAGCATGTCCGATAAGTAAATATCACTGGGGTACTGTAACTTACCAGTAACCTTATCCCATCCGTCAATTCGGTGAATCGATTTACCAACTATTTCCTTCATTTTATCTTCTCCTATTCTACTAACAGAGGAATCACCTTATGTTGTCGCACATCTATCAACCCCTTATCCGTTAAGCCTAATTCCGGTACAGTTGGTAGGGATATAAAGGATAACGTCATAAAAGGTGCCGGCAGTTTACATCCTAAAGCCTTTGCCCTAGAATTTAGGCGTTCAATAATTGTTAACACCTCTTCGGCAGACAAGTTACTCATTAACCCAGCAATGGGTAATGGAAATGCATCCACTACTTGCCCTTCATTAGCAACAACCAACCCACCACCGTGCTTTTCTATCTCTTTAGCTGCCATATACATATCTTGATCATTGCAACCTACTGTTACAATGTTATGGTGGTCATGGGATACAGATATGGCCAAGGCACCTTTCTTTAAACCAAATCCTTTAACGAAAGCGACCCCAACCCCACCATTTTTGCCATAGCGTTCAACCACAGCAAGCTTCAAAATATCCCTTTGTGGGTCAGGAACAACACAATTCTCCTGCACTGGTAGGGTTTCGTCGGTACCGTAATTAATTATTTGATCGGTATAAATGTTTATTGTTTTTACTTTACATTCCGTTCCCTCGTAGGGTACTGCCAAGCTTTTTGAGTTAAAATCGGGTGATAACTTCACTGTATTATTTAGAAACTCTGGATAACTATCCAAAGGTACATTTTGAAGTAATTTGCCTGATTCACTAACTAGGCTTCCATCTTTGAAAACCGCTGAGGGTTGAACGTTTTCAAGCTCTTTGGTCAGAATTATATCTGCAAGTCTGCCGGGAGTGATTGAACCAAGCAAGTGGTCCATCCGAAAATGCCGGGCACAGTTTAAAGTAGCTATTTTAATTGCTTTAATTGGACTTAAACCAAGAGAGATTGCCTTATTAACATTGTAGTTGATATGTCCTTCTTTACTGATGTCATTTGCGTGCTTGTCATCAGTGCAGAAAATCAGATGCTCGGTGTTTAGTTTATTATCAACAACACCTTTAATAAGCTTTTGCAGGTTTCGTTCGGTGCTGCCTTCTCTAATCATCACTGTTATTCCGAGGGCAACCCTATCCAAAAGTTCTTGGTATTCAACGCATTCGTGGTCATCATTAAGACCTGCTGTTGTGTAAACGTTTAACTCATCCCAGGTCAGTCCAATGGCATGACCGTTTGCAACCTTACCATGCTTTTGAGCACATAAGACTTTTTGCAGATATTCTTCCTTTAGATTTAAAACTTTGGAAGGATCAAGTTCACCCAGGCTCACTGCCACTTCTTCTTGTAGAAGTTCCTCAACTTCAGCCAGCCCTAAAACACCACCTGTTGTTTCTAAACCTGGGGCAGTAGGTACTCTGGATGGCACTTCAAGATAAATGCGATATGGCAAACGATCATTGCTACTTAGCAATGCCTTCAGTCCGTCAACACCGGCAACATTGGCAATTTCCATGGCATCAACAAACATAGTGGTTGTGCCATGAGGAACAATAAGAGATGCCAGCGCCTCAGGTGTAAGTAATGTAGGTTCAATATGTACGTGGGCGTCCATTAGTCCAGGGATAGCATATTGTCCCTTGGCATCATAAATATTTTCGGCAGTTAATTCTTGTTGTGGATTTACTGCAACTATCTTGCCATTCTTAATTGCGATAGAACCTTCAGTAGTTTGCTCAGTATATACATTAACTATCTTTACATTGGTAATCAGTAGGTCTACAGGAACTTTTCCTTGGGCTGCTTTTAGCTGAATTAATATGTCGTTAACCTTTAATGTCATAATAATCCTCCTGAGGTAAATAACAATTAGACAAATAAAAAAACCTAGAAATCTCTCATAAGATCTCTAGGTTTAGTGACAAAAGTATAAAGATACCCATAACAACTTATACCTCTAAAGACATAAGGTATAAGACGCATCACCATCCATAGTAGAATAATTTACGGTTATTCTGTAGAGACTCCCAGACCATATTACCGAGATTATATGAGATACTTTTTTACAGGCTATTAAATTATATATTTTCTGTAACCAAAATGTAATATAACACAATTATGGTGGTATTTCAATTTATTTCTACATATAAACATTTTTTTATCTCTTTATGGATTTGATATCAATTGGACTGTATCAGAACATGTTCAATGCTAATGTTAATTTAACTCCCTTTATGAAAACCCACTTCATGAAAAAAGGTCTGTTTTAAAAATACAGACCTTTATGGAGGAGGGTATTAAATACTATTTATTGGAGTAAGTAAGCTAAGACAGCCATACCAATGGTGGACTCTACTAGAAAGCCAAACCAGAATATGGCTAGAGCTATTAGTAAGAAATTTTCTGAACTACCAGTCTAATTTAAATGCCATTCCAGCAAAGTTTTAAAAAGACCGCCAATCACGAAAGCAAACCCGGTTAAAATCGAAACTACAGGTAGGTTAAATTTGTGAGTGTGCTCTTGCATAAATTAACTCCTTATAAAGCGTTTAATATCGATATTAAAACACTTACCTCTTGATAATGTAATCATCTTCTTTTGAGAATGAAGTTAACAAAACATAACCACAAACAACACTACCTATTTGTTGGGGAAACGTTGAAAAAGCAAATAATTTCATACTTATCTTAAAAAACCACATTGGTAGAAGATTAAAAAAATGAAGACTAGCTAGTGAAACATAAAGTGCAGGTAAACCTATTGCCACGAGTTTTATCCAATCTACTTTCCATACCCCTGGCCTGTATATATTCTTAACTAATTGAGGTATAGCTAAGAGAAACCCTATTAGTATTGGGAATATTGAGGAAAAAATAATGCGGGGATAGGCATTAAAAGTAGATGCAGCTAATTTTGATAGTTTATATTCGTATTGTGTTCCCTAATATAAAATGAACCCAATAAAAATTGTATATAGAAAATTCAAGGTAAACCGTTTATAATTATTTTTCATGTTTCTTCTCCATGTCCGACCTCCAATATTGGGAGTGTAGTTATTCGAAAACATATATTATTCTATTTATTATTAAATATTTTCATTAGTTGTTTTCGCCTAATCAATAAAAGTATAATCAGGACCACTTCGCCAACAACCCACAATCTTAGGCCTAAAAGTAATCCTCCAAAGAATAAATATTCATTCAAACCCCAAGAGAAGAAAATCCAGCCTAATGTCGCTATCATCCCCAGCACTATGTTAATTGTTCCTGCAATAAATAATTGCGGAAAAAACCACCCTGTTTTTCTAGTCATATAAGAACCATATTTATAACTAGAAAAAAATGCTATAACCATGAAAGTTAAATATACTGCCACAGTTATGTCAAATTCGTTCATAATAAATCACCTATTGTTAAATTTATTTAACTCCCCTCGTTAATTATTTGTTAAGTTACAAAAGAGTAGATTATTTGACAGATTAATGCTGCAAATAGAATTATTTTTATAGTCTTTCTTTCCCAAGGTTTAAGTTCGTGAGATTTTTTCTGCTCAATATATCTAAGCATTGCTTTTGCTCCCTGTTTATTTCGGGTCCAATCCCGGCCACCAGGAAATCCCCCAAGTCGCACATTTATTCCTCCTTATCATTTTTCTCATAATTTTTAATGTAATTATTCAGATGTGATGTGGATACTTTTTTACAATCAGTGCTGATGAAATATTGGATTAGACCTGGACTCAATATTGCACCAAATAAACAAATATAAGTTAGGCAATAAAAATTTCCAACAATAACAGCTTTTCGTCTCTAATATTTTTACAAAAAGATATGTGTAGTAAAAAACTTTTCTTAATTGTAATTATCAATATCAAAAGTTGCTATTACTTCATCTCTAATTCGAACAACTAAAACTGCTTCTTTAGAATGTTCTAGTAACTTAAATAACTCATTAAATATTTCTTCAGAAGATCCAAGTTTTTTTATGTGTTCATCTCCTAATTCACCTAAATAATATTTAAACTCATAACTTCCTGTTTCATGTGGTTTGAGAATATCTCGATATTTTATCTCATGACCTATATTGTTTTCCAAGTTAAAAATATTAGTACCAATAACCTCTTTTACAGCTGTCTTCAATTTATCGTTAGGTTCAAGAGACACATTTACTAATGGAAAATATTCCTCATCAATCTGTTTTTTCATTCTTCCAATTGTTGTATCGCCTGTGTTCTTTAATCTAATGTCATAACAAAGCATAAGTTCTTTTGCTTTTTCACCTTTTCGTTTTCCTGATGTAATCTTACTTCCTTCTATTTCTCTAATTATTAGCTCAGTATCTACCATGGTTAGTTTCATTGATGGTCTTGAGGATGATTTGTCCGAACAACCTGAAAAAAGTATTAAGAAAATAAAAATGATTGCAGTAAATTTTTTCATAAAACTTTCTCCTGTACTGTTTTTCTTGCCAATTCTATCAGGAGCATAAGATAAACTGCATATTCCGGTTTATCCAGACAGCAATCCGGACATTCAAACCGGAAATATCCGGATACCTTATCAGACAACTAAATAATGTCTTTTATATTAAATCAAACTAAGTATAAAATACTAGTTATCATCCTCATCAATGTTTTTTCCTTTTAACTGTTCAATTATATAGTCATGTTTTCTAATCAGTTCTTGATTTGACTGTGTATTTTTTTCTATCCTTTTCGGTATTTTTACAGTAATGGAATATACTACATAGCAAATAGCTATAATGAATAAGATTATTGTTATAAGATGAAAAGCCTGTGCCACCATTGTAAAATTCGTGAGGTTCACGGTACTAACCTACCTTTCTTTAAAGTATATAGCTATATTACATTTCTATAATCTTCCCCCATAAATTAAGCTAATGA
>VENI01000006.1 GCA_009711615.1 Bacillota bacterium | reverse complement strand
TTATACTGGTTAGTCCTTGGGGTAAAACTAGAGGCGGATTATTTACCTTTGGTGCTTTAACGGCATTGGGTCTAATTATTAACCGCTTAAATGTAGTAATTACCGGTATGGTTAACTACTACGGACCCGGTTACATTCCAGCAGCCACCGAAATTCTTGTAAGTGTTGGCTTGGTGGCAGGCGGCGTGCTAGTATACTGTTTCCTTGTTGAGAACTTCAATATTCTTGGCGATCATGAGCACCAAGAACACGCTTAAATGCTAAATCGCGCCTGATTTAGAATATATATTTTTTTCCGGGGTATAATTACCCCGGATTTTTTTATCTAATATTTTGCCAATAATACTAATATAAGCTATAGTAATACATTATAGCTTTTATAGTTATGATGTATATCACACATATGGTTCGGAGGAATATTAATGCATTATGATTTGGTAGTAATCGGCGGTGGGCCCGCAGGAATGATGGCTGCTGCCACAGGAGCGGAAAAAGGGTTACGGGTATTGCTTTTAGAAAAAAACGAAAAACTAGGCAAAAAACTATATATAACTGGTAAAGGCCGCTGTAACGTAACAAATTACTGTGAAATGGAAGATTTTTTTGAAAACGTAGTCAGCAACAGTAAATTTTTATACAGTGCTCTGTACAGTTTTAGCAATTATCAGCTGGTAGACCTACTCCATAGCCTGGGTGTTAAAACTAAGGTAGAGCGTGGAAACAGGGTTTTTCCAGAAAGCGATAAATCAAGTGACATTATTAAAGGCTTTAATACACTACTCCGCAAACATAGTGTAGATATTAAATTTAACTCTAGAGTAAAGGAAATAGTAATTAAAGATAATAACGTCACTGGAGTACAATTGGATAACGGCAATAAAATCACTTGCAGTAGTGTTATTATCTCCACCGGAGGCATGTCTTACCAACAAACCGGATCCACTGGTGATGGGTACCAAATGGCCAGAGAATTGGGTCATACTATAGTGGAACCAAAACCGGCGTTGGTGCCACTGGTAATAAAAGAAGCATGGGTCAAAGAGTTGCAGGGGTTAGCTTTAAAGAACGCCGCCGCCACGCTGACTGTGAATGGTAAAACAGTGGCCAGCCAGTTTGGGGAATTACTTTTTACTCACTTTGGCGTATCTGGCCCAATCATTCTGTCGCTAAGCAGTTTAATAAAAAAGCACGACTCTAATATTAAATTATATATAGATATAAAACCGGCTTTAAGCGAAGAACAGCTGGACCAACGGATTCAAAAAGACTTTCAAAAATACATTAATAAACAATTTAGAAACTCCCTGACGGAACTATTACCAAAAAAGATGATACCGGTAATAGCTGAGCTGTCAGAGTTAGGTGATAAAACTGTAAACCAGGTAACCAAAGATGAACGTACAAAGTTGGTTCAATTACTAAAAAATTTAGAGTTAACAGTAACTGGAACCCGACCGTTAAACGAAGCCATCGTGACCAATGGCGGGGTAAAAACCAAAGAGATAAACCCATCCACCATGGAATCAAAACTGGTTAAGGGGTTATATTTTGCTGGAGAAGTAATAGATGTAGATGCATTAACCGGGGGATATAACCTACAAATTGCCTTTTCTACTGGCTATTTAAGCGGTAAGAGTGCAGCGACAAACATATAGTAAGGAGGTAACCAATGCCCAAAAAAAATATAGATGCCAGGGTGAAAGAAATTAAACAAAGCAATGTCTATAATAATGATGAGTTGATTTTTTTGAACCACGTGAACAAACGGCCACCTAATACAAATAATGAAGAAGATAAGACCCGAAGATGAAACCGAACTCTGTTTTTAACCTACCCAATAATAACATTATAACCCTTACTTAAATTTAAGTCTGATAAAAAGTAATTTTTAGTACCTTTTTCAAATTTGGCAACGGAAAAGTAAGCATTCCAGTCTTTATGATGGCTAAATGGTTTGTCTGCCCCTAGCATTACATGATTCCATGTAAATTTAAACCGATCTGCAAAATGCTTCTTCAGTTCTTCCATACTTTCTAACTCATCGTCCAAAAGCCAAACACTACCTAAACTGCCCACGGCAGTTATCTTTCTTTTATTATCTCAGCCGGTTTCATAAAAATATACCGGTAGTATTTTCTCACCCTCCACCCTTGTTAGAATCTTTTGATCCATGGTACCGAAAATAACCAGCCCATGTTTCTGAGCTATTGTTTGGGCTTCTTTAAGTTGGTTATAACCTAGTGCCACCAACAATGATTTCATTATTTTACCTCCTATGCATTTACTGTTGTTCTATTGGAAATAATAACAAGTAATATGAAAAAGTCAAACGTTTATTTATATCCAACAACTGAAGATCGAAATTGTGCTGAAACCGCACTGGAGGTTTTCTTAACAGTACAAAGTGGTACATCTCGTCTAGCCATGCTGGGTGCTTTAAAGGGAATCCTTAAAAAATATCGTTTATCCAAATTAAACCTTGTTAATTGTACAGTGGAATTCAGTGGCAGTGACCTTGCTATTAAGCCCAAAAGGTTTATTAAGGACAGAACTTGCCCAGGATGTAAAGAAGACTTATATAGTATAAAATCTAAGGTGCGAATATTAAGTATCTGTGAAGGAAGTTTCTCAGACATTGTTACTTACGGTTGCCAGTGCGGAGAAATATTCGGTAAAGTAGAGTCTCCGCAATAAAAGGCTCTACTGGATACCATGTTCCAATGCCTGGCTATACGTTTTCATTCTATCTATCACTCGGTTCGCTTCCTCCCCCTGAAGCACAACCGGCTGGTAGTTATTACGATATTTGACCGATGACACAGAGGCAGGTAGTACTTTTCTATCTCCAACCTGAACTTTTCCAGAAGGACTGACAATAAATTCTTGTTGATAAATAATGGTGTCTTTATCGCCTGGATTCTTGTTGCCGCCAAATACAAAGTTAGCCAAACTGTAAACAATAATCTTGCCGTTATAATCTTCAATTCCTTGTATTACATGGGGATGATGTCCTAGTACCAAATCTGCCCCATTATCTATGGAAAAGCGACCCAGGTTCTTTTGAATGCTGTTTGGGTAATTGGAACGTTCTACTCCCCAGTGGAAACTAACTATAACCACTCGGGCCTGTTTCTTTAATTCAGCTATATCATTTTTTATTTCTGTTCTTATTCTGCTATCGTCTGTCCAGCCCTTGTAACCAAGCATACCTACCTTAACTCCATTCACTTCTTTCACCAGTTTTATACCATTACCAAAGCACCCTACATTGACAGCCTTTAAGTTAGACAATGTATCGGCATAACCCTGTTGCAGATAATCATAAGTGTGGTTGTTGGCCAGGTTTACAGCTTCAACGCTCCCACTTGGCAGTATATCCCGATATTCTGGTTTACCTGCAAATTTAAATAACTTATTCGCTCTTTCAGTGGAATTAGTCAGTGTGGTCTCCAAATTCACTATAGTTAAATCATCATCTTTAAAGATACCAGCTACATTTTGAAAGGGATAATCCTTTCCATGAGTATCAACGGCCTCGTTAAAAGAACCGGGATAACCAAAGTTAATGTCATAACCAATGGTACAATCGCCAACCGCCGTAACAACAATAATCTTATTTTTAGGGATAACAGTAATAGATTGCTCTCCCATGGGATATACGGTAGTTGAAAATAAAACTAACAAACCCATTATATATGGCATTACACATCCTCCTAATTATGGTAATTATTACCTATTAATATGTATATGCATAAGGAGGAAATGAATGCCAAAAAATACAAGACAATTTATGAGGTTTTCTGTGAAGATATAATTTAATTGCGGACCAATAAAATTAATTTGAAGAAATCAAAAAAGAGGATCGGGATATGATTTTATAGAAAGATTAACCAGCTTAATATAGGTAAGGAGTGTTTTAATGTCTTTAATAAAAGAAACTGACCTTCCAGGTATTGGTAGGAAGTTTCAAATTAATGCACGTAATGGTGACAAGTTAGTGATTGTTGTACATGATGATGGTCGACGTGAAATTCACCATTTTGATGAGGATGACCCTGAGGAAAGCATCTCAATGGTTACATTGGATGATACAGAAGCGCGCCGCGTAGGTGGTATTATCGGCGGTATGGCCTATATACCTAAAGCTTTAGAGTCAGTGGATATAGCATTGGATAATATGGTTTTTGAATGGTATAAGGTTGATTCTAATGCTATTGCTATTGGCAAAACAATTGGTGAATTGCATATTAGACAAAGTACAGGTGCTGCGATTATTGCAATCATAAAAAAGGATGACAAAATTGTTAACCCTGGTCCAAACCAAATAATTGAAGCAGGAGCAACTTTGGTTGTCATTGGTAGCCGTAAACAAGTTAAGGCATGTAAGCAACTACTTATAGATGGGAAAAAATAAATATGGAAAGTCACCTTTTATTTGAATTGGGTTTAGCCCTATGTATAGTTGCTGCTGCAGGACTCCTATCAGCTCGTTTGCGTTTCTCTATTGTGCCATTCCTGATATTAGCTGGAATGGCTGTAGGTCCCCATGCACCTGTTATAGGCATACTTGATTTCCGTTTTATTGAAAGTGGACCATTAATTCATTTTATGGGGCGCTTGGGTGTTATTTTTTTACTTTTCTATCTTGGACTGGAATTCTCTGTTAATCGTTTATTAAAAGCAGGGAAATCTATCTTCCTTGGTGGAACAACCTATATGGTTATTAATTTTTCGCTGGGACTGGCTCTTCCATATTTGTGGGGTTGGCCGTTAAAGGAAATGTTAGTTGTTGCCGGCATTATCGCTATATCTTCCAGCGCCATTGTGGCTAAAACATTGGTTGATTTAAGAAGAACAGCTAGAATAGAAACTGAGATGATTCTGGGACTGATGTTATATCAAGATGTTTTTGTTGCAGTTTACCTTTCTATCGTTTCTGGATTGGTTTTAACAGGTTCAACCTCTCCTGAGGGTGTCCTCTTATCAGCAGGTATTGCCCTTGCCTTTATGCTTGGCTTTATTTTAATTGGACGAAAAATAGCACCATTAATTACTAGAATACTTAATGTGCCTTCAGACGAAATTTTTATGCTAGTGGTATTTGCATTTCTTGTTTTAGTTGCAGGCTTTTCAGAAACCATTCATGTTGCAGAGGCAATAGGTGCTCTATTGGTGGGCTTAGTTTTGGCAGAAACAGATCATTTAGATCGCATTGAGCATCTTGTAGTACCTTATCGAGATTTCTTTGGCGCCCTCTTCTTCTTTAGCTTTGGTTTAAGTATCGATCCACTAAGATTGGGAGGGGCTGTTTGGCCAGCAGTAATTGCTGTTGTAATAACAATACTGGGTAACTTTATTGCTGGCTTAATAGCTGGTAGAAGTGCAGGTTACTCGTACCGTGGTGCTACAAACATAGGTTTAACTATTACATCACGGGGTGAATTTTCAATCATTCTTGCTAACCTAGCAAAAGCGGGTGGCTTGCTCCCTATCATACAACCATTCGCTGCCCTCTATGTTTTAATGCTTGCTATTTTAGGTCCCTTATTAACTAAAGAATCTAAATGGATCTACAGCAGGCTAGCAAAAATCTTCGGATGGCCAGCTATTAAGAAGAAAAAACAAAAAGCTAAAGCAAACGCTTAATAAAAAAAGCCCTCTGAATTTTCTTATCACAAAATATGCCCCAACAAAGAAACCCCGTAATCGCTTAGACTACAGGGTTTCTTAAACCAATCAAATTCTAATAATTATCCGCCTTCACTTCAAAGAAAGCTTTGGGGTGTTGGCAGGTTGGGCATACTTCCGGAGCTTCTTCACCGATATGCACGTGTCCGCAGTTTCGGCATTTCCATGCAGTTGATTGATCTTTCTTGAATACCTTTCCATCCTCAATATTCTTTAATAGCACTTTAAATCTTTCTTCATGTTCTTTTTCAATCACACCTACATTTTCAAAGAATTTAGCAATTTCATTAAAGCCCTCTTCCTTGGCAGTGGCAGCAAATTCTTTATACATTTCAGTCCATTCATAATTTTCACCATCAGCAGCCGCCTTCAAGTTCTCTTTGGTGTCACCAATACCATTTACAAACTTTAGTGCTGATTTGGCATGGGCTTTTTCGTTATCTGCTGTTTCCTCAAAGATAGCTGCAATCTGCTGGTAACCTTCTTTTTTAGCCACACCTGCGAAATAAGTATACTTGTTTCTTGCCTGACTTTCCCCTGCAAAAGCCGCCATTAAATTCTTTTCTGTTTTAGTTCCTTTTACACTCATTTAAAACACTCCTTCTTTTAACATATAACATGGTTAAATTTGTTCCGCTTTGATGATATATTTATACTAAGAACTTTATTCCTCTTTATCTCGATGTTGGTTAATATTAATCAAATCACAAAAATTATATTTTTCCAGTTCACTGTTGGTAACCTTCTGTACATTACGTAGTGCCTTATGTATGGGGCACCAGGATGTTGCATCTTTATTGCAATCTTTATCATTTAATAAACATTTGTTAATCCTAACCGGACCTTCAACTGCTTCTACTATGTCTTTCAGTGTAATCTCTTTAGGATCTTGGGCCAGTGAATACCCTCCCTTAAGCCCCCGATAGGATTTAACAATACCAGCTTGAGATAACGAACGAATTGTTTTTAACAGAAATCTAATGGGAATACTCTCCCTTTCAGATATCTGTCGGGCTTCTACAATTTCACCGGGCTTTTGTTGGCTGAGATAAAATATTATTCTAAAGGCATAATCTGTAGCCTGGGTAAATTTCACTTTTTTCACCTTCTCATATTCTATACCTATTTAGTATACTTATATATTATTAGTTAATCCTTCCCTTGTCAAGGAGTTTATTTATCTTCTCCTTAATTACTGTTTTTGCATTAAAACAAGTAGTTACTTCTAGTAGAAGGATTGTGTTAAATTAAGACGAATTATGTATTGGAATTATCCCATAATATTCGGAGGTTACGCTAGTATGATAATTGATACCCATGTTCATTTTTTTCCGCCAAATGTGGCCACAAAAGTAACTGAGCAACTTTCAAATCACTATGGTCTGCCTGTTCCCCATCAGGGAACTTTAAAAGAATATGAGCTCATTCGGCGCCGTCATGATGTTGAAACAGCAATATTTTTTACCGCTGCCACTAAACCAGATCAGGTAAAACCAGCCAATTTCTGGGCTATCCAAAATACCAACAACAATTATATCGGATTTGGAACTTTACATCCGGATTACGAATATATTGACAGTGAAATAACCAAACTTAAAAATGCTGGTATCAAAGGTGTTAAGTTTCATCCGGACTTTCAGCAGTTTTATTTGGATGATGAAAAAGCACTATCAATATATGAAAAATTAGCCGATGATTTCATTGTCATTTTTCACGTCGGTGACGACCAAGATTCAGAAAAAACAAATTATACGTCCCCAGAAAGGTTGGCCCGGGTAATTGAACTAATTCCAAACCTAAAAGTAATTGCAGCCCATATGGGTGGCTATCAAATGTGGGATCGTGCTTTTAATTGCCTTGTGGGTAAAGACCTTTATTTTGATACTTCCAGCAGTTATGAGTTTTTACCTCCAGAAAAATTTCGTTACATGATTAAGGAACACGGATATAAAAATATTTTACTGGGTAGTGATTACCCTTATTGTGACCCAGGCAAAGAATATTCATCCCTGACCAAATTGGGATTAAGGGAAAACGAACTAACCGCAATCACCAGGGAAAATGCCAAAAAAATGTTAAGCCAGTTGGGCTTATAGATTTAGGAACGATAGGAGTAAATTAATGAAAACCACTAAAATTGCCTTAGTACAAATAAACTCGGCTTTTGGACAAGTTAAAAAAAATTTAGATAAGATTAGCTTATTTGTAAAACAGGCTGCCAAACAAGGTGTAGATATTATCTGCTTTCCGGAGTTGGCTGTGCAAGGTTACAGTAGGGATCAGTCACATCTTTATTGCGAAACGATACCTGGTACAAGTAGCAGGCTCTTAACTACCCTGGCGAAAAATTATAATATAACAATCTTAATCGGTATCGCCGAACAACCTGAATCAGCTGATAAACCATTCATCACCCAATTAGTGGCCATGGCTGATGGCAGGTTTGAAAAATATAGAAAAACTCACCTGGGGGAAAGTGAGAAACCCTACTTTTCCCCAGGAAACACTGTGCCAGTTTTTCACTCTAAAAAGGCTAATTTCGGTATTCAAATTTGCTGGGATCTACATTTTCCGGAATTATCTACCGTTATGTCCTTAAACGGAGCGGAAATTATTTTTGCTCCCCATGCATCACCAACCATTGCCGGAAGTCGAAAGGACATTTGGCTAAAATATTTAACAGCAAGAGCATATGATAACACCGCATACATAGCAGCCTGTAATCTAGTGGGTAATAATGGAATAAACAACATCTATTCTGGAGGGGCATTGGTAATTGACCCTAAAGGAAATGTTTTTGCAGAAGATTTTAACAACCAAGAAAGTATGCTGGTAGTGGATTTAGATGCAGATTTAATTAATAAAATTCGCTATCAAAAAACAACCACCATGAAAAATATTTTTTACTTGGATGCTCGAAGACCAGAACTGTACAAAGCATAATCTTTATCTTAAAAGTAAAGTTAGTGAAAAATACCAAAAACCTCCCGTTTTCATTGATATGCATAAATAACACCAGCAAAAGAAATCATAAAAAGTGTAGCAATATACTTTTAAAAACGCGGGAGGGATACAATGAAACAAAAACTGCAGGATATTATGACTCAAAACGTAGCCAGCGTTAGCCCTCAGCAAACAGTGGCACAAGCCGCCCAAATTATGAGTCAATATAATGTAGGTGTTGTGCCGGTAGTACAAAACGGAAAACCTGTTGGTATGTTAACTGACCGCGACATCACTTTAAGGGTATCTTCCAATGGTCAGGATGCCAACACTACCCAAGTACAATCTGTAATGTCCAATGGTGTAATGAGCGGCACCACAGATATGGACGTTCATGAAGCTTCTAAGTTGATGGCGCAAAATCAAATTCGCCGTCTTCCAGTTACCCAAAACGGCCAAATGGCTGGTATTGTTTCCTTAGGTGACTTGGCGGTACAAAACGTTTACCAAAATGAAGCAGGGCAAGCGCTAACAAGCATTTCTCAGCCGGCCAAACCGCAGATGCAGTCTGGCCAGCAGCAACAGCAACAACCTCAAATGTACTAACAAGCTAAAGGGAGAAACCACCATAGGTTTCTCCCTTCCTTTTTCTATCATATTCCTTGTAACACATATTTACAATATTGGCTACTATTCTTAAGTAAAATTAATATAATCTGTTCCCCTTAAGCAAAAACAAGGAATGGCTGTACAAGCGCTGTATTTATAAGTTACAACTATTTATTATTATATGTTATGATATTACTTATTGGAAAGATTTAATAGCTCGCTGAGTCTTTCAATAAGGAAAGAGCGGGGGAACCAATTAAACTTGGGGTGAGTCTCTTTTATGGTACTGATGTAGAGTTAGTCAGTAAGCTAATGATAGTTTCTAGCCATTTCTAAAGAGTAGGGCTATATTAAAGCCCGAACCCGACAGCTAACCTCGTAAGCGTGGCAAGAGATTTATAACAATGGGTTATTAACCCAGTGTTTAGTTTTTTGTACGCTTACCCCCTGGAATTTCATTCCAAGGGGGTTATTTGTGCTAAACCCATCGGAGGTGTAAATGCTTGATTAAGTTTGAAAGCGTAAAAAAAACCTATGGAAACACCAAAGCAGTAAAAAATCTAGATCTTAATGTGGAGGAAGGGGAATTCCTAGTCTTTATCGGCCCTAGCGGATGCGGAAAGACCACATCGCTGAAGATGATTAACCGTCTTATTGAACCTACTTCCGGTAAAATAATAATTAATGGTAAAAATGTTTTAGACATGAACCCTGTTGAATTACGCCGAAGTATTGGTTATGTAATCCAGCAAATAGGACTTTTCCCCAACATGACCATTGAACAGAATGTGGATCTTGTCCCCCGCCTGTTGGGATGGGACAAGGAAAGACGCCAAAAAAGGGTTCATGAATTATTAGAATTAGTAAATATGGATCCCAATGAATTCTCCCAACGCTACCCCAATGAGTTAAGTGGTGGCCAACAGCAGCGTATTGGAGTGTTAAGGGCGCTAGCAGCAGAACCATCTATCATACTTATGGACGAACCCTTTGGTGCCCTAGACCCTATCACTAGAGAAAGCCTACAGGATGAACTGAAAAAATTACAAAACAAACTGCACAAAACTATTGTCTTTGTTACCCACGATATGGATGAAGCTTTAAAAATGGCAGACCGAATAGCGCTGATGAAAGATGGTGAACTGGTGCAACTGGATACACCAGAAATGCTACTGCGTAAGCCCGCCAACGAATTTGTACTGGACTTTATCGGCAAACACCGAACCAATGGACAAGGGTTGGAAGCAGTGGAAAGCATCATGAAAACTAACCCGGTTACCATTGCACCAGAAAAAGGTGTTAATGAGGCCATTGCCTTAATGAAACGCAAAAATGTTAATACTGTTTTAGTTGTAGATCACGAAGATAATTTAATTGGCACCGTATCTGTTGAAGCAATGCGTGAGCATAAAAAAGCTACAAAAGTGGGTGAACTGGCATACATGTCCATTCCCACAGTAACTGCCGGTTCTCCAGCTAAAGACGCCTTTGATCTGTTAACAAGTGAGAAACTAGATTACATCCCGGTGGTGGATAACAACAGTAAACTGCTAGGGCTTGTCACCCGTACCAGCATGGTTAATGCCTTAGCCGATGCCGTCTGGGGCGAGGAGGATACAGCATGAGTGGATTAATGGATATTTTCATTAACCGCATCGACGAAATATTAACTCTGACCTGGCAACACATATACATCACCATTGGTGCCGTTGGCTTAGGAGCATTGGTAGCCATACCCTTTGGCATCTGGCTAGCGGGGCGTAAACAAATAGCAAAATATATCTTGGGCATCGCCGGAACAATTCAAACTATTCCAAGCTTGGCTTTTTTTGGTATTGCCTTTCCCATTCTAGGCATCGGACTACTGCCTGCTATGACAGTGCTGTTTATGTATGCCATCTTCCCTATTCTACGCAATACTTACACTGGGATTAGCGAAGTTGACCCGGCATTAATTGAAGCAGGCCGCGGTATGGGAATGAGTAACTGGGAACTTTTAATCATGGTTAAATTACCCATGGCCCTACCGGTAATTATGAACGGCATTAAAATCTCCACCATATACATTGTCAGCTGGGCCACTGTGGCCGCTCTCATCGGTGCTGGTGGTCTAGGAGATTTAATTTTTGGCGGTATCACCATGGTTGATATTAACTTAATTATTGCCGGCACTATTCCGGCATCTCTGCTGGCCTTGGCTTTGGGTTTCATTCTCAACCGGGTGGAAAAGGCTGTAACCCCCCGGGGATTAGGAGGTTAACATGTCTGAAATTCTCACTCTAACAACGCAACACCTATGGCTTTCAGCAGCAGGGGTTTTAATTGCCGGAGCTATAGCTGTACCCTTAGGCATTCTCATCACCCGTTTCCAAAATCTAGCCGGCATTATAATGTCTGCCATCGATGTATTGCAGACCATTCCTTCTTTGGCTATGCTGGCCATTGCACTATTTATTTTCGGCCTGGGAGACGGCAGTTTAATAACAGCTTTAGTAATATATTCACTGCTGCCAATACTCAGAAACACTTATGTAGGAATTAAGGGTGTGGACCCATCTTTAATTGAAGCAGGTCGAGGCATGGGAATGACCAACCTGCAATTACTCTTCCAGGTGGAATTACCCATTGCTCTTCCGATTATATTGTCTGGGTTCCGGGTGGCCATGGTTACTGCCATTGGTATTGCCACCATCGGTACACTAATTGGTGCCGGAGGTTTGGGCGGGCCAATTTGGCGAGGTATTCAATTAGCAGATAATGCAATGATTTTATCTGCTGCCATACCAGCAGCAGCACTGGCAATTTTGTCAGACGTTATTTTAGGAGCATTAGAAAAATCTTTGGTTCCTAAGGGTTTAAAAGCCAGGGAACAGAGTTAAACAGGATGTTAAAAAATATAGGGGGTAAGTAAATGAACAAGAAACTGTTACTAATTATTAGCCTGCTGGCAGTAAGCCTACTGGCACTGGCCGGATGTGGTGGCGGAGATGAAACTGCCAACTCAGGAGATGCGGAAAAAGGGACAATAGTGGTTGGATCAAAGAACTTTAACGAAAACATTCTACTTGGAGAAATTATGGCCCAGTTAATTGAAAACAAAATGGATGTGAACGTGGAGCGTAAGCTGAATTTAGGCGGTACTTTGGTATCCTTCCAGGCTCTAAAAAAGGGTGACTTAGATTTGTACGCCGATTACACCGGTACAGGATTAATGGCAATATTAAAACAACCGGTGGAAACAGATCCAGACAAAGTTTACAATATAGTACAGAAAGCATACAACGAACAACATAACATTAAATGGTTAAAGCCTTTTGGTTTTAACAACACCTACACCCTAGCCGTGCGTGAAGAAACTGCTGATAAGTATAACTTGGAAACTTATTCCGACTTGGCAGAGGTATCCAATGAATTAACCTTTGGGACTGACCAGGAATTCATCAATCGTGAAGACGGCTTAAAGGGTTTAAAAGAAGTTTACGGCATGGACTTTGATGCCGAAAAGGCAATGGAAATAGCTCTAAGGTACCAAGCAATAGCTAACAAACAAATTGATGCCACTAACGCCTTCGCAACCGACGGTGAATTAATAAAATACAACTTAAGCATCTTAGAAGATGATAAAAACTTCTTCCCCCCATATTACTGTGCACCAACTGTAAATATGGATTCATTGGAAAAATACCCACAGCTGGAGGAAACCCTTAACCTGCTGGCCGGCCAGATTAACGACCAGGAAATGCAACAGTTAAACTACCTGGTGGCAGTGGAAGGTAAAACTAAAGAAGAAGTTGCGGAACAGTTTTTAAAGGATAAAGACTTAATATAGTAAGTAAAAAATAGCGGATGATATCATCCGCTATTTTTTTAAATTAACACTATAATTTAGTAATGGGAATCCATAATATCTCTAGTTTTAAGTGATCTTAAATTTAGAAACTGTCTTATTTAATTCTTCTGCGATATTAGCCAGTTCTTGAGCTGTACTAGAGACCTGCTCAGTAGTTGCAGTTATTTGTTCATTTGATGCAGAAATTTGTTGCATACCGTCATTAACTTGCACTGCACCATTAGTACTATCCTTTATCACTCTTGTATTTAATTCTACTGCCTTAGTTATCTCATCTAAAGCAACACCAGCATTATTGGCCACCTGCACCCCTTCATCTACTTCTGTGACACTATCTTCTATTACATTTACAGCTTCTCCAACGCCAAACTGGATTTTGTTTATCAATTCGGTAATTTCGTTTGATGCTTTGGCTGATTGTTCAGCTAGATTACGAACTTCTTCAGCAACTACAGCAAAACCTTTTCCATGTTCTCCTGCCCGTGCAGCTTCAATGGCTGCATTTAGTGCTAATAGATTTGTCTGTTCAGCTATATTAGTAATCGTACTAATAATTTCACCTATGTGACTAGACTGGTCTCCAAGATTCCTTATTGCTTTAGCAACATCTTGTGAAACTTGGGATATGGAGTTCATTTTCTCTACTGTTTCCTTTACAGCCTTATTACCGTCTTCTGCTGTATTATATACCTTTTGAGAGTCTTGGACTGCTTTTTCCAGATTTTCAGCACTCTGACTGGATGTAGTGAAAACTTCATTGGTTACACTGGCCACTTCTTCCATTGTGGCAGTAACTTCTTCACTGGAAGATGCCAGTTCGTGACTGTGATTAGATAAACTATCAGAGTTAGTATTTATTCTAGATATAATACTGTGGAAATTATCCATGATAGAATTAAAGCTTTTTGCAACCTGAACAATTTCATCGTTACCGGTTGTTGGAATACGCTTTGTTAAATCTCCTTCACCAGCATGTATATCATCCATTGATTTCTGGAGATTATTCAACGGAGGAATTGTCTTTCTAATCAGCAGTAAACAACCGCTTATCAAAATCATAGAAATTATTCCTATTACAACGATCAACTGGGTTTTAACAGCATTCATCTCAGCTATTGTAGCTTCTAATGTGCTATCCATTTCTTGCTCATTGCTACTTACATAGTTATTTATTTTAGCAGTTAATTGTTCAGCTACACTATCAAATTCTGGCATTATTGCATTACCCGCTTCTCTTCCTTCATACACATAGGCATCGGCCATTCTTTTCCCTGTATCATAATAAGGTTCAAATTCATTTAATATTTGTTTAATTACTTCGGTATTATCCAAATCATTCTCTTGCAGGTTTTTAGCCTGACTTCGAAATTGTTTGGCATATTCTTCTGCCTTCCCAAATCCTTCAGCATCTCCAGTTGCACTGGTATCGGTTAGCCATTGTTGTACTTGAATAATAGAAAAGCGCATATCTTTGGCCTGCAAGACACTTACCGAAACATCATGTTCTAATTCTCTTACATCTTGTTGCATTTTATGTAATTCAAAATAAGTATAGCTTCCCAACCCTAACAAACTAGCCACTAGAATTACCATAAATCCACTTAGAACAGTCCTAATTCTCATATTTTTAAATAAAGATTCAAGCAAAGCATTCACTCCTTGATATCTATTTTAGTGATGCCATATTCTATAAATAGTTTAGAAGAATTAGATTAAATTTTTATTACATATTTAATAAATTTTTGTGATATTTTTAAAAAATACTATTATAAAAAGAAAATAACCGAGGATTTCTAGTTCCTCGGTTATTTATATTAACTTTCAAAATTGGCCAATAGATATATATCTTTTTCAGTATTGTTTTTGACCCCGTGTTCTACTTCCGCCGGCGCTACCACCACTGTTCCTTCACCGCACTCTTTTCTTTCACCGTTCACCAGTACACTACCAGTGCCGTTGATAAAGTAAAACACCTCTGTTACATCATGGGTGTGAACTAATATTTCCCCATCGGGCACAATTTTAGCATACATAGTTTTAAAGCCAAGCCCTTCCTCCCCGCTTAATACCGGGTTAACAAAAACTCCTGGACTGGTGGGGTGAGGCTTCCATTCCCCTGCTTTCAAGTTAAAGACTTCTGTTTTTTTCAATTTATGTCCCTCCTCTTATGCTTTATTATTTATTTCCACAACTAATAAAAATCCCCTTCTTTGTGAATACCAGTAAATACCACCAATCTCATGGTCTTTGGCCCTAGCGGATGCGGAAAACCACATGTACATAAACTGCTAGAATTGGTGGTAAAAGATTTCTAAGAAAAGAAGGCCTAATTGAGTAACTTTTTTGCTGCGAACTCCCCAGTTTATTGGGGAGTTTTGTCTTTTCTAGTTGCGTTAAGCTTGTATGCAGTAAAAAACAGTAGTTAAATGCTAATAAAATCTGCATTTGTTATTTAATCAACTACATTACAAACCAAAGATATTATAGGTAGTATAACCGGGGTATACTGAGTTATACTTTTTTACAAATACAGGTTATAATTTAATACAGTTATATTAATTAAATTTATGTATTCGCTTAATTCTTCCAAGGGGAAGAAGCGGGGGAACCAATATCCCTGGGGTGAATCCACATGAGTTTTGCGTGGTTGAGGGTTTAAGAAGTTTTTTCCCACTTCTCAAATCTAACTTCTCACTTCTCAAGTGGTAGGGTTACTTTTCGACCCGAACCCGGCAGCTAACCTCGTAGGCGTTGGAAAGCATTTGCAATGATGTTCCTTAAAAAATGGACAAAATCATCATTGTTTAATTTTCCATGCCTTTAAAACCCTTTGGATGAATTCCATAGGGTTTTTTGTTGTTTATAAATAAACAGCGAATAACATTGGAGGTGTGATTTAACTAGTAATACGCGTAAATAATCAGACCAAACAATTAACTATTAAAATAATTAAGAAAATGGAGGT
Source organism: Bacillota bacterium (assembly GCA_009711615.1). GTDB lineage: Bacteria > Bacillota > Desulfotomaculia > Desulfotomaculales > Desulfohalotomaculaceae > Desulforadius. The sequence continues at coordinate 303,618 of VENI01000006.1, read as the reverse complement.
ACGTAAAATAAATGAAGAAACTACTCACCCTATTAATCCTTAGTATAACCATGATTGCAGTTGTTGGCTGCGGCGCAGGGGATGATTCTGCAGATAGTGAGATGACCACACTGGAAAAAGCACAACAAGAAGGTAAAATTGTTGTTGGTTTTGCCAACGAAAAGCCTTATGCCTATAAAACTGCTGACGGGGAAATTACTGGTGAAGCAGTGGAGGTAGCCCGAACTGTTTTAAAAGAGTTGGGCATTAACGAAATGGAAGGTGTAGTTACCGACTTTGGAGCTTTAATTCCCGGATTAAAAGCCGAGCGTTTTGATATTATCACCGCCGGTATGTACATCACCCCCCCACGGGCAAAAGAAGTAAACTTTGGCGAACCTGAATACAGCATTGGCGAAGCATTGGCAGTGCAAAAAGGTAATCCAAAAGACCTGCACAGTTACAAGGATATCGCGGAAAACCCAGATGCTACAATAGCTATTATGGCCGGCGCCATTGAGACAGACTACGTTAAAGCTGTTGGTGTTAGTGAAGACCAAATTGAAGTGGTTTCTGACATTCCATCATGCATTTCAGCACTGCAGTCCGGTCGGGTGGATGCAACTACTATGACAAATATGACTATGCAAAGTGCCATGGAAACCGCAGATTCATCAAATATTGAAGTGGTTACAGACTTTACACAACCGGTGATTGACGGTAAGAGCGTAAAAGGCTACGGTGCAGCAGCATTTAGAAAAGCTGACACAGATTTCTTAGAAGCATATAATGCTGAGTTGGCTAAATTAAAAGAATCCGGTGAACTGTTGGAGATTATCAGTGAGTTTGGATTCACAAAAGATAACCTCCCCGGTGACGTAACAACCGCTGAACTCTCCCAAGAATAATCATAGTACTTATCATTCAAATATAAAAGGCAAACGGGCACTCATAAATAGAGTGCCCGTTACGCCATGTAATGACAGAAAGGGTGCATAACAATTAGTACCTATGTGGAACTTCTTCCTGAACTGTTGCGTGGTGCTAATGTAACAATAAAAGTTCTGTTGGCTTCTGCTGCTCTTACTTTTATTCTTGCGTTTATTGCAGGGTTGGGAAGAATATCAAAAAATTTATTAATTCGTAAATTAACCGGTCTGTATGTAGAAATCTTTCGCGGAACTTCACTGTTAGTACAAATGTTTTGGATTTTCTTTGCACTACCTGCCTTTGGCATTCATTTGTCTGCTTATTTTGCAGGGGTGCTGGCACTAGGCTTAAATTACGGTGCCTATGCCTCGGAAATTGTGCGTGGGGCCATTCTGGCAATACCTAAGGGTCAGACTGAAGCATCAATTGCACTGAACTTGACCCGTTGGCAACGGATGAGGCTGGTCATTCTACCCCAAGCATTCAGAATAATGTTGCCCGGTTTTGGCAACATTTCAATCGAACTGTTAAAAGGAACCTCTTTAGTCTCCCTGATAACACTATCTGATTTGACATACCAAGCCTTAACACTGAGAAATACTGACTTAAGCTATACAATGCCTGCATTCGTCCTATTATTGGTTCTGTACTTTATTATTGCTCTACCACTTCTTTACGCTACACGCTGGTTTGAGCGCAGGGCCTCGAAAGGGGTGGCTAGTTAATGACTTGGGATTGGGAATTTGCCATATCAGTCTTTCCTAGAATACTAGACGCCATGTGGATTGCCCTGGCAGCCACTATAACGGCATACATCTTGGCTTTGGTTTTTGGATTGTTTCTGACACTGGCCAGACGTTCCAGCTTTAGGCCACTGGCTTTGCTGACTTATGGTTTCATTGAGTTTGTAAGATGCACACCACCATTGGTGCAACTATTTTTTGCTTTTTTTGCGTTACCAACCATAGGCATATCCTTAAGCCCCTTTGTGGCCGGTGTAACTGTGTTGGGTATTCACTACAGCACTTACATTTCAGAGGTATACCGCTCCGGCATTGATTCTGTACCTAAAGGTCAGTGGGAAGCCAGTACCGCACTGAACTTCTCTAAAGCTTATACTTGGGTACGTGTAATACTACCGCAGGCAATCCCCCCGGTAATACCGATGCTGGGGAACTATCTAATTACCATGTTTAAAGAAACACCATTACTTTCCGCCATTACAGTGGTGGAAATGCTTCAGACAGCAAAGATCATCGGTTCAGAATCTTTTCGCTACCTAGAACCATTTACCATTGCAGGATTTCTGTTCCTAGCACTCAGTTATCCCGCTGCGGTACTGGTTCGCAAGCTTGAAGATCGTATGAAGCTCGCTTATCGTAAATAAATTTTTGAGGGGTGTAAAATTTGAAACTTGAGAAAGCGAAAGGCCAAATTGAGCAGCCGGTTGTCAGTTACAAAGATGTGAATAAGTCATTTGGCGATTTGGAAGTGTTAAAGAAATTAAACCTAGACATTGCTCCTTCCGAAAAAGTCGCCCTGATCGGACCCAGCGGTTCAGGTAAAACAACTATCATACGTCTACTAATGACATTGGAACAACCAACTTCCGGTCTAATTAAAGTTAACGGAGATCCACTTTGGCACAAAGAGGTAAATGGTGAAATGGTACCTGCCGATGACAAACACTTACGTAAGATCAGAAATAACATCGGTATGGTATTCCAGCAGTTTAACCTGTTCCCTCATATGTCCATTCTAGAAAACGTTACCACCGGACCGGTACACGTACTTGGGATCCCTAAAAAGGAAGCCCAAGAGCGAGCCGTAACCATGTTGGAAAAGGTTGGACTGGGTGACAAGCTGGATAACTACCCTGTCCAACTCTCCGGTGGCCAGCAACAGCGGGTGGCCATTGCCCGTGCGGTAGTTATGCAACCCAGGGTAATGCTCTTTGACGAAGTAACTTCCGCCCTAGACCCAGAACTGGTTGGAGAAGTATTGGCAGTAATTAAAGAACTGGCTAAAGAAACGGATATGGCAATGATACTGGTAACCCATGAAATGGACTTTGCCTACGACGTGGCCGACCGGGTGGTATTCCTGCACAACGGACAAATTGAGGAAGCGGGTTCACCAAAAGAGCTCTTCAACAAACCAAAGAGCGCCCGTCTAAAATCCTTCCTCAGCCGATTTCACAGCAGTAGCAACGAAAAAATAGCAATGTAATAATAACAAAACCCCGGAAACACCGGGGTTTTAATTTTTTCCCCTCATTTTACACATTAAGGAGAAAACATCTTTATATGCTTCTTGATATGATTCAACGTTATAATTCTTCGAATAAGGATCTGCAAAACCATGTTTACCACTTAGTTTCTTTACAGTCACATTATTTTTCTTACTTAAAGATTCAACTACTGGATCTACTTCAAATGATTTTTCTTGGGATGGAAATAAAAGCAGCACAGGGCATTTAGGGACGACATCAAGATAATTTCTTATCCGCGAGCCATAGAAACCAATCACCGCATCACATAGATTAGAATTTTCACTGCATAGCCACCCCACTGTAGCCCCTACACTGAAGCCAACAACACAAATATTATCATACTGACTTCTCATACTCTTCAATAATTCTGTGGTTTCATTTAAAACTTTGGTAAATCCCACATTATTAATAAAATTTTCATATGCAACCTCCTCCTGGTCATATGTATAGGGCTTATTTTCAAGTATGTTAGGACAAAAAACATCTACTTTATTTTGAGCTATTTTTTTACAAGCTTCAGCTATATGTTTATTAACCCCATATATTTCATGAAGCACTATCACTGCTGTTCTAGAATTATTTAAATATGTTAGCATGCATATTAACCCCCTAATAGATAAATTAATCAATATCATAACAATAGTTTGTTAATATAACAACAATGAAATGGCTTTTAAAATTCTTTACTTTCGACAAAATATGTCACTTTTCCCTACAGGAAAAATAACTTCGGTAGTATAATTGTATATATTTTAAAGATATTGTTTAATATTGTGATCAATGCAGAGGAAAGGGGATTCTTCAACAATGGATGACTTAAATACTAAAAATGACCTGCACGAATTACTATCATCCAACTTATTTGAAATTATTCCTGAAGCATGTTTTGTTTTTAATGAGGATTGGTATATTATAAAAATGAATTCTTATGCTGAACAAATGTTTCTTTTGCCTAAAGAATATCTAATGTCTAAACCATTTTGGGAGATTGCCCCTCAGTACGTGAATACTGAATTGTATTATACTGTTCTTAAAGTGGCAAAAGATAAAATATCAGTTTATAAAGAACTAAAAGGATTAACTTCTACAAGATGGTTTGCAGTATCAGCTAAAAATTTGGGCAGTTATATTATTGTTTTTTTTAGAGATATTTCTGCTAGTATGCATGCTAAGGCAGAATTTGTGAGATCAGAAGAGAGGTTTTTAGCAGCGTTCAAAAAAAGCCCCGCCCTAATGTCTATATTGTCATTAGATAATGGTGAATATATTAGTATAAATGATACATTTGTGAAATTCACGGAATACTCCCCCGGTGAAGTAATTGGTAAAACTAAAGATCAGCTAAATATTCTATGCAATAATAATGATGATAACATAAAAGATCAATTTTTAAGTAATAAACCGTTTAAAGAACTGTCGATAGTTTATAGGACTAAGTCAAACAATTGTCGACATGCTGTTATTTCTTCAGAACAAATCAATATTAATGGAAAACCATGTTTACTGAATGTTGGAATAGATATTACTGATACAGTTAAATACCAAAAAGAACTTGAGAACTTTGAACGTTTCAATTTAGTGGGCCAGATGTCTGCTGCTATTGCCCATGAAATACGTAACCCTTTACAAGTAGTAAAGGGTTATCTGCAACTACTTAGATCAAAGAAAGAAATAACTACTTATAGTACTCAGTTTGATATGATGACCGGAGAACTAGAAAGAGTTAATCAGATAATTACTGAATACCTTTCCCTATCGAGAATAAAAACCTCCGAATTCAAATTCATGAACATAAACCAAGTAATAAACAAAATATTACCACTAATTGAAGCTCAGGCAATGGAAGAAAATAAAAAAGTTATAGCTCAACTCGGTAACATTCCGAAGGTTTGGCTTGATGAAGGAGAAATTAAGCAGATAGTATTAAACCTAGTTAAAAACGGGCTAGAAGCTGTTGAACAACAACAATGTGTAAAAATACAAACTCAAGAAGACAGCCAGTCGGTAATGCTTATTATCTCTGACCAAGGAAATGGAATACCAGTAGAGGTTCAAGGCAAAATTGGCTCGCCCTTTTTTACCACCAAAGAAAACGGTACTGGCATTGGATTGGCCATGTCTTATGGTATCGCCAAGCGACATCATGCAAAGATGGAATTTGTCAGCAATAACAAGGGAACAACCTTTACAATACATTTTCCTATAAACACAAAGGATTAGATATTAAAACTTCCAATCCTAATCCTCCATTATGTCTTCACCCATTATTAATTCTTCATTATCCGATCGTTCCTATAAAAATTGTGTTAATTTATCATATTAAGGAAGGAGAATAATACTTTTTTGGAATATATATTGTGATAATAAGGAAAAGGAGGGAATTATGACAGCTAAGATACTACAAGCTAAAGATATGGCCAAATGCATTGGTTGCTATTCCTGTATGATGGCCTGTGCTCGAACTACCCGGCGCAGCCTTTCCCCTACCAAAGCTGCCCTACAAATAAGAACCGCCGGTGGTCTGCAAAGTAAATTAATTGCTGATATCTGCCGGGGTTGCATTGATGCCCCCTGTGCTGAAGCCTGCCGGTGCGGAGCACTACTGCCACGGGAAGGCGGTGGTGTTCGTTTTATAACTCATAAATGTTTGGGCTGCGGTGACTGCGTGGAAGCATGTATAATCGGTGTATTGGAATTCGACTATGATAATCAAAAGCCGCTGGTATGTGTGCAGTGCGGAACTTGTGTCCGTTTCTGCCCCCACCAAGTATTAACCATGGAGGAACGCCTAGTATGACAGCAACAAACATTAAGGTACTGGATATAAACCTCAGTGAAGAAAAAATTGAAATTCAACATCGAGAGGACTTAGCCCCGCTACTGGGCGGTATTGGTTTGGCCAGTAAACTATTTGCTGAAAAGGTAAACCCAGAACTAGACCCACTGGCAGAGGAACAACCAGTGGTTTTGGCCAACGGCCCCCTTTCCACCATTTTCCCGGTGGTAACAAAGGTGGTTTCTGTTTTCCGCTCACCTTTAACAGGAGAATGGGGTGAAAGTTATGCTGGTATGAGGTTGGCACTGGCCATGCGTCTGGCAGGCTACCAGGCCATTGTTATTCACGGAAAGGCCAAACGCCCTACTTACCTGGCCATTGGCCCCCATGGAGTGCAGTTTAAAAACGCCTCTGCATTGTGGGGGCTAACTGTGGGGGAAACTGGCACCATTTTACGGCGCATTCTGCCAGGCAGTGGACACCGCAGCACTATCCGCATTGGACCAGCCGGGGAAAAATGCGTTTCATTTGCTAATGTTAATGTTGATACCTACCGCCATTTCGGCCGCCTGGGTATGGGGGCAGTCTTTGGTGCCAAGAACCTAAAGGCAGTGGTTATTTATGGTGACAAAGATGAACCGGTGGCCGATATTAAGGCCTATAATAAAGTTTATAAGGACATCTACCAACGGGTGGTAAGCACCGACATTATGGAAAAGTACCATGGGGTGGGTACTGCCATAAATGTTAATGCTTTAAACAACCTTGGTGGGTTGCCCACCAAAAACCTACAGTCCGGCAAGTTTGACAGTGCCAATGAAATCAGTGGCGAAGCCTTTGCCGAGCACTGCCTAATTAGAAAAATGGCCTGTTCAGGGTGCCCGGTGGGCTGTATACATATCGGCCTGCGTCGTCGCGAGTTTGGCCCTGGTTATGAGTATGAGTCTAAGTCTATTTCTTACGACCATGAACTAATATTTGCAATGGGCTCTTATCTCGGTATCTCATCCCGAGATAAGGTATTGGATTTAATTGATGCTGTAGAAGAGTTGGGGCTGGATGCCATGACCGCTGGAGTGGCATTGGGCTGGGTGACCGAGGCCTATAAGAATGGTATTGTAGATGAAGTAACCTTGGGCACCAAAGTTCAGTTTGATGACACTAAGGGTTATATAGAAGTATTGAAAAACATCGTCTACCCGCAGAACAGTTTTTACACTGAATTAGCCAAAGGGACCGCGGCAGTGGCAGAAAAATACGGCGGTAAGGAATACGCCCTGACTCTGGCTAAAACCGAAATTGCTGGTTACCACACTGGCCATGCCAACATACTAGGGCAAACAGTAGGCGCCAGGCACTCCCACTTGGACAATGCCGGTTACTCGGTGGACCAAAAGAATAAGGACCAAAAAGATCTTGAAAAAATGGTGGAAAGCATCATTGAAGAAGAAAAATGGCGCAATGTATTAAACTGTCTGTGCATTTGTTTGTTTGCTCGGGGTATTTACGACCATCAAACAGTAGTGTCCGCTTTAAACTCTATAGGAATAGAAACCAACGAGGAAGAGTTAAATACATTAGGAGAAGAGATATTTAAATTAAAGCAGCAAATGCGCAGTAAATTGGGTTATAACCTCGGTCAATTGGAATTTCCGAAACGTTTCTACGAAACACCTTCTTTAACTGGAAAGATTAATGAGGAGACGTTGAATAAGATGCTGGAGATTTATAAGAGCAGAAGTCAGGAGTCAGAATCCGGTAGTCAGAATGGTTAAAGAAGCGGGCATGCATGATTATGCATGCCCATTTTTCATTATCTGAACATACTGTCGAAATCTCTACGGCCATCGTTCATCCATAGGTGAAAACCATACCAGATAAAAAAGCTAATAAACCAAAATAAAAATGAGTGGTAAAATTGATAACCTTGGTAATACTGCAATAGTTCTGTATACCTCTCTATAAAGAACTCGACCGCTGAAAAAACTGCCGACCACAATACCGCCCACATGATTTTTCCCCTTAATCGCAACGGTGCATATCTAATCCAAAACATCGCAATTATCGGAACCAACACAATATTCACCGTTATAGGTATATCCTCTATTGTAGATGAAAACAGTCGTGCAGGAAACTCCCACAGGTTAAAATACTTGCCTATATAACAAGCGATATTTGAATAAAGACTGGCAAACATCCCCACTGGGATAAAGTTTTTCATACCCTGATGCTTTATTAACAGTGCCAGCAACGCCACTGCTACTGTGCCAAACTGGATCCATTGTTCGATATTTAACCATTCTAAAATCATGTACTCTGACTCCTTCTGTACCTTTATTACTAATCTATGGTTTCCCAAAGAGAATAGTTTAAAAACCTATTATTACATCTTAATATCATTAGAGATATTATCATTTTTATTGATATAATACTGTCCTTTAAACTCTTGATTGAGAGCAACAAGTAGGTTATAGCACAACAAAATCATCACAAGCGCAAACGGCAGTGCTGCTGCAATAGCCATTTTCTGCAATGCCTCCAAGCCACCGGACAATAACAAAATAGCTGCCACTGCAGATTGGGTAAACCCCCAAACCATTTTCTTAGACAACGGCGGGCTCATACTACCGTGAGAAGTCATCATCCCCAGTACAAATGTGGCCGAATCGGCAGAGGTAACAAAAAACACTATTAACAGTAAAATGGCAACAGTGGACATAACATCACCCAAGGGATAATATGAGAACACTTTAAACAATGCTGTGGACACATCAGAGGTAGCAGCCTGAGCTACCTGGACACCTTGCTCCAACTGTAGAAACAGGGCTGATCCACCAAAAATACTAAACCAGAAAAAAGTAAGTAGAGTCGGCACCAACAACGCCCCTAAAATAAATTCTTTAATAGTACGTCCCCGGGATATCCTGGCAACAAACAAACCAACAAATGGTGACCAGGCAATCCACCAGGCCCAGTAAAAAAGTGTCCAGCTTTTGGTCCATTCGTAACCTTGGAAGGGGTTAACTTCTAGACTCATTTTTAAAAGGTCGTTGGCATACTCCCCCAGTGTGCTGGTAAATACATTCAAGATATAGGATGTGGGGCCTACTATCAGCATAAAAACAAGTAATATTGCCGCCAGCATCATATTTGATTTGCTTAGTAGTTGTATCCCTTTATCCAACCCGGTGGAACTAGAGATTAGAAAAAGCACCGTAACCACTGCAATAATCACCATTGTTGATGTTGTGGTTCCCGGTAACCCATAAACGTGCTCCAACCCACTGTTTATCTGCAAAGCACCCAAGCCGAGAGACGTGGCAATACCAAATATAGTAGCAAATACCGCTAAAATGTCGATAATATACCCTGGCCAGGTATAAATCTTTTCTCCCAACAGGGGATAAAAACAGGAACTGATTAGCGGCGGCATCCCCCGCCGGAAAGAAAAATAGGCTATGGAAAGGCTCATCACAATATAAATGGCCCAGGGTTGTAGTCCCCAGTGAAAAAAAGAATAACGCATAGCAAAGGACGCTGCGGCACCTGTGCCACCTGCAATCTGCTCTGGCGGGTTAGCAAAATGGCTTAGCGGTTCAGATACACCCCAAAAGATTAAGCCAATACCCATACCGGCAGCAAACAGCATACTAAACCAGCCAAAATAACTGTACTCTGGCTGATCATCATCTTTACCCAGTTTAATGCTACCATAGCGGCTGAATGCCAATAAAATACAAAACACTAAGAATATAAATCCGGCCAGCAGGTAACCCCAGCCAAAATTGTTTATTATACTTGAATGTATTGTTGTAGATAATTCATTTAGCAGTTTGGGACTAATTATTCCCAAAGCAACCAATGCCAAAACTATTATTAAAGAAAACCGAAATACAATGTCCTTCATCAAAATTCCACCTCCTTATGGTATCAATAAGATCGAACTATGCACTTTTCCTGATATCCGTTCGGCGGTAGAGCCCAATATTTTTTGTGTTAGTCCTTTATTATAACGGCCCAACACAATAACATCGGCTTGTATTTCTTCGGAATATTTAGCAATGTAATTGCTTGGTGTGCCTACATCTTCCTTACCTTCCACCCAAGAAAAGTGCGTCTCTAGATCTTTTGTTAAAAGTTTAATTTTATCCATTACATTTTTTCGGCGATGCTGTTCCGAAAAAGGGTCAGCTGCCCGCTTGCCCACATGTAAGACATTTAGTTTACCGCCGGCGCAGGCTAAATCCTTTACATAAGGCAATGCCCTTTGGGCAGCATCCTTAAAATCAGTGGCATAAAGTATATTTTTTATTGTATCCTTCAGAGCAGGACGGGCTTTATGAACCAAAACAGGTATTGTAGTTAACCGTAACACGTCGTTGGTTGTGCTACCCAACAAAGTGGCACTTAATAAATTTTTTCTTTTTCCTGGAATATAAATAAAGGATTGCTTCTCTTTTGCAGTTTGACAAATACCAGTAGCAGGTTGACCCCCCCGAACTTCCGTCTGAACATTAAAACCAAGGTGCTTAAGGATCATTGCTATATCATCCAATTGTTGCTTTGAACGAGTGGTATTGTCATTTTCAGAAGTGATATGAAGTAGGTAAATATTTTTAACATTTAATTGATTAACAAATTGACACCGTAATTTAATTTCTGAGAAGGGTTCATTCAGTTCTAATGGCATTACAACTCTCTGAAACATAATTTCCTCCATTTAGCCTCTAACAAGTTTCCCCTATTATAATACTCGCAACTTAGATTTTACAACAACAACGCTAAATACAAATATTCTAATAATAGCCATTACATAAATTGCTTGTACTACAGGCACCAGAACTTAACTTGTTGTGGTAATAGATAAATATTTTGTTACTTAGATTTATAATATTCTTTCTTTAAATATGCTTTTTGTGCCTCGTCAAACAATTTGTTGTTTTCCACTGCATCATTATAGGCATCCCACATGGCAAACAAATATATTGATGGAAAAAACATCAACCACTGGTAGTTCACAATTTCTGTTGCTTTTTCAAATTGCCCATTAAAAGTAGCAATAATTGCCTTATTAATATTACCAAAGGCAATAATGGCAACCGTCCATATCAGTAAAATAACCGCCTTAAAAGCTTTTTTATTGTATATATGTCCAAATCCGGTTAATAGCGCCGACCAAGCTGCTGCTACCCATGGATTACTTTTACTGAGGTAGTTGATTCCGTAGCTAGACATATGCATGAAATCATAATAGCGCTGAGATTGCTTACGTTCCAACTGGGCCAATTGGTTTATTTCTACAGTGCGCCGATAAGCATCAAAAATGGCAAAGGTAAACACTACACCATAAAACAATGCCCAGTTAGTATCCAACACCTCTTGGGCTTTACTAAACTGACCAGTAAAAGTGAAAAGAATAGCCTCATTTAGTTTAGCTTTAAAATTAATTAATATCTCCCAAGACATCAGAAAAAGCCCGATAAAATACGATCCTTGACATAAATGCCCCAGACCAGGTAACGCGGCCGACCAGACCATAGGCATCCATGGGTCTTTATTATGTATTACAGATAGTTCGTTACTAGATAATGACATTCTAGGTATTCTAACGCTACTTTTCTTAATAATAATCACCACCTTTTCTGGGTAATAAATAGAATATCCGGGAAATATTAATAGCATACTGAAAAAATAGGTGAAAATAATGGTTAGAGTTTATGGAATATTCAAACATTCACTAGAGCTGGAACTAGGGATTAATACTCTTAAAGAAAACGGCTTTACTGGTGATAAATTAACCGTAATTGTATTGAACCGATCCCAACAAACAAAGCAAAAAATATTGGATTCTATGTACAAAGCAAACGGCATGAGTCTTCTGGATGGCATGGCTATGCTTGGTGGAGTGGGAATGTTGTTAGGAGTAATATACGGGTCACAAGTATATATTGGTCCCATAGCTCTAGGCCTAATCGGCTTTTTTATTGGCGGTACATTGGGTCTTATAATTGATCGCGCTTTCAATAAAAGTAACAGAAAAAGCAACAAATCTTCATCTGGAGAAGTAATAATAGTCGTACATTGTATAAATGAAGATGAGGCAGATATAGCGGAAATAATAATGAAAGAACACTTGGCCACAGCATTAGGGCGAAGACCAATTAGTTAATTTTTTTTCAAGAAAACAACTAGCATTTTACACAATTACGAAGTAAATAGCATAGGATATATGGAATAATATGTAAATGCAGCGCCTTCAATATATAACAAGACTTAACTTCTTAGCAGTAATATATACTGTATTAGCCGGCCGGGTAAAAAACCCGGCTTTTTTTATTCACACAACAAGATAAACTAATTTAAAATCTCACATATCAAACTCACACTTAGCTAATAATATATTCAAGCAAATATCTTACTACAAAAAGGAGGAAACAAATGCAACAAATTACACAGACTCCAAACGATATGAGTAATATGAATAACTTAAATATGAGTTCAGGATTCAATAAAAATATGCCTGGACATACCAGCAACCATTTCATGATCTTTCGACAGGAACCTCGCACTGTAAAAGTGACTAGTGCTGGAATTGGCCTTCCAACAGAAGTAAGACATGAAATGGCACTACAGCTTGATGATCATCAATGTGCATTAACAGTGGCTTTACACCAATATAATAAGCACCACTGGCTTACTGAAGGTGCTGAAGCCTTTTTAAGTTTGCACCATCTTTTAAAAGAACACAGAGACAAAACTGTCGAACATATTGATATGGTAGGAGAACGAGTTGCACGATTTGGTGGCGTACCTACTGCACACCCAATAACCCAACATGAACTTTCCTATATTAAACATGAAGTTGAAGGTCGCTATACCATGAGAGATTTTATACGTAATGATTTAGAACATGAATTAAAAATGCAAATGATGCTCCGCAAGACAATCACACGTGCACATGAATTAAACGATTTTGGTACTGCTGAAGTATTACAAGAAGTACTAATAGGTAGAGAAGATTTAGGTTATCATTTGTATAGTATATTGGAAGATGATACATTGGTAAGGGGCATGGATCACTTACTAAGCCGTGATGGAAACATTGCAGGTGATAAGAACTATAGTCCCTCTCGCAATATGCAATAAACAAAAAATTAAAGGCATTCATAATTATAATTATGAATGCCTTTCAAAAAAACTGATAATTCCCCTTGCTTTAGATTTCTTTTAAAAGAACTTCTTCGATATCTAGCCTTGGTCTCTGGGCAGGTGACTGATCTGGATAACCCACTGGCAGTAAAGCAACTACATCATATCTATCATTAAACCCAAAAGATCTTTAACTTTTTCTTTATCAAACATCATCACCCAACAGCTTCCAAGCCCTAAATCTACAGCTCTAAGGGTTATATGATCAATAGCAATAGCTGCATTTAAATTTAAATAAGCCATCATAGTGGCTGCATCCATACTGCTTCTATTTTTGTTATAACTACTGGCATCCTCATTATCAAGTGGAGTACCTACAAAAGCTTACCCATTTTTTATGTTACCATTCTTATCCCTAATTCAAAGACCTCCTTACATTATTTGGAAATACCTCTTAATACCTTAAGAATTCTTAACTAACTAATCATGATTTATGTAAAAACTTTCTAAACCATATTCTACCTTCTGTTTCAGCAACATTGCTCACACCTTAACAATTTAACCTTAATAAACCATCTTAAATCGCACAGAAAATACTGCCCCCGCAGGACTTGAATCAACATCAACCCTTGCATTATGCCGTTCTGCTATACTGTAACAGGTTGCTAACCCTAGTCCTGTGCCTTCTTCTTTTGTGGTTAGAAAGGGAGTACCTAATTTATCAAGAATATATGAATCAATACCAGAACCTTCATCCTTAACAGAAAGAACAACCTCATCCCCATCTATAAAAGTCTTAATTGTTACAGTACCACCTTTTTGCATTGCCTCCAAACCGTTGCGAACTAAATTTAAGATAAGTTGATGTATTCCATTACTATTTACATCAATATTAGGCATTTCTTCTAGCTCAAATTTAATATTCTTACCTTGGGTTAGTGCATCCGCTTGGAGTAATGGTTGAAGGTTATCTAATATTTTGTTTAAACTGTCTGGCTGTAATTCTTCTGGTATATTCTTTGATAAAGACAGAAACTGGGTTATTATTAAATTAGCCCTATCCAACTCGCTAATCATTAGGTCAAAACGTTCTTTAAGTTCGCTATATTGCTTATTATTCCCTAAAATTTGTAACAAGCCCCTTACTGTTGTCATGGGGTTTCGGACTTCATGACCTATACCAGCTGCCATTTGTCCAATTAAATTTAAGCGATCTAGCCGAGACATCTCATTTTCCATCCTTTTTAAATCTGTTATATCATTAATTACCAATAGAATACTCTGCCTTCCGTCAAATACTATCTCTTCTGAGGACAATAATCCTGTTCGATTTTCGCCAGATTTATTCAAAAACTCAAACTGTAAATTTCGTATACGATTACCGTATTCAATTAGTTTTTTAAAATTAAGTTTATCATCCTTAAAGATTTCTTTTAATTTATCACTACTCACTAAATCGATATAATGGTAACCCGTGCTCTCTTCAAAACTATAATTGACATCTACATTGGTAAAATCTTTGCTTATTATTGCCATTGGGTAAGGGCTATTGTAGAATGCTTTAGAGAACCTATCTTCAGCCGTACACAAAGCCATCTCCGTCTGTTTCTTTTGTTTTTCCTCTAAGGCCATTATTTCTTTTTCCATTAACTTACGTTGAGTTACATCCCTAATTATACCTTCAATACTTATCAGTTGCCCGCCCGAACGATATTGTGGAACAATATGAGATTCAAAGTATACCTCCTGCCCATTTTTATGATAAGCTACAAAATCTAGAGTTTCGCCTGAGTCAGATTGTAAAGTTAATAACTCTTTTACTAAATGATGGTAGTCTGGATGAAGAATATTCATAAGAAGTGATGGGTTAGAAAGGAGTTCTTGACATGAATATCCTGTGGCCTTTGTAAAGGCAGGATTAATGTATTCAAGTTGTTGATTAGGGTGAAGGTTATAACGGAAGATAATATCGGGGGTATTTTCTGCTAATACCTTATAACTAGCTTGAGTTATATTAAGGTTAGATTTGTTCCTTTCAAAGTATAATAACAAGATTCCAACGGTTAACCCTAGTTTTGCCACGGTGGTTACCGGAAATATATAGGCCTGAGGAATCATCCATACAGCCACGAAAAAAGGAAGTAATGAGTTATTTATTCCAATTATGAATAAAGAACCAGCAGTAATAGTTTTCCCTATTTGCTTAGCTTCAGGAAGGGTTAAATAGATAATAGCTGTAAGTATAAAAGAAATACCAACAACGATATTTATGGGTGCATGGAGTAATATAAAATTGAATTCAAGGTAAAGGCCAGCTAGATACCAAAGTGTAATTAATGCACTGATGAAAATTAGTGTGTTTTTTGACTTTTTACCGCAAAAGTTTAGGCTACCTAATATAAAGAATACAACAAATATATTTACACTAAATCTGCGCAGCACTTCCCACAATAATGAATTATCTAATTGAGCAATAAAATGGAAGACATAAATAAGGGCATTAATAAACCAGGCAACTGACCATAATATTAAATATCGTTGACCTTCTTCTTTATACAAGAAGAAATATACTAGAGATAAAATAAACGTAAAAATTGCAGGGGTTATCAGAGTATTAATAATTGTTTCTGACAAATTTAACCACCACACATCCTGTTTAAAGTAGAAATTTAATTCTCTATTCTTTATTAACATAAAAATAACCTTTGGGTATTATGTCTTAGTTAGTCGAAAAAATGGTTAAATAGTATTCTTATTGCTGGGTTCCATGAAAAAGGATATAATCCCTTATATCATATCTAAACCGGGCGAAAAACAGGAGTTTATACAGACGTTCTTTTCTTTCAAGCCTTGAAGGCGTTGTGATTGGGGCAAATCTATCTAGTACATTCCCTCTTTCTTTATTTAACACTTTAGTTTAATATAATATTTTTTGGGTAAATAAAAGGAATTTTTGCACAATTCTAGAAGTATGTATTTTAAATATTTTTACGATAGATTTTATAATTATAAGGTGAGAAATATGAACATTCTTTATACAAACAATGAACTATGCCAGCACTGCTATGCATGTGTAAGGGCGTGCCCGGTAAACGCCATATCCTTTCAGGATGACAAAGTAACCATTTCCAAGAATGACTGTATATTATGCGGTAACTGTGCCCGGGTTTGCACTCAAGGAGCTAAAATTTTTTATAATGATATTCCAGTTGTACAAAAGTGGATTAACCAGGGCCAGGAAGTTGTGGCTGTGGTGGCACCGTCCTTTGCTGCCTCTTTTCACAATAACCCCAAGCAGTTTATTGGCAGTCTACGGGAATTGGGTTTTTCTCATGTGTTTGAAACAGCCTTTGGTGCAGAAATTTGCGCCCATGAATATCAAAAGCTACTGGCCAGCAGCAATAACCCCATCATTGCCACACCATGCCCTTCCCTAGTGCTGCTGGTTGAAAAACATTTTCCACAGTTAATCAACTGCCTAGCTCCTATTAAATCACCCATGATGATTACCGGTGAAGTGGCAAAAGAGTTGCACCCAAATTGCAAAACAGTTTTTATTGGACCTTGTATTGCTAAAAAGGCAGAAAGCGTTAATGAACAAGCTGGGAGCGGCATTGATGCTGTAGTAACATTTAAACAGATAAACAAGTGGTTGTATGATAGGCAAATTAATTTGGAAAAGATATCGGAAAGTAATTGGGATACTCCCGGTGCCAATGTAGCCAGGTTATTTCCAGTGGCCAGTGGGCTGTTAAAAACACTAGATTTACACCAGGACACCGCGTCCCTTGATGTGATAGAAGCAAACGGAACGATAAAGTGCAAAAGCATTTTGCGTTCCATCATTAGCGGGTTACTCACTCCAAAAATCGTAGACCTGCTGTGCTGTGACGGTTGCATTAATGGTTTAGAAATGGACAGTGAAGACCTATGCTTTGTTAAACATAAAAACGTAATTAACTACTTTAGTAAGTCAAAACTACCTGGTGATTATAAGTACCCTGCAGATTATTCTAAGTTAGCACCCAACATAGATACAAGGCGCTCTTTCGTAAATAAACAACGTATTAACAAACTGTACACCAGAAAAGAAATATGGTCTGTGTTAAATCAAATCGGTAAATATCAAGAAAAAGACCTAGTGAACTGCGGTGCCTGCGGGTATGAGTCGTGCTGGAAAAAAGCTATTTCTGTGTTACAAGGCAAAGCCGACCCCGGCATGTGCCTGCCGTACTTACTGGCTAAGCAAAAAGAATCATTTAAACAAATGTCTGCTTTACTTTTACTTAGCAGAAGATTGGAAGATCAGGCAGTTACCGATAGTTTAACCGGGTTATATAACTTAAGAGCCTATCAAAAGGAAATTGATCAGAGGATTGAATTGTCAAAGGAAACCAATAAAACTTTTGCCTTATACATTATTGATATTGACTTTTTTAAGCAGTTTAATGATTTGTACGGTCACCAAGCCGGTGATAAGGTAATAATTACAGTAGCAAATATTTTAAAGGACGTGTTTAAAGACGGATTTGTAGCACGCTATGGTGGCGAAGAATTTGTTGTCATTCAACCAAATGTCAGCCCCATAGAGGCCTTGGATCTTGGTAGAGTTTTAAGCACTAATATTAAAGATAATAAATATAATACGTTTAAAGATAAATCTGAAATTACCTTAACGGTATCTGTGGGTATTGCCTGCTTTCCGGTAAATGCTACCAATAAATATGACTTACTGAAGCTGGCAGATTACTCGATGTATAAGGCTAAAAAACAGCAGGATAACGTAGTCCTTTACTCATCTGTGTTGGATGAAATATCGCCGCAATCATACAAAGTTGATGAAAAAGATATTGGTACTATTAAAACATTAAATATAGTAATTAATGCTAAAGACCAATATACTTATAAACATTCCGAACGGGTAGTTTATTACGCAGAGGCACTGGCCAGAAAGCTAACGCTATCACAGGAAGATATTAAATATCTGAAGTATGGTGCTTTTTTGCACGATATCGGTAAAATTAAAGTTGACATGTCCATCTTACAAAAGCCGGGTAGGCTAAGTAAAGAAGAATATGAAATAATTATGCAGCACCCAGCCATCGGGGCAGATATGATTAAAGAAATCCCACACTTACACCAAGCCATGCCGGTAATCATGTATCACCATGAACGATATGATGGCAGAGGTTACCCCTTTGGACTACAGGGCAACAACATTCATATTTTGGGCAGAATTGCAGCCATTGCAGACAGTTTTGATGCCATGACCACTAATCGCCCCTATAAAAAGGCCCTTAATTATGATCAGGCAGCCAACGAATTAATAAATAACTCCGGGACACAGTTCGACCCGGAGTTGGTAAAATGTTTTCTTAGTTGCGTTAAAAGCATAACGGAAGTATAATTACTTTAATATTTCATCCACTGCCCGGCCAATACCATTGGCCGGTGCTTTTTTATTATGCAGCACCTGCATTTTATCTAAATTCTTAAGGCCCACTGGTATTTCCCAACCAGTGCGCTGGGATAACATATCAAGCAGTTGGAACTCGTCTTCACCCGCTGTTTTATCACTTCCCAGAACAGCCTTAGCCACGCTGGCATTAAACTTGAACGGGCTGGCGGTGGAAGCAATGATGGTTTTATTGTTGTCACCGGTCTGCTGTTGGTAATTTTGGTATACATGCCAAGCCACAGCAGTGTGAGTGTCCATTAGGTAGTGATGTTCATCCCAAACCTGTTTAATAGTGTTCAGGGTTTGTTCATCGGTGGCGTAATCAGACCAAAAATAAGCTTGCACCTTTTCCTTGACGGCGCTATCCACTTCATACCTACCCTGCCCTTTCAACTCTCCCATCCAACTACGCACTTTAGCAGTGTCTCTACCTGTTAGTTCAAAAAGCAGCCGCTCTAGGTTGCTGGAAATCAAGATATCCATGGATGGAGAAATAGTCTTTAACAAATCCCTACTGCGGTTATAAACGCCGGTGTTTATAAAATCAGTCAACACGTTATTGGGATTGGCGGCACAAATCAGCCTGTTAATCGGAAGACCCATTTGTTTGGCATAGTAACCAGCCAGTATATTGCCAAAATTACCGGTGGGTACCACAAAGTTTACAGGTTTACCGATGGATAGCTGGTCTTCTTTTACCAGTTTTAAGTATGAAGAAAAGTAGTATACAATCTGTGGCACCAGCCGACCCCAGTTAATGGAGTTGGCAGAGGAAAGGCGATAGTGCCTTTGCTGAAGTTCTTTGTTAAATTCTGCATCGGCAAACACCTGCTTGACTCCGTTTTGGGCGTCGTCAAAGTTACCCTTTACTGCTACCACGCTGACATTGCCGCCTTGTTGGGTCAGCATTTGCAACTTCTGCACCTGACTGACTCCGTCTTCCGGAAAGAAAACGATAATACTGGTTCCTGATACATCTTTAAAACCTTCCAAGGCTGCTTTGCCGGTATCCCCAGAAGTGGCCACCAGTATCACTACTTGATTCTTCTCCCCGGTCTTGCTCACAGCCAGTGACATTAGGTGTGGTAACAACTGCAGTGCCATATCTTTAAAGGCACAAGTCGGCCCATGCCACAACTCAAGTACATGTAGATCATCGTTAATACTATGAACAGGGGCAATATCCGAGTGGTTAAAACTGTCACTGTTGTAAGCCCCCGTGATACAGTCTTTAATTTCCTCTGCAGTATAATCGGTAAGATAACCGCCTAAAATTTCACTGGCCAATTCCTGATAGTCACAATCCACTAATTGCCGCAGTTTGTCCTGAGAAAGATTAACAAAGCTTTCCGGTACAAAAAGACCACCATCAGGAGCAATCCCCTGTTTAATTGCCTGGGCAGATTGCACCGGCTGAACTTGTCCCCTGGTACTTAAATATTGCATAACATTCACTCCAAATATGATTTTATTTGTTAGATAAACGGTAACGGGGCGGCATGGAAACCGCCCCTTACAGAGGCATAATAAAAGATTTAGAAATCAAGAAAAATTGTCGGATATGCGGAACGACGTGGACGTCGTTCCCTCCCTTATTCTGAATTCTGACTCCTGACTCCTGAATTCTTAATCAACTCTTCCTTCTTCTTCCGCGGCATCTTTTTAATTTCCGCTTCCCTGCTCATAGCAGATTCCTTACTGGTATAAACCTCGTAATAAACTAACTTAACCGGGAGGCGTGAGCGCACATATTTGCTTCCCCGGCCTCTTTGATGTTCCCTTAACCTATGCTCGATATTTACTGCATAGCCGGTATAAAAAGAACCATCTCGGCACTGCAGGATGTAGACAAAATGATACTTACTTGGATTGATATTGGTATCTTGTGCCGTTGATTTCATAGGCATAACTTATTTTTGCAGCTTTATTTACCATGTGCGCCACCGAGCAGTACTTATCTACCGAAAGACCAACCGCACGCTCTACCTTATCCTGGGGTAAATCAGCACCTTTAAATTTATAAACTACATTAATTTTGTTAAAAATTTTAGGATGTTCCTCTGCTCGCAAGCCTTCCAGTTCCATATTAAATTGATCTATTTCAATTTTCATTTTCTTTAATATAGCAACTATATCAACTCCACTGCATCCAGCTAAGGACATCAACACCAATGTCAGGGGACTGGGAGCAGTGTTATCCCCGCCGGCCTCCACTGGAGCATCCATAGTAGTTGAATGTCCTGCCTCGTCGGTGGCAGTGAATTTCAAGTTACCTTCCCATTCTACATTAACTTTAGGCATATTGCTTCACCTCTGCATTTTTATAAAATCTTCTTTTTATTATACATGCCGTGGAAATTCTATACAAGAACGAGAGTTTTAAAAAATATAGTATCAATAATTATTAGATAGCAGAAAATAAACGTGGAGGTGTTAATATGGATAACCCGCGGATCACCCAAGCTTACGGAGTGCTAGCACTGAACAATCTCATTGAAACGGGTATTGTGGAAGTGAATAACAAGATTCAAGTGCTGGAGGCAATGGACAAAGCAATGTTTGATGAACTAGACTCTTTAAGCGAAGAAGAAGCGGAAAAACGAGCACAGGAAATGCTTCAGGGATAAAAAGCTCCTTAATAGGAGCTTTTATTTTGCAGATATTCGTCAGATGCTATTATCAACAAACACACGATAGAGCTTTACTCCCAGTAAGTCCTTGGTTAGTACTGCAGCAGCATATAAAAAGCCGGTAATAAAAGCAAATATACCCAATATTCAAACAATCATTAAATGATGCTCCACCTATTAAAGAACCTATGATAACTGAAATCCACACATCTCGCCCGGCCAACTGAATACTAACTGAAGGAGTAAGTTAACTTACTTAAATCAGTCATTGCCATCTGAAACTCATATACCCCCTCAACTACTTATACCCTTTTTCACAGATACAAACATTAACATCAATAATGGAAGTAATAAACTTACGCTTAACACGGCATATGCCAAAGGTAACCCCATAAAATGCTTAATTAAACTAACGTTATCTTTTAGAAATAAATTTATAACCACTACAGCAAAACCAAAAAACACCGTAAAATAACTATAATTCTTTAGTTTTAATAAATCCATTGTTAAAACCGATGCTCCGTATAAAAAAATGGATACAAATACAAATATCCCTGTAATCCACATTGTAAGAATAAATGAATCAAGCCTGCTTAAGGCATCAGACACACCAATATTTCTTGCTATCTCTAAAAAGGAAAACTGCATAGTTGAAGTATATTGGGCGCCAAACATAGCTATCGCCAAAACCTGAAGTTGAATTAAAATTACTAGTGCGAAAAGTCCCATAAATCCTTGGGTTATTATTTTTTTAGGATGAATTATTAACGGATATAGCACAAACATTATCGCCACAAAACTGAACCTGCTTCCTATTATTAAACCGCCATTGATTACCGGCTTAACACCTTGTTCCATCACCGGTAAGAAGTTAGTAAAATCAATACTGGCGTAATTCAAACCAATAACAGCAACACTGATTAAAGCTGCAATGGGAAGCAGTATTTCGTTTAAGCGATATATTACATAAACCCCCAGCACCGCAGCATACACAGCAGGTACTATCAAAATAACATGATAAGAAATTCTGGGGTCTTCAGGGACAAAAACCCCGGTCATTATTTGACTGTATTGATTGGTGGCCAGTACGGCATAAGAAAAAAACAAAATTATATAAATAATTGTTATCACAGAACCAAGAAAACTGCCAAAGGCTTCCCTAGACCATTGGGCCAAATTTTTATTGGGAAACTGAGAAACCAGCCGGTAAATTATTAACAAGGAAAAAACTGCAATTACAGCCCCTACTAATACCGCAAGCCATGTATCTCGTCCTGAGTATTTTATGGTATCCGCTATAGTTAACATTATAACTATGGCTATTGTTTTAGTGATCCAGCCCATTACAAATTGCCTAGAAGTGATACTGGTAAAATTATTCATTACTGCCACCTTGTAGTTCTGTTATTCTGCCGGTACGAATTACCGAACTTTCCACTTGAATATTAAATGTAATGTTAGCAAAAACATTTTCCCAGTCACCTTTTACCTGTTTCCACACTTCCGGATGGAATTTATGTAGTTTCTCACCAACATCAAAAACGTCTGCCCTTAGTTCTTGGGTTTTAGATACTGCCATCCGTACCTCTTTTTTAATTAATTCGTTCAGAACTTTTTCCAACTGGGTAATATTTTTTGGATCATCAACATTTAGGTTACCATCTAACTCCCCTAGGTGTGAAGTTGCTTTTACCTTTATATTCACCTGCAGTTCTTCCCCCTGGATTACCGGTTCCACTTTAGATTCTGCAGAAACTATCTCATAAGATACTTTTACTTCTTTGTCTTTATTGGTAACGGTTCCTACAATAATGGCTGCTTTAAGCTTACCTACAGCCCATAAGTAACCCCTAGACTCTAGTGGTCTTAAGTAACCGATTAATTTATCCCTTTTAAAAACACCACTGCCGGAAACTATAAACTTAGTGGTAACCTCTTCCTTTTTTTCCATGTCCGGGGTTGAAGTTCCCACAAGGGGTAGTACAGAATATGATGCTTCTTTCATATAATCCTTAAGATAATCCCTTACAGTAACTTTAGGAGACTGGCTATTGGTTTTTAACACTACTTCCACAAGTTTCTCCAGTGACAGTGCCGGTAACGCCTCTTGCCCGTCACTGATAGCCAAAAGTTTGTTTATCGGCTCCCTGGCCAACAGAAAATGAGATGTGCTTACCCGCGTTTCCCCGTCCCTTTGCAAAAAATCCAACAGTGATTTAATACCCTTCTTTGCAAATTCATCGCCAATAATATAGATATCACAGTGGCCGAAATACATCCGCCGAGGGCTTTCCTTACCCAAGTTTCTTATCGCTTCAAATAATGATTTACCCTTAGCTTGGTAGATCATCCATTGAGGCCCCATAGGTTGCTCGCCCTTTGGCACAGTCTTTGGCACCTGTACAGTTATAATATATAACCCTGTTTTAGGTTCATACTCAAAGGCAGTGGCCATAATAAAATTCAGTTCGTCAATCTCCCTAACAGTGACACAGGAAGTACTAAAAAACATTATAATAATTAACATCACACTTAACAGTTTAACTTGCACCTTGATCACCATCCTGTTTTCCCGGCGGGATAAAAGGCCGCAACCGTTTTTTATTTGCCGCTATTTTGGGTCGAGTGGCCATTGCCCACCACGGCACTCTTATTGCTACATCCTTCCAAGCACCAAGTTTAACTGGAGCAACAGGATATAGATAAGATGTACCAAAGGATGATAATGATATCATATGACAAAAAATAATTAACAAACCACTTACCAACCCGGGTAAGCCCCACAATCCTGATAGCACCATTAATGGGAACCTTAACAATCTAATAGTATTGGCAGCGCTATACCCAGGTATGGCAAAGGATGCAATACCGGTGGTGGCCACCACAATTACCATAGTGGAAGAAACAATCCCTGCCTCAACACCGGATTGCCCCAGCACCAATGCACCCACAATACTAACTGCTTGACCGACAACGGCGGGTAGCCTAACCCCGCCTTCCCGTACCAATTCAAATGCTAATTCCATTAATACTGCCTCAATAAATGCAGAAAAGGGTACCCCCTCCCGGGCCCCGGCAATGGACAAAGCTAGGGCGGTGGGCAGCATTTCTTGGTGGTGAGTGGTAATGGCTATATAAAGCGATGGTAATGTTAATGTAATAGCAACCGCGGCCAACCTTAACAAACGCAAAAAAGTACCTGAATAAAAACGACTATAATAATCATCGGGAGTCATTAAAAAGTCCCAAAACATGGTTGGAATTATTAATGCAAAGGGTGTTCCGTCGATAATTAAGCCCACCCGCCCTTCCAGCAGGGCTGCAGTCATTTTATCTGGCCGCTCAGTACCCTCCATGGTTGGAAAAGGCGAAAGGGGGTTATCATCTAAAAGTTCTTTAAAAAAGCCACAGCAAAAAACACCGTCTATTTTAACCTTTTTAATTCGTCGTTTAAGTTCTTTTATCAGTTCCGGTTTTGCCAAACCATCTATGTATGTAACTACAATATCTGTTTGAGTTATCTCACCCACTTTCATTAACTCAAATCTTAATCTAGTACTGCGAATACGACGGCGCAACATCGTTTGATTAACCATGGCCGTTTCGGTAAAAGCCTCTTTAGGCCCTAGTACATTCTTTTCTGTATCCGGTTTATCAACCGAGCGATGCTCCCACCCTTTAGTTTCGAATACCACTGCCTGGGGCATGTTATCGATAAACAGCGCGGTATTACCATATAGCACGTGCCCCAGCAGTTCATCCATCTTTGAGCTGGTTTTTATCTGGCCTACCTGTATAACGGTGCGAATCAAGTCTTCCATATCATCCACCGGATACTGGCGCCTTTCCATCAAGGGTTCCATCAGATGTTCGTTAACCACTTTGATATCAATCATGTTATCAAGGTAGACCAGCATGGCCTGGGCACGGCCAGCTATGGTTAGATGGCGAATAACTAAGTCTCTGGTATTACCAAACTGGTTTCTAATATATTTTTCATTCTCGATTAAACTTGATTTTATTTTTACACCCATAGTTTCTGAGCCAGGAATACCATCACTTGGCGTTTGGGAAAGAGCTCTCTTGATTAGTTTCTTCAGCATGTTTTACCACCTTCTAGAAACACCGTTTCAATATGGTAATCTTTCCAAAAGGTGCGGTTTTATGTACTAGCGAGAAACCTTTTACAGAACACGCTAAAAATATTAAAATGTAAACAAATAATTTTTTGGTTGGAGAGGTTCTCAAGTGAACATTTTTAACGGTAACTATCTTAGTGATCAAGAAATAATAAAACGGGCAGAAAACATCGTGACAGAGTATGAAGACACTCGCAATCTTTTAGCTGACCCAGAGGTCAGTACCGACCCGGATAGGATGCCGGAATTGGCTAAAAGAATGCATCAACTTACCCCATACTGTCAACTGGTGGATAAATTTAAAAGCTATTTAGATGACTTTAACGAACTGAAGAAAATGCTTGGGGATGAAGTAGACTTAGAAGATGAGGAAAATGAAGATGTGGTTCTATACCATGAGTATACAGACTTATGTAATAATACGGCCCAAGAACTGTATAACATGCTGTTGGAAAACGGGTACTTAGAAGAAGAAAAGGAAGACACAAAGGATCTTGAAATATTAAAGTTTATCGATTACGCCGGCCCGGAGTACGCCTGGCGATTAGGCATAAATGTTGGGTTAGATGTGGAGGAATCCCGAGAGAGGTTAGATAAGTTGCTGGAAAAAGGACTCTTGGAAAAGGTTCAAGGCACTATGCTGGCAGGCTATCATCGGGAAAAGGACTGGGTTAAGCACATGAACCATACATATTTCAAAATGTCCCGCCAAGGAAAACACTATTTAAGGAGACTGAGACGGGAAGAAGATTCTGAGGAGTAGTGAGCGTGATTATCCTTTAAACTTTATATAGATTTCAGTAGGTGGCCCGCTTTATCGGGTCCGGGCATTCATTATTGCATTAATATCTTAGCACTACTTTAATGACGTGTCTTTAATCAATACTGGTGAAAACTGTACGTAATCTGCACTTACTAGATGAAAATTAATGCCCCAGGCATTGTCCGGTAGACGGTAGCGTTGGGCCTTGGAATGCAGGTGGCCATAGATCACTGTGCTAACATCGTACTTTTCTAAAACATCAATGAAATGAGACCGTTGATGTTTTTCGTTGGTAGGCATGTAATGCATCATTACTATTATTTCATCCACCGGTTTCTTGACGCTGGAAAGAGAGTTTTCCAATCGAATCACTTCCCGGTTATATATTTTCTCGTCATGTTCGCTAAAACCACCACCGTTGTTGGGACATACCCAACCCCTAGTACCACAGATAGCCACATTATCCACTATTACATGGTCGTTTTGAACCACTTGCATATTAGATGGAACTTTCTTTCGTACTTTACTCAAACTTTGCCACCAATAGTCGTGATTACCCTGTACCGCAACTATATTGCCCGGTAGCAGACCTAAAAAATTTAAATCATGGTCGGTTTCATGTAATTTAGTGGCCCAAGATATATCTCCAGGCATTAATACCGTATCCTTTTTATTAACCATATCATGCCAGTTGTAATATATCATTTTATAATGCTCTTTCCAATGGGAAGCACATTGATCCATTGGTTTATGTTCAATCACTTTTTCCCAGTTATGGGGATCCACTTGTTCACTGAAGGATAAGTGAACGTCACTAATGGCAAAAAATTTCATTGCCTATACACCTACTCCGGGATTTTTTCTCATAATAAACATTATAGCCCGGCCTGTCAACCATATACTTCCAACTCTAATAACTTAAATCTTCAGAACTGAAAAGTGGTGCAATAGCTTCCCTTTCCACAACTACATATCTATTACCCATACTGACAATTTCTATATTTGAATTAGCTTGATATTCACTGCTTTCACTGCTATTTTGGCATAACTTTTGGCGCTTGTGCATTATATCATTTCTAAGATTAAAAATATCCTTTTTAAGTGCTCCCTGGTAATTATTGGGTATCTGTTGTAAGTAATCATACACATCTTCATAATAGTCTTGGTTCAGTTCTTGTTGGCTTTTATATTCAAGCTCTAGTTTAGCCCACACGTACCTTTTGAGTACTTCCACATCTTTATAGTTGGAAGCCTGAGCTAAGTAGTGTTCCGCTGCGTCCCAATTCTTGTTTTTAATCATGTCAACAGCCTGTTCATACTTACTTTCTAATTTAACATTTGTTGTTACGTAAATAGCAAATATAAACAGGAACAACCCCAGTACAGTTATAATGTGAAACTTCACATCATCCCACCGGTTTCTTTGCACAGCTATCCCCCCAACAAAGTACTTATGTGAATTTTACCACAATCCCAGGGGGCTTGCAAAGAATTCTGAATTATTTGAGGATGTTATATAATAAGTATTCAGAAGTCAGAATTCAGAATAAAAAACAAGGGGTTATTCCACTTTCACTTTGGAACTTTCTACTTTTCATTTAATATACTGCTAGGGCAGGGTCGCTAGTATAAATTTTATCACTATTTTTCTTGCGAATATTTTTTATAATAAATTTGCTACCTTCCATTTCTTGCTGACCTTTTTTTTCCTGGTTAATCTCTTCTTCAACATTACTTTCTTCACTTTGCTCGTTAATTTGCCCAACTGCTTCTATGATATCTCCTTCTTTAATTTCCGGAAGGTTTTTGTTTGTTTCTCCCACATATTTTAAAAAGCTGCACTGCACAACTTCGTTATCTTCTCTTTCTATTTCTAATTCACCAAAAACTGAATCCATTCCCACCTCATTCTTAATCTCCCAGTTGGCAGTTTTGACCATTCCTGAAATATAGTCTTTCTCAGGGGTTATAGATTCCCTTAATATTTTTCCTATCCTGCTGGTGTTGACCATCAAGATCGGTAGCAGAACAAATACTAATGGGGTGATGCACAAAACAATAATAGTAATCCAACCGTACCATTTTATCATCTTATCTTTTTTTTCTTTAGGTGCTTCTATAAAAACCCTGGGTTCCACAGACATTAAAACACCCCCCTATTTCACCATCAACACTGTGATGGGATGCTCATTAGCCACTTTCTCTTTTACCTTACTGGAAGTATTACCTGGACCGGGTTCCTTAGTTCCTAGTACTAGTAGGTCATACCCACCTTCTTTAATTTCATCTATTATTTCAATGGCCGGTTTTCCCTCTCTTGTTTTCCAGTGAAAGGTTATTCCTTTCTCTTCTGCTTTTTTTGTGAATTGCTGTAGAGCCTGTTGAGCTTTCTCGTTGGCCATTTCCCCTACATAATCAATAAATTTCTCCTTTGCTGTAAATGTTAGCAGGGTATCTACTTCCCCATAATGAATCAAATTATTTTCTTTAATATTTAAAACCGTTATTTCACCATTTGTCTCTGAGGACAGCACTAACGTCTGTTCAATCACTTTTTCCATGTTCAGTTCTTCCCCATGCATGGCGAGCAGTATTTTTTTAGTCATAGTTTCATCTCCCATAGTAAATGTTTTTGCATTCATCTTTAAGTAGCAATGCCCTGTGGTAACCACAGGGCATTGCTTAGCTCAAATTATGAGTATTATGCAACTATTTTTGCCAGGAATACCAGTGCTAAACCTAAAACGATAACTGCAATATCCTGTTTGCGTGTTTTTTTATCTTTTGCATCTGCCATTTTAAGACACCTCCATATTAATTAACCTAAGATAGGTCCGAGGAACAGTTTGATAACCGCCAGTGCAAATACTGCTTTAATAAGTGCTACAACAAAGCCGAGGATGATACCGTCTTTACCCGCAGCCTTCATATCTGAGAACTTGGTTGTTAAACCAATGCTGGCAAAACCAAGGGTGAATGCATATTCCATAAATAGCTTACCCTGCTTAATTTCCCCTGCGCTGAATACACCTGCGGTGTTCATAGCCATTACTGCCATGAAAGCCAGTACAAACAAAGGGAATTTATCCATAACAAACTTAGTTTTGTTAATTTCTTTAGCTTCTGCAGATTCACGACCCAGCACCTGCATTACAACATATAGCACTACAAAGGGTAGCAAGATAACACGACCCATGTTGAAGATACCGGCCATTAGACCTGCACCCTCACCATAAGCAAAACCAGCAGCCAGAACCTGTGCCGAGTTAACAATTGATACACCTACCCAAGCACCAAATTCATTCTGGGTTAAGCCGATTGCCTTACCAATGGGAGGTAAAATAAACAACATTAATAGACCAAAAATTAAAATTGAAGCAATAGTGTAGGCCATTTCTTGACCTTTAGCACGGATGGAAGGACCGGTAGCCACAGTAGCGGATACACCACAGATAGCAAAACCGGCAGACAGGCACCCGCCCAAGGTATCCGTGAGATTATATCTTTTCTTGAGGGCAAACATTAGCCACACAGTACCAAATAGGGTTACAGTAATGAAAACCATACTCATGCCACCAACGTCTACCAAACTGGCCCATGTATACTTAAGACCCATAATAACGATACCTGTTTTAGTAAATACAGTGGAAAACTTTAGGCCAGGTTCAAAGACATTAGGAACACCCACTGTATTACGAATAACCATACCAAAGATAATAGCCGCAAAAACATAGTTTAAACTAAGGGTACTACGTAATTCTTTAAAGTTAGCCTTAAACCAACCATCCCAAGATACAGCCGCAAATGCTAATATTGTTACTAGAATAAGACCGGGAATCGCTTTGGTAATCTTTTCTGATAAACTTGCTTCTTGCTTTGCTGCTTGTGTTGACAAAGCAACCACCTCCATTAATATTACGTTTTGATTAGTTGATTAGTGATAAATGATAACAGGTATAAGACTAGTTTAATTATGTTTGATTTATTGGCTAACTTAAATACCACCACCTTACAACTACTTATTATAAAGAAGTTTATTTGTCATATAGATGACATGTTTATGAATCTATATGATAATTTATTCACTTATTCCCCTTGTGAATATAATAATTAGTTAGTAAGATAAAATCAACGATGTATAGATAACATGAATAGTTTGAACTATTATTTGATTAATTTATTGCAATGTGGTGAATATTTTATTTTGTAGTGCGAACTTTTTGTGTCATGCGTATATTTAAATAACTGTTTTTAGACCGGATTGATAACTTTTCCTAAAGGAATAATGAAAAATAACGTCGAAGAATTAATATAAATGTTATATGCTTGTATAAAGTAGGTGGAATAATATGTCGTTTGTGAGGTTTAATACTAAAATACAAGTTTTTTTATTAGTTATAGTTGTAACATCATCAATACTGCTGCTGCAGCAATCCTTAAATGCAACCGATAGAACTAATAAGATAAACTCATACTCCCAACAACTGAGTATGCACAACAAAATTTCTGAAGATATTACCAACTTGACATCTAACGGGCAAAAGTACATCCTTTATGCAGACAAGCAATATCTTGAAGCGTTCAGGCAGTTTAGCAACAAAGCCATTGAAGACCAAATTTCACTTTACAATTCTGTTAATACCATAAACAAGCAGGGTATTGAAGATATAATTGAACTAACCAAATCTTATATCTCCTTTGTTGAGAATGAGGTGGTACCCACCATCCATAGTAGTGAAGAAAGTATAGATAAATATCTACTGCAAAGGCATAACGAGTTGAACCAGGATCTGATGCAAAAAATGTCCAGAAATGCTGTGGCAAATATGGAAGATGCCAACGATTATTATCAAGTTACCGTCAACAACATTAATAAGAAAATTACTTATTCAGTAATATTCCTTTTATCTGCCTTAGCGTTACTGCTATGGGGAACTTATACAACGTTAACTTCGCTTTCAGTACAACATTTATACTTTGACAAGTTATCAAAACGAACCCGCAGTGCAGTATTGCTAATAGACAATAAAGGTTATTTTAAACAATTAAACGAAAAAGCAGAAGATTTGTTTGACATATCCAAGGAAAGGATATTGGACAACAGCGTCAGTGATGTACCGATGTTGTTTCCCCAATTACAGGGTATTACCGAACCACTGTACTCGGTAATAATGCAAAAAGAAAAATTGGACAATCACAATATTAATTACTCTTATGCAGGAAGAAAAAGTGATTTATCGGTGGACTATATCCCAATAATGGTAGGAAAAAGATTAGCTAGTGTTATGATAGTAGCATCTTTAAAAGAAGAGGATAAGAATAAGAACATTCTACTGGATACCCTAGAGGCAGAAAGAAAAAATATCTCCATTGAAATACATGACTGGATAGCCAGATATTTATCCACTATTATCCATTCAATTGATTACATCTTACGTTTAAAAGATGAAGACAAAGAAAAGGCCGAAGATAATCTGATTACCTTACGTAAACACTGTCAAAACGCTGCTATAGAAATGCGCAGTATTATGAATAATATACACCCATATTTGATTGATAGAGTTGGTTTGGTATCAGCTCTGGAATCTTACATTAATATCTATGAAAAGCTTCATAATATAAAGGTTTACGTGTTTTATCAGAGTAGGTCGTTAAAAATATCCAATAAAAGTGAGATTATTATTTATCGTATCATTCAAGAAGCCTTAAGTAACACAGCCAAACATGGTCATGCCACAGAAGTAGATATACACTTTGCAATACATAACAATATACTCTTAATGGAGGTAGAAGATAACGGCGGTAGAACTGTTAATTTCACTAGCGGCAAAGGTATGTGGGGAATGAATGAACGGGCTAATCTAATCGGTGGAAGCATTGACTTTGAAAACAGAGATTCCGGCTTTATTGTTACCCTCACCGTGCCCTTACAAGGAGGTAATGAATATGAGCAAGATTAATGTAATGTTGGTGGAAGATCATAATGTTTTCCGTGAGGGATTAAAGAAACTGTTGGATATGGAAGATAACATTGCTGTAGTAGCAGAGGCAGATACTTATAAAGATGCATTGCAGAATGTCAGAGAGAATGTAGATGTTATTCTCTTGGACATTAATTTGCCTGACGGTGATGGTTTGGAACTATGCAGTATTTTTAAAGAACGGTACCCTCACATTAAACATGTGGCACTGACTACCTATGATGATGCAATATTTATTAAAAAAGCAATGGAAAGCGGTGTAGACGGTTTTGTACCCAAACACGCCTTTTTTGATGAAATTAAGTCAGCTATTCTTATGACGTATAAAGGGCGCTCTTATTTATACCCCGGACTTAGCTCTGACACACTGATGAATCTTTCGGGTCCAGGTTTATCGGATTCTGAGTTACAAATACTACAGATGTTGGCCAGTGGTAAAAACCAAAAGGAAGTTGCTGATGAATTATACATCAGCCTATCCACTTTCCGTCGCAGAATAAAGTCTGCATTTAAGAAGTTAAAAGTAAGTACAGTGGAGGAAGCGCTAACAGTGGCCATAAAAAAAGGATTGATTAGGTAAATGAAACGGGTAAGTGAAAGTAACAGTGTATTTCCACTTTATATAATAGTTTTTGCCATTGGGATAATTATGGTTTTTGGCATCACGGAATTTCGTTTCTTAAGAAACATTCTAACCAGTTATGAGAACAGTATTGAGCAAATAGCCATTAATAAAACTAACTCATTTTTAAATGACCTTAAGACTACTTCTCAAAACACTGCAAGAAGTATAGAACTTCAAGACCTAAGTGGTGAGAAAGCGGTCAAAACAGCGTTAACCTATGACCATAAAATTGAAAATGTTTATTTAGTGTCTGATAGCAATATTACAAATAGTTCGGCAGAACAATCTGCTAATCAAGGTCATGTTTTTACTCTGGCGGCAAAGGCCCTTAAAAGTGGAAATAATAAAGCAGTGCTATCCGACCAAATTCACTCACAACTAAACATAATCAGCACCGCTACAGTAATAAACAACTCCCAAGTACTGGTGATGGATTTTAGAATGGATCAGTATAAAAAGGAAGTGATTGAGGAATTTACCAGTACCAATTTTAAACTGGCAGTTTTTGATAGTCAAAACAACCCCGTCATTTGGCCATTTGAAGAAAATCAATTATCTGATTTTAATAGATATAAGTCAAAATTATCTGTGGATAATAAACAATATAAGGTTAAAAAAAGTGATGTGGGACAACCATCCTGGCAGCTGTATCTTTTTCAAAAGGACAACAATTTTGAAAAATACCGTGCGGTAACCATCATTGCTTTGGTATTTGCCCTTTACTACGTCCTATATCAACTACTAGTGGAATTTTGGGGAGTTAATAGCGCCAAAACCTATTTTGATAATATTGATTTTGCCATTTTCAACCAACTTCATGAAGGAGTTATTATCACTAATAACGCCGGCATTATAGTTTTTGCCAACAAGGCAGCACACGAAATTTTTACTGAACGCAAAAGTAATTTAAGAAACGTGAAGTTGAAAGAAGTGATGGGGCATATTGAAAACTTCCAAGGCCAAAAAGATAACTCTCAAACTTTAACCCTTAAAACATCAGATAAATTTCTGGAAGCCATTCACTCTCCGATAATAAAAAAGAGTAAAAGGCTGGGCTCATTAACAGTAATCAGAGTTAATACTGATGAAGACAAGGCTTATAGAAACGTTATGGAAAAATTAGTGGAAATTATTCCTCAAGGTGTAGTTTACGTGGATAAAAATAATGAAATTGTTACTGCCAATTTAATGGCTAAATGCTTTTTGGGTGCATTAGAACAAGGTAAAGGTATCGAAGTAGTAGATTCTACACTGGCAGAGTCTATTCGTACCAACATTAATTCTAGAAATATTAATAGGATTAAACTGCCAGACCATGATATTTGGTGTGACATCTCACCAGTATATGACAACGACGGGGTCTATACCGGCACCTTACTAATGCTGTTAAATATCGATTCCAAAGCCTGATTGGAGCTTTTGCATTATGCTTAACAATATTCTGTTAGTTGTAACAGGTAAAACCGAGACCAATAAGCTTATTACACTGGTCGAGAAATTGGGAAAATCAGCCTCTAGTTTAACAGTTATTTATATTATTCAAAACACGTGGCAAGGAGTTCTCGGAGATGAGTGGATTAGCAGCCATGAGGCACGAAACAATTTTTTGAATTATATGGATACCAAACAACAGCAGGAAGTAAGAGAACTGTTTAGTGAAATTAAAACAAAAGCTACGTCAATGCGCTTACAGACAAATATTTTGGTGAAAAGCGGCAGCATATTATCCGTATTATCTAATACTATAAATGGCTCAGACTTAATAATACTGCCGTATACCGCCAATAAAAGAGAAGTTCGTAAAATATCACAAAAAATAAATTGTCCGATTTTAACCGGGCCAATTTAGTCTAGAACAATACCAGCACCAGTATTATTATCACTAATGCCAGCGATAGAGCAACATAATCTTCTAATCTCTCTGTGGCAAAAAGGGGCATTAGGTGATGTTCTTTATTCTTTTCATCCGGCATACTGCCACCTCACTTTATTCATTGATGAATAGAATTACTACTATTAGTGCCAATACCGCTTTAAATACCGCCGCTGCCGCGCCCACCGCCAGCGGTTTTCCTTCTGCTTTGCGTAGCTCACTAAAGGAAATCTGCATTCCCAAACCGGTTAAGCCAATGGCAAAAAACCAGCTATATAATTTACGGATAAAAATCAATTCCGGTGAAGGCGGTGATGTTTGCCCCAACAGCCCGAAGGAAGTTAAAAACACCATAGCTAGAAAACCGATAACAAACACCGGAAATCTGCTTGATAGGCTAGTATTGATGTTAATATCATCCTCCTCATAATGGGCCGAACGACTGGCGAAAACTGCCAGTATTAACACCACAAAGGGTAGAAAGATAACCCGGATTAGGTTATATATCTGGCCGGTTTTTAAACTTGTGGAAGCGTGCTCTGCTGTCTCTGGATCAAAGGCCAAGCAGGCAGCCAGAATTTGTCCGGAATTAAGTATGCCAGTACCGGCCCAAATGCCAAACTGGTGGGGTGTCAATCCAACCAATGTTCCGATAATGGGAAAGACAAACAGAAACACCAAGCCAAATGAGAGAATTGTAGCAATGGAAAAGACAACATCGGTGGTTTTAGCCCGAACTGCAGGGGCAGCAGCAATAATAGCTGACACTCCGCAAATGGCCGTTCCTGCGGAAAGTAGTGCAGCAGCAGTTGGATCTAAATCCATTTTTTGTGCCAACCACAATGTAAAAAGTATTGTTAAGAAAACAAATACCAGCACAATTATAATGCCTGTCCCCCCTAGCCTGGCCACATCCACCACGCTGTACATTGACCCTAGCAGAATAACCCCCAGTTTAATAAAGAGACTTGATGTCTTAATTCCAGTAACCGCCCAATTGGGGACAGATAATACATTTCTAATTAACATTCCAGTAATGATACACAGCAACACATAATTTAAGTGCAGGATATCTATCAAAAACCACTTTGTAAAATCATTAATGGCAAAAAATGATTCAACCCCTGGCCACTGTGGAAAACCAAAATCAGCTGCTCCCCTTGTAAATACAGCAATGGCAAGCATCAGTAGTATGCCCGGGATAGACTTTATAATAATTTGCAACCTGTTATCAGAATCCATAAACTACCTCCTACTCTATATATTATATTTTTTTCAATTATTCTAGTCTAGAGTAGGTTAATATTTTCTCTGGTAAAAATTATAACCCCGGATCCTTCCGGGGTTATAATTTTATAATTAAGTACTTATTTTGCCAGCCCGGGAATTAAAACCTCCTATTTCCCCAGCTTTAAGGGTAAAATCTCCATATGCTTCCATACCATGTTCACTCAAGTCCAAGCCTTCCAATTCTTCTTCTTGGGAAACTCTGAGGCCCACAATAGCATCAATAAGTTTAAATGCTACAAAGGCACACACACCGGTCCAGATAAATACAGCAACCACACCAATTATTTGCGTAATTAATAAGGAAGCCCCTCCACCGTAAAACAGACCGCCTTCGTGAGCAAACAATCCCACTGCCAGTGTACCAAAAGCACCACATGTACCGTGCACAGAAATGGCACCCACTGGGTCATCAATTTTTATTACCCGATCAAACAAATCTACAGAAATCGGCAGTAGTATACCTGCTATAGCGCCGATAAATATTGCTCCCACGGGTGTTACCGCAGCAGTACCCGCAGTAATACCCACTAAACCGGCCAGTGCACCATTTAATATTAAGGCTAAATCGGGCTTGCCGTGTTTTGCCCAAGTAAATAATGTTGTGGAAACAGTACCTGCTGATGCAGCAAGCATGGTGGTAGTAGCAATCCAGGCTATATCAGATGTTGTTCCGGATAATGTACTACCTGGGTTAAAACCAAACCAACCAAACCAAAGTAACAGTGTACCTAACGTACCCAACGGAATATTATGACCGGGAATAGCCCGTACTTTTCCATCTTTACCGTATTTGCCTAATCGGGCACCCACCAAGTAAGCACCAACCAGTGCGGACCAAGCACCTACACTGTGTACCACGGTCGATCCGGCAAAATCTGTGAAACCTCTGGTAGCAAGCCAACCACCACCCCATACCCAGTGTACCACCACGGGGTAAATAAAAGCAGTTATTATTACGGTAAATAAAAAGTATGCGCTCAGTTTAGTCCTCTCTGCCACAGCACCAGATACAATGGTGGCAGCAGTGGCACAAAATACAGCTTGAAAAAACCAGAACCCGTACATCGGAATACCAAAATCCATATCACTAATATTAGTTAAAAAGAAACCTTTGTTACCGATAAAACCGCCCACATCTCCGCCAAAGGCAATGGCAAATCCTGTGGCAAAGAATAACAGTGCGCCTAAGGAGATAGTCATCATGTTTTTAGTTAGAATGTTCACAGTGTTTTTAGCTCTGGTGAAACCCGACTCAACCAAAGCAAAACCAGCGTGCATGATAAAGACTAGAAAGCCAGCAATTAAAACCCAAACTGTATTGATGGCCAGTGCATTAGATTCCGCTGTGGGGCCATCGGCAGCAAACCCTACTGTTGGAAACAGTAGCAATCCCCCTAGTATACTTAGCAAACAAAAATATTTTATATTCATGCAAATCCCTCCAAAATTGTTATAAAAAAAACACCCTAGTGGTTTTCCAACCAAAGGCGTCTTTGCCGAAGATTTGCACGACATTGTGCATTAATTTTTTTACTTATTGTAACTTATAATCACATTGCTTCCAGCTTTAAAACAAGATTCTAACTAATTAAAAATAAAATAATAAGTTCACTTAAACATAATTCTTGGTTAAATTTCTACTATGAAATAGCATCGTCCCCCTCATCACCTGTTCTAATGCGGATGGCATTTTCTAATGGATAGATAAATATTTTACCATCACCTATCTCCCCGGAACGACCTACCTTGGATATTATTTCTACTACTTCATTTACTTGGTTGTCTGTGGTTACCAGTTCCAGTTTTACTTTATGAAGCAAGTTAATGTTGAATTTGCTACCCCGGTAGATCCCCACCCTACCTTTCTGCAATCCACAACCGGCCACTTCACTTACTGTCATGCCGTGAATGCCGTATTCCCCTAATGCTTCTTTAATATCCTCTAGTACTGTTGGCCTAATAATGGCCTCAATCTTTTTCATAAATAACCCTCCTATTAATATTATCCAGGGCAGCATCGCCCTACTTGCTGGAAGCTGACTTTAATAAGCCACTAAATAAAAATGCCCCAGGCACTTTTAGTGCCGGGACATCATTGACCTGTTGTAATACATCATTGTATTGGTTATTAACTTATACATAGATTATATGCTGATGCCGCCATTTTAGCAACACTAATTCCGATGAAATATTGTATACATATTCTCCTGAATACTGACTCCTGACTTCTGGTTCCTGAAGTTAATGCTGGTTTATTTCATGGGCGGTAATAATGGCCATTGCTATTTCTTGCATACTCTTACGTTTTTTCATACTCATTTGCTGCAAAAACTTGTGGGCTTCATTTTCTGTCATTTCCTTGGTGTGCATCATGATCGCCTTTGCCCGCTCAATTACTTTTTTACTTTCCAAGCTCTTTTTTAAATCTTCCAATTGCTGTTCCAGTTTTTGAAAACGCTCATGGTTGGCTAGAGCCTGTTCCACGGCGGTGAATAATTGCTGAGGGCGAATGGGCTTTACCAAAAATGATATAAAATATGAATCGCGCACTCTCTCTAATAATTCTCTACTGGCCCGGGTAGTAACAACTAGTGAAGGAACTACGCTTTCTTCTTCTAATATTCTAGCCACTTCCAGACCATCTAGCCCTGAAAGCTTCGAATCCAGCACCACCAAGTCCGGTTGAGTAGACCGAGCAACTTTAATAACTGTGTTACCGTCTGTGGCTTCTCCCACCACATTAAAGCCGGAACGAAATATCATTTCTTTCAATCTTTCCAAAGCTGATGAATCGCTTTCTGCCGCCACAATTCGCCTTCTAATCAAACTGGCCACTCCTTACTCCTGACTTCTAACTCCTGAGTTTTTATATACCCGTGGCACCCTCGCTGACACCATGCAAACCAATTCATAGCTGATTGTACCCAGTTTTTGAGCCAGTTCTTCCACCGGAATGCATTGTTCATGCTGACAGCCAAAAACCACTACTTCGTCATGGGGTTTCACGTTACTTAAGTGACCCACATCAATCATACATTGATCCATCGTGATTAGGCCCACCACCGGTGCCCTTTTTCCA
Organism: Bacillota bacterium; assembly: GCA_009711615.1. GTDB lineage: Bacteria > Bacillota > Desulfotomaculia > Desulfotomaculales > Desulfohalotomaculaceae > Desulforadius. Next base: position 264,674 of record VENI01000006.1, on the reverse strand, counting down.
TGTACCAACACTGCTCCGTTAGACAACATTCTAGTATACCCATCAGCATAACCAAGCGGTAGAGTGGCTATAATTGTTTCACACTCAGTACAATAGGTGCGGCCGTAACTAATATGTGTACCACGGGGGACTCTTTTAGTTTGGGCTACTCTGGTTTTGAGCGTCATTGCTGGCTTAAGTTCAATCTTTTCCTTTTGCACTTCCTCTGAAGGGTAATAGCCGTAGAGCATGATTCCAGGTCGCACCATGTCCAGGTGAGCTTCCGGGTGGTCAATCACCGCCGCACTGTTGGAAGTATGCCGTATTTTAAAGCTTATGCCTTTGCTCTCTAATTGATTTAGAAAATCCGTAAATTTCTCAATCTGTTCATTTGTATAATTTTTATCAGCACTATCAGCATCTGCAAAGTGAGTATAAATACCTTCCACTTCTAAATTAGGCAGTTTGGTAATTTGCTCAATTTGACTTAAGGCTTCTTCACTTGGCATAAATCCCAGTCTACCCATGCCAGTTTCAATTTTTATATGTACCATAGCCTTTTCTTTGTTTTTTTCAGCCGCCTTATTTAATTGCCGGGCCATCTCCACAGAGTAAACTGTCTGGGTGAGGCTATTCTTTACAACCTGTGAACAGTTTTCCGGGCTGGTATAGCCAAATATTAGTATGGGTGCATTAATGCCATGCCATCGGAGGGTAAGGGCTTCCCCTAAGCGGGCCACTGCAAGGTAGTCTGCCCCATTTCTCAGTGCTGTTTCTGCTACTTCAACTGCACCATGGCCGTAGGCGTTAGCTTTTATTACCGCCATAATTTTGGTTTCTGGTTTTGTTATTCTTCTTACTTCCTGCAGATTATGTGCAATGGCATTCAGATCAATTTCCGCCCAAATAGGATGTATTATCATCAGTTTTCACCACTCTTCCGTGATTATTATAAAATATTAAACTAATTATTCAAAATTCTTATAGCAAATCCTGCTATTGTTACAAAAAAAGCTTGATATCAAAACCATGGTATATTAAAACTAACTACTTTTTTGTTAAATAAGAAAAAAGCAGGGGTGTGAAAGCCCCTGCGCAAGTAAAAACAAATATTTATAATGAGGAGGTATAAATAGTTGAATAAATTACATTTCACCCAACACTTTTTCCAGTGGAGTGTATGGTAAGTTATGAGCTTCAGCCACCGCTTTATATGTGCAGCGACCTTCTAATACATTTACGCCTTTAGCCAGTGGCTGGTCTTCTTGTACTGCCTGTTGCCACCCTTTATTGGCCAGTTTTAAGGCATAAGGCATGGTTACATTAGTTAAAGCAAAGGTTGATGTACGAGCTACGGCGCCAGGGATGTTAGCCACTGAATAGTGCATTACACCATGCTTTTCAAATACTGGGTCACTGTGGGTAGTAACACGATCAATGGTCTCAATAGAACCACCCTGATCAATGGCCACATCAACAATTACGGAACCCTTCTTCATGGTTTTAACCATATCTTCAGTTACTAAATGCGGGCACTTAGCCCCCGGTATCAACACCGCACCAACTAGTAAGTCTGCGTGTTTTACTGCTTCGGCAATGTTAAAGGAGTTAGACTTTACAGTCTTTATGCGCCCACCAAAAATATCATCTAGATAGCGCAAGCGGTCTGCACTTAAGTCAACAATGGTCACCTGGGCACCTAAGCCAATGGCCATTTTGGCAGCGTTTGTACCTACAATACCGCCACCTATGATAACCACTTCAGCCGGTGGTACTCCCGGTACTCCACCCAGCAGTATACCCATGCCACCCTTAGGCTTTTCTAAAAATTGGGCACCAACCTGCACGGACATGCGGCCAGCTACTTCACTCATTGGAGTTAACAGTGGAAGGGCTCCGCTATCCAGCTGAACAGTTTCATAGGCAATACCCACCACTTTCTTCTCCAGCAATGCTTTGGTCAGTTCCGGCTCTGGAGCCAGGTGCAAATAAGTAAACAACAGTTGTCCTTCTTTAAATAATGGATATTCTTCTGGCAGTGGTTCTTTAACCTTCATGATCATTTCTGCGGCATCAAAAATTTCCTTTGGTGTGTCTAGTATATTTGCCCCTTGGGCAACATAATCTTCATCGTTAAATCCGCTACCCACACCGGCACTCTTTTGGATGTATACTTCATGACCGTGGCTCACCATAGATTGCACACCAGCCGGAGTAATGGCTACGCGGTTTTCATTGTCTTTTATTTCCTTTGGAACACCTATAATCATGGATTCTAACCCCCTAGATTAATTTCTTTACAACTATTAAATGCAATATTCGTGCCAAAAAAATTAACCCGCTTAGCGGGTTAATTTTAATATCGTACAGACATTTGTCGAATATATCTGCTGATGATCTAAAAAAATTTTTGCAGTAACGATAAAATATTTAACTAGTCTATGGGATGGCAATTTTTCTTTCCATTGATGATAGTAGATTATGTATGGTGGTGAGTTTTATTGCCACCCGGTTAACTAAGTTGCCACTTTGCTAACCGCCATTGGAAAATGGTTTATTATTTCTCCTGCCATTAAACTGCGTTCCCCTAGATTCTTACAGGCCAGGTCACCGGCAAGCCCATGCAGGTATGCACCAACAACAGCAGCTGTTTTTATTTCCATACCCTGGGCAGCTAACCCAGATATAATACCAGTAAGTACATCACCACTGCCGGCAGTGGCCATGCCAGGGTTGCCTGTGGGGTTAATGTATAGTTGACCACCAGGGTAAGCCACCAATGTTCTAGGACCTTTTAGCAGCACGGTATGGCCCCATGTATCGGCACACTGCTGTACCAGTGAAATTCGATTTTGTTGTACTTCTGAAATAGGCACTTGTACCAAACGAGCCATTTCACCGGGGTGAGGGGTGAGCACCATGGGAGCAGTGATGTTTCCAAGTATAGATGCATCCTTCGCTAAGGCATTCAAGCCATCGGCATCCACCACCAGCGGTATCTTTACTTGAGGTAACAGCTTTTGCACCAGTTGTATAGTCTCACTGCTTTGGGACAACCCCGGACCTACCGCTAAAACATCTACACTTTCAAGCTTAGCAAGAATTTTATCCAATGCTTCACTGGACAGTACCCCGTTAATGTGAGGTAGTGGTAAAGTCATGGCTTCCGGAACTCTGCCCGCAACGGCGTCATGTAGCGGTTCTGGTATGGCCATGGTTACCATACCTGCACCAGCTCTTAAACATGCTTCTGCAGTAAGTATGGCTGCACCACCCATACCCAGCGAACCAGCAACTATTAAGACCCGGCCGTAGTCACCCTTATGAGTATCGTTCCTGCGCCGTGAAAGCCACTGGCTTACCAATTGATCATCTATCAGCCATCTTTTACTACTGTGGTCGTTTAAAAGTGGTTTTGGTAGTGAGATGTCCACTACTTCCACTTCCCCGCACACGCTGGCTCCCGTTTCCAATACCATACCTAATTTAGGAAGGCCGAAAGTAATTGTAGCATCAGCATGCACACAATCACCCCCTATATTCCCAGTATCGGCTTCCAAGCCAGAGGGGATATCCACCGCCACCACTGGTGCCCCGTTATTATTAATTAACTGAATAATGCGGCCAAGCTTTTCATTAACCACCCCTTTAAAACCGGTGCCAAACATGGCATCTACAATCAAATTGGTGTTCAGCAGTGATACTTTAACTAAATTGATACCGTTAGCTTGGTGAATGGGATAAACCTTTTGCCCCATCTTTTTCCATATGTTAAAGTTAACTTTTGCATCTCCGGTAAGGTTTGTTGGATCTGTTACCATCAGCACCCGCACATCGGCACCCATGTTTAGCAAGTGCCTGGCCACCACCAATCCATCTCCTCCGTTGTTACCTTTTCCAGCAAAAACAGTTATTACTTTTCCTCGCACATCACCGTTTAGTTGACGGCAAACCGCATCCACAACCCTAATGCCGGCATTTTCCATCAACACCACTCCAGGAATGCCGTAATCTGTTATGGCAATATGATCAATTTCTCTAATTTCCGCTGCTAATGCTAAACGCATTATCCATCACCTCTCCCTGCCACTGCTACCGCAAAGGCTACTGCTCGGCCCCGATCATGGGAAATGCTAACCATTACTTGCTTAATGCCTTTTACCAATGCTTTATTTTTTGCCCTGGCATGTAAAACAACTTTCGGCGCACCAGTCTTTTCATCGGATAGTATTTCCACATCCACAAACCGGCAACCAGACAAACCGCTACCCAGTGCTTTTAACACCGCCTCCTTGGCTGCAAACCTTCCTGCCAAACAAGGATAAGGGTCGTTACGCCCCAGACAATGTTCTCGTTCTTTTTTGGTGTATATACGTTCTAAAAAGCGCGGGTTAATAGCCGCATCTGCTACCCTTGCTATCTCGATAATATCTGTTCCAATACCAGTTAACAAGTCTTTCCCTCCAAAAAATATCGCTAATAATAAAATATCCCCCTACTTGATGTTCTGTCAATCATAAGTAGGGGGATATTTTCTAAAATCCTAAAATTTTTCGCAGTTTTTTAGCTTGGGCCCGGGAAACGGGCACTTCACTCTTTTCTTCATCTTCCAGCACTAAATTATAGGTGCCATTAAAGAAGGGTAGAATTTCTTTCACCCTGCGCAAGTTAACAATGTAACATCGATGGGTTCTAAAAAACATTTCTTGGTTTAGTCTGGCTTCCAGATCTTTTAAAGTAAACCTTGTAAGTAGTTTGTCCTTACTGGTTTTTATGTAAACATAATCGCTTTCGGTAAAAGCATAATAAATATCAGCCATTTTTACCAGTACTGTTTTACCTAGTTTTTCTGCCGGGATGCGGTCTATCTTAATTTCCTTGCCAGGTGCTACCCCACCTTTATCCTCTTTATTATCTGTAGTAGCTTGCCTTCCCTTTTGATAGGATTTAAGCACTTTATCCACCGCTTTGCGCAACCGCTGTTCTTCCACCGGCTTTAAAATATAATCTACCGCGTTAACCTCGAAAGCCTTTAGAGCATGCTCATCAAAGGCGGTAATATATACCACTTTAGGCCTATGGGTTAATTCCTGTATTGCTGCTCCCAGTTCTAAACCACTCATACCCGGCATAGATACATCTAAAAACAAAACATGATACTCTAGCGCCTTAATTAGTTCTAAGGCTTCGCTTGCATTGGTCGCTTCACCTACTATTTCTACATTGTCGAAGTTACTTAACAGGTATCTTAGCTCCTGCCGGGCGGGGTATTCATCATCAATAATTAACGCTCTTAGTTTCATCAACATCTCCCCCCTCCTCGGAAGTTTCTTCAATAAGCGGTATTCTTACAAACACCGATGTACCCTGTCCTGGTGCACTGGTAATGGTTAATCCGTATTCATCACCAAATATTATCTTTAATCTTTCATGCACATTACTCAAGCCAACTCCACTACCTGAGCCAAAGCCAGGTTTAAATACCTGGGCCATAGTTTCCGGCTCTATACCCACCCCGTCGTCATGTACTTCCATGTGAATTTCACCGTTTGATAGACGAGCAGTAATTCTAACGGTTCCCGGTTCCACCTTTGGAGTAATGCCGTGACGAATTGAGTTTTCAACCAGCGGTTGCAATGTCAGTACCGGTATCTTATATTTTAATAGTTGTTTGTCTATATCTCTTTTCACCCGCAGCCTCTCACGGAAACGGGCTTTTTCCAACACCAGGTAGTGGTGCAAATACTCTAATTCCTCTTCAAATGTAACCAAGTGCCCCCGCCTCTTTAACGAATGACGAAAAAATGCCGCCAGCCTCTTCAGTAGTCGCCGAGCTGTCTCCGGGTTGGTACGGATAAACATACTGATGGTGTTCATTGTATTAAATAAAAAGTGGGGATTTATCTGGGCCTGTAAAGCATCCAGTTCCGCTTTGGTTACCAACTGCGCCTGTCGATCAAGCTCCGCCAATTCAACCTGTACCCCCAGCAATTGAGCAATCCCCACTGCCAATTTTACCAAGTTTGAAGGCATTTCGCCCTCCCTTGTTTGGTACAGTTTGACGGTGCCAACCACTTCTCCCTTGCATTTTAGCGGGACAATAACCGCAGATTCTAATGGGCAATCACATTCCTGCTGATATGGGCAGTTAAAATCTTGCTTTTTCTCAATTATTTTAAGTTCACCGGTGGCAATCACTTCTTTGGTAGCATTGGTAATAATAGAACCTCCGGGGGGATGCCTTTCACAACCAGCACCCAAGAATGCCAACACATACTGCCTGTCTGTTACCGCCACTGCTGGAACATCACTTATCTTTTGGATAATCTCCGCCGTATTATGGGCAGTTTCACTGTTTAGGCCCCGTCGTAAAAAGGGCAAGGTTTCATTGGCTATCTGTAGGCTACGGTCAAATGATTTGGAGTCAACTTTTACCGCTATCCCCCGGAGCAAACTGGGAGATAGCACCACTGCATAAAAGGTGACGGCATTAGCCAGCAGTAAAAACAACGCAATTTGCCAATTATTTACTAAAAGCAGCATTACAGAAAGTACAGCTAGTTGCAATAGTATAAACCTAATAATAATACTTTTTTGAATTTTTTTCTTTTGTTTCAAATTTAGCACCTCAGTAAAGTAAAGAACATTCTTAATTGCATTACTATTCTACATTTACTTTGATATTCCTCCGCATTGTAGAAAAGCATAAAGTATACATGCCGGGTTTCCCCGGCATACTTGTAAGCAAAAAATTCATTTTGAAAACCAAAAATTTCGTTGTAATAAAAAAGGGCCTACCGTAGCAGGCCCATTGTTTATTCAGTATAATTCTCTTTCAAACCTGAAATTGTTTCTGGATTGGCTAAGGTTGAAGTATCTCCTAACGCCTTGCCATCAGCTATATCCCGCAGTAACCTTCTCATAATCTTTCCACTTCTGGTTTTAGGTAATTCTGCAGTGTGGAAGATGTCATCGGGTCTGGCCAGTGCGCCAATTTTCGTAGCCACATGAGCCTTAAGTTCTTTAACTAACTCATCACCAAATGTATGAGTATCTCTCAAGGTTACAAAGGCCGATATTGCCTGCCCTTTAATTTCGTGGCTCTTCCCTATTACCGCTGCTTCGGCCACTGCCGGATGGTCCACCAGTGCACTTTCCACTTCCATAGTACTCATACGGTGACCGGATACATTGATTACATCATCCACCCGACCCAGCATCCAGAAGTAACCATCTTTATCTTTAACCGCCTTATCACCGGTAAAGTACATATTCTCAAACCGACTCCAATACTGCTCTAAATACCTTTCTGGATCTTTATACACAGTACTGAGCATGCCAGGCCACGGGCGCTTAATTACTAACAGTCCACTGTTTCCTGCCGGCACTGGGTTACCCGCTGGGTCCACCACATCAATTTCTAGACCCGGCAACGGCATACTTGCTGAACCAGGCTTAGTGGCATTAATTCCAGGCAGTGAACTTACCATAATCTGTCCAGTTTCAGTCTGCCACCAGGTATCCACTATCGGGCAACGCTCTTTACCAATATTTTTGTGATACCACAGCCAAGCCTCAGGATTGATTGGCTCTCCCACCGAGCCTAAAAGTCGCAGACTGGATAAATCTCTTCCGGCAGGCCATTGATCGCCCCATTTCATAAAGGCACGGATTGCAGTCGGTGCAGTATACATTATTGTTACTGCGTACTTTTCAATTACTTCCCAGAAACGATCCTTTTCCGGGTAGTTTGGTGCACCTTCAAACACAACAGTGGTGGCACCATTGGCCAGTGGGCCGTATACAACATAACTGTGACCAGTAATCCAGCCAATATCAGCTGTGCACCAGTAAATGTCATCTTCTTTAATATCAAACACCATATTGAATGTGGAACTGGTGCCAACCAGGTAACCCCCTGAGCTATGCACTACCCCTTTGGGCTTTCCGGTTGTACCACTGGTGTAGAGAATAAACAGCATATCTTCGGCGCTCATAGGTTCCGCTGGGCAGCCAATGGGGGCATCCTTCATCAGTTGGTGATACCACAGATCGCGCCCTTCCTGCATTTCTATCTCTGCACCGGTACGATTAACCACAACTACCTTTTCTACTGAAGTATTTCCTTCCAATGCTTTATCTACATTCTTCTTTATAGGCAATCCCTTACCCCGACGGTAACCGCCGTCTGTGGTTACAACCACTTTAGATCCGGCATCATTAATTCTATCTCGTAAGGATTCAACAGCAAAACCACCAAAAACAATACTATGAACCGCACCAATACGGGCACAAGCCAGCATGGCTATAGGTAGTTCCGGTATCATCGGCATATATAAGCTAACTCGGTCGCCCTTTTTAACACCCATATCTTTCAATACGTTGGCAAATTTGGTTACCTCACGGTAAAGATCTTGGTATGTTAGTACTCTGGAATCACCCGGCTCGCCCTCAAATATAATGGCAGCCTTGTTTTTCCTTCCTTCATTCAGGTGCCGGTCAATACAATTGTAAGAAACGTTTAAACTGCCTCCCACAAACCACTTGGCAAAGCATTGTTCCCATTGCAGTGTAAAATCCCACTTTTTAAACCAGCTAAGTTTGCTTGCTTGACTGTTCCAGTATTCTAACCAATTCTCTTCTGCATCTAAATAGATACGTGAATCTTGAATATTGGCATTATCTTTAAACTCCGAGCTTGGATGAAATATAAGTTCATCTGCGAATAAACCATTCGTAAAATTTTCTTTTGCTGGTTGACCTGTCATCTTTCCGCCTCCTCAATATTTCCGAATTATTGTGTTACACTTAATATACTAAGTAAAACACATTAATGAAATAAAAAAGCGGCGAGATGACTGATTTGCCCGCCGAACCACAGCACACCTGCGAAAAGCGACTTTTTAAATTGTATACACCATTTACAAGGACATACCGACCATTCACCCTGAAATTTTGACCGTTTAAAGCAAATAAATCCTCGGTTGCCCGAGGATTTATTGTTAATTTCTTCGGTTTTTATTCTAACTACTAACTCCTGACTACCAACTCCTGATTTTTTAATTTATATCGCTACAGCATATTCATTTAGTAAGCGGTCAAATATTTTACTTACGGGTAGAATGTCGTTAACCTTATGTACATTTATACCGGAGAAAACAACACCCTCATTTACTTTACCCTCGCAGGAATTAGTTAGTGCTTTCATAATGCAATAGTCCCTGGAGCATTCTTTTAGACAGTTTTCACACGTTTCTGGACGTGGAGCATCCCCATTCTGCATCGCCTTTACAAAGGGATTGTTCAGCGCCCTGCCAGGTAGTCCCACCGGGCTTTTAATCAGTACCACATCGTCTTCTTTGGCATTCATATACATTTCTTTAAACTGGTCAGACACTGTACATTCTTCACTCATCACAAATCTGGTGGCCATCTGCACTCCATCAGCCCCCAGTTTGACCATATCAGCCATATCCTGGCCAGTTACTACGCCGCCGGCAGCAATCACTGGAATACTAACCTTTTCTTTAATCTCTGGTAAAATTTCCTTAACTGAACGGTCAGTGCCAAGGTGACCCCCAGCTTCGGTACCCTCAGCCACTACTGCAGCTGCACCAAATTTTTCTGCCATCCGGGCCGCTTTAGCTGAAGATACTATGGGTACAATGGGTACACCCGATTCCTTGCCCCAGCGGTATATATCCCGCGAAAAACCTGCACCGGTAAATACAGCGTCAATTTTCTCACTTATTGCTGTATGTACCAGATCAGCAAACTGCCTAGCGGCATACATAATGTTAATACCAATGATACCGTCCCCAGCTATTTTTCGTGCTTCACGAATTTCTTGCTTTAGCTCTTCCAAAGACATGCCTGTGGCAGCAATTATACCTATACCACCAGCTTTAGCCACAGCACCAGCTAATGGGGCCGTTGATACACGGACCGCCATACCCCCCTGTATAATAGGAAATTTTGGTGCCAAGTTTCCTATACGCAATTCTGGTAATTTCAACAATCTTCCCTCCAAAATTATGTTAACTATTACAGTAAATCATAACCTTCGACAATTTTCAACTAGTATTTTCCTATAATTATATAGCACCAGTAAAATTTATCAAAGTTCCTATATATTCAAAAATACAGTAGTCTCAATCCAGAATACTTCATGTACATATGTTAAGCCTGTTTTTAAAGATTTTTATTTTTTTATTCTGACTCCTAACTCCTGTACTAATATTATACCAAAAAACTGGGGCTTGTTAATACAAGCCCCTAGAAGTTGTTTATTATATTCTTCCCAGTTCATGCACCCATCCAAACTTATCTTCAGCTCGGCCATACTGGATATCCACCAGTCGTTGGTAAATTTTCTTAGTTACATCACCAACTTGGTTATCGTTAATAACAATGTTCTGATCGCGATAGTACAGTGAGCCTACCGGCGAAACCACAGCTGCTGTACCAGCACCAAACACTTCTGTGATCTTGCCATTTTTAATATCCTCAAGTGCCTCATCAATTGTAATAGCCTTTTCCTCGGGCTGATAACCCATGTCTCTAGCTAACTCTAAAATTGACGCCCTGGTTATTCCAGGTAAAATTGAACCATTAAGTGGCGGGGTAACCAGTTTATCACCATACACTAAGAAGATGTTCATGGCACCTACTTCTTCTATATACTTATGTTCTTTAGCATCCAGCCACAGCACTTGGGAGAATCCTTTCTCCTGTGCTTTGAGGCCAGCCTTCAAACTAGCTGCATAATTACCGCCGGTTTTAACATCGCCAACGCCGCCCACAGCAGCACGAACCAGCGTATCTTCCACATAAATACTCACCGGATTAAAGCCACCCTTAAAGTATGGTCCAACTGGGGATAAGATGATATAGAATAGGTATTCCGCTGCAGGATGTACCCCTAAAAAGGCTTCTGTCCCTAACATGGTGGGACGCACATATAACGATGTGCCCGGCGCCTTGGGAATCCAGCGTTTTTCAGCCACTATTAACTCTTTCATTGCTTTCAGAAAGTCTTGTTCAGGAATTTCTGGCATACACATGCGCTTTGCAGAACGGTTCATCCGACGCACATTTTCTTCTGGGCGGAACATCAATACCCGTCCATCTTCAGATACATAGGCCTTAAGGCCTTCAAATATTTCTTGAGAGTAATGTAGTACACAAGCTGCCGGATCCATTGAAAAGGGTTTATACTTTTCTATGGAAGCATCGTGCCAGCCTTTATCCTTATTGTAATTGATAGTGAGCATTCGGTCGGTAAAAATACTACCAAAACCCAGTTTCCCTGCATCTTCAAATAATGGTCTTTGTTCTTCTTGTGGAATTTCTTCTAAGCGGATATCCATAAAATTCACTCCTAACTTTATCAAAAATTTTTATTAAATTCGATATATCGTAATTAGATTATGATTCGACATCGAAAGGAGAACTTCCTTTTAGCTGACTAAATATTCTCTAACAATTAGTATGTTTGGTGTGTTCAATTTCTTGACGTAAATATATTGACGGAGACCAGATTAATTTATACCATTAAAGTAGGAGGCAAAAATTATGAAACAAGTTTTCTTTTTGGATTTTGATGGAACAGTTACAAAGGATGATGTGGTGGCAACTATGGTAAAGAAGTTCTGCCGTCCCGGTTGGAAAGAATTAAATGATCAGTGGGAACGAGGTGAGTTATCCACCGAGCAAGTGGCCAATAAAACCTTTCAACTTTTTGATGCCACCATAACTGATATTTACCGTCTGCTAGACACCATTGAATTGGACGACTATTTTGCAGACTTTGTTCAACTATGTAATGATAAAAATTACTCGATATATATTCTAAGCGACGGTTATGGCTTATTGATTAAATATATTTTACAACGGCATGGACTTGGGGATTTAGTGGTATATGCAAATGAATTGGTTGCAGATAACAGCGGTTATTCAATATCCTGTACTCATTTAAATGACCAATGCGGGAAGTGTGGCACCTGCAAAAAAACGCTTTTACACAAATTAAAAGAGAAGAGTACTTTAGCAGTGTATGCTGGAGACGGTTACTCTGACACCTGTGTCTGCCATGAAGCTGATGTGGTTTTTGCAAAAAATTCACTGCTCTCTTACTGCCAGGATAAAAACGTTCCCGCTATTCCCTATACCAGTTTTAAAGATATCATCCAGTGGATTAAAAAAAGGCCTACCAACTGTTAATGTTCATAGGCCCTTGGGGGACATGGGGACGTTTCGTTTGTCCCCCGGGGAGACAAACGAAACGTCCCCATGTCTCTTCTATGCTAACTTAAACTGCACCCCATACCCTCCACGGGGATAACTCCACTCAATGTTTTTATGGGGGCAGGCAATTCTGCATGCACCACATTCTAGACACCCTTCAAAACCCACCATTATGCGCCCGTCTCTCCATTCGTATACCTTTGCCGGGCAAAACACAGTACAGTCTTTGTTAGTACATTTATCTCTGCAAATTTCAGGGTCAATTATTGTCAGGTGAGATTTTTCGTCTGCTTTAAAGCGGTTAAGATAAAGTTTATCATCTACATTTACTTCCTTCGCTTTTTTGCCCATTATTATCTCACCGCCTTCCACATTTGGTAAATATCTTTGCCTAAGGTAAATAAGCCGTTTTTGCCCAAGATACTTTTAGTCAGTTTCTTTTGTTTTTGCTTTTTACTTACACCATCCACAGTAAGCATTTCACGCAGCGCCATATTAGCAGTTGGTATATAGTTGTTAAAGTAACGGGGGTTTGACTCTAATAGATGTGAGGCATCTTTATACTTTTCCAGATCTTTAATCACAAAACTGTTGTTTAATTCGTTTTCGTAACTGGACAATGCATCTCTATCAAAATGACCCATATTACAGGCATGGATAACTGCTTCTGCCGCCAATCGCCCGGAAGTCATGGCCATATTACTACCTTCCCGGTGAATACCATTTACCAGTTGTGCAGCATCCCCAACCACAACCACACCATCACTGACTAGTTTAGGGATGGAGTTATAGCCTCCCTCGGGAATTAGATGGGCATAATATTCCACTGGTTCTGCCCCTCTAACCAACGGGCGTACTGCTGGGTGCTGTTTTAAGTTCTCCAGTAGTTGATATGGCTGCACCTGTTTTTCCCTAATTTGAGATAACAGTGCACCAACCCCAATAGAAATATGCTGTTTGTTAGTATATATAAAGGCAGTACCTACCATACCCATGGTACCCTGCCCAAATAACTCAATAGTTGTTCCCATACCCGGTTCTAGGTTAAACCTGTCTTCAATTACTTCTTCCGGTAGTTTTAACTCTTCCATCACCGCCAGTGCTACCTGCTGTGGTTCCCACTCACGGTGAAAACCCAATTGTTTACCCAGTAATGAATTTACTCCATCGGCCAGCACCACTACATTGGCATACAGATCTCCTTCAGGGCGATTTGTCTGCACCCCTATTACCTTTCCATCGTCAACAATACAGCTTTCCACCAGGGTTTCATTAATAATCAGTGCCCCTTTTTCTTCGCACTTTTTAGCAAACCACCGATCAAATTCACCCCTAAAAACTGTAAAACAATTATAGGGCTCTTCAGCCCATGATTCGTCCTTGTAGCCACTGGTTACAACAGACTGCTTGTCTAACATCCAAAATCTTTGTTCTACCACTGGCCTCTGCAAGGGGGCTTCTTTCCAGAATTCTGGTATTAGTTCTTCCATCATGGAACGGTAAAGCACGCCACCCATTACATTCTTGGCCCCGGGGTAATCCCCCCGCTCAATAACTACCACCGACAAACCTTCACTGGACATTTTATAGGCGGCGGCCAAACCGGCCATTCCTGCACCCACCACGATGGCGTCAAATTTCTTAGGCATAAATCAACTCACCCTCCTTCAACTGGCTTTTTTATCTGCCAGCAGTTGCTGTAACGGTTGTTTCAGTAAAGGTGCAATTTCCAATGCATCTCCGACAATTCCATAGGTACACTCTTTAAATATCGGTGCCTCTGGGTCGGTATTAACTGCAATAATAATGTCTGAACCTCTAATACCAACCAGATGCTGAATAGCCCCGGATATACCCAGTGCAATATATATTTTGGGAGCCACTGTCACCCCTGTTTGACCAACTTGATATTTATGATCTATCCAACCTGCTTCAACAGCGGCCCTTGACGCTCCCACCTGGGCTCCAATTGACTTGGCCAGGTCATAGCATACCTTAAAGTTATCGCCATCCCCTAATCCACGTCCTCCGGCAACAATTATTTCAGCATCCTGCAGGTTAACTTTATCCCCTGCTTGCTGTACTATTTCTCGTACTTTGGTTAGTAACTGTGACTCATCAATTTCCACATCTACTTTTACAAGTTCACCCTGCTGCTCAAAAATAGGTTTAGGCATTTTCATCACCTTCGAACGTACAGTGGCCATTTGCGGACGGTGTTTTTTAGATACAATGGTAGCCATAATATTACCGCCGAAGGCAGGCCGGGTGGCCAAAAGTAAACGTTCTTCTGGATCAATATCGAGAGCGGTACAATCTGCTGTCAGGCCGGTACCAAGGTCAGTTGCCACTGCCCCCGCCAGATCACGACCAGTGGTGGTGGCACCCATTAAGATAACTTCAGGATTGTACTTCTGCACAAGCTGCACAAAATTTTGCATGTAGGTTTCTGTACGGTAATACTTCAGACCAGGATGTTCAAGCAGATACACTTTGTCCGCACCGTATTGATAAAGGTTATTTGCTTTATCCGCAATCTCACTGCCTAGTAGCACTCCAGAGAGTTCTACGCCCAATTTATCTGCCAACTCTCTGCCAGCACCAAGTAGTTCCAGCGATACCGATGCAATTTCACCTTCCCGCTGTTCAATAAATACCCAAACTCCCTGATATTTGGACAGGTCACCCTCAAGCTTCACTGCTTTCTCTTCAGTCTTATTCTCACTTATAACATTCTTATCACTTGTATTATTACTTTGTTCCTTGCTTTCAGCCCTTTGGGGTAAACTTATCGCTGCTACGGGGCAGACATCAACACACTGGCCACAATCAACACAGTCATTCTCCAGCACATTGCACTGCCCTTCATCGTTCATATATAACGCCTGGTGCGGACATTCAGCCACGCAGGCTTCACAGCCCATGCACGCAGAAGATATTTTAACTACCACCTTTATCACCCCGATTAAATATTATTTAGCCATTTGGTCCGATAGTTTTTGTATTAATTGATTAATGGTTTCATCATTGCTACCCGCAATGATTTCTCCTTCACCTCTCTGTTCTGGCGCAAATATTTTGGCCACAGAGGTTGGCGAGCCTTTAAGTCCCATGTTTGTTACATCTGCATTTAGTTCATCGGCATTTAACATATGGGGTTGGTAACGTGCTGCCCGCAGCATGTTAGGTAAGGAAGAATATCTCAACTGGTTGATTTCTTTTTCCACTGTAATTAAGCATGGCATTTTAGCTTCCACTACCTCATATCCGTCATCCAGCTTACGGTGCACTGTAATAACTTCTTTTGCTGAATCTACTGCTGTAACTTCATTTACATAAGTCAGTTGGGGTATTAACAGCCTCCGGGCAATTCCCGGACCCACTTGGGCAGTGTCACCATCAATAGCTTGCTTTCCACAAAAGATTAGCTGAAATGGGTTATCTTGACAGATTGTTTCAATTCCTTTAGCTAAAATATAACTGGTGGCCAGGGTGTCAGAACCAGCAAACTTCCTGTCACTGAGTAAATATCCTTCATCTGCACCCAGTTCAATACATTTTTTTATAACTTCCACCGCCCCAGGAGGACCCATAGAAATAATGGTTACCTTTCCTCCATGCTGTTCTTTTAACCGTACCGCCTCATCAACCGCATGAGCATCATAAGGGTTAATAATGGCCGGAGCACTGGAACGATCTAAAGTGTTGGTTTCCGGATCAATTTTTACTTCGGTAGTATCTGGAACCTGCTTTACACAGACAACAATATGCACATTAATCACCTCTCTACAGACTTTCCTAGTTGCAGTTTAACATAGAGTATTTTTCAGAACTGTTAAGTAAATCACAGTATGACTTTATTTTTCATATATTAAAAAATAGTAATACTTTAAAATAGTGTAGCAGTATGCAGCATAAACTTCAACCTTTAAAATAAAGTTAATTTTGAAGATTTTGACACAATTTAATCTACTACTCAGGCATTGCAGAATAGTAAAATATGTTTAATTTACACATCTTTTACAATGTCTTCATATAGTAAAGCAAAAATATAGGAAGGTGATTGTATGCATCAATATGAATTCATTAGGGAAATAGCTCCCCACGCCCAAAGATGCTACCGAGAAACAGGAGTATTTGCCAGCACCATAATCGCTCAGGCTGCGCTGGAAAGCGGTTGGGGAAAAGATGTGCCGGCAGACAAAAAAACCAAAAAGTGCAGTTACAACCTGTTCGGTATTAAGGGAGAAGGCCCCTGCGGTTATGTAGAGTGCCCACATATGGAGTATGAACACGGCAAGAAGGTGTGGTATACAGCAAAGTTCCGTGCTTATAACAACTGGAAAGAATCTATTATGGATCACTGCAAATTAATGATGGTCGATAGGTACAAACCAGTGCGTGAGGCTTATGACTCTAAAGAAGCGGCCCGGCAACTGTATAAGTGCGGTTACGCCACCGACCCCAAGTACGCCAACAAGTTAATATCTATTATGAAGCAGTATGACTTATATGAGTATGATATGGATTAAAATATAGCAAAGACACGGGGACGGTTCTGTTGTCTGCAGACAACAGAACCGTCCCCGTGTCTTTGTTTGAACCGTCCCCGAATGTTATCTTTGCCAGGCTGTAATTAGTTCTTTTATTTTCGGAATGGCCTCTTCTGCCACCCGTTCCCCTTCTTTTATTAACTCTTTACTATGCTTAAAGCTGTGGGGACTCATCCCTGGCATATCCACCTGTAAAAGCAGATCTGCCCACTGGTTTTCTACTTCTACTACCTGCCTTTTCATAACCATATCCATATAATATAGCACCGAACCGTACAGGTTATTGGGTGGGCCACCTGAAAAGGTAAAGTCAGTAACTGATACTCCTATTACTATATCCGCCCCCATGGAGCGGCAGACGCTGGCAGGCACCATATTCACCACCGCACCATCTATTAGTTTCCGTCGAAATAATTCCACTGGTTCAAACAACACCGGAATGGCCGCAGAAGCCCGAACCGCATCGGAAACTTTACCTGTTTTAAGCTGCACTTCCTCACCAGTATGCACGTCAGTAGCTACTGCAACAAAGGGAATATCCAGTTCACAAAATTCTTTCTTACCAATAATCCGCTCTATATACCGAGCCAGTTTTTCATTATTTAAAAATGCACGCTTGGGAAAGAGCGGCTTTGATATTTTAGACCAACTCATTGTTTCAGCTATTTTTTCCAGCTTTTCTGGCGATACGCCAGCGGCTAGACAGGAACCCAACATCGCCCCGGAACTGGTGCCAGCTATCATGTCTATCGGTATATTGTGCTTATATAGAACTTTGGCTACCCCTATGTGTGCCACTCCCCTAGCAGCACCAGAACCAAGGGCCAAGCCAATTTTCGGCCTACCTGTGGTGGCAACGCCCTCTGACTCAAAAACTATTTCTTCTTCATTAATTATTTTACCTTTGGCCAGTATTACCGCCCGTTCTACCACTTTAGCCAACTGTTTAACATTACCTTCCGGGTAACTAAATCGGCACAGTTTATTCATAGCTTCAGAGGCAAAAGAGGTTATGTGGACATTGTTCTTATAGGTGTAATGTTTTAGAAACATTTTGGACAGTGCGGGTATATCCTCCCGCCGCTGTCTTAGTGTAGGCACCTCCACTATCGTAAAACCAGGGGTTAATGCTCTTCGAATCAGGTTAATACCACTATTTAAACTGCGGGAAGTAAAAACAAACCGCACCTTACTATTGCTAGATGTAACAGTTTTTAATTGGTCCGCCAGGTCAAAGGCTTGATTGAAGGATAGTAAATCAACTCTGCTCACTATCACTGTTCCTTCTTTTACCTTATCCAGTTCATTTATAATTTCGGAGCCGACACTGCCATCTAATTCTGCCGCTGGTTTCCCATTAGCTTTTTGGATGTAACGTGCTAAAAATTTCTTTCCGACACCTTTATCGCCCAAAAGCAACAGGTGATGATTGGTTTCTTTATGAAATTCAGCCCGGTCTTTTACGTCCCGCATCACCGAACTAATGCAGATTATTGAACTTAGGTCTTTATTATTATCCTTTTGCAAAAAGGTAGACATTATAATCACCTCATAACTGAATCATTTTCTGTACATATTAATACTACCAATATGATCTTTAAAATGATTCTACAATAACATCATATATCCTGCGATGTAAAGGGTTGGATAGCTTGATACAGTTAAGTAATTTAACCAAAAAATATGGTAATAAAACCGCAATACAAAACTTACAGTTAAAAATTGAAAAAGAAACGGTTTTTGGTTACTTAGGCCCCAACGGTGCTGGAAAAACCACTACCATTCGTTGTCTAATGGGCTTTATAAAACCCACTTCAGGCGAGGCTGAAATTAGTGGTCATAACTGTTGGGAAGATGCACAACAAATCCATTCTCTGGTAGGTTACTTGCCCGGGGAGATTCATTTTATTGAGCACATGACTGCTGAACAATATTTAAAATTGATGGCTGATCTCAATCAGATTACAAACACTTCTGCCATAACTGATATGGCTGACAGATTGCAATTACCCCTTAATATATTAATAGACAAAATGTCTAAAGGTATGAAACAGAAGGTGGGGTTAATACAATCCTTTTTACACAACCCGGAAATATTAATTTTAGATGAGCCTACCTCTGGCTTAGATCCTTTAATGCAGCAGGTGTTTATAGAAATGATACTAGAGGAAAAGGAAAAAGGTAAAACAATTTTAATTTCTTCCCATCTTTTTAATGAAGTGGAACGCACCTGTGATGTGGTTAGCATCATCCGCGAGGGTGAGATTGTAGCTGTTGAGAACGTCTCTAATTTAAAAAGAATAAAACAAAATAAAGCCACTGTGGTGTTTAAAAGTGATGAAGATTCTCAAAAGTTAGCTACTAATGACTTTGAATTAAAGAAATTAAGCCAAAACAGATATGAAGTTACTTACCAGGGGGATGTGAATAATCTCATTCGCGCACTGGCCAGTACTGAAATTGAAGACTTGGAACTGCACCATGCCGAACTGGAAGATGTCTTTATGCACTATTACAACAACAGGTGATAAAATGATAAATATGCCACTCTTTAAAACAATGTTTAGAAAACAACTACCCATATTTCTAGCCTACAGCCTGGCACTAATGGCCTATACATGGCTTTTAATGTGGATATTCCCCACCATTGCCGGCAACGAGTCCATGGAAGACCTTTTGAAATCTATGCCTCAGCCAATGCTTAAAATGTTTAATCTTGATGAAGGGGCATTTAGTAATTTCAATAATTACATGGCCACTGAGTTTTATAGCTTAATTTGGATATTAGCGCTGTCTGTGTTTGTGGTAACCACAGCTATCAGCTTAATAGCCAGAATAGTAGATAACAAGTCCATTGGTAGCTTATTGGCTAGCCCTCTCTCCCGAATGCAAATACTGGCCACACAGGTGGCAGTGCTGTTGTCAGGGTTATTAATTGTTGTTACAGTATCAATATTTTCTGTTTTTATAGGCAGTTTAATTTGGGATATAAAAATCGATTTCGGACGTTATGTAAACTTGGGGTTATTGGGAATGTTATTCTATACAGCCATCAGCAGTTATTGTGTCTTCTTCTCAACTTTGTTTAATGAAGCTAAAAAAGCCACCGGCTGGGCCGGCGGGCTA
The DNA here is from genome assembly GCA_009711615.1 of Bacillota bacterium. Lineage (GTDB taxonomy): Bacteria > Bacillota > Desulfotomaculia > Desulfotomaculales > Desulfohalotomaculaceae > Desulforadius. The sequence goes on along the minus strand of VENI01000006.1, from coordinate 244,770 downwards.
ACATTTGTTTTTTACAGTTTTAATTTAGTGAGCAATTTAACGGATAAAACAGAGTGGTTGCAGAATCTAACCCTTTTCAGCCTGTTTAAACCTTTGGATATATTAAATAACAACAATACTGCTGCAGAAGCAGCAGTATTGGCAGTTGTAACAATTATAGTAATGACAGCAGCTTTTAGGGTGTTTATCCACAAAGATTTTCCGGTTTAGTGGCCATGTCCTCCACAACCACAGATGTTTGGTTTAGTAGCCAATGTTCCCGCAGCATAAGCTTCAGCCACTGCAGCAATCTCTCCTGCTGCACCGGGAACAACATTTAAGCCCATCTGTTGTAGAGCTTCCAGCATGTGCCCACCAATACCACCGGTTATTACAGCGTTCACCTGTTCATCTCTTATCAAACCGGCTAGGCCACCATGGTTATGCTGCAGACCTTCTGCGGAAATTACTTTCTGGTTTACAACCTTACCGTCTTCCAACTCCACCACAGCAAACTCTTTGCTGGTTCCAAAGTGAGGGTTTACTTGTCCATTTTGAACTGGCATAGCAATTTTCATTTTTAGTCTTCCTCCTCTTTTGATTACTTAAAGTAATATTTTTTGTACCTGGGCCCAAAGGGTTTTAATTTCATCATGCACTTTTCCCTTGGGTACCAGTGTTACTGGCATGTTTCTTACTATTGCTTCATGCATTACAGGATCATAAGAAACACGACCTACAATTGGTATATTTAGCTTTCTAGAAATACCTTCTATATACCTGCTGTTTTCTTCGTTTAAATTATATTTATTAATACAGACCGCAATATAACAACCAAAGTTCTTTGCAACTTTTACAATTCTCTCTAAATCATGTATTGCAGAAATTGTGGGTTCTGTTACCACAAGAGCCATGTTGGTATCCGCCAAGGACGAAATTACCGGGCAGCCAATTCCAGGTGGGCCATCGGTAATAATTATGGATTTATTCCCTTCTTCCGCCAACCTTCTAGCTGCTTTACGCACTTCAGCCACCAGCAAACCGGAATTCCCCTCAGCTATACCGAGTTTAGCATGAACAAAGGGGCCACATTGGGTTTCAGAAATATACCAGTGGCCAGCCAAATGGTCCACCATCTCCACAGCACCTGACGGACAGGCATGGTGACACAATTGACAACCTTCGCACGCCATACTATTTACAGTATAATCACTTATGGCATCAAAATTACATAGTTCTACACACTGTCCACATTGGGTGCATTCATCTTGGTTAATTAATGCTTTTTTCATTCCGTAAAATTCTGCTTTGTTATTAACTTTGGGGCTAAGCAGCAGGTGTAGGTTGGCGGCATCCACATCACAGTCACAAATAACCGCATCACTGGCCAAAGTGGCCAGCGCAGCAGTAATACTGGTTTTACCGGTCCCGCCCTTACCACTTATCACAGTTAATTCTTTCATAACTACACCTCCCCTAAAATGACCTGATAAAGCTGGTTAAACTTATCTCTATAGGCCGGTTCTTCTTTAACTAAAGGGGTGCCTTTGGCATAGCTTTTAGCAATCCTATCGTCCATCGGTATTTGCATTAATAACTTAATACCCTTTTCCCTGCAGTAATCTAACACGCCGACATTGCCCGGCCCATCCCGGTTAATAACCACTCCACATGGCACACCCAGAGCTGTAACCATATCAACAGCTAATCTAAGATCATTTAAACCAAAGGGGGTAGGTTCCGTTACCATCACACAATAATCTGTACCTTCCACCGCTTCCATTGCTGGACAGGAACTTCCCGGGGGTCCATCAAGTATGTTTATCCCCCCGTCATTGCATTGTCCCTTAACCTTTTTTATAAGCGGAGGGCTGGCATGATTACCAATTTTTAATTTCCCGGTTATTAGCGTTATATTATCTACTTTTGTTTTATCGATAGCACCAATCTCTTTATCTATTTTTTCGATAGCGTTATGAGGACACAAATGCCAACATGCACCACAACTGTGGCACAAATCATCAAAGGTAAGTATTATTTTATCGAATAAGGCAATAGCATTAAAGACACATACATCGGAACATTTGCTACATTGTTGACATTTAGCCTGATTCACTTTAGGAATTGGTAGATGCACCACCTGCTGATCAATATGATCACCTTGCAGGAAAACATGAGCATTAGGTTCTTCTACATCACAATCCAGTAGATGCACGGGTTGATCTGATATAGAAAGGGCCAGGTTGGTAGCCACAAGGGTTTTGCCTGTTCCACCTTTACCACTGGCTATGGAAATACGCATATAAACACCACCTATATGCCGCTGTGGGCACCTGCATTGGCCGACTGTGCTTCATCCAGCTTATTATCCTGATACAGTTTCAGCGACTGTTCTACTGTTCCCTGGGCACCGATAAAAATTTTAATGCCTGCTGCCTCCAGAGCCGCAAAGGCTTTTGGGCCCACAAAACCAGTAATTACAGCATTAACACCCAGGTCTGCCAGCATTTTAGCAGTGGCAACACCCGCCCCGCTTGATGACAGCCTTCCGCCATTTTCTACTACGTTACTTTTTCCTGTATCTGTATCGTGAATTATAAACCTTTCACATCTTCCTAAACGTGGATTAACTTCACTACTTTGATTTTCGCCTTGAGTAGATATCGCTATTTTCATGCCGACCCCCCTTTAGAATTATTGCTACCTTGTATATTCCTCCAGCAGGCACCTTTGTTACCCCTGCCAAAGCCTCTGCTGCCTTTACCGAAACTTCCTTTGTAAACTTTACCAACCATATTCCCTCTGCCTGTACCGACGGCACTGGGGCAGTGATTCCTATGCACTACTCCGCCGCACTGTGGGCATTTCAGTTGACTACCGCTTTGACCACTGCCAAAGGAAACTGTAAACTCGTGACCGCATGATGAACATTTAAAATTTCTCATCATGAATCCCTCCATATAATTTTACATATGTTCATTACTATATTATTACTATTATGAACTTATGTCAATATATATATGAGAAAATCTCTGTGCAATATTTGTAGGTTGTAAGCAATTCTCTTATTCTATCGAATGCAAAAAGGGACAAACCCCCTTCAAGGCTGTCCCTTTAGATAATATTTTGCTGTTTATTCAGTTTCCAGTTGCTTCTCCAACTCCAGCAATTTTTTCACTGTATTGTGGCCTAAACGAGAATATAATTGTTTTCTATAATGATGCCCGGATTTCTTTCGGCCGAATGGTGATTTTTTAGCTATGGAACCCCAATCTATTTTGCTGCGACGGTGGTATAGGTCCATATCCACAAACCGATCACCTTCTTCATTGTATTCCATACCCATCAGTAGTGTTTTGAATTCCAGCGGTTCAATCATTGTAAAAAGCCTTATTTGGTAGGCCGCCACTGAGAACAATGCTAATGCATGGTCTCTAGTCCACAATTCGCCTAGTATCAAGCCTGATTCCAAATCTTCCAAAACCAGTTCCAATCGGCGGGCATGGATTTCGTATTGTTCATCAGCATCGTAGATGTTGATTCTAACTTCATACCATTCACTGTTTTCCAAGCTTTGGGTGAAGTAGCGTACTGCTTCCCGCCTTAATTCAGTGTACATTTGAGGTATTGGTTGATTAACCAGCAGGCAGGGTTCAATAACTTTTTCCACTTCCACCGTTTTCTGTAACGGTGATCCAGTAAATATTACAATGGTGTCATCTGCTCCGCCCTCATTAATAGCTTGAATTAACGCCAGTGCTCTTGCTCGGTAGTCTTTTTTTATAGCTTCTATTACGTCAGTATTGTTTTGGGGAAGGCGTTGCACTAGCAAACCTGCTCCTAATTCGGAAGAACAAAGCAATTCTCCCAAGTTAAGATTTATTAGTTTTGACAATGTTACCGAAGATCCAATGGGCAACACTACAATATGGTCTGCATTGCATACTCTTGAATCTACCGCATCAGGGGTGATCAGTACAATGGTGTTACTTTCGCTGGCTGTTTCCAGTGCTTCTGATATATCCATCGGCAACCCGGAAAGCTCTTTTACCAAAACATCTTTTAAGCGGTTTGTATCCGGTGTTCGTAGAAAAAGAAAACGCGGACCGGTTCTTACAAATATCAACCGCCATCCCCCCTTACAGGAATAATTAAATGGTATTGGGCAGTTTATGTTTATCGTTTACTTTGCGATCATGATTTGTCGCCCAAGGATATTGTATTTTAACCACTTCATTGCTTGGCAATAGTATAACATGGATATTTCTGATTCCGTTTAGATAAACAGTTTTACTATTAGTATCTTTTGTCCTTTTAAAATTATGGCCATATAGGTTAAACTGGGTGTCTCCGGGCAGGTTTCTTATGCTATGTGACAGTCCCAGTTTGAAGTTATCTACATTTATTATATCTCCCTCATTAAGCAGTGCAGAGGTGTTTTGATATCCTTTAATCACTTCTACATTATCATGATTACCAGGAATTATATAAATTTCCCGGCAGTTGCTCTGCTCCAACATTTCTATAAACGGGCCCACCACTTGGTTATACTGCTCTAAATTATGGGGAGCATCTTCAAGCTTTATATCATCTGCTAAATCCCCTGTATGAATTAATATGTCAGGCTCTAGGGTTTTTAGCAGATTTTTTATGGCTGGGTACAGTGATGTGGGGGTGTCGCTGATGTGCAGTATCTTTTTCTCCTTAGACTGCGATAATTCCTCGGGAATATGCAAACGACCAACCGCACGGGAAAGAATGTTTTTAAGGTTGTCAGTTGCAGTCATTGTCGCTCTCCCTTTCTATGTTAGTTATACTAGTTAACTATAAGTTAAATAACTAGTTACTGTCAAGAATACGATATAATGAAGAATTAAGGTGCATGTAATTATGCATGCCTTTCGGGCGGGCATGGAAACCCGCCCCTACCACTATATCTTTTATGCAGAGCTTCTTAAATAGCTTAATATATTTTTCATTCTTCATTATTTAATTAGAAAATTTAACAGGCGATAAAAAAGAAAAAGCAAGGTACATAGTAGTAAAGACCTTGCTGGTTAGTTAGCTAGAAGCACCCTATCGTCATCAAAGGTTGTTCCGCTGGTATTGGTAAATTTCTCTATTAGTTGGGGAACAGTGAGTTTTTCTTTTTCCTGTTGATTAATGTCAAGTATAATTTCGCCGCGATGCATCATGATTAAGCGCGTGCCAAATTTAATGGCTTGCTCCATATTATGGGTGATCATCAGTGTGGTTAGTTTTTTTGTATCCACTATCTTGCGGGTTATTTCCATAATCTGCTTGGCCGCTTTGGGATCTAATGCCGCGGTGTGTTCATCCAATAGCAGCAGTTTAGGCTGTGCTATGGTGGCCATTACTAGCGCCAGCGCCTGCCGCTGGCCACCAGAAAGTGTACCCACTGGTACCTGAAGTCGGTTTTCTAAACCTAACCCCACATCAGCCACTACTTCTTTAAATCTCTTTGTTCTGCCGCCAGTGACAGCCCTCAGCAATCCCCGGCGCCGGCCACGCATGTAAGCCATGGCCAGATTTTCTTCTATCGTCATATCCGATGCCGTGCTAGCCATGGGGTCTTGGTCGATACGTCCAATCTCTCTGGCTCGTTTGTGTTCCGGCTGACTGGTTACATCTTTGCCGGCCAGTTCAATAATGCCCTGGTCTACCATTTCTACACCGGCAATTGCTTTTAGCAAGGTAGACTTACCTGCCCCGTTACTACCAATTACAGTTACAAAATCGCCTTCTTTTATATTAAGATTGATGTTGTTTAATGCCACCACTTCGTTAGGGGTATCGGCAAAAAAGTATTTATAGATATTATTTAGTTTAATCACTGTTTTTCAGCCCCCAAACTGCGTGTTAGGCTACCCAACATTGATGTTTTTTTCTTGCTATTGGCCTTGCCTAGCTTTAAGTTGGGTAACGTTAATGCCAACAGCACCAATAATGCCGTTACCATTTTAAAGTCTTCCGCTGGTAAATTTAATCTCAACCCTAAAGCCAAAAGGGAACGATACAGAATGGAACCCAGCACAACACCGGTTAAAAGCATACTTAAGCTTCTGCCGCCAAATAGCATTTCACCTACTATTACTGAAGCAATAGCTGCCACCAGTACACCAAAACCCATTCCCACATCGGCAAACCCCTGATTTTGACAGGCCAGTGCACCGGAAAGGCCCACCAGGGTATTTGCTATTACCAGTGTTAATAGCTTTGTGTTTTCGGTGTTAACCCCTAATGCCCGAATCATTTTTTCATTACTGCCGGTAGCCCGAATGGTTAAGCCCATATCGGTTTTTAAAAACCATCCCAACAACAACCTAGCAGCTAATACCATTATAAACAGTATGGAAATTGTCGCCACCTGCATTTCAAATAGTGACATTTGGCTTTCGTTTAATCCAAACAACCCCATTGCTTTGGTGAAGAAGCTATCATAAGCAAGCAGAGGTGTATTGGGTCGGCCCATCACCCTTAACATTACAGTGTAGATAGCACTGGCGGTTAAAATACCAGCTAAAATATTGTTTACTTTTAGCCGGGTGTGCATTAAACCAGTGGCTGCACCAGCCACCCCCCCAGATGCTGCACCCAGAAGCACAGCAATGGTGGGATCAATACCCTTAACCACAGCAGTTGCTGCCACAGCCGCCCCTAAAGGGAAAGTGCCTTCCACAGTCAAGTCAGGAAAACCTAAAATGCGGAAGGTTAATAGCACACCCAGTGCCATGAATCCATATATTAAACCCTGCTGCAAACCGTTAATTATGACATTCTCCATACTGAATTCACTTCCTAGCCAAGTTTTTCATTCTGACTCCTGAATTCTGACTCCTGACTCCTAAGTTAAATTACTTCATCCGCCCGATCCAGTAGTTCCTGAGGCACTTCCAGGCCATACTCTGCCGCTGCGTTTTGGTTAATTAACAGTGTGCGCTTACGAATTTCTTGCGGCACAATTCCTCCAACATTATCACCATTAAGTATACTGGCCATTATTTCTGCACCCTGGCGACCACAGTCGTATTCATCGTTACCCAATGTAGCAAGGGCACCTTTTTTAACTGATTCAGTATCTCCAGTGTATAACGGAGTATCACTATCTTGGGTGGTTTTAATCAATGCTTCCACCGCAGACATTACTGTGTTGTCTTGGGGCATAAACATGGCGTCAACTCTGTCAACAGCGGATTGCGCAGCTGCCTGCACCTCGTTACTGCTGGACACAGGTACTTCCACCACTTCCATCTCACCGTTCAAGTATTCTTTAATTTTTTCTACGTTACTAACCGAGTTAGCCTCTCCAGCGTTGTAGATAACACCGAGTGTTTTAGCATTCGGTTGGAACTCTCTAATTAAGTCCATCTGCTTTTCTACTGGGTCGGCACTGTAAACACCTGTTATATTAGTACCTGTTGGTTGATCCAAGTCCTTTATTAAACCTGCTCCCACTGCATCAGATACTGCAATAAATACCACCGGAATATCGGTACCCTTGGTAGCCTGGGCTGCAGCCTGAGAACTAGGGGTAGTGATAGATAAAATTGCATCCACATCGTCTGCTACAAATTTATCGGCAATGGTTTTAGCCAGGTTGGGATCGCCTTGGGAATTCTGAATGTCAAATTCTATGTTATCCCCTTCAATGAAGCCTTCTTCTTTCATTTGATCTAAAAAGCCTTTTTGATCCAAGTCCAGTGCTGGGTGGGCTACAAACTGACTAACTCCTACTTTAAACACGTCATCTTTTGTTTCTCCTGCAGTATCTTCAGCGTTTCCACCGCCGCAACCTGCTAATATTACTGTCAGTGACATAACTGCTAAAATTACAAATTTATTAAGTTTAAACATTTTTGTTTCCTCCCTAATTAATTAGTTTTGGTTAAAAGAGAATTTTATAAATTGTTATTAAACGCAAAAAACCGGTACCCAAATGAGCACCGGTTTATAATCATAGTTTTCCGGCTCATCTCAGCTCCTCCCATCTATACTTTTCAAAACTAATCTAATCTCTTCTCTCACTATAATAAACTTAATATCAGTATAACATCGACAAATAACAGCGTCAAGAAATATTAAAAACTAACTATGTTGTTGTTTAATTAACAAGTATTTGGGAAATAATATTTATAACAGTAAATAAGTTTAAGGAGGTAATGCTAATTATGACATTACAAGATTATTTTAAACAAGCATCTAACAGACTTCCCGATGAGGCACAAAGGGTGCTTACCACTTTGCTTGATGCAGGAAAAATGAATAAGGAAGAATTGAGCTTGATGTCCACCACAAAAAGGGCGGTACTGGACCATGTATTGTTCCAGTTATATGCTCTGGGTTTAGTGGAAATCAGCAGCGAAGGCAAGAGTAAAATGTGTGAAATCACCAAGTTAGGTGAGGAGTATTTGAATATTGTTGGCAAAGAAGCCATTTAACTGACTTAGGAAGGGGTTGACCATGATATATGGTCAACCCCTTCCTTTTAATCCGATTGAAATTAGGCTTTTCCCAGGTAAGCTTTCTTTACTTCATCATTGTTGGCCAGTTCTTTACCTGGGCCTTCCAGTACAATTTTACCGGTTTCAAGTACATAGCCATAGTCTGCAATCTGTAGGGCTGCAGCAGCATTTTGTTCAATTAACAAAATGGTCATTCCTCGACTGTGAATGTCTTTTATAATTTCAAACACTTCTTTTACTAGTAAAGGAGCCAAGCCCAAGGATGGCTCGTCCATCATTACTAACTTAGGACGAGACATTAACGCCCGTCCTATGGCCAGCATCTGCTGTTCACCACCGGAAAGTGTTCCTGCCTGTTGCCATTCCCGTTCCTTTAACCTGGGAAACCTTTCAAAAATTACGTCCATGTCCTTTTTAATTTCCTCTTTGTCCTTACGGGCATAAGATCCCATTTTTAGGTTCTCCATCACTGTCAAATTAGCAAAAATGCGCCTACCCTCGGGAACAAGGGTAATACCGTTCTTAACTATATCCACCGTTTTCATGCCAGTAATGTCTTTATCATTATAAGTTATTTTACCACTTGAAGGCGCTACAAGGTTACTAATTGCTCGCAATGTAGTGCTTTTACCAGCACCATTGGCACCTACCAGAGTAACAATTTTATTTTCCGGCACTTCCAAAGAAACACCTTTTAAAGCATGTATACCACCGTAATACACTTCCAGGTTGTCTATTTTAAGCATTGGTTTCCACCACCCCGAGATAAGCCTCAATTACCTGTTGGTTATTCTGTATTTCTGCAGGATTACCTTGGGCAATGGTTACCCCGTAGTCCAGCACTGTAATGCGTTCACATATTCCCATTACCACTTCCATGTGGTGTTCAATCATCAATATGGTTAATTTAAACTGGTCACGGATTTCCTTAATGAAATTCATTAAGTCCAGAGATTCTTGGGGGTTCATACCAGCAGCCGGTTCGTCAAGCAGCAATAGGCTGGGTTGGGTGGCCAGTGCCCTGGCAATTTCTAACCTTCTTTGTTTACCATATGGCAATGATGTAGCCATTTCATGAGCCACATCATCCAAACCAACCTGACGCAACAGTTCCATACATTCTTCATAATTCTCTTTACGGGCTTTGGTGTATCGCGGTAGCCGCAGCACAGCTTCTAAAGGATTAGCCTTTAAGCGAACATGCTTTGAGATCATTACATTTTCCAAAACAGTCATGCTCTGAAAAAGGCGAATATTTTGGAATGTCCTGGCAATACCCTCTTTGGTAATTAAGTTAGAACGCATACCGGTTATGTCCTGCCCCTTAAACAATATTCTTCCTTTAGTGGGTGTATATACTCCAGTAATCATATTAAAACAGGTGGTTTTACCTGCACCGTTAGGCCCAATTAATCCAATGATTTCACCTGAATGTATATCAAGGGATAGCTGGGATACCGCAGTTAAACCGCCAAATCTCATCGTTATATTATCTGTAGATAGTATTTTTTCTGCGCTCACCTAGCTAACCTCCCTTTCTTTACTTTTGGCTATACCAAGTTTATCTAAAACCCAATCCCAGTTGAATTCTCGGGTTCCCATCAAACCTTGTCGATAAAACAATACAACTATTAACAGTAACAAGGAAAAAATAACCATCCGCATTCCAGGGATACCAGGAATGTCCATTCCCATTAGGCTCATCGGTTGCTCTACAAACCTTAGCCACTCCATGGCAATTGTTATCACAACCCCAGCTATAACCGAACCGGTTAAACTACCCATACCTCCCAGCACTACAATTAATACTATCTGGAAAGTAAATAAGAATCTAAACATGGTTGGGTCAATGGATGTAATTAGGTACGCCATCAATGCACCGGCTATACCGGCAAAAAAAGCACCAATGCTGAATGATAACATTTTATGCTTAAACACACTAATACCCATTGCTTCAGCTGCTATTTCATTATCCCGAATGGCCTTGAAAGCATAACCCCAACTGCTGTTTATCAGCGCTTTTAGTACCAGTATCGTTAATATACCGAAACCCCAATAAAACAACAAGCTTTTTTCACTGGGGATATTCTTTAATCCCAATGCTCCATTGGTAATACTGATGGTGTTAGTAACAATAATGCGGATAATCTCGGCAAAACCAAGGGTTGCAATGGCCAAGTAGTCATCCCGCAACCGCAGTGCAGGAAAACCCACCAATACTCCAAATATTCCGGCCACAACTCCCGCCATTAATGTAGCTGGAATGACTGGCCATTGAACGTTTGCCAGTAGCGGAATAATTGGCTCCATGTAGTAAATTAATTCTTTGCTTTCAGGAGACATAGTTAAGATGGCAGCAGTGTAAGCGCCCACACACATAAATCCAGCATGTCCTAGCGAAAACATACCGGAAAAACCAATTACTAAGTTCATACTGGCACCTAAAATAACAAAGATGGCAGCCAGGTTTAAAATCCGCAATTGAAAGCGAGATAAATTATTGTCTCCCCAATACAATGCCGCAACAGCTACTAAAAGAAAGGCTATTGTTAACGCTGTTTTTATACTTTTTCTGTTATCCATATGCTACACCTTCTCCACTACATGATCACCCAGAATACCGCCGGGTTTAAATAACAGAATTAGAATCAGCACTACAAAAGCAAATGCATCCCGGTACCCAGATAGCTCAGGCATAAATGCAACTAACATAATTTCACCTATACCCAGAATAAACCCACCAATCATAGCACCAGGTACACTACCAATGCCGCCCATCACCGCTGCAATAAAGCATTTTAAACCGGGGAAAACACCCATTAGAGGGTCAATTTGCGGATATTGCAAACTCCACATAATACCGCCCACAGCAGCCAGTCCTGAACCGACGGCAAAGGTGGTCACAACAACTTTATTAACATCTACAGCCATTAAACTGGCTGTTTCAAAGTCCCTAGATACCGCCCTCATGGCAATACCAGTATTAGTTTTGTTAACCACAAGGTAAACAGCAGCTAGTAGTAATAGAGTAATTACTGGAATAATTACAGTTAGAGATAGGAATGATACACTTCCTAGGTGGATATTCCAGACTAACCCCTCCGGGCGGGGAAATGGTTTTGGACTGGCACCCACCAAAACAATACCCAAGTTCTGCAGCAAAAATGACATCCCAATGGCTGATATCAGTGCAGATATCCTAGGAGCATTCCTTAAAGGTCGGTATGCCAGTTTTTCCATGGCCATACCTAGAATAGTAGTCAAAGCAATGGCAATTAAAAAAGCTAACCACCAAGGCATAGCAAAAATAAGAATGCCATAAAAAGAAATATAGCCTGCTACCATAAGCAGGTCGGCATGAGCAAAATTAATTAACCTGATAATTCCGTATACCATGGTATACCCAATGGCTATTAGTGCGTACAAACTCCCCAAAGAGATGGCATTGGCCACGTTTTGTAGGAATATTTCCAGTGTCATTTGTTAACCCCTCTCTTAACTTGACTGCAGTTAACCGTTCGGTTAAATACCATAATTTACAAATAACTACAGCTAGAACAGGAATACTCCCCCCTGACGTCAGGGGGGAGTATGGAATTTTTATGTTGTAATTACTTTGGATCTACTTTACTTTCGTATACAAACTTGCCATCTTCCACTTTCTTAATGATGGCTGTCTTGGTGGCGTCACCGTTTTCATCTAGAGTAATGAAACCCGTTGCGCCTTGGAAGTCAGCAGTTTCCGCTATAGCTTCTTTAATAGCCTCATGATCAGTGGTTCCAGCGCGGTTAATAGCGTCCAGGGCCAACATGTAAGCATCAAAACCTAAGGCAGCAAAGGCGTTAACTTGCCTATCCGGATACTCTTCCTTAAATTTATTTAAGAATGTGTTAGAAACTTCAGTTACAGGCTCTTCAGCAGTAAAGTGAGTACTAAAGTAAATATCATTTAAATCCCCTACACGGTTCAAGAACTCTTCAGCTTCCCATGTATCGCCGCCCAGAATAGGGGCCTCAATACCCAGTTCCCTTGCTTTCTCAACTAAAATACCACATTCTGTAAAGTTACCAGGAGCAAAGATTACATCAGGCTGCTTAGACTTAACTTCGGTTAACTGAGCAGAAAAGTCTTTGTCTCCGGTGTTGTAGTTTACTTTGGCTATGATGGCATTCTCATCACCAGTTAACTCTTTAAATGAATCTTCAAAGTACTTGCTCAGGCCAACAGAGTAGTCTTGCTGTACATCCTGAACAATGGCTGCTGTTTTAGCACCCAGGGTTTCTACAGCATACTTGGCCATTACATTACCTTGGAAAGGATCGATAAAGCAAACACGATAGTAATAGTCATTACCTTTAGTAACCAGTGGGTTAGTTGGTGAATCACCAATCACAGGAACACCCGCATCAGCTGCAATGGGACCTCCGGCCATTGATAGTGAGCTACCGTAGCTACCTAAAATAACATCTACATTTTCATTTACCAGTCTTTCCACAGCGTTAGCTGCTTCCTGCTTTTCACTTTTGTTGTCCGCAGTTACCAACTCTACTTTTTTACCCAACACCTCTGGATAAAGTTTGTTGGCTAGCTCAATACCTTCAAGACTCATTTCACCACCGGCAGCATTAATACCGGTCAATGGTTCAAATACACCAATTTTAATTACATCTGATTCTTGAGCTGCATCGCCGCTGGCTTGTTCCTCGCCACCGCCGCAACCTACTAAGGCGACAGCTGCCAGCATTACCAGTGCCAGCAATGCAAGATACTTCTTACTCATCATTCCTTCAACTCCCCTATAATCCATATTTTGTTTTTTCATGTATCAGTCGGTGTTTGTCCACTCACGACGGATACCTATCTATATATGGTAAACTACCATTTTTCATACTAAAAAGCAATTTAGAAATCTCTTAATTTCCACTATTTTTCATTGATAGCTTAATAACGCTTTTAATTTATTTATTTTTCTAACGCTCAGTTAAGGTTTTAAAACTTGACAAATTCATACACAGTGTACAAACGTCTATACAGAATGTACAAAAAAGAGAGCTCCACAGAGCTCTCTTTTTTGTACATTCATGTTTAGATTATAGACATTTGGCGTTGCCACTACTTACTTGCTTCCACTACCATTTTCATTACTTCATTTAATACCCTTTGGAACTTTACTTGGGACTCATGAAAATCCTTAATTAGCGGATTTTCCAGCATTCTTAGTTCTGCCTGCTCTACCGCTTTCATATCTTCCTGGGTAACTTGACCAGCCTGTTGTTTCTTGTGGTTTTGGGCTTGCAATTTGTTAAATTCGGTTAGAAGCTGCATGGCGTCTTCATTATCAAACAGGGCACTTTGTTTTTCTTTTACTTCTTTGTACTCATTTGTTTCTTTAATAAAAGCACCCAGTTCATTAGCCTTTTCTTCTAGTCCTTCATTTAAGGTGATATCACTCATTGTTAGTCCTCCCTATTAATAAATTTATTTAGTATCTTATGAGCTATAGCTCATCTTAACAAATTAACTTATTTCTTCAAGTTCGTCGCGAATTTCCATAGATTTTCTTACATCAAAGTTCATCAGCCAACGGAAACCAAATTTCATTAGTTCAACTTCATCATTTTTAATTTTTTCAGCTGTGGCTGGAGGTACGGCAAACTTTTCTAGAAAGCTGGTGTTAAAAATGTATTTTTTAAATTTGTCCAGATTATAGCAGGCCATAAAAAACATTTCTTTAATATGCCTGTCTATACTAGAGAAACCGGTAAACTGGAGTTTTTCGGGTATTTCTTTAAATTTTTCATCCATCTTCTGATAGATATCGGCCCCCTGGTTTTTAGCCCAATCACTAACAGTCCACTCCTGCTGTTCATTTAAGCCATGGCAATAGTCACTTTCAAAGCAAAACCCGTAAGAACCTTCCCCTTTAATATCCACCGGAGCCATTCTACAGGACCAAGGCCTGTCCAGGTACACGTTGCACCCTTGGCCCGTAACAAAAGGACACTTTTTATCATCATCTTCCTTCATGTTAATTATCACCATAGGAAAGGCTCTAGAACCTGCATTAACCACCTTGGTGTATTTATCCAGTAACTCTTGGGATGTTATCTTGAGTTTGTTTTTTAACCTTAATAAATCGTAAGGAGTTAAAAAAATACTGATATCCTTGCAGCAGGTGTTAAAACAAGCCAGTCCTTCATGGCAAGAAAAATTGAATTTTTCATCTTCTTTAAAATGTTTGTCCTTTGTCAATTTTATTACCCACTCTCATCGTCTCTTGTATACTAATACCTGCACTTCGTATTCGACATTTTAACCACAATACCTTTTAAAAATATAAAAACCGGCAATGATACAGAACAGGAGGTGTATAAAATGGATATTCGTTCCATTCAAGACAAAATACAATGGGAATTCAACTTATATAATGAGTTTACCCGACCAAGAAGAAAAGGTTTCAGCTTTGTAATTGATGTTTATGAGGGCAGGCCCCATTTGGCGCTATACCGCATCGGACTTAACTGCAGCAGCACCGAAATTTTAGATGAGCAACCACCAACAATAATGCTGGTTGAAGCATTGATACCACAGGCGGGAATGGTAATTAAGGATGGCTTATACCAAATTGATGAAAACATCCGGGAATGGATTGAAATGGCATACAACTTAGACGAAACGGGATCATAAATGAAAAATGTAAAATGAATAATTAAAAATGGTTTATTCTGAAAAAACGGATCGGCGGAAGCACCGATCCGTTTTTTGTTTTAATTCTGACTACTGTCTCCTGTCTCCTGTCTCCTGGTTTATTATGCCCCGGTGTCTTCTTTACCATTTTGATATGGCTTTTTGTTGTACAAATTCAATATGTAGTCAGTGGCTTCATCGTTACGGTGCAAGATAATTCCAAAAGCCAGCGCTGTGGTCATATATCTTCGAATAGCCTCCACCAAATCTTCTACCGCCAGGTTTTTTTGTAAATATGGCAAAATAAAATGTGTAGAAAGTTGGGCTGTCATTACATGCATTAAGTTTTCGACGCCGGGATAGGTTTCCATTATCTCCTTAATGCTGGGAGCGTCTTTTAGCATTTCAAAAAATTCTAAGGCGGATTGTTCATCAATTTCCTTAAAGTTATCCACGAAATACCCCCTTTATTATTTTTTTCTAGCATTCCCAACATAACCCTATATATATAAGTGCTAATCAAAAAAGACCTAACCGTTAGGTTAGGCCGCGCAAAATGCCAGTGCTACACACTCAGCATCTTGCTTCTCAGTTTCTGGTTTATTAACTGCTCTTTTTAATTTTTCCAACAGTTCCTAAAAAAAGTCTCTCATAATATTCACTCCCTTATGGTTATTATTGCCATAAAGGAAGTTTATTTAAACATTTCTAGCGCTCTGATACGATACTCAACGTCGTCCTTTTCAAATACTTTAACTCCTTTTTGCTGACCTTCTTCCACCGTTTGCACGCCGTCCACAAAGCACAATGGGGGGAACAACACGCACCACCAATTTCTGCCGCTACCTTCACCAATTACCACCCGCAAGGCTTGATACTGGCCAGCAGGCAATGTGATATCACCATAGGTCTTTGTGGGAAACCGATAATCGCCCAGCGTTAACTGTACATCATAATCTTTACCTGCCATTGCAATTTGTTCTTTTGCAATCTCTTTTACTTCATTTAAACTTTTTTCTGTTACAACAAGTGCTTCCTCTTTAGTACTTACGCTAGCAAACCTTTCTTTCATTTCACTTACAACAGCATCCCTAACTCGCAGTTTAAGGGTTTGATCTTCAATTGTATTGCTATTTGCAATAACGTGAAACCTGACTAATTCCTCGGCATACTGCTGTTGCATATAGTAATTATAAGATATTGTAAATAATGCTATAACTATTACTAACCCGCTAATTATATGTTTAATATATTTTTTCATAAATGAAAACACCCCATAACCTTTACTAATTGATTAGTAATAGTATGGGGTATTAATAGTTTTTTTATACCATGAAAAACTGCATTTTTACTAAAAATGACATTACATTGCCTACAACCGCAAGCACTAAAAAGCAATACAGTAGTGGAATATATTTTACTAAACCAGCCGCCCGTTCTTCATTCAGTTTTGTCTTAATTAAATGTCTACCCACAAGGAAGATGAATAACGGAAACCCTACCGCAAGTACCCACGTGCTTTCACCAGCATGCATAAGGCCCATTTGCCCCAAAAAACTTCCTAAAGCTTTTAATGTCACCATAATGGTAAAGTGCTTCTGTACCCGTTCTAATACTGCTTGTCTATCCCCCAAAACCTAACCCCCTTAAATAAAACATATATCCTATTATACGATATCTAATAACAAATTAAAATGAACAGTATTCAAAATACTCAAATGTTGCATATAGGAATATTTTGGTTTATAATTGCAAAAGTATTAAACTATAATGTAGTGAGGTGCAAAGACATGACCGAACAAAACCAAGAAGAATTTCAGCTTGAAATTAGCGAAAAGGCTTCGGAACTGATAGAACAATACGCTAAAAAAACCAACAGAAAGCCGGAAGATGTCATTGAATACGTGCTGACAGAGTTTTTACAAAACCAATTGCATGTAATTGAAAAACGGGCTAAGGAAGTTGATGAACCCATGGATAAGTTGGTTAGCATGCAATTTGAAAGAGTTTTAGAGTATTTAAATAGTCAAACGGAATCATAAAAATGCATAAAAAAAACGCCCGAGTTTAGGGCGTCTTTTTTATGCTTGTACGAATCCAGAAGTCAGGAGTCAGAATTCAGAATTAAACCAAAGTAACCATGCATGATTCACATGCACCCATTCTTAATTCTTTATTCTGCATTCCTAATTGCACTATTATAACATTGGCTAATACTAATTATTCCAAACTGTTTACAATAAGCCCGTTCTGGATTATAATTATAAATGGTTTTAACGGGAGGGTTGGAACCGGTGTTCCCCCTGGGCTGCAAACCCAGTGGCCGGCTTGTGAAACAAGCTGGAGTAGAGTTCGACTCTCACACTCTCCCTCCATTTTTAAATGTTTAAAGGGTGCGTTAATCGCGCCCTTTTTAATATTTATTCTGGATAATATTTACTGCTTGGGGTACAATGGTACTGTATTTTGACTGGTTTAGGAGGATTTTATGGCAAAACTAGAACTAATAGCCACTGCAGCCTTTGGTCTAGAAGCGGTGGTAGCGCAGGAATTACGTGACTTGGGATACTCTAACTTAAATGTGGAAAATGGCAAAGTTACCTTTGTGGGTAGCGAGCAATCAATTTGCCACACCAACCTGTGGCTACGCAGTGCAGACCGGGTTTTGTTAAAAGTAGGCGAATTTAAAGCCACTACATTTGAAGAGTTGTTTCAGCAAACAAAGGCGCTGCCCTGGCCAGATTGGATATCATCGGACGCCAAGTTTCCTGTAGTAGGCAAATCAATTAAATCGCAGCTTTTCAGCGTTCCTGACTGCCAGGCCATTGTTAAAAAGGCTGTGGTGGAAAAAATGAAGGAAACTTACGGTGTTGATTGGTTTGAAGAAACCGGAGCCACTTATAAAATTGAGGTGGCACTACTAAAGGACACAGCAACTTTAACAATTGACACCAGCGGGGCGGGACTGCACAAAAGAGGATACCGTAAGCTGACTGCCAAAGCCCCTTTAAGAGAAACATTGGCTGCAGCAATGGTTATGCTAAGTTTCTGGAACCATGACCGCTTATTAGTAGACCCCCTTTGTGGTTCCGGCACCATACCAATTGAGGCTGCATTAATTGGCCAGAACATCGCCCCTGGCCTCACCCGTACATTTATATCTGAAGAGTGGCCGGCCATCCCCAAAAAAACCTGGCAACAGGTACGCCGGGAAGCCCATGAGGCCGCCCATTATGACCAACCTTTAAACATACAAGGATATGATGTTGATAAGGAAGTATTAAGCCTAGCCCGCTACCACGCAAAAGAGGCAGGGGTGGACGAGCTCATATCTTTCCAAGCCCGGGACGTAGCAGATTTCAGCACTCAAAAAAAATACGGTTGTATAATTACCAATCCTCCATACGGCGAGCGTTTAAGTGAAAAAAAGCAGGTGGAGAAACTTTATCAAACCATGGGTAACGTATTTAAATCACTGGACACATGGTCAATTTATGTAATTACCTCCCACGAAGGATTTGAAGACTTTTTTGCCCGCAAAGCTGACAAAAAACGTAAATTATATAACGGGCGTATTAAGTGCAATTATTACCAATACTACGGTCCCAAACCACCGAAGAGGGATTAATAGGCAGGGCTATAGCCCTGCCTACTCTATAATTATTACCATTAAGAAGAATTGACAACTGCATTCGGTTATCTTAAACTTAATACCATGGGGGGTATTGTAATGGATAACATATTAGGCGATAAAGAGTATGCAAAGAAAGATTTACAGTCTCGCTTAAAAAGAGTTGAAGGCCAGGTAAGAGGGGTTCAGAAAATGATTGATGAAAACCGTGACTGTGGGGATATAGTTATACAACTGGCCGCAATAAAGGCAGCCATAAACCGGGTTGGATTTACGGTGCTGGCCTGCCACCTTGCAGGCGGCCTCAAAGAAGGTATAGAGAATGACCAAGACGCTAACCAATTTCTGGATGAATTCATGACTGTATTAAAAAAGTTTTCCTAAACAAAAGATGCACCTACTCTATCAGGTGCATCTACTGTTGTTAACCAATATTGTATTTTCTAGCTTTTCTCAATTTGGTTACTCTTCCGGCAGTTATAACTCCGGCTATAACTAAGCCGATTACTAAATACTTTAACGATGGATTAGCTTTGAAAAAGCCGATATAAGCCTGTTCACTTGTTATCATTTTACCGGCTGTCAAAGCCAGTATTCCTGCACCAAAATATATTATTATTGGGTACTTATTCATTAACCCTGAAATCATTGTGCTACCCCATATTACTATCGGTATACTAATTAATAGCCCTATTATTACCAGCAAGTACGATCCATGGGCTGCCCCAGCCACCGCCAGTACGTTATCCAAACCCATAGCAGCATCTGCTATTACAATTGTTTTAATTGCTTCACGTAGTGATCCAGCCGCCTCAACATCTTGTTCATCATCTTCCACCAATAGCTTATAGGCAATCCAAGTCAGTGCAATACCGCCCACCAGCATTAAGTATGGAATTTCTAGAAGTTTAACAAACATAAGTGTAGCAATAATTCTTATTACTACCGCACCCGCCGTACCGTATAAAATACCCTTCCTGCTTTGTTCTGCAGGAAGATTGCGGACAGCCATGGCTATTACGATAGCATTATCACCTGCTAGAACCAGGTCGATACCAATTATCAGCAGTAAAGTACTCAAAAATTCTGACGAATAAATTTCCAAATGTAACACCCCTATATTTCAATAATATGCATTAGTGTTAGCCTTACTACCAATACAAATATTCTTAAATAATTTCAACTCCTCTTTTTATTCTCTACAAAAAATGTTAACTTATAACAGCATATGCTAATAATTATTAGTTTGTTTTGCAGAAACTAAACTCGAAGGAGTGAAATATTTGAATAACTGTTGGTTATGCGGTAGCAAGTCTAGTCCTATGCCTGAAGTTGGAGAAAAAGTATATTACCATTGCCCTGTTTGTGATTTAATTTTTATCGATGATAAATATATTTTAAGTCCGGAAGAAGAAATGAAAAGATACACTCTTCATAACAACACCCCTGACAATGAGGGCTACGTGAAGTTTCTCAGTAACTTTATTAATGAAGCCTTAGAACCATTTATAAAGAACTGCCAAACAGGACTTGATTTTGGTTGCGGCCCAGGACCTGTACTTAGCGATTTAATTACTAAATTGGGGGGAGTCAAAATGGACTATTACGACCCCTACTTTTACAGTAATATTGATTTTTCAAACAAACGGTATGACTTGATAACTGCCACAGAAGTATTGGAACATGTCCGAAAACCCGGTGAGGTATTACAGTTCTTTAAGAATCACTTATCCTCTGGAGGAACATTGGCGGTGATGACGCTATTTCATCACAATTATGATTTTAAAATCTGGTGGTACAAGCGAGACCCTACACATATATGTTTTTACAGCCCAATTACATTTAAGTGGATAGCTGAACATTTTTCACTACATATTAAATACATAAACGATAACAATATATGTGTAATGAGAAATGTCAGCTCGATGCATATTTGAACATTGTCCGCTTCGTGGCACCAATACCGTATAATTAAGCTATAAACAAAATTACCCCCGCTAAAAATAAACGGGGGTAATTTGTTTAAACAGATACTTTTAATTCTTCAGAATGGTTTTCGCTGGTATCTTCCTGGCCAAAATAATTTGTTCCCCATACTCCCAGCAGGATAAAAGAACCACCAACAAGATGCCAGACTCCTAACACTTCGTTGTTAAATGCCACCCCGGCAATAACTGATATTACTGGTATCAAGTTTAAGAATACTGACACCCTGGGTGCTGGCAAACGGCTAAGGGAATAGTTGAGTAAGAAAAACGCCACAACTGAAGATAATATACCCAAGTACAAGAGTCCGTTAATTACCTGCGGCTGCACCAGCGCCGCAGCATAATTGCCCAGTTGCCCGTTTAAATAACTTTGCACCAATCCAATAATGTTAAAAACCACCGCACCCAACCACATCATCACAAAGGTAATGTCGGTGGTTGAATATTTTTCTGAGGCCTGACGGGAAAAGATGCTGTAAAAACCACCGGATAAAACTGCGCCAAACAGAATGGCAACACCCAACAGGTGCTGGCCAGGCGAACCGCCGCTACCTGCTGTTCCGCCCAATACCATCAGTACAACACCAAACACTGCGGATGCAATAAAAAAGCCCTGCTTTAATGAGACTCTCTCTTTTAAAATAAAGAAGGATAGAACCGCCACCATTACCGGAATGAGTGAGATTATTACCCCTGACTCCGAAGCAGTGGTGAATTTCACACCATAGGTCTCACAGGTGAAATACAGCACCGGCTGCCAAATTGCTACTTTTAATAAATCAGTTAGTTGTCCAAGCTTAATGTTCAGCTTAATTAATCCAAATAAGGCTAATATACTAAGTGAAGCTGCAGCCAGGGCGAAGCGAAGCCCAATTAACTGAAAAGGCTGTAAATAATCCAGCACTACTTTGGTAAAAAGAAACGAAAAGCCAAAAAGGACGGCCACCACCATAGCCGCCACTACCGGATAATAATTTCTGACAGTCATTTACTCATTCCTCACCTTACTAACAAGTTAACTGATAATAATTATAAAATTGATTACTTATGTATGCAATTGTTTTTTTATTTATCTTGTAATGTTTAATCATATCAAAAAATTAAGGTGGTCCTTTATGACCACCTTGTTAGATTACTAATTAATTATCAAATTTCATCACACCAAAGATAATAAACGGCAGACAGAGAATAAATATTACCCATAACAAACCAGCTTCCACCATCATTCACCTCCCCTAAGCTCTTTTTTTGTTCTTATTCTAGTCTAACAAAAAAAATACCTGCAAAAAAGTCAATAATTTTCGTTATTTTCTGCATTTAAAGTACCGTTTTATAATCACTACCGTTTATCTTCTATTTCCTGCACATATTTTAAATCATCTTCTTCTATATCAGTATAAAGTGAACCGTCGGTCTGTAGCGCAGCATATACAACATCCTTTACGTCTTTCACTTTTCTTTTGCGCAATTCATTATATAGCCAACCAAAACTTAAATTATTCTGACTAAGGTTTTGCTCCAATATTACACCATCTTTAATTATTTCGGTGGCCATCCCTTTATATTGGGTTGATTTTCCTATATCCCTCTTGGTCACCGGCAGGTTCTGTGATTTTTTTAAAACACTAAGTTGACCATGGGTTTCTAAAACAGCAAACTCTACTTCGGTAATATCAAAAACACCTTGGTTGCGTAGTTCCATCTCTAATAAATCAATATGAAAACGCACCTTTTTCATATTCTTTTCTAGTATCTTACCATTTTGAATTATTACCACCGGTTCTCCCTGCAGCATTTTCCTTAAATTTAAGCTTTTATACGTGATTAGAGATAAAAGCAACGTGGCGACAGCGAAAAATACTGGGCTTAGTAACACCCAGAGGCCACGTACAGAATTCACCACAAAGGCACCCGCTATTGTACCAATTGTAACACCAATTACAAAGTCTGTATAAGTCATCTGCGAGAGCAGTTTTCTACCAATAATTCTAGTTAATATTATTAACAGCACAAATAGAAAGAAACTCTTCCAGAGTACTTCAGCTAGTTCTTGCATGGCAGTTCTCCTTAACTTTATCTTGAAAGTTCTAATTATTTTGCTGTTAAAACTGCCATTCTATTCAGCACAGCTTTATACTAAGGAAAACAGGACCATAGATACAATGGCTCCAATAACCACAAGCCACAACGTATCAATTTTGGTATACCTTTGAATAATTATAGCACCTATAGCCATTATCCAAGTTGGTATATCCACTAGAATGTCTGATCCCAGCCTTATTACAACCGCCCACAACGTTCCAATAAATGCCGCCACAACGCCTCGCACCACTAAGCGTATGGATGTCACTTGTCCCGCCCGTCGGTAAAGATCTGCAGTTAAATTTATAATGCAAAAGGTAGGGAGATATATATTAATGGTGGCAATTAACGCTCCTGGCAAACCCGCCGCCTTGTAACCGATGAAGGTAGCTATTTTAGTTAATGGCCCTGGGGTAACCAAGCTCAGTGCCAATGCAGCTGTAAACTGGTTTATGCTGATCCATTTATGAGTATCCACAGCTTCTCCTTGGATAAACGGTAGCATAGCATATCCACTGCCAAATATCAGTCCACCTAGTTCCATGAATGTAGTCCCCAAATCAAAAAAAGTTGTGCTAGTTGTAATTAAAAATATATTAACAATAACTACAAGGACCGTCAGACCCACTGCCACACTGTATTTTCTCCAATCTATGGGCTGTGGGTTTTTAGGAAGTTCATGTTTATCACTGTTTAATCCAGCCATCCTGATGGCCCACCATTCAGACCTTCTGCTTGCCAACATAAAAACAATACTGAACAGCATCGCTATTAAAATTATCCAATAAATGCTTAATTGTAACCAGTAAATTAATAAAAAACCTCCTATGGCCAGTATCCAGTTCTGTTTACTATTTACACCGGATTTCCACAGGTTTAATACCGTATTAATCACAAGGCCCACTACTAGGGCACCCAAACCCTTGAATAGGTTAGATACTAATGTAAGGTGATGATATTCAGCATACAAATATGTACCAATAAGCATAAATAAAAATGCTGGTACTAAATAAGCAGTGGTTGCAAAGGCAGCACCCCAAAAACCGCGTAGATGATAACCCAAGTAAGTCATTAAACTTACCGCAGGTGCTCCCGGCAGGATTTGCGAAAAACCAACTCCCTGCAGGTATTCTTCATCAGTGAACCACTTCTTTTCTTTTACCAGCCATTTTTTCGCTTCCCCCAAAGCCGCTAAGCTAAATGATACCAGCCCAATACGAAAAAAGGTGGCGGCTATTTCAAAAAAAGAAGCAGTTTTTTTCTTATCAATCACTCTCTCAGACATTTATACTCTCCCCTCCAAAACCCCATTCATCATCTAATTATATAGTTATTATAATAATAAAACAAAACACATTGGTAAGACAACCCAATTGGTTTGTTTCAGATATGATAACATATATACAGTGCATAATTTACAAACATTAACAAGATAACCAAGTAACTTCTATTGATTTTAATTTGTAGGTAATGTAACATATTTATTTACAACTACTAGTAAAAGTAGGTGATATCCATGGTCTTTTTTGATGCAGAAATATATTTGAGATTTATCGTATCCTTGATAATTGGTTTAATAATTGGTTATGAAAGAACAATTAATAATAAGCCAGCTGGTGTACGAACCTTTGCTTTGGTAAGCTTGGGTTCTACACTGTTTACAGTGGTATCAATAAATGCTGCTGAAATATTAAACTTTGAAGGTGTATACGACCCCCTTCGTGTGGCAGCTCAAATTGTCAGCGGTATTGGTTTTATTGGTGCAGGGGTGATCTGGAATAGTAGAAATGGTGGAATGAAACACGGTATCACCACCGCTGCAGAACTTTGGGTGACCTCAGCCATTGGGATGTCTTTAGGACTAGGTGTGTACGATTTAGCCATTGTTGTTACCATTTGTATATTAATAGCCATTTTCATTGGTCGTAGACTAGATGATTATGTGGAAGAAAAAGAACTTAAGAAAGATGCTTAACAAAAGGTGCCCGGGGCAAACTACCCTGGGCATTTCTGGTATATATTTAAGAATGTATTAATTGCATGGCGCATTCTTTAGAATAAATCACTTTATTCTCCTATGTGAAGTCATGTCACTATTAGTACAATTTAAATGTATCATGTGATTTTTGAAAATGCTAGGCAAAAAGTGTTTACAATTATTAAAGATAATTTTGCTTGAAAGTTAGAGAAATAATAGAAAGGGGAGTTTATTAATGCAAAACACTTACTTAGAAAAAATGGAAGAAAAACTTAGAGAATTAGATGCTGAAATTAGTAAACTTAGTGCAAAGGCCAAACAAACTAAAGAGTACTATAAAAATGAATATCAAAAAAATTTAGAATCGCTTCAGGAAAAACAATCAGCAACTAGAGCTAAATTTAATGAAATTAAGCAGTCAACTAGCTCTGCATTTGAAGACACTAAATTGGGATTTGAAGTAGCTAAAGATGACTTGGAAGAGGCCTTACGTGAGGCCAAGAAAAATTTCAAATAATCATACAAGTATCATTAAGGGGGTCATATTAAATGCAAAAAATTGATGTAAGGGCATTCTCAATAGCGCTAGGAACAGTATGTGCAATTGGAATGTTATTTATCGGATTGGCCTCCACGTTGGGATGGGGTATGATAATTGTTGATACAATATCATCCTTCTACATTGGTTTCGCTCCAACATTCTGGGGTAGTATTATTGGCGCTATATGGGGTTTTATAGATGGAGCTTTAGGTGGGGCAATATTTGCTCTTATTTATAATAAGCTTGCTAAATAAATAGTTATTAATATCTAGCCGGGGATGGGTAACAAAATTCTATCCTCGGTTTTTATTTAACGGTCCTAAGTCAAAACAGTGTAGGTGTATCTATTGACAACCCAATTAAAAGTTTAAAAAAACAAGTACCAACACCACCTGTTAGCGCATTAATACCTGTAGTTGCAATTATTTTAAAAAACTTATCAGGATTTTGGAAACTAGTGGAACCTTAACAGCCCCATTAATTCCTTAGAATAGTAGTGGTTTTTTAAAAGGACTCATCTTAAAGCTAAAGAAATGTCATCAAATCTTAAACTTGCTAATAAATAATTAAATAAACTTATGTTTCTATATATAACAACTTAAATATGGTAGGTGTACCATTATTAGGGAGGGGAGATTAATGAAAAAACAGTTACTAAAGTCGGTGTTTAAAAAGATTAACACTGGTGGCTTGGAAGTGGTGTTTTGGGATGGAGAAGTAGAACAATACGGACCTGAACCACCAAAAGTCAGAATTATTTTTAACAAACCTCTGCCGCTAACATTTGACTTTAATGATCCAATATTGTCTTTTGGGGAAGCTTATATGGATGAAATCATCGATTTTGAAGGTCCTATTGAAGAAGTGCTAAGCATTGTCGAAATAAATAAGCAGAATCTCATTACAGATAATAATTTAAACGATAAGGTAACCGTTGCTTTGCAAAAACTTAATGATACAGCTCTAAAACAAAAACAAAGTGAAAATATTCAACACCATTATGATTTAGGGAACGACTTCTTTTCACTTTGGCTCGATGATACTATGAATTATTCCTGCGCTTACTTTAAAAATCAAGAAGATTCCCTACATCAAGCTCAACTACAAAAAATTGACCATATCCTAAAAAAACTACAACTTAAACCTGGAGAACGGCTATTGGATATCGGTAGCGGTTGGGGGTGGCTAATTATTAAAGCTGCCCAGCAATATGACGTTAATGCAGTGGGAATCACCTTAAGTGAAGATCAGTATAACGCTACCAAACAACGCATCAAAGAGCTTGGTTTAGAAGATAACGTTGATGTATTACTGCACGATTACTTAGACTTAAGTGAAGAAAACAAGTTTGACAAAATAGTAAGCGTTGGTATGTTTGAACATGTAGGTAAAGAAAATCTAGCCACGTACATGAAAAAAGTTCATAAGTTACTTGTTCCAGGCGGATTGTCAATGCTGCATACTATTACAAAACCAAACGAAAACACGGTAAATTCCTGGATTAAAAAATACATTTTCCCTGGAGGGTATATACCTTCATTAAGGGAATCCATCTGGCTTTTGCCGGAATATGATTTCCATGTGCAGCATATAGAAAGCCTGCGTATGCATTATGCCCTCACTCTAGACAAATGGTATGCTAATTTCTGTAAGCATATAGATAAAGTTGAAAAAATGTTTGACAGAAGGTTCGTACGCATGTGGAGATTATATTTACAGGGATGTGCCGCTTCCTTCAGGATATCAGGTTTAAATATTCACCAAATACTTTTCTCTAAAGGACTAAACAACGACTTGCCTTTAACTTCAGAGCATATCTATGTATAAGACAAAGGCCCACATCCCGCTGTGGGCCTTAACAAGTACAGTTACTAAATATCCCCTTCATTAATATTCTCAAATAATTCACCATTAGTATTTATAACCTTGATATCATCAGTGATGTTAGAGACTTTTATAACAGTATACGGATAAGAAATCATCTGGATTAACATCTTGTCCTTACTTGGACTGGTTTCTTTAACAGTAATTACTGTAGTTCCAGCCACATCCTTAACAGACGTAACCTCAATATTATATCCACCAGTGGGCTTTTCTCCAGAACCCACATATATTATTGCTTCATCACCTTGTTCTTTTATAATTCCATAACCTCTATGATTATGCACAAGACTAATGGCTTCTTCTAAATCACCTGATAAATTTTTTAAAACATTAACACCCAGGAGTTCTCCCTCCTCTTCATTAAGGGTAGTTTTATTAGTTTTCTCCGCTAACGCCATTGTTTCTAATGTTCGGTTTAATACCACCGCTAATTCTGCTCTTGTAATGGGGGCAAACGGCTTAAACTCACTGTCACTTCTCCCTTTCATTATACCAGTGTTAAAGGTAAAAGCCAGCGCCGACAGTTGCTCTTTGCTTAGATTATTTGTATCCTTAAAATCAGGCCATATTTGAGTTGTGGAAACAGATAAATTCTTTGCCTTAAAAGAATTAACTATTGCCTCTGCCACTTCTATTCGGGCCACTTCCTCATTTGGCCCAAAGTCCCTGCCTTTAATATTAAATATGCTATTATAACTAACATCTAAAATTGCTCCGCTGTACCAAAGACCATCACTTACATCATCATAGAAATCCGAGATTTTAGGTTCCTTGATAAATCGTAAATGATTGTAGTTAAAGTTAAATGTCCTGTCTAAGATAACAGCCAGCTGTGCCCTGGTTACATTTTCGTCAGGACTGAAAACATCGCTCATTGTACCTTTCATAATACCCTCTTGGTATATTGCCCTAATATCATGTTCAGCCCAATGATCTTTAATATCAGTAAAATTTGAATTTGCAAAGACACTTGTAGGTACTAGCATTATTACAAGTACTAAAAATAATATCTTTTTATTCATTGTAGCATCCTCTCCTTTGCTAATATATAATTATGACGGTACAACCCTTTAAAGGGTTTCATTTCTATAGGGAGAAAATTAATTATGCACAATAGTGACAAGTTCTAGACTACTCTAACCACATTAAACAGGAGGCAATTTATGAAGCAAATTTGGTTACAGAACGGGTATATAATTTCGATGAACTCTAATCGAGAAGTATTTATTAACGGAGATATCCTTATTAAAGGAGATTCTATACAGGCCATTGGAAAAGTGGAGCCATCTTTGGTGGAGGCCGATGCTGAAGTAATTAATGCTACCGGTAAAATTATTATGCCTGGCCTTATTAATACTCACGTCCATTTATCTCAGCAGTTGGGACGGGGCATTGCCGATGACGTCGACCTGCTGACATGGCTTCACAAAAGAATTTGGCCCTATGAAAGTAATATCAACCTACAAGACTCTTATATTTCTTCATTATCCTGCTGCCTGGAACTTATACGCTCCGGAGTTACTTGTTTTGCTGAAGCAGGTGGACAGGAAGTTGATGGCATGGGTAAGGCCGTCACAGAAGCCGGGCTTCGTGGTGTCCTTTGTCGCTCAACAATGAACAGCGGCGAAGGCTTACCTGTCAAGTGGCAAGAAACAACCGATGAATGTTTGGATAAACAGTTAGAACTCTTAAATAAATGGCATAACACCGCAGACGGACGCATCCGTTATTGGTTTGGATTACGAACAATTTTTAATACCACTGATGATTTAATTACTCGGACAAAATCCCTTGCCGACCAATACGGTGTTGGTATTCACATGCATGTGGCTGAAGTGGAAGAGGAAATACGTTATTCCCAGGCCACTCGGGGCAAAACCACTGTAGAACACTTGGCCGACCTTGGCGTTTTGGATAGTAACTTTTTATCAGTGCATACCGTCTGGTTAACTGATCGGGAAATTGATTTTTACAAATTGTATAATGTAAAGGTTTCTCATAACCCTGGAGCAGCCATGAAGGTGCTGGGATTTGCTCGGATACCTGAGATGTTAAGTAAAGATATCTGTGTCTCCATAGGCACTGATGGCGCCCCAGCAAATAACCGCATGGATATGATGGATGAAATGTATCTAACTTCACTGATTCATAAAGGTAGAACTTTAAACCCACAGGCGGTACCTGCTGAACAGGTAATTGAAATGGCCACTGTTAATGGTGCCCGGTCTGTATTGTGGGAAGACCAAATAGGGTCACTGGAAGTTGGTAAAAAGGCGGACTTAATTATTATAAACCCCCAATCGGCGGGCAGCCTCCCCCTTCATGATCCAGTTGCAAATATAGTGTACAGTATGCACTCCAGTAATGTGGAGTTCTCCATGTGTAACGGCCAGTGGTTGATGAAAGATAAGCAAATAGTTACCTTGGATGAAGGATCAATACTACTGGAGGCTCAAGATCGCGCCAAGAACCTACTGGAAAGGGCTGGTATAACCCTTCCCCACCGTTTTAATACAATTAAATGTTAAACAATAGTAAAAACGCCACCAAAGTAGGTGGTGTTTTTACTATGTTATATATGTACTTCTTTTCCCATCTTATTAAACCCTATAAAAGCAGTAAAGGCCAAAAACGCTAAACATAAATACATAAACTTATCACTGGTAGCATCTAATAATAATCCCGCACCCAAACTACCTACAACTAACCCTATACCGAAAAACATATATCTGACACCTTGACCTGTTGATTTTAAGTTATCCGGCACCAATTGATCTATTGTTTTAACTGTAGTGGCCCAAAAGAGTGCAAAGCATATTCCATGTAATACTTGTACGGTTATAATAAGGTTTATGTTTGTTATAAAAGCTAGCAACAACCACCTTATCACATATAACAAAGAAGCAATCTTTAATACCGATAAACTACTCAAATTCCTTATTATCTTAGAAAGAAAAGCAAAGACAATTACTTCTGTTGTAACTCCAACCGTCCATGCCAAACCCGCTTGGTCTACTGTTCCCCCTAAGTTCTGGATATGAATACTAATAAAATTGTCATTTGATAAATGTGTGGTAAATATTATGGTTGTTAAAATTAAAAGCACTAATAATGTACGGTTCTGCAGCACCTTTAGGAATTCTTTAAAACGAGGCGGGGACTGATCATATTTTGCATCAAACAAAAAGATACCTATTATTAGATTCATCAATAGTGCTCCCGCTATTAAGTATTCCCCAACTTCAATACCATATTTTTTTAAAACAAAACCTGATATCAACGCACTTACCACAAAGCCCAATGAACCAAACAATCTAAAACTGCTGTAAGATCTTGGGGAACCCTTTATATGGCTTAGAATTAGCACATCTATATTTGCCATAATTGGTCTGTAGAATATGGAAAAGATAACGAAGAAAATAAAAAAAGCCCAAAAACTATTTATCTCAAAAATAAATAAGCTTAATACCGCAGAAAGTGTTAACTGAATTAGCAAGATTTTTTTGATTGTTTGTAATCTATCGCAGATATAACCCCACCAAATTTGGGTTGAAAAATTTACTATTCCTCCCACAGCAAGTAATAAGCCAATTTGCCAATATTGATAACCTTTATTGTCAAACATCAAAGGCAGGAATGGTATTATTACTCCATTTACTGCATAATGAGAAGTGGCAAATAATTTTAGTACTAAACTTTTAATTGTAAAAGGGGTCATAAGGGTCTCCTTCAAAATCATGCTTAGATTATTTTTCAATTTTTCCTGAAGCTAAACCTATTCCCATACCTATTAAAGTAGTGCCGACTATACGATTAAATATTTTTGTAACTTTTGCTTTTTGAAGTATTTTTAATAAACTTTGACCAAAGTATCCGTAAAGCATCATGCAACAGAAAGCTATAATAGCTAAAATTATAAGAATAATAATAAACTGAAATGGTGTATTCTTCTGGGTATCAATAAATTGAGGAAATAAAGCCGTAAAAAAAATAACTGCCTTTGGATTTCCAGCTGTAACCAAGAAGGCTTCCCAATATAGTCTTTTAAAAGTAACTTTTTCATGTTTTTCTTCATTTATCTTAATGGTTAAATCGGTTGACGCCAAAAAGGACCTTATTCCGAGATAGATTAAATAACTAGCCCCTAAATACTTTATAATATTAAAAGTAGTCTCAGATTGCATTAAGATAGCACCTAATCCAGCAATAGATAATGATGCCTGAATTAAGGTGGCAGTTAAATTTCCAAATGCAGAAGCAATAGTTCTATTCGCACCATATTTCAGACCATGATTCAAAGCTAAAATCATACTTGGACCAGGAGTAATTGAAGCGATAAGAACTGTAAATGAATAGATAAGGAGAAATTCAAAACTCATAACATCATCCCTTAGTAAAATATTCAAATTAACTTTAACATCCATTCTACACTTAACAAATCAAAAATACTAGCATATTTTATTGCCACTGAATATAACTGGGAAATTATGAAATAGATAAATAAAAAACCGGCAATTTGGACAAGGTCCGAAGCTGGTAAATTATAAAATTAATTAATTCTTAATGAACCTTACCATCGCTGTTCAGGTTTTTGCCTTCTCATGGTATAACAAACACCCCTTTTGTTAATTATTTTATACAAAATATGTTAATAGCTTATTTAAAAACTAAATTAGTTTAATAAACGCCATACTTGTATAAGATGTACTTTGAAAGGGATGGTAGAAAATGAAAAAATTATTAGTTTTAGTTATAATCTCTTCTCTAATGTTCTCATTTGGATGCTCTGCAAAATCAGAAATAAAGTTCGGCGAAGGCAATATATTGAAGACATCGGCATCAGGTAAAGGGGTTCTAGTAGATGGGAAATTTGAAGGATATTCACAAAAAAACCGGCGGTTCTATTTCTTAATTGATAACAATACAGAATTTGTTAATGAAGATGGGGAAAGTTCCACTTATGGTTCATTAAAAACTGGCCAATATATAGAAGTCTGGACAGAACAAGATTCTCCCATTCAGGAATCTTACCCGCCGCGAATAACAGCAAGCAAAATAATAATCAAAAATGAGACAAGTGAACCTTTGGACAGGAAAGGTCTAAAAGAATTTTATATTCAAGGCAGTTATGATGGAGAATTATATAAAAAACAAATGGCAAAGGAAGGAAAAATATATTATACAGTCGTCAATAATACAGAAGAATTAAATGAACAGATTAATAAATATAGTCTCAGAACCCCGCGGCAAGAATACTCGCTAAACTATAACAGCGAATTTTTTAACAATAAAGCAATTGTTTTAGTCTATCCCACCCAGGGATCAAGCAGTTTATCCTTTTGGGTTAAAGATATCACTAAAGACGATGGGATGATTAACATTTCCATAGAAAAATACACACCTGAAGCAGGCACAACGGATATTGTTCTGCATGGATTGTTAATAGAAATGTATAAAAATGATTACTCAAGCTCTGAAAGCTTTAAGATTCAAATTAAAGAAGCTACTCCCCCTGAAAAATAACACTGTGCACCAACGATAATAGAACCCCCAGAATAACTTGGATTGGGTTCTATTATTTAATCAATGATTGGTAAAATTCCTTTAAATCTTGTTTGGTGCCTTCAGGTAAATGGTGCCACCTTAACCCTTGGATAGCACCTTCTAAGGCACATAACATATTATAGCAAGCAGAATTATCCATAGTTTTAATTTTTAGAAAAGCTTTTTTACTTCCAATTTCTTGTAGTATATCTGAATTACTAATACCTGCTTCAGTTAATTTCTGGGCTAAAACATTACCGATATTCGGCATGTTTACTAACTTATTCAAATGCATCTACCCCCTATCTAATATTATTCCCTAACCATTTTAAAGGATTTGTTATCCAAAGCCCTTTGTACCGCCAGTATTCCATCTAAGTGGTCATACTCGTGCTGGATTAACTCGGACAAATCCCCATCAAACTCC
The DNA here is from genome assembly GCA_009711615.1 of Bacillota bacterium. Lineage (GTDB taxonomy): Bacteria > Bacillota > Desulfotomaculia > Desulfotomaculales > Desulfohalotomaculaceae > Desulforadius. Next base: position 211,545 of record VENI01000006.1, on the reverse strand, counting down.
AACTGACAGTCCTGCCAAGACAGATCTTTATAGTATAGCTTACATTTCTTATATCTTTTTACCTTTACCATTAAACCTGGGAAACTCATGCAATCATCCCAAAGTTCAATTACTTCATCACCAACAGATTCAAGTCTGGGATTTATAAAAGCCATCGGTTTATCAATGTTCATGTAAATGATTCTCTTAAATGCACTTATCTGTGGTGCTGCTATTGCCCTGCCAAACCCCTTCTTTTCCCTGAAGGCTGTTAAGGTATCATGTAAATCTTCCACTATTCGTTTTGCTTCTTCCAGTTCACTTATTCTCACTTCAGAAGAAGGCTTATATAATTTTTCATTGCCTAGCAAAAGAATGTCTTTTATCATGTTATTAAATTCTCCTTGGATAATATCAGTGTACCTATATTATAAAATAATTAGTTGTTTTAAGCAGCATCTTTTTAAAAGATGAGTTTCTCCATCTAAGATTTTTAATGTTAAATATAACAACCAATATTTATCAAAAGATAAATATCTTCTCAACTTGTTTGCAGCTTCGCCTTGGCTCTTGATATACTATTTAGGTTAGATCCGATTTTATAAAAAATAGACTTGAGGGATGATATGAAAAATAATTTTTTAGATCAATTCTATACTATTGATACCAATACTGGAGACTATATCATTGAGATTGCTTTGGATAATTATGATGATATCTTTAATAGTTGGGACTCTTCCGTTTATAACATTAGGGATTTAGACTCCAGCCTTAAATCATTTCTTGAGGACTGTTCCTCTGATATCGATTTACGAAAGAATATCATTCTAAGATTTAACATTAAGCATCAAGAAAAAGATACTGTTAGGGAAAAAAATATCGAGGAAGGAATTCGTAATTACTTTAGTTACTGTCTTCATATAACAATGAACAGGTTCCATGAGCGAAGAAAAAGGACAGCCCTTTATGTACTAGTTTCTTTAATATTTACAATGATGTCCCTTTATTTTCGTAGTATTGTAGATAATGAAATTGTTTATGAACTGGTCTTATTAAGCTTAACTGTCGGAGGTTGGGTTTTTTTATGGGAAGCATTCTCACTTCTCTTTATCCAAAGTAGTGATTTATGGAAGAAGAAAAAACGGTATAAAAGATTATCGGAATCACCGATGATATTTATTTATAGATAAAGGAAATGAGGAGTATGTTTTTTGAAAAAGTACCTGTTGCCATCACTTATTCTTTTAGTCACTATTACCCTTGCTACAACCCTCTGGCGCGATGAGTTGATAGGCATAATCAAAGCCGCCAGTTCAGGGGATATGCAAATTGCGGCCCAAGTTATTCAAAAATACAGTAACATTGCCATCCTGGTCAGTATTCTTATAAACGTGGTTATCAGCTTATTAGGGGTTATTCCATCGGTCTTTTTAACCGGCGCAAACATACTGGTTTTTGGCCTATATGGTGGGTTTCTGGTATCTTGGGCTGGAGAGGTTATCGGTGCAGCCATTTCTTTTCTTCTTTACAGGTGGGGCGTAAAAAACGTGGCCAAACTTTCCACTGATCAGTGGAAACTATCTAAAACAGTCAGTTCTCTACCGGGAACTAAACAAATTTATTTTCTGACCATTTTACGCATGGCCCCCTTTATTCCTTCGGGCCTTATAAACCTGTTCGGAGCAATTACTACAATTTCATTTACTAATTTTATAATTGCCACAGGCGTAGGAAAAGTCCCTTCATTATTACTTGAGAGTGCCTTTAGTTATAATCTACTTACCCTTGGCAAAAATTATATTTACTTGGGCATTAGTATTCTAGTGGCAATAATCTTGTACTTGGGCGTAAAAAAAGAGTTAAACCGGCTTCGAAAGCAACCTCAGTAAAAAGGGAAAAGAACAACCGATTGGGCTAACCGGTTGTTCTTTTTATATGCTTTGTATCTTAAAACTTAGCCTTGGCCTCTATACGCCGGCTGTGCAAGATTGGTTCGGTATAGCCGTTAGGTTGCTCACGACCTTTAAAGACTAAGTCACATGCTGCTTGGAATGCCACAGAGTTGTTATAGTCTTTAGACATAGGACGGTAAGCAGGGTCACCAGCGTTTTGTTCATCTACTACTTTTGCCATTCTCTTTAATGTTTCCATAACTTGTTCCTCTGTACAAATGCCATGATAGAGCCAGTTGGCCATGTGCTGACTGGAAATACGCAAGGTAGCCCGGTCTTCCATCAGTCCCACGTTGTTAATATCCGGTACCTTGGAGCAACCAATACCCTGTTCCACCCAGCGAACAACATAGCCCAGAATACTTTGGGAGTTGTTATCCAACTCCTGTTGAATTTCTTCGGCAGTCCAGTTTGGACTTTCAGCCACAGGAATATCCAAGATATCATCCTTGTTGGCCCGTGGATTTTTAGCCAGTTTATTCTGTACTTCTATTATATTGGTTTTATGATAGTGGAGCGCATGCAATGTTGCCGCCGTCGGAGAAGGAACCCAGGCAGTGTTAGCACCTGCCAGCAACTGGCCACCCTTTTTCTGTAACATCTCTTCCATGCGATCTGGCATGGCCCACATTCCTTTACCAATTTGCGCACGGCCTTGCATACCGCATGCCAAACCTATATCAACATTCCAGTCCTCATATGCATTTAGCCACTTAGACCCTTTCATTTCATTTTTACGAATCATGGGGCCCGCTTCCATGGCAGTATGGATTTCATCACCGGTGCGATCAAGGAAACCGGTGTTAATAAACACAATCCGATCTTTAACCTTATGAATACAATTCTTTAAATTTAGTGTAGTCCGTCGCTCTTCATCCATAACTCCGATTTTAAGGGTGTTTCGATCTAGACCCAGCATATCTTCAATGCGGGCAAAAAGACGTTCAGCAAAATCCACTTCATATGAACCATGCATCTTTGGTTTAACAATATATATAGAACCTTTACGGGAATTTTTATATTTACTGTTACCTAACAGATCATGTTTAACAATAAGGCTTGTGACCACGCCATCCAGAATACCTTCAGGAACCTCTTTTCCGTCTTGATCCAGTACAGCATTACTGGTCATTAAATGCCCTGTGTTGCGTATAAACATTAAAGACCGACCGGGTATAGTTATTATCTCACCTGCAGGGGTTTTGTAAGTGCGGTCGGGGTTTAGCTGCCGTGTCACTGTTTTTCCGCCCTTTTGGAAGGAAGCAGTCAAGTCACCTTTCATTAAACCTAACAGGTTACGGTATACCAGCACCTTATCTTCAGCATCTGCAGCTGCCACAGAGTCTTCACAATCCAGGATGGTGGTGAGAGCCGCTTCAACCAGGATGTCTTTTACACCAGCCTGATCAGTTTTACCTATGGAGTGCTCGCTGTCAATTTGTATTTCCAAGTGCAGCCCATTATTTTTAAGCAGTACAGCAGAAGGTGTTTTCATTTCTCCCAAAAAACCTACCAGCTGTGACGGGTCTTCTAATCCAGTGGTCTGACCATCTTTTATTGAAACGAACAGTTTGCCGTCAACTATAGAATACTTCTCAACATCCTTATGGGAGTAATGTAATAGTGGTATTGCTGCATCTAAAAAATCTTTTGCATATGCAATAACTTTATTGCCTCTAGCAGGATTGTAATCCCCTCTCCGTTCTGCCCCTTCTTCCTCACTGATGGCATCGGTACCATAAAGAGCATCGTAAAGGCTTCCCCAACGTGCGTTGGCAGCATTTAGGGAATACCGAGCATTGGTTGTCGGCACTACCAACTGTGGGCCAGCTTGCAAAGTCACCTCATCATCTACACCCTGGGTGGTAATTTGAAAACCTTCTACTTCTGGTTCCAAATACCCAATTTCTTTTAAAAAATCCTTATAAGTTTCAAAGTCAAATTTATCTTTGTTTTCTTTATGCCATGCGTCAATTTTACTTTGTATTTGGTCACGTTTTGCCAATAACGACTGATTCTCTGTTGCCAAGTCTTGAATCAACGCCTCAAAGTCAGACCAGAACTTTTCACCAGTCAGCCCGCTTTCGGGTAGAGCTTCTGAATTAATAAATTCATGAAGAACTGGAGCCACTTGAAGGTTTCCGGTTTTAATATAATCTGTCAAAGTATCATTTCCCCCTTATGTATTTCATGAATTATACTGCCATTTATTAGCACTATACTTCGTCTTAATATTAGCATTATCCTTCAATTTTACACCAAGCTAAGTACATTTCCATGGGGCATTGCAATTGAAGAAAAAACAAAACAAATACAGTTTTATACTAAATAGTCTTCATTAATGTCTAGACACAAAATATACTTCTCATCCTTTAAATGCCTGTTAAAAACAGCGGAAATCGTTAAACACAGATTGCCTGTTGCTAAAGATATATACGGCTCGGAAAAATATATCCTTTGACTATTTCTATTGCTTAAATAATATTCTTTCAGAGAGTGATCGGTGCCCTTCTCAGCAGGCTTAAATAATGGGTTTTTATAGTTTGATAACTTCTTTAAATCACAAACGGTCCTAGTCACTTGTATGCCCCGTTCATTAAGAACATAGATGCATTCGATAAAATGATTCAGGTTAATTATTTCGGCTAAGGTTGAGTCAAAGTCTTCTGTCTTAGCTAATTTCTTTATAATGCTGTCTGCTAAATTATAATATTTTTTTTCTTTATTTAACTTCTCATCAAATTTATGTAACATATGTACTTTAAAATGCTTTGCAACGTCATTTATTTTAATACTTGTTGACTGCAAGGATTGGTCAGTAATTATTTGAGGTTCTAAGAAATAAAACCCTTGTAAAAAATCAACACCAAGTTCTGATGCCGCAATGGCTTCTTTTTCATTTTCTATTCCTTCCGCAACTACTAATGCCCCTATTTTTCTGGATAGATTAACTAATGAATTAACAATTTCCTGATTATGATATTTGATATCAATATCCCTTATCAAAGATTTATCAATTTTTAATATATCTGGTTCAATCAATGAAATTCTATCCAAGTTGGAATGGCCAGTTCCTATGTCGTCTAATGCTATTAAAAAGCCAAAACTTTTATATGTTTTTATGAATTTTTTAAGAGCTTCAATATCATTGACATTTGACTCAATAATCTCAATTACAATATTATTAGGATTCAAATTGAGTTTATTAACAAAATTAATTAAATGCCCTGATCCCAATACCCCTTTATCTATTATTGATGCATCAAAGTTAAGATATAACATTAACTTTTTCTTATTATCCGTTTGCTTAAAGCTAGCCAGTGCCTTTTCCCTGCACAACCTGTCTAGCATTATCTGATGACCATTTTTTGAAGCAAACTCAAACAGTTGAATAGGTGGAATCAAATCACTTCCTGCATTTGAGACGCCCCTTGACAGTGCCTCTAATCCAATTATAGCCCTTCTTTTTATTGAGATAATTGGTTGGAAATGCGTCAATATATTAAATGTCATTAATCCATCTTTACTACAATTAGAAACAAACATTTAGATGCCCCTTATCGTTTAATCTCTAACATATGTTTTAAAATACACTCTGATAAATGAACTAGCTTATTTGTTATTGCAAATATTTAAAGTTAGTCTTTAATAAAAAAATAAAAGCCTATCTTTTTCGACAATAAAACTCTCAAAAAGATAGGCCTCTCCGCCATAATGATACTACGTTGTACCAATTATAACATTATAACATAGTTTTTTTATCTATCAATCATATACAATGTATAAATCCATCCATTATCCTACAAACAAGAAAAGCTTGCTGCTGTTCGAACAACAAGCTTTTCTTGTTTTAAATATGGTTTATATGGTTTAAACCTTCATCTAATATTTTAAAAATATGTTCATCATCCAGCGAATAATAAACCATTTTACCTTGCTTGCGGTGTTTTACTAACCTTAAATTCCTTAATACTCTAAGCTGATGTGAGGTTGCAGATTGGGACATATCCAATATTTCTGATATATCGCAAACACACATTTCACCTTGCCTAAGGCAAAATAAAATTTTAAACCTGGTGGGGTCTCCAAGGGCTTTAAAAATACCTGATATTTTTTGTACTTCTTCATCTTCTAGCATTTTCTTTTTTGCTTTTGCAACGTTTTCAGGATCTACACATGTTACTTCGCAAGTTAAATCCTCTTTACTCAAAACCAACACCTCTTATCAGCGGATTAATATTAGATATAGAATTTGCCCTTAGAGTTTAAAATCCTTTTTGAAAATTGAACTCTAATTAATATTGGTGAGATTACAGCAGGCATTGTGTATTTCTATAAACTTAAACAACCATACCCCTGAACAGGTAAATTCAATTGGTTTGTTTTCATTTATTGCACTAACCCTAGGATTAAGATAAATAGTGATTTCATCTTGCTCAATTATTCTATAATGCTCCGCAGTTATCTGGGAAGGTGAACCCCCTTGCACAGAAGGGGTATGATGGTGACCACCACATCAACCTCCCTCCGCTACGCAATTAACCGTTATCTTCCCTGCCATCTTATCTTGTATTCTTTTCTTAGCTTTTGGTGTAATCTTTATCTGCATTAGTATATACTCCTTCTACTCTTGATGATACTTAAGTACTCTTGTGGCGTTAGCAATTGCCATTAAAGCAACGCCCACATCAGCGAACACTGCCGCCCACATATTTGCCATTCCCATTGCACCCAGCACAACAACTACACCTTTAACGCCTAATGCCATGACAATGTTTTGGATAATAATCTTCCTGGTATGGCGAGCAATGCCAACAGCGGTTGATACTTTTGATGGCATATCATCCATTATTACCACATCCGCTGCTTCTATGGCAGCATCGGAACCAAGCCCACCCATGGCAATTCCTACATCTGCCCTGGTAAGAACAGGGGCATCATTAATACCATCTCCAACAAAGGCCAGTTTACCTTTTGCTGAATCATTGATTAATGACTCTAGTTTAGACACTTTATCTTCTGGTAGCAGTTTGGCAAAAACTACATCGAGGCCTAGTTTTGATGCAACCTTTTCTGCCACTGATTTGTCGTCACCAGTTAGCATTACCGTTTTGTTAACACCCAGTTGCTTTAATTTCTGAATTGCTACTGCAGAATCTTCTTTGATTTCATCAGCAATGGTTATATAACCAGCAACAACACCATCAACAGCAACATACACCACTGTTCCCTCTTCACTTATGTTATCAGTCTTAATGTTTTCTTTATTTAAAAGGCGTTCATTACCTGCCAAAATCTCTTTTCCGTTATACTTGGCCATAATACCATGGCCAGATATTTCTTGGTATTGCTCTAACTGTTCACCTTTAATATCACCATCATAAGCAGCAATAATAGATTTGGCTATTGGATGATTAGAATTGGCTTCGGCAATGCTTGCATATCTTAAAACTCCATCCTTTGTAAAGCCATTATAGGATACAACATCAGTAACTTTAAATACACCTTTAGTAAGAGTACCGGTTTTATCGAACACAACTGTATCCAAATTTGTTAAGGCTTCTAAAAAGTTAGCTCCTTTAATTAGAATTCCTTTTTTTGAAGCACTTCCGATGCCTCCAAAATAACCCAACGGTATGGAGACTACTAAGGCGCAGGGGCAGGAGATAACCAAAAGAATCAGTGCCCGATAAACCCACTCTGAAAAAGTTGCCCCTGGTATAAAAATGGGCGGTATAAGCGCCAAAGCCAATGCTCCAAAAACAACTGCCGGTGTATAATACCTAGAAAATTTAGTGATAAACTTTTCTGTGGCAGCCTTTCTATTTCCGGCATTCTCAACTAAATCAAGAATTTTGGCAACTGAAGAATCTGCAAAATCTTTTTTTACTTCTACTCTTATTAATCCGGTGGTATTAATCATTCCCGCCAATACTTCTTTCCCATTTTCTACTTTTCTGGGAACTGATTCCCCTGTTAGTGCAGAAGTATCCAACATTGAATTACCTTCCAGTACTATGCCGTCTAATGGTACTTTTTCTCCGGGCTTAACTACTATAATATCACCGATGTTTACCGTTTCGGGAGATACCTTGCTTAATTTATCATTAATCATTAGGTGAGCATACTCTGGTCTAATATCCATTAAATCCTTAATGGATCTACGCGAGCGGTTAACCGCCATTTCCTGAAAAGTTTCACCTATATAAAAGAATAACATTACACCCACTGCTTCTGGCAGTTGGTGAATGGCAATGGCACCCAATGTGGCAACCGTCATCAGAAAGTTCTCATCAAATACATTTCCTTTGAAGATATTTTTCAAAGCACTGGTTAACACTGGCCAACCAACTAGTAAATATGCAGGAAGCAAAACTGCATACTCAGCCACATTATACGGGGTATCATGTAATGGGTTATTAAAAACTATACCTATTAACAGTAATACAAAGGCGCTGGCCATAACTGCAATTTGCTTTTTTAAATTAAAATTTGCTTCGTACTGATTGGGTTTCTGGTTATTCACCTCTACCAACGTTACGCCTGGTTCAATAGTGTCAATTATTTCCTGGGCCTCACATAAATATTGTGGGTTAATGGTAAGCATTCCTGCACCAAAGTTTAACACACTATTCTCTAAACCTTCTGTCTCATTCAAAGTATCCTGAATTTTTTCTGCACATCCAGAACAGTGTAAACCGTTTAATTTGTATTTTGCTAATACCTGCATTCATGTGCCCCCCTGATTAGTCAATTATTATGCATGAACAACTGTTCATTTGTTTGTGTGATCATCATACTTCACCCAAGAAGCTGTGTCAATAAATAATAATAAATTTACTACTTAGTGCAAATTATAACTACAAATCACATGAAAGGGAGTTTGAGCACCTATGCCAGTTATTATGTTTTACGGTCCTAAACTGTCAACTAAAGAAAAAGAACAATTGGTAAAAGAACTTGCCAATACAGCCAGTAGTATTACCAGTGTACCTGCCAGCAAGTTTGTTACTCTTATAAACGAATTTGAACCAGAGAATGTTGGCACTGGTACAGAATTACTGGCAAATATCATCAAGGAATAAACCTCTCTCTTAAACTCATTAAAACGAAATAAGTTGGAATAATAAATAATATTAGGCAGGGGATATTTTTGTAGAATTCACAGAATGGGTGGACTTGATGTGGAGCAAAAGTTATCAAAAACTCAATTGCTTTGGATTGTTATAAGCTTTAATCTTGGTAGCGCAATACTCTTATTGCCAGGTATTTTAGTTAACACGGCAGCACAAGATGCATGGATACCTTTAACATTAGGTGCGTTTCTTAGTTTACTAGTATTGCTCCCTATTTCAAAACTCTCTTGTCTATACCCTAATCTGTCATTTGTTCAGTATAGTGAAAAAATAATGGGAAAGTTATTGGGAAAAATGATTGGTGTAATCTGGTGCTGGTTTGCAATGCATTTAGGTTCTCTAGTAGTTAGGAACTTTACTGATTTTTTTAATTTAACAATGTTGCCCAATACACCCACCCTTGCAATAAGTGCGTTATTATTTATACCAATTATTCTGGCACTATATCAAGGTATAGGATCTTTAGGAATTTTAGCGCAAGCAATATCACCATTCGTTTTAATTCTCTTTGTTGGAATTACATTTAATATGCTACCAAACATGAGCAGCGAAAGGATATTGCCATTATTTGAACAGGATTTAATGCATATAACCTGGGGTTCCATTCAGGCATTATCGTTTCCTTTTGGTGAATCAATTTTATTTGCAAGTTTATTATTATTTGTAAAAAATAAGAGTGGGTGCTCAAAAGTTTTAATCAAAGGAGTATTAATAGCTGCAGCACTTTTGTTATTAGGTTTAGTAAGAACACTTCTTGCTTTGGGTGTAGATGAAACACAAAGGTTATACTTTGCAGTTTTAGAACCTTCAAGAAGAGAAGCCTTTGGTTTTGTTAGAGGTTTGGAAATTTTCATCATAGTTAATTGGTTTAATTTTGCCTTCTTCAAAATTGCAGTATGCTTATATGCTTTCTGCCAAGGGGTATCAAATCTAATAAACAGTGATCGGTATAAACCATTTATTATTCCTGCAGTTATAATCATGATCTCTTTATCAAAACTTAGTTATGAAAATATTGTTCAGGAAGTTAATGCAGCAGCAGTTCTTTGGCCAGTATATGCAGTTCCCATTGAAGTATTATTGCCTTTATCGCTTTTAGCTGTTGCAATGATACGAAAAGCAAGGGAAAATTAATACTTTTTTCATAGTAAATATCTAAACCCTGCTTTTGCAGGGTTTAGATATTACCGGCCTAAATTTTTCTTTTACTTTTTACCTCTAATAAATGCGCTTACTACCGAACCATTTATTTCTTCCCGCTCAGCAGCTTTTAAATCTGGTATTATTCCAGCAGCATCTTCACTAGTAAAGTCGTAAACTCTGGTTTCTTGTACTTCTATATCTGTAAATCCGACGGCAGCAAGTTTATCTTCATACTCCTTATCTAAAAGGGCACCCGCTATACAACCAGCCCAAGCTAACAAGTCCTGCTGAATTTTTTCTGGTAAAGGTCTAGTCAGCACAATATCTGAAACAGCAAACCTACCCCCTGGTTTTAGTACACGATAACATTCCTTAAGTACTTGATCTTTATCAGCAGATAGATTTATAACACAGTTGGAAATAATAACATCCACACTGTTATCCGGTAGAGGAATATTTTCTATGTGTCCTTTTAAAAACTCCACATTCTCGATTCCTGCTTTCTTTTGATTTGCCCTTGCTTCTGCTAACATTTCATCAGTCATATCCAGACCATAGGCTTTACCATTAGAACCTACCCGCCGAGCAGAAAGCAGCACATCAAGACCTGCCCCACTTCCCAAATCAAGCACCACTTCGCCAGGATGTAATTCTGCTAATGCCGTGGGGTTTCCACAACCAAATGAAGTTGCCAGCAAGTCCTTGGATAATCCTTCAATATCATTAGCTTGGTACAACCCTCCGGTTATTATATCGCTGTCTAGATTTGTTGAATCACCACAGCAGCATCCGCTATCATCTCCACAGCAGCTTTTCTTTTTAGTAATGGCCTGGGCATACTTTTCCTTTACTACCTCTCTGGTATTTTTAATCATATTTCCTACCTCCTAAATTTAATATCAATTTTTTTTGATGTGAAAACCAAAAAAAATTATTCCAACGCAAAATCTTCTTCTAATTGCTTTATGTAGTCTCGCAGTTTTTTAGTATTAATAAAATAAATTTTCCATTTACCCCTGGGTTCTTCGGTGACCAAACCAGTTTCTATTAATTCTTTCATATGATACGAAACACGGGATTGAATTAGCCCTAATTCTTCCATGATCTCACAATTACAAAGGCCGGGACGTTGATCTCCCTGGCCAGGAATGGGACAACAACCCTCCTTGCTCTGGGCTAACATTAACATAATTCTATAACGGATTGGGTCACTTAGTGCTTTTGATATTTTCTCTTGTGTTATCATAATTACATCATATCAATTTTTTTTGATGTGTGCAACAGGATATTTCAAAGATTTAACACTATGGGCTAAAGAAACTAACTAAACAGGAACAAAATCAAAGAGTGGCCTTAGCCCGGGCCATTGCCCCTCACCCGGCTGTACTATTACTGGACGAGCCCTTCAGCAACCTTGATGCTAACTTGCAACTTAAAATCAGAGAAGAGTTAAAAATAATCCTGAAGCAATGCGACATTACATCAATATTTGTCACCCATGATCAAGCAGATGCTAAAGCCTTAGCAGATAGAATTGTATACTTAGAAATTGAAAATGCAACCTAAAATATATCTTTGGAATTTTATAAAAATGTGACAAAACCGTAATGATTTTGTCACATATCTGAAAAATTTATCTACTATAATTAAAATTGCCATAATGGAGCTTCCTAAATATATACAACCCCTGGGTGTTTGATGCTAGGGGTTATTTTGTGGAAATTTTTATAGCCAGAATAAAATGAGCTAAAGATTACTTTATGTTTAGGTTTTTTATTCTAGTAACTTATCATATTGATGAAATGCAAACAGTCACTTTTATATTAAATTTTAAACTTACCCACTAATTGATTTAACTGATCTGCTAGTTTTGATAAAGATTCTGCGAAAGCTGATACTTCTTCCGTTGCGGCAGTTTGTTCTTCGGTAGATGCAGCAACGTTTTGGACCCCTGAAGACATTTGTTCTGTTGCAGAAGCAACACCTTGTATTTGTGTTGTTAGACTTTGCACAGAGTTGATTATTTCTTTGAAAGATTCCCCAACCTCACTAACAACGTTACTACCTTCTTCAACCTCTCTACCACCTTCTGCCATTTTTTCTACAGCACTTTTCGATTCTTCCTGGATAGCCGTGATTAAACTAAAGATTTCTTTTGATGCATCTGTAGATTGTTCAGCAAGGGTCCTTACTTCTTCAGCTACCACGGCAAAACCTCGCCCATGCTCACCAGCACGAGCCGCTTCTATAGCAGCATTAAGGGCCAATAAGTTTGTCTGTTCAGCAATGTTTGTAATCAACTCAACAATCTTATTTATCTCTAATGATTTCTTACTTAAGCCGTCAATATATTGAGACACTTCCTTTGATGCAGAGGCAATGTTATTCATTTGTTTTGTAATGCTAGCAATTCCTTCACTACCTCTATTAGCATATTCAGAAGTACTTAAAGATACAGTTGAGATCTCTTGTATATTGGAAGATACTTGTTCTACTGTTGTAGACATTTCATTCATTGTTGCAGCAGTTTCATTGGCACTGGCAGATGTTTGTTGAGAAGTAGAATTGAGTTGTTCCGAAGTCTGGAAAACATCTCTTGCACTGCTATTTACTTCTTCCATAATCGTTCTAAAATTAGAGAGGAATTTATTTACTATTTTTGCTAAATCACCTATTTCATCTTTGCTATCAATATCAATTTTCTGTGTCAAATCGCCCCCTCTATCAGCTAGAGTATTAAGCTTATGTTTTAAAACATCAATTGGCTTAGTAACACTACGAATTATAAGGAAAGATAGTAAAAACGCCAGTAACACTACACCCAAGATACCTACTATGGATATGGACGATATAACCTTAAACCTTTGCTCGGCATGCTCATATTCTGCCTTGGCAAGGTTAGTCTGGACGTCGATTAACTGGGCAAACTTAGCAGTAACAGGATCAATTTCTCTATATAGTTCAGCTGCAGTATATCTTTCTAAAGCTTTTTCATCTTTTTCCCTGATAATTTTAGCCAACTTATTTATAGACTGGTCGGCGTTTTTTATTAAAGGCTCTAATTCACCAACTAATTGCTTTTCTTCCGTTATTAAATGATTAGATTTATATTCTTCCCATTGCTCAGATATTTTTTTCTGAGCAAATTCAAGATTCTTAATACCTTGAGACCAAGATATGTTTTTATTACGTATCTTATTAGCAGTATCCACAACATTGATCGCATACATATCCGATACTATCTTTAATTGTTTTAATGGTGTAACACTATCATGATAAACCGTTTCCAGAGATTGATTGGTTTTGTTGATACCCCAAATACCCAAAGCCCCTAAAGCAATTAACAAGATAGATAATATTGCTATCAAGGCATATAACCGGGTACCTACTTTTAAATTGCTAAGTTTCATTAAATCTACCCCTCGCTATCTTTATCAACATCTTTTTAATATAAATGCATACATAATCACTAACAATTAATTAGTTAAGAGATATTCTGCATATAAAAAACCCCCAAACAATCAGGGGCAAACCAGGGACCTAAATATCTCATGGATGAATTTTTAATGATATATACATGATGTTAAATTATCCATGGCAGCCTGGCAATCCTACCTAATTTTTATAGGTTTAGATCCATAGCTTTGCGTCCCTATTTTTCAATAGGTTTGCCATTATCATTTGTTATAGTAATATAGTCCTATGTAAATATAAGTCGAACATAGGACTATATTATATAAATAAGTAATACTTTGCAATACTTTTTAGTAATTTACACTCAAACACTTGGTATTATTTATTTATTTCATTATTAATAGCATGTATCCCAATATTAATATAGCCGCATTCTCACCTTCCGAGAATGCGGCTTATATTCATAATACTCATTTATATAGTCCACTGGTTATGAATAATACCTACTAAAAACCAGGTTCCTTCATACTCCTCATATACCAGTCGAAGACTTTCCCAATCCATACCTTGGTATTCATAATCTCCCGAAAAATAATACTCTACAACAATTGAATTCTCATATACTTCAAACTGGTTCTCAAGCATGTTTCCACTGCTCAATATCGTATTGTATCCAACCTCTTCTGCATTTACAAAATCTGCCGTGTAAATAAATTCTTCATAATATTCACTAGGAGTTAATTTAATTTCATTACCTTTTCCATCGTAGTGCCCCCAAATATATTTTTCTTCATCTTTAAAGAAATTTTGTATTTGTTTTTTAGAAAAAACAATATCGTCATCCAACGAAACATGGGTATATGGAGTAAATCTGACCCCTTTATCCGGATGAACAAAGCTAGAAACAGTACCCATATCCTTTTCCTTTATTGCATTAATTACCTTATCCGAAGTTTCCTTAATCACCTCTTCTGCAATTTCAGGTTTGATAATGCCCTCGTCTGTATACTCATACTTAACAGTATGCTCTTCCCCATTCAACGCTTCGGACTTTTCTCCATTAGGCTGACCCTCACTACAGGCAATCACACTTAGCGCTAATAAAATACATGTACCTATTATAATTAATTTCTTTTTCAAATATATAACCCCCCAAATGTTTAGCTACCTTCATTGTAACATTCAAATTATCAATAATAAATTATATTATTATCCTAGTTTAAACACCTATAATTTTAGTAAAATGTGACAAAAGCGTACCGGTTTTGCCTAATATCTGAAAAATTTATCTAATATAATAAACTCAACAAAACAAAAGGAGCTGTTTTAAAATGAAAAAAAGATTTGTAATGCTTGGAATAGTTGCTTTATTGGTTGTAGGAACAGTAGTACCTAGTGCCTTTGCTGCCAACTCCCTAGACAATAACTGGTACAATCAAATGTTTGACTGGCATGACCAATGGTTAGACCAGACTATAGAAAACGGTCAAATTAATTCTAATCAGGCTCAAGCATGGCAAGAACACTTTGATTACATGAGAGGTTTCCATAGTCAAAACGGCTTTGGCCCAATGGGTGGAATGATGGGCGGTTATGGCTATAATGGTAATAATTATGGTAACGGTATGATGGGTTCATACTAAGCTCCCAGGTAATAACAGAGGCCACAATATAAACCCTCCTATTTATACAACCCCTGGATGAATTCGTTCCAGGGGTTTTTTTATAAAACTTTTTACACTAAAGCTAACATTTATATTATAATATTTTCATCTTACAAAAATTGAGGTATCCACCCTAATGCATGAAATCAAAACAACACACTTATTGGATAATAGTATACGGATAAAAAAATTAGACAAAATCATTGGGGAAATCAGAATTGCAATAGCAATATTTATTATAATAGTTGAGTATCTGGCCGGGAATAGTAACATATTTTATATAACAATTTACTTACTCCTTCTCGGCTATTCTACGCTATGGTTATTGTTTCAAACTAGAAATCCTAATCAATCACTTGGTAGGATAGGTTACTTTAACTTTATTACCGACTTAGCATTAATGGCTATCATGAGCTATTTTAGTCTAAAAAACACCATCAGTTACTTTGATGTTCTGTATATAATTTTGGCACTGGTCTATTTAATTAGATTCGGCAAAAAAGTCTCTATAGTATTTGCAGCTGTTGTTACAATCCAGATACTATATATTTGCCTATATCAACACTTTATACATAGTACTTTACACTTTGTTTTACTTGGCACAATCTTTATCATAATATATTTCGTGGGAAATATTCTTGAAGTGGAAAGTAACTTACGGAAGAAACTAAAGTATATTTCCACCCATGATGAATTGACAGGTGTACATAACTATAGATATTTTCAGGAACTACTTAATGTTGAAGTAGAACGTAGTAACCGATATCAATCCTCACTTTCGATGATAATTTTAGATATTGATAATTTTAAAAATTATAATGATTCCTTTGGTCATGATGCAGGAAATGAGGTTTTAAAAGTAACTGCCAGCTTGCTAAAAGATACTACAAGGGATATAGATTTTATAGCACGTTACGGTGGTGAAGAATTCATCATCTTAATGCCAGAAACAGATAAAAGAGGGGCAATTACGCTGGCAGAACGGGTACGGCGGGTTATAGCTGATTATAATTTCCCAAACAGAAAGGTTACTGTTTCTTTAGGTATCGCCTCGATCCCCAAAGATGCTAACACCAGGAAGGAATTATTCCTATTAGCTGACCAGCAGTTATATAAAGCAAAGTCAGACGGTAAAAACTGCTTTAAATATTTACACTAAAAAATACTGTCTAACTGGATAATCACAGAAAACATTACATATTTCGTCATTATCCACAAATTTATAGATTTATCCACAACCTTATCCACAGTTTTTCCACAAAGCTCTTTATAAACTAAATTTAATGCTAATGACTTTGGAGACTATTAAGATGAAATTAACTAAAAACAACCGATGAGTAAGTAAAACTCATCGGTTGTTTTATGTGTATGGAATCGCGTATGACGTCATTCATATTGCAGGTTCAGATTTAAGACGTTCTTCAGCTTGGTTCTTAAGGCTAAAATACAACCTTCCCTGGGTATCAAGCATTGCTGCAAGCACCTCCCGTGGTGATGAAATATTGTTTATCTTAAGTTGATCTAATAACCAGTTTTCACTTAAATCTATCTTCTTAAGGTTCTCTGATAGCACATTACCATCTTCAATTAACATGCTGGGGTAACCTTCATAATTAGTTTTTATATTCAGATCCGTGGGTGTTGCTGGTCGATACTGTGATTTAGGAAGTACGCTAATTTTACCATTTGGTTCTAATACCGCAAATTCTACTTGATGTAAATAGAAATAGTTTTTTTGTCTTAACTGAGACATTAGATCATCAAGATTAATTCGCGTTCTTTTCATAGCTTTTTCTAGTAATTGGCCATTTTGAACTAAAATAATTGGTTCTTCTTCTAAAACTCTTCTGGTTTTTGAAAATCTTAAAGCAACAAAACTTATCAGTATTTGCAAGAATGCTAATGTTGCTAAAGTAATGGCTGGGCCAAGAAAACTTGAAGTACTACTGGCCAAAGGGCTGGCAAGAATACTACCGATTACTATGCTGATAGTAAAATCAAAAAGAGTTAATCTACCAACTTCCCTTTGACCCATTAATTTGGTGAGAAATAGCAGATACCCATAAGCTACAGCTCCCCTAAGCACCCATTGCAAAATAGTAAGACTTTGTTGGGATTCCCAAAATGGCATACTTCTCCCTCCTTTTCTAGCTTCTATTATTTTACACATCAAAATAAACTATTCTTTAAAATAATATTGTACTAAAATAACAAAGGATGCTGATTAATAAAACCAGCATCCTTTGTTGATTATATATTTTAAGTTCTTCGTTATGCGGGCAGGGTGGGAAATAGCCAAATAAATCTGCTTTTAGCTGAGCTATTTTGTTTATTTCACCGCCTATTTTATGCTAATATTATTATATAATATTCACTGTTATAAAACCAGTTGGCAGTTTTGGGTAAATTATAACTTATGCTTTACCGGTACGAATAATTTGGGCAAATTCCACCGGCAAACCAGATTCTTCAATTTCCCTGGCGGTTTGTTCGTAATCATATGGTACTTGAAAAAAACTTACCTTCAGATTTCCTGATGTTGTTATATCTAGCACAGCATAACCCACTTGGGGGTTTCCATGTTTAGGCTTACCGGCACTGCCCACATTAATAACATCCCCCTTTGCCACTTGCTTATGGTAAGGCAAATGGGTATGGCCACATACCAGTACATTACAGTGATTTTCGATAAGGAATTGGTTTAACAGTTCTTCCTCGGTATTTTCAAATAAGTACTCGTTTAGCTGCCGGGGGCTTCCGTGCACCAATAAAAATTTTAACTCCCCGACATTAAATTCTATGCGTTGGGGCAGTTGCCGTAGCCAATTTTTATTTTTCTCAGTGGTTTGTTCCTTTGTCCAACTAATAGAAGCCTCTCCAATTTTCATTGCCTGTTCATCTTTATAGTCACAACCGCATATTAATCTCATATTGCCAATGGCATCATCATAATTACCCATCACAGTGGAAATGTCTTTCTTCCGAATTAACTCAATTACCTTGTTTGGTCTGGGGCCGTAACCCACTAAGTCCCCTAGACAGTAGACGGTATCAATACCCCGTTCTTGAATGTCAGACAGCACTGCTTGCAAACCTAAGAAGTTGCTGTGTACGTCTGCAAAAATTGCTATTTTCAAACCGTCATTTCTCCTTTCAGTTCTTAGTATTCATATCATTTCATACTAATGATAATTTAATTTAGTTAAAACAAAATTAAGCCACCGTTAAAAAAGTTTAATATATTTGTGTTTGACTATATCAGCCCTTGGCCTCACTTAAGCGAGACCAAGGGCTTTTTATATACGTTGCAAATTTGTATTAAAGTATTAAATTAATATAGTTACTTTGGTGGGTTTTCTAATAATTCCACGCCGGTATTATTTTCCAATTCCCACCTTAGGGACCACTCATTTCGAAATAATGCCAGGTATTTATCCCGGTCATTTTTTACTACCATTTTATCAGTTTGATTTAATTGTTTGATGGCCGGCAGTTCTCCATCAACCCACCTAGCTACCGTATAAGGCAAGTTGGTTATATTTACATCAACACCATACTCCATTGTTAAGCGATATTGCAATACCTCAAACTGTAATAACCCCACCGCTCCTACAATGGGTGCCTCAACCCCGATATCCAGTTGGCTGTATTTCTGCACAGCGCCCTCTTGGGTTAATTGATTTATACCTTTAATAAATTGTTTGCGCTTCATGGCATCCTTTAGTTGTACCCGTGCAAAATGTTCAGGTAAAAAACTCGGTATCGGTTCAAATTCAAAGAGATTCTTTTCGGTAATGGCATCACCAATTGAAAAAAAGCCAGGGTCGGAAACACCTATAATATCCCCCGGGTATGCTTCGTCCAGCGTTTCACAGTCTTGGGCAAAAAGTTGTTTGGATTGTGCAAGTCTGATTTTTTTATCTGTCGGAACGTGTTTTACTACCATACCCCTTTTAAACACACCAGAGCATATCTTAATAAAGGCAATCCTATCCCGATGAGCAGGGTTCATGTTAGCTTGAATTTTAAATACAAATCCGGAGAACTCTTCATTATGTGGGTCCAACTTGCCTATAGACGTCTGCCTTTCATGGGGTGCTGGAGATAATTTAATAAATGACTCCAGGAAGTTACTTACTCCAAAATTAGTTAGAGCACTACCAAAATATATCGGTGTTTGTTCTCCGCTGGCCACTAATTCCGGATCAAATTCATCCCCTGCAATACTCAAAAGCTCATTATCTTCCTCTAATTGACTTAACAATGCGTCATCAATATTTGCAGTGAAATTGGGATCTCTTAAGTCGCCGCTCTTTGTGGGTACAATGGTTTTGCCCCTACCATCACTATCAAACAGTACAACTTTGGATGAGCTTCGATCATAAATACCTTTAAAGTCAATGCCTAACCCCACTGGCCAGTTCATGGGGTAAGAACGTATCCCTAATAGCCGCTCCAATTCATCTATTAAATCCAGCGGCATTTTGCCGTGCCGATCTAACTTATTAATAAATGTAAAGATAGGAATACCCTTATTTCTACATACCTTAAACAACTTTTTAGTTTGTTCTTCCACCCCTTTAGCTGCATCTATCAGCATCACTGCACTATCTGCTGCTATTAAGGTTCGGTAAGTGTCTTCACAGAAATCCTGGTGACCAGGTGTATCCAATATGTTTATTTTGTATCCATTATATTCAAATTGTAATGCACTGCTTGTAATAGAGATACCCCGTTGCTTTTCTATCTCCATCCAATCGGATACAGCATACTGTTTAGATTTGCGAGATTTAACGGTACCGGCTAACCGAAGCGCACCACCGTATAATAGAAGCTTTTCCGTAAGGGTTGTTTTCCCGGCATCGGGGTGAGAGATAATTGCAAACGTTCTGCGTCTATCAATTTCCTGGTTAATCTTGTCACTCATTTTTGAACCTCCATAATATAACTAAAAAAACCTGAACCCTTTAGGGAACTGGCTTCCAATTAATAAAAACTGACATTATTTTTAAAAACATAGTAATAGTAATGAATACTACAAAATAGTACTGATTAAAAATGAATAATGGCAATAAGTAAATTATATATATTTTATGATATTTGTAAACTATTTTTCAAAACATATTGCTTCACATTTTCACTTTTTATATAATTTAATAGTCTAATCTATTCTGCATTAATCTCCTTTGACATATTTACAATAAATCCTTAAGGAAACACAATCAAGGAGTGTTCATATGTATAGTAAGCTATGCCCTGATTGTAAGAAAAAATCCTATAGCAGTAATGTTAAAGAAAAATGGATATGTCCATACTGCGGGAACGATTTAAGCAATGTTAACCCCTCGGTAGACTCTGCTAAAGTTAAAAAAACAACCCCTTCAGCAAACCGTAAAAATAAGCCGTAATATAAATTGACCACAAGAATTATAAAACAGATATGGAAACAAATTTTAAAATATATTTGATCGATAATCCAATTTACCATATAATGTAGTGTATAACTGATTTCATGGAGTGTGAAAGTTGTGCACGATAATAAGGAAATATTAACTATCAGCCAAGTGGCAAAGTACCTACAAATTAGTGAAGTAACCACCTATAGGTTAGTACAAGAAGCTAAATTACCCGCCTTTAAAATAGGTAGAAGTTGGAGAATTAAAAGGGAAGACATCCTAGCATTTATTGAAAAGCAAAAAAGTGGTGAAAGATTATAGTGCTAACCAGGAATTTACCCGGTTAGCACTTTTCTGTTTAGATAATCTCCGGGGAACCTGAGTTTTTCATTACAGTATAGGCTAATCGTTCTTCCTTTGGTACAAAAAGCATATCTCAATTTCAATTGGTTTACCAGAACCGGGTTGTTTTTCTAGTTCGCCATTCTCAATGGCCTCGGATACTTAATTCCGAAATTTTGGCAAATATATGCTCCATAAGACATCCGCCCTTAAATTCTTATAGCCTATATTCTATATATTTGTATTGGCACGGATTACCATAAGCTATATACATTTTTTTATCCTCTGGAACCATGATGAAAGATGCTAATGTTTCCGAATGGAACTGTATGGGTTTTGTTTCATCGACGTGGCGGCATATTGAGATTGGGTAATCATTGTGGTCTGAAAGAATTGCCATCATAATTGCCGGGTTTATTTCTCCATAACGTTCATTTATTAGCTGATTAATTGTTTCAACTCGAGTAAGACTATCTGGTACCACTAAATTAACCGCATCTATTTTTTTAAAGCGATCAGTAAGATAGTGATTAGCATGAACTAACACATCATTTTCTGGGGAAAGTATTTCGTAATCATTCTGGGTGCTTTCTATTCCCATTATTTTATTTTCTGCGGAAGCCAAGTGATAATATCCAAGTCCACGTGCATTTGTACGAAGTATTTCCATAGCGTAATCCATAGTCTTTTGTCTCATGGCTTTAGGCACATAACAACCTAACGGAATATTAAATAAGTATTTATCAATATTTGCCCATGTACCGTTGGCACAGATCCCATAACCATTTGAACTCAAGGTATACTCTATAATTCCCCATAAAACCAAGGAAAGTTGTTTAGACCCATCTGAATGTATTATTTTAATAAGATCTAAGGGGGTCCCTGGAAACCAATCGATATTTTGGCCAAGTACTGTTTTTCCATTTTCTGTTGCTTTTCCAGTTGCAGCAAAGGATGTACATAGGCTAGATAGGTTATTATAATAAGTTCCCAAATCAAGCCCGCATTTCAGAGCAAAGGCTTCTTCAAAACTAATTCCGGCACCATCCGCCTGCCCTTTTATCATTTCAATTAAGTCGGGATCAAAGTTTTTCACTTTAGGGAGAAATTTCAAAGCATTAGAAATAACATCTTCTTTTGTTGTATTGTTTACGTAAGATAACCCTCCAAATGTAAGTTCCATGGCCTTATTTATGCTTTCTTTACAACCCTCGCCCCACTGTAACCCAATCTGATAAGGAGTACCCTTACATTCTATTACCTGAAATTTTTTAGCAACTTTCATCATTTATTCCCTCCCCTTAATACCTAACCAAAAGTCAATCCAAAAATCTCTAATAAATTCCTCGTTTCTCATTTCCGGGATTATCATCATTCCGTTCAAAAGTCCTTCCCTAATGGCCCAATAAGACATTGTCATTCTTTTGGCGTTACCTTTTCGAATTAGCCCTTTCCGCATTCCTTCTTCAAAGATTGTTATCATATTTTGCTGTACAGCTGAATTACAATTTTCTACGTGGGTAAAGAATTTATCATATACATCCGAAGGCGTAAAAAGCATAATTTGATTCCAAAAAGCCTGTGTTTCGGGGTTCTCAATATAATAAATAATATACTCTTTGAATATATAATAGAGCCTTTCTTCAGTCTCCACGTTTTCGGATGTACTCATAATCTGGTCCATCAGCTTTATATATTCTTGAGCCAAGTCCTCATAAACCGAGAAAAACAATTCCTCCTTCCCTTTAAAATGGGCGTAAAGAGAAGCTTTTTTAATACCTACACCATCCGCGATTTCTTTCATTGTTGTGCCTTCATACCCTTTTTTTGCAAAAAGTGTAAGGGCTATGCTTTTAATTTTTTCTTTAGTTGAACTACCCATAAGTATCTCTCCCACTTTATATCCTACCTACCGTTCGGTAGGTTTATAGTAGCATTATATTCTTTTTTTGTCAATACATCCCTTATTCTTAACCCTTGAAAATTAGTAAAAAGTGACAAAACTGTACTACTTTTGCCCTTTGTTTGATAAATTTCTTTACTATAATTAACCTAACAAATCAAACGGAGGTTGATATTAAATGAAAAAAAGATTCGTAATGCTTGGAATAGTTGCTTTGTTGGTTGTAGGAACAGTAATACCCAGTGCCTTTGCTGCCAATTCTTTGGACAACAGCTGGTACAATCAAATGTTTGACTGGCATGATCAATGGATAGACCAGTCTATTGAAAACGGTCAAATTGATCCTAACCAGGCTCAAGCATGGCAAGGACATTTCGATTACATGAGAGATTTCCATGGCCAGAACGGTTTTGGCCCAATGGGTGGAATGATGGGCGGTTATAGCACTAACAGTGACAATTATGGTTACGGTAGCATGATGGGTTCATACTAGGTTAGCCCTGATACACTCCTAAATATAAGAACAAAAGTCTTGGGTTGATAAAACCCAGGACTTTTGTTCTTTAAACTACAATATCAAAGATTATTTAAAAGTAGCCTTTTCCAATACTGCACCCTCTAAATTATTAATAATGGGGTTTCTAATTTCTTAGAAACCCCAATCTTTAAGCTTATATTTATTTTTTCCTAAGCTGATACAGCTTCGTCATCACTTAGATTAACTTCTCCCAGTTCACCTTCCATTTTTGAAACTACAACTGCAGCAGTTGCGTCACCAAAAACGTTCAAGCTAGTACGAGCCATATCAAGCACCCTGTCAACACCTGCAACCAATGCAATAGCTTCTAGGGGTAATCCAACAGAAGTGAATACCATTGTCATAACAACCAGTGCCATTGAAGGTACACCAACAGAACCGATAGAAGCCAGCACTGCCATTAAGAGAATAGTTAACTGTTCAGTTCCAGTTAATTCCATGCCGTAAACTTGGGATACGAATACTGCAGCCAAACCAAGATAAATTGCAGCACCGTCCATATTAATTGTGTTACCTAACGGAACGGTAAAGCTGGATACACTCTTAGAAGCACCTAGCTTACGTACCTGCTTTAAGTTTATCGCTAAAGCAGAAGCACTAGAACAGGTTGTAAATGCCACCATTAATGGTTCAGCAATTCCTTTAATAAAATCTTTAATGCTAATTTTTGCAATGAACTTAACAGAAGCAAGGTAAACAACAACGATATGCAGAATGCAAATTGCATACATGGCAACAATTAACTTAATTAATGGTAACAGTACGCTAAGACCATTTTGCGCTACAGTGTAAGCGATTAATGCAGCCACACCATAAGGGGCATAACCCATAACTGTATTAGTTAATTTAATCATTGTTTCTGTTATTATTTCAAACAGGTTTAAGAGAGGTCTACCCTTTTCACCAATTGCATTTAACGCAAAACCAAAGAATATTGCAAAGAAAATAATTTGTAAGAGATTACCTTCAGCAAATGCTTGTAATGGGTTCATAGGTACAATGTTTAACAATGTATCCACAACACTTGGCGGGGCAATTTCCTTTGCTTTTAACCCTTCGGTAGCCATATTTAAGCCGACTCCTGGATTAAATACATTAGCAAATAACAAACCTAAACCAACAGCAACACCAGTAGTTGCTAAGTACCAACCGATAGTTTTCGTTGCTACACTACCTAGTTTGCGGGCATTGCCCATACTGGCAGCACCAGCAACCAGGGATGCAAATACCAACGGTATAACGATCATCCTAATTAACCGAATAAATAAATCACCAAAGGGTTTAATAAAATCTACACTCCAACCAGCTGATTGAACAACTACACCGGCTAGAATACCAGCTATCATACCAATGCCCATCTTAGCGGGCAAACCCATTTTCTTTTTTTCTGTCATTTTTCTTCCTCCAATCTTTTTTTGGGTAAATGGTTGGGGGAACATTAAGATTTTTTAACAAATATTGCTAACAGATCTTGTTTTGTAGTATCATAATAATATTGTCTTTTGTTTTTTAGTCTTGCCCGGCAAGCTGCCACTTGCCGGGTTATTCTTTTAGCTAAGCTTTCGGAATATCTTCATCAGGCTGTAATACAGGAATTTTTACATTTACTGTTTCTGGGTACTTTAATCCGGTTCCCGTGTTTAAAAGCACTACTTTTTCGTCTTCTTTCAACCACCCCTCCTTCTTTAACTGCTTGGCTGCAGAGTAAAGTGATGCGCCTTCAGGACAGATAAATGCTCCCTCCTTTGCTGCCAGTTCAGCTTGTGCCTGCAGCAAGTCATCATCACTAATAGCAATAGCACAACCATCAGTTTTATAAATAGCATCTAGCACCATGAAGTCACCCAAAGCCTTAGGAACAGTGATACCAAAAGCACAGGTTGAAGCATCGTTCCAGAATTCAGACTCGGTTTTCTTCTCTTGCCATGCTTTAACAATTGGAGCACAACCAGTAGCTTGTACAGCAACTAACCGGGGCATTTTTTCACCAATCCAACCAATAGCCTGCAGCTCTTTCAGTGCCTTATAAATTCCAATGATTCCTACGCCACCACCAGTTGGGTACAGAATAACATCTGGTACTTCCCAATTAAACTGCTCGGCAATTTCAAGTCCCATGGTCTTTTTACCTTCAATTCGGTATGGCTCTTTTAGAGTAGATACATCAAACCAACCATAATTTTTAACTGCCCGGGCAACAATTTTTCCAGCATCACTTATTAGTCCATCAACTAGATACAAATCTGCACCGGTAATAGCACATTCATTGCGGGTAATTTCTGGAGCATCTTCTGGCATTACAATAACAGATTTGATTCCTGCCCTTGCGCCATAAGTTGACCATGAAGCACCGGCATTACCATTAGTTGGCATAGCAAGAGTTTTGATGCCTAGTTCTTTTGCTCTGGAAACTCCTACAGTAGCACCTCTAGATTTAAAAGTACCAGAAGGAATAATACCTTCGTCTTTTAGGTAGAGGTTACTTAAGCCAATATCTGGACCAGCCTTTTCCATCTTTATCATTGGGGTCATACCTTCACCCAGTGAAACTAAGTTCTTTTTATTCTTTAGGGGTAGCAACTCCCAATAACGCCATAAAGAAGGTTCACGGTCTTTTAAATCTTCTTTGTGAAAATTACTTTTAACACTTTCTAGGTCATATTGAACTACCAATGGACCACCACATTCACATAACTGCTGTACTTCTTCACTATTGAAATGCTTACCACATCTTGCACATTCTAGGTGTGTTACGTAACTCATTATGTCTTCACTCCTTATATGATTTATTATCTAACTAGAACTACTGCTTCAATTTCTACTGATACGTTTTTAGGTAAGCAAGATACTTCTACACATGCACGGGCCGGCGGTTCTTCTGTAAAAAATTCACCATATGTTTCATTTACTTTAGCAAATTGATTCATATCTTTAACAAAGATTGATGTTTTAACAACGTCTTTTAGTGTTGCACCAACTTCCTCACAAATTGCTTTTAGGTTGTTCATGCATTGTTTTGTCTGAGTTTGTACATCACCTTCCACTATATTCCCTGTAGTTGGGTCAATTGGGATTTGACCAGACACATACATTAAATTGCCAACTTTTACTGCTTGGGAATAAGGACCAATTGCTGCAGGTGCCTTATCTGTTTGAATGATAACTTTGTTCATTTAATACGCCTCCAGTTTTTCTAGTCAGTTAGTTTATTGTTAGCCCGGTTTGACCGGCCTTCCTCTAAGTAATTGTATATTGTATACCTTGAAACACCTAACATGGCAGCTACCTTGTCCACTGCCCCTTTAATAAGGAATACACCTTTGCTGTCTAGTTCCAGAACAACATCAATTTTCTCATCTTTCTGCATCGACGATGCCGGTGCACCAGCCTTTGAAATAACCTGTTCTATCATGTTTTCCAATACTTCGGTGATATCAGAAGCAAAGAATTCGCTGGTCTCACAGCTTTTAAATTTTTCCCCAAAAGCCATGAATTGTTCCATATGGTTTTTATGAACTATTAGCTCTGAGATATTATAGTTAATACATAAACAACCAATAATTTTTTCATCATCATCTCTAACAAATATTGTTGATGACTTAAGTATGCGACCATCCTTTGTAACATTCTTATACCCTATTAAATCTTGACATGAATTACCGTATTTTCTCAAACTCTCTAGCACTATATTTGTAACAGGAGCACCAATTTTACGACTAGTGACTGTTCCCGCCACAAAAACTAATGAGTTCTCTGGCACACGTAAGTCATGAATTGCAACTTCACAACTTTTACCAAAGGTTTGCACTAATCCTTCCGCCACTGGAATTAGTAATTGCAATCTGGGATGAACCTTACTGGGTTCGTCCATACCATCACCCCCCATACTTTAGAATGGTAACGTCGATAAATGTCGTATGTTCGACATTATTTTTGTATATTATATGACAATACTCAATTTTTGTATAGTACTTATTAAAATTTTTTTGTAATTATTACAAAAAAATTTTAAGTTATTAGCTAATTAATTTGGAAGTTGAATCAAAGTGTAACAATTAAGATCCAAATATAAAAAAGTGCACCTGCAAATATTAGAGTCGTGTCTAATATTTGGGGTGCACCTTAAAAGAATAACTTCATTTTAATATTTACACGGTATTAAAGATCAACCTCTTCACTTATTATTTTTCCAGTATCATACTCTAAAATTAGTTCTGCCCTCTGAGGGCTAGCCCCTAAATCAATAGTTTTAGTAAAAACAGTTTTGTCCCGTGGGGCAAATTGCTCTTTAAAAGAATTCCCATTACTATCTATACCTTTAATAAATATCTTTTCCAATTTATTACTGCTAGTACCATACATTTCTTCATATACAGTAAAACTATATTTGGCTTCATCTACATAAGTAATATTAACTTGAACTCTTGAAAATTCTATATACTTTAATTTTTCTAGATTTAATCTCTTTTGTTCACTGGCTCTAATATTATCTCCAGTATGTACTTCAACATAATATTCATAGCTGTAAGAGGACAGAGCTCTCATTTTTGCTTCCTTAAATTTCTCTTCTTTGATTCTCTCCGCCTTAATTGCTTTTTCATTGGTTGATATCTCACTAGGATATTCTTTGTTTATGCGGATTTCCGGTTTTAAATCTAAAGCTAATTCAATATCAACCGCGAAGGTACTACCTGCAATATTTTTAGCCGATATCTTTTGAAATGTATCACTATTTGTATTCCGATAGTAAAAATATACCTCACTACCTTGAGTATAGTCCTTAATTTGCCAACTCAAGTTTACTTCCTGTTTATTTCGATTCTTTTCTCCTAAAGAAACCTCTACCGGGGTAATCCAGCGTTTTTCCTTTTCAATATCACTAACCATATTTCTAACACTATTGGTCACGCCGTTAACACTATTTTGGACCCAAGACCTGGTAGAGTTAATATCCCCCCGTAAATGTTGGATATCTTCTTTTACACCATTAATCTGCTGTAAAATAATAACATTACTTATTAACAGAATAACTAAAACAACTATCCCTAAATTGGTCTTTCTCAAAAATAACCCCTCCAAACTAATCTAAATATAAGACTATCTAAGAGGATAAAATGTTTCATTCTTTTATTATTTAA
The DNA here is from genome assembly GCA_009711615.1 of Bacillota bacterium. Classification (GTDB taxonomy): domain Bacteria; phylum Bacillota; class Desulfotomaculia; order Desulfotomaculales; family Desulfohalotomaculaceae; genus Desulforadius. The sequence continues at coordinate 182,940 of VENI01000006.1, read as the reverse complement.
GTCACGGATAATACCAAAACGTGACAAAACCGTACTACTTTTGCCCTATATTTGATAAATTTCTTTACTATAATTAACCTAACAAATCAAACGGAGGTTGATATTAAATGAAAAAAAGATTTATATTGCTTGGAATGGTTGCTTTATTAGTTGTAGGAACAGTAATACCTAGTGCCTTTGCTGCTAATTCTGTAGACAACAGCTGGTACAATCAAATGTTTGACTGGCATGATCAATGGTTAGGCCAAGCTGTAGAAAACAATCAAATTGACCCTAACCAGGCTCAAGCATGGCAAGGACATTTTGATTACATGAGAGATTTCCATGGCCAGAACGGCTTTGGCCCAATGGGTAGCATGATGGGCGGTTATGGCGGTTATAGCACTAATGGTGACAATTATGGTTACGGTAGCATGATGGGTTACTAAAATAAAAAAACACGAACAAAAGTCTTGGGTTGCACACCCAGGACTTTTGTTCTTTATTACAATGATCCATTAAATATATTATCAATATAGTTAATCATTTTTTCAGGAATAACTCTTAGGTTAAGGATTTATTAGCACCTTAATACTCTGTTTGCCTGAAATTACTGTATCCAAGCCTTTTGCATACTCATTAAGGCTAAACCTATGCGAAATGAGGTTGTCAACTTTTACTATGCCAGTTTCAAGTGCATTAATAGCCCTGTCAAAACAATGTGTCTGTGCAAAGGATCCTATAATTTTATATTCGTTAGCGAATACTTCATATGGGCTAACCCGGATTTTGTCAGATTCATCACAAACACCATAGATTACAATTTTGGAACCCTTTTTTGCGTATTTGAAGCATGATTCTGTTACAGAAGATGCTCCTGTTGCATCAATAATAACGTCAAACCCTTTTGGAAACATACCCTTAATCTTTTTTTCATGAATGCTCCCATCATTTCTGTCAATTTGAACTGTTTGGGCAATGCCAAGGTCTTCAAGTATATCCAACTTAAATTTAGATGGGGCAGCAACAACTAAATTACCCGCACCGCCATACTTTAATAATTGGGCTAAAATTATTCCTGTGGGGCCAGCACCAAACATCAGAACGTTGTCACCATTCTGAATATCAATCATGTCCATGCCATGAACTGCACAGGCTGTAGGTTCAGTAAATGCTGCTTGATCAAAGCTTAGGTGATCACTGATCTTAAATACTTTATCATGATTTACTACAACATATTCTGCAAATCCCCCGGGGCCTGTTACACCAAGGGAATGGAAGTTCTCACAATATAAGGGTTGATTTCTTCTACAGTAATAACACTCTCCACATAATACTGTATTATCTGCAACCACTCTATCGCCCTTTTTAAATGCCGCAACCTTAGCCCCCACTTCTTCTACTACACCTGTAAACTCATGCCCCGGAGTTAAGGGAAACTTTGAAATAAACTGGCCATTATGTATATGGACGTCTGTTTTACAAATACCGCAAACTTTTACTTTAATAATAACTTGGTTTTCCCCGCACTTGGGAACATCAAGTTCCGTAACACTGAATTCTTTAGGATTAGAATAGACTAATGCTTTCATTGCAGAACTTCCTCTCTTTTGATATTGTTTATATGTTTACTATAATTTCATTAGTTTTAAACCTACATCTTTAACTCATCATAATACATCACATAGTCCAGTTGTTGATTCTTAGCATGGTACATAGCTATATCAGCTTTCTTCATTAAGCTTTCGGAAATCTCGCCATCTTTAGGATAACAACTGATTCCAATGCTAAGTTCTATCAATAATTCATGGTTGCATACCTTTATCGGGGCTTTGAAAATATTATTTAACATGCTGGCTACTTCGGTAATATTATCTTCCGACTTAATGTCAGAGAGCAAAATGGTAAATTCATCTCCACCCAATCTGGAAATGATATCATTTTTACTTAAATTCACCTTTAACCTTTCGGAAACTTCTTTTAATACAGCATCTCCTACCTCATGACCATATGTGTCATTAATCACCTTAAAATTGTTAAGGTCAACAAATAATAGTGCTAATCCAAAATCACCTTTTTTAGCATCTACTATTGCTTGTTTTATAGACTTCTCAAACAATTTTCTATTTGGCAAGTTCGTAAGTGGATCATGGTATGCCATATGTTCAGATTTAAAAAGCAGGTAAAGTATTAAAAAAGCAAATGTAAAGTAAACCGATGTTATTAGTGCTATATTTTTCCAAAAAATATTCTTTTGCTCATTTATTTCCTCAAGAACCAGATTGTTATAAACCACTTCAATTACATAAGAGTTCCACCACCTGAACTCCCCATCCTTTGTATTCACCACATAGGGGATGTATTTATGAGTAAATGAATTTTCTGATGAATTGTCTAATTGTATTTTTCCTGATCCCATGGCCTTTTTAATTTGTGCTGTCTTTTTATCATCCATAACTACGCTGTAGAAAGGCTTGGCTTTTGATATTTTTAAGATACCTTTTTTATTAAAGTGAGTTTTATAGACAAAAATATTTTCTACCGACGGATACTGATTCGCTAACTGATTTGCAACCGAGAAAACGTCTATATTACTTAGAATTGGAAATCTTTCATCTATGTTAATGCTTAATTCAAAAATGTATTTGTGATCCGGTGTTGGAGTATAACTATATTTCATTAACTTGCCCGTGTTAGTGGAAAGATCCAACCGATCTGCTACAAAAGAGTTTCCTTGCAATCGGCTTTTGAGAAGTTTGGAAAAGGCAGGAAATTTACTAAAGTCTAAGCCCAGATCCTCTTTAAAGGTTGTTCTAATTACTTTAAGGTCTTCGTTAATAATGTAAATATCATAATCACCAATTTTGCTTTTCAATTCCCGTAAATTCCATGCCATCACATCAGGTTCTTTAGAATATTTGTTTATAAGAACAAGGGACTTCTTTTCCATTTCATCATTTTGTTTCTTTTCCGTTACTTGAAGAATTGTGTCGGCATATTTAATAGTATTATATACACTTTTCTCTACTAATTTGTGCTTAGCATTATACTCAGATTTAATTATTTCAACTGCATTTTTGTAATTACCATAAAAAACAGATAGTAAAATGAAATATACAATGATTATTATGCTAAGCACGAATATATATCTAAAATTTTTCATAACTTTTTAACACCCTTATTAAATGCAAGAAATTTTTTAAACTATTTATAAATAATTACTAGACAATTCTAATTTTTAGGCTATCATCATTAATTTTTCAACAGTTTTTTATAAAATCCTTTAATAAAGTTTTGAATTCTAATATTGATCCCCCATGCGTAGATAAATAATCCTTTCTTCTACTGTCATGCTCAACGTCAAGTAGATCCTACCAGGCTAAAGCATATCAAGAACTCTTTGTTCACACGAAAGATTTCCATGGCCAAAAAATAAGAATGTAATAATACCATTAGGGAACTATAGGCAATAGTTATATCTTCAGGAGGTATACATTATGAATGTTAGAAGTGTAACATTTAAGGAATAAGATTGTCCTAGGAGAGGTATTTAGATGAGTAATATTATAGAAGTATCGGGGTTGAAAAAACGCTATAAAGATTTTGAAGCTGTAAAAGGGGTCGACTTAATTGTAAAAGAGGGAGAAATCTTTGGATTTCTTGGCCCGAACGGTGCTGGAAAAAGCACTACAATAAATATGCTGTCTACAATTATAAAACCGTCAGAGGGAACTGCAAAAATTAATGGGTATGACAACGTTAATGAGAAAAACAAGGTCCGTGCTAGTATAGGTTTGATTTTTCAAGAATCTACTCTGGATGAAAAGTTAACAGCTAATGAGAACTTAATGTTGCATTGTAAGTTTTATGGTATAGAAAGGAAAATAAGGGACGAGCGTATTCAAGAGGTTCTACAAGTAGTAGATTTAACCGAAAAGCGGTCAAATATAGTAGAAACTTTTTCAGGTGGTATGAAACGAAGGCTGGAAATTGCCCGAGGCCTCCTCCACTATCCAAAGGTTTTATTCTTAGATGAACCCACAGTTGGTTTAGATCCTCAGACAAGGGCCCATGTTTGGGAATACATATTAAAGTTAAAGGAAAAAGCTGGTATTACTATTTTCCTGACAACACACTACATGGACGAAGCTGAAATTTGTGATCGCGTTGCAGTGATGGATCATGGCAAACTAATTGCACTGGACACGCCGGAAAAGCTAAAATCAAAAGTAGGTGGAGATATTGTTGAAGTTTCTACAGAAGACAATTCAGCCGCAAAAACATTAATAAAGGAAAATTATCAAACCGAAGTAAACGACATTGAAAATGATCATCTTAGTTTCCGGGTAAACAAGGGGAGCGAGTTCTTGGTTGATTTTATCAAGCAGTTTGATATTCCAATTAAAAGCGTCAACTTAAGGCGACCAACGCTAAATGATGTATTCTTACATCTTACTGGCAGAGAAATTCGCGATGAAACAGTTTCGCAAAAGGACCTAATGAGAAAGAACATGCAAAGGAGGGCGCATTAAATATGGAAGGAGTAATAGCAATTTGGCAAAGAGATATAATCAGATTTTTTAGGGACCGCGCCCGCCTTCTTGGTTCCTTTGCTATGCCATTTATGTTTTTAATTCTATTCGGCAGCGGAATGAGTGGGGCAATATCTTCTATGATGGGTGGATCTAATGGGGCGGGTCCATTAGCAGATTTTGATTTTGTTCAGTTTATGTTTCCGGGCATTATTGGTATGACTGTGTTTAATACTGCTATCTTTTCTGCACTATCTGTGGTACAGGATAAAGAATTTGGCTATATGCGAGAAATTTTAGTTTCACCGGTTTCCAGGGTTTCAATTGCCATTGGAAAAGTATTAGGTGGAAGCACCGTAGCGGTTTTCCAAGGTTTAATGATGTTTATCTTCGTACCATTTATTGGGGTATCTATTTCGGTGTTAATGGTGCTAAAATTAATCCCTGTTATGTTTTTAGTGGCATTCGCCCTTTCTTCTTTAGGTCTTATAATTGCTAGTTCCCTAAAGACTGCCCAAGGGTTCCAGATGGTTGTACAGATATTAGTTTTTCCGATGTTGTTTTTATCCGGAGCATTATTCCCACTAAGTGGCATGCCTGCTTGGATGAACTTTTTAGTAAAAATAAATCCACTAACCTACTCTGTGGATATGTTTAAGAAAGTTATTCTTCAACCCGATCAAATGGCACCAGCTTTACGCAAGGCAATGGGCTTAGACTTAACAGTTTTCAACCACGTAATTACTTTTTCAGAGGAGATCTTAGTCGTAGCGTCACTGAGTATTATTTTCGTTATATTCGCAACAGTGAGGTTCTCCCGTGCAGAAGCATAAATAAGAAATCATTATTAAAACGTGACAAAAATGTACGATTTCTGCCCTATATTTGATAAATTTCTTTATTATAATTAACCTAACAATTCAAATGGGGGTTGATTAAATGAATAAAAAATTCATATTACTTGGAATAGTTGCTTTGTTGGTTATTGGAACAATAATACCTAGTGCCTTTGCTGCTAATTCTGTAGACAACGGCTGGTTCAATCAAATGTTTGACTGGCATGATCAGTGGTTAGACCAGGCTGTAGAGAATGATCAAATTGACCCTAACCAGGCTCAAGCATGGCAGGAACATTTTGATTACATGAGAGAATTCCACGGCCAGAACGGCTTTGGCCCCATGGGTGGTATGATGGGCGGTTATGGCTATAATGGTGAAAACAATGGTTACGGTATGGGTCCATACTAAGCACAAAATCTCCTATTATATAAAGCCACTGGAGTATACTCCAGTGGCTTCTTTAATTCTTAAATTCATTAAATCAAATTATTATTCGCCTGATCGGCGTGGTACGAACTCCTCACTAACGGGCCAGAGGCGACATATTTAAAGCCCAATTGATAGGCGATTTGCTCATATTTTTCAAACTGGTCCGGGTGAATATATTCAACCACAGGGTGGTGCTGGTTAGATGGTGCTAAATACTGCCCAATGGTTAACAAGTCACAGTCTACTGCCCGCAAATCCTTTAAAGTATTTATCACATCGTCCTCTTGCTCACCCAAGCCCACCATAATACCAGATTTGGTGTAAATGCTGTTGTCCATCTGCTTAACGTTTTTCAACAGCTCTAAAGAACGCTGGTAAATGGCCTTAGGGCGTACAGTGGAGTACAGCTTTGGTACTGTTTCAATATTATGATTAATAATTTTAGGCTTAGCATTAACCACTTGTGCTAACGCCTCTTTATCTCCGGCAAAATCGGGTATTAGCACCTCTACCACCACATCGGTTTCCTTTAATTTATTAATCACTGCGGCAAAATGACCAGCACCGCCATCTGGAAGATCATCTCTGGTTACTGAAGTAACTACCACATGTCTTAAACCCAGCTCTTGCACCGCTTCAGCCACGTGGTTTGGCTCCTCCGGGTCTACCGGTTGGGTGTGTCCTTTGGTGACATTGCAAAAAGTACAATTTCGGGTGCAAATGCTACCTAATATCATAAAGGTGGCTGTTTTACGGCCAAAACACTCAATCATGTTGGGGCAGTTAGCTTCTTCACAGACAGTGTGCAATGATAACCGGTTTAACATGTTTTTAATGCCGGTTAGTTTTTCCGCCCCTTGCAAATTTACTTTTAGCCACTCTGGCTTACGTTGTTTATTCATAGTTATCTCTCCCTACTAACCGTTTGAACAATCTTTTTATTTACCTTTCTCTCCTCATTCATATTTACACAATACTGCCTTAATTGCGAAGTAGTCCACTTCCGGTGGTAGTTCTTCCTTAATCGGTCTTAATTTTTCCCCTCCAACCTTTTTGATTGCTTTTAAAATTTGTTCTTCATATTGCTGGGGAATAAAAGCATCTAGGTCTATAGCTAGTCCTTCCAAAGCACATTGAATGATATGGTTCTGGGCAGTGGCCAAAGTTATTTCTCTTTGCTGGCTAATATCCTCCAAGGTTAACCCTTTTTGATATAACTCCAAGGTTATTAAATGACTTGGTGTTTTACCTGTTTTTTTACTAACATTAGTTGTTTCTTTAGCCGGCACCTCTTTTGTTGTTATACCTTTTTCCTCTACATACATTCTTATCTGGGTTAAAAACTGATCCCCGTATTTTTGCAGCTTATTCTCCCCTACCCCCTTTATCTTTAATAAAGATGGGGCATCCAGTGGGTAAATCTTACTCATCTCCTGCAAGGTGCTATCGGGAAAAATAACATACGGTGGCAAGTTTTCTTCAGTAGAGATATCTTTACGTAATTCTTTTAAAAGTTCAAATAAACTATTATCCTTAGTTAACTTTTCTTTCTTCTTTTGCACCTTTTGATAGACTTTAGCACCATTTTTAAGGACCGGTATTACCTTTTCTTCTAATCTTACCACCGGGTACTGCCCCGCTGTCAGGCTAAGATAACCGTCTGCCACAAGAATATTAATAATGTCCTTAATTTCTTTTTCTGTATATTCCTTCATAATGCCATAGGTGGATAAACGGTCACATCCTAAGGCCAATACTTTCTTATTCTTAGATCCCTTAAGCACTTGGGCAATTAAGGTGCTACCAAATCTCTCTTTGAGACGAACAATGCAAGAGAATATTTTCTGTGCCTCTATGGTAATATCCATTAGTTCACTATCATCATTACAAGTACTACAATTAGCGCAATGGTCAGTCACATTCTCTTCTCCAAAGTATTCAAGAATAAATTTACGCAGGCAATTTGGAGTATAGCAATAATCCACCATTTCCTGCAGCTTTTTATATTCATTACTCTTTCTTTCAGGTGCAAATACCGATTGTTCAATCATAAATTTCTGTAGCGATACATCCTGTGGCGCAAATAACAGAATACACTCACTGGGCTCACCATCCCTACCGGCACGCCCTGCTTCTTGGTAATAGGCCTCCATGTTTTTCGGTGAATTATAATGAACTACAAATCGAACATTAGATTTATCAATGCCCATTCCAAAGGCATTTGTTGCCACTATAATGTTATTATTATCGAAAAGAAAGGCATCCTGATTTTCTTTTCTCTCTTCTGCACTTAGTCCGGCATGATATAGGGTAGCATTTAACCCCGCTTGTTGTAGACCTTTACAAATACTTTCTACTTCTTTGCGGGTTGCTACATAAATAATCCCCACTTGGTCCCGATTGGTTCGCACATAGTTTAAAAGGAAATCCCGTTTGTTTTCTCCTCTAACTACCGAAAAGAACAGGTTTTCCCGGTTGAAGCCAGTGATATAAATATTGGGTTTATTTAATGTTAATAAAGAAACAACATCTTTTTTCACTTCTTCAGTTGCCGTAGCAGTAAAGGCAGATATTATCGGTTTCTGGGGCAATTGCTTAATAAAAGCTGGAATGTGGCGATAACTCGGCCTAAAATCGTGCCCCCACTGAGATACACAATGAGCCTCATCCACCGCAACTAAGGCTATCTGTAAATTACTTATTAATGAAGCAAACCCTGCAGAATCTAGCCTTTCCGGGGCAACATATATTAACTTGTACTTCCCTTCTTTGACCTGAGAAATTCTATTTTGAGTTTCTGCAAAACTTAAAGAACTGTTAATAAAGGTAGCGGGTACACCCATGTTTTGAAGTGTATCCACTTGATCCTTCATTAAGGAAATTAAGGGCGAAATCACCAATGTTACCCCGTCTAATAGTAGAGCAGGCACTTGATAACATAGTGACTTACCCGCTCCGGTAGGCATGATGGCAAAGGTATCTTGCCTTTCCAAGATACTCTGGATAATATCCTCTTGGCCCTTTCTAAAATCATCGTAGCCAAAATACTTCTTTAACATTGTCCGTGCCTTTTGTAGCATAATAATTTACTCCCAAAATTGTGATATTAACAGTAATGTTAGATGTAGATAGTATAAATACCTTTATATGCATATTAAAAAAATACTCCGGATTTTACCGGAGTATTTCTATTAAGCAACAGGTCTGTTTTCACTCTCATCGTTTTTTTTATTCACTATAGTTATCCTTACTCTGTCAATTCGCAACCCATCCATAGCTACTACCTCTAGTTTATGAGCCGACAGCTCTACCTCATCACCGACACGGGGTCTTTTGCCTAATCTGCCAAAAACAAACCCTGCCAGTGTATCATATTCATCTTCTTCAGTTATCGGTAAATTAAACATTTCAGCAGCTTCATCCAGCAGCATGCGACCATCCACAAGGAAAATACCCTCTTTCTCTTTGATTACTTGGGGTGGTTCTTCATCAAATTCATCTTGTATTTCCCCAACCAGTTCCTCTAAAACATTTTCCATTGTCACAATACCACTGGTACCACCGTATTCATCTACTACTAAGGCCATATGCTCATGTTTCTGCTGAAATTCTTTTAATAACTTATCTAATGGAACCCCTTCGGGAACCATCATAATGTTACGTTTTATTTTATCAATACCTAACCCACCATCTAATTTGATTAAGTCCTTAATATGCACTAAACCAATAATGTTATCCCGTTGACCATCGCATAAAGGAAAACGTGTATGCCCAGATTCCCTAACTATCTGCATATTTTCCTCTAAGCTTTTATTAATGTCTAAAAATACAACTTCTGGGCGCGGTACCATAACCTCACGCACAACTCTTTTTTCAAATTGGAAAACATTATTTAATAACCGCCATTCGTTCTTATCCAAGTGGCCACTCTTGTAACTTTCAGAAACCAACATTTGTAGCTCTTCTTCACTGTGACTCTCTTCGTGTTCACTCGCCGCCCGAACACCAAGCTTACGCAATATTCCGTTGGCTGTACCGTTAAATACCACTATTCCGGGATAGAATAAGTAGTAGAAAAAACGCATGGGTGCTGCTAACCACAGAGTTACCGCTTCAGCCCGCTGAATTGCCAACGATTTTGGTACTAATTCACCAAAGACTACATGCATAAAAGTAACTAAAGAAAATGCTACTACAAAAGATATTGTGTGGATTAAAGCCGGGGAAACAATACCCAACTGATACATTATCGGTTGTAGTAGTTTAGCTACCACTGGTTCTCCAAGCCAACCTAGTCCAATACTTGAAATAGTAATACCCAGCTGACAAACCGAAAGATAGGCATCAATGTTATTGACACATCCCTGCGCAAGCTTTGCTCTTTTGTTGCCTTCTGCCACCAATTGGGATAACCTAGTTGGTCTAACCTTTACAAAAGAAAATTCTGCTGCTACAAAAGCACCGTTTAGTAAAACTAAAAGAAGCGCAAGTATAATTTGCACTAAAATCAAGATACTGAATGACGTGTCATCACCCATTTATGGGCTCACTCTCCTTATTAATTAATTTAGCACACCAATGCTATTATTCGTTAATTTATTCTAACAAATTATTTAAGGTAACTAAATTGTCACAACCGTTCAAAATCGTGCTTTATAAAGGTTTGTTGCTGTATCACTGGACTATAGTTAAAATATCTCCTTCATACATAAGCACACTATGATTCATGTGTATAGAAATTAAAATGCTTTTGAATAATATGAAAAAAGCCACCCGAAAGGATGAACCAAGTGGAAATAGGACTGATTAATATTATAAATTTATTGCTAGTTGTTGTTTTGATTATAGCTACTGCTTATTTTGTAACTGCTGAATTTGCCATTGTAAAGGTCCGGGAGTCACGGATTGAACAACTTATACAAGAGGGAAACAAGCGAGCTAAGGATGTCAAAGCAGTTATTAATAATTTAGACGGATATTTATCTGCGTGTCAATTAGGAATAACCCTCACCGCTTTGGCATTAGGTTGGATCGGAAAACCCGCTGTATCAGACCTTATAAAACCAGTTTTTCAACATTTTAATATACCCAAAGCTGTGGTTGAAAGCATTGCGTTTATTATTGGATTTTCAGTGATCACTTTTTTACACGTTGTTGTGGGTGAGTTGGCCCCTAAAACTCTGGCCATTCAACGGGCTGAACGAGTGACATTGGGCATTTCTCCATCATTAAAAATGTTCTATAAAATTATGTATCCTGCAATTTGGTTGCTAAACGGATCGGCACAACAATTAATAAAGCTTATGGGGCTCTCTGCCGTTTCAGAACACCAACAATTACATTCTGAAGAAGAGATTAGAATGATTTTATTGCAAAGCCACGCCGGCGGTGAAATAACCCAAACAGAACTTCAATTTGCGAGAAACTCACTGCAATTTGCCGATAGAGTTGCCGGGGAAATAATGGTTCCACGTACAGATATGGTGTGTCTATATGTAAATTTATCTTGGCAAGAGAATTTAAATATCATTAATAATAAAAAACACGCCCGTTATCCTGTTTGTGACAGTGACAAAGATAATATACTGGGAATTATCTATATTAAGGATTTATGTTTTAATGAAAAAGTACAAACTGCAGACCTAGAAAATCCATCTCCATTAAACAATTATATACGCAAAACAATGATAGTAACAGAAATGACACCCATCGATCAAATACTAAAAATAATGCAAAAAAGCAAAAAACAATTAGCATTGGTTGTAGATGAATATGGAGGCACATCTGGGCTTTTAACCATTGAAGATATATTAGAAGAAATTGTTGGGCAAATTCAAGATGAGTACGATGACGAGCGACTAACAATAGAACAAATTGGAGATAAAAAGTATTCTGTTGATGCCAGGGAATCTATTGCAGACATAAACTTAGAATTTAATTTAAATTTAGAGGCAAAGGGCGTATTTTCACTGGGAGGATGGTTTTTAGAGCATTCCCAGGAGAGACCTGAGCTTGAACAAACAGTTATTGAGAATAATATAAAATTTACTATTGCTGAACTGGATGAAAATACTATTAGAAGAATTACTGTTGAATTTTTGGATGAAGATATAAAAGTTAATGTCACAAAATAATGTTAATCATTTCCAATCAGCTCCAACCTCTATACAAAATTCCGTTTTATTAATCATAAAATCTCAAACCTATCACCCCGATTATTATTAGTAATAGGAATAGAAGTCGATAAGGGTTTACAGATTCAGCAAAAAATATTATCCCGAATATAGCTACACCCACTACACCAATACCAGTCCAAACTGCATAGGCTGTTCCAATGGGCAACGTCTTTGTTGCAGATGCTAAAAAGTAAAAACTCATTAACATCCCTAAAACAGTTATAATAGATGGTACTAATCGACTAAAACCATTTGTTTGTTTTAAAGAAACTGCCCACACTACTTCAAAAAATGCTGCAATAAATAAGTATGTCCATGCCATGATGATACCTCTTTTTTGCCAAAAAATAATTAGTAAATTATTATATATCATTTAATACTTAGGCTATTAAAATGATTTCATAGAAAGTGATATACATCCGGTTTCCGGCTGTATTCTTTCACTTATGATAGTAAAACCAGATTTTTTATAAAATTTTTGTGCTCTAATATTATCTTTATATACTTCAACAGTTAACTCTCTTCTTAACGATTTCGCTTTTTTAATTAACTCTGATCCAATCCCTTTACCTTGATATTCTGGAGAAACAAATAATCCGCCAATATAATCATCAATTAATGAAATGAAACCTACTATTTTACCATCTAACTCTTTAACAAAAGTTTCTGCCATGGGTAGGTATTTTTCTTGAATATTCTTTTTCTCAGAAGCCCAAAATTCGCTAGGAACAAAATTATGGGCAAGAATCGATGCATCATACCATATTTTTACTAATTCTTGATCATCTTTTTTACTGTATTCCCTAATCATTTTTTCTCTCCCTTAACATGAGTAATAAACCTATTATAATAGTTGAAAGACACTACCTAATATAATAACATTTAATAGACTCCTAAGAAAAAGATTTTTCACAAATACGGTCTCATTAAACCGTTAATCCCGTATAATATAGTAAAATGAAAGGGTGGGAATATGATGAAAAATAACCTGTATAAAAATAGTATTATCAAGGGCTTCTGTTTTATGTTTGCAACCTGCATAATCCCATTAGTTACTGGCCCACTTAATAATAGTATTATGAAACATTTTTACCCTAAAAACTAATCCCTCCGTTTTTTGATATAATATAATAATAAAATGAAAGGAGTTGAATTTTATGTTTAAAACATATAAATCGGAGTCGGTATACTGCGGGGAGGTACCTGCAGAGTAGCATACTCTCCGACCTCCCCATTTGCCCAACCACAAAAATATGGGAGGTTAAATTAAGTGACTAAAGCTAATTTATATAATGTGGGACTGACCGAACGCTTTGAGCAACAAGCCAGTATGTTTGAAGGTTTATACCTGGCCAGAGTATCGGTACAGCACAAAGAATTATACCAAGTGGTAACAGAGAACGGTGAAATCAAGGCTGAAATTTCGGGGAAACTTGGCTATGCCGCCAGGGATAACTCAGATTATCCCGTTGTCGGTGACTGGGTGATGGTTGACCGTGTGGATGACAGGGGTGGCAATGCCATTATTCACTTTATTCTTTACCGCAAAAGCGCTTTCGAACGTAAGGCAGCAGGCACGTCCAATCAAAGGCAGATCGTAGCTGCAAACATTGATATCGTTTTCATCTGCATGTCGTTAAATAATAATTTTAACCTGCGTCGGTTAGAAAGGTATCTGTCCATCGCCTGGGACAGTATGGCAACCCCAGTAGTGGTACTGACAAAATCAGATCTCTGCGATGATTTACCCACCAGACTTTCAGACGTACACTCCGTGGCCGTCGGTGTAGATATACTTGTCACCACATGCAAAGGTGGGAATGGATATAAAACAGTAAAAGAATATATTGGTAAAGGTAAAACAGCCGTATTAATCGGCTCATCCGGTGTTGGCAAATCCACATTGATCAACCGCATGCTGGGTGAAGAAATACTTGCTACCAAAGAAACCCGTACAGACGGTAAAGGCAGACATACCACAACCCATAGGCAACTAATCACTCTTCCAGACGGCGGTGTGATTATAGACACCCCCGGTATGCGTGAGTTGCAAATAGAAAGTGCAAACCTGTCTAAGTCCTTTGCCGAGATAGATGAACTGTCCCAAAACTGCCGTTTCAACGATTGTACTCACCAAAATGAACCAGGCTGTGCAGTAAGGAAAGCAATTAAAAAAGGCACTCTCTCTGCAGACCGATTTGGTAGCTACAAAAAGCTTCAGACTGAGATGAAATATCAAGAAATGAACTCACGCCAGGTTGAAAATGAAAAAATCAACAAAATGTTTGGCAGTATGGGTGGTATGAAACAAGCAAGAAAGTATTTTAAAGAAAAAAACAAGCGAAGATAGCTCTGTATTTAACAACAAACCCTGGCTTGCCAGGGTTTGTTAGGGAGTGAAAATTCTTTTGTGTAAATGGATTTTTTAACTCATGAGCTTTAATTAGAATTATTCCCCAATAAACGGGAATTTTAACGGGAACGGGAACGGCCACTCTTTGGCCGACCTTTAGTTCCTCGGGCTCTTTGCACAGATTTTTTTCGTGAATTTGGCTTGCCATTATTTCGTTTTGTTGGCTTGTCACCCCATCTGGTTCTGGGGTTTTTCTTTCTTTCACTCTGAACTGTTTTCTTTTCATCAGCTGGCTTTTTCGAAGTTTGTGATGATTCTGTCTTACCTTTTTTTATAGAGGCCTTTATGCCTTTTTCAATAATATCTAGATATTTTCGATCCTTAGGTGCTAATAAAGTTACTGCCATACCATCTCCTCCGGCCCTTCCTGTCCGACCGATCCGATGGATATAACTTTCCGCATCATGGGGGATATCATAATTGTAGATATTAGTTACACCTTCTACATCCAAACCTCGGGCAGCCACATCCGTAGCAACTAAAAACTGAATTTTAGCTTCTCGAAATCTTTTCATTACCCGTTCCCTTTTAGCTTGAGATAAATCGCCATGAAGCTCATCAGAATCATAACCGTTTTCCTGTAATGCCGCATTAAGCTTAATTGCCCGTATTTTTGTACGGCAGAAAATGAGAGCAAGATAAGGACGGTGTTGATCAAGTAAAGTAAATAGAGTTTCCTGTTTCGCTCTATCAGTGGTCTCCACAACTCTTTGTTTTATTCCCTCTAAGGTAATTCCAGTGCCTTTTATCACGATTTCCTCAGGGCTACGCATATAATTAGCTGCCAATTTTTTAATTTGCTGGGGCATGGTGGCAGAAAAAAGCATGGTCTGTCGCCTGGAGGGTATTTTATGTATAATCTCCTCTACCTCATTTAAAAAACCCATATGAAGCATTTGGTCCGCCTCATCGAGGACTAGCATAGATACTTTAGAAATAGTTATTGTTTCCCGGCGCAGGTGATCAAGAAGACGGCCCGGTGTACCAACAACAATCTGCCTGCCACCTTTTAGCTTTCTCATTTGCTGTTTAACATCTTGTCCACCGTAAACCGCTAGAACATCAACATCCTCTATATTCTTTAGCATCTTTTTTACTTCTGCTGTAATTTGTATGGCCAATTCCCGGGTGGGTGTAATAATTAAAGCTTGTATCTGATCCTTTTGGGGATTTATCATTTCTAAAATAGGTAATACAAAGGCAAAGGTTTTCCCCGTGCCTGTTTGAGCCTGGGCAATTACATCTTTCTTATTAAAAACTAATGGAATAACCTTCTCCTGAATAGGAGTGGGGACTGCTATGCCTTGAACTCTTAATGCTTCACAAAGTTCTGAGCCAACACCCAAGGCTTGAAAATTATTCAACTCATCACCACTTTCCTCTCGAATTCAATAACTGTATAATCCTTACCACTATCTTTATCATTTTATCTTTATTAGATAAAAATAATTATGTTTAATAAAGATAAAACAAAAATGAACCAGCGTACGGTTTGATTCCTATAGAAGATATAATTAATTCTACGTGGAAACCCTTATACCTCTATTCTTTCTTATTCCCAAAGTGAAGATTATTCCGTAAAAATGGGAGTGCAAATCAACTTAATTTGGGTTGCACTCTTTAACATTAACATTTCTATCATCATCAACTTTCAATACAATTATTGAAGTTGGTTCCACATTCTTGAAAATTGATCCTCATCCATTTTAAAATACACAGCCATGTGTCCATAATAAATGTAGCCACCTTTGAGGAGCGTAAGGCTAACCTTGGAACCATCGTTTAAATGAACAATCAGTTCCCTATACTCTTCATCATTTCGAGACTCTTCACTTAAAGGTTCATTTTTATTACGGGGAAAAGGCCTTGCTTCATTTAAGTTTTCAATAAATGCTTCTAGTACATTCATATCCCTAATAGGATGATAATTATCTATACTGTTATTCCAGTCGCTATAGAATCTATATTGGGCAATCGCTATATTTCCAGTCATTTTTAATTTACCAAATACATCTTTTCCATCATGTACCGTGATACCGTTTAGAGATTCATAAAAAGCAGCATAGAATTTTCCTTCTCTTTCTTCATAAGTCATAATCCTAAAGTCCTTATCATACCCTTTAACAGCATAAACATCTGCTTTACCGATCGTCGATGCGAACTCTTCATCATATGCCTCTTGCTTACTCCATTCATCAATAGTACCCTTTGTTGTTCCAAGTTTCTCTCCCAATAAGGCTTTGGCATCCTCTGCATCTACCTCTGTTCTTGTTTGTGTATAAATTTTTTCGTTAAATACAATTAAACCTATCATGCTTGCTGATGACGCATCTCTTGGCAGTTGAATCTTCGGAATCACTACACTTCCATTTTCATTAACAATAAGTGTATTTTGATTTGGTGTTGTATTGTTTTGATTGAAGTTATTGTATATAGCAAAGGTTCCGATAGATAAAACAAGGCTAGCAGCCACAGCAATAACTTTTAAGTTAAAACTTTTTCTACTTCTTTGCTTTTCAGACTTCGCCTTCAAAACACCCAATTTACTTCGCTCGTTCAGTTCTTTTGGAATTTCAATTTTATTAATCTCTTGCTCTATCTTATTACTCATTAACACCCTCCCCTTTCAAATATTCCTTTCTAAGTTTTTTTAGCGCTCTGTATAAAATCGATTTTGCTGTTCCCAAGGGCATATTTAACAACTCAGCAATTTCTTTGAAAGTATGATTATGATAAAACCTTAAAAGCACAACACTTTTTTCTTCCTCTTTTAAATCATCTATCAAGTCTTTGAGCGATATATTAAGAGGAATATCTTCCCCTTCAGCACCGATAATATCTTGATATTCTGGTTTTAAATGAACCACTTTTTTATTCTTGTTAATTAAGTTAATTGCATAATTTATCGTTATTTTTAATAACCATGTTTTAAAAAACTCTGGGTTCCTCAATGTACCTATTTTTTTAAAGGACTGATATGCCACTTCCTGGACTACGTCTAAAGCATCATCTTTATTTTTTACATAAACAAAAGCCATTCGGTAAATATCTTCTTCGTATTTTTGGAAAAGCTTCAAAAAGGCCTTATCATCACCTCTTTGGGCTTTTTTCACTAACTTAATAATAGGAAATCACCCTCTCTTTATTTGCCTTACACCTATTAGACAAACAAAGGTTTATTTTAGCTTAACTTTTTTAAAAATAAATAATCGCCCCAAAAATTAATGGACGATTATTTTCTATTAACAAATTATTATTTTCCAAGGATAGGGATCAAACTAAAGAGGATAGCTTTAGAAAGCCATCCTTTAGTATTACTTTCTGTACAATCCAACACTTATTAACCGACAAAAATGTAAAAATGGATTGTCATATTTTCCAACCAAGAGGTTCTGTCCGCTCCCTAAACTTACTAAGATCTACTAATTTTTCTATAAACCAGTCACTTATTTGTTCTATCTGATTTTGACTAGACATAAAATCTGAAAGTGGTTTTTCAAACCAGCCCCAACACCCATAGTCCTCAATTTCTACATAATCAAAAAAATCTTTCTCTTCTTCCAAAATACTTTTGTACTCTTTAAATTTATTATTTTTCTTGTCACAGTAGCATTGGACAACCAAAAATGGGGCTAAGCCCTCATCCACGCTACTAAATTCAAAGCACAAAAGAACTTCAGAATATCCTTCACCAAATACGTCCATGCTCCACATAGCATATCGATCATGCATACATACTTGCTTTACCCTCTCATAGTCACGTTGATATGGCGTACCAAACAACTCAGTTAACTTTGGTTTAGCCAAGTCTAATATTTCATCCATTTTAGAAATTGTACTATTAATTGTTGTCATAGTAATTAAATCATTGTAATTAAAATCATTGGTTCCGGCCATATTCTCACTCCTTAAAAAACTAAGATACTCTTTAACTAGATCATTTTGTGGATAGTAGGTTGCAAAAAAATTATATATATTAGCCCATCTGAACTGTTTAAAATTAACCCCAGGAATTTCTTTAGGATCATAATATTTAGTACAGTAACGAAGATAGACTTCCTTTCCTTCATTGTAATTAATTCTTTTAAGAACTTCCGTATACCTCTCTAACTGTCTTTCTCCTTCTCCTGAATGTACCTTGTTCTCTAAAAAGCATACAACATCTTCATTTACAATAATTACATCAACAATACAGTCAATATCACCATCTAATTGGTACTTTTTCTGTGATAAAATTATAAAATTTTTACCTGTAATATTTAATATTTCATTCACAAAACAGTTTAGTAAATCCTGATTCATTTCCAATAACCCAACAAGGATTTCTGTATTAAAATCTTCAAGCGGAATTTTATCAGAATCTTTATTTTTTCTATAGAGATTTAATAATCTGTTATATATGCTACCAATAATAATCTCCTCCAGTAGTAGCCCATATTATTATAAAAATATATGTTTGTTTCCCTAAATTATATCTACATCTATACAGGCACAATAATATGTATAGTAAAAATCAATTTCGGTTATTCACCAACTATCTATAATCTAACTGGCCAACTGGAAAATTTAACTACATTTTTTCTGCCAAATCCTTAAACACAACCAAAAAATCGGGGTCATAGTCTTCATAAACGTGATCAACATTCCATAGTCCAGATAGCTGCACATCCTGGTGAAGGCAATGATGTCCTAACCAGTTAGCCGAAGGCTGGTCCTGTTTTTTATTGACTACGTTACTGAGGAGGGCTACGGCATTTCTTTCGATATATTTGCGAAGACTATTTTTGCCTGCCACATCCTCTACTCGCACCCATAGAAACGGCATACTTCCAATGTACTTACTTACTTTTTGTTCAAGACCTGACTCTACAAGTTTAACTTCTTTAGGAGCAGAGCTTCCTTTCCCCCAGCTCCCGCGAACAGTATGCGGGTATTCACCGGTGGCCAACAATGCCGTACCAACATGCAATCGAAAAATAGAGCCACGATGGTTACCGGTACCGGATGTAGTTCCCCTGTGAGTAATCAAACGGTTCCACAGAGTAGTTTTTGACCCTTCAGATACTGCGTGGGTTCCCACTCTCACAACTCTCACAGCATCAGAAGAAACACGAGTTTCTCCTGGTTCAAAGAAAAAATAGACACCTTGTTTGGGCCAATCCATACGACCTGTACAAGATCTGAGGTATCGATATCCCCCAACCCGTTGGCGAAGCATATCAAGAATTTCGTAAAATCGGTCTAAATCTTTATTAAAACTTTTCATCATGATTAAACTCCTTTATTAGTTAACTCCTCATACTTTATAGTTATATTGCCATAAGCTAAGCCATTTTCTTGTGCCTTAGTCAACATATTTATTGGATATCCGGAACACACAAAATCATTAAAGCATCTTCCCAAACCCTTTAATATAGCTGAAGTACCCTTTCCCTCCGAACGATAAAAACAACCTACATTATCAATACATAATCCGTCTTGTAATGCTTTTTTCACTCCCGCGGAGTAAAAATACCGGTATTTTGCACCTGCATTATTCCATAGAGAAGAACCCGCAAAAAAGCCATATATCTGCTTTGGTTGGAGTTGTTGGCATACTTCTCTTATAGTATCTTCTAAACCTGCCTTTTTCCAGTGAGTGGCAATCTTCCCTTTCATTTCAGCATCGTATTTATGGATGGGATCAAAGGCATCTAGTAAGCCGTAGCCAGCAGAGATAATAAATACTCTTAGTTCGCCCTTATTAATCAGATGACATAATTCTTTAACCCCTAAAGTCTTAAAAAGTGACCCTGATAAATATGCAGCGCAGAAGTTAATGTGGAACTGGATTCTATACAATGTTTCATTTCCTGCTGACCTGATTCTAATTTAATAGTCGTTATACTTGTGCTTTCACTCGACCATATTGGATTGTTAGATTCCAACTTCCCACTAGCTGTTTTAGCATTACAACAAGGGATGAAACAAACAACTTTAGCAGCCATGGCAAACCCTCCTTAAGACACCTAATTATCTTTGACAATAGTTCATACTAAATTTTTATAAACTTATTTATAGATGTAAAGTATAGTCCCGCTTCAAAAACTATGGTATTAGTGGATTCTTCCCAGAATTTTTTATAGGTTTGAATCTGAGGAGTATAATATTTAACTAGCTCCTGTAGATGATCATTGTTCTCTACCGCATCCGTCTTATAATCCACTATTACCCAACCATCTTCTTCGAGAAATACTAGGTCTATTACCCCTGAGATAATAATTCCTTCCTCTCTTAAAGACAATGGCACTTCCACAAACCTTTGCTTACTCTTTAACATTCTCTGCCATAATGGTGATTTTGTTATGTCTTCAACCAAACTTAATACTTGATCTTTTTCACCCTTATCTCTGTCTTCTTCGGCCAGTATGTTCATAACAAATAATTCTGCATTGGTGGGTGGGTTTTTGACATAGGCCTCTAATACTCGGTGAATTACTCTGCCCCACGAAAACCCCTTGTCCGTTCTCTTACGTGCCGGAACATGCCCACGTTCTTTAGCTATGGCAGAAACCAATAATGTTTGATAGCTGGCTTTATTTATTGGATTATCTATAGAGAAGCAATTCTTTCTAGCTAGTTCTATTTCTTCTCGGGTCAGCTGTACTTCTTCAACTTCTACACTATACTGATATCCGCTACAATCATCCAGTTCAGCAACTTCTGTAAGATGTTCTTGTAATAGATACCAGGGGCTTAGTTCCGGTTTCCCGCTATATGTGCTTATTACCAGTAAGTTTTTAGCCCTGGTTGCAGCCACATAAAGTAAACGAATTTCTTCTGCATTGAGGTAATTCTTCTCAACATCAGCATTTTGCTGCCAGTTAATCGGTTGGCCAAGTACTTCTGAAGTGAAATTACTCCTTTTATCAATAACGAAGTAGCCGCTTGGTTCATCGCCTAACCTGTTAATGTGAACCGTCGGTGGAAAATCAACTTTACCTACGGGTTTGGCCAAAAACACTATCGGTGCCTCCAACCCCTTAGCCTTATGCAGGTTCATTAATCTCACACAATCGTTTTCCCATGGCGCAATATTTATTTCTTCTTCTACACCAGAGTCAACTATCAGGGTAAGGTAATCTACTAAGGATGAGAAAGTTGATATTCCACTGCGCTCTGCATTTGCAACAAATTCTAGGCATTGTAATATATAGCCGGAACGACTTTTACCCAGTTCCCCGGTGAGAGTATAAGGAATAATACCTATATCCATTAAGATTTTTTCTAGAGCAGAACTGCCGGGCAGTGTTAATATCCAATCTTTATAAGTTTTCAATTTACCGTAAGCCCATTGAAACGTTTCTTGGTCGTTCTGATTAATGCTATCGGGGATAGCACTATCTATATGAAACTTGCCACCTGCTTTTTTAAACTGCCAAAACTGCCTATCACTTAGCCCAAAGAAACTTCCTCTTAAAGCTGCTGCCAGCATTATTGGGTCGTCAGGGTCAATAATTGCTCTGAGAACCTTAATTAACTCAGTGATTTCTTCAGAGTTTGATAACCCTTCTCCACCGGCAATTTGAAATGGAATACCGTAGTGCTCAAGGGCCATAGTATAGATATTCATATGCTTTTTATTACGAAGTAAAATCATAAAGTCCCTGGGAATGGCCTGCTCAGTTAAGCCAGATGCTATTTCTTCATCAGAGCGGGTTAATTTCACATTGCCATCAATGGCCCAACGAATCCAGCGGGCTATTCTTGCAGCATCTATACTCACAATTTCTTCTTGCTTGTTCCTATTTACCTTGGGTATTGAATTGATTCTAACCCCAGATACCCCTTCACCGTTAATCCTCACTGTATCAAAGTTATTGAAGGCAGCCTGATAAGAATTGGCTTCTTGTGGCAAAAGCGTTTTAAAAACAGGGTTAACGTTATCACCGATGGCCCTTACAGACCGGAAATTGGTTGTTAAGTACAATACATTTCCGCCACTGTTCGAAATTATTTCTTTAACCCCGTTATATGTATCAATATCGGCCCGCCTAAAACGATAAATGGCTTGTTTAGGGTCACCAACAACAAATAACGAACCTTGCCTGGGCACTATCTTGCGCCAATCCTTTTCATTGATATCCTCCCCGGTAAGATAAAACATTATCTCTGCCTGAATAGGGTCGGTATCTTGAAATTCATCCACCAGTAAGTGCGTATACCTTTGTTGAAAATACTGTCGCACTTCAGGATTGCTTTTTAACAAATCAGCTGTAAACATTAGAAGGTCTTGGTAATTTAATTTAGATTGCTCAAGTCTACGGGCTTGGTATAAATTAACCGCCGGTAATACAAATTCTACTAAGCGTGAATGCCTGTGTTCCCACCATTTTTCCAATGTCGGATTAATAAGCTTCTCTTTAAACTGGTCAAACTTGGTCTTAGCCAGTTTGGCATTATCCTTATCTGGCCAACGATTTTGAGTAATTTTGCCTGTTTTATTGATTGCATTAAGCAGACGCATTAATATTAGGTTATCATTCAGACCAAAAATCCTGCGCCAACGTAGTGCTTTACGCAAAATCTTTTGCAAGTCATCCCAGCCCTTTGGGGGTACTTTTTCTGGCAGAACCCCCTGCACCCAATCCAAATACGTATTTAACTCTGTCCGTACTTCTTTTAAATCCGGTGCCTCAACTTCTTCCCGTATCACTTTAACATCCGGGAAAAGTGACAGTTTTAAATAACAATCTTTAAGATCTCTGGCAGAAACATCTATTTTTAGCAGATCATCCATTTTGCACTGCTCTTGGGTTTGCACATTCAATAAGAACTCTTCCCAAACCTTATTCCGCAAATAAACGTCTTCTAAATCATCCAGTTCTTTAAATTCAGGATCAAGTCCGGCTTCTATTGGGCGTTCTCTAAGTATGGCTGCACAAAATGAATGAATGGTACCTAAAAAACAGCGGTCCAACTCACTTAATGCATTACCTAGTCTTTCTTTCTTAATCGGGTCAGTTTCGTTAGCAAACACTTTCTCCAGTGCAACTTGAAACCTGCCTTTCAGTTCAGCAGCAGCTTTCCTTGTAAAGGTTACAGCAGCAAGGGTACCTATTTTACACTTACCCTCTTTAATTAAAGTCACCATTCTATCCACCAAACTGCGGGTTTTTCCAGAACCTGCTCCAGCCTCTACTAAAAGGCATCTATCCAATTGCTCTACAATTGATTGACGAGCATCTTTATCTTTCAGCACTAAACTACCCAATATCCATTAACCTCCTCCAGGGGTTTAAAGAACTGCATCCCGAAGCAACCAGTTCCTTGGCCCGTCCCACAGCAATATGATTGTTACATATTTCAGTGTAATCACAGATATTGCATTTTTCATCATCATTAGTAGCTATGAATGAGCCGGTGCCTAGAATATCGAAAAGACAATTTAATGCCTCAATAACCTTTACTTGATCAGATTGATCTTTAGGTATTCTTTGGCCCTCTCCTTTAGCGGTGGGAAAGTAATAACCCGAAGACTTAACTTTTATATCCTTTTTAGAAGTCTTAGATTTTATTATCTCTTCCACTGCAAAGGCATACAACGCATGTTGAATTTGGCGGCCTTTGTGTAGAAATTTATTATCATCATAACCATAGGTGCTGCCGGTCTTATAATCCCACACAGCATAAGTGCCGTCACTATTTTCATCCACACGATCAATTCTTCCCCTTAGTTTAAAACTGGTCTGATCTTCAAGTTTAATTTCTATGGGGTTTTCTAAACCTACACCACCAGATTTCTTTACAGCATCAGAGCCAAAGCCAAAAGGTAACTCAAAGAATGCGGGAGTAATATCTTTCTGCGATTCTTCTTCAGTCAAGAAAATCTCACAACAGCTGTAAACATCCCGTACTTCATAATCAAATACAACATCATTCGGAGGAGGTATTAATTCCTTATATTCTCCTATAAGTTCATCAGCTATTTCGAAAATCATATCCCGATGTAAATTGGCTTCTACTTTCTCTTTCTTTTCACTGACTTGCTTCATAAACTTGTCGTATATTTCATGGAGAAGTAACCCCCTGGATAAAGCATCAAGCCAGCAAGACGGGTCATAGGTAACCTCTTCAACTGGATACATCTTTAAAACATACCTCAAGAAATATGCGTATGGGCAAGAGGCTAAATATTCTATTTCGCTACTGGACATCACAATTTTTTTGTTCTTACGGGGGTCCAGTTCTCCTGCATTAATGGGAACAAGACCATCAAACTCAGTCGGTTCAGCATTATTTCTAGCCTCAGCCGCAACACTACCTTGATTAATACTTTGATAGCACTGTTTCACCATATCTCTGCCATTTACAATAGGCTGAGTTAGGGCCTTGCTGATCCACCATTCTGTTTCATCCAGTGTCGGTTTACTGTCTTGAGGACAAAAGGCTTCCGGTTTTCCTAGATAATTTATTAGATCTGAATAATCCAAAGTACTGTCATTCTTTAATAAACGATAAACTTGCAGCAGAATAAATGAAGGGTAAACTTCCCGGTTCTCCACCACATTAAAGGAAGAATAACTAAGAACTATTTTTCCCCTTCTGGAAGCAAGGGCTGCAGCAAGAGTATATTGATTTTCGGTAGGCTTTTTTATACCCAAGGGAAGTTCATCGTTTATTCGCGAGCGTTCCATATCCAGCAAAACCGGATCTTGTCTACCGCTACCCGGGAAAGTGTTGGCATCTAAACCAACAACATAAGTATTAGGCCTTAATGTCCAAATTAAATTATTATAACTGACAATGTGCAAATGCCCGGGCTTAGATGCCGACGCACCCACCCTGTAACCGGATGTTAGATTTTCAATTCTTTCCAGGGCCTCACCCAGTTCCATCTCAAAAGTTGCCATTTGTCCGGCTTGGGTAATATTAAAAACAAGCCCTTTTAGTGCGTCTGTATCATTTTTATTTTGAACTTTCGCCAACCGAACTAAAACATCGGCCAGGCTACTTGTGAGTTCCCTAAAGTTAACAAAATTATTATCATCCGGAACAGGAATGCAGCTTAATAGTGACTGCATACAGGTATTAATTTTATTAACGACTTCACTTTGTTCCTGATATTTATTCCTTCCACTCTGGTCTTCTATTAATTTAGCTTTTTCTAAATAGCTTTGGGACAAGGTACTAAGTATGCTATAACGATCTCTTCCCCACCCGATACCTGATTTTCTTAGTTCACGTGCAGCTACATGGGCAGGAATTTCTTCTTTACTATCTTTACACTTAAGAGTGACATCCCCACTTATTAATAGGTCTTTTAAAACGGTTACTAAAAAATCTTGTTTTATCCATTCTATAATGCCCTTTAATACTCGACCTGGCGCTGTAAAGGAAACCGGCAGCCCTTCAGCAACAGTTAGGCTAAACCCCAATCGTTTAGAAAGGGAATATATTACAGGTATGTATTCCTCTGATGTATAAGCAATTGTGACACTGTCTAATTGTTTATTCTCTTGCTGTATCCGACGTAATATTGCTTTAACTTCATTATTTATTCCGTAGGCGTGGAAGCAAGATATTGAATCAACCTCTACCGGGGGTGGTGCTTCATTAAAGGTTAAAGGGTCAGTATCTATTATTTTTAAACTGTCACCGGCAAGCAGTTGGATAAGCTCTGTTTCGATAGGGGTTAAGTTGAGGAAAGACGGAAGTATATATTTTTTCTCATCAGGTGTTACTGAAACAGCAATTTTTAAAGCTAATTTAATTAATCCCGGGTAATCAATATATTTCTGCTCAACTAGATAATCTTCATACACCTGCAAAATTTTCTTCAGATCTTCACCCTTATGGATATTAACAAAATCAACTTTATTTAAGCTATCACTGGCAATACCATATGCCCGCAACTCAAACACAGTATTTGCTATTGCATTTACTAAACCATCAGAAGCTTTCCTTTTGTTGAAGTATTGAAGCATTTCATCATTCTCTAATTTCCTTAATATCTCTTCTATAATAGTGGTATTAAATGTGCTGGTTAATAACGTGATGTTATGCTGGGCTAAATACTCACCTGCTACTTGATTAGCAAGACCCCTGGTTGTTTCTGTATGTAGATTAACCCATCCCCCACGGGCACTGGCCAGGCTCTCGCATAATTCATGCCCCGCACTATATGAAGGGACAATAAGTATTTTTTCTTGCCAGGGATAATCCTTACAGATTTCAGCCAGTGAAGATAGTAGTTTATTCACCATAATCCCCCTTTTGAAAAACAGATAACTAATAAGTTAATCATCAAAATAGCTTTCGCCATCTCACACGTTTTCTCCCTCAACTATTCTTTAATTAATTAATATTTCAGGTGGATTTTCAGCTGCCTGGTAGTCCAAATTATCTTTTTACCACTCCTAGCAAAAAAATATAGAAAAATTTGAGCAACCTCCCTAAATTTAACTACTACCTTCGAATTATTGGGTAGCAACAAAAAATATTTCTTTGGAGGTTTTTTAATGAGTAAATTTGGTACAATTTTATTAATGGGCGCACTTACAATCACACTAGCAACATCTGCCTTTGCTATGGGTGGAAACAACAGTGGTTCTAATGATGGTGGTGGTAGTCATGGGAACAATAGCTCTTATACCACAATGGAAGACAAGAGCAGTAAAAACAATAATAACCATTCACAATCAAATTATGGCATGTGGAACAACGGTATGGATCGTTGGGAAGACTCTTCAAGCCATAATAGCTTTAAAGACATTGAAGAATCATGGGCTTCTCCTTTTATTGAACATATGAAAAGCAGAAACGTTATAGGCGGCTACCCTGATGGAACATTTAAACCAAATAAGCCGGTAACAAGGGCTGAAGCAGTTAAAATGGCAATGTATGAATTAGGTGCTAAAGACGGCGAAGCAAGTCTACCGTTTAATGATGCAGATCAAATTCCTGAATGGAGTATGCCTGTTCTTCAAGCTGCACTTGACAATAATATAGTTCGACCTGATGATAGTCAAACTTTTGATGCAGAGCAACCTGCAACACGTGCTTGGATGGCAATGATAGCTTCAAGAATGTTAGGTGGCGAAGCACCTGAGCTGCCTATAGACTCAAGCAACCTACCATATAAGGATGTGGCAAGCATACCTTCGGACTACTTATGGTGTGTGGATTACGCCACTAAAATGGATGTCTTTAACGGCTATACAGATGGAACCTTTCAACCAAACAAACCTATTACACGGGCAGAGATGGCTGCAATTATGACCAAACTTGACCTAATGTCAAATGGCGAGCAAGTAGGTACTGTTAGTTCCATTGATGAAACTTCTATTACTGTTGGCGAAACCACTTATAATCTATCTGATAATGTTTTTGTCTATATAGATAATCAACCGGCAGAACTAAGTGACATTGAACCTAATCTTTCTATCCAGATTGACCTCGATGCCGATGGTAATGTAATGATGATAGAAGCTTTTACAGATACAACTACTATTGATTCCACAATAGAAGATACCACTAATGATTCAGTAGTTGATCATGTATATCAGTAAACCCAAACTTTGATATCAAAAATTGTTCCTTTAAATAATTAACTAATTAAGCAGCTCTCCGCTTCAAGAGAGCTGCTTCTTCTGTACTTTTAATGTTCATTAGCTATGGCCCCTACCCTTTTTACATATTCCAGCACTTCTTCCAGTTTCATAAAGTATTTTTCCTCTGTGTTATGCTTCAAAACATACCCTGAAGCACCGGCATAACGTATCTTCAAACCATCTTCTAACACAAACCATACCCGCCCAGAAGGTACATCTGGATCTTGGATCATCGCTTTCTCTGGAACAAGTTTAAATTCTTGGTTCATTGCCATTAAATCTTCATATAGTCGCCATTCCGGTTCGGTCTCAATTAATAATTCCGGAAGTATTTCAGCCCGTTCTAACGCCAGCCGTGATGTCCAACGGTGGGAAGAAAACCTTTGTGCCTTTCCATCGTAATCCCTATTTACAATAGCTTTAGGTAATTGTGTAACTTGCCCTAGTTTATACAATACTTGTAACCTATCTTTATCTTTCCCTGAACCCCAAGGTGTTGGTACTTCTTTTCTTTTTACTATCTCAACACCCATTATAGGTGCCCAATAAGCTACAGAACCGTGCCCATTGAATTTTGGTATATAAAGAGCTAACCACTTGGCAGCAAACTGCCTTTTCTGAGTTTTTAATAACGACATATAATAGAGGTTATTGCCTAGCACCCATTCCAAATGTTGCGTTACATTGGAAGACCTAAGAACCCCTATTAACACTGCTTCTGAAGCCGCTATCCTCCAGTCCCTAATCTTAGCCCTCCCTCTATGATCTATAGCTCGATCTGCCAGTGCCCAACCGCCTTGCCGCAAGAATAAGTTTAACCACTCCCTTAAATATTCGGTGTTATCTGGCAAAGCAGGAAGTGCACCAACACCTATTTTGTCTAGAGATTTCCACAACAAACTAGATTTGAACTGATCTGTTTCTTGTTCCCGATAGGGAAAAACTGCAGCAGCCTGAACCACTGTCCGTTTTGGTCGATCATCGAGTTTAGAATAAGATGCCTCCGATTCTAAAATAGCATCACGATATCGATGCATGATATTGACCGCATCCTCCGGTGGTCCAGGTGATTTATATCTGTCTATATATTTAGGAGAAGCATCAATCCTATATTTTGCATCAAGAACTAAATGCAGCCTTTGCCATTTAGGGTCGTCTAAAGTAATGACTAGATCTGGCTGTTGTGGTATTAAAATAGACTCTCCCTGAAATCTTGGATTATAAGATACCGTTATTTTACGTTGATCTGCTGTAGAAAACTCAATTGATTTTTGACGCCCCTTCTCAATCAAAACCCTAAGTCCTTTTTGTTGAATATCAAAGAGTTCCTTGACTGGAATATTACTGTTCAGTTCCTTTGAAATTAGACGTAGTAAAGCCAAGAAGCACCAATATTCATATAGCAGGCTTAGATCTTTAACAGAAAGCTTGATTGGGCCACCCTCAATCCTAAGACCCATAGATAATATGATGCAGCAACGATAGGCTTCCCGATATCCTGGGGCACCTAATAGTTGCAAAGAAGAAAAGTTTGGTGTTGGCAATCTTGATGAAACCTCATCAAAAGGCCTTTGTTTAGATAGGCGGTTTATTCTTGATTCTAATTTGTCTAATTCACTTAAAACCCGGTTACGCCTTTCAGTCCTTTGATTCATTGCCTCTTCACGTCGAACCAAACTAATTCGCTGGCGTAATCTTAATAATTGCTGGGCTATCCATCTGTGTTCAGGTGTATCCAATGTTTGTCTTGCCTGTTGACTCATCACTTTTTCTTTAACCCAAATGTTATCCCTAAGGGGTATAAAACTGCCTGATCCATTACCCCGCCTAGCAGCAGCACGAACAGTAGAATCAATTTTTTTGATCCTGTCAGCCCGTACATTTACTGGATCTCTCGTCAATCCTCTTATTGGTTGCTGGCCAATATGCTGCAAGGCCTGTTCTAAATCATCAACCACGTGGCGTAATAATAATAACCATTCAACATGAGTAGGCTTGGGCGTTTTTACCTCCTGGCCCAACTGGAAAGTTGAACGTAAATATTCCAACGCCAACCCAGTTAAATTCTCCTGTACTTCAGCAAGTAGCTTCTCATAGTCCGTTGTGTAATCCAGCTTTGAAGGAAAAACTTCAACCAGAAAATCAAACTCTGGTTCACCATCTAATATTAGTGAAAACTCTGTAAGACCAATTTGAGAACCAAAGTTTATTACTCCGTACAAAGTCTTGCCATCGTCTTCAATGTTTAAGTTGTTGGTCATTACAGGGTCTCGGTGTAAAATCCTGAGTTTGTTACCTTTTTTCGCCCTAGCATAAACTTTATAATCTGTTTGCTCAAAAAGATGCGGCCCCGCTTCAACTTCTATACCAGAATTAATGGTACCAGGAGGGTCACAACGATATATTCTTTCAAAACTAAGATTATAACGCCTGCCAATTATATGAAGCCTTCCAGGTGTGGGAGTTTGGCTGTTAAGCGGGGCTACTTCCCTTTTCTTTACAATACTCCAACTTAGTATTACTTTGTCTGTTTCTATTCTAAATAAAGTATCCATTTAACCTCACAGCCAGTAAGAAGTAAAACCTTCGTTTATCATCCTGTTCCACATTAAGCAGAGCCGAGCAGCAGTCCTTGGGTACTGGGCAGTTGCTAGTGTTGGTGGTTGTCCATCCGCTTCCCATTGATCTATCACTGCAGAAGCATCTTCTTCATAACGGAATGGTTGTTTTTTATATGTCCAACCAAGCAGTTGCAATAGTGTATGCCTAACGGTGTTGCTGCCTCCGGAAATCCTGGGTAAAATCTTCATTTGTAGTGCCAAGTCTAAAGGATCAACCTGCTCTTCGGAATGATTTACAAAACTACTCAACACATCATTTGCATGTAGTACAAAAAGGACTATTTCATCACGAGTACGATAACCCACTTGACAATGGGTTTGTTTAAGAAATCTATTTACAACAACTAATTCCTTAATAATAGCATTTATTTGCTGATGTTCTGCTTCAGATAATGTACCTAATTCTCCCAGTCTAATAGCTCGGGGATACCAAGCATTAACTGGCCAATTCCTTTGTTCTTCATTAAATCTATTTATTAGATTCCATACAGTGAGGTCCACTTCAGATAATTCAATAGTAAAGGCACGATCAAGCACTTTTCGGCTAAAACCATGTGTACTTTCATCCATGTTAACTGTTCCAACTAATACTAAGTTCGGTGGCAGGCCAATTGTTGACCATATTTCATTCTTATCTTCTAACTTTTGTACTAGTAGTGGCCCACTATTATACCCACCTTCTGGGGCTGATCTTCTATCTTCGATTCTACTTAAAACCTCTGCAAAGTAGTGTTCTACACGGGCTAAATTCATTTCATCTATAATACAAACATAATGTTTATGTTGGTTTTCCCATGCCTCTTTCGCAATTTCTAACAAAGGCCCGGGAAGAAAATCTCCCTGTAAATTGGTATAACCCAGTATGTCAGAACTATCCGTCCAATCGGGGCGTACTGATACCAGTTGAACTTCTCCCCCTGTCGCCTCACTAACCAAAGCAGGCAACTTCGATTTACCTGTACCCGACACACCTGCAAGGATCACAAAGGGCTTAGTCCGTAGGGCTACTACATAAGATGCTATTTGCCACGGTTCGTAAACATATCCCCGAGATGAAATATCGGTAATTAATTTGTTTAGCCCATCAGCAAATATAAAATTCACTTCCGATACCTTCCCATCTTCTTCGTTTCCTGAACCCTTTGAAACATAGTTTTCATAAACTCTTAACAATGTATCTAAATCATTATAAATTTCATTGTCAGTGGCCACTGAGCTAGCTTCATAAAACTTATATGCAATGGTAGATGCTTCATAGTCCACACCTAAGCCTGATTTAACCCGCAAATCTATATTATTATCTAGTATGTATCCCGCAGAGGATAGTTCCGAGTATCTTTCACGCAAATTCCTAGCTTGTTTACGTAAATGCTCTCGCCCTCTGGCAGCACCAAGTTGATCTTTAGGTTCTGTTACCCCTTGATTGAATGTTAGGTATACCCCGCTCATATCTTGGCGAAACAGAAAAACACAATATACACTCTTTTGAGTAGTTGATGTTTCTCTTTGATCTAATAGAGCAATCCAAGGAACCTTTGCCCAATTACCTTGTCCTATAGACCATTTCACTTTTACATTTGGATATTTATTTGTTAGATAACTAGACTGGATTAAATTTTGCAGTTTCGTAAAAATGGACCACATTGGATGTGTTTTACCAAAAGCATCCTGCTCTCGGGCGGGGATGTATTCTGAAAGAATTTGTTCAATAAGATCTTGTAGCATACTACTATTCCTAAATTCCAGACGATATTGGTATGGTAGCTTTGTTTTATAAAAGTCTATATATTCAGCAATGTCATCCGGAACAGTAGTAATTTTGCCATCACCATTTTGCTGCCTTTTTTCACGTTCTTCTTTAAGGTAGTCATAACTGGTACTAAATTTATCTACCATTAATTGCTTTAACTCAGCATTTGAATCATAATTTATCTCTAATACTTCAGTGTCAACACCTTGCCTACTAACATTTTTGATATTTGCCTCATATATATTACCATCTATAATTAACTTTAAAGGTTTACTACTCCCTCGCCCTGGCAATTCGCCATTATTAGCTTCTTCAAAGTCTTCATGAAAGTCTACGGGAATATGGGTACCGTATTGAAACACAGACCAGTCAACTTTTTTACTAGCAATTAAGCCTAGTATGTTATCTTCTTTAGACCAACTTCTCTTACTTTTAGCCACAAGGCTACCCCCTATTATTTATACACTTCGGTAGGATTCTTAATATTGAATATAATTATAAACTTGTTTCGACACACATTTATATGTCCCGGGAGAAACCATTGATATAATCCCGCAGTTTGCCGGCAATGTTATCAGGGTCTTCCAGCAGTTTTTCAAAGTCAAATTTCACTGTTGTTGCTAAATGTTAAGCCAGTCTCTCAATTAAGCACCGGGTCGATGTTCTGTATTTAAATTATATGGATAATGCGAACTTCTTACTTGCTTAAAACTAACTATAATACGTCCTTCATCAAACTGCCGATCATTAGCCTAATGGGCACATGGATATAACTATCCCGGTATACCCACCATGAGCCTTACAGATAGCAGTTCATCAGGGGTACCCTCTTCGGCTAATACGGTCGCCTCCCCGGCGTTAGGCTCAGGGAGTGTGCTGCGGCTCGCCTCAAATATACTGCTGCACCGCACCCTTGCGGGAATGCCATGTTCGGCGCTATATTTAATGACCATCACTATAAAGAGTTTTATCTATATGTGCTATAGCATATCTAAATGTCATAGCAATATTATTATAATCCTCATCATATATTCCTAATAATAATTCAGTAAGGAAGGTTCTATGAGCCAACATTTCTTCATTAGTCAACAATGTCACTACTTCACATATTAACTTGAATGATTCTCGATGGTAATTCTTCAATGATTCCTGTAACTCTGATACTAGCAAGTTATAAATAATGCTTTTTTTCTGAGACTTATCAAGACCATTCAGTTCAACGTAATTTTTATAATCTTCATAAGATGAAAACATTAAATTATTTCGAATTAATGTATCATCAAAATATGAAATTCCGAAACTTCTTTCATCGTCTAATCGTTCAATAAGTCCACTCTTAACTTGAGTAGCAGTACTATCTGAACCTCTGAAAATGTCTTTAGCTTCATCTTTTGTAATGTTTCCAATGTCTAAATAAACAAAAATAGGCATGAATTTAGACCTTTCATATGGTAGTCCCTCTAAGTATTCAAGTGCATCTACTCCTTGGTGGAGCATACCTTTTAATAAGGATTCAAAAAATTCTCTAGTATGAATTCCTACCATTCTAGTTCTTGTTGGCAATATGACTGACCTAGAAATTTCTTGTACCTCTCCAACCAGTTTAAGGGTTTTAGCTCCTTCAACTTCATCAAATTCACCTTCTTTAATAAATTCTATTTGGCTTACTATACTTTCATCTAAATAAATATTGCCGTTATTACCATCTATAATCCCTTTTTCTAAATCAATTGTAGCAAGATTATCTAGACCTATCTTAGATATCTTTTGCATATGATTCATCCATAAAAGTCGCTCTTTTTCACGCTCCACCTCAATCAATCGTCTTAGTTCAGGATATCTTATTCTTTCACTTCTCCCATTATATCTGTAAAAGATGTCCGATTCCTTAATTATATTATCGTTATTAGTACAAACTACTGGTTTCGTTTTAGCTTCACAAGTATATATTAAACCAAATCTTTTATTGTTTAATTCAACTATTTGTTTTTCCCACCTTATTTCAGGCGAAAAAAAACTGTTTAAATATAATGTAATTTGTTCCTCATCTATAGCAGTAAATCTTTCATTATGAAGACCTATGGCCTCTCTTGGTGTATCCGTTACACCAAAAACAATGAAGCCACCACTATTATTCGCAAAAGCAGCCATTGTCTTTCCATACTTCGCGCGATTATTCCAATTAAATGCTTCCTTAAATTCAATTTGGGTACTCTCTCTAGTAATCAATTTTCCATCACTTCTAAATCGAAAAATATGATTTATGTTATTAGCATTAAAATATTGGTACATATCAAACCCCTTTCAAAACAGAAATTAAATATTGCGTGGAAAACCGTCCTCAAGAGATTCATCATCATCTAATGTTTTGCCAATATTATGGTACAAATTTAACTGGTATTTTGCTAACTTCTAATTATAGGCATTCAAGACATTAGACAAACCATATGCCATGGTCGGCCAACAACTTTTGCAACCGCTTATGCTGCTGGTACCGGCTGGTGAAATGGCAGTAGATATAGGTACCTCTATTTTCTGCCAGTTCTGTTTTTACCAATTCCACTAATTTCCGTTCCTTGGCAGTGTAGTTGTCTTCTGCAAAAGCGACAGCGCTAACTACTTCCGACATATCGCTTTGGGCATTAAAAACTACTTCAGCTCCTAGGTCTGCCGGTCCGCGTACATATGGGTTGCAGGGTTGAATTTTGACCAGGCTCCAGCCGATTTCCCTCCGGATGCTGCGAAGTTCGGTGCCACATTGAAATTCTTTCCAAAATATGATATAATAGGACTAGCCGAAACACAATTGTGTCCATTGGAGATGGCTCCCCAATGCTGATGATGGCAGGCTTTATTTTAACATTCATTCCATATAAGGACTTCTCCCCCTATGTACAGAAAGGTGTGTGGTGCCTTATGCTTGCCATTTACAAACAGTTTCTGTTATTAAATTTTCTTCAAGTGCTACAATCAGCTTGTTAGCCACTCTACCTTATAGGCTCAGCCTACTGATGAGTCCGTGAAACCCGGACGAAAAGGTGTTTTTAGCTATTCATCCGTGGCAGGTGCGATTCCTGCACTCCCCTTAGATAAAATTGGAAGCTATCTTACTAGTGACAAAGGATGGTTATTAGGTTCAGTTTTTGCTGGACTCATTTCTGCTAATGTCGCTAATCTACTCATCACTTATAGTAATAAAACGTTAAGATTGGAGTGGATGTGTATGAACAGTTTACCAATTCTTATTGTAGCCTTTGTCGCGGGGAGCTAAAGAAGCACGGTTTATAGGTTGATTAAGGCTACAGTCATCAATAATACGCCCTAACCGGCGTTTTTTATTTTGCCGAATTTCATATAACTACTTCCACGACATCTTTCGCAACATCTGTAGTGCAATGGTATTCACAACAAATGTCGTAGATAGCTTCCTATGCTAGAAACGAACTTCCCATTTTAGACATTAGCAACTATATCTGAATGGCCCTTTTCATCTTCTAATTACATGTGATATTATTAGCTTTCTCTTATGTCTCTTAATGGAAATATTATAAATTTCTACAAGAATAATGATTAACCTTTGATGAAATATATACTAATATGTCGAATGACAAGCATTTGGTAAGTAAATCCGTGAAATTTAGAAGTTTATCTAAAAGGAAGAATGGGCCTTGAGGACATTAGCGATATGGAGTGACTTGAAGTAGTGTGACGAAAGTAAATCAAGCATGAGCGGAAGGAATGCCATAGGTTTTTGCTATAACTAATTAAAAAGCATTCGTGACAGTGTTAAATATAATTATATAAGCCTTTAAATTATGGCTAGCGGTAACTATATGTTTTTGTATACTTAATAATAAAATTACAGTAAGTCTGCAGCGTGCAGACATTAAGCTTTAACTAATGAATACAATCATTGTTAACTGGATATAATAACAATGAATACTATCATGTCATATGAAAGCTA
Organism: Bacillota bacterium; assembly: GCA_009711615.1. Classification (GTDB taxonomy): domain Bacteria; phylum Bacillota; class Desulfotomaculia; order Desulfotomaculales; family Desulfohalotomaculaceae; genus Desulforadius. Next base: position 146,644 of record VENI01000006.1, on the reverse strand, counting down.
ACAACAATATTAAAAACAACAGAGAGTCGCCATCCATACATAATTATGTATGGATGGCGGTGTTGGATTGAATAAAGTTTGAGAATGGGTATCTGCATTTATAAGGGCTCAGAGCCTTTTAGATGAACAAAGTTTGAGAACGAACCTAAAGAAAGTTTGAGAATAACCTAATTATACTGAAGAAACTTTGAGAATGTCCTCTGCATATTAATACTATTAAATTTATATTTATGCACATATGAACACCGTACTTATTTTGTTTGATAAGTACGGTATCTTCTTAATTTATATTCTTTCTTTAATTTTTAATACTTTAATTAAATCTTTTTTTCTAAAGATATACCTAAAATTGCCATCAGCGCAGGGCCCAAATAATGGTTTAATAAGTCCTATTTTTAACCAATTATGTATTGTATTTCTTGGTACATTAAATTCTTTCGCAGCCTGAGTAAGAAAAGTGTAAGTTTTCTTAAACTTTTCAATATCATCATTTGTGACTCTATAACTGTTAACCCCATTATGCCTCACATTTGTTGCCTCCAACAAACCTAGCTCTATCCATTTTTTAATAGTAACCACATCAGCATTTAAGTAATCTTGGGCTTCTGGTAAAGAATACCCCTCATTATTAATAATCTTTGAACGCATATTTTCTAATAGTTTAATTATATCTTTCTCTAGAAATTGGATTCCAAGCAATCCGTCATTTGGTTGATTAATAGAAAATTTGATTTCCTCTTGTTTTATATACAATAAAAAATCACTACAAGTTATTCCATGTCTTTTAAGCATATTAACCGCATCTTTAAAATTTATTAAAGTCCCGTTTCCAGTTATACACTCATCCGTTTTTACTAAAAACACACTTCTAAACTTCTCAAAACTCTCATAAGAAATTAGCATGTTCATTTTTTCAGCATTATTTATTCCTTGTACGAGGTCTAATAAACCTTCCTTTATAAATTGTTCTATGGTTGGTCTCGAAACACCTAATTTTCTAGATGCCTCTGCTATAGTTAAATTTAACACATTTCTATCATAAGTGTCTTTAAGTCTGAAATAATCATCGATGCTAAATATGTGACGTACCCCTTTTTTTATTGAAATGGTTCTGCGATTAACATTTTCAGTATCCATAAGTTTATTGAAATAATCTCGTGTAACTCCCAATTTCTCAATGACCCTTTTTTGAGATAAATATAATTCATCTTCAAAACTAATATCACTAAGATGGGTTACGCTATAAACTTCATATTTACCCGGTTCCAACAATAAAAAATTCTTAAAAGCATCCCAAACAAATTTATACTCGGGGTAGTTTAACTCTTTCCTAAATAGGCGTAAAAGTTTTCCGTAATCCCTTGTTAACCTTGGTTTATTTTCTTCTGCATAAACCTCTCTATATTCCGCTAAAAACTTGTAGAAATTATAAGGCCAGTTAATTAACAGCTTAAAACTAGTCGTGCACATATCCAAGCATGTTTCTATACTTAAAGACCGTATCAACTTATTATTTTCGGCACTTACAAGCCTTTCATTTGTTTTTATGCTATAGCTAGCAGTTGGGTAGTACCTTAATATTTCACTTATTACAGTAATCAACCAGAAAAAACTCTTTTTTGATAGTCTAAGAATAGGATTATTCTTTTCTAGTATTTCAGTTTTACAATTATCATTTAATAGCATTGATTGTATAAACTGATGCACTTTAATTGTAAATTCGTCACTTATAATATAAGATTCCATGTCTGATATAGATAATCCACAGCTACACTTACCATTAAAAATCTTGTTAAATGTAAGTGCCCTATTGCATTCAGGACAGCGCTTTATTAACGCTACTTTATGTTTTGTACATACAGAAATTAAGTTAATATCCCAGTAATACCGGTGATAGTATTCATCTTTTAAACATAACGGGCAAAACTTCTGATTATGTTTATTAAGCATTCTACCGATTTGTCTATCGTTACATTCTAATAACAAAGAATTTCCAATTGAAGAATATGTCAATTCCTTTAGTTCAGCTACTTGACAATTAAGACAACTAGCTAGCTGACTAAGATACTTATCCTTTTCGATATCCTTGTCACAATAAAGTTCACCTTTTTCTAAGCCAAAAAGCCACCTTGGGGTTTGGTAGCCATTTTCTCTTGCAACCCTGTAGCTAAAACCACCTATACTTTCATCATTATAAGGCTTTAACCTTTTTAATAACATTAAATCACCTACTATTTACATGCAGTCTTTTTCGAATCTAATTGTTTAACTGTTTTATGTTGTTTTGTAAACTCAGTACTTACTATTTTTTTAATTGTATCAAATTTATTATGATCAACTATTTTGCTAACCTTACTTAACAACTCTTCAATACCTATTCGTTGATGGCTTTTATCTATTGCTTGTATAGTAAGAGGTATAATTATTTGCATCATCAAAATTCGCAAAATCCCCCCCGATGCTTCAAACAGTATGTAAGCTATCTTGGGGTCAGATAAATTAGATTTTTTTGGTAATGGCAGTTTCATGTCCAAAATTTCTAGGAAAGTCAGAAATGCCACTTGATCTTCTTTTGTATTATAATTGAATGGACTAATCTCATACCTGTTTTTAAATCTAGTTTTAAGTTGTTCGTCACTATCTATTATGCTTTCTACAGTAGGTAAGCCAGTCAACAATATAGGAATATGAGATTCATCTAAAAGATCTTTGACCCAATCTGTTACTTCTTGAGTTATTCTTGTAGAACCTCGCTCATATACATGTTGAAATTCATCTAGAATGATAAGTTTTACTTGACAATCTTTTATATTATCTAACAGCCTTCCAGTTTTGGTGATTGTATTCCTACCATTCATATAAAATGGGTCGCATATTTTTCTTAACATTTCTGTCACTAGACTTTTTGCTCGCGCTGCCTCCGGCATTGTTGTACGTAGTACTGGAACAATTGTTTGAAATGCTTCATCAGTCTCTGATTGGTAACGTGGAAAATTATTCAAATAGGTTTTACATAGTAAGGATTTTCCAACACCAGATCTACCATAAACAACCAATCCTGGTGCCTCGGGGTAAGATGATGCATTCTCCATAATTTCATCTATCGCATTTATAATATTCGTAACGGTAGGACTATAAATATATAAGTCTCTTAGCATTTCTTTCTTTTTATTATTAGAAATATTATCTAAATTCACACTAGTCCTTAATTCCTGAATCTCAGGAAAATCTCTCATATTACGCCCACCCCGTGAGATCCGGTTTTACATCTTCTATATCAACAGCATCAGATTTATTACTTTTCTTATTGGAAGTTTGCTTATTGGATGTTTGCTTTTTGGAATTTTCCTGCTTCTCTTTTAAGCTATATTTAACATTATTATCATCTAAAATATGTTTGGAAGTTAAATCGTTTGTTACGCAATCGTTTATATTAACAACTACTGTTTCATTTTGGCTAATTTCTTCCTGATCAACAATATTATTAACTTCTCGTTCTTTAAAGTAGTCATAGTTTCCGTCACGCAATAACTTATATATACTTCCTTCTAAATTTTTTAATCTTGCTAACTTTTTCTTTGTGCTTGACTTTTTTGTTTTTAACCATTCATCGTCAATGATCTGTTCCATGATCTTTTTAAATGTTATCATATTTTCCATATTAGCTTTTTTCTCTTTATCTTTTACGAATTTAACCACTTTTTTATGTTTAAATATACTTAAACCTTGAGTGTATTCTTGATCATTACAGCTAACCTTAATATACTTTTGGGTAATTCTGTTCCATACATATAAATGTGAAATGTCATTTGGGTTATATTTTATTTTTACTTTTTCTTTTTCTGATAACTTCAATCTTAGTCTAGCCAACTCAGGTGAATTATAGTAAAGCTCATAGAATTGGATGCCTACCTTTCTTATTTGCCTAGTATCAACAGCACCTAACAACACATGTAGCTCTTCGCCTGAATTAGGTAACGTAGGCGGATGTTCTTTGCAACCTTTTTTCCACACTTCTAGAGGGGTCTTGCCAGCCAGATAAGTCCGTGGCGTGTTGATGAAAGCTATTAAAAAGGAATGCAATAACTTTTCAAGTGACTGTACAGAGACCACTGCGTTTTTGGCCGGATCATAATCTTTGCGTTGAAATATGTTTGAAAAAGTAGTCCCAGGGGTTTGATGCAGCAGTTGTGTATTTAAAGTGCCAAAAAAACGTTCTATGATTGACTTGTCTTCCGGCACCCTGGGGCGAGCAAATTCTAAGTTTATACCTAATTGAAAACAGGCATCCTTCATGCTTTTACTTTTGAACTCTAATGCATTATCAACTATTAAATTTTCGGGTAAACCATAGACCGGCCATTCACCTATATCAGGAAACAGATCCTTAACATATCCCTTAGGAATTATGGAATGATAAAGACACTCCGCAACTGATCTATAACTTTCTTCATCAAAACCCATGTAAAAACCAAGAGGGCAGCGACTCACTGCGTCCATGGCATAAGTAAAGGTAGGTCGACCAATTGGAAGTCTGTCATCCTCATCAACGAGAAAAAGATCAAGTGGCGTGTGATCAATATAAACAAGTTGCAGAGGCCTTGTTAATTCCTTATGCTCTTTTGTATACACGTCTTTAAACTTTGAATCGGCTTCCCTCTTGCCATAACGTGCCTCGGTGACCTTACGCTTATCAAGTTGACGCACTTTATGTAAAATCGTGGTTTTATGTGGTTCTAATAATTTATTCTCATCATTTTTGAAGATATTCTTATGTGCAATACGATCATTAATTTCTTTACAAATAAAACTCACTGTTTTTCGTTCAGATGTAAAATAATGCTCACTTAGAACTTCTGCAATTATTTCATCCACTTCGGCAGATAATCTAGATTTACCCTGACCACCGCACTCATCATAGTCAGGAACTAATGACCTTATATCACCATCGCTAATCTCATAATCTTTAATCCATCTGTAAACTGTTGCAACTGATATATTTTTGTTCTTATAAAAATTTAATTTAGAACTTTCTTCTGGACCTTTAACTTCTATTATTCGCTCTTCTACATCTTTTTTTGTTCTTGAATTGACCAGTAGTGGCTTAATTATCTGGTACCTTTCAATTGCTATTTGCTTATATTCTTCTTTTAGAAATTCAAAATCACCATACTTATGTTCTGTAGTTATATTTTTCTCATCAGAATTTATTGTGTTTTTACCAAAAGTTTCAAATGCGAGTATCCCTTGCGCTAATAATGTTGCTATCTCCATATGATCAAAAGTTTTTTGACCCCCGTAGCTCAAGTCATGGGCAACAAATTTATTATCTAAAAGCAATTCTTTTATCTCATAAATACTTTGATTATATTTAAAACGTTGACCTACTTTTAATTGAATTCTAGCCATTTTCGAATTGCCCCCCAGTAATCACTGACTTTCCACTTAATGGCACCATCAAGTCCACCTTTAAATTTTTTTTATAAATCATACAGTATATAATTGCCAGCCAGTTTTCATTTGGATACTTTTCGTTCATCAAAGCAAATAGTTCGTTTATAGACATCGTCTTGTTTTTACTAATACAGGTAAAAACATTATGCATGTGATAAAGTGACACTCCCTGGCGGGAATATCGCGTTAACATCTTTATATTATTTAGATAACTACCTTCTCGGATAGCCTCTGTTACTAGCTTAAAGGTCATATCGTTTGCTTGACAATATGCAGTACCAATTGCTATTTGCAACTTAGTATCTTTTTGGACTACATTTTTTTCATTCTTTACTTCAACAACTAAAGTCTCAGTATTTTTTTTAACTAAAAAATCCGGGGTATATCTGTGAGCTTTACCATTAATTTGCGCATATATTGTAAATGGTTGTGCAGAAAAATATCTAACCGCATCTTCGAATTCAAGAATATATATATAATCTCTTTCTAAGCGAGACTCCCATGGTATTATATTATTCATCTTTAAGCTAGGAAAATTTCCGATGTGATTACGCCCATTTTTGTTAGTAATTGTCCTCATTTTTCACCCTCACTTCAAAAGAGAATTATTTTTTTTAAACTTGATCAATAATTTCGCATACAAAGCTTTGTTTAACCGATATTTTTACTTAATTTTTTTTGAGCATTAAGAAATGCCCTTTCCACTAAACACTTGAAACGTTTATCATATAAATTTTTATGAAGGCTTAACTTAATTTCAAGCGACAATAACCAATTTTGCAATTTACAGATATCAGTTTACTATCTTCAATTACAATCACATCAGGTTTCTCATTATCTTTAATTCCAGACATATAAAATTTTTTAAATGCTGTGTCAGAGTAATTAAGACTTGTACTGTACCCCCAAAATCTGGTGGATACACTTATTAACCCCAACCACACACCATTGCTGCACATTACTTGTCTCATCAATATTCATATCTAATTTTGTTATTGCGATATGAATAGCATTTGGTTTTTGTAGACTCTTAATATTTTCAAGAGAATTCATTATAAATACTTTTTCCATATTAAATAAAGTACCCTTTCTAATTTTTAATGTTGTTATACTTAAGCCATTAATTTCTAAGTTTAACTGTACGGATGTATTTCCTCTTGTATTGTAATTTTTTTTAAAAAAAATTATTATTTACTATTCCGAAACCTAGATACACTATTAACACCGATTATTAGGCTTAACTAATTTGGTTACAAAGTTAGTTACTTCAGGATGCCTTTTATATATAGCATTTCTACTTTGTCCTAGTTCTTCATATATCTTGGTACTTGTAATCGAATGCCCTCTTCTAGAGAGACATTCATATATGTTTTTAATTTCCGATAAAAGAACTTGTTTCTCCCGGTTAAATCTTGCTTTTTTCTGGCCTTCTTTAAATTCTTTTATAATGGGCAATGTACCGTGTCGTCTTAAAGTCTCATGGCAAACACTCAACTCTTTTGCAATATTCTCTATTGTAATTGTGCTATCAATCTCTAAATAATTTGTTAAAATTTTAATAACTTTTTTATGCATTATTGACTTATCAACACGCTTTTGTGGATTAGCAATTTTTCTATTTATGTATACCAATTGCACTTCCGGTTTAAACCAATAATAAAGGAATTCATTGTAATTCCAGCCCAGTTCGCGCCATATGTTTTTAATAGAGCCAGATTCTTTTTTAATCCTATTAATCAGTGTTAAAACTTTAATTTCTTCATCACTTTCAGGGACATGAATGCAAACGTTCTTCCTATCCACCAAATTGTTTGTAGCCAAAAAGATAATACTCCTCTTAACCCTATCTTTAGTCTCACCTAATATTGAAGAAATTTTTGCCAATGTATGTTCTCCATTTAATAATTGTTTGACTTTATCCCAAGCTAATTCTATAAAATAACCTCTTTCCACTAATATGTTAGTATAGTAGTCTATAGCATATTGAGTGCTACAATCTTGGCAATATAAGTAGTACTTAAATTTGCGCCCATCCTCCAGACTTTTCACAGATGTGGAAGTACGTTTTAAACTTCCTGGAGCATTATAGCTATTGCACCAGGGGGCTACGCAAGAATATTTCTCTTTTAATGTCACATTTCTATAAACTGATTCCTTAAATGAGAGTGGCACTTTAATTTCGGCAAAGTCTGTAAATCCTATACTTAGAGACCTTACTATTTCTAACAAAACCTTTATCGAAAGACATTGGTCTTTACTACGGGTATGACGGGCTGTTTGCAATAATAATTGTTGTAGACTTTTATCTAATCCCTTATTATAAATATTATCCATATTTAATTCAGTTTGAAAATCATTTACAATATACAATAATTTTAGAGGTATCTGCTGCTTATAACCAACTTCGTTAGATAAGTCTATTAAGGAACATCCTTCACTAAAAAAGTAAGACCAGTCATCTATACAACGATAGTCATGATTATTCAATTTACTCTTATCGTAAAGATAATTTGCAGAAAACAGGGTACCACATTTACTACATGTTCCTACTTTCGAATTTACATCCATTAGAGGTATCTTCTTATTACATTTAGGGCAAATCGACTTTAATTTTATATTATGTTTATCACAATACTTAATTTCTTTTACTTGCCATAGGAGTTTGTATATGCAATTATCTTTAAGGCATTCGGGGCAATATCTTCTTGACTGTTGTTCTAGAAGACCACTTAGTATTCTACTAGATGACAACTTCCGATCATTAGAATTTGGTGGATAAAATTTGTTCAGAACAACTTTAAAACTCATACGCACCAACTCATCTTGAGTTAGATTTAAATACTCCGACATTTTATCCAAGTCAATAAGCGTACTAGGAACATAATCAATTAGCCAAGACATACTTGTTTGGGGATAACGCTTTTCTATTGGTGTAAAAAAACGCCATAATTCATGAGCAGTTATATAATTTGCTTTTGCTGTTCGCTGCATATAGCTAGTTAGAGATTCACCTTCAACTGGTTTTATTTTTGTTAAAAATGTATTTTTCATAAGGTAATTATTTCCTTAAAATTCATAACATATTCCCACTGAAGGATTTTTCGTTATCAACATAAAATTTAGATGGCTATTATTTTATTGTGTGTAGAATGATTTTGTAGGTTTAGTGAATGGTATAGGGTAAATTCTGTTCTGGAAGATGAATAATAATAACTTTTATTTAATATAATTTTCGTAAATTATTTGGGGGCTTATATGATTATAGTTGTATTAATTAGTTTGTTAGTAACAATGATTATTCATGAGTTTGCTCATTGCTGGGGTGCATATAAGTATGGTTATAGACCGAGGGCATTAATGCTTGGTTTTGGTCCACGTTTATTGAGTTTTAGGTTACTTAACATTCCTACAACGATAAATTTACTTCCATTTGGAGCAGGGATTAAACTTCCACCGTCGTTTGAACATGAAAAATGGTATAGGAGATTATTAGTTAATATTTATGGCCCACTAATTAATTTAATGGTGGGTTTTTGGGGCTTAATCTTTATGATAGTTATAATTTTTTTAATTAACGGGAGTACTTTTGTTGCAGCTATTACAGGTGCAATTCAGTTTGCTATTGGCCTAAGCAATATAGGTAATGAATTAGCAACAACTTTTAAACCTGAAGTACTTGTCGGATTAGGAATGGGAGAAGAGGCAACAAAGTGGGGTGGATTATTAAAATCTAGCTTTAGCTGGTCAAATGCTTTAATATTCTTTTTTGCCACTAACCTAGTAATTGGAATAATTAACCTAGTTCCATTTCCTCCGCTAGATGGTGCCCATATTGTAGATGATATTATTAACGGGATTACTGGTCGCAGAATTCCCAAAATTATAGATAGTCTTGGTTACGTTATTTTAATGATTCTTACTGTTGTTTATGTTGTGACACTTTTAGGATACCCATTTATTTATACGTGGCTGGCAGTAGGTGCTGGTATATTGTTAGGGGTTTTAAGTTTTATAATAAAGAAAAAAGAGATTTAGATAACACATAAAGCCTAGTAAAAATGCTAGATATAAACCCCTATATTCTATAAAGGTAGTCTATTTTGAGGAAATCAATATGAGCCTAAATCATACTAATCACCTACTCGTTGCAATTTTATATTCCTTTAAATTTAATGAATTAAGCTGGTTAAGCAGGTTATACTCTGCATTTACCATTTCTGGTCAAGATTCCAATTAAACATTTTGATAAAAGAATTTAACTACTCGTTTTCTGTATATGATTATTCAACAATTGCTACATTTGGCATTGCAACCCTAAAAATTTAGGCCCATTTATTAAAAATTATAATATATAAGAGCAAATCTTATTCTACATTTATCATTCCTTTTCCATTTTAACAAACTCCCATACATTAAATTATATCACAGTCTATAATTTTACTTAGTAAAATCATGTTAACGTTCTATATAGACTTATTTTTACATCCGGTTGATTTCTTCCTTCTTCCATTCATTATGTGAACAATATTCTTAACGCGTACCGATTAATTGTGCGTAAAAGTTAGACCCCCATAATGAGAATCCCCCAGACTCTTAGTCTGAAGGAATCTATAAAACAAACTTTAATTTTTATCCTTTTATCCAAACAGCTAAAACATTGATACCAAGCTATTTTAACTATATCAACACAACATACTCAACGTGTGTTTTGATAAAATAATGATACTGTCTACACGTAATTATTGTTTTGCGTACAAGTAAGACCCCCTAAAAAAACACTGAATTCAATTGAGTAGTAATGAATTCGGTATCTTTAAGTCTTATTTAATAGCCAGAATAACTGTAACTGTAACCGCACCCACAAGCTTCGCAATAAGAACATATGTACCAATTACATGTGGGGCATTTTAATTGAATGCCACCATCTATTGGCTCCTTACAATTATAGCAATGCGAGTGATATGATCCTCTAATAAGAGTACCTATTATTATTAAGTCCTTAGTATTTACAATTTCTTGTTCTGATTTATAAGGTTTTACTTTATAGTGTGTTGAATTCTTATCATAATCTATAAAAGAAGCAATGTAGTACTTTTCTTTATTAAAAAATACAGCATCTTCAACGTTTTGAGGTGTTTTTAACTCCACGTTTGGAAACAAACTTTTATAATTTCTAGGATCAAAGGATTCTTTAATAGTTTCCACTTTATCAATATATAAATCTGTAAAAAACTGTTTATCAGTAAGATATGTTTTTCTAAGTTCATCAAGTAGTTGATCTTTTATTTTTGTCTGCTCATCAATGCCAATATAGACAGATGAAAGTAAATTCAATTTTTCGATTAATGTATCGATCTTAGTATGAATATTTCTTTCTTTTAACTTGTGCTGGTATTGTTTTTCAAAATTATCCAAATCAGATTTATTTAATATATCAGCATTTTTATTAAATATTTCTCTAGCCTTTTGTATAGAGTCTGGTAATCGGTATTCTAATTCTTTAATTTGTTTTGATATATCAGATTTTCTAATTAAATCATATTCATTTCGTGAAATGGTATCCTTATTAATTTGGAATGCTAAGTTTGCTTCTTTTTGTTTCCCTTTCTCTAAACAACTATATAGAAATTCACAAACGAAATCTTTATATTCTAATAGATCTTTATTATAGGAGATCCCCGTATTACTAACTATTTCTTTAAAAGTATTAGCATAATCACTATGCTCAATGTCAATTTTTTTAAAGAAAATCACATAAGCTTTTAGTGCATTATGCAAACGTGAAGAATCTTCTTTAGATAACAGTAATCTTGAAATTGTTGTATGAAATATATTCAAATTTTCTTCGCGTGATAGATATCTTTTAAATTTATTAAAAAGCTTTTCTGAATCTTCAAACCTGAAATCAACAATTGTGTTTATAATTGTAATTGATAGTTGGTTAAAGAATATTTCTTTTATGTAGGAAAAAGGAATATTGGGATAATTTTTCCTAAAATAATTTTCAATTGTTGATAAATATGGTTTTCTGACCATATTATGAATAGTTGTCTCTGCTATAGATCTCAACTGTTGTTTTTTTTGTGATAGATAATTATCAAAACTGGTTTCATTCATATATGGCTTATATCTATTGTAAATATTTTTAGCTTCGATAAAGTCATTATTATCAAGGTATTTATTAATTTTTATTTTAACATTTACTATAGCTTTATTACATTCATTTTTATATAAATGGTACATATCTTCATTACAATACTGTTTATATAGTTGTTCAGATTTTTTAAAATCTAGTTCTTTAAGATAAGAGAAAAATTCACACTTAGAAAAGTATCTCGTTTTAAGGATTATATATTGTGATGCGTATTTTAAACATCCAATATTGTTTAGATACAAGCTATCTGCTTCTTTATATAGACCTTTATTCAACAGTTTCTCAAGATCAGATTGAAATTCACTTCGATTGTTCCAATTATCATTGAACTCTTCAAGTATCAAGTCAAGCTTTATCCATTCATTTGCAGAACAAACAGCTTTCATTTCATTATATATGGTTATTTCTTTCTTATCTAGTTTATATCTTATTGCTTTATCCTTCCCTATTCTATAAATTTTGATTAGTTTTGAAGAATCCAAGTAATTATTCCTTAATCGTTTTGAATCTAGATATTTACATAATTCAAACACATTCCCACCTCTTCCGTCAATTATATATAATTATATTATAAAATTACTAATTTAACTAAGACCAGTATCACATACATTTTTCTTCAACTGCCGTCATCACCAATTTCACCCAATAGACAGCCTTTAAAAAATTCTTGTTTTTTTATATAAATCACTTCTTTTTCAAATAACAAAAAATAAGGTTATAAAATAATCCGGGCATTATAATACTCATCATTATTTAGCTTATAGCAGTATTCATAAGCTTTTGGGAGATATTCTCCCAATCAGAGGCAAGATTAAGTGTCTTAACCTGAATGAACTTTCCATTAATTTTAAATACAAAATCAAGTTCATGCTCAGTATTCGGATATAGCAGCAAACCAGATATCACCTCAGAATAAGCGCTATTGTTAACATATGTGCATATCTGATATAAATTTTGTGAACTTAGTTTCTTGTTTTCACCATAATTGTTTTTCTTAAATGCCGAAGCATTGTTTTTTATCTACCAAATTTTCAATAACAATGTCGGTTCTCATCTGTGGTAAAAGCTCTAATCCAACATGATCATATTGAGTATCAAGTTTCCATTCAATCTTAGGTGAATGAACCTTAAATTTATGTGACGGTAAATGCTTTTTGTGAAAATTTAAAACAAATTTCTCATATAATGCAGCCATCTGTTCGTTCCGTATAAAATCAGCAAATTGCACTTTACTACCTTCTTCATTTGAAATTAAGCCACAATAAATAAGCTCACAAACATGAATAAGCATCTTGTAATACATAATATTACGATTATACTTCAGCTTTGAGAATGTCTGAATGTTTAATATAGTTTCGTCTATGTTAGCAAAGTGGTAACGTGCGTCAATCAGATTTTTCTTTTATTCCTAACTTTTTACAATGTTTTCGTAATGCAACATCGGATATTTCATAACGTTTAGTAACAGTAGTCATAGGTTCTGCCCATACTTCATTATAGAGTTTTTCTCTTTCAAAAGTCCTGGTTTTCATAAAAACACACTCCTAGAAAACAACTTAATAATCCTAATTGTTATAATGAGAATACTTGCTAATTTATCAAGCTATAAATACTTTCCCATTTACTTATAAAGGCTTTATGAAATCAGATAATCTGCCCTTCTTATTGTTATATAACTCAATTGCTAAAATAACTAAGGATAGAAAATAATAAAAATCACCCGGATTAGCAATAATGTAACTACCAATTGGAATAAAGTCTCTACCTCCTGAAAATATTATCATGTCAATTACTCTACTAATGGCAGCAGCAATAAACAATACAAAAAAGCAGTTAAATAGAGGACGATATCCATAAAGCTTATCGTATTTTACAGCAAATTTAATTATTACTAGAACTAATAAGGTTATGTAAATAAGAAAAAATCCTTTTAAACCCTCTTTATCTAAATTTATCGTGTACCATATTGAATGGCTGTACATATATCTAGTAAATTGGTCTACAGTTACAAGAAAAGCAATAGAAATTAATCTATATAACATCTTTCATCATCCTATAACTAAATTAACTGGGCACGCCAGGTTATATTATGCCTTTCATCCAAGTTGGTCTAAGTGCCAGAGTTGCTTGTACTGCAGTTCTTTTAATTTTCTCTTGAGACGAAGTCTCTCCTGTGAATCATCTGTAAATTCAATTTGGCTTTTAATCTGGTAGATCTTTTCTTTTGTCTGGTCAATGGCTTCTCGAAGTTCTTGTTCATTCATAGGTCCACCCCCAAAGCAGCAAAAAAGTTCTTCTACTACGCTCTTTAACTCCATCGTTAAAATTACCTCAATCCCACATAACCACTGATGATAAGTCCTCGGCTAAGCTGTATTTCCCGCACTTAGGGCATGGATAACTCTTAAGATTTAAATCTCCCTGGCTCTCATTTTCCCTTGATATTATTTCGAGTACGGTTTTACATTTTGTGCACTTGTACTGTGGTTTAAATATACCGCCATCATAATTAACTTGATAAAAGAAATGTTCATAGAATTCAGAGCATTTCGGACAATGGTATATTTTATGTGCATAGGTATAGGGAATTACGCCACCTTTATCACTGATTAACATTTTTACAAATTCCAATGTCTTTTTTGACCTGATAAGCGAAGGAAGAATTGCATACTCTGAGTCAAAGTCCATCAACATTTCCGGGCTATATGCCATACCTACTCCCAGCATTATCGTTTTCGAATATTCACATTCATTACATATTATTGTAAAGCTTGTCCCCATAGATTTCCTCCCTAATGGCCAAAGCCCTCTCTTATATCAATTGCTTCAATACTGAACTATTAGGTTGCTATGATACTAACTAGAATAATTGTATCATAATTAGGTCAATACAATTTACGTACTCCAATGTCGAAATCAGACATTTTATCGACATTATTTTCACTATAATTTTACAACATAAGTAGGATATAAAATGCACTTATCGAATACAGTTACAAACTATTAACCTAGGTGAATACCAAATATGACCGGAATGTTTTATGCGCTACCCTTAACCAAGCGAGACTAACACTTATAAAGTAAAATGTATTATATAGTTTCCCATTAACCAATAACTAAGGAGGTTTTTTTATGAGAAAGTCAGGTATTCTTCTATTATCATTAGCTCTGATATTGTGCCTTTCATTACCTGCAATGGCAGCTCAAGTTTATGTCGACGGACAAGAGCTTGATGTTTCAACAGCAGTGGAAAACGGCACCACACTAGTACCCCTCAGAGCTATTTTTCAGTCATTAGGGGCAAGTGTTGATTGGGATGGTAATACTCAAACAGTAACTGCTAACAAGGGGCAAATAACTGTCAAACTCCAAATAGGCTCTGATACTGCTTATAAAAATGGACAAGTTGTGCCTCTTCGGGTACCAGGAAAAATAATTAACGGTAGTACAATGGTACCTTTAAGATTTGTGAGTGAGTCACTGGGTGCTAAAGTTGACTGGGATGGTGCAACACAAACTATTACAATTACTTCAGGAACTATATCCGCGCCAACTCAAACTGATAACCAAGTACCCCTATCTAACCCTACCAAAGTTCACTTTATTGACGTTGGCCAGGCAGATAGCATTTACATAGAGTTGGCTGAAAACCAAGACATATTAATTGACGGCGGAAACCGTTCTGACGGAGCTACAGTAGTTAGCTATTTAAAGAATAATGATGTTGATGACATAGAACTGCTGATTGCTACTCATCCGCATGAGGACCATATTGGTGGATTGCCTGACGTGTTAGATGCTTACAAAGTTGAGAAAATTGTTGATAGTGGATACTTCACAGACAGCAAGATTAGCAGCACTTACCGTTCAAAGACCAAAGCCGAAGGTGCTGTTTATAATGAGGACAATCATAGTACTTACATTTTCGGTGATGTTAGTTTGCAAGTACTTACTGGTGCTGAAACCTGGGAGGACACCAATGATTATTCTGTAGTCTGTCGGTTGGATACCGGAGATATTGAGTTTATGTTTACTGGTGATGCTGAAGCACCAGTTGAAGCGATACTTTCTGGAGAACTGGAAGCAGAGATATTAAAAGTTGGCCACCACGGTAGTAGTTCCTCTACCTCACAAGCATTCTTAAACAAAGTTGATCCAGAAGTAGCTGTAATATCAGTAGGTGCTGATAATAGATATGGGCACCCTACTCCTAAAACTCTGCAAGAGTTAAAAGATGATGGTATTAAGATCTATCGTACTGACTTGAATGGTAATGTTATAGTTACTACCAATGGCAAAACATACAGTGTGCGTACACAGCGTAACGATACAGCACCGGTTGTGCAGCCTACAGAATCAGGATCGAAACCGGAACCTTCATCAGCACCTATCAAAACTGATACGAATGCTGATATCAGTATAGAAAATATTAGTCTAGATGATGAAATTGTTACTATAAAAAACAACTCAGCCAGCAATGTTGACTTAACTGGTTGGTATATAGTTAGTGAAAAAGGAAGTCAGACTTACTACTTCCCTAACGGTTATACATTAACATCTGGTTCTACAGTATATATAACTAGCGGCCGAGGCGCTAAAGATTCAGCCCCAAAATACTTAAAATGGACAGGTTCATATATATGGAATAACGACGGAGATCCAGGTGCATTATACAACGCTAATGGCCAAGTTGTTTCACAGTGGCCATAGCATCACTTATAAATGGGTGGTTTTAGGAAAGTAACTTTTCATTAGGGAACATAAATAATTTTGTATAAATGAATTTTAGAATGCTGGGGCGTTAAAAGTTAGAATTACACTCCCCTGAAAATAAGCCTGTTAGGGTGAATTTTTACCTTAACCGGCTTATTTTATGTACTATCCAATTTGACATTCTAAGTCTGTCCCATCAAGCAATGTTACTATCATTTTATCTCCTTCAAGCACCGTTATCTTCTCAACTAGCGCAAAGTATAAATCTATATCAAACTCTGTTATTGGCTTGGCTTTTTTCAAGATCTCAATAAACTGTTTCGCTTTATATTTTTCCAGAAGGTTTTCACTGTCTTTCTTCTGCTGCCACTTTTGCATAAAGTAATCCTTGTTTTCAAGGATGGCATTAAAAGTGTTTATAAAAGTTTGGTACAAAGATTCATCATACACATGTGTATTGTCACAGCCCTTTTTGCCTTTAGCGAGGTACTTTTTATTGCATCTCCAGATGATTTTTCTAAACCTTTCATTGTTAGAGTTCCAAACCTTTCTCCCAAAGATGCTGCCGCATTTCCCGCATATTACCCTTCCTGCAAAAGGGTTATCCGCTGTAGTATAATCAAATTTTTTAATACCATGCTTTTCTGCAAAAGCTCTTCTTCTCTCTATTTCAAGCTGGACCGCTTCCCACATATCCTTATCGATAATGGCCGGATGGCTTTCTTCAACATAATACCGGGGAATCTGGCCAGTGTTCTCCACTCTTTTCTTTGTTAGGAAATCTACCGTATAGGTCTTTTGCAGAAGGGCATCTCCTTTATATTTTTCATTGCTAAGCATATTTCTAATGCTGCTTTCATACCATTTTGTTTTCCCGTTCCAGTTTGGAATTCCTTCTACCTCTAGCTCCTTGGCTATTCTGTTAGGCCCTTTTCCATCAAGGTAATCTTTATAGATCCTTCTAACAATCTTGGCCTGCTTTTCATTAATGACAAGGTTGCCATTTTTATCCTTATCATAACCCAGGAATTTGTTATGGTTGACTGTTACTTTACCCTGCTCAAACCGCCTTCTAATGCCCCATGTGGAGTTCTCGGAAATTGATCGGCTCTCATCTTGTGCAAGGCTGGAAAGGATACTTAGCAGAACTTCCCCTTTACTATCAAGAGTGTTAATATTCTCTTTCTCAAACCGTAAAAGGCGTATAATTATAATTTGTTTTGGTGTTTCAATACGCTGTAAGGGTAACATAATGCATTAAAGTTTTCATGAAGCATTGGTTTAATGGCAGTGGTTGAGATTAAGATATGAACAGTGAACAATTTGAGAACCGTCTAGCTTACTAGGCGTTTCTTTTTGTCGTTTTGTCCCTTTTAAACGTCATTTAAAAGATGCAAGATAACTCACAGAGTTCTGCGAAAACGTAATATTATTTCATACATTTTAAGGCCAAAAAACCGCACTTAAATAGATGTTTTAACCACCTGTTATTTAGCAAAAACCCATACTATTAAATGAAACAAAAATAACCACATAACCGGCAAACCCTTTAACATCAAGGCTTACAAGGCTATGTGGCGCTCATTTATGGTTTTTAGGGGTATCCCCCCTATTGAATTACGCGATTTTTCACACGCGACCCGGACGCGGTCGTTATATTAAAAGTTGTAGAGATTTGACTGCCCCTAGGGGTAACAAAACTTTTATCCATTAAATAACTGCCATTCACCATTTACTTATTACAATATCTGTATCTATTAATACATTAAGTTGATTAATTAATTTATTTTTTTGTTTATCAACTAATTCTATTTTATCAGATATCTTTTTTTGTGCATCCAAATCATAGGTTCCATCTGGCTTAATCGGGATAGGAATCTTAATATCCAATTCTTTTATCATTGTTCTATTAAGTTTTGTATATTCATTTTTTCCTTTCTCCCCCATTCTCCCCTTAACGTTTGCTCTAAAAATAGGCTCTAAATAATTCTTAATGTACCTTAAATCTATATTTAATGAATCAATACCTTTTTTAAACAGCATAATTCCAACAATATTTGTAAAAGAAAATTTACCCTCTGCTATCTTGATATATCCAGCTAATCCATCCGTATTCCATAATAAATATTTTCCATCATACATGTAGGTATTTAAATATCCGAAAATACCACCTACTTGTGTCGAATATACAGGATATTTTCCTTTATTGTTATAAATCATTTCTTTAGATATTATTTTCCCTCTTTTTAAAGTAAACATTTCATTTAACTTGACTTCAACTGTTTGCATTTCTCGTGTGAAGGCGACTTGAATACTTTCAATTTCTTTTCGTTTTTTTATCAGTTTCTTTTTTTGATTTTCAATATTTTCATACTTGTCCACAAGTGCTTTTTGAATTGATAAGTCAAAATTACCTTTGTCATTTATAGGAATAGGAATTTTAACATTCATTATATCCTGCTTAGGTAAATTACCTCTTCCGTTACTTTTATTTTTAATAATAAACAAAGGCTCTGCTACAATTTGAATATATTTTAAGAGAATACAATCAGAATATTCTTTTTTAACAGATAGCCCAGTTGCATGTTTCCCAATTGTATAATACTCATCTTCCACAATATATGTGGAACCTGAGGCTCCATCATTAACTACCATTAATGCAGGTTTAGTATTATTGTAAAAATTTATCTTGCCAAAAGGTTTCCCGATTGTTGCTGTATACACTGGATATTCTCCCTTTAACCTTTGCAACTTTTCTTTTGTCAAAGTTTTATCAGATGGGCAGTCATCAAATAGATCTTTAATTTTAACGTCTTTAGTCTTCATTTTCAGAGCCTCCATCTTTCTTGTATTTAGGAGTTCCTCCAAAGACAGTAATAGTTTCATTCATTAATTCAATTGTTTCATTCATTAAGTTAATGAAATCTTCGATCGTTGATTCCTCTTTTGCCTCTTTTATTCCAATTTCTATTTTTTCTTCTTCTGACCAGAAGTTTTCAATTAACCAACTTACTTTTTCACTAAACTTATTTATTTCTAACAGTTTCATCTGCTTGTCTTTTTCATACCATGATTTAAAAGGCTCTTCAATATTTTTCTTATCCTTTATATTTTTATAAGAATTAAATTTATTTACAGCTTCATGTAAATCATTATCATCAATATCAAAACGATTAGCATTAAGCAATTCACCTATAGATTTACACAAATAGGTGAATACAGGGAAATCCTGTTTTACATTATTATCTAATTCATCCTTACTTTTTTTCCTTAATGTAAGAATGTATGTCTTTTTAGGTGTGTTAAAAAATGCCCTTATCGGTAATGAAATAATACTCTCTATAAAACAAGTATCCAAAAGAGCTTTCTTAATTTTTTTATTTTTAATGTTAGAAAATACACCATCAGGTAACACGATATTAGCTGTACCGCCATAATTTAATGATTTAATAATCCACTCTAAAAATAGACCTTCAACACCTTGTCCATTATATATATATTTACCTGTATTTTTTGCAGCTTTAGTCATCGAAGCATCAGGTAAGTATGGTGGGTTTGCAAGAATTAAGTCATATTTATTTTCATTTAGTTCGCCTAATGTTCCCAGCATTGTTTTGCGAGAATAAAACGTTTTATTTAATAATTCTTTAGCTAGGTATTTAACAGATTGAACATCATTATTCTCTTTAAATAGTTTTGAAAAATAAATGAGCATATTTGCTTTTGCCAAGATAGTAGTAATGTCATCTTTTCCTGACATCATTTTTTCAAAGCCATATATTTCTATATTCTGCTTTAAGTTTTTGCCATCCATTGTGAATAAATCATTTCTATCAGCTATTGCTTCAAGTAAAAATTTACCAACACCGCAAGCAGGATCACATATTTTCATGTTTTGTCTAACTTCTACCATGTTTACCATTTCTTTAACAATTTTTAATGGTGTAAAGAATTGTCCCATATCGGTTTTATCATCGCTATTCTTCATAAAAGTTTCAAACAGCTTCGATTTAAAATCTTTGCTAATATTTATGAATTTTCCGTTCTTTTTATCATACTCGTGAAATTCTTTTATCACATTTTTAAACACTTCGTCAGTACTATCTTCACTAACATAATGGCCTGTTATATCCTTTTCAGCATGAAACACTTGTCCATTTACAATTGTTGTTTTATCAGACCCTCTGGAAATAACAATCTCATGGTATTTCTTGGTCCATCTAAATATGCTCCTAAAACATCTGCGTCTGTTCTC
Organism: Bacillota bacterium; assembly: GCA_009711615.1. Taxonomy (GTDB): domain Bacteria; phylum Bacillota; class Desulfotomaculia; order Desulfotomaculales; family Desulfohalotomaculaceae; genus Desulforadius. The sequence goes on along the minus strand of VENI01000006.1, from coordinate 126,068 downwards.
GTATCATCCGAATAAAGCTTGTAAATTTCTTCAAATGAATTAGAATTCCTCAATACATTAATATCTGAAAGATATTTAAATAAGAATAGTTCTACGAACGTATATAATGCCATCTTAGCTGAGGCAAATGTCATTTTCTTTAGGATGACTGCACTCTTTTTTGCTAAATCTGTTGGATCAATATCTTCTATCTTAAGAATACTATCATTCGTGTCATCTATTGAGAATATAACCTTTTCAATATATTCAGCTAGTTTCTTTGTTTCCTTTTTGGGTATTATTTGTACATCTACTTCATTTCCATTTTCATCTATAATTCTATTTTTAGTCTTGGGATTTATCCAAATAAAGGTATCCCCATCTGAAACAATATAGATCTCTGCATTTACTTCTTTTGCGACATGGATTTCTTGGTCAATAGCTTTTTGTATCTTGGTTTCAGTATCAAATTCTTCTGGTTTTTTAAACTCCATAAATACAACAACTTCTTTATTCTTGTTAACAATTAACACATCAGGCTTTTTTCCAAAGTTCTTACTTAATTTTAAATTTTTAAGTTTTCCAGTTTTTATTAAATCATTGACAGTTGTTGCCCCTAAACTAAGACATGTATATTTATCTAATATTTGTATTGGTTGTGAATATAAATCATCCTGAATTGTTTGTTCTGACATAATTTTATCTCCTTATCACACTTATTAATTTGTACTCCACGAATTAAAACAAATAGTGAGCGAAAGACATACAAATTAATCCGTATTTTGGACTGACTGCGTTGTGAAAACCAGCATATTTCTAGCCTCAAACCATTTTAAAAAGGCTTTTCCTTGAAATAATATTTCTACAAAGCATAATTCTCCCAACAGTAAAAGCTAATTCTAGTAGAACCTGATTTTTTAAAGATAAATTTCTCTTACCATTAGCTCAGCCCCTTCACGCCGTTTTTATTTTTCGATAAACGCTTATTTTATTTCAAACTCCATAATATCTCCAATGTTGCAGTCGAGGCACTTGCAAATTTTATATAAGCTCTCTAGATTTACAGGTTGGCGTTTTCCAAGGCGAGCCAATATATTGTAAGTAATCCCAGCCTGTTCCTTTAGCTCTGTTTTATTCATTTTCTTGTCAATCAAGAGTTTCCACAACTTATCATAGCTTATAACCATACCAAGTCCTCCTTAGCCGTGTAAAAAAAAGACAATTATATTATAACACATTATCAAACTAAAAATAGAGAAAACCTTTCATTAGTGTAAGGTGATAAACCTAACTGTGGCTTGAATTACAAAATAGGTTGAAAACCTAGGTTCATAAATTGAATAATGTCTTGCTCATTATCGTTATGTATTTTGTAATCTTGTATTCTATCTTTAAACACCAAACAAACACCAACACGAAATCAAAACCGCTTAAAAATGCGTGTTTTCGCCTTTCATGCCGTATCAGTGTTAATGTTCTCAAATCTTACTTCAGATCATCCGGCATTTTAAAGGTTGTCTTTGCCATAGCCTCCACCCTTTGATCCCGATACTTTTTCAGCTAACACCTCAATATACATGCCCTTTTCCTTAACGTCCTCTACGCTCAAAATGTTGTATCTTTCATCAGAACATACAATAAACAGCTCTGTTGTAATATTGATATCTGGTATTTTCCTAAAACGAAAGAGTGAAGTGGCTGTGGAGAAGCTAGCTCTATTTTTCCAAGCTTCACTTCCATGCCGATCCTCTTTATAGGCTCTAATAGAAGTGATAATATGCTCTCCCTCTGTAATAAACCCTTCTGCATCTTTTATGGGCTCAGCTTTAATAATCTCAATAAAAGTATTCATCTTTCCAAAGCTCATATGACCACATCCTTATTTAGCTGTAGGAGCATATTAACTACATTCCACACTTGCTTACTGGCTTTTACATTGTCAGCAAAAAAGCCACCAGTGCTACCATCCCGACTTTCGTAAAAGTAGGACGATAGCATGATGACTGCTTGTTCTGTGGTTGGATGCATAGGGTTTTCAGAATAGAACCCATCTGGTTTTCGTTGATAACTTTCTGCATAAGCAATGGCAGCAGCGATGAAGCTAAGCAACAGGTTATCATCCTCATTATGGTTTAATATTAAGTTTTCTTTGACCTTTACAAGTAGTGTCTCCATCACTGCACCCCCTCACTATTCAGATGCCATTAGCCCAAGTTGTGAGAACCGACAGTAACTGAAACTTAAAAATAAGCCACTCCTTGGATTATTCCCAAAGAGTGGCTTCTGAGTAACCAGAGAGATGACGTTAAAGTTATATAGTATCAAATGTCTTTAAGCACCAATACATTATACTGTTGGACATCGTCAATACAATAATTAATGCATAAATATCCATTCTCAAACTTTGTTCAATTCTCATTCTCAAACTTTATTCAGCTATTCTCAAACTTTATTCAGTCCAACAGGCGACTCTTTTTTTACTCCACAGTTACACTTTTAGCTAAATTCCTTGGCTTATCTACGTCACAACCTCTGGCCACGCTTACGTGGTAGGCCAGTAGTTGTAGTGGTATTACTGTTAATATTGGCGCCAGCATTGGGTGGGTGGCTGGGATGTAGATTGTGTGGTCTGCCACTTTTTCTATTCCCTTATTCCCTTCCATGGCCAGTGCAAGAATTGACGCATCCCTAGCATTAACTTCTTTTATATTACTTACCATTTTTTCATAGAGATGCTGCTGGGTGGCCAGTGCGATTACCGGCACGTTTTCTTCTATTAGTGCCAGAGTACCGTGTTTTAGTTCCCCTGCGGCATATGCTTCGGCATGGATGTAGGATATTTCTTTTAGTTTCAGTGACCCTTCTTCTGCCACCACATAATCTAGCCCTCGGCCGATGAAGAAGGCATTTTCTTTATCGGCAAACTGCCGGGATGCTTCTTGGATGGTGCTATCATTATCCAGTATTACCTCTGCTTTAACATACAGTTCACGCAGTTCTTTTAGCAGATCTGTAATTTCTTGCTGCTCCAGTGCTCCCTTTTCTTGGGCTAACCAAATTCCCAGCAAATACATGCACAACAGTTGGGTGGTGTAGGCTTTGGTCGAGGCCACTGCTATTTCTGGGCCGGCCCAGGTGTAGATAACATTGTCTGCTTCCCGGCTTACGGAGCTACCCACTACGTTTGTTACTGCCACTGTTTTGGCGCCTAAACGTTTTGCTTCTCTTAGTGCTGCCAGGGTGTCGGCGGTTTCTCCGGACTGGCTGATCACCATTACCAGGTTATCTGGCCCCACCAGTGGTTTACGGTAGCGGAATTCTGATGCTATATCCACTTCCACCGGAATCTTGGCCAGTGATTCTATTACACTCTTACCAACTAACCCGGCGTGATACGCTGTACCGCAGGCCACTACATATATGCGGTTGATGTTTTTAACTGTTTCTTCATCTAGATTTAGTTCGTTTAAAACTACCCGGTCACTTTCCGGTGACAGACGGCCGCTTAATGTATCTCGCAGTGCCCTTGGTTGCTCATAGATTTCTTTTAGCATAAAGTGCTCATAGCCGCCTTTTTCGGCTTGGCTTTCTTCCCACGTCACTTCGAATATCTGTTTTTCTACCGGTCTGCCGGTACCGTTACTTATTTCCACATTCTCTGCTGTTAAGTCTACTATTTCCCCATCATCTATAATCAGTGTATTGCGGGTGTGTTTTAACAATGCTGGGATGTCTGAAGCCAGGAAGTTTTCTCCTTCTCCCAGACCAACCACCAGCGGGCTGTCCTGACGAGCTGCCACCAGGCGGCCTGGTTCGTCTTTGGAGATTACCACCATGGCGTAGGAACCTTCCAACTTCTCTATCACTTTATATACTGCTTCCTTTAAATCACCTTGGTAATATTGTTCCACCAGGTGGGGAAGCACTTCGGTATCTGTTTCTGAAACAAACCGGTGCCCCTGTTCTTGCAGCCACTCTCTTAATTCCATATAGTTTTCAATGATACCGTTATGCACCACCGCAAAACGGCCGGTGCAATCGCTGTGTGGGTGGGCATTAACATCAGATGGGCGCCCATGGGTGGCCCAGCGGGTGTGACCAATTCCTGTTTTGGCATTTAACTCAATACCCTGTAGTGATTCCTGCAGGGTTGAAAGTCTGCCCAATTTCTTTTCCAGTTTTAACTGGTTTTCTTCCCAAACAACTATACCTGCAGAATCGTAACCTCTATATTCTAATTTACTTAAACCCTCTATTAAAATTGGAGCAGCGGAATTGCCGCCCACGTAACCTACTATACCGCACATGTGAGTTTCCTCCCTTAAAACAAGGACTTATTAAGTTAATCGACCAACATAAAGCTCTTTGCGGGGCGACGTGGAAACCGCCCCCTACCTGGTTATTGTCCCAATATAATGCTATTAACTATTATTGTACCAATAATAATGCCGTGGCATCCCTACGGCATTTGTGACATTTTTCACTTTATATATCCTTTAGGTTATGCATACATCACCTAATACCTTTTGTACCACAGTTGCCTGTGATTTTGTAGTATTGTTTTCGGTGGTGATTACACCGGGAGGCATCCGCCGATAACTCGATAAACCTCCTCCTCGTCAACCAGGCTTACTAGCCTGGCCCAGGCGCTATTGTTATTAAGTTTTAATTAGATAGTTATTCTAGATAATTTCCTGCAGGCCTCACCCCCTCTTAAGGTCATAATATGCAATAGTTATTCTAACTGCTCTATTATACCCACCAGTTTGTTCACCACTTCGTTTAATTTATTTGGGTCCTTGGCTTCTGCCATTACTCTTACCAATGGCTCTGTGCCGGAAGGGCGCACTAATACTCTGCCCTCACCCTGTAGGTCTTTTTCTACTTGGGCGATGGCCTTTTTCACTTGGCTACTGTTCATTACCTTCTCTTTATCTTCCACCCGAACGTTTTTCAAAAGCTGCGGGTAGTGCTCCATTTGTGCTGCCAATTTGTTTAGGGAATGCCCTGTTTCTTTCATTACAGCCAGCAGTTGCAAGGCGGTAATAATGCCGTCTCCGGTACTGTTATGGTCTAGGAAAATGATGTGCCCGGATTGTTCTCCGCCCAGTGTAACACCACTTTCCAGCAGTTTCTCCATTACATAGCGGTCGCCCACCTTAGTTTGCAATACGTTAATACCGCTTTGTTTTAAGACGGTATGTAGTCCCAAATTACTCATTACGGTAACCACCAAGGTATCCAGCGGCAGTTGGCCCTGCTGTTTTAAATGCTTGGCGCATATTACCATAATTTGGTCACCATCCACCAGTTTGCCGTTGCCATCCACCGCCAGCACTCGGTCGGCATCACCATCATGGGCTAAACCTATGTCTGCGCCGTGTTCAACAACTTTCTTCATCAATGTTTCCGGATGGGTAGATCCACAATCTTTATTAATGTTAACGCCATCAGGGAAGTTAAAGACTGGTATTACTTCAGCACCCAGTTCACTTAACACCCGGGGTGCCACTTGATATGCCGCCCCGTTGGCGCAGTCCACAACAATTTTTAAACCTTTTAAGTCTGTGTTTATTGTCTGGCGGGCAAAGTTTACATACCTATCTAAAGCGTCATCTATTTTAAAAGTGCAACCCAAGTCACCGCCCACCGGGGATGGGTATTCTAAGCTGTTATCCAATACCATGGTTTCAATTTTTTCTTCCACCTGGTCGGTAAGTTTATAACCGCTGGGACCAAAAAATTTTATGCCGTTGTCCTCTACAGGGTTATGGGATGCAGAGATCACCACTCCTGCTGCCGCACCCAGTTCCCTGGTTAGGTAAGCTATCGCCGGTGTGGGCATCACACCCACTTTATAGACGTCCACCCCCACTGAACAAATTCCAGCCACCAGGGCTGCTTCCAGCATATCTCCAGATATTCTGGTATCCCGGCCAATCACTATTTTCTTGGCCTCTCCTTGGTCGGTAAGCACACAGGCCCCTGCCTGACCAAGTTTAAATGCTAATTCTGCGGTTAGTTCCCGATTAGCCACACCTCTTACTCCGTCTGTACCGAAAAGCTTCGCCATACGTTATCTCCTTTCGGAAAAATCCATAATAATTATACTTTTATTCTTTTGTTAATGTCAAACACCTTATGATAGTATATGTTGCCTGCGAAATCAACGTTAATACCTGTTTTTTACATAAAAATGTTGGAGGCTTAATCTAGCCCCCAACTGTTATTGGCTTTCCTTTAGATCATTATTAGCATCGGTTTCTGTCTCTTCATTAGGTGATTCAGGTTCGGTTTCTGGTGTTGGTTTTTGTACTACGCTTATTGTTACTTCTACATTATCGGGTTGCAACAGAACTACACCCTCTGGCAGGTTTAACTCGACAGAACGTTTAAGATTGCCGCTAACCCCGTTTAGGTTAATTTGTTTAGTACTTACCTCATTTATTTCAGATAGGATGTCTGATGGTGCATACATCTTTACCACCGCCGGTTCGGCTGTCATTTGATCTATCTGGTATTCACTGGCAGGTTTGCCAGTGACGTTTATGCGCACAGGTACTGCTTTATATGGCACGGTAATGTTTACCGGCACCACCACCCGAACTACTTCCGGGGAAAGGCTTATTCCTGGCTGCTGTAGTGACAGTGGCAGAGTGTAGTCCAAGTTTTGGCTGGCACCTTCCACATCCACCGTTACCGGCACTTGCTCTATTGTATTTAGTGCTCTGCTTGGTCCCCTGGCAAGTACAGCGTTCGGTACCAATACCGCTTCCCCAACGGAATATCCCGGTTCTGGTGTGCCACGCAAGAACACTTTAACCGGCACCTGCTTTTGCACCAGCTTATCCACCTGAACCGTCACTTCATTGGGAATCACTCTGGAAATGTCCACCCCGGGGGGTGCTTTAACATTAACCGGTAGGTTGTTTTCTCCCAACTTAGCCTCTGACAAATCAATGTTTGCGTTGAAGTCTCCTGCTTCCAACCCGCCAACCTTAATATCAATTGTTTTTACTCTGATACTAACGCGATCGGGCAGCTCTTCAACAACCATTCCATCGGGCAGACCACTGGGCTGTAAGGAAACTCTGAATTCCTGTTCTCTGAGTGGGCTCTGCAGGTTGGTAACATATAGCCACAGTAGAACGGCAATAAATAGGGATAATATCATCAGTGAGTAACGGCGCCAGGATGTAAGGTTAAAATTAAAAAAGTTCACTGGCTGTCACCACTCTTATTCCAAATGTTTGACAATGAAGGCGAAGATTTGGGCTGTAGGTCATCTATCAGCCGCTGCTTAAGGGTTGTTTCATCTATCATTTGTATTATTTCACCATCTTCGGCCAATGAAATGGCTCCTGTTTCCTCTGATACAATAACCGTAAGGGCGTCTGAATACTCGGTGACGCCCACCCCAGCCCGATGCCTGGTGCCCAAATCGTGTTTAAGCGGAGCATCGGTTAGGGGCAAAAAACATGAAGCTGCCGTTACCCGGTCTCCCCTGATTATACATGCACCATCATGCAGCGGTGATTTTGGTATGAACAGGTTGATTAGAAATTCTGATGTTACAATGCCGTCTATTCTAATCCCTGTATCTATGTATTCTTCCAGCCCTGTTACCCGTTCTATCACGATTAGGGCACCGATGTCGTTCTTAGACAACACTTGCACTGCCCGTACCACTTCATTTATCATGCGTGATCTGTCTTCTTCACCCAGGTTGGTAACTGACCGGGCAAAAAATTTGCCCCGGCCCAACTGTTCTAACGCCCGACGCAGTTCGGGCTGAAAAACAATGGGCAGTGCCACCACCAAGGCGGTCATGGTCTGGCGAAGCAGCCAATTGATGGTGTATAGGTTCAGCCAGCTACTGATGGTGGTGGCCACCAGTAGTACCACAATACCTTTGATTAACTGTACCGCCCGGGTGCCCCGGATAACCAGCATTAGCTTGTACAATACCAAGGCTACTATAATAATGTCGAAAATACTAATTACAGAGAAAGGTGACAAATTTAAATTTAACGCGCGTAACTGATCTAACAAGGTGCACCCCCTAACTGAAGACAACGGTAATCTTTTGTAAGTTATTCTATTTTATCTATTAATATACCTGCTGGAAATTTCACCGGGAGGAAAAAATGAATCAGAATTCAGAATAAAAAAATAAAGCCGGTACAGTTTTTTTGTACCGGTTTTATTGTTCTTCGTTTTTTATTAATCCGTAAGCCATACTGTCTACCAGTGCTTGCCAGCTGGCTTCGATAATGTTTGATGATACGCCCACTGTACTCCAGGAACGTTTGCCGTCGCCGGTTTCTATCAGTACCCGTACCACCGCTTCGGTACCGGCTTTTTCATCCAGCACCCGTACTTTATAGTCGTTTAACTTCATTTTATTGACAGCGGGATATGCTTCTTCCAACGCCTTTCTTAGGGCGTTATCCAGGGCGTTAACCGGACCGTTTCCTTCTGCTGCTGTGTGCACTAGGTTATCTTTAACTTTCATTTTAATAACAGCTTCGGAATGGACCGGTTGGTCTTCTCTCAGTTCTAATATAATGCGCATGTTTTGTAATGAAAAGGGTTCTTTGTAGCCGTTAAAGGTTTTGCGCATTAATAGTTCAAAGGAACCTTCGGCACCCTCAAACTGGTAACCCTTGTTTTCTAGATTTTTTACTTCTTCCAGCAGTCTGCGGGTTTCTGGTTTTTTGGCATCTATGTCTGAATCGGTTTCTTTAAATTTATACAAGAGGTTAGATGCACCGGAAAGTTCCGATACTAAAACCCTGCGTTTGTTGCCCACCTGCTCCGGCTGAATATGTTCATAGGTGGATGCATTCTTCATTAGTGCACTGACATGGATGCCACCCTTATGAGCAAAGGCACTGGCTCCCACATAGGGCTGGTGGGAATTGGGATTAACGTTGGCCACTTCACTGACGTAGCGGGATACTTCAGTAAGGTGCACCAGATTGTCTCCGGGAATACTCTCCACCTTGTATTTAAACTCTAGGTTAGGTATTATTGAACACAGGTTGGCATTACCACACCGTTCACCGTAACCATTAACTGTGCCCTGAACTTGGGCCGCACCGGCTCGAACAGCCATCATGGAATTGGCCACTGCCATTTCACAGTCATTGTGGGCATGTATTCCCATCGGCAGATGAATGGTGTTTTGCACGTCTTCCAATATCTCCTGCACTTCATAGGGCATAGTACCACCGTTGGTATCGCACAGTACCACTGTATCTGCCCCACCCCGCTGGGCTGCTGCTAGCGTGGCCAGTGCGTACTCTTGATTAGCCTTATACCCGTCGAAAAAGTGTTCAGCATCATAAATAACTTCCAGTCCGTTTTTCTTTAGGTAATTTACTGATTGCTCAATCATGGCCAAGTTTTCTTCCAATGTGGTATTTAAAGCATGGGTAACATGAAAATCCCATGATTTGCCGAAGATAGCCGCTGCTTTTACCCCAGATTCTATCAACGCCTTTAGGTTGGCATCATGTTCTACCGCCACACCGGGTTTGCGGGTGCTGCCAAAGGCAGTGATAATGGCCTGGTTTAAATCACATTCAGCAATTCGTTTAAAGAATTCCATGTCTTTAGGGTTGGAACCAGGCCAACCGCCTTCAATGTAGTGAAAACCCATGGCATCTAATTTTAAGGCTATTTTTATTTTATCATCCACCGACAGCGAGATTCCCTCGCCCTGGGTGCCATCCCGTAGGGTGGTGTCATATATTTTTACTGCTGGCAGCATCTCATCACCCCCGAAGGTGTTGTAATACAAGTTCACCCATTTCTTTGGTACCCACTTGTTTCATTCCCGGCTGCATAATATCACCGGTACGATAACCGTCTTCCAGCACTTTTGTTACCGCCTTTTCAATATCAGCCGCTGCTTGTTCCATGTTATAGGTGATGCGCAGCATCATGGCGGCAGACAGAATGGTGGCCAGTGGATTGGCTAGATCTTTACCGGCAATGTCCGGTGCAGAACCGTGAATGGGCTCATACAGCGCCACATCTCCACCAATGCTGGCTGAGGGCAGCATCCCAATTGAACCGGTCAGCTGGGCCGCCAGGTCTGTCAGGATATCGCCAAACATATTTTCAGTAACCATTACATCAAACTGCTTTGGATCTCGCACCAGCTGCATGGCACAGTTATCTACGTAGATGTGGCTTAGTTCCACATCGGAGTACTCCTGGGCCAGATTTACCACCACTTCCCGCCAATGCCGGGAAGTTTCAAGTACGTTGGCTTTGTCAACAGAAGTTAATCTGCCACCGCGTTTTTGGGCCAGTTCAAATGATAGACGGGCCACCCGGTCAATTTCCGGGGTGGTGTAAACCAGTGTGTCTACAACCCGGTATCCTCCATCAATAGGCTCTTTTTTCTTGTCACCGAAATATAGTCCCCCGGTTAGTTCTCGCACTATCATTATATCCAGGCCGGATACCAATTCAGTTTTCAAGGTAGATGCATCGGCTAATTGCGGAAATACCTGTACCGGGCGCAGGTTAGCGAATAAACCTAAGTGCTTTCTAATTGGTAATAGCGCTCCCACTTCCGGGCGTAGGTGTACCGGTAGGTTCTCCCACTTGGGACCGCCCACTGCCCCTAGAATTACCGCATCACTTTCTTTACATAATTTTAGTGTCTCTTCCGGCAGCGGATGCCCTGTTTCATCATAGGCGGCACCACCAATAAGCCCGTGCTTAAAATCAAATCGATAGCCGTATTTTCTACCTGCTTCTTTTACTGCTTCAAGGGCTGGTGGCACTATTTCCGCTCCAATGCCATCACCTGGAAGCACTGCAATTTTATTCATTATTTTTCACCCTTTTTGATACGTAATTGATAAGCCCACCGGCGGCAATAATCTGTTGCATAAACTCCGGCACCGGTGTAGCCTGATAGGTTTCGTTTTTGGTAGTATTAACAATTTCGCCGCTATCTACATCAACCTCCAGCTTATCGCCAGGTTGAATTTTTTCTGCCGCTTCTGGACATTCAAAGATGGGTAGACCAATGTTAAATGCATTTCTATAAAAGATGCGGGCAAAGGATTTAGCTATTACACAAGATATACCTGCCGCTTTAATGGCAATGGGGGCATGTTCCCGAGAGCTGCCACAACCAAAGTTTTTACCGGCAACTATTACGTCACCGCCGTTAATCTTTTGATAAAACTCCGGGTCACCATCTTCCATGCAATGTTTGGCCAGTTCTTCCGGGTCAGATGTGTTTAGGTGCCGGGCCGGAATAATTACATCTGTGTCAATGTCGTTACCAAATTTCCAAGCTGCTCCGTTTAGTTTCACCTAAACCACCTCCTCTGGTTTTGCAATCTGCCCTTTTACTGCTGATGCTGCCGCCACCGCCGGGTTGGACAAATAGACTTCGCTTTCCGGATGTCCCATGCGACCGACAAAGTTGCGGTTGGTGGTGGCAATGGCACGTTCGCCTTTGGCCAAAATACCCATGTGTCCGCCCAGGCAAGGGCCGCATGTTGGTGTGCTAACAGCAGCACCTGCTTTAATAAATATTTCCACCAAGCCTTCTTTCATGGCCTGTAGGTAAATTTCCTGAGTTCCAGGGAAGATGATGCAGCGCACATTGGGGTCTACCTTATTACCCTTTAATACTTCAGCGGCCAGCCTTAGATCTTCTATGCGCCCGTTGGTGCAGGAGCCAATCACCGACTGATCTATTTTTACTCCGGTGGCATCACTTAACGGTTTGGTGTTTTCCGGAAGATGGGGAAATGCCACCTGGGGTTCTATTTCACTAACGTCAAACTCATATACTTCACTATACTGGGCATCTTCATCACTTTTATAGAAAGTAGCGGGCACTTTTACCCTACCCTTTACATAGGCCAGCGTTGTTTCGTCGGGCTCAATCAGGCCAACTTTACCGCCTGCCTCAATGGCCATGTTACACATGGTAAACCGTCCATCCATGGAAAGTTCTTTTATTACCGGGCCGGTAAATTCCATCGCCTTATAAAGTGCTCCGTCCACACCAATTTTGCCAATGGTGTAAAGGATTAAATCTTTTCCACCCACCCAAGGGTTAAGTTTTCCGTGAAAGACAAATTTAATGCTTTCCGGCACTTTAAACCATGTTTCACCCAGTGCCATGGCTGCAGCCAAGTCGGTGCTACCTACACCGGTGGCAAAGGCTCCCATTGCACCATAGGTGCAGGTGTGTGAGTCGGCCCCGATAACTACGTTGCCGGGGGCTACCAGGCCTTGTTCCGGTAACAGACAGTGTTCGATACCCATTTTACCCACTTCAAAGTAGTTGGTGAGGTTGTGTTCTTTGGCAAATTCCCGCATTACTTTAGCCTGCTCTGCTGATTTAATGTCTTTGTTTGGTGCAAAGTGGTCAGGTACTAAGGCAATACAATCTTTATTAAAAACTTTATCTACTCCGATTTTATTGAATTCTCTTATGGCAACCGGAGCAGTGATATCGTTTCCTAAAACCATATCCACTTTGGCGTTAACCAGCTCACCGGGTTGTACGTGATCCCGGCCTGAGTTGGCAGCCAAGATTTTTTCTGCCAATGTCATACCCATAGTTGTCACCCTTTCTTTAGTAGTCAGTAGTCACAATTAGAGATTTGTTTCATCAATTCATCCAAAATTCTCCTAAGAATCAGAATTTGTCTGGTTTTTAGTTTTTTTATTCTAACTCCTAACTCCTATCTCCTAACTCCTGCACTTTTTGCTCATAGGCCAGCTTATTGGCTGCGTTAACATAGGCCTTGGCGCTGGCTTCTAAAACGTCTGTGCTTACCCCTCGGCCAATGTAGGTTTTGCCATTATCTGCTTGGCGAAGCTTTACTGTAACGTCACCCAAGGCATCTTTACCACCGGTGACGGCGTTGATCACATATTCCTCCAGCACCAGGTGCAGGTTGGTTATTTTATCTATCGCTTTATAGATGGCATCCACCGGACCATCGCCGCAGGAAGCCTCTTCCATTGTTTCATCGCCAATTTTCATGCCCACTGTGGCTGTGGGCACCACGGTGGTGCCACTGGAAATATGCAGGTAACTTAGGTCATAAGTATTGGGCAGTTCCCTAATTTCCTCATCCACAATGGCTTCCAAATCGTGATCGCTAATTTCCTTCTTTTTGTCTGCCAGGTCTTTAAAGCGACCAAAGGCTTTGTTAACCTCATCTTCAGCAAGGTTAAAGCCCAACTGCATCAGTCGGTCTCTAAAGGCGTGGCGTCCGGAGTGTTTACCCAACACGATATTGCTTGTGGTAATACCCAGCATGGACGGATTCATAATTTCGTAGGTGGTGCGTTCTTTCAGCACCCCGTCCTGGTGAATGCCGGACTCATGGGCAAAGGCGTTTTTACCAACCACCGCCTTATTGGGCTGCACCATCATGCCGGTAAGGCTGGAAACCAGACGGCTGGTGCGGTATATCTCTTCGGTGGTGACGTTGGTGGTTAGGTTGTAGGTGTCTTTTCTGGTGTAGAGGCCCATAACCACTTCTTCCAAGGCTGCGTTACCGGCCCGCTCGCCAATGCCGTTGATGGTTCCTTCCACTTGACGGGCACCACCCGCCACTGCCGCCAGTGAGTTGGCCACCGCCAGACCCAGATCGTCATGGCAGTGGATACTGATGGTGGCTTTATCAATGTTGGGCACTCGTTTTACAATTTGTTCAATGAACTCTTTAAACTCTTCCGGCATGGTGTAGCCCACTGTGTCTGGAATGTTTACTACATTAGCCCCGGCATTAATTACCGCCTCCAGTACCTGACACAGATAATCAAGGTCTGAACGGGAGGCATCTTCCGCCGAGAACTCCACGTCGGATGTGTATTTGTAAGCGTGTTTCACCGCTGCCACCGCTGCTTCTAACACCTGTTGGCGGTCTTTTCGCAGTTTATGCTGCAGGTGAATATCGGAGGTAGCTATAAATGTATGAATGCGCGGCTGTTCGGCATCTTGCACTGCTTCCCAGGCCCGGTCAATATCTTTGGGGTTGGCCCTGGCCAGTGCCGCCACCGAGGAACCCTTAACTTCCCTGGCCACCGCCTGCACCGCGTTAAAATCCCCCTGGGAAGTGACAGGAAAACCCGCTTCTATCACGTCAATACCCATTTTAGCCAACTGGCGGCCAATTTGTACTTTTTCAGCGACATTTAAACTCACCCCAGGAGACTGCTCTCCATCCCGCAAGGTGGTATCGAATAAGTATACTCGGTTGGACAAGAAGGTCCACCCCTTTCACAATAGTTTGAATTCCAACTTTTTGTATCCTGGTTTGAGCCGTAATCGGCTCAAACCCATTTTTTTCTTAGTTTTCTACATTTTTCACTATTCGCCAATGCCCTTACCGGCCCTTACCATGGGCATCACGTTTTCTTGTTCATCGATGAGGCAGTTTACGATAACTGCCCCCGGCTGATCAAAGACTTTGGGTAGTACTTCTTCCAACTCATCTTCACTGGTTACTTTGTAGCCCCGCATACCATACAGTTCTGCCAGAGCGGCAAAGTCCAGGTTAAATTGAAAGTCCACCGCCATGTAGCGTTTATCACAGTAAAATTCCTGTAGCTGGCGTACCATACCCAAACGATGGTTATTTAAGATGAATATTTTCAGCGGCAGATTCTGTTCGGCAGCAGTGGCCAGCTCATTCATGCTCATTTGAAAACTGCCGTCACCGCTTATCAATACCACCGATTCATTGGGCCTGCCAATTTGTGCACCAATGGCGCCGGGTAGCCCAAATCCCATGCAACCCAAGCCACCGGAGGTAACAAGCCCTCTGGGGCGGTTAAATTTGTAGTACTGCACTGCCCACATTTGGTGCTGGCCAACATCAGTGGCCACCACCGACTGGCCATTGGTATATTGATATACCCTTTCCACTACACGCTGTGGTTTTAAGTTCTCAGTACGTCTACTATATGTTATTGGATGTTCTTTCTTCCAGTTTTGTACTTGCTCAAACCAACCCTTGTTTTCCTGGGGCTCAATCTTCTTTAGTAATGCCTGCAGAACTGTTTTAGTATCCCCAACTATCGGCAGGTGAGAGATGACGTTTTTACCAATCTCCGCCGGGTCTATATCGATGTGAATCACTTCGGCATCCGGCGCAAAGGCAGCTATTTTACCGGTAACTCGATCGTCAAATCTGGCTCCCACTGCAATAAGCAGGTCACAGTTAGTTACCGCTAGGTTGGCATAGCGAGCACCATGTAACCCCAACATCCCCAATGACAATGGATGGTCACCGGGAATGGTACCGAGACCCATCAAGGTGTTAACCACCGGGGCAGATATAGTTTCCGCCAGTTGTAGCAGCGTTTCAGAAGCCCCGGAGTTAATAACGCCACCACCGGCGTATATTACCGGGCGCTTGCTGTTTTTAATAAGTTTTGCAGCTTTAGCCACCTGGGAAGGATGACCCTTATAGGTGGGGTTATAACCTGACAGTTCCGTCTGTTTCGGGTACTCAAAGTTTATTTTTACATCCTGCACATCCCGGGGCAAGTCAATTACAACCGGCCCAGGCCGCCCGGTGGAAGCAATGTGAAAGGCCTTTTTTATCACACTGGGCAGCTGCTTTGGATCTTTCAGCAGGTAACTGTGTTTTACAATTGGCATGGTTATACCGGTGATATCCACTTCTTGAAAGGCATCGGTGCCTACCTGTAATGTGGACACCTGCCCAGTGATACACACCATTGGAATGGAGTCCATATAGGCATTGGCAATGCCGGTTACCAAGTTAGTGGCTCCGGGACCGGATGTGGACATACAAACAGCCACTTTGCCGGTGGCCCGTGAATAACCGCTGGCAGCATGGGCCGCCCCCTGTTCATGGCGCGTTAATATGTGCTTTATGTTTTCTGAATTGTATAGGGCATCGTAAACAGGGAGGATGGAACCACCTGGGTAACCGAAAACTAGGTCAACATCTTCCATCTCCAGGCAGCGCACCAGCGCTTCGGCAACGGTAATTTCCAAAGCAAAAACCCCCCATAACTTATTTCGTAAATAATTTTACTTTAATTAAATTACTAATTTCATTTTTCATTTTACATTTTAAATTTTTCATTTATAAACTATTTTTTAAGCCAGGGCATCATTTCTCTTAGTTCTTTACCAACTTTTTCCACTTGGTGTTCCCGCCCTTTGGCTCTCATAGCTCTAAACATAGGCTGCTTGGCTTGATTTTCCAGCATCCACTCTTTAGCAAATTGTCCGTTTTGAACTTCTTCCAATATCTTTTTCATTTCTTTTTTAGTTTCTTCAGTTATAACTCTGGGCCCACGGGTATAATCGCCGTATTCACAGGTGTTACTCACTGAATACCGCATCATCTCCAAGCCACCCTCGTAAATTAGGTCTACAATCAGCTTCACTTCATGCAAGCATTCAAAGTAAGCCATTTCCGGAGCGTAACCTGCTTCCACCAATGTTTCAAAGCCTGCTTGCATCAGTCCGGTGAGACCGCCACATAGCACTGCCTGCTCACCAAAGAGGTCTGTTTCAGTCTCTTCTTTGAATGTGGTTTCAAATACACCCGCTCTGGTGCAGCCAATAGCTTTGGCATAGGCCAGTGCTAAGTCTCTGGCTTTACCGGTTGCATCCTGGTGTACAGCCACTAGCCCTGGTACGCCGTTTCCTTCTTCGTACATCCGGCGCACTAAGTGTCCCGGACTCTTTGGTGCCACCATAACCACATCCACATCACCGGACGGCACAATTTGGCTAAATTGAATGTTGAAACCGTGGGAGAACATCAGTACCTTGCCTGCGGTTAGGTGAGGCTTAATTTCCTCGGCGTATACCTGACCCTGAATTTCGTCCGGCAGTAGTACTTGAATAACGTCGGCCTTGGCACAGGCTTCAGATACTGTATTAACCTCTAGGCCTGCTTCTTCGGCTTGTGGCCAGCTGGAACTGCTTTTGCGCAGACCCACCACCACATCTAAACCGCTATCCTTTAGGTTTAATGCCTGGGCATGCCCCTGGCTACCGTAACCTAACACTGCAATCTTTTTACCCTGTAGTAAATCTAAGTTTCCATCTTGATCATAAAAAACTTTTGCCATTTATAATTCCTCCTTGAAGTTGTTTATTTTAATGATGTATATTTGGCGCCCCGTAACATAGCAATTTTACCTGTTCTCATTAATTCTTTAATGGAATAAGGGCGTAATGCTTCTTCCAATGCGTTAACTTTATCTTCTGTTCCGGTGGCCTCCAGAGTCAGTGTTTTGGGCCCAAAGTCTACAATTTTAGCCCTAAACACGTCTGCAATCTGCATTATTTCTAGCTTGGTGGTTCTGTCAGCTATTACTTTAATCATTACCAGTTCCCTTTCTACATGGGCCTCCTCGGTAATGTCATTAATTTTTATTACATCCACTAGCTTGTGCAACTGCTTTGTTACCTGCTCTAGGGTGCGGTGGTCACCTTCCACCACTATAGTCATGCGAGATATGGCCGGGTCGTCGGTACGTCCTACCGCCAGGCTGTCTATGTTAAAGCCCCGACGGCTGAAAAGCCCCGCCACTCTGGCCAGTACCCCTGGATTATTTTCTACCAACACCGCCACTGTATGCAGCATGTGATCCCCCCTAATCTAACATTTTATTTATTGCCCCGCCGGGGGGCACCATGGGTACTACGTTTTCTTCCTGTTCCACTACAAAATCCATCAGCACTGGTTTTTTGCTTTTAACTGCCTGTTCCAGTACCGGCCTGATATCTGAAGCACTTTCCACCCGGTAGCCTTCAGCCCCATAGGATTCAGCCAGTTTTACAAAGTCCGGGTTGGGCATTTCGGTGTGGGAGTAGCGGCGGTTGTAGAAAAGTTCCTGCCACTGTCTTACCATACCCAGATAGCCGTTATTCATAATGGCCACGTTAACCGGCAGTTGGTGCTGCACCGCTGTGCCCAATTCCTGAATATTCATTTGAATACTGCCGTCACCGGCTATATCAAAGACCACTTCATCCGGGCAACCCACCTGCACTCCAATGGCTGCCGGGAAACCGTAACCCATGGTTCCCAGGCCACCTGAAGAAATAAAGGAGCGGGGGTTGTTATAGGTGTAGTACTGGGCCGCCCACATCTGGTGCTGCCCTACCTCAGTGGTAATGCGGGCTTTACCACCGGTAACATTGTAGATCTCTTCAATTACCTGTTGGGGTTTTATGGCACCCTCTTTAGATGCATATTTTAATGGATATTCTTTTTTCCACTTCTTTACTTTATCCAACCAAGCCCCTGGCAGCTTGGTAGTAAGCTGTTCTAACATTTGAGTGAGGACATATTTCAAATTACCAACAATGGCTATGTCCACCGGCACGTTTTTATTTAGCTCTGCCGGGTCTATATCTATGTGAATTACTTTGGCATTGGGGGCAAAGCTTTCAATCTTTCCTGTTACCCGGTCATCAAAACGCACTCCCACTGCCAGTAGTAGATCACAATCTGTAATGGCATAATTGGCGTATCTAGAACCGTGCATACCCAGCATTCCCAGCGATAGCGGATGATCACCTGGGAAACCGCCCAAGCCCATTAGTGTGGTGGTTACCGGGGCTACTGTCATTTCAGCCAGCCTCTTTAGTTCTTGATGAGCATTGGAACTGATTACCCCACCGCCAGCGTAGATTACCGGCCGTTCACTGGCCATAATTGCTTTAACAGCAGCATCAACCCTTTCAGCATCTCCGCTGGTTGGTGGTTTGTAACCCGGCATGCATAGCGGTCCCGGTTGATGATACTCTGTTTCCCCAGAGGAAATATCTTTGGGAACATCCACCAGTACCGGACCCGGCCGACCGGTGGTAGCCACATAAAATGCTTCCCGTACAATTTGGGTCAGGTCTGCCGGATCTTCCACCAGGTAGTTATGTTTGGTTATTGGCATGGTGATCCCGGTAATGTCCGCCTCTTGAAAGGAATCTCTCCCTAAAAGAGGAGTTGGCACCTGACCAGTGAAAGCCACCAGCGGCACCGAATCCATATAGGCGTTGGCGATACCGGTAACTAAATTAGTAGCCCCTGGGCCAGATGTGGCAATGCATACCCCCGGTCTACCAGTGGCCCGTGCATAGCCATCTGCAGCATGGGCTGCCCCTTGCTCATGCCTGCAGAGGATATGTTTTAAGCCTGAGTCATAGAGTGCATCGTATATCGGCAGCACCTGTCCCCCTGGGTAACCAAAGACAGTGTCTACCCCTTCATCCTGTATAGCCTTTATTAACGCTTGTGCTCCGGTAAGCTTCACTTCTACTCACTCCCGACTTATTTTTTAAAAACTGCCCCGGTACTAGCCGAAGTTACCAATTTAGCGTATCTGGTTAAGTAACCTTTTTTAACTTTCGGCTCCAGTGGCTGCCAGTTTTTCTTTCTTTGTTCAAGTTCAACGTCACTTAGATCAACATTTAATTTACATTTCTCTAGATCAATATTAATAATATCGCCATCCTGCAACAGACCAATAGGACCGCCCTCTGCTGCTTCCGGGGAAACATGACCAATGGAAGCTCCCCGGGTGGCGCCGGAAAAGCGCCCGTCTGTCAACAGTGCTACATCTTTATCTAAACCTAAACCTGCCACTGTCGCAGTTGGTGAAAGCATCTCTCTCATCCCAGGGCCACCTTTAGGCCCTTCGTAGCGAATTACTATTACGTCACCCTTTTGTATTTGCCCCTGCATTAAAGACTCTTGGGCTTCTTCTTCAGAGTTAAACACCCGGGCCGGACCGCTGTGTTGCAGCATCTCTTTAGCCACTGCCGAGCGTTTTACCACTGCCCCCTCCGGTGCCAGATTGCCCCGCAGTACGGCAATACCTCCGCTGGTGGCATATGGGTCTTCTATACTGCGAATAACGTCATTTTTAGTGGGTCTTTTACCGTTAATATTTTGGCTCACTGTGTCTCCGGTTACCGTTTGTGCATCTTCCTCCAGCAACCCTTTGGCAGCTAACTCTGCCATCACCGCTGGAATGCCACCGGCGGCATCCAGGTCTTCAATATGGTGCCCCCCTGCCGGTGCCAACCGACATAGGTTGGGGGTTTTGGTACTAATTTCATTGATTTTATCCAGATCCACACTTACTCCGGCCTCATGGGCAATGGCTGGCAGGTGTAGCACGGTGTTTGTGGAACATCCCAATGCCATATCTACCGTAAGGGCATTGGTGATGGATCTTTCGTTAATGATGTCTGTTGGTTTAATATCCTTTTCCACCAGTTCCATCACTTTTATCCCGGCCTGTTTGGCCAACCTGGTTCTGGCTGCTGATACCGCCGGAATAGTACCATTACCGGGCAGTGCTAAACCCAATACTTCGGATAGACAGTTCATAGAATTAGCAGTGAACATGCCAGAGCAAGAACCACAGCCCGGGCAAGCTTTTTCTTCCAGTTCCTTTAGCTCACCATCAGTCATTTTGCCAGACTGTACCGCACCCACTGCTTCAAAGATGTTGGTTACCGATACCGCCCGGTCACCGTGCTTACCGGCCATCATCGGGCCACCGCTAACCACCACTGCCGGAATGTTTAGCCTTGCTGCTGCCATTAGCATTCCCGGTACTACTTTATCGCAGTTGGGAATGAACACCAGTCCATCAAAGGGATGGGCTTGGGCCATCACTTCAACGCTGTCGGCAATTATTTCTCGGCTGGCCAGTGAGTAGCGCATACCGCTGTGCCCCATGGCAATACCATCACATACCGCAATGGTGTTAAATTCAAAGGGTGTACCGCCGGCCATTCTAATGCCTGCCTTTACTGCATCCGCCACTTTATCCAGATCCAAGTGTCCAGGAACGATATCGTTTTGTGAGTTCACCACCCCAATAAGAGGGCGATTAATTTCATCGTCTACTAAACCAAGGGCTTTAAATAAGCTGCGGTGGGGTGCTTTTTCCAACCCTTTTTTCATTGCATCACTGCGCATGTTTTCTCACTCCTATTTACTGTCAGTTTATTGAACATTTCCCAGTTAAGAATATTTAGAATCCCACATTTGTACAGTTATCGAAATGTATCTATTTTAGTATAAAATCAAAAAACCTCTCGCCCCTGCAGTTATCCAACTGCCAGGGACGAGAGGAATTATTTCCTTGCGCGTTACCACCCTGCTAACACCCATACGGGTGCCGCCTCATGTACCTATTTAACAGGCAGGAATATTAACGGGTTCCTTTAAACCCGGCCACACCTACTAGGTTTTACCGTTCAGCGGGGCAGTTTCAGGGTGAGATATGACTAAAGTCAAGCACCGGGCTCACAGCAACCCCGGTTCTCTGTGGCTTACGCATTAGACACTTTCCCTTTCATCACCATTACCGTTTAAAAATTTAATAATTAGTATACTTGCTGATGATGTAAGTGTCAACAAAAAGTTTGTTAAATAAAATAAAAATCCCCTCGCCTGCAGTTATATCACTGCCAGGGACGAGAGGAATTATTTCCTTGCGCGTTACCACCCTGCTTGCACCCACACGGATGCCGCCTTGGTATGCCTATTAAATAAGCTTGGATTTGTTAACGGGTTCCTATTAACCCGGCACCGCCTACTTGGGATTGCCTTTCAGCGTGCAGCTCCAGGGTGATCATTGCTTGTCTTTGGCGCCGGTTCCCAGCTACTCCAGCTCTCTGTAGCCCAGTTTCAAAAGCAAATATCCCTATCAATGCCGTTCTTTTATCAAGTTACTACTTAGTATACTTATTGATTGTTAGAGTGTCAATAATGTTTTAGTTAAAAAACCGTTAGCAAAAATAGTCATAATTTTTTGCAATAATTATGGTGCTATATTATGGCATAATTATGGCAAATAATAATTGCAGAATGTTATACTTGGCCTGGAGGTGTAAGCAAATGAAAATTTTAGCAGCAGTTGATTCTTTTAAAGGAAGTCTCTCCAGTATCGAAGTGGCCGAAGCAATAAAAGCAGGTATTCATCGTGTTTCACCTGACATGGAAGTTCTAACTATACCGATGGCTGACGGTGGCGAAGGCACGGTAGAAGCAATGGTAATAGCCACCGGCGGCAAATTTATTACTAAAGAAGTAACCGGGCCGCTAGGCACTCCGGTAAAAGCCCGTTTTGGGTTACTGCCTGACGGCACCGCGGTGCTGGAAATGGCAGAAGCCTCAGGCTTAACCCTGGTACCAGAAGATCAGCGAGACCCCAGAATAACCACCACCTATGGCACCGGGGAATTAATTAAACTGGCTCTTGACCACGGTGCCACCAACATTGTAATGGGCATTGGGGGTAGTGCCACTAACGACTGCGGTGCTGGCATGGCCCAGGCGCTGGGAGTGCGTTTGCTTGATGCAGAGGAAAAAGATTTAAGTTACGGCGGTAGCCAGTTGGATAAACTACAACGCATTGACATGACCGGCCTGGACCCTAGAATTAAAGATGTAAAAATTCAAGTGGCTTGCGACGTGCAAAACCCGCTATGCGGCCCTACTGGAGCCTCAGCGATATACGGCCCACAAAAGGGCGCCACTCCAGAAATGGTAAAAGAATTGGATAATAAGCTTAGTTACTTTGCCGAGCAATTTAAAGAACAATTGAACATAGACGTGGCAGAAGTGCCCGGCGCCGGTGCCGCCGGAGGGCTGGGGGCAGGGTTAATAGCCTTCACCGGTGCAGAATTAAAGTCCGGCGTGGAATTGGTGTCGGACACCATTAACATTGATAGTTTAATGGAACAGGTAGACCTGGTTATTACCGGTGAAGGTCAAATAGATAGTCAATCCGCCTACGGCAAAGTACCAATGGGTGTAGCAGTTAGGGCGGCCAAGTATGACAAGCCTGTAATCGCCATTGCCGGCAGCATCGGCACTGGCCTGGAAAAGCTTTATGAACTGGGAATTGGTTCAGTGGTAACCATCGTCAACGGCCCCACCAGCTTAAAAGATGCCATGGAAAATGCCGCCAATTTAACCGCCGATGCCACTGAACGAACCTTTAGATTATTAAGAACTGCTAAAAACATCTAGGAATAAAAAGGCTTTGGGGGACAGGGATGTTTCACCTGTCCCTTGGTGTAACCCTTCTGATAATGCCTGTTCCATCAATGCATGCGAAATAAAATAGTAGAGACATAGCTTAAAAAGCACAATAACCAAGTTCAATCCATACTAATTTGAACAACTTCAATATGTGCATAGAAAAATTGTGGTAAGGATATCACAGCTAATAAGGCTGCACTACCTGTTATTAAGTTTTTATAGCCATTTTTACAATTCATAGTTCCCTCTATCATTATACTAATATTCCTTTACTTGTAACTTAAACCAGTAATCTATTAGGTTATCACCTTTACCATAGTCAAGAGATAAGCTAAATACTAATTTGCATTAATACAGGAAAACCAATCCCTAAAAAGTAATAGCCAGCTAGCTACGCTTAGTTAGCATTCGTTTTGTGACAATATCTATAAGTTGGGTCAATAAATATATGCAATTACTTCCATGTAATTCTAAAAGTTCCTTCGTGTGTTTTGGAAACCAATAATTTATTTCCGGATAAGAACTAAATATCTTCGAATCCAAAACATATATAAGATGGTATAGCAATATGATCATTTTATATTTAAGTAAGGCAGGTGTGAAAAAATTGGGTATACTAAAAATTTTTAAAATATTAAATTATTTACTGGGAACCGCTGTAGTGGTAGCATCTTTTTGCATTTATTACGTAACAAAGGAAATAATTCCACTTTATATTGGTCTAGCTATTATCACTGCCGGGCCACTGGAGGACTTATTAATTGCTTTCATTAAAAAATCCCCTTCATTTTCATCCGATGACAAAGAACTGTACTCAAAAATCGTAGATTATGCCACCAGCCTGGCCTTTTTAGTATTATTGGGACTTGCAGTTTTAAAAACTATTTATACATAGCTCCCCTTTTTAATCTTAACGTATAAAAGACAATTCCTTATTAGCCAGTGCATCCTCCAACCATTTGGGATGCATTGTTAATAGATCTGGGGGCAATTCGGTTATCGGAAAAAATCTAACATCTAATGATTCTGAAGAGTTGCACCTTAGTTTTCCCCCCAATATTTCCGCTAAGAAACATGTTGTAATAAAATGGACAGTTCGGCCATTTGGGTATTCAAAAACTTGAGAATTTGGTTCCGAATAAACACCAATTAGTTTTTTTATACCAATGTACAAGTTTGTTTCTTCTTGAACTTCTCTAATAGCCGCTTCAGTTACAGTCTCCCCTGGCTCAACATGGCCAGATGGTATTCCCCACAGGCCTACATCAGAACGTTTTTGTAATAACACTCGATTCTTTTCATCTAATACTATTACTGCAACTCCCGGTCTAATTTCATCAATGTATTGCATTAAATATAACGCCTCCTCTGAGTTAAAATAAAAAGGCCCGAGAGAAACGGTTTCAACGCATCACAAATACGCTGAACCTTTCCCCTCGGACCTTTTATGTCAATAGGTGCCTTTTACATCTAGTAAAAGATGTAGCCCTCGGTCACAGACCCATTTTTACTGGCGGAACCCTAGCTACAGTTTTCCAGTTCATTATTAAGTATTATATTTATGGGCTTATTGTAGTGCAAGCTCTTTAACTATTTCAGACAATAGGCAAATGCCTTTTTCAATGTCAGATAGTGATGCATAGGAGTATGATAATCTAATATATTGATCAATATTTTGATTATATATATTTCCTGGATTTAGCAAGATACCTTCTGAGAGCGCCTGCTCAAATAATTTTTTCATGGAGATATCAGGGATGATTTTTAGCCAGATGTAAAACCCGCCTTTGGGAACCTGCCAGGAAGCAATATCTTTAAAATATTTCTCTAATGCAGTAATGGTAACTTCCCGGCGTATTCTAAGTTGCTGCCTCACTTCTTCCAAGTAACTATAGTATAGACCGCTGGACAACCATTCTGCAGCCGCCCACTGGGATAAGGAGCTGGCCCCATAATCGGTCTGCATTTTTATATCGGCCAGTCGTTCAATGACGGGCTCTGGACCAACAATCCACCCAATTCTCAAGCCAGGTGATAAAGATTTCGAAAGGCTGCCTAGGTACAAAACAAGGCCATTTTTATCTGCAGCCTTTAAGGGCTTTGGTGTAGGTGCATCAATCCATAATTCACGATAAATATCATCCTCAATAATTGGTAGTTGTTCTTTCTCGCATGTTAGAAGCAGTTCTTCCCGCCTTTGCTCTGACATCAACATTCCCGTTGGATTATGAAAGGAGGGAATGGTATATAGAATTCCTCTTTTACCTTGTTTTTGGTGCCAGTGAACAGCTTCTGGTTTTAACCCGTTTTCATCCATCGGTAAACCAAAAAGTTTCATCCCTGCCGATTGAAAGATCTGTAATGAATAAGGATAGGATGGTTTTTCTAGGAAAATAGTTGAACCCTGGTGCAGCAGCCCAACCGAAATTAGCTGCAGTGCTTGTAATGCACCGGAAACAATTAATATCGAAGAAGGAGAAGTGTTTATACCAATTGATTTAAAGTATCTACGCAGTTCCTCCCGCAGGGCTAATAATCCCTTTGGTTGTTCATATCCAAGAGACTCCAGGCGGTCCGACAAGCTCATTAACACCCGCTGCATTTTATTTTTTGGGTATAACTGAGGGGAAAGTTCTCCTGTACCCAGGCGTATGATATCGGTATTAATTTCTGCCTGATTTATTTCTTGAATAGTAGTTAGGTTGGGTTTGTACATGCCTGCTTTAATATAGGCATTCCAGTCTGGCAAAGGTGTAGCTGCCATTAAAGTCCATGTGTTGTTTGCAACCCTAGTTCCCCTACCCTGCTTTCCTTCAATTAAACCTTCTGCTTGTAGCTCTTCCAATGCCGTAACTACGGTACTTCTATTGACTCCGAGCACTTGAGCCAATTGCCGCTGAGCAGGAATTCTGCTGCCCACTGGCCATTCTCCATTAATTATTTTTTCTTTTAAATACTCCATAATCTGAAGGTACAACGGCAATGATGATTTTCTGTTGGGCTGCCAATCTTCTAAAAAATATTTGGATCTTTTCATTTTAATCACCAGCTTTATATTAATTGGTTGGTTATAATACCATCCAATTGGTTGGAGACATTTTATCAATTATTTACTAAAATTAAAAGACTTTAATAATATATTGGAGGATAAAAATATCATGGCTTTTTTACACGGCTTTATACTTGCTTTGGGATTAATTCTACCCCTTGGCCCTCAGAATACTTTAATATTTAATCAAGGTGCTGTTCAACCAAAATTTTTAAATGCTTTGCCCGTTGTTATTGCCGCTGGTATATGTGACACTTTATTAATTCTACTTGCAGTATCAGGTGTGTCTGTTGTTATTTTTAAGTTTAGTGCAGTTACATACTTGGTACTAGTGGTAGGAATTATTTTTTTAATTTATATGGGGATTTTAACCTGGAAAAGTACCAGCGCAGAAACGAACCACTTTAATAATGTGTTTACTATTAAAAAGCAAATTCTATTTGCTTCATCTGTATCTATATTTAACCCCCATGCCGTCATGGATATCATAGGAGTTATTGGTATTAGTTCATTACAGTATAGCGGAATTGACAAGATTGTGTTTACATCTGCAACTATTCTTGTTTCTTTTGCTTGGTTTTTCTTTCTCGTATTATTAGGAAGGGTTATTAGAAACCTGGGAAACAAAACGCTTGTAGTTTTTAACAGAATATCTGCTATTATTATGTGGGGCAGTGCATTCTATCTCTTTCTAAACTTTTTAAAGTAGTCAAGTGGCCGGCTCCCGCCTCTACCTAGGCAAAGTTTCAATTCCTTATAGGTAAGATGGTAACAGAATACTGCGGATCAACATTTTCATAATTAACCACGTTTCAATTCCTTATAGGTAAGATGGTAACTTTAACAGGGCAGGTTTACAACTACCAACAAATGAGTTTCAATTCCTTATAGGTAAGATGGTAACCTTTGCCATACCAAACAACCAGTATCAGCCTATCCTCATGGGTTTCAATTCCTTATAGGTAAGATGGTAACTGTTATTGATTTATTACCGGATTCTCCTTTTCAATTTTGTTTCAATTCCTTATATGTAAGATGGTAACTGCGTTGCAGCCAGTGTGGGATTTCTTTGCTACGGTGTTTCAATTCCTTATAGGTAAGATGGTAACTGAAGACGGTTGCAAAGCTACACTTATTATATTAGAGTTTCAATTCCTTATAGGTAAGATGGTAACTAACTGCCACCCTCGCGGTTAATTTCTAGCTTTTTGGTTTCGATTCCTTATAGGTAAGATGGTAACCTTAAGCCACCAGTAATGCAAAAACTTGAAGATAAGTTTCAATTCCTTATAGGTAAGATGGTAACGTGGTGAGTGCAATTTTAACGGCACACAGGCCGCCTGTTTCAATTCCTTATAGGTAAGATGGTAACTTGTGTAGTTCCGTAGGCTTTTACCTTTGAGTTAGTTCTGTTTCAATTCCTTATAGGTAAGATGGTAACTATGCCGTCAACTTGCTCGTTCCAGGCTTTGTCTCGTTTCAATTCCTTATAGGTAAGATGGTAACCAATTACCCTGCTGTGGTGGTTAGTGTGAAGCAAAGTTTCAATTCCTTATAGGTAAGATGGTAACCTTTGCAATATTTTTCAATATTGGCTACTGTTTGTATGTTTCAATTCCTTATAGGTAAGATGGTAACCTTTGCAATATTTTTCAATATTGGCTACTGTTTGTATGTTTCAATTCCTTATAGGTAAGATGGTAACCACATTCAAAAACCGCAATTTTAACGCCTTTACCAGGTTTCAATTCCTTATAGGTAAGATGGTAACTGGGAAAATACAAAGTTGAACTAGCCAGAGAACAGTTTCAATTCCTTATAGGTAAGATGGTAACCATTCTTTGTGAAGATGAAAATCCTAATTTAACAAGGTTTCAATTCCTTATAGGTAAGATGGTAACAACTACACGCATCGGACAAGCGGCAGGAGTTTATAAGTTTCAATTCCTTATAGGTAAGATGGTAACGATTATATTAGACCGATGAAAAAGGCATCTAACGCGTTTCAATTCCTTATAGGTAAGATGGTAACCCGCAGTACCGCGCTTAATCAAGTAAGTATAACCGTGTTTCAATTCCTTATAGGTAAGATGGTAACTATTGGGATAACTCAAAACGTGGCGGCAATCCCGAGTTTCAATTCCTTATAGGTAAGATGGTAACATTTGCTACAGATACATTTTATGTCCGATACCGGGTTTCAATTCCTTATAGGTAAGATGGTAACCTTCCACTACTTTTTAGCATCGCCCCCATGGTTCCTGGTTACGTTTCAATTCCTTATAGGTAAGATGGTAACAGTATATGTTGGTGGTATTATGTCTGATTTTTAATTTGTTTCAATTCCTTATAGGTAAGATGGTAACTGTCAATATATCGGTAACACCTGACCAGATTAACATGTTTCAATTCCTTATAGGTAAGATGGTAACTTGTAATACTTCTGTTAGTTGTTTTCTGGTCATTTATGTTTCAATTCCTTATAGGTAAGATGGTAACAGTTCGTGCCATTTGGTTTGGTTGATGGGATTGATGTTTCAATTCCTTATAGGTAAGATGGTAACTCAGATGGCACAGGAATATGTACAGGTGTTTCTCCGTTTCAATTCCTTATAGGTAAGATGGTAACCAATGCTGCGTTATTATCAAATCTTTTTGCAATCCAAGTTTCAATTCCTTATAGGTAAGATGGTAACTAGCTTAGTACATTTTTTTATATCCTCAGTAGCTTTGTTTCAATTCCTTATAGGTAAGATGGTAACCAGTAATAAGAGAGAGGTTGAGCGCCCAAATAACATTGTTTCAATTCCTTATAGGTAAGATGGTAACGAAGGTATTACAGTTTAATATTTAACAAATTTTGTGTTTCAATTCCTTATAGGTAAGATGGTAACCGAGACTAAAAAAATGTTTAGAGATGGCACTAGTAGGTTTCAATTCCTTATAGGTAAGATGGTAACATTCGTGGAGTTTCAGCGTTTTTCTAGTTATTTCAGTTTCAATTCCTTATAGGTAAGATGGTAACTGACGAGATAGAGCGCAGAATGGCGCAAATGAAGCGGTTTCAATTCCTTATAGGTAAGATGGTAACTATATTCTGCTTGCAAGCAAGCATATACTATAGTAGTTTCAATTCCTTATAGGTAAGATGGTAACGAAATCCCTGGAGCAAGAACACTGCAGAGTTTATGTGGTTTCAATTCCTTATAGGTAAGATGGTAACAGTGCACACAGGATAGCCTTTTTCAGGAGTTTCGGGTTTCAATTCCTTATAGGTAAGATGGTAACGTGACGTGGAGTACACCATCAACAGTCAGAGGACAGTTGTTTCAATTCCTTATAGGTAAGATGGTAACACGCGCTGACGTTTGAGATAGCAGAAGAAGCACAGCGGTGTTTCAATTCCTTATAGGTAAGATGGTAACTTCGGCGGCAGGGATGCTTATGTTACGTCACAGACGTTTCAATTCCTTATAGGTAAGATGGTAACCAGTTCACGCGCTACCTCCTTCCGTAACCTCTCAACATCGCTAGTTTCAATTCCTTATAGGTAAGATGGTAACCCAATTATTTATTATATGTATTATAACTTTTCATGGTTTCAATTCCTTATAGGTAAGATGGTAACGATAAATTCACTTCACTAAAAGCAAAGAGCTTCATAGTTTCAATTCCTTATAGGTAAGATGGTAACCTGTCTACTTTTACTGCTTTTGCATGTGCCATAAACACGTTTCAATTCCTTATAGGTAAGATGGTAACAACTCCAATGCTAAATATATCAATATCGCTATCAAGGGTTTCAATTCCTTATAGGTAAGATGGTAACACAGTTGAGTTCCAACGGCAGTTAAACGAATACCGGTTTCAATTCCTTATAGGTAAGATGGTAACTGGATTCGGCATTAAGCCAGGAGTAGAGTTGAAACTGTTTCAATTCCTTATAGGTAAGATGGTAACAGGCCGAGATAGAGCGCAGACAGGCGCAAATGAAGCGGTTTCAATTCCTTATAGGTAAGATGGTAACGCGTTCCAGTGTTGGTTGGAAATGTATGTTTACCGCGTTTCAATTCCTTATAGGTAAGATGGTAACGTGCTGTACTGAATGATACCTCACCAGCAGACCGGTGTTTCAATTCCTTATAGGTAAGATGGTAACTTAACAGGGAGGGGTTATATGCTTAATCCCTTCATAGTTTCAATTCCTTATAGGTAAGATGGTAACTGTGGGGCGAAAATTGAAGAAGTGGAAGAATAATTAGTTTCAATTCCTTATAGGTAAGATGGTAACTAAAGGATGATAATATGAAAGGTAATATACTTGCTAAGTTTCAATTCCTTATAGGTAAGATGGTAACCACAAGGCTATTTTTCGCAGGCAACCCCGATTACCTGTTTCAATTCCTTATAGGTAAGATGGTAACCAACTCGTGCCTTTCCATGCTTCTTTTTCTTGTTGCTGTTTCAATTCCTTATAGGTAAGATGGTAACGGAGGATGCCGTTTAGTGGTGGAAAAGAAAAAAGTGTTTCAATTCCTTATAGGTAAGATGGTAACATATTACATTGGGCGTTGGTTGAAGGAAACTGGAATAAGTTTCAATTCCTTATAGGTAAGATGGTAACACTGGTTTGCTGGTGCTTTACACAATATTGGATGTGAGTTTCAATTCCTTATAGGTAAGATGGTAACCCCAAAAGTCATTAGTATTTCAAGTAATGGTATCATTTACCACTGCTCATGGTCAATAATACTATCTAGACTAAAAACTGCAAGACAATCTTATTTCACTTATTAACTAGATTTTTCTAGCGATTTTGTCTTAATAATATTTGTTGTCGATCCCCCGTGTTTGATGTCTCACTTGAGACCGACAACACTATTTAAATTATATTATCTATATTTCCTTTTTCTACGCCTAAAATTTCACGCTTTGAATACTTTTTACTTCTAAACGTATAAAAAATAACTGAGTCTTCTTCAGAATCCATTAAGCATTCTAGTTCCTTTTTCAGTTTAACATAATTTGCTTTAGAAATTTCTCCTTCAAACACTGAATTTTGTACCCAGTTTAAATATTTTCTAGATATTTTTAATGCCTTAGCCACCCGTTTTTCGCCGAAATCATACACTAATATTAAAAACATAAAAACACCCCCCAATTACCATAAAGCCTGATATGGTTCATACTCTCTTTCACCGAGAACATGCTTTTGTATTTTATATGCTTCTAGACGTATTAAACGCCGATAGGATACATTTTTTTCCAGGCGCCTATGTTTTACAGTAGTACGCATTCTTTTTTCTAGTTGTTCAATAAACTTACGTTTACCCGATTTATTAAGCAGAATGCCTCCGCCATGTTCATGTTCAAAATCTTTTTTAGTAATTATTTTTTTGTTAATCATCATAAAGATAAGTCTATCAACCATAATTGGTTTAAATATTTCTGCTAAATCAAGATTTAAGGAAAATCTCCTAAAGTTAGTTGTATGTAAAAAACCGATTCGTGGGTCCAAATAGGTTTTATATAATTCGCTTAAAACAATTGTGTAACATATGGCATTACCAAAGCTAATTAGTGCATTTAACTGATTAAGAGGTGGGCGTTTAGATCTTTTTTCAAATTTGAAGTTTTCATTATTAAGGATTTCATCAAAACAACTGTAGTATTTTTCTCTGGCATGACCTTCAAAGGACATTAATTCTTCTATGGATTTTGCATTAGAGAAATCTTCTAAAATGGCATCTAAATCTTTAACCACCGACTTTGTTAAAACTAATTTATCTTCCCGGCGTTTAAGATAATAATAAACAACTTTTTTCATTTGTTGAATTGATCCTTTAATAAAACGCTTAGCAAGATCTAGCCTTTTTTCTAAGTTAATATAATGTTCAGCCTGCTTTAAAATAACTTGTCCTGAGTTTAGATGCTCCCGTGGATAATATGTACCTGAATAATATCCGTAGTAATTAAAAAAATGCACACAAATATGTTTTTGACTTAGAAAGTCTAGCAGTTTAGTATTTAGCTGCGTTTCAGAAAATATGAAGATATCATTTATATCTTCTACCGGAATAAAATTGCGTTTCCCTTCTTCATTAAGAAAAAACAAGGTATTGTCTTTCCTTCTTAGTTGTCCATTTTGAAATATATAAATTGATTTTTTCAATTCTATTCACCTGCCCAACAATATTCTCTGTATGCACATTGTCGACAAAATTTGGTTTTCTTTGGAGCTGAAGGGACTGATTCCTTGACAATTTCACTAATATCTTCTATTGCTTCAATTAAGTGCTGCCTGTCCTTCTCTGTTAGTTCAACTTTTTCCTTTCTCCGTTCTTCAGAAAAAGTTAATTCGCCAACTGCTTGTACCCCCATTTTTTCTAATTCATAAAGATAAAACAATAATTGAAATCTACTACTTTCCCTATACTTAGAACTTTTTTTAATCTCTTGTACAATAAGCTGACCCTTAACTTTTTTAATACGATCAATCTTTCCAGATCCTATATCTACTTCTTCTTTACCTCTCGTTCCATAGTAATCTTGTAGAAAGCGTCCAATCTCCACATTTTCATCTTCTTGATTCGGTGCAATTTTATGTGCCATTAGCCACAGTTCTCGTCTGCATATAAAGTAATACCATATATCCGTTCCTGTCACAGGTAGTCGATAATGATCCACTTTATTCCCTCCCAATTACTAAATGATAGAGTCACCTATATCATTGGCACCTAAGATTAAGCCATCTTGCATGTCATAAACATGATCGTCCATCAGCATGGGAATTTTATATTGCAAAAAGTCTTCTTTACTCACCATTTTTAACGCTTGTTTCGCCGGAACTCTTAATACGAATTGATTAAATAAAGTTGAGAATAGCTTTTGTTTTTGATAAGACCATTTTTTTCGATTTGAATTTGTAAACAGGTTATATAATTGGTTGGGATGATTAACGTTAAACTCATGCAGCAATTTCAAAAACGGTTGGGGAATATAATCGCTGTAATAATTCCAATCCCAAGGTATAAAAATGGGTAACCGAGCAACTTCACTTTTAAATACTTCATGTTTAGATAGTACCTGCCAATGCCCAACATAGGCAGATGCAATATCTTGTAAAACAGCTTCATATGAATTCTCTTGAAACATTATTTGATAATACTGCTTTACTAGCTGCTCCAACTGACATTCTTTCCATTCAGCTTTTTTCATTAATAGTTCATCGGTAATCCGGCATAAGTTACTATCATAAATATATTTTCTACTTTCTATTTCTGTTTCTTCCCTTATAAAGGGTCCTGTTTCGATAATCCCTAATGTTAACTCTTTGTGACGGTTTATTCTTCCAGCAGCCTGCAACATAGAAGGTAATACTGCCCTAGCACGATACATGTAGTGGAAACTTAGATCTGCCCCTGCTTCAATAATCTGCGTTGATACTACTTTAATATTTTGAGAACTGGGTTTATTCTTCAGTTTATTTAAAGCAAAATTAATTTCATTTAACTTTGCTTTTTTATGAATAGGGATCATTAGTCCGTGAATTAAATATTTTTCTGAATCACTTGATAAATGTATTTCATTATATACTTTTATTGCATCTTTTATGGTATTTACTATTACAGCACTGCTGGGAACAGATTGATCTGCCAACATCTCAGCACAATTCTTCTCATTCATTTCTTTCACTTGCCGTAGCACATAGCGATTATTGTCCATATTAGATTGGATATGTAAATTTTGGGGCTTCTCAGTTAAACCGTGTTCAAAGGAAGGCATAGTTGCAGAAATAAAAATTACTCGGCAATTATATTGTTCAGTGATTGCTTGTAAACCTGTTAAAAACAAATTCCATATTTCTGCATCCATAATTTGCGGCTCATCAATTAAAATAACACTATTAGACAGGTAAACTCGTCGCAGTGTTTCTTGTGCTCTTTTTGGAAAGATGGCCTTCATAAACTGAACAAAACTTGTACATACAACTGGATTTGACCAAGATTGTGTAATTAAAGATGAAAGATCGTCATCTTTTTCATCAATTACATCCTGATTTAATATAGCCATTGAATGATGTTCCAAAGGGATTATTTTTAGTGCATCTTCTATCGCCTTTGCGTTTTGTTCTAAGATAGATAAGTAAGGGGCCACATAAACAATTTTTGTCAATGATTGCTGCTGATACATTTCAACGGCTAATTTGAGAGCAGTTAAAGTTTTTCCATAACCAGTAGGCATCTGCAAAGTAAAAAACCGGGATACCTTTTGCTGCTGCCATTGATCTAAAATACTAGTTTGTGCGGCGTTTCGAACCGAAGCCAATGGGTGACTTTTCCCTTCTTCACAAAAACTTTTAATATTGTTATGTAATTGTTGGGAACCATCAGAAAAACGATGGTCTTTTATCAATTTGATATCAAAACGGTCTGAAGCAATTAATATTGTTGTAAAAGCACGCAATTCCTGTAAAACCTTCATCATTTCTGTGGATGATTTCTTATCATTCATATTTGTTTCTATAATCCGCTCTATAACTTTATCAACCAGTTCATCGAGACCGTCTTCTTGCCAATCATTTAAAACATCAATATTAACAGATATGCTTTGTTGTTTGAAAAAGGGAAAAGTAGTTTTTATAAACCTCTCAATACCGTCTATGTCCATTTTCTCTAAATCGGCATATTCTAAACCATTTTCATTTAAGTTGAGATTTTTTAATATACCATGATGGTCAGCAATGTCCCGAGTTAACGATAGCCACAGCCATTGGTAATTGTCCCAGCTTTCCTTAATAACTAAATAATGATAAGCAAGATAGGAAAAAAATATTGCACCAACAGAGGAATGATTAACCCTCTCCTTTGCTTTTCCTGAAATATACTTTTGCCATTTAATATGAGCTTTCCCAATGTCATGTGATATAGCTACCAACTCAATTAGCATCTTAACTGTACCGCTTGAATTTTGAAAAAAGGAGTGCGCCAAATTACGCACTCCCATAAGATGATCCGTCAGTAAAAAATCTTGCTCTTTTGTGGATGGTCTCGCAATACATTGATCAAAAGGTTTTAAACCAGACATATAGTTTCACCCGCTTTAGTTTCTAAAATTGCTATATTTAGTTCTTTCACTTCTGGTTTAGGTAAAAATGATGTTGGGTTTGAATTTTCTTCATAAATATAGTCAATAGACTGTTCAAATGTACGATCTCCTAAATAGTTTTTAAAAAATCCGTATGCACGTTGAAAATGGTGGTTTGGTTGCAATTCAAGTTCCTTTATAACTGATGCCGGAATCACTGTGCGGGTTGTTAAGTTGTTTTGCAAAGATATATCAGTGGCATGCCATGTATTGACATATTTCGGTTTTGTTAAGGCGAAACAAGACCCTAAGTACGTGGGATAAACAGCACAACCAGATTTTAAATACTCTTCCAGTTTGTCCACATATTCTTCTCCCCCATAATAAATGCGATAAGCCGGTCGAATGAGTAATTGAATGGTAGTTGGTCGATTAAACACATTACCCCCACCCTTACCCAATAAAGATAACTGTTGACTTACCACTTTAACTGGAGAAAGGAGTTGAATGCCAACCTGATCTCGGGTGACAAAATCTTCTATTCCTAAAATTGCCCCTACTAATCCTTTAGCAGCAGTGGGAGGCATAAACGGGTAAGTTAATTGTGTCGCTGTCGTATCAGGCCTGCGAAAGTGTGCAATGGAACTTTTAACATCAAACGCGACAACTTTCATTATTGTTAGCCTCCTTTTACCAGGAGTTCTCTTCCAAGTATTGATTTATTTCCCCTCTAGTAGCTAATAGCGAATGCTTCCAAATACGGCAGTGTTTAATTTTATCTTTATATTTATTTAATGTATTGGCCAGTTCAGTAACATCCATCGTAATATCACTTAGTTTAGATGGAGTTTGATCACTTTGACGCCATGCTTCAGCTTCTGGTAACAATTTTACCATTTCATCCAAAAACCCTATTCTAAAAAACGGATCGTTGTATTCTACATGCATTAAAAATAACGGTTCTTGCTGCCCTCTACCCCGGGCATGACGGTTTCTAGTCCCTTGCCACAAGCTTTTTAATAGCAATTCTTGGTCCTCTTCTGTCATTCTGGTATGCTTGGCACTGGAAGCATTAATAATGCCTGGCATAGCAAAAACCGCAAATGGCAATGTGTAGGATGTCCAAATGGTTCCTTGGGTGTTTCCTTCTCCACTCTCTGTGGCATCTTTACTGGGCATGGTCACTGTTCCTTGTATATATTGTGTATCTACAGGATGCATGGAATGTGCCCAGGAAAACTGTACTGGCCCTGTGAGATTAAACTTGGGCTTTTCAGAATAGACAATACCGAATGTGCGTACATCAAAGGCATGGTCTAACAATACATCTTTCATATTGTTTTTAGCTTCTGACTTTTTACCTACTTTTTCGGCAATTGCTTCTGCCAAAGATTTTCTTCCCAACAACTTCCCTTTATCATTTTCAACAGCCTGTACAAACACATAATTACGTTGTTCTTCTCCCCCTTCGGGATATAAAGAAATTACAAAATCCCGCGCATCACGTTTTATGCTGACATCTGAAAGTGATATCCGTCCATCCTCTTCGGGAAATAACCGGCGAGCATCACTATCGTTCAGTGGATCGCGATTAGGGATTCCATCTTTCACTGATTTTATAAATAGTAATTCACCATTATTGATGGTCATTTTTTTCATCTCCTTTTTTCAAACTGGGCATCATTAAATAGCCCGACCAAAACATAGTCATAAATTGATCTTTTTCCTTTTTCAATAACTGTTTTTGCTCTAAATCATTAACTGACGTTAGAACAAGTGGCAATGCTTTATAAAAATTGCCTTTTATCCCCATCTCTCGCTGTTGCTCTAATTCCATTAGTTTTAATAAACCATTTTTCCAGATCATTTCGGGAGTCAGTTTACTGCCAAAGCGCATAACCCTAGTTTTAACAAATTTTTTATTGGTTATAGCATAGTAAGACCTTTCAAACTGTTTTAAAAGACAACCTGATAAAAAACCAATTTTTTCGGTGGTGTCAAGATCTGCTTCGGTTAACTGTTCGTCTATATAACGGTCTAATAACCCTTTCCACTCTGTCATGGTTAAACATCCCTCCTTTTGTTGAAGAATTTTTTGGAAATAACCACTATAAAAATAGCGAAACCCATGATAAAATAGCAATTCATTTACTAGGTTCCAGTGATCTTCTTTATTGGCCAGTTCATTCAACCTTCTTGCCGTTTGTTTAATAACACGGTCCAGTTGTATTTGTTCACGATGTAAAACAGCTTGCAAACTTGTCCATAAATATCCCGGGCCGTAAGCATTAGATAATAATGAAGGTAAATGATTAAGCTTAAATGAAAGGTAGTTTGTATTGGAAGCAGACAAAGCATCTGCAATTAAAGCCAACTCTCGCCCATTTAGTTTTCGAATGATTTTTTGCACATTCATAGCCACACTTGGAACAACGTCTTCTATCATTGCCCGAACATGAATATTGCCTCGACCCAGTTCCCCTGAATAATATAAAATTGTCAAGCGGTATTCGTCCTTGGGGTTAGATATAATTCTTTTCTCCAACCCACCGATAATTTTTAGCTGTAAATCCGTGGGAGAAATATTTTCATCTTCATATTTTTGGGACAATACCTGGAAATGACGATAAGTTTCTTCTCGATAATCATTTATTATGGGCAATATAAAGGGAATGGCGTAGATGGGTTCAAAACTTGTGGCGTTCATATGCTGTTTTGCTTCTGCACTGGATATGGGAGCAAACATTTCTTTCAATAAGCCTGCCCGAATTGGGGTTTGCACCATTTTCAAAAATTGAGTGCCGTAAAAATAGGCTTCATATTCCTCACGATTTAATTTAATGCCCTTTGTCCAATCAGTTTTTCCCCAATAAATTGATTTTGGTGCCTCCCAAGTGGGCGACAAAAACAACCACCCTTTATTATAGGCAGAAACCACTTCCGATGACTGCTGATTAGATATTGTAGATACAGCATTTGCTTCTTCTCCCAATTCCTTAGCTTCCTGAAAACGGGCTTCAGCAATATTGGCAATCACCTTGTTCGCTTGAATATATATAGGTTGGTGAGTGAACGGACTTTGACGTATTGCCAAGCAATCGTCATTCGGTGCATCACAATATAACTCAAGTGAATGATCTATTATCACTAGAACCCCTAGTTGTTTCTCCTCTGTAACGTAAGCAGTTCCTTCTGTGTTTAGTATCCTAGCTATGGTAGCTGCTTTTTCTTTCAATTGATCTTTGGGCAAATGAAAAAAAGGTATAGTTTTCAACAATCGATCATATATCATTTTTTCTGTTTTCTGTGCATCAGCAAATTCATTAATGTGGCGTTCGTATAAGGGGTAACACGGAATAGGGTAAACACCTTGGGCATGTAACGGGTTACCACCTGCTGGCAATGTAATGGGAATGGCAGTTGCTTTTGCTAAATCAACTTTACCATCACCGCTTTGCAAACTAAAAAATTGTAAATCTACACCCTTTTTTGCGTCTACTTCTACCATGAAGACATTGTTATAGAAATTTTTTGTTTGTTCATTATTAACATCTGTGAGCAATTGAATTCTCTCTTCCATAGACATAGTGCTGGATACAATAGATTTTCCAATTTGTACAATTTGTTTTAGAAGCATCTTTTCACCCCCTTTATAATTAATCCCTCTTAGGTAAGATATCCTTCGGTAGACATAACCCCATGCCGATAGAGTTCTTCATTCCAAGCGCTACACTGAGCAAAAAATGCAAATGTTCTGGCCTCCCGGAAAGCTCATATTCACCAAGCCAACCGGTAATCCACGTTCCCTTATACCTTGTAACCACCTTATCTCGTTCGGTTACACGTACAGGTTTTAAACCAACAAGGGATTGCTGAGGCAGTTTCTCCCCAGTAAATGTTTCATACTTCCGCACAAAGTTTTCTTCTATTAAGTGCTCAAAAACCCCCCTATCCTCTGGTTTAAAATAATGTGTTGCCTTTCTTCCATCTCGCCTTTTATAGGTAGAGTATACCGTAATGGGAGAAACTGCTCTAATGTGAATAACCCCATCCTCTGGGATAGTAAAATCTCTAAATTCTATTCCCTGAATATTTACCTTCTGGCCATTAATTTGTAAATTTTTTGATAATAACACATTATTTGCCGTTTTCTCAATTAAGTTTTGTAAAATAGAGCTAACAGTTAGTACTACTTCGTCAGCAAATGTGATAGTTTTATTTTTTTTATCATAATTTGAGCGTCCCTGAAGTTGGGAAAAGCTAAACAGCTTATAAACTCGTTTTTGATGTTTAAATCCAATATCATGTAGAAAAGTAGCTTCTTCTTGTGGGAAAATACTATATATGAAGGATTGAAGTAGATGATTATATTGGACAGGTAGCGTCAACGGTTTATTTAATTTCATGGAAATATGTATAACTGGTATTACAATCACTCCTATCTTTCACTTATAATCTAAAGAGATAGTATCACCCTATAAAAAATAAGTCAACCATATTCTGGGTAAGTTGACTTATATTTTATATCCCTTTTAGGTAAGATAAACAACATCTTTCATTTTTAATCGTTTCAATCCCTTTAGCAGGTTACGGTAACCATTATAATAATATAGTTACACATAACAATCAAGACTATACTATTACAGCGAGTTTTTTTATCTCAATATACAATCTTCCCTAGTAACTGCTTTGACTACAGTTTCTCAAGGTCACAAACTTCAATTCCTTATAGGTAAGATGGTAACTTCAGTGTCTTCATATTTAAAAACCGGTATAGTTTGTTTCAATTCCTTATAGGTAAGATGGTAACTGGCCGCACACGATAGATTGCATGGTGTGTGCTATCTTGTTTCAATTCCTTATAGGTAAGATGGTAACTAACTTTTTGACTTATAGTAATTACATCTTGTTTTTGTTTCAATTCCTTATAGGTAAGATGGTAACCGGCCCGTTGGCTGCTGCCTAAAAAATATAAAAACTAGTTTCAATTCCTTATAGGTAAGATGGTAACCAACTTTAGCGCGTCCGACCTTATTAAGATACCGAAGTTTCAATTCCTTATAGGTAAGAAGGTAACTATTTACCAATGCAGGGATATTTTGTACATTTTCAAGTTTCAATTCCTTATAGGTAAGATGGTAACTTGCATTCGTACCAGCTCCTTATCTTTATATTATGGTTTCAATTCCTTATAGGTAAGATGGTAACTGACTAGCTGGGTATATGTTTATATCCGCAAACACTAGTTTCAATTCCTTATAGGTAAGATGGTAACTATAGTAGCAAGAATTAAACCAACATCAAAAAGAATGTTACAATTCCTTATAGGTAAGATGGTAACAATTTTGTACCGTTTACTTTCCGGCCATCGTTCTTGTTTCAATTCCTTATAGGTAAGATGGTAACTGTAATCAATGCTCGAATGTTGAAGATGTAACTAAGTTTCAATTCCTTATAGGTAAGATGGTAACAGAGATAATAAGTTTGTAGACATAGACCAAAATATTAGTTTCAATTCCTTATAGGTAAGATGGTAACAAAAAGCACTGAGAAGGAGCAAGTGAAGCTAACGCAGTTTCAATTCCTTATAGGTAAGATGGTAACCACCGGTACAAGAGAATGACGCTGACACACTTAGAAGTTTCAATTCCTTATAGGTAAGATGGTAACTTAAATGGGCCAGCGGTCCACCCGACAAACAGCCTTGGTTTCAATTCCTTATAGGTAAGATGGTAACTATAACCATTGCCCAGGATGAGGTTGCAGAGACCGAGTTTCAATTCCTTATAGGTAAGATGGTAACCGTTGTTGCTACTCTTGGTGCTGTGGCTGCTATTGCTGGTTTCAATTCCTTATAGGTAAGATGGTAACGGTGGGTTAAATGAAGTTGACGAATTTACCATAGCCTGTTTCAATTCCTTATAGGTAAGATGGTAACCTTAACTGAGCAGGGCAGAACGGATTTAATTACGGGTTTCAATTCCTTATAGGTAAGATGGTAACCCTTTGCAGATATTTTCAATTTTGGCCACTATTTTAATGTTTCAATTCCTTATAGGTAAGATGGTAACTAGTTTGACAACTGGCTCGTTAACTGGTAGTTATGAGTTTCAATTCCTTATAGGTAAGATGGTAACTGCTAAAAATTTAAAGTTTGAAAGTAGTTATTATGAGTTTCAATTCCTTATAGGTAAGATGGTAACTGGAAGGAGGGAAAGGGGATGAGCGGAAAAAGCACGTTTCAATTCCTTATAGGTAAGATGGTAACCAAAATACATGTCAATAGCACCGAACCAACTAAACAGGTTTCAATTCCTTATAGGTAAGATGGTAACATTCGACGAGCAGGGTGACAGCAAGACTATACAGGTGTTTCAATTCCTTATAGGTAAGATGGTAACGTAACATGGTCAACTCCGTCAACCGTTAGAGGACAGTTGTTTCAATTCCTTATAGGTAAGATGGTAACATAAAACCCTCAATCTTGTTTTCGTTAGTAGGGTAAGGTTTCAATTCCTTATAGGTAAGATGGTAACAACTGACTTGTCAAAAGATTGGACAGAGATAACCAAGTTTCAATTCCTTATAGGTAAGATGGTAACTTTTCCTGCTACAACCACAGCAATAAAGTTTTATCAGTTTCAATTCCTTATAGGTAAGATGGTAACGTAAGTTTGTACATTGTTTGCTGCGACTTCTGCATTGTTTCAATTCCTTATAGGTAAGATGGTAACTGGTAACTCCTCTTTGATTTTCTTTAATTCTTTAATAGCAGTTTCAATTCCTTATAGGTAAGATGGTAACTTGATCTGAAAATATTTCATATGGGCAGACATTTAAGTTTCAATTCCTTATAGGTAAGATGGTAACGAATAGACTCAAAAGATAATTCAAATACTTCTGCAGTTTCAATTCCTTATAGGTAAGATGGTAACCAAGACAACCAAAAAACCATGCAAAAGAGTTAGTCATGTTTCAATTCCTTATAGGTAAGATGGTAACAATGATGAAGAAAAAGAAATAGCTTTTATAGGTGTGTTTCAATTCCTTATAGGTAAGATGGTAACACGGATATACCTACTTAATTAAGCGCGGTACATCAGGTTTCAATTCCTTATAGGTAAGATGGTAACGATATTATGAATATCATAGACGATCTTCTTGAACAAGGTTTCAATTCCTTATAGGTAAGATGGTAACCCCAAGAACCAGTGGTATTTGGGGGGTATCGTATCATTTTGCAATATGCAGTCAATACTTATGCTCCAATTCTAAAAAACACCTAAACCCTCTTGTTTGTTCAATTTATTGCTGTTTTCCAGAGTTTTTTTCTTAATATGATGTGTTGTCAATCTCCTGGGTTTTATGTTTCACCTGGGATCGACAACATAATTTAAATGACATTTTTCTGTACCTAAATTTTAATATTTTGTATAAAACAACCTTCATCTGAATCTACGTGTCAGTCTTTTAGGACCTGGGGTTCAATCATAGTTGGGCTGTAAGAAGAATATTTACTTGAAGACCTTCCATACCATTGATTGGGAGGATTAAAAACAATTTCTTTTTTATAACAAAGACTTTGTTTGTCCCAATGATAATCAAATAATTTGATACCTCGTGTTTCCATTACATATATATGTCTTTCTAAATCTGTACTTTCAGGACCCTCAACTTGAGATTTGTTAAACGCAACTATCCAAAAATTTAATTCACCATGTTGAACCCAGTCATCAAAAAGGGGATAAACTGTTTCATCCTTTCTTACAATCAAAAGCCAATTATGACCAGTATCCCATCCCATCGAACCATCTGGTTGCCATTGGGCTGAGTTATATAATTCAATACTTTCTTTTTTGTTATCACTATCTACATCTTCATACTTTCTTTCTAGGAGGGTAAGGTCCCTGGTTGTCACACTCTCTACCCGTTGAATTGTCTTAACTGTTTCTTCCTTTATAAACACCACAAACAGACCAATGATGAATATTAGTCCTAGAAGCAAAAAAATATATTTATCATTTCTAGTCATAATATCACCCACCTCGTTACAACCTTAGGGGATGTTTAACCTACCTGCCGTTATATTAAACAGCGTTTCTTTTCCCAAGAACCTTTTAGTAGTAGCCATATTAATAACATTTTTCCATATAGGTTATAAATTCCTTCCTATTTAGAATTAAATAAGAATTCATATCCCTTA
The DNA here is from genome assembly GCA_009711615.1 of Bacillota bacterium. Lineage (GTDB taxonomy): Bacteria > Bacillota > Desulfotomaculia > Desulfotomaculales > Desulfohalotomaculaceae > Desulforadius. The sequence continues at coordinate 82,687 of VENI01000006.1, read as the reverse complement.
TTGGTATTAGTTCATTACAGCACAGCGGGATTGATAAGATTGTGTTTACATCTGCAACTATTCTTGTTTCTTTTGCTTGGTTTTTCTTTCTCGTATTATTAGGAAGGGTTATTAGAAACCTGGGAAACAAAACGCTTGTAGTTTTTAACAGAATATCTGCTATTATTATGTGGGGCAGTGCATTCTATCTCTTTAAGACTTTGTTGTAAGACAAAAAAGAGGAAAGCCTTTAAACGGCTTTCCTCTTTTGGTTATTTGGCTTCGGCTTCTGCTTCTTCTCTGGTAAAGAAGAATGTAATGGCGTAAATGCCAGCTATGCCCACCAATGTGTAAACAATGCGGCTTAGCATAGCGGCCTGTCCACCAAATAATGATGCTACCAAATCGTACTGAAATAGTCCTACCAATAACCAATTAAGAGCTCCAACAATAATTAGTGCAAGAGAAATATTCTTTAAAGTATCCATTTTTTCACCACCTTCCTTTCTTAATATTTTAAACAAAATATGCCAATTATATACTTTCCTGTAACAGTTATTATTATTCAGCTCTCAGTGTGTTAACTTCTGTATATAAGTCTAAGTATTATGTCACAAATTATTAGTTAGAAAAGGTATATTTTTTTTAATGTCAAAATAGTAATCAAGATATCAAAGGAGGGGTGAAGCTAATGTTAAAGCGATTATCAATTATTCTTTTAATGCTGGTAATTATTCCATCCACTGCTCTGGCAGTGGATATTCAAAACGACCAGAGTGCAACTGTTATTCTATCTGATGAAGTAGTTAAAGGCCCAGGGTTTTACAGTGGTGATACTGTAAAAATTGACGGAACTATTGATGGGGCATTGTTTGTGGCAGCCAGAGAAGTTATTATTAACGGGACTATCAAAGGAGATGTTTTTAGTGCCTCGCGAAAAATAATAGTAAACGGCACTGTTGAGGGAGATTTGCACAGTGCTTCCCAGAAAATTGATATTAACGGCAATGTATTGGATGATGCCAGAGTTGCTGCAGAGCGAATTTCCGTTGGTAAAAATGCCGTAATTAACCGAGATGCAATGATGGTTGCCTCTGAACTAGTACACATGGGGCAGATACAACGTCAGTTGTTTGCTGGAGCCGAGAATATTGGCATTTTGGGTAGTGTTAATGATGACGTTAGGTTGGAGGTTGGCCGTTTAAAGGTTACCGATACAGCCACCATAAAAGGTGACTTAAACTATCATAGCCCTAACAAAGCAACAATAGACAATACTGCTCAAATTACTGGAAACAGCAATTGGCAAAAGACAGAACCTAAAAAGGAAGTTCAGGAATCTCCCTTTGACGGTTTCTCTTCTATATTACTTAGTATTATCAGCGCACTGCTGCTATGGCTGGTTATTACATTCTGGCGTCCTGGCTTTTGGACTAAAACTGCCAGCCCCTTAATGGACCATTCACTTAAAGCTTTGGGTGCCGGTTTTCTGGCTTTGATTTTGGTGCCATTAATAGCAGTTGTTTCAATGATTACCATTGTGGGAGCGCCAATTGGTGTTATTCTTGGTTTAACTTATGGTGTTTCCATATATATCGCTAAAATTGTAGCTGCATCAGTAATAGGTTTGTTTTTAGCTAATAAATATGATTGGGCTAAAAAACACAAAGGAACCTGGGCTGTACTGCTGGGTCTAGTGGTGATCAGTGCAATAGGTTATATACCAGTGGCCGGTTTCATCTTCAAATTGTTTGTAATTGTTGCCGGACTAGGTTCATTGGTAATGGCTCACTGGAGGCCAACTCCAAAGTAGTTGACCGGAATGAAAAATAAAGGGTACAGGAACAAAGGGGACACTCGAAACGTCCCCTTGTCTCCTACATCACATCGGTGTTTACTAGGTTTGGTGGTACTTTGCCGTTTAGTGCTTGAAGCATGTTTTCTACGGCTAAATTAGCCATGGTGGTTCTGGTTTTTATGCTGGCGCTGCCGATATGGGGTAATGCCACTAGGTTTGGTAACTTCAGTAGTTGGTGGTCCGTTGGTATTGGTTCGTTTTCAAAAACATCTAGACCAGCAGCATATATATCTTCGTTTTTTAGTGCTTTATAAAGGGCATCTTCGTTTACTATGCCGCCCCGGGCGGTATTTATTAGTATTGCTGTTTTCTTCATCAGTTGCAGTTCTTTTTCCCCTATTAAGCCATGGGTTTCTGGGGTATATGGGGTCATGATGCAGATGAAATCTGACTCTTTTAGTAAAGTCTCCATATCTGTATATTGAGCGCCCAGTTCTTCTTCTGTTCCCGGCTTACGGCTGCGGTTGTGGTAAAGAATGTTCATATCAAAGCCTTTGGCCCGGCGGGCCACTGCCTCCCCAATTCTACCCATACCAATAATACCTAGAGTGGCACCGTAAACATCCTGGCCAGTAAGTAACATTGGTGACCAGGTTTTCCATTCACCCTGGCGCAAGAAATCTGAAGCCTCTAACAGTCTACGGGAAGTGGCCAGCATTAAGGTGAATGTGAGATCGGCAGTAGTTTCTGACAGAACGCCGGGGGTATTGGTTACTTTTATCCCCCTCTTGGTGGCAACTTTTAAATCTATATTGTTAAAACCAACCGCCATGTTACTTACTACTTTCAAATTCTTAGCTTTTTCCATTAACTGTTCGTCTACAGCATCGGTAAGCATGCTGTATAAAGCATCCACTTCAACCACTTCTTTCTCTAACACATCCCGGGGAACGGGTACATCTTCATTATTCCAAATGGATACTTCGCAAACTTCTTTAATTTTCTCCAGTGCCTCGGCAGGAATTTTCCTAGTAATGAAAACTTTTGGTTTCATATTATCCACCTTTCTTACAACTTTTTATAAGAAAATGCTTAAGATCCAGATCCAAATTTAACCCGAACTCATACAATATTAATATTTCCTTATTAACAAAAATTTACCTGTTATAATAGGAAAAATTAGTTAGTTTTGTTATTGTTTAAATTACTTGACAGTTAGTAGTCTGTGTATTAACATAAATTCAACGGTAGAATGGGTACTTTGTACAAGAATTTAAAATTAAATATTAACGGTAGAATACAGGTTAGGACGGTAGTTATGGCAGTATGGGATAACTGTATCTTTTTTAATTATTTAGCCACTTATCGCACAAAACTCCCGCCTGAAAGGGAGTTTTATTTTTTTATACTTATAACAGAATAGGATGATGTGACATGAGTGCGAGTGTTTGGTTGGGTGTACTGGAACAAGGGTTATTATGGGGTGTTATGGTACTGGGCGTTTACATTACTTTTCGGGTGCTGGACTTCCCGGATTTAACTGTGGACGGCAGTTTCACCTTAGGGGCAGCGGTTGCCGCTCGCTTTATTTTCGAAGGTTATGACCCATGGCTGGGAACGGCTTTAGCTCTGGTTTGCGGAGTGATGGCCGGTTGTGTAACCGGGTTTTTAAACACCAAATTGAGAATCGCCCCCCTGCTGTCTGGTATTTTAATGATGATTGCCCTTTATTCTATAAACTTAAGGGTGATGGGCAGTAAATCTATGCTGTCACTGCTGCGTATGGACACAATTTATACCGATGTCACTCACCTAGGAGTGTCCGCCAACCTGGCTGTAGTTACTTTGGGTTTGGCAGCAGTAGTTCTAACCTGTTACTTACTGTACACCTTCTTACAAACAGAAATTGGTTTGGCCCTAAGGGCAACCGGTGACAATGAACAAATGATTAGAAGCCTGGGTGTCAACACTAACACCTCTAAAATTATGGGGCTGGCACTGGGTAACGGACTGGTGGCACTGTCTGGCGCTCTGGTGGCCCAGTACCAAAGCTTCAGTGATGTTGGCATGGGTATCGGCATGATTGTAGTTGGTTTGGCTTCAGTTATTGTGGGTGAGGTTTTATTTGGCACTAAAACCCTACTGCGGACGCTAATTGCCGTGGTTATTGGCTCTATTGTTTATCGGGCAGTTATAGCACTGGTAATGCGTATGGGTCTACCCACCACTGACTTGAAATTGTTTACCGCAGCGCTGGTAATACTGGCCATGTCTTCACCAATCATTAAAGAAAAATTTTCGGCTCGACAAGCCCGGGGAAAGGAGAGTGGTGAGAGTGCTATCAGTGGTAGACCTTAGTAAAACCTTTAATCCCGGCAGTGTCAATGAACGGCTGGCATTGTCTGGTGTTTCACTGGAGCTGGAACCGGGCGACGTAGTTACGGTAATTGGCGGAAACGGCGCTGGTAAATCCACGCTACTGAACATGGTTGCCGGGGTTTTCCCACCGGATGAAGGTAAAATATCCATAGACGGCCAGCGGATTGAAATGTTTCCAGAGCATGTAAGGGCATCTTACATCGGTAGAGTGTTTCAAGACCCAATGATGGGCACCGCTGCCTCAATGTCCATTGAAGAAAACCTGGCCATGGCCTTAAAACGCGGTGGCAAACGCAAGTTGCTCCGGGGTATTAAAAGAAATGACCGGGATTTCTTCCGGGAAAAGCTAAGCCTTCTGGGGTTAGGTTTGGAAAATCGGCTCACCACCAGGGTTGGTTTATTATCCGGTGGCCAGCGTCAGGCTTTAACCTTATTAATGGCCACACTGGTAACTCCGAAACTGCTGCTGTTGGATGAACACACTGCAGCATTGGACCCCAACACCGGGCAAAAGGTGTTGGACCTTACCGAAAAAATTATTGCAAACAATAACTTAACTACGCTGATGGTCACTCACAATATGGAAGATGCCCTGCGCATCGGTAATCGAACCATAATGATGCATGACGGAAATATTATCTTGGACATTAGCGGCAGCAAGCGTGAGAATACCACTATTCCAGACCTGCTTGAGATGTTTAGAAAAGCCAGCGGTCGGGAAATGGCCAATGATAGAATGTTGTTGGCCAATTAAATAACCAGGAGGTTAGAAAATGAAAAGGATATTAGTAGCTCTGATGGCTCTGACGTTGGTTGTGGGCTTGGCTGGTTGCGGAGGCGGCGAGGAGTCAGCTGACACCCAGGGGGCGGATCAAGTAAATCTGGGTATTATTCAAATTGTTGAGCACCCGGCATTGGATGCAGCCCGTGAAGGTTTTCTGGATGTACTAGAAGAAAACGGTTACGCAGATGGTGAAAAATTGGTTGTGGATTATCAAAATGCTCAAAACGACCAAGGCAATTTGCAAACCATCGCCCGTAAGTTGGTACAGGATGAAAGTGACTTGGTACTGGCCATTGCCACTCCATCGGCAATGACCATGGCAAACGAGACCAGTGAAATTCCTATCTTAATTACCGCAGTTACCGACCCGGTAAGTGCTAAACTGGTGGACAGTTTGGAAAAACCAGGCACCAACGTAACCGGAACCACCGACATGAACCCGGTTAAAGATCAATTAGCTTTAATCCAAGACATTGTTGGTGATGTGGAAAAAGTGGGTATTATTTATAACTCCAGCGAAATTAATTCCCAGGTACAGGTTGATATGGCTGATAAAGCAGCCCCGGAACTTGGATTAGAATTGGTTAAAGTAACTATAACTGCCAGCAGTGAGGTAATGCAAGCTGCTCAATCTCTAGTTGGTAAAGTAGATGCCATTTATTTACCCACAGATAACATGGTTATCTCTTCCCTGCCAGCTGTGCTAAAGGTTGCTGAAGAAAACCAAATACCAGTAGTGGCCGGTGAAAGTAACTCGGTGGAAAATGGTGCTTTGGCAACCATTGGTATCAATTATTACGAGTTAGGCCGCACCACCGGTGAGATGGCACTTGAAATAATTGATGGTAAAGCACCTACGGAAATGCCTATTCAAAGCCAAGAAGGATCTGACATTGTGGTTAACTTAAAAGCTGCTCAAGCCATGGGCGTAGAGGTACCCCAGGAGATAATTGATAAAGCAGCACAGGTGATTGAATAATCGATATTCCAATACGAATATTAAAGAGGCGCGTGAGATCATTTATTCCGATCCACGCGCCTTTTACTTATTATTATTGTTTTTTACGGGCTGCTTCAATAGCCTGCTGTACTGCTTCAGGAGCAGGAGCACCCTCTACTTTACGAGCATTGACACACTGTTCTACACTAATGGCTTTATATACGTCTTCTTCAATGCTGCTGTTCAACTCTTTATATTCTTCCAGTGACATTTCCTCCAATGTTTTGCCCTGCTGGATGCAGTATAGTACTGCCTTTCCTACTATTTCATGGGCTTGACGGAAGGGGATGTCTTTTTGTACCAAATAGTCTGCCAGGTCGGTGGCATTGGTAAAGCCGCCTCGGGCCGCACTGGCCATACTCTCTTTTTTCACTTTCATGCTGGCCACCATTGGTCGGAATACCATCAAGCATTTTTTCACTGTATCCACTGCATCAAAAAGTGCTTCCTTGTCTTCCTGCATGTCTTTGTTGTATGCCATGGGTAAGCCTTTTAGTACAGTTAACAATGCTGTTAGGTCTCCATATACCCTACCAGTTTTTCCTCTAATCAGTTCTGCCGGGTCGGGGTTTTTCTTTTGGGGCATAATGCTGGAACCGGTACTGTAGGAATCGTCCAACTCTATAAAATTAAATTCCGCTGAGGACCAAAGAATAATTTCTTCGCAGAAACGACTTAAATGCATCATTATCATTGAGGCCGCAGCACAAAATTCCACTGCAAAGTCCCGGTCACTGACTGCATCCATGGAGTTTTCGCTTACCTTGCTAAAACCCAGCTCACTTGCCACAAATTTCCTGTCCAGCGGAAAGGTTGTTCCTGCCAGGGCCCCTGAACCAAGTGGCATTACATCGGTGCGTTTGTAACAGTCCTTTAACCTATCGCTATCCCGTTCAAACATCTGCACGTATGCCAGCAGGTGATGGGCTAAAGTAACCGGCTGGGCCCGCTGTAAATGGGTGTAGCCAGGCATTACTGTTTCCTTGTTTTGTTCTGCCACATCCAAGAGTGTGTTGTGTAACTCTTTTAAAAGTTCAGCCACTTGATTTATTTCATCCTTCATAAACATGCGGATATCAAGGGCCACCTGATCATTCCGGCTCCGGGCGGTGTGCAGTTTTTTCCCCACATCACCAATGCGTTGAATAAGCAGTTGTTCTATGTTCATATGTATATCTTCAGCGGCCACATCAAATTCCACTTTACCTGCCTCTATGTCTGCAAGTATTTCTTTTAAACCAGCCACTATTTTCTCTGCATCCTGCACTGATATTACTCCCACCTTGGCCAGCATTTTGGCATGGGCAACACTGCCTGTGATATCGTATTTATACAGTCGCTGGTCAAAGGAAATGGAGGAATGAAAATCTTCCATCAATTGGTCAGTACTTTTCTGAAACCGACCACCCCAAAGCTTCATTATGCTTTACCTCACTTCCATATAACTTAAGGGCTTGATTAATCAAGCCCTTATATTATTTATAGATTTTTATTCTTTTAAGGTTTTTATTCTGACTCCTGACTACTGTCTCCTGATTTTATATCTCCTAACTCCTGTTTTTCTTCTCCATTAATGCCTTTACAGTAAGCGGTAGGCCAAACAGGTTTATGAAACCTTCTGCATCAGCCTGATTGTATACTTCATCTTCTCCGAAGGTGGAGAAGTCTTCGTTATAAAGTGAATAAGGTGACTGGGCACCGGCTGGTGTAATGTTACCCTTGTACAACTTCATCTTAACCTTACCGGTTACATTTTGCTGGGTTACATCAATAAAGGCATCCAGTGCTTCTCTAAGTGGAGTAAACCACAGACCGTCATAAACCAGTTCTGCATACTTAAGGGCATTCAGTTCCTTGTGGTGCATTGTTGCCCGATCCATTGTTAGCAGTTCCAGTTCCCTGTGGGCAGCAACTAAAATAGTGCCACCAGGAGTTTCATACACACCACGGGATTTCATGCCTACCAGACGGTTTTCCACCATATCTATTACACCAATACCGTTAGCACCACCGATATCGTTAAGTTTCTCCAACATGGTTACTGGGTCTAAGACTTCACCATTTAGTTTAACCGGAATTCCCTTGTCAAACTCCAACTCAATATAAGTTGGTTGGTCTGGTGCTTTTTCCGGCGGTACAGTAAGCATTAGCATTTCATCTGAAGCAGCGTTCCAGGGGTCTTCCAAATCGCCACCCTCATGGCTGATGTGCCACATGTTACGATCCCGGCTGTAAATACTCTTTTTGGTAACGGGTACCGGAATGCCGCGGGACTCAGCATAGTCGATGGCATCTTCCCGGGAGCGAATGTCCCATTCCCGCCAAGGGGCAATTATTTTCAAGTTAGGGTTTAATGCTTTTATACCCAGTTCAAAGCGAACCTGGTCGTTTCCTTTGCCGGTGGCACCATGGGCAATGGCCACTGCACCCTCTTTTTCGGCAATTTCCACCAGTTTTTTGGAAATAAGCGGCCTGGCCATTGATGTTCCCAATAAGTATTTGCTTTCGTACACAGCCCCGGCCTTTAAGGTTGGGTAAATATAATCTGTTACAAATTCCTCTTTTAAATCCTCTATATAAACTTTACTGGCACCACTTTGTTTTGCCTTTTCTTCCACCGGGTCCAGTTCTTCTCCTTGTCCCAAGTCAGCAGTCACGGCAATAACTTCATAACCGTATGTTTCTTTTAACCAACTAATAATTATAGAGGTGTCAAGGCCTCCTGAGTAAGCCAATACCACTTTTTCCATTTTTCTCTCTCCCCTACCTAAGAGTTAATAAAAATTCACAACAAGTATAAATTATACTACAAAAAAGGCTAAATTCCTACATCTTGCTAAAAGATTTTTGTTGAACACCGCCAAGGAATTTACGCTCCGAAAACACGCCGGCACATATAAGTGTACGAACTCCTTAGCCTCCGGGCGCCTGCGAATCTCGCTGTCGCTCAAACATACTCGGCGCTTTTCCTCCGGCTGCGTCGTTCTTTGAATGGGCCGGCTACCGTTTTCTACGGTAAATACCTTGGCTGATATTATATCTCATTCTGACTCCTGACTCCTGACTTCTGACTCCTGAACTCAGCCCATCAAAAGAGCCATTACTGCTTTTTGGGCATGAAGGCGGTTTTCTGCTTCGTCCCAAACTGCCGAGTGGGGTCCGTCTATTATTTCAGCTGTTACTTCCTCCCCGCGGTGGGCGGGTAGACAGTGCAGGAATATGTAGTCTGGTTTAGCATGGGACACCAGTTGGCTGTTTACTTGATAGTCCTTAAATACCTTTAGGCGTTGCTGTGCTTCTTGTTCTTGGCCCATACTGGCCCACACATCGGTTACCACTACATCGGCATTTGCTACTGCCGCCACCGGGTCGGTAAGAATCTCCACCTGGCCTCCACTTTCCTTCCCTGCTTCCTTAGCCACTTGCACAATCATATCTTTGGGTTGGTAGTTGGCTGGTGAGGCCACTGCCACATGCATGCCTACTTTAGTACAACCCAGCAGTAGTGAGTGGGCAATGTTGTTACCGTCTCCCACGTAAGCCAGTTTTAATCCCGCCAATTTACCTTTGTACTCTTCAATGGTCAGCAAATCTGCAAGTATCTGGCAGGGGTGGGTGAGGTCGGTTAATCCATTTATTACTGGTATATCAGCATGTTCCGCCAATTCTTCTACATCACTTTGTTCAAAGGTCCGAATCATAATGCCATCCACAAACCGGGACAACACCCGGGCGGTATCGGCCACCGTTTCCCCTCTACCCAACTGAATGTCATTATTGGATAAAAACAAACCCTGTCCACCCAATTGATACATTCCAACTTCAAAGGAGACCCTGGTTCTGGTTGATGATTTTTGAAAAATCATCCCTAGGGTTTTACCTTGAAGGTACGGTGTTGGGGTGTTGCATTTTTGTTTTTGCTTTAAATTCATTGCATTGGTTAATATGGTTTGAATTTCATCACTATTGTAATCGGCCAGTGTCAAAAAGTCACGACCTTTAAATCTATCATGTAATGTAAGCATTAGGTTACCTCACTTTGTAAAGTCATAAGTATTCAGGAGTCAGGGTTTTAAATATAAATATATCCCTATCTGCTCCTATTTTAATTTATGAACGGGGCGGCGTGGAAACCGTCCCCTACACCATTCTTGCATGATCACAGGCACCCAAATTTTTCATTCTTAACTCTTAATTTTTCATTCTCTTTAGTTCCGTATTCTTGTAAGCTAACTGGTTTTAACTCTGCTCCCTGCTGCAAGCTGTTTAATGCTATTGCCAGTGATCTGGCAGTGTCCAATGACGTTAAGCAGGGTACTTTGTACTCCGAGGCTGTCCGGCGTAATTTAAAGCCGCTACGGGCGGGAATTTTCCCTTTTGTGGGGGTGTTGATAACTAACTGTACCTTACCATCCCGTACTGCCTGTAGTGGATCTTGCAAGCACTCTGCCTGTAATCCGGCTGCGTTCAGGGCATTGGCCGTGTTTTCAGTGGCCACCAGTTGATAACCCAACTGGGCATAATGCCTGGCCACTGGCACTGCCTCCAGTTTATCCCGCTCGGCCACCGATATCAGAACTTTGCCTGAGTTGGTAATCTGCATGCCGGCAGAGGTAATGGCCTTGTAAAAGGCATAGGCAAAGGACTGATCTACACCCATTACTTCACCGGTGGATTTCATTTCTGGGCCCAGGGATGTTTCTACTAGACCTAGTTTTTCAAAGGAAAATACCGGAGCTTTTACAGCAATGAAGTTTGGTTCAGGACCTAGCTTACTGGTATAGCCCTGCTGAGGTAGTGTGCTACCCAACATAGCTCGGGTAGCAGTCTGCACCATTGGTACTCCTGTGACCTTACTTAAAATGGGTACCGTGCGGGATGCCCGAGGGTTTACCTCCAGCACGAACACCCCTTCTTCGGCAACTACATATTGAATGTTGATTAAACCGCATACCTTTAATGCCTTGCCAATACGTACGGTGTAATCAACCAGACGATGCTTTTGTTCTTTGGTTAATGATTGGGGTGGATAGACGGCAATACTGTCTCCGGAATGTACCCCGGCCCGTTCCACGTGTTCCATAATGCCCGGTATAAAAACATTTTCGCCATCACCAATGGCATCCACTTCAACTTCTTTTCCGCGAATATATTTATCAACCAGTACGGGGTGCTTAGGGGAAACCTGAACCGCACTTTCCATGTATTTAAGTAACTGGCTGGTGTTATATACTATCTCCATGGCCCGGCCGCCCAATACATAAGAGGGGCGCACCAGTACCGGGTAACCTAATTCTTCTGCTATTACTCGGGCCTCTTTTACGGTGGTGGCTGTCTTACCTTCTGTTTGAGGGATGTCTAAGTCCCGAAGTAGTTGTTCAAACTTTTTACGATCTTCGGCAGCATCTATACTTTCCACCGGGGTGCCCAGCACTTTGATACCCAGTTGATGCAGTTTATCCACCAGGTTAATGGCAGTTTGCCCACCAAACTGTACCACCACGCCCATGGGCTGTTCCTTATCTATTACATTTAATACATCTTCTAAGGTTAATGGTTCAAAGTATAGTTTATCTGCAGTGTCGAAATCGGTACTTACCGTTTCCGGGTTGTTGTTAATAATAATGGCTTCAATATTCTCCTGCTGTAAGCCCCAAACCGAATGCACTGAACAGTAGTCAAATTCTATACCCTGGCCAATGCGAATGGGGCCGGAACCTAGCACTAGCACTTTTTTCCGCTGGCTGACCGATACTTCATCTTCCTGATCATAGCAGGAGTAGTAATAAGGGGTGGCCGATTCAAATTCAGCGGCACAGGTATCCACCACTTTATAGGTGGGGTAAATACCAAACTGCTGGCGTAATTCCCTTACTTCCAGTTCATCAAGACCAATCAGGCGACTGATATAGCTGTCAGCAAAGCCCCAGCTTTTTGCCCGCCAGAGTAATTCTGGGTCTGGGCCGGAACCAGCCGAGCGCAATTCGTCTTCCAGTACGATAATATCTTTAATTTTCTCCAGAAAAAAGTAATCTATTTTAGTTAATTGATGAACTTCCCGCAATGTCCAGTAGCGTCTGAAGGCTTCGGCCACTGCAAAGATGCGTTCATCATCAGCTTTTTCCAATTTATTTTCCAGTTCCATTTCTGACCAACTGTTGGAACCTTTCAGCTGCATGCTGTCTACACCTATCTCTAATGAGCGCAGTGCTTTCATTAATGAACCTTCAAGGCAGCGGTCAATGGCCATTACCTCCCCGGTGGCCTTCATCTGGGTGCCCAGCACCCTGTCTCCAGTGCTGAACTTGTCAAATGGCCAACGGGGAATTTTGGTAACCACATAATCTAAGGCCGGTTCAAAGCAGGCACTGGTTTTACCGGTAACCGGGTTGGTCATTTCATCCAACGTTAAACCAATGGCTATTTTAGCTGCAATCTTAGCAATTGGGTAACCGGTTGCTTTTGATGCCAATGCCGATGAACGACTTACCCGGGGGTTAACTTCAATAACGTAATACTGGTAGCTATATGGATCTAATGCATACTGGATGTTACAACCACCCTCAACACCCAATGCCCGGATAATTTTAATGGCAGCGGTACGCAACAATTGGTACTCTTTATCGGATAGTGTTTGGGATGGTGCCACCACAATACTGTCTCCGGTATGAATGCCAACGGGATCGATGTTTTCCATGTTGCAAATGGTAATACAGTTCCCGGCACTGTCCCGCATCACTTCATACTCTATTTCCTTCCAACCAGCCACACTGCGTTCTAAAAGTGCCTGGCCGATCATGCTCATTTTTAGACCGCGATGTACTGTTGCTTTTAATTGCTCTTCATTTTCCACCACACCACCGCCGGTACCTCCCAGTGTGTACGCCGGGCGCACTATAATGGGGTAGCCGATTTTATTAGCAAATTCAAGTGCCTCTTCCACTGTGGCAATAATGGTGCTTTCCGGCACTGGTTCATCAATGGCTAGCATGGTATCTTTAAACATTTCCCGGTCTTCCGCCCGCTTAATGGTATCTAGCGATGTACCTAGCAGTGCAACATTATATTTTTCCAAGATGCCCTTCTCTGCCAATTCCACCGCCATGTTAAGGCCAGTTTGGCCGCCCAATGTGGGTAGTAGACCATCAGGTTTTTCTTGCTTAATTATTCTCTCTATGTTTTGCCAGGTAAGCGGTTCAATATATATCTGGTCAGCAATGTCTGCATCGGTCATGATGGTGGCCGGATTGGAGTTCACCAGTACCACCGACATGCCCTCTTCCCTTAACGCCTTGCAAGCCTGCGTCCCAGCGTAGTCAAATTCCGCTGCCTGGCCGATTATAATTGGGCCCGACCCAATTACCATTACTTTGTTAATACCTTTTTTTACAGGCATGTTGTTAGCCTCCCATTGCTTTATCCAGTATGTCTATTGCTGTATCTATTTCCTTCTCTTTCACTGTTAACGGAGGTAAAAAGCGCAGTATGCTGCTACCAACACAGTTTATCAAGAGCCCTTGCTCCCGGCAGTAATTAACAATGCTTTGCCCTTCTGTTTCCAGTTCAACGCCTATCATTAACCCTGCTCCCCTGATTTCTTTTATCTGGCTGTGCTTTTCCGCCAAAGAGTTTAGTTTATCTTTAAAGTATCGCCCCATCTCCCGGGCGTTATTAATTACACCTTCATCCAGCATCACCTGCATGGTTGCTAGAGCAGCTGTCGAGGCCAAGGGGTTGCCGCCGAAGGTGGTTGCGTGATCCCCTGGCTTGAAAACTGCTACATCTTCCTTAGCCATCATTGCCCCAATGGGGAACCCATTACCCAAAGCCTTGGCCAGTGTGGTAATGTCCGGTTCCACTTGGTACAGTTGGCTGGCCAAAAATTCACCGGTACGACCCAGCCCACACTGTACTTCATCGAATATCAGCAGTAAATTTTGCTGCTGGCACAAATCTTTAACCCCTTTTAGATATTCCTTGCTGGCTGGGTAAACACCACCTTCACCTTGCACGGGTTCCAGCATCACTGCACAGGTTTGGGGGCCAATAGCCTTTTTCAGTGCTTCCAAATCATTGAAGGGTACGTATTTAAACCCTTCTGGCAGTGGATCATAACCCTGTTGGAATTTTTCCTGTCCGGTTGCTGTAATGGTGGCCAGTGTACGCCCATGGAAAGACTGCTTGGCGGTGATAATTTCGTATTTGTCTTTACCCAGGTTTTGTTTGGCGTATTTGCGAGTCAGTTTAATGGCTGCCTCGTTAGCCTCTGCCCCGCTATTGCAGAAGAAAACTTTATCTGCACTGGAGTTTTCCACCAGCAGTTTGGCCAGTTGACCTTGAGGTTCTATATGATATAGGTTAGAAACGTGCATCAGTGTATCTGCCTGCCGCCAAATGGCTTTTACCACCCGGGGATGGCTGTGACCCAGTGAGTTAACCGCCAAGCCACTGATAAAATCCAGATATTCTTTGCCTTCAGCGTCCCAAACTTTAGTACCCTTTCCCTTTACCAGCGCCACTGGCAGGCGACCATAGGTATTCATCACATATTTACTGGTTGTTTCCATTATTTCGTTAGTCTTCACTGGGCTTCAACCTCCTTTTTTTCAGGTACCACCATGGTACCAACACCCTTGTCCGTGAATACTTCCAACAGCAGGGAATGGGGCACCCTGCCATCCAAGATGTGTGTGGATTTGACCCCATTGGTAATGGCGGAAACACAGCACTCTACCTTTGGGATCATACCCCCGGCTATAATATCCTGATTAATAAGTTGATCTATTTCATTGGTATGGATAATGGATAACAGTGTGGAACTATCATCTTTGTCTTTAAGTATTCCTTCCACATCAGTAAGTATCATTAGTTTGGCCGCCTGTAGCGATTCGGCCAGTTTCCCCGCCACTGTATCGGCATTAATGTTATAGCTTTGGCCATCTTCACCAACTCCCAGGGGGGAGATGACGGGAATGTATCCTTCACCAATTAGCGTATGTACAATGGCCGGGTTTATCTGGTTCACTTCACCAACATAGCCAATGTCGCAGCTTTCCACGTGGCCGTCGGGATGGCGCACAGTGCCCATTTTTTTAGCTGCCTCAATAAGGCTGGCATCCTTTCCGGATATGCCTACTGCCTTGCCCCCCAGTTTATTGGCCAGTGCCACAATTTCCTTATTTAATTTACCGGCCAGTACCATTTCCACTATTTCCATGGTTTCTTCATCTGTTACCCGTAAACCGCCCACAAAGGTACTCTCTTTGCCCACTTTCTTCAGCATAGTGGTAATTTCCGGCCCACCGCCGTGCACCACCACCGGGTTAATACCAACATACTTCATCAGAATTAAATCGGTAATAACCGCTTTCTTAAGTTCCCAGTTAACCATGGCATGGCCGCCGTATTTAATCACCACTGTTGAGCCGTAGAATTTTTTTATATAAGGCAGGGCTTCAACCAAAATCCCCGCTTTCTCCAACGCAGCAAGCACTGTTATCATCTTCTTTCTCGTAAGACTTTTTTATACCGAAATTTAATATGTATATTAAAACGTGTGTAGGTAAAGCGAATGAAAAATTAAAAATGAATAATGAATAATTGAGGTAGGGTTCGATGAATCGAACCCCGATCCCAAGCATGCATGATTACATGCACCCATTTTTAATTATTCATTTTACATTTTTCATTAAATTACGTTCTATAACTCCCATTAATTTCTACGTATTTATAGGTAAGGTCACAGCCCCAGGCTGTGGCTGAATGGTCTCCGGTCTTTAAATCAACTGTTACTGTCACTTTATCTTTGCCTAGTATGGCTGAGGCTTTTTCTTCGTCGAAGGGTAATGCTCCACCAT
This sequence comes from Bacillota bacterium, assembly GCA_009711615.1. Lineage (GTDB taxonomy): Bacteria > Bacillota > Desulfotomaculia > Desulfotomaculales > Desulfohalotomaculaceae > Desulforadius. The sequence goes on along the minus strand of VENI01000006.1, from coordinate 66,890 downwards.
TCTCTGCCACCTGTAGTTCACCAATATATATATCAACTTCGTTGGGGTTAAACTGAGCTCCGGAATATCCGACGGCACATAATATCCGTCCCCAGTTGGCATCCCTTCCGTACACTGCACATTTGAATAGGTTAGAGCCCACAACAGCCTTAGCTGCTTTACGGGCATCTATTATTGTTGGTGCATTCTTTACAACCACTTCCAACAGGGTGGTAGCCCCTTCACCATCTTTTGCTATGTCTTGGGCCAGTTTGGTGCACACCTCTGTTAACCCTTGCAGAAAAACATTATATTCTTCGGTACCGTGTTCTATTGATGTATTACCGGCGTCACCACTGGCCAGCATCACTACACTGTCGTTGGTGCTGGTGTCACCATCTACGGTGATCATGTTATAGGTGCTGTCCACCACTTCTTTTAGGGCCTTTTTTAGTGTTTCAGGCCCTATAACGGCATCTGTGGCTATAAAGCCCAGCATGGTAGCCATATTGGGGTGTATCATTCCTGAACCTTTGGCTAGGCCGCCAATGGTTACTGTTTTACCTGCCAACTGTAGCTTTACTGCAGATTCTTTTAGGACTAAATCGGTAGTCATGATCGCTTCTGCAGCGGCTTGACCGCCGTCTTTACTTAGTTCTTTGGTAGCTTTAATTACTCCGGGTAGTACTATATCCATTGGCATTGGTTCTCCAATAACTCCGGTGGAGGATACCAGCATCTGTTCTTCATCAATCCCCAGCTCCTTGGCTGCGGCACTGGCCATGGCTTTGGCATCTTCCATTCCGTTGGGGCCATTGCAGGCATTGGCATTACCGGCATTGACCACCACACCGTGGGAATATCCCTTTGCCAGTCTATCCATGGTTAGCAGCAGTGGTGCCGCTTTAACAACGTTGGTGGTAAATACCCCCGCTGCACTGCATTGTTTAGGGTTATAAATTACTGCCATATCCAACTTCTCTTTTTTCAGCCCAGCGTGAACCCCACTGGCCAAAAAACCAGGCACAGCAGTAATTCCACCAGATATATGCTTAAATTTCATGTTTTTAACTCCTTTTTAGCAATTCTTGCATTTCTCTCCCTAATTTCTGACTCCTTACTACTATTTTAATTAATTATTCGTTTTATTTTTTTATTATTTATTCTAACTCCTAACTCCTGCACTTAAGGATATATCCCCACTACATCAAGACCTGTGTTCTCATCCAATCCAAAAATTACGTTCATATTCTGTACTGCTTGGCCTGAGGCTCCTTTTACCAGGTTGTCAATGGCTGATAATACAATCACTCTGCCGGTTCTAGGGTCTGACGTTACTGCAATATCACAAAAGTTGCTGGATGCCAGCGCCTTGGTCTGGGGCAGCATGCCAGGAGGCAGTACCCGTACAAAGTACTCATCAGCATAATGCTCTTGGTAAAGCTGGTTCAACTGCTCACTATCTATCTTTTCTTGTAGTTGCCCATATATTGTACTGAGCATTCCCCTGGTCATCGGTACCAGGTGAGGGGTGAAACTGATGGTTACGTCATTACCGGCCAGGTTACTTAATTCCTGCTCTATTTCTGGTGTATGCCGGTGGGTAGCCACTCCGTAGGCCTTGAAGTTTTCATTAACCTCTGCAAAGTGGGTTTTTAATGATACGCTGCGGCCGGCACCACTTGCACCTGACTTACTATCTATGATGATTGTATTTGTATCTATCAAGTTGTTTTTAATAAGTGGGGCCAACCCAAGAATGGCGGTTGTAGGGTAACAACCGGGGTTGGCCACCAGTGTACTTTCAGCAATATTATTTCGATATAACTCGGGCAGTCCGTAAACTGCTTGAGATAGTAGTTCGGCTTGGGTATGTTCTACGTTGTACCATTCTTGGTACTGTTCAGTACTGTTAAGCCGGAAGTCTGCACCTAAATCCACCAGTTTTTTGCCCTGCTTTACCACTTCAGCAGCAATATCCATGGAATGGCCATGGGGCAAGGCTGTGAATATTATATCTGCACTGGCCACCAGTTCATTTATATTTAGTTGTTCACATTCTAACTTAATGTATTTATATAGATGCGGATATACCTCATAATAAGGTCTACCCGCGTAGCTTCGGGATGTTAACGCCACCAATTCCACTTTTGGATGTCGGGATAATATTCTTACCAATTCAGCACCGGTATAACCGGTGGCTCCAATAATTGCTACTCTAATCATTAAGATCACTCCTAGCGAATACTAACTAACTAATATTAATAATTATACATTAAATTGTATAAAAATCAATGGGTATTTAGTAACTTTTAGCGAATAACATAAATTTTTCTACCGCACTGTTTACAGTTGTTTTCCTCATCCACTCCCACCGTTTTACCGTTGTGCCAGGTGCGGTTGACTAATAATTTGCCGCACTGCGGGCAGTATGTATTCATTGATTTAGGATCGCCCAGGTTACCTATATATACATAATTCAGTTTTTCCAGCGCAATTTCTCTAGCCCGTTGTAATCTTTCCGGTGGCGTGGCATCCAATTCAAATTCAAAATTGGGGAAGTAACGGCTAAAATGAATCGGTATTTCGGGGCTTATATCCGCCACCCAATCAACCAATTTTGATATTTCTTCATCTGAATCATTCAGGCCCGGTATCAGTAGGGTGGTCAACTCCAGATGGCATTTTTTATGCACCAGTTCCACTGTTCTTTTTACCGGTTCTAAGTGACCTTTACAGTTTTCTTGATAAAATTCATCGGTAAAGGCTTTTACATCAATATTCATGGCATCTATGTAAGGAAGTAGCGCCTTTAATGGTTCTTCATTAATATATCCGTTTGTCACTAAAACATTTTTATAACCCTTATCCCTCACCAGCCGGGCGGTATGAAAGATAAATTCGTACCACATAAAAGGTTCTGAGTAGGTATAAGCCACACCAACGTTGGGATAAGGGTCTTGGTTGGCTGCCACTTCTGCCACATGTTCCGGGGTCACCTCAATGGTTTCTGGGTCATCCTGGGCAATGCTCCAATTCTGGCAAAAGCCGCATCGCAAATTACAGCCCGATGTGCCCAGTGACAGGATGTATTTTCCAGGGTAATAATGGTAAAGGGGTTTTTTCTCCATTGGGTCTGTGGCATGGGCTGCCACCCGGTTAAAGTTTAGGCTGTACAATTTACCATCTATATTCTTTCGCACCCGGCAAAACCCAGTTTTTCCGGGGCGGATGGTGCAGTATTGGGGGCATAATTCGCAGTGCACTAGATTATCATCTTTGGCATGCCAAAACATAGCTTCTTGCATTTTACTTCCTCCCTATTATGCTTATAATAAGTGTTCAAAGTGGATCTCGCGCGGACTTTTCGAACATCCTCTTATAAATAGCGAATCACTTCAAAACTCTCCAATTGTATATTTTCGTCCTGGGGGTTGATTCCGGCCTTTTCCTTTGCTATTTTCACTTGTTCACCCACGGTTTCTATACCCTCCAGGTCGGGCAGTAGCAGACCGCTTTTATCGTCTTGTTTAACTATTACACCATGTTTTTTGGGGTCTAGTTTACTGATATCAGTTACCAGTTCCGGGTTTGTCAGCACGTCCACTGAATAGGTCAGTTCATCTAGTTCTTCCGGCCCTACCGGGTAAAAACGGGGGTCATGGATTCCGGCGTTGATGGCATTATGCATCACTTCCTGCACTATATTTTTTTGCTGAGGAAATACCGATCCAATGCAACCGCGCAGTTGTCCTTCTTTCTTGATAGATACAAAGGTACCCGCTGCTCCTTTGAACTCATCTGGAGTCTCAATGGGTGTTATTTTCGGAGGTGTCTTTCCCAGCACATAATTTTCTAGCGTACTCCTGGCCACAGTTACTATAAAACTCTCGTTTTTCCTTTTGTTTTTGACCTTGGATTGGCGCTGCTTCTCTATTTGCTCAAGCAGCCTACGGCTGTTATTATCTGCACCTGGTTTAAGGGAGGCCACCATGTACCCCACTCCAAACGGTCCTTCATAGGATAATACTTCAGATTGTACATCTTTACCGTCCAGTGCACCCATCATCATAATAATGGGACGCAGGCCACACTCCCCAGCCCGTTCAATTCTGTCTTTATCCAAGTTCATTAAGCCCATTACATCGACCGACTGAACCAAACTTACCAATTCCTTGTCAAACTGGGCGGCACTGGGTTCGTACCCTGCCGGGGCATCAGGGGTTAAGCGGTGGGACAAATCCGCACTGGCCAATAATGCCACCTTCTTATTTAGTTTATTTGCTGCATTTGCAACCGCCGACCCAAAGCGATACAATTGCTCAAAGGAAAACATTGACATGGATGACACCACTAACGGAAGTTCCACTCCTGCTTGCTGCAGAAAATATAGTGGCACCGTTACCCCGTGATCAAGTGATAAGTCGACATCAAGGTCCTCGGCCAATTCTTGATCTAATCCCACTGCTACGAGATTATGTTTCTCACTTTCAACAACAATTTCGTTTAATAAAGAGGGGGCATTATTGAACTCAAACACCGGTGATGGCGCGCCAAAGTTGGCCAGACTACCCTTTAACTGTTTGGCTTTATTTAAAGCTATTGCATCAGCAAACAAGGGGCTGTGGGGGGATATAATCACCAAAACTTCGGCCCCGCTATCTTTAATACGACGCCCTAATTCTAAGGCCGCTTGCTGAGTATCTTTAACCTTCTCATCTTCTCCTTTTCCCACTTCCGGTACCGCTATTGGTGGGTGAGGTAGAACACCACATTGTACTATACTCAAAATAGATCACCCCTTCTATTAACGTAGTCTCAAAATGTTTTAAGTTCTTTTCTTCTAACTCCTAACTCCTACGTAATTACAATTTTTTTATGTTTTCTTTTTTTAATGCTAAAGTCCTGCACTATGTATTAACGATATGTATAATATAAGTTAGTATTAAAATGAAACGTTCAAAACAAAAAAATACATATATACATCAAAAAGTTCAAAGGTGGTGGTGACATGAATATAAACAAAATATTACCGGCTATTTTAAAGTTACAGCAGCCCAAACATGCAAAACAACAGCCGGCGAACCAAAAACATGAGGCTTTTCAGCTTAAAGAAACTGCCAGGCAAGCTCAGGCTGCTATGTCCACCACCAAAGGCGGCGAAACAAAGGAGGCTGATACCCAGCAGATGCGGCCTTCTTTGCAAAATGAAATACTATACTTGCCGTTGCCGTTAAAAAGTGACTATTTTAAGTCTGCGCTTTTTTATCTACGCAAATACAGTGAAAATAAAAGTAAAGACTCTGAAAATGAAAGCTCTGGACTGTTTATTAAATTAGATACTTATAACTTGGGTATATTGTGGGTAGCGCTTTTTTCTGTACCCACTGGCGGTTTGGTGGTGCGATTCTTTGCAGATAGCCAGCCGGTTAGCGAAGCAATTAACGGCATTCTGCCCGAAGTAACTAACGATTTAAAGAGTGCTGGTTACAAAGAAGTGGCAGCATACAGCCATGTGCAACCCAACATTAGGCAATGCCAGGATATTGACCCAGCAGCTGCTAATGCAGAAGTAATTAAGTCACTGCTGGATTGGGAGGTGTAGGTTTGGCAGATAACAAAAGGACCTCCAGAAAGGTTGCTGCAGCACTTAAGTATAGATTGGAAGAAGATGAAACCCCAAAGGTGGTGGCAGCTGGTTACGGTGACGTGGCCAAAAAAATAGAGGAAATAGCTAAAAAAGAAAACATCCCCATTCATCAGGACAAGGTGTTAGCCCAAGCCCTCACAGAGCTTGGCATCGGAGCAGAAATTCCACCGGAATTATACGAGGCAGTGGCCAAGGTGTTAATTCAAGTGGCAAGACTAGATAAAAAAATACAATGAAAAATGTAGAATTAATAATTATACTAATTCACAAAAGAACCAGCCTATATCAGAGTGATACAGGCTGGCTTTATATCTACAATTAATCTTAGAACCACTGTTACCGGGCATTTGGATTTATCAACTACCCTTTCACATAAACTACCTAAAAGAATGTCTTGTAATCGGTTTAGTCCACGGCGACCCATTATTACACTACTCTACTACGAATAAACTGTAAAAAATTTAATTTTTGGGCATGTCCATTGCAATTTCCCTAAGGCTTCTTAGGGCATATTCCACTTCGTCAGGAGTATTAAAATATGAAAACGAAAACCTAACCAATTTTCGGTTAAATGTACCTAACGTGTGATGAGCATCCGGTGCACAATGTAGCCCGGCGCGACAGGCTATATTGTATTGCTCATCCAGCGGTTTACCCACGTCCCCCGCCTTATGCCCTTTTATTTCAAATGATACCACCGGGAGCTGTTTTTCTGCATTTCTTGGCCCATGAACCACTATGTTCGGTATCTTTTTTACACCTTCTAAGAATTTCTTGGTTAGCTGCATTTCCCGTTCTTTGATAGCATCCATCCCTACACGGTTAATAAATTTTAGTCCTGCCCCCAGCCCAGCAATACCTAAAGCATTAAGGGTGCCGCTCTCAAACTTTTCTGGTAGAACTTCTGGCTGATAAGGTGTGTCCGATTTTGTGCCCGTACCTCCTTGCCTGAGCGGGTGCACCGGCATTCCCCCTGCTACATATAATGCACCTGTTCCTTGGGGGCCATATAAACTCTTGTGGCCGGGAAAAGCCATCATGTTAATATTAAATTTTTGTACATCAATATTTTCAATACCCGCTGTTTGAGATGCATCCAGCAAAAAATATATGTTGTGCTTTTGGGCTATTTCTCCAATATCTTTAACTGGCATAATGGTACCCGTTACATTGGAACCATGGGTTATAATTAACAACTTGGTGTTGGGTTTTATGGCCTGTTCAATTTTTTGCAGGCAGATATCCCCTTGGAAATTGCATTTGATTTTAGTAACCTGCACTCCCTCTTGCTCTAAAACATATAGTGGGCGGGACACCGAATTGTGCTCCATAGAACTGGTAATTACGTGATCGCCGGGTTTTAATATTCCTTTTATGGCAGTGTTTAACCCGTCAGTAGCATTCATGGTGAAACTTATTTGCTGGTGATCATTAATATTAAACTGTCTGGCCAGTAACTCCCGTGTTTCATCTACTATTCCGTTGGCTTCCACTGTTCTTTTATGGCCCGCTCTACCAGGGCTGGCACCCACTTCTTTAATAAAATGTTCCATTGCCTGTAATACTTCCGGTGGTTTCGGCCATGATGTTGCTGCATTATCAAAATATACATATTTCAAAATTGTCACCCCAAAATAAGAAAGTTAATATAATGAAACATATTCACTTGAACTCGCTTACTTATTATTTTGAGGCGCAGTCTCTAATATTACTCATAAAATTTTTGTTTTAAAATAATGCTGCCGTATTTGAGGTGTTAATTATGTTCTGCTCCCTAATACCCGAAGCCTTTTCTTTTCTATTAGCTTTCAGTAGAAATCACAAGGACGATAAGATTATGCTTTTTGCAACTATTGAAGATCGGCCAAAAATTTATATGCTAAATCTGCATGATGTAAGTATTAAAATTATTGGTAGAATAATAGCCGATTAAGATTCCTTAATTTTTAACTTCACTCTTTAGTTTCATAACCTTCAGCCTTGTCGGCATAGTACTTAATTATGCCAGCATAAATACTCCAAGCCATTTTGGTTTGGTAAGCAGGGTCTAACAACTGGCTTACTTCTTTTGGACTGGTGACAAAACCTGTTTCCACTATCACTGTAGGCATATTGGTGTTCCTAGTTATATAATAGTCAACACCCTTTGCCTTCCGTTTCGTATTCCCAATTAACCGAATAATTTCATGCTGTATTGCCTCTGCAAGCATTTTACTATTTTCTGACTTAGGTTGGTAGAACACCTGTGATCCACGCTGGTTGCTGTCAGGAAAGCTGTTGCAGTGAATGCTGATGTATAAATCTGCTTCTCTCTCATTGGCCAGTTTTACCCTTTTAGATAAGTCCTCACGGTGCTTCGCAGCCCAGCCCTTAGTTTTTTCACTGGACAAGTGCATATCACTTTCTCTTGTTAAAATTACTGCCGCTCCTGCTTGACTTAATATGGTGGCCAATCGTTTAGATATTTCTAAATTAATATCCTTTTCTTTTACACCGTTCTCTCCCATCTTACCTGGATCTACTCCACCATGACCTGGGTCTATTACTATTACTTTGTTTGCCACTGACCAGGACATGGCGGAAATAGATTCCTGTTCCGCCCTTATCTGTGCCACCCCATAGAGTTTACTCACTAAAAACATTGCAATTAGCCCGTAGATCAGATACCGCTTACGAAAGCGAAATACTTTAAAATATGTAACCAATTCCCCCACCCCTTGTACAACTTAAACTTATGAAAGAAAGGTATGCAGAAAGAGATTAGAAAATGCATGTTATTTATGGAAGCTTATTTGGGGTTAAGAAGTCAGGAGCCAAGAGTCAGGAGTCAAAATTTTAAAAATATCTTTCCAAATAAATCAAATACTTTTGTACTAGAAGGTATGTTTATAAAGTTTGACCACATTTAAGACCACTTTTAATTCAAGTGGTTTCAGTATTCTTTAATAGACCTAAGTAACATTCTATTTTTAGTTAAAAAAATAAAGGAAGGCTTGAGCCTTCCTTTATTGGTGTATACACTTTGTAACTGCTAAACAGTTCAGAATTCCAAATTTCGAGACGATGAACTTTTCTCTTATTCTGACTACTGACTCCTGAATTCTGACTCCTGCACTTATTAACGTTTTGAGAACTGTGGAGCACGACGGGCTTTTTTCAGACCGTATTTACGGCGTTCCTTCATCCGTGGGTCACGGGTTAAGAAGCCAGAACGCTTTAATGCTGGACGCAAATTGGGATCTGCCTGCACCAATGCCCTTGCTATACCCATTCTCACTGCACCTGCTTGACCACTAACACCGCCGCCTTTTACTATTACCTTAACATCAAAGCGACCGGATGTGCCAGTTACTTCCATAGGTTGCTTTACAATCATCTCTAGTGTTTTACGACCAAAGTAATCTTGCAGTGATTTATCGTTAACATTAAACTTACCTTCACCAGGTACCAGATAAACCCGTGCTACTGAACTTTTTCTACGTCCGGTACCATAAAACTGTACTTGGGCCAATCAAAAAGCCTCCCTTCCTTCAAACTTCTTTTAAAAATCCCACTCTTGTGGCTGCTGAGCCTGATGGTTATGTTCACCATCACGATATACCTTTAATTTTTTAAACATTTGTCTACCCAATGAATTTTTAGGTAGCATTCCTTTAACTGCTTTCTCCACAGCTTTTTCCGGGCTTTTTGCCATAAACTGTTCATAGGTTAATTCTTTAAGACCACCGGGATAACCGCTGTGATGATAATACATTTTCTTTTTCAATTTATCTCCGGTTAATAGTGTTTTTTCAGCATTGAGTACAATAACATGGTCGCCAGTGTCCACATGTGGTGTATAAGTGGGCTTATGTTTACCCCGCAGTATGCGAGCAACTTCAGCGGCCAACCTACCTAAGGGCTTACCGTCAGCATCAATTACATACCACTTACGCTGTACTTCTTCCGGCTTAGCCATGAAAGTCTTCATGTTTGTTTCCCTCCTTACTGCATGGGCTGTTGGCAGAACGGGGCGACTGCCTTAAGCCACATAGTTGTATTTTAATATATGGTAATAAGCGTGTCAAGAAAAACACGTTACCAGGCGAATCACAAATTCAGTAATTAGTAGTGAGGAGTTAGTAGTTAGAATAAAATCCTAACAATATACACCGTCTACTTTATAGCAAGAAGCTGCATCGAAAAACATCAATATATTCAAGTGCTTCGAAGAAGCACTTAGCTTTAGTTCTTACAATTCTAAATCCTAACTCCTAGCTCCTATCTCCTGCCTTAGTAATATACTCTCTCCATACAGAGCCCTTGTGGTGGAACTGTCGGACCTGCAATGGTGCGGTCTTTACCGGCGATAATCGCTTTAACATCTTCAGGGGTATTTTTCCCCAAGCCAACGTTTATTAAAGTGCCGGTTATTATTCTAACCATGTTGTATAAAAAACCGTTAGCAGTTAAGCTGATATATATGTTTTCACCTTTTCGCTCTACATCAGCTTCCGTAATTTCCCTTACTGTGGTTTTAACCGTTGCCCCCTGGGCCTGAAAAGATTTGAAGTCATGCTCTCCCAGAAGGTACTTTGCCGCATCATTCATTGCTTTATCATCCAACAACCGTGGTTCATGTATGGTAAACCTTCTTAGAAATGGGTCTGGTAATTTGCCGTTATTTATTGTATAAACATATGTTTTCTTTACTGCTGAGAATCTGGCATGGAAATCATCGCTAACTCCCTCGGCTAGCAACACCACCACATCCTCAGGAAGCAAAGGATTGACCGCAAGCGGTATTTTATTCAGTGGCACAGGCCAATGGTCAAATTTAAAGTTTACAACCTGACCCCTGGCATGCACCCCGGAATCTGTACGGCCAGCCCCAATTACCTGTATTCTTTGTTTGACCAGTTTTGACAACGCTTTTTCCAGTAATTCCTGTATAGTCACATATTGTGTTCCGCGCTGTTCCTGAAACCCATAGTAATTGGTACCGTCATAAGCAACGGTTAGTTTAATATTCATTTCATCACCAACCTGCTAACCGCAAAGTAATGGCTAACGTCAAATAAAACAAAGACACTGTTACCGCCGCAATATCAATAACTTTCATGTTCATTTGATGCATAGTGGTGCGACCAACACCGCCTTGGTAGCACCTTGATTCCATTGCCACAGCTAACTCATCAGCCCTACGCAGAGAACCTACCAACAAAGGTACAATAAACGGGACCAGTGCTTTAACTCTATCAACGGGATTGCCTCGGGTCATATCCGACCCTCTTGATTTTTGGGCTTTAATTATTATATCTGCTTCTGTAATAAGTATCGGAATAAACCTTAAGGCTATGGTTATCATCATTGCCAGTTCATGCACCGGCAATCCTACCTTTTTAAAGGGATTTAGCAATCTTTCTAATCCGTGGTTTAAAGCTATCGGTGACGTGGTAAGGGTAACAATAGATGCCAACAGCACAACAAATAAGAGTTTACCTGTAATGAAAACAGCTTTTTGTAACCCCTCTTTGCTAATATCGAAAAAACCTAGATTAAAGAGTGTTTCGCCTGGTATGGCTATAGATTGAAATAAAAAGGTAAACGCCAGCAATATCCATAACGGTTTTAAACCTCTTAAAGCAAATAACACTGTTCTACCTGTAAATACAGCTACTAATAAAATGTACCCTGCAGTTATCAGCAATCCGGTAACATCGGGAAACATCATAATTGATGCTGCACTTATTATCATGGCAATTATTTTACTGATCGGACTTAACCTGTGTACCAAGGAGTCGCCGGGTACAAACTGCCCCAAAGTAATATTCCCCAGCATAAAAGTACCCTCCTAAATCAATTCAGGAATCAAATTGTGTTCACAATTAATTTAATAAGATGATACATCATTAGGTTCTTAATGCTTTTCCATTCTGACTCCTGACTACTGACTCCTAACTCCTGCTTTTTATATTTCTACAAATTTCCGCCACTGCTTCGTTAACTCCTAAAACGCTGGTACTTACCGGTATTCCTCGCCGCTGTAGCTTTATCATCAGCGCCACCTCCACCGGTACATCCAACCCAATGTTAGTCAGCTGTTCAGCTTGTGTAAAGATCTCCCTTGGTGTACCATTTAAAATTATTTCCCCTTTGTTAATAACCAATAGTTCATCTGCTATCAATGCTGCATCTTCCATGCTATGGGTAACCATAATTATTGTAATGGTATTGCTTTGTTGTAATTTTTTTATGTTAGCAAGAAAACTTTTTTTAGTATCAGGGTCCATTCCCGCTGTGGGTTCGTCTAGCACCAGTATTTCAGGTTTCATCGCTAATATCCCGGCTATGGCGGTTCTTCTTTTCATGCCACCACTTAATACATGCGGTGAGCGCGTAAGAATTTCTTGAGATAAGTTTGTAAAATCTAATGCCTTAATTACCCTTCCTTGAATTTGTTGCTTATTTAAGCCCAAATTCTTAGGACCAAAAGCAATATCATCATAAACAGTTTCTTCAAATAGCTGCTTTTCGGGATATTGAAATACCAACCCCACTGACTTCCAAAGTGATTTCCTAACTGCTTTATCTGAAGCACTTTTTCCAAATATTTTCACAGAACCTCTTTGGGGAGCCAACAGTCCATTAAAGTGCTGGATTAATGTTGACTTTCCAGATCCGGTAGGACCTATAATTGCTGCTATCCTTCCCCTGCCCACCTTAAGTGAAACTCCCTTAAGCGCAGTATGCTCATAGGGTGTACCTGGGGCATGAGTGTAAAAAAGGTTTTCTACTTCTACAGCCCACATAAGCTATCCACCACTTCATCAATTGTTAGCGGTTGCTGATTTAGTTCAAACCCTTTTTCCTTTAGTTTTTTAGCCAAATGTACTACTTCAGGAAGCCTCAAACCATTTTGTTTAATTATTTCTTCTTGGGCGAAAAACTCTCTCGGTGGCTTATCCATAATTATCTTCCCACCACCCATTAATATTACCCTATCAGCTAATACTGCTTCATTCATTAAATGAGTAATTAAAACAACGGTAATGTTCAGTTGCTTATTAAGATGAGTAATCGCATTTAATAATTCAGCTCTTCCAGAAGGGTCTAACATAGCAGTTGGCTCGTCCAGCACTAGATACCTTGGCTCCATGGCCAAAACCCCCGCGATGGCTAACCGCTGTTTTTGCCCTCCTGACAGCATGTGTGGTGGATGATCTCTTACGTCACTTAAGCCTAAGAGGTCTAAATAGTAATTAACCCTCTTCTTTATCTCACCGACAGGGAGACCCAGGTTCTCTGGTCCAAAGGCTACATCTTCCGCAGCCACCGAAGCCACCAGTTGATTGTCTGGGTTCTGAAAAACCAGCCCTACCCGCCGACGAATTTCCCACACTCTGTCTTCAGTGGATGTATCCATTCCGTCCACAGTAACTTTGCCGCTGTCTGGCAACAACAGGGCATTAAGATGTTTAGCCAGAGTAGATTTTCCAGATCCGTTGCTACCAGTGATAGCTACAAATTGGCCACTACTAATACTTAAGCTGCAGTTATTTAACGCCTTAATCGATTCATGGCTTCCCAGTTGGTAAGAGTAATCTACCTTAGATAAACTAATCAAAAGCAAAAACCCCTAAAAGCCGATAAGGAAATCGCTAGGCGATTTCCCACGACATACAAGATACTGCAAATGGAGGCGACCACATTTTTTGAGGTCGCCTATATCAGCTCTAAAATAGCCATTGATGCTGCATCGCCCTTGCGTACTCCAACCTTTACAATCCGAGTATAGCCACCTGGACGTTCAACATACTTTGGTGCAATATCATCAAACAATTTCTTTACAACTTCTTTTTCGTAAATATAGTCCAAACATTGGCGTCTGGCATTCAGGTCATTCCTCTTAGCCAGTGTCACCAGCTTTTCCGCTATTTTTTTAACTTCCTTGGCCCGAGGCTCAGTAGTCTCGATGCGGTTATCCCGAAACAGGGAAGTTACCAGGTTGCGAAGCATAGCTTTACGGTGTCCGGTATTGCGACCCAACTTGCGATAGCTCACCGTTCTCCCTCCCTTACTCGTCTTCTTTCCTTAGGTCAAGTCCCAAGTCTTGCATTTTATGAATAACTTCTTCCAGGGACTTTTTGCCTAAATTGCGCACTTTCATCATTTCTTCTTCAGATCGCTGTGTTAATTCTTCCACAGTGTTGATTCCAGCACGCTTTAAGCAGTTATAGGAACGAACAGACAAATCTAATTCTTCTATGGACATTTCCATGATTTTATCTTTTTGTTCTTCTTCTTTTTCCACCATTATTTCTACATCGCTGGTTGCCTCAGTTAAACCGATGAACAGCTGTAGGTGCTCGCTCATTACTTTTGCTGCTAGGCTTGTTGCTTCATCCGGGCGTATGCTACCGTCTGTCCAAACTTCCAGTGTTAGTTTGTCGTAGTTAGTTATTTGTCCCACCCGGGTGTTTTCCACTGCATAATTAACTTTTGTAACTGGAGTAAAGGTTGAGTCTATGGGAATAACCCCAATTACGTGCTCGCCCTTTTTATTCTTCTCTGCCGAAGCATATCCACGACCTCGGGCAACAGTGATCTCCATAAACAGGCGGCCATCCTCTGACAGGGTAGCAATGTGCAAATCCGGGTTTAATACTTCTACATCTGCATCAGCTATAATGTCTGCTGCTGTAACATTACTCTCACCTTGAACCTCAATACGAAGCACCTTTTCATCGTCTTCACCCTCTAGTTTCAGACACAGGCTCTTTAGGTTCAGTATAATATCTGTTACATCTTCTCTAACACCTGGAACTGTGGAAAACTCATGCAGCACCCCATCTATTTTTGCAGAGGTCACTGCAACACCGGGCAGCGATGATAGTAAAATGCGACGCAGGCTGTTGCCTAAGGTGATACCATAACCCCGCTCCAGGGGTTCCACCACAAATTTGGCGTAATTGCTTTCCTCGTTTTGTTCTACACACTCAATCTTTGGTTTCTCAATTTCCAACATTTACGGTAACCCTCCTTTGGCCGGACCGAAGCAAACAACTCAGCATACCGACCTACCTGGAATAAAGCTCAACAATAAGATGTTCTTCAATAGGAACATCAATCTGTTCCCTGTCGGGGAGGGCCACTACTCGACCTTTTGCTTGCTCAGCATCGTACTCAAGCCATGCCGGAGGGGTCTTTTCACCGGCCCGCTCCATTAACTCTTTAACACGAGGAGATTCTTTACTTTTATCTTTTACGCTAATTTCATCGCCAACTTTCACTTGGAAAGAGGGCACATTAACCTTACGTCCATTAACTTCAAAGTGTCCGTGCAACACCAGTTGGCGAGCTTCACTGCGAGAAGCACCCAGACCCAGACGATAAATTACGTTATCCAGGCGACGTTCTAGCAAACGCAGCAGGTTGGCACCTGTTACACCAGGTTGACGAGCAGCCTCTGCAAAATAGTTTCTAAACGGTCTTTCTAGAACACCGTATAAGCGACGGGCCCGCTGCTTTGCACGCAGTTGCAAACCGTATTCCGATACTTTTTTTCGTGACTGACCGTGCTGGCCAGGTCCATAGCTACGTCTGTCGATTCCACATTTACCTGTATAGCAGCGGTCACCTTTAAGGTATAGTTTTGCACCTTCACGGCGACAAAGCTTGCATTGAGCACCAGTATATCTAGCCATGTTATCTCCCCCTCCTTAAACTCTCCGGCGCTTGGGCGGCCGGCATCCGTTGTGTGGAATAGGAGTAATGTCTTGGATCATACTTACTTCCAGACCGGCTGCCTGTAGTGAACGGATAGCCGCCTCACGACCGGCACCAGGACCTTTAACTTTTACTTGTACCGTCTTCATGCCATGATCAATGGCATCTTTAGCAGCCTTTTCAGCTGTCATTTGAGCAGCAAAAGGTGTGCTCTTCCGTGAGCCCTTAAAACCCACTTGGCCTGATGAGGCCCATGTAATTGCATTCCCCTTGGGATCTGCAATTGTGACAATTGTATTGTTAAAAGATGATTGAATAAATACAATACCAGATTCAATATTTTTTCTTTCACGTCTTTTAGGACGTGCTGCGCGACGGGCCATTTATTAGGATCCCCCCTAACCTACTTATTTTCTACGCACTCCAACAGTTCTCTTTGGTCCTTTACGTGTTCGAGCATTGGTCTTAGTTTTTTGACCACGTACCGGCATACCGCGACGGTGTCTTAAACCACGATAACAACCAATTTCCATCAATCTTTTTATATTCAAGGATACTTCGCGTCTCAGGTCACCTTCAACCATAATGTTTTTATCAACATATTCACGTAATCTGTTAGCTTCTTCTTCAGTCAGATCGCGAACTCTGGTGTTAGGATTTACACCGGTCTGTGACAAAATCTTTTGTGATGTTGATTTTCCAACACCATATATATAGGTTAGGGCTATTTCAACCCTTTTATCTCTGGGCAAATCCACCCCGGCAATACGTGCCATCCTTTTTGAACACCTCCCATTTACCCTTGCTTTTGTTTATGCTTAGGGTTTACACAAATAACCATTACTTTTCCTTTACGGCGGATGATTTTACATTTCTCACATATTGGCTTTACTGAAGCCCTGACTTTCATGCTTCACCCTCCTTTTTGGGTGTTACTTGTAACGATATACAATTCTTCCTCTGGTTAAATCGTACGGGGATAACTCAACTGTTACCTTGTCACCGGGTAATATGCGAATAAAATTCATACGTATTTTACCGGATACATGTGCCAACACTTTGTGTCCGTTAGACAGCTCCACCCGAAACATAGCATTCGGAAGAGGTTCTATTACAGTACCCTCTACCTCAATAACATCACTTTTTGACATTAGTCTATATTGCCTCCCTTACTCTTCCCAGGTTATACACTGTTTTGTTTCCTATACTGGGTAATAATATTTCTTACAACTTCATCTTTAAGTTTGTTCTCACTGGATTTGTCAGCTGGATTGGGAAGTTTTTTTAAATGTTTACTATTCTTTTTCTTTGGTTTTTCAACCTTACGTTTTCTTCCATCAGCAACCCATACATTATTCTTCTCAGCCATTTTTACTACTACATATAGACTACCTTTATCACGTCCTGCAATTGAGCAAACCAATTGCCCTATATTGAAGTCATTGATAACCTTCATAAAGGCACCTCCCACAAACTGACTGGTCAGTGGCCCCAGGCTACAGCTTTGTCAAAATTTCAGGAACATCATCTGTTATGGCAATGGTATGCTCAAAATGGGCTGACAGTTTTTTGTCCAGTGTAACCACCGTCCAGTTGTTGGGAAGAGTTTGAACGTCAAAAGTACCCACATTAACCATCGGTTCTATAGCTAATGTCATACCTTGTTTCAACCGCGGTCCACGTCCAGAACGTCCAAAGTTGGGTACTTGTGGATCCTCATGTAATTTACTGCCTACGCCGTGTCCTACGTAATCTCGCACTACCGAAAAGCCGTGGGTTTCCACGTAATCTTGTATGGCATGGGAAATATCCGATAGCCGGTTACCTTCCAGCGCATGGTCAATTCCCATATATAGTGATTGTTCTGTCACTCGCATTAGTTCCATAGCTTCATCTGAGACAGTTCCTACTGCCAAAGTTCTGGCAGCATCACCGTAATATCCATTTATTTCCGCTCCAAGGTCAATACTAATAATATCCCCATTTTCCAATTTTCTTAAACCGGGTATACCGTGTACTACTTCTTCATTTATAGATGCACAAATGGTAGCAGGAAATCCATACAAGCCTTTAAAAGCTGGCCTGGCACCATTCTTTATTATTATGTCCTCTGCAATGGTGTCTAGCTCTTTAGTAGTTATACCTGGTTTAATTGCTTGCTCTAGTTCTTGGTGGGTTTTGGCCACCAATTTTCCCGCATCCCGCATGTAGTTTAGTTCTTTATCCGATTTACAGGTAATCATTGTATAACCATCCCTATTTAATAAACCCTTGGTAACTGCGCATTAACAATTGGGATTCAATTTGTTTCATGGTATCTAACGCCACACCTACTACAATCAGCAGTGATGTACCGCCAAACCACATACCAGGTATTTGGGTTATTGCCAGTACAAAATTCGGTAAAATAGCAATTAATGCTAGGAATATCGCACCAGCCATGGTAATTCTACTCAGCACCCGAGAAATAAATTCTGCAGTTGGGCGTCCAGGCCTAATACCTGGAATAAAACCACCGTTTCTCTTGATGTTATCTGCCATATCAACTGGATTCATAATTACGGCAGTGTAGAAATAAGTAAAGCCGATAATCAGCAGAGCATATACAAAAGAGTTCGGTACTGTACCAAAACCCATGTATTTGGTATACCACTCAGACACACCTGGACTGGTAAACCATTGAATAAGCTGCTGTGGGAACATTAAAAGTGATGATGCAAAGATTACTGGAATAACACCGGCTTGGTTTACTTTAATTGGCAAATGAGTAGTTTGCCCACCATAAACCCGGCGTCCTACTACCCGCTTAGCATACTGCACCGGTATACGCCGTTGACCTTGCTGTACCACTACAATTCCAGCAATTACAACCAGAGCAATAACCACCAAAAGTACGATGCTTAATACGTTAATGGTACCAGCAGTTAGCAGTGTATAAAGATTAACCAGTGCTGAAGGAATTCGAGATACAATACCGGCAAAAATGATTAATGAAATACCATTACCAATACCTTTTTCAGTAATTTGCTCACCGAGCCACATCAAGAATACTGTACCTGCTGTCAGTGTAATTGCCACCGCAGCATAGGTATAAATACTTGGATTCGCTAATGCACCTCTCATATAAACAGACAATCCAATGGCCTGAACAAAGGCAATTACTGCTGTAAAATACCTTGTGTACTGGGTGATCTTTTTCTTTCCCTCTTCCCCTTCTTTAGAAAGTTGCTCCAGACGGGGTATTACAACTGTTAACAGCTGCATGATAATCGAGGCATTGATGTATGGAAAGATACCCATAGCCACAACCGATACATTTGCAAAGGCACCACCCGAGATCACATCAAAGAATCCCAATAGTGCGTTGTCGTTGGCCAACTGCTCAAACATTGATGCATCCACACCGGGTACCGGTATGTGAGCAGCAATACGGAATACAAGCAGTATGGCCAAGGTAAACAACAACTTGTTCTTCAATTCGCCTACTTTTAACGCATTTTTCAAGCTATCCAGCAAGTTTAAATCACCTCAGTGTTACCGCCGGCAGCATTGATTTTCTCTTCTGCTGATTTACTAAAAGCATGTGCCTTTACGGTAAGGGATTTTTTGAGTTCACCTTCACCTAAAACTTTTACTCCATCTTTAATCTTCTTAATAACCCCTGCCTCTTTCAGTAATTCCGGGGTAACAACTGTATTTTCTTCGAACTTGTTTAGTTGTTCAACGTTAATAGCAGCTATTTGCTTTTTAAAGATATTTGTAAAACCACGCTTTGGCAAGCGGCGCTGTAAGGGCATTTGTCCACCTTCGAACCCAGGTTTTACGCCACCGCCCGAACGGGATTTCTGACCATCTTGGCCGCGTCCTGCAGTTTTTCCTAGGCCGGAACCAGGACCCTGTCCCTTACGAGTTGGTTTTTTTCTGGAACCAGGAGCCGGCTTCAACTCATTTAGTTTCACCGTAACACCTCCCTTACGCTTCTTCTACCTTAACCATGTGTGATACTTTATCTATCATGCCACGTATTTGTGGTGTATCATCTTGTACCACTGTACCGTTAACTTTCTTTAAACCCAGTGTTTTAACTGTAGTTCTTTGTTTTTCCGGCCTGCCAATTGGGCTTTTCACCAGTGTAATCTTTAACTTGGCCATATCCGCCCTCCTAACCTAGCAGTTCTTCAACAGATTTTCCTCTGAGTTTTGCCACTTCTTCAGGTGTTTTAAGTTCCATTAAACCTGCCATGGTAGCATTCACCATGTTGTTGGCATTGTTTGAACCCAGGGATTTAGTTAAAATGTCACGTACCCCGGCCAGTTCCAGTATGGCCCTTACCGGACCACCGGCAATAACTCCGGTACCTGGAGCAGCAGGCTTTAACATTACTTTTCCGGCACCAAACCTGCCGATTACTTCGTGTGGAATGGTGGTTCCATTTAATGGTATCTGAACCATATTCTTTTTGGCATCATCAACACCCTTTTTAATGGCATCGGGAACCTGAGTGGCTTTACCCATGCCTGTGCCAACTTTACCATTGCCATCACCCACTACTACCAGGGCTGCAAAGCTAAATCTACGGCCACCTTTTACTACTTTAGCGACACGGTTTATAAAAACAACCTTTTCGGAAAGTTCCATTTTGCTGGCGTCATTTTTTGACATTACGCTTATAATTCCCTCCTTATTACCTATCTAAAACTCCAGACCACCTTCTCTGGCTGCATCAGCCAGAGCTTTTACCCGGCCGTGATAGATATACCCGGCACGATCAAATATAACATCTTTTATGCCTGAGTCAAGAGCTTTTTTGGCAATCAGTTTTCCCACTTCTACAGCAGCTTCCGTGTTGCCGCTTGTGCTTAATTTACCTTTCAGCTCCGGTGAGAGGGATGAAGCAGCAACCAGCGTAACACCCTTATCATCATCAATGATTTGTGCATATACGTTATTTAAACTCCGAAAAACGTTTAATCTAGGGCGTTCGGAGGTGCCGCGCAATTTGTTGCGCAATCTTTGGCGACGTTTTGCACGAATCGCCTTTCTGTCAGGCTTCTTTATCAACTGATTTCACTCCTTCCCTATTACTTACCGGCTTTACCAGCTTTACGACGAATATGTTCACCTTCGTATTTAATACCTTTTCCTTTATAAGGTTCTGGTTCGCGTACCATACGAATGTTGGCAGCAATTGCACCTACCAGTTCCTTATCAGTGCCTTTTACTTGAACCTTGTTGTTGGAAGGCACTTCAATTTCAATACCCTCAGGAGGGTCCATTTCTACCGGGTGGGAATAACCCATGTTCAACACAAGTTTATTACCCTGCTTTTGTGCCCGGTAACCAACCCCCACTAATTCCAAAGATTTTTCAAAACCGTTGGTAACACCTTCTACCATATTGGATATTAGTGAACGGGTTGTTCCGTGCAGTGCTTTATGCTTTTTACTTTCAGATGGACGTTCTACAACTATAGTTTTGTCTTCAATCTTGATGTTCATTTCCTGGTGCATTTCTTTTTCCAGTTGACCCTTGGGGCCTTTAACCTGCACCAGGTTATCTTGTAGTTGCACTTCAACGCCATCGGGAATAGCAATAGGTTTTCTACCAGTACGAGACAAGTTCTACACCTCCTTAGCCATCACTACCAGACGTAGCAAAGAACCTCGCCGCCTACGCCCAACTCACGGGCTTTTTTGTCGGATACAATTCCTCTGGAAGTGGAAATAATTGCGATACCCAAGCCACCAAGAACCTTTGGAACGCTGTCCTTTCTGGCATAAACCCTTAGGCCTGGTTTGGAGATTCTTTTTAAGTCGGTTATTACCCGATTCTTATCACCATTATACTTCATATAACAACGGACGATACCCTGCTTTCCATCTGCAATGAATTCGCAATCTTTTATATAGCCTTCTTCTTTAAGAATTTCGGCAATTGCTTTTTTCACATTGGATGCAGGAGCCTCAACTACACCCTTGTAAACCATGTTAGCATTGCGAATACGTGTCAAGAAGTCCGCAATGGGATCAGTCATTACCATTGCCCCTACCTCCTTCCTTTTACCAGCTGGCCTTTTTAACGCCCGGAATTTCGCCTTTATAAGCGAGTTCACGGAAACAAATACGGCAGATTCCAAATTTCCTCATGTATGCATGTGGTCTACCACATAACTTGCAACGATTGTATCCACGTACTTTATATTTAGATGTGCGCTTGGCCTTGGCAATCATTGATTTTTTAGCCATGTAATTCCCTCCTTTGCAGTTGGGTCACTAGCTGGCCTTTTTGAAGGGCATACCCAATAGTTTTAATAGTTCCCGCGCTTCCTCATCTGTCTTTGCAGTGGTTACAAAGTTTATATCCATACCGCGAACTTTGTCCACTTGGTCATATTCAATTTCCGGAAAGATAAGTTGTTCTTTAATCCCCAGGGTGTAGTTACCTCTGCCATCAAAGGCTGTGGCTGAAACGCCACGGAAGTCACGTACTCTGGGTAGGGAAATACTGATAAGTCTATCAATGAATTCCCACATCTTACTTCCACGCAGGGTTACTTTTGCACCGATAGGCATTCCTTCCCTCAGCTTAAAGCCGGCTATTGACTTCTTTGCCTTTGTTACCACCGGACGCTGGCCGGTGATTGTCATTAGGTCTTCTACAGCTGAGTCGATAACTTTTGAGTTTTGAGCCGCTTCACCCAGTCCCATATTGATAGTTATCTTTTCCAGTTTGGGTGCTTCCATAATATTCTTATAGCCAAACTTTTCCATTAGAATCTTAATTACTTCATCACTGTATTTATCCTTAAGCCTAGGCACTGTTCCTACCTCCTTCCCACATGCGGGTTAGCTAAAGCACTTCGCCGCAGTTCCTGCACACTCGCTCTTTCTGTTTGCCATCAATCTTTTTGCCAGTACGAACTGCTTTGTCACATTTAGAGCAAAATGGCAGTACATTTGAGCTGTGAATAGGTGCAGGTTTTTCTACGATTCCGCCCTGCGGCATACCTTGACTTGGGCGAGTATGGCGTTTAACCACATTAACGCCTTCAACTACTACCCGATTTGTTGCAGGGTGTACTTCTAATATTTTACCCTTTTTACCAGCATCTTTACCGGTAATTACAACAACTGTATCTCCTTTGCGAACGTGTACTTTTTGCACTGTTCTGCACCTCCAATCTTAGAGAACCTCAGGAGCCAGAGAAACAATCTTCATATAATCCTTTTCACGCAGCTCCCTAGCCACTGGGCCAAAGATACGGGTACCTCTTGGACTCTTGTCATCTTTAATAATTACTGCCGCATTTTCATCAAACTTAATATATGATCCATCGTTCCGGCGTACCTCTTTTTTAGTACGCACAATAACTGCTTTTACTACTTCACCTTTCTTAACAACGCCGCCTGGTGTGGCTTCTTTTACAGCTGCCACAATAGTTTCACCCAGGGTAGCATATCGTTTCACGGAACCTCCCAACACACGAATACACTGCAATTTGCGTGCACCGGTATTGTCAGCAACACTGAGTTTGCTTTCTTCTTGTATCAAGGTGATTCCCTCCTTTCAACGCCCTTGGCTCCATAAAAAGGAGTTAGTTAGATGCGCTTGGCGCGGCGTAAGACTTCCACTAATCGCCAGCGCTTATCTTTGGACAGAGGACGAGTTTCCATAATCTTAACTTCATCGCCGATACGGCAGGTATTCTCCTCGTCATGAGCTTTATACTTTTTAGTTGTACGTACAATTTTACCGTACAATGGATGCCTGTTTAAGGTCTCAACTGCTATTACAGCAGTTTTATCCATTTTATCGCTCACCACTTTACCAAATCTTACTTTGCGATAATTGCGCTCCTGCACAGCTATGCCTCCTTCCTCTCACACGAGCAAAGGCTATGCTCTCTGTATTCCCATTTCACGTTCCCTGATAATAGTTTTAATACGTGCAATTGCACGACGGACTTCTTTTATTCTCATCGGATTATCCAACTGTCCGGTGGCCAATTGGAATCTGAGCTTAAAGAGCTCATCCTTTGTATCATCCATTTTCTTGTTCAATTCTTCAGTTGTCAACTCGCGGAGCTCTTTATTCTTCATTGGCTTCACCTACTTCCCCACGTTTAACAAATTTACATCTAACGGGTAACTTATGAGAGGCCAACCTTAAAGCTTCCGTCGCCACATCTTCAGGAACTCCGGCGATCTCAAACATTATGCGACCTGGTTTTACTACAGCCACCCAATGCTCTGGTGTACCTTTACCTTTACCCATACGGGTTTCAGCCGGTGTTTGGGTAATAGGTTTGTCAGGGAATATACGAATCCATACATTACCGCCACGTTTAATATGACGGGTCATGGCAATACGAGCAGCTTCTATTTGACGGTTGGTAATCCAGCCGGCATCCAATGATTGCAAGCCAAACTCACCAAAGTTCACTTCTGTGCCACCCTTTGATTTACCAGTCAGCTTGCGGGGCCGGTGTTGTTTACGGAATTTTACCCTTTTTGGAATCAGCATTACCTATTCCCCTCCTTTATTGGCAGCCGCTTTTGCCCGTTGGGGCAAGACCTCTCCTTTATAAATCCATACTTTGACACCAATTTTGCCATATGTGGTGTTTGCTTCTGCGAATCCGTAATCTATATCGGCACGTAGTGTATGCAGCGGCACTTTACCTTCATTGGTCCACTCGGTGCGGGCAATTTCTGCTCCACCCAGACGTCCACTAACGGAAACCTTAATTCCTTTAGCTCCCATTTTTACTGCCCTACCTACAACTTGCTTCATTGCTCTACGAAAAGCAATACGTCTTTCCAACTGGGACGCTACATTCTCAGCCACCAGTTGAGCATCCATTTCTGGTGCTTTTACTTCTTGAATATTTACGTTTACCTTTTTACCAGTCATTTTCTCTAGCTTCTGCCTTAATGCTTCTACCTCTGTGCCACCGCGACCGATAACAATACCTGGCTTAGCTGTATTAATGGTAATTTTAACACGATTAGCGGCACGTTCTATTTGAATGCGAGATATACCGGCTGTGTACAAATTCTTTTTTATAAAATCGCGGATTTTTTGGTCTTCGACTAGAAGTTCAGAATAATTTTTCTTGTCTGCAAACCATTTTGAATCCCAGTCCTTAATGATACCAACCCGCATACCCTTAGGGTTAACCTTCTGTCCCACTCAGTTATCCCTCCTTCTTCTCTTTTACCACAATGGTAATGTGGCTAGTACGTTTGCGCTTCAGGTCCGCCCGACCATAAGCACGGGGACGATAGCGCTTGAGGGTGGGACCCTGATCCACATAGGCTTCGGCAATGTATAAATTATCTTTATCCATCTCATAATTATGCTCAGCGTTCGCTGCAGCAGAATTAATTACTTTAGCCACTGCATCAGATGCCCGTTTTGGTGTGTACTTAATAACTCCCAAAGCTTCATTAATTTCCTTACCACGAATTAAATCCACCACTTGACGCACCTTGAACGGGGAAATCCGAATGTACTTGGCAATAGCTTTTGCTTCCATTACTTATTGCCCCCCTCTCTAGCCTACTTAAGTGTAGTAGACCTTTCTGTATGATTTCCATGACCACGAAAAGTACGTGTCGGAGCAAATTCTCCTAACTTGTGGCCAATCATATCTTCCGTAATGTATACAGGTACATGTTTACGACCATCGTGTACTGCAACTGTATGTCCTACCATCTCAGGAAAGATGGTGGAACTACGTGACCAAGTCTTCAGTACTTTTTTCTCACCTGTTTCATTCATCTTTTCTATTCTGGCCAAAAGTTTCTCATCCACGAATGGTCCTTTTTTGAGTGACCTACCCATATCATGGACCCCCTTTAATTACTTTTTCCGCCGCTTGATTATCAACTTGTCACTAGGCTTTTTCTTACGAGTCCGTGCACCAATTGCTGGTTTACCCCATGGTGTAACAGGGTGACGACCAACAGGTGAGCGACCTTCACCACCACCGTGTGGGTGATCAACCGGGTTCATTACAACCCCCCGTACGGTTGGGCGCTTGCCCAGCCAGCGCTGTCGACCGGCTTTACCAACTGTGATATTTTCGTGTTCAACATTACCAACCTGACCTACGGTTGCCCGACAAGTCTGCAGTACCATGCGCATTTCTCCAGATGGCATCCGAATTGTTGCATATTTACCTTCTTTAGCCATCAACTGTGCAGAAGCACCTGCAGATCGTACCATTTGTCCGCCGCGTCCTGGATATAACTCAATATTATGAATTAATGTACCCACCGGAATGTTAGTAAGCGGTAGTGCGTTACCTACTTTGATATCAGCTTCCGGACCAGATTCTACATATGTTCCTACAGTGACACCTTTGGGTGCTATAATATAGCGTTTCTCTCCATCAGCATAATGTAGTAATGCAATGTAGGCTGAGCGGTTTGGATCGTATTCTAAAGAAGCCACTTTTGCCGGAACCCCGTCCTTATTCCGCTTAAAATCAATTATGCGATACATCCTCTTATGTCCACCGCCACGGTGTCTAACTGTAAGACGACCCTGATTGTTACGTCCAGCAGTTTTCTTAAGAGGAGCAAGCAAGGACTTTTCTGGTTCGGTTTTTGTCACTTCAGCAAAATCCGAAACTGTTACAAATCGGCGACCAGGGGAGGTTGGTTTAAACTTTTTAATTGCCACCTGGCATCCCTCCTTACAGACCTTCGAATATCTCTATCTTTTCGCCTTCAGCGAGTTTAACAATAGCTTTCTTTCTGTCTGGGGTTTTTCCAATGAACTGGCGTACACGTTTTTTTCTTCCCTTGACATTTAATGTGTAAACTTTTTCTACACTTACATCAAACAATTTTTCAATAGCCTGCCTAATCTCTACTTTATTGGCAGCCCTGTTTACCCAAAAAGTGTATTTGTTATCCGCCAGCAGATCTGTACTCTTTTCAGAAATTACTGGTTTAACAATAATGTCGCGAGGATTCTTCATCATGCCAGCACCTCCTCGACTTTGGTCACTGCATCTTTAGTGATGACCAGTTTGTCGTGGTGTAGTATGTCATAAACATTTAGCCCTTCTGCTCTCAGGGGTTTAATACCTGGAATATTACGGGCAGATTTAGTGACATTTTCATCTTTTTCTGCAGTTACCACAAGAGCCTTATTACCTACCTCTAGTGTGTTTAAGATGCTGACCATTTCCTTTGTCTTTGGTTGCTCCATTGTAAGCGATTCCAGTACTAGTATGTCTCCACTCTGCATTTTACTGGATAACGCTGATTTCATGGCCAATCTTCTTACCTTCTTAGGTAGGGATTTTTTATAGTCTCTGGGGTGCGGACCAAATACTATACCGCCACCACGCCAGATAGGTGACCTAATTGTGCCGTGTCTAGCACGACCTGTACCTTTTTGTCTCCAGGGCTTGCGACCACCACCACGCACCTGTGATCTAGTCTTGGTGTCATGGGTTCCCAACCGACGGCCGGCTAGCTGCATTACCACTGCCTCGTGCAACACGTGCTCATTAGGCTGGATACCCCACACTTTGTCGTTCAGCTCGGCTTCGCCAACCTGATCGCCACTGATATTATATACTGCTACTTTGGGCATCAC
Source organism: Bacillota bacterium (assembly GCA_009711615.1). Classification (GTDB taxonomy): domain Bacteria; phylum Bacillota; class Desulfotomaculia; order Desulfotomaculales; family Desulfohalotomaculaceae; genus Desulforadius. The sequence continues at coordinate 39,936 of VENI01000006.1, read as the reverse complement.
TTATTCCTCCTTTCGCCTTACAGCTGCTACTTGGCTTTGATGCTGTTTTTAATCATCACCATACCACCCCGCGGTCCGGGTACAGCACCTTTCACAGCAATAAGATTTCTCTCCGGGTCAACTTTAACCATTTCAAGGTTTTGTACAGTCACCCGATCTACTCCCATATGTCCTGGGGCTTTTTTACCCTTAAATGTGCGCTGCGGCCCAAGTGCTCCCGCAGAACCAGGACGACGGTGATTCTTAGAACCATGAGTCATGGGTCCACGGCTAAAGTTATGCCGTTTAATTGTACCAGCAAATCCACGACCTTTAGATGTTCCAACAACATCTACTTTTTCACCTTCAGCGAAAATGTCAGCCTTAATTTCTTGGCCCACTTCATAATCATCAACATTTTCTGCTCTCAGTTCTCTAATATGGCGTACCGGTTTAACCCCGTACTTGGCAAAATGACCCTTTAAAGGCTTAATTACCAATCGGTCTGCCTTACTACCGTAACCAAGTTGCACTGCTGTATATCCATCTACTTCTGTGGTTTTCTTTTGCACTACAACACAGGGACCGGCTTCGATAACAGTTACCGGAATAGCTTTGCCTTCATCGGTTAATACTTGTGTCATCCCAACTTTTTTGCCCAAAATTGCTTTTGACATCTCCTAAGCACCTCCTGTTCACGATTAGCGGTTCGCTTAACGAACATAATCGTTTATAGCCCAGGAACACTGACCCGGGTGTTTCACATACCTTTTTATTTATAGCTTAATTTCAATATCTACACCGGCTGGTAAGTCCAGTCGCATCAGAGAATCCACAGTCTTAGGTGTGGGTTCTACAATATCTATTAATCTCTTGTGGATACGCATCTCAAATTGTTCCCGAGAGTCTTTGTTAACGTGCGGGGAACGTAAGATGGTGTAAATACTTTTCTCAGTAGGAAGCGGTACAGGACCGGAAACAGATGCCCCGGTACGTTTTGCTGTATCTACAATTCTAGTTGCAGATTGATCAAGCATTTGATGATCATATGCTTTTAAGCGAATACGAATTTTTTGTTTCTTCATTACTAGTCCTCCTTATCGTCCGATTGGTGCGGACTACTCTGTGAAAATTTCCCCGATTCCCAGGCAACCTTCCACTTCATCGTTGTCAGCTTTGCTGTAATAGAAGATGGGAGGCGGGGGGTATCTTACCCACCTCCCAAATGTCTTATTATTTGTTACTCAGTAATAGCGGTTACTACACCGGCACCTACTGTACGGCCACCTTCACGAATAGCAAAGCGCAGACCTTCTTCAATAGCAATGGGAGTAATCAGATCAATTTTAAATTTAGTGTTGTCTCCGGGCATTACCATTTCTACACCGTCTGGCAATGCAATGGAACCGGTAACGTCAGTTGTACGGAAATAGAACTGAGGACGGTATCCGTTAAAGAATGGGGTGTGGCGTCCACCTTCTTCTTTAGTCAGTACATATACCTCTGAATCAAACTTGGTGTGTGGCTTGATACTGCCAGGCTTCGCTAATACTTGACCACGTTCAATTTCTTTGCGCTCAACACCACGCAACAGTGCTCCAATGTTGTCTCCAGCTTCTGCATAGTCCAGCAACTTGCGGAACATTTCTACACCGGTTACAACTGTTTTCTTTGGTTGATCCATCAGACCAACTATTTCTACTTCTTCACCCTGTTTTACAACACCACGTTCCACACGACCGGTAGCAACTGTACCACGACCGGTGATGGAGAATACGTCTTCCACGGGCATCAAGAAGTTCTTTTCGGTATCACGTTCTGGGGTTGGGATAAACTCATCTACGTTATCCATCAGTTCCCAGATCTTACCGCACCATTCGCAGTCACGGTTGCCGCAACCACATTCCATAGCCTTCAACGCTGATCCAGCTACTATTGGTGTATCATCACCTGGGAAGTCATATTCACTTAACAGTTCGCGTACTTCCATGTCTACCAGTTCCAGCAGTTCTTCATCATCAACCATGTCTGATTTGTTCAGGAATACGCAGATTGATGGAACGCCTACCTGACGTGAAAGCAGAATGTGCTCACGGGTCTGTGGCATTGGACCGTCTGCAGCAGATACTACCAAGATACCGCCGTCCATTTGTGCAGCACCAGTGATCATGTTCTTAACATAGTCAGCGTGTCCAGGACAATCTACGTGGGCATAGTGACGATTTTCTGTCTCATATTCCACGTGGGCGGTATTAATGGTGATGCCACGTTCCCGCTCTTCTGGAGCGTTATCAATCTCGTCGTACTTTCTTATATCGCCGCCATATGCATTGGTTAATGTGATGGTGATTGCAGCGGTGAGAGTGGTTTTTCCATGGTCAACGTGACCGATAGTACCGATGTTTACGTGCGGCTTGTTACGTTCAAACTTAGCCTTTGCCATTGGTATCTTTCCCCCTTAATTCTCGTTAATTTTATTAAGTGTTTTTAGAAACTATCTCTTCAGCAATGTTTTTAGGCACTTCATCGTAATGAGAGAACTGCATTGTATATTGTCCACGCCCTTGGGTGCGGGAACGAAGTTCGGTGGCATAACCAAACATTTCCGATAGAGGTACATAAGCGTTAATCACTTTGGCATTACCTCTTTGGTCCATTGATTCTACCCGTCCACGACGACTGTTAATGTCACCCATCACGTCACCCATATATTCCTCTGGCATTAATGCTTCAACCTTCATCATTGGTTCTAGAATAACTGGACTGGCTTTTTTAGAACCATCTTTAAATGCCATAGAACCAGCTACCTTAAAGGCCATTTCCGAGGAATCCACTTCGTGATAAGAACCATCGTATAGTGTTACTTTGATATCCGTCATGGGATAACCGGCCATCACACCAGTCTGCATGGCTTCTTTAACACCATTATCCACAGCAGGAATATACTCTTTAGGTACCACGCCACCAACAATTTTGTTAACAAACTCGTACCCTGTTCCAGCCTCAAGGGGTTCAATTTGAATATGAACATGACCAAACTGCCCCCGACCACCAGATTGTCGTACAAACTTACCTTCCTGCTTAACGACTTTTCTAATGGTTTCTTTATAAGCTACCTGCGGTTTACCTACGTTAGCTTCAACTTTAAACTCTCTCAGCAGGCGGTCAACAATAACCTCAAGGTGCAATTCACCCATACCTGAAATAATTGTCTGACCGGTGTCATGGTCTGTGTGAGTTTTAAATGTTGGATCTTCATCAGCCAGTTTCTGTAAGGCAACTGCCAGTTTATCCTGATCACTCTTTGTCTTTGGTTCAATGGCCACATCGATAACTGGTTCCGGGAATTCCATAGCTTCCAGTTCAATTTGGCTTTTTTCATCACATAGTGTATCGCCTGTACCAGTATTTTTTAATCCTACAACACCACAAATGTCTCCGGCATGTATTTCGTCAATTTCTTCCCGGTGGTTAGCATGCATCTGCATGATACGCCCCACCCGTTCTTTTTTGCCTTTACTGGGGTTGTAAACATATGATCCAGACTTCAGTGTACCGGAATACACTCTGATAAATGAAAGTTTACCCACATACGGATCTGTCATAATTTTAAAAGCTAAAGCAGAAAAGGGTTCATCATCGTTGGATAGCCGACGGTCTTCTTCCTCAGTACCAGGCTTAATTCCTGTTACCGGTGGTACATCAATAGGAGCCGGCAGGTAGTCAACAATTGCATCTAGTAGTAATTGCACACCTTTGTTCTTAAATGATGATCCGCAAAGTACCGGTATTATTTTAACTGCTAGTGTAGCTTTACGAACACCAATGCTGACTTCTTCTTCCGTAAGCTCTTCGCCCTCGAGATATTTCATCATCAGTTCATCATCTGTTTCGGCCACTGCCTCTACCAGTTTGGTCCGGTATTCTGCTGCAATTTCTTTCATTTCATCGGGTATTTCCTTGAATTCACTTCTAGTACCAAGGTCATCAAGGTAATAAATAGCCTTGTTTTTAATCAAGTCTACAATGCCCTGGAATTCATCTTCTGCACCAATGGGCAGTTGAATTGGAACTGGGTTTGCACCTAATCTTTCCTGCATCATATTTATGCCTACAAAGAAGTCAGCTCCGACGCGGTCCATTTTGTTGATGTAAGCAAGTCTTGGAACTTTGTATTTATCCGCCTGTCTCCAAACTGTTTCAGACTGCGGTTCTACGCCCCCTACAGAACAGAACACTGCCACTGCTCCATCTAACACACGCAGTGATCGTTCTACTTCAACTGTAAAGTCCACGTGGCCTGGCGTATCTATAATATTTACACGATGATCCTTCCATTCGCATGTGGTTGCAGCTGAGGTAATTGTAATACCTCTTTCCTGCTCTTGTACCATCCAGTCCATCGTTGCTGCACCATCATGGACTTCACCAAGTTTATGAACTCTACCAGTGTAGAATAGCATGCGCTCGGTGGTTGTTGTTTTTCCGGCATCAATATGAGCCATGATTCCTATGTTGCGAGTTCGCTCTAGCGGAAACTTACGAGCCATGTTATATCAATATCCTCCTTACCACCTATAATGCGCAAAGGCTTTATTGGCCTCAGCCATTTTATGAGTATCTTCGCGTTTTTTAACTGCACCACCTGTACCTTGTGCTGCATCCATCAATTCTGCTGACAGTTTGTCGGACATACTGCGACCCGAGCGCTCACGTGTATATTTAGTGATCCAGCGAATTGCAAGGGTTTGACGGCGCTCTTGGCGCACCTCTACAGGCACCTGATAGTTTGCCCCACCTACTCGACGGGCTTTAACTTCCAGAACAGGCATCACGTTTTTCATTGCCTCTTCAAAAACTTCCAGAGGATCTTTACCTGTTTTCTCTTTAATGGTATCAAATGCATTATATACAATACGCTCAGCTAGCCCTCTTTTTCCATCCAGCATGATTTGGTTTACTAGCTTGGTAACAACTTTACTACCGTATACGGGATCGGACAAAACTTCGCGCTTTGGTATATCACCTTTTCTCGGCATAACTTCCCCCCCTTTGCTGCAGGTTATCGGTATTAATTTTTATATAAGTACATATTGTAATTATTGAAGTATTTATAATTAAGTAGCCAGCATTCAGAATGCACATATGTTAATTGTTTTTATGGTTTTATTCTGACTCCTGACTCCTAGCTCCTGACTACTGAGCAATTACTTCTTCGGTCTCTTTGTTCCGTATTTGGACCTTCCTTGGTTACGATCCTGTACACCAGCTGTGTCTAAAGCACCACGAACTATGTGGTAACGCACACCTGGAATGTCCTTAACACGGCCACCGCGAACCAGTACCACTGAGTGTTCCTGCAGGTTGTGGCCGATACCAGGGATGTAGGAAGTTACTTCAATACCATTTGTTAAACGCACCCTGGCCACTTTACGCAAAGCAGAGTTTGGCTTCTTAGGAGTAGTGGTATAAACTCTAGTGCACACCCCACGTTTTTGTGGACTATTCTTTAAAGCCGGAGCGCCAGATTTTTCTTTGGTTAATTTTCTGTTTTTACGAATGAGCTGGTTAATGGTCGGCATTTCCCAACAACACCTCCCTTCACTAATGCAAATGCAATTCTTAATATATCAAGCCCTAAGGCTATTCTTTAATTACTGCTGCCACAGCACAGCGGACTTCAATTCCACATGCTTTACCAAGTTTCTTCATGTTGTCTATTTCTACCACATCTATGCCTTTTTCTTTACAGGCATTTATAATGGGATTTATTACGTGTCGGTCAGCATCCCGGGCTACCAGAACCAGCTTTGCCCGGCCTTTATCAACAGCTTTGGCGGTTTGTTTAGCGCCCACTGTTTTCTTCTGAGCCTTGGATATTCTTTCATACGGCATAGTCAAAACCCTCCAGAAATCCGCACACTCGTATATAATAACACCCACTTATTACATTGTCAACAATTTTATCAATTCACGACAGTAGTCAGAATTCAGGAGTCAGAATTCAGAATGTCCATCAAACATCCTTCTCTGGCTTTAAATTCTAACTCCTTACTCCTAACTCCTAGCTCCTGCTTTTAAATATCCATAATATCTTCAATATCGTCTATGTCTGTTACCTCTGTTTCCTCAGCTTGGCCCCCTGGTGAAGCCACTTCTACATTACGGTACCTAGACATCCCTGTACCAGCTGGGACCAGTTTTCCAATAATTACGTTTTCTTTTAATCCCAGTAGCGGATCAAGTTTTCCTTTGATTGCCGCTTCGGTCAGTACCCTGGTGGTTTCCTGGAACGATGCTGCTGACAGGAATGAATCCGTAGCCAGTGATGCTTTAGTAATACCTAGGAGCACCGACTTTCCAGTAGCCAGTTCTCCATCTTTTTCTTTTGCCTTATTGTTTTGCGTTTCAAAGTCAAATATATCGATCAAGCCACCAGGAAGAAGTTCAGTGTCTCCCACTTCATCTACTTTGATCTTACGGAACATTTGCCTAATCATCACTTCAATATGTTTATCACTGATTTCTACACCTTGCAATCGGTAGACTTTTTGCACCTCCTGCAGTAAGTATAGCTGACAGTTACGAACACCTTTGATTTTCAGCATGTCATGTGGGTTCACGGAACCCTCTGTAAGTTCATCACCGGGTTCCACTTTGTTACCATCCCGGACTTTCAACCGAGAACCATATGGTACTGGGTATGATTGTTTTTCTCCATCATCTCCGGTGATTTCAATCTCGCGGCGACCTTTTACTTCGGTTATAGCTACCGTGCCTTCATTTTCAGTAATAATAGCTTGCCCCTTGGGACGCCTAGCTTCAAATAATTCCTCAATACGCGGTAGACCCTGAGTAATATCGTCTCCAGCAATACCACCGGTGTGGAAGGTACGCATGGTAAGCTGTGTTCCCGGTTCACCAATGGACTGTGCAGCAATGATACCAACTGCTTCCCCAATATCCACTTCTTGACCAGTGGCAAGGTTACGGCCATAGCATTTGTTGCAAACACCGTGATGAGTTCTACATGTCAGAACAGAGCGGATGGTTAATTTATCTACACCAGAGTTAACAATGTCTTCCGCTTGTTCTTCCATTATCATATCGCCTGCTTTAACAATTACTTCACCAGTTTCGGGATTGGTAACATCATCTATTGTAAACCTGCCCACAATACGGTCAAACAGATTTTCTATCACTTCAGTGCCTTCTTTGATTTCTGATACTTCCACACCAGCTTCGGTACCGCAATCCAGTTCCCTAACAATTACATCCTGGGCCACGTCCACCAAGCGCCTGGTTAAGTATCCAGAGTCAGCCGTTCTAAGGGCAGTGTCCGCCAAACCTTTACGAGCCCCGTGAGTGGAGATAAAGTACTCCAGTACTGTTAAGCCTTCACGGAAGTTCGCTTTAATTGGCAGGTCAATAATTCGACCTGAAGGATCAGCCATCAAACCACGCATACCTGCCAGCTGGCGGATTTGCTGAATGTTACCACGGGCACCAGATGTAGCCATCATGTATACTGGGTTAAATTTATCCAGCGTCTCCATTAAAGCGTTGGTTACATCTTCGGTGGCATCATTCCAAACACCAATAATCTTACGATAGCGTTCCTCTTCGGTAATCAGTCCCCGACGGTACTGCTTTTCTATATCATTTACTCTTTTTTCAGATTCTGCTAGAATCTCCTTCTTCTTTTCAGGGATGGTGATATCAGCTACACCTATTGTCATCCCTGCACGGGTAGCATAACGATACCCAAGTTTTTTTAGACCGTCCAACAACTGTGCTGTGGAACTATATCCCAACTTACGATAACTCTCTTCAACGATTTTACCGAGAGACTTTTTGTCTGACACTGTGTTATAGTAGCCCAGTTCATCGGGAATGGCTTCGTTAAAGATCAAGCGACCCACTGTTGTTTCCAACAATTCACCTTTAATTCGTACTTTTATTTTAGCATGAAGGGACAGTGCATCGTTATCGTAAGCCATAACTGCTTCTTCAAAATCTTTAAAGATATTTCCTTCCCCAAGGGCTCCAGGCCTATCCATTGTTAAGTAGTAGCATCCCAATACCATATCCTGAGTAGGAGTGGCCACCGGTTTTCCGTCTTTTGGATTGAGGATGTTATTAGCTGATAACATCAACAGCCTCGCTTCAGCCTGGGCCTCTGCAGAAAGGGGTACGTGTACAGCCATTTGGTCCCCGTCAAAGTCAGCGTTGTATGCCGTACATACCATCGGGTGAATTTTAATGGCCCGACCTTCTACTAAAACAGGTTCAAATGACTGAATCCCCAGACGGTGCAAGGTTGGCGCACGGTTTAGCATTACCGGATGCTGACTAATTACATCTTCTAGTACATCCCACACTTCACTGCGCACCCGCTCTACCATTCGCTTGGCACTCTTAATGTTATGGGCGTAGCCTTTTTCTACAAGACTTTTCATAACAAAGGGTTTAAATAGCTCCAATGCCATTTCTTTTGGCAAACCACACTGATGAAGCTTCAGCTCAGGGCCAACAACAATAACTGAACGACCGGAGTAATCTACCCTTTTACCCAACAGATTCTGTCTAAAACGACCCTGCTTACCCTTCAACATGTCAGATAATGATTTCAATGGGCGGTTACCAGGTCCAGTAACCGGCCGTCCACGGCGCCCGTTATCAATAAGGGCATCCACCGCTTCTTGAAGCATTCTTTTTTCGTTACGTACAATAATATCTGGAGCACCTAAATCCAACAGTTTCTGCAGCCTGTTATTCCTATTTATCACCCGTCGGTACAAATCGTTTAAGTCAGATGTGGCAAACCGGCCACCATCAAGCTGTACCATGGGTCGGAGTTCAGGGGGGATTACTGGAAGTGCATCCATAATCATCCATTCCGGTCTGTTCTTGGATTTACGAAACGCCTCTACCACTTCTAACCGGCGGATAGCCCTGATTTTACGTTGCCCAGAAACCTCTTTTAATTCCTGTCGCAGGTTTTTGCTTTCCTTTTCCATATCAATTTCTTTAAGCAACTCTTTAACAGCTTCGGCTCCCATACCTGCTTTGAAGCTGTCTCCGTACTTGTCGTAATACTCCCGATATTCTGTCTCTGTAAGCAACTGCTTTTTAATCAAGTTGGTCTCGCCCGGATCTATCACAATATATGAAACAAAGTAAAGTACTTTCTCCAGTGCCCGGGGCGACATATCCATTATTAAGCCCATCCGACTGGGAATCCCTTTGAAGTACCAGATGTGGGATACCGGAGCAGCAAGTTCAATGATGCCTAACCGTTCCCGGCGTACTTTGGATCTGGTAACTTCTACGCCACAGCGGTCACAAACAACGCCTTTATACCTAACCCGCTTGTACTTACCACAGTGACATTCCCAGTCTCTTGTGGGTCCAAATATTCTTTCACAAAACAAACCGTCACGTTCCGGCTTTAAAGTACGATAGTTAATGGTTTCCGGTTTTTTCACCGCACCACTAGACCAGGCCCTAATTTGCTCCGGAGAAGCCAGCCCAATTCTAATCCGGTCAAAGTTGTTTAAATCCAGCAAGGATTTTTCCCCCTTTAAACAGGTTTTACCGGCAGCTACTGTTAATTCTTAATCCACTTCTAAATCCTCATCTACTACGGTCAAATCTAATTCCTTCTCTTCAGCGGTGTCTGCATTTTCATCATCGGTATTACTGGTTCTTGTCCCAGTAGCCGGTTCTTCTTGAGCATCCAACCCATAATCTTTAGCCGCTTCGTTTACATCTTCTTCTGATTCTTTAATATCTATCTCTTCTTCATTTTCCGAAAGCACTTTGACATCCAGTCCCAGACTTTGCAGTTCCTTGATTAGAACTTTAAAGGATTCCGGTACTCCTGGTTCCGGTACATTTTCACCTTTTACAATTGACTCATATGTTTTAACACGTCCTACCACATCGTCAGACTTCACAGTGAGGATTTCCTGCAGAGTATAGGCCGCGCCATAAGCCTCCAGGGCCCATACCTCCATTTCACCAAAGCGCTGGCCACCGAACTGTGCTTTACCACCCAACGGTTGTTGAGTAACAAGTGAATACGGTCCAGTGGAACGGGCATGAATCTTGTCATCAACTAAGTGGGCAAGCTTTAGCATATATACATATCCCACGGTGACAGGATTGTCAAATGGCTCTCCAGTTCGACCATCGCTTAAGGTTATTTTCCCAATTTCAGGTAAAGATGCTTTTTGGAGCGTCTCAATAATCGATTCCTCAGCCGCACCGTTGAATACCGGCGTGGCTACATGAAAACCTAAAACTTTTGCTGCCCAACCCAAATGAGTTTCCAACACCTGTCCGATGTTCATCCTCGAAGGAACACCCAGGGGGTTTAATACAATTTCCACCGGCGTACCATCAGGCATGAATGGCATATCCTCTTCAGGCAGGATACGGGCGATAACCCCTTTGTTCCCGTGACGACCCGCCATTTTATCACCTTCGGATATTTTCCTCTTCTGGGCGATATATACCCGTACTAGCTGGTTTACTCCCGGAGGCAGTTCATCACCGTTATCACGGGAAAATACTTTTACGTCTACTATTTTACCCGCTTCACCATGGGGTACTCTTAGCGAAGTATCGCGTACCTCTCGAGCCTTCTCACCAAAAATTGCTCTCAATAAACGCTCTTCAGCAGTTAGTTCCGTTTCACCCTTGGGGGTAACCTTGCCTACCAAAATATCACCTGGGCGTACTTCAGCACCTGTTCTAATTATGCCTCTGTCATCCAGATCCTTTAGAATTTCCTCACCCACATTAGGGATGTCCCTGGTGATTTCTTCAGGACCCAGTTTAGTATCCCGGGCATCACATTCGTATTCTTCTATATGAATAGAGGTAAAGTAGTCTTCCTTTACCATCTTCTCACTGACTAGAATGGCATCCTCATAGTTGTAACCTTCCCAAGGCATAAAGGCCACCAGCACGTTTCTGCCTAACGCTAGTTCACCTTTGTCCGACGAGGGCCCGTCAGCAATTATTTCGTTTGCTTCTATCTTTTGTCCCTTTCCGACTATTGGCTTTTGATTGATACAGGTGCCCTGGTTGGACCTGATAAACTTAAGCAACTTATAGACATCCAGTGACCCGTCCTCGTCTGCACGAATATGCACTTCCGTTGCCGATACCTTTTCTATAGTACCACTTCTTCTGGTTAGCACTGCAGCACCTGAATCCTTTAGGGCCTTATACTCGATCCCAGTACCCACCAGTGGTGCCTGGGGTCGTAGCAGTGGTACCGCCTGACGCTGCATGTTAGCCCCCATCAGGGCACGGTTGGCATCATCGTGTTCCAGAAACGGAATTAATGAAGTAGCTACACTAAAAACCTGTTTAGGAGAAACATCCATAAAATCAACGTTTGTAACGGGAGCCACCAGAATTTCATGACCCTTTCGGGCATTTACCCGTTCATTAGCAAAATAACCCTTCTCGTCTAAAGGGGCGTTAGCCTGTGCTACAATGGCTTGTTCTTCCTCATCGGCTGTCAAATAAACTATTTCTTGTGTAACCCTCTTGCTCTCCTTATCGACCTTACGGTAAGGTGTTTCCATAAATCCAAAATCATTAATACGAGCATAAGTAGATAAAGAGCCTATCAAGCCGATGTTAGGTCCTTCAGGAGTCTCAATGGGACACATACGTCCATAGTGAGAGTGGTGAACGTCACGAACTTCAAATCCTGCCCGCTCTCTAGACAGCCCTCCCGGGCCAAGGGCAGATAGCCGACGCTTGTGAGTTAATTCTGCCAGCGGGTTAGTTTGATCCATGAACTGTGATAGCTGGCTGGAACCAAAGAATTCTTTAATTGATGCCACCACTGGGCGTATATTTATTAGAACCTGCGGAGTTATTACATCCACGTCTTGGATAGTCATCCGCTCACGCACTACACGCTCCATTCTAGATAACCCGATGCGAAACTGGTTCTGTAGCAGTTCACCTACCGAGCGTAGGCGACGATTACCCAAGTGGTCAATATCATCCACACTACCTTCACCTTTCATTAAACCCAGTATGTAACGAACAGTGGCAATGATATCTTCAGGGGTAAGTTCACGAATGTATTCCCTTTCAATAGGAACTTCTCTCTGCAAATATCTATCAAACTCTTTTGGACCGTCCTCATCAGGGAAGCGATAAAATATGTCATGTTTTAATTTTTTATGTATTTTGTAGCGACCCACGTTTGCTAAGTCATATCGCTTAGGGTCAAAGAATAAAGTTTGTATTAAGGAACGGGCGCTCTCAACGGTAGGGGGTTCACCCGGTCGTAATCTTTTATAGATTTCCACCAGGGCATCTTCTTCCGAATCAGTATTATCTCTGCTGAGGGTTTCATTAATATTTTGGTCATTATTAAACAGTTCTAGTATTTGTTGGTCAGAACTGTAACCCAATGCCCTAACAAGCACAGTACCTGGTATTTTACGAGTACGGTCAATTCTTACAAAAATGTGATTATTTACATCTGTCTCGAATTCCAGCCATGCTCCACGGTTTGGTATTATGGTTGAGCCGTACAGTCTTTGCCCACTAGGGTCAATAGTCTCTGTAAAATACACCCCTGGGGAACGCACCAACTGGCTGACTATAACTCTTTCTGCACCATTAATAATGAATGTTCCTTTATCGGTCATTAGCGGGAAATCACCCATAAATACTTCTTGCTCTTTTACTTCACCGGTATCTTTATTGATTAACCTTACTTTTACCCGAAGTGGTGCTGCATAGGTAACATCACGCTCTTTGCATTCTTCAACAACATATTTAGGATCACCGAGAGTGTAATCTAAAAACTCTAATACCAAGTTACCGGTAAAGTCCTGGATGGGTGATATGTCGCGGAACACCTCTCGCAAACCAGTATCCAGAAACCATTTGTAAGAATCCCTTTGGATTTCAATTAGGTTGGGAAGCTGCAGCACTTCCTTCAATTTGCCGTAGTTCCACCTAACCCTGGTGCCAACCTTTTCCGGAAAGACCATCTAGCGCATCACACCCCTTATAAAATTAAAAACAAGCGAAAAGCAAGGCTATGGTTAGTTAACCTTACAACCTCGCTTTTAGACACTACACCTAATGTTAATTATTATGCCCTATTTATTACCAGTAAATTCAATCTTTTAGGTAACATACAAAAAAGGCTAAGAAAACCATAGAATGACATTTTTAGATACTAGCATATAAATAGTTTTTTGTCAAGTGTTTTTTGTTAGACATTCATAGATTTACAAAAGTCTGCCTTATGCGTTGATTGTTGGGAATTACTCCAAGCTCCAGCCCTAGAACATTTTGTAAAAATAAAAGTGCCTGACCAATATAACCAGGCACTTTTTATTATTTAATGTTACTTAACTTCTACTTCAGCACCAGCTTCTTCTAACTTGGACTTAACTTCTTCAGCATCTTCCTTGCTGGCTTTTTCTTTAACCGGCTTTGGAGCGTTGTCTACCAATTCTTTAGCTTCTTTTAGTCCTAGGCCAGTGATTTCACGAACTACTTTAATTACGTTAATCTTTTTAGCACCAGGTGCTTTCAGAATTACATCAAATTCTGTTTGTTCCTCTGCAGCACCAGCGTCGCCACCAGCAGCAGGAGCAGCAGCTACAGCAGCCACAGGGGCAGCAGCGCTAACACCAAATTCTTCTTCAAAGGCCTTTACCAGCTCAGACAGTTCTAAAACACTCAGTTCTTTTACAGCTTCTAAAATTTCATTAACTTTAGACATAACTCTATGTTACCTCCTTGAATTCTCTTATAGTATAATTTTTTAATAATAGTTCCATCAAACTATTAGGAAGCAGCTTGTTCTTCCTCTTCCTTCTTTTTGCGGACAGCCTCAACCACATGCACCAAGTCTCTGAGGTTTGCTGAAAGTACATTGGCAAATCCATAAAGTGGTGCCTGCATTCCTCCAACAACTTTGGCCAGCAATTCCTCGCGGGGTGGTAATTCAGCCAGTTCTTTAATCTGATCTACATTAACCACTGACCCTTCAAGTACACCGGCTTTAATCTCCAGCTTTTCTTTAAGATCTTTGGAGTATTTGTTAACAATCTTGGCTGCAGCTACAGCATCATCATAACCAAAGGTCATTACTGTTGGACCTTCTAGGAATGAATCCAAACCTTCAATACCAATCTCATCAGCAGCGATTTTTGTCAGTGTGTTCTTAGTTACTTTTAGTTCACAGCCTGCTTTACGCAGTTCTGCACGTAATTTTGTTACTTCATCTACTGTAACACCACTGTAGTCAGCCAAAACAACCACTTTCGCCTTATCTAGCCGCTCTTTAATTTCAGTTACCATTTGTTCTTTCTCTTGTCTGGTCGGCATTTGCACACCTCCCTTCAAAGGCATTAAAATAAGAAAAAGACCTCTGTAGACAGACACAGAGGTCCTGCATATTCATTGAGCAGGATGTCTCCGACCTGCGCTGGCAGCTTTCGCCTTTAAGTTAAACACCAACGGTCTACAGCAGGAACAATCATATATTAGAATGTTATCAGGTAATCAGGTTTCAGTAGTCAGCATTCAGAATATCGAAAGTCTTACGCTTTCTTAATTCTAACTCCTAACTCCTAAATTCTAACTCCTGAATTATTAACGTGTGAGTACTAGCTAAGTTTGGCTGGATCAACCTTAACAGCAGGCCCCATTGTGCTAGACAAGGAAACACTCTTCACATAAGTCCCCTTTACCGCTGAAGGTTTTGCCTTCATCAGTGTATCTACCAGTGTATCAAAGTTACCCTTTAATTTATCAACTTCAAAGGATGCTTTACCAATGGGGGCATGGATAATACCAGCCTTGTCGGTACGATAATTAATCTTACCAGCTTTTGCTTCTTTAACAGCCTGATCTACATCCATGGTCACTGTACCTGTTTTGGGGTTTGGCATTAAACCACGTGGTCCCAACACCCGACCCAGTTTACCCACTTGAGCCATCATATCAGGTGTAGCAATTGCTACATCAAAACCTAACCACCCGCCCTGGATTTTTTCAACCATATCATCTGCTCCCACAAAATCAGCACCGGCTGCTTCTGCTTCCTTGGCTTTATCACCCTTAGCAAAAACCAGCACAGTTTTGCTTTTGCCCGTTCCGTGAGGCAGTACTACAGCACCACGTATTTGTTGATCTGCGTGCCGCACATCTACATTTAGACGTACAGCAGTTTCAATAGTTTCGTCAAATTTTGCTGACGCAGATTTTTTTGCTAGTTCAATGGCTTCTTCAACCTCATACAAAGAATCACGGTCAATAGCCTTTACTGCTTCTTGATACTTTTTACCATGCTTTGGCATTTGTTATTCCTCCTTAGTGGTATATAACGGAAAATTCCTCCCACACTCAGATAATTAGCATATTATCCTTCAATAATTTCAATTCCCATACTACGGGCAGTGCCTTCAACCATACGCATTGCTGCTTCAATATCAGCTGCATTCAAGTCAGGCATTTTAAGCTCGGCAATTTCTTTAACCTTGGAACGAGGTACTTTAGCCACCTTGTTCCGATTTGGCTCTCCTGATGCAGTTTCAATGCCGGCTGCTTTTTTAAGTAATACCGCAGCAGGTGGTGTCTTACAAATAAATGTAAAAGAACGATCTTCATATACAGTTAATTCAACAGGTATAATCAAACCTGCTTGTTGTGCAGTTTTTTCGTTAAACTCCTTTACAAAACCCATGATGTTAACTCCATGCTGACCCAGCGCAGGGCCTACTGGGGGTGCAGGACTTGCTTTACCGGCAGGTATTTGTAGTTTAACTACAGCAGCTACTTTCTTAGCCACTACTCACACCTCCTCACACGATGATATCTAGTCAATTCTTTCTACTTGGTTAAACTCTAATTCTATGGGAGTCTCCCGCCCAAACATTGATACCATTACTTTTACTTTAGCTTTTTCTGGGTAAATCTCTTCAATAACACCAACAAAATCCTCAAATGGGCCGGCATTTACTTTAACCTGTTCCCCTTCTTCAAAAGGCACCTTTGGACGTGGTTCCTCTTCGCCAATTTGCTTCATAACGGCCTTAACTTCTTGTTCATTCAAAGGAATAGGTTTGGTACCAGACCCAACAAAGCCTGTCACACCAGGCGTGTTGCGCACTACATACCATGAGTCATCAGTCATTACCATTTCCACTAGCACATAACCCGGAAAGACCTTCTTCTTGGTCACTTTTTTCTTGCCGTTTTTATGTTCCACTTCATCTTCCATAGGCACTAAAATACGGAAGATTTTTTCTTCCATATTCATAGATTCTATGCGTCTTTCCAGATTAGCTTTAACTTTGTTCTCGTATCCAGAATAGGTATGTACTACATACCAGTTTTTATCCATAAAAAAGGGAACCTCACTTATCCAATAATCAGGGACATTCCTCCACTGAGAATTGAGTCTAAAATCCAAATAATCAAAGCCACCAAGGTGACCGTTGCCAAAACAACGCCTGTATAAACCATCGTCTCCCGGCGTGTCGGCCAATGAACTTTCTTCAACTCAGTCTTAACCCCTGAAAAGAAGTCTTTTATTACTTGCATACGACCTTTGGATTTAGTATCCTTCTTTGCAGCTTTTGATGGGCCTTTCTGAGCCACGGCTGCGCCCTTTTTCTCGGCGGCTTGTTTTTTGGAAGCTACCATTTATGCCACATCCTTAAAACCAAATTAATTCTGATGACAACAGTTTACTGTAAAAACCAGTTATCTGGTTTCTTTATGCATGGTATGAGTTTTGCAGAAGGGACAATACTTTTTCATCTCAATTCTATTAGGATCATTCTTCTTGCTTTTTGTAGTGGTGTAGTTTCTTCTCTTGCAATCTGTGCAAGCCAGTGTAACTCCTACTCTCACCATTGCCACCTCCCAAAAATAAAAAAACCTCGGCAATTTCCTTTTAGAAATTCACCTTATCAAATTTATCACAAGTGTTAATACATGTCAATACTGAATACCATTTAAAAATAGTGTTTATAGTTTAACACATTCGCTGCCACTATATACCAACTAAAACCTTAGCCCTTGGTTACACCGTGCTAGTATTATTAAAAGTGGGGATAACCCCCACTTTTAATAATACAGAAGTTTTACTCAGTAATAGCGGTTACTACACCGGCACCTACTGTACGGCCACCTTCACGAATAGCAAAGCGCAGACCTTCTTCAATAGCAATGGGAGTAATCAGTTCAATCTTAAATTTGGTGTTGTCTCCGGGCATTACCATTTCTACACCGTCTGGCAATGCAATGGAACCGGTAACGTCAGTTGTACGGAAATAGAACTGAGGACGATATCCGTTAAAGAATGGGGTGTGTCGTCCACCTTCTTCTTTAGTCAGTACATATACCTCTGAATCAAACTTGGTGTGTGGCTTGATACTGCCAGGCTTCGCTAATACTTGACCACGTTCAATTTCTTTGCGCTCAACACCACGCAACAGTGCTCCAATGTTGTCTCCAGCTTCTGCATAGTCCAGCAACTTGCGGAACATTTCTACACCGGTTACAACTGTTTTCTTTGGTTGATCCATCAGACCAACTATTTCTACTTCTTCACCCTGTTTTACAACACCACGTTCCACACGACCGGTAGCAACTGTACCACGACCGGTGATGGAGAATACGTCTTCCACGGGCATCAAGAAGTTCTTTTCGGTATCACGTTCTGGGGTTGGGATAAACTCATCTACGTTATCCATCAGTTCCCAGATCTTACCGCACCATTCGCAGTCACGGTTGCCGCAACCACATTCCATAGCCTTCAACGCTGATCCAGCTACTATTGGTGTATCATCACCTGGGAAGTCATATTCACTTAACAGTTCGCGTACTTCCATGTCTACCAGTTCCAGCAGTTCTTCATCATCAACCATGTCTGATTTGTTCAGGAATACGCAGATTGATGGAACGCCTACCTGACGTGAAAGCAGAATGTGCTCACGGGTCTGTGGCATTGGACCGTCTGCAGCAGATACTACCAAGATACCGCCGTCCATTTGTGCAGCACCAGTGATCATGTTCTTAACATAGTCAGCGTGTCCAGGACAATCTACGTGGGCATAGTGACGATTTTCTGTCTCATATTCCACGTGGGCGGTATTAATGGTGATGCCACGTTCCCGCTCTTCTGGAGCGTTATCAATCTCGTCGTACTTTCTTATATCGCCGCCATATGCATTGGTTAATGTGATGGTGATTGCAGCGGTGAGAGTGGTTTTTCCATGGTCAACGTGACCGATAGTACCGATGTTTACGTGCGGCTTGTTACGTTCAAACTTAGCCTTTGCCATTGGTATCTTTCCCCCTTAGCATCTTTTAACACTCTTTTAAGTTATTACCAGTTGCTAATTCAAATATACTTTTCTACACAGTGCGTGAAATCTACAACACACCAGTAAATATTGTTCGATACTAAAATGCAAACTCCTTCTTAATTATGGAAAAAATTATTAGGAGCTAGGAGTTAGGAGATAGGAGATAGTAGTTAGAATACTAAAAAATATCTCTTCAAGTTTTGCAACTTTTATGTCTCAAAGATTACCGCAACCAGTATTATAGTTAGATTTAATCCTTCTTATGTTCTTATGGTTTTTATTCTAACTCCTCACTACTCACTACTAACTCCTGAGTCGAACTTAATCAAATAATGTTAGCTTACTTGTTCATGTATAGCAAAAACCAACCTAAGTCTAGGTTGGTTTAATTTATTGGTAGCGGTGGCTGGATTTGAACCAGCGACGCCACGGGTATGAACCGTGTGCTCTGACCATCTGAGCTACACCGCCATATTTTTTTATTTATTTGGAGCCACCGACGGGATTTGAACCCGTGACCTCATCCTTACCAAGGATGCGCTCTACCGGCTGAGCTACGGCGGCATTGGTTGCGGGGGAGGGACTTGAACCCCCGACCTTCGGGTTATGAGCCCGACGAGCTACCAACTGCTCCACCCCGCGTGGATAAAGCCCATAGTATCATGTTTCAAATAATTTGTCAAAATTTTATGGTGGAGGAGGTAGGATTTGAACCTACGAAGGCGATCGCCGGCAGATTTACAGTCTGCTCCCTTTGGCCACTCGGGCACTCCTCCACTTTGTTATTTGTTAATGGAGCTGGCGACAGGACTTGAACCTGCAACCTGCTGATTACAAGTCAGCTGCTCTACCAATTGAGCCACGCCAGCTTATTTTTGTATCGCTGTTGAAGCCGTCCCGCCTCAACGCAAGATCTATCTTAACATTTATGCTGCTTGCTGTCAATATACTTTTTATTAACAAAATTATCTATTTTAAGATGATATTCAAAAAATCCGTACGATATCCGCCTTGAACTTCTCGTGTCTATCGTACTCCTTTTCGAACACTCACTTTAAGCTTCCCGCTTTTCCAAGTAACGCTCGATTTTTCTTTTAACACGCTGCAAAGCATTATCAATGGATTTTACATGGCGATTTAGTTCCACGGCTATCTCTTGATATGACTTCCCTTCCAAGTATGACATCAACACTTTCCATTCCAATGAGCTTAGTATTTCACCCATCTTTTCTTCAATGTCATCAAATTCTTCTCTACTAACAATTAACTCTTCTGGATCAGTTATCTTTGATCCGGAAATAACATCTAGCAGGGTGCGGTCTGAATCTTCATCATAGATGGGCTTGTTCAATGACACATAAGAATTCAGTGGAATATGCTTCTGCCTAGTGGCGGTTTTAATGGCCGTAATAATTTGCCTGGTAATACATAGTTCTGCAAACGCTCTAAAAGACGACAGCTTATCCATCTTAAAGTCACGAATTGCCTTATACAAGCCTATCATGCCCTCTTGAATTATATCTTCTCGGTCCGCGCCAATCAAGAAGTAACTGCGGGCTTTGGCACGCACAAAGTTTTTGTACTTGTTAATTAAGTACTCCTGTGCAGTATCATCACCCTTTCTAGCAAACTCTACTACTTCTTCGTCAACTAACAGGTGATAATCCGCCACATCTCTTTGTGCATTAGCACTCATTCAATCGCCCCGCTTTCTGTTTTGTTAGAAAAGTTATCAAGCTATTAAATGTCATAATTGTACGAAAGATCAAGTCTAATTACTGCACTAATTTCATCTTATAACGTCTTCAATTATAACCGAAAACAAAAACACTAGTCAACTAGAAAAGAACAAGTATACTGCTTGTATTATTTTTTTTGTTTCCTCCATTGCTCGAACTTACGCCGTATTTCTTCCTGGAGCCGGTTTTCTAGGTAATCTTCTGTTGGTGGTGCAGTTTTGTTATGACGCTTGGTTTCTTTCTGTGCATCTTTTATTTGTTTTAGTAGTTCATTTGGTGTTATACGATATGCGCCCCGTCCAAATATTATTCGCTGCTCGTCCCAATCCGAAGTAGCTACATATACCCTTCCTTTGTAATACAAGTCGCCCACCAAACGCTCAATCAAACTATCGGCAGTTTCGTCTTGGCCAGTGTAGTAGACATCCACATCATTTATTCTTTCCACATGTTCAACACCATGTCTTACCTGGTGGGCGTCAAAAACAATAGTCACTTTGGCACCGGTAGATGCAGCATAATTTGAAAGTATTTCGATCAGCTTGTCCCGGGAGTGCCCCAGGGAGTCCTCCCTTATTTTATTAAAGCGGGGCCAGGCGTGTATAATGTTATAACCGTCAATAACGTAGTAATCAGACATTATTTACTCCTCAGGTACGCTGTCGTACAACTTCATATGTAAGCAAGGCAGAAGCTACCGATGCATTTAATGAGTTCACCTTGCCCGACATGGGGACCTTTACCACTGCGTCACAGCTTTCTTTTACCAGTCGCCCCAGTCCCTTACCCTCACCACCTATAACCAGAGCTATCGGGCCATCCAGCGATGCATTCCAGTATAGTTCACCATCCATGTCTGCCCCTACCACCCACACACCCCTGTCCTGCAGTTTTTTTATGGTTTGAGACAGGTTAGTCACCCTGGCCACTGGGACATGTTCCACAGCACCAGCAGAAGCCTTAGCCACCGTGGGTGTCAACTGAACAGAACGTCTGCGGGGAATAATCACACCATCAGCCCCAGCAGCATCAGCAGTTCGGATAATCGCCCCAAGGTTATGGGGATCGTTTATCTCATCCAATAAAACCAAAAAAGGCTGGCCTTGCTGTTCAGCTGCGTCCAACAAATCATCAAAGTCTGTATAGTCTTTCGCCGCAGCAACAGCCACCACACCCTGGTGTTGCATGCCTGAAGCAATTTTGTCAAGGTGTTTTCGCTCAACGTTTTGCACAGGAATTTTACTGTCTTTAGCCAGGCTGACAACTTCTTTAATTGAACCATTTTTGCTTCCCTGTGCCAGCATTATTTTGTTAATAGTTCTGCCGGAACGCAGTGCTTCACGAACAGCATTGCGACCAGCAATAATATCTTGTCTCATAATTTTCACCAGCTTATTGGCTTGTATTATTGTTAGCCATTTTTTAGATAACGCTCTTTTACTTCCTTAGCTTTCCCACAGCTGAGATTACCTTCTGGACAAGGACCACCTACACAGCCGGGACCTGCTTTCTCAAAAATTGTTGGTGCTACCTGTTTAACCTGAGACAGCATCTCATCAGCCACCGCCCTAATTTCCCATTGAGCCCGATCACAGCAACGCAAATTAAAGAAGTGAATTAACTCCCGGGCATTCATGGTAACAATGATTTTTGTTTCAGCAGCATTAGGTAGCACAAAGCGGGCATCTTCATACCCAGAACGATCGCCACCAAATCGCTCTACCCACTGATCATACCATTTTTGCATTTGGGACATCTGATTACAAAAATCCTCTACCGCATCTTCTCCCAATAGTTTAACTTTTTTAGGCACTACATATCCAAAAGTATCTCCCTGGTTTTGCGACTTTGTTTCCCCCACATAACGCTGGGATTGGACACTAAAACTAGCTATGCGATGCCTAGTAATTTGGGCCAGTAAACTTCTAGACACCCCTTCAATACCAAAGGTAAAGGATGCATGTTCTAACACCGTAAGATGCCCCATGTCCATTATCTTGTTTATAAACCCAGCCTGATCTTTTCTGCTCACACCTTCAGATATTTCTTCTATGGAAGAGGGGGAATAGCAAAGTCTGGCACTCATGGCCACCAGTTCTTCCGGGTTAGGTGTATGTCTAAGTAGTCTTACTTTTGCAGTTTTGTTACCCATAATTTCTCCCCTATCTAAAACTTTTCAAACTTACTTTTTATAATTCGGTAGCTATCTTACCAGCTACTTCTAATATTTCATTGAGCCTATTTATATCACCTTTTAAATATAAATAACCAATTAAGCATTCAAAAGAAGTGCTGTGCCGGTATTCCATTACCCCTGCCCCTTTAGGCACCGTAACAGACTTAGCATTTCTTCCCCGACGAACAATACTTTTTTCTTCTTCAGTTAGCATATCTTCTATTCCATGAATAATTTCAGCCTGGGAACCAGCGCGGACATATTTAATAGCGCTTTTATGCAGTTTGTGAGCCTTTAAAGTACCTGTTGTTATTAAAAGCCTTCTAACCGCTAATTCGTATACTGCATCACCAACATAGGCCAACGCTAACGGGGGCAGTAAATGTGGATCTTTTAATGGTTGGTCAGTGTGTTTTAACATATCAACCACCGGTGTCACCTTTTCCATTTAACACCTTGGGGGGTGTCCTGCAGTGTGATGCCCAATTCTTTCAAACCATCTCTAATAGAATCAGCGGTATCCCAGTCTTTTTTCTTCCGTGCCTGCTGACGGATGCCAGCAACAAGCTGTATCAGCTGATCTACCAGTTCGTCATCGCCAGAGTCTTTTTCTTCCATAAGTATGTTGCCCGTAGTTTGATCTGCTTTAAAAACACCCAATACTTGGTTAAATGTATTAAAAAGATCTTTAGCCCGCTGTAAGTTAGCTGCCGATGCCGTTGCATTATCATTCTGTTTATCCTTAAAATATACATTTATCTCTTTAGCCAGGTCAAACCAAACAGCGGTGGCTAAGGCTGTGTTAAAATCGTCATCCATTGCCTCTTCAAAAGATTTATCCAGATGAACCAGCTGATCTTCAAATTGCTTCTCAACCTCTGATGCTTCAATGCTTTCTTCACTACTGCCAGAGGCTTCTGCTAACAGATTGTAGCAGTTTTTTAACCTTTCTAAACCACGCTGACTGGCCTCCAGTTTTTCATTATCAAAATCAAGGGGACTGCGGTAATGGGTGGATAAGAGGTAAAAGCGGACCACTTCCCCAGGAAATTTATCCAAAATCTCTCGAACCAAGAAAAAATTACCCAATGATTTGGACATCTTCTCCTTATTAATGGTAATAAAACCATTATGCATCCAGTACTTTGCAAAATCCTCTTGTACAACCGCTTCAGACTGGGCAATCTCATTTTCATGGTGAGGAAACACTAAATCATAACCACCACCGTGAATATCAAAACCAGCTCCCAGATATTTTAATGCCATTGCCGAGCATTCAATATGCCACCCAGGACGCCCTTCACCCCAAGGGCTTGGCCAACTGGGTTCCCCATGCTTGGCCTTCTTCCACAGGGCAAAATCCATGGGGTCTTTTTTAATTTCGTTAACTTCTACCCGAGCACCGGCCTGCATTTCATCAAGGTCTCTCCCAGAAAGCTTTCCGTAACCTTCAAACTTACGTACATCAAAAAACACATTACCCTCAACTTCATAAGCATAACCGTTTTTAATAAGTTCCTTAATCAACTCTATAATTTCTGGCATATGCTCAGAAACTTTGGGGTGTTTATCAGCACGCTTTACATTAAGGGCATCTGCATCCTTAAAATATTCCTTTATGTATTTCTCAGCCAGCACCAAAGGTTGTTCCCCTTCTTCAATGGCTCGCTTTATTATTTTATCATCTACATCGGTAAAGTTTTGTATATAGGTTACCTGGTAACCCTTGTTTAACAAATAACGGCGCACCGTATCAAAAACCACTATTGGACGAGCATTGCCCAAGTGGATGTAATTATATGTGGTTGGGCCGCACACATACATGTTTACCTGGCCAGGTGTGCTAGTCTCAAACTTTTCTTTCTGCCTGGTTAAGGTATTGTATATCTCTATCAAATCTTTTGGCCCCCTTGAACTTCAGATTTTAAAACAGCGTTCTCCCTTTCCAGTTCGTCAACGCGTTTTTCTAAGCGCTCTATCCCTTCAGTAAGACCAGTAAGGGCATCGGCCACTGGGTCAGGTAATAGATCATGGCGCAGGTCTATGTTTGGTACCTTTGGTACCCGTTCGCCATTTCTTACTACAACCTTACCCGGCACTCCCACAACAGTACAGTTTGATGGTATTGGTTTTAACACAACCGATCCGGCACCAATCTTTACATTATCTCCCACTGTAAAGGAACCCAGTACTTTGGCACCGGAACTGATTACCACATTGCTACCAATCGTAGGATGTCGTTTGCCCCCTTCTTTTCCAGTGCCCCCCAAGGTTACCCCTTGGTATATGGTCACATTGTCTCCAACTTCCGCCGTTTCTCCTATAACAACACCTGTTCCGTGATCGATAAACAAACCTTCCCCAATCTTGGCTCCGGGGTGAATTTCTATACCCGTAAGCAAGCGGCTAAATTGAGATATCACCCGAGCAAACAAAAACCATTTCTTACCGTATAACCAATGGGCCACCCGGTGTAGCATGATGGCATGAAATCCTGGGTAGGTGAGCAGCACTTCCAAAACAGTTTTTGCTGCCGGGTCACGCTCAAAGACCACCTGAATATCTTTTTTTATTCTCTTAAGCACAGCGCAAACAATCCTTTACTTATAATTCAGGAGTCAGAATTCAGGAGTCAGTAGTTAGAATACTTCGTAGGATCAGATAGTATCGGCATTCTTTAATACTTTGGCAATTTTTAAAAACAAATCTTACCTGCTTTGCTACGCCAGTCCTCTAATTCAGACCCCAGAGTAGTTTTTATCTATGAAAGTTTCCCCTCTAATACAGCATTTAGCCTGTCAATTGTTCTGTTGGTACCTAAAATCGGTATTATTTGATAGAGTTCAGGCCCATGGGTTTGACCGGTCAAAGCCACTCTTAGGGGCATGTAAACCTTTTTGCCTCCAAAACCCAGTTCCTTTGTTAGTTCTTTAAGCATACCTTTCACTATTTCCTCAGTAAGCTTACTGGAAGAAAATATTTTTTCTTTCATGGCGTGCATTACCTGGGGAACCTCTTCTATTTGCAATGCTTCCCTGGCCTTTTCATTTTCCAACTTCATTTCGTCAGTAAAGAAAATTTCCATATGTTCTACTATCTCTGACATATTATTTACATACTTCTTGGTCGCGTCAACAATTTGTTTTGCCATTTCCAAGTCTTCAGGGGTAGGGCTCTCAGAAATGTAGCCAGCTTTTTGCATAAAGGGCAGGGCAAGCTTAGTAATATAGTCTAATTCACTGTTACGAATATACATGCCGTTTAAGTGATTCAGCTTTTCCAGATCAAATACTGCCGGACTCTTAGATACTTTATCCAGTGTAAAAAGATCTTTTATTTCTTCAAGGGGTAGAACTTCTTCTTCACCACCGGGGGACCAACCTAAAAGGGCCAAGAAATTCACCAGTGCTTCTGGAAGATATCCCATTGATTTATACTGTTCGATTGAAGTTGCTCCATGGCGTTTAGACATTTTACTGCGGTCTTTACCCAGTATTAAAGAAACATGAGCAAATATGGGCACATCCCAATCCAGGGCATTATATATAAGAATTTGCCTAGGAGTATTGGAGAGGTGTTCCTCGGCCCGTAATACATGGGTAATATCCATATCATGGTCATCCACCACCACAGCAAAGTTGTATGTGGGGATGCCACCGGATTTCATTATTACAAAATCTCCTATACCATCGCTCTCAAATTCAACCTGCCCCCGAACATCATCGTTAATCGTAATAATTTCATTCTCTGGAACCTTAAATCTAAGTACTGGGTTTCGTCCTTCCGCCTCTAATTTTTCTTTGTCTTCCTGGCAAAGGTTACGGCAGCGCCCTAAATAGCGAGGCAATTCTCCTTTTTCTTTCAAAGCCTCCCGTTCAGCAGCCAACTCTTCTTCACTGCAGTAGCAGTGATAAGCATGCCCTGTTTGCACCAGGGTATCAGCTAATTCACGGTATTTGGCCAATCGTTCAGTTTGACGATATGGCCCATTAGGTCCACCAACTTCTATACCTTCATCCCAGTCCAGACCTAACCATTTTAGGGAATTCAGGATATTCTCTTCAGATTCACGGCTTGAACGCTCCAAGTCGGTATCTTCTATCCGTACAATAAATTGACCGCCATGGTGGCGTGCATAAAGCCAGTTAAAAAGTGCGGAACGAGCTCCGCCAATATGCAACGGCCCAGTTGGACTGGGTGCAAAACGTACTCTTACAGTCAAGAAACTTCCTCCTTTATATCAATATTTCATTAGTTGCTAAAATTCTCTAGATCTAGTAGGATATTATACCATTTATATGTTGGGCCGCACAACATTTACAGTATTAGCATCATTATAACTATAGAACAAAAAATTCGACAGCCTATCAATAAAATTCGTTCACTTTTGTTGCAAATAACATCTTTATTTTTAAACCAAAACCCTTGGCACGTAAAATGAGGCCCCTTCCTAATCAGGCGGGAGCCTCATGCTTTATTTAAGTTAAGTTACTTTTTCTTCTGCATCTTCGCCCAACTATCTTTTAGAGACACAATACGGTTAAATACCAGTTGCTCTTCAGATGAGTCTGGATCTACACAGAAATAACCCTGCCTCAAAAACTGATATCTACCTCCTGGTTGAGCTTCAGCAAAAGCTGGTTCAACAAATGATTTTAGTATTTCTAAAGATTGTGGGTTAACATTTTGTTTGAAATCGGTATCTTTACTCTCTTCGGGGTTATCTTTGACAAAAAGATGATCATACAATCTTACTTCTGCATTAATTGCTTGTTCTGCAGAAACCCAGTGCAGGGTACCCTTCACTTTTTTACCAGAAGTATCCATACCGCTACGGGTTTGCGGATCATAAGTACAGCGGAGCTCAATGATCTCACCGGTGTTTTCATCCTTTACCACCCGCTCACACTTGATTATGTATGCATGCTTTAACCGCACTTCACGACCCGGTGCCAGTCGAAAGAATTTTTTCGGCGGATCTTCCATAAAATCGTCCTGCTCAATATATATCACTCGTGAAAATGGCATCTTGCGAGTTCCCAGTTCAGGGTTTTCCTGGTTATTATCTGCATCCATCCATTCCACTTGATCCTCAGGGAAGTTATCTATCACAACCTTAAGCGGGCGAAGCACAGCCATATAACGTGGTGCTTTGAATATTAAGTCTTGTCTTACACAGTGCTCCAACAAGGCGATATCCACCGTGCTAACCGCTTTGGCAACTCCAATACGTTCACAAAAATCCCGAATTGCTTCAGGTGTGTATCCACGGCGACGAAGTCCAGAAATAGTTGGCATTCTTGGGTCATCCCAGCCTTCTACATAACCTTCTTCCACCAATTGGCGCAGTTTGCGCTTACTCATTACTGTATGGCTGAGGTTAAGTCGGGCAAATTCTATCTGCCTTGGTCGTGAATTAAGGTTTCTAACGTTTTCAATTATCCAATCATACAAAGGACGGTGATCCTCAAACTCACAGGTACAGATGGAATGAGTAATTCCCTCAATTGCATCCGAAAGCGGATGGGCATAATCATACATTGGGTAGATGCACCACTTATTTCCTGTACGGTGGTGATTAGCCCGTTGAATACGGTAAAGAACCGGATCGCGCATGTTTAGATTGCCTGAAACCATATCAATCTTGGCACGCAGCACTTTGGAACCATCAGGGAATTCCCCCGCCTTCATCCGTTCAAATAGATCAAGATTCTCCTCAATAGAGCGATTGCGATAGGGACTTTCTTTCCCCGGCGAGGTCAGAGTACCACGGTACTCTCTAATTTCCTCAGGACTCAAGTCATCCACGTAAGCTTTATCATCTTCTATTAGCTGCACCGCATACTGATATAGCTTATCAAAGTAGTCGGAAGCATAATACATCCGATCATCCCAGCGGTAGCCAAGCCATTTAACGTCTTCTTGAATCGATTCTACGTATTCAACATCCTCTTTACTTGGGTTAGTGTCATCAAATCTCAGGTTACAAAACCCCTTATATTCAAGGGCAACACCGAAATTAAGGCAAATTGACTTGGCATGTCCAATATGTAAATAACCATTGGGCTCCGGAGGAAACCGAGTGTGGACTTTTTTACTGTTAATTCCCTCTTTTAAATCTTGATCAATAATATCGTGAATAAAGCTTGTAAATTTGTCACTCATTTTCATGACTCCCTTATCTATTTTGTATCGTAAAGCACGTCACGAAATGTCTACTTTCCACAGATTGTCCAAAAATCCTTTTTCTTATAATTAAGAAGTTCAAAAATTCCCGTGCTCCTTACAGGTCATTTCTCCTTGATGCTACAAGTGGCATAGGCCCCAACACCTTCCCCCCTACCGGCAAACCCTAGGTGCTCGGTGGTGGTGGCTTTTATATTCACCATCCCTTGGTCCAGGCCTAAAACAGTTGCTATGTTACCCCTCATCACAGGAATATGTGGTGCCATTTTAGGCGCTTGAGCTACAACCACTGCATCCAAGTTGTTTATAATGTAACCTTCCATATCCAGTTTATCCCTAACCTCATCTAGTAGTTTTAGGCTGGATATCCCTTTGTATTTATCATCACTGTCAGGGAAATGTCTTCCTATGTCCCCAAGTCCAGCAGCCCCAAGCAGCGCATCCATTATAGCGTGAACTAGTACATCTGCATCAGAATGGCCTGCCAGACCAAGTTGATAGGGCATCTGTACACCACCTATAATCAAAGCACGGTTGGGCACCAATTTATGTACGTCATAACCAATTCCTACTCTCAATAACCTTGCCTCCCCTTTAAAATGGCCTCAGCCAATAACATATCTTCTGGCGTGGTTATTTTTATGTTTTGATAGCTTCCAGTAACTAGATAAACGGCTTGTCCCATTCTTTCCACTAGGGATGCATCATCGGTACCCAGGAAATTAATCTTAAAGGCATTTACATAGGCATTCATTAAAACATGATACTTAAATACCTGGGGGGTTTGAACCGCCCAGAGGCTGTCCCTAGAAGGAGTGTCAACAACCTTTTGCCCCTCACCGACAACTTTTATTGTATCCTTAACTGGTACAGCCACCACCACAGCTCCTTTTTCCCGGGCAGCGCTAGCAGCATTTGATATTTCATTGTTAGTAATTAACGGCCTAGCGCCATCATGCACCATCACTATGTCTTCTTTTTCTGCCGGCAATGATTTTAAACCATTATATACCGAAAGCTGCCGGTGATCCCCGCCAGGAACCACCGACAGCACTTTTTCAATTCCGTATTTATCAACTATTTCTTGTTGACACCAATCAAGTTCATCTTCGCCCGTCACCAATACAATTCCTTCTACCAAGGGACATTGTTCAAAAACCTTTAAGGTGTGTACCAGTACAGGTAGTCCATTTAACTCTAGGTACTGCTTTTTTGTTTTCGTGGCCATTCTACTGCCAGTTCCAGCAGCAGGTATAATGGCATACACTCTAGCCAAGAGCATTCACTCCACTATCGTAATGGGATGTATCACCCCGTCTTTCACCGGACTTAGGTTTGGCAAAGATCATCCTGCCGGCAGCTGTCTGCAGCACACTGGTAACAATTACGGTAATGGTCTGATTCATATAACGCTTTCCACCTTCAATTACAATCATAGTACCATCATCCAAGTATGCCAATCCCTGTCCAAGCTCTTTACCTTCCTTAACTACTTGCACTTCCATTTCCTCATTAGGTAGAACAACAGGCTTCACAGCATTGGCCAGTTCATTAATGTTAAGCACTTTAACCCCTTGCAGTTCTGAAACTTTATTTAGGTTATAGTCATTGGTCATAACCTTTGCACCTAGCTTTTCGGCCAATTTTACCAGTTTAGCATCTACCTCTGCAATATCATCTAAACCCCGGATATTATCATAAATCTGCACTTTAATGTCAGGAATATTTTTTCGCATGTGATTTAAAATATCTAATCCCCGACGTCCACGGTTTCGTTTTAACACATCTGAGGAGTCTGCAATGTGGCGAAGTTCATCCACCACAAATGAAGGAATTACCAAGACCCCATCAATAAATCCACTTTCACAAAGGTCGGCAATCCGTCCATCAATAATCACACTGGTATCCAGCACTTTAACCCCGCTACTTCCTTTTGCATCGGTTTTCATTGTCTTTTCTTTACCAAAACGGAAAAAGTTTGATACCAAACTAAGTATCTCTTCCCGTCTTTTGGTACCCACAGACAGACCCAAGTATCCCAGTAGAATTGTGGATAAAAGCCATATTCCCTTGCCTATGGGACCCATAGAAGATAAGATATTCCCTAATAAATTAGCAATTATAAGTCCAAAAATCAAGCCCACGCCACCCATAACAAGGTCTGATGTAGGGGTTTTCGCCAAATACTGGTCCATGTGAGCAGTAAACCAAAGGGACCCCCTAATAATAAATGGCGTCAGCAACACTCCTGCCAATGCTCCCACAAGAGTAATTACTCCGATTATTCCGGCATCCAACCACCGGGGCACCTCTTCAGGCATTGGAATAATATTGTGTTCGGCAGCGTAGAGTCCAACGTATAAACCAACAGCCGCAAATAATAAAATAAGCATCCCAGAAATAACTTTCCTTACCATCTTTCCCCTCCTTTCCATGATAGAGTTATTGATGATAATAAAAATCGACCTTTACATAAACACATATATACATTATAGTTAATAAGTATAACTTGATTCAATACCTAATAAAAAATAATACCATTTTTTAGTAAGAAATTTCATTATAATAAAATACGCCAGAAAAAAAATTTCTGACGTAAGTTTTATGCGAGGGCACTTTCGATTAGGGTTTGAGCTGAGTCTATTTCTAGTTCAGCTGCCAGCACCAGCTCACTTATTAAAATCTGCCGGGCATTTTCCAGCATTTTTCGCTCCCCTGACGATAGTCCCTTTTCTCTGTCCCTTTTAAAGAGATTACGAACTACTTCTGCCACCTCATAAACATCACCGCTTTTAATCTTTTCCAGATTAGCACGATATCGTCTGTTCCAATTGGTAGACATACTACTGGTATCTTCGCTGAGGATGTCCATCACTCGCTTAACTCCTTGGTTATCTATAACTTGACGCAATCCCGTATTATCAGTGCCAGCTATCGGTATCATTACTTTCATGTCTCCCATAGGCAAGCGCAGTATATAGTACTTGCGCTTTTCACCCAACACTTCTTTTTCCTCTATGGCTTCGATAACACCAGCACCATGCATAGGATAAACAACTTTATCCCCTATACTGAACAAGAGCATCCCCCCTTAAAATTCCTCTATTAGTATAACATAAAAGAATTTAACTGTCAAACAAAACTAGTATTATAGCACAGGGATCATGAGGTGTCAATAACTTTTTGAATGTGTGTTCGTTTGACAAACACCTCAAATGGTGTCTATAATTTATTTATGTATTAACACCATAAAGGAGTGGATGCACTTGTTAAAAGATCTTTTAGCAGAAGAATTCCAATATACTGTTTCTGACCAGATTGTATGTAATCGAAGTATTTTAGATATTTTAAGCAAGCACCAAGAATGCGGGGCTGCAATTAACCGCTCTACATTCAAAGCAGTAACAAACTGTGGTTGCATAAACATACAATCTAGCAAAAACAAGGTCTCTGATAGTACATCTCTTGCTGAATTAAAAAACATTATGGACTCCCATCTAAAGGGCAAACTTTGCTTACAATGCAGAGAAGCTGTGGAAAAGGACATTGGCAAATCCTTGGTATACTTAGCAGCACTATGCAATTCATTGGATATAAACTTATTTGACATAATTATAAAGGAATATAATAAAACAAAATTATTGAGACATTATAACCTAACTTAGTAAAACCGGGTCACCCCGGTTTTTTGGGTTAGGTATTCAGGAGTCAGAATTCGGAATTCAGAATGCTCCAAAAGGTTTTTAAACTTTAACGGTTTTATCCTGACTCCTGCACTATTAATAATTTGTAAATCTATCTTGAATTAACTTATCCCGATAACGACGGAGACCCTCTTTTATTGATCTGGCGCGAACTTCACCAATTCCCTCTACATCATCTAACTGTTCAATACTGGCTCGCAGAATATGCTGAAGAGTACCAAATGAATCTACTAAATTTTCTATTACCGGCACCGGCAGGCGCGGAATCTTTCGCAGCACCCGGTATCCCCTGGGAGTCACATTTTGTTCCAGTATACTTTGCCCTCCCGAATACCCTAATGCTCTGGCAATTAAGGCAAAGTCCAACAAATCTTCTGCTGGCCAGCTGTTGATCATCTCGAATATACTTTCCGGGGATTTTTCAACATCAGTGGTATAGTCCTGTATAATAAGCAAACCTTCGACTTCCACGTTTGATACCAATTCTTCCATCTGCATGGTTATCAGGCGACCCTCCACACCTAGTTCGCTGGTATAACGCTCAATCTCCTTTACCACACGCATTACCATTTCTACACGCTGAATCGCCTTAGTAACATCATACAGACTTACTGAATCCAAAAATTCTAAGTTGGAAAGCTCCAAAACCACCTGGTCTAATACAGAACGGTATTTCTCTAATGTCTGAATAGCTTGATTGGCCTTTGCTAATATGACACCAATATCTTTAAGAACATATTTTAATGAGCCTTTATATAATGTGATAACGCCCCGACGCTGGGATACGGATATAACTAATTCCACACTTTGCTTAGCCACCCTTTCGGCTGTACGATGACGAATGCCGGTTTCGGTAGAAGGTATCAACAGATCGGGAATTAATTGTTTGTTGGCAGCTATTATCTGTTTGGTGTCTTCACTAATTATTATTGCCCCATCCATCTTAGCCAGTTCATATAGAGAGGCTGGAGTAAAGTCCGCGTTAATTTCAAAACCGCCTTCAGAAATATTCATAACTTCAGGGCTATCGCCTATTACTATTAAGGCACCTGTTTTTGCCCGTAGAATATTTTCCATTCCATCCCTCAGTGGTGTTCCAGGAGCAACTTTGCGCAGCACTTGAAGTAATTCATCTTCAATTTTCTCATCTTTAAGCATGCCGCTCCTCCTTACCCTTGTAATGCCACTTCTATGGCTTCAACCAATGTATCTATAGAGTACAACTGCACATCTGGCAGGCTCATTTTTTTGATTCCAGTACAAGGAACCAATGCTTTCTTGAATCCCATGCCCTCTGCTTCCTTTAGTCTTCTCTCCAGTGACGTTACTGGCCTCACCTCACCGGTTAACCCCACTTCCCCCACTACCACCATGTCATTTGGAACTGCCGCGTCCCTAAAACTGGAGGCCAATGACAAAGCTACCGCCAAGTCAACCGCGGGTTCCAGCAGGCGCACCCCACCAACTACATTTACATATGCATCGCTACTACCCATTCTCATTCCCACTCTTTTCTCCAACACTGCCATAATTAACGCCACCCGATTGTGATCTACACCGGTGGTCATACGTCGAGGCACCCCGTAAGAGTTTGAACTAACCAACGCTTGAATTTCCACCAACAGTGGTCTAGTTCCTTCAATGCTGGGAACTACAACAGAGCCTGGCGCTGTGGATAATGGGTGTCTGGCCATAAACATTGCTGACGGATTCTCTATTTCAACTAACCCCTGGCCCTGCATCTCAAAAATACCTAATTCGTTAGTGGATCCAAACCTGTTTTTCACCGTTCGCAGTACACGAAAAGACTGGTGTCTATCACCTTCAAAGTATAACACGGTATCCACCATATGCTCCAAAACTCTAGGGCCTGCTATAGTTCCTTCTTTAGTAACGTGACCCACAATAAAAATAGAAGTTCCATGTTCCTTTGCATGGTGCATTAATTTTGCCGTTACTTCCCTTACTTGAGATACGCTACCAGGTGCAGACGTTACATCTGGGTGAACCATGGTCTGTATAGAATCAACCACTGCTACCCGAGGGGATACTTTCTTTATATATTCAGAAATATATTCCAGGTTTGTTTCACAGGCCAGGTATATCTCATTTGTCTTAAGACCTAGTCTGCCTGCACGCAAGCCAACTTGTCGTAGTGATTCTTCCCCTGTTATATAAAGAACCTTACCACTGGTACTCAAACTGCTGGCTGCCTGTAGCAACAATGTTGACTTTCCTATCCCTGGATCCCCACCAATTAACACCAACGAGCCAGGAACCACCCCGCCCCCTAACACCCGATCCAATTCATTAATCCCGGTAGGGTATCTATCCTCTTCTGCCATATCAACTTGGGAAAGCAGTTTTGGAAAATCCGTTGGTAATGTCAACTTGCTCTTGCTATTTCCGGATGGCGGTTTCTCTTCCACTAAAGTGTTCCAGGAATCACACTCAGGACACTTACCCATCCACCGTGGAGACTGGTGACCGCATTCCTGGCACAAAAAACTGGTTCTAGCACGAATAATAACCAGCTCCGATCATTATTTGTATTTCATTAATACAAAATTATACCATGACCGAATAAAAGGGTACAGGGCAAAAACACCACAAGTGTCTTTGCCCAGCAATAAGACAATATAACTATTCAGAATTCAGAATGTTTGCGAGGGTTTTTATCCTGTCTCCTGTCTCCTGAAGTTAAGATACTTTATCTACTGTTATTTCATTATCTTTTTTACTAATTCTGATTTTATCTCCTTTTTTTATATTGCCCTCTAAAAGCTCCTCCGAAAGTTTGTCTTCCACAATTTTTTGAATTTCTCTTCGAAGCGGTCTGGCTCCATACTCTTCGCTGTAACCTTTCTCTGCTAGTAAATCTTTTACTTCTTCGGAAAACTCCAAGTAAATCTCTTGGTCGGCAATTCTTTTGGATACCTGCTCTAGCATCAATCCCACAATTTCTTTAATGTGCTCTGGCTGAAGAGTATGGAAATAAACTATCTCGTCAATACGATTTAAAAATTCCGGTCGGAATGTTAGCTCCAACTCTTTCTTTAGCCCTTGCTGAATTTCTGCTGCTTTGTTCTTCTCATTCTCGTTCGTCTTAATACCTACTACCGGTGTATGTTTTAATTTCTGTATTCCTACGTTTGAAGTCATAATAATTACCGTGTTTCTAAAGTCAACTGTTCGCCCCTGAGCTTCAGTTAATCTACCATCTTCTAACACCTGCAACAGTACGTTGAAAACTTCCGGATGAGCCTTTTCAACTTCATCCAGCAGTACCACCGAATAGGGGCGACGTCTTACTGCTTCTGTAAGTTGACCGCCTTCGTCATACCCTACATATCCAGGTGGTGACCCAACAAGCCGAGATACCGCATGCTTTTCCATATATTCTGACATGTCAATTCTTACCATGGCATCTTCATCACCAAACATAGCTTCTGCCAATGCCCTTGCCAATTCAGTTTTACCAACACCAGTGGGCCCAAGAAATATAAATGAACCTATAGGTCTTTTAGGATCTTTTAATCCGGCCCTTGCCCTGCGAACGGCTTTAGCCACAGATTTGACTGCCTCTTCTTGACCAATTACACGATCATGAAGTACATCTTCTAAATTAAGTAACCGCTGGGATTCTTCCTGTGCCAACTTACTCACCGGAATTCCAGTCCAGCTGGCTACAATAGCTGCCACTTCCTCTTCATCAACCACTAGTTTTTTATCTTCCTGTTGCTGTTTCCAATCATCCCTTTGATTATCAAGTTTCTTTAGTATATCTTTTTCTTTGTCTCTTAGTTCGGCAGCTTTTTCATACTCTTGGTTGTTAATTGCCGCTTCCTTTTCTTTGCGGGTATCCTCCAGTTCACTTTCCAAGTGCTTCATGTCTGGTGGTGCAGTATATGCATTAACCCGTACCCTGGATGCAGCCTCATCCAATAAGTCTATGGCCTTGTCAGGAAGAAATCTATCGGCAATATAGCGATCTGACAGTTTAGCCGCTGCACTTAATGCTTCATCCGTTATACGCACCCGGTGGTGAGCTTCGTATTTATCCCGCAGCCCTTTTAAAATGCTTACCGATTCTTCAAGTGTTGGTTCCTGCACTGTAATCGGTTGGAATCGTCGTTCCAGCGCCGCATCTTTTTCAATATGTTTGCGATATTCATCCAAAGTGGTGGCGCCAATGGTTTGCAGTTCACCCCTGGCCAGTGCTGGCTTCAATATATTTGAAGCATCTATCGCACCCTCAGCCCCACCTGCACCTATTAAAGTGTGCAATTCATCTATGAATACAATCACGTTTCCTGCCTCGGTTATTTCCTTAATTACTTTTTTAAGTCGATCCTCAAATTCACCTCGGTATTTGGTCCCGGCCACCATAGCCGCCAAATCCAATGTCACGACCCTTTTGTTAGTAAGTGTTTCTGGCACATCGCCGCTTACTATACGCTGAGCCAGACCCTCTGCAATGGCTGTTTTCCCAACCCCGGGTTCTCCAATTAAAACAGGATTATTTTTTGTACGTCTACTTAAAACTTGTATAACCCTTTCAATTTCTTTTTGCCTTCCAATCACGGGGTCCAACTTATCATCCTTGGCCAGATTGTTTAAGTCGCTGCCAAATTCGTCTAATGTACCTGTTGTTCCAGTGCCGCAACTACCACCGGGGCATCCACCCATATGGCCACCGTTATTGTTTTGAGGTGATTCACCCTGTTGCCCACCCAACATTTTTATCAGCATCTGTTGAACTCGATTCATATCTGCTCCCATAGATGTAAGCACATTGGCAGCAACACCTTCACCTTCACTAATTAAGCCCAAGAGCAAATGTTCTGTACCCACATAATTGTGTCCCATTCTACGGGCATGAACAACTGCCAACTCAATTACCTTTTTCCCTCTTGGGGTTAGTGGTATTTCACTGGGCACTTCGCCCTGCCCCTTTTCCACCATTTTCTCAACCTTTTCCCTTACCACTTCAGCTTTTATATCAAGTTCCTGTAATACCTTAGAGGCTACACCTTGCCCCTCTTTTATTAAACCTAACAAGAGATGCTCAGTACCAATATATGGATAGTTCATATTTCTAGCTTCTTCCTGGGCAAATGCAATCACTTTCCTAGCCCGTTCTGTAAATTTGGCAAACATCTCTACAACACCCCCAAGTTAATTCTTTCAGTTTAACTTACTCCTAACAATTTCCGCCCTCATGATGTCCCTTTCTTGGGAATTCATTTCTTTTTGGTTCTGTTTAATTAAATATGCAGGACGGGTCATCACTATTAATTCGGTCATTACTTCACCAGAAAGACCTTCAAGTATGTTTAAGTCAATACCCAACCTAACGTCTGAAATATATTTCATCGCTTCATCAGATGTGAGCAGTCTAGCATTTTTTAATGTCCCATAAGCCCGAAATATCCTGTCCTCTAACCGGTGCTTTTGTTCCCGATACAATGTTTGTCTAGCTAAGCGCTCCTGATCGATAAGCTGTTTAACAACAGAAGTTAACTTACTGATGATCTCTTCCTCCGTGAGACCTAATGTAACCTGATTGGAAACCTGAAACAAGTTCCCAGCGGCCTCTGTACCTTCTCCATATAGCCCTCGTACGGTTAATCCCAGCTTCGATACCGCATTAATAACTTGATTTATCTGATTCATCATTATAAGCCCAGGTAGATGCACCATTACCGATGCTCTCAACCCCGTACCCACATTGGTGGGGCATGCAGTCAAATAACCAAGTTGCTCTGAAAAAGCGAAATCCAATGTGTTTTCCAGGACATCATCTAACTTATTTATTCTTTCCCATGCTCCTTGCAACTGGAGACCAGGCATTAAGCACTGCATTCTTAAATGATCCTCTTCATTAAGCATCACACTTATAATTTCATCATTACCTAAAACGACAGCTTTTCTTTCATAACTTTTTAGTAAATCAGGACTGATTAAATGTTTTTCCATTAGTATGCGTCTTTCCACAGGGGATAATTCGCTCATTTTTACCAATTCCATAGCGGAAAACTCGCGTTTTAATTCATCTTTAGACACCGCTAGATGTACCGCATGAAAAATAGAATCTGCTTCTGCTTGTGACATTTGATTAGGGAAGGGCATATCCCGCAAGTTTCTGGCAATTCTAATACGACTACTGATAACTATATCGTTTTCCGGTCCATCACCATTCATCCAGCGACCATGTATGTTATTAATAGCATCTTTTAACCCCACACCTCACCCCTCCTTATGATAGTTCTTGCTCTAATGATTTTATTTGGTCTCGCAATTTTGCTGCACTTTCAAATTCTTCCCTTTGAACAGCATCCTGAAGTTGATCTCTTAATACTTTTATCTCTTTATTTATTTTAGCCCTACCACCAGTTCTTTGAGGAACTTTACCTGTATGCTGAGCTGTACCATGAATTCTTTTTACCAGCGGTATAACTTGTGCCTTAAACGTGTCATAACAATCACTACACCCAAGCAACCCAACTTTTGCAAAACGATTATGAGAGATGCCACACTTAGGACATGTGTTTTCCTCAATGGTCTCCACCTGGGGATTGTATTCGTGGCCCATCAAACTGCCTAGAAAGTGATGCAAGTTAAACTGAGGATCAAAACCCCAAGCTTCTTGCTGCAGTTCACTGGCACAGTATTCACACACACTCATTTCTGTCTTTTTATTGTTTATTACTTGGGTTAAGTGTACTGTTGCTGGACGTTGACTGCACCTTTCGCATTTCATAATTAACGCCCCCTTCTTTAAACTACTTTTTTTCCGAAATTACTGCCTTCACCATAGATTTTAGTATTTGTGCCCTTAACTTATCACGCCAAGGCAATTCAATTCTTAATACAGACCTATCCATAGCAGATATCATAATTTTAAATTCCCTTTTTGTAATAAGCTCTTCACTTAGCATACGCTGAAGAATTCCCACGGCAGTATTTTGACTAACGCTATCACCGACTAAGATAAAAAAATCATCCAGCCAACCACTAATATTATCCAAAGGCACTTTAGCTATTCGAACATAGCCCCCACCACCTCGCCTGCTCTCTATAAGAAAACCATGGGTGGCGGTAAATCGTGTGGATAATACATAATTTATTTGTGATGGCGCACAATCGAATTCGTTTGCAAGTTCATTGCGTTGAATCTCTATATATCCCTGGTTACTTTTTTGAAGCATATTCTTTAAATATGCTTCAATTAAATCTGACATGTTTGGCATTTTTAATAAGACCCTCTCCTTTGACCTTATTAAACTTTGACTTTGACTTACCTTTACTAAGAGTATAACACTAATTACCGGCTAATATTCAAGTTCTATTTTCATTCAATATTGATCCATATTCATATTTTTTACCAATTTTAATTAATTAAATCCTTCATTTAAAGCCAAGCTCATTCTTTCATGGTATATTGCCTCAAAGAATAATAATGTTCAGTTATTTATACTTTCGGATATAACAAAAAAACCTGTCGGGCATAATTGCCTAACAGGTTTTTTGTTATAAGTGGCTCCGCGAGTAGGACTCGAACCTACAACCTATCGGTTAACAGCCGATTGCTCTACCATTGAGCTATCGCGGATCATTGCCCGGTAAATCCGGGCTTTTATTAAAAATTGTTTCGGCAGCGACCTACTCTCCCAGGGGTCAACCCCCAAGTACCATCGGCCCTGCAGAGCTTAACTTCCGTGTTCGGAATGGGAACGGGTGTACCCTCTGCGGCAACGCCACCGAAAAAC
>VENI01000009.1 GCA_009711615.1 Bacillota bacterium | reverse complement strand
TTGTACCGCCGGCTTCTTTTTCACCGTAAATGTGTTTAACATAGTTACCGTCACTCTCAACGGTTTTCTTGGCCAGTGCCAACATTTCCTCACGATCACCAAAGGTCATTACATCGGTGGGACATACGCTGACACATGCAGGCGCCTCACCGTTAGCCACCTTACCGGAACACATTTGACACTTGGTAACCAGTGGGAAAGCTTTTTCCCATTCATATTTTGGAATATCAAATGGGCAAGCTATCATACAGTAACGGCAACCCACGCACAGGTGTGGGTAATATATAACCGGGCCTTCTTCGGTTTTCTGAAATGCTCTGGCAAAACAGGCTGATACACATGCCGGTTC
Source organism: Bacillota bacterium (assembly GCA_009711615.1). Taxonomy (GTDB): domain Bacteria; phylum Bacillota; class Desulfotomaculia; order Desulfotomaculales; family Desulfohalotomaculaceae; genus Desulforadius. The sequence goes on along the minus strand of VENI01000009.1, from coordinate 477,299 downwards.
CTCACAGTGCATACACTGTTGCTTTACAAAACGCCATATAGGTTGACCATCTTTCTCTACTTGATTAGCAGAAACAACAGTCCAGTTTTCATCAGTCAGTTTGGGGTCAAGTCCCACGGCGGGGCTTTCCTTCTCAAACTCGTTATCGTTATATAATTTGCAAGCTACGGTACAACTGCCACAGCCTACACATTTTGTTAAATCTACCAGTACACCCTTACTCATGTATTTTCACCTCCCAATCGTTCCTTATTAAACTTGTTTCTTAGCGTTTAATTTGTCGCCTCTATCCGTGTATTCAGTGTGCAGTAGTTCATGGGCCAAATGGCTAATTGGTTCATGAAGGAATTTTTCATAAATTTGTATAACTTCAGGGTTCTCGTGGCTTAAGCGCAGCTTGTAAGAAGAGTCTTTTTCGTACAGACTGGCAATACGCTTTTTACGAACCTCATCACTTGGGGGTAATGCAGTACGTGGTTGCCCTCCACCGGAAATACATCCACCGGGGCAACACATAAGCTCTATAAAGTGATATGGTGATTCTCCACTTCTTACCTGATCCATCAAAGTACGCGCATTCTTTAAACCGTGGGCAACTGCTATTTTTACTGTGCCAACACCGGGAATGTCCAAGGAAGCATCCTTTACACCTTCCAGGCCACGTACTGGCTGCAAGTTAAGCAGGCCGGCAGGTACATCTTGACCATCAGTTAGTACGAAGTATGCTGTGCGAACAGCAGCCTCCATCACACCACCAGTGGCTCCGAAAATTAATCCAGCACCAGAACCTACACCCATAAGAGTGTCATATTTCTTGTCCGAAAGTTTGTTCAGATCAATTTCTGCTTTTTTAATCATTCGAGCCAGTTCTCTTACAGTGAGAACCACATCTACGTCACGCATGGTCTCATCGCCGTTGTGTTCACCGGCACTGTTCATCTCTGGACGACTGCACTCAAACTTCTTGGCAGTACAAGGCATAATTGATACAGAGAAAATTTTCTTTGGTTCAATTTTCTTTTCTTCAGCAAAATAAGTTTTAATTAGTGTTCCGAGCATTTGCTGAGGGGACTTTGCAGAAGACATATTAGGAATCAAGTCTGGGTAGTAGTACTCAAAGAACTTAACCCAACCGGGGCTGCAAGAAGTAAATTGCGGCAGCGGGGCTTTATTTACACCCTTAATTCTCTGAATTAACTCGGTACCTTCTTCCATAATAGTCAAGTCAGCAGTGAAGTTAGTGTCAAACACATAGTCAAAACCAAGTTTCTTTAATGCTGCTACCTGCTTGCCTTCCACCCATGCACCTGCGGGGAGTCCAAACTCCTCACCTAAACCTACTCGGGTAGCCGGTGCAGTTTGTACAACTACAACAGTTTCCGGGTCATTAATTGCTTCCAGCACCTTTGCAGTGTCATCCTTCTCAGTGATAGCTGCGGTAGGACACCACAGTGAACATTGGCCACAATTAACACAAATGATTTCATCCTTAATAGGAAGTTCATAGTAGCCAAATACGGTTTGTACATTTTCACAAACCTCTAAACACTGACCGCACAGGATGCACTTTTCATCATCCCTTGTAATGGATGGATTCATTGGGTCGATAGGAATACGCCCACGCACTTGTGCCGGATAGGAAGGGCCGGCAGCCTGATACTGTTGGGGCAGCCAACCTTCGCCGCCCATGGGATCTTTAGAGCAGCCAGTCAGGGTTGCTCCGGCGGCACCAACCAAGCCCATGCTTCCAAACATTTTTAGAAAGCTGCGCCTGGTCATTTCTTTACTACGTGCCTTCTCCTTATCCATAATTTTTTCCACCTCCGCCTTTGTTTTTGGCTTTGCCAGTAAGGTAATTGCTTTACAGCAAACTTGTATCATTAATCACAATTCACTATGTTGGGAGTGTTCATATTGCCACTTTTCCGAAAAAGAGAAATATTTCACTATATAAAACTTTGATTTAAATTAGATTTTCAACTAATTTATTAGTCAACATGGTTAATTATTAGACGGTATATGTAAAAATCCTCTTTTTTCTGAATAATTAAACTAAATGAAATTTTACTTATTAGAAGTTATGCTATCGGTATAGGTTTTATTAGTAAGTTATTAATAAAGATTCTAATATAATTTATTGAATTGTATAATTTTTAAAATAATTTAGACAAGTTAATAAATTAGCAAAGTTTGATTACTCATTAGTATGTGTTAATTTTAACATAGATTTAATTTCTATTTAATAGTTTTGTGTGAATTTTCTTTATAAAAAACAAAAAAGCCGAGAAGTAAGTTCTTCTCAGCTTTTTATCGTTTTAAAAATTTAAACTTCTTGTACGATAGCAGCACCAGTTTGACAAACTTCTACACAGGTTTCGCAACCCATACATTCAGCAGCATCACCAGTTACTTCTGCTTTACCATCTACCATTTCCAACAGGGAAACCGGGCAAGCAATGCATTCGCCGCAACCTTCACATTTTTCTGCGTTAATAGATACCATGAACATAATCAATCAGCCTCCTTTAGAATATTGATAACTAGTTAGCAATAACACTTAAAATTATGCAATAAAAAGTCTAAAAAGGCAAGAGTAATTTCTAGTACAATTAATGGCAAGATAAATATTAGTTTAGTAAGTGGTGAAAATAATGTTTTTAAAGGATATTATTTTCATGTGTCTAATATATGTGGGAGGATCAAGCAAATAATTTTGGAGGTGTTCAAATTGGGTATGGATTACTCCCAACTGCTGGTGGGGAAAAGTGATAAAGCAGGTGAAGTGGAGTTTGTGGTTGAAGGTCCCGATTTTTTTAACCAGGATATAAAAGAAGTAACTTTATTTTATAACATAGTGGAAGATTCTCGTTTTAAACTTTTCAGAAACAACAAGCAGGAACTAATACTGGTCCATGTAACTGAAGATTGGATAAGGCAAGCCAAATTGAATATTAGCAAATATAAGGAACAATTAAATGTAAAAATTACTTGGGGTTCGAATGAAGATACCCTGGCGATTAAAGGTCAGGATGAAGAAGATTTCAATACTGTTAAAGCTGTGCAAATTGATAACTAGTTTAAAATTTGATATGCTATTATTAAATTTTTCCTGTAATGGTACAAACCTCAGATACTGGGTATATTTATAGTAGAATATGGATTACATAGGAGGATATTTAATGACAGATCAACCATTTGTAAAAAAACAGAGCATTGAAGAAGTTATTGAAGAATACGGTGGTGCAGCATACAGCCCAGATTTTGGTGCTTGGGCAGAATTGGCTTATGAGGAAAACGGTCAGGAGTTCAAAAGGACCACTATGATAGTGGGCAACCCACAGTGGAGTGGTGCTTTGGATATCACACAGGGAGACTACATTTGGAAATGGGCCTATGACTCTGAAAACGACCTTTACTTTTTACTGCTCACGTGGCACAGTGGACTACGCCTTCCTATAGCATTCGATAAGGATGGTGCCGGTAGAATGTTTGGTGACCCAGAAGCAAATCAAAAGTTTGACGTAATGGTTGTAGACCAGCCGGTAATGCCCAAAAACTGGGATGATGGAAATTTGAAGTTTACTGTATTGTGGGATATTGAATTCAAAAAGGCTGAGGATGCATCCTGGCCAGAATAAATCCTGGAGGTAAGTTATGGGTAGTTCTAGAAAGAGGAGAAAATCTCTCAGTAAAGGCTTGTTAAAGCGTGTGGCCTTTTATATTAGAGATAACTCTATTAATGGTGAATGTATACAAGATAAAGAGACAATGGCCTACGCCCTAGGTCTAACAGAAGAAACAGTGCACAATTGTATTGAGAAATTAAAATCTGACGGTCAAGTAGAAGAAAATGAAAATGAGAATCCATTGCTACCAAATATTTATATCTATGTTGGTGAGGGTGCTGCCAGTAAAAAGATGATAGACGTTGGCAAAATTGGCGACAGATTAGTGGCGGAATTAGACAGCAATCAAATGGCTCAAAACATAAAGGACTTAATTTTAGATTATGATGCTAAAGTTAGAGACATGCTTTATGATATCCAAGAGCAGACAAAAGAAGTGGAAGATTACAGAAGTTTTAAGCAAAGTATTGTAAAAACTGTTGATGCTGCAGACGGTATGATTCACATTATGGCCAAGAAAAAACCGTAAGTTCAGGAAATAGGAGTTAGTAGTTAGGAGTTAGGAGAAAAAACAAACCAAACCCCTAAATTCTGAATACCTGAATACTAGTAACAGAGAACCTTGGTAAAGAGGGACGTAACGATGGATATTTGGGAAGCAATCGATAAATGGGAAAAAGATACTACAGTATATATTCACTACAGCAGGGAAATGAAGTCCAGTGAATATAATCAAGGCTTTGCCGATGGTTTGGATACGGCTCTTGCCTCTTTAAAATCACATATTGAAGACTGTACTGAATCTGAAAAATCCAAGGGGGAACAAGCGTGAGTCAATCGGTGTATAGTGTTGTTAAACTGCATGACAATGAAATTGATGATGTAGCTGTTTTTGAAACCGAGGAAGCAGCTAATGAATATGCCAATGAACTGGCTGGTAGGGAAGAGTATCAACAAATATTAGTGATGTGGACTAAAATGAACAATACCAACATGCAAGTTACATTAAATGAAATGAGAAAATAAAAGAAAAACGCAAAAAACCAGCACCGTGAGGTGCTGGTTTGATTTTTTGTGTTAAGTTATCTGCCGAAGCAATCCCGACAGTATACTGGACGAGTGCCGTTGGGGCGGAATGGAACTTGAGTTTCTACACCACATTCTGCACAAACTGCAGGGTACATTTCCCTTTGCTGACGTGGGCGACCACCACCATTGTTTCTTTGCTTACGTGCCGCTCTGCATTGTGGGCAACGAACTGGCTCGTTTTCAAAGCCTTTTTCAGCATAAAATTCCTGTTCACCAACAGTAAATACAAAATCTTCCCCACAGTCTCTGCAATTCAAAGTCTTGTCTGAATACACCAAAATCTCTCCCATTTGAAATATACTCTCCAGAGTAAATCACCCCAAAAACCAATTATCTTTCACCATTATGGGAGAAAGTGTTTTGTACGTTTTTACTCATAGAGGCAAAATTAGTATATCTTAAATATGAATAAAAAACAACTGATTTAGTGAAAATTTATACATCAAGATAGTGGAAATTTGTTTTATACATACCTTCTAAAAGATGTGTAGAGAATAAATAAAAAAATGCGCAAATTTTGCGCTGGAGGTGGCCATGTGAGCGAGCAGCAGACCGACCCGCAGGTTGTAGATATGATCCATGGTTTGGTGGATAAAACTTTAGTAGCAAAAGATGAATTTATGAAGTTAAACCAGGAACAGATTGATGAAATTGTGCATGCCATGGCATTAGCTGGATTGGACCGACACATGGATTTGGCTAAACTTGCGGTGGAAGAGACAGAAAAAGGGGTATACGAAGACAAAATAACTAAAAACATTTTTGCTACAGAATATATTTATCATAGCATTAAGTATGAAAAGACGGTAGGCGTAGTGAGTGAGAATGAAGAAGAGGATTACTATGAAGTTGCAGAGCCGATAGGGGTTGTGGCAGCTGTAATACCAGTTACCAATCCAACTTCCACCACAATGTTTAAAGCATTAATTTGTGCTAAAACAAGAAATCCAGTAATTTTTAGTTTCCACCCAGGAGCGCAAAAATGTTGTGTTGAATCTGCTAAAGTTTTGTATGAGGCCGGTATTAAAGCAGGAGCACCAGAGAATTTTATTACCTGGATTGAAGAACCTTCCATTGAGGCTACTCAGACATTAATGCATCACCCTGGCGTAGCATTAATTTTAGCAACCGGTGGTGCCAAACTGGTATGTGCAGCTTATAGTGCTGGCAAACCGGCCCTGGGTGTTGGGCCTGGAAATGTGCCCTGCTACATAGAGAAGTCTGCCAAACTGGAGAGAGCAATTACCGACATCATCATGAGTAAAACCTTTGATAACGGGCTTATTTGTGCATCAGAGCAAGCGATTATTGTTGACAGGGAAGTTGCTGATACCGTTACAAATCTTCTAAAACAAAATAAATGTTACTTTCTAAATCCTCAGGAAGTTGAGAAACTAACAGCAGCGGTTACGGGTGATGATAAAACACACATTAACCCGCAAATTGTGGGAAAATCTGCATCTGTAATTGCGGGAATGGCTGGTTTGTCTGTACCAGAAGATACTAAAATTCTTATTGCACCGCTGGAAGGCGTAGGAGCAGATTACCCTCTTTCCCAGGAAAAATTGTCTCCGATATTGGCCTGCTACGTGGTGGATGATTATAAAATGGGGATTGAAAGATGTGTAGAGATGGTTGAATTTGGTGGTCTAGGACACTCAGCAGCTATACATTCAAGAAACCAGGAAATTATTAAGGAATTTTCTGATTCTGTCCGGGTAGGCCGGATAATTGTTAATTCACCCACTACTCATGGTGCCATTGGGGATATTTACAACACCAATGTACCTTCATTAACTCTAGGTTGCGGTTCTTATGGTCGTAATTCCACCACATCAAATGTGAGCGTGAATAACTTGATTAATGTTAAACGGGTGGCCAAAAGACAAGACAAAATGTTATGGTTTAAAGTTCCAGAACGCATCTACTTTAACCCGGGATCAGTGCAGTATCTTACTAAGATGCCCGGTGTTGAGCGAGTTATGATTATTACAGATAAGGTAATGGTAGACCTGGGATATGTAGATAAAGTTGCATATCATTTGAAAAAACGGCGCAACCAGGTGGCTATAGAAGTGTTTGACCAGGTAGAGCCTGATCCACCACTGGAAATGGTAAAAAAGGGAGTAGAAGTTATGCGCCGTTTTGAACCAGATACAGTAATAGCCTTAGGAGGCGGTTCTGCCATTGATGCAGCAAAAGGTATCTGGTTATTCTATGAATACCCACAGGAAGAGTTTAAGTCTTTAAGACTTAAATTTTTGGATATTCGCAAACGTACTTACAAATATCCTAAATTGGGGCGTAAGGTAAAATTAGTAGCTATTCCTACCACCAGCGGGACAGGGTCTGAAGTAACTGCCTTTACAGTTATCACAGATAAGGGTAAGGAAATAAAATATCCGCTGGCGGATTATGAACTAACCCCTGATGTTGCTATAGTGGATGCGGATTTTGTGATGTCCATTCCGGCGAAAGTGACCGCAGATACCGGGCTAGATGTATTAACCCATGCTGTGGAGGCTTATGTTTCTGCCATGGCCAGTGATTATACTGATGGTCTAGCCATGAAAGCCATTGAATTAGTTTTCGAATACCTACCCAAGGCATATGAAAACGGTGATGATGAAGAAGCCCGTATACGGATGCACAATGCTTCAACCATTGCTGGTATGGCATTTACCAACGCATTCTTGGGTATCAACCATAGTCTGGCACATAAACTGGGGGGGCAGTTCCACATTTCTCACGGTGGCGCTAACGCCATAATGATGCCCCACGTAATAGAATATAACGCGGCGCTGAACAGTCCCAGTAAGTTTACATCATTCCCCAATTATGAGCATTATGTGGCTCATATTAAGTACCAGGAAATAGCCAAACGGCTGGGTATGCCTGCCGCCACTCCTGAAGAGGGGGTAAGAAGCTTAGTCAATGCAATTAAAGATCTAATGCAAAAGCTTGATATGCCAATGACCATTGCCCAATGCGGAGTTAGCCCCAATGAGTTTAATAGTGCAGTGGATAATCTGGCTGAAAAAGCTTTTGAAGACCAATGCACTACCAGTAATCCAAGAATGCCGTTGGTTACTGAATTGGCAGATTTGTATAGGAGAGCGTACGAATAAATTCAGGAGTTAGGAGTCAGGAGTCAGGAGTCAGAATGGGTGCATGCATAATTGTATGCACCCATTTTAAATTATTCATTTTACATTTTTCATTAGACTTGCAACACCTTCTACCATATATTCGCATAGCATATATCATTCCAATATTTTGGAGGTGTTTGCTTTGCAATATACCATTAAAAGAGGAGATACCCTTTATCAAATAGCTCAGCGTTACGGTACTACTGTGAATGCCATTCTGGCTGCCAATCCGCAGATTACCAATCCCAGTATGATTTATCCCGGTCAAGTTATTACCATTCCGCAAGAGGGGGGGGCTGTTTATACCGTACAGCCTGGGGATACGTTGTCTGCAATAGCCCAGCGCTATGGTGTTACGGTGGATGCGATACTGGCTGCCAATCCAGGGATTACAGACCCTGATTTGATCTATGTGGGTCAGCAAATCCGCATTCCTACTGGGGAAGTGCCTACTGGTGGAATAGTTACTCCACAGCCCCAGTATGGTTATGATGAAATGGTAGCGGATATAGGTCAGTTAACCAGCACTTACCCATTTTTAGAAGTTCAGAGCATCGGCGAATCTGTGTTGGGGAGAGAACTATATGTGTTTAAACTGGGTAATGGTGATAGGGAAGTATTTTATCATGGTGCCATTCATGCCAATGAGTGGATTACAGCACTACTGTTGATGGAGTTTGTGGAAGACTATGCAGAAGCATACCAAGAAGATAATACTTTATTGGGTTACGACATTCGTGACCTATACAACCAAGTAACCATTTGGGTAATGCCAATGGCAAACCCCGATGGAGTTGAATTGGTAACAGAGGGTATATCCCCGGAGAATCCATACTACGAACTGGTTTTAGATGCAAACCTCGGTTCAACGGATTTTAGCCGTTGGAAGGCCAATATTCGTGGGGTGGATTTAAATAACCAGTTTCCAGCATTTTGGGAATTGGAAGCGGCTAGTGGCCCCGATGAACCTTATTATAGAGATTATGCAGGCCCTTATGCCTTTTCTGAGCCTGAAGCACAGGCCATGGGTAACTTTACTTACTCCCATGATTTTCGCTTAGTTTTAGCCATTCACACACAGGGGGAAGTTATTTATTGGGGGTACCGGGGTTATGAACCAGAGATCAGTAGAACCATTGTTGAGACAATGGCTGAGGTTAGCGGATACCTGCCTGTGCAGTATGTGAAAAGTGATGCAGGGTACAGGGACTGGTTTATTCAAGATTGGCGGCGACCTGGATTTACAGTGGAAGCGGGGCGAGGCACTAACCCGTTACCAATAAGCCAATTTTCCGAAATGTATCGGGAAGTGTTACCCATACTATTATACGGTGCTGTTGCATATTAAAGGGTAAGTTTAGAATAGAATAAACCCCGTCGGGTTTTGACGGGGTTTATTCTATTGGAGATATTTCTTCCAACCCGACATCGCAAAGAATTTCATCTAGCAGGTCTTTGTTTGACTTGAAAATATCAATAATATCATACTCTTTCACAGTATACACCTCCTTCAATTTTTTAAAGACTTTATCATGATATGCAGAAGGGGGTGGAAATAGTACCAAAATAAATGTAACATTTTTTGGAAATATAAATACTATATTATGTAAAGGCAGGATAGCGATATGATGGTGTTGAAATCCTAGATATATATCAACAAGAAAGGTGGATACATATGGCTTCAATTGATGTAGAAAAATTTGTAAAAGAACACCAGCAGGAAATTGAGCATTTAGTTAACATTGCCCTTAATCGGGCAGGTGATGCAGTGAACAAAAGAGTGGAGGCTGGAGAAGTACAGCCGAATATGCAGGAAGTGCTACCAGTGATGCTTTATGAAATGCTAGCTACTCATACGGTTTCAACCATTAGATTGGTTGCCAGTATGATTGAAGAGAACCAAAACATCGAAAAAAATGACTGATTTTTTAATAAAGCCCTAGACAAAAACACATGTTTGGTATAACATACTACCAAACATGTGTTTTGGGAGGGCGTATTAATGATTCAATCTGCTTCTAGGCAGCATCCGACATTCGCTGTCAATAAACGTGTAATTAAATTACGCAGAGTTAAAGTAAACTTATTGGATGAAATAGTAAACTGGTTGGAAAAGGAAGATTCTAACCTGGCTAGGCTTTCTGCCTATACAGTTTGTACATTATCAGCAGTTGTATTTATAAGTAGCGCAATTTTTTAACTTCTATAAATAAATCGTAAAATGGACCCATTGGCTTGAAGAAAGTACATAACAGCGAATGGGGGTGATGTTTTGCGACAAATTATTGTTATACTGGTTACAGTGTTTTGAATGTTGTTATTACACAGCCAGCCGTTGCTGGCCAACACAGTAGAGGAAGATAAAAAGACCATAGAAAGTTACCAAACTGACAAGCAGACAAATGATATTACGAACTTACTAATGCTAGGACACTCTAAATTAGGTTCCCCATACAAATGGGGAGGTAGCGGCCCATCAGCATTTGACTGCTCCGGTTTTACTCAATATATATATAAACATGTGGGAATAAAATTGCCGCATAATGCAGCTCTACAGTTTAATCATGGTGTTTTTATAAGCAAACAAAAACTTCAGCCTGGTGACTTGGTTTTTTTCGGTTATTATGGTAGTAGGAAAATTGGTCATGTAGGAATTTTTACTGGCAATAATTCTTTTATTCATGCTTCCAGCGGGGGAGTAAAATACTCTTCATTAGGTAATCGCTATTATTTAAATAATTATAAAGGTGCTAAACGTTTGATTAATTGATGCTGGCAGTATTACCCTGCCAGCATTTTGTATACTAGAACCTACTTTGTCAAAAATATAATAGGAGGTACATATGGTAGAACAAATAAATTTTGACGACATGGAAAAATTAAGTCAACTGCTTGCAGAGCTTTACCAGGCGCAAAAGAAAATACTTTTTCAAGAGCTAGTTATGCAAGGGTTCATGGAAAGTACAGGAATGACGGAAAAACAATGCATAACCATGCTTGAAAAAATGCTTCAGCATGGTTGGTTAACAACTGGAGGTAGCAAGCCAAGATTTTTTATGCGTCCCGGATATGTAGGTAGCTTTCCGGTGGTTGTTAGTAGAAAAGGGATACAATATTTGAAAGAAAATGGTTACTGCGGTTAGGGGGAATGTAGGACGATACCATTAAAGGATGATATTAAATCTTCAACTGTTCCCATAGTAAGCTACTTTTTGATCGCCGTAAATGTATTAACTCATTTTTATATCTTTACTTTAGGTGCTGAAGGAAACCAAGTGATACTGGACTATGCCATTGTTCCGTATCATCTATTAAATACCTATGGGCCGGTGGAAATACTCAGTAAGCTTACAACCACCATGTTTTTACATGGCGGTTGGTTTCACATTTTAAGTAACATGTTATATTTATGGATTTTTGCTGACAACGTGGAAGACCGCCTAGGCCATGGCCGTTTTCTTATCTTTTACTTAATCACGGGTTACATTGCCACACTAACCCATGTATATACTATGCCTGAATCCACAGTACCAATGGTGGGTGCCAGTGGTGCCATTGCCGGGGTGTTGGGAGGTTATTTAGTGCTATACCCTAAGGCCAGGGTTCTGACACTACTACCGATATTCTTCTTTATCAGCATTGTACGGATACCGGCCATGATTTTTCTAGGCTTTTGGTTTTTCTTACAGGTTATCAATCAAACTATGGTTTCTTCAAGTGCAGCTCAAAGTGTAGCTTGGTGGGCACATATCGGTGGCTTTTTAGCTGGTGTTATACTGGTTAAATTCTTCGTTAATAACAAAGACAGGGTAAATGGAAGCATAAAATAAGTAATGGGGGTAGCACTATATGGACCAAAAATACTATATAGTAAAAGAACCAGGGGAAGAACTACATCAAGTATTGGTGGCGGATACTGAGAACGGAAAAGTAAAAGCCATGAGCAAAGTGCAGCCAGACAAATCCATAAAATACAAAGTTTTTATGGAGAGTATAAATAATAAGACAGAAGTACTGGCTGAAGGAATAGGCAGTAACGAAGAATACCAACGAGTAATTAATGATTTAGAGGTTAAACTGTTGTCACCCCATGGCGGTGAGTGGCAGGAAGTGCAGCCCACAGTTATTGAGAACAAACCTGAATGTCAGTAGTGCGACAATAAAAGCAATAGTTTCTTGGAACGTAGGAGAGCAAAGGTTATTAAGAGACCTTTGCTCTTTTTACAGCATTTAAGAATATTTTTAATATTGAAGGAATTGTAAATTGTTTGGAGAAATAAGTAATAAATTATATTACGGTCTGGAGTGATTTGCTATGACAATTATAGGCATAGTGGGCGGGGGACAAGGTGGCTATTCCATGTTAAGAGCTTTTAAAGGAATTGATGAGGTTGAAATAATGGGGATTTCAGATATTAATGATGATGCAAAGGGAATGATTTTTGCCAAGGAGCTCGGAATACCAACCTATAACGATCTAACTAAGTTGGTTGAGAAGCCACAATTAGATATAGTCATTGATGTCACCGGTGTTGAAAAAGTCCGTGAGATGATTTTAGAACACAAATCTCCAGGCGCCATGTTTGTTGAGGGGCAGGCAGCAAAGTTAATGTGGTATCTAGCTAAGCAGAAAGATGAAATGTTAAGCGAACTTAATGAACAAGCCCAGCAACTGGCTGGCATGGGTGAGGAGTTAAATGCTACTGTAGAGCAAGTTCCGGGTATTATTAACGAAGTATCGGTGTTTATTCAAGATTACGGCAAAACATTGAGTGGATCGGTTAATGACGTAAAAAAACACTTGGATGATACAGATGAAGTGTTGCAATTTATTCGTAAAGTGGCTGATCAAACCAAACTCCTGGGTTTAAATGCCGCCATCGAAGCCGCCCGTGCAGGAGAACATGGCAAAGGCTTTGCGGTAGTGGCAGAAGAAGTTCGCAAGCTAGCAGAGCATAGTGCCTCATCAGTGAAAAAGATTTCCACCATCATGAAAAATTTAGAGGAAGCTATGCTGGGCATTATCAACAGTGTGGAAGAAAATAATAAATTAACAGAACGACAGGTTGCAGCCACAGAACAAGTATCTTATGCAGTTAACCAGTTAGGGCAGTTGGCTGACGACATGAGTTCTTTTTCGCATAAACTTTCTGATTTGCAATAAATATAAATAAGTGGAATTTAAAATAAATCTAGTTTGAAAAACCTCTAGAAGATATGTAAAATAATAAGAAAAACTCCGTAAGGGAGGGAAATGAATTATGGACTTTTTTAAAGGGATTGGAGACAGGGCCAAAGAGTTTAGCGGTAGAGCAAAGGAAGCAACCCGCAGACCCACTGAACTTTTGGAACTGACTAAATTAAGATACGAAGTAACAAAACTCTATAAAGTAATGGAAAATAATAAAGAAGCTGTGGGAGAACTGGTTTACCGTCAATTTAAAGGTGAATTGGGGTTGGAAGCAGAAATAGAACGACTGTTGCAGAACACTAAAAAGGTGGAAAGTGACATTATAAACATTGAGCAGCAGATAGAAGCACTGCAGCCCAAACCACTAGTATGTCCGCGGTGTGAAGTTGAGCTTCCTAGCGGTGGCATTTACTGTTACAAGTGTGGCATACAAGTAGGCACCAAGGAAGAAGCTGAACAACAGGATGATAATACAGCAAAGAAAGAAACTGGCTCTGAAAGCAGTGAAGAGAAAAATGATAAGAAGGATGAACAGAAATAGTTGTTTTTTAAAGCCCCTTTAAGAGGGGCTTTTTTCGATTCGTTTTTTAGAATTCTAGAATTAGTGCATTTTCCTCACAGTTAGGGAATAAGGGACAGTTAACACACTCTTTCCACACTTTTTGCGGAAGATCTTCTTTGGCTATAAAATGGAATCCGCACCGCTCAAAGAAGCCAGATTGATAAGTAAGGGCGAAAACTCTTTTGATTTCCAACTGTCTAGCTTCTTCTAAAAACAGGTTAACCATTTTTTGCCCAATTCCCTTTTGAATGTGATCGGGATGCACTGCCAAAGCCCTGATTTCCGCAATGTCCTCCCAGATGATATGTAGTGAACCAGAACCAATTATTTTCCCGTTATATTCAGCCACTATAAACTCACGGATGCCTTCGTATAAGGAAGATCTTGATCGTGCCAACATTAGATTTTTACTTGCGTAGTTGGTGACCAACTGATGGATATCTTCCACATCGGAGATTTTTGCTTTTCTGTAAATCACTTCCATGATAATCGCCTTCTTTGTTATAATTTATCTATGTTTATTCATTTCTCTGTATAAAATAAAACTCCTTTTAAAGAAACTTAGTAAATTTTTCTGGAGAGGATGTTGTCAATGCATTATCAAGAAAAAATTAAATTACTGGTAGACTTAGTAAGAAAATCAGGAAAAACTGTGGTTCTTACCGGTGCAGGTGTCAGCACGGAAAGTGGTATACCTGATTTTCGTAGTAAAGACGAGGGTTTGTGGAACAAATATAAACCAGAAGAAGTGGCTAGCATTGAAGCTCTTAAAAGAGACCCCGAAACATTCTACAAGTTGAACAACAAATGGTGGCGAAATTGTTTGCAAGCGAAACCTAATCAAACTCACTATGCACTGGCCCAATTAGAGAAAATGGGTTGGATACTGGGGGTTATTACTCAAAATATTGATGGACTTCACCAGCAGGCAGGATCAGAGCGGGTGTGGGAAGTACATGGGCACCTGCGCAACTGCCGATGTATAAAATGTCAAGAAAAGTATGAGATTGATCGTTTGCAAGGGCATTACAGGTGTGATACTTGTGACGGTTTACTGCGACCAAACGTGGTGCTGTTTGGAGATGCTATGTCAGAAGATTACTTTACAGCAGAAAAAGTAATGGCCGGGTGTCAATTGCTTTTGGTTGTTGGTAGCAGTCTACAGGTATACCCGGTTGCCGGGCTGCCCTTTATGGCCCGCCAAGTGGCAGTGATAAACCGCGACCCTACTCCTTGGGATGGAGAAGCTGTTGTAGCTATTAACAAGGTTTCTGGTAAAGTGTTGGCAGATATATTAGAGTTACTTGGTCAAGAGAAAGGGCCGTATTATTTAGGTTAGTTTCTCATATATTTTCATTAGGTGATTTTATAAATGAAATTACGAGTTTTAACATACAACATTAGACATGGCCAGGGGATAGACAATAAAATTTCCTTGGAGCGTATTGCCTGGGTAATATATAATTCCAGGGCAGATATCTGCGGTTTGCAAGAGTTAGATAAATGGAATCCCCGTAGCGGCATGAGAAATCAAGCTAAGGAACTGGCACGTCTATGTGGTATGAACTATGTATTTGGAGCTAACATCAGTCTCGCAGGTATTGCCCGGTATGGTAATGCCATTTTAAGTCGCTGGCCCATTCTAAACCACCGCAATTACAGCCTCCCTGGGAAGGGAGAAAAGAGAGGTCTTTTAAAAGCGGTTATAAAAAGGCAAAACCTAGATATTAATTTCTATAATACTCACCTAACATTAGACGAAAACAGCCGCATTGAACAGGTCCAGTTTATCAATAGTGTTATTAACCAGCAAGACCCAACAATACTAACTGGAGACTTAAATGAACAGATTGGTGGCAAAGCGCTAAAATCTCTGCAAGATAAATTTATTAACTGTTTTCCTAATGATACTGGGGCATTTACTTACCCAACAGCATCACCTACTGAAAAGATAGATTATATATTTACTGATAAAGAATGGCGGGTTAACTGGGCAAAGGTAATTAAGAGTCAAGCATCGGACCATTTACCCTTTTTGGCTGAGGTGGTGCATAAGTAAAAATAGTGAACGCTGCGGGCGTCCACTATTTGGGGTAGGCAAATATTAAGTTTCCGTGAGTAAAGGCTACCGGCAGTGACCATAAGAACCTGCTGTTGGTACCAGTGTCAAAGAAGTACAATGCACCGTTAGTTGGGTCTGCCCCTAGCAATGCTTTTTTAGCTGCATCAAAGCAGTATTCGGGTGCAGGTTTATTTATTTTGCCTGTACGTGCCGGACCAAATTGCCCTGGCTGATAAATTACGTCTTTGAGAGAATTGGGGAATTGTGGGCTTTGTACGCGGTTAATGACAACCGCTCCTACGCCAATTTGTCCGGTCATTGGCTCCCCCCGTGATTCAGCTGCAATAATGCGAGCTAGCAAGTCCAAATCTTTATCATCATAAGGGATTACTGGTCTGGGAGTACTTCTACTGGCCACCACTGCTCTTTTGGGTCTTTTTAATGCCTTTGTAGAGATCAATGCGGTTTCAGCTAAACTGTTGGCAGCAAACAACGTTTGGGTAGTGGGGCTTAACTGTAGAATGGATTGATACAGGCTGTCCCCAGGCATAGATATATACCCATTAATATTTTTATTTTTAACCTCGGGTATCTTTATCATTTGACCAATTTCAAGGTATAAACTACTTAACTGGTTAGCTTTCTTTAGCTTATGTATGGTGGTATCATGTTTTAGGCTGATTGATAACAGTGAGTCCCCCGGTTTTACAGTGTAAACCTCTTTTGCTAAGGCCGGACTAGATAAACTACATGCCAGCACTAGCATAGCCATACCTAGTAGGATTTTTTTAAATGCTTTCATTAGTTACAGTGCCTCCTAAAATAAGCCACTTATAGTGATGAATACCATTGTACTATAATTGGTATTCAAACTTCCACCCCGATAACTGAAGTTATATGAGCATTTATTGAAATTAACTGCTGTTGACTAATGATTAGATTATGTTATAATAAAAATCCGGGTCGAAGTAACGGTTTTTGTGTAGCTTGATTTTTACAGTGAAGTTCAATATAATAGGTAAGTACATCATGCGCCTGTAGCTCAGTGGATAGAGCACCGGCCTCCGGAGCCGGGAGCGCAGGTTCGATCCCTGCCAGGCGCACCAAACTGTATAGAAGAAGAGGCTGGAAACCTTAATGGTTTTCAGCCTCTTCTTCTATTTTACAAGAGAAATTTTTGTATAACCCAGATGTATTTGGCTAATAATTAATTTGAGGTGATAACAGTGTTTGACAGAATGAGTATTCGTGGTTGGCTCTCAGTTGCATGGTTGGTAGCATTTGTGGGCATGTGGTTATCATTGGGTTTCACAATGCCTAAACAATTAATGGTTAGCGAGATTAATAAATTGGAGACGGCTGTGGTTAATGAGAACTGGGAAGATGCCTCATTATATATGGATAACCTTGATACAATATGGGATAATAATAAGCTCCTTATCCAGCTTAATAATGGCAGTGAGGAGTTATCAGCTTTTCAAAGAATGTTGCAACAAACAAAGGTATTGGTGAAATATCAAGATGACGATGTAATGGATCACATTGGGGAGCTAAGGGAAGGTGCTGATTCGGTTGCTGAAGTTTTTCCAGAGATATAGAAAAAGGAGGATGTAGATGCCGGAGTTCTTTGCATATGCTGCAAGAGTAGTTATTATATTTCTATTTACATATTTTGGGGCGAGAATTCTTACCAAAAAAGCTATCGCGGAAATGACTGCCTATGAAATGGCAGGTATTATTTTGTTAACTAATGTTGCTGCTGAGCCTTTAGTAACTAAAATTACCACCAAGGCAGTTTTTGGTACTGGTTTTATTGCTTTGTTAATGATTTTAACTTCTAGATTAGCATTAATAAATAAATTAACTCCAGTCATGGAGCATACCCCAACTGTAGTAGTGAAAAATGGTTCCGTTGATATGAATGCCATTAAGAGAATGGAATTAAGCTTAAATCAATTATATGGTCTATTAAGGCAAAAGGGGTATAGTAAAGTTGCAGATGTTGAGTATGCCCTTATTGAGCCCCAAGGGAATATATCAGTGCTTCCGAAGTCACAGAAACGTCCCGTTCAACCTAGTGACATCAATGTGACTACCCAATATGAGGGTTTAACTGTACCATTAATTATGGATGGATCTATTATTGAAAAGAACTTAGAGCATGTTATGCTTACTAAAGATTGGCTTTTGAATGCACTAAAAGTGCAAGGTGTCAATGACTATAAGTCACAGGTTATTATAGCTGAACTTGATACATCTGGAAACCTTAATGTTACAAAAAAACATTAAAGGGCTTCATTTTAGAAGCCCTTTAATATCTTTCTGTAGAAATAAATGAAATTCGTTGTGGGGAATGGGTTTGCTAAAGAGGTAACCTTGCATTTTATCACAACCATAAGATTGTAACAATTTTAACTGGTCTTTTGTTTCTACCCCTTCAACTATCACTTCTAATTTTAAATTTTTTGCTAAGGCAATGGCAGCTTTAACAATGGCTTTACTGTCATTGTTAGTAGAGATATCATTAATGAATGTTCGATCAATTTTTAAGCCATCTATAGAAAACTGTTTTAAGTGACTTAAAGAAGAATAACCTGTGCCGAAGTCATCCAGATAAATTTTTACTCCAAGTTGCTTTAATCTGCTAAGCATATCAGCTGCAAAATCTTCGTTATACATTGCAGTATTCTCAGTTATTTCTAAACTTAAATGGTGTCCTTTCATTCCTGTAACCTTAAGAATCTCGGCAACTCTATCGGGCAAGTTGGGGTTATAAAACTGCCTGTTTGATAAATTAACTGCTAAATGTAATTCAGGGATACTGTTTCCTTGCCAAAGGATATTTTGCATACAGGCATTTTTAAGAACCCAGTCACCCATATTAATAATTAGACCAGTTTCTTCAGCTACGGGTATAAATGCAGATGGATTAAGAAGTCCATGTTCTGGATGGTTCCAACGTATTAAGCATTCAGTACCTACCACTATCCCTTTTTCAACTGAAATAATTGGTTGATAATAAAGTGAAAATTCTTGTCGTTCTAAGGCAAATCGCAAACTACTTTCCAACGACAGTTGTTTTAAGTTTTTACTATTTATTGACTTGTGATAGAACGAGTATGCGTTTCCTACCTGTTCTTTTGCCATGTACATTGCGGAATCCGCATTTTTAAGAAGGGAATCTGCGCTCAAACCATCTTCGGGATAAATAGCAACACCTATACTTACATTAATGCTCAGTTCGTACCCTTCATATATGAAAGGATCATGCAAAATATTATAGATTTGATTCATGAAACTAAACAAGTCTTTTTTTGTATACTTATCAGCAAGAATAATGCTAAATTCGTCACCGCCCATTCTTGCCAAAACATCTTTACCTTTAACAAGGGTTAATAGTCTCTGCGCCACTGCTTTTAAAAGTTCGTCTCCTGCATTGTGGCCTAAAGTATCATTTATTCTCTTAAACCTATCTAAATCTAAGAATAAGACTGAGAAATCTTTTCTGTCTTTCTCTGCTTTTTTAATGGTTTCTTTAAGTCGATCAGTAAAATAAAGCCTGTTAGGCAGGTTGGTTAAATAGTCGTGATAGGCTAAGAACCTAATTTTTTCCTCGGCCTGCTTACGTTCTGTAATGTCCCTGGCCACCACCAAAGCATAGATGTTGTTAACAAACTGTTTGAAACAAAGCGTAATTTCAACAGGTATCTCTGTTCCGTCACGTCGTTTTAAGCTTACATTAAGTAACTGTTTACAGTATTGTTTATCATTGTGATTGTTAAAAATTGAAGCTACAGCAGCATATGACGAAGGAGACATTATATCTGCAAATGTCATCTGTACTAGTTCTTCACGGGAATAACCCAACTGATAACAGGCGGATTGGTTAACATCATTTAAATTTCCTGTGGGCAGTTTAACTATTAGTATAGCATCGTTACTATAATCAAGTAGAGTTCTAAATCGCTCTAATTCATCCACTTTACGTTGCAGTTCAGGATAGTAATTTTTTTGAAAAGATTTTTCGCCCAGACCAATTAACTTTGTGCGTAATGAACCATTGTTTTCTGTTTTTCTATAAGGCTTGTTCATAAATCACCTCAAGATCTCGCTGACTTGCATCACGGGGATTGGTTGTGAGACAGGCGTCGTTTAAGGCATTACTTGCTAACAGCGGGATATCGGTTCGGGTAACGCCTAATTGTGATAAATTTTTATTAACTCCAACAGATTTATTTAACTGATTTATTTTGTCAATTAATAGATTCTTTTTGTCTAAAAGCGAGTAACCTCCCAGGTTTAGCCCCATTGCCTCGCCTATTTTACAATACTTTTCAGGGCAGGCTTGGTAATTATAATCAATTACATGGCTTAAAAGAATGGCGTTGCACTCTCCATGGGGCAAATCTAGGTACCCCCCCAGACTGTGGGCCATGGCATGGACAGCGCCCAAGATGGCATTAGAAAATGCTAAACCCGCATATAAACTTCCCAGCATCATCCGTCCGCGTAGTTCTAAATCGTCAGGTTTAACAATTGTTTTTAATAAATTATTTGTGATAAGACGTACAGCTTCTAAAGCATATAAATCTGTTATTGATGAACTGGCATTGGATACATATGCTTCAATTGCATGAGTTAATGCATCCATTCCGGTGCAGGCAGTTAGATGATTGTCCATTGTTGTTAATGTGGTGGGGTCAATTAATGCAATATCAGGCACCACTGCTTTACTTACAATTGCTATTTTCACCTTCCTATTTTGGTCATTAATAATAGTGAATTGGGATACATCAGCAGAACTACCCGCAGTAGTAGGCAGACAGATTAATGGAGGAATAGGGTATTGGATATTATCTACTCCTTCAAAGTCTAAAACATTACCTTGGTTTGAAGATACAATTCCAATCCCTTTGGCACAGTCTATAGGACTACCTCCACCTATGGCTATCAAGGAGTTACAATTTTCCTCTTGATAAAGTTGGGCTCCTAACATAACTTCTTTTTCAGATGGGTTAGGTGATATATCTGAGTAAATGACATATGGTATATTATTTTCCTGGAGACTATCTGTTACATATTTAACCCAACCGGCTGAAATAACACCGTTATCAGTGACAATCATAGTTTTCCTGCTAGCTAAGTTTATGGCATACTGACCGACTAAATTAATTGCTCCAACTCCAAAAATAAATTCAGGTGTAACCACTTTGCGAATATTAAGAATACTTTCTGGCATATGGTGGCCCCCTTTTTGCCATAAAATGTGAATGTGACTTTTTGTTAAAGGATTTTTATTTAAACTAATTATATTTTTACAAAAAAATACCATAATGTAAAGATATTTTATAATATAACGTAATTGGAATTTGTTTAGATTAGTGTAAAATAAGCCCCTGTTGCTTTATAAACAGCAGGGGCTTATACTTATTTTTCCAACATTTTATTCACTTTGTCTTGGTTATTATCAATCCACTCTTGGGCCACTTCTGCTGGGTCGTTACCTTCATCAATTTTAATGATCATTTTTTCTATATCTCCTACAGGGATACTCCATTTTTGTAAAAATTTATATACATCTGGTGCTTTATTCTTAAAATCTTTGTATGTTAGAACATGCACCTCAGAAGTTTTAAAATAGCCCTTTGGGTCCTCCAATACTTTAAGATCAAAATTTACAAACATTGGGTGAGGGCGCCACCCGAGGAATAGTACTGGGTTCCCATCGTCGATGTCCTTTTGAGCTTGACCAAGCATGCCTGTTTCGCTGGAAGGGGCATATTCTAAATCCAAGCCATAGTCTTCGATCATTTCACGAGATGTAGTTGTCATTCCCGCTCCTTCACCAATACCGTATATTTTGTTGCCGAACTTATCCTCGTTTCCTTTTAAGTCTTCGATGGATCTTATGTCTTCAACATAGGTGGGGATAACCCACCCCAATTCACCATTGGGGTAACTGACGGAAGTATCGTCAATTTTATCACCGTATTTATCAATGTAATTTTTGTGCATTACCGGTAACCAGGCATCCATGAACACATCAATTGCCCCCTCGGCTAGCCCGGTATAAACTATACCCACGTCGGCTTCTTCTAGTTCAACGTTGTACCCCATATCTTCAATAATCAAGCGGGCAACTTGCGTTGGAGGAACTGTGCTGGTCCAGGGGGTAACACCAAAGGTGATTGTTTCGTCCTTCTTGGCTACATTATTACCCTCTTCGGGTTTTTTATCTTCTCCTGCACAGCCCGAAATGAATAATGATAATGTTAAAACTATTAATAATGCAAATTTAATTAACTTCTTCATCGGTAGTCCACTCCTTTTGTTTGATTTTCGTTATATTAATTTTTACCGTTTTAAAGCTATTCATGTGTAAAAAAATAGGCAATTGGCCAGTAGCGGCCAATTGCCTATTATGAGTTTGAGGTAATATAGATTGTTTCGATTTTTTCCATAGCGTCGTTTACCATTTCATCAATATCTAACGATTCTTCAGCTTTGTGGATCTTATCTAAACTTGGTTTGGTAGTTATGGGTACCTTAGGCAAGAACAGAGTACAACAGTCTTCATAGGGTTGTATTGATATATCGTAGGTCTCAATTTTCTGTGCCATTTCAACGATTTCATTTTTATCAAAGGCTACTACCGGTCTTAATACTGGAAGTTTAGTTACTTCGTTAATAGCAGTCATGTTTTCTAGTGTTTGACTGGATACTTGACCCACGCTTTCTCCTGTCACAAGGGCTAGTGCATTGTTCTTAGCTGCCAAGCGTTCTGCGATACGAAACATAAACCGACGCATTACTGTTATTCTAAAGTCTTCCGGGCAGGATGATTTTTGTATTGATTTTTGAATATCAGTAAAGTGGGCGATGTGGAGCTTTATTCGATTGTTATGCCTGGCCAGTACTCGGCACAAATCTTTTACCTTTTCCTTGGATTTTTCCCCGGTAAAAGGAAAACTGTGAAAATGTAGTGCTTCTATCTCGACGCCTCTTTTCATACACATCCATCCGGCTACTGGGCTATCTATCCCACCAGAGAGTAGCAAAATGCCCTTGCCGCTAGTGCCTAGCGGTAAACCACCAGGGCCAGGAAGCTTTTCAGAGAATACATAAGCATTTCCATCCCTAATGTCCACTGATACCGATAGATCAGGGTTGTGCAGGTCAACTTTTAACCCGGGTATATTATCCAATAAATAACTACCTAATCGGGCAGCCATATCCATAGACCTTATCGGGAAAGTCTTATCTGCCCGCTTCACGTTGGTGCGGAAGGTTAATACATTGTCGTTTTCGCCTAGTTTGATACCTTTCCGTTCCAGTGCTTGCCGCATTACAGCCTCTGATGATTGGTAAATAGCTTCTTCTTCGGCAACTATCTTAATGACAGGACTAAAAGTGGCAATGCCAAAAACCCTGCTCAGATATTCTGCTGCCTTGGAAGGTTCTGCATCACCCAATGCTACTAAAATTCTCCCCCGCATGTTAGTAATTTTTATTTTTCCTTTTCCCAATGGATATAGTGCTTTTTTGATGTTAGAGTTAATTTTGTTTTCAAAAAGATATCTGTTTCTTCCTTTAATACCAATTTCCTGGTATCTTATTAAGAACATATTGCTATGCAAAGCTTCGCAGCTCCTTTACTATTTCTTTAAGTTTTTCTATTACAATTACTACTTCTTCTTCTGAGTTTTGGGCATTAAAGCTGAACCTGATGGCACCTTCCATTTCTTCATTACTTAGCCCCATGGCGTTAAGCACTCGATGTTCCACCGCTTTGCGAGACGAACATGCCGATCCCGTTGAGGTAAAAATGCCTTCCCCTTCCAGAGAATGCAGGAGTACCTCTCCGCGAACTCCGGTAAAAGATATGTTGGCTATGTGTGGAGCAGCTTGTTCATTACCAGGGGGGAGGCCGTTAAGGCGTGTATCAGGAATGTTTTTAAGTATTCCTTCCACAAGCATTTGACGTAGTTTAGCCATATGCTTGGCATCCTGCTGCATTTCTTTGAAATCAGAAACTGCCGCTCTAAAACCTGCTATGGCAGGTACGTTTTCGGTACCGGACCGCAAGCCCATTTCTTGGCCACCGCCGGAAATCTGCGGATGTAGGGGAGTGCCTTTGGATATGTAAAGTGCTCCTATGCCTTTAGGTCCGTGTGCCTTGTGCGCGCTTAAAGATAGCATATTAATACCCATTTTTGCCGGGTACAGTGGAATTTTTCCCAGTGCCTGTACCGCATCCACATGCCATAACGGTATTTTATTAGCTTCTTTGGCAGCATCTATTACCTTACCAATTTCTTCTATAGGCTGAATGGCACCGGTTTCATTATTAACATACATTATTGTAACCAAAATGGTATCTTCACGCAGTGCCGCTTTTAAATCATTGGTTTGAACTATCCCTTCTTTATCCACCGGGAGAACAGTTACTTCAAAGCCATCTTCTTCCAAGTCCTGGCAGAGACTGTAGACAGCGGAATGTTCAATTTCACTGGTAATGATATGTTTCCCACGTTTGGCCAGTGCGTATGCTGCTCCTTTAATGGCCAGGTTATTAGATTCACTGCCACCGGAGGTGAAAATTACTTCCTTGGGGTTGGCTTTTAATATACCGGCCACTGCTTCCCGAGCCCTGGTCACCACCCTTTCTGCTTCAACGCCCAGACGATGTACCGAAGAGGGGTTACCATATATATGTTCCAAACACTGTACCATTTCTTGTACCACAGCTTTAGTTGGTTTAGTAGTAGCAGCGTTATCGAGGTAGATTTCCTGTTTCAAGATTATCCCTCCTAAAATATTTACTATATCATAATTGGCAAAAAAATTTTAGTTTTCTACTCAGATTTTTATTCTTATTATTTCCATGGTAATTATTTTTCAAAGGGAAACCCGTACTTTTTGTCGAAAATTATATTAGTGATAGGGGGGTAGGTATGAGAAATGTACCCAGTTATTTAATGATAATAGTTATGCTTATACTACTATTTACCACTGCAACTGCAGCTAACACTATTAACAAAAATGAAAAAGTTGCCCTATTGACCTTTGATGATGGCCCAGACATTCGCAATACTCCTGAAATATTAGATATACTTAAACGACATGATATTAAGGGGATGTTTTTTGTTACTGGACAAGCATGCTCCAAACAACCTGATTTGCTACGACGTATTGCAAATGAAGGCCATGTAATAGCGAACCATACCTTTAACCATAAAGTAATAAAAGGTTTGGGCACAGAACAAATTACTGAAGAAATAACCTTAACTAACAAAACAATTACTAGATTAACAAACCAACCAGTAGAATATTTTAGACCACCCACAGGTGCCTATAGTAAAAAAGAGGCTGAACTTATAAATGAACTGGGATTAAAAGTGCTGATGTGGGATTGTGGTTTGGAGAAGGTAGCCATTAAAACCCCTAAAGGCCTTGTGAATCATCTGCTTGGCAGAATTGAAGGCCAGGATCAGTTAATGTTGTTACTGCATGATGGTTCGCCCCGGAATAGATACAGTCGTAAGAACACAGTTAAAGCACTACCCATATTAATAGAAGAATTAAAAGCTAGGGGGTATAAATTTATCGACCCTTCCAGCAAAAAAGGAAAGCAGTTCATAGATAGATATATTCAAGAGAATCCAAAGCTAGATGTGTATTAAATGAAAAATTAAAAATTAAAAATTAAAAATGAAGAATGGGTGCATGTATTTATGCATGTACGTATATCATTTGCCCCAAAATGATGTAGGGGCTTTCCATGCCGCCTCGTAAAACAAGTGGTAGGGAAAGGCGCCCTCGTCGTTCCGTTTAGATAAAAAATATGAGTAGGGCACGGTGGGGGCACCGTGCCCTTATTTGTTATTCATTTTACATTTTTAATTTTTCATTCTCACTTTGAAATTCTCACTCCTGCTTTTTTAAAATTCTTCCACCAGTGGTTCGTAATACTCCTTGGGGTGTTTGCATAGGGGGCATTTTTCTGGTGGTTCATTTCCTTCATGTATGTATCCGCATTCTCTGCACTTCCATTTAATCTTTTGGTCCTTTTGCAGTAGTTTGTTATCATTTAACAAATTTAAAAGCCTTTGGAATCTATCTGCGTGGTGTTTTTCTACTTCTTGCAGGCGTTTAAACAGTTCAGCCGCTTCCTGATCGCCTTCTTCCCGGGCTACCTTTTCAAATTCTACATACATGTCTTCGTACTCGTAAGTTTCTTTATCAATGGCGGCCTGTAGGTTTTCTTTGGTACCGTTGATGCCTTTTAACAGTTTCAGTAATTGTTCGGCATGTTCTTTTTCATTATTAGCGGTTTCCTGGAAAATTTCCGCTACTTTAAGCCAACCTTCTTTTTTGGCGACCCCCGCCCAAAAAGTGTAGTAATTTCTTGCCTGGCTCTCGCCGGCGTATGCTGCTTTTAAGTTTTCAGTAGTTTGCTTTGCCATTTAGAAACCTCCCCTATAAGTATACTTGCCAGTATTATTCACCATTGGGATATTTAGTTATACTCAGTATGAAGAGTGATCCAAGTTTGGTAAAAAGTTAAATAAATTCGTTGACAATAAAAATTGCACAGCGTATAATGTAAATGAAAATGATTTTCAATAGCAACAGCTATATTTTTTTACCAAGACAATGATAATGATTATCAAAATCGCAGGAGGTAATAAAGGATGACGTTAGACACAGTGAAGCGTGGGCAGGCTTGCCGCATAGTATCCATACCGGACAGTGGTATTCGGGCGCAGGCCATTCGCTTTGGCATTGCCGAGGGTGAAATGGTTACGTGCGATGAAGTGATTCCCGCTGGACCAATTGTTTTAAGGAAAAAGCACCAGCAGATAGCGTTAGGGCGGAAACTGGCTGCCAGCATAGTGGTGGAATAGCAAAATAACATGACATCGAGGTGATAGAACATGGGACATTGCCATAGCATTGGCATGCACATAGAAGTTCCTGAAAACGGTAAAAAGATTGTACTGGTTGGTAATCCCAATGCCGGAAAATCTGTATTCTTTAACTACTTAACTGGAATGTATGTAGATGTATCCAATTACCCTGGTACCACATTAGAAATATCCCATGGTAGATTGGGCGAGGATGTTGTTGTGGATACCCCTGGAGTATACGGGATTTCCTCCTTTAATGATGAAGAGAGGGTGGCCCGGGATGTAATTTTAGCTGCAGATGTGGTCATTAATGTGGTCAATGCAGTGCAGTTAGAACGGGACTTATTTCTAACCCAGCAGGTAATTGATACCGGTGTGCCTGTAGTTGTTGCTTTAAATATGGTTGACGAAGCAGAAAAACAGGGTATGGAAATAGATGTAGATTTGTTGACAGACCTGTTGGGAGTACCGGTAATTCCCACTGTTGCCATTAAGAAAAATGGATTGGATAAAGTAAGAAATAGTGTCTCTGATGCACGACCGGGATTAGTGGAAGCCAAACTGCAGAAACAGCTGGATGTAATGTTAAACCGGGTGGGTAACCAGGGAGAAGCCTTGTTAATTCTGGAAGGTGACCCGGCAGTTTCTGAGCGTCATGCAGTGGAACCCGGTGAACTACGGGAAGAGATTTACCGTCAGCGCCGGGAAAGGGTTAACGATATAGTACAGCATATAATAAAAGAAATTAATACTAAAACTAATTTGGCAACCAGTTTAGGACAGATGATGGTTAGGCCGGCGACAGGGATACCGATACTAGCAATAGCATTATACCTAATGTATAAAGTAATAGGTGTGTTTATAGCGGGAACGGTGGTGGGCGTTACCGAAGAAACAATAATGTTAGGTAAGTATGAGCCTGCGGTAAGAGGCTTTGTCGGCCAGTTTATGGCAGAAGAAAGTGCGCTAGGTACCATTTTGATTGGTGAGTTTGGGGTATTAACCATGACAGTTACTTATGTGTTGGGATTATTAATGCCATTGGTGGCTGGATTCTACTTCTTCCTGTCATTGTTTGAAGACTCTGGCTATCTACCCCGAATTGCCACATTGGTAGATCGGGTACTTAGTTCAATTGGCCTAAATGGCCGGGCTATCATCCCAATGATACTTGGTTTTGGTTGTGTAACCATGGCCACCATTGTCACTAGGATGTTAGGTTCAGAACGGGAACGTCGAATAACCATTTTCTTGCTAGGGCTTACCATTCCTTGCTCGGCACAGTTGGGTGTGATTCTAGGTTTGCTGGCTCCTTTAGGTGGACAGTACGTACTTTTATATATTACGGCAGTATTTAGTGTGTTAGTGGTGGTGGGAACGTTAATGCACACTACCCTTTCTGGCAAATCAACGGACTTGCTTATTGATCTGCCACCCCTTAGACTGCCAAGAGTTGATAATGTGGTAAAGAAAACAGCCACCAAGTCATACCAGTTTCTAAAGGAAGCTTTTCCCCTATTCGCATTTGGTGCCTTTTTAATTAGTACCTTCCAAGTAACAGGCATACTAAAGGCACTACAAAACCTGCTGGCACCGTTGACTGTGGGTTGGTTACAACTGCCGGCTGAAGCATCCACCGCTTTTGTAATGGGCATAGTAAGGCGTGACTTTGGTGCAGCTGGTTTAGCAGATCTTTCTATGGGTGCTATGGCAACAGTGGTAGCCCTGATCACCATCACGCTGTTTGTACCCTGCATAGCTGCTATTATGGTGCTATTTAAAGAGCGCAGTAAAAAAGAAGCAGCACTAATGTGGACAGGCTCACTGACCATTGCCTTCCTGGTAGGAGGGCTTGTGGCTAAACTGGCGACTGCTTTTGGTGGTAACCAACCACTGCCGGTGATAGCAGTGGTATTAGCTTCATCATTATCCATCATATTTGGTTGCCGCATCATAAATAGGAACAAGGCCATAAAAAATAGTTCTGTTGTTGCGGTCGGTAAGTAAATACAGGTGGCAGGAGACAGGAGTCAGAATATAGAAGAATTGGATTCAGCATACTTGAAGTATTCTGAATGTCCTAATAAAGGTGTGATTCATATTAGTAAAGATAAAGATTGTTGCACTATTGCTTGCCCCAAGTGCGGTTATGAAATTAAGGATATAAAAGAATTAAGGTGCCCCAGGTGTTTTGCCTCGCTGCTACCGGCCATGTCTTGTAGCGGAAATTGCAAAAAATGCGGTTCGAAAAAGAAGTAGGTAGCACAATAAATCTAAGTCCGGGTTTCGCCCGGGCTTTTATTTTATTTTATTTTTTACCACTAAAGTGTCATTTTTCACATATACATAATAACAGTGATAAAGTATTAATAGCCCTACAAAATTCGACAAAAAAATCTTGCAAAAGATTTTTGATTTTCGCTAAATTATATGGTAAGATTAATTTACATATAAAATAAGCGAAATTAACAATGGTGAAGGGTGGGTGATATCTAATTACCCCATGTACTGTAGCAACATTCTGTTTTTTTCAAACCTCTTGTGCAAATAGTAACAAACATCTTTTAGTGCTGCAATAGATTTTAAATGTAATTGTAATTACCCAGGAGTCAGGAGTCAGAAAAAGAGAACCGTCAGCCTACATTAACTAATCCTTAAGAAAGATCTTGGGATACGGTTATATTTCTGACACAAATTTCTTTTATAAGAAGTTAGTTAATTACTAGAGGCATATTCTCGAAGTATTTCTGAATTCTGACTACTAACAAAAAGGGGGCTAGCTAGTTAATGAGCGAAAAACAATCCGAAAACAACATGGTAGGTTCAGTAATGGTCGTAGGTGGCGGTATTTCCGGCATGCAGTCGTCGCTGGATTTAGCGGAAGCCGGTTATAGAGTTCATTTGGTAGAAAAGAAACCGGCCATTGGTGGTGTGATGTCCCGATTGGATAAGACCTTTCCCACCAACGACTGTTCTATGTGCATTATGTCACCCAAACTGGTTGATACCGGCCGCCATAAGGATATAGACATCATGGCGGGGACAGAAGTGGTGGATATTTCCGGTGAACCAGGTAAATTTAACGTTAAACTACATAAGACAGCACGCTACGTGGATTTGGCCAAGTGTACCGGCTGCGGAGAGTGTGCCAAAGTATGTCCTGTGGACTTGAAAGATGAATTTAACGGTGAACTAGCGGAACGTAAAGCCGTTTATAAAATGTACGCCCAGGCAACACCAAATGCCTTTGCGGTAGAAAAGAAGGGAGTAGCACCCTGTCGTGCAGCTTGTCCGGCTGGTATCAACGTACAGGGCTATGTACAGTTAATTAAGTCAGGCAAGTTTTTGGAAGCTTGGCAGATGATTTACCAAGATAATCCCTTACCCAGCATTTGCGGACGTGTTTGTGCTCACCCCTGTGAGGCAGCTTGTAACCGAAAAGATATTGACCAGGCCATTCAAATTCAAAAATTAAAGCGTGCCGCCTGTGACACAGCTTATAAAAACATGGACTCACTTCCGCTACCAGAAGTGGAAGCGGAAAGAGATGAAAGGGTAGCAGTAATAGGTGCCGGTCCTTCGGGCTTAACATCTGCCCATTACTTAGCTAAGAAGGGATATAAGGTTACCATATTTGAAAAGCTTTCTGTTACCGGTGGAATGATGCGGGTGGGTATTCCTGAATACCGTCTACCCAGAAACTGGATTGACCTGGAAGTGGAGTTAATTGAGAAACTGGGTGTGGAAATAAAGTTAAACACTGCATTGGGTAAAGATATCACTATTCAAGGATTGATGGACCAGGGTTATAAAGCGGTATTTCTTGGTGTGGGCGCCCATAAGGGAATGAAACTAAATGCACCTGGTGAAGATTTAGACGGTGTTATTCCTGCGGTGGATGTGCTGCGCCAGGCAGGCTTGGGTGAGAAAGTGACCCTTGGTAAGAAGACGCTGGTTATTGGTGGTGGTAATGTGGCCATGGATGCAGCCAGAACAGCCCGCCGGTTGGGTTCAGAAGTACATGTACTCTCTTTGGAATCAGAGGGTAAGTTGCCAGCGGATGATCTTGAAATTGAAGAAGCTATTGAAGAGGGCGTACAGTTCCATTATGCAACCGGTGTAAAGGAAATACAGGGTAGTGGTAAGGTAAATGGTGTTAAAGCAGTGAATGTATTGTCATTGTTTGATGAAGAAGGACGATTTGCCCCCAAGTATGGTGATGAAATAACTGATTTTTCAAATGTGGATAATGTTATTGTGGCCATTGGCCAGACCCCAGATTTAACTTTTGCAGATCAGTCGTTAACCAATGAACGGGGTAACCGACTAGTTGCAGACCCTGATACACTGGCCACTAATGAACCAGGTGTGTTTGCCGGTGGTGATGCCCATAGCGGACCCCGCCTACTGATAGATGCCATTGGTGCTGGTAAACGTGCTGCTGAAAGTATTCACCGCTATATCCAAGGGGAAGACCTTAAGGCCGGCAGAGAGTTTAAAGTTCCAGAAGAAAAAATTTCTCCGTTGCGTCAAGACCCTGAAGAACTTGATAAGCAGTCTGCAGTGGCCATGCAGTGCGCTCCTGCAGAAAAGAGGGCAACTAACTTTGAAGAAGTGGCGTTAGGTTATAGCCAGGAAGAAGCGCAGAAGGAAGCGGAACGCTGCCTGAATTGTGCTGTTTGCTCTGAATGTCAGCAGTGCGTGGATGCCTGCGTTGCTGAGGCCATTAACCACGATATGGTGGACGAAGATATTGAGGTAAGTGTAGGTGCAGTTATTCTAAGCCCGGGCTATGAACCCTATGATGCCAGGAACTTAGATTACTACGGGTTTGACCGCTACCCCAACGTTTTAACCAGTATGCAGTTTGAACGGGTTCTATCTGCTTCGGGCCCCTTTGGTGGCCACATGATGCGCCCCTCAGATAGTAAAGAACCGCAGAAAATTGCCTGGATACAGTGTGTGGGTTCACGTAACGAAAAGGAATGTAAGGGTTTCTGCTCATCGGTATGCTGCATGTACGCCATTAAAGAAGCGGTAATTGCCAAAGAACACAGCCATGACCCGTTGGAAACCACTATTTTTTACATGGATATGCGTACCCATGGTAAAGATTTTGAACGATACTACAATCGCGCTAAAGATGAACAAGGTGTAAGATTTGTCCGTTCCAGAATTTATGAAGTAACTGAAGCGGAAGATGGTAGTAATGACCTACTCATTCGATACTCTAATGAAGACGGTTCCATCCACACCGAAAGATTTGACATGGTGGTGCTGTCAGTGGGATTAAGTCCCAACAATGAAGCCGGGAAATTGGCTCAGGCAGCCCATATTGAATTAAATAATTACGGTTTCTGTGCCACCGAAGAATTCCAACCGGGTTGCACATCTCGAGAAGGTATATTTGCCAGCGGAGCTTTTTGTGAGCCCAAAGACATCCCGGAAACTGCGGTAGATGCCAGTTCTGCAGCTGCCTATGCTTCTCGCTTGCTGGCATCCGCCCGAGGTACTGAGATTAGAACCAGGGAATACCCGCCGGAAAGGGATGTAGCTAACGAACAACCCCGGGTAGGTGTATTTGTTTGTAATTGCGGTATAAACATTGGCGGTGTGGTAAGTGTGCCAGATGTGGTTGAATATGCCAAAATGCTGGATGACGTGGTGTATTCCCAGGAATTTCTGTTTACCTGTTCCGCAGATAATATTGTAAAGATAAAAGAAGCCATTGTAGAGCACAACTTAAATAGAGTGGTGGTATCTTCTTGTACACCACGCACTCATGCTCCGCTGTTCCAAGCCAGTTTACGGGAAGCGGGTCTAAACCCCTATCTATATGAACACGCAAATATCAGAGAACATGTTTCTTGGGTGCACCGGGAGCAACCAGAAAGGGCCACCGATAAGGCTAAAGATCTGGTGCGGATGGCAGTGGCAAAAGTTCGGTTACTTAAGCCGGTACAAACCACTACCATCGATATCAATCGACGTGCGTTGGTGGTTGGCGCTGGTGTAGCTGGAATGACCAATGCTCTTTCATTAGCTGAACAAGGCTTTGAAGTTTCAATGGTGGAGAAAACAGGGGATCTGGGAGGCCATGCTCGGCATATTAAGTACACAGTGGATGGCGGCAACCCTGCGGAGCTAGTGGAGGACCTAATTGGTAAAGTAAAGGAACACTCTAAAATTGAAACATTACTAAACGCCCAAGTGGAAGATGTAACCGGTTACCTCGGTAACTATACCACTAAACTAAAATTGGCTGATGGGGAAACAAAAGAAGTTGAACACGGTGCTGTGGTTGTGGCCATTGGTGCAGAAGCAATCAAGCCCGATGAATACTTGTATGGCGAGCACTCAGCAGTACTGACCCAGCAGGAACTGGAAGAACGCATTGTGGATAGTGGTGTTAAAGGTGTTAACACTGTAGTGATGGTTCAGTGTGTTGGTTCCCGTCAGGAAAACAGGCCGTACTGTAGCAGAATTTGCTGCACTCAGGCAGTGAAAAATGCTCTAAAGATTAAAGAACAAAATCCTCAAACGCAGGTGTTTGTACTGTATCGTGATATCCGTACCTACGGTTTTAAGGAACAATACTACACCGAAGCACGACAGAAAGGTGTCATATTTATTCGTTACAGTGCAGACAACAAGCCTCAGGTAGCAGCCAACGGTGATAAGCTGTCGGTACAAGTGGAGGATCATGTATTGGGTGTTCCCATTGATATTGATGCCGATCTGCTGGTACTGTCCAGCGGCATTGAACCCCGAAAGGATAACGAAGTACTAAGTCAGCATTTTAAGGTGCCTATGAATGCCGATGGTTTCTTCTCTGAAGCTCACATGAAACTGCGTCCAGTGGATTTTGCCGCTGACGGATTGTATCTCTGTGGTATGGCTCATGGGCCGAAAACAATTGGCGAGAGTATTGGCCAGGCCAACGCTGCTGCGGTGAGGGCGGTAACACTGTTGTCCAAGGACGGTTTGGAATCACTGGGTATTACTGCAACGGTTGATGAAGAACTGTGTAAAGGCTGCGGGTTGTGCGTTGAAGTCTGTCCCTATGCTGCCCGGGTGTTGGATGAGAAGAGCAAGGTTTCTTGGGTACGGGAAGTGCTCTGCCAAGGTTGCGGTGCCTGTGTAGCAAATTGCCCCAACGGCGCCAGCCAACAAAAAGGCTTTGAAAAAGAGCAGTTGCTGACAATGCTAGATGCAGCAATAGGCTAGTATAATGAAAAATGTAAAATGAATAATTAAAAATGAGTGCATGTGAACATGCATGATAAACGTACGGGGCGGATTTTTGCGCCCCGTATTTCTTTTGATTTTTATTCTGACTCCTTACTCCTGACTTCTGAATTCTTATTTTTTTATAAAATTGTTGACTAACAAAATTTATTATGATATATTATTATATGTCGCTAGACAACAATGCGGGCGGTTAGCTCAGCTGGGAGAGCACCTGCCTTACAAGCAGGGGGTCACAGGTTCGAGCCCTGTACCGCCCACCAAAGACCTGTGGTTAAATAACCACGGGTCTTTTTTTGTTTTATAATTTAAACTTTTTCATTTTATTTTTATTAAAAACTCTTGATTTTTACCCTGGATTAAAGTAGAACTTAGTGTAGGCGTTTTTTATACTATGCTAAGTGGGGAGGGGTTCCACTTGAAGGTATGTATTATTGGAGCTGGCAAAGTGGGCTTGGAAATAGCCAAGCGGGTAAGCCAGGACGATAACGATGTGGTTTTAATTGATCGCAATGGAGATAAGCTAGAAGCAATACAGGAAAAACTAGATGTTTTGACGGTGAAGGGAAACGGTGGAACTTCCCAAATTATAAACAGCTCCTTGGTTACTGAAAGTGATATGTTGGTGGCTGTTACCAGTAGTGATGAAATAAATATTATTGCCTGCATGAAAGCCAAGAAAAAAGGGGTGGCTAAAACGGTGGCCAGGGTTAGGGACCCGGATTACGCTTACGACGTTTTGGCTTCAAAAGCAGAGTGGGGCATTGACTTGCTGATAAATCCCGAGTACGCTGCTGCCACGGAAATAGCTCAACAATTAACATTATTTTTACCTACTCATACCGAGCAGTTTGGTGACGGTAAAATACTACTGGCTGAAATTGCAGTTGACGATGTTAAAATTAATATAATTAATAAAAAACTGCTGGAATTGGATTTTTTCCCAGAATCAACTCGAGTGGTTGCAATATCCCGTAAGGGAGAAATGCTGATTCCCAGTGGAAATGACGAATTATTATCCGGGGATAGAATGTTTGTTGTAGGGAATTTAAAAAACATTAGTATGCTCTGCTACCGGCTAAAAGGTAGAAAACGCAGGGTGCAAAATGTGATGATATTGGGTGGTGGCCGCATTGGCTACTATTTGGCATCTAAACTGGATAGTATGGGTATAAAAGCAAAAATTGTAGAACGCGATGCAGAAAAGTGCGAAGAATTGGCTGAACGTTTACCTAACGTACTGGTGCTTAAAGCAGATGGAACTGACATAGATTTTCTACAAGATGAAAACATTAAAGATACCGATGGTTTTGTAGCGGTAACAGGGTTTGATGAAGAAAACCTGCTAATATCGCTACTGGCTAAGCAAATGGGAGCCAAGCAGGTGGTGGCCAAGGTGAGCAGGCCAAGCTATGCCGCCATGGTGGAACGGCTAGGGGTGGACCATGCGGTTAGTCCTAGGTTGATTACGGTTAGTGAAATAGTGCGTTTTATTCGTGGGGGTAGATTGTTGAATATGTTCCTACTACCTAGCGGTCAAGCAGAAGTGGTGGAAATTATTGTTCAGAAAGGTAGTAGGTTGGCTAACAAAACCTTAGAGAAAGCCGGTATACCAAATGGAGTTATTATAGGTGCAATATTACGCAAGCATAAAGCCATCATTCCTGAGGGCAGCGAGGTAATTAAAGAAAAAGATCGGTTGGTAGTTTTTTCGCTGGGTAATTACCTGCAGAAGGTTGAGGCACTGGCTGGCTCTGGAGGTTAAACAATGAATATAAAACTGGTTTTACGTACCATGGGGCTGCTGCTTTTATGTGAAGCAGCAGCCATGCTTCCTTCATTGGCCATATCATATATTTATAAAGGTAATGATTTTCTAGCCTTTATATTTAGCATACTTATTGTAGGAGCAGTGGGCGGAGTATTGGCGACTACAAAGCCGGAAACTTTGAAGGTGGGGAAGAGGGAAGGTTTTTTAATTGCCACCCTTGGGTGGTTGCTGTTGGCGGTATTTGGGACCCTGCCATTTATCATCAGTGGAGAGTTGCCTCACCCGGCAGATGCCTTTTTTGAAACCATGTCTGGTTTTACCACCACCGGAGCCTCGGTGATTGACGATATAGAGTCTTTTTCCAAAGGACTTATTTTCTGGCGTAGCTTAACTCACTGGTTGGGTGGTATGGGGATAATTGTTTTGACATTGGCCTTAATCCCCTCATTAAACATAGCCGGTTTGCAAATGTTTAAGGCGGAAGTAACCGGGCCAACAAAGAGCAAAGTGCTGCCCAGAATAGCTCAAACATCCAGGCAGTTATATAAACTATACCTGGGATTTTCTATTGTATTATTTATATTACTCAATGCGGCCGGGATGAACTGGTTTGATTCATTAAATCATACTTTTAGCACTGTGGCCACCGGGGGCTTTTCCTCAAAGGTTGCCAGTATTGGTGCCTACAATGACCCTGTGATAGAGTTTATTATTGTGGCGTTTATGATTATGTGTGCTATTAACTTCAGTTTGTACTTTAGCATGATTAAAGGTGACAGGTGGTCATTATTTAAGGATACAGAAACCAGGGTGTTTCTTAGTATTATTTTTATTTCTGTACTAGCAATATCGTTAAATTTAATAAGCATAGCTGGTTTTGAACCTTATAAAGCTCTTCGCCAGTCGCTTTTTCAAGTGGCATCCATAATAACCAGTACTGGTTATGCCACTGTAGATTTTGACAATTGGCCAGATTTTAGCCGCTATTTGTTGGTGGTGTTGATGTTTATCGGTGCCTGTGCTGGTTCGACCGCTGGGGGAATTAAGGTTATTCGGATAATTATTTTATTTAAAACAGCGGTGCGTCAACTAGTGAAATTGATTCACCCTCAGGCGGTAATACCAGTTCGCATAAGTGGGCGAGTGATGCCCAAGGAAGTGGTGGATACGGTACAGAACTTTTTTATGATCCACATGTTTCTTTTTGCTTCAGTGACTGGTTTTCTTACAATGCTGGGGTTAGATATTATAAGCGCGTTTTCTGCATCCATAGCAACATTAAATAATATCGGTCCTGGTTTGGCACTGGTTGGCCCTGCTACAACATACAGCACACTACCTGCAGTGGCAAAAGTAGTATTATCCTTTTGTATGCTTATCGGCAGACTGGAGATATACACAGTGCTAGTGGTACTGACAACGAGGTTTTGGAAATAGGAATATAAATGAAAAATGTAAAATGAAAAATTAAAAATGATAAGCATGTCATTATAAAAGTAGGGGAGCGATTTATAAATCGCTCCCCTGTTGCTATATAAGGCGTGTTTGTGCGCTTTGAAATAATTTTCGTAGGGGTTCGATTTATCGAACCCTGAGCGTTCATGTGGCAGGTTCACGATGCATGAACTGCATTGGAAATATGCATGTCTGGGCGCGATAAATCTCGCCTCTACTGCCATTCTAGTTAGATAGCTGTTTGCTATTATAACCTATTTTTCTCTTTCAAAATTTTTCATTATTCATTTTTAATTTTTCATTAATTCATTTGCTATTTGTACTGCTTCCCGGGCATCCCGGGCGTAAAAATCGGCATTAATCATGTCGGCATAACTTTGATTTAATACTGCACCACCGACTATTACTTTAGTGTCAATTTTGGCTTCTTTTAGTTGTTCTATTGTTTCTTTCATGTTGGGAATGGTAGTGGTCATTAAAGCGCTTAATCCTACCAGTTGGGCCCTGTTTTCCCGGGCTGCCTGCACCACGTCTTCAGGCGGCACATCTTTACCCAAATCCACCACATTGTAGCCATAGTTTTCCATTAGAACTTTAACGATGTTTTTACCGATGTCGTGAATATCCCCTTTAACGGTGGCCAGTATCACCGTGCCCTTGCTAACTGCACCACTGTCCAGTTCTTGCCGTAAACGGCTAAAGGCCAACTGCACTACTTCGGCAGATTGCATCAGTTGGGGTAAAAAGAACTCCCCTTTTTCATATTTGCTGCCCACTTCATCCAGTGCCGGTACCAAGATATCATCCACCACAGTCATCAAAGACATATCTTGGGCCAGGCAATCTTCCACCAACGGAATAATTCCTTCTTTTAATCCGCTTACCACTGCCTGATACAACTTTTCTCCGGTGGTTTTAGGTGCTTCGGCCGCCGGTTGTGGGGTGTTTTTAACGTTTTGATAAGCTGATATATAATTTTTTGAATCTACATCCCGGTAACTTAACACTTGACCAGCCAATATAGTATCCACCATTTCCTGATCGTGAGGATTTATAATGGGAGCGTCTAAGCCAGCTGCCAGTGCCATGGCCAAGAAAGTGCGGTTTAGCAGTTTGCGGTTGGGTAGACCAAAGGAAACGTTGCTAACCCCAAGTACCACGGGCACTCCCAGTTTTTCCTTCACCAACTGTGCGGTTTTGATGGTTTCCAGCACTTCCTGCTGCTGGGCACTAGCGGTCAGTACCAGGCAGTCAATAAGTACATCTTCTTTGGGGATGCCATACTCAACTGCCCTGGCAACTATTTTTTCTGCCACTTTCAGCCGGTCTTCCGCCATTTTTGGTATGCCGGTTTCATCAAGACACAACCCTAGCACACAGGCCCCGTAGCGTTTTACCAACGGTAGAACACTTTCTAAACTTTCATCTTTGCCGTTCACCGAGTTTACCAATGCTTTGCCGTGATATGCTTTTAATGCTGCTTCAATGGCATTTACATTGGTACTATCTATTTGTAGCGGTGCGCTAACTACCTTTTGCACCGCATTTACTGCTTTTACCAACATGGCAGGTTCATCAATATCCGGTAAACCTACATTTACATCTAGGATGGCGGCACCCTTTTCTACCTGCTGTACTGCTTCTTGCACCACCCTGGCCAGTGAACCCTGGCGCAGTTCTTCCGACAGTGCCTTTTTACCAGTGGGGTTAATGCGTTCGCCAATAATTTGAACTGGATGGTTATTCCCCACCGCCACTGTGCGGTTGGAAGAAGTGATATATGTTTGTGGTTTATACCCTGGTTTTACCGGGACCATATTTTGCACAGCTTCTTTGATGGCGGTGGTGAACTCCGGTGTAGAACCGCAGCAACTGCCCACCAGAGAGGCACCTGCCTCTACTAGTTTAGGAGCATAAGCACCCATTTCAGAAGCGGTGAGGGGAAACACTGTTTTGTCCCCTTGCAGTTCAGGCAACCCGGCGTTGGGCTGTACCAGTAAAGGCACTTTGTTTACCTGCTGCATTTCAGAGATAACTTGTAATAGTTCTTCCGGGCCACCAGAGCAATTGGCGCCCAGTATGTCAGCACCCAGAGCCTGAAGAGTGATAACGGCAGTTTGGGGGTCAGTACCCATTAATGTTCGGCCGTCAGGTTGAAAGGTCATGGAGCAGATTACTGGTAGATTTGGCGCCACATCTTTAGCAGCCAACAGAGCGGCCCTGGCTTCTCCAAGATCAGACATAGTTTCAATGCAGATAACATCTGCGCCCGCTTCTGCCCCCGCGGCAATCTGCTCTCTGAATACGTCATAAGCTTCTTCAAAGGTAAGAGGACCGCTGGGTTGCATCATTTTGCCGGTAGGGCCCACCGACAACGCCACATAGGTACTTTCTGAAACCCCGCTTTTAGCAGCTTTTACAGCGGCGGCATTTAACTCTGCCACTCGTTCTTCCAAGCCGAACTCTGCTAATTTGATTCTACTTCCACCAAAGGTGTTGGTTTCAACAATATCTGCTCCAGCTTTTGAATACATGCGATGAATGTTAACCAGGGCTTGATGTTCTTCCACATTTAATAGCTCTGGGCATCCTTCACCTAAAAGGCCTTGGTTTTGCAGTAAGGTACCCATAGCACCATCAAAAACCAAGATACTATCTTTAATCTTTTCCATTATGTTTGGCACATTTATCACTCCTGTTTCTGTAAGCGCAGTCCACTGCATTGCAGTAAGCGCATTTATCTGCCAGCGGGGTGTCTGTTTCTGTGGCACTAAAGCCTACTATACCCAGAATACTTTTTTGGGGTAGTAGCATGTTGCTTTCTGTAACAGTAATACCAATGCTGTTGGCACTTACTACTGATGCCAGCTTAGAGTTAATATCTAGAGGTAAATCACCATAACCACTGGCAAAACGCCAGGTGAGATGATAACCTTGTTTTTTTGCCTTTAGCTTTAACTCTTCCTGCAGTTGGTCGGCAGCTTTTTCCACTGCATCACTGCCCACTGCATCTAAAATGGTGCCACCGGCATATTCTTCATGGTTGAAAAGTTCCGACACTTTGTCTTCCAATTGTCGGCCTATGGTAGTGGCCACCAGGCATACTTTATTACAATTCTTTAGATGATTACTAATATCCTGTCCGGGTAGCACCAGTTCTACCTCCGGCAGTTCAACACCTTTGGGTTTAAAGTTAATTTTGTTTAATATACGGTAACAGGTGTTGGGTTCAGCCAAAGTAATCCCTAGCGATATGTAGTAGTCAATCTTTTCTAGCATTGAGCTGCTAATTTTAGTTTTACCTTGTTTATAACCCAAGTATCGCAACACTTCATTTTTATCAATGTTCATCTTGTTCACCCTTAATATAATACATAAACTTACAACTTCTTCAATAATACAAAAAAACCTTGCCACAGTGCAAGGAAAATTAAAAATGAAGAACAAGCAGAAAAAGGGCGAGCAAAGCTCGCCCTTTACGTACTTCTCCTAACTCCTGACCCCTAGTATTAGTATCCTGCTGCTTTCAAAACGGTTTTTTGGTGCAGTTCACTTTCTTCATTAGTGTTGTGCGTACGGCTGTTCAGGAAGTGTAAGTCAAACATACCATCAAAGTTGTTGCCTGGCACGGTGTCGAAGTCATGGGGCATACCAGCCATAGATGCTGCCAGTTCCCGGCCATCATACTGCAATATTACTGGACGGGTAAGCCAGGTCCAACTACCGCCAAAAAGATTTTTCATAATGGCAGTATCTTGGGCGGTTAACGGTTCCAGGTCAGCATGGTTTCCGCCACCAATCCTATAAGCATCGAAGGTTTTACCTGTTTGTATGTCTTTAATTACTGCAGTGCTTTCATGATTAAAGTGCCAGTTGGCAAATTCCCAACCCAGCAGTTCTCCGTAGCCATCTTTCTTTTGTACCCTTGGGGCCTCAATGCCATATACTGGTTTCTTGGAATTTTCAGGTGCGAAAAGGGGCATTTCAGGAGTAATTAAGTAGCCCTTTAACCTGTTAGTTTTAATAACCGCATCCGTTGTTGTATTGTATTTTTGGGCGATTGAACCTACATTGTCACCCAACTGCACGTAATGTAGTGCTACATCTTTGGGAATATCCCAGAATACTTTTTCCGGTTGCGGTTCAGGTTGGGGCTCAGATACATTATTAGTTGGTACTTTTAATACCTGTCCTACGTACAGTTCATTACTAGTTAGCTGATTGATTTGTATAAGCTTGTCCACGGTGGTGCCAAAACGCTTTGCGATAAAATATAAACTATCACCATTTACCACAGTGTAACTATCATAGTTACTGTCTGAATCGGGTATTTGTGGTTCCTCCGGTTGGTTTACCTCTCCGCCATTGGGAATGGTTAATTTTTGCCCTACCCAAATTTCATTACTGGAAAGGCTGTTGGCGGCCTTAAGTTCATCAACTGTGATACCGTAGTCTCGGGCAATAAAGAACAGGCTGTCCCCCGGCTGTACAGTATAAGTATTTGTGTCATTATCGGGTGCGGGTGTTGGTGATTTACTGTTATCGCCCGGTATAACTAGTTCTTGTCCCACCCATATTTCATTATTGGAAAGATTGTTGGCTGCCTTTAGTTCATCAACTGTAATACCGTAGTCTCTAGCAATGAAAAACAGGCTATCTCCTGGCTGTACGGTATAACTGTTGCTACCGGGAGTACTATCCTCATCGGGAATTACTAATTGCTGGCCAACTCGGATTTCTGTTCCGTTAATATTGTTAGCCTCGATTATTTCATTAACTGATGCATCAACTTTTTGAGATATTTTCCAAAGACTGTCTCCTGGTTGTACAGTGTAAGTCTGAGCTGCTTCGGCTGCACCGCCAGTTAATAGTAGTGCTGCCGAAAAAGCTACTGATAACAGAGAACTCTTGATAATCCCATGTTGATTCATAATTTTTCTGCCTCCTCAAGTTATCTCTGAACTTAAAAATTATTATTGAATTAACTTACTGACAAACATAATATTAAGTTGCAACACCAAGTTTCCAACATCACCTCTCTCTTACAAATTTGGATTATAAAAGCATTATACACTAGTAAAAACCAAATAGGTAGAATAAAGTCGAAAATGGTAGAAATTACATAGATAAGCTAGGCTAATTATCCCAGAAGTGGTGGAACACTACTCAGGAGTCAGAGGCCAGAATGAGAGAGCGTTTTATCGTCATAGTAACTATACAACTACTAAAACAGGGGGGTAAATAATGAAAATGGAAAAAGGGGAGCGATCAATACTTGCATATTTCCCCAGTAGCAATAAAGCAGAAAAAGCAGCAGAGGCGTTACAGCAATTGGGTATAAACGAGGTGCAGGTGGACCGAGTTTCTCGCTATGGGGTGGAAAATAACGATGAAATTAACCGAGCAGTTTCTGGTAAACCTACCCAAACTGGCCTGACACTATTCTCTGCGGATGTAACGGATAAATTGGGTAGTAAAGACGAGAGAATTTTAAAAGCGGCCGACCCATCGGTAAGTGGTATTGGTGATACTGACTATGGAGTTGCTGGTGGAAGGAGTTTTCTTGTAACTGCAGTTACCGATGAGAAGCATCTAGATCAAGCGATTAAAGTGGTGGAAGAAATGGGTGGTAAAATGTAATACATAAGATTGTTGGCATAAAAAGTATTTTTTCTTCTGTATCCAGATCTATATCAGTTGTATTTTAAGTATGATATGGGTTAAAATGTTAATAAATGTTAATTGTTACACACTGGGGGCCGGTGTCATGAAAAAAGTTATCAGTATTAGCCTGGGGTCTTCAAAGCGGGATCACAGTGTT
This sequence comes from Bacillota bacterium, assembly GCA_009711615.1. Classification (GTDB taxonomy): domain Bacteria; phylum Bacillota; class Desulfotomaculia; order Desulfotomaculales; family Desulfohalotomaculaceae; genus Desulforadius. The sequence goes on along the minus strand of VENI01000009.1, from coordinate 434,415 downwards.
ACCCTTGAATTGCTAGGTGAACAATTTGAAATTAGCCGGGTGGGCACCGATGGTAATTTTCATAAGGCAGTAACTAAATTAAAAGAACTGGATGGCAAAGTTAATGCCATTGGTCTGGGTGGAATAGATATCTATCTGTATGCCGGTAAAAACCGCTACATGATAAAAGATAGTAAACTGTTGGTGCAGGCTCTGAAAAAAACACCAGTGGTAGACGGCAGTGGTGTGAAGAATACGCTAGAGAGGGAAACAATAAAATATTTATCAAATAAAGGTTACCTGCACTCAAATATTAAGGTATTAATGACCAGTGCGGTGGACCGCTTTGGTATGGCAGAAGCACTGGAGCAGGTAGGATGCGACATAACCTGTGGTGACTTAATGTTCGGTATGGGTATACCCTATCCGGTAAAAACTGTGACCAGGTTAAACAACATTGCCGCCAGACTTTTACCAATAGTGACAAAGCTACCCTTTACTGTACTCTATCCAACAGGAAAGAAGCAGGATAGTCAGGACATAGCTAAAAGAAATAAATATGCTAAATATTACCAAGAAGCGGATGTGATTGCTGGTGACTTTCACTTTATTCGCAAGTACCTGCCCGGAAAATTAGACGGCCAGATAGTAATAACCAACACCACCACAAAACAGGACGTAGAGATGTTGGAAGAGAGGGGTGCAGGCCTGCTGGTCACCACCACACCGGAATTTAACGGTCGGTCCTTTGGTACCAACGTCATAGAAGCCCTGCTAGTGGCCATTTTAGAGAAGAACTGGGAAGACATTCACCCAGGAGAATACACCGAGCTATTGCAAAAGCTACAATTTGAACCGAGAGTGGTAAAGCTTAATAATGAAAAATGTAAAATAAAAGATATAAAATAAAAGATATAAAAGGGGCACTCTACGCTAGAGTGCCCCCCTTTAAACATGTTACAACCCCATAGCATCAAACATTGCTTTATCCACCCGGTTATCCCTTGTTAACCCTTGATCTTTTCGGTAATCAAATATTGCTTTTTCCATTCCAGGTCCAAAAATACCATCTACCTCAACATCATAATAACCGTGACGTTTTAAATATGCTTGCACTGCCGCCACGTCGGAGCCCTTTTCCCCTACACACAACACCCTGTGGGTATGTCCCGGAACACCAAATGGGTTGCCTACTATATACACCGGGGCGTTGGTTGGTACCCAGGGATATAGCTCTTCAACTTTGTTATTGTGCATTCTAATACAGCCATGGCTGGCATAACCACCAATAGAACCAGGTTTGTTGGTTCCATGAATGCCAAACATGCCCCAGCGTACGTTAAGCCCAATCCACCGAGTACCGAAACCAGTTCCCCAGTCCTTTGCCTTTCTGGTTACATGCCATGTTCCAACCGGGCTTGGGGTTTCAGGTTTACCTACGCTCACTCGGAACTGTTTGTATGGTTCGCCATCGGTCATTAGTGTTAAAGTACGGTTTACAGTATCAACTACAATAGTGATATCTCCAGTAGGGGGAGGTGTGGTTTCCTTTACAGCCGGGCGTTCCTGCTTTGATATTAATTCATCATAAAGCAAATCCCAGGTATCTTCGTTTACTATTCCAGTTTCAATCAATCCCTGGTCAGTCTGAAATTCTGACACAGAAGCGGCCGTTTTAATACCATAAACACCATCGATGTCACCTTGGTAGTAATCCAGTTGTATCAGTTCCCGTTGTAGTGCTTTGATATCGGGCCCTGTTAAATTAGGCTGCTGCAAGGTAAGGGTTCTCCCTTTCTCGCAGTTAACTGGGCAAATGTGATATTCATCAGCATTTGCAGCTGTGGGGACTGCGATTAATAACAGTGCAGATACAGTAAAAAGAATTTTCTTTAATCTCATAGATATCCCTCCAAGTAAAATTATTCTATTGTAATTCAAGTTTTATGCATATCTGAAAGAAATAAAAATTTATTCCATAATATGGAATATTATATTAACTACTTGCATAAGTACTGTACAAGGGATAAACCGTTAGAACTGTAGGAGGGATAAAATGTACAAGAAGGTGCAGCGTTATTTATTAATAGTTACTTTACTACTTATACTGGCCAGTATTTCAGCGTGCGGTGGAAGTGACAACGATGAAGAAGCCAGTGTGACCATTACACCGGTTGATAACCAGGCCAATGAAGAACCAACACCAGAAGATGTGGTGATGCTAGATGATGCTATCGAAAAGTATCCGGTGGTACTTTACTTTGCCAATGACCAGGGGTTTCTGGTAGCCCAACAACGAGAAGTACCAAAGGTGGATGGCATTGCCCGGATGACCATGCAGGAACTAGTCAAAGGTCCTGAAGGCAGTGCGGGACTATTACCCACATTGCCCCCGGGTACCAGTTTAAAAGATATAAACATTAGAGACGGACTTTGTACTGTGGACCTGTCACAGGAGTTTAAGGAGAATCACTCCGGCGGCAGCAGTACTGAACTATTAAGTGTATACTCAATAGTTAATACCCTTACCCAGTTTCCCACCGTGGAGAAAGTGCAGATATGGGTAAATGGCCAGCAGATAGATACACTAGCCGGTCACGTTGATGTAAGTACCCCCCTAAGTCGGGATGACGCCATCATCACCAGCACCCAATAAGGAAAAAAGCCAAAACCCGTCATCAGTAACAAATGACGGGTTTTGTAATAATTTACCACAGATAAATTATGGGTAATCTAGTAGGATTTCGGAACGAAATGTAGAATTTTCCCGTCTAGTATAGTAGAACCATAATTTATCTATGGGGATGATGAGTTTTGAAGAATAAAATATTACATAAAGTGGTTAGGTCTACAGTTATTGTTGCTATCGGAACTTTATGTTTAACTTGGCCGGCAGACACAACAACATTTCACTTACAAACGTCTATTGCCGAAGCTGCAGCACCTGAAAGTGCTATTGTTACCGGGAAGTACGTTAACCTTAGAAGTGGCCCTGGTACAAACCACCTAATTAAAGGCAAGGTTTACCGGGGGGACAAGCTTAGAGTACTGGGCCAAAAAGGAGATTGGTACAAAGTACAATCAAAAAACGGACAAGCATTGTGGATTGCTGGTTGGTTGATAGATGTACAAACCACTTCTTCAAATGTTTCAAGAGCAGGGGGGGCATCCGGTAAAACAGCGGTGGTTAATGCCACCGATGTTAATTTGCGGGGAGGCCCAGGTACAAGCTATTCCACAATGGGAATGGTAGACAAAGGTGATACATTATCAATATTGGATAATAAAGGTGACTGGTACAAGATAAAAACGTCAACTGGAAAAACCGCTTGGATTGCCGGGTGGTTAGTTAGCGTATCTAACTCTGCTAGTAATAATGTTATCGGTAAAAGTGTGGTTATAACGGCTAGCAACGTTAATTTGCGTCAAGGTGCCGGAACCGGTCACCCAGTGGTTAAAACGGTTGACAAGGGAGACGAAATGTCGCTCCTTGAGAAAAAGGGAGACTGGTATAAAGTAAAGACAAGTAGCGGCCAAACTGCCTGGGTGGCGGGATGGTTAGTGCGGGAAGAGAATGCACCCCTGCCAGAACCTGCTGAATCCACTACAGATAATGCCGGTGAAATTCGCAAATATGTAGTTATTACAGCTAATTACGTTAACGTGCGCAATGGCCCTGGCATTAGTAATCAAGAGATGGGTATGGTAGATGAGGGAGAGCGGTATCAACTGCTGGGAACCTCTGGAGATTGGTATAAACTTAAATTGCCAGACGGTCAGGAAGGCTGGGTGGCTGGATGGTTGGGTGAGATTACAGAAGTAACAGTGCCTTCATCTGATCGGACAACACCATCCCGGGGAGATGCAGATAGGGATAATACCCCATCTGAAGAAGACTTGATTAGCTGGCTACCCCCAGAAGCCAAAGCACCAATGGAAGATGATGATTCCAAGGATGAAGATAGTGAAGATGTCGACTTAGACGAAGACTTTCCCAGGGTGACTGATATTGATGTGGATGAAGAAGATGAAAAAACTATTATTACAGTGGAAGCTGATATTCCGCTAAAACACAGTACTTTCATGCTCAGTAACCCTAACAGGTTGGTGTTTAACTTTGAAGATGTGGCGTTAGGTGAGTTGCCAGAGGAAGAAAAGGTGGAAACTGAATCGGTGCAGCGGTATCGAACTGGCCAGTTCAGTGACGAGCCAGTGATTTCTCGCTTAGTATTAGACTTAACAGGTCCTGTTCACTACAGTACCAGTACGGCAGAAAACGGTAGGGTATTAACCATAGAAATTTACCGTACTGAATATAACCAGAACGTAGAAGATAAAGTGATATTCATTGATCCTGGCCATGGAGGTAACGACCCCGGTGCCCCAGGATACAGCCGTTCCATTTGGGAAGAACATGTTAATTTAGATATGGCACTCAAACTTTCTGCCATTTTAAAACAACAGGGTGCAAATGTTCAACTGAGCCGCTTTAGTGACAGGACAGTGGATTTACATCAAAGACCGGAATTGGCTAACCATGGTAATGCAGACATTTTTGTCAGCATCCATTCCAACGCCAACCCTAATCCGTCTACCAGCGGTACAAGCACTTACTATTATGCTCCTTACAGTAAAGCGCAGCTCTACGAACAAATGGCTGACCGTAGACGTTTGGCCCAAAGCATCCAAACTGAAATGGTAAATAATTTAGGGCTAGTGGATAAAGGAATTAGGCAGGCTAACTTTGCTGTGTTAAGGGGTACAGACATGCCTTCGGTATTGGTGGAAACAGCATACATGAGTAATCCAAGGGAAGAACAACTGCTGGCCAATGAAGCCTTCAGACAAAAAGTGGCCGAATCAATCGCCAAAGGAATTAATGCATACTTTGGGAAATAATAATTATTAAAAATGCTTTAAAAGGCGCGTTATTCGCAAAGGGCGATTTAATGCGCTTTTGTTTTATATTCTATCTCCTAACTCCTAATTACTAACTCCTGCATTTATATAATTTGGATAAAAAGCAGGAACATTTTACAAGCTAGAGAAAATAAGATATATTGCAGACAACTATTTTCTATGCCCTGCTGCTGTGGAGGTGATTTTCCATATGGTTAAGAATAAAAATATTTCCGTTGTGCTGGGTGTTATTGGGGCAGATGTACATGCGGTGGGTAACCGGATCTTACATCATGCACTGGGTGAAGCAGGTTTTGAAGTTATCAATATTGGGGTAATGGCCTCCCAGGAGGAATTTATCAACGCTGCCATTGAAACCAATGCAAATGTAATAGTGGTTTCATCGTTATATGGTCACGGTGAGATTGACTGTCGTGGGTTAAAAGAAAAAACTGTTGAAGCGGGGCTTGATAATGTCAAACTTTATGTTGGCGGAAACCTGGTGGTTGGCAAGCAAGACTGGAAGGAAACAGAGAAAAAATTTATTAACATGGGATTTGACCGAGCCTACCCACCTGGTACCATGCCCCAGGATGTGATAGATGATATAAATAAAGATTTTATGATTGCTCAGGAGTAAGAAGTTAGAATAAGAGAACGGTTTGTTGTTTTGATTGTATGACTTTGAATAGGAATAAGGTTTTAAAGACAAAAACGGGGTGTTTTAACTATGAGTTTAGCCCTTCTAATTGATTTTGGCAGTACTTATACCAAAGTGTCAGTGGTTGACTTAGATCAAGAAACAATTGTGGCCACGGCCCGGGCTCGCACCACTGTAGAGAAAAACATCATGGAAGGGTTGCTGCAAGCCAAGGATAAAGCTGAACAACAGTTGGGTTGCCAACCTGAGTATAAATATAAACTGGCCTGTAGCAGTGCTGCAGGAGGTCTGCGCATTGTGGCAGTGGGGTTGGTAAAAGATCTTACGGTGGAAGCTGCAAAGCAGGCGGCTTTAGGTGCAGGTGCCCGGGTGCTGGGAGTGTATGCCCATGAACTGTCCATACAGGAAATAAACGAGATAGAGAGTGCGAAGCCTGAAATAGTGCTGTTAGCTGGAGGCACTGATGGTGGAAACAAAGATGTCATTTTGCACAACGCCCGGATGATGGCGGAAAGCATTGTTAAACCCACCATCATTGTAGCTGGGAATAAAGTTGTGGCGGAGGAAGCAAAGCAAATTCTTACCAAAGCCGGCAAAGAAGCACTGATTACTGAAAATGTTCTTCCGGAATTAGAAAAACTCAATGTTATTCCCGCCAGAAGATTAATTCGCCAGGTGTTTTTAGAAACAATCATAGCAGCAAAAGGGCTAAAGAGGGCAGAAGCTTTTATAGAACGAATATTAATGCCTACACCAGCTGCTGTGTTAAACGCTGCACAACTTCTTTCTACCGGCTGTGAAGGAGAGCAGGGCTTGGGTGACCTGGTAGTGGTTGATATTGGCGGGGCCACCACCGATGTACATTCGCTGGCCGAAGGATTACCCACCAGAAGTGGGGTTAGCTATCGGGGACTGCCACAACCCTTTGCCAAGCGTACTGTAGAAGGTGACTTAGGTATGCGGGTGAGTGCAACATCCCTTCTTGAAACAATTAATCAAAAGGAATTTGAAAAACTAACCAATGTTCATATTGATCGGGTAAAAAAATATATTAATGATGTGCATAATAATTACAGCTTGTTGCCTCAAGATGAAGAAGAATTAAAAATTGAAACGGCTATGGCTACGTACTGTGCCGGAATGGCTGTGGAAAGGCATGTAGGAACGCTTGAGGTGGTGTGGACCCCCTTTGGTGCCAGTTATGTGCAGCATGGAAAAGATTTAACGGAAACACCTTACGTTATTGGAACCGGCGGGGTGATAGTTGAACACTCCCAGCCCAAGGAAATTTTACAGTCCACTCTTTTTAATGAAGAAGACCCAACATTATTAAAGCCAAGGAAACCTGAATTTTTACTGGATGAAAGTTACATAATGGCTTCCATGGGACTATTGGCTGAAGTGGAGCCGGAAAAGTCCTTACGCATTATGAAAAAATATATTGTGAGTATTCAGGAGTTAGGAGTCAGGAGTCAGAATTCACAATAGAAAACTATTTTATTGCCTGAAATTCTGGATGCCTAACATTAACAAATATATTAAACACAATAGGGGGAGTGAACTAGTGGAGACTGATCTCGCTAAGGAAAAGATAGATTGGGAGCAGTTTAACCAGCAGCGGCAGGAAGTTTTGCAGGCGTGGCCCACTGGCCAAGAAGTGGATCTTGATGAAGCGGTGGAATATCACAAGAAACTGGCACCGTACCGTCGTTTTCCAGAACTTTTGAAAAGTGCAGAAGAAGAAGGACGTACACTGGCCCAACCAAGGGCTGGAGTGGCGTTAGTCCAGGAGCAAATAGAACTTCTGCAGTACCTGGAAAAGGAAGGGGAGGCAGACTGCCTGCCTACTACAATTGACAGTTACACCAGGCAAAATCGCTATAGTGAGGCTCAAAAGGGTATAGATGAAAGTCGTATGGAAGGCCGTTCCATGCTTAATGGCTTTCCTGCTCTAAACCACGGTGTATCTGCTTGCCGGGAAGTGATTGAGTCTTTGGAGGTTCCGGTACAAGTGCGCCATGGCACACCGGATGCCAGATTACTGGCAGAAGTGACGGTGGCAGGTGGTTTTACTAGTTTTGAAGGTGGCGGCATTTCATACAATATTCCTTATGCTAAAAATGTGCCATTGGAGCGTTCACTAGCCCACTGGCAGTATATAGATCGCCTAATTGGATATTATCAGGAACAGGGTATCACCATTAACCGGGAACCTTTTGGTCCGCTAACTGGTACGCTGGTGCCCCCTTGTATTTCCCATAGTATTGGTATCATTGAAAGCTTGCTGGCGGCACAGCAGGGGGTAAAGAGCTTAACCTTGGGCTATGGCCAGTGCGGTAACCTATACCAAGATGTGGCGGCAATAATAACATTAAAGGAACTGGCCAGGGAATACCTGGATGAATATGGGTATAAGGACGTTGAGTTATCCACTGTATTCCATCAGTGGATGGGCGGTTTTCCACAAGATGAGAACAAGGCCTTTGGGGTGATTGGCTGGGGTGCAGCCACTGCAGCACTGGCCAAAGCTACCAAAGTAATTGTAAAAACACCTCATGAAGCTATGGGTGTACCCACTAAAGAAGCCAATGCTGCAGGAATTAAGGCCACAAGGCAGACATTGAACATGCTGAAAGACCAAAGTCTGCCGGAAAGTGCGGAACTGCAGCAAGAAAAAGAAATAATTATTAAAGAAGTACGGATGATATTAGACCGAGTGATTGAATTTGGAGAGGGTAATCTGGCTCTGGGTTCAGCCAGGGCTTTCCAGGCGGGTATATTAGATGTACCCTTTGCACCCAGCAGAATGAATTACGGAAAATTGCTTCCGGCCAGGGACAATAACGGTGCCGTTAGAATGCTTGATTTTGGTAACCTACCCTTTAACAAGGAAGTAATAGATTTTCATAAAGAAAAGATTGCAGATCGAGGTCGTAAGGAAGGAAGAGAACCCAGTTTTCAGATGGTGATAGACGATATTTATGCCATTGGTAAAGGAATGTTAGTGGGCCGTCCGCGCTAAAGTGCGGTCGGCCTTGCCGCTACATACATCTTTAGAAGAAGGTGAAAAGATTGAAGATAACTAAAGTACTGGCCTCTCCCGGTTTAACCGGTTTTTATTTTGATGATCAAAAGGCAATCAAAAGAGGGGTTAGCAAAGATGGTTTTGCCCTTCTTGGTGAACCGCAAACCCCAGGTTTTAACGCGGTTCGGCAACGGGGTGAATCGATATCTATTATGCTGGAACTGGAAGACGGAAGTATTGCTTTCGGGGACTGTGCTGCTGTACAGTATTCTGGTGCCGGTGGTCGGGACCCGCTTTTTCTGGCCAGCGACTTTATTCCAGTAATTGAACAGGAACTGGCACCGCGACTGATGGGTAGAGATGTGGTAGAATTTAAACCTCTTGCGGAAGAGTTCGACCGTCTGCGCCACAATGACGGCAGCAGGTTTCACACTGCCATACGCTACGGGGTGACCCAGGCACTGCTACATGCAGCAGCACTAAGTAAAAAAACTACCATGGCAGAAGTGGTGGCAGAAGAATACAACGCGCCACTGTCGGCAGAACCGATACCAATCTTTGCCCAGACCGGAGAAGAACGGTACTATAATGCTGACAAGGCAATTATCAAGAAGGCAGATATACTTCCCCACGGATTAATAAACAACTTGGTTGACAAAGTGGGCCAGGATGGTGAAAAGCTGCTGGATTATGTCAGCTGGTTGAAAGGACGGGTAGAAAAACTGGGTGGAAGAGATTATCGCCCGATACTACATATAGATGTTTATGGCACAATCGGACAATTGTTTAATGATAATATAGAACAGATGGCCAGTTACTTAGGCCGGCTGGAAGAAGCCGCTGCCCCGCTGGAACTGCGCATCGAAGGGCCGATGGATGTGGGCAGTAGGTCAAAACAAATAGAAGCACTGCATAACATAAGTAGGTCAGTGGAACAAAAAGGCATTAACGTGTCGGTGGTTGCTGATGAATGGTGCAACACATTAGAGGATATTAAAGAGTTTGTAGATGCAGGGGCTGGTCACATGGTACAGATTAAAACACCTGACCTAGGGGGCATAAATAATACCATAGAGGCAGTTTTATACGCTAGAGAAAATGGTGTTGGGGCTTACCAAGGCGGCACCTGTAATGAAACAGAACGATCGGCACAGATATGCGTCCACGCTGCCATGGCTACTCGTCCTGATCAAATGCTGGCCAAGCCGGGTATGTCGGTGGACGATGCCATGATGGTGGTCTACAACGAAATGAGTAGATTGCAGGCAATACTGCGTTCAAAAGGATGAAAGATATGGAGAAAGTAGGTATTACCACTACTATTCCGGCGGAAATTATTTACGCAGCCGGAATGGTGCCGGTGGATTTAAACAACATTTTTATTACCAGCGAAAACCCTCAGGGGATGGTGGAAGAAGCAGAGATAGCCGGTTATCCCCGGAACATCTGTGCCTGGATAAAAGGCCTTTACACCACGGTTATCCGAAGTGATGATATTAACACACTGGTTGCAGTAACCCAAGGAGACTGCAGCAATACCCATGCTCTGATGGAAACATTAGAACTATCCGGGGTAAGGGTAATTCCCTTTGCCTACCCCTATGACCGAGATCATGACTTACTAAAGCTGCAAATGGAAAAACTAATGGAAGCCTTTGGGGTAACCTGGCAGCAAGTCAAAAGAGAAAAAGAGCGCCTGGACCAAGTGCGTCAAAAAGTATGGAAGATGGATGAATTAACCTGGAAAGGAAACCGCATCACCGGATGGGATAATCACCTCTACCAAGTGTCATGTAGTGACTTCAATGGTGACCCGGAAGTATTTGCCCAAGAAATGGATAACTTCCTGAATGGGCTGGAGAAGAAACCAGCACTAAATACCGGCCTTCGCTTGGGATACATCGGAGTTCCTCCCATAGTTGATGACATGTATGATTACCTTGAAGAGCGAGGGGCCCGGGTGGTATATAACGAAACCCAGCGCCAGTTTACCATGCCATTTAATAATGAAGACATTGTAGAGCAATACCGCCTTTATTCTTACCCTTACGGGATTTTTTACCGACTGCAGGATGTTAAGGAACAAATTAAGCTACGTCAATTGGACGGTATAATTCACTATGCTCAGAGTTTTTGCTATCGACAGATTGAAGATATGATAGTGCGCCAAAAGCTTGATGTACCAGTATTAACGCTGGAAGGGGACAAGCCCAATAAATTGGATGCCCGTACCCGGATGAGACTGGACTCCTTTGTAGAAATGCTGAGGTGACATAAATAATGTATGCAGGAATAGATTTGGGCAGCAGGAACGTAAAAGTTGCACTAATGAAGGATAACGGTAAATTTAATTTACATAAGTATGATACAGTATCCTTTTATCGCCAATATGGACGAATGGAAGAAGGCCAGTTGGTGGTGGATTTAGCTGGGGCTGGTTTGGCCGATATGAAATTGCAAAACATAGTAAGTACTGGTTATGGGCGCCAAACCATTAATTTAAAAGGTACTAAAAACATTCCGGAAATAAAAGCCCATGTTACCGGGGCGGTACACCTTGCAGGCATTAAAGACTTCACGCTGCTGGATTTGGGCGGTCAGGACAGCAAAGTGGCTAAAGTAGTCAATGGGCGAATGCATGACTTTGAGACAAACGATCGTTGTGCTGCCAGTACGGGGCGATACTTGGAAAACATGGCCGCTGTACTGGATATTGATATGAAAGAACTGAGTCGCTACCATGAACACCCGGTTGACCTTACTTCCACCTGTGCGATATTCGGTGAAACGGAGCTAATCGGTAAAGTGGTGGAAGGGCACCCGGTCTCGGAACTGGCTGCCGGTGTAAACTATACCATCTTTAAACGAATAAAGCCGATGCTGTTAAAACTAAAAAGCCCAAAGTTGGTATTTACCGGTGGTGTGGCCCGCAATGCTGCATTAAAGAAAATAGTAGAACAAGAAATTAGTGTGGAAGTTATTGTGCCGGACAATCCGCAATATGCCGGCGCCATAGGTTGTGCGGTTACAGCATTAGAGAATGACATTATATAATCTAGTAAGTGTTTAAAAAGAAGGTGATTGAGTGCAGTTGACTATATTAGGGAGAAATGCACCCTATCCTGCCCCCGGGGGGGCCTGTTCTGGTTATTTAATACAAAATGGCCAAACCAGTATTATGTTAGAGGCGGGGAACGGTAGTTTTGGCAAGTTGTGTAAACACGTTGACTTCCGTCGATTGGCAGCGGTGGTAATCACTCACCTGCACCCCGACCACTGCATGGATTTGCACTGTTTGCGCCATGCTATTGCAGGAGCCATTCGTGACCAGAAAAGAACCGGCCCATTGGCATTATTTATACCCAAACAGCCCGATGAAAAGTTTCAACAGTTTGCCAAGTATAAAGATGCCTTCATAATAAATGCAATAGAAGATATGCCACAAGTAAATATTGGCGGAGGAACACAAGCACATCGTGCCCGGGTGGGTAGGCTGCAATTGGAATTCACCCCCAATAACCACCCACTTCCTGCATATGCTGTAAGCATAGAGGATGAAAAGGGGCGGATGGTATTTTCCGGGGATACAGCCCGCACAAAGCAGTTGGAAGATCTAGCTCGGGGAGCAAACTTATTCTTATGTGAAGCCAGCGGGCTGGATAAAGATGTGGATTTTGTAAAGAAAGGTCATTTAACTGCCCGCCAGGCTGGAGAACTGGCTAAAGCTGCTGGTGTTAAAAAGTTGGTGATCACTCACTTATACCCGGAATACAGTATTAACGATTTAACCATTCAAGCCAGCGAAGGGTTTCAAAACGCAGCGGCAGTGGCCAAAGAAGATGCTAAATATAATGTGTCCAAATAATTTTTGGGGGAGTGGTATTTATGGTTTCCCTGGTGCATGAATATTTGATGCATGCGGTGTATTTTGCCCCTAGGGGTCGTAGACGCTTAATGGCGCTGGGGTCCAGTATCTCACAGAGATACTGTAGCCCAATGGACAAATTAATTGGGTTTATCGGAGACGCCGGGGCAGGTAAATCACTACTCATCAGGGGGATGTTTCCCGGTCTGGAGCTTACCAATGATGATGACGGTATTAATATTAGACCACTACCTATACTAGAAGATGCTGAGCGGGGTTTCTTCCGTAGTCGCACATACCATGTGGATATGCGCTTTGAATCGGCTTTTACGCAACCCTATGAAATTGCAGAAGCCATTGTAAAAGCCGTTGACGATGAACACCGGGTTATTGTGGAACATTTTGATTTACTTTATCCATACCTTAATTACAATGCCAGCATTTTAGTAGGTATTGGGGAAGAAGTTATTGTAACCAGGCCAAATGTCTTTGGGCCTGAACCTCAAGAAATTGCAGACATTGTTTTTGAATCCCTTATCTATCGTAAAATGGCTCATTCTGCTGAGGATATGACTGGATATGTGCTACGTGAAATGGGCTTGGAAGAAGCGGTAGAGCATGACGATTTAAAGCACGGCTTTGTGCTTGAGTTTAACAATAAACCAGATATTGACCTTGAAGAAGTTGAAAAAAGAGTTAAAGAAATGATTGCAGTAAACAGAAATATTCACTACCATGATGAACACCACATTAAAGTTGGAAATAGTATAATTAAATGCACTGGTCCACGACTACACGTGAAACGTGCTGGTGAAGTAGAAAATTTTCGGTTGGTAAAAGAATTCAAATGGGATCCAATTAATAAATTCTATACAATTGCTGGTTTAGTAGGACCAGTGCTAGATGAGGAAACACCCGAACATCCAAACCAATTCAGGTTAATTTCTGGCCACAATAAGAGATCGAAAAATACAACATTTAAAGGGAGGACTTAGTACCTGTGCAAAGAGTTGACGGAAGAAATGCAGAACAAATAAGACCTGTTAAAATTACTAGGAATTATATTAAACATCCGGAAGGCTCCGTATTAATAGAAATGGGAGATACCAAGGTAATATGCAATGCCACTGTTGAAGAAAGGGTGCCTCCATTTCTAAAAGGTACTGAAAAGGGGTGGGTGACAGCGGAATACTCGCTTCTACCCAGGGCCACAAATACACGTACTATACGCGAAGCGGCAAAAGGCAAACTGGGTGGCCGGACAATGGAAATTCAACGTCTAATCGGCCGGTCATTGCGGTCAGTGGTTGACCTTGGAGTGTTGGGTGAAAGAAGTATTACACTGGACTGCGACGTAATACAAGCCGACGGAGGTACCCGTACTGCATCTATTACCGGTGCCTTTGTGGCTTTAATTGATGCCTTGAATTATATCAAGAAAAAAGGTTACATTAGCTATATTCCGGTTAAAGACTATCTGGCGGCCATTAGTGTTGGTAGGTTACATAATGAAGTGATACTGGATCTTAACTATCAGGAAGACTCCGCTGCCGAGGTGGATATGAACATCATCATGACGGGCAATGGTGAGTTTGTAGAAATACAGGGTACCGGTGAAGAATATACTTTTTCCCGTGGTGAAATGGATAAAATGATGGATTATGCAGAAAATGGTATTGAGGAGTTAGTGCAGTTACAAAAAGATGCCCTAGGAAGCTTGGCGGAAGAAGTGGGAAAGGTGAGTGTTAGCAGTGTATAAACTGGTGCTGGCCAGTGGAAACAAGGGAAAATTGGAAGAACTGCGCACCATGTTGGCACCTCAGAACATTAATGTGATTTCCCTGGCCCATTACCCCAATATGCCCGAAACAGTAGAAGATGGAAGTACTTTTAAAGATAATGCCATTAAAAAAGCTAAAGAGGCCGCTAAATATACCGGCTTACCGGTACTGGCAGATGATTCAGGGTTGGAAGTAGATCACTTGGGTGGAAAACCCGGTGTTCATTCAGCCCGGTTTGCCGGCATCCCAAAGGATGATACCGCCAATAACAATAAACTGCTGGAACAAATGAGAAACGTTCCCTGGGAGCAGCGCACGGCCAGATTTCGCTGCGTAATAGCCATTTGTACCCCAGAGGGTGAACTACATACCAGCGACGGATTCTGTGAGGGATATATTCTAGAACAGCTTAAAGGAGAGGGTGGTTTTGGTTATGACCCCTTGTTTTATGTTCCGAAATATGATAAAACTTTTGCTGAGTTAGATATGAATGAAAAGAACAAAATTAGTCACCGGGGTAAAGCCCTCAAAGGGGCGGTGGAAATACTAGCCAAAATGGTAGGCAAGGAAGAGTGATATGGTGCGTATTGGTGTATTGAGCGACACCCATGGGAACTTGGATGGAGCTAGAATAGCACTTAATAACATGGGAAAAATTGATCTGCTGCTGCATGCTGGTGACCATTACAAGGATGCTCATCAATTAGCAAAAACTAAAGAGCTACTGGTATGTGCAGTGGTAGGTAACTGTGACTGGGATGTAAAGGAACCAGAAGACCTGCTAATAGATGCGGCGGGTAAGAAAATCTGGCTAACCCACGGACACAAGTATGATGTAAAGGCTTCACACGACGTATTAATAAAAAAAGCCAAGCAGCACAGTGTTGACTTAGTGGTGCACGGCCATACCCACATTCCAATAATAGACGAACAAGAGAAAATTATAATATGCAATCCCGGAAGCGTGACTCAGCCAAGGGGAAAGAAGGGTCCGACATATGGGTTAATAGAAATATTTGGAGATGAAGTACTTGTAGATATTTTTGAATTATAAGATCTAACAGTTGCTATTAACAACGGTATATGTTAAAATAGTATTTGTCGGTCAGGAAATAATATTTAGTTCTTGACATTGAAAAGTATTTAAGTTATAATAACTCTTGCGTTAAAGATAATAACTCTTTTAAGCGGGTGTAGCTCAATGGTAGAGCACCGGCCTTCCAAGCCGGCTACGTGGGTTCGATTCCCATCACCCGCTCCATTTATTTTTATAAAGTAAAGCTATCATCCCTTATTGTTGGGTGATAGCTTTTTTTATTACTTTTTTAACCTCCATTTTCAACACTTTAAGGGTGACAAGGGGACGGTAATCAGCAGGGTGACAGGGGGACGGGGTTGTTGTCACGGTAAGTTCAGACTTTAGTCTATATCAGTAAAGCAAAGTGATTATTATTCAGCATAGTAAATTTAATATGTAAAACTCATGGCAACTTTATGCTTAAAAATTAAAGATGAAAAATAACAACCGTTTTATTAAGATGGTTGCTTATTTAATTGTACCTCTTGCGCATTTTATAATTCTTCCCCAATTGAGTACATAACGGATGAAAAAGTTAGGACTACATCAACACGTTTCCACTTTAATGGGATAAGAGATAAGTATTATATAATAAATCAAACAGGGAATTTGAGGGTATTTGGAGCTTCGTTTTTCCAATAGGACTTTTTCCAATTTTAAGAATACCACTAAATGAATTTACAGGTAAAACAATAGAGTTAGATGATATTATTAACAATTTTACTGATGAGATATTAACAAAAATTACTGCAGTACAATCAAATGACCAAATAATAAAAGTTATTGAAAAAGCCACGGTATTTTGTTCACTTATATAATCCTCAAGATACACTGGAAACATCATTTTTTGGTTTCTTTCTATACCTTTTATAAAGGACATTTTTATTCTCCTTTTAAAACTTTCTTTTAATATATTAGGACGGGGGTATTGACACACATATTTCTTAACAGTTCTTTGATATATTTTTCAGAATTCTGCAAAGGCTGTAACCAAAATTGAAAACTATTTATGGACAAATTACACTAACTATATTGAAAGAAGTAATCAGATAGATGATATTTTAATATAGATAGGGAAAGACGCCCTAGGAGTAGAATTCACAGAGTGTGTGACAATAACCCCGTCCCCCTGTCATGCGTCTGCTTATTAATTTTTACTTTCCTCTATTATCCTTGCATGGATCAGTAGAACATGGTATAGCGAATATATCTTTATTTTGTAGTTGTTTATAAGCTAACATAAACCAACCCAACGCCTTCTCATATTGGTTTGTTGAAAGGGAATTTGAACCCTGTCGCCAGTATGATTCTGCATTGGCTACTGTTATTCCAGAAGTTTTGGCATATTCGATTAACTTTTTAACAATATTTTGTACTCTACCAATACTACCAAAGGTATCTTCTGGTAGATAAAGACTTACAAGCATCATACACTCAGTTAATGCTTCCTCTATCTGATGAAGCAAGATTTCGTCCACTACTTCCTTGATCTCTTGTGCAAGATTTATTATGACATCTAGCTTTTGATCAATGATTTCTAATTTGTCAATTATTTGATCTGCCTTATGATTAATGTCATTTATCGTATTGCACATACTTAACAAAAGACGTTTTAGTGCTTCATCTTCACATTCTGCTACTTTGTCCGCATCACGCTGCTCGATAGTAGCTGCTAAAGCTAGACTCTTACCAACAACATCTAATCCGCTTGCGATAGCTTGAGCAATCTTTCCTCCACGCTCTGAGAAAATAGCAATGGTGTCAGCAGTTGCTTGGGCAAGGGCGGTAGCAACGTCAGCTGAAGCGACTGCAATTAATAGTTTATCAACTTGTACTTGTGTAGGACCATCAGGACAAGCTCCTAAGTTGCAGTTCGCTTGTGTGATGACAATATTTGATGGTTTTAAAGGTCTTGGATCTAATGCCTTCTTTACTTTTTCTATCACGTCATCTATTCGATCTGGAAGTTCAATCCAGCCAGGCATATCCTTTAAGCCAGTATATGCTTCAATTAATTCATTTTCTGGTAATATCTTTAATTGTTCAATAAGTATATTCAACTGATTAGGATAACTACCTTCTTTTATCCTTGGGGAGATCTCTATTAGTTCTTCAATTTTTTCTGCAATGTTTTCAACTTCATTTAGAAACTTATTTGATTCAATTTTGTTTGTTTCATTCATGTATATCAGCTCCCCGACATCCTCTACATTTATATTCCTTCTTTATTAACCGAACTGTTTTTTCGAGATAGCACCCCTGCTCTTCTGGAATTAAACCTCTTTCAATATATCTCTCAACCTTTTTAATAAAATAACCTAGCTTTCTTTCAAATTTACATGTGTCACCACAGCATAATGCAGTCTTCGCATCCTTAAGAATGTTTACTAATACATCCCCATTTTTCTCTTCAATCAGACATAGAGTAATCAGCTCGTAAATAAAGTTAATGATTAACTCAATTTGTTCCTCTAGCGTCACAACAGTAAGTGTATCAGTTACTTCATTATTACTTGGATCTAGGTCTTCTTGGTTGGAGGTAACAATAGCTGTATTTGAGATGCTCCCTAATAACAACGGTCTGGCACATATTTCCACAGTTGCACTTGCACCTGAAGTAAGGGCACCTAACTGACAAGTTATATGACTATCACCATGACAATCATTCATTCTTTTACAATTATGATCCCTATCCCCATAATGATAGTGTTTAGATGGACTATGACAATCTTTCTCATTACAAACACAGCACATTCCTTGACTAGAAGCTATTGATAAAATCTCAAGAGAAGAAGGTGCTTTATCAGACAGTATTATACCGGTAGCACTTGTTGGTCCATTATTTGCAACCGTAATTGTATATTTTACAGGAGTACAAATTGCAACTGGCTCAGGATTATGTGATTTTATAACAGATAAGTCTGTGCCTACTGTTTTCTTAACATAGACACCTGCAGTAGTAGTGTTGTTACATTTGTTTGGATCTACTTCGTTCGCACTTACATCCGCTGAATTGATAATAAATCCTGGTTCGTTTGGTTTAATATCAATATCTATTGGTATGGTTTGATCCTTTTCTAAATCTCCTAGATTGCAGGTAATCACATCTCCTATTTGGTAACAGGTCCCTTGACTAGCAGTGATAGAACTTACACTCACATTTGATGGTAAGGTGTCTATCACCACAACATTGGTAGCATCAGAGGGTCCATGATTTGTAACCAAGAGTGTATATGTCAGAGTGTTGTCTACAACCACTTCTGTAGTGGAAACTGCCTTTGAAATTGAAAGGTCTGCAGTTGGACCAACAATTGTAGTCACTCTATCTGTATTATTTTCTGGGTTAGAATCTGGCTCATCAGACGTGACCTCCGCAGTATTTACTATTTCACCTTCAGTAGAAGGAATGACATCAATTCTTATATTCCAGCGCTCATTTGCATCTAAGCTAGTTAAATCACAGTTTAAAGTATTCCCAGTGGTTTGACAGATTCCCTTACTTGTTGTTATTGATTCTACAACTACACCTGCTGGAAGATTATCCGTTACGCTAACATTATTTGCTGGTGAAGGGCCACTGTTTAGAACTGTGATTAAATATGTGAGTGTATCACCTATGCTTGTCTCTCTAGGATAACTCTCCTTTAATATCACCAAATCAACACCGGGAGTAACAGTAACTTCTGAAAATACGGTGTTGTTATCAGGGTTTGGATCTTCATCCCCTTCATTATTATGATAGACGGTTGCGGTGTTACCCATTGTACCTGCAGTTTGAGGTATGACGCTAATTGTCATTGTCTTTGTATCATCTGCTTGCAAAGTACCTACATTCCATGTTATGGTACCATTTTCATAAGAATAGGTTCCTTGTTCTATTGTAATATCAGTTAGACACACCCCCGTAGGAATTGTGTCTTCTAGCATGACACTAGTTGCTGTTTCTGGGCCATGGTTACTAACAATAATAGTATAGTAAAGAGGTTGCCCTATGCCCCCAGGGTTGGGTGAACTCGTCTTAACGACAGATAAATCAGCAACTGCCATAAAGAGCATCTCCTTTCATGATTCTTCAGTACATAGTATGTCTACAATTTAATTTGTGTGATCATATATAGGAAGATATAGCCAATTTGTATACTGTTAACAAGTAGGGCACATTTTTTAATCATTCTAGTTTATATAGTCTTCATAAAAAATATATATAGTTGCCTTCGGAATTTCTTTAACAGCCTTTGTAGCATTAATATTTCCGTACCTTGTATATTCGGATCTAAATTTAACGTATTTCTATATGTCTTTTTCATAATTTAGTTTCATCTTTTCCTTCTTTGAATAACATATATTACAAGGTATAAGGGGGCATATATCATGCATAATGATGTTGAATTTGGGTTGTCTGCCGAGATTATTAATGCCGGAGAAGCAGAAAAGGGGAAAGATTCGTCCGTCGCTATTAATAACAAGAGAAAGATTGTAGAAATTCATGAAGAGGAGTCTGTCTTGGGCTGGGAACTTTGGTACCATTTAGGCCAAACCCAGCAAATGGATGTATCATGGAGAATTAGCAAGAATCTTTGTAACGGGTACAATCCGTCAGTTGCTTTAAATGATATAGGTATTGTAGTTGAAGTTCATGAGGCTTATGATGATGTGCCTCCAGAAGACTATGACCTCTCGTATACTGTGGGTAAAATTGAAGGGAATACAATACAGTGGTATGAAGAAAGAGAATATGATAGGGGAATTACCCCTTCGATTGCACTCAATAATTGGAACTGGTGTATAGAAGTGCATAAAACACAAAGTTCATTTTCTAATAAACTTTGGTATCGAGTAGGTTGGGTTGATGAAGATTACTCAATATATTGGAAGAAAAGCGAAGGCGAGGATAGCCATCATTATGATTATGGCGATTCGCCTCAAGTTGCAATTAACAATAAGGGAACCGTTGTGGAAGTTCATGTGTCTCCGGGTGGTGAGATCCATTACAAAGTAGGTAAAATCGGTGAGAATAAAATCGATTGGCGAGACGCCGTTGGTTTATTTGAAGGAGAACATCCCTCTATTGCTATAGCAGACAATGGTGTTGTAATTATAACGTTTCATAAAGATGGAAACCTTTACAAACGTGTTGGCTCTATTGATAATGAAAGTTTGTCTGTAAGTTGGTTTGTGTTTAGTTCTCAATTTGATACTGGGGTTAATTGCTCTGTGGCAGTTGCTTCAGATGCATCCATGGCCATTCAGACCCATCAATCAGATCCTCTAATTCCAGGGATAGTGCATCCTCATCTTTGGTTCTCAACATCACTTGTACTTGATCGTGAGCGATGGATGGAGAAGTATTATAATACATTACGAACAAAAAAGCTCTACCAAGTCACGCTGCCCGGCAGTCATGATTGTGGCGCATATCAAATGGAAACGAATCGAACGGGCTGCCCAGGTGGTGTGCCTGAAGATAAAATACCCTCTTATATACCTGGTGCATTACTTGGTGAATTAATTAAACCATTTGCAGAGACGCAGAACCTTACTTTTGAACAACAGTTGACACATGGTGCTCGTTATTTTGACCTTCGTCCTTATCAAAAGGAAGGAACAAATGAAACGGTGACGTTTTATGCCTACCATGATCTTATTGGTGCCGACATTTCGGTTATGCTGGATAAACTTGCCATTTTTTTGCAAAATACTACTCATGAACTAGTGATTCTCGCAATTAGTCACTTTTGTCCGGAAAATGAATTTAATCACCAGGAACTGATTGATCTAATCACAAATAAACTGGAGAATTATTTATTTAATGATACGAACGTAAACTTACTGGAAACCACCATTAAACAATTTGTAGGACAGGGATCAAAAGTTATTGTCTGGTATAAAGACGATGCCAAATCCCATAATATTATAACCGATACAGACGGAATTTGGCCGTATCCAGGGCAAGATTGTGACGAGGATGGTTTTATTTACGATTGTTACGCAAATGAGGATAATTATGAAGTGATGGTGAACGATCAGAAAGGTAAGATGAAAACTTACTCCAGAAGATGTGAAAAGTTATTTCTACTCTCGTGGACTCTGACATTCCAACCCAGCGAAGCGTCAATAAAAAAAGGATTAACGAAAGAGTGCATATATAATAGCATATCTAATGATAGTTTTATAGGCGTAGGCTTAAGGTGTCTGTCCGCAACGGCAAATAGGTACCTAGGCAAGTTTTTAGCTAAAAATGTCAATAAAAATAATAATTATCTAATTAACATCTTATTTGTCGATTATCTTCGTCATGCACGAGTAACTGACTGTGCGATTATGTTAAACAATATAATTCGCCCTGTTGATTTATCTGTAGTAAAGACAGCTTCACCTACTACAGTTATTGCGGGTCAGCAGTTAACCTATACAGTTACAGTAACTAACAATGGCCCAAAAGATGCAACATGTGTCGAATTGACTGATATAATTGAGGGAGATGTGTTTTTTAACACCGTACCACCAGACTGTATTCGTACTGGGAATAGGAATACCTGGGTCATCGGAAGCTTGGCGGCAGGGGAAAGTGTAATGTTGATATTTATAGTCACTCCCACATGCCCAGGAACCCTTATAAGTATAGCTACTGTAGAAGGTAAGCAAGAAGACCCAAACCCTGACAATAACACTGTTACAGTGACCACCAATGTTCTGCCCGCTGCTGATTTATCTGTTTATAAAGATGCTTGTACTACTGCCGTCAGGGTCGGCGACCCCCTGACTTATCTGGTTACTGTAGTCAACAACGGTCCATCAACTGCAACAGGGGTTACCCTCAGTAATGCCTTTGATGGTGATACTACTGACCTTGTTATTGAATCAACAGAAATTAGTCAAGGTTCATGCGGTGCAGTTGTGGACCAAGATTTTACCTGTACCATAGGCACCATGGAACCCCATGAAATTGCCCAGTTAACTGTGATGGTTTTACCAGGGGTTGAGGGCACACTTTTAAATATGGCCAGAGTCACCTCTGATATCCATGACCCGATGCCAGAAAACAACAATGCCAATCTAATTATCAGTGTGGAGCCCATGGCAGATTTGTCGGTGGTACAAACGGTTACGCCCCTGATTGGTTTTCTGGGGAAAGAGATACAGTACGATATCACTGTCACCAACAATGGACCCAGTGATGCATCAGGGTTAATTGTTGAGGATACATTGCCCGCTGGGATTACAGTTAAATCTGTAGTGCCCTACGGTCTTGTATCCGGTAATATGGTTACCTGGATGTATCCCTCATTGCCAAGTGGTTCGTCGGAAAAAATGACTGTCACTTTAACACCCAATGAAATAGGGTTATTTAAAAATTCAGTTTCAGTAAATGCCAACGAAACTGATCCCAATCTCTGTAATAACAGCTCTATTACCCAGTTCTTTGTTAGAAGTGTAACAGAAACAGATCTGTCGGTGACCAAGTCTCATAGCTCAGAAACTGTAATAGTATGTAAGCCCATAACCTTTACCATTGTAGTAACTAATAACGGTCCGGAAGCAGCTACGGGAGTCACGCTTTATGAACAGATTCCTTCAAGCATGGAAGTACTTTCAGTGAATACCAGAGAGGGCGGCTGTGCGACTAAGCAGGATAAATACGAATATACTGAGGAGTACCGTTGCTATGAGAATATTTGTTGTGACGATGATTGCGGTGGACATAAAAAGATGTGTCAACAACTGCAGGAAATAGTCTGTTACCTAGACTCCCTTGCCGTTGGCGCTAATGCTACTGTAGAGATTGTGGCCCGACCGGAAATGGAGGGAGATTTCACTAATACTGCCTTTGTTACTGCAAACCAGATCGAGCTTAATCCAAGCGATAATATATCAACTGATACATTAACCGTTCATCCTACAAGTACGAAAAATAAATAAAGCTAACATGGCATGCACCATTTCTATCAATATTGGGAGTAGGGAGTGACGTCATTGCGGATGCAAGGGAGTCTATCCTATACGCAAAACAAGGCTTTTGTCTGTTTTATAGAAGTTAAATTTGTTCCCTCGGAATAATGTTCTGAGGGATACTTTAATTTTAGGGGGTCGCACATTTGCGCATAAATATATGATTACACGTAAAAAAATGAGGGTTTTTGCGTAATCATGTAGTTAATAACGAAAAGATAAAAGCTCATGGAGATTATTAATAATGTCGAGAAGGGAATTCTGTTGCAATAACTATCATTATAAAGCACAAACCCAGGGCAACGTTGTGCTTCAGAATGTAAATATCAAAAAAATTCACAAAAATCATATTTGGATTATTATAAATTGGCAAAGTTATGAGTTAGATAATAATCATCAATGTGATGGTAGCTTTTTTTGTGCCTTAATATGTAAAATCACCTTCGTCTATTACAATGCAGATGAAAGCAAAAATCGGTTTTGCCATATAATTTAGTAACGATTTGAAAAAACAAGCATATAATTGCAGTAGTAACTATAGAGTAATGAGGTGAAAGTTATGCAAAAGGCCATTCTAGTGCCAGTTTTATATGGTGCAGGTAAAACTAATGTTCTAGTATCAAGTGAATTAAATCTTCCTAATCCTGCCGTGAAAATCTGGGAAGAGAAAGCAGAGATTGCAGATTTAAGTACGCAAATCTGTAAAGGAAAAGTAATTTTCCAAGGGGTTTTTCTAAAACAAATTATTTTTATTAATAAGGAATCCCATTTAATGGAGCATTATCAAAAGCATGTTCCTTTTAGCGGATTTATAGATGTTCCCTGTGCAGAACCTGGAATGGAATTAAAATATAAAGATGTTTTAGTAGAAAAAGCTAGTGAATCTAAATTGATAAAGACCCCTAAAAAAAGTGATGAAAGCATGTCTGAAAATCATTCAAAACCAAGTAAAGTTCATTTTAAACAAGTGGTAAATATTGAAGTGGAGGTTTATAGAAAAGAAAAAATTTGTATTAATGATACTGAATTTGACTAGGTGGTTTTTCGGGAGGCTGATGGATAATGTCTCAAAAATATCGTCATTGTAACCAGATTGTTGTAAACGGGCATCAAAAAGTACCAAATCATAAACCCAAAATCCAACGAATTTTACGTGTTACTACTACTCCTGTACTAACTAAAATAGTAGTTATTAACAAAAAAGTAGTTTTTGCTGGCCATTTGCTTATTTTTTTAGAATATGTTGCATCTGTTCCTGATAAAAGCCAACCTGTTCATTTTACATCGTTTAAAGTTCCTTTCGCAGATTTTGTAGAGCACTCCTGCGCTCATTCAGGAATGAAAGCTGATCTTGATGTAGAAATTGAATT
This sequence comes from Bacillota bacterium, assembly GCA_009711615.1. Classification (GTDB taxonomy): domain Bacteria; phylum Bacillota; class Desulfotomaculia; order Desulfotomaculales; family Desulfohalotomaculaceae; genus Desulforadius. The sequence continues at coordinate 409,807 of VENI01000009.1, read as the reverse complement.
TCAGGAATTTCATACTATTGATGATAGGCTAATTAATAAAATAGTTATATTTAAAGTATGTATAGTTAATCTTAAAGATAAGAAATACGAACCTGCCCCTCACCCTTGCTTGCCTCATAATCTTACACCATGTCCTGATGAGCAAACTGACTGCGATATTCATAACTACCATTCTAATTCTTATAAAGACTCTCATTTTAAAAGGTCTGTAAAAGCGTGTGTAGAAAGGGCTGATAATATAAAAGTTTGTCCTATGTGTGGGAGAAATCTAGATAAGAAATAGAGTAACCTATGATAACATGACGCTGCCTTTGTGTGTTTAACAATTATATAGAAGTAAAGTCTAGGCAATTTCAAAAGTGATATCCTAGACTTTTTAAATGTTTCATACTAAAAGATTTTGCAGCATATATAATAACACACATTTGTTAATGAGGAGTTTTTAGAATGAAAAAATTAGATAATGCAAAGATGCTAAGTGTTTTAGTACCAGTTGTTGTTACTGAGGAAAAAACAAACATATTTCTTGATAACAACTGTGAATTTGAGCATCCTGCTTTAAAAATATATGATCTGCGTACAGAAATACATATTCATGCCTTTGCCGCCAATGGTGTAATAATAATAGGTGGTAAAATTATTCAAGATATTTATTATATCGGTAAAGAAAATGGGCTGGTCCATTATCAAAATAACGAAAAGTATTTTGACGATGTTTATGAAGCTCAAGAGATAAAAGAAGATATGTTGGTATATAGTTCTGCATTTTTGCCCCAGGAGCAAATCATTAATACAATACTAAAGGATAAATATTTAAGGCAGAGCCTTATTGTTGAAGTAAATCTATTAGTGTGTAAAAAAGAACTGGTTCCTCAATCGTTAATAAATCCCAGTACTCTGGAGTATCCAATCTACAAAGTAGCTTCATGGGATTTGGATGGTGTCAATATTCAAGGCAAAAAAAGAGTTAGCGAATATCCTGACTTAATCTAAAAACAGATAAATAACATTTAATTTAAAATGAATAACTATAGTAATTTTTAACAATTTAAGTCATATAATTTATAGAATAACTCTAAAACGAGGTGTTTTCATGGGTCTGCCTAAACTGCCTGATGTCAACCAAGAGCAATCCTTAACAGATCTGCTGGAATCTATTGCGTTGGAGGAAGGGGCATTGGCTGCAATGATTAATGCTGAGGCGGAGAAGGTACAGGCCGTGGCAGTAAGGATGAAGCTAGATAACCATCTTCAACGTAAAATAGACTTTGCAGAAATAATCGAATTTCAAAAAACCGTTGCAAGTATTATTAAGACAATGATTAATATGCAAATGTTACTCCAATTCAAGATGGAAAACGTACTTGATGCAAAACTACAGCTAGAAAAGAAAAAGCTAAAAAGTAAGCTAGAATAAGTCTGAATCTACGTCGGTTTCTGAGAGGTAGTTTTATGAAAAGGCCTGAGTCCAACAAAAATTATCACCAAACAATTATTCATTTGGTAGAATCGATTGAGTTGGAAGAAGAGAACTTGGATTATTTAATCCATGCAGAAGAAGAAATTAACCAGTTAGTGACGTCTCTTAGTTCAAAATCAGGTAGTTTGCCAACTGACCAAGTTTTGACTTTTCAATGTACTGTAAAAACAATATTAAAGGAAACTACCAACATGAAGATGCTGATTCGAAAAAAAATGGATACAGTTCTTGATTACTACCTCAAAACCTGTTTAGTGTTACCGAATAAAGCAACTTCTGCTCTTCCACGAACATTTAGCCTAAAAGGAAATAGTAAGGGTTTGGTATCAAATACAGATGACTTGTTCTGGAACGGCGTAGCCAGCGTTGATAATGTCAAAATCTTATGGGATAACGGTAATACCAGAGAAATTAAACTTAGATACACCGCTACACATGAAAATACAATCCAAAAACTGATAGTCTCTTCTCAGCCACTATCAGTTTGGTATGCACAGGTTCCTGTGGGTGATTCATTAGACCAAATAACGGGACAATGGATCATTTCTGGCAAAGGAATTACTGAAAGGAAGACTATACCCCGTGCTGATACCCTGTCTGATGATTGTTCATTTACGTTTATAGTATGGGATATAAATATCAGTTTGTCGAATAAATATATATTTTCTATAGATATTGCTGCCCATAATAATCCATTATTAAATCATGACAGTGGCATGGTTTTACATGCAGGTAACCTCAATATTACCACCGATAAGTCCTAATGACTGAGAGACAAAGGGACAAGCGTACAGATCATAAGTTTACCAAGCCTAGGTATTTGCAAATAATATCTAGGCTTTTAATATTACTTTTTTCTGCATCATACCTTGGAATATTATTACATATATAATAGCACATACTTACTATGAGGGAGTTTTTTTATTATGAAAAATTTAGCTAGTGAAAACATGGCTGTTTTAGTACCTCATTTTATTAATCATAAAAAGATAAACTTATTGCTTGAAAATGACTTTGAGTTTAGACATCAAATTTTGAAGATTTATGATGTGCGAACGCAAATACAGCTTTGTACTCATGCCCATAATGGGTTAGCATTAATTAATGGTGAATTAATTCAAGAGATTTACTATATTTGCATGAATGATAGATTGATGCGCTGTGAAACCATAGAAAAATCTTTTGAAAACATTTATCAAGATCATGAAATAAAGAAAGGAATGCTACTGAATAGTACTGCAGCAATACCTGAAGAACAGATTATGAATAGTCTGATAAAAAATAAATTTTTGTGGCAAAGCATTTTAATCTCAATAGAATTAGATATCTGCACAGAGGAGATTCTTTCGCCATCTCAGTTAAACTATGAAACTAATTCCCTGCAAACTATTGATGCCAATATCCAGAGCAAGAAGAAACTGAGCGAATATCTGAAAATGCTCCAAAAAATAAAAAAAGAAGATTAATCCCATTTTTGAATAGCTAACATAAGATATGTAAGGGGTTATTTAGGGGAGTTGATTTAAGTTGTTAGTAAATATTACAACAAAGGCTAACGAAAAAGCTACCGTTTACCTGTCCAAGTTTTTATTAGACCATTTTCTTATAAATAACGGTCAGTTATTCACTTTAAAAGTTGGTATGCTGGAAATGCCAGTTTGGATTAGAGTATTGGATGTCCTTGAAGATAGTAGCATAAAATTAACATCAGATGTTATAAGTTATTTTAATTTAATTACAGCTAAAAAATTTTATATTAACGTTCACAATTCAAAACTTGAAATTAGGCTAGGACCTTTTTTAGGTGTTTTCGTTAATACAAGGTTTTTTAATAGTCTATGTAATGGAGAAATTATTGAAAGTGCAGAGCATATGTTTAACGCTGTAAATCATGACGGAGGATTAGTTTACTATTTTAGCTGTGCAAATATTCATTGGCTAGATAGAAAAATTAAAGGGGTTACTTTTAATAAGGAAGGCAAAATAAAATATTCATGGTTTGGGTTTCCAAAAGTGATTTATGATCGGGGAGTGGGATTTGATAAAGATGAAAAGCAGGCAGTAAAGTTTTTTAGAAATCAAATATCTAAAAATAAAGATGTGTGCTTTATAAATTCTGTTGACTATTTAGATAAATGGAAAACTTATAAGTATTTGAATAAAAATCCTTTTATTGGAGATATGCTGCCAGAAACAAAATTGTATTCTGACATATCAGATATCTCAGAGATGTTAAAAAAGTATTGTGCTGTGTATTTAAAGGCAAGGTATGGAAGTAGAGGACAAAAAATTTTAATAATTTACCCTGAACCAGATAAGAGGTTTAAAATTAAAACTTCAAATAATGAGTATATCGTTAGTAGTATGTTGGACTTAAGGTCATTTATGATAGAATTTTTTGAAAATCAACCATTTGTTGTTCAACAACCGATAGAATTGTACCAATACGATGGAAAAAAATCGGACATGAGGGTTTTGCTCTGTAAGGATGGTAAAGGCAACTGGCAGGTAATTTATAACCAAGTAAAAATTGCCGATAAGCACAAACCAATAACAAATGTCAGCATGGGTGGAGAAGTGGAGGATTTTATTTCATATTATACTGTTGTGTTTGGAAATGAGAATAAAGCAAAAGAATTAAATGATTATATATCCGAGGCTGCGGTTAAAGTGTCTTATGCATTAGAAGGAGAAGTGGGGCCTATGGGCGAGGTGGGGCTTGATATGGGGCTCGATAAAAACATGAAATTGTGGTTTATAGAAGCTAATACCAAACCAGATAAAAATCCTGAAGCATTTGAAGAAATAGCTCAAGGTGGAATATTTACTCAATTTTTAAATATAGTAAAATATGCCAATTTACTGGAGCGCTGTTCCGGGAGTGGTAATAATGTATAATGAAAAATTTAATGTCACCATTAAAAATGCTACTGCTACCGACAGTACAATCTGTTTACCGGCAGATATTAGAGCTAAAAAGGAGTATAAATATAGAGATCAATTAAAAATAATTGGTGGAAATTCAGAAATAAGGGTTGATGTGGTTGAGTCGGATAATTTTGGGACAATTAATTTAAACGAGAATCATTTACACCAGTTGGGTTTATATATAAATCAGCAAGTTTCTGCTTGCTTTCAGTCAATAGATAAAATAAAAATTGGTCCTTATATTGGTGTGTTTGTTAATATAGGATCACTTAATTCTCTAATGAAAGGTACCCCTTATAAAAGATTATTGGAATTAATAAAAGCAAGTAAAGAGGAAAATGCGATAGTTTACTTTATGTCTATTAGGAGCATTAATTGGCCAGAGATGCGAATATCTGCTTACAGTTATAATTTTAATGATAATTTGTGGGAGTTAAAAAAATTCCCCTTTCCGGATGTTATTTATGATCGTGGCGGTGGTTTTTTACCAAATCAAATGCCAGTGGCTAAATATATACGACATCAATTTGATAATGTAGAAACATTAATAAAATTTAATAGTCAGCATTACTTTAACAAATGGGAAGTTTATCAGCGCCTTGCATCCTATGAAGAAATTGTTAGTTATCTGCCTGATACTCTTTACTGCACTAACACTAATGATGGAAGTATAGGTAATATAATGGCAATGCTTAATAAATACAACACTGTTTATTTGAAGGCAATATTAGGAAGTAATGGTAAGCAGGTTATTCGGTTAATGAAAGTACATTGTGGTTATGAAATTAATTATTTTAAAAATAAACCTGTCACCGAAAACTTATCAACTATAGAAGAAGCAGTAAACAGGGCCAAAGAACTGCTTAGTTCAACGTCTTACATTGTTCAACAAGGTATAGATGTGCTTCAATACAAGGAGAGAAATATTGACATGAGGGCGCTAATGCAGAGGAATAGAAAGGGACAGTGGCAGATTGTTGCTGTTCCAGTTAGAATTGCTGCTAAAAATTGCAGTATTACTTCTACTTCAGCAGGTTCCAGTTGTTACCTGTTTGAAGAAGCATTAATAAACTTATTTGATTATTCAGTTAAAGATATAACAAAATTAAAGAATGAAATAACTCGCTTACTTTACACTACTGTACAGGCAATTGAAGCTGAATACGGTACTTTTGGTGAACTAGGTATTGATATAGCCATCGACAATAATGGTAAATTATGGTTTATAGAATGTAATGCTAAGCCAGGTAAAGACACCATTTTCTTATCTAAAAACGAAGAGGCTTACAAAAAAAGTTTTAGATTGCCTATTCAATACTCACAATATTTGACCGGTTTTACTAATTGATTATATATAAAGGAAGTGGTAGGAAAATTGGAATCAACGTTTGATATAACTGCTATTATAATGGCATTAACCGTTTTTTTTACAGAATTTATAAAAAGAAAAATGTCAAAAACTAAAGCTGATGATGAGGCAAACAACTTTGAAAAGGTTCAGCAAAATGCAAAATTCTGGGCTCCTTTTTGTGCTCTAGTTTTTGGCACATTTTTAAACTTAATTTTTGTTCTTATTTTTGAAGTAACTGATTATTATGCGTTTTGGGTAACCTTTGAATGGCGGCAAGCGTTAAAAGATGGATTAGATATTGGAATGAAGGCCGGGGGGCTCTATGGTATTGGTAAAGTTGTTACCAAAAAAATTGCAGGTAGTGAAACATACAATAACTTAAGAGATAAATTTTAGTAAAAATATCACCAGGTTTTGATAATCTGGGGATATTTTTATTTAGAGTATTTTCTAACTGTAACCAATTGCTTAAATTGTTCATACACTAAATTATAATATAGGAACTAAGGGGAATTGTTATAAGGCTTTCCAACGAATTGAGTAATAACAAAAAAACTTAATTCTTGGAAATCATTATGTAAAGTACTAATTTAAGGAGGTTTTTTAATGGGTTTACCTAAGATTCCAGAAAGAGGTCGTAAGGGTTCTATAGTTGACATTATAGAGTCGATTGCATTAGAAGAAACTGCTTTGGCAGCACTAATAAATTCTGAAGCAGAAAAGGTTCAAGCCTTTGCGGAATGTTTAGACTGCGATCATATGTCTGATATTATTGACTTTCAAAAGAGTGTGTCCGGCGTAGTTCAAAATGCAATTAAAATGCAAATGCTATTGCAATTTAAGTTAGAAGACGTTATCGACCTGATTGACGGAGATGACGATTAAATTTGATAAGGGAGGTTTTTTTGATATGGGTTTACCTAAGATTCCAGAAAGAGGTCGTAAGGGTTCTATAGTTGACATTATAGAGTCGATTGCATTAGAAGAAACTGCTTTGGCAGCACTAATAAATTCTGAAGCAGAAAAGGTTCAAGCCTTTGCAAAATGCCTGGATTGTAATCATATATCTGATGTTATAGATTTTCAAAAGAGCGTGTCCGGCGTAATTCAGAATGCAATCAAAATGCAAATGCTGTTACAGTTTAAATTAGAGAATGTTACGGACTTAATTGATAATGATTGTGATGACTTTGATGACCACTGCGATAAAAGAACAAAAAAATCAAAATGAAATAAAAATACTAAATAAAAAATACCGAACAATATGTTAATAAGCTCAAGGCGCCTTGGGCTTATTGATGTTACATAGCCTAAAAGATAAGGGGATTTTCTAATGAAAAAACTAGATATTCCCTGTGTTGATAAAAGGCATGTAATAACAAGTGTCCTGGAATCAATTGCTAACTTTGAATTATCCCTGGCCAGTATAATCAACACAGAAGCAGATGAGATAAAGATTATTGCAAATAAGTTAATCAGTTCCAAACTTGGTGACATTAATTACAACGATATCTTGGAATTTCAAAAAAGTGTTAACAATATTTTTAAATTACTTATCAAAATGCAAATGTTAATTCAGTTTAAAACTGACCATATTATATCCACTATTGATATCGCTAAAGACGATAGCAAAGATACTACTTTAATCTACGGGAACCCCGAAGATTGCTTCTAGCTTAAGCAATTCTTCCCATGAACCCACCTTCATATATGGTTGAAGGTGGGTTTTATTTTGTACCATGACAAAGGTACCATGACAAAGGGACGGGGGTATTGACACACATATTTCTTAGCAGTTCTTCGATATATTTTTCAGAATCCTGCAAAGGCTGTAACCAAAATTCAAAACTCTTTATGGACAAATAACACTGACTATATTGAAAGAAGTAATTAGACGGATGATATTTTTTAATACAGATTGGGAAAGACGCCCTAGGAGTAGAATTCACAGAGTGTATGTGACAAGAACCCCGTCCCCTTGGCATTATAAATGTGCCTTTTACCGTGACATAACATAATTATCTGTTTTATAGAACAGAATAATACTAACACTACCAAGAGAGGAAGAATATGACCTGGTTCAAAAAGCTTAATCGACGCAATAAATCTGGAATTGAGAATAAGAACAAGGTTGGAGGTTCACAGTTTACTACTGATAACTTGCCTCAAGAAGCATCTTTTGGCACTGAGTTAGATGGAAACATGAGCCTGCTAAAGGATGTATTTAAAGACTGTAGCGACCTCATTTTTAGAGAATTTATTATGGCCCAAAGGGACCAAATTAAACTAGCACTGATTTATGTTGACGGACTTACAAATAAAAGCCAAGTAAGTGAGCAGATTATGAGGGCGTTGTCATTGGAATTACCCGTGGCCACTGAAAACGAAGAGATTACTAAGGCAAATGCCTTTCATTACGTAAAAATGAGGGGGCTTTGTATTCATCAAATTAAAGAATCAGAGAAGATTTGGGATGCAATTGATGCCATATTATCAGGGGATACCGTATTGTTGGTGGATGGACATGCCACAGCCATTATAAATGGTAATAGGGAATGGGAATCTCGGGGTATAGAGGATTCAAAAACAGAGGTGGTAATACGTGGCCCCCGGGAAGCCTTTGTAGAAACGCTATTAATAAATACTTCCATGATTCGGAGAAAAATAAAGGACCCAAATTTAAAAATTGAGATGTTAAAGTTAGGCAAAAGAACTAAGACTGATGTGGCACTGGTTTATCTCAAAGGAATAATTAAGAATGAATTGGTTAAAGAAGCAAAAAAGCGTTTAAAAAAAATTGAAATAGACGGTGTGTTGGAATCTAATTATATAGAGGAATATATAGTGGATACACCCCGAAGCCCTTTTTCCACAGTATTTAATACTGACCGCCCGGACAGGGTGGCAGCAAATTTATTAGAAGGGCGCTTGGCCATTTTGGTGGACGGCACACCCATTGTCTTAACGGTACCCACATTCTTTATAGAAATTATTCAAAACCCGGAAGACTACTATCAAAATTATCAGTTTTCCATAGCAATTCGCATGCTACGAATTTTTACGCTGTTCATATCACTGTTGGTTCCACCACTTTATATTGCCATTATTGCTTACCACCAAGAGATGATACCAACCCCCTTGCTGTTAAGCATTGCTGCTCAGCGTGAAGCGGTACCTTTCCCGCTTTTTTTGGAAGTTCTATCAATGGAGATTGCCTTTGAAATATTGCGGGAAGCAGGTTTGCGTCTGCCCCGGCCTGCTGGTCAGGCGGTAAGCATCGTGGGAGCACTAATCATAGGGCAGGCCGCTGTAGAGGCTGGGCTGGTGGCTGCATCTACGGTTATTGTTGTAGCCTTGACTGGAATTGCATCTTTTACTGTATACTACAGTGGTAATCTAGCCATTCGCCTATTGCGGTTTCCCCTAATGTTTCTGTCAGCTTTTCTGGGACTCTTTGGCATGATTTCTGGGGTTATATTTCTGGTGATACACTTGGCCAGTCTGCGATCATTCGATATGCCCTACTTGTCACCGCTGGCACCCTCAAGGCTAAGTAGTTTAAAAGATACTGCCGTTCGGGTACCCTGGTGGGCGATGCTTAATCGCCCCCAGCAGACCAGTGGAGCAAATTCCAGGCGAATAAAGCCCAGACAAGAACCGTAACCAGATTCTTGGTGAATAAAACCTACCTTATTTCTTATTAAAGGTGGTAACTTTATTGAATAAACATTATTTATTTAGAAATGTTATTATTCTATTAATTATTTCAAGCATTAGCATTACAGGTTGTTGGAGTATGAAAGAGTTAAACAATCTTGCCATTATTCTGGCCACTGGGATTGATAGAAACAACGATGGCAAAATATTGCTAACAGTACAAATTGCCCGCCCCAGTGCCTTTGGTGGAGCCGGGGGTAAAACAGCCGGGTACCAGGAGAATAATGTCTGGGTGATTTCTGAGACCGGCGATACTGTATTGGATGCCAGGAAAAAATTAGAACAAAAAGTACCCAGAAGGGTTTACTGGGGTCATAACTCTGTTCTGGTGGTAGGTAAGGAAATGGCCCAACAAGACATCCGGCAGGCTATCGATTTTTTTACACGTTCAACCATAGTTCGAGAAACTATGTGGGTTGTAACAGCGAGAGGAAAAGCATCTGAGTTGTTAAACAGCCATTCTCAATTGGAAACTTCATCAGCGCAATCCGTGGATAAGATGATTAAATCGGGTGTTGGGGTTCAATTAAATTTAAAAGATCTTTCTATGACACTGGCCAGTGATGGTAACCCTGTACTTCCAGCTATGGAACTAACACCTTCGGGTGTTCCGCAGGGTCCAGGTTTAGAGGAGAATTTACCTGAAGTAAAGCAAGGTGAACAGAAACAAACTATGGTTCATGGTGAAATAACGATAACCGGATCGGCGGTCTATAAGGGTGAGAAGCTTATCGGTTGGCTAAATATGATGGAAACAAGGGGGTTGCTCTGGCTGAAGAAACAAATAAAAAGAGGTTTTGTAACCATTCCATCAATCGGTGATACTGACGAAAAAGTAACCGTTCGTGTAACAGAGAGTAGTACCAATGTGGAACCCTATTATGACGGGGAAGATATCTGGATTGATGTTACTATAGAAACGGAGGGTGATGTGTTGGAGCATCAATCTACAGTGGATTTAACAAAGCCTGAAAACATTTATGCTTTAGATAGAAAATTATCCAATGAAATTAAGCAGAGTATGTTAGATGTACTTAATAAGGCTCAAGATGAATATAGGGTCGATATTTTTGGTTTTGGGGATATCTTCCACCGCAAATATGTAAAAGATTGGGTTAAGATTAAAAACCAATGGGATGACAAATTTGCAAATGCCCAAGTGAATATTACCGTGAAATCTGATATTCGTCGCAGCGGGCTTATTACAAAATAAATTGAATATAGACCGTCCTATGTTTTGCGAGCAATTGAGATACCCAACAAAACGGGTATTGAAAGCGTAATGGGTAATGAAAAGTATAATCCCAAAGTTTTGTTTTCTGTAAGGGAAGCGAAGTAATTATCTGGTAACAATGAAAGTGCCGTTACCACTAATGCCATAGGCCATACCAGTGATCGGTAGTCTTTCAAATTAAAGCTATGGGCAAGACTTATAACAGATAAAAAGAAAAATACCGCCCCCTTTACAAAGGCTGCAATAATCCATATACCCAGTGTTAGAGAGGGAAGACCTTCAACACCGGGTAATACAGAAAGCAGGGTCATTTTTACTGTGGAAAAAGCCAGGTTTTTTGCAAAATCTTCCCCAAATACGACTATCCCTGTTATTAAAATGGTAATTAGGGCCAGGGCGCTGATACTGGTACCGACTATAACCACCTTTTTGGCCTTGTTTGGTTTGTTCAATAACGGTAACCATAAAGCCATAAAAACAATGTATTCACCAACAAAGGATACAGTATGGGGAACCAGTTCAAGAACAGGCATAACCCCTTTTTCTAAAACTGGGGCTAAACGATTAATATCCATATGTGGAATAACGTTGATGGTAATAAAAAATATACCGAATAAGATTAAAGGAATAAATAATTCACATACCCTGCCAAAGACCTCTATCCCATGCTTACATACGTAGCTGATTAGTACAACAGAGACCCCTGTTAGAATTAAACCCGGAGTCTCCTCGTAAAAAAGACTGATCATATTAATACTAAGATTTAAGATAAGAGCTGTAAAATAGGTGTAAGTAAGTATAAAAAGAATATTATAAAAATAGCCTAAAGGTTGTCCTAGAATCAGTGGAACATATTGTACCAGTGTTTTACCGGGGAAACGTTTATTTAAAGCAATGAGACTGAAAGCAATTAATATTCCTATGCTATAGCCTATAGCATAGGAAAGCCAGGCATCCCGACCGGCAATAGGAATGCTTGCTTCAGTGATCCAAAAGAAAATAATACCTACACCACCGGCAATCACAAAAGCAGTGGCCTGGTTTGGAGAGATTCTTTGTTTACCAGTCATATTTTCCCCCTTGGTGTTAACTAAATGTTAATAGATTCCCAGTGCTTTAAAGGGTGCAGGGATTTTTATTCCAATCGTCCAGGTTACCATTAATACTGTTCCTAGAATCAAAACCGTAGAAAAGACAATTACCTCTTTCCACAGCTTTTCCTGCCATAATTTCGGAAGTTCGAATAGTGTAATCAGTATTACAACAATGGTTAGTATAGATAATTGTAAAGCGGTATCCATATATGCCTCCAATTACTGAAATTTTTCCAGTCCGGTGGTTATTATACTCAGTATTACCAAGGTTATACACTTGAGTAAACTAATTAACAATTATGATATGAGTTTTTACTTTTTGTACTACCTGCTTATATACCCTAGATAATATCCGGCTAAGAAAATAGTTGTTATTACAATAAAATGAAAGAAGAAAAAAGCCCATTTACCATAATTAAAGGCAGTTGAACTAATTGGCTTTCTTAATTCTTCATTTATAATTAATCCGCCAACATATTCAAAAATTAATAAAAAAATCCACCACCAAGTATAGGAATCCCAAGTATCCCAAGCAAAATTATATTTTATTAAACTGGTATTTAGCCGGGCTATTGTTTCTGCTAACATTCCAAGGTGCACGAAACCCATATAAAAGATAATTTTATATACCCAGAGTTTAGGGCTATACCTTACCCCAATTAATACATAAAAAGGTATTATGGTTGAAACAGATGTAACTGGCATAATAAATGTATTGGGAAAAAGTCGGTAGGGGAATGAGTAAAAACCAAAACTAACAAAGAGGTAGCAAAGTATATTTCCTATAATTGCAACTATAAGGTACAACAAGCCATATTTTTTCCAATCCAGTCTTATGATTAGGTAACTTCCAATTAAGCTTATAAAAATTAGAGATAAGGTAATTACTGTTTCTATATTCCATGATACATTCAGAGTAACCATTCCTTATATTGTTTTTACGTTTTCTTTTTTGCTATTGTTATTATGCCAACTTTTGTATCTTGTAAACTGTAGTTAAAAAACTCCTTGGTTATAACCTGGGAGTTCACACTGATAAATTAGTCAGATACTAATTAAGCTAAGGGATCATTAAGGAATGGGTAAATAGATTTTACATATATTAATAAATGACATTTCATAGAGGGCACAAAAGCTTATTATAAGCCAAGCTATTATCTCATTAATAGGATGATAGCTTTTTATTTTGGATAGTTATAATTAATTAGATGTGTAATTTTTCGCTTGTTAACGACGTCATATTAATGTATTCTTTATTAAGGTGAAACTGGAGGTTGTTTGAAGCTATGGATCAACTATATTTACTGTTAAAGTACTTATTCTTAGGGGTTTTTCAGGGTTTTACTGAGCCTATTCCTATCTCATCAAGCGGGCATTTGGTTTTGGCACAACATTTTTTAGGTCTAAAAATATCTGGAATGAGTTTTGAGTTGCTGGTTAATGCTGGTTCATTAATAGCTGTTTTATTAATTTATAGAACAGATTTGAAAAGAATAGCTGTTAATGCTGTTAACTTTTTAACAAGTGGAAAAGAATCAGCAAAATCTGATTTTTACTTTATAATCTATTTGCTAGTTGCCACCATTCCGGCTGGAGTATTGGGAATCTTGTTGGAGGATGAGATATCTCATTATTTTAAAGAGGGCATCAAACTAATTGGCGTGACGTTACTAATCACGGGAACTGCATTATGGTTAATTAGAAACCTAAGGGGAAGAAAAAATGATGCTCAAATGACATTTAAAGACGCTATCATAATTGGTTTGGCACAAGCCGTTGCCTTGGTTCCTGGCATCAGTCGTTCTGGGGCAACTATTGTGGCGGCTATGGGCCTTGGGCTAAAACAAGAAACTGCACTGAGGTTTTCGTTTATGCTGTTTATTCCAGTGAGTTTGGGCGGGATGCTCCTTAGCTTTTCTGAAATCCTGCAAGACCCTAATTTAAGTTTATTATTAATGCCCTATGCACTGGCTTTTATTGGGTCAATAATTGCTTCGTATTTTTCGTTAAAATGGTTTATGGACATTATGGCCAGCGGTAACCTGAAATACTTTGCCTACTATTGTTTTATTGTTGGTACACTTGTTTTGTTGTCATAGTCTTAGAATAAAAGGGTTTATTAAAAGAAGGCTAAATGCCTTCTTTTTGTATATCTTAGCATAATCACAAAAAATCAAATGAATTATTGAAAAGTTTGTTGAATTATGACGAATTTATAGTATAATTTAACTAAATTGTAATTGATATGATAATTTGGGCAAACCAGTCGAAAGGCTGGGACGCAAAGCTATGGACCTAAGGCTTAATGTTATGGTTGCCAGGCTGCTTATAATATGTATGTTATAAAAACGTTCATAAGCAGCATGAGCGTTTTTTTGTTTATTTAAAGAGATATTAAATATTAAAGGTTTGAATCCAAACTAAGCAATTGGGGAGAAGGAGATATGCGTTTGTTTTAATGGTGATAAGTTATATTAACTTTTAAACGTCAAATTTAGTGGATTAGGAGGTGTATTATGAAAGTTCTGATAGTTGATGATGCTAAGTTTATGAAAGCATCCCTTGGAAATCACATAAATAACCAAGGGCATGAAATTGGTGGGGAGGCGGAAAACGTGAAGAAGCAGTATAGCTAAGTTTCGAAGTATAACCAATTATTTGGCATTCCAATGAATTTTGCTACCCCGATACTAGAAGAGTAACATTACAAACATAAATAATATTACAGAAATAGGGGTGAATTACTTGAAACGAACTGCAAGTATTAAAACAAAACTTTTAGGATTAATTGTTATATTGATTATTGCTATGATGGGTGTTAGTGGATATACAATACTTAAGTTTAAAAGTACTGAGAGTGAGGCTCATTATGAAAAACTAAATGAAGTAACAGCCTATGATAGTGATATGTTGGAAAAAATTATGAATACTCATATTAGAGCGCTCCAGATTATTGCCAATGGACCCGCCGTAAAAGGTGATGATACCAATGCGGCAATATCATACTTAAAGGATGAGATTAGAGAACAAACCTCTCATAAAGAAAACTTGTTTGATAACTTTGGGTTAATAGAACTTGATGGCATGGCAGCAAATACCGATGATGAAGCAGTAGATTTGGGGAGTCGAGGTTATTTTAAAGCTATAGTAAATGGCCAAGACTTTGCTTTTTCTGACCCCATTATTTCAAAAGTAACTAATCAACCAGCGGTTGTGGTTGCGGTACCGGTTAATAAAGGTGGGCAGTTAGTGAAAGTCCTATACAGTAGGTTGGACTTATCATTAATAAACGAAAAAGTTATTAATATGAAGTTTGGTGAAAAAGGCCGCGCCTATATGATCGATGAAAAAGGTATATTTGTAGCCCATCCAAATAAAGAATTGTTATTAAAAGATGGTACAAAAACAAGTGAATTAATTTCTGAGGTAGTGGCAGAAAATATTAAAAAAATTACTGATACTAAGAATGGTAAAGTTGAGTATGTATTTAACGGTATAGATTCTGTTGTTGAGTACCACTCAATTCCATCTACAAATTGGATTCTTGCTATAGTAGCTGAACGTGACGAGTTTTTTGCCGATGTTAACGCTATTATGTATAAATTAGTTGTAATATTTGTGGTTGTTTCACTACTGATGTTAACTTTGGGATGGCTATTAACAAATAGATTGATAAGACCTATTACTGAATTGGTGAATTCAGCTGAAATGGCTTCATCTGGAGATCTAAATGCTAAAATAGACATTAAGTCTAATGATGAAATCGGTGCCTTGGCCAGTTCATTTGAAAAAATGATCGGTAATCTTAAACAAATGATTGGTGATGTACAAAACACCTCAAATCAATTGGCGTCCCATAGTCAGGAACTGGCATCTTCCAGTGAGGAAGTAAGTGCCACTATGGAAGAAGTGGCCAGCACCACCAACGAAGTGGCCTCTACATCAGCCCAGGGTGCAGAAAACGCTGATGCTGCTGCCCATGAATCGGAACAGGTACAGCAGGTAGCAGAGGAAGGGAACAAAGCTGTACAAGAAACAGTAGAAAAAATAAACTCAATTGCATATAGCAGTGAGAATGCATCTAAGTCTGTAAACAAATTGGGCAAGCAATCCGAGGAGATCGGACAAATTATTAGTACTATAACAAATATAGCAGAACAAACTAATCTACTGGCACTTAATGCTGCCATTGAAGCCGCCCGAGCAGGTGAACATGGTAAGGGGTTTGCTGTGGTGGCGGATGAGGTTCGTAAATTGGCAGAACAATCAGCACAGGCTGCTAATGAAATAACCGATTTAGTTAAGGAAATTCAAACTGGCGTAGGTGAAGCTGTAACTGTTATGGAACACGGAGCCAGTGATGTGAATGAAGGGGTGGAAATTGCCAACAACGCCGGTGTTGCATTAGAGCAAATCATTAAGGCGGTACAGAAGAACACATTAATGATTCAAGATATTGCTACCGGAGCTAAACAGGCCAGTGAAGGGACGTTGCAGCTTTCCTCTGCCAATCAGCAAATCACTTCCACGGTTCAACAGGTGAGCGGATCTGCACAAGAATTATCCGGCATTGCAGAGGAACTGCAGAATATTGTTAGTAAATTTAAAGTATAATAAAAAAGCTATCATCTCTTATTGAGGTGATAGCTTTATTTATAACTCTACTTTAGAGACACCCAGTGCATCATTGTCCCAAAGTATTTCTATAATTTTTTTAGTATCTTCTTGTGTACCATATATCATAACAAAAACTTCTGATGTTTTTTGTTTACTAATTCTTTTAAAGTTTCTTTTCTTGGTTAAATATGTAATTAAAAGCCCTGTGATTCCGCCCGTTGCCAGTCCGATTAGTCCCCAAATGATTGGGCCCCAAGGTAATATAAAGCCGTATACCCCACCAAAGAACATTAAGATAGAACCTAAAAATGCTGATAAGTCAAGTGTGCTAATTTCATCTGAATGGTTTATCGTATCAGTTATTCTGCCATTCTTTCTTTTTTTATCCAACGGCAATGCTAAGATATATTCTCTTTTTATTCCATAATCCTCAATTTCATTAAGACACTTTTCCAATGATGTTGAATAATAAAAGGAAGCCACAATATACAATTCTTATCCACCTACTTTAAAGGCATTGGAAATTTACAGCTTTGATAATTTTCCTTTAGAAATCTGTATTGTTCCATATCAAATATTTTATTAATTTGTAATGCATCAACATAAGATGAATATATTTTAAAAGCATAAATGGATGGTAAATATAAAAACCACTGAGGTTTTAATACCTCTTTTGCTTTGCTGAAATCTCCTATCAGAGTATAAAAGATCCCGTCAAGTAGGTTTGAAAAATGTGCTACTAAAAACATCCAACTAAAGCCAAATATAACTGAAGGTAGTTTCTGCAAATACACAGCACCCAGTCCTGGATACAAAAAACTCCAAAAAGCTGCAACGGTCGGATTTCTTTTATCTAATTTATGCATTCCCGTTGGTGTTATCTTCATTACTTCAATTCTTGAATATTCCTTTACAGCCAGTAAATACTGTCTATTATTTTCTACACATCTACGATAACTATCCCAAATGCAAAATACAAACAGCGTAATATAAATGAACACCCAGTGAATATCGGTAACTGCTTTTGCTTTTTCAAACTCCCCTATTAATGTATAAAATATTAACAAATTTAGTTTAGAGACTGTATTAACAAAAAACTCCATTGTAATCAATATAGCACTTAGAATAGTACCATCAACTAAAAAGTGACCGAACCCAGGAAATAAGAAAGAAAACCAGGCAGTAGCCCAGGGGCTTCTCAGTGCTAAAGTGTTAATAGTTTTAGAGTCCATTGCCACAAGTTTTCGGCGAGAATGATCTTCTAGATCTCTCATCTTTTCACCATCTTTTTATTTAGTATCCAATTTTTTGAATTTGGACCTATATGCAAAGTAATGTGCTATTAAATAAATAACTATTAAAAAGGGAACCGAGTAATAATGCTTCCACTGTTTTGGATCGTATAAATCTAAATATACAGCGAAAGGCTGAACGATAAAAGAACCAAACCCAGCGTAAAGTAATGCTTTAATCCAAGGATTCACTTTGGGGTAGTATTGCAAAAAAAACATTGTAAACACAGGTAAAAGTGTAAAATCCCAAGGCATAAATGCAGGTATAAAGGGTATTACCTGTGATTTATATGACCATAAACCCAGTGCAATACCTGCATAATCTAGGTATCCGGCAATAAGTGCAGTAACCAAGGCAGCATAAAGTAAACGGTCGGTACTTTCTTTTTTTCTGACAATGAACCATACAATCCAGGGGATGATTGTTAACCCCAATTCCAACCACCAGCGCCATGTAAATACCATGTTTTCTAACCACAGGATAGCCATACGAGTGTTAGCTTGGTGGACTAAGTAATATATTTCATTTATGTTCTCAATTAATTGTTCTCCAGTCATGGATATCTCCTGGGCTGTTCTATTTTTTAGCTGCATAGTTTCTTGCAATGGCTATAATCAGTAATGTAGTAGGTATTAAAACCTCTATTGTTAGGGCAAAGGGAGGAAACACACTGGATAAAAACGCTTTAGTTTCTATCACTGATTCAAAGCTCAAATGCTTTAAGGTTATGATTAAAATGCCAATAGGAATAATAACTGTCTTCAAATCCCTGAGATTAAATAATTGTTTAATACCTAATACAACTATAAAATATAGAATAGATAATTTAAAATAGACTGCAGCGGACCAAAGAGTTAGAAACAATGAGTCTACATTTATATCAGGTCTTCTGAATAATTCTGTGGTTGGGTAAATTAAATTTGTTGTTCCGGCACCAAACACAGATGTTAGTATGATACTATTTACAGTTAAAACAATACCAATACAAATAATAGCAATGAAAGAGACGCTTTTGGTATGTTTGTTTATATTTGTAAAGGGATACAACACAGCCAATATTATTACTTCACACCGCCATGCAGAGGGTGGGAGGGAACCTAACAATACAGGTTTAATACCATTCTCTAAAAGTGGCCGTATATATTCAAAGTTAGCATGTTCAAAAACTAAAATTACCCCTACAGAAAAGAAAGTCAGCATGATCGGGAACATTACTTCCAGTGCCCTGCCTATACTTTCAACTCCTTTGTAGACAGCGTAAGCTGTAATAATAACCATTACCATATCAATAACCCAAGCCGGTGTATCAGGAAAGTAATGATCCTTCCATAGTACAGAAAACTGAGTTAATACTGCTGAACAGAGGTAAAGGAAGAATAAAACAAAAGATAGAGCGATAAATTTACCTAATAATCTGCCAACTATCTTTTCGGAATATTGATAGATGGTATCATTAGGGTACTTGTTACTTAAAGCAAAGATTATAAAAATGATGTATATGCCGGGGATAGTAGCTATTACTGGTGTTAACCATGAATCCCTACCGGCAGTTTCTGCTACTATACCTTGCAAAAAAACAACGGCAGTGGCACTAACGGTATTGACAAGCAAAAAGAAAAGTTGCAAGTTAGAAATTTTCTGGTTAATATTCATGTGTTGTATTATATGTAACTAAAAGGGAATTTATAGAGTTTGATAATTATAAATTTTTTGTGTAAGTAGTAAGAACACCTGTATTATATTGGATACAGGTGTTCTCTAAAGCTATCTATATTTTTACCAATCTCTCTATAAATCTTCCACCGGCACCAGAATTTCTGTCACTAACTGGTCGGGTGAAGTGGTTTGGGGATCGTTTAAAGAGATTTCGCGGGTGGGTATTACAGCTTTATATTTGTTTTCGTTTATCCAGTTGAATATTGCCTCATAAGCGTTGCATAGTCCCTCATAAGGACCTACATGAATAGTGCTTACAGCTCGTACAGGCTGAAGGGTTTTGTTGGCAATGCTTGTATCCATTACTGGCCAGGCTACTTCCACATCTACAATTTCAGAATTGAATTCTTCATCATAATACATCATTATTGGGGCTCCTGCATGTACCCCGCCTTTGGCAACAATTTCATCCAAAAGCGATCTAATTAGATTTGGTAGCTCTTTAGGAAACTCTGACATTTTCTTGCGTACACCGTATACGGGTATTTCTTGTACGTCTCTTATTCTAATATCATATTTTTTTTCAGTGGTCACATCAATCGCCTCCATAGATTTTTTCCACCAGGCCAGCTTAGTAAGTCTGCTATTACAGAGGTCTAGTTCCATTAATAAATGCTTTCTATGTTCGTCAATTAATCTCATTATTACTTGTGAGTCGTTATGCTGGCTAATTATTTGTTTGATATGTTTTAATGGAATTCCCAGCTCTTTTAAAAACAAAATCTTTTTTAACGTAGGTAGCTGATCCTTGGTATAGTACCGATATTGGTTAAGTTTTTCTACTTTAGCAGGGGTGATCAGTCCCAATTTTTCGTAATGTCTTAGTGCCTTAGTTGTCACCTGACATATTTTTGAGAACTGGCCAATGGTATACATTCTTACACTCCTTACACCGGTGTAATTAAACTTTAAGCCTTACCCTAAGGTTAATGTCAATAGAAAATAATAAGTAATTGATTTTGTATATTATCTAGATAATATACAAAATCAATAGTATTGACAACAGATTGTTGTTGTTATATATTTATAACATTAGTTATAAATATATAACATTGGGGGGTTGAACATGAGAAACAAACTACAGTTAATGGGACTACTAGGGTTGGTTGGTTTGCTGGGTACTTTTACTGATAATCCTGGCTTTTATGGTTTTTTCGGTTTTTTTGGTTTCTTTGCTTTTAGAAACGTTGTTCCGGATGAGAGGTTTAAAGAAAATGTGAGTAAAGCAGGTAGAAATGCATTTTTTGTGTCAATTGTATTATTTACTTTAGCGATGGTTTTTATATCTTTAATTCTTAATCCTGAGTTGTATGCTATTGCTTTTACTTTTACTTTTAGTTTTGCACTTAGTTTTGCTTTGCAAATATTAGTCTTTAGTATTTCATTACAGATTTATGAAGGTAGGAGTAACTGATGGGACTAAAAACCAATCTTAAAGAATATAGAGCAAAATTTAGCATGACCCAGGAAGAGTTAGCAAATAAAGTTGGTGTCAGGCGTGAGACAATTATTCATTTGGAAAAAGGTAAATATAATCCGTCACTAAAGTTGGCATATGATATAGCAAAGACATTGAATACAACTATAGATGACTTGTTTTATTATGAAGACGATAAATAAAAGATACATTGGCAATTAAAGAGCCCTCACGGTGAATGGACACATGATTTGAGAAGATGACGAGACGGGTCTTTATAAATGAGAAAAGTAATAGAAGGAAGAGGTGTTCAAAAAGCAGAATTTAAATCAGTAGTAAGAAGTTTAATGATTATACATAATTACGGTTTCGGGATGGTGTTGTTGGATGGATACCTTAATTAAAGCCAAGGGTTTATTTAAAACATACCTGATGGGAGAAGTAACAGTAGAGGCATTAAAGGATGTTGATTTTGAGTTATATGCCGGAGAATTTGTTGTAATTCTAGGTCCCAGTGGATCTGGTAAGAGTACCCTGTTAAACATAGTAGGAGGAATGGATGAGGCAACCAGCGGAGAGTTATATTTTAAAGATACTGCCTTGCATAATGCTAATGAAAAGAAGCTAACCAATTATCGTAGAAACGATGTTGGTTTTGTATTTCAATTTTATAATTTGATTCCCAACTTAACCACCTATGAAAATGTCAGTCTAGCTGCAGAAATCTCCCCAGACTCCCTTTCAATAGAAGATGTATTGGAAAAAGTGGAGCTTTTAGATAGGGCTAAACACTTTCCGTCTCAATTGTCTGGTGGCCAGCAGCAGCGGGTGGCACTGGCCAGAGCAATGGTTAAAAACCCTAAACTGCTGCTTTGTGATGAACCTACCGGGGCGCTGGATGTAGAAACCGGGATTTTAGTATTAAAGCTGTTAAAGGATTTTTGTGCTTCCTTCGGAAAAACAGTTGTTATTATTACCCATAATGCTGCCATTTCTCAAATGGCTGACCGGGTTTTTTATATTAAGGATGGCCAGATTAGCAGTATTAAAAGCAACGAAAATCCTTTGCCAGCGGAAAAGGTGACTTGGTAATGCTTTGGAGAAAAATGATTCGTGATTTAAAAGAGAATAAGCTTGCTTATCTGGCATGTATTACCATTGTAGTTATTGGGCTAATGGTTTATACATCTTTCTCTATGGTGATAGATAACTTGAATCTTTCTCAAAAGAGTTTCTATAACAACCAAAACTTTGCCCATGGTTTTGCTGAGGTTCAGGCTATGCCACGCAGTGAGCTTGAAAAATTAGAGTCTTTGCCGGGTATTAAACAAATTCAAGGGCGATTGGTGAAAGACGTTAGAGTATTGCTTCCCAACCGGGAACAAAATGTTTACCTTCGCCTGGTTTCTATTAATCCTGTTAAACATGCTGTCATTAATGATGTTCAGCTTATGCGGGGTATTCCCCTTGATGAAAGAGAAATGAATATCTGGATTGATAACAAATTTTTTGAAACAAACAATCTAGATGTTAATCAACAAATAAATATTATAGCCGAAGGCAAAAAAAGATCCCTTAGAATTGTAGGTATGGGTAGAAGCCCGGAATTTATTTATGCAATGCGCACAGCTAACCAGTTATATCCCGATCCCAAAACATTTGGAATTGCATTCATTCCTTTTGAAACTATGGATAGTATGTTTTCAGAACAGGATGTAATTAATAACATAGTATTTAACCTTGAGCCTAAAGCGATATATAAAGAAGTGGAGAGTGATTTAAAACCAAAACTAGAAACATATGGATTAAAAAGTATATATCCACGTAAGGATCAAATCAGTCACTTATTACTTACCCAAGAGTTAAAAGGCTTACAAGCCACAGCACAAACACTGCCCCTATTATTTTTATCCATTGCAGGCATGATTTTATATATTATGTTAAAAAGAATAGTTGAGCAGCAGAGGGGCCAAATAGGAGTGCTAAAAGCCTTTGGATATACTGGTAGAGAAATTATGCTTCATTATATGTCTTATGCTGTATTCATTGGAGTGGTAGGTGGAGTAATAGGTGGTTTGATGGGGATTGCCCTATCTTACCCAATGACTTCTATGTATCAACATTTTTTTAATATGCCGGGGTTAAGTGGCAAGTTTTCAATTATTTATATAATTATCAGCATCTTGCTGGCGCTAGGTTTTTCAATCTTTGCCGGTTATCAGGGTTGTAGAAGTATCCTCACATTAGCACCGGCAGAGGCGATGAAACCTCCAGCGCCGCCTGTTGGTAAAGTTACCTGGTTGGAAAGGGTCCATTTTTTCTGGAATATGCTCACAGTACAGGGGAAAATGGCAGTGCGCAATATATCTCGTAATAAGGGGCGAAGCATATTTGTTTTTTTAGGTATCATGTTTACCTTTGCCCTATTGGCATTAACGTGGTCAATGAAGAACCTATCAGAACAAATGCTTTTAGACCAGTATCAAAAGGTAGAGACATATGATGTCAAAGTTTCTTTTGCTAAACCATTAGATCAAATGGATGCACAAAGGGAATTGCAGCATTTTTCTGGAGTAATGAAAGTAGAAACAATGACAGAAGTACCGATGACTTTTAAACACAAGTGGCATAAAAAGGATGTTGTAGTGCGAGGACTAACAGAAAGCAGCAGTCTCTACAATGTTTTAGATAAAGATGATAATAAAATCTCTCCACCTAAGGATGGAGTATTAATTTCAGAACGGTTGGCGCAACTTTTAAACGTAGAAGTTGGTAATGAATTAACTGTAAAAAGTGTAAAGTTTAAAGATCAGGACGATGAAAAGGAACTACGAGTGGTCGGTGTTATTCCTCAATATTTAGGGCTTAATGCTTACATGGAAATTAATGCACTGCAAGATTTTTTACAGCAGGGAGAAATGATCACATCAGCCATGTTGCGTATTGATGAAAGCAAAGTATCCAAATTGCAAAATGAATACATTAATTCTGACGTTGTAAGCGGTATTGAGGAACGTGCAGAGTTGTTGAGTAAATCTAAAGAATTACTAGCATCTTTTGGCAGTATGATTTATATTTTGGCAATTATTGCTATTATTACGGCGTTTGCTGTAATATACAATTCCGCTATCATTAACGTATCAGAACGCAGTAGGGAACTGGCATCTATGATGGTGCTGGGAATGACGCCAGCAGAAGTGCTGTCAGTAATTACATTTGAACAATGGTTTATCACTTTCTTTGCTATGATTGGCGGCATACCGCTTACCAAAGTTTTTTTGGTGGGTATGGCACAGTCAATCAACAATGATGTTTATACCATGCCCACTAATATGACCGTTATATCAATTGTTACGGCATTTTTTATAACTTTAGCATCCATATGGATTGCCCAACGTATGGCAGCTCGCAAAATTAAAGAATTAAAATTGGTGGATGTTTTAAAATCTGCGGAGTAAAGGCGGGGTTGAAGGTGAAGAAAAAGTGGAAAATACTTTTAGGTACAGTGTTTGCATTATTAACTATATCCATTGCGGTAATGGAAAGTAACAAACCACTGGAAGCTAGTTTGTTAGAGGTGCAGCCCAGAACAATCTCTAAAACCTTTACGGAAGAGGGAAAAGTTGTAGCAGATGTTGAACGCCCATTGTACAGTACTTACGGTGGAAAAATAGTGGAACTGACGGTTGGGGAAGGGCAGACTGTAAAAAAAGGAGATTCGTTGGCATTATTGGGTACAAAAGAGTTGAAATATAACTTAGCCCAGCTAAGGGCAAAATTAAAGAGTGTGCAAGCTGAACAGGATTTACAAAATTCAAAAATTGATTTGCAACGAAAAAAACAGCTCTATGAACAGGGTGCAATTACAGAAAAAGAGTATCAAGATGCAAAAGAAACTGTTAACTCTCCGTATTACACAGCACTAAAAGAAGAAATTAATGCCCAGATAGAATTAGTGCAGTACAAAATAAATGAAAGTAAAATTACAGCGCCGGTTAATGGCGTTATATCTGGGCTTGATGTAAAAGAAGGTGCAGTGGTAACTGCCAACATTCCCATTGCCACAGTGTTTCAGAAGAATTCATTTGTGGTTGAAGTATATGTACTAACGGAAGATGCAAATAGCATTAAACCCAAAATGCCAGTTCAATTAGTTCAAAGCAAAAAAAGTGGCGATATAGTTTTTGAAGGAGTGGTAAAAAAGATTTCACCTTCGGCAGTGGAAAGAAAGTCCGCACTGGGGTTAGATGAACAGCGTGTTAAAGTTACCATTGAGCCGAATATACCAAAGAACCTAGATTTGCGTCCTGGTTATGCTTTGGATGTCAAATTTACAACGGATCAAAAGAATAACCAGTTAGTAGTACCTAAAACAACTTTGTTTCCCTATAATAACGGCAAGGCTCTGTGGGTGGTTCGTAATGGTGAGGCAAAAATTCAACCCGTAGAGCGGGGTTTTGAAAACGACCAAGATGTGGCTATATTAAAAGGCCTAACAAAGGGGGATCAAGTTTTACTTAATCCTCAATTAGAAGAGCTAAAAGAAGGTATTAGAGTTAAAATTAAGAATGAGTCATAGCCTTGTTTCTTAGAATATTAAAGGTACCAAGACCTGGAGGGTTGCTTCAGGCCTTGGTGCCTTTAATAAATAGCTGTTTCACACTTTTTGTGTTCTGCGCTGCTCAATTTTTTGGTTTAGTTTTCTGATCTCGTCTTCCATTTTTTGTATTTCTGTAACAAAATCTGCAACCTTTTCGTGATTCGTTTTGTTAGTTTGATGTGTTTTATAGATGTAAGAGCCAAGATCCCGGAATTGACTATCCCTTTGTTTTTCTATCTGATAGCGACTATATTTAAGTTTTGTTATATCCATTATTTCTTCAGACTTTTTACCAAGGCAATTTAAGGTTTGATCAAACTTTTTTTTGAAGTCCACTTTAATCAATCTCCCTTAATTTAATGTACGTATTGCTACATTATATGAATTAAGTTAGATGATGGTGTATAAATACTTATAAGTCAGAAGGTCTTAATAATTATATTATTGGCTTTATGGGAACACTAGATGGGTGCTTCTTGTTATGATTACTTTTATTAACTGCCTCAAATGCTTTGAAAAGCCTTTTTATACCTTCGACTAATATTTTTTCAGGATGTGTGGCGAAACTTAGGCGGAATTCTTTGTCTTCGTTGGGGAGGGTATAGAAAGCTTCCCCGGGTACAAAGAATACACCGTTCTTTGTTGCTTCATGCAAAAGTTTAGAGGAGGTCACAGAGCCTTCTAGCTTACACCAAATATAAAAACCGCCTTCGGGTATTTTGAATTGAAGATTATTATCAAAATAACGTTTTAATGCTTTGACCATAGCATCTCGTCTTTTTTTATACTCATTTCGTACCATAGACAGGTGCTCTTCTAAGCACCCTGCCTCAAGATATAAGTGAACAAGTAACTGTGAAAAATTGTTACTGTGGAGATCAATATATTGCTTTTCTAATGCCAGTCGCTGAATTAAAGCTGGGTGCCCAGTAACATAACCCAGACGCAAACCGGGAGAGATGTTTTTTGAAAACGTCCCCATATATACAACCCCGTCATAAGTATCCATAGTTTTTATGGGGGCAGGGGGTTTTTCCTGATAGTATAAATCTCCGTAGGGATCATCTTCTACAATGACTAAACGATGCCTTGCCGCTAAATTAATTAATTCTTGCCGTTCATATTCAGATAAAACACCACCTGTTGGATTTTGAAAGGTCGGAATCATAAAAAGCATCTTTGGTCGGTAGCGAATTAAATAATCTTCTAAAATATCTAACGGAAAAGTATCAGAAACGGGGAGCACTAATACTCTGGCACCAATTGCTTGGAATATTTGAATGGCACCAATGTAAGTTGGAGACTCCACAACAACGTAATCGCCACGCTCTAACATAACTCTGCTAATTAAGTATAGGCCTTGCTGTGATCCGGAAAGTATCATAGTTTTATCCCAGGTTGTATTAATGCCTTTGTTTTCCAACAAACTGGTAACTGAATGACGTAATGGGGTATAGCCTTCTGTAGAAATATAACCAAAATCGGCAAGGGTCACTTTGTCTATATGTTTGGCCAGTAAGTTCTTGAAAGTATCAATTGGGTATAAAGACGGATCTGGCATACCGGTGGCTAAAGATATTAATTCATCTGAACCTGTGGTTGAGACCAGTTCTTTTAATATCGATGACATTGGTGTTTGGGGATAAGGTACAAATAACTGTGACCATGGTACTTGAGGTGAGTTGCTGTGTGATGTGGAAATTTTATTAACATAGGTTCCGCTTCCCACTTTAGTAACTACCAACTCCTGTTGCTCTAACCACCGATAAGCATTGATAGCTGTGGTTCTACTAACATTAAAAAGAGAACCCAACTCTCTTTCTGGAGGCAATTTGGCTCCTGGTAAAAGCGTGTTATCAATAATTTTATCAGCTATTGCTGTAGCAATTTGCAAATATAATGGCTTATTGTTGGCTGCATCCAATTGTACACTGCGTAGAGTTTTGGATATGTCCATTTATTAAAATCCCCCTCAATAATATCCAATTACTTTATATTTAAGAGAATTGGATATTTACGATGTTTCTCCTGCCGAGTAATATATTAAAAAATAAATATTTTGGTAGGTGTTTAAAGATGAATCAAGTTAGATCGTTTTCTGTAGGGGATAATTGTTCAAATTCTTTTGAACTGCGGCAGTCAGTTCGGGATACCATTCCTGTGATGTTGGGCGTAATACCATTTGGTATTACCTGTGGCATAATGGGTAACACCGCAGGGTTAACAAACTTTGAAACCATACTTATGTCCTTGCTGGTTTTTGCCGGTGCATCTCAATTTGTTGGTATTAGTATGATTGCTGCGGGGATAACAGGTTGGGGTATTATTGTGTTAACAACTTTACTTGTTAATTTAAGACATATAATTATGGGAGCATCTTTGGCACCCTACATGATGAAGTTGCCAGTATCTTTACAAGCTATTTTGTCTTTCGGTCTTGTTGATGAGTCTTATGCTCTTACTACTAATCGGATTAATACTTCTGGTTATAGTGCTTCCTACCAGTTGGGTTGTAGTATGACTTTATACATTTCTTGGGCAATAAGCACTACGGTGGGAGTTGTCGCGGGAAGTTATATTGATGATCCACTACAATGGGGTTTGGATTTTGCAATGCCAGCTACGTTTTTGGTATTACTGATACCTAGACTTGTTGATAAACAAAGTTTGGTTGTGTGTGGAATAGCTGCTGTTACAGCTGTTTTGGGGTCTATGTACTTACCTGGTAAATGGTACATTATAATTGCCTGCCTTTTGGCCAGTGCCATTGGTGGAATGATGGAAAGGGAAGGGGCTAATAATCATGCGGAGTGAAATACTATTTATTATTATTGGAATGGCCGCTGTAACATATCTGACTAGGTTTGGTTGTTTAGTGTTGTTTCGTTATACCGGTATACCTTCCTTTTTACATGGTTGGCTGAAACACATTCCCACCGCCATATTAACAGCATTAATTGTGCCAAGTTTATTGCTACCAAAGGGGTACCTGGACTTGACAATTCAGAACCATTATTTAATAGCCGGTATTTTGGCTGCTGTAATAGCGTATAAGAGTAGAAATATTATTGCTACGGTTGGTCTGGGAATAATGGTGATGATATCATTAAACTGGTTAGATAAACTATAGTTATGGGGGATGGTTATGGAGAATGATATTAAGTTATTTTATAACCTAACAGCAGAAAAAACGGCAGATCAATGGTATCAAGAGGAAATGCTAATGCCTACTATTAAAGAGTTTATTTCATTACTACCTAAAAACCCTCGAGTTCTTGATTTCGGCTGTGGGCCTGGGCATGAAAGCATGCGATTATCCAAGGTGGGGGCAAATGTGCTTGGTATAGATTTCAGTGAAGATTGTATCCGGATAGCCAAAGAACGCTGCCCACAATGTCGGTTTAAAGTAATGGACTTTCGTAATCTTGATGAAAGCATTGGGAAATTTGATGGTGTTTTTGCATGTGCATCATTAATTCATATCTCTCCTGATGAGCTAAGTAAAGTTATTAATAATATTCGGGATGTATTGAAAATTAATGGATATTTAGCAATTACAGTAGTTGATGGGGCAGGAATAAATGAAGAATGGAGTTTGTTAGAGGTAGAAGGAAAAAAGCTTAATCGTACCGTGTATTTATATACAAGAGAAAAATTAGTTGAAGAGGCGGAAAAAGTAGGGTTGCAATTCGTCAAAGAAGGATACTTAGACCCAAAAATCTCGGAATATGGGTGGAAGAATTATATTTTTAAGTTGATATAATATGATCTTTTTAGTGGCAATGTTTTCCAAAATGTTTTTAGATATTGACTTTAAATAATAAATTGTATATGATTTTTCTTATAATTAAATAGTTCTCTTATCAAGAGTGGTGGAGGGAAAGGCCCTATGAAACCCGGCAACCAGTCCAGTTATTACAACTGGGTATGGTGCCAATTCCTTCAGGCGGTAGGCCTGGCAGATGAGAAGTTATGAATTTAGATAATTAACCCCTTCATCTGTGAAGGGGTTTGTTTTTTATAAAAAGGAGGATGCAAATTATGACACAAAAGAAATGGGGATTTGACACGTTGGCCCTGCATGCTGGCCACCAACCGGATAGTGAAACGCATTCGCGAGCAGTGCCTATCTATCAAACTACTTCCTATGCATTTAAAGATTCTGAGCATGCAGCAAAGCTGTTTAATCTGGAAGAACCCGGCCACATTTATGCCCGGATAGATAACCCAACGGTGGAAGTTTTAGAAAAGCGTTTGGCGGCATTAGAATATGGTGTTGGTGCCTTAGCATTTGCCTCCGGACATGCCGCCATTACTGCAGCAATATTGAACATTGCTTCCAGTGGCGATGAAATTGTATCATCCAGCAGTCTTTATGGCGGAACAATAAACTTGTTTACTCATACCCTTGCTCGTTTGGGGATTAAGGTTCATTTAGTAGATCCCAGCAACCCAGAAAACTTTAAAAAGGTGATTAATGAAAAAACTAAAGCGATCTATGCAGAGACAATAGGTAACCCCAAGTGTGATGTGCTGGATATACAGGAAGTAAGCACTATCGCCCATCAAGCCGGAATACCGCTAATTATTGATAATACTTTTGCCACCCCATACCTATGCCGACCCATTGAATTTGGTGCGGATATAGTGGTTTATTCTGCCACTAAATTTATTGGTGGCCATGGTACAAGCATGGGCGGTATAATTGTTGATTCCGGAAAATTTAATTGGGAGCAGAACGATAAATTCCCTGGTTTAACAACTCCAGACCCCAGTTACCACGGTATTACCTATAGTAAAGATGTAGGTGCAGAGGCATATATCGTTAAAGCTAAGACCCAAATGTTAAGGGATTTCGGTGCTAGTTTAAGCCCTTTTAATGCTTTTTTACTTCTTCAGGGGGTAGAGACCCTTTCCTTAAGAATGGACCGCCATGTAAGTAATGCCCAAAGGGTTGCTGAATATCTAACAAACCATCCCAATATTAGTTGGGTATTATACCCGGGCTTGTCCAACCACCCGTCCTATGAGCTAAGTAAAAAATATCTTAAAGGTGCCGGGGCAATCATGGCATTTGGAATAAATGGGGGGTTAGAAGCCGGTAGGAGTTTTATAAACAATTTAGATGTATTTTCGCATCTGGCCAATGTGGGCGATGCCAAGTCTTTGGTAATACACCCTGCCTCTACAACACATAATCAGCTGTCTGAGGAAGCACAGCAAAAGGTTGGTATAAGTCCTGACTTAGTCCGCCTATCCATCGGTTTAGAAAGTATTGAAGACTTGCTGCAAGACCTTGATCAGGCACTGAAAGCATAAATTATTAGCAAAAGGAGGGAACCCAGTGCCCATAAAAATACCGGATAATCTTCCTGCAACCGAAGTACTTAAAAATGAAAATATATTTGTAATGTCAGAAACACGGGCGGTACACCAAGACATTCGCCCATTAAGAATTGCGGTTCTGAACTTAATGCCCACAAAAATTGCCACTGAGACTCAATTGGTACGTCTGCTCGGCAATACTCCTCTGCAAGTGGAAATAGAATTTTTGAAAACAAAAACTTATCAATCTAAAAACACTTCAGGGCAACATATGGCCGCTTTTTACAAAACCTTTAACGAAGTAAGGCATGAAAAATTCGACGGCCTTGTTATAACAGGTGCCCCGGTGGAGCATATGCAGTTTGAGGATGTAGAATATTGGGATGAACTTGAAGAGATTATGCAGTGGTCAAAGTACAATGTTACATCGACATTTCATATATGTTGGGGGGCCCAGGCGGGTCTATATTATCACTTTGGCATTCCAAAACATGAATTGCAGCAAAAAAAGTTTGGGGTATTTAAACATCAGATTAATAAAAAGAATATCAAGCTGCTTAGGGGATTTGATGATGAATTTTATGTCCCCCATTCCCGCCATACAGAAATACGTCGTGAGGATATTGAACAGGTACCTGAACTGGAGATACTCTCGGAATCAGATGAATCAGGAGTTTACCTGGTGGCATCCAAGAATAGAAGAATGTTTTTTATTACAGGGCATTCCGAATATGATCCATTAACATTAAAGGAAGAATACTGCCGGGATGTAGAACGGGGTCTGGAAATTGAAGTTCCACAAAACTATTTCCCGGAGGATAATCCAGAAAACCCACCGCTTGTGAGGTGGAGAGGACATGCCAACTTACTTTTTTCTAATTGGTTAAACTATTATGTATATCAGGAAACTCCTTTTAACTTAAAAGAAATCAGATGATATATTTTAAAAATTGTATATTTCCCGTCGTTGAAGTCCAAACGCTATCTGTTTGGACTTCAATTTTTTGTGCGGAAAGTAATGATTGCATATAAATACTGCAGTGTTTATTAAGAAAAAATAATAAAATAATGAAATATTTAAGAAGAGTTTTTAGATGTGTGTAGAAATATGTATATGTCAACATTGTTGCAATTCAAATTATTATAGAAATCAGACACCTTTAATTACTTCAAATAAAAAGTATTTGGAGGAATAACAAACATGTCATTATTTAAAAAGACCAGTATCATTATATGTATTACGCTTACTGGCTTAATTTCAATATTATACCTACTTACTCAAACTACTTTTACAAGTAATTTTGTTGAGATTGAGGAGCGGAACACACGTGATAATGCTCAACGTGTTTTAAATGCTTTTTCTGATAACCTCACTCAACTTAATGCCATAACAAGGGATTACGCCTATTGGAATGATACCTATGCCTATATCAAAGATGGCAATGAAGGGTATGTTAACTCAAATTTTATTGATGAAACTTTTATTGGCCTTAATCTAAACTTAATAATGCTCTTAGATAATTCAGGGAAAATAGTTTATGGCAAGGCATTTGATCTGGTCCAAGAAGAAGAGGTTCCGTTGCCTGACGGTATAGATAAACATTTGTCTACTGGTGGTTCTTTGTTAAGTTCCCCCAACTCAAAGATTAAACAAAAAGGAGTTGTACAACTCGCTAAAGGGCCGATGTTAATTGCTTCTCAACCAATCTTAACCGGTCAGATGAAGGGGCCTAGTCGTGGAACATTAATCATGGGACGATATTTAAGTTCCGATGTAGTAAGTCAGTTAGCCAGTGAAACATATTTAACAGTTAATTTATTCAATATAAATGAATCTAATTTAGTTAGGGATATTAAGGGAATACTTCCTCAATTGTCTAATCACTCTCCAATATTCGTTAAACCACTAAGTAAAGAGTTAATTGCAGGGTATGCCCTGATAAATGATATCTATGGAAATCCAAGTCTTGTTTTAAAAATAAGCATGCCTAGGGATGTTTATAATGAAGGTAAAGAAAGCTTAAATTATTTTATATTGTTGTTGTTGGTTTCAGGTTTAACATTTGGAACATTAACCATAATTTTATTAAAAAATTGGGTAATATCAAGATTAGCCCGTCTCGGTGCTTATGTTAGTAAGATTGGTGCGGGGAATGATTTATCAGCGCGAGTATCAATAGGTGGCAAAGATGAAGTATCAAATCTAGCAAATGAAATCAATAAAATGTTGGGTATGCTTGAGAAAGCCAATTCCAAAATGAGGGAGAGTGAGGAACGTTACCGCACCATTTTTGAAAATACCGGCACGGCTATAGCAATAATAGAAAACAATGGTGTGGTATCTTTGGTAAATACAGAAGCAGAAAAAATGCTGTATTATTCTAAAATTGATTTAGAAGGGAGATTTTGGTCAGAGTTTATAGTAGAGGAAGACTTGGAAAAATGCAATAAATATTCTTATATGAGAAAAATTAATTCTGGGCCTGTTCTAAATAATTTTGAGTGTAGGATTATCAATAAGCAAGGTGAAATTATAGATACTCTCGTTACTATATCGGTTATTCCGGGGACTAAAAGGATATTAGTATCGCTAGTGGATATCACAGAACGAAAACAGGTTGAGAGAAAACTTGAGTACCTTAGCCTGCACGATTCTCTAACCGGTCTCTACAACCGTACTTTTTTTCAGCAAGAGATGCAGCGTCTTAAAGGTTGCCATAACTCATTAGGTGTTATTTTATGTGATTTGAATGGACTAAAACTGGTAAACGATACCTTGGGGCACGACAAAGGAGATTTATTACTTAAAGAAGCTGCAGATATAATAAACGAATGCTCACGTTCCAGTGATATAGTAGCTCGAATAGGTGGCGACGAATTCGTAGTACTTCTTTCAAACTGTGATGAGAAACTTGTAGAGAATACTTGCAATAGAATTGGTGAAGCTATTAAAAGTTACAACGTAAAAAACTCTGAATTGCATTTGAGTATATCTATAGGCTTTGCTGTCAGTGGCCAGGAGTCAAATATAGATGACCTGTTTAAAGAGGCAGATAATAATATGTATCGGGAGAAGTTATACCACAGTAAAAGTGTACGCAGTTCACTTGTCCAAACCCTAATGAAAGCACTGGAAGCAAGGGATTACATTACCGAAGGGCATGCCAGTCGGCTAAACGAACTAGTAGTAAACTTAGCAAGGGCTATCGGTTTGCCTGAGCAGAGAATGACTGACTTGCGTTTACTAGCACAGTTTCACGACATCGGAAAAGTGGGAATACCTGATCGGATACTTTTCAAGGAAGGCCCTCTTAATTCTGAAGAATTAAATATAATGCAGCGACACAGTGATAAAGGTTATCGTATTGCCCAATCTGCACCGGAGTTAATACCTATTGCAGACTGGATTTTGAAACATCATGAGTGGTGGAACGGTAAGGGTTATCCATTAGGCCTTAAAGGGGAAGAAATTCCACTGGAATGTCGGATTCTGGCCATTGCTGATGCTTATGATGCTATGACAAGTGACCGCCCCTATCGTAAAGCTATGTCCACCGAGGAAGCAGTGAAGGAACTCAAAAGGTGTGCAGGTATACAGTTTGACCCGCAGCTGGTAAGTGAATTTGTGCAATTATTGGAAGTGGACTAGATGAAATAATTGTCTTCCTGCCATTAAATTTTATTAGTAAATGATTTGAATTTACCAACAACCTTAATAACAACATATTTATAAATTATTACATGGGGATAATGATTATCAATAACAACTTACTGTATTCTACTGAATACAGTAAGTTGTTCAATACTTTAATCCTCCAATTTTTCATAAATCTTGTTTTTATAAAAATCAATGGTGCAGTTTATTTGCTTTCTTTCCATTAAAAGATGGAAACGTAACACTTTTTCATTTAACTTTTTCTTAAAACTGCTTTTTTCTCCCTCGTTATGGCAGCAATCAATTAAGTCTTGTAAAGTCAAAATATCTTTCTTTAGTTGAATTTCTTCTGGTAGTACATTGGCATTCTTTAGAAGTTTATATCCGGACCGTAATTCCTCAGGTACATGAGATAGGTCTTCAAACGGTAATGGTTTACCTTGATTAGGTAGGTTGTTAAGGTCGCCTTTTTCTATGGCCTCACGTATTTTATTCTCAGCAATCATTGCAACAACGTCCATTTATAAATCACCTTCCATAACGGTAGTATTATCACATTTAAATATTATTTGGATTAACAGTTAGTAATTCATTGTTGTGCAATTAGTTCCCTTTTAATTATGCTAGGAAAAGTATATTTTTAGAAAAGTGTGAGTTTGCTCAATATTGTTAACTGTGGAACTTCTTGTGAAAATATTTACAAGCATAAATAAAAGGTGTATCTTTATTAGTAACAATTAATTAAAGCAAGGGGGAGACACAATGAATAAACAAGGAATTTGGTACCCTGTTCAAACATTACCTCGTAAGAAAGAAGAACCTGCTAAAAGTAACAAAGAAGGAAGATGGTACCCAATACAAACACTGGGCCCCAAGAAATCCAACTAAATAGAATATAGAAAAGTTACCCTTACCATCTATGGTAGGGGTAATTTTATGTCCAAAATCTTTTTGTTGTGAAGAGTCTATTGTAGCAGGATCAATTATGGTAGCATCTATGATTATATCTTTTGGTAGAAAGTGAAAAAAATATGTAATACAAATTCACTTAGAACGTACAGAGACATAAGGGAGAGTTTCTCCCGTTATCAACTAATCCCCTGGAATGATCACCAATGGTTGAAATAATAATCACTCATTAAATTAAACCACCCCCAAATGCCACAGGATAATTAGAATGTTCAATAAATATTAAATTTATGGAGTGATAGTTATGAAAAAAAACATCTTTGTATTTCCGTTTATAATTGTAACTATATGTGTGATAATGCTAAGTTTTAACGGCCAGGTAATTGCTGCTGAATTGCAGAAGAAAATTACCATTTTTCACACCAACGATAGCCATGCTCGAGTGTTGGAAAGTGAAGGTATGGGTTTTGCAAAAGCCAGCAGTATCATTAACTACATGGCAGCAACTTTGGCAGATAAACAACCTTGAAAATCCTAGATTGATTATGCCGGGTCAAGAAATGATTTTATATCCCTTGACAAATTAACTATTATATGAAAATTCTACAAATAAACATAATATTTTACAAATTTAAAGGAACTCAAAGTATAAATAAAGAAATTATATATAAAATTCATAATTTCGGGAGCATAAAAATGACAAACAGTGTTCATAAACCATGGGTTGAAATTAATTTGCCATATCTAAAAAATAATATTCGGATTGTAAAAGACATCATTGGTTCATGCAAAGAAATAATTGCCGTGGTAAAAGCAGATGCCTATGGCCACGGAGCTGTGACCATTGCAAATTATATGGCTCGTTATGGCGCTGCCAAGTTAGCAGTGGCCACGGCTGAGGAAGGAATTAAATTAAGATTAGGTGGAGTTAAGTCACCAATAATCATCCTTGGCTCTATACCTTTGGAAGAAGCGGAACAAGTGGTAGGTTATAACCTGACGCCAATGATTGCTACACAGGCTTTGGCGGAGCGTTTTAATGCCATTGGTAAAGAAAAACAAAGAAATATTAAGTTTCATATCCGGGTGGACATCGGCTTAGGAACCGTTGGTGTTGCTTATCAGCATGCTTATCGGACTATAAAATTGATAACTGATCAATATCAATGGCTTAAAATAGAAGGCTTGTTTACCCATTTAGCATCAACCTACGGAGATGACGAAGAACTTGTTAACAAGGACCTTGAAAAGTTCAACTCCCTCATCAGTAACCTAAATAATTCAGGTATTCATATCCCGATGATTCATGCTGCCAGCAGTCCGGCAACATTAAAATATCCCCAAGCACATTTCAATACAGTGCGAATTGGTACATGCCTGTATGGGTTACCCTCATTTAAAAACCAACCTGAAATAGGTTTAAAATCCATAATGCAGTTAAAGGCGCGGATAACTGATATAAAAGAATTAAGTAATGGCCAGCATCTTGGTTATGGCAACGAGGTTTTAGTGTCAAAATCCGGTCGCATTGCCACCGTATCTATTGGTTATTCAAACGCATTGTTTTTAGTGCATATGAAAAGCGGTGAAGTGTTGATTCGTAACCAAAGGACACCACTCATTTGCAGCCCTTTTATGGGGCACATATTAGTGGATATTACCAATATACCCGATGCAAGTATTGGCGATGAGGTAGTTATCTTTGGAGAGCAAGGGGAGGAAAAAATAACGGTGTCAGAGGTGGCAAAACGTGCTGGGATATCAGTAACAAATTGTGAAAGTGTTTGTTTCTTAAGGGATTCGTTGCCTGAGAGTATCTTGCAGGAGGGGATAGGCTAAATGAAAGGTAAAGCTAAAAGCATACTCAGCTTAATCCTATCAATTTGCTTTATGATGGTTATTGTTACACCTGTACAGTCTAATGCCAGTGAATCTGTAGATAATTATATCAACAACGGACAAAAATGGCGGATAGCATACGTTGAAGGAGAACCCTTTGTAAACTATGCATCTACCTTTTATCACTTGCTTTTGGGGTTGGAAGAGCAGGGATGGATTAATGGCATTTCAGATATACCTTACCAAAAGGGACAAGAGGATACCACTGCAATGTGGAGTTGGCTGGCCACTCACGACATGGGACCTTACATCGAGTTTGTTGAGGATGCCCATTATGATTTGAGCTCTGGGGTGAAAACAAAGGAGCAATTAATTAACCGACTTAAACAAAAACGAGATATGGATTTGTTGATTATAATGGGTACATATGCTGGAACAGTGGTATCAAAAGCAGACCATGACGTCCCCTCCATGGTTTTTTCCGCCAGTAATGCTGTGGATTCTGGTATAGTAAAGTCAGAACAAACTTCTGGTATTAACCACATCTGGGCCCACATGGATCCGGAACGCTTTAAAAGACAGATTGAAGTGTTCTACGATATGTTTAAATATAAAAAGCTGGGTATGGTTTATGAAAACTCCCCTGCTGCTTATAGCTACTCTGCAGTGGACGATGTAAAGGCTGTTGCGTTGGAAAAAGAGTTTGAGATTGTTAGTTATAATGTTAAAGAACCTAAAAATGAGGCAGACAAGGGGAGGTATTATGCTGAAGTGGCAGAGGCGTATCAGAAACTAGCTGAAGAAGTGGATGCCATGTATGTTACAGTAGCCTCCCTGGAACCGGAAAGACTACCGCAGTTATTTGCTCCTTTTTATGAAAATAATGTACCTACTCTCTCACAAATGGGTGGGGACGAAGTGAAGTATGGTGCATTAATGAATACTTCCTTAAATGATTTTACTAATATAGGTCGTTTTGGTGCTACAAATATGATGAAGATATTACAGGGAAGTTCTCCAGCGGAACTTCCACAAGTATTTAAAAGTACACCATATATATCATTCAATTTAGAAACCGCCGATAAAATAAATTTCCAGATACCATTTGAAGTATTGCTGGTGGCAGATGAAATTTTTCAGAACATCGCTGGGGAGAGTATAGGTGATGCACAATGATTAATGTGAAATCAAAGAGAGTAAATATACTTTTTCTGCTTTCAGCAATATTACTAATTGTTATTGTGTTAGGTTTTACCGGTGGTATCAATATTGCTTCATTTCACAAAAACTACTCAAATTCTCTAATATCCAGTTACGCAGTCTCCGGTAAGGAAACGGTGCGGAAAATTGAATATGCTGTCAAGTATGGAAAACCTTTAGATGTTTTCTACGGCATGGAAGATTTACTTGCAGAAAAGTTTAATGAATCTTCTGACCTTGGAGAGGTACAAGTGGTTCTACCCAATGGAAAAATAATTTATGATCACAGTGGGTCAGTAGAGGATAAACAAATTTCTTCGGAAATCCGCAAGAAAATTTCTCAGGAAATGAGAAATCAACTGTCTTTGCCAAACGGTGAAACTGGGTATGCTTCAGTACTGCATCAAGGTGAATACCATCTATTTATTCCAATAATGGATACACAAAATAATAGGGCGGGCTGGATCGGCAGTGTTGATTTAGTATTTGATAAAGAGGTTATAAACAAACAAACTAACAAGTATATGACGCAGCTAGGGTACTACTTAGTAGTTTTAGCCCTTATTGCACTATTCCTACTAACTATCTTTATTTCTAAGTTCTCAATTGTGAAAAATAACAAGGAAATTAACACAAAGCTTCTTATGGGTGGCTTTATTATCATACTGGGTACTGTGCAAGCAATTTACGGTTATATTAACTACAATATGTTTAAAGAGGCATATATAGATATTGCAAAAGAGAACGTGGCCATTACATCA
Source organism: Bacillota bacterium (assembly GCA_009711615.1). GTDB lineage: Bacteria > Bacillota > Desulfotomaculia > Desulfotomaculales > Desulfohalotomaculaceae > Desulforadius. The sequence continues at coordinate 370,671 of VENI01000009.1, read as the reverse complement.
AAAATGATTGAAAAAGATATTAACTATGTGGTTAGTGAGGGCGTTCCCTATGGGAAATTAAATCTTGATGATTACTTAAAGGAAGTAATTACTGAGGTACCTGAAGTTGAAACCATATCATTGACCAATAAGGATGGTAAGGTATTTACTTCTGCTGGTGATGATATTGGAGAAAACGAAATAAGTGAAAGTAATCTAAGTTACAGTACATCCTTAATTCAGGATGCTCAGGGAGTAAAAAGTAAGCTAACTGTTAACTTGTCAAATAGCTATCTTGATAGTAAGTTAAAAGTGATTGTTTATGATGTTCTAACAGTAATGGTGATGTCTTTAATTATTATGGTGGAATCCACGTATTTTAGTTTGATATTTCTTAGAAGACAGCTTGATCACGAGAAAGAGGAAGTTAACAATAAATCAACCACATCTGAAGCCGAAATGATCAGACCGCTGACTTTCACCCTCTTTTTTGGTTTTTTTATGTCTGGTTCTTTTATACCGCTGTTAATGCAGGAACTCTACCGACCGATACTGGGACTGTCTGAAAATGTTATTCTTGGGCTCCCCATTTCTATGGAAATGTTTATGGGCGCCATTGCTGCAGTGCTGGCCGGATATGTGATTGACAGAAGAGGTTGGAGGATGGTCTTCTTTGTCGGGCTAGCGGTGGCAGCATTGGGTACGCTTTTATCTGGACTAGCATCGGATGCAATTGCCTTTATTATTGCCAGAGGTATTACCGGTGCCGGTTATGGTTTTGCATTAATATCCATTCGTTCCTATGTAAACTCTTTTCCTTCGGAAGAGGAACAAACTAAAGGGTTTACTGCAATGTTCTCTGGTTTATATGCCGGAGTTATAGCTGGTGTTGTTGTGGGGGCCATGCTGGCAGATCGCATTGGTTTTTCACAAGTCTTTTATGTAATACTGGCATTTATAATATTAGCGGCAATTTTCAACTTAGTATTTATTAAAGGTGCAGTTTCAAAAGAGAACAAACAAGGTGAATTGTCAGCGTTACCTAAAATAAGTGTTCTAGAGTTTTTATTTGATGGTAAGGTATTAGTTTTTTTCCTGACCATTGTGATACCATTGACAATCAGTAGTATGTTTCTAGATTACTATTTTCCAATATTCGCCTCAGACATGGGAGCATCTGTTTCCAATGTCGGCCGGGCCTTTATGTTTAACGGTTTGTGTATTGTTTATTTAGGCCCACTGCTTAGTAAATATGCAGGTAAATATTTCAAATCGGAGACGGCAGTAATTGTGTCAGGACTAATTATTGTAGCGAGCTTTTTGTTGTTTGCGTTATATGGATCGATGTTAACTGCATTCCTAGTGGTAATTATGTTAGGTGTTTCTGAAAGCTTTGGATTAATGGCCCAAAACAACTACTTTATAAAACTTCAAGCCACAGGAGCTTTTGGTGTTGGTAAATCCTTGGGGTACTACGATAATGTACGTAAACTGGGTCAGATGCTGGGGCCGGTTTTGTTTGGTTCGGTGATGGTGCTAGGTATTAAGGGGATTGGAATGATTGGAGTTATTTCTTTAGTCGCCCTGTTGATATTCTGGTTTGTTAACCGAACTAATAACGAAGCTAATCGTCAACAACAAAGAGGTGTGGGGGTATAATGTTAATTGAAAAAGGAGTAATTACTAATCAAACAGATTTAACAAACCATCCTTTTGAGATGATTTTACTGAATAAGAACCATCTAGATCAAATCAAGGAATTACAGAGTACTGTAATAGAAGGATTGAAAGACAAAACGTTATGCGTTTACTTAACCGATGAAGAGTTGGTGGAAATATTAGAAACCAGTGGCTTGGCAGTTGGCGTTTTGGTTGCGGAAAAATTGGTGGCGTTTTTTTCGGTGTTATACCCAGGTGCACGGGAGGATAATTTAGGCCTGGATATTGGCTTATCAAAAGGTCAATTGATGAAGGTTGCCCACATGGAATCGGCATTTATTCATCCCGACTTTAGGGGGAATCACTTGGAAGAACGAATGATAAACCATCTTCTAGCTAGTGCTAAACATGATATAGAATGGCGATATCTGTTGGCAACAGTTTCCCCATATAATTACCCCAGTGTTAAGGCAGCCCTTGGTGCAAACACCGTGATTGTTGACCTCAAATTTAAATACAACAATTATTGGAGATATATATTTTTTCAGGATAATCAAAACCTCATTTCAGTGGATGATAGCGATACTGTCCCGGTATTAAACACTGACTTGGACAAGCAGTTAGAGTTACTAAAGCAAGGTTATTTAGGCTTAAAAGTAGCAAAAAGTGAAGAAGGATTTTATATCCACTATGGCAAGAAACGGTAGAAGGTGGGGGAGCAAATGAAAGGCAATAAAGTATTCAAATTACTAGTAACAATTATTTTTATATTGTTTCCTTTAACTGCTTGTGTTGGTGAGGGGGACGTATCTGCCCAAAGACAAGCTTGGGTGTCGGATAAAAGTAACCAAATATTAATTGGTATACCCGGACCCGGTGACCTAATGAAAAATGGTACCGGATTTATTGATGGTGTTAACTTGGCTGTGAAAGAGGTTAATGCCCAAGGTGGTATAGGTGGTAGAGAACTGGGTGTTATCGTAAAAGATGACGAAGGTTCATTTATGACTGGTACTACTATAGCACAATCTTTTGTTAATAACCCAAAAGTTGTGGCAGTGGTTGGACACTGGCATTCACATATTACCATCCCTGCTTCTACCATCTATGAAAAATCTGGTTTGGTTATGCTATCGCCTGTTGTCTCTAATACCAATCTAACCCAAAGGGGTTATCAATTTGTATTTCAAAATATCCCCACCGATGATGAAATAGGTAAACAGATGGCTCTTTTTGCAAAACAACAGGGGTACAGGCATATTGCTATCTATTATGCCGATACTTCCTATGGTAGAGGATTGGCAAATTCCTTTGAAGATGTAGCCAGACGTAACAACATTTCCATAGTAGGCAGGGCAAGTGAATTTAAAGACGATAATGATTTTATGAGAACTATAGAAAAATGGAAGGCCTTAGATTATGAGGCGGTATTTGTTGCTGACTCTTTACCTGCCGCAACAGATTTTATTACCAAACTTAAAAAAATAAATCCAGATATCCCGATAATGGGTGGAGACGGTTTAGACTTTGACTTTATAGAAACTCTGGGTGCTGCAGCTGAAGGGGCGGTATTAGCTACTAGCTATAACCCCGATAGTGAGAGGCCGGAACTAGAGCAGTTCAAACAAAAGTTTATGGAGGAATATGGTCAGAAGCCTGATGTATGGGCGATTCAAGGCTATGATTCCATTAAACTGCTGGCTGATGCCATGAATAATACAGAAACACCAACCCCTGAAAATATTGCCCAGCAACTGCGGGCATTAAAAGACTGGCCGGGAATCATAGATGATATTAGTTTTAATGAAAATGGCGCAGTTGAAGGCAAAACTGTTTATAAAAAAATGGTTAGGAACGGTGAATTTGTTTACCTAGAAAAATAGTGGGAGGAATCTTGTAATGAAACAGGGGTTGTTTCGTAAAGTATCCTTAGAAAGGCTTTCATCACCGGAGCAGCTTGATCAGATGGTGACGGTAACTACCCCCAAAGCATGGCTGGCATTTTTAGCCATCGGGGCACTCTTAGTTACAGCATTAACCTGGGGTTTCTTTGGCAGTATACCCACTAAAGTTTACGGCCAGGGAATTTTACTTAAAAGTGGAGGTATATATAATCTGGCTCATGTTAGTGGTGGCCAGATTACAGATATTAGGGTTAAGGCCGGTGACTATGTACAAAAGGGTGACATAGTAGCCAGGGTAGAACAGCATCAACTGGTGGAGCAGATCAATGATTTTAAAAACCAGCTTCAGCAGTTAAAGGCAACTCAAGAAATAACAACTGGCGGCGGTGGAGAGGGTATTCAATCAGAATTAATCCAACTAAATCAGTTCTACTCAAGAATAGAAAGCTCACAGACTAACTCAACATTGGCTGAAGAATATAACAATATTAAATATGAACTTATCAGTGCAAAAATTAAACTGTTACAAGATAAAATAAATGCTGCCAGCCAACAGGATTATTTAAATAAACATGTTAACAGCGGAGAAGATTTATCAAAGGCAAAAAATAATTATGAATTACTTGAACTGGAAGTGAAAGCATCTGAAGCTACGGTGGACAGATTACTTTCCACAATAACAGCTAAAATTGCCACTTTAGAAGAAAAGATAAATGATTTACAGCATGAATTGGAATATAAATCTAACATAGTGTCAGATGAGGAAGGACAAGTTCTTGAGGTTAAGATCAACGAAGGAGACATTATTCAACCAGGAAGCTCAATTATCAGTTTGGAGGAAACGGGAGACGAGGTTAAGGGTTTAGAGTTAGTAATGTATATCCCGGCAGAAGAGGGAAAAAAGATACTGCCTGGTATGGAAGCGCAAGTTTCCCCCACCATTGTTAAGAAAGAAGAGTATGGCTATCTTTTGGGAAGGGTGGTATCTGTAAGCGATTATCCCGCCACTTTTCAGGGCATGATGCGGATACTGGGCAATGAGGAGTTAGTTAATAAACTGGCTGGGCAAAGTACTGCATTGGAAGTGCGTATTGATCTGGTTGTTGATGAAGATACGGTTAGTGGATACAAATGGTCCACACCACAGGGGCCGCCAATTAAAATTACAAGCGGTACGCTTTGTTCCGGGTCGGTAACCATTAACGAACAGAAACCAATTAGCTTGGTTTTTCCTATATTTAGTTAACGGAGTGTGGGATAATGCCAGAAAAACGAGTTAAGGTCCCTACTATATTACAAATGGAAGCCTTGGAATGTGGTGCAGCGTCACTGGCCATGGTTTTGGGCTTTTACGGTAAATATATACCTCTGGAAGAGCTGCGTATTGCTTGTGGCGTTTCCAGGGATGGCAGTAAAGCCAGCAATGTTTTAAAAGCAGCAAGAAGGTATGGTTTAGAAGCCAAGGGATATCGCAAAGAGCCTGAATCATTAAAAGAGATGGATGGACCGATGATTATTCACTGGAACTTTAATCATTTCTTGGTTTTAGAGGGCTTTAAAAACGGTAAAGTGTATTTAAACGATCCGGGAAGCGGCCCCAGGGTAGTTGATGAAGAAGAATTTGATCAATCCTTTACCGGTATTGTATTAACTTTTAATCCAGGGCCGGATTTTGAAAAGAGCGGCAGTAAGCCCAGCATGGCCAAGGCTTTAAAAAATCGTATTCAGGGCTCAAAAATTGCTTTGATTTACATAATTCTAATTGGGCTGGCACTGGTAATGCCGGGTTTAGTAATCCCACTGTTTTCCAAAATATTTGTGGATGATGTGTTGCTTGCTAATAAGCAGAACTGGCTAATACCCTTAATATTGGGAATGGGGATCACCGCAGTTCTGCGAGGGCTGTTAACCTGGATTCAGGAATACTACCTGCTCAGACTTAAATTCAGAATTGCGTTAAGTACTTCTGGACAATTCCTGTGGCATGTCTTGAGACTGCCAGTGGAATTTTTTAACCAACGATCCATTGGTGATATCAGTTCCCGCATGCAAAGTAACCAAAAGGTAGCGGAGTTATTATCCGGGGAACTTGCCACCACTGCACTTAACTTAATCATGATTGTTTTTTACCTGGCATTAATGCTGCAATATAACGTGGTATTATCGCTGGTGGGTGTCGCTGCAGCGGCATTGAATATACTATATTTAAAATTTATTTATCAAAAGCGAGTGGATTTAAACCGTAAATATCTACAAGATTACGGTAAACTGATGGGAACCTCCATGTCTGGCCTGCAGATAATTGAGACCCTGAAGGCCACTGGATCAGAGTCAGACTTTTTTTCAAAATGGTCAGGTTACCAAGCCAAAGTGCTTAACGCCAAACAACAGTTAGATTCTACAACCATACCACTGTTGGGTGTGCCAACATTACTGACAACCCTAACCAACACTGCTATCTTGGCATTGGGCGGCTACTATGTGTTAAATGGACAGATGACTATCGGTATGGTGGTTGCTTTTCAAAGTTTAATGTTAAGCTTCATGCAACCGGTCATTGAGTTGGTTAACCTGGGCAGTAGACTCCAGGAAATGGAAGGCGATATGAACCGTTTGGATGACGTTTTAAGATACCCCATAGATGAGTGTACCAGTGAAGAGGTTGACACTGAACAATCTTACGAAAAATTGTCAGGGCTAATTGAGATAGAGAATTTATCCTTCGGCTACAGTCCGTTGGAACCTCCTTTAATTGAGGACTTTAACCTTAAGTTACAGCCCGGTTCCAGGGTGGCACTGGTTGGCGGTTCCGGCAGTGGGAAATCCACTGTAGCCAAACTGGTGGCAGGTATTTATAAGCCCTGGTCAGGGGAGATTCTATTTGATGGATTTAAATCTCAGCATGCTCCGAGACCAGTTATAAATCAATCCCTATCTATGGTTGATCAAGATATCAACATGTTTGAAGGCACCATAAAAGAGAATATTACCCTTTGGGATGACACTATCCCTGAAACCGATATTGTTAGGGCAGCGAAAGACGCCAGTATTCATGATGACATTACCTCACGAGTTGGTGGTTATGAACATCTGCTTGATGAGGGGGGCAGTAACTTTAGCGGTGGCCAGCGGCAAAGGCTGGAGATTGCCAGGGCTTTGGTGAATAACCCATCAATACTGGTGTTGGATGAAGCAACCAGTGCACTGGACCCAATGACTGAGAAAAAAGTTGATGAAAATATTCGTCGCCGTGGCTGCACCTGTATTATTGTGGCCCATCGTTTAAGTACCATTCGAGATTGTGACGAAATAATTGTTTTAGATAAAGGTAAAATTGTTCAACGGGGCACTCACGAGCAGTTAAAGAATATTGATGGCCATTATGCAAACTTAATTGAGGCCAGCTAGGGGGTGTAATGCAGAGCATGCTGAAAGATTTACAAAATGAAGGCACATTAATTTCTGTGGCCGGAAACAACCCGCTACTGCTTACCAATCCCGATAGTATCTGGTTGGTTGAACAGGGAAAAGTGATTGTTTTTGCTGTGGAAGTAAAAGCTGAGGAGCGAACCGGAAAAAGAAACTATTTATTTGAAGTTACCGAAGGAAATTTGATATTTGGCATTTCGCCCCAAGGTCGGGAAAGAAAATTTGCATTACTGGCATCAGGGCTTCCTGGTACAAAACTAAGACAAATACAAAAGCAGCGTTTTACAGAAATAATTAAAGACTTATCTGATCAAAGTACTTATCTTCAGCTATTTAATAACTGGGTTAATTCTCTGGCAGATTCTGTGCCAATGGATGCCACTGCCGCTGAATTGGCAGTGGCAGCAGAAACAGATGATGCCAACACTTCCTTTTCCATGCTGGGGCAGTACAATAATGCTTTTTTACAAGCGGCCATCAAACATATTGCTAGCGAGGAGCAGGCAGAGAAAAAAAGGTTTCAATTAAAAGCAAATGTTGATAACAAGTTTATGAGTAAGGCTGTCAGTAAATTAGCCACAGTTACGGGAAGTGAACAGGAGCATAAAGTTATTGATGCAGAAAGTGATGATCCGTTATTAAATGCTTGCATGTTAGTCGGTCAAGCAATAAAAATAAATATATTACCTTATCCCGGACAAAGGGAAGGTATTAAATCTAAAGATCCCTTGGGGGATATTGCCCGGGCCTCCCAGGTTAGATATCGACAGGTGGCATTAAAAGGGGAATGGTGGAGAAATGATAACGGGCCGTTATTGGCCTTTATGGAAGAGGATAATCGCCCGGTGGCATTAATTCCCCATTCGCCAAACAAGTACATGCTTTATGACTATGATAATAAAGGTGAAATAATAGATGACGTGAAGATTGCTGAAAATATAAAACCCCTGGCTTACACCTTTTACCGACCATTTCCTAACAAGATTATCACCATCAAAGATTTATTAACCTTTGGTATAGAGAGTTGCTGGAAACGGGACTTTGTTTCGGTATTACTAATGGGTCTTCTTGGTGGCTTGTTGGGGATGGTTACCCCGGTGGCAACGGGCATTGTTTTCGATAGCATCATTCCCCAGGGACAAAGGTTACAGTTACTGCAGATTGCTTTCTTTTTGGGAGCAAGTGCACTGGCCACCATGCTTTTTGAATTAACCAGATCCTTTGCCATGCTGCGCTTGGAAGGGAAAATTGAGGGAGGCATTTTAGCTGCGTTGTGGGATCGGTTATTAAGCTTACCGACATCATTCTTTAAGCAGTATTCTTCAGGTGAACTGGCCATGAGGGCTATGGGGATCAGTGAAATACGGGCCATGCTTTCAGGGGTTGCCGTAAACACCATTATCACCAGTACATTTTCTGTATTTAATCTGGCACTGCTGTTTTATTACGACGTTCAGTTGGCAGTGTTGGCAGTTCTTTTGGTGCTGTCAGCAGTAATTGTAACAGCTACCCTGGGTTACATAAAAATTCGTTATGATCGTCAGGTTTTAGATGCGGAAAATAAAATTGCCGGTTTGGTTTTACAGCTAATCCAAGGTGTGAGCAAGTTCAAAGTTGCCGGTGCCGAAAAAAGAGCCTTTTATTTATGGTCTAAAGAATTTAGCCAGCAGGCAAAGTTAGATTATAAAGCCTATACCGTTTCTAATTTACTAGTAACTTTTAATAGCATATTTCCCATCATCACATCCATGATTATTTTTTATTCCTTAGTTGCAAACAGCGATGTTAATCTTGGACCGGGTCAGTTTATAGCCTTTAATGCAGCTTTCACTGTTTTTGTCATGGGTATGGTGGCACTGTCAGATACTATTCTATCAGTTAATGCCATTATACCGATATATGAACGGGTTAAAACTGTTTTGGACGAATTGCCGGAATACGATGATGCTAAAAGCAACCCCGGAACATTAACCGGGGATATAGAGGTAAGTCACCTTTCTTTCCGCTATAAAAAAGACAGCCCGTTGGTACTCGATGATGTATCGCTGCAGATTAAAAAAGGTGAATACGTTGGTTTGGTGGGCACATCCGGCAGCGGGAAATCTACGCTGTTCCGCATTCTGCTGGGTTTTGAAACCCCGGAAACCGGAAAGGTTTACTATGATGGCAAAGACCTTGATAAAATAGATATTCGTTCGGTAAGAAAACAATTGGGCGTAGTCTTGCAAAATGGTCAACTGATGTCCGGTGATATTTTTACCAACATAGTTGGATCGAACCCACACCTAACCATGAAAGATGCTGAGGAAGCGGCCACGATGGCTGGGTTGGACAAAGATATTGAACAAATGCCCATGGGTATGCACACAGTGATTAGTGAAGGTGGGGGTACTTTCTCCGGTGGCCAGCGCCAACGGCTTTTAATAGCTAGAGCCATTGTCAACAAGCCTAAGATACTTTACTTTGATGAAGCCACCAGCGCACTGGATAATACAACCCAAACCATTGTCAGTGAGAGCCTTGATAAGCTAAAAGCAACAAGAGTGGTGATAGCCCACCGGTTAAGTACTATCATTAATTGTGACCGGATTATTGTAATGGATAAAGGAAAGATAGTGGAAACAGGAACCTACGATGAACTGATGCAGAAAGATGGCATTTTTGCAGAACTGGCAAAACGCCAACTTGCTTAATAAATAACTTCAACAAGGAGGAAACAAAATGGCTAAAGAAAAGGTAGATGTTTTTATCAAGAAAATTTCTGAGGACAAGGCATTTGGTGACAAGGTATTTAGTGCAGAAAGTGCAGAGGATGTGCAGCAGTTAAGTAAAAATGAGGGCATTGAATTATCAAGTGAAGACATGCAGGAAGTTCAGGAACTAATGAAGCAAGTGGTGCAATATTGTGAAAAACAAGATCAGGATGAATTAAGTGATGATGATTTAGATGGCGTTGCTGGTGGCTTTACAACAGTAGCGATCGGATCAGGGCCAGCAGGTAAGGTTATGTCCGGTGGATATACAAAGGAACAAATAAAGAACCAAAAATGGCTGATGAACAACGGAAATGCAATTTGTTAATTAGTTGATAAATAGGGGTGTGTTACGGATGACAAAAAATATTGAACTATTTCTAAATAAATTAAGAGAAAATGAACAGCTGGCCCAAAAAGTAGCAGAGGCCAAAAGCATGGAAGAAGTTCAAGTGCTGGCTAAAGATGCAGGCATAGAAATAACAATAGCAGAACTTAAAGAGTTAAAAAATAGTAAAAAGTTAACCGAAGATGACTTAGATAATGTCTCTGGTGGTTCTTTAAACCATACACCTACTTTTAATTTAATAGACATTTCCTAGTGAGGTGAGTATCAATGGAACAGCATATAGAAATCCTACTCAGCAAATTAAAGAAAGATAAAGACTTTGCGGAAAAGATGTCTAACGCTAAAAGCATTGAAGAAGCTGTAGAGTTATGCAAAGCGGAAGGCATAGAAATAACTACAGCAGAACTGAAAGAGTTTAAAAACAGTAAAGAGTTAACCGAAGATGATTTAGATAATATTTCTGGTGGTACAACTACTAACATAAAAGTAAGTGGTTATAGCAGACCAGCCCCATATTGAGGTGAGTAAGATGGAACAGCATATAGAACTGTTACTTAACAAATTAAAAAAGGATAAAGGCTTTGCAAAAAAGATGTCTAACGCTAAAAGCATTGAAGAAGCTGTAGAGTTATGTAAAGCGGAAGGCATAGAAATAACAATAGCAGAACTTAAAGAGTTAAAAAACAGTAAAGAGTTAGCGGAAGATGACTTAGACAATGTTTCCGGTGGTGCTTTTACACCTTTTTAAATATCTACCCTACAATAGTAAGGCCCACAGGCATATTAGCAACTTGCCTGCGGGCCTTTTTTATTGAGGTTCTGCCAGATTTAGCATTCTATTAATCATTACCAGGCTTTGAGCTCGGGTTGCAGTTTCCTTAGGTTTAAAGGTGCCATCGGGGTAACCTGATATTATCCCTAAGGTATGGGTTTGGCTAATAGCTTCTTGGGCATAGCCGGCTACAGCTTGTTTATCTTTATATTTTAAAGGCTTGGCTTGCGGCTGTGATTTACCATACCGCTAGGCACGCATTATCATTGCCGCCATAAAAGCCCTGTATCTGGAAAGATACAGGGCTTCTAGAGCATATCAGTTTTATAACTATCTGTAGTTACCCATTGTGTCTTTATATTCTTGGTGCATTGTATCATTACTACCCATATATTGGCTGTTGTGAGTCTGATCAGTTTTATCTACATCCATGTTTCCTTTATAATCCTGGTGCGGTGTATCATTACTATCCATATATTGACCGTCATGTGTCTGCTCAGTTTTATCTGTTGGTTGTTTCTCAGTCCCTTGCATATCATTCATATTATTTTGGTTATTGGGCATGGTATTATGTCCATTGTTGCTTGGGTTTGAGTGTTCATCACTTTTATCCTCAATCTTGTTATCATCATTATGAGTACGCGGCATAGTAGAATTATTTTGATTCATATGTGGTTCCATTTGAAATACTTCTTCTGGTGTTGTACCATTCTCAGTCAAAACATCACTAATATGATGGCCCTTAACTTGGTCTGCCGTTATATTATGGCCAGCGTTAGTACTTTGCTCCATAACATAATATTGGCTGGCTGTTACACCCATCTCTTTTGCTTTATTTATAAAGTTCATATCATGTCTACCCATAATCATAAGGCCGTTATAATCTGTGCTTAAACCCTTAGAAGCGGACTGTTTTAATTTTGATTCATCAAGGTGATGGGGCACATTTTCATTTAAATTAGCATGATTTAACATAAACATCTTATCCTGCTGTTCATCTAAAAGACCTGAATGCTGAGCTTTAGATGCTAAGAGGGTAACTGCTTTATACACATTTTCCCCTTTTAAATCTTGTTCTCCCCAGGTTGTGGCTGCGTCATGGTATTTAATATCAATAACTTTGTCATTTTTGTCAACCCACATTTCAACACCGCCAGAGTTAAGACCTAGGCTGAGATATGCCTCTGCTTCCTGAGTGAACTGAGGATATAGAACACCCATAAAGGCCACCAGCATTATAGTAGCAACTGCTGCTACCTGCCAACCGGTAAAAAAGTTGCGTTTGTTAGATTTCTGGGCACTTAGATTTAATATTTGACCTACCTGATGATTTTCCCTTTTTGGTAAACTAATAAATTCTCCATCGTCGGTATAGCCCACTGTTTCGCGCTCATTTATAGACATAATGACAATCTTTTTATTTTTCATCACAATCACTCCTCATAATCATCAGCGGGGGAAATTAGAAAATTTCTTTAATGGTGAAAGAGAGGGTTCAATTAATATAACGACTAGGGAAATGATATATTTTCTACCTCTTTCCAGTACTTTTCTACTTAGGCCGGTTTCCTGGCACAGTTGTTTGACTGGTAGTTGCCCATATTTTCGTAAATAATTAACCATTTCTTGGTTTTTAACCAGTGTCTGTGCGGTTTTCATTAACGATTCCCTGGTATCACGATGTTTAGGTGAAACTTTTGGTAAGTCATGAATATCGATACTGTATTCTGCTAATTGCGTTTTATATTCATCGATCAGTAAAGCCAAGTTTTCTTGAGTGATACTGTCATCGTAATTAGAAATTGATTGAGCATTAATACCAGATTCTAGCTCATCGGTTTCTTTGGACGAGGAAGAAAGTATTTCATTTCTATATTTACCTTGACTTCTAAAGTAATCAATTAATCGACGTTTAATTACTGTTTGTGCAAAGCTAGTAAATTTAATACTTTCTTCAGTATCAAAAGCATCAATAGATTCATTAAAAGCAATTAGAGCGATACTTAATTCTTCATCGTTTTCCCAGGTTAAGTATCTACCGCAGGTTACAGAACTTACTTTGGCTATGAAATTTCGGTGTTTCTTAATTAACTTTTCCCTAGAAAATTCATCACCATTTTGAGCATTCAATATGAGCTGTTTTATATTTGATATCCACAAGTTTATCAACTCCACCAATTAATTCGGATTAAGGTGATCAATTTTGGTAGGTAACATGAATTTTTTCCCCCTTTGATTAATTACTTCGTATCATTTTGATATCAAATAAGGGGTAGTCAAAAAAATAACCCTAGATTTTGTATCTAGGGGCGCTGAAGTGTGTGATGATATGAATCAGATTGCCTATAGTTAATTGTAAAAAAAAATATTGACATATTAATGACTTAACCTTGACGATTTTGTCACTTGCTTGGTATTTTCTACAAGTAATTAAGAGGGTTTAGTGAAGTCCCTGATTTTATTACTTCAAAATGTAAGTTAGGACCGGTGGTTCTTCCTGATGTTCCAACCTTACCGATTTCTTGTCCTCTTTTAACGTTTGTGTTGGTACTTACCAAATATTTAGATAAGTGAGCATATCTTGTTACCAGTCCATTATCGTGTTGAATATCTATGGTATTACCATAACCATTAATCCAACCAACTCTAATTACCTTACCACTATCTGCTGCTACAACTGGTGCACCATAAGTGTTTGCAATGTCAATTCCTTCATGCGTTGTTCCCCAGCGCTGTCCATATTTTGATGAAACATAACCGTCTGTAGGTTTCAAGAAGATGCTATTACCACCACGACTGGCCACCAGTGCGGTTCTTGTACCTTTTTCTACGACCTGGTTCACAGCCGTTGCTTCTATCTTCTCTGTTTTTGCAATGCGAGAAATTTCTATACCGTTTTTATGTACTATTTTGTATTTAACTTTTTTCTTTCCGCTTTGCCCACGCTTAATAATTTTACTTTTCCCAGATGCTAAACTTGAATTCTTCTTTACTATAACCTTATAGGGTATTCCTTCGATAACTTCTTCTGTGTAAGTGGTTAAAACGTTGAGGAGTGGCTGGCCAGGAATATTAATTTCTGTACCAATTTGCAGATTTTCATATATTTCGGGGTTGGCCTGTGTAATATAATCTACTGATATATTATTTTCAATGGCCAAATCCCATAAGGTATCTCCTTCTTTTACTGTATATTTTTTAAAGTTTATACCTTTTACTGCTAGGTTAAATGCTTTGTCTACCGGTAGAATTTCATTAGGTGCAATGGTAATCTCTTTTAATTCAACATCCTCAACTACTTTAACACTGGCATTGTCCTTTGATTGATAGTGGTTTTTTACTTTTTTAATTAATTGATTAGCACTGGATCTATCCTTAAGAATTATCTTTTTATCGTTGTCAATATTAATGGCAATTGCTTTAATACTATAGTTAACTTTTGAGGATAGTTTTTCCGCCATTTCATTAACGTTAAGAGTATTATTTGTATTAGATACTTTTTTAAAATCTAAGGTTGTATTGATGATAACTTTTTGTTTAAAATCTTCTTCCTTAGATTTTATTAGTGATTGTAGTGCTTGTTGGGCTATACGAGGGTGTTGGACGACCCCAACTTCCTTACCGTCAGCATAAACTGCATAATATGATTGGGACTTACTTAATACCATGCTGGTAGATAAAAATATTGCAACGAATGCAAGGATAGATAATTTAATTTTATGTTTTAGAATAAATTCTTTCATCTTTCCATTGTTAGCCTCCCTGGTTCTAATAGGTCATAAAAAGTGCAACCCCAAGAAAATTTCTGGGGTTGCTACATTGTTTGGGGATTAAAGGGGGTAGTTTTATGTCATACCCAGGACCTAATACTGCAACCATCCTTACAATGGGCAACTGGCCTTAGCATATAGTGCTTCCGTAACATATACTTCACCCCCAATCTCAAGGTTTGATTATAGCTTAATCGTTATTGAGCTCTGCTTTTAACTCATGGTACTCGTCCTTGGTAATCTCGCCTCGTGCATAACGCTGTTTAAGAATATCAATTGGGTCGGGGTTGAATTGGGCATTTTGCTTTTTTAACCCTTTTTTACTGCCGCCCTCCCATAGTTTTAATGCTAAATATATTGCACCAACCAGTATTAGAACTGGAATTAGCATGGAAAGGAACATAGAGAAAATTCCTCCGAAACCTCCAAAACCATATCCCATCATTAGGTTATAAACCTCCTTTTTAATTCAAATTTATTATAGCCAATGAAATTGACAAAAACATGACGAATTTTTAACTATTTTGTAACAAAAAGGGTTGTTGAATTTAATGTATTTGTGCATAAATTACAAATAATGCTTTTGAAATTGTTAAACTTTTGTCACGTTTATATGATATTATCTTTAGTAGAATAAGAAATAAAATGTATTGGAGTGTGATATATATGGCAGAAAAAATTCTTTTTGCAGATGATGAGCAAAAAATTCGTCAGGTAGTATTAATGTACCTTAAAAAAGAAGGGTATGATGTTGTTGCAGCGGCAGATGGCAAAGAAGCAATTGAATTATACAATCGAGAAAAAATGGATATGGTTATACTTGATGTTATGATGCCAGAAATGGACGGTATACAAGTATGCCAGGAAATAAGAAAGAAATCTCAAGTACCTATAATTATGCTAACTGCTCGTAATGATGAAATAGATAGAGTATTGGGTCTTGAAATGGGAGCAGATGATTATATTGGCAAACCTTTTAGTCCCAGGGAATTTACTGCCAGGGTAAAGGCTGTTTTGCGGCGTTCTGGACAGGCTGATAAAGCAGAACAAACTACTATCAACTATCCTGGAATAACTATTAATATGGTAACAAGAGAAGTAAGTATTCTTGAACAAGAAATATATCTTACACCTAAAGAGTTCGAACTATTGGTATTAATGGCCAAACAACCTGGACGAGCATTCACCCGGGAACAACTATTGGAGAATGTATGGGGTATTGACTATTATGGTGACCTAAGAACTGTAGATACTCATATTAAGAGATTAAGGGAAAAATTAAAAATCCCAAATGCACCTTCATACATTAATACCGTTTGGGGAGTTGGTTATAAATTTGAGGTGAAATAATGAAGTGGAATAGTATTGTAACAAAACTATGGGCTGCAATTACTGTTATCATGTTGCTTGTTATCGGAGTAGCAGGTGCAGCTCAAACTAGTTTGTTAGAGAATATATATTACAAGCAACAGGTAAATCATCTAGTAGATGTAGGGAAAAAAGTTGCTAGTTTCGCAAATAGTGATAGTAATGAGGATATGTTAGACACAAAAGTATCAGTAAGTGCTAGCATGATTGATGGTAATGTAATGATTCTTGATAAGAACAGAACTGTACAAGCCTGCCGTGGATTAGGAGTCAGTACTGAGGAGCAGGTAATGGATATAAATAATCCACATCATGGCCCGTTGACAGAATTTGATCTTGATAAATTGTTTAACGGAGAGATTATCACACATCGTGGTAGAAATGACTTTTTTAAAACAGATGTCCTATCTATAGGCATACCAATTAATGATGCTAATAGTTCTGCCGGGGCGGTAATTATTCACTCACCACTAAAACCTCTGGCTGGACAATTAGCTGTTTTTAAGTTAATTACTATATATACTGCTGTGGGCGGTATATTTTTAGCTACCCTGCTCAGTTTGTTTTTTTCTAGAATGGTTTCACGGCCACTATTAGATATGAGCAAGGTTTCACTGGCCATGGCCAGTGGCGATTTTACCCGACGTATAGAGGTGAGTACAAAGGATGAAGTTGGCTTATTAGCTAATTCATTAAACACATTGTCTACCCGTTTACAGGAAAAATTAACCCAGTTGAAACGAATTGATGAAACTCGCCGGGAATTTGTGTCTAACGTATCCCATGAAATTAAAACACCTTTGACCATTATTCAGGCATTTACTGAGGTATTACAAGATGATTTTGTAACTACAGATAAAGAACGTAAAGAGTACTTGAATAACATCGAGGATGAGGTTCAGCGACTTAAACGTTTAGTGAATGATGTTCTAAATCTAAAGAAAATGGAAGAAGGTCGCGATGATTTTGAAAAAGACTTTATTAATTTAAAGTCATTAATTAATAAAATACAGGAAAAATTTAATGCATTACAAGAAGAATCTGGTGTTCGGCTACTATTTAAACTGGATAGAAGAATACCCAATGTTTATTGCAATAGGGATAGAATTGAACAGGTATTCATTAACTTAATTGATAATGCAGTTCGTCATACTCCAAAGGGAGGAGAAGTTTCAATAACTGTAACCTCAACAGCCAGTAATGTAAGGATAGAAGTAAAAGATAGTGGTAAAGGTATTCCTAAGGAAGACCTGCCAATGATTTGGGAGAGATTTTATAAGGCAGATAAATCAAGAAACAGGGATAAAAGTGGTACTGGCCTGGGTCTGGCCATTGTTAAAAAGATAGTTGAAGCCCATGGAGGCTGTATTGACGTTGTCAGTGAGGTGAATAAGGGGACTACATTCACTATTGTACTTCCCATAACTGAACAGAATATGACAAAAAGTTCGTAATTTAGTAACGGGGTCGTCAAAGTATCTTTATATAATAATTAATATTCCTATCAGAAGTGAGGTGTGTTATAACAATGTTTTTTCATCATGGATACGGAATTAATGGCTTTTTAATGAGCCTAATGATGATTATTTTGATGGCCCTTCCGTTGATTATATTAGTATGGATGACTTTTTATCTATTTGATAAATATAAAGAAAAAAACGAAGCCTTGAACAACATCACTGACCAAAAACAAAATTTAAATATGAAACTTGCATACGGAGAAATATCCATAAAAGAATACAGACGTATAAAACGTAGTTATGTTCAATCATACCCTCTTGAGTGAATCAGGGGGGGATTTTTTTATGAATGCCAATATTAATGCAGAATTCAGAAGTCAGTAGTAAGGAGTTAAATAGAACCTACAATTTGTGTAGGGCTCGGTGCCCCCACCGAGCCGTTGTATCAAAACTGGTCATTTAACTGCTATCCTAATCGTCAATAATAATTATGACAAAATAGTACCAAATATGCCCTATGTTTGTAAAAGTTCCCCTCTATAATGAAATTGATTAAGATAAGAAAACGTTTCAGGAGGGTGATGCCAATGAAAAACCTTTATAAGTACTTGTGACAAAAACGTGTTAAAAATGCCCTATGTTTGTAAAACTTACTTTGTATAATTACTATTAAAAGAAAATGAGTTAGGAGGCTAATACTTATGAAAAAGAAACTTACAATTTTAGGTTTAGCAAGTATATTACTGGTGGCAATAGTTGTACCCAGTGCTTTTGCAGCAGATACTGACACAGGCTCGGCAACTATTGAGGAATCTGTAACCGATGAAGTATACAGAAATTACCCAAACTATCCGAACTATCCCTATTCACAAGAGTTGTTAGAACAACAGAATCAATGGTTTGACCAAATGTTTAATTGGCATGATTCATGGGTTGACCAAGCAGAAGATTACAACCAAATTAACCCTCAAGCGGCTGATGCTTGGAGAGGTCACTTTGATTATATGAGAGACTTTCATAACCAAGCTGGCTTTGGAATGATGGGCATGATGATGGGTGGATATGGTCCATATGGATATGGCCAATATGGTAATGAAAGTGGAAATACTAATTCTAACTATGGATATGGTATGATGGGCGGCGGTTACGGAATGGGTTACGGAATGGGATATGGCATGGGTGGATACCCACAGCGATAATGATTAAGCTCCCGCAAGTGACCCCTTAAGGGGTCACTTAATACTCCGATAATGGGGGGAGTGTTCTTGGTTATACTTAAAGGTTTGCAGGATAGAATAGACAGTATTTTTGAAAAGTTGGGTGATCCTGAGCAAAATATTAGATGGTCTTACTATCATCACCAACAATTAAAAAACGAAGTGGAACAATATCTTAAAAGAATAAAAGCAGCCAAAAAAATGTTAAAGCAGAATTATATTACAGATAATAATTACAAAGAAGAATATAATGAACAACTTGTAAAGGCAACTGAACTGAATGATCAAAGATTGGCTAAGTCAATTGTAGAGTTTAAGCAACTCATTGATATACATGATGATACTATAAAAAAGCAGTTTAATGAGCTATTACAAGCTGAACAACAATTAAATAGAAGCAGTAAAATACTGAATATAAGGATATTGATTCTAAAGTTAAACATGGACTTGGTAAAAAGTGATTATGAGGTTAACAAAGTAAAAATGCATCTTTTAGAAGATATTAACCAGTTGAGTGAAGAGATAGGTAAATCTTCCTTTGAGCTAAGTGGTTATGTGCATAATGAAAAGGCAATAAAAAATAATATGAATACTCAGCAGCATGGTCTACTGAAGCGTTTATATGAAATAACAGAAGAATTAGAACAGTTTTGGCAATTAGTACCAAGAGAAAAGAAACCTAACAATTAATTTACAATACGCCTTCAATCACCTCCACTATAAATATACATTATCTTTTTAACATGGATTAAAAGTCCATGTTTTTCTTTTTATAGGGATGTAAGTATTTGCCAAATTAGAAACAAAATTTACACACTTTTGACCTATTATTGCAAAAAGTTATTGATAGAATGCTATTAGAATCATCTCTTAAAAATACTTTTGAAAGGTAGGTAACTAAATGCCTAAGGCGGTAATATTATTTGCCCTTGCATTAATAACATATACACTTTTTACATTTGAAATCCTCGTAACCAGATTGTTTTCTGCCATAGTGTGGTATCATTTTGTTTTTATAGCAATTTCACTGGCCATATTTTGCATTGGTCTCGGTGGGATTTATGTTTACAAGCAGGCAAAAGAATCCCTATTAAAAGATAAGAGTACACTATATTTAAAACTAATGAAACAGTCAAGCCTAGTTATGGCTGTAAGCATTCCTCTTAATACGCTGGCGATATATAAAATACCATTTAACTTACTATTGTTTCTTCCTTATCTTGCCCTGGTTGCAGTGCCGTTCATTGCTGCAGGTATATTTATTTCATCTGCATTTAAAAACTTTTCTGGATGGAGCCATTTTCTATACTTTGGGGACTTAGTGGGTTCGGCTATCGGAAGTGTAGCTGTAATTAATCTGCTTAATCATTACAGTATATTAAGAGTTTCATTTATGCTCGCTTTGGCCCCCTTTTTGGCCTTCTTAATAATAGCTATCACTGAAAGGAAGAAAGAAAAAGTTACGAACGCTATACTAATTAGCATCTGGTTAGTTTTATCATCAGCAATACTAATTGGTGGGTCCAATATTGATAAATGGTCAACTGATTTTAAAGCATATGATGGGGATGCAAAAGTTCTTGGTATGTATGATAAAACCGATATTTTATTTACTAACTGGAATTCTTTTTCTAGAACCGATGTTGTGGATGTAGGTGAAACAGATAAGGTGTATGTAATGATTGATGGAAGTGCTACATCTTCAATGGTACGCTACAAAGGCAGTTTGGATGATATGAAATATCTTACCGAGGAACCAGGCTATATACCTTTCTTGATGGATGAGGACAAAGATGATGCCCTTATAATTGGCCCAGGGGGAGGCCTGGATATATGGTTAGCAAAATTAGCGGGAATTAAAAATGTTGATGCGGTAGAAATTAATGCCGGTTCTGTTATGGCAACGGAGTATTTTGCAGAATACAGCGGGAACCCTTACCACTTGCCCGGTGTGAACACATATATTAAAGATGGAAGAACCTTTGCTGAACTTACAGACAAAAAGTATAATGTAATTTATTTATCAAAAGTAATGACCCAAGCATCAGAAGCAATGGGATATGCCCTATCAGAGAACTACATTTATACCCTGGAGGCATTTAATACCTATTTAGATAGGCTTAAACCAAATGGAAAGTTAGCGTTAGTTTTACATGGGGAAAACGACATCAAGAAAGCAATAGCCACTGCTGTTAAAGCTCTAAATCAAAAAGGCGTAAGCACAAATGATGCAATTAACAGTTTGGCAGTTATTGTTAAAGGTGATAATGACTCAGATGGGATTATGTATCCGGTGCTAGTTGTTAAGAACGGCCCGTTTACTTTAAAG
This sequence comes from Bacillota bacterium, assembly GCA_009711615.1. Lineage (GTDB taxonomy): Bacteria > Bacillota > Desulfotomaculia > Desulfotomaculales > Desulfohalotomaculaceae > Desulforadius. The sequence continues at coordinate 349,682 of VENI01000009.1, read as the reverse complement.
GAAAGTAAAAGTCTATTAGAGATGACAGGTTTCTTAGATCAAGAACCACTATTTATTCCGGGGTTAGTAGAGAAAAACATCTTGGGTTTGAGCAGTAATGACACCCTACACCTATCAGTAAAACCTGCCACTGATGACAGCCCGTTCTTTTATAATCATGGCAGTGGAATAGCAGTTTTGCTTCTAGGAGTTCTAATGGTGGTGTATATGAAGGGGCGGCGCTATTTCTCTGTTATTACAAATAAAAACTCATCAGTTTCAAATTATAGTCAGTTCTTTATGCTCCTTGGAGCCGGTTTTATGCTAATAGAAGTGCCTTTAGTCCAAAAATTCATGCTTTTATTTGGACACCCAACCATTGCATTTGCAGTGGTAATTGCAGTACTGCTATTGTTTGGAGGTATTGGAAGTTTATTAGGAAAATCACTTCCCTTGAAAATACAAATTAAATATACAGTCATTTTTATTGCGGTGTATACATTTTTAATTACATTATTCTTACCAACGATATTTTCTACATGGCAGGACAGTACCTTGCTAGTAAAAGTAATAGTTACAATTACAACGTTGGGTCCTTTAGGGTTGGTAATGGGCATTCCATTTCCTGCGGGCTTAAGCCTATTAGCCCGAGATTCCCATGGAGATTACGTACCTCTAATGTGGGGTGTTAACGGATGGATGTCTGTTGTGGGCTCTATATTAGCAATGTTAATAGCTATGGTACTAGGCTTTAATTGGTCGCTTCTGTTGGGGGCCACAGCATATATTCTAACATTGGTATTATTTACTCCAGGCGAAAAAAGTATATTGACAAAATGTTCATAGAAAGGACATAGTTTTATCAAAATATCTAGTTATTATATATATACTAAATAATTATTTTATAGGGAGGACTATAAGTGGATAATATTTTAAATGCTTTACCACTGATATTATTTTTCGGCATGATGATGTTTATGATGCGCAGGGGAGGCTGCTGCGGTGGCAGTCATGGTAAACATAATAAGCCCCACGCAGTTAAGGTAGATGAAAGGGAAAATAGTAAGGAAAAGACAGGTGATAAAGACTGCTGCCATTAATATAAAAGGTGTCTATGAGGAATAGGCACCTTTTAAAATTTGATTTTTCAAGGTTAGGAGTGAGATGAAATGAAGCTTATATTTAGTCTAGGCCCATTTAATATACATTTTTTTGGTTTGATGGTGGCAATAGCCAGTATGGTAGGAATAGGTGTGGCCTTAATGGAGGCCAAGAGAAAAGGTCTTGATCAAGAAAGAATTTTAGAAGTGTGTTTGTATGCACTGGTGGGTGGGGTAGTTGGCGCACGGTTAATGTATATTCTAGTATATGACCCTGCTCACTATCTGCAAAACCCAGCGGATATAATCATGATATCAAATGGAGGTCTTTCCATTCACGGAGGGATAGTTGGAGGCGCCCTAGCGGCAATTATTTATATTAAGAAAAACAAACTACCTATATGGAAGGTGGCAGACACCGTTGCCCCCGGTTTGATATTAGCGCAGGGAATTGGTCGTGTTGGTTGTGATGTATTTGGTAAAGTAATGTCATCCCCTTTACCGTGGGGAATAACTTATAATGGTAATTTAGTACACCCTGCCCAAGCTTATGAGTTTATTTTAGATTACCTGTTATTCTCTTATTTGTGGCAAAAACGTAAAGACCTTAAGTATGATGGGCAAATCTTTGTGCATTACTTGATGATATTTGCTTTAATCCGGGGAGTTGTGGAATTCAGCAGGATTAATCCTTCGGTGTGGGGAGTGTTTACTGTATCCCATGTTTTAAGTATAGTGATGGTTGCAGCAGGCACAATTATTGCTATCTATTTAAAAAGGAACAAACCCTTAAAAACTGATATTGGAAGAAAACGTACTAATATATGGGGAACTCTTCTTTTTGTTATTATTTTGATATTGTTTTCCTTAATAATATTCTACGGTGTTCAAGGTTAATAGCAAAGGAGAAATGTGACAAAAATGTACCTGTGATGCCCTAAAATTGTAAAACCTGTATTTTATAATAATATTAAGTAAATGGAACTACAAAAATTTTAGGAGGGAGGATTATAGAACAAAAATAACTCCATAGCAATATTTTGAAAGTAATCCACTGGTGATGTATTAAAGTAATTTATCCTTTGATAGTAAATATCTAAGAAGGAAGGTGATACTACTTCACCTATAATTAGTACTTAAAATTAAATAGCCAGGCAAAATTTAAAAATTCTGCTTTCTGCCAGTGGCCTCTAATAATGTTGGAGGCCATTTTGTTATACCAATAATCTATCTTTAAATAATTAATTAAGCCTGTTTAAGGGAAATAATAAATCAGAGCTATACAGGAGGTGTTTTTTTGAATAAGCAAAAAGTTACATTAAAAGTAGCAGGTATGGATTGTGCTGCCTGTGCTGCAAGAATTGAACGAAAGCTAAATAAAGTGGATGGAGTAAATAATGCTGCGGTGAACTTTGCAGCGGAAAAAACAACAATAGAATTTAATCCTCAAAGTACTGGTGTAGACAAATTGGTGGAAACCATAACAGATTTGGGTTACCGTGTACCTACTGAACGTGTGGACTTGAAAATAAGTGGCATGAGTTGTGCATCTTGTGCTGCAAAGATAGAGAAGAAACTCGGTCATTTAGACGGGGTATTTAGGTCGAATGTAAACTTCGCCATGGAAAAAGCTACAGTGGAATTTGAGCCATCTCTAATCAGCATTGCTGATCTTAAAAAGACAGTATCTGATGCAGGTTACCAAGCAGAAGATGCAGAGAAGAAATTTGATGAGGATAAGGAAAAATTAGAACGCCAGCGAGAGACTAAACGGCAAGTAAACCTATTAATACTCTCCGGGGTACTTTCTCTACCCCTACTAACTATCATGTTTGCTGAGTTATTTAACATTCCCCTCCCTTCAATAATGGATAATAAGCTATTTCAGTTTGCTATGGCCACTCCGGTACAGTTTATTGCCGGTTACCAGTTTTATAGGGGAGCTTTTAAGTCACTAAAAAATGGTAGTGCAAATATGGATGTGCTTATTGCTCTGGGTACATCTGCTGCATATTTTTACAGTGTTGGGGCAACATTCTTTTATCAAGGACATGTTTATTATGAAACTGCTACAATTATTATCACCCTGATAATTCTTGGACGGATGTTAGAATCAGTGGCTAAAGGACGTACTTCCGAAGCAATTAAAAAATTAATGGATTTGCAGGCAAAGAAGGCAAGGGTTATCCGAGATGGTCAGGAAGTCGACATTCCGGTGGAAGAAGTACAGCAAGGTGACTTAGTACTGGTTCGCCCTGGTGAAAAGGTACCGGTTGACGGCCAAATTAAAGATGGTCATTCTACTTTAGATGAGTCAATGCTTACCGGGGAAAGTGTGCCTGTAGATAAGGGTGAAGGGGACGAAGTGATAGGGGGAACCATTAATAAACATGGTAGCTTTAAATTTGAAGCTACTAAGGTAGGTTCCGATACTGCGTTAGCACAGATAATAAAAATTGTAGAAGAAGCTCAAGGTTCTAAGGCACCGATACAACGAATGGCCGATGTTATTGCTGCTTATTTTGTGCCTGCCGTGGTGGGAATTGCTACTATAACCTTTTTAGGTTGGTACTTCTTTGCTGACCCGGGAGATTTAGCACGGGCGTTAATTAACTTTACCGCTGTATTGGTTATTGCCTGTCCTTGTGCACTTGGGTTAGCCACCCCTACTTCAATTATGGTGGGTACTGGCAAAGGAGCGGAAAACGGGATATTAATTAAGGGTGGAGAGCACCTGGAAAAGACCCATAAGATAAATGCCATGATTATGGATAAAACAGGAACCATTACTCGAGGGGAGCCTTCTCTAACCGATGTAATATTGCTTGGTGATGATATCAATGAAGACGAATTGTTACAAATGGTGGCCTCAGCTGAAAAAGGTTCAGAGCACCCCCTTGGGGAGGCTATTGTCGATGGTGCTAAGGAGAAAGGTATTAAGCTTGTTGATCCCCGAGAGTTTGAAGCAATCCCTGGTCACGGAATAAAGGCAAAGGTTAATAATAGGAATTTGTTAATTGGCAACCGCAGGTTGTTGTCTAATAATAATATAGATATTAGTGACTTAGAAAAACAAGTTCATAAGCTGGAGAATGAAGGCAAAACAGCCATGATGGTGGTTGTAGATAATAAGCCTGCAGGTGTGGTTGCTGTGGCTGATACGGTGAAACATACATCAGCCCAGGCAATAAAAGCGCTGCAAGATATGGATATTGATACAATCATGATCACCGGTGATAACCAGCGAACCGCCGAAGCAATTGCCCGTCAGGTGGGAATACCTCCGGAGAATGTATTGGCAGAGGTGCTACCTCAGGACAAGGCCCGGGAAGTTAATAAGTTAAAAGAAGAGGGTAAAGTAGTTGGCATGGTGGGTGACGGTATTAATGACGCCCCAGCACTGGCCAGTGCCGATGTGGGATTCGCCATAGGTACGGGTACTGATGTTGCTATGGAAGCAGGGGATATAACATTAATGAAGGGTGATCTACGAGGGGTACCGGCAAGCATTACATTGAGTCGGGATACCATGAAAAATATTAAACAGAACTTGTTTTGGGCTTTCATATACAATTCATTAGGTATTCCGGTGGCAGCTCTAGGTTTCTTATCACCTATCTTGGCAGGAGCTGCTATGGCCTTTAGTTCGGTATCGGTAGTAACAAATGCACTAAGGTTAAAGAGATTTGACCCGTACCGTTACTTTAAGGGCGAAGAAAAAAACTCAATGCGCATGAAACCTGAACCTGCCCGTCGTCCAGAATAAATATGGAGTGATGATATGGATAATATTACCGAGGTGATAAAACGCAGGTATAATCGTACTGCCATGTTTTATGACTGGATGGACTTTATGATTAGTGATTCAGTAAGAAAAGATGCTTTGAGTATGGCAAAGGGAAAGGTATTGGAAGTGGGAGTAGGAACGGGTAAAAACTTGTCGTTGTATCCTTCTCGTTGTAAAATTACAGGGATAGACTTTAGCAAAGAAATGCTAAAACGTGCCAGGGATAAGGCAAAAAAACTTAACCTTAGCGTAGAATTATTAGAGATGGATGCTCAAAAAATGGACTTTGATGACAATACTTTTGATACAGTTGTTTCCACTTGTGTATTTTGTTCTGTGCCGGACCCAGTTAAAGGGTTGGAAGAAGTAAAACGAGTATGTAAACCAAACGGACAGATAATTCTGCTGGAACATGTGCGAAGCGCCAATCCCGCCATAGGGAAGGTAATGGATTTTTTAAATCCCATAACACTTAAAATGGTAGGATCAAATATAAACCGTGAAACAGTAGGAAATGTAAACAAAGCAGGAATTAGTCTAAAAGAGGTAGCTGATGTTGGAAAGACAAAGATTTTAAAACTAATTATTGCTGAACCAGAAGGTTTCAAAGAACAGAAATGTCACTAAAACATTAATCTAATCCTCCGGTTATACCGGAGGATTAGATATTTTATATGGTGTAATAATAATTTCTTTTAGAAATAATCTATTTATCCCCTTAAATATTGTTTAATACTTCGAAGGAATTAGTGAACAGCAAAAAAGGGGGGACAAACAGTTAATTATAATTAAGTGCTTTTTTAAGTTAATAATTTAGTAAAACATAATTTTAAGGAGGAATTAATTTATGACAAAGAATCGTATCGCTCTCACAATAACTACAATTGCATTAGGTGTTTCCTTAGTAAGCATTGCAAATGCAGACACTATTAGCTCAGCAATGAATAGCATATCTCAAGATCAGGCTCAACAGCAAACTCAAATGACGGAAGAGAATGTTGATGCTATGAATGAAAACATGAATGAAGTAATGGGTGACGGTGCAGTAACAATTAATGAAGCTTCCTCAGATCAAACAGATGACAGTGATGCTGATAAATCTAATGATAGTTCAAATGATGAAGAAAATACTCAAGATAAAGACAACACCCAAAATACTGGTCAGCAGCAATACACTATGGATCCCCAGTACATGACAAATGGTAATGCTACAAACTATCAAGAGCAAATGAATGAAATTCATCAAACGAACCAGGAGCAGATGGTTGAAACTATGAATGAAGTACACAAGAACATAACAAAACAACAAATAAACACCAATATGAATAATCCAAATATGCCTTATCAGCAAATGCATAATAACGGTGCAATGAATGGTAATCAAATGAATGGCAGTAGTATGATGGGAAGATAAATATTTTATTTAGAGTTAAGGGCCAGTGTTTAAACGGTCCTTAACTTTTTTATTTCTTAAGAGAAACTTAGTATGTATGACTAGAAAACTGTCTTTTATATTAGTTACAAAAATGTCAGAATTTGTTCACAGTGCTGTCACTTATATCAGTTATAATTTTTTTAGGGTATGAAATCCATAAATCGTGGAGGTGAGATGATTGAGCAAGGGAGTTTTGGTTGACATAACCAAATGTGTTGGTTGTGGAAGTTGTAATGTAGCATGTAAGCTGTGGAATGATTTAGAATTTGAAGAAAATAACCCTCTTACCGGAGCAAATGCAATATTAAAAGATGTGAACTGGACTGTAGTAAAGTTATATGAGGTAAACAAAAGTAGTGACAAAGTATGGCGTTTTGTAAAGAATCAGTGTTTTCACTGTAAAGAACCAGCTTGTGTATCAGCATGCTTTGCTCGGGCGTTACAAAAAAGACCAGATGGGCCAGTTATTTACTATAAAAATCTTTGTGTTGGTTGCCGTTACTGCATGTTAGCTTGTCCCTTTGATATTCCCAAATATGAATGGGATAAAGCTTTCCCATTAATCAGTAAGTGTCAGATGTGTAACACCAGGGTAGAGGCTGGAGATTCACCTGCATGTGTTGGTGCTTGCCCTACTGGTGCACTGGCATATGGTGACTATGATGAAATGTTGCGGCAAGCCAAGTACAGGGTTGAAAACGATGATAAATATGTTAATCATATTTTCGGTGAAAAGGAAGCTGGAGGTACAAGATGGCTGTATATCTCTGATATACCCTTTGAACAGTTAGGGTTCCGTACTGATGTTCCATTTAAACCATTACCGGAATATAGTTATGATTTTCTTAAGTATACCCCTTATGTTATTGCTGGATGGGGGACACTTTTAACTGGCATGTATATATATACCAAGCGTCGAAATGAAATAAATAAAGAGGGGAAAGGGGACGAATCTATATAGGTTCGTCTCCTTTCTCCTCTATCAGAAAAACTTTTAAAGCAGTTAGAATTGTAGTTAATCATGATGTGCATCATGATCAAATATAAATGACGGGTCAAAGTCGTTGTTATTCTGTTTACTAACGCTGTTATTTTGGTTATTTGAAAGGAAACTATAATATAAAACAACAGCAAGAGTAATCATTATCGTTAAAAATATAATAAGTTTTTTCAAAGTTGCCTCCTCCTTTTTCAAACATTTTATCAATAATATTTTGCGAAAATAAGGCAAAGTTGTGAAGCTTTTGTTACATTCTGTAAATATAAACCATAGGGTAAAATACCTTAAAATATTGCAAAAATTACATAACTTTGTACGGGAATCGTTATATTTGTTTGTTAATATTTATTTAAAGTATTTTAGCTTTAATAAAAAACAAAAGGAGAGGCACTAAATGGGGTTTATAAAAGAGAACATCACAAAGAATAGTTGGTTCCAAGGAGGCAGCGGAGGTTTACTGGCAGGTATATGTTGTGTTCTTCATGCGGTGGCGATTGCTATTGGTTTTAGTGCGGGGGCAACTTTTTTTGGAGAACTCATGGAAGAGTATCGGTTGTATTTTTTAGGTGCAGGTATGATATTCATGATGGGAACCTTTTTCTGGAGTATAAAGAAACATAACATAAGTACAAAAAAGGCTATAATTTCTCATTTGGCAATAATGTTAGTCACTTTTACTGTTATTTTTTCATTACTAAATATTTTCTTGATTTTAGTTGATTAACAGTTACAAAAATGTATAGGGGGAATACTTATGATGCATGGTTTTGGTGGAATTGGCTTGTTGTCCGGTATATTTTCAATGTTGTTACCATTACTTATTATATTTGGATTAATATCTCTGATTTCTAGGTTATCAAAAGGTAACGGAGGAAGATCGTTTAACAGTTATGAAGATGACCCAATGGCTATAATAAAGAAGCGTTATGCTAGAGGAGAAATTGATCAAGATGAGTACATTAAACGTATGGTTGACTTAGAAGGTTATAATAACAAATAAATATTAAGAATAACAAGATTAAGAATAACAAGGAACCCTCCGCAAAAAGCGGAGGGTTTTTTTAACGAAAGAAAATATTTTTGATCATTACAAATAAATAATATATGGCAACTAAAGATGCTATGAAGAATAATATTTTGATCGCAAAGAAACTAACAATAAGTATAAATTTTAATGAAAAATACAGTAACAGTACTAGCAAAACAGCCTTTAACATTCTGCTCACTGGCTTTTTGCTATTTTTTAGTAGAGTGAATCTGTTATTAAAAATTTTTAAACACCACCTATAATAGTTTATTAGTTTTATAAATTTTTTAACTTTGATTTCATGTCATTCTTTTATTAATAGTAAACAAAACATTTGACAACTTAATGACTTTGTTCCGACAATTCTGTAACAAATAGTTATAAAACAACCCAGATATAATTTGACAAAAAAGTTGGAGTTAAGCCATATGTTTGTCAAAAATTTATTTTAGTATTGTATGTAACAAGAGTTGTTGCAGGAGGTGAATAGGGTTACAGTACTAATTTTTGATAGCTAGTGAACCAGTACAATTATAATCGTAAAGGAGAGGATGCTTGATGTTTTCAAGATTAACTACGGTGATAAAAACAAAGATGAATACATTATTAGATAGGGTAGAAGACCCAAGACAAACATTGGAATATTCTCATCAGAAACAACAAGAGCTATTAAGAAACGTAAAACGGGGAATTGCTGAAGTTGTTTCCTCAAAAAAGAGAATTCAATTGCATCAGAGTAAGTTGGTTAATCAATTAAATAAATTAGATGAACAAGCTAAACAAGCTATATCTATTGACAGGGATGACTTAGCTAAGTCTGTTCTAGAAAGAAAGCTAGTGCTTCAGCAACAGATAGAAGACATTGGTGTAGAGATTGCAGAGTTAGAGCAAGAACAAGAAAAACTGATTGCTAAAGAAATAAAATTATCCAGTGACTTGGAGAGGTTTAAAACACATAAGGAAGTTGTTAAAGCCCAGTATTCTGCCGCAGAAGCTCAAGTTAAAATAAGTGAGGCTTCCACAGGTATTTCAGATGAGATTGCAGATGTTGGAGCGGCGCTAGAACGCGCTAGGGACAAAACTGATGGTATGAGAGCTAGGGCAGCAGCGTTAGATGAGATTTCAAATGAAGGTGTTTTAGAAGACATAATGGATAATAAAGATCACATTCAACGGGAACTAGATAATGCTTCAAATACACAGCAGGTTGAGGAAGAGCTGAGCAAGCTTAAAGAAGAAATGAAAAAATAGTCTAGGATCATCAGACCATTTCTTCAGAGTGAGTTGCCTAAGAAATGGTCTTTCAAATAAAAAGTTGACATTTTTGGCATATGTCAAAAATGTCAACTTTTTGCGATTGTAATGTAAAATTCATTTGTTATTATCTGAATGAAGTTAGACAAGAGGAATGACAACCAATATTGTAAAAGGTGGTGATTGCCTGTAGACCATATGATTGGGAGGTTATAGGACCTTTGAAACCAAAATAAGGCGGGGAAGATAATGAAAATTAATAGCAATTATTATTGGCGTAAGCTACCTGCATCATTGATGGCAGTAATATTGATGTTAAACTTAATTTTAATAGGTAATACAAATGTTGCTTTAGCCGAAGAGCCCACTGAGTCTGTGGTTGATGAAGTATACTCTGTGGTAGATGAGGTATATAATGTTCAGGCATCTATTGATGAGTCTGTGATTGATGATGTGTATGGAGACCAATTGGAAGAGTCTGTTGACAGTAGCTTTACTGTCACAGAATTCGTTTATGGTTTAAATGATAACGATATATTAGAGTCAATGCTGATAGACAATCAAGGTAATATATTATTTGAAGGGCTAATTGAATCCAACATAGAAGGACAAAAAGTGGCTGTTTTTAGAGACGTTGATTCAGGTGAATATATTTTATGTACTTTGATTAATGGTGTATTGGCTGGAATGGAAAATATTAATGGTTCGAACGGAGACGTAAGTCATAACATAAATGCAATAGAAATTACAGGTAAAATAAATGGTGTAGCACAAGGTCAGACCATAGAGATATTCTGGGAAGCGGAAAATGGTTTTGAGGGTATGAACTCATCTTTACAAATAACATCTAATGGTGACGGAACCCCGTTTACTTTTAAAACTGGACCCGGTAATTACAAAATGAAAATAATATCGGAAAATTATCAGGAGCATGTTTCTGATATGCAAGTAGATGCAAGTATGGACTTAGGAACTATAGAAATGGTTCCAGAAAGTAATGATGGAGATGACTCATCAAACGGAGGGGATGACTCATCAAACGGAGGGGATGACTCATCAAACGGAGGTGATGACTCATCAAACGATGGAGATGACTCATCAAACGATGGAGATGACTCATCAAACGATGGAGATGACTCATCAAATGATGGAGGTACCTCCAGTGGTGGGAGCGGTTCTTCTTCTGATCAAGACAACTCTACAACCTTCCCAGATAGTGAAATTGATGAAGCTATAACTAATTCTGACAATGATAATGTTGAATTGGCAGCTCCCACTAGCAGGGAAGATATACAAATTACTGGTTCACAACTGAGCAGTCTAATATCGGCAGAAAAAGAGGCAACAATAAATATTAATGGTGTTAAAATTAGTTTTGATCCTGGCCAGTTCGAGTTTGATTCAGATACTACTTTAAAACTATCAGTGAATGAAGTTGAGAAGAACGAAGCAACCAAACTTATTGAAGGTACAGAGTATAACTTAGTAGACAACGTTTATGATTTTAACATGGAAAAACTAGCAGGAAACGGTGTTGCCAATAAACTGGACCGCTTCAGTAAAGCATTAAGTATAACTATACCGGTTCCCGAAACATATTGGGCGGATAATAACCACAATAGGTTAGAGGTATTTTACTTTAATGATGCTACTGAGGAATGGGAACCGCTAAACGCAAATCATAAGGCTGATGTACAATCACTAATTTTTAATACAGATCACTTTAGTAAGTATGCTGTATTAGAAAAGCCTGCTGTTAACTTTAATGATATCCAGGGACACTGGGCAGAAGAAGATATTATTAACATGGGCTCAAGGGGATTTGTAAGTGGCTACAAAGACGGGGCGTTTCAGCCTAATGTGAATATAACAAGAGCTGAATTTACAGCTATGTTAGCAAGCGTATTAGGTTTAGATAAAGTTGAGTTTGAAGGTATCAGTTTTGAGGATATTGATTCTGAGAACTGGTATTTTAAAGCTATCGGACAGGCTTATAAAGCTGGTATAGTACAAGGTTATAACGATGAAAAGTTTAAACCCAATGAATATATTACCAGGGAACAAATGGCTGCAATGATTGATAACTCAATGAATTATGTCTCACTGCCGGGGATGGAACAGCAAGGTGTTCTGGAAATGTTTTTGGATAATGAGAAAATATCTAGATGGTCCCAAAGCAGTGTGAAAAGAGTGGTTTCAGTCGAACTAATAAAAGGTGTTCCCTCAAATAAAGGTATTAATTTTGCACCTAAGGAATTAACCAGTAGGGCGGAAGCCACAGTTGTACTGGGAAGGTTTAATATGATGCTGGATACCCTTAAATAATATCAGGAGAATCAAAGTTACCCTGTCCATGAACTATATAAACCCAAGTAATGGTGGCAAAAGTCTTCATTACTTGGGTTTTCCTTATGTTATAGAGATTTAAATATGGTAAATGATTTAATTTGATTCAGGTTCTTCCGCGCTGAATTTTTCAAGCAATTTTGAAGTTATTGCAGCTAAAGGTTGTTGATATAACATGGATAATGTTACTGGTAAAGCTACAGCAGGGGGGAAGTAGGTTAAGGCCAGCACTAGGCCTAAACTGTTATTTCTCATTCCTATTCCATATATCATTGACACCATTCGTTGCCGCTGGTGGCCCTTAAGAACATATGAACTAAGGAATCCCATTAAATAACCACTAATCGAAATAATCAATATCACCAGAAGTAATTTAATAATTGAGTAGTTCCACTCTATCTCTGGGGCAATGGCACTTGCATTTATATAAATAACCAATGTAATTGCTATTTTAGAAGTAAAACCACCAATTGATCTGGTATATTTTTCGTATGCGCCTTTGGTATAGTCATGAATCACCATTCCAAGAATACCAGGGACAGTAACCATCCAAAATAGTCCCAACAACAGATTAATGGTGTCAATATGGATGGCCCTACCGACTACTAAAACTATAAAGAATGGTAGTAATAAAGGACTAATCAATGTGTCAAGGGTAACAGTTACCATTGTAAGAGGTATGTCACCACCTACCATTTGTGACCACAGGATTGAAGTTACACCCACCGGAATGGTTGCCCCTAATAGGAATCCTAATCGAATGAACTCATTTTCCGGACCGGGGTAAAACACCAATCCAATAATGTAGGCGATTAAGGGCATAACCCCATGTATAAAAATTAACATCCATATGGAAAGCCAAGGTCTGGAAAGCCTATTTAAAAAATCTGCTAAACTTGTATCCAGGGATGCAGCGAAAGTCATATAAGTGAAGGATAATGTAGCAACAATATTCCAGAACAATGTGGTTTCAACTGGAGCAACAAACCCGACCAACAAAGGTATTAACACTACATAAAACATACGTCTCCCCAGAAACTGGTTCCATTGGTAAATAAGATTAATCATTTGTGATACATCCTTAAAGTTTACTAAAATTAGAAATATGTGAATACATTTTCTATCATAACATTTTTTAAATACCGATGAAATGAATATAATAAGTCTATATACAGAAATAATATTTGCTCTTTTCTGTCAGTTACATGATAGTAAATAGTTATAAATTATTATAAAATATATAAGTGAATCCTATAATAAAATATAAAGGTGATATGTGATGATAAAAATATCAGAAACTACTGTAATCAGATTAACAACCTATTTGAAATACCTTAGGCAGTTAGAAGAAAAGGGAATAGAATTACTATCTTCTAAAGATATTGCTGAAGGTGTTGGAATTCCAGCACACAATGTTCGAAAAGACTTAGCTTTTTTTGGGGAATTTGGGACAAGGGGTGTGGGATATAACACTAAGAGTTTAATTAGCAGTATTTCTAAGATATTAGGGGTAAATAAAAAGTGGAACGTTGTATTAGTTGGTGCGGGCAAAGTAGGTGCAGCGCTAGTGACTTATGACATATTCAAAAAAAGAGGTTTCAACATAGTTGCTGTTTTTGACAGTGACACTACCAAAATAGGTAAAACCATAGGGGATATGACTATTATGCCTCTGGAAGAGATTCCAGGAATAGTTAGTAAGTACGATGTTAAAATTGGCATCATGGCGGTGCCATTAACACACGCCCAAGGTATAGCAAATTTATTTATTGAAAATAATATTGAAGGAATATTAAATTTTGCCCCAACATTCCTAAAGGTTCCCAAGAGCATTTATGTTCAAAATGCTGATTTTACGGCACTTCTAGAGTCAATAACTTTTAAACATACCAATAGGGAAATGTTAAACTTTAAGTTTATCTAACAAAATATTGCATTTTTTTATGAACACCGCTAAAAGTAGGCGGTGTTCTTTTTGTTATTGACAGCCTAAAAGAACAACTGGAATCCGTATAAAAAATATAAATAATTCTGTAACAGGTATCTGATGTAAGACGTCGAAATATATAGATATACATCACAGAAAATAACAGCTATGGGAGGTACTGTCTTTTGAAAACAGCAGTGCGAATATTATTTAGCTTCATAATTATGTCAATAGTTTTTGTAATGCCACAACACGCTCTAGCAGAAGTATCCGTGTATATAAACCAGGAGAAAATTAATTTTGAAGATACCGCCCCCTTTATTGATAAAGAGTCTAATCGTACCCTAGTACCTTTTCGTAAAATATTTGAAAGCCTTGGCAGTACAGTTTCATATGATGGCAATACCAAAACGGTAATGGGGATAAATGAAGATGTTTCTATTAAGCTTCCCCTTAACCAAAGGAAAGCATATAAGAATAATGCAGTTATAGAACTGGATGTGGCTGCAAAAGTTGTAGATGGAAGGACGATGGTTCCACTTCGATTTATTGCCGAATCATTAGGTTGTAATGTATTTGCCCAAAAAAGACAATATGGATTGGCGATTCATATAACTCCGTTAAAACCAATATCTGAAAAGCGATTAGATGATGATTTGCGAAAGCTAAAAGAAGTTAAAGTTAACCCAGGGAGCAATAGTTTTTTGACGTTGCTAGAGGTGGTGAAGGGGTCTGTACAGGCCTTTGAATTAAATAATCCTAAACGATTGGTAATAGATCTTGAAGATACTATTAATCAGTTGGATGATAAGTATACTTTCAAGCATGAATTGGTATCGTCTATACGAACCAGTGAGCATGATGACTCTACCACTCGGGTGGTTTTTGATATTTCCCCAGAGACAGATACTAAGATAGATCAATATGAAAATAAATTACTGGTTACATTATCCAAAAAAACAATAAGTGACGAAAGTAAAGACAGCGAGAGTGAAAGTGAATCGGATACGAAAGAAGACGAGGAAGATAAAGAGGAATACTCCTCAGAGTGGAAATTACCCCTGGAATCAGAACCAATACTAATTGTACCAAGTGAACGGGAATTAAATATTGAGAGCAATTTAATTATCATTGACCCTGGCCATGGTGGTGAAGAAAATGGTGCCACCAGTATTTTGGGTAATTACGAAAGAATAATAAATTTAAGTATAGCATTGCAGTTGAAAGATCGTCTGGAAGACGAAGGATATGAGGTGCTGATGACAAGGGAGGGTGATACCACTATCTCTCTAAAAGACAGAGTAATAATGGCTAATAATACCAATGCCTTTGCTTTTATTAGTATTCATGCAAATTACAGCGGCAGGCCCAGTGCCAAGGGATTGGAAGTTTTCACCATGTATAATACAGATCATACATTAGCTAATTATGTACAATATTCTATCTTGCCAAGAACTGGCCAGGTGGACAGAAAAGTGAAAGAAGCCGGTTTTGTGGTAATTAAGTATACAAAAATGCCGGCAATATTAGTTGAAACCGGTTTCCTGAGTAATATTGACGAGGAAAGATGGCTCTGGCAAGGGGAGAATCAAAAAAAGATAGTAGAGGGGATCGTAGCGGGAATAGAAAAATACAAAGGAAGTATAAAAAATAAATAATTCTGATAGATAAGAACACCAGTGTTGGCCAAAACAGCTGGTGTTCTTGTTTTTAATCGATAGGGGCGGTATAGGTGGGGCTATATTTATACATAATAACATCAAGTTTTACAACCCCTTTAAGAAATTGGAGGCATAATAATGGAGAATATAAATATAGAGACTAACATACTTCAACAACTTACAGAAAAACCCATGTCAACCATGCAAGTTACGGAAGATATATTACTGTTGCAGTTTCCTCTGGTTAATGCCTGTATAGTTGGCAACCCTAACGCTAATGATGGTGAGTGGGTGCTTGTGGGTGCCGGAATGGCACATACTGCTAAAGATATTATTCTAGCTGCTGAAGGACGTTTCGGGAAAGGCACTCAACCAAAGGCAATAATTCTTACTCATGGCCACTTTGATCATGTTGGAGCTATATCTGAGTTAGTAAGCACCTGGAATAGCCCAGTATATGCCCATAAGTTAGAAATGCCATATCTTACCGGTCAGCAAGACTATCCACCAGCCGACCCATCTGTAGATGAGGGTTTAATTGCTAAAATATCTTCCACTTTTCCCTATAAAGGTATTAATCTAGGCAGTCGTATTCAGCCGTTACCGCAAGATTCAGGAGTACCGGGAATGCTAGGATGGCGTTGGATACATACACCGGGTCATAGCCCAGGACATGTTTCTCTTTTCCGGGACAGTGATCGTATGTTGATTGTGGGAGATGCATTTACTACAGTGAAACAAGAATCGGCACAAGCAATACTGGCCAAAGAAAAAGAAATCTACGGCCCTCCAAAATATTTTACTATTGATTGGAAGGCGGCAGGGAATTCGGTGAAGGTACTGAAGGATTTGAATCCATCAATGGCCATTCCCAGCCATGGTTTACCCATGCAGGGGGAAGAATTAAAGAATCAGTTGGAAAACCTTGTTAATAACTTTGATGAGATAGCCATACCGAAGCATGGTCGTTACGTTCACTAATCGTTAAAGTGTAAAACAAAGTAAGCCCTAGGTTTTTAATCTAAGGCTTACTTTGTAACTCAATAATAGTTAGGTTTGTCATACTCAATCTCTGTGACGTGAAATTCAAACCATTTAAAATCTCCAGTTTCTAATTTCCAGATGGCTTCCCCTTTAGTGGGAATCAGGATACCATCAAGTTTCTTGTATTCATTTACATTAACTGACCATGTTGTCATTTCATATTTCCCATTTATTTCACGATACCTATCAGCAGTAAAGTTAACAACCTCACCTTTATCGTTAAACGTGAATACCCCTGATGCAGTTACCCCTCCATAGCTCATGGTAGCCTTTGCTGAATGTTCATCTATTTCTTCCCAAGTGATGTAGTTATTTAAAGCGGCGGTGGGAAACCAAACCGTTTCAGCGAGATATCGTAACAGTGTACCCTGGTCCATTTCTTTTCCTTTCGAATCTGCAACAGTTATCAAGGAAAGAATTTTAATAAGCATGTGTCCCTTGCCTTGATGATACTTATCTCTTCCCACTATGGGTATAAATGGGGCTGCTTTAATTTTAGCCTTCCAGATGAATCCCGGTTTGTCTACCGTGAAATATTGCTCTGCTTCGGTGGGCATCCATCGTTTGTCTTCTGGTTTAAGTCTCATTGTTGCTTGTTGTTTTAACCGAACGGTTCTAATTCCCTCTTTTCCAACCACTTGGGAGTACTCTAACCATTTTTTAACACTTTGTGGTAATGTATTCAAATCCTCTTTTTTAATAACATCACTTTTGTTTTCCAAGTTACTAAATAATTTTGCAACTTCTTGTTTAACGTTTCTATTGAACTGGTAATTTGCTATTTGCGAGGAAATAATTACTGAAATTATGATTATTAAGATTCCAAGTAATAGAAGTGTACCTTTAGACATATTTATTAGCCTCCTTAAAGAATCAGACATAAGATGAATTTTAAGAAAACTGAAAAACACCTTCTAAAAAATAATGATAAAATCGCAGTTTGAAGCCATTTTTATAGTTTACTACACATCTTATTTTCTTAAACAGTACTGTTATAATATAATTTAGAGTATAGCGCAATATTAAAGGGAGAGCAATTTGTGGGCAGATGTAACAAACATAAAATTAAAGGAGTAAAATAACTGATATGGTAGCAGTAGTTTTTATACTAATTCTTTTCACCTATGGTTTAATAAATTTTTATATTGGATGGGCCGGATGGAATTATATTTTTAAATATATACCTTATGTTAGCAAAGGTTTGTATTGGTTGGTGTTTTGGTTTATTGCTTGGTCATATCTGTTGGACAGGTTGGGCAAGAGATTTCTACCCTTTGGGTTAGAGAATGTTGTCAGTTGGGTGGGGAGTTATTGGATAGCTGCTTTCTTTTATATTATTTTATTCTTGGTACCTATCATATTGGTAAAAGTTATCGATAAAAAACTGCATTTTCTGCCAGAATGGCTAATGAATTATTCTCACAAACCACACCCGGTGGCGATTGCTACTGTTATAATAGTTATTGCTATTATTATTTATGGTACTTGGAATGCTAGAAATCCCGGAATAGTAAGGTATGATTTGACTATACCCAAAAAAGCTACTGTGGAAGAACTGCATCTAGTTATGGCTTCAGATATCCACCTTGGTGAAATAATGGATGAGAAACGGCTTGAAAAAATGGTAGAGATGATAAACGAACTTAACCCTGATTTGGTGTTGTTTGCCGGTGACGTTATTGACAGTGATGCATCATTTTTTACTGAACGAAAAATTACAGATATCTTTTTGATGCTAAATCCTAAATACGGGGTGTATACCGTTCTGGGAAACCATGAGTATATTAATGGGCATGTTAATAAAACTATAACCAATTTAGAACAATCTAAAGTGCAGGTATTAAGGGATGATGCAATAGAAATAGCTAATAGTTTTTACATTATTGGTCGCGATGATATGTCAAGGAATCGTTTTTTAGAAGGTAGTCGTAAGAAACTTCCGGAGTTAATGAAGAATGTAGATAAACGTATGCCAATAATACTGCTGGATCATCAGCCAAATAACCTGGATGAAGCAGAAAAATTGGGGGTAGATCTTCAGTTATCTGGCCATACACATCGTGGACAGATGTTTCCCAATAACTTCATAACCGAAAGAATTTTTGAAGTTGACTGGGGTTATTTGTCAAAAGGGGATTTGCAGGTGATAGTTTCATTGGGGTTTGGCACGTGGGGGCCACCTATTAGGGTTGGTAACACCCCGGAAATAGTTGATATAAATATTAAGTTTGGTGGGTAATTAAAATATACTCTCATTTTGCAGCTGTAAATTACAATACTAAGTATGTAATATACTTGGTATAGTTTTTGCAATGTATAGTTATTACATAATAAACTAGCAAAATAGAGAGGTGAGTCACAGTGGCAGAAGAAAATATTGTTATATTGGGAGCAGGCTATGGAGGCATTAAAACAGCACAAACCCTTAATAAGCTTATAGATAAACACAGTGATTATAAAATAATATTAGTTGACAAAAATGGTTACCATACACTGGTGACGCAGCTATATCAAACGGCAGCGGGCACTAAAAACCTATCGGAAACAATGGTGCCTATTAATAAAATATTTGCTCAGACCGATGTTCAAGTAGTAAAAGGGCAAGTTAGTAACATTGATATAGAAAATAACTGTGTTATCGTAAATGATGATAAAAAAATATCTTTTAAGTATCTGATTAACGCCCTTGGCAGTGAACCAGAATACTTTAATATAAAAGGACTAGCAGAAAACAGTGTTTGCTTAAAAAATTTGATAGATGCCAGGAAAATTAGATGCAAGGTAAATAACATACTTGAACAATTGTCCAAGCAGCAATTAAAACAGCGTCAAGCTACCTTTGTAATAGGTGGAGGTGGCTTAACCGGTGTGGAGTTTGCTGGGGAACTGGCAGAACAATTGCGGAAAACACAAGACAATTATAATATAAATACAGATGATTATAAAATTGTTCTAGTGGAAGGAACCCAAAACTTGCTTCCGGGGATGTCTTCGAAGGTATATCTATATGCTCAAAAAGCATTGGAGGATTCGGGAGTAGAGGTTATTACTGGAGATTTAATTAAGGAAGTAACAAACCAAACTATTTTTTTAGCCTCAGGTCGTGAAATTAAGCACACAACACTTATATGGACCGGGGGAATTAAGGGAAATAGTGTGGCGTCTAAATTTGGACTAAAGACAGATGATAGGAACCGAGTCATTGTAAACCAATACCTGCAGAGTGTAGATAACCCTAAAGTATATGCAGTTGGAGATAGTGCACTGGCTATAGATGTCAAGTCTGGTCAACCGGTAGTTGCCACTGCCCAGGCTGCTATGCAGCAAGGTAAATGTGCAGCATACAATGTTTATGCAGATATTAAAGGGATAAAGAAAAAAGTCTATCAATCAGCTTTGATATTACTACTTATACACATTGGCTGTCGTCGAGCGGTGGGGGAGCCTGTAAATAAAATGAAACGACTAAAGCTAAAGGGTACTTTGGCAGCTTGGATTAAAAGATTAATACCTTTGAAATACAGTCTGTCATTAGGTGGTGTAAAAATGCTGACACATAATGATAAGAAGAAGGTTTTAAAGCTGAAACCCAAAAATGCAGATATTGAATAAAAAAATGTTCCCCTTTCAGTAAGAGGTTTTATAATTTAACCTGTCTACCTTAAGGGGAGCATATCATTTATCCAACAGGTGCATTTTTTTAGTTCTATTAACGGCAAATGATTTTAAATATAAATCTATTATATCCTGTAGGTTGTTTTTTCGGGGATTAGATCGTTGGCTAACACTGTCAAAAACATATTTGGATAAATATTTTATTCCCTCTTCGGTTAGGCCTTCAATACTTAATTCTTGCGGTATTCCGATATCTTTTGTAAGGTTTCTAACTGCTTCAGCGGCTTTTAAAGCTGCTTTGTGGTTAGGTAGATTATTTGTGTGTTCTCCAAATAATTGAGCAATTTTAATGAATTTATCTGGACAAGCTAAAGTGTTAAACTCCATTACATTTGGTAAAATTAAAGCACATGCCAAGCCATAATGAATGTTAAAGTTAGTATGTATATAATTAGCCATGGCATAGGCATTACCATAACCGGCATTAGATGAACCGATAGCGGCATATAAACAGGCATTTTGCATCCCAATGGCTGCCTCGATATTGGTTCTATTAGCCACATACGGACGTAAGTATTTAGCAACTAATTCAATGGCCTTTAAATTTAATAAATCAGTTAGTTCAGAACTTCCCAGGGATACATAACCTTCCACGGCATGAGTTAAGGTTTCTAAACCGGAAACTGCAGCAATATGTGGCGGTAAGGTTTGCAGTAGAACAGGATCTAATACGGCTACTGATGGTGGTGGTACGGATAACTTTTTTAACTCTTTACCACCATTATTAATGTCAGTTACAATAGCTTTGCCCAGCACTTCTGAACCAGTTCCGGCGACAGTAGGAACAGCTACAACAGTGGCCCTTTCATAGTTATCACTGTTACTGTTAATTAATGAACATATGGCCTTTGCAGTATCTATGGCACTACCACCGCCAATACTCACTAGGATATCGCATTGTTCATTACAGTAAACGTTTAGCCCATGTTCAACATTATCTGTGGTTGGGTTTAATTCAACTTCATCAAAAATTACATAGGCTAAATTTTTCTTGTTAAAAGAATTTAAAATATCAACCAATAAACCTGCATCTGAAATTCCTTTATCAGTGCAAACGAAAATGATGGTTCCGCCCAAGGATTTGATTTCTTTTCCTAAATTATTTCTGCAATCCACACCGCTGATAATTTTTGTAGGCATTGAAAAGTGGTTAATCTGACGCATTTGTTCACCTCCCTCAATTATTTAATATAGATGTATAATGATTAATGCAATTAATATGCCATTTCCGTAAAACCATAAAGAGTGCAAAACAACAACGGTGTAGTTGCTGTTTTGCACTCTTTTTTATATCAAGGAGTACTTTTTTAATTTTCTAAAGATAGTTGAGCGGTCAACATTAAATGCTTTGGCAACTTTGGGTATACTGCCATGTTTGTCCAAAGCTTTTGCAAGGATGTTTTTTTCTGCTTCATCCATAATATCCTTCAAGGTTCGGTTGCCGATATTGCTTAGTGAAGATATAAAATCACTATCATTGTTGTTATCATTATTAGTTATATAGATTGGTAAATCTTCCACATCTAAAAACTCTTTATCTCTTGTCACTACTATTCCCTGTATTAGATTTTCTACTTCACGTACATTGCCTGGCCAGGAGTAGTTATGCATTAAGTCTAGTGCCTTTTGAGAAAAAGACATATTCTTTTTATATTTTGTATTAAATTTGTTTAGAAAGTGGTTAACGAGTGGTTCTATTTCCTCACGGCGTTCTCTTAATGGTGGTAGGTTTAATACTGCTACATGTAAGCGATAATATAGATCACTTCTGAAAGTACCTTGTTTAATTGCTTGATCTAAATTTCTGTTTGTAGCAGCAATAAAACGAACATCTATCTTTTTTACCTTTGTTGATCCAACCCTCATTACCTCTTGATCTTGTAAAACCCGTAGTAATTTAGCCTGCATTTGAAGAGGTAGTTCTCCAATCTCGTCAAGGAACAGCGTGCCATTATCTGCCATTTCGAAATAACCCGGTTTACCCTTGGTGTTTGCTCCGGAAAATGCTCCTGGGGCATAACCAAATAGTTCTGATTCAATAAGAGTTTCTGGGATGGTGGCACAGTTAATTTTCAGAAAAGGCTTTTCATTTCTATCACTGTGTTCATGAATTTCTTTAGCGAAAACATCTTTACCAACGCCTGTTTCTCCCATAATTAGTGCGGTGGTATCAGTTTGTGCAATTCTCTTTAATAACTCCATTAACCGTGACATTTTTGGGCTTTGTATGATTGTGTTTTTATTCTGTAGATTTTTATTGCGTAAGTATTGTGCTTCGTGGTGATACTTTTCAATTAGCTTACCTTGAGAAAAAACTTGGTCTTTTAGCTTTGACAACACAGTAATGTCACGAACATATGTAACCACATACGCAACATTACCTCCCTGATCAAATACAGGATGGCTGTTAAGAACTACTTTTCTATTAGCTTTGGTGGTTTGAATTGATGTTTGGGATGTACTTGTTTTAACTACCTTAGGGTTTAAAGCGATACTGTAAACCCCTTCCTTCTCAAGATCTAATACATTACGCCCTATTAGTTCTTCTCTTTTTAGCCCGGTTAACTTTTCATAAGTGTTATTTACTTTTAACGTTTTTCCGCTTGCATCGGTAATATATATTCCATCGTGAAACACATCTAAAATATCATCAAAAAACTTTTCGATATTATCAGTTACATATGATTGTGCAAGAGACATCTTTCACACCTCTTTTAACATTATTGGGAAGAGTGATTACAAAAACATGTCTATACATTGTTAGTTAATTAGACATTATCTGGATTTCGTTATATTTATATTTTCTATGCTATAATTATATAAGATGTAACAATTTTCGACAAATTTAATTCATGGTGTGGTAGTTAGCTAGTATAAATAGGAGCAGCGGAATGCCACCAATAGCGACACCAATCTCAATTTTTCATTATAGTTTTTAATTGTTGTAAACAGTATGGCTTTATATGGAGTCGCACTGCTTTTTTATTTTTAATATATTCTTACTCTAAACAGGCGCAGGTTGCTATTTTGCACCGTTTGTTGCAAGATAACAACATTTTATTGTGATATGTATAACTAAGTCCACGCCTTTGTATACAATGAATTGTTTTGTTAACAACTAAATTTCTTGTTGTAGATTTGCAACAAGAAGAAGTTTTGTTAAGTAATTATAATAGTTCCCGTACATTTTTCGCGGTGTTTCTAAATTGGCATGATCCTTGCTTATATATAAGGCAAAGCAGATTGATAATGTTAACACTAATACAAACTAAGGAGGGGTGTTGTAACAAATAAATACTAAATACTGATCATTTTTAAGCATTTAAGCTAACAAGAGTCAAACTAATTAAAAAACTGGAGGGTTAGGGTAATGTTAAAAAATAGAAGAATATTTACTGGATTACTAGTATTAATGATGATGTCAGCACTTATTTTAGTTGGTTGTGGTTCAGGTGGAGATGGAGAAGGTGACGGTGCAGCTGCAGATGAAAAAATAAAAATTCGTCTTGGGCATCCAATGGCTCCTGGTAATAACGTAACACTAGGTTATGAAAAGTTTAAAGAACTAGTTGAAGAAAAGTCTAATGGTCAAATAGAAGTAGAACTATATGGTAATGCTGTATTGGGTAGTGACCGGGTAACCACGGAGTCAGCACAAAAGGGTTCGTTGGAGATGTCTTCCAGCTCATCACCCAACATGGCTAACTTCTCAGATAAATATCTGGTTTTTGACCTTCCATATATCACTAAACCAGAAAATCAGGAAAATCTATATAAAGCATTAGATGAAGGTGAACTGGGCCAATATTTTGATGAAGTGGCTTCAGAAATTGGTTTAGTACCAATTATGTACAGTGAGTATGGTTATCGTAATTTTGTATCAGCTGAAAAAGAAATTAAAAATGCTAGCGACTTAAAAGGTTTAAAAGTACGTACCACTGCTTCACCAGTGGAAGTGGCAGTGGCAGAGGCATTGGGTATGAACCCGACTCCGATGGCTTGGGGTGAGGTTTATACAGCATTACAGCAGGGAACAATTGACGGAGAAGGGAACACCTTTGGCTTGCTTTATGATGCCAAACACCATGAAGCACTTAGCTATGCAATTGATTCTGCTCACAACTACAGTATGCACATTCTGTTGGCCAACAAGAAATGGTTTGATGGTCTTCCTGAAGAAGCACAAAACACCATTATGGAAGCAGCAAAAGAGGCTGTTGAATATGAGCGTGGCATCTCTGCTGAATTAGAAGCAAAAGCTAAGCAGAAGTTTATTGACAGTGGCATTGAAGTGCATGAGCTGACTGACGAAGAGCGTCAGGAGCTTATAGATAAAACAAAACCTGTATGGGACAAGTTCGAGGATAAAATTCCACAAGAATTATTTGACATGGTACAAGAAACACAACAGTAGTTATAAGGGAGGGCTTGTCCCTCCCCTTGTCCCTGCTATAGATATAAAATTTATTAATGTTAGGTAGAACCTATAGAAAGGGCGATACTAATGACAGAAACAACTGCAGAAAAAATAAATCAAACACCGCCCTCTGGTGATAAGCCAAAGAACTGGCTGCAGTGGATAGATGAAAATCTGGAAAAGCCCATATTGTTTATTGGAATGCTGGCAATTATTTTAATTATTACTTTCCAGACTGCTTATCGCTACGTTATTACTGATATATTGGGAACTACTGGTTCCACTGTTTGGGCGGAAGAATCAGCAAGATATATTTTTATCTGGATATCCTATCTGGCCATACCGATAGCTATTAAGAATCGTAGCAATATCCGTGTTGATATTGTTTATGATAAGTTGCCCCAAAGGTTCCAAAAAATTAGCTGGGTAGTAGTTGATCTGCTTTTCTTAACATTAAGCGGCGTTATATTTTTTATGGGTATAGAACACATAAAAATGCAGCTGCAAATGCCGCAGATGACACCGGGATTGCAGATACCGTTTTTTATACCTTATTTAATCCTACCCATTGGTTTTGGATTGATGGCAATTCGTGTGATACAGGATTTAGTAAGGCAGGTTAAGATAACGGGTGCTGTAGATGCATTGATAGGTGTAGCAGTTACCTTGATAATCGGTGCCCCACTTATATTGGGTCTTGATTTAGAAGCGTTGGTTTGGCTTTTTGGTTACTTTGTTTTATTTTTAGTTATTGGTGTGCCAATTGCCATTGCTTTAGGTTTATCAGCACTGGCCACAATTATTGGTGCCGGGTCAATACCGATAGATTATGTTGCGCAAATTTCTTTTACATCTATTGATAGTTTCCCAATTATGGCTATCCCGTTCTTTGTAGCTGCTGGTGTATTTATGGGGGCTGGCGGGTTATCAAAACGCCTTTTAGCAGTGGCGGATGAGATGTTAGGTTCGCTATATGGTGGGGTGGCCCTTGCCTCTATTGCAACAGCAATGTTTTTTGCAGCAATTAGTGGTTCTGGTCCAGCTACAGTAGCGGCAATTGGTTCATTAACTATTCCGGCTATGGTCGAGCGAGGTTACGATAAGTACTTCGCTGCAGCAATAGTGGCCTGTGCTGGTGCTATAGGTGTAATGATACCACCTAGCAACCCCTTTGTTGTATACGGTGTTTCAGCCCAGGTATCAATTGGTAAATTGTTTATGGGTGGTATTGTACCTGGTGTGCTAACAGGTCTGGTCTTGATGGTAATTACCTATTTTTATTCCAGAAAACAAGGGTGGCGGGGAGAACAGCGAGAGCGTAATATTAAAACATTCTCCAAAGCCATATGGGATGCTAAATGGGCATTGATGGTACCTGTAATTATCTTGGGTGGAATTTATGGTGGGTACATGACCCCAACAGAGGCAGCTGCTGTATCAGCATTTTATGGCTTGTTTGTAGGTGTTTTTATTTATAAGGGCATTAATTTAAAAAATATAACCGAAAGTTTTATAGAGGCTTGCAGTACATCAGCAATTATTATTGTGTTGATGGCCATGGCTACTATATTCGGTAATATTATGACTGTTGAGCAAGTGCCTAGTAAGATTGCCGATTTAATTCTTGGCATAACTGAAAGTAAAATATTAGTGCTGTTGTTAATTAACATCTTGCTACTGATAATTGGTACCTTTATGGAAGCTTTGGCGGCCATTGTAATCTTAACACCTATTTTGCTACCTATAGTAATACAGTTTGGGGTAGATCCCTTGCACTTTGGTATTATTATGGTGGTAAACTTGGCCCTAGGTTTTGTTACTCCACCCGTTGGTGTTAACTTGTTTGTAGCCAGTGGTGTAGCAAAGCTTAAAATTGAGAACCTATCCAGAGTGGTATTCCCGATGCTATTGGCAATGATTGTAGTATTACTATTGATAACTTATATTCCAGCACTGCCATTAGCATTAACAAAGTTGATGTAGTAATTTTTTGACAGTTAAATTAGAATACAATTTGAAATTAGATATTTAGCTAAATATTTAATTAAGGAGGAATTTGTTATGGCTGAATGTTGCAGTGTATTATCACCTCATGAGCAGAGAATTCAAGAAGAGATTCAGGGCAAACAAAACTTTGAGGGTAGAGAAAGGGTTTATAACATCCTAAATAGTTTTAATACGGAGCGCCCTAAAATTGACATTGAAAGAGCAAAGTACTTTACTGAGTCTTTCAAGCAGACCGAAGGCCAACCCCTGGTTTTAAGATGGGCTAAAGCAATGAAACACATTGCTGAAAATATTACAGTATATATTGATGAGCATCAACTGCTGGTGGGTAGATCCGGTTATTCCGGCAGATACGGAATCCTTTACCCAGAGCTAGATGGTGATTTCTTGGATGTAGGTATTGAAGAATTACCAAAACGAGTGGAATCCCCATTTAACATAACTCAAGAAGATGCCGATGTGGTAATTAACGAAATCGCCCCCTATTGGAAGGGTAAAACATTCCACGAAAGTCTAACTGAATCATTGCCGGAAGAAACTTTTAAGCTGACATACGATCCAGAGAATCCTTTAATGTCAAGATTCATTGTTAATGAAACAGCTTCATTCCGTTCTTCTATTCAATGGGTTCATGACTACGAAAAGGTTCTAAAAAGAGGTTTTAAGGGTATAAAAGAAGAGGCTCAAGAGAAACTGGAAGCCCTTGATCCATTAAGCCCGGTTGATAATGCTGAAAAGCGTCCATTCTTGGAAGCGGTAGTTACAGTTTGTGATGCAATTATTACTTGGGCTAAGCGTCATGCTAAAATGGCAGCTGAGTTGGCTGAAAAAGAAACCGATGCCCAAAGGAAAAAAGAATTACATGAAATTGCAGAGATATGTGCATGGGTGCCTGAAAATCCTGCTCGTAATTTCCGTGAAGCAGTTCAGTCCCAATGGTTTACCCAAATGTTCTCCAGAATAGAACAAAAGACCGGTACCATCATTTCTAACGGCAGAATGGATCAGTATTTATACCCTTACTATGTAAAAGACGTTGAAGAAGGCATTATTACTGAAAAAGAAGCTACAGAACTATTAGAATGCATGTGGGTAGCAATGGCTCAGTTTATTGACCTGTATATTTCACCAACCGGTGGTGCCTTTAATGAAGGTTATGCCCACTGGGAAGCCGTTACTATTGGTGGACAAACCCCAGATGGCTGTGATGCTACCAATGAACTAACCTATTTATTCTTAAAGTCCAAGCAGGAGTTCCCGCTTAACTATCCTGACTTGGCAGCCAGAATGCATTCACGGGCACCGGAAAGATATTGGTATGAAGTGGCCGAGACTGTAAAAGAAGGCTCAGGATTTCCAAAACTGATTAACGACGAAGAAATTATCCCCTTACTGCTTGCTAAAGGTGCTGGCTTCGAGGAGGCTAATGACTATGCTGTGTCAGGTTGTGCAGAAAGCAGAATGCCAAACAGAGACACCTATACCAGTGGTTGTGCTTATATAAACTATGCTGCTGCTGTAGAAATGACTTTGTATAACGGTAAAACACAAAAAACCGGTGACGAGGTAATTGGCTTGGAAACTGGTGATCCAAGGGAGTTTGAAACTTGGGAGGAGTTCTGGGGTGCCTACTTGGCTCAGCAAACTAACTACTTGAAGCATGCCTTTATTCAGCAACATACTATTATTAATCTAAGGGCGAAGCATTTTGCTACCCCAATGGGTTCTGCACTGCATGATCTGTGCATGGAAAACTGCATTGACTTGCATCAACCTAAAATAGAGGGCGGTATTGACTTAGGGTATTTCGAATGCATTGGCTATGCCACAGTAGTTGACTCCTTAGCAGCTATTAAGAAGCTTGTGTTTGAAGATAAAAAGCTAACTATGGCTGAAATGCTGGAAGCATTGCAGAACAATTTTGAAGGTAAAGAAGATATAAGACAAATGTTGGCCAACGCTCCTAAATACGGTAATAACGATCCTTATACAGACACTATTGCCAAGGCTGTTGACCGCGAGTCCGTTAAATTTACCAGTAAGTATTCCAAGGAATTAGGAGTACATTTAGACCTAAGACTGGTGCCATTTACTTCTAATGTACCATTCGGTAAAGTGGTAAGTGCTACACCAAATGGTAGAAAAGCATGGGCACCGCTCTCTGATGGAGCTTCTGCATCTCAAGGTGCAGACGTAAATGGCCCTACTGCTATTTTACAGTCTAACTTTAACTCTAAAAACTATGATTACAGAGAGCGTGCTGCTAGGTTACTGAACATTAAATTTAGTCCATCATGTGTGGCTGGTGAAGAAGGTACCGATAAGTTGGTATCTTACATTAAAACATGGTGTGACTTAAAGTTATGGCACTTACAATTTAACATTATCAACAAAGAAACATTGCTGGCAGCCAAAGAAGATCCAGACAAGTACCGCAACCTAATTGTACGGGTGGCTGGATACAGTGCATTTTTTGTTGATCTATCATCAGATCTACAAGACGATCTTATCTCCAGAACCCAACATGAGACTATGTAATTGTAGTTAACTAACTATAGTGTAAGTCCTGCTATATAGCAGGACTTACACCCATCCTAATGTTAGGAGGGAACTTTATGAGCGGGGACCATAATTTTGACAAAAGCAAATTTGGCTACGTATTTAATATTCAACATTACTCAGTTCACGATGGCCCTGGTATAAGGACATTGGTTTTTCTTAAGGGGTGCCCCTTAAAGTGTCAGTGGTGTAGTAACCCTGAATCTCAAAAAAATAATCCTGAGTTAGCATATAATTTCAACAAATGTATCGGACTTGACCAATGCAACAGATGTTTAAAAGCATGTCCTAATGGAGCTATTAAGAAGAGTGCAGGCAATGAAATAACAATAGATAGGCAAGAGTGTGACAGCTGTTTTAAGTGTGCAGATGCCTGCCCCTCCCATGCTTTAAACGTATTTGGAAACTTAATGAGTGTAAAAGAAGTTGTAGATAAAGTTGAAAAAGATAGTGTGTTTTATTCAAGATCTGGTGGTGGCATGACATTAAGCGGTGGGGAAGCCTTGGTACAAGCGGAATTTACTACTGGACTCCTAAAAGAAGCTAAACGCAGAAGAATAAATACCACCATTGAAACCTGCGGATATGCAAACTGGGAAAGCATAGAAAAAGCAGGCCAATATCTTGATAACATCTTATATGATATAAAATGCTTGGATCCGTCCAAGCACAAAGAATTTACCGGTGTAACCAATGAATTAATAATAGAAAACTTGAAAAAATTGCGTGAACGTTTTCCTAAAACTGCTATTACTGTTAGAACACCTGTGGTTCCAGGCTTTAATGATACAGAAGAAGATATTCTTGCAATTATTAAATTTATAAAAGATATTCAAAATGTGAAATATGAACTATTACCTTACCATCGTTTGGGTGAACCCAAATACACTTATCTGGATAGGGAATATCCATTTAGTGGTTTTACATCTGTAGATGATGAGCGAATGACATTATTAAAAAAAATAGTGCAGGATAAATTTCAACAGTAAAATGTATTGTGTTGCTAATCACTCCCCCTTAATCAGATAGATTGTTATTCTCCTCAGGGGCGCCCAATAGGGTGCCCCTACCCTTTAAGTATTTTTGAATTTCCCAATAAAAAGTGTTGCAGATCGACAACAACCATTGCAAATACCCAACAATTATATTGCTCTTAGAGTGAAAATGATGCAATGGTGCAACGAAAAGAATAGCGATGACACATTAACTGTTTAATCTACTAACATTCAGAAATTTGGCATAGTTTTTGCGTAATTATATTAATGTAGTGTGAATTATTATAGACAGTTTCTGAATACTGGATCTTATAAAGGAGGAAGTTTCTTGAAAGTAATTGACTTTAGATTTAGACCTAACACTAAAGAAACGCTGTCAGGAATTGCAAATAGTAAAATGTTTAAGGGGCTTTGTGCCTCTATTGACTTTTCAAAAATGTTACCCCAAACAGTGGAAGAAGTAGTTGTAGATTTGGACAAGCATAACGTTGAAACTGCTGTTATAACAGGTAGAGATTGTGAAACAACCTATGGTGGCAAATCAAATAACGGTAGTGTAGTGGATTTTGTTAATCAATTTCCAAATAAATTTGTAGGGTTTTATGGTGTTGACCCCCATAAAGGTATGAACGCTATTAAAGAGTTAAAACATGCCGTTAATAAATGGGGTATGAGGGGTGCGGCAATTGATCCTTATCTTGCCCAGATTTATGCCAATGATGCTAAGTATTACCCCATCTATGCCAAGTGCTGTGAGTTGGAAATCCCTCTCATTATTACCACTGGCCCGGCAACTTTAGTGCCCAACGCGGTAATTGATCATGTTGCTCCCAGATATATTGATTTTGTAGCAAGAGATTTTCCAGAACTAAAAATTATTATTAGTCATGGCGGTTATCCCTGGGTAAATGAATCAATATTTGTTACCCAACGGAATGAAAATGTTTATTTAGAAATCTCCGAATATGAACTTTTCCCACAATCTGAAGCCTATATTCAGGCAGCCAACACAGAAATTAGCGACAAACTATTGTATGCCAGTGCGCATCCTTTCCAAGACTTTAAGGATACATTAGAGACATATAAAAAATTACCTTTTACAGATGAAGTTCGTGAAAAAATAATGTATAAAAACGCAGCAAAAATCTTATTTGGTAAAGATCAAGTAGAAGAAACTTCTAAATTTGAGCAACCACAAGCTAGTGTTTCAGTGGAAGGCAAGAGTACTGAACAAGCAATTATTGAAAATGTTATTAAGGAACTTGCTAAAAAAGGCATAAATGTCAGCAAATAGCCAAGGAGGCTAATAAATGCAGCATCTTCAAAGGGCAAATGAATTAGTAAAAATATTTGAAGACAGAATAGCCAGTCCTTTAACTATCAATAAAAATCAAAAACTCTATACAGGGGTAGACTTGGGGACTGCCTACATTGTAATTGCAGTTGTTGATAAAAATGGTTCACCAGTTGCCGGAGCGATGCAATTTGCCCAGGTGGTTAAAGACGGTCTCGTTGTTGATTATATTGGAGCTTTAGACATCGTAAAGAAGTTAAAAGCACAAATTGAAACAAGTATTGGTCGTGAACTTGAACTGGCAGCAGCTGCTTACCCTCCTGGTACTGAAAAGGGCATTCAAAAAACAATGACCTATATAATTGAAGGAGCCGGCATGGAAGTTAAAAATATGATTGATGAACCTTCAGCGGCCAACAATGTATTAAATGTCAAAGACGGAGCAGTAGTAGATATCGGGGGTGGGACCACCGGAACAGCCATCATAAAAAATGGCAAAGTAATTCACATTGACGATGAACCTACTGGTGGTACTCATTTGAGTTTAGTTATAGCAGGTTCTTACAATATTGATTTTCAAGAAGCTGAAAAAATAAAAAAAGATCCGGCTAGACATGAAGAGCTTTTACCCATTGTTAAACCGGTAATGAAAAAAATAGGCTCCATTGTAAGAAATCATATTACCAACTATGATGTCGACACCATTTATTTGGTTGGTGGTTCCAGCTGCTTCAAAGGAATAAATAAAGTGATCGAAAAAGAAGTTGGTTTGCAGGTGTGCTTACCAGCAAACCCATTTTTAGTAACCCCTTTAGGTATAGCTTTAAGCGTTACTGTGGAAGGTAGCGCAGCAGAAAAAAGTGGGGTGATGGAATGAAAATAGGAAAAGTTATTAATAATGTCTGGGCAACCAGAAAGGATGAAGCTCTGGTTGGTCAAAAGTTTATGATTGTACAACTAATGGATAACAACCGAGAGTTTAAAGGTAGTATCATTGTTGCTGCCGACTATATTGGAGCCGGTATCGGTGAAACGGTATTAATAACCCAAGGAAGTTCCTCCCGACACATGCGAGGTTTAGAATACTCCCCTGTAGATGCAATAATTGTCGGAATAATTGATGAAGAAAAAGAATCATGATAAAGGTGGTTTGCACATGCATGAAGATGTTATTAAAAAGATAAAAGACGCCGGAATTATAGGTGCTGGAGGTGCAGGGTTCCCCACCCATGTCAAGATTAATGCTAATGCTGATTATGTAGTTGTAAATGGTGCAGAATGTGAACCACTGATTGAAGTCGATCAACAATTAATGGCTGACATGGCAGATAAGGTCATAGAAGGCCTGGAAACTGTAATAAGTATTACCGGTGCTGAAGGCGGCATTATTGCACTTAAAGGTAAATATAAGGCAGCGATCGATGCCTTAAATAACAAAATATCTAATAAGCCGATTAAGCTATTTATTTTAGATGATTTTTATCCAGCTGGTGATGAGCAGGTAACCGTCTATGAGGTGTTAAACCGTATAGTGCCGGAAGGGGCAATCCCCTTAAAGGTGGGCTGTGTTGTAATCAACGTGGAGACTTTAATTAATGTATCAAACGCCATTAACAACACATCGGTAACCGATACTTATTTAACAGTTGGCGGTGATGTGCCTAACCCTATAACCACTAAAGTTCCCGTAGGCACTCCGGTAGCAGAAGTGATAGCTTTGGCTGGGAAGACCAATTTACAAGGGATGGCAGTTATAGATGGTGGGCCCATGATGGGTAGACTTGTTGAAGACTTTGATCACCCGGTAACTAAAACCACAAAAGCATTACTAGTTCTACCTGAGAATCATTCACTGATTAAGAAGAGAACGATGCCATTCAACTATATAGTTAGACAGTTAAAATCAGCATGTATTCAATGTCAACGCTGTACCGATCTTTGTCCTCGCAATCTTTTAGGACATAAGATTGAGCCGCATAAAATCATGCGTAGCCTTAATTACTCGCTAACTGAAGCAGATGTATTAAAGATGGCGTTTTTCTGTTCGGAGTGCGGAGCATGTGAGCAATATGCATGCCCAAACATGCTGTCTCCACGTCAAGTAAACGCGAGAATTAAAAGAGAGCTGGGGCAAAACGGTGTTAAACCTTCTCCTTCTTGCGAGCCCCCAGTTGTAAGTCCCGTAAGGGAATACAGAAAAATTCCTACAAAGCGTTTAAAGTTACAGCTTGGGGTAACTAAGTATGATCGACCAGCGAAGTTATCAGAAATAAATTATAACCCTAGCCTTGTTAAAATACCGCTGTCAATGCATATAGGGAAGCCTGGTATTGCCAAAGTAAAAACTAACCAAGCTGTAAACAAGGGAGATTTAATAGCAGCTATACCGGAAAATTCTCTAGGAGCAAATATACATGCCAGTATTAGTGGAACAGTGGTAGAAGTTTCGGATCACATAGTGATTGAACCAGGGAAAGGGGGTAATAAATCATGAGCCAAGCTATAGGGTTAGTGGAATTTAATAGTATTGCCAAGGGCATCGAAGCAGCGGATGCAATGATTAAATCTGCTCAAGTAAATCTTATAACAGCCCGGTCAATCTGTCCTGGAAAATATATCGCCCTGGTTAGCGGAGATATATCGGCAGTTGAAAACGCTGTAGAAAATGGAATTAGACAGGGAGAAACAGCGGTAGTTGATGATTTTATACTGCCTAACGTTCACTCCTCAGTAATATCCGCCATAACAGCCACCACTAATGTTGAGAAGTTATACGCCTTGGGAGTAATAGAAGTGTTTTCAATTGCTGCAGCTGTGGTTGCAGCTGATGCGGCAGCTAAATCAGCAGATGTAGAATTAATAGAAATTCGCTTAGGGATAGGTATTGGTGGTAAATCA
Source organism: Bacillota bacterium (assembly GCA_009711615.1). GTDB lineage: Bacteria > Bacillota > Desulfotomaculia > Desulfotomaculales > Desulfohalotomaculaceae > Desulforadius. Next base: position 315,277 of record VENI01000009.1, on the reverse strand, counting down.
TTTATTACTTTGACCGGTGATGTAGCAGCTGTAAGAGCTGCGGTTGATGCAGGTGTGGTAATGGCCTCAGAAAAAGGTATGCTAGTGGATGAAGCGGTAATCCCATCTCCCCGGGATGAAATGGCCCAGTGGATATTATAAAAAGATAATTTTAGATCAACTAGAAGGGGGGTTACAAATGTGAAAAAACAGCTGGTAACCGCCAAGGATATTGAAAAAATAGCAGGTACTGGTGAAAACGTATTATATGTTCAGCCAGGAACAATTATAACGCCAGCTGCCAAAGATGCTGCTGAAGAATTTAGTGTTCAAATTAAAGAAGAAAGCAAAGGGGAACCTCAACAATCAATTGGAGTAAAAGATAATACTCAAACAGATGTCACTCCTGAACTAATAGCCAGAATAGTAAAGGAAGTGATGGCTTCCTTTCAAGATGGGCAAGCCGTTGAGCCCATAAGGGAAGTTGACTCATCAGGTTTTCAGCTTGTTAAGGGAGACTCTGTGGTTTTTGGAAAGTTTGACACAGGTACCCCCAATGATTCCGTTGGTATCAAAGAATTGTTGGCAAAAAAAGAAAGTGTTAATATGACTGCTGGTTTTATGGAGCTAGATAGCACAAGTTTCTCCTATAATCAGAAGCATGAAGAAGTTAATTATGTTATTGAAGGAACCTTGGATATATCGATAAACGGCACAACCTATCATGGGAAAGCCGGAGATGTTATGTACGTACCTAAGAATACGGTAGTGACATTCTCTACAATTGACAAAGTGAAATTCTTCTACGTAACTACTCCAAATAACTAATTAAAAAATTATCAGGAGGGTAATTATTATGCAAAAAGAAGCATTAGGAATGATTGAGACCAAAGGACTTGTTGGAGCTATAGAAGCAGCAGATGCTATGGTTAAAGCTGCCAATGTGCACTTGATGGGTAAGGAACAAGTAGGTGGCGGGCTGGTAACCATTATGGTTAGAGGAGATGTAGGTGCTGTAAAGGCTGCCACCGATGCAGGCGCAGCAGCAGCTCAGCGTGTAGGTGAATTGATATCTGTGCATGTAATTCCAAGACCACATGGTGATGTAGAAGTTATCCTACCCCAAGATTACAAAAAAGCTGACAAATAGTAATAAATATTTCAGAACGATATAAAAATTATAATTTATAGGAGGATGGAAATATGCAACAGGATGCGTTGGGAATGATCGAGACGAAGGGTTTCGTTGGAGCTATAGAAGCAGCAGATGCTATGGTGAAAGCAGCTAATGTTCGCTTGATAGGCAAAGAATTGGCAGGTGGAGGCCTGGTAACTGTTATGGTTAGAGGAGATGTAGGTGCTGTAAAAGCTGCCACTGATGCAGGTGCAGCAGCAGCCAAACGTGTAGGCGAACTGGTTTCTGTACATGTAATCCCAAGACCACATGGTGATGTTGAAATAGTTCTCCCCAAATAAATCCAACGCTTAGCAAAAATAGACAAACTAAGGGGATGAAGAAATGGGTCAGCAAGCACTGGGTATGATAGAAACTAAAGGATTCACAGCGGCTATAGAAGCAGCCGATGCTATGGTTAAATCAGCCGACGTGTATATGTTGGGAAAAGTAAAAGTCGGTGCGGATCTTATAACAGTGGTTGTTAGGGGTGACGTGGGTGCTGTGAAAGCTGCCATCGATGCCGGGCAAGCGGCAGCCAAACGTGTAGGTGAACTTATTTCTACCCATATTATACCTAGACCTCATGATGATTTAGATATACTGTTATCTGTATCGCCAACAGCAGTCGGCGAGGAAGATTCATCTATAAGTGAAGATACCGTTAAAAAAGATTTTACTGAGGAACAGCTTAAATCTTTTACAGTTGAAAAGTTGCGGGACATTGCCCGCAATATTGAAGAAATAGCAATTAAGGGAAGACAAATAACCCGAGCCAATAAAGATCAATTAATTAATGAAATAATTAAAGCAACTCGTTCTTCATAGAGCCTAGAAAGGAATGATAGAAATTGTATTTAGACTACGATCTAAGTTCCATACAAGAGGCCAGAGTGTTAGCTAGAAAAGCTAAGCAAGCTCAACTGACCTTAGAAAATTATTCAGAAGAAGAAATTGATAAAATTCTGGTAGCTATGGTAAAGGCAGTGGAAGATAATGCTGAGTGGCTGGCCAGAATGGCAGTGGATGAAACAAAGTATGGGGTTTTTGAGCACAAGGTTATTAAAAACCTTTTTGCTTCCAGAGAAATTTACAACAGCACTAAGGATATAAAAACAATTGGTGTAATAAAAGAAGACCAGGATCAGAAAGTGGTTGAAGTGGCTGTTCCTATGGGAGTGATTATGGGTATTGTTCCTACAACCAACCCCACTTCAACAATAATTCATAACACACTATGTTCCGTAAAAGGTGCAAACACTATTGTGTTTTCCCCCCACCCAAATGCTGTGAAATGCAGTAATGCTGCTGTTCAGTTGTTGCATGATGCAGCTGTAAATGCAGGAGCACCGGAAGGTCTTGTGGGTTGTGTAACTAAAACATCTATGAAAGCTACTGAAGAATTAATGCATCACGATGATATTTCTGTTATAGTTGCAACTGGTGGTTCTGCTATGGTTAAAGCAGCTTACAGTGCTGGAAAACCTGCATTTGGTGTTGGACCTGGTAATGTTCCGGCTTTCATTGAGCGTACTGCAGACATCAAGCAGGCCGTTACTGATATTGTAACCAGTAAAACATTTGATAATGGAATGATCTGTGCATCTGAGCAGGCTATATTGGCTGACGAGCCTATTAAGGAAGAAATAATCACTGAACTAAAAAGTCAGGGTTGTTATTTCCTGAACCCTGAAGAAACTGAGAAGGTTGCAAAAACTGTTTTAACCCCTCGTGGTGGTTTGAATCCTGCCATGGTTGGAAAGAGCCCAAAATTTATAGCTGAAAAGGCAGGAATAACTATTCCTGCAGAAACATGTCTCTTGGTTGCACCTTTAGATGGTCACGGAACTGACCATCCATTGGCTCACGAAAAGCTTTCACCTGTGTTAGGTTTCTATACAGTTAAAGACTGGAAGGAAGCTTGTCATCTAAGTATAGAGCTTTTAAATCTGGGCGGTATCGGACACTCTTTTTCAATACACTCTCAAAACGAAGAAGTTATCAGGGAGTTTATACGTAAACCTGTCTTCAGAATCTTAGTAAATACACCATCGGCGTTGGGTGGTATTGGATATACAACCGGTTTAACACCATCTATGACCTTGGGTTGCGGTACATGGGGTGGTAGCAGTATATCTGAAAATTTAGGACCTCAGCATTTGATTAATATTAAGAGACTGGCCTATGGCATCAAAAAAGCCGATACAAAAGTTTCAGAAAATAAATCCTGTGACCCATCATTTTCTTCTGATGACATAGCCAGCATTGTTAAAAAGGTCCTCCATCAGCTACAAAAAGCACAGTAATCTTATCATTGGGAGGAGGCAGGTGATTAAATTTGCAAACAAATGAATTAGTAAATGTTATAACTGAAATTGTAATAGAGCAGTTAAAAGACGATATAGCTAAAAAGCAATGTCCAACTCCGGTTGATAAATTAAATGATAATAAAATACCTGTTGGTGTATCCAATCGTCACGTTCACCTTTCAGATAATGATTTAATTAAACTCTTTGGATCTGATGCACAATTAACAAATTTTAAAGACCTGTCACAACCAGGCCAGTTTGCATCGGAACAAATAGTAACACTGGTTGGTCCTAAGGGTGTTATTGAAAAAGTGCGGGTTCTCGGACCAACTCGCAGTAAAACACAGGTAGAAATTTCAGTTTCAGACTGCTTTAAGTTAGGAATAAAAGCTCCTATACGTGATTCTGGAGATCTAGAAGGTTCAGCAATGCTTAACCTAGTCGGGCCTGCAGGGTCAGCAACTATCAATGAAGGGTGCATAATTGCTGCTCGACATATCCACATGCACCCTGACGACGCCAAGGAATTTGATGTTAAGGATAAAGACCATGTTACTGTCAAGGCTTCTGGTCCAAGGGGAGTCGAGTTTCATGAAGTTTTAGTACGGGTTAATAAAAATTATAAATTAGAAATGCACATAGATATTGACGAAGCTAACGCTGTTTGTCTGAGGAATAATGACTATGTAGAAATCAAAAAATAGATAATAGTAGTAAGTATAGTTTAGAATAAGAAGAAATGGGGTTTAAATATGGACGGTGTAAAGGTGTTATTTCATGTATCTGATAACGGGGTCTGGCAAAAAGCCATTGCTAACATTAAAAACTATCTAAAGGATGTTGATGAGGGAGCAGTACAGATACAGGTGGTAGCTAATGCAGGTGCAGTTGGATCATACTATGATAAAGATTTGCTTGATCAGATGCAAACTTTATCTGAAGAAAGTGGAGTTTTATTCACTGCCTGTCGCAATGCTTTACAGGCATTTTCATTAGATGTAAACTTATTACCAAAGTTTGTTGAACCAGTATCTGGTGGTATTACGGAAATTGTAAATAAACAAGCTGATGGCTACATCTATATTAAACCCTAAACATTATTAAGCCGAGAATTATCTAATATCTCGGCTTTTTTCTTATTTAATTAGGAAATTATACTTTTTATAAGACCGATAGTTTTTAGGAGTGGTAAGTGATGTACGAATTGCTTTTGGCTGCTATAATTGTATTTGTAGCATCTGTATTGCAGTCTGCGATAGGTTTTGGCTTTGCCATTGTGGCAACACCATTTTTGCTACTGGTTTATAACTCTCGGGATGTTATACAGCTGAGTATTATTCTGTCTTTTTTTGTGGCGGTTTTTTTAATTAAGAAAATATGGCATCAGATAGACCATGCTATGTTAAAAAGACTTATCTATGGAAGCATTTTAGGGGTTCCCCTGGGGTTATTGTTTTTTGTTTATGTCAGTCTAGATATACTCAAAGTAACAATAAGTATTATTGTTTTAATAATAGCTTCTTTTATGTTAATTAAATGGTATTATAACTATCATAAGGTTTCGTCTCACAAGCAGCAAGATGATCGGACTGATGCTAGCGGCACTCAGTTACTGGCGGGCTTTTTGTCGGGAATGCTTACTACAAGTGTTGGCATGCCAGGGGTTCCGCTGGCGGTATACTTTAGTGCCAAGAATGTTAAGAAGGAAGTTGTTAGAAGTACCACATTAGCATTTTTCATATTTGTTTATATCATAAGTATGATTTCGCAATTAATAACTGTAAAAGTAGGTTATAATGTAATATCTATATCACTGACACTAATACCTGCTGTTGCAGTTGGTGTAATAGGAGGAAACTATTTATTTAACCGGATTAACCAAAAAATTTTTCACTTATTTGTTAATGGTATACTAATATTTACTGGAGTTTATATGTTGGTAACGACCTAGCATCCAGAATAATAAAGTCGAGAACTATAGGTTAACAGCTGTCGATAGTCTTTCTTTTTAATCATTATAATTGTAAATTGGAGGTGTCAATCCTCACGGATTTCTTGCCGAGGCTTATTAATTATAGTAATACCCCATTTTCGGGGTATTTTTATTTTGAAATAGAAGATCACCCATTTGGGTGAAGAGTAGTTTTTTTTATATTATTATAATTAACTCTAAAGGGGAGGGAATGTACATGAAAATAAAAACTAAAATACTTAGTGGATTTATTTCGGTCTTAGTAATTTTTGCCATAGTAGCTGGTACAGTATCAACTGGGGTTAACATAATTGATAATAATACTTCAAATATGGACCATCAAATATTAAGATATGAACAATTGTCAGATATACAATATAATTTTGTTACGCAGGCCGCAGCTATACGTGGTTACCTATATTACAAACAAGATTCATTTATTGAAGATATTAAAATACATGTGGAAAAGAATAATAAAATTATTGAGGAGTTAATTACAACAGCCACCAAGGAAAGCGATAAAGAAAAATATATAGAGCTTAAAAATATTCAACAAGAATATAAAGTAATGCTTATAGATAAAATTGCTGCTTTAGCCAGTAGCGGTCAAGAGGAAAAGGCAAATGAGATTGCAATAGAAGAAGGGGTGCCATTAACCAATGCCTTCGACAAACTTATTAATGAACTAAAGCAGGATCGTACTACTCGTATGGAAGAATCATCACACGAAAGTATGGAGACAGTTGATACTGTTTTAAATATAACAATTATCGCAACTGTTGCTTCTATTTTATTAGGATTAGGTATAAGCTTGTTTTTAGCTCAGTCAATAAGTCGTCCTGTTAAATTAGTAGCGGATGAGGCTGAAAAAATTGCCTCTGGTGATTTAACCGGCAATGAAATAGAAGTGAAAACAAAAGATGAGACTGCCCAACTGGCAAAGGCATTTAATACAATGCAGGCAAACCTACAAGATATTACCTATCAACTTCAAGAAAAATCCCAACTGGTTGCATCATCAGCTATGGAGTTATCAGCCAGTGCAGAGAATGTTTCTGCAGGGGCAACTGAAACCGCCAACAATGCCAATGAAGTTGCTACCACTGTGGAACAACTTAATACTAATGCTAGTGGCATTGCAAATTCTTCTAAGCAGGCTGGCGAATATGCACAAGAAGGTAATGATGGTATCCAACAGATATTTACTCAAATGGAATCAATTCATCAATCTACAGAGGCAAGCTGGAAAGTTACCAAGGGCTTAAATGAATCTGCCGAGAAAATAAGTAAAATTGTTGAGATGATCACGCAGATTGCTGACCAAACCAACTTATTGGCATTAAATGCTGCCATAGAAGCAGCTAGGGCTGGAGAGCATGGTAATGGATTTGCAGTGGTGGCAGAGGAAGTTAGAAAACTAGCCGAACAGTCTTCAAATGCAGCTCAAGATATAAAATCCCTTATTCTGGGAATTCAACAAGAATCTCAAATGGCGGTCAGTTCAATGAACGAAAACAGTATTAAAGTAAATGAAGGCTCTCAGGTAATTCAAGAGGTAGGGCAAATATTTGATAGGATTATCACATCTATTCAGGACTTAACCAAAGACATTATGTCCTTATCTTCAGCTTCAGAACAGATTTCTTCATCAGTGCAAAATGTAGCTGCTGCTTCAGAGGAACAAACGGCTACTATAGAAGAAGTCTCTTCTACTACTCAGAATCTATCTCAAATGGCTGATGATTTAGAGCAAATATCTAAGAGGTTTAAAGTAAGATAAGATCTAAAAAATAAAATATTTAGAAAATCATTACAAAAATAAAAAGGAAATCATGTCTTAAAAATAGAAATATGTCGATAAGAAAATAAGTCACTAAGGAAGGTAAATCTGTATGGAAATGGCTAGTGTAGTTGGACTGATATTAGGTTTAGTGGCTGTTGGCTTAGGCATGGTTTTAAAGGGTGCTAGTTTGGGAGCATTAAATAATCCGGCAGCTTTCCTGATTATTTTTGTAGGGACTATAGCTTCAGTGAGTATAGCTTTTCCCACGGAAGAACTAAAAAGAGTTCCTAAACTATTTAAGCTTGTATTTGTAAAATCTAAGACCCTTTCCAAAATAGAGGTTATAAAAACTCTAATTGAAATATCAACTTTTACACGACGTGAAGGTTTGCTTGCCTTAGATGAAAGATTAGAAGATATTGAAGATGATTTTCTGAAAAGAGGTCTTCAATTAATCGTTGACGGTACAGACTTGGACATGGTTAAGGCTGTGCTAGAGGAAGAAATTAATGCCACCGAAGCCAGGCATAATTCCGGGTCACTAATATTTTCTCAAGCCGGTGCTTATGCTCCTACACTAGGGGTACTTGGTGCAGTGGTGGGGCTAATAGCGGCTCTTGGAAATCTAAATGATATTGAGAAGCTTGGTCATTCCATTGCTGCTGCATTTGTGGCCACACTTTTGGGGATTTTCACAGGGTATGTGTTGTGGAATCCGATGGCTAATAAGCTAAAAAGAATATCTAAACGGGAAATAGAACTAAAAGAAATGATGATGGAAGGTATACTGTCCATGGGGCAAGGCCTTTCACCAACAATTATTGAGCAATACTTAATCTCATTCTTGTCACTTGGGGAACTGGATAAATACTATGCCAGTAAGGAGGGGGCTAAGGATGGCCAGGAGTAAAAAGAATCATGATGATGGCCATATAGACGAAACCTGGCTTATACCCTATGCTGACCTACTTACCCTACTGTTAGCGTTGTTCATTGTTTTATTTGCCTCCAGTGAAGTAGATTCCAAAAAGCTTGAGCAAATGCAAGAGGCTTTTTCGGTAGCTTTTAATAACGACCAAGGGATTATACAAGAGTATCAACCGCAAAATAGTACTGATCCACAAATAGAGAATCTTAACCAGACTGACATGAATTTGGAAGAACTAAAAGTTAAACTTGACACCTACATTAAAGAGAATAACTTATCTATGGAGTTAAAGACCAAAATTAATAACGAATCTTTAGTTATAACCATAAGTGATAATGCTCTTTTTAATTCTGGCAGTGCAACGGTTAAGCCGAAATTCAGAGAGAAACTGCTAGCTATTAGCGATATGTTAGCGGGATACCCAGATTACGAAGTTGTAGTGTCTGGGCATACAGACAACCGCCCCATTAATAACAGGGAATTTGAGTCTAACTGGGAACTTAGTTCTAAGAGAGCTCTTAACTGTATGAATATCCTTCTGGAAAATGATCAACTAAACCCGTACATGTTTAGTGCGATTGGTTATGGTGAATACCGCCCAGTGGCAACAAATACCTCAGTGGAAGGAAGAGCTAAGAATAGACGGGTAGAGGTGTCAATTAAACATCCTAATATTGCTGATGAAACCTTGTCGATACTAGAGCAAGAAATAAAATGAGTAAGGGCTATCACTTAGGTGGTAGCTTATTTATTGAGAATATAACTAGAAGGAATTTTAAATCTAGTAGCGAAATAATATAAAAATAAATATTAAAGTGTTTAGCTGGGGGAGCCTTTAATAAGGCTGAGAGGGTAAGTACCCGACTCTTTGAACCTGATCAGGTTAAGGTCTGCGTAGGGAAGCTAAACAAGGCTGTGCAACAAACCCTTGTTTAGCTATATAAGCTATCAAGGGTTTTTAGTATTTTAAAGGAGAGATTAATTATGAAAATTGCACTAACCATAGCCGGTTCCGATTCCGGCGGTGGGGCCGGCATACAGGCTGATTTAAAAACATTTGCCGCCAATGGCGTTTATGGCGCATCTGCCATAACCGCTATAACTGCCCAAAATACACAGGGTGTTCAGGGGGTGGCGGAACTGGAATCCTCCTTTGTGGCCCTACAGATCAGATCGGTGCTGGAAGACATGCCGGTCGATGCTATAAAAATAGGCATGTTATCTAACTCTTCTATTATTAAGGCGGTAGCAGAAGTGCTAACGGGCTATCCGCGAATACCAGTGGTTTTAGACCCGGTAATGGTGGCTAAAAGCGGAGACCATCTGCTGCAGCCAGAGGCAAGAGAGGCGATGCTAGAACATTTATTCCCACTGGCAAGAATGATAACACCAAATTTACATGAGTCCGGAGTAATTGTACAATTTAAAGTTCATACAATAGAGGATATGAAAAAAGCGGCCCTTGCTATTTATGAAATGGGTGTTTCCAATGTGCTTATTAAAGGCGGGCATCTAGAAGGAGATGCTGTAGATTTATTGTATGATGGCAGTGAGTTCACCACATATAGAACCCAAAGGCTTACCAATAAACACACCCACGGCACCGGTTGTACTTATTCTTCCGCCATTGCAGCTAATCTGGCCAAAGGTCTACAATTAGAACATGCGGTTAAGTATGCTAAAGAGTATATCACTGGAGCAATAGAACACGCCTTTCCAGTAGGAAGAGGCATTGGCCCTACCAATCACTTTTTTAAGTTATACCAGAAGTAGTTAGAGGAGGGTTGTAAACTTGAGAATAAAAGTTAACGGCAGGGAAGAAAAATTGAATAAGGAAATGACACTGCTGGAATTTCTACAATGTAAAGATATTAATCTGGATGTAGTGGTGGTGGAATTCAACTACGATATTGTAGAAAGCAGCAAATGGGAAGAAACCACTGTTAAAGATGGTGACAACATAGAAGTGTTGCAGTTTGTAGGAGGAGGTTAAAAATGACTGATGCATTAATTATCGGTGATAAAAAGATTCAAAACCGTTTTTTTACAGGGACTGGCAAACACCCTAATAATGCCCTTATTCCTAAATTGGTGGATGAATCGGGCGTAGAAGTAATTACGGTTGCATTGCGCCGGGTGGATTTAAACAACCCGGAAGAAAACATTTTGAGCTACATACCAAAGAAATGTGTCCTTTTACCCAACACTTCTGGTGCAAGAAACGCCGAAGAAGCGGTACGTATTGCTAAACTGGCACGGGCTTGCGGCTGCGGGGACTGGGTTAAAATTGAAGTTATTTCAGATAACAAGTACTTGCTTCCGGATAACTATCAAACAGCCAAAGCTACCGAGATGCTGGTAAAGGAAGGTTTTGTGGTACTGCCTTATGTTAACCCGGATTTGTATAGCGCCAAGGATATGGAAAGTGCCGGGGCAGCGGCAATAATGCCGTTGGGGGCACCTATTGGTACCAACCGGGGATTGCAGACCAGAGAGATGGTCCGCATATTAATAAATGAGATTAATCTACCCATCATTGTTGATGCGGGTATCGGAAAACCCTCAGAAGCAGCAGAAGCCATGGAAATGGGAGCAGCGGCGGTGCTGGCAAATACTGCGGTGGCCACTGCCCGAGACCCTGTGAACATGGCCAAAGCATTTAGCATGGCAGTGGAAGCCGGGCGCAGGGCATATTTGGCTGGTTTGGGACCTGTTAAAGTAGATGCTGAAGCCAGCTCACCCCTAACGGGTTTCCTTGATTAAAGGGGGGATAAAAAATTAGTTTTTATGATGTTTACAGCCAAGTAAAAGACTTTAACTTTGAGAATTATTGGAACAGCATTACCTACAGTGACGTTTTAAGAATACTGGGTAAGGACATGATTAACGAAAAAGATTTTTTGGCACTTTTATCACCTGCGGCTGCAGAACACTTGGAGCTGATGGCACAAAAGGCTCACCAGCTGACAAATCAGCATTTTGGCCGTACCATTCAGCTTTACACGCCTATGTATTTGTCCAACCATTGCAGCAACCACTGTGTTTATTGCAGTTTTAGTGTCAAGCACCACCTAATGCGCAAGAAGCTAACATTGGCGGAAGTGGAAAAAGAGGCTGAAAGCATATCTGCCACTGGTTTAAGACACATTTTAATTTTAACTGGAGAATCACCAAAGCACAGCCCGGTATCATACATTGCCGATTGTGTTAAGGTTTTAAAAAGGTACTTTGACTCTATAGCCATAGAAATTTACCCTTTAACCACCGAAGAATATCAACGGTTGGTGGATGCCGGGGTGGATGGCCTTACCATATATCAGGAAGTTTATGACGAGGGAATGTACAGCAAACTACACCCACAAGGACCTAAAAAGAACTATCACTTCCGGTTGGATGCCCCAGAGCGGGGGTGTCTGGCTAAAATGAGGGGAGTGAATATTGGTGCTCTCTTGGGTTTGGAAGATTGGCGCAAAGAAGCCTTTTTCACAGGTCTGCATGCTAACTATCTGCAAAACAAATATCTGGACACAGAGATAAGCGTATCAATTCCGAGAATAAGGCCTAATGTTGGTGGGTTTACCCCCAAGTTTGATGTGAACGACAAAAGTCTGGTGCAAATAATACTGGCTGTAAGGCTCTTTATGCCCCGGGCTGGTATCGCCCTTTCCACCAGGGAAAGGGCCGAACTGCGCAATAACCTTGTAAAACTGGGTGTAACTAAAATGTCCGCCGGTGTAAGCACAGAAGTGGGTGGGCATTCTGACAGCGAAGAAAGTTCCGGCACCGGGCAGTTCCAAATTTCAGATGAACGTGATGTAGAAGAAATGAAAACTATGCTATACAAAATGGGTTACCAACCGGTGCTTAAAGATTGGCAATTTTTAAATGGGGAGATGTGATGTGAGTAAATTTAGAGAGGCCTTAAAAAACTGCTTTGGTGAAGAAAGACTACATCAAATTGAAAGTGTCAAAGTAGGTATTGCTGGGGCAGGGGGTCTTGGTTCTAACATTGCTCAGTGCTTGGTTCGTTCAGGTTTCACTCAAATGGTTCTGGTGGATTTTGACAAGGTGGATTATACTAACTTAAACCGCCAGTTCTATTTTCTTAAGCAAGTGGGTGAACCAAAGGTTGAAGCCCTAAAGAAAAATTTGCAACAGATTAACCCTGACGTTAGCATTTCGGCAGTGAAGGAAAAGTTAGATGAAAGTAATATAAAAGAAGTATTTGCAGATTGTCAGGTGGTGGTGGAGGCATTTGACAATGCCAGATGTAAAAGAATACTGGTGGAATCCTTCGTTAATTCCAAAAAACTGATTGTATCTGCTTCAGGCATTGCGGGCTGGGGAAATAGTGACGTCATAAAAGTTCGGCGAATTAAAGAAAATTTTTATATTGTTGGCGATATGGTATCAGAGGTGGCAGAAAACTGTCCTCCTGTTTCACCACGGGTAAATGTGGTGGCGGCCAAACAAGCCGACGTGGTTTTAAACTGGGTGCTGAATAACTAACATGATGGGGGGCTTTATTTTGTTAAATACAGATATTTATGCTATCACGGCTGAGGAGTATTCCCTGGGCCGTTCTAACATAGAAGTGGTGCAGCAGCTAATAAATGCCGGTGTAAAGATAATTCAGTATCGGGAAAAGGAAAAGAAAAAGCTTTATAAATATGAAGAGTGTAAAGAAATACGGCGAATGACCAGAGAAGCAGGGGTTACATTTATTGTAAATGATGACGTTGACATAGCTATGGCTGTGGATGCAGATGGAGTACATATTGGCCAGGATGACCTGCCTATTGAAGAAGTACGTCAATTGATTGATAAAGAAATGTTTATTGGCTTATCCACCCACTCACCAGAGCAGGCTAAGGATGCTGTCAGGCGCGGTGCCGATTACATAGGAGTAGGGCCCATTTATGCTACCAATACAAAAAAAGATGTTTGCGACCCGGTGGGGTTGGAATATTTGGAATACGTGGCTAAAAACATAAATCTTCCCTTTGTGGCCATTGGCGGTATTAAAGAAAACAATATAGCGGAAGTGAAACAAAAAGGTGCTTCCTGTGTGTCTATGATAACAGAAATAGTAGGTTCAGAAGACATTCCTAAAAGAGTCAAAGCTTTAAGAGAAAAACTAGCATAAAATTTCCCCTTTAGAAGAAATTATATAGTAATAAAGAATAAGGAGGGGAATTATTCAGGTGGCTAAAAAACAGGGTAACATTAACACCCCAGAAGCAAAAAAGATAGCCAAAGAGATGAAGCAAAAAATAAACCAAGACCCGAAGTACAGTCAAGAAAACGCACCTGAAGTAACCAGCGAAATGGCACCGAAATATTAGATTTTTTAAAGAAGCCGATGCCTGTGGAATTGGGCATGGGCTTCTTTGCAATATCAGATTGTATGAAAATTTGCATAGTATAATTGCCAACTAGATTATAATACTAATTAATTTTTATGTGTAGAAATATAACTAAATGGTTAATGTAAGAGGTGTCATTAATGATTTTAATGGTTGATAATTATGATTCATTTACATATAATTTAGTTCAATATTTAGAATGTTTGAAAGAAGAAGTTCTAGTATATAGAAACGATAGAATATCCCTTCAAAATATTGAAGACCTAAAACCAAATATTATTATAATTTCTCCTGGGCCAAGTACACCTAATGAGGCGGGAGTCAGTATAAGTATAGTTGAACATTTTAAAGGTAAAATACCCATTCTTGGTATCTGTTTAGGCCATCAAATAATTGGGCAAGTTTTTGGGGCTAAAATTGCAAAAGCCATAGAACCTGTACATGGTAAAGTAAATGAGATTATTCATAATAATACTGGTATATTTAAAGGTTTAAGGAGTCCTCTAAATGTAACAAGATACCATTCATTAATAATAGATAAAGATACACTCCCGGATTGTTTGGAAATAACTGCAGAAACACTAAGTGGTGGGGAAATTATGGGAATAAAACATAAGAAATATTTAATAGAAGGAGTTCAGTTTCATCCGGAGGCTATATTAACTGAAATGGGCTTAGATCTTTTGGATAACTTCTTAAAACAGACAAATCATCTTAAAAACTTAGCAGGTGAATAAATTGTTAATACAAAATATAAAGACCTCTTTAAATAGTTATGAGATTTATTCATTATTTAAGGATGAACCTTACAGTTTCTTATTAGACAGCGGTATGGATCACAATATCTTAGGTAAATATTCATTTATTGGATATGATCCTTTTTTAGTATTTAAGAGTAAAGGAAACCACATCAGCATAATGGAGAATGGTGTAGCTACTTATCAAACAGGAAATCCACTTAATAAGTTAAAAGAGTTAATGCACCAATATAAAATGGATTATCATCATAATATCCCATTTATTGGCGGGGCAGTGGGGTATCTTGCCTATGACATATGCCATTATATTGAAAAGCTTCCTAGAACAGCAGAGGATGATATAAATATCCCTGATTGTTACTTTGGTTTTTATGACGGATTGATTATAATGGATCATGTTAATGATAATGTTTATGCTTCATCGCTGGGGATAAAACATAATGCTAAGCAAAAAATTGAAGAAATAAATAATAAGATTATGCAAGGCCAAAAAAACAAAAGAGTAATTGCAAAATCAAGTAGAAATATCATAGATACTTTACTGAAATCGAATTTTACAAAAGAACAGTATATAAAAGCTGTTAACAAAATAAAGAATTATATTAGAGAAGGTGACATTTATCAAGCCAATCTTACTCAACGTTTTGAATGTAAGCTAACTGAAACAGCTTTTGAGCTATATACTAGATTAAGAGAAATAAACCCTGCCCCTTTTGCTAGTTTTATTAACTTTGGTGAAGGATATATTGTTAGTAGTTCTCCAGAAAGATTTATAAAGATAGATAACGGTGTGATCGAAACCAGGCCTATAAAAGGAACAAGGCCAAGGGGTAAGACCATCGAAGCGGATATTAAAAATAGAGAAGAATTACAAGAAAGTGAAAAAGACAAAGCCGAGTTATTAATGATAGTAGACTTGGAAAGAAATGATTTAGGGAAAATCTGTAAAAGTGGTACGGTAAAAGTTCCTCAACTATTTAATTTAGAAAAGTACTCAACAGTATACCATTTGGTATCCACTGTGGTTGGTGAATTAAGAGATAACTGCGATGTAATAGATTGCATTAAAGCTACTTTTCCAGGAGGTTCAATTACAGGAGCACCTAAAATAAAAGCTATGGAAATAATTGATGAATTAGAGCCGACACAACGGAATGTATATACTGGTTCTATCGGGTACCTGGGTTTTAATGGTAATGTTGATTTAAATATTGCAATTAGAACTATATTATGTAAGGGGGAAAAGGCATATTTTCAAGTTGGCGGAGGGATTGTTTGGGATTCTGACCCAGAATTAGAATATCAAGAAACCCTTCATAAAGCCAAGGCTTTGATGCAAGCCCTAAACAGTAAGCTTGTATATTAATAAATGAGGAAGGTTTATTCTATATGTATTTAATTTACAACGGTAAAGTGGTAAATAATTCAAGCCCTTGCATAAACCCTAATAGTGAAGGCCTTCTTTATGGGTATGGGCTATTTGAAACATTGAAAGTACATAAGGATAATATATATTTTTTTGATGAACATATTGATAGACTAAGAGCAGGTTGTAAAGTTCTTGGGTTAAATTTTAACACTGAGCCCAGTGCATTACTTAAGTATTGTTATCAGTTGCTTGACGCTAACCAGCTTTCTAATTGTGCTTTAAGAATTACTTATTTTAAAAGTGATACTCAGTGTAATTACATAATAACTTCAAGAAATAACCCATACACTAGGGATGACTATAACAAGGGTTTTAAGCTCTGCTTTACCAATTTAAGAAGGAATCCCAAATCAATACTGGTTAGTGTGAAAACAAATAATTATTTAGAAAACATGTTAGTTCGTTCTGAAGCCAAACAAAAGGGATTTGATGAAACTGTTTTTTTAAACACTTACAATAAAATTAGTGAAGGGACTACATCAAACATTTTTTTTGTGAAAAACAATAAACTATTTACCCCCTCTTCAGAATGTGGTATATTACCCGGCATAATAAGGGGAAAAGTAATAGAAATATCAAAGAAGCTAGGAGTAAGTATTGAAATTGGTCATTATGTAAGGGAAGAGTTATTAAATGCAGATGAGATATTTATAACAAATTCCCTTTTAGATATTATGCCTGTATCTCAAATAGAAACTAAAAACTTGGACATAGGAAAATTGTGTATAACACAATTATTAAAAGAAGAGTTGAAAAAATTATATTAAAAGCCAAGGCAAACGCCTTGGCTTTTATTTAGCTTGGTTCTTCCCGTAAAAAATTTAATCTGTTCATAATTTGAATTATTATTATTGGTACAAAGGAAATCAATAATGCGAATACTAATGTGCCAGCATTTAACGGTACAGTTTGCAGAATACGATTTAAAAACGGTGTATAAATGGCCAGTGCTTGAAGTGCTAACACCAGTACAACTGCACCCATAAGCATTTTGTTATTAAATAGAGTTCTATTAAACTCGATAATTCCGTCCCCATGCACATTGAAGGCATGCCATAACTGGACTAACGCTAGTGTTAAAAAGGCCACTGATCTTGCTACTCCAATATCTCCAGTAGTATTTAACATATACAGATATGCTCCCAGTGTGGCAGCTGCCAGCACAGCACCTTGAACCAGAATACGCAGCTTGAAACGATTAGTTAAAATTGCCCGGTCAGGGTCACGGGGTGGTTTGTCCATCACGTTACGATCACCTGGTTCCCAACCCAATGAAAGGGCGGGGAATACATCTGTAACCAGATTCAGCCAGAGTATTTGTAGTGCTACCAATGGCAACGGAACACCAATAAGTAAGGCAAAAAATATAACAATGATCTCACTAATATTACAAGAAAACAGATAGTGTATAAATTTGTTGATGTTTTCAAAAATAACCCGTCCACCCTGTACTGCCTTAATTATGGTCGCGAAATTATCATCTGTTAACACCATGTCTGATGCTTCCTTGGCAACCACTGTTCCCGATTTCCCCATGGACACTCCAATATCTGCTTTCTTTAGTGCAGGAGCATCATTAACTCCGTCACCGGTCATAGCTACTATTTGCCCCTTCTTCTGTAACTCTTCTACAATGTCCAGTTTATCTTTAGGATTAACCCTGGCAAAAATATCTACATGTCCCACTTCATCCGCCAATTCAGCTTTGGAAAGTTTGTGTAACTCGTTGCCTGTTAAGACATCATCACTATCTAATCCTAGGCGTTGGGCTATGGATTGGGCAGTTTCCTTCTGGTCTCCGGTAATCATAATGGTTCGGATGCCGGCTTTTTCAGCGTTATCAATGGCATCCTTGGCCTCTTGTCTAGGTGGGTCCATGATTCCCACTAAACCTAACAAAATCAAATCAGAATAAGGGTCTTCATCGGTAGACTGCACTGGTTTGTATGCTAGCGCCAGTACCCTTAAGCCCTTCCCAGCCAATTCTTTATTTGCTCGGATAGTTTTTTGCTTAAAAATGTCGTCTAATGGACTAACATGATCTTCGTTAAGATAATGTGAACAACTTTCTAAAATCACCGCTGGTGAACCTTTAACCAGTACATCACTACTATCATCAGGCATTTTGTAATAAATGGCCATCCGCTTTTCGGCCGATGAGAACGGTATTTCCTTTAACTCTTTATAGCCTTTTTCTTGGGCCTGCTGCCTAATAAAACCCATTTTGCGGGCTGCCACAACCAATGCCCCTTCTGTGGGGTCTCCAATCACTTCCCACTCATCTTCCTCGCCGCGATTTACCACTGCATTATTGCAAAGGGCACCGCAAAGCAGCAATTTGTTTAGCCCAGCTTCTTTAGGGTTAACTTTATTATTATTCTCTAAAAAGTCCCCCTCTGGTTGGTAACCAACACCGGTAACTTTAATATTTCTCCCGTTAAGCCATATTTCTTCTAGCGTCATTTCGTTTTCTGTCAAAGTTCCTGTTTTGTCAGAGCATATCACTGTGGTTGAACCTAGCGTTTCCACTGCTGGAAGCTTTCTAATAATGGCATTCTTCTTAGCCATACGGTTCATCCCAATGGCCAGTGTAATAGTGGCCACCGCTACTAGTCCCTCAGGCACTGCTGCAATGGCTAATGCAATGGAAGTCTCCAGCATTTCTACAAGCGGCCTGCCTACCAAAATACCTACAACTATCATAATTACAGCTAGCGCAATGCTTATACCGGCCAACTGGTGACCCAACCGGGCCATTCTCTTTTCTAATGGGGTATCTTCGTCTTCTGCCTCTTCCAACATGTTTGACACTTTACCTATTTCAGTGTTTCCTCCGGTACCGGTTATCAGCGCACGGCCGTTACCCCGTACCACCACAGTACTCATGTATACCATATTTGTTCTATCGCCCACAGCCAACGTTTCTTCTTGCAAGGGGGTGGTATTCTTATCTACCGATTCTGATTCACCGGTTAGGGATGCTTCTATCACCCCTAGATTATCAGACTGTACTACCCGTGCATCTGCCGGTACACTATCCCCCTCTTCAAGCACCACAATGTCGCCAGGCACTAATTTTTCAGCAGGAATCTCGCTAAGCTGCCCATTTCTTATTACTTTGGCAGAGGTAGACACCATTTTCTTTAACGCATCCATTGCTTGCTCGGCCCTGTACTCTGTAAAGAAACCAAATAGAGCATTGATGATGATTACTGAAAACACTGCTATCGCTTCCACAATATCACCCATAAATAGAGATATTGCAGTGGCCACCAGGAGCAGTATCACAATAATATTGCGGAACTGGTTTATTAAAAGTACCCAGGGAGAAATGCCAGAATGCTTTTCTAACTTATTATCACCATACTCCTGCTGCCGCTTTTCAGCCTCTTGTTCTGTAAGGCCAGTTTCTAAATTGGTTTTGAACTTACTACTAACATCTTCTACTTTCATATTATAGAAATGGTTATTCATAAAAACTACTCCTCACATGTGAATTCAGTATTAATATGACAGAATGAACAGTTTGTAACACTGTAAATTTAGACCAGTTCTGGGACACACCATTGACAAAAGTTTGCATGACAATTATAATTATTGAAAATGATAATTATTATCAATAAGGGGATGGTTAAATGAAAAAAATGTTTAGTAAACTCGTTAGCACTAGAAAAGTTAGTATTAAAAAGAAACCTAAAACTTGTTCATGTAGTAACTGCACTTGTAAAGAGGCAAGTTCAAATAAAAAATATTCTTGAATGGGGGGACATGTTATGTCTGTATTTATAGTTGGTGGTGATAATTTAGGTAACATTGAAAACAATTTAAAACAAATTGGTTTTAATAAAGTGATTCACGAGAAAGGGAGAAGAAAATGTAAAAGAAAAAACCTTTTGATACCCAAGGAATCTGACCTAATTATTGTATTTACCGATTATGTAGCCCATTCAATTCACGGTATTATTAAACAGAAGGCCAAGAGATATGATATTCCAATAATTTATACTAATCGCTCTTGGGCTAAAATTAGCCAGAAAATCATGGCAACAGCGAATTAATTAGTTAAAAGATAATTAGTATAAATAATATTGTGAGTAGGTGTAATAATGGGTTTATGCTATAAAGAGTACCTATTACATGATGTGGTAGAATGCTTGATAGCTGCTCTGGAAGCAAAGGACATATATACACGAGGTCACTCTCAAAGAGTAGCTGAGATGTCAGTGATGTTAGCAGAGGGAATTGGTTTAAAGGGCATAGAGTTAGAAAATGTACATATTGCTGCACATTTACACGATATCGGAAAGATAGGGATATCTGATTATATTCTTAGTAAAAAAGAAAAATTACTTGATAAAGAGTGGGAGCAAATAAAAAAGCATCCTCATATTGGCTATTTAATTCTTAACAAGTCAAATCATTTAAAGGACATTTCTAAAATTGTATTACATCATCACGAACGATGGGATGGTTGTGGCTACCCATATAAATTACAAGGTAATGACATACCATTAGGTTCAAGAATTATTGCAATATGTGATTCAATAGATGCAATGACTTCTAGCCGCCCTTATAGAAACAGCTTAACTATTGAGGAAGTATTAAACGAAATATATATTAATAAGGGATCACAATTTGACCCGTACCTAATAGATGCTGTAAATATTAATCACTTTTGTGAGTTTGCCTGGGAAAATAAATTTAATGTAAAAGATTAGGATGCAATTTTTAAAGAGCCTTTGGGCTCTTTTTTATGTTTATTAAGCATATATAATACCAGGTTGCAATATTTAGAAAATTTACACAAATAAGCAGGAATGATTAAAGGTTTATGGAATGAATATAAAATTAATTGAATTATTATACATTTTAGCTAATAAGGAGATGGCAAATGAATACAAGTGATTATTTAGCGTTAATTAAAAAGAGGTTGGCTGCTAATTTTGATAGTAAAGAAGATCAAATCTTACTGAAAGAAAAATTAGACCTCTTAGCAAAATCTCATGTAAAAAATGAAAAATATTTTGCGGTTAAGAACGTTAAACTTTGGAGCTATGATAATAATGAGTACTGCTTATTTAAAGTACTATCCCATAATATTGAACGTTCCCATATTCGAGATTTTGAGAACTATTTAAAGAAAACTGTTAAGGAACTTGTTGTTAACCCTACAGGCGAACATTTTCAAACAATAATAACAGGGGTGTTACTAACTAACGGTAAAATTGCATTAGAGGCTTGTACAGAGGTTGAGAAATTTAAATATAACCGTAGTTTAGCTTGGGGTTTCAAAGGTTACTGCTTTATAAGGCTCATTTTAGTGGATTTAAAAAAAGAGCAACTATTTGTTAATAAGAGGGCCAAGGAGGTGATGAAATTTTATAGGCCAAATGAAAAGAAAATATAAGGAGGGTGAAGAATATTGAGCGCGGTAACATTAGTAGTTTTAGCGGCGGTGCTATTTATTGTTGCCTACATCGCATACGGCGGTTACTTGGCAAAAAAGTGGGGTATTGATTCTACCCGCAAGACACCTGCTCATACCATGTATGATGGTGTAGACTATGTACCGGCAAAGGCTCCAGTTGTACTGGGTCACCACTTTGCCTCCATAGCTGGGGCAGCGCCAATCATTGGGCCAGTAACAGCGGCAATTTTTGGCTGGCTGCCAGTATTTTTATGGATTGTTGTAGGGGGTATATTTATTGGGGCAGTTCATGATTTCGGTGCATTGTTTGCATCTGTACGTCATGGAGGACATTCTATTGGTGATATTATTGAAAAGAATTTAGGGAAAAGTGGTAAAAAGTTATTTGCAATCTTTGCCTGGTTTACACTTGTATTAGTTGTTGCGGCATTTACTATTGTTACTTCTAACACCTTCGTAGGAACCCCTTCAGCAGCCACTTCTTCAATATTGTTTATGGTTTTGGCTATTATGTTTGGGTTTGCAACTAATAGATTTAAAATACCTTTGGGTATTGCAACGGTAGCGGGAGTAGTGTTGTTATTTTTATGTGTAGTTATAGGTATAAACTATCCTATTATTTTACCTGGGGCAACATGGTCTTACATTCTTTTAGGTTATATTTTCGTAGCTTCTGTAACACCGGTATGGATTTTATTACAGCCTCGGGATTACTTAAATTCATTCTTGTTATACGCCTTATTGGGTGGAGCGTTCGTTGGATTGATAGTTGCAAATCCAAGGCTAGAGTTTGCGGCAGTTACATCTTTAAATACTAATCTGGGATATATGTTCCCAATTTTATTTGTTACCGTTGCTTGCGGGGCAATTTCCGGTTTTCACTCAATGGTTAGCTCCGGTACGACAGCCAAGCAGCTTAACAATGAAAAGGATGCTAGGGTAGTAGGCTACGGTGGCATGTTAATTGAAAGTTTCTTAGCGGTGATTGCTTTAATTACTGCTGCCATATTAATGCAAGATAAATATGTAAGCCTGCTAGACGCAGGGGGCCCTGTGGGTGTATTCTCTGCCGGAGTCGGTAGTTTTTTAGCTGAACTAGGGATTCCCGCTGCAGCTGGAACAAGCTTTGCTGCGTTAGCAGTTTCCGCATTTGCTTTAACCAGTCTAGATACGGCGACACGTTTAGGAAGATTTGTGTTCCAAGAATTATTTGCTAATGATTCTCAAGAAGGTAATAGTAATTTATTGGTAAACAAATATTTTGCTACACTGATAACTGTTTTTGCCGGTGGGACATTGGCATTATCCGGTGGTTGGAAAACTATCTGGCCAATTTTCGGTGCTGCAAACCAACTCTTAGCTGCACTTGCTCTGTTGGCAATATCAGTTTGGTTGGCAAACAGAGGACAAAGCAATTCTGCTACAAAGTATCCGATGTTTTTCATGTTTGCAGTAACCCTTAGTGCACTGGTCTTTGTATTCATAAGCAACTATGCAAAAGCAAACTATTTATTAGCGGTTATTGCTGTGTTGCTTTTTGTGTTAGCATTAGTTCTTCTGACCCAAGCTTTAAAGGTTTTGTTTGGGGGCAAAAAAACGGATGCTGATATTGGAGCATAATTTAGGATTCTGCCTCAGAACAAATAAAGATTGAACCACTTACTAAGCGAGAGGTAGCGGGTGACAACCTCTCGCTTTTTATTATAGTGAATAGGTTATTTTATGGACAGTTAATTATACTTATAACAAAAACAAGAAAATACTCTTTCTCAGTTTAATTCTAAAGGATTTAAAGTTAACCGCTGAGAAATAACAGTTAGTAGATAATTTTGCACTAATTCTATTATTTTTACTGGAGAGGAAACCTTTGTATTAATAATTATCACAGAAAGATGTGATCTCTTTATGAACAAGTTCATAACAAGCATTATATTTGCTACTGTTTTCTTCTCATATGGGAATATCGTCGGACAAAAGGTTTAAAGAAAACTTGTTGTACAACTGATGAAGGTATATGAATTTTCTTTAATCTATTTCAATCTCTCATTTATATATGTGTATATTTCATTCATAGCTTTTTGTGCTTCAGGGACAATCGATGCTTGCATATGAAATATGTGCCACATCTTCGTCCATACCTTTAGTTCAATATTGATTCCCGCTTTCAGTGCTTTTTCTTGTAATTTTATCGAGTCGCATAAGAAAACATCATAGTCAGCAGCATGAACAAGCATAGGCGGTAGTCCGTCCAATTGTCCGTATAATGGTGATATTACTGCCGATGTCGGCTCATTGTCCTCAACGTAAATCTTTGCAATGCCCAGGGGATCTGTTAGCTTAAATGGATCTTTCTTAGCCCTAGTTTTAAAAGATTCACTTTTCCCCGTGAAGTCAAATACAGGCGTAATAAAGGCTGCTGCCAGGGGCATTGCCATACTACTTTGTTTAAGTACTAACAATGCTGACAGAGCTAACCCACAGCCCGATGAATCCCCCATCACTATGATGTCCTTTGGATGACAGCTCTCCTGCAAAAGGCCTTTATAAACACTCACTGCATCCTCCAGTGCTTCTGGAAAAGGGTGTTCGGGTGCAAGGCGATAATCAACCAAAATGACTTGCAAACCACTCTCTTTTGCAATACGAGCCACAAATTCACGGTTTGAAGAATAAATTCCGAGACAGAAACCACCACCATGAAAGTAAAGAATTGCTTTATTCTTTAATGCTCCGCAAGGAACTATTTTTTCTACACATACATCATTAATAGTATCTTTTTTAAACTCTACTCCGTCTGGCAATCCTTTGCTTTTTATCTTTTCCATGTCTTTTCTTATGTCAGAAAGAGTTTTGTTCCAGATATCGGATCTCCTCAATAAAAATCTGACCAGTGCACTTTGTAAACTTGCCATGTAATCACATCCCCATAAAAAAATCCGACGGTGTTATACCATCGGTTTAATGTTAAACTGTAAGCAGCTCTTCTTCATGATTTTTTTTGCTGACTATATAGTTTTTTTACTGGGATAAGAATCTTGACATTGTTGTTATCAGGGTAATTTTTTTGATAAATATTTACCATTCCAATTCCATTTGAGTTAAGTTCGACTTCTTTAACGATGATCCACCTGTAAAGGTCATCAATAAATACCTCCCTAATGTCATACATATCACCATAATATTCAAAGCAGACATACCATCCCTTTGGTACTAAACGTTCTTCAAAACACTTTACATTAGAATTATCAGCAGGTTTTCTGCCGCAAAAAACCGTATATTCACCATTCTCTTCTCCGTGGCAATTCACCACAGTATAGAATGTCTCCTGGTTTAGTAGATCCGTTTCGGAAGAGGTGATAATAAAATTATCCAATTTTGCTTTGAGATTCTTTTGAAAATCTTCATTCTTTGTATTGGCTTTAACAAAAATTCCTCTCAGGGATAGATCTTCAAGAAATACGCTGTTTCCTTTTAGTCCAAAGGTACCCTTGTAGTTAATTATTTCCCTTTCAATGATGCAAGCTTTTGGAATACCCTCAACACCTAGAGTGCTTTTTCGATATTTGGTGGGTGAAACACCAAACTGCTTTTTAAAAGCCCGACTGAAGACTTCTGGATACTCAAATCCCAGGTCCAGAGCAATATCTATGATAGCATGATTTGTTTTTTTTAACCTCTCCAAAGCTATTGTAAGCTTTCGGCCGAGAATATACTGTTTCATGGTTATTCCTGAAACCGTTTTAAACATACGGTTAAAATGAAAAGCTGAAATTCCAAAGCGTTTAGATAAATCATAAACAGAAAGCTTATCGCCAATGCTATCTTCTATATAATCTATAGTTTTACTTATTACATCCACATAAAAGTTCAATATACATCATCACCTTTACTTTTTTGCCAAAGGAAGATCTTACGAAAAGAAACCAAAGGAAATTGTAACAATGAACAATAAAGTAATACCTATAATTAATTTTTTATTCGCTTTCAACCACCTCTTTCAACATCATAACATATAGCTGTTTTATATATTAGCTACTGCTATCTTTTACAACGAGGGAGGCCTTTTTCCTGAATGGAGAAGGATTTATTTGTTATATATGTAACTTACTATATATTAGTAATTGATGGTTAGAACCTGAGGTGAGTACTGTGACAAAAAAGGACTATGACGATCATGATAACATAGAAGATTTACAGGAGTGGTCAGATAAACAGTATAATCCTGGTCACTGGACAGGCGGGAATATTCCTCCTCACATGAAGCGTGGAAATCTAGGCAAACTATGCGGTTATTACTTACTAGTATTAGGTGTTTTTGTTGTATTGCCTGGTATAGGTATGTTAGTTTTTGATAGTTCCAATAATGTCGGTCAAAAGGTCATTGTTATTGTGATAGGTTTTATCCTATCTATTGCAGGATACAAAAAAATTAAATAAGGCTTCCTTTTTGTTGGCCTAAAAGGCGGTCTGGTATTATTTTTCCTTAGTTTCACTCAAAGGAGAAACATCAATAATTTTACACTTACCATCTTCCTCTATTAGATAAACAAACTGAGTGGCATCAATGTGCCTGCTTTGATCAATATTTTCTTCGTCTCTAAATTCGTATTCTAAATCAACCTAAAATACACCGCTGAAGTTCTTATGATTTCCGATGTAATTTACAGCAACACAATCAATTATTAACCTATCTTGTTGTTTTACTCTACAACTAACGTTTTCCCAAGGGAATCTTTTGACTGTTTTACTGATCATGCTTTTTGCTTGCTGCTTTTCATTTTTCAACTTAGTAATAAATTCTACAGCCGGAGTTCTTAAATTATAGAACTCATATTTGTCAGAAGCAGGATTGAAATAATTATAGAACGTTATATCACTGTTACTAACTTTAAAAGATTTTGATTTTAGATCGGAATCCCCTAATAAGTTATGGGTATAGCTTAGTTTTATAATTTCAACTTTTTCATTAAAATTTCTGATTATATTTTCATAAGTAAAGGGCTTAAAATTATATTCATCTTTTATTATATATTCAGTTGGCTTACGAAATAAAGTTTTATCATGTACTTGAACTCGAATCCAAGGTCTAGTATCTTTTATCTCGCCCAAAAACACACCAGAAACTTCTATCCTGTTATTATCTAGTTTCGTATGAACTTCACTTATCAAAACAGTTAGCTTTAACTTTTGACCCTGCCCCTAGGGTATATTTTCAAGCTTTTTTCTCAATATTACTTGGGATAATACTGGCACTACCTCAATTTGCCAGCACTGTAATAAAGCAAGGACGGTGGTTTGTGGATTGGTTGAGGATCTTAGCAGTTAGCTTGCCCATCCTTTATGTTATTTTCTTTCATATAGCTCCTTTTTTACCGTTAGCTGATCAGGTTCCTAGATGGTTTATGTTGCCGGGAAGTAAATTATTAATTGGTTCTCGTATCCACATAACTGTATTTGGGATAATTCTTGGTTACACACTGCTAACTTCGGTGAAGAAGAAGGATTAACAATGCCACCAACATGTACAGTGCTGTAATACCCAGTCGGTAAGCTTAACACCTGGCCCTGGCCTTCATATTACTAAGGCGGGCAACCATTTCTTGGGGTACTATATTTATTACCTGGCTAAAAAGCCAGTCAGATTATTACTTAGTCTTTTTCCGAAAATAAATTAAAAAACCACCGAGGTAAATACGATGGTTTTTTAATTATTATTATTGCATTTTAACTTTTGGAACAAAAGTTTCACATGAAGTATCTCTAGTAGTACTGACCATATGATCTTTCACCATTGCGTTTACTTCAATTGTAGAAGCTTGGCACAATTCATTTTGATTGTAATGGCACTCTTCAACTCTACATTGAATATTAGACATTATTTCACCCCCTTGATTACATTCTTTTAGTATATTGACCGATAGAAAATTAAATTATTCAAAGAAACCATAGCTATATCATGTTTTTCCAGAGGTATTTCAATTTATAAATAGATTTTTATATGGCTTTGGTTAAGAAAAGTTAGTTAATGCACAATATCCATATAATCAACTAGTGCTTATAATGTTCTGGAATTAGCTCATTACTTTCACATCAATGACAAGTAGAATAACCTACACTTAAAAATACCGGTTTGTGCTCTGACGCTATCAAAGGCTTCATCATTTCATGCATACCAATCAACAGGGTTGTTGACGTGTTGTAAAAAATATCCGAAATCTAAATTGAATATTTTTTCATTATATGCAACACCCTAAAACTATGCTTTTAGACGGGTTAACTATATTGCAAGAAAAGAGGTTATAAAGTGTCAATTTATGATTTCGAAGTAAAAACTATTGATGGGGAAATAATTAATCTTATGAAATATAAAGGTAATGTATTGCTAATAGTAAATACAGCTAGCATATGAGGTTTTACACCTCAATATAAAGAGCTGGAAGCTCTTTACAAGAAAATTGGTAATGAGAGATTTGAAGTTTTAGGATTTCCATGCAATCAATTTGCAAACCAGGAACCAGGAAAAAGTGAAGAAATAAAGAATTTCTGCCAAACTAACTTTGGAGTGACTTTTCCAATATTTGAAAAAGTTGATGTGAAAGGCCCTAATGCACACCCGTTATTCAAATACTTATGTGAGCAAAAGAAAGGAATCTTTGGAGAATCTATCAAGTGGAATTTTACCAAATTCCTTGTTGATGCGCAGGGTAATGTAATAGATAGATTTGCCCCAACCACAAAGCCTTCAAAGCTTGAACAGAAAGTAATTAAATTAATTAATAATAGTTAAGTGAACTCTAAAAATAGATACTTAAAATATTATTTATAAAAAAAACCTACAATATAAAGAATAGTAGAAATAAATCCAAGAATAACATGTCCTTTCCTAAACTTACTATCTTTTGAGCCCCTCAAAAGTATAAGTACGCCTGTTCAAGCAGCTAAACCAAAAGATATAGTGAAAATGTAGTCAAACAATAGAAACGAACCCCCTTAAATCTTAAAATGGTTATCCTTCTTTGTAGTTCGGGATCAACATTTTATTATCACCATAGTCTTGGTCCAGTATTCCATAACATACAAAAAATGCGCCACACCGTTAATACAGGTAACGCATTTACTATTAATTACCTATACATTTGATATACTACTGATTAGTTATTATTATTTTCTTGTTTAGAAGTAGGATTACTAACAGGAAGCCCTGGAGCTAGTTATACATAGGAGCGGTTAATTATATGACGGTTAACAAGCATCCCAAAGGAGTGAAGCAGTTTACTAAATGGGAACACTATCATGAGAATCTTAACCAGCAGCATGTGAATTATAAGTAAGCGTAAAATAGCCACCTTGCGGTAGGGGCTATTCTACGCTTGCTGTTATTTGCTATAAACTATTTATCCTAAAAGTTTTACTAGTAAGATAAAGTCAGTCATGTTATGTTTAGAATCCTTTTTACCATAATCAATCCAATAACCAATTATTTTGTTTTCGGATAATAACAGCACCACATCAAAGGTATCATTATTAGCGCTTTTAATTGCTGCAGTATAAATACTAACTTTCTTTCCCAGATAGCTTGAAAAGTCATAGTTGTTTTGCTTTGATAACTGGTTTCTGTGTTTTAGTATTTCTCCGATTTTAATCCCATTTTTAATGGCATTAAAATCAGTTGGCAACTTAATAACTGCATTTGCAGCACTATTTGTGATGCTATCAAAGTTCTTTTGTTCTAAAAAACTATACAAAACCTTATACCCTTCATGAACATTTTGAGGGTCTGCCTTGTCATTATCTTTGCTTGCATCGATATGATGTGGGTTAGTTTTGCCCATTATGTAGTCATAAAATTTGGGGTGTTTTGATGTAGTTATATATGAAACTGTTCTTTTGCTCCCAGTCATTGTTTTCATATCTGTAATATAAATTGTGCCGTCTGGCCAGGCCAAAATTTGGCCACTTGTTAAACTGTTGAATGGATATTCTTCTACAAATTTAATCTGTAATATACCTTTCTCTTTTAATTTTTCACCTTTTTTCATAAAGGCAATATCTTCTCCTTTAGATAATTGCTTAGCTTCTAGTTCTTTAATCTGTTTTATAAATTCCATAACCTCAGTATCATTACTAATTGTTTTGGAGGGAGTACCTTCTTGGCCCTTAAATATTAGGACAGCGTTAACCTTGTCTTTGTTATATATAAGGCTATCCAATGTAGTTAAATTAGAAGTGCTGGTTTCCTTGGTGCAGCCGATTAACAGTATTAATATTAGCATGCAAAGTGGAGATAATATATTCCTTTTTATCACGATATCCTCCTGAAAATTCTTGTTACTCAATTTCAAATGACAACTTCATTTTTCCTGTTGTGCCTTCTTCTGATTTGGCCCAAAAGGAGCACCTATAACTGCCTTTTTCTAATTTGCTAAACAGAACAGTATTTTTGTATTTATCACCCTTGTGAAGAACAATATCTGTAGTATGATTCTTTTTGCTGGTATATTTTTTATGTGTGGCTATGTTTTTTACCTCATATTGCTCTATGTTTCCATCAAGAAATGTAGCAGTTATATCCGACTTATTTTCCACATGCCATTCTAATTCACAGTAGTCTGTACCCGTTTCAATAAGTCTAAGGCTAATACCAATTGTAGGTAGTTGGTGCTGGTTACTCCCAGAACAACCCGAAAGTGAGATCACTAAAACCATACTAATAACTAATATGTATTTTCTTAATTCCAATAAGAACAACACCTTTACTGAGCAATTGCCAGTGCTTTCAGAAGTACCGCTACACTGGCGTTGATTATATTAAGCCAGTAACATTTAATTAGCTTTTTTCTGTTCTTCTAACTGTTCAATTATATAGTCAAGCTTTCTGATCAATTCTTGATTTATTTTTGTGTTTTCTTCTATTCTTTTTGGTATTTTATTTACAACAGAATAAACCACATAGCCAATGGCGGTAATTAATAAAAGAAATATAATAAGGTTAAAGGCCTGGGCCACTAATGTTGCTGTTGTAAGGTTCACAGTAATCATCTTCCTATAACATTTCCTAAGCATTAATAATACTAATTAGATCATGTATTGCAAAAGTTATAACACCAACAATGATCGAAAAGATAACATACTTTTTCTTTTTTAATACTCGCGGTAAGTGATTGTATGAATCAAGAAGTAGCATTGCGCTTCCAAGCAAAGCTGCCATTATTATTAACAACCAGTCTATTTAAGACACCTCCTTACAAAAGTTTAATATATATTTATTATATGACAGCTATGAAACTCCTGTATATTGTTTCCAATATTTTTGTATTTGAATGTAAACTAATAAGTACTGTTATGCGGGGGGACTGCCAGTAATGACCGGCACAGAACAAGTCTAGGGCATGGTTGCCCTAACTTAACTTCTGTTCTTGGTACCGCTGATTTGTTGCTAACTTAAACTACTTCAACCATGCAAACAAATGCTTTAGGTGTAATGAAGAGGTTGAGAGGGAGGATGCTTCGATAAGTGCAAATGTAAAAGTCCCCCGGGCCCCATGATTGGGTCGAGGGATTAGGGGGTTTTGGCCAGTGTGCCGGGGCACTCTGGCCAAGGTAAGGCATATTTCATATATTCCAGAGGGTGCAAACAAAAATTATAAGTTTGCAAAGGAGTTCGTTGGTATAAGTTAGAAGCAATTCAATATAGTTAGCTTTGAGGTGACCTTATGGAGAAAATTAAAGTTTTTATTTTTGGAGTATCTATTATTGGGCTCTTAACAATGATTGTTGGTTTTTTATATAAAACATACAATAAGGATGGCCTTAAGAGAGAATATGCAGACATTGCAATGTTACATGGAATATTTATCTTTCTTTATGCTTTAGTAATTTATTTTTATCTACCTAATGAAACATTATTACTTACTTTTTTTATATTGTTTATCGTATTAGAGTCATTAATTTTAATATACAGAAAAAATACCGCATATTGGCTAACAACAAGAATTTCATCTCTGAAAAAAGTTATCTTCTCAATAAAGCAAGGGGAAACAAAACCAGATACTACATATTGGCTATACAATATATTAATTATAATTCTAGTTGTATTGCTGTCATTGCCTTTTTGGATCAATCCCAATTGTTCGTATAATTATATATTAACAATATGTACTCCAACTGCAATTCTAATATTTATTAGATCTTTTCTGTTCAAAAATGATGAAGGCAGAGCATCTGTACGTGATATTTGGACAGCTTTAATTGTATTTTTTTTAAGTTTACTCTCTTCTTTAGGAAACCTAGAAGGCTTTACACCTATCGATGGCAAAATCTTTGTTTTGTTATTACTCATTATATTTGAAAGAAAGCCCCCAAATAACGAGGCTAACTAGCCTGTTCATTTACTATCTAGTGTGCAATAAAAACCTGGGGTGCTTTAATAAAGGTAATTTATTTTCCTTTATAGTATAAGTCACACTACAATTGAAAGCATCTAAATAATGAAGTGCATCCGCGCAGTTGACGGGTGGCGAAGAGGTGTCGGGTATAATGGAAAGAGCGGGAGGGGCTACTTTTATTGAACGTTCCCGCGCCCTATGATTGGGGTCGGGGGGAGTGGGGTTGAGGTTTTTGCCAGTGTGCCGATAAGGCACTCTGGCTTCCAAGCGAAAATATAGCAGTTAAAGAAAAAGCCGGTGCTGTTTTTTAGCACGGGCTTAAGGTATCGTGAGAATGTAATATAGCAGGTAGCTCTGACCCCAGACCGAGGCAGTTGGGCTGGTCAGCCTCATATATTCACCAAAACACAAACGTACATATAGCAATAATAAAAGGGCGCCCATTGCACCTGGACACCCTTAATTATTATAAGTTATATTAATTCTAATCTTTCGACACAGCGGTTGGCGTTTTTATTTATTTGGCTGCCTGTAAATCGTATTACATTCCACCAATTTTTATTCAAGCATCTTGTTCCTTTCCTGTCGTTCGCTTTTTGTAGTGAGGAATGAGAGACTCGGTCATTACACACTCAACATCAAGTTTTATGTCGTTTTCAAAAATAGCACAATCAAGCCTGTATCGTGATATTCTGAATCGGAGGTGTGGTTTCTATAGGTGTCATTTTGTCAAAGGTGTCCCTAGATTGTCCCCATTTCGCTGATTTCGCTAGTTTGGCTAGAAAGTAAAAGACACCGCAAATGCTTGCGGTGTCTAGCTTTTAGCTGGCGTCCCGGGAGGGATTCGAACCCCCGACCTACGGATTAGAAGTCCGTTGCTCTATCCAGCTGAGCTACCGGGACAAGTTTTATAGTTTATTGCGCTTAGCGCAAATAAAATAATAACAAAGTTTCACCCTTATGTCAACTAGATACTTATTTATTAATTTTTCCAATTATGATTTACCATATAATCTGGCAATAATAATAACTGGAGGTGGTATTAATGCTTAAATCTGCTATGTTAGCTAAGCTTGATGAAATATCTCGCAATGTTTTAATATTTATTTCAGAAAAATCCAACCCCGATGGAATGTTAATATACCCGGCCCGGAACATGGGTAGGGAGTTAGGATACTCTGAATTCGAAGTTAGAGATGCAATGGAACTGCTTGAATCACAGGGTCTTATTGATGTGCGTGAAGGTGAAGATAAAGAACAACCCAATGTAATTATATACAGGGAAGAGTGGCTTGGAAAATTAGAAAATATTAGTTACACTCAAGAAGACCATCGGTTAGAATGATTGAAATCACTGGCAAACTTTTCAATTGCTTTAATATCAATCTTGGAAACGTCACTGGTTACCCCGCTGACTTTTTTTACTATTAACTTTTCTACAAAATTCATTTTTTTAAAGATGAATTCTCCACCAAATAGACCATTGGAAATAGATGCACATCTAAGTTCTTTGGGGTATGCTGTTTCAAATTGCTTTTGTGCTTGTTCGCCGTCAAACATGCAGCAAAGAAAAAGACCTATTTTTTTGGCGAGTAAAACTTCTTTATTTTTTTCAATAAACTGTTTTACTTTTTGTTGCATGCCTCCAGCATGAATTGAACCGCCAATTATTATAGCATCAAATTCATCAAGAATTACCTTTGTTTTTTTCTTTAAGTTTACTAGTTGAACTTCTCCAGTAAGTTGCTCACTAAGCAATTGTGATAATTTTTCTGTGGTACCATGGGTTGATGCAAAGATTATGGCAGTTTTCAAACCTTTTCCCTCCATGTTATCTAATTTGCTGTTAAATCAATTTCTAATTCATGATTAAGCTTGCAAAATAAGTAAAAGCACCAACGGCTATCCGGGCAGTTGGTGCCTTTGTTCTTTACCAATTTGTAAACTCCAGTTTTATGATTATTCTATTTTCATCGATCTCGTGAATAATATCAGTTACAGCAAATACTTCGCTTTGAAGAACCACTTTTTCACCAATACGGGGTACAGATCGATACTGTATCTGTTTGGAGATGATTTTGTCTTTTTTCATATTCACTGGATCAGGGTAGTGAGTCCATAAATTATAACGTTCCATGAGTAGTGACCTCCTGTAGAAATTTTATATCATTATAACAAAATTCCTACAATGACGTCAGTAGTTATATAAAAAAACTAGTTATTTATATTATTTAAGTTAAGGCATTGCTGTAACTGGCACTTTAAACTCCGGTATACCAACTGCATATGGGGCAATCTCATACTGTTGAAAATAAACTACAATGTGCTCGCCGTTAATATAAAATGGTTGGTCTTCTGGTAGTGAATCTAGTACTTCTACCACGTCATGAAAGTACATATCTTCATTTTTGTCTATTTGGTTGTGAATTTCTTGCAATGCAATTTCTTGTGCATTTTCCCCTGGTTTAAAGAAGTCATTTATTTGCAGTATCTTTCCATTTTCAACATCCAAGTTTAATGTTTCCATAATGGTGCTTCCGTGGGCACCTCCCGTATATCTATAATATTTCACATTGATGCTTAACAGTCCTTTGTTGTTATATGCAGTGTTGTAATCTATAACAGCACCGAACCGAGGCTGTTCTTGTTGATCTATTTTAGTTTCCTCCCAATATTCTTGGGCAGCAGCTTCAATTTCCTGTTCTAGGTTTTCTGCTTTTCGCATAAATTGGGCGTTAAGTTTATCTTGCAAGTTCTTATCTTTCATTCCAGATATTACAGGAATATTAAAATCTACATCCACGCTTACACCTGATGCTTGGATTATCTTTCCTGTTACCGTGATTTGTTCAGGTTTTGCCTCGCAGCTAACACTAAAAAGAATTATTAGCATTAGTAGGCATACCGAAAGAAATTTTTTCATACCCCTACCCCCATTATATTATTTAGTTAAATATTACTATATATAATATGGTTATAGGGTAAATGGGTCCCAATTTATTATGTATAATTTAAATTTTAGCTACTTTTGCACAAGCTGTTAATAAAGTGTGGATAACTCTGTGAATGTTTTCGTTATAACATCTATTTTACCTTGCAACTGTGAAGAAGATTTATTATATTAATGGGTGGGAATGGGGGTTTAGTATGTCCAAGAATGAGCGTATCTACTGTCAGAAGTGCAGGTATTTTTATGTGACATGGAATAAAAAATATCCCCGGGGGTGTAAAGCATACGGCTTTAAGACTGGAGGGATTCCATCAGCTGTTGTGTTAAGAACCACCGGAAACAAATGTGTTTGCTACCAAGAGAAGAAACCTTAAACCCACTTCGTATTTTAAGTGGGTTTATTTTTATCTAAAAAGGGTATTTATAATAATCCTCCTACTGGGGAAAGTATAATGAATAATACTAAGAAGAGGGTGTTTATATGGACAACACATATGCTGTGTTAATAGGTAAGTTTATACTAGCAGTGGCCACGGCATTGCTGGCTTTTAGTTTTATGCCGGGCAGTAACTGGTATTGGTCTTTGGTTATTGGCACTGCCACCACAATAATTACTTTCCTGGTAAGTGACCTGATATTGTACCGTTATATTGGGAACATTTCTGCTTCTATTGTGGATGGTATCATTGGTACCAGTATTTTGTCGTTAGTATCATTACAAATTCCGGCGGTTCAAGTTAATACCACTGCTGGTTTGGTGTTCTTTTTTGTTTTAGCTGTAGGTGGCTTTGTATTTCGCAATTATCTTGAACGAAACGGTATGTTGCAGGAAAGGGACAGAGTTTAATAAATGAATGATTTAACCGGGCATCTGCCCGGTTTTGTTTTTTATACCAATCATCCCATTACTTACATAAAGGCATTATGTAGGTTTTGCTCGAAAATAGTCGTTGGAATACAAATTAATTTAAGATATTAGAAAGGAGGGTCAAATGTGAGAAAATCTGTAAAACTAGTACTGTTAGTTTTGCTTGTTTCCACGCTAATACAGGTTAATGTTGCCTATGCAGATCAAGTTCACCGAGTGAAAAGCGGTGAAACTCTTTATTTAGTTGGCAAGCAGTATGGGGTGACAGTAGAAGAAATATTGGCTAATAACAAGTACCTGCGTACTCCCAGTAACTTGTTTGTAAACCAGGTGTTAATTATTCCTGAACCGAAACCGGAACCTTCTAATTCTAACACTTACCAAGTGCAGTCTGGCGAAAGCTTATATATAATCTCAAACAAACTTGGAGTAAGCATGGAGGCACTGGCAGCAGAGAATAACTTGAGCAATTGGAATGAAATTTACCCCGGTCAGGTGCTTTCTATTCCCAGTGAAAAAGTCAGCCAACCTGCACCAAAACCAAAACCAAATACTTACCAGGTAAAATATGGTGATAGTTTGTATAAAGTCTCTCAAGAGCATGGTGTAAGTATAGATGCTTTAGCTGCAGCTAATGGGTTAAATAGTTGGGATTACTTGTACGTTGGACAAGAATTGACAATTCCACAGCCTGTATATCAAGCCCCACCCAATTATGTTGAGGAATTTAAAGGAACCTTCTTTAGACAGGGGTCTTCTTATACTAACAAGATAGCCCTAACCTTTGATGATGGTCCTGATAGTGCGTACACTGATCAAGTTCTGGATGTGTTGCAAAAATATAGTGTACCGTCAACATTCTTTTTGATGGGTGAAAGAGCAAGCCAATACCCTTGGATAGTAAACAGGATGCAGAACGAAGGCCATGTGGTGGCCAGCCATTCTTGGTCACACCCAAACCTGGCGAAAATATCAGAACAAAGCAGACAAAGTGAAGTGCTGGATACTGAGAATAGTATCTATCAGATAACCGGCAAGCGTACGGGATTAATCCGGCCACCTTATGGTGCAGTTAACAGTGAAATGCTTCAGGATATGAAGGATCTTAACTATAAAGTTATTAACTGGTCAGTTGATACAGTGGATTGGAAAGAAGCCAACGACGTAAATCAAATCTTAATTAATGCCCTACCCAATGTTAAAGGTGGTTCCATTATACTATTCCACTCTGCTGGAGGCGGTCAGGACTTAAGCGACACTGTCTCAGTACTGCCTGAACTTATTTATACCCTGCGCGTGCAGGGGTATGAGTTTGTAACTGTTAATGAACTGTTATCCATCCCAGCCTATAAATAAAACAACAGACCCAGTAGCTTTTTCAAGCTACTGGGTCTGTTGTTTTTAGTATCAGGATCAAGAGGAATTTTGATAATTGTGTCGAATAATGAAATTAATACCAATAAAGGGCAAACTTGTTGAAAGGCAAGGACGCAAAACCGTGGGCCTAAAGCTAATTAGCTATGGTTGCCAGGTTGCTATTTAGATTTAATTTATAAATGCAGCCTGCGCTGCTTTTTGTTTTTTGTAAGATCAAAGTAGGTTGGCAGGGGGTGTTGTTGGGAGAATTATTTGCTAACCAAAATAGAAATTGACAGTTAATTCTTTGCTTTAATAATTTAAACGCAACAATTTTTTGGAGGCGGGAAAAATGAATATTGGTAAAAAACTATATTTTAGTTTTGGTTTAGTAATTATCTTGCTGCTGGGTGTGCTGTCTTATACATATATAGATTTTGAATTTCAAACCGATGCTGTTGAATTGAATAATCATACTTATGAAGTGATGCGAGAAGCGGATATGATTTTACAAAGCCTTATAAGTATGGAAACGGGCATTAGGGGTTTTGCTATTACTGGAAACGAAGACTTCTTAGAGCCATTTAACGATGGAAAGTCAGATTTTAATCATCACTATAAAATAATAAAAGAATTAACTTCGGATAACCCAGAACAACAAGAACGACTTGAGATATTACAGGTTCATCAACAGCAATGGGTAAGCCATTCAGCTACGCCATTATTAGATTTGCGACGTCAAGTAAACAGTGAAATTGCGACACTTGACCAGGTTATTAATATGGTGAAGGGTGCCAATGGTAAAGCAATTATGGATGAAATGAGAGCTGTTCTTAACAATATCATAGCTACAGAACAAACACTCTTAGAAGAACGATTAGACCATGCCAAAGAATTAGAACAAGAGACAAGGAATGTAATAATCTTTGGCGGTGTTGCCAGTGTGGTTCTAGGTGCAATCATAGCTTTTGTAATTACGAGGAATATAACAACACCCGTGAACTCAATGGTAGAGGTTGCCAGGAAAGCTGCTGAAGGAGATTTAACTAAAAAAATAAATGTTAGGTCTAAGGATGAGATTGGGAAATTAGGTAATGCTTTCAATGATATGATTATCCAGATGAATGAACTAATAACACAAGTAAAAGATAAAAGTAATGTGGTTACAGAATCAGCTCATAACCTTAATTCAACTTCACAACAAACATCAGCATCTGCCAATGAGAATGCATCTACTATGAGTGAAATTTCCACAACCGTTGATCAAGTTAGCAGTAACATTCAAGAGATGACAAATGCTTCTAATATAGCAGAGCAGCATGCTAATGCTGGTGCAAGCAAGGTAACTACTGTAAAAGAACAATTTAAGAAAAACATTGAAGTAACAACAGAAGTATCAAGTATTGTAAATAATCTTAATGAAAAGTCTAAGCAGATATCGCAGATTATAGATATTATTACTCAAATTTCTGAACAGACAAACTTACTAGCACTTAACGCTGCAATAGAGGCAGCTAGAGCAGGGGAAGCTGGCAAGGGATTTGCAGTAGTGGCGGAAGAAGTTAGAAAACTGGCTGAAGAATCTAATCAATCAACTCAGAAGATAAGTGATATTATAAAAGGTATTCAAATAGAGACTGATAGAGCAGTGGAAGAGATGAATAATGCAGGCGCGGTGGTTAATAATATCAATGTTTCAGTTGATGAACTTGGAGAGGTATTTATAGAAATTGATAGTTCGGTTAAAGGGTTGGCATCAAAGATTCAAGACATAGCATCAGCATCTGAACAAATGTCGGCAGGGGTGCAAAATGTAGCTGCCTCCACAGAGGAACAAACAGCTGCAATGGAAGAAGTCTCAGCTTCTTCTGAGACACTTAACAGTTTAGCAGATGAATTAAATGATCTAGTTAATAGATTTGAAGTGAATAATTCTTAATTTATATAATGCCCCCATGACCACTTTTTAAGGTAAAGACCCTGCGGCTTAAAGTAGCGCAGGGTCTTTGCTTATTTACTCTCTTTCATTAATTGATATGCTTTGCTAAGTAGTTCTGTACGTGAGGAAACATCTAGTTTACAGTATGCATTACTTAGATGTCGCTTGACCGTGTTTGGTGTAATATATAATTTAGTTGCAATTTCTTTATTGTTGAGTCCCTTACTTAAAAGCTCTATAACTTCAATTTCACGCGTTGTTAAAGTACCCTTAAGACAGAAAAAATTTCCTTTTTGTGGTTGTTTATTTAAGATAGCTATTTTAATGTCGGGGTAAGTGAGAAAAGGATAAAATTTTACAACAAGTCCATTACCGACTACTTGATTATTACTGTTTAAATATTGAAGATTATTCTTAATAAAAATAGAAAGTTCCTTAACTGGTTCATCTGTTTTGAAAATATTACTAACAAGCTGCTTTGCTTTAGGATTAGCGTATTTCACCTGACCGATTGTGTTAAGTATAACTAGAGCTTCATTTAACTGCTTTTTTTTCTTTAACTCTGCAGTCAGTTTTTCTAGATCATATTCATCGTTCTTTCGTTTTGTAATATCACGAATTATACTTATTAAAATGCATTCATTTCCTATTTGAACCCCCTGGGAGTTAACTTCAACTGGAAAAACACTGCCGTCTTTGCAACGATGAAATGTTTCAAATAGTATACCTTCACTTTTGGCAGAGTTCATCTGTTTTAATAATTCTATGTCAGTCTGTTCCCGTATTTCGAAGATTGATAATGAGGTTAATTCATCATATGTGTAGCCGTATGCATTAATAGCTGCGGTATTAGCATCTACAATACTTCCATTTGTGCGAATAAATAAAATAATATCCCTGCTATATTCAAACAATAGCTTGTAACGGTCAGGCATAATATCTTTTTTTTGATCCCCCTGTTCAAATACAGTATCAGAGTAATCTGAAATTTTTAATACCTTATTATTTGAATTAGTGCTCATTAAACTGCCTCCTTAAGGGAAACATGATTATGATATAAATAGAAACTTTATTCAATTTTAACATTAAAAACCCTTTTTAAGATCAGAAACTTAATATAAGGAAATTTGCAGTTAGAATATATATTTCTCTTTATAGTACTTATTGCTTTTATCCCTAATTGCATATATATTAGTCCGTATAAATATTTTCTCAGGAGGTTTACAGAAAAAAATGCTTACAGATTATCATATTCATGTGGAACGAGGCCCGTACACTGTTGAATGGCTTCGGGAATTTAAAAAGCAGGCTGAAAAGGTAGGTATAGAAGAGTGGGGAATATCTGAGCATGCCTACAGGTTTGTGGAAACCAGTCATATTTTTATGAATAACTGGGTTAAGGAAAGGCAGACAGAAACCATGAAAGACTACCTGGCTATGATTGGTGATGCCAGGGAACAAGGAATGAAAGTGAAATTTGGCATTGAAATGGACTATTTTCCAGGAAAGGAAGAGGAAATTTCTCGGTTCATTAGTGAATATCCCTTTGACTATGTAATTGGTTCGGTACACTGGATAGATCAGTGGGGTTTTGATTTGGATGAAATGAAAGAAGAATGGGATAAAAGAAAAGTGGAAGATGTGTGGGTGGAATATTTTAATAGGATAGTTAGCCTGGCAGAAAGTCGATTGTTTGATATTGCCGGACATATAGATTTGGCTAAGATATTTAAGTACATACCAACAGATGATAATTTTTTACTAGAACAGTATCAACGGGTGGCAAAAGTATTGGCAGATAACGAATTGACAATAGAAATAAGCACAGCGGGTCTACGCAAACCGGTGGGGGAGATTTATCCACAGCCAACGTTGTTAAAAAAATGTTGCCAGCATGGTGTGCCAATAGTGATTAATTCTGATGCTCACTGTCCGGAAGATGTGGGTGCCGATTACCGCCAGGCGGTGGAACTGGCCCGAAGCGTCGGTTATAGTGAAGTGCAAGTATTTAACCATAGAAAAAGAATAGCAAAAAAGTTGGGGTAAAAAGTTATCCACTTTATCCACAGAGTTATCAACAACAGTCCACAGTTTCCACAGTGGTTACTACGAAAATTCATTAAAACTTTAATTAATTAAACTGTTAACTGCAAGAAGGAAATGTCGAATATACGTAGAATATGACTTTTTAAATTTATTGTGAGGAGAGATTACACGTGTCTAAGAAAACATTTATATCAACAGCATTACTTTTAGTGATGGCCATGCTGATGCTGGTCGGGTGCGGTGGAGGAGATACTGAAACAGAAACCACCGGCAACGAACCAGTAGAATTCAAGTTGGCCCACGCCACCTGGGTAGGTTATGCTCCGCTGTATATTGCTCAAGAAAAAGGCTTTTTTGAAAGTTATAACATCAAGCCTGAACTATTGGTGATTGAAGATGAATCTCAGTATGCCGGTGCATTGGCATCCGGACAAATACAAGCGTTGGGCAACGTGTTGGACAGGGAAGTTATTCACTACGCCAAAGGGACACCAGAAACCTTTGTGTTTGCCATGGATGAGTCATCTGGTGGGGACGGCATAATTGCCACCGAAGAGATTGCCAGCGTGGAAGATTTGGAAGGTGCTACCATAGGTTTGGATAAGTCATCCACCGCTTACTTCTTTTTCTTGACTGTTTTAGAAAAATACGGTGTTAGTGAAGAAGACATGAACATTCAAGAAATGACTGCCAGTGATGCAGGTGCTGCATTTGTTGCCGGAAAACTGGACGCTGCAGTGGTATGGGAACCCTGGCTAACCAACGCTTCTCAAAGAGAAGGTGGTCATGTGTTAGTAAGCAGTGAGGATTTCCCGCGCACTATTGTTGATGTGATCACTATGCGCAGTGACTTTATCCAGGAATATCCAGAAGCGGCAGAGGGATTAACCAAAGCATGGTTTGATGCCATCGATTACTACCGTGAGAACCCGGAGGAAGGCAATGAAATAATGGCCAAGGCACTGGAACTTGAGCAAGAAGATGTTGCTGAAATGGCCAAAGGGGTAACCTTCTTTGGTAAGGAGGGTAATCTGGACTTCTTCACCAAAGAAGGTGAAGACAATGTGCTCAAAGTTACCGAGCGTGCCAGTAAATTCTGGCAGCAAAAAGGAATAATTGACAGTGAAGTAGACATTGATAAATTGATTGATACCAGTTACGTGAAAGAGGCTGCAGAATAAATGCTAAGAGAACGGGCTGCAATAGCAAAACAATTTAATAAACACCGAAGATTGGCCCTGTTTTCATTTATTATAATTGCTTCACTATGGTCTCTGTTTTCATATGGCAAGTTAGTTGGTGAATTATTTTTGCCTACACCAGGTGCTGTGGTTGTTGCCATTAATGAAATGTACAATGAAGGGATTTTGTTTGAATATACACTGGCCAGTTTGTATCGGGTAACGGTGGGTTGGTTGATGGCGGTAATAGTTTCCATACCCTTGGGAATACTTATTGCCACTTCTAAAAATGCAGAAGCCCTTTTTGGGCCCTCCATAGAATTCGCCCGTTACCTACCGGTGGTGGCATTGGTACCACTAACAGTGCTATATTTTGGTATTGGAGACATGCAAAAGTTTGTAATTATATTCCTCGGCACCTTTTTTCAATTGGTGCTGATGGTTAGTGATGTGGTGGCCAATGTGTCCAGAGATTTAATGCGGGCGGCAGCAACACTTGGGGCCAGTAAGTGGCAACAATATCGCTTGGTACTACTGCCGGCATCATTGCCTGGTATAATGGACAGTCTGCGTATTACCATTGGTTGGGCTTGGACTTATTTAGTGGTGGCGGAATTGGTTGCTGCCAACTCTGGATTAGGGTATATGATATTAAAAGCCCAGCGCTTTTTAGCCACCGATCGCATTTTTGCCGGATTGATCATTATTGGCATATTAGGTCTCCTAACCGATTATTTCTTCAAGTGGATGACCAAAGTGGTGGTGCCTTGGAGTGAAAAGGCTGGTGGTAAATCATGAGCAGGCTGAAGGTAAGCGGTGTAAATAAAATATTTGGCAATGGGGCCACCAAAGTTCAAGCGCTGTCAAACATCAATCTCAATGTTGCTGAAAATGAACTGGCGGTGATTGTGGGCCCCAGCGGATGTGGCAAATCCACATTGCTGAATATTGTTGCGGGTTTGGAACAGGCCACGAACGGATTGGTAAGAATGAATGGAGTAGAAATCACCAATCCCGGTGCTGACCGAGGGATGGTATTTCAATCTTACACGTTGTTCCCGTGGCTCACTGTGCAGAAAAATGTTGAGTTTGGTTTAAAGATAAAAGGGATCAGTAAAAAGGAACGGCAGGGGATTTCCCAGCGATATATCGAACTGGTGGGTTTGAAAGGTTTTGAGGATGCCCTGCCCAAAACCCTTTCCGGTGGAATGAAGCAGAGGGTGGCCATTGCCAGGGTGCTGGCTAACAAACCTGAAATGCTGCTGATGGACGAACCCTTTGGAGCGTTGGATGCACAAACCAGGGTGGTAATGCAGGAGCAACTGCTAAGGGTTTGGGAAAAAGAGCAAACCACTATTTTGTTCATAACACATGATATTGATGAGGCAGTTCTACTGGCGGACAACATATACGTAATGTCCCGACGGCCGGGATGTATAAAAGAAAAAATAAAAGTGGATATACCCCGTCCTCGGGATCATCGGGTAACTGTTTCACCCCGGTTTTCTGAAATTAAAAAAGAAATTATGGAAATGCTGTGGGAAGAAAGTCAGGCGGCA
The DNA here is from genome assembly GCA_009711615.1 of Bacillota bacterium. GTDB lineage: Bacteria > Bacillota > Desulfotomaculia > Desulfotomaculales > Desulfohalotomaculaceae > Desulforadius. The sequence continues at coordinate 271,867 of VENI01000009.1, read as the reverse complement.
GCAATGCAACGTTAAAGACTGGTATAACAACCAGTCTTTTTTTATGAAAAATTATATAATATGACTGGTAACTACATTATTTTATAAGTTATAATACTAAAATTAAGGATAAAATTAAAAAAACCGTAAAACGGAGAGGATTAATTAACTATTTGTAGAAAAATAATATAATTAGTACCTCTAATTTTTGGAAACGCTCTTAACGGAGGTTATTATGCAGGTATATTATGCCACAGTTATTGCTGTAGTTATTGTGAATTTCATATTATTAAAAAAATATTTACCGCGAAATAAAGCGATTATACTTTCTGTATTTAGTTATGTACTATTAGTTTATTTTCCTACAGCGGTATCCCAACTTGGTGCCAGTAATACAGTGGTAATTTACATTCTGGCAGTATTTCTGTTGCCCTATACCCTGAAACTAAACGGTCAACAGAAGAATACCATTCAAAATGATGAGACTGATAAAACTGCTTTAAATGTAACAATACAAGATGATAGTACACAGAAAGAGCAGGGTGAAAAAGATATGCCAAATAGTTCACATGAAGAAATAACCAGATCGATAACCGTTGAATCTGAAATGAAACCTGAAATAGAAGCACCGTCAGAAACACCATCTGAATTAAAATCAGAAACTAAGGTAGAAGTGGAAGTAGCTGCAGAGGAAGTGGCAGTAGGTAAGGAAAATGAAAATGAAAATGTTAATAACAGCATAGATAAACACGTAAAACAGCATCCGGAACAGCAAGATACATATGATGATGAAGAATTACTTGAAGAACCGCCTAATGAAGAACAACCTAATAATGAACAACCTAATAATGAGACAGATACGGAAAGTGAAGAGGAAGAAGAAACCCCGGAACATTATGCACATACTGAAATAGTTCGTTCTGTAACAGAAGATGAAGTTGAGCCAGAAGAAGAGCAAGAAGAAATTGATGATGAGCCAGAGAACGCTTCCTGCGATGATGATATGCAAACAATTGAAGAAAAATATGAAGATAAGGTCATAGAAAAACCAGCAGAACCTGATGCAAAGGAACTAATATCAAAAGGTTTGGCTGGTTCCAAGAAAGGCAACTATAGTGAGGCAGTAAAAATGCTGGTGAACGGTTTAAAACAAAACCCAACGCCAGACTTGAAATATCTGGCAGTTTCAGAGATAAGCGATGCTTATCAGCAAATGGGTATGTATTCTATGGCTGCCAGCATAATAGCTGCTTATATTAAACAGCCAGATCTGGTTGACCACCCGGGTATTAAGGCATGGAAAGAAAAGCTTACTTATTTGAATAATTTAATAAAAGTATTACGACAGAATAACATACCTAATAAGCCTTACAGCCAAGTGCCGAATTTTGTCAAAAAGAAGGCTTTTTCCATGACTTTAAAGAAAATAAAATAAATAAATGTTGGAACGGAAGGAGTCGGGCAAGCTGTGAAGACAAGCAAGGAAATTATTAGCCTGCCGGTTTTAAGTATTGCTGAAGTTGCTTACTTGGGAGTTGTTAAAGACCTACTTATTAACCCCGGTAATGGCACTGTGGACTTTGTTGTTGTAGAACAGGAAAACTCATTTGAAAGTAAACTGGTACCATTTGATCATGTTGTGGGAATTGGTGAAGATGCGCTAACAGTAAAATCTCAAAACACCATCATACCATTCTCCTCCAGTGGTGAAGCAGTTGAACTGCAAGAGAAAAACGTAAAGGTAATAAATGCCAAGGTGATGACAGAAAAAGGAACAATTGTTGGTAGAATTAACGAAATAATGGTTGATGAAGAGACTGGTAGAATAGTTGGCTGCCAGTGGGTTCCCAGTGTTGAGCAGGAACAGGGTGGGTACATTCCCACTAGCCATGTAATTACATTGGGTAGAGAAATGATTATTGTGGATAAAGATTTTAAGGAATTCATTACCGATGAAGTTTCACCAGAGGATAGCTCTGTATTGGAAAATCAGGCAGAGCAGGATGAAGATGATCAAATTGAACAAATCACCGAGAATACTAGCGAAGACCCACTAAAATTTTTCGAAGGTAAGCAAAAAGAATATCTAATTGGTCGTAAAGTAACCGCAACAATTACTACTGATGATGGTGAGATAATAGCAGAAGAGGGAGACATCGTAACACCGGAAACAATTGAGCGAGCTACCGAAGCTGATAAGTATATTGATTTAACAATGAACACAGTTGATGAAAGCTAAAGGCTCAATATTATTATCAATTGTTCTCCTGGGACAAGTTATAGCAGGTGTTGCACTGGCCACTACCTCTACGTATTATCTTAATCAGGACAATATTACCCCCAGAACGGCAATTAGCGGGGTTCAAGTAGGTGGGTTGAAACCTGATGCAGCTAAGGAGAAACTGCATGAACAATTTCCACAGCCCACTGCAGACAGTTTTTTGGTATTTAACGATGGCGAGGGCGATCAATGGAAAGTGCAATTTAAGAACATCAAACTGGCCTATGACTATGAAACCGTTATAAATAATACTTATCAATTGGGTAAGGAAATATCTCCTCTGCGGATTAATCAGTTTTATAGTCTGATTACCAGTTCAAAGAACTTTCCGCTAACTGTTCATTTTGACAAGCAGGCATTAAGGGAAACCCTTCAGGAAATTAGTACTGAATATAATCGACAACCGAAGAATGCCCAAGTGGCTTACTCCGAAGGTCAAGTAGTACTGCTCCCGGAAACAATGGGCCGGAAACTGGATATTGAAAAAACAATAGCAGAATTGCAGGGGCTGAATCCAGGGGAGTTTTCCATTAAATTAGTAGCAGAGGAAAAAGAACCAGAGCGTACCAGTGAAGATTTGAAGGATATTAATGAGCTTCTTGCAATTTTTGTAACTGAGATAGATATCACAAAAAAAGATGGCCGAGTTCATAATATAGAACTTGCCAGTGATAAAATTAACAATGTAATCATTAAACCTGGTGAATTATTTTCATTAAATAAAACCCTTGGCCCCAGAACAAAAGAGAACGGGTATGTTAAAGCACCAGTAATTATTAATAATCAATTGGTTGATGACTATGGCGGAGGAGTTTGTCAAGTGGCAACCACATTGTATAATGTGGTTTTAAACGCAAAAATGCCGGTGGAAGAACGTTACCCACACACCAAACTGGTGGATTATGCACCACCGGGTCAAGATGCCACCATAGCAGGTAATATTAAAGATTTTAAATTTAAGAATGACGGAAAGCATCCGATAATGATTGCCAGTAAAGTAAATAATGGCAAACTGCTAATTAGCATACTGGGTAACGAGGAAGATACCCAAAGTATTGAATATAAAACAGAAACTGATCGGGAAGTAATTGAACCTAAAGTAATATATAAAACAAACTCTGATCTTAAGCCCGGGGAAATGAAAGTCCTAGAACCCGGTCGAGAAGGTTATTATATAAAAACATACGAAGTAACTGTGGTTAATGGTAAAGAGACAGAGCGCAAATTAATTTCCAATCGTCAAGTAGAACCAAAAGACACAGTTATACTGTTGTCTCCGAGCAATAAGCGTAATGGTGTTAAATAGTTCGGTTAAGAAAGATAAGAGGTGCAAAAGCACCTCTTATCTTTCTTATAACATTCTTAATTATTTCATGCCTTATTACGGGTTTAACATCATCATGGTTGGTTGAGTAATCCCCAAAATGACTTGTAGAGATTTTAAAGAAACTTCAGTAGCTATTTCTCGTTTCTGATTTTGTTCTTGTTTATGTTTTTGTTGTACTAGTAACAGGTTTTTATAGTTTTCACCTTCACTGGTAATTTTAACTGGAGTATTAATAGAAACATTTTGAAATAGCCAGTAAGAATCTTTATTGTACATACGAATGCAACCTGCAGAAGCATAAGTGCCTATGGAACGGGGGTTATTAGTGCCATGTATACCATAGGCGCCGCCGATTCCCATCCACCTGTATCCCAGAGGATTATAGGGAGAGCCACCCGGTATTTTCAACTTATAATATATTGGATTAACCACTTTACTAATTATTTTGAAACTTCCTTCAGGAGTTAAGCTTGGTGCTCTACCAGTGGCTACTGGAAAAACCTTTATCAATTGGTTATCTTGAAAGTATGCAAGTTGGTTAGTACCCTTATCAATGATAATATACTCTGAAGCCATTGCCTGCACTGGCTTGCATACCACCAATAGAACAAGCAACAAAATAAAGATCACTGTTGTTGATATCTTCCTCAAGTACTTACCTCCCCGTGACCCAATCCGCAAATTATTATATTTTCCAATCTTTTAGAATAGAACCTTTACATTCATGAACCGACTAGTTAACCGCTAAGATTTGAGTTAGACGCTTTAAGCCTTTGGTTTCAATGCGTGAAACATATGAACGTGATATGCCCATATCTCTAGCTATTTTTCTTTGACACCGTGGTTCATCTCCGTTTAAACCATACCGTTGAATAATTACATTTCTCTCTTTGGGGGGCAGTTTGGATACCGCAGATTTCAGCCGCTCCAATTCTTGGTTAGCTTCTACTTCTTCATAAACTATTTCCACATCAGTTCCCAAGCAGTTTTCCCAGGTCAACTCATTACCTTCCTTGTCGCAACCAATGGGTTGCTCTAAAGAAACCAGTGCATTGTCTTTTTGTTTGCTACGCAAGCACATTAATATCTCATTGTGTATACAGCGGGATGCATATGTAGAGAACTTTGCCCGCTTAATATCAAAGGTATTAATGGCTTTAATCAAACCAATGGTGCCAATAGAAATTAAATCATCGTAAGATTCTTCAGTGGTTTCTTTGTATTTTTTTGCTATGTGAGCAACCAAACGCAGGTTTCTTTCCACTAAAACATTAAAAGCTTCTTCGTCACCGGAATGATGTTTTTTGAAATATTCAATTGTCTCCTCGGCACTAAGTGGTTTTTTAAAACTGTTATTGACAACATATGAAATTAATAGTGTCAAACCATTGAGCAGTGACAGACTTAATAAAACTGTACCCAACCCACCTAACATTAAACCCCTCCTTAATATTAATATGAGGTGCTTTATTCTATGATGAAGAACAAAGAAGTGTGTCAAAATAAGGGGGGAATTTATTCTGGAAAATTAATCTAATAATGAAACGTTAGTACCTAGTGCTGCGTCTAATAAGTAAATGAAGGGGTGATGCTATGTTTAACCCACTATACACAAGAACATTATTAAATAATAAAACTGCCAGTGAACTGGAGAACAGAATTATACATAACCATGTTTTAATACTACCCGACGGTCGGGAAATATTGATTGATTCATATCAGCCCAAAGAAGGTGGATGGGGTCTCTTAAAATATCCATTTAAAAGAATTGAATTTAACACTATTACTGAGTTGCTTAAGTACTGAATAATTAAGAATGAAGAATTGTGTGTATGTTATTATGCATGTAGGGATAATATGAAACGTGCCAAAACATAGTCGTAGAGAACGACGCCCTCGTCGTTCCGTATTAAATTTTATTCTAACTACTCACTCCTCACTACTAAATTCTGGTTTCTCTCGGCAGGAAATAGATACATAATATAGAAGATTGTGAAAAAATATTCAAAAAATGGAGGGGTAACATGGATCGCATTTGGGCGCCATGGCGCACGGTATATATTGGTAAAGACCAAGGCTCGGACTGTATTTTTTGCGACAAACTACAATCAGATGCAGATGAAGAAAATTATGTGCTGCTGCGGGGGGATAAGACATTTGTATTACTAAATATATATCCCTATAATAATGGCCATCTGCTCATTGCACCTAAACGGCATGTGGGTGATATGACTGACCTGACAGATGAAGAGTCATTGGAACTTTTTCAGATGACCCAGAAAATGGTGACTATGCTTCGCAACGCTTTTAATCCAGATGGTTTTAATGTTGGTGCTAACTTGGGCAAAATTGCGGGCGCTGGCATACCAGGACATTTTCATATTCACATAGTGCCCCGGTGGGGCGGTGACACTAACTTTATGCCGGTGATTGGTGATGTAAGAGTGATTTCTGAAGGGCTAGAGTTAACATATCAAAAACTAAAAGAACAATTAGAAAAAGAAAAATAAACTCGGTATTACAACCGGGTTTATTTTTTATTGTAGAATCATTTTTTAATTGAAAGATTTGTGCAGGATTTTGTGACCGAGTGTTAAATCATTTAAGAGTAGTAAATATATGGGGGAGTAGATTATGCTAAATAACATTTTTCAAGGCAGAATAAGAACCACTCTGCTTTTTGGCATGCTTGTAATTATTGCATTATCTACATCCATTGGAGCAATGTTATATTACAACCAGTTAAAAGATAACTTAGATGATCAAACACATGTTATGCTGCAGGCAGTGGTGGAAAAACAAGCTTACTTTATAGAAAATTGGTTTTGGCAAAAAATGACTCTAATTTCTACTATAAGTTCATCTCAGCAGTTAAAAACTGGAGATGAGGAGTTAATTAAAGAATATCTGAAAGATATAATATATAAAAATATTGATATACAAGATATGGGAGTTGCAGATTTACAGGGGAATGTGCAGGTGGCAACCAGTTATCATCATGGGATAAACATCAAAGATAGACAGTATTTTAAACAAGCCCTCGAAGGAAAAAAGGGCATATCTCATTTAATCTACAACCGGTTTTCATACACACCGGTAATTGTTTTTGCAGCACCGGTGTACAAGGAACACCAAGTTAGTGGTGTTTTTTTTGCAAGTATTTCCATTGATAATATCACGAAAATAATGCAGAATTTAAATTTAGGTCGACATACTGAAAGTTACATTGTTGACTCACAGAGAAGAATGGTATCAAATTCATTGCACGAAGATAAAAACACAATTGGTACAATGTCTCGAAATAACTTTCGATTGAAAATAGATAGCACAGGTGTAAAAAATGCATTGATGGGAATAAGTGGCGTAGGTAAATATATTAATTATCGGGGTGTAGAGGTTTATGGTGCATATAAACCTATGAACGTAACCAACATGGCTGTGGTAATAGAACAAGATGTGAAAGCATTTATGGAACCAAGAGAAAAGCAGGCTTTGCTATCAACTATTAGCATTGCTGGTTTTATTATATTGCTTTTTATGCCAGTTTTAATGTTGATGTCCCGACGATTTGCAGAACCCCTTGAGAAACTTAATGCTGCTGCCCAAGACATTAGGGACGGTGACCTAGGGGTAACTGTTAATATAAAAGGCAATAAGGAAGTTAGTCAGTTGGCATCATCCTTTAATGAAATGTCTTTACAAATTAAAAGAATAAATGAGCAACTAAATGAATCTATAAATACTTTAGAAGAACAAAAAGAAGAAATAGAAAGCCAAAATGAAGAACTCTTGGCATCTGAAGAGGAACTACAAGAAACCAACAAGCAGTTGGACCAAATAGCAACTACGGATTACTTAACAAAAGTGTTTAACCGCAGATATCTTTTTGAGTATATTTCCAGTCAGATACAACTTGCTTGTAAAAGGAACATGCCTTTTTCATTAATACTGTTTGACATTGATTATTTTAAGAGAATTAATGACCAATACGGTCACCATGTAGGAGATCAGGTATTAATCGGACTTACTGAAGTGATTTTTGAAAACAGCGGACAGGATGCACTTTTGGCAAGGTTTGGTGGTGAAGAGTTTGTACTGGTGGTTCCCAGTAGCAAACTAGAATACGCCAAGAATTTAGCAGAGAGATTACGATTAAAGATTGCTAATCATATATTTAAAACCGACGGAGGAGATATAAAACTGACGGTGAGTTTTGGGGTCACTAGTTTTTCTGGTGAGTACTGTAATATAAATGGCATGGACTTAGATCGATTAATTACCCAGGTGGATGATTTACTATACCGGGCTAAGAAGGAAGGGCGCAACCGTGTGGTGGCAGAATTACCTAACTACCAATAATTTCCCTGCAAAAACTATTGACATAACCTGTCGACTTTGCTAATATAGTTATTGCGCTTGGTGAGTGGTTTTGCCACTTCACTTAAGAATTATTTTGGTGGGTATAGCTCAGCAGGTTAGAGCGCCAGATTGTGGCTCTGGAGGCCGTGGGTTCGAGTCCCATTATCCACCCCATTTAAAACTTCACATTCGCTGGGGTGTAGCCAAGCGGTAAGGCAGCGGTCTTTGGAATCGCCATGCACAGGTTCGAATCCTGTCACCCCAGCCATTATTTATGAGCCATTAGCTCAGTTGGCAGAGCACCTGACTTTTAATCAGGGTGTCCCAGGTTCGAATCCTGGATGGCTCACCATCATGCGGACGTGGCGGAACTGGCAGACGCGCTAGACTTAGGATCTAGTACCTCTGGTGTGTGGGTTCGACTCCCACCGTCCGCACCAATAACAAACAAGCACACTATTGACAACGGTAAACATTTATTGCATACTTAAGTTTAGAATTAACTGCCAGGGTTTTATTACCCTGGTCTTTTCTATTTATGCTAATATCATACAATGTATACATGTATATTTTAGTATCACAACTTACTTTTGAGCAGGAAATAGTTGTCTAGTGTAGAAATACATTGTTAGGTTAGCAAATTTTTGGTTAAAATAATTTATAGTGGTAAATTTATCTAGTATTAATACATATCTAAGGGGGAGCAAGTTTAATGAAGGCAACAGCAGAAAAGCTAGAAAAAAATGAAGTGATGTTGGAAATAGAAGTGGATGCAGACCGTTTTTCTAAAGCTGTTAATAATGCAGCAAAGAAAGTAGCACGTCAGGTGAATATTCCTGGTTTTCGTAAGGGTAAAGCACCAAAAGTGATAGTAGAGCGGTATGTTGGTAAAGACGCACTGCACCAAGAAGCTGTTGAAGAAATTTTTCCTAAAGCATTTCAAGATGCCATTGAAGAAACAGGTATTTCACCCATTGGTCAACCTGATGTGGAAAGCCTTGATGCTGAAGAAGGTAAACCACTGGTAATAAAACTTAAAGTTGCAGTAAAGCCAGAAGTTAAACTGGGAGAATATAAAGGCTTTGATATAGAGAAGCAGTCAGTGGAAGTTACTGATGACGATGTACAGAAAGAACTGGAAAACATGCAGAATCGTCATGCGCAACTGATTACCATTGAAGATGGTGAGTTACAGGACGGCGATACGGCCATGATTGACTTTAACGGTAGTATTGATGGAGAGGAATTTGAAGGTGGACAAGCCGAAAACTACTCCTTAGTGATTGGTTCTGGAACTTTCATCCCAGGTTTCGAAGAACAGTTGGTAGGTATGAAACCGGAAGAAGAAAAAGATGTGAAAGTTTCCTTCCCGGAGGATTATCACGCTGAAGAAATGGCTGGTAAAGAAGCCCTTTTTAAGACAAAGCTGAACAGTATAAAACGTAAAGAGTTGGCCCCGCTGGATGATGAGTTCGCCAAGGACGTTAGTGAATTTGATACCATAGAGGAATTAAAAGCCGACGTATTGAATAAGTTAAAGGAAGAAAAAGAGCGGATGGCCAATAGCACGGTAAGCCGTGATGTAGTTGACAAAGCGGTGGAGAATGCAGAAGTTGAAATCCCCAAAGCCATGGTTGACCAGCGTATCGATGAGATGGTGCAGAACATGGAAAGCAGACTACAAAGCCAAGGTTTAGGGCTGGAACAGTACCTGCAATACACCAACTCTTCAATGGAAGAATTTAAAGAAAAAATGAGGGACGATGCAGAAAAAGAAGTGCGTCGTGAATTAGTTCTAGAAGAAATAGCTAAAGTTGAAGATGTAAATGTTAGTGATGATGAGGTTGATGCAGAGATAGCCATGATGGCTCCTCAGTTTCAACAGGAACCAGAACAGTTAAAACTTACTTTAGAATCCATTGGCAACTTAAATGTAATAAAAGAAGATATTTTAAAACGTAAAGTAATGGACCACTTGACAGAACAAGCAAATATAATAGAAAAAAATGAAGCAGAATAATAATAGCACAAATGAGGTAGTATCAGAATAAGATCATAATAGAACCAGGGAGGCGAGCAATTTTGTCGCAATTAGTACCAATAGTAGTTGAACAGACCAACCGCGGTGAGCGTTCTTATGATATATATTCCCGGTTGCTGAAAGATCGCATTATTTTTATTGGCGGTCAAATTGATGATCATGTTGCAAATTTATTAATTGCACAAATGCTTTTTTTAGAGGCTGAAGATCCAGAAAAAGATATCCATCTGTATATTAATTCCCCGGGTGGGGTAGTAACAGCTGGTATGGCTATTTATGATACCATGCAGTACATAAAGCCTGATGTATCAACTATCTGCCTTGGCCAAGCGGCAAGCATGGGTTCCTTCTTGTTGGCATCTGGTGCCCCAGGAAAACGATATGCTTTACCTTATTCTCGCATTATGATTCACCAGCCTATGGGTGGTGTACAGGGTCAGGCCACAGACATTGATATTCATGCTAAAGAAATTTTGCGTATGAAGGAAATTCTAAACAAGTTGTTGTCTGAACACACCAAGCAACCTTTAGATTTGATTGCCAAGGACACCGAACGGGATTTCTTTATGTCTGCTGATGAATCGCAGCAATACGGAATCATCGATGAGGTGATCAAGGCACGGGAGAAATAAAAGAGAGGTGTTACGATGTTTAGTGACAAGGGACAATTAAAGTGTTCATTTTGCGGTAAACTGCAGGACCAGGTTAAGAAGCTGGTAGCAGGGCCGGGAGTATATATTTGTGACGAGTGTATTGAACTGTGTAATGAAATAATCGAGGAAGAGTTAAGTGAAGATCTGGGTCTAGATATTGGGGAAATTCCAAAACCTAAGGAAATAAAAGATATTTTGGAACAGTATGTAATAGGTCAAGATTCAGCCAAGAAATCACTGGCAGTAGCTGTTTATAATCACTACAAGCGTATCAATTTGGGTAACAAGATTGAGGATGTGGAACTGCAGAAAAGTAACATTGTTATGATGGGGCCAACCGGAAGTGGTAAAACACTTTTAGCTCAAACATTGGCTCGGTTGTTAAATGTGCCCTTTGCCATCGCCGATGCAACCTCTCTTACCGAAGCGGGTTATGTAGGTGAAGATGTTGAAAACATTCTGTTAAAACTTATTCAAGCTGCTGATTATGATGTAGAAAAGGCTGAAAAAGGTATTGTCTACATTGATGAAATTGATAAAATTGCACGCAAGTCTGAGAACCCATCCATTACCAGGGATGTATCTGGGGAAGGTGTACAACAGGCACTGCTGAAAATACTAGAAGGAACAGTGGCCAGTGTTCCCCCACAGGGAGGACGCAAGCACCCACACCAGGAGTTCATCCAGTTGGATACCACCAACATACTGTTTATCTGCGGTGGAGCCTTTGACGGTGTTGATAAGCTAATTCAAAACCGCATTGGCAAGAAAACTATGGGTTTTGGTGCCGACATACAAACAAAGGAAGAGAAACAAATTGGAGATATTTTAAAGAATGTTCTGCCTGAAGATCTCCTTAAATATGGCTTGATTCCTGAGTTTGTAGGGCGTCTGCCGGTGATAGTAACCCTGGATGCACTAGATAAGGAATCGCTGGTGCGTATCCTAACAGAGCCCAAGAATGCTCTAACCAAGCAATATGAAAAGCTGTTCGAACTGGATGGTGTAACGTTGGAATATCAAGACGGTGCACTAATTGCTGTGGCTAAGAAAGCACTGGAGCGTAACACTGGAGCCCGGGGTTTAAGAGCTATATTGGAAGATGTGATGTTGGACATTATGTATGACCTACCATCTAGAAAAGATATTGGCAAGTGTGTGATAACACCTGACTGCATTAATAGAAAAGAAAAACCAATTATTGTGACTTCTGATAAGAAGAAAGAAGAAAGTGCTTAAAAAATCTGGCTTCCACCAAGATGAAGGTGGAAGCCTTAGTATTTTTTATACTATCGTTCGGAATATTACACTTAAAGATTGTGATAAAAAGACCGCTAAAGCGGTTTTTTTTATTTCCTCATAATGGATAAAAAAATTCAATTACAGCAATACTACTTTTAGTAGTTCTAACTAAAGGGAGGTTTTAAGCGATATGCATGAATTTAGCGGCCTTGGTGGCATATTAACCTTTATTCAAGTATTTTTTGCCGTAGTAATAGGCCTTTATTTTTGGAACTTATTAAAAACTCAACAGGGCAATAAAAACGCAGTTGAGAGAGAATCTAAAAAAGAATTGGAAAAGTTGCAGCGTCTACGGAGCATTGCCTTAACAGAACCGTTAGCAGAAAAAACTAGGCCAACAAAATTTGATGATATTATCGGACAGCAGGAGGGCTTAAAATCATTACGTGCAGCGCTCTGTGGACCAAATCCTCAACACGTTATTGTATATGGTCCACCAGGAGTGGGGAAAACCGCTGCAGCCCGTGTGGTTTTGGAAGAAGCTAAAAAATGCACTTCGTCACCCTTTAAGGAAAATGCCAAATTTTGTGAAGTAGATGGTGCAACTGCCCGTTTTGATGAACGGGGTATAGCTGACCCATTGATAGGTTCGGTACACGATCCCATTTATCAGGGGGCAGGGGCAATGGGGATGGCTGGTATTCCTCAACCTAAGCAGGGAGCAGTGACAAAGGCCCATGGGGGAATGTTGTTTATTGATGAAATTGGTGAACTGCATCCCATACAAATGAATAAACTATTAAAAGTACTGGAAGATCGCAAAGTATTTTTAGAGAGTGCTTATTATAGTTCAGAGGATACCAATATTCCGCATCATATACATGATATATTTCAAAACGGTCTACCAGCAGATTTTCGCCTGGTTGCAGCTACCACCAGAACGCCTGAAGAAATACCACCGGCAATTCGATCCCGGTGTTTAGAAATTTTCTTCCGTCCGTTATTAAGTGACGAAATTTCAGTAATTGCTCAGAATGCGGCAGATAAAATTAATATGCCACTGCAAGAAGGGGTGGTTGATGAGATTAAACGATATGCCACTAATGGTCGGGAAGCGGTTAATCTGGTGCAAATTTCAGCTGGATTGGCCATTACAGAGCACCGCGACGAAATTAAGGTCAGTGATGTAGAGTGGGTAATTCATAGTGGGCGTTACTCGCCCCGGATGGATAAAAAAGTGCCAGAAACACCTCAGGTGGGCGTTGTAAATGGTTTAGCTGTTTTTGGTCCCAACATGGGTGCGGTACTGGAACTAGAAGCTACAGCTATTCCGGCCAGTAAAGGTCAGGGTAAACTGGTGGTCACAGGTGTTGTCGAAGAAGAGGAAACGGGCGGTAGTGGCAAGAAACTAAGGCGTAAAAGTATGGCCCGCGGTTCAGTGGAGAACGTACTCACTGTTTTACGACGAGTTATGGAAGTAGATTATCGAAATTATGACATCCACATTAATTTTCCCAGTGGGGCACCAGTGGATGGTCCCTCTGCAGGAGTGAGTATTGCCACCGCAGTTTTTTCTGCCATAACTGGCATACCGGTGGATAATAAAACTGCCATGACCGGTGAAGTCTCCATCCGAGGGATGGTCAAACCGGTGGGGGGCGTGGTGGCTAAGGTAAATGCTGCCCGCCAGGCAGGGGCCACTGAAGTATACATACCCTATGAAAATAATCAAAAATTATTTTCGGAATTAAAGGGAATTGAAGTTATTCCAGTGGAAAAACTAGAGGATGTAATAAAAGGAGCACTTTTATATCCTATTTCTGAGGAGAAGAAAAGCATTGTAAAAAATCCTGTGGAAGTTTTAACAGCATCTTCTATAATAAATGGCCAAATAGTTCCTAAAACTTGAAAATAAGCTGTGGGTATCAATTATTTAAGATTATCTAAATAAAGTCTCAGGAAACCCGGCTTTTGCTGGGTTTCTCGGTCTTTTAACATTTATTGTCATGGAAGCAGGCGGACTGATATGATAAAATATTCCTATCGCTTTAACATTCAGTTTGCTAAGCACCAGACATACACTAAGTGCTGAGGAGGTGCAACATGTTAGAATCAACTGAAAGAGTACTACCCCTGCTACCGTTAAGAGGTATACTGGTTTTCCCTTACATGGTAATTCACTTAGATGTGGGTAGGGAAAAATCAGTGCAGGCAATTGAGGAAGCAATGGCCGATGATCGCCATATTTTTCTTGCTACCCAAAAGGATGCTCAGACCGATGAACCCGTTGAAGATGACATTTATAAAATCGGTACTGTTGCCGAGGTAAAACAGCTATTAAAACTGCCAGGAGGTACCATCAGGGTGCTGGTGGAAGGTATTGCCAGGGCGGAAATAGTTGAATACCAGGATGATGACCCTTACTTTAAGGTGCAGATTGAGCAGTATTCCGAAGAATTTGAAAAAGACAGCGAAATTGAAGCATTAATGCGTAACTTGGTGTATCAGTTTGAGCAATATGTCAAGCTTTCTAAGCGTATTTCCCCAGAAACAGTTGTTTCGGTGGTTAACTTGGAAGAACCAGGCCGCTTAGCAGATATAGTTGCTTCCCATCTGTCGCTTCGAATTGAGGAGAAACAAAGGGTGTTGGAGGCGGCAGCTATTATTCCCCGCCTTGAAAAGTTGTGTGCAATTTTAGCAAAAGAACTAGAAATAGTGGAACTAGAGCGTAAAATAAATGTACGTGTGCGAAAGCAGATGGAAAAAAACCAAAAAGAATATTATCTGCGGGAGCAGATGAAAGCTATTCAGAAAGAACTGGGAGATAAGGACGACCGGGCAGCAGAGGGAGAAGAACTGCGGGAACGCATCAGCAAAGCTAAACTTTCCAAAACAGTTGAAGAAAAAGTCTTAAAAGAAGTAGAGCGACTGGAAAAGATGCCTCCCATGGCTGCTGAGGCCTCGGTGGTTCGAAATTATATTGAATGGGTGATTTCCCTTCCATGGAGCAAATCCACCAAGGACCGACTGGATATAAAATCCGCTGAAAGAATACTGGATGAAGACCATTACGGTTTGAGGAAACCAAAGGATCGTATTGTGGAATATTTGGCTATTCGCAAGTTGGCCAAGAAGATGAAGGGTTCAATATTATGCCTGGCAGGGCCCCCTGGAGTGGGTAAAACATCTTTGGGTCGTTCAGTGGCCAGGGCCATGGAACGTAAATTTGTCCGCATTTCCCTTGGCGGTGTAAGAGATGAAGCTGAAATTCGGGGTCACCGCCGAACTTATGTGGGCGCCATGCCCGGTAGAATTATCCAAGGAATGAAACAGGCTGGTTCCAGAAACCCCGTATTCCTGTTGGATGAAATAGATAAAATGAGCATGGACTTCCGCGGGGATCCATCGTCAGCATTACTAGAAGTGTTGGACCCTGAGCAAAATAATAATTTTTCTGACCATTACATTGAAATACCTTTTGACTTATCCAATGTAATGTTTATCACCACCGCTAACAACAAGTTTAACATTCCCCGGCCGCTGCTAGATCGGATGGAAGTAATTGATATAGCTGGCTATACCGAAGAAGAAAAATTACAAATTGCAGTGCGGCACCTATTGCCAAAACAGATAAAAGATCATGGATTGCCCAAGGATTCCACCCATATATCTGAAAACACTGTGCGTAAAGTGATTCAAGAATATACCCGGGAGTCTGGGGTACGGAATTTAGAGCGCAGCATTGCTTCTCTATGCCGAAAAGCTGCCAAGCGGATTGTTCAAGATGAAAATAGAAAAGTTAAGATTACTGCTCAGAACTTAAAAAAATTCTTGGGTGTTCCTAGATTCCGTTACAACATGGCTGAGAAGGAAGACTCTGTTGGAGTGGTTACTGGTCTCGCTTGGACAGAGGTGGGCGGTGATACACTGAGCATTGAGGTTACCACATATAAAGGTAGAGGTAAGTTAACGCTGACCGGCAAACTGGGAGATGTAATGAAAGAGTCGGCTCAGGCTGCATTGAGTTATGTGCGTAGTAGAGCAGAGGAACTGAACATAAGCTCTGAGGTATTTGAGAAATACGACATTCACATACACGTACCAGAGGGTGCCATACCAAAAGATGGGCCTTCGGCCGGCATTACCATGACAACCGCCTTAGCATCTGTATTAACCGGACGCAGGGTTCGCCGGGAAGTAGCCATGACCGGTGAAATAACACTGCGTGGCAGGGTGCTGCCGGTGGGAGGCATTAAAGAGAAAGTGCTTGCTGCCAGACGGGCAGGCTGTAAGACTGTTATTCTTCCCATTGATAACAAAAAGGATATGGAAGATGTACCTAATAACGTTAAAGGCAGAATGGAATTTAAATTTGTTGAACACATGGATTCTGTACTGAAAATAGCTTTAAAGGCACCAGAAAAAGAAAGAGCCCGCAAATCTTCAGGGGATTCCAAAGAGGTAAACTATGAAGAGCAACAAGTGGAAGAAATACAACAGGGAGGATCAGTAATTCCTTCATGAAAATAGTTTCTGCTAGTTTTGTAACCAGTGCTGTTGACGATAGCGGGTACCCAAAAAGTAAGTTGCCTGAAGTGGCCTTTGCTGGCCGTTCCAATGTGGGCAAGTCATCTCTGATTAACATGCTTGTTAATCACAAAGGTTTGGCTCGTACCAGCAAAAGCCCCGGGCGCACTCAACTGATTAATTTTTTCTTGATTAACGAACAATTTCATTTGGTAGATTTACCAGGTTACGGTTTTGCTAAGGTGCCAGAAAAGGTAAGGCTAAAATGGGGACAAATGATAGAGAATTACCTAAGTAAAAGGGAAAACTTGCGTGGAGTAGTAATGTTGGTGGATGCCCGCCACGACCCCACTAAACTGGATCACCAAATGTACCAGTGGGTTTGTCACTATGACAAACCAGCGGTAATTGCGGTGACCAAGACCGATAAGCTTTCCAAAAACCAGAGCATTAAACAGCTGGCCAGTATAAAACGTCAACTAAATGTAAAGCCGGAGCACCAACTTGTTGCTACGTCTGCCACAACTAGAGCAGGTCGTAATGAACTGTTAAAGGCTATTGATAATTTAATATAGCAAAAGAATGCCTTGAAATACGTTTCAAGGCATTTTTTTCATCTCTTATGGTAAATAATAAGTAGATATTAGGAGTCAGAATTCAGGAGACAGGAGTCAGAATAAAAGAATCAGAGAAAATAAAAAGAAAATTATAAAGTATTTTGAATTCTAAATGCTTAATAGTATATAATTCTGCGGGAGTGACTGTATGACTTTGGATGCTTTTAAATTGGACCCAGGGAAAATATCTAGTCGACAGCTGATGTTCATCATTATTACATTTATTATTTCGACAGCAGATATTTTTCTGCCCAACATTGTGGCTCAACAGGCCGGTAGAGATTCATGGATATCTATATTAATTGCATTGGCGGAGGCTTTGGTTGTGGCAGCGGTGGCAGTGGCACTAGGTTTGAGATTTCCCCGTCTCACCTTAGTACAAATAAGTCAAAAGGTACTGGGGAAATGGTTGGGTTGGATACTTGCATTTATTTTTGTCAATGCTTTTTTTCTTTCTCTATTTTTTCTTATAGTGGGTGAATTTGGGGTTATCATTAAAAGTTCATTTCTACAGCAAACTCCGCTGATAGTGTTAAATGGCTTACTAATTATTATTGCTGCTTATGCTGTATATCAAGGAATAGAAACAATTGCCAGGGTTACAGAGATATTAATGCCATTGGGAATAGGTGTGCTATTTTTAGTAGGTTTGTTGGTGCTGCCGGAAGTCGATATAAATAATTACCTGCCAATAATGGAAGAAGGAATCGTGCCGGTGATAAATGGTTCCTATAGGCTGGTATCATTTTTAGGAGAAGGTATTATTATATTAATGCTGATCCCTTATGTTAACCAGCCTCAGAAGGTTCCAAGTACAATTTCTTGGTCCATGATTATACTGGCAGCATTTTTATTAATTGGTGTATTGGCAATAGGAATGTTTGGACCACAGCAAACTGCAAACATGACTTTTCCGGCCTTGCAAATGGTAAGACGAATTCAAATAGGTGATTTTTTAGAACACTTGGATGCCATTATTATGACCATTTGGGTTGGCGGTATTTATATTAAATCAGTAATTATCTATTATATTTGCTGTATAGGCTATGCTCAATTATTTAATGTGAAGCATTACCGGTTGCTAATACCGCCGATTGGCATTGTGGTGACAGCAATATCTATAGAATATGTGTCCAATATAATTGGTTTAATAGATTACATAGCCAATGCACTTCCCGGACAGGCGCTAATATTTGAATTTCTGATACCCTTGCTGCTGTTGGTGGTGGCAGCAGTAAGGGGTATAAAAGAAAAAGATGATACCAAAAGTAATGATTAAATGCCAACTCTTTTAAGAGATTGCATTTTTTTATACTTTAATTAAATAAACTCTTTATGTACTGCCAGTTTAACCCCGGTTTTGGTTTTTGCTTATCTTCCGGCACATAATGAATATCTTTAACGGCTTTTTTAGCATAACGGTTGGTAACCGCCTTGCTGTAGCTGACATTATTAACTAACTCACCGGAATTTTTAACGGCTTGATAAAGATTCTCATAGCTGTTTTTAATAATTATCGGTTTGAGGCTCCATAAGTCTGTTTGTTGATAACGCTTAATTATTTGCACTAATTCAGTACTGTCGTAGCCAGGAAATGATTTTTTTACTGCTGCTGCTATTTCATCAGGAGTGTGATATTTTATCCATTGCTGGGCTTTATACAAACCGTTAACCAGTTTTTGTACGTCTTGACTGTTGGAGTCCAGGTAACTGGGGTTGGCCATGTATGTTGATGCCGGCATGCTGTTAGCCTCCTGTCCCAATGAAGCCACTACTTTACCAATACCTTGACGTTCAAGTCGTCCTGCTTCTGGCTCTTCCACCACTAGAAAACTGCCGGTGCCGGACATGAACGTGCCAGGCCTTAAACTAGGTGGAAGATTCTCGATAACGTTTACCTCCCAGTTGGGTGAGATTTTGTGCTGTCTTAGAATATACTCAAGCACTAGGCTGGTATCTTCGGTGGCAGGGCCGGTAATAATAGTTCTTCTTTTAACATCGGTCCACTGAAAATTTGACTTGTCTTCCCTTACCATAATAAAGGCTCCATCCCGCTTAGTAACTTCCGCAAAGGCCACTGGGTTGTTGGTTTCCCTTGGGGGGCCGGTCAAAATAGCCTGACCGGGGCCAGCTAGAATTACATCTGCTCTGTTTTCAGAAAGCAGTTGCAGTGCGTCTTCACCTTCTTGTACCGTGCTGCATTGCACATCTATGTTTTGCTCTGTAAAGAACCCCAAATTAAGGGCAACATAATGTGGTATAAAAAGTGGGGTTCGCCTTTCTTCTACTAAGTGAATTACGGGAATCTTTATTTCTTCCGTATCTTTGGTGAATATATACCTGGTATACACTAAGCCAGAAAGAATTACTACTATTGCTAATATAACAAGCAATCTTTTCTTCACATGACTATCCCCCTTAAAAAAAGTAGTGCCTGAAATTATCTCCATATAATTCTATTACTCTAATAAAAATTCATGATAAAATTTTAGCCTGTCCGTATTTAATGCCACAGACAAGCATAGTAATTTAGTAATAATATTCAATAAGGGGGATGTAAATGAAACGGTTGACTTTATTAACCTGGTCTGCACCTAAAATTAAAGGGGAGAAGACTATTAATCTTGGTGCTGTAATTCTGGGGTTTGCTTGGGCACTAAGTATCAGCGTGGCAGTAATGATAGCACTGGGAGTATACGTAATGATCAGCACTGCCCCAACGTACAACCTCTCCACAGTTCTAACACTGATTACTTTAGGGTCAGTATTCTTAGGGGGAATGGTTTGTGGGGCGGTGGCGGGAAAACAAGGCCTGTTACACGGATTAATAGTTGGTAGTGCATACGCTCTGTTGTATGCAGCACTGTCATTAAACTGGGGAATGCATCAACTGGAATTAAGTTTAGTGGGAAGTATATTACCAATAGTAATATTTAGTGTTATTGGAGGAATAACGGGAGTAAACCTTCCTGCAGACAGGAAGAAATACCGCCGTGTACGCCGTGTAAGTGCTAGATGAATGTAGAACAAGGATAAATAATAATGAATAATGAAAACTGATACATTAGCCCTGGGAATATACTCAGGGTTTTGTTGTGCAGTTAAATAAAATTAAGAATGTAGAATGAAGGATTAAATGAGTATGGCACCTAAAATTTTTGCCGTCAAAAGTTGACAGCCATTTTTAAAATTATTAATATATAGAGGAATAGTATATATTGGTGTTGATGGGGAGGGGTTGCGCCCCTTGGGCCCAGAGAGGGAAATTCTTGGCTGTAAAGTTTCCTGCCCGAACCGCAAACCTGTCGCCCCTGAGCCGTTACGCCGAACGTATTTCCAGTAGGCTTAACCGGGTAGCCCGATACAGCTAATTAAGAGTTGGTGTGCCTTTTTGCAATGTCATACCAGAATCAAGGTGGTACCGCGGAATAATGCTCCTTTTCGTCCTTGTGACTGAAAAGGGGTTTTTTTGTAACTAAATTAGGTCACCCTTCATTTTTAATTTTTCATTGTTGGAGAAATATATTTTATAGTAACAAGAAGGCCTATACATAAGGAGGAAAACCGATGTCACAGAAAGAACTACCAAAAACCTATGATCCTAAAACAGTTGAAGACAAATGGTATCAGCACTGGGAAGAAAGTAAATATTTTCATGCTCCGGTGGATAAAAAGCGGCAACCGTTCAGCATTGTTATGCCTCCCCCAAACGTTACAGGGCAGCTACACATGGGACATGCCTTAGATAACACCCTACAGGATATTCTAACCCGCTGGCGCCGCATGCAGGGGTACAATACCTTGTGGCTACCAGGTACCGACCACGCTGGCATTGCCACCCAAGCCAAAGTAGAGGATCAACTGCGCCAGGAAGGAACTACTAAGTATGACTTGGGTCGGGAAAAGTTTTTAGATCGGGTTTGGGATTGGAAACATAACTACGGTAGCCGCATCACTACTCAGTTACGCAAACTGGGTTCTTCATGCGATTGGGAACGGGAACGGTTTACCATGGATGAAGGATGTTCTGATGCAGTAATTGAAGTATTTATAAACCTTTATAATGAAGGATTGATTTACCAGGATAATTATATAATAAACTGGTGCCCGCATTGCAAAACCACCATTTCTGATATAGAAGTGGAGCATGCCGAAAAACCGGGTAACCTATACCACCTAAAGTATCAATTTAAAGATAATCCAGAAGAAAGCCTGGTGGTAGCCACCACTAGGCCGGAAACTATGTTAGGTGACGTGGCAGTTGCTGTTCATCCTGAGGATGACCGCTACCTGCACATGGTTGGCCGTACCTTGGTGCTACCTTTAGTGGGCCGGGAAATGCCTGTGATTGCCGATGCCTATGTTGACCCCACATTCGGCTCTGGTTGTGTAAAAATTACCCCTGCCCATGACCCAAATGATTTTGAAATTGGCCAGCGCCACAACTTACCTCAAGTACAGGTGATTGACAAAGATGGCCTCATGAGTGAAGAGGCCGGGGAAAAATATCAGGGAATGGACAGATATGAATGCCGCAAGCAGATTGTTAAAGATTTAGAAGAGCTTGGGGTGCTTCAGGAAATAGAAGAAAATCCACACTCAATAGGGCATTGCTATCGCTGTGACACAGTGGTGGAACCAATGATCTCAAAACAGTGGTTTGTAAAAATGAAGCCGTTGGCTGAACCTGCCATTGAAGCTGCTAAAAACGGTAGCATCAGTTTTATACCACAGAGGTTTTCAAAGATTTACTTAAACTGGATGGAGAACATTAGAGACTGGTGTATTTCCCGTCAGCTGTGGTGGGGACATCGTATTCCAGTATATTATTGCCAAGAATGTGATCAAATGATTGCTGCTAAGGAACAGCCGGCAGAGTGTAGCAGTTGCGGGGGAAAGATGGAGCAAGATTCCGATGTTCTAGACACTTGGTTTTCTTCAGCCCTGTGGCCTTTTTCCACCCTGGGCTGGCCAGAATCAACAGAGGAACTGGAACAGTTTTACCCCACCAGTGTGCTGGTGACCGGTAGAGATATTATTTTCTTTTGGGTGGCCAGAATGATTTTCTCTGGGTTACACCACATGGAACAAATTCCCTTTAAAGAAGTGTTTATACACGGTTTAGTACTGGATTCCCAAGGGCGAAAGATGAGCAAATCCTTAGGCAACGGTGTGGATCCACTGGAGGTAATTGAAAGTCATGGTGCTGATAGTCTAAGGTTTATGCTGGTAACCGGAAACACACCGGGTAATGACTTGCGATTCCACTTTGAACGGCTGGATAAATCTCGAAATTTTGCCAATAAACTATGGAACGCTTCCCGATTTGCACTGATGAACTTGGATGATTACGATGAAAATGCCAACCGCGGGCAACTTACGCTGGCCGATCGCTGGATATTAAGTCGTTACCACAATGCTGTAAATGAAGTAACCGATTATATGGAACGTTATGAATTGGGGGAAGCAGCCCGGGTGCTTTATGAGTTCAGTTGGAGTGAACTGTGCGACTGGTACATTGAATTGATCAAACCCCGGCTTTACCGTAAGACCACCCCGGAAGACCGGGCCACTGCCCAGCATGTGCTGGTGACGGTGTTACAGGGCACCATGGAGTTGTTGCACCCTTTCATGCCCTTTATCACCGAGGAAATATGGCAGCATCTCCCTCACCAGGGTGAGAGCATCATGCTCCATCCCTGGCCGGAATACAACCCGGAAATACGCGACTTAGATGTGGAAAATGCCATGGGCCTGCTGATGGAGACAATAACTGAAGTTAGAAGAATCAGAGGAGAAATGAAAGTTCCGCCCAGTAAAGTGGCTGATGTAATATTGGCAGCTGCTGATACTAAGAATAGGAAAGTATTATCTGGCAATGTCAGTTATATAGAGGATCTGGCCAATACAATTGTAAGTGTAAAAGAGAGCTTGGTAGAAAAACCGGAACAGGCAGCCATGGGCGTTGCCCGGGGAGTAGAAGTGGTAGTACCGCTAAAAGGACTAATTGACATTGATAAAGAAATAGCCAGATTAAATAAAGAATTGCAAAGTATTGAAAAAGAATTAAAGCGCGTTCAGGGTAAGTTAAACAACCAAGGATTTTTAGCCAAGGCTCCGGCAGACGTAGTAGAAAAAGAAAAAGCCAAAGAAGAAGAACTTCTGGGCAAACAAACCGCCCTGGCAGAGCGGTTGAAAATGTTTCAGTAAGTTGTAGGGGCGGGTTTCCACGCCCGCCCGCTGAACCTTGTATTACGTAAATGCTTATCGAGTTGCTTACATAATTACATGCAATCATTATTCATTTTACATTTTTAATTTTTCATTTAAGAAAGGGGTTTTTTAACATGCCTTTAAAATGGACCACCGAATTAAAAGAGGATGACCAGAAACAAAAAGCTACTATAACCATGTCTGTAAATGTAATAGTAGAAGAATCCGAAGATGGAGAGGGTTATCATGCCCTAACGCCTGATTTGCCCGGTTGTGCCACTGTTGGGGATACACCCCAGGAAGCGGTAGAAAATATGCGCCTAACCATTCAAGACTGGTTAATAAAGGATAACTGCTAATTAAAGATGAATTATTTTGAAGCAATAGACTACCTAAAAGGCCTGACTAAATTTGGCATCAATCTGGGATTAGACAGAATAAGGGAGTTGCTGAGGCGGTTAGGAGATCCACACTTGAAAATTAAGGTTATTCATGTGGGAGGAACTAACGGTAAGGGTTCCACCGTCAGCATGACGGCATCAATTCTACAGGCGGCAGGGTATAAAGTGGGCACGTTTATCTCTCCGCACCTGCACCGCTACAGCGAACGTTTTTGTATTAATGGGGAAGAGATATCGGAAGAACAGGTGGTAGCACTGGTAACGGAATTAAGGCCCCATTTGGATAACATGGCGTTAGAGGGCTTTGAACATCCCACTGAATTTGAAGTAAGCACCGCCATGGCCTGCTTCTATTTCTACCAACAGCAGGTCGATTTTGCAGTGCTGGAGGTGGGTTTGGGTGGCGCCATAGACTCCACCAATGTGGTACAACCGCTGGTGGCGGTGATTACCAACGTCAGCCTTGATCATATGGATTACCTGGGGAACACCGTAAGGGAAGTGGCCAAAGTAAAGGCTGGCATTATAAAAGAAGGGGTGCCGTTGGTTACAGCAACCAATGACCCGGAAGCATTAACAGTGATAGAAGAAACCTGTAACGAACAAAAAGTCCCCATAACTATAGTAGGACAAGATGTCACTTGGCAGGAGAAAGACGGACAGTTAACTGTTATCAGCAAAAAACACCATTACCATGGTATAAACCTTTCCCTTTTAGGAGAACATCAGCGGGTGAACGCTGCCACTGCAGTGGCAACCGTTGAAGAATTACATGCTTATGATGTATCTATAACCGATGATAATGTGTGTAAAGGTTTGGCCAGGGTAACTTGGCCGGGGCGTTTTGAGGTGATTATGGGAAATCCTACAGTGGTGTTGGATGGGGCACACAACACAGAAGGCGCCCGGATGCTGGCCAATACGTTAAAACAGCAGTTTCCCAACCGCAGCATAGTGCTGGTGCTGGGAATGCTCGGTGATAAGGAAAGGGAAAAGGTAGTAAGTATATTGACACCGTTGGCATCGACCGTAGTGATAACCAAACCAAACAACCCCCGATCTGGGGATTGGCAGCGACTGGCAGAGTTGGCAAAGAACTACGTACCTAAAGTGGATATAATAGAATCAATTCCAAAGGCAGTGGACAAGGGCTTGGAACTGGCCAGTAAAGAAGATGTGGTCTGCATTACCGGTTCATTTTACATGCTGGCAGAGGCAAGGGAATACCTTTTAAAACAAAGGAGTTAGAAGTTAGGAGCAAGGAGTTAGAATAAAAAACCTAAAAGCATTCTTAATTCTTATTACTTAGGTGATGGCAGAAGGCACATTTGTTTGTTAGTTTTACTATTCATCATAAACATCTACATAAAAATTGTTAACCCGTTCAATAATAACCATGGGATATTATTGGAGGGGTTTTTTCTTTTATGAATAATAAGCATGCATTAAAGAAGCTGCTGGGCTTTATGCCTAAGATGAAGCGTCCGATAAGTACTAAAAAACCGTCTGATATTCCAGCCGACCCAGTGTCACATATTTTTGATGCTAAAGAGTTAGAAGGTATGGAATTTGATTATCGGTTGGATGTTAACATAAATGCTTTTCGTACCATAATGGCCGGTAACAGTGACTTTGTGTTGCGTAGGTTTCACATTGGGCCAGGGAACAAAGTTCATGCCGCAATAGCTTACTTGGATGGTATGACAGATGTGAAAGAGTTAAACAGATCTGTGCTGGAGCCAATGATGACCAATACTAATAAATCCGGCAGTGGTCCTGATGGCGGTGTTCCCTTTGACACAGTGCATGAAAGTTTAATGACTGCTGCAGATGTTCGTGTAGTAGATGATTATAAACTGGCCTTTGGCGGCGTGCTTTACGGAGATGCCCTGGTGATGATTGATGGGCATAAAAAAAGCCTGCTGGTAAGTGTTAAGGGGTTTGATGTTAGAAGTATTTCAGAACCAGTTACCGAAGGGCTAGTGCGGGGGCCAAGGGAAGGATTTACCGAGAATATAAGACAAAACACTGCCATGGTTCGCCGCAGACTGCAGACCCCAAATCTAATCCTTGAGAATTTAACCCTTGGTCGAGTAAGTAATACATCGATAGCAATTGGCTACATACGTGGATTGGTAGATCCTAACTTAGTGAAAGAAGTAAAAATGAGATTAAGCCGTATTGAAATGGACGGAATTATGGAAAGTGGATACATAGAAGAGTTAATAGAAGATAACCCTTACTCACCCTTTCCTCAAGTGCACCACACTGAACGGCCAGACCGGGTTTCAGAGGCATTGATGGGTGGCAGAGTAGCGATCTTCACCAATAATACACCCTTTGTACTGGTTGTGCCGGGGGAATTCATTTCATTTTTACAATCTCCAGAGGATTATTATGAACGATATTATTTGGCTAGTTTCGTGAGAATTTTACGGTATGTAGCACTGGTGGCATCATTACTGCTACCCTCTTTGTATATTGCAATTGTCACATTTCACCAAGAGATGATACCGACGCCGTTATTAATCAGTATTGCTGCCAGCAGGGTAGGTGTTCCCTTTCCGGCGCTGGTTGAGGCTTTGTTAATGGAGTTTACTTTTGAGGTGCTGAGGGAGGCCGGTTTAAGGCTACCCCGCCCGGTGGGGCAGGCGGTTAGTATAGTTGGCGCGTTGGTGGTTGGCGAAGCAGCTGTATCAGCAGGGATTGTTTCATCCTTAATGGTGATTATTGTGGCAGTTACCGGCATAGCATCCTTTGTCAACCCGGCATATAACATGGCTGTATCCCTGCGGGTGTTACGGTTTCCCATAATGTTATTGGCCGGGGCCCTGGGTCTTTTTGGTGTAATGGCCGGTGTGCTGGTGATATTGGTTCACTTGGCCGGTTTGCGCAGCTTTGGAGTGCCCTACCTGTCACCGATAGCCCCTTATCACAGTAAAGGTATGCGGGATATTATTATGAGGGCACCGTGGTGGGCTCTGCAAAGTCGCGCGGAAGAGATAAACAAGGATAACCCTTACCGGATGGCGCCGGATATGAAACCGGGGCCTTGGCAGAATAAAATAGACAAAAAAGACGACGGAGGAAATGATACCGAACAAAACGGAGGACCATTTAAAACTGCCTGGGATGCAGAGAAGAGAATGCAATATGAATATGAAGATTTCGGCCCACAGCACCAGGGGGGAGAAAACAGTGAAAATCAAGATAACAATAAGCAAAATCTGGAGCAAAATAAAAAAAGTAAAAAACGGCGTTCGCACCGTCCCCATAAAAAGAAATAAATTTATTTCTATTGGCTTGGTATCTCTGTTGCTTTTGCTGCAAACTTCCTGTTGGGATAAAGCAGAAGTGGAAGAACTGGCCATTGTTGTGGCCATTGCCTTGGATAAAAGTGAGATAAACAATGTACGAGTAACGCTGCAGGTAATCAACCCCAAGGGAGTAGCAAGCGGTGGAGGGGGTGGAATGGGCGGTGGTGACAAAAAAGCCACTGCATATCTCAATATCTCCAATAACGGCAAAACGATATTTGATGCAGTAAGGGCCATGGGCAGCACTGTACCCAGAAAATTATATTTTTCACACAACCAAGTGATAATAATCTCTGAAGAATTGGCCAGAGATGGACTGTTAGATTTAATAGACTTTTTTAACCGTAACCCTGAAATTCGCCGCAACAACTGGCTGCTAATAAGTAAAAGCGATGTTAATCAATATCATTTATTAGATGCTCCTAATCCAATAGAACTGGTTCCCGCCCAACGCATAACCGGAATCATTAAGGATGAACAGCGAAGTGTGGCATATGCCATCAATCAGTTGGGAGATTTCACAGAACTCTTTTCCACTCCGGGGACAGATGCTTATACTGCTGCCATTCATTTAGTGCCGGATGTAACTAAAGAAGAGAAAATGAAAGTAATTAATATATCTCATACGGCGCTTTTTAATAGAGATAAATTGGTGGGTTGGCTAAATGAAAGAGAATCCCGAGGGCTTTTGTGGATATCTAAAAAGATTTCAGATGCAGCCATTAATATACCGATGGGGGAAAAAGAAAAGTACGCAACTATCTCTACAGTAAGGTCTAGCTTTAATATGAAACCCTATATCACTGAAGAGGGACAGGTAATAATGGATATAGAGGTCAAGGCCAGGGGTTCAATATCTGAGACTGATGTTTATATAGACCTATCTAAGCCAGAGAATATAAAAAAATTGGAGAATAAAATGGCTAATCAAATACAGAAAGATATAATTTTGGCCGTGGAAAAAGCGCAAAAGGTTAACTCGGATGTATTTAAATTCGGAGCAGCGGTGCATCGTCAATACCCTGAATTTTGGCAAAAAATTGGTGGCAACTGGGATCAAATATATCCTACAGTGGAAGTGAGCGTCCAGGTTGATGCAAAGATTTCCCGTACAGGGTTAATTTCAAAGCCGTTAAGAGTGAAATAGGGGGATATTTATGGCTGTATTCGGGCTTGTGGTATTATTTGTAGCAATTATTGCCATAGAAGTACCAAAATTAATTAAGGAAGAATTGTGGCGAGAATTTGTTGTTTTTGGGGTGTTAATGCTACTGGGTATGGTTCTCAGTTTCGGATTGGTTTTAAACCTGCCGCTGCCAAACCCCGTAAGTGCATTGGAAGCTGTTTTCACCCCGGTTACCCAGTACATGGATAGTCTATTAGCCCAATAGAATATCTGCCAGATGTTATTAACTTTATAACTATATTTCATTAACACCCTTTTCAGCAGAGCAAATTATGATTATAATAGTTGTAATAGTGTAAAAATGAAATAGTGGTTCCATAAATAATCGGAGACAGAAAGAGAGGCGACCGAGGTGAAAGCGCTAAAAATACCAGAGGCTACAGTAACCAGGCTGTCTGTATATTCTAGGTTTCTAAAACAGTTAGATAAAAAAGGAGTCACCACGGTATCCTCAGGCGAAATTGCTGAAGGGGTGGGTGTTAGCCCTGCTCAAGTACGTAAGGATTTGGCCTACTTTGGTGAATTTGGCACCAGAGGTGTAGGATATAACGTTAAGGACTTGATTCGCTACACTGTTAAGATACTGGGTTTAACAGAAGAATGGGACATGGTACTTGTAGGTGCCGGTAATATGGGTTCAGCTCTGGTTACATACCGCGAATTTAAAGATCGTGGTTTCAACATTATGGCAGTATTCGATAACGATTTGACCAAGATAGGAAAAACCATAGCAGATCTGGAAGTAATGCCCCTTGATAAAATGCCTGAGGTAGTAAAAGAAAAAAATGTACGTTTGGGTATGATTGCCGTCCCATCCAAAGCAGCACAGGAAGTGGCGGATAAATTTGCAGAATCGGGTATCCAGGGTATATTAAACTTTGCACCTACCACTTTAAATGTACCTGAAGGTGTTGAAGTTCGTAATGTTGACTTGTCTGTTAAATTGGAAATATTAACTTTTAATCTAACTATCAAGAATCAATCATTATAACTGAAATACAAACACAACTATAAGTATTTTTTAACGGGGTGATACATCGAATAATGTTTCACCCCGTTATTTATAAAATAAATACAAATATTCCCGATATAAGATATAGCTTGTCTGAAGATGGTAGTAGTGGTAAACTGAAAGAAAAAAGATTTAATAAGGATGTTCGAAACACATACTTAAAATTGGAGGTTCATATGGCCAGAGTATTGGGTGGAGCACGCAGTGCCTGGATTTTACTGCTGCTGCTGATGGCCGGGGGTGTGGCAGGCAGTGCAGTAGGTGCCGCTTTATCTCCACTACTACCATCTTTAGGCAATTTTTTTAACATTGGAATTAATCCAACAGGACTAAATCTGCATTTCTTTAGTATCAGCTTTGGCTTTCACCTTGCAGTTGGTCCTTTTACCGCCCTGGGTTTGTTTTTGGGCTATTTGGCTTATCGTAAACTGTAGGAGGTAAAAACATTGCTTGTTTTAGCTTCGACGTCACCAAGGCGACGGGAACTGTTACAGGGTCTGGGTATCGATTTTAAAATACAAGTAAAAGATGTCCCCGAAAATTTTCCGCCGGGCATGAAAGCATCCCGAGTGGTGGAACTACTTTCTGAACGCAAGGCTAGAGCAGTGGCGGTTGAATTGAATGAGGGTTTGGTAATAGGCTCAGACACAATTGTTACCTATAATGATGAAATACTAGGCAAGCCTGAAGACAGTGGGCACGCCAAGGAAATGTTAAAAAAATTGCAGGGTACATATCACTATGTTTATAGTGGGGTGGCGGTGATAAATGCCTTCAGCGGCAAAGTTGCCGTTTCTCATCAGTGTACAAGAGTAAAAATTAAACCATTGACAGATAATGAAATTGACAAATATATTGCCAGTGGAGAACCGAAAGGCAAAGCTGGCGCTTATGCCATTCAAGGTATTGCATCACTATTTATTGAAGGCATAGAAGGTTGTTATTTTAACGTGGTAGGACTACCGATAAAGCGCCTGGCAGACCTACTAAAAGAGTTTGATTATGACGTATTAGAATCAGTAGTAAACCAAAGGAGTCAGAAGTCAGGAGTCAGTAGTCAGAATGAAGGATTTTAAGTACTTTTACTAGTAAAAAATGACACCACCGGTTATAGCAAAATAAGTTTTGGAGGTAGCGGTGGTTGAGTTACTTAACCTTGAAAGAAATGCCGGAAGAACTGCGCCCGCGGGAACGTCTGCTGGCCAGTGGGGCAGCAGCATTGTCCAACGCTGAATTGTTGGCTATATTACTGCGTACCGGCACGAAGAATGTTTCTGCTGTGGATTTGGCAGAGCATTTGATAAGTGAATTTAAACAGTTGACAGGCCTTTTAGAAGCCTCGGTGGAAGAACTTGCGTCCCTAAAAGGGGTAGGTACTGTAAAGGCAGTGCAGATAAAAGCAGCGCTGGAACTGGGAAAAAGAATGGCATTATCACCAACTGCGAAAAGGGTGACTATTCAATCCCCAGATGATGCAGCTTCTTTAGTGATGGAGAACATGCGCTACCTTGATCGGGAGCATTTCTGTGTCTTGCTGTTAAACACTAAAAATCATGTCATTTCTATAGAAACAATCAGCATCGGAACACTAAACTCATCAGTGGTACATCCAAGAGAGTTGTTTAAAGTGGTTATAAAAAGAAGTTCTGCTGCAGTAATTCTAATGCACAATCACCCCAGCGGAGATCCTGCTCCCAGCAAAGAGGATATTAATATTACCAAAAGAATTATAGAAAGCGGGGATATTTTAGGAATTTCTGTCTTAGATCATTTAATTATTGGGGATAATAAATTTGTTAGCCTTAAGGCTAAAGGACTTATCTAATTAAGAATGAAAATGAAGAATGAAAAATTATTCATTCTAAACTAATAACAAATTCGAATTGTTCGCAGATTAAGAGAAAAAATAAATAAAAAATTACGGAAGGAGCCAGACTATGCGATTAGGTCTGTTTTCCAAAGATATGGGTATAGATTTAGGAACTGCTAACTCATTGGTATATGTTAAAGGTAAAGGAATAGTTCTCAGGGAGCCATCAGTGGTGGCCATTCAAAGAGAAAGTAACCAAGTTCTTGCGGTGGGAGAAGAAGCAAAGCAGATGATCGGCAGAACACCGGGTAACATAGTTGCCATCAGGCCAATGAAAGATGGTGTTATAGCTGATTTCGATACCACCCAGAGTATGATAAAATATTTTATTAACAAAGCTTTAAGAAGCCGTAATTTTCTAGTCAAGCCCAGGGTTGTTGTCAGTGTACCCTCGGGAGTGACAGCGGTGGAAGAACGGGCAGTACGGGAAGCAGCACTACAGGCAGGGGCCAGGGAAGCCTATTTAATAGAAGAGCCAATGGCTGCTGCCATTGGTGCCGGACTACCTGTACATGAACCTACAGGCAATATGATTGTGGATATTGGTGGCGGTACTACAGAAGTGGCGGTAATATCTCTGGGTGGCATTGTTACTAGCCGTTCAATACGGGTAGCTGGAGACGAAATGGATGATGCCATAATCCAGCATGTTAAACGTACGTATAACTTAATGATCGGTGAACGAACCTCAGAAGAAATTAAGATTAATATTGGCACTGCTTACCCTCTAAAAGAAAAAGAAACCTTTGAAGTGCGTGGTAGGGATTTAGTCAGTGGTCTGCCAAAAACAGTTACCATAACCTCTGAGGAAATTTATAAAGCACTTTCCGAGCCGGTAAGTAGCATTATGGAAGCAATAAAAGTTACCTTAGAAAAAACACCACCAGAACTTTCTGCTGATATTATGGATCGCGGTATTATGATGGCTGGCGGTGGTTCACTGCTGCGCGGATTAGATCACTTAATAAGCGAGCAGACAGGTATGCCGGTTCATTTAGCCGAAGAACCATTAGTTGCAGTAGCTTATGGTGCTGGTAAAGTGTTGGAGAACATTGAAATATTGCGGAGGGTATTAATACAGCCCAAAAAACTAGCTTAATTTAAATTAGTTTAAAAATAAGCGCAAAATCTTACAGTGAAATTTATTTTGATCAATATCTTTGCATATTTATGGCTAAGGAACAAAGTACAAAAGACCGCACTAGGGGAATTGATTAAAACGTAACTTTTTAGTTGTATTGGCTTGGATCTTTAGGAACAGTTATTTAAAGGTGTGTGTATTTATTGAACCGCAAGAATTATAAAAAAATTTTTATGGTGTCAGTACTGGTTTTAATAACACTTATGGTAATGAAACTGACATCTTTAGACCGGGCGGAGATAACCCCGATAGAAAAGGGAGTAAAAGATACCCTTGCTCCAGTACAAAAGGTTACAATGGGTTTTGCCAAGGGTGTGCAAAACGTATTTTCTTCCATTACAACATATGGTAAGTTGACTGAAGAGAATAAAAACCTTAAAGAAGAAATTAGAGCACTAAAAAGTAAACTTAACCAGGTCAAAGAATATAAAATTCAAAATCAACGATTAAAGCAACTGCTGCAGTATAAAGAAAATACTGTTGAGCAGCATCAATTACTTTTAGCTAGAGTTATTGGCCGGGACCCGGGAAATTGGTTTGGTACCATCACATTAAACCGGGGAGCAGAAGATGGTGTTCAGAAAGATATGGCAGTGGTAGTACCCGAGGGTTTAGTAGGGCGAGTTGCGGTTGTATCCACCCATACCGCCGAAGTACTGTTAATTACTGATCCACGCAGTGGTGTGGGAGCAGTAGTACAGGAAAACCAGGAGCCAGGTGTGGTTGAAGGAGTAGCCAACAGTACCGGGATGGTGCGGATGATACACTTAAAGAAGGATGCTCCTGTTGAACCTGGACAAGAAGTAATCAGTTCCGGAGTGGGTGGTATTTACCCCAGTGGTGTTAGAATTGGTGAAATTACTAGCGCTGAAAATGATCCCGGGGGGTTATTTAAAACTGCAGAAGTCAGCCCCTTTGTTAACTTTAGAACTATTAGGGATGTATTTATTGTAACTAATGTATATAAGCCAAAAATAAATCTTCCGTTGGAGGGTAATCAGTAAATTGCGTGCTCTGTTATTGTTTTTAATTACAGCGGTGGCCCTGGTTTTGCAGGCCACCATCTTTGATTTTATTAGAATATTTGGTGTGAAGCCCGATTTGGTACTATTGTTAGTGATATTTTACGGTTTTATCCATGGTTCTAAGGAAGGGGCTTATTTTGGATTTTTGAGTGGGCTATTTATAGATTTTTTAAGTGGTCAATACATTGGTTTAAACGCTCTCTCAAAAATGGCAGTAGGATATTTTGTAGGCTTGGGTGAGACTAAATTATACAAGGAAAACATATTTATAGCTACAATTGTTTCCATGGTTGGGACAGTAATTGGCCAAACTATTTATTACTTATTGCTGTTAGTTACCGGAATTCATATTCCTTTCATAAATGGCCTTTTTCACGTTATTATTCCTATTGCAGTTTACAATGGTATCTTCACCATTCTTTTATATGGTCGGTTTTACCGTTCCAGCACCCGAGGGCTATTAAGAATACGTGAAATGTAGAGAGGTTAGTTTGATATGGAACAAAAGGCAAGCAAAAAAAGAGCAAAAGTACTTACTTCTTTAGTGTTTCTGGTATTTGCGGTATTGGTAGGGCGTTTAGCTTATTTGCAGTTTTTCCAGGTGGAGAAATTTACAACTTTAGCTAAGCAAAATCACATGCGGTTAATTCCTATAGAGGCCCCACGGGGAGAAATGTATTCTAGGGATGGCGAGACTAAAATTGTTAGCAACAAACCGGTGTATACCGTGTCTCTAGTCTACCTCGGTTTGGAAAATACATCTCAAGTAGCTCAGCGGTTGGCAACATTACTTCCTCAAATAACTACCGAAGAAATTCTACAAAAACTAGATCAACAAAAATTACGCTTATATCAGCCAGTAAAAATTGCTGCGGGTGTGTCTTTTGAAACAGTTCAAAAAATTGAGGAACATCGCCTAGAAATGCCTGGAGTAATTATTGATGTGGAACCGGTAAGGGATTATCCACAGGGAGATATTGCTGCCCAGGTGTTAGGGTATGTTAGACAAATTAGCAAAGAAGAGTTGGAAGCAAATAAAGATAAGGGGTATGGACCCAATGATGAAATAGGTAAAGAGGGTTTGGAGCGTGTGTATGAAGAGTACCTAAGGGGTACTCCGGGTGCCAGGCAGGTTGAAGTGGATGCTCAAGGAAGACCAGTGCGGGATTTAGGTATATCAAAGCCTGTTCCCGGTGATAATTTAACGTTAACCTTAGACCGAAAACTGCAGCGAACTGCCGAAGAGGCTTTGGCAAAACAAATTGAAAGGTTACAGAAAGATCCCGATACCCCATCAAAGGCTGGGGCAACGGTAGTGGTTGATGTAAACACTGGCGGAATACTGGCAATGGCTAATTACCCCACTTATGATCCAGATTTGTTTGTCGGCATATTATCCACTGAAAAATATAATGAAATCACAAAGATAGGCGCCACCTCTAACCGGGCCATTGAAAAGATTTATAACCCCGGTTCCACTGTTAAACCATTGGTCGGTGCTGCGGCACTGGAAACGGAAGCAATAGAACCAGAATTTACTATCTATGACCCGGGTTATTTTAAAGCGGAAGGAACTCAAAAAATTTGGGACTGGCAGAGAAGAGCATTGGGCCAGGTTGATTTGTATAGGGGAATAAGGGAATCTGTAAATACATATTTTTGTACATTAGGTGTAAAAATTGGTCGAGAAGTTATGACCGAGTATGCAAAATTGTTTGGACTGGGCACAAAACTGGGAGTTGATTTACCAAGGGAGGAAAGTGGAACAATATTAACACCAGAAAGAAAATATGATATTTGGAGCAGTTATCTGTCAGAAGAGACTAAGCAAGAAATGAAAAAACTGGAAGCCAAGTACAACGAGTTATTGGATAATGCAGAAACCAAAGCAGAACGTAAAAGGCTACAAGATAGGTTTTTTGCAGAATTAAACTTAGCAGCCAATAGTCAAAAAGAACGGGAATATATCTGGGAAATGGAATGGCGACTTTATGATACAGCCTATATGGCAATAGGACAGGGTGACAGTAAGTACACTCCGTTGCAGTTGGCCATGTATACTTCTGCTATTGCCAATGGCGGAACACTTTACAAACCACATCTTGTAAAGAAAATTACTGATTATCAAGATAAATTAATAAAAGAATTCAGTGGCCCAGAAGTAATTAGAGATACGAACGTGTCATCGGAAAATTTGGCAGTTATTCGTGAAGGTATGAGGCAGGTTGCTGAAGCCGGAGGCACGGCATATGGAGCATTGTATGATCTGCCGGTTCAGGTTGCAGCAAAAACCGGTACTGCTGAATTTAATGTTTATGAAGAAGGAAAGGTAGTAACTTACAGTGATGGTATAATGATTGCTTTTGCTCCAGCAGATAATCCGGAAATTGCCGTTGCCACTGTGATTGAATACGGAGGCTCAGGCAGTGGTGGGGCCGGTCCTGTGGTACATGATATATTGGCCTCTTACTTTGGAGGAAAATTGGTTGATGAAAAATGGGTCTATCCGGCCGAAGAAAATGACGTCTTGTCAGAAAATCAAAGATAACTGCAAAATAACGGGGAAATACCCCGTTATTTTTAATTTTATTTAGCAGGATTTGGATGCGTTGTGTAGAAATGTATATTCAGTCAAAGAACAGGAGGTTTTGGTGTTGCACGGGGGTAATAATGAAAACGAAAACATCTTTGAAATTGAAGAACAGGCTGCAGCTGAAATAGAAACCCTGTTTGATGAAAACACCATCCTGGTGCAGCGTACGCTGCGTTCAGGCCAAAGGATTTCATACGAAGGAAACATAGTGGTGCTGGGTGAAGTAAATCCCGGTGCGGAGTTAATTGCCACGGGGGATGTCATTGTAATGGGCTCGCTGAGGGGTGTTGTACATGCTGGGGCATCCGGTAATGTAAGGTCAGTGGTGGTAGCTTTTAAATTGCAGCCTACTCAACTGCGCATTGCAAATCATATAACACGAGCACCAGATGAGGAAGTTTTTGCAACCAACTTACCGGAAATAGCAAGATTAAAAAACGGTGTAGTTACCATTGAAACATTTAATTCTGAATGGCAGGGAAAATAATTTTTTCGGCCCATGATAATTGCAATACGTAAGGAGGAACAGCATTATGGGTGAAGTAATTGTAGTAACCTCTGGTAAAGGGGGGGTGGGTAAAACCACCACTACTGCAAATATTGGGACAGGTTTGGCTGCCTTAGGGCATAAAGTTGTACTGGTGGATGCTGATATCGGCCTTAGAAACTTAGACGTGGTACTGGGGTTGGAGAACCGAATAGTTTATGACATTGTTGATGCTACTAGCGGTAACTGCCGTTTGCGTCAGGCAATAATACGGGACAAGCATTTAGAAGGTTTGCATTTGCTGCCTGCAGCACAGACTAAGGATAAAACTGCAGTTTCAACCGATCAAATGGAAGAACTTTGTGATGAGCTAAAAAGAGAATTTGAGTATGTGCTGGTTGACTGTCCCGCAGGTATAGAGCAAGGCTTTAAAAATGCAATTGCTGGTGCAGATAAATCAATAGTTGTTACAACACCCGAAGTGTCCGCTGTTCGTGATGCAGACCGCATTATTGGTTTGCTGGAAGCTGCCGAGCTAAGGGATCCAAAACTAGTTATCAACCGCCTACGTGTCCGCATGGTTAAAGCCGGTGATATGATGAGTATCGATGATATGCTAGACATTCTGGCCATAGATCTTTTGGGTGTTGTACCAGAAGATGATCAAGTGGTTATCAGTACAAACAAAGGCGAACCAGTGGTGGTTGATGAAAAATCCCTTTCGGGCCAGGCATACCGCAACATTGTAAAACGTATTAAAGGTGAAGATGTGCCTTTAATGGACATGGACAATGATAGCGGTTTAATTACAACGCTACGTCGTCTCATTGGATTGAAGTAAAGGGGGAGGGGCATTGATAGAATTTTTAAGCCGTGTATTTGGCAAAGATAACACCAGCAAAGATGTGGCTAAAGAGCGCCTACGATTAGTATTGGTACACGACCGGGCTAACGTTTCACCCCAAATGCTTCATTCACTAAAGGCTGATATGATAAAAGTAATATCGAAATATATGGAAATAGATGAAGAAGCCTTGGAAGTGAATTTAAACAGTGAGGATTCTCAAGTGGCGTTGGTGGCCAATATACCAATAAAGAAAATGAAACGGGCAAGTAATGATTAATTAGCGGTAAAGGGTTCGATATTCGAGCCCTTTTTTATATGGTTAATTATTCATATATAATTTTTATTAATAAAGTCTTCTTTTAAAATTCCTCACTTTCAGTTATAATTTTGGTTGTGGGTAACATAAGTAGGACATACGGGGGAATATTATGACATTTCATAGAGTACTGCGCGGGGTTGATTATATATTACTGCTCACGGTGCTGATGGTGATAGCATTCAGTCTGATTGCCATTGCCAGTGCCACCCATGTTACCACGCCGATTCATGTGGGTGAGGAAACTGAATTGTTGTTTGGAGTACTAAATTTAAGTGCCATGGACATTGTTATTAAGCAGATGATTTGGACAGTGCTTGGAGTATTTGTTATGGGTGTAGTGCTGTTTTTTAATTATGAGGATTGGCCTAAATATACGAAGGCTTTATATATAATTAATGTACTGATGCTACTGGCAGTTATTTTTATTGGTAAAACAGCTCTTGGTGCCCAACGTTGGATTGCAGTGGGGCCTTTTGTGCTGCAGCCTTCTGAATTTGCCAAAGTGATTATTATCGTTACTTTTGCCAACTTTCTGGCCAACCGGGAAGGGCGTTTGCGGACTATAAAAGAGCTATTGCCGGCCTTTGCTTTTATCGGTTTTCCCATGTTGTTGATTCTAATGCAACCAGATCTAGGTACTTCTCTGGTGTTTATCGCCATTATGTTTGGGATGTTATTTATGGCAGGTGCTAATCCCAAGGTTCTGGGCGGTATTATTGGCGGTGGAGGGTTATTGGGTTTTGGATGGCTGTTTGCCTACTTTCAGAATCCAGATAAAGTCTGGATTCCGCTACATGATTATCAGGTGGACAGGCTAACTATTTTTTTGAACCCTTTCCGCGACCCTTTAGGAGATGGTTACCATATTATTCAGTCACAAATTGCCATTGGCTCTGGCGGGTTATATGGAAAGGGAATTTTTAGTGGTAGCCAAAACCAATTAAACTTTCTTCCAGAACAGCATACCGACTTCATATTTTCGGTGGTGGGGGAGGAACTGGGTTTTATTGGCACGGTAGCCGTGCTGGCACTGTTCTTTATTATTCTTTACCGTGGTATTATGATTGCTGCACAAGCTAAAGACACTTTCGGATCACTATTGGCCACTGGTGTGGTGTCAATGATAGTATTCCATGTACTAGTAAATGTTGGCATGACCATAGGAATAATGCCGGTAACTGGCCTTCCGCTACCACTATTCAGCTACGGTGGCAGTTCCATGATGACTAACATGATAGCCATTGGCATACTGCTAAATGTCTGTGCGAGAAGGAAAAAGCTAGTTTTTTAGAAAAATAAAAATTAATAATGGATACTGGTTTATTATGTATCCATTAATATGAATTCTAGACAAAGCCCTGGCAAATTATGCCAGGGCTTTGTCATATTTATTATCCTCCCCCAATATACTGTAATGACAAGTTGTCCAGTTAATGTCTACAAGGGGAGGAGATATAAATTGAAATTTAGAATGCCCAAGATACTTAAATTTAAAAGAAAAAATACGCTGTCGGAATATTCATCTGATTACTCTAGCTACAACCTAGATGATTGGGAGTCATATTACACTACCAGCAACAAAAAGTCTTCTAGGAATAAACGAAAAAAAAGAATTCTGCCTACATTTTATCGTGTGGTTGTGGCACTGGCCATTCTGTTGGTGGTGCTGACGGTAAGAGAAACCACTCATCCTGTGGGGGTTCAGGCTAGGGAAGGACTGAAATATATGCTGACCACAGAATGGAACTTTCAACCAGCAGTGGATAAAGCAGTACAGCTGGGTTTACAGGCTGTTAATATGCAAATGCCTTTTCAAAACGATTTATCAGGCGTTAGCCCAGTTTTATCAACTCAAGTTAACAAAGATTATGCTGTACCCGTAAATGGTAAAGTGGTTAAGAAGTATGGATGGGAAGAAGACCCGGAAATCGGGATTGAGAGGTTTAATACAGGAATAGCAATTAATTGTCCGCCGGGGAGTAATGTAAAGGCTTCCCGGGATGGCAGGGTGGCACGTATTGGTGAAGATGAAAGCCTGGGTGTATTTGTACTTATAGACCATGGTGAGGACAGTTTTACCATGTATGCCGGGTTGGGAGAAGTTTTGGTTGAAGAGAATCAACTAGTTGAGAGAGAAATGGTAATTGGTAGAGTAAGTGAGGAAAGGGCCAACGCTGGTACAGGTGTGCACTTTGAAATCAGGGAAAACGATAAACTGGTAGACCCCCTTAGCAGACTGCAGGGAATCAAAAACTAAGGAGTGTAAACACAATGAGGGTTGGTCGTCTATATGGAATTGACATGCATGTCAATGGCTGGTTTTTGTTTCAATTAAGTCTCTTCTTTGTTGCCGGTATTCTGGACAAGGGTTTAATTCTTTTTGGTGTGGTGTTGGTGCATGAAATTGCACATACTATTGCTGCCATGCGGTTAGGTGTTCAAGTGTTGGAAGTAGAACTGCTGCCTTTTGGTGGTGTAGCCAGGTTAGGAAGTGAGTTGGCATTAGACACTAGGAAAGAAATTGCGGTGGCAGTGGCTGGCCCTTTGTCTAATATGGCTATGATTGGTTTAGCTTTGGGATTTCGCAGTTACGGCCTTATAGATGAAGAACTGGGCCGTTTTTTTATTCAAAGCAATATGATGCTTGCCGGATTTAACTTACTCCCCGCTTTGCCGCTGGATGGTGGCAGGGTGATGAGGGCATATTTAGCAAAGTGGATGGGGCTTAGACAGGCAACTTACTTGTGTACTGGAATGGGTCAAGCCTGGGCAGTAGTGATTTCATCGCTAGCAATTTTAGGGTTGCTACTGGGCATTAGTGGTTTAGACGTTCTTATTTTAGGGTTGTTTATTTTCTATGCTGCCACCCGTGAAAAAAGCACCGCCCCTTACCTTTTTGTAAGACAACTAACCCATAAGAAAAAGGAACTGGTTGATACGGGGGTAATGTCGGCAGAAACTGTAGTATCACTAGAAAATGTTCCTTTGCGGGAAGTGATAAAGCCCTTTGTCCCCCAAAAATTTCATTTAGTAATGGTGATTAATAAAGAAATGAAGTTTTCTTATATGATTAGTGAAATTGAAGTGGTTGATGCTTTGCTTAATCACGGAATGGATTACCCGGTGGGAAAGATAAAAAGCAAATAAACTATTATGTAAGCCACTTTTAAGTGGCTTTTTGTTTTATGATACCGTGATCCTGGCAGGGTTTTGATGTTTTGTGGTAGAATGTATAATGTTACCAAATATATGTAGCGAATATATCATTTTTGGTAATACTATATAAGAATGCAATTTAGGCAGGGAGTGAATATATATATATATGCAGCAGCTGGAAAAAATCTTACCACAAGTACAAAAACCTGCCCGTTATATTGGTGGGGAGTGGAATTCTGTCAAAAAAGATTGGGATAAGGCTAAAGTGCGAACGGCATTTGCTTTTCCCGATGTTTACGAAGTTGGTATGTCCTACTTGGGACTGCAAATATTATACCACCTGGTAAATCAGCGTGAAGATTCATTAATGGAGCGTGTTTTTGCCCCATGGGCTGATATGGAGCATTTGATGAGACAGGAGAAAATCCCGCTTTATACCTTGGAATCGCACCGTTCGGTAAAGGAATTTGATATTTTAGCTTTTACGTTGCAGTATGAAATGACTTTCACCAACATTCTTAACATGATGGATATGGCGGGTATGCCTGTTAGAAGTGCTGATCGGGATGAAAACATGCCGCTTGTTATTGCTGGCGGACCTTGTGCTTTCAACCCAGAACCATTGGCCGATTTTATAGACCTTTTTATACTGGGCGAGGGTGAAGAGGTTTTACCTGAGATGCTAGATGTTTATATTGAAGCTAAAGAGAAAAGCATTGGCAGGGAAGAATTGCTTTATCAATTGGCTCAGTTACAAGGGGTCTATGTTCCTTCATTTTACAATGTTGAATATTTCGAAAGCGGACGTGTAAAAGCTGTAACACCAAAATATTCAGATGTGCCGAAGGTTGTGAACAAACGATTGTTAAAAGATGTTGACAAAGCGCCTTTTCCTACCCATCCCATTGTTCCTTCAATTGGAGCGGTACACGATCGGGTGATGTTGGAAGTGCAGCGGGGTTGCACCAGGGGGTGTCGTTTTTGTCAAGCTGGGGTGCTGTATCGTCCAGTGAGAGAGAAAGACCCCCAAACTTTGCTAAAGCAAGCCGAAGACATAGTGGCCAATACCGGCTATGATGAAATATCCCTGACATCTCTTTCCACTGCAGATTACTCCAAAGTGCGACCGCTGATTACCGCACTGTTGGATCGGCATGCAGGGAAGGGGGTTAATGTTTCCCTTCCCTCGTTGCGAGTGGACGCTTTTTCAGTGGATATGGCCAAGGAGGTTCAAAAAGTACGGCGCTCATCGCTGACATTTGCCCCCGAAGCAGGTACCCAGAGATTACGGGATGTGATTAATAAGGGAGTAACTGAAGAAAACTTAATTAATGCTGTCACTGGAGCCTTTGCTGCCGGTTGGCATTCCATAAAACTTTACTTTATGATTGGGCTGCCCACCGAAACATATGAGGACCTAGACGGTATTGCCAGTCTAGCTCAAAAAGTGGTGAAAGCAGGTTTGGACCAAGGGGTTTCTC
This sequence comes from Bacillota bacterium, assembly GCA_009711615.1. Lineage (GTDB taxonomy): Bacteria > Bacillota > Desulfotomaculia > Desulfotomaculales > Desulfohalotomaculaceae > Desulforadius. The sequence goes on along the minus strand of VENI01000009.1, from coordinate 229,793 downwards.
GTAAACGATTAAAGGTTACTGTAAGCGCTTCATCATTTGTGCCCAAGTCTCATACGGCATTCCAATGGGAACCTCAGGATACTTTGGAAGAACTGCGGGCAAAGCAAAGGTATTTAAAAGACAAATTAAAAGTTAAGTTTATTAATTTTAATTACCATGATTCTGCTACCAGTTTTATGGAAGCAGCACTGGCCAAGGGGGACCGTCGACTGGGAGATGTGCTACAGCGAGCTGTTGGAATGGGATGTAGGTTTGATGGTTGGGACGAGTGCTTTCAATATGATAAATGGTTACAGGCTTATGAAGATGCTGGTTTAGACCCCAAGTGGTATGCTTACCAACTCTATGATTATGATGAAACACTACCTTGGGATCACATTGATGCCGGGGTGAGCAAACGGTATTTGGCGATGGAGCACAAAAGAGCTCTGCAGGAACAGGTTACTACAGACTGTCGAGATGGTAAATGTCCGGGATGTGGCTTGTGTCCCAGTATGGAAATTGAGCCACTGGTTCTAGGGAGAGATGATAATGGTGTCTAAATATAAGATAATGTTTGCCAAAACAGGGATGTCACGTTTCACTTCCCATCTCGACTTATCCAAATTGTTTGAAAGGGCGTTGCGTAGAGCGGATATACCAATAGCCTTTTCACAGGGTTTTAATCCTCATCCCAAAATGAGTGTAGCTGTCCCCCTTGCGGTGGGTGTGGCAGGAGAACGGGAATTGTTGGAAGTGGAACTGAAAGAGGAAATGGAACCACAAGAAATTACCCGGCGATTAAACGAAAAACTGCCCGCTGGGGTGAAAGTGCTTAATGTAAAGAAAACAGAGAAACAGAAAAAGTCATTAATGGCTATGGTGCAGCAGGCCGACTATCGCTTAGAATGCATGGTAACGGAGGATTTGGAGCAGAGTGAAGTTGAACAAGTGGTGTCCGATTTGCTAAAATGTTCATCCATAGTTGTACAAAGGAAAACAAAAGGAAAAGTTAAAGAGTCCGACATCCGTTCTGGAATTCACTTTTTGGAAGGGAAAGTGGATAGTGGCGTTGTAACCTTTAATGCCCGTTTAAATACTGGTAGCGGGGGAAATGTTCGACCTGAAGAGATTTTAATACAGCTAAAGGAGGCAGGGTTGCCAATAGATTGCACTTGCTGCCGTATATATCGCGGTGATTTATATGGAGATGAAAGTACCACTGATAGCTTGTGGTAGATAGGTGTGATTAATATGGGAATCATGCCTGGGAGAGAGTTATCCCTCAGGAGATGATATGTAATGTATAAAGAGATAATAGTTAATGTAAAGAATGAAGAAAGCCGAGTGGCTGTACTGGAAGACAAGCAACTTGTGGAAATATATATTGAACGATCTCAAAATGAGCGTTTAGTTGGTAATATTTATAAAGGGCAAGTGGAAAACGTACTACCTGGTATGCAGGCGGCTTTCGTAGATATTGGATTGGAAAAAAACGCCTTTCTTTACGTGGAAGATGCCGTTAATTCACGGGGGGAAGGGCAAATAAGTGCAGATAAATTGAACATTAACGATGTTCTAAAGCAAGGACAAGAAATAATTGTGCAAATTGTTAAGGAGCCTATTGGAACCAAAGGGCCTCGGGTTACCACCAATATAACCCTGCCGGGGCGATATATGGTGCTGATGCCAGAAGTGGATTATATTGGTATTTCCCGGCGTATAGTAGATGAAACTGAACGTGAAAGGCTGCGTGAAACGGCAGCCCGGATGAAACCCGAAGGTATGGGTGTCATTGTTCGAACTGTTGCTGAAGGGGTCACTGAAGAAGAGATTGAAAAAGATATTCGCCTTCTCTCAAAATTATGGGAAAAAATTCATAATAAATCCAACAACGGCCCGGTTCCGAATTTGTTGCATCGGGATTTGGAATTGGTACAGAGAATGTTGCGTGATGTTTTTAGTGAAGATGTAGACCGTTTAATTATTGATTCACGGGAAGAATTTCAACGGGTGATGGAACTACTGGATATGATTGATCCGAAGCTAAAGGTAAAAGTGCGCTATGAAAACCGGGAGAATGTATTTGAGGATTTTGGTATTGAAGTTGAAGTACAGAAGTCATTAAAAAAACAGGTATGGTTGAAGTGTGGTGCTTACCTGGTGATAGACCAGGCGGAGGCACTTACCGCAATAGATGTAAATACCGGAAAGTTTGTAGGAAGTACAGACTTAGAAGATACAGTTTTAAAAACAAACATGGATGCGGCGGTGGAGATTTCTAGGCAACTGCGTTTAAGAAATATTGGCGGTATAGTTATTGTTGATTTTATAGATATGATGCAAGAAGAACACCGACAGCAAGTCTTACACATACTGGAACAAGAGATTAAAAAAGATAAAACCAAAGTGAATATATTGGGTATTACTCAGCTGGGGTTGGTGGAAATGACCCGAAAAAAAGTAAGCCCTAGTTTGAGTGAAGTGGTGCAAAAAACCTGCCCATATTGTGAAGGTAGGGGTAAAGTTTTATCGGAGGAATCTGTAGGTATTCAGGTTAAAGGGGAAATACAGCAGATGGCCAGACTCACCAGTGCAGAAACTATACTGGTGGAAGCAAACCCCTTAGTTGCTGCCAGGATTATTGGCAGTGGCGGTGCTGGGTTGAGGGAACTGGAATATCAAACTGGAAAAAACCTTTTTATTCGCGGCTGTGCAAATCATCATATCGAGCAGGTAACGGTAAAACCGCTACATGACCAAGAGGAAATTGAAGGCGGTAAACTTCCAGTAAAAGCGGGGGAAATTCTAAAAGTGAGAGTGGAAGAGCCTCACGTCACAAATACCGATGATGGCATTGCTAGATTGGATGGATATATTTTAGACATTCAAGGGGCAGGAATGATGGCTGGAAAAACAGTTTCGATAGAAGTGCAGAAGGTGTACCGTACCTATGCAAAAGCAAAACTTTTATAAAGAAAGTTGGAAGGGCCCAATATTAATATATTGGGCCCTTTTTGTGTTCATATAAGGAAATATATTGCGTACATATTTTCAAGTTAAAACTAATTAACCACAATTTAACAACGATCTTACCATAAGAAAACCCAGTATTAATTAACTAATGATAACTTATAACTGGTTATAGATAGCATATTATATGGGGGAGTTTAACTTGAAAAAATTTTTTAGTAACATGTTCAGTCAAGTAATCAGCTGGAATACGAGAACAAATAAACAGAAATCGATAAAAGAATTGGTGTCAGGCAAATTACAAAAGAGGAATTGGTTAATAAGAAATACAAACTTTAATATAAAGGAATTTGACAGCAAAATAACCATAGCAACAAAACTCTATACAGGATTTTTTGTAACTATTTTATTTTTTATGTCTGCACTAGGTTTTGCTTTTGCTAAGACCCAGCAGATTAACCATATTAATGATATCATTCAAGATCAGTCGGAATATACAATGGAAATGCAGCGTATTCAGTACCACGTACATCAACAGTTGGCTAGTATAAAAGAGTGGACCCTTACTGGTAGTGAAAAGGCTTTTAATAATGCCCAAGAAGCAAAAAAAGCTAGCCAACAATTGGAGCAGCAATTGCTACTAGAAACCAATGATCAAGCAAAGAAGGACAAGCTTATGCAAATAATAAAAGCTGATAAGTTGATATCAAGTATTTGGGAAATCAAGTTAGGTCCCATGGTGCGGGATGGGCACTACCAGGTAGCCTATCATTCTATGGTGACAGAAGACCAACCTATATTTGAACAACTGCTTGGAAAAACAGATAAGTTTGTAGAAATAAACAAAAAAATGAACCAGGAATTGCAACGGAAAGCTCAGGAGGAAAGTCAACAAGCGGTGTTGGTGGTAGCAGCATTTGGATTTGTTGCAACAATACTAGGGGTTGCCTGCAGTCTGTTAGTGGTTAATCGTTTTATCAATAGGCCATTAAAAGAAGTGATGACTGGCGCCAGGCGGATAGCTAAAGGAGATTTAACCAGCCAAATTGAGGTTGGCACCAAAGACGAAATGGGCATGCTAGCTAATGTTTTTAACGAAATGGTGGATCAGCTGAACCAAATCATCTCTCAATTAGTGAAGTACGGGGCAGACATAGGGGACGAAAGCGAAAAACTGTTAAGAGGTAGCAAAAGTGTTTCCAATAATATTAATATGATAAACGAAATCTTCATGGAACTGGCCAGTTCTGCCAAACAGGAGGCAGAAAGTGCCGGGGAAGCTTTATATGCTGCAGTAAAAGCCGAACATACTGCAACCAAGGGTAATGAAGCAGTGAATCTGGCGTCAGCTAAAATGACAGAGATTAATGAACAGTCTAAATTGACGGTAGAACTGGTAGATAATTTAAAAGAGCAAACCAACCGGATTAAACAAATGCTGGATGTGGTAAACGGTATTGCTAAGCAGACTAACTTGTTATCGTTAAATGCTTCCATAGAAGCAGCCCGGGCTGGTGAGTATGGGCGTGGTTTTGCAGTGGTGGCCAATGAAGTGAGGCAATTGGCGGATGACTCCAGTAAATCGGTAAAAGAAATAACTGAGGTTATTTATAATATCCAGATTAACACGGATAAAGTGATGGAAGTGGTGCATTCAGGAGCAAAACAAGCCACTGAAGGGGTGGTGGCAATTAAAAATACCGGTAAAGCATTTGATGAAATTACTGAAAGTGTAAAAATAAATGCTAACATGGTAAAACAAATTTCTGAAGCCACAGAGCAAGTGAGCGATAATATCGACCAGGTAGCTGCCTCCACCCAGCATGTCACATCTAACATAGATGAGGTTGCCTCTACCTCACAACTGCTAGACGGTATTGCTGAGAAATTACAACGTACCGTAAATAACTTTAAAGTATAGTGATTCTTGACAATTGTCTTTAGTGTGATAAAATAATGTGATGTAAGTGTTTTTACCACCGCACGGGATGGGTTTGTAAATGGCCATTTGCCTACCCACTGCCCGGCGAGTCCTATTAATAAGGGGAGGTGCAGCTAGTGTACGCAATTATTGAAACCGGAGGCAAGCAGTTCAAAGTACAAGAGGGAGATACCCTTTTTGTTGAAAAGCTTGCGTTGGAACCGGGTGAGACTGTTGACATTGACCGTGTGATGATGGTGCAAAAAGATGGTGAATTAAAAGTGGGTACCCCTACTGTCGATGGTGCCAAAGTAACCATGAAAGCAGTACGTCACGGTAAAGGCCGTAAGATTATTGTTTTCAAGTATAAGCCCAAGAAGAATTACCGCCGTAAAAAGGGTCACCGTCAACCGTTCACAGAGGTTGTAGTGGAAAAGATTAATGCATAATACTTAAAAATAAGATAACCACGTTCTAAAAGGAGGTGGGATTAATGGCTCATAAAAAAGGAGTAGGTAGTTCGAGGAACGGCCGGGATTCAGAAGCCAAACGGTTAGGTGTCAAACGAGGCGATGGCCAGTTCGTTACTTCCGGATGTATCTTGGTACGTCAGCGCGGAACTAAAATCCACCCAGGTACCAACGTAGGTAGAGGTGGAGACGATACATTGTTCGCCAAAGCTGACGGCGTGGTAAAGTTTGAACGCAAAGGTAGAGATAAAAAGCAAGTAAGCATTTACCCGCGTGAAGTAATCGCACAATAATATATAAGTAAAAACCGACCTGCTCAGTAGGTCGGTTTTTTAGGTTAATGAAGAATTAAGAATGGGGATGTAGGGAACGAAGCCCTCGTCGTTCCTAATGATTTTGTAGGAATAACAATTTTGTTATAAATAAAGGAAATTATAACTACTAAATAGAAGATAAAGCATCCATCTGGAATTATTTACATGAAGGGGTGTTTCTGTTGAAAACACAAGAACTGCTGGATGTTATGAGGGTACAGCGGCATGATTTCTTGAACCATTTGCAGGTGATCTCTGGTTTTCTGCAGTTGAATAAAAGTGACCGGGCTAAGGAATATATTGACCAAATAAGTTCCGATATTAGAGCACAAAGTGTTATTGCCAGGCTAGAAGTGCCTGAGTTAAAAGCTGTTTTAATGGTGGCAGTAAATGATGCTACCAAGTACCAAGTGGAATTTACCTATGATATAAACACAAGACTAGAAAACTGTTCTGTGCCGGGGGAGTCATTGGCTGAACCGGTGGGAAAATGCATCAAATTAGCGATGGATTATTTGTCACATCGGGAATTGGAAAATAGACAATTGTATTTATCCATAACAGAAGAAGATGGTATAATTTTTAGAATTGGTTTACCAGGGCTATCGTTGGATGTTATGAAAGAAATAAAAAATAAACTACCTGAGCAGGATATTGAAGTAGTACCGGAACGATCGGAATTATACTTTATTGTATCTAGATAAGTCTAGATTTCATGATCTGGTAAATAATATAAATGGGTGATGTTATGTTTTTCGATAAGGCGAAAGTATATGTAAAGGGCGGCGATGGCGGCGCTGGATGTGTGGCCATGCGTCGAGAGAAATATGTTCCCGAGGGTGGCCCTTGGGGTGGTGACGGTGGCCGAGGAGGCAGCGTAATCTTTATCGGCGATGAAGGGTTAAATACGTTGTCGGACTTCCGGCATAAGCGCCATTACAAGGCTGAACGAGGCCAGCATGGCATGGGTAAAGGTATGCATGGACATTCCGGCGATGATTTGCAGGTAAGGGTCCCGGTTGGCACTGTTATTCGAAATGAAAAAACCGGTGCATTAATAGCGGACATAATTGAACACGGACAGGAAGTGGTGGTTGCCAAAGGCGGTCGGGGCGGTCGCGGCAACATGCGGTTTGCCACTGCTAAAAACAAGGCTCCCACCATTGCAGAAAACGGGGCACCAGCGGAAGATCACTGGATTGTAATGGAATTGAAATTGATAGCTGATGTCGGTCTAGTGGGTTTTCCCAATGCTGGTAAGTCTACATTAATTTCTAACGTATCAGGTGCAAAACCCAAAATTGCAGATTACCCATTTACCACCATTGTGCCCAATTTGGGCGTGGTACGGGTGTCCGAGGGAAATAGTTTCGTGATGGCAGATATACCCGGTTTAATTGAGGGTGCCCACGAAGGGATAGGTTTGGGTCACGAATTTTTACGTCACGTGGAGCGAACCCGTCTACTGGTACATGTGTTAGACACTGCCGGAACCGAAGGAAGGGACCCGTTGGAAGACTTTAATGTGATTAACGGTGAGTTGGCAAAATATAATGAAAATCTGGCCCAAAGGCCAATGCTAATTGCTGCCAATAAGATGGATTTGCCCCAGGCAGAAGATAATTTTGAACTTTTGAAAGAAGAACTGGGGAGCAAATATGAGATTTTTCCTATTTCCGCTGTGACCAGTGAAGGTTTAGACAAGCTCATTCTACGGGCTGCTCAGTTGCTCAGTGAAATTCCGAAAGAGGAACTGGAACCGCAACTGGAGGAAGAATCACAACAATTCACTTATAAGAAAGAGCCAAGATTTACACTGAATAATGAAAATGGAGTGTTTGTAATTACCGGCAAAGAGATTGAGCGTCACTTAGTAATGACAAATCTTCAGGAAGACCAATCAGTGGAACGGTTAAACAGAATTATGGATAAAATGGGTATTTATAAAGCATTAAAAAAAGCAGGGGCCGAAGAAGGAGATATTGTGCGGGTTGGGAACTTAGAGTTTGAATATGTTTATTAAGATTGGTGATTTAAGGTGAGAAACTTTGGTGATATAAAGCGTGTGGTAATAAAAGTGGGCTCCAGTTCACTGACCCATCCTACTGGTAAGCTAAACTTGTCCCAGATGGAATTGCTGGTACGTCAAATGTCCGACCTGCATAATCAGGGAAAAGAAGTGATACTGGTTAGTTCTGGTGCGGTAGGTGCGGGGATGGGAAAGTTGGGGCTTGCTAAACGTCCTCGGACTATGCCAGAAAAGCAAGCTGTAGCCGCTGTAGGGCAAGGTGTGCTTTTACATATGTACGAGAAATTTTTCTTGGAATATGGAGTTACCGTGGCCCAGGTATTGCTTACAAAAGGTGATTTTGCAGATCGGAGACGGTTTTTAAATGCTCATAATGCGCTGGAAAAATTGCTGCATATGGAAGTGATACCAGTAATAAACGAGAATGATACTGTATCGGTGGATGAACTTAAAGTTGGTGACAATGATTCCCTTTCTGCCCTGGTATCATCACTGGTGGATGTCCAGCTGTTGGTGGTGCTTTCAGACATTGAAGGCCTTTATGATGACAACCCAGTCAGCAATCCAATGGCTAAGCTTATACCAGAGGTGCATGGCATTAATGCCGACTTGGAAGAGAAGGCTGGCGGAGCTGGCAGTAACGTGGGAACAGGTGGAATGGCGACTAAGCTTCAGGCTGCCAAAATAGCTGGTGAAACCGGAGTGCCCATGGTGATAGCCAAATCATCTGTCAAGGATGTGATACCCCGGGTGGTACAGGGGGAAGACCTTGGTACGGTTTTTTGGCCCCGAGGCTGTAGGTTGGAATATAAAAAACGCTGGATAGCCTTTGCCAGCACGGTGGCAGGGAAAATTTATGTTGATGATGGGGCAAAGAATGCGTTAGTTAACCACGGTAGGTCGCTTTTACCCAGCGGTATAACAGAAGTGAATGGGCCTTTTGATGTTGGCAATACGGTAAGCATAGTAGATTCTGCAGGGGTGGAAATGGCCCGGGGGTTAGTGAATTATAATTCTCGGGAAATTGAAAAACTAAAAGGGAAGCGTACATCAGACATTGAAAACATTGTGGGGCATAAAGACTATGATGAAGTGATACATCGCAATAACATGGTATTGCTTAATCAGGAGTCAGGAGTTAGAAGTTAGGAGTTAGGAGTCGTAATAAGATAACCAAAGAATATAGCAAGGTGGTGTTTTTATGCACGAAGAATTGCAGAATAAGGCGAAAATGGCTAAGGAGGCTAGTCGTGGACTGGCTTACATCTCAACAAATGAAAAAGATAATGCACTTTTAGCCATGGCCAGAGCATTGGAAGAAAACAGTTCAGAAATTCTGAAGGCCAATGCTAAAGATATGGAAGCGGCTCAGCAAAAAGGTATCACTGGGGCGCTCTTAGACAGATTGCGATTGACTGAGAGTAGAATTAGTGCCATGGCTGACGGTGCTAGGGAATTGGCTCAACTTCCTGACCCAGTGGGAGAAGTACTAACGGCATGGCGTCGTCCCAATGGCTTGGAAATTGGACAGATTAGAGTGCCGCTGGGTGTGGTGGGAATAATTTATGAGGCCCGCCCTAATGTTACAGTGGATGCCGCAGCCCTATGCTTAAAAGCAGGCAACGCGGTACTGTTGCGGGGAGGCTCGGAAGCGGTAAATTCAAACATAGCCATTGCCAATATTATTGCCAAGGCAGCGGAGAAAAGCGGCCTTCCTGTAGGGGCAATTTGTATCTTGGAAGATACCAGCAGAGAAGCCGTAAATGAAATGTTAAAGTTAAATGAATACATAGATGTGCTAATTCCCCGGGGTGGTGCGGGGCTAATTAAAGCAGTTGTTGAAAATGCTACAGTTCCAGCTATAGAAACAGGGGTAGGAAACTGTCATGTATATGTGGATGAAGATGCCAACCTGGAACAGGCAAAGGCAGTGGTGGTAAACTCCAAATGCCATCGTCCGGGGGTCTGCAATGCTGCAGAAACTTTGCTGGTGCATAGAAAAGTTGCAGAAGAGTTTTTGCCCGATGCACTGGATAAACTGCGTGCCAGCGGAGTGGAGGTGCGTGGATGCAGCGAAACAAAAAGGATAGTGGAGTGGGTTAAAGAAGCCACTGAAGAAGATTATGCCAATGAGTTTCTGGATTTGATTATAGCGGTAAAAGTGGTTGATAATGCCAAGGAAGCGGAGGAACATATATACCGCTACGGCACCAAACACTCAGAAAGTATCATTACTGAGAACTATAGTACTGCCCGCCGTTTCTTACAGCGGGTGGATGCGGCAGCGGTATATGTGAATGCGTCAACCCGTTTTACAGATGGGCAGCAGTTTGGCTTTGGTGCGGAAATAGGCATTTCCACACAAAAGTTGCATGCCCGGGGGCCAATGGGCTTAAAAGAGTTGACGACAATCAAATATGTTGTGTATGGGGAAGGGCAAATAAGGGATTAGAGTAAAAATGGTAGGGACAACATACCCTGGTAAATGTTACCGGGGTATGTTTGTTAAGTATTATAGGACTTTTGTGTTCATATTTTCTTTTAGTTTTTAATTACGCTAATTCTTTACCTTTTTCAAACTTATTTTCTTTTGTGTACACCAGTTGGAAGTCAACATGCTTTTCAAAGCCGTCTACCAGTTCATTTTCATTTTGGTGAGTGTAATAGAAACCTTTGTTAACAGCTTGGTCTTGAAAAGAGATAACATACCAATCACCAATTTTCCAGTAACGGCAAGGAAGATTTAATTGTTGAGATAAGTCCATGGCTACCGGCAGGGCCCTTTCGAAGTTTTCATGGTCCAATGCAAATGTTGGGTACAAGTAATTAAGCACAAAAAATAACTCCTTTCATTGTTATGTTTCTCCTACTAATTCAACACTATAGTTAAGTGCCCTTCAAGCAATTGCTGGCAATAGAAGGAGAACATGTATGTATTAATTAAGAATTTGGAATGAAGAATTGATGCATGTGAATGATGCATGGTTAATGAATAATTAAAAATGAATAATGAAAAATGGTGCTTGTGAATATGTATGTCTGGTATGTAGGGATCGACGCCCTCGTCGATCCGTTTGAATTAAATAAATTAAACAGGAACTGTTATGGATAAGATATTATTACCTAAAAATACAACAACTGCCAGCTTCATAAAAAGAATTAATCGTTTTGTGGCTACTATTAATATAAATGACCAGGTGTTTCGGGCTCATGTTCCCAGTTCTGGACGTATGAAGGAACTGCTGCTGCCCGGTGCCCAAGTGCTAATTGCACCGTCACCGCCCGGTGGGCGCACTGATTTCAAATTGCTTATGGTTAAACACCACAGTGCCTGGATTTCCATAGATTCACTACTGCCAAACAGGCTTGTTAAAAAGGCATTGCAGAACAACAGTATTCCAGAACTAAATGGTTATAAAAGGGTTTTTTCTGAACAAAAATATGGTAACAGTCGATTTGATTTTTTGCTACAGTCGGATAACAAGGCTGACTGTTACCTAGAGGTTAAATCGGTAACATTGGTGGAAAGTGGAGTTGCCAGATTTCCCGATGCTCCTTCGGAGAGGGGTAGCAAGCATCTAAATGAACTTGTTGATGCGGTGGCAGAGGGATTTCGCGGGGTAGTTATGTTTATAGTACAGCGCAGTGATGCAGTTATATTTTCTCCTCACGAAAGGCAGGATGAAAAATTTACTAAGGCACTGGGCAGGGCAGTAAACAAAGGTGTTGAGGTTTATGCCAGGCAATGCACAGTTTCCCCTGCTGGCGTTATCCTTGGCGTAAACCTGCCTGTAGTTATTGAGGAGTCAGAATAAAGAATCTGAATGTTTGGATAGTAACGGATACTTTTTAAAAAGGAAAATGGGCTATTATGTCGAACTAAGTGTGTGCGATAAAATAAAACAGCAGGTGAGAAACTAATGAGTTCAATAGCAATTATGGGTGGAACCTTTGACCCCATTCATTACGGCCATTTAGTGGCGGCCGAACAGGTTCGCCATGAATTTCAATGCGAGCAGGTGTTGTTTATCCCGGCCAGTATTCCGCCACACAAGGATAAACGGCTTATCTCCCCAGTGGTACACCGCCTGGCCATGACACAAATGGCGGTGGTTACTAACGACTATTTTACCGTATCCACCTTGGAAATAGACCGAAGCGGCCCATCTTACACCATTGACACTGTAAAGGCGGTAAAAGAAAAATATAATCCGGATAACTTATATTTTATTACCGGTGCAGATGCCGTGTTAGAAATAATTAGTTGGAAGAATGTTGAGCAACTACTTTCCGCTTGTAATTTTGTAGCTGCCACCAGACCAGGGTATGACATCAGTAACTTGCAACACAAGTTGGATGGGCTGCCTGGTGAACATCTAAGGAAGATAATATCTATTTACATACCGGCACTGGCAATTTCGAGCACCGACATCCGTCGCCGGGTGCATAAAGGGGAGCCAATAAAATATTTGTTACCCGAACCAGTGGAGCATTATATTAAAAAGAATAACCTGTATAAAGAGGTTTAACAGTTATATAAAGACTTTTAATACTTGGAAAATGTTCCCCGCATCACCTCTTTTTTATTTGTAAATAATAACGCTGAGCTTTATTAGAATCCAGGAAAGAGGTGAATCAGCATGGGACGTACCTTGTATGTGGGCAATATACCGTGGGGAACTAAAGCAGAAGATCTATCAGAAGCCTTTTCAGCCCATGGAGAAGTTATTTCCAGCAGGGTAATTACCGATCGTGAAACCGGCAGATCTCGCGGATTTGGGTTTGTGGAAGTAGGAGATGGTGACGCCGAAAACATGATTGCAGCCCTAAACGGCACAGAACTTGATGGCAGGGTTATTACCGTTAATGAAGCCAAACAAAGGGAATAAAACATATTTGATGTAATGCGAAAATAGTGTAAAATATAGGATGCGGAATGTAAAATGATATCTAAATTTTACATTCTGCATTTTTATTTTTTACAGGGGAGAGAAGTGAAAAATGCAGGATATAACACAGTTAAAGACACAGATACAGGATATACTATCACCAATAAGGTTTCGGCATACTGTTGGAGTGATGGAAACTGCTGTTTTATTAGCAAAAAAATATCATGTTAATGTGCAGAAGGCACAGTTAGCAGCGCTGCTGCATGATGTAGCAAAGGATTACCCAGATGAACAACTGCTCCAGATGGCCCATGAGTATGGCTTGGACACAGACATAGTATTAGAAAAATTTCCGGCCTTACTGCATGGGCCGGTGGGTGCAGCACTGGCCAGGCAGAAACTGGGTATTACTGAGCGAGATATTTTACAGGCGGTGGCGGTACATACATTTGGGGACGTTAATTTGACTGACACTGCAAAAATACTAATGGTGGCGGATGCAATAGAACCGGGAAGGCTTTATAAAGGAATTGAGGGTTTGCGTCAGCAAATAGCCGACAGTGGGGATAGCTTAAATCAGGCAACGCTACACTGTCTTGAATTTAAAATTCAAACTGTGTTAAAATGCAAGTATCTATTACATCCCACAGCAATAAACGCACGTAATGAATTATTATTAAAAGTTAATTAACATTTAAGAACAATATAGTAAAAAAGGAGTATAATTTAAGTAATAAATTAAATTTTCAGGGAGGAATGACTTTGGTTCTAAGCATCCAGCAAATGGTGGATGCAGCTTACAATGCTGCAGAAGAGAAGAAGGCCTGGGACATTATAGTATTAGATATTGGAGATGTATCAGTTATATGTGATTACTTTATTATTTGCAGCGGCAGTTCTAATACACAAGTAAGAGCCATTGCAGAAAATATTGTAAAAAGAATGGAAGAGCAAGGGGTTCTTCCTAAAAGGCGTGAAGGTTTGAAAGAAGGCGGTTGGACACTGCTGGATTATGGAGATATTGTTGTACACATATTCCGGGAGGAAGAACGCAGTTTCTATAACTTAGAGCGCCTTTGGGGCGATGCTGAAGTGGTACATTCTTCTGCAGGGAGTTAAAAAAATAATAATAAAGGTTGACAATAAACAATCTTTAATCTATAATAAATTTCGTCACAGCGAAAAATATAATTCGATGACAAGGAGTAGTAAATGGTTCTGCTCATCAGAGAGCCGTCGGTTGGTGCGAGGCGGTGAGCGTAACGTTGAACTCGCCTTGGAGAAGCATGGGGGATATGTACTTCATGTCGGTTTGTGTCCGTTAAAAACACTTTAAGTGGGTAAAACGTGGGGGTATAGCTCAGCTGGGAGAGCGCTTGAATGGCATTCAAGAGGTCAGCGGTTCGAGCCCGCTTACCTCCACCATTTTAATACCAACTAGGGTGGTACCGCGGGAATATAACTCTCGTCCCTTTTAGGGATGAGGGTTTTTTTGTTGTTTTATTAGAAGTTCATCAAGACGTAGTAATGGCTTTGTTTAGGTTTTTAACGGGATAAAACGATAGTTCAGTAAAAGGTATAAAGGTAGTTTGCTGAATATTCGGAATATGGTTAGGGGGATATATATGCAAAAATTTGACAGTATGACGGTTGGCGGTTTATTAGAGGAAATGGCTATTAAATATCCGAATAATGATGCACTGGTGTATAGTGATCGGGAATTGCGTTATTCATACCAGGAATTTAATCAAATGTGTCGGCAGGTGGCCAGAGGTTTAATGGCCATGGGTATTAAAAAGGGTGACCATATTGCTGCATGGGCCACCAATGTACCCCAGTGGGTAATTCTACAGTTTGCCACAGGAAAAATGGGAGCGGTGCTGGTAACAGTAAATACTAACTACAAAGCCTTTGAACTTGAATATCTACTTAAGCAATCCGATAGCACCAGTTTGTTTATGATTGATGGAACCAAGAGTTCCAGTTATGTTGATATGGTTTACGAAATGTGCCCGGAATTGAGAAACTCCGAACCTGGTCAGTTAACCAATGAGAAGTTACCAATACTAAAGAATATAGTTTATCTAGGTGATGAAGAGCATCAGGGAATGTTTAACTGGGAAGATGTACTGGCCATGGCCGAACAGGTTTCCGAAGAGGAGTTAGATGCCCGAATGGCGTCTCTAGATCCAGATGATGTAATAAACATGCAATACACATCTGGTACCACTGGTTTTCCCAAGGGGGTTATGCTAAGTCATACAAACCTAGTTTGTAATGCTAAAAGCATCGCCCAGTGTTTAGACTTTACCTACCAGGATAGATTGTGTATACCCGTTCCCTTTTTCCACTGTTTTGGCTGTGTACTGGGGACATTAACATGTGTAGTAAGTGGTGCAACCATGGTACCTGTGGAAAGGTTTAACCCGCAGGCTGTTCTAGACACGATAGAAAGAGAACGATGTACAGCGGTGCACGGTGTACCTACAATGTTTATAATGGAATTGGAGGAACTGGACAAGAGCAATTACGATCTTTCCAGTCTGCGCACCGGTATTATGGCTGGTGCCCCTTGTCCCATAGAGGTAATGCAGGCGGTAGTTAAACATATGAACATGGATGAAATTGTAATTACTTACGGACAAACAGAAGCGTCGCCGGGAATAACCATGACCAGAACAGATGACCCCATTGAACTGAGAGTAAATACTGTGGGGCGGGCGCTACCCGGTGTGGAAATGAAAGTGATAGATCCCGCCACCAGTAAGGAAGTGCCTGCTGGTGTGCAGGGTGAAATATGTGCCAGAGGATATAACGTAATGAAAGGTTACTACAATGATCCGGTGGCCACATCCCAAGCGATAGACCAGGATCAATGGCTACACACGGGCGATTTGGGGATAGCCGACGAAAATGGGTATCTTAAAATTACTGGTAGATTAAAAGAAATGATTATTCGCGGGGGAGAAAACATCTATCCAAGAGAAATAGAGGAATTTTTATATACCCACCCTAAAGTAAAAGAGGTACAAGTAATAGGTATACCCAGTGAAAAATATGGAGAAGAAGTACTGGCTTTTGTTAAACTAAGAGAGGGTACTGTTTGTAGTAAGGAACAAATTCAGGAGTTTTGTGTAGATAAAATTTCCCGGCATAAAATACCTAAGTATATATTGTTTGTAGATAACTATCCAACAACAGCCAGTGGAAAAGTGCAAAAGTTCAAATTACGTGAACAGGCACTGGAAATGCTGGGCCTTAAATAATTTTCTAAATGGCTAGCAACAACTGCATATTATTGTGTCAATTTACAAATTATGATAAAATGACCGGGGTAAACATCTGTTTACCCCATGCTATTTACAGGAGGATGTAACAAGTGCAGGAACGATATGATTTTAAAAACATTGAACAGAAATGGCAGCAAGAATGGGATCAAAAAAATATTTATTATAGACCCGATTACTCTGACCGCCCTAAATATTATTGTTTAGAAATGTTTCCATACCCCTCTGGTAAACTGCATATGGGTCATGTGCGCAACTATTCTATAGGTGATGTAGTGGCCCGTTTTAAAACCATGAAGGGCTATGACGTGCTCCACCCCATGGGTTGGGATGCTTTTGGTTTACCGGCCGAGAATGCGGCCATGAAACATGGTGTTCACCCAGCTGGTTGGACATGGGAGAACATTGAAAACATGAAACAGCAACTAAAACAACTGGGATTAAGCTATGACTGGCAACGGGAAGTGGCCACATGTCATCCTGACTACTATAAATGGACCCAATGGATTTTTCTCAAGCTATATCAACAAGGAAAATGTTATAAAAAGACTGCTTCGGTGAACTGGTGCCCGTCATGTACCACAGTACTTGCCAATGAACAAGTGGTGGAGGGTGCCTGTGAACGCTGCGACAGTAAAGTGGAACAGCGCCAATTGGAACAGTGGTTTTTCCGGATCACTGATTATTCACAAAGACTACTTGACGACTTGCAAAATTTATCTGGTTGGCCAGAAAAAGTACGTATTATGCAGGAAAATTGGATTGGTCGCAGCGAAGGGGCGGAAGTTAAATTTAAGGTATCTGGTTCTGGGGAAGAAATTGAAGTTTTTACCACCCGTCCCGACACAATCTATGGTGTTACTTACATGGTGCTGGCACCGGAGCATCCGCTGGTAAACACCATTACTACTGGAACGGACTATGAGGAAGATGTTTCAGCATTTGTTAAAAAGGTACGGAATATGTCCGAGTTAGCTCGCACTACAGCTGAAAAAGAAGGTGTGTTTACCGGGGCCCATTGCATTAATCCAATTAACGGTGAACGGATACCTATTCTAGTGGGTAACTATGTGCTGCTGGAATATGGTACTGGTGCAGTGATGGGTGTTCCGGCCCATGATCAAAGGGACTTTGAGTTTGCCAAGAAATATAACTTACCCATTAGGCCGGTAATACAGCCTGAAGGAACAGATATGCAAAGTAAAGAGCTAACAGAAGCATATACTGGAGAGGGTGTGTTAGTAAACTCCGGTACATTTAATGGTTTGCCCTATAAAGAGGCCATTAGGGCAATAACTGATAAACTGGAAGAGAGTAACCAAGGAAGTGGAAGAATTAACTTCCGACTGCGGGACTGGTTAATTTCCAGGCAACGTTACTGGGGAACCCCCATACCAATTATATATTGTAAAAAGTGTGGTACAGTCCCGGTGCCCGAAGAACAGTTGCCGGTTGTTCTTCCCACAGAGGTGGAATTTGACTTTACCGGTAAGTCACCTCTGGTTGACAACCCAGAATTTGTCAATACCACTTGCCCTAAGTGCGGTGATGAGGCAAAACGAGAGACCGATACTATGGATACATTTATTGACTCCAGTTGGTATTATCTACGTTATACCAGCCCTAAGGAAACAGAGGGGCCGTGGAATAAAAACAACGCGGACCGTTGGATGGGTGTAAACCAGTACATTGGTGGAGTAGAGCACGCCATTTTGCACCTGCTTTACTCCAGGTTCTTTACTAAGTTTTTCCATGACCAGGGATTGGTTAAGGTACAAGAACCTTTTGAAAACCTACTCACCCAGGGGATGGTGCTAAAAGATGGTGCCAAGATGTCCAAATCTAAAGGCAATGTAGTCAGCCCCGAGGAAATCGTTGGAAAGTACGGTGCTGATACTGCCAGATTATTTATTCTATTCGCTGCTCCCCCAGAAAGAGATTTGGAGTGGAGTGACAGGGCAGTGGAAGGCTGCAACAGATTTTTAAACCGGGTGTGGAGGCTTTACCAATCGGTGCTGGATGAAGTTAAAGATGCCCCCACCGTGAAGGATGCCAATAAACTGGTGGGAGTACATCAAGAACTGCGCCGAATCACCCACCAGACAATTAAAAAGATTACCGATGACGTGGAAAAAAGGTTTAACTTTAATACTGGTATAAGTGCCATAATGGAACAAGTAAATGCTATTTATACTTATCGGGATAAAGTACCCCAGTCAGAACGTAATCCAGCAGTGATGCGGGAAGCGTTGGAGGCAACAGTATTGATGCTAGCACCCTTTGCACCACACGTCACCGAGGAGTTGTGGCAGGCTATGGGTTACAACGATAGCATTCACCAGCAACCCTGGCCAGTGTATGATGAAAAGGCACTGGTTGAGGAAGAAGTTACCATTGTGGTGCAAATCAACGGAAAAGTGCGGGAAAGAATGCTAGTTCCTGCTGACTACAGTGCTGATGACATGAAAAAATATGTTTTGGACCAGCCTAAAGTTAAGCAACTTACAGAAGGTAAGCAGATAGTAAAGACTATTGCAGTACCAGGAAAATTAGTTAATATTGTTGTTAAATAATACCAAAAAGTTGCAGGTTCCCCATTTCACCGTGTAGAAAAAGGAGAAGTGGGGAACTTTTTTATTAGAAGAAGATTATGCTTGGCTGTAAGATCCAAAAGCCTTAATGATACCGTTCTCAAAGGAGGAGCTTTTTTTGGAAGGAGTTATCTACGGATACCTTTTTATATTTTTTGCCCGGGTTATAGATATGGCTCTGGATGTGGTGAGAATTTTAATGCTCACTCGGGATAAAAAACTTTTGGCATCGTTGATAGGTTTTGTTGAAGTGGCAATATTTATTGTAGCGTTGGATAAAGTGATGGCAGGAGGCATGGATGACCCGTTGAAAGTAATTGCCTATGCCGGAGGGTTTGCCACCGGCAATTACGTGGGTGGTTTAATTGAATGCTTACTGGCGGTGGGTTATGTTTCAATGCAGGTATTCCCCCGGCGTGATAAAGCGGGAGAAGTTATCAGCAGGTTACGGAAAGAAGGGTTTGGTGTTACCAGTGTTATAGGTGCTGGTCGCAGTGGCCCGCAAAACATTGTACACGTAATTGTAAAGCGCCGAGACTTAAATAAGGCCACCAAAATACTTGATGAGATAGACAAAAGAATATTCTTTAACATATCAGATGCTCGCAGTATTAGGGGAGGCGTATTTCCTGGAGCTAGAAAAGGGAAATAAATCAAGAGGCAAGAGGTAGGAAACAGGAGGCATGATAATAAACCTGTAATAACAGAATAACCACCAGCCTTATCAGCAAATAATAATATGTGCTTATTTGCAGGTAAGGCTGGTGATTTTTTTTGTGGGAGATATTATTTCGAACAATAGTGGTATACTTTTATGTACTTTTTATACTACGGCTTACTGGAAAAAGAGAAATTGGGCAACTTTCACCCTTTGACTTTGTGGTAGCCATTATTATTGCAGAATTGGCTGCCATTCCCATGGAGAGCAGAGATATACCCTTGTGGCATGGTCTGATTCCAATAACCGTGTTAGGGTTGTTGGAGGTCTTTTTAGCTTGGTTAACCCTGGTTAACAGACCGATAAGGCTACTTATTTGCGGTCAACCCCAGATGATTATAAAAAATGGAAAATTATTGCGAAAAGAAATGAGAAAATCCCTATATAATTTAGACGATTTGATGTCCCAACTGCGGGAAAAAGGTGTAACCAATATTCAAGATGTTGAATTTGGAGTGCTAGAGAACTCAGGCAAACTTAGTGTAATCCCCAAATCCCAAAAGCGCCCAGTTACTCCAGAAGATTTGGGACTAAAAACCAAGTATGAGGGTTTGCCAGTGATGGTGGTGATGGATGGAGAGATAATAAAAAATTCACTGATTGAAGCTGATTTAGATGAAGAATGGTTGAAAAGAGAGTTAAAAGAAAAAGGATACACCACCGAAAAAATACTGGTAGCAAATTT
Organism: Bacillota bacterium; assembly: GCA_009711615.1. Lineage (GTDB taxonomy): Bacteria > Bacillota > Desulfotomaculia > Desulfotomaculales > Desulfohalotomaculaceae > Desulforadius. Next base: position 209,937 of record VENI01000009.1, on the reverse strand, counting down.
GAGCAGCGATGGTGAACTGTTCATTAACGAGAAGGAAAGTAAAGAATAGGGGACACGGGGACGTTTCGGTTGTCCCCTTGTTCATCAGGGGACACGTATTCAAATAATTGTGTAGTCAGGTAATTGTATAGAACACAGAAAAAAGGAAATTTTATGCAGGAAATGTTTGTTTTATAGAGAATTTTCTTAATATTTAGATTAGATAAATGGGGTGGGTGCATATAATTGTTTCAAATTGGTCGTAAGGAACAGGTGGTTTTATTAATAATTATAGCCGCACTACTGTTTGGGTCCGGCTATCGGTTGGCCCAGCATAAAATGGAAAATAAGGCCCAGAAACCGATGTTGGTGACAGGGGAAGAAAAAACCGAAGAAGCAACGAAACCAACTATTCCTCAGAAATTGGTGATACATGTCAGTGGTGCAGTAAAATCACCGGGGGTCTATAAACTAAATCAAGATAGCAGGGTGGTTGACGCGGTGAAAATGGCTGGAGGTGCTGAGGAAAATGCCAACCTAGATCGATTAAATCTGGCTGCACCGTTAACCGATGGCCAGAAAGTTCATGTGTTGGAGATAAACACAGTTGTGGAAGGTGATAGTTCATTTGTTCCCATAGATGCCGCAGTGCCGGGGAAAATGAATATTAATAGTGCCAATGAGGCAGAACTGTCCACTTTACCCGGTATCGGGCCTGCTCTATCAAAAAGAATTATTGAATACCGTACAAACTATGGATCATTTAAAGCGATAGAGGAAATAAAGAGTGTGTCTGGTATTGGGGATAAAAAATATGACGACATTAAGAGTTTAATTTCTACATACTAGTTAACTAATATACATATACTAATCTAAAGTAAAGTTTCTGGATGGTGAATGGGGTAAATGAATCTTTTGACTGTGGCTAAACTACTTGCTATTCAAGCCCAAAACAGCAATTTGCAATCACATCAGGATCATAAGAACCAGCTGTCTAATCTTTTTCCGTTGTTATTGGAACGGGTTGTCAGTGACAAGATAAATCAATTAGGGAAAAGTTCAGCAGAAAAGGAAATGCTAGATTCGGTCGCTGACAGCATACAATGTCGGTCCCGGTGCGGTGGATAAATATGCTTATAAATCGACCGTTAATGCAGCTCTGTGTTTTATTCATATTTGGAATTCTGTCCGGTTCCCTCTATCATTTGCCTGCAAAATACATGCTGGTATTACCAGCATGCTTTTTTATTGCTGGTGTTCTGTGTTACATTGTTAGGTTGGAATACACAAGGTGGTTTATAGCATTATTTTGCTTTAGCTTTGGGGTTTTTAATGCTGCCATGGCCAGTGAATTAAGCAGCACTTCACTGGTGAATTATGTGGACAAGCCTGTTACTATTACCGGAACAGTGGTTAAAGAGCCTGATATGCGGCATAAAAAAGTATTTTATGTAGTGCAGGTATCTCAGTTAAACATTCGGCATCAAACAACAACTATTAATGGATTAGTTAGATTAACTTCCTACAATACTAAAAAGGTATTTAGTTACGGAGACATAATAAGAGTTCGAGGAAAGCTGGAAGTTGTTAAAACACCGGGCAATCCTGGTCAGTTTGACTACCGCCGGTATTTGGAGCGTCGGGGAATTCACGTAATAATGACGGTTTGGCAAGATGATGGGATAATGAAAGTAGGCACTAATAGCGGCGGTTTCACTGGAATTGCTCTGGTGGCAAAGCATAAACTGCAGACAGTGCTACAGAAAACACTATCCCCTGAGCAAACGGCGCTAGTAAACGGAATGTTGTTTGGCAGTAGAGGGATGATAGGTTCAGAGACTTCCGAAGAATTTCAGATTGCCAGCTTAGTGCATGTCCTCTGCGTTTCCGGCTTTCATGTGGGACTGGTCTTGGCCGCTTTTATAGTCCTATTTCAAATGCTAAGGCTACCGAATAAATGGGAAGCCCCGTTAGGTACTTTAGTGTTAGCGGTATATGCAGTTATGACCGGCATGGGTCCGGCGGTGATGCGGGCTTCGGTAATGGGGTTGGTGGCATTGTGGGCCAGGCGGATGGGCAGGGAGAAAGACTGGCCCACCGCCATGGCTGTTGCGGCGGCAACTATACTTTTTATCTGGCCTAATGCATTGTGGGAGCCTGGATTCCAGCTCTCTTTTGTGGTGACTTGGGGGTTACTTACTATGACGCCACATTTGGTTAAATTACTAACCCCTCTACCAAAAGCTATTCAATTATTGGTGGCAGTGCCGCTGGTGGCCGAAATAACGGCGGCACCTCTGGTGATTTATCATTATAATATGGTTTCCATGGTAGGGGTGGTGGCCAACATACTATCAGCACCACTTATTTCTCTGGTGATGCTGCTTAGTGGAATCAGTGTGCTAGTGGGTTTGCTAATACCCTTTGTGGCCTATGTAATTAACGCCACCACAGGAGTGCTGCTAGATTTTTGGCTTTGGTTGGTACACGTGCTGGCAGGTATGCCCCATGCAGCTCTTTTTTTACCATCACCCCCGCTGTGGGTGTTAGTGGTATTTTACTCATCCTTGGGTTTGTTTGTGTACAAGCCTGATTTACTGGCTAATAAGCTTCGGTCCCGGAGGCTTGTGGGAATATTAATAATTATTTTAGTAACAGTTAGTTGGGTATCACTTAGCCCAGATAAGATATTAAATGTACATTTTATAGATGTCGGTCAGGGAGATGCAGCCTTAGTAGAAACACCAGATGGTAAGCACATGCTTATTGATGCTGGGGGATGGAGGAATGAGTTTGAAAGTAACTCCGGCGCTGGTAATAAAGTAGTTCTACCATACTTAAAAAGTTTAGGTGTAAACAGCCTTGATGTTTTAATGCTTAGTCACCCCCATGAAGATCATGCCGGTGGAGCTGGTGGAATTATAAAACAGATACCGGTAAAACTGGTTATAACAGCCCCGCTAGAAAATTATACTGCCGGTGACCAGGAAATGCCTGAACCGGAATATATGCAACTGCTGTCATCTTTGAGAGATAAAGGTGTGCTGGTGCAGCAAGCGGAAAGGGGAGATATGTTGCAGTTGGAAGATGGAGTGAGTATAAAAGTGCTTGCTCCAGGTGGAGTTAAGAAAGACCTCAATAACAACTCATTAGTGGTTAAGTTAACTTACGGTGACTGTAGTATTTTGTTAACCGGTGACATTGAAAAGAAGCAGCAACTTTACCTAGCCAGAAATGTTAATGGTTTAGAGGCAGATGTAATAAAAATACCTCATCACGGAAGTAAATTTTTCTCTCCGGAGTTTTTTAGGATGGTAGATCCCAAGCTAGCAGTAATATCTGTAGGGGAAAACAACTTTGGCCAGCCCGCCTCTTCCGTTCTTAAAGTTCTTAAAGATATGGAGGCTAGTATTTACAGAACTGATATTAACGGGGCGGTGATTGTTAGTACAAATGGAAGAGATTTATGGGTAAGAACAGGAAGGGGAAATTAACAGTAATTTCTAATATTTTTTTATTTCCTTTTGGTTGGGGAGGCAATTTGATATACTCATTATAGTGAAATAAAGAGGGGTGGCTTGTTATGAAAAAAGCATTGATTATATACAATCCTACCAGCGGTAACCACAGTTTTCCCCAGCAACTGGATGAAGTAACGGAAGCCTGTCATACTTATGGATATCTTCCCACATTTTATCGCATCGGCCCTGAATTAGATTATGATAAAGTATTTGAAAAGATAGGGCAGTATCAGGTGCTACTGATATCCGGGGGTGACGGTTCGGTAAGTCGAGGGGTGAATCGGCTCTTGCATGCCGATGCGGACCTGCCGGTGGGGATTATACCTTCTGGTACTGCCAATGACTTTGCCACGGCGCTAGGGTTGGAGCGTCAGCCGGGTGTTGCGGTGAAGAGATTATTGGCAGGGGACGCAGTCAATGTGGATGTAGGGCGGATAAACGATAGGTACTTTGTTAACGTGGCCAGTGCCGGGGTTCTTACCACTATATCCCAAGAAGTGAACAATGCTATTAAAAGCCGGTTGGGTGTGACCGGATATTATCTGAAAGGGTTAGAACATGTATGGCAGGCTTCTCCCATTTCAGTTAAAATTGAGGGGGAAGGATTTGAAATAGATGAAGAGGTAATGCTTTTTCTGGTTCTTAACTCTACAACCGCTGGCAGTATTAGAAACGTTGCTCCCTATGCTGCCATTGCTGACGGTAAGCTGGATTTGGTGGTCCTAAAGAAGTGTTCCCCAGCCCATTTGGTGCCCCTGCTCTTAAGGGCTTACGAAGGGCGAGGAACTCACTTGCAACATCCACTGGTGGAATACCATCAAACCCGGTGGGTTAAAGTTACTTCCAATGAAAATCTTAGATCAGACATTGATGGTGAACCGGGCCCCCACCTGCCAATTGATATAGAGGTGCTACCGGGGCGGTTAAAACTGATGGTGCCATCTTTGAAATGAAAGTGACTATTCGGGGGTCAGAAGTCAGGAGTCAGAATGAATAATACTGAATGCTACAGGAGGTAGATTGAAAGTGGCTGTTGTTGAAGCACAAATAATTCCCATTGGAACTGAGAACACCAGTTTGAGCAAATATGTTGCGGACTGTGTAACTGTACTAAAAAACTACCCTCAATTAAAATACCAACTTACACCAATGGGGACAGTAATAGAAGGTGACCTGAATGAAATATTAGATGTTGTAAAAGAAATGCATCAAGTTCCCTTTGACAAAGGGGCGGCAAGAGTGGTAACCACCATTCGAGTGGATGACCGCAGGGATAAAGAGTTGACAATGAACGGCAAGGTGGATGCTGTTAATAGCAAACTGGACAAGGATTCCCTATAATATGCTTTACTATCAAAGGCTAATAAACAGTTTCAAAAGGGGAGTGGTATCCCCGATATACTTGTTTTATGGTGAAGAAATTTACCTACGTGAACAGGCAGTTAACCAATTTAAAAGACATCTGTTGCCAGCCGGAGAAGATTTCAATATGGATGTAGTAGATGGAGACAATACTACCCCAGGGGCGGTGGTAAATTTCGCTTGCACGCCTCCTTTTATGGCAGAGCGTCGACTGGTGTTGGTGAAGAACGCTCCCTGGTTTGCCAGTGGCCGTAAAACTGCTGGTGCCGGTAACCATGGTGGTGATGTGAAAGTTTTGCTGGATTATTTTTCTAATCCCATGGAAACAACTTGCCTTGTCTTTACTGCTGGTGCAGTGGACAAGCGTAAAAAAGTTTTCAAAGGACTGGAAAAAGCGGGTCAGGCTGTGGAGTTTATTCTGCTAAAGCCCGGTGAATTGACCAACTGGCTTGATGAACAAATGCAGGTAGACGGTAAAAAAATGGACAGGCAGGCTAAAGAACTGCTGGTTACCGCCACTAACACCGGCCTGACCGGTTTAATACACGAGTGGGAGAAATTAAAAAATTATACCGGCACCCGGGATACTATCACCGTTGATGATGTCAATAAAGTGGTGCACCGTTCAGTGGAGTATAAAATATTTGACGTGATGGATGCCATTGGTGCCCAGCAGTATGGTTTGGCGTTGGCTGGAATAAAAGATTTGCTGGCCAACAAGGAACCGCCCCAGATTATTCTGGCCATGGTGGCCAGGCAGTTTCGCCTGATGTTACAGGTAAAAGAATTGGCTGGTGGTGGAATGGGTGCGAACGCTATCGCTAAGCTAATTAATGAAAAGCCCTATCCCGTTAGAAATGCCCTAAAGCTGGGAAAAAATTTCACCCGTCTGCAACTAATAGATGCTATAACAAGATTGGCACAATTGGATGCTGATGTTAAAACCGGGCGCCAGGAATTTTATGCTGGGCTGGAAATTTTGTTACTAAGCATGGCTAGTTAATACTAAGTTTTACCAAAAAATAGTGAAACTTTTCACCGGTTAAAAACGTCAGAATAAGTAAGACAATGAAGAAGTCAGGAGTCAGAATGGGTAGGGAACGGCGCCCTGGTTCTGTCTTGCAGTATAATTATATATATAAACAATCGGACATTTTCGATTCTTATTTCTGGGGGTATCTTATGAAAAGAGTTATTATTTTAACGAGCATTTTAATTATGCTGCTTACCGGATGTCAGCAGGGTGAATCACCGGATGGTGCTAACTCTTCGCAAGTGGAACGACCGGAAGTGGAAGAACCACGAGTGGAGGAACCCGGTTCTGGAGAATTTAATGTTACTGTAACTCCAATTAACGAAGTTCCTAATTACTTTACCCCCAGCAACTGGTTGGGTGATAAAAAATTATTTGGGATATCCGGTAGCCGACTGATTATTTGGAATAGGGAGAACAAACAGCAAAGAATACTTGCTGAAGATGTGTGGACGGGGACCATATCTCCCACTGGTAAGGATGTAGCCTATGTTAATGAGCAAAGCCTTTACGTACTAGATGTTGAAGGTGGCATCAGTATTTCCCCTGTTGATTTAGAGACTAAGGAAAAATCCATACCTGTGGCGCACCCAATGCCTTACAGCTGGTCACCTGGAGGGAGCAAGCTTATCTACGCTTATGATTATGAGTGGTCCAGTGAGTTCTACATTTATGACTCGCAAACCGGAACAAGTAAGCCTTACCAGTTTAAAAACCAGGACAACTTTTTGAGCTATCCCGTAGGTTGGATTAATAACAAACAACTGCTATTTTTGGTTTCTTCCAGTGAGCCCAAAACGGGTAAACAGGAATATACCGAATCAGGTTACCGAAATAATTTGATGATTGGTGACATGGCAGGAAACTTGCAAGCTTTAACTGATAACCAAGATTTTAATTTTGTGTTGTCTCCGTACATCGGTGATGGAGATAATATTGCCTACATACTTTATAACAAGAATAACGATAGTAAAGAATTGCACTTGTTAAATCCTGCCACAGGTGTTGATAAAGTAATAACAAACAAGTCTAATTTGCATACTGCAGTTATTACTGCCAACGGGCAATATATTCTTTATCACGTTAAAAGTAATAGTGCTGATGGTAGTGGGCAAATCTATGCTGTAGACTTGGTTAGTGGTAAGCAAAAGCTGGTGCTAGAAGTAACCGGTTCATATAGCGATTTAAAAATGTTAAGTCATAATACAAAAAACCAGGTTATAGTAACCATTAAAGATAGTAACGACAGCAAGTATGAAATGAAATTAATTAATTTGAGCGAATAAAAATAAAGCGCCGGCGATTGCCGACGTATAAAAAAACAAACTAAAAACACCCTCAGGGTGTTTTTGGTTTGTAAATATAGTTGTAAGGATAACTCTAACTGGCTTTTTTGTTGAACAATTTTGTTAAACGAGACTTTTTGCGTGCTGCAGTGTTTTTATGTAAAACACCCTTAGAAACAGCTTTGTCCAACTCTCTCAAAGCTTTTTGCAGAGCAGCCTTTGCATTTTCACTATTTGCTGAAGCCATAGCCTCTTCAAAACGACGAATTGTTGTACGCATCATTGACTTAATACGTTTGTTGCGAATAGTACGTCTTTTAGTTGTGCGTACGCGCTTGGCTGCAGATTTAATATTAGGCAAATTTCTCACCTCCCGAACGTTCACAATTTTACCATGCCTGTTGGAAAAATGCAAGAACCTAAGGTATATCATTCCCTCAAAATGTTAAAAATATAGTTAGATTTTTTTGAGGGGGTGAAAATATGGTAGGATTAATTGTTAGATTTGTAGTATCAGCGCTGGTGTTGATGGCGGTAAGTTTTATTTCCCCGGGATTTGTAGTAGAAGGTGGATTTACCGGAGCGCTGATTGCTGCTGTTGTAATTGCAGTGCTAGGTTACATAGCAGAGAGCCTGCTTGGAGAAAGAGTATCCCCGCAACGTCGTGGTGTGGTAGGTTTTGTAACTGCAGCGGTGGTGATTTATTTAGCACAGTTTATCATCCCCAATTTGCTAAGTGTTAGCCTGTTGGGTGCAATAATTTCCGCTTTCGTGATAGGAATAATAGATGCCATTGTACCGACTGTGGTAAGATAAATTATTTTTTAACGAAAAAAGCCCGTAATGATCGGGTTTTTTTCATTTTATGAACGTAATTAATGATTGTTGTGAAACAACAATTAAGAATTAAGAATGTAGAATGAAGAATGGGGTGCATGTGATCATGCATACAAAAACGTAGGGGGCGGTTTCTACGCCGCCCCGCCAGCATAAATCTAGGATGATTCTTTTAAAAACTTTCATTGGAGTTTGTAGTGGCTTGGTTCATCAAGCCCTTAGCGTAAATATTGCAGGTGCAACGCATTAGCTGCATGTGATTATGAATGTCCGGGCGCGATAAATCGGCCCCTACTGCCTTAATAGGGGATATTTAGCTTCTATGCATATTTTTTGGAATAGCTTAATATTTCTTTGGTTTTCATTCTTCATTTTTAATTCTTAATTTTTCATTCCTCTCGTAATAGGCTTGTTTTCTCTAGCATAGTAATTATTAGAACAACTTGGGAGGACTTGCCTGTGAGTTATGGCCGTGCTGTGCAATACCACCGCCGCCAGTTGGTGGTTCAGAAAGTACGACAATATATTTATCGTTTACTGGCAGTAGTGCTGGTGCTGGTACTATGGTTAAACCCCTATCGTCCTGTGGTAATGGATACTTTTTCTGTTGCTGCAGGTAGGTATTTGGAGATTATGTCAACTTGGAGTAATAGCACCCCTAAATATTTATTAAACTATGCTATGCCGATACTGGCATGGAATAATCAAAGTGATGGGGGGGAGTTGGCTTCGGGTATTGCTTTAGCTGCCTTTGCCACTGTAACCAAAGTAAACATTGATCAGCCAGAGAACATTTTAAATTCACAAATACCGTTGTTGGCTGATGCTAATCAGCATAATGACATAGAGAAGGCAGATAAAACAGATATCACTTTTAATGAGGGAACGGTAGCAGAACAGGATGAACAAGCTGTTATTGATTCGGATGATGATATGTCAAAGGAGACAGAGGAAAACAATATAGCTTTAAACGGTCCTCCGCATGTGGCAATATATAATACTCATACCGGAGAGACATATGTACTGACCGATGGAATGGATAGAATAAACGGAAAAAGGGGTGGCGTGGTCAGGGTAGCAGAGGCATTGCAACAACAATTGCAGAAAAAACACCAAATAAAGACGGTGCGGTCTGATGAAGTCCATGATGCCCAGTACAACTTATCATATATAAATTCGGAGAAGACAGTTAAACAGCTTATAGATCAGCATAAGGAACTGAAATTGGTGCTGGACATACACCGGGACGCAGGGAGACCTAGGTCTGATTGCTATGTAGAAATAGAAGGTAAAAAGGTGGCCCGTATTATGGTGGTGGTTGGTTCTAATGCCAGAATGTCATTTCCCACTTGGCAAGAAAATCTGGCTAATGCCAGAATGCTAGTTAACAAAATGGATGAAATGTACCCGGGTCTATCCCATGGGATCAGAGTAAAGGAAGGGCGATATAACCAGCAGTATCATACCGGAGCATTACTGATAGAAATAGGGTCGGAGGAAAACTCCACTGCGGAAGCTATGGCTGGAGCAGAACTGTTGGCAAATGTGATAGCCGAGGTAATAAAAGACGTACACGGTAGTGAAGTCTAATGGGGGATGAGGAAGTTTTAATTTTCTAAACATGCTGTTTTAAAGTTTATAAAAAAGCACATCCTTTAATAAAGGGAGGTGCTTTTTTGATGCTTAATAGCAACTCGATAAAACTTTTTTTAATAATAGCAGTGATTGCTATTTTTTGGGGTGTGCAAATATCCCTGATAAACTTCAATAATAACGCAGGTTTTACCCCTCCGGTGCAAACTGTTTCTTTACAAGAAACAAACAAAAGATGGCAGTTGTCGCTACTTGACCACAGCATAGGTGTAGAAAAACAGCAACTGAGCCAGTTAACACAGATAGCTACTGAAACAGGCAAAAGGATACCTGTTGGAATATACATGCAAGCGGAAGAAAGCATACGTACTTTTGCCGGGCAGTTGGGTAATAAATGGCAGCAGGTTATAAATGAAGATACATTTGAAACAGTAAGATGTTGGGCGGACGATTTGGTAACAGAGTTAGACAACCAGGAATAATATTAGAGAATTAAATAGACTATAGAAGTTTAATAGTAGTACGGTTGATAAATGGGGAAATATGGTGCTATAATAACTTAGTATGTCTAAAGTAAGATATTAGCATAAATAAGTTATATTAAGGAGGAGTCTTGATGTCTGTTAGTCAAGACCGTATTCGCAACTTTTGTATTATAGCCCATATTGACCACGGCAAGTCTACTCTGGCAGACCGCCTATTGGAACTTACAGGTAGCATTACTGGGCGGGAAATGAAGGATCAGGTGCTAGACACCATGGATTTGGAAAAAGAGCGGGGCATTACCATTAAAATGCAGGCTGTACGGCTCTTTTACAAAGATAAAAACGGTGAGGAGTATATGCTGAATATCATTGATACTCCTGGTCACGTAGATTTTGCCTATGAAGTTTCCCGCAGTTTGGCGGCCTGTGAAGGTGCCCTTCTAGTGGTAGACTCAACCCAGGGAATCGAAGCCCAAACACTGGCCAATGTTTACATGGCGTTAGAACATGACTTGGAAATAATTCCAGTTATTAATAAAGTAGATTTGCCCAGTGCTGAACCCGAGCGAGTAAAAGAAGAAATTGAAGATGTTATCGGTTTGGACACGTCTGATGCAGTGCTGGCATCGGCAAAAACTGGCCAGGGTGTGGATGAAATATTAGAGCAGATCGTAAAGAAGGTTCCTTCCCCAAAGGGGGATTATGATAGTTCATTAAAGGCGCTGATTTTTGATTCCCATTATGACAGTTATAAGGGTGTAATCCCTTATATCAGGGTGAAGGAAGGCTCCATTAAAAAAGGGATGCAGGTCAAAATGATGGCCACGGGAGCTAAGTTTGAAGTGAATGAAGTGGGTGTTTTCCGTCCCGCCCCCACGGTTACTGAAGAACTAAAAGCCGGAGAAGTAGGTTTTATATCAGCCAGCATAAAGAACGTTAAGGAATGCCAGGTGGGCGACACCATTACAAATGCCGACAACCCGGCAGACAAACCGCTGCCCGGTTATCAAAAGGCAACCCCAATGGTTTTTTGTGGTTTATACCCGGTGGATAATGCTGACTACGATGACCTGCGAGATGCCCTGGAAAAACTAAGCCTAAATGATGCTTCGCTGGTTTATGAACCAGAAAATTCAGATGCATTGGGATTTGGCTTTAGGTGCGGATTTCTGGGACTGCTGCATATGGAGATTATTCAAGAACGCTTGGAGCGGGAGTATGGCTTGGAGATTATTACCACCGCACCCAGCGTTGTTTACCATGTGTATACCACCGATGGTAGTAGTACTACTGTGGAAAACCCCTCCAATATGCCGGAGACGGGTAGCATTGACCGTGTGGAAGAGCCCTTTGTTAAAGCTACCGTTATGGTTCCGAAAGACTTTGTGGGAGCAGTGATGGAACTGTGCCAGGAACGCCGGGGTATATTTGAACATATGGAGTACATGGGTATAACCAGGGTGATGCTTACTTATAAACTGCCGTTGTCGGAAATTGTATTTGACTTTTTTGATCATCTGAAATCTAACACAAGGGGTTACGCTTCCCTTGACTATGAGATGAGCGGTTACAAAGAAACAGATTTAGTAAAAATGGATATTCTGGTAAACAATGCGCCAATGGATGCATTGTCTATTATTACCCACCGGGATAAAGCTTACTATCGGGGCAGATCTCTGGTGAAGAAAATGCGTAAACTGATACCAAGACATCAGTTTGAAATCCCCATTCAAGCGGCCATCGGAAATAAAATTGTTGCCAGGGAAACGGTGCGAGCAATGCGTAAAGATGTGCTGGCCAAATGTTACGGCGGTGACATTACCCGGAAGCGCAAGCTGTTAGAAAAGCAGAAGGAAGGCAAAAAGCGCATGAAACAGGTGGGGAACGTAGAAGTACCGCAGGAAGCGTTTATGGCAGTGCTAAGTGTAGATGATGACGATTAAAGTAAAATAGAACAATACTTTAAGGGCTTGCTTTTGTAAGCCCTTAATTTGAACTATCAGGAAAGTGAAAATAATTCAGATGATAGTATAAAAAAACTAAGGCTTACGCCAGAGGCATGGCGTAAGCCAAGTTTTTCTAATGGTTTTGTTTCTAGTTTTAAAAATGGAATTGTAGGAAAAACTATCTATATGTGGTGAGTCAAAATGTCTTTAGGTTTATACATACATGTACCTTTTTGTTTGCGGAAATGTCGTTATTGTGACTTTGTTTCTTACGCATACAATCGTAATGATGCAGAACTATATCTGAATGCTTTAAACCGGGAAATGGAGTATTATGCACAGCGGAGGCTTGACTTTAATACAGTATTCATTGGTGGCGGCACCCCCTCGATACTGGAAACTGATCACCTAGAAAGGCTGTTATACAGTGCCAGGCAGCATTTCCAGTGGACGGAGGATGCAGAGGTGACTATGGAAGCCAACCCCGGCACACTGACAGAAGAAAAACTATACGTTATGAGACGAATGGGTGTAAATCGCCTTAGTCTAGGGGTGCAGGCCTGTCAGCAATCTTTACTTAATACGCTGGGCCGATTGCATGACTACCAGCAGGTGATTCAAGCCGTGCAAATTGCTAGGGTTGTTGGTTTTAACAACATTAATATTGATTTGATTTTTGGTATACCAGGCCAAACCTTGCATCAATGGCAGAAAACACTAGCCACTGTTATGAATCTGCAACCTGAGCATCTCTCCTGTTATAGCCTGCAACTTGAAGAAGGTACACCACTGGCTGAAGCGGTGGCAAAGGGGAAGATAAATGCTTGTCCAGAAGAGTTGGAACTGCAAATGTATAATGATGTAATTGATTTTTTAATTAAAAAGGACTACCAGCACTATGAAATTTCTAACTTTTCAAAGCCTGGTTTTAACTGTGAGCATAACATAACTTATTGGAAGAATAATCAATACCTGGGGGTGGGGCCTGCCGCCCATTCACATATGCAGATGCAGCGGTGGTCAAACACTACCGAACTGCGGCAGTATGCCAACAATTTAATGGATAACGATTTGCCAGTGGTGGAGAGGCATCATTTAACCAGACAAGATGCAATGTCAGAAACCGTATTTATGGGGCTGAGGTTGATCAAAGGTTTGGATCTGGATCAGTTTTACCGCCGGTTTGGTCAAGGGGTTTATGATATTTGGCCTCAGCAAATTAATAAACTTACTGATCAAGATTTGATAGAAATGTCAGAAGGGTACTTAAGGCTTACATATAAGGGTCTAAGGCTGGCTAACCAGGTTTTTGTTGAGTTTGTTTAGTATTTGCCATATTTTTCATTGCATCTATTGGCAGCACTTCTTGACAAAAATGAGGTCAAATGCTATTTTAATGGTGTGGTTTAGCACTCATTATAAAAGAGTGCTAACAGGAGGTGGTTTTACGGTGAAAATGAATGACCGCAAGAAAAAGGTCCTTGCAGCCATCATTCAAGACTATATTCAGACTGCAGAACCCGTAGGATCCAGAACCATTTCCCGTAAGTATAAGCTTGGGGTAAGTCCGGCAACCATCAGAAATGAGATGGCTGATCTAGAAGAATTGGGCTTTATCGAACAGCCCCATACATCAGCCGGGCGGGTGCCGTCAGACATTGGCTACCGATATTACGTAGACTACTTGATGGAACCGGAACAGTTAACACCTGACCAGGAAGAGTTGATAGAAAGCAGCTATAAGGATAAATCACAGGAGATTGGGCGAATTATCACCCGTACAGGGCAGTTGTTGTCCCGGATGACTAATTATACCTCCATGGTAATGGCGCCACGCAGGGAGAAAACTGCATCCATAAAGCATATTCAGCTGGTTCACATGATGCCAACCCAAGCCATGGTAATCATGGTGTTAGATACCGGTGTGGTCCAACACCAGTTGATAGAGGTGGCAGAGAATATCACCCAAGCTGACTTAGAACAGGTTTCTAAAGTGTTAAATGCCAAACTGTCTGGGTTAAATATGGAACGGATTAAGCTAACCATATTGAGTGAAATATACTTGGAAATGGCCAAGTACAGGACTTTTATGGATGTAGCCCTTGAGTTACTACACGAGCAGCAGGAGGCAGCTTCCGAAGAGAAAATATATCTGGGTGGTTTATATAATATGCTAAACCAGCCTGAGTTTCATAATATAGAGAAGGTTAAAACACTGCTGTCACTTTTAGAGCAGGAGAAGATGCTACAGGAGATTTTGCTGGACAAAAAACATGATGGGATTTCTGTGCGCATCGGGGTTGAAAACAACTGCGACCAGATAAAAGACTGTACCATGGTAACTGCTACTTACCAATTGGATGATCAAGTGTTGGGCTCCATTGGTGTACTTGGTCCCACCCGGATGGAGTATGCCAAAGTGATAACCATTGTGGATCATATGGCAAGAATATTAAACAAGGTGATGGACAAGTAAATTGTTGTCACGAGCAAGGGGAGGAGCATTAATTTGAGTTTGAAGCAGCAGGCAAGCCAAGGTTCAGAAGTAAATGAACGATTGGCTGCACTGGTGACTAATTCTAATGCAGTGCGTGCCATTGCTTCGGCGGTGGAGGGCACCCTCGGTCCTAAGGGACTGGACACAATGTTAGTGGATCGTTTTGGTGAAGTGGTTATCACCAATGATGGGGTTACCATATTAAGCATGATGGAAGCTAATCATCCAGCGGCTAAAATGGTAATTAACATTGCCAAGTCCCAGCAGGAAGAGATTGGTGACGGCACCACCACCGCCACAGTAATGGCCGGCACTCTGGTCAGTTCAGGAGTAGATCAGGTGGCAAAGGGAGTGCCAGTGGCCAGAGTTATTGAAGGGTTGAAAATTGGCCTTCATCGTGCCCAGGAGGCAATTAAGGAAAAGTCACTACCAATAAGAGAAGTTAGCGATCCTCGTATACGCCAGGTGGCGTTGGTGGCTGGTCGAGAGCACCAGGACATTGCCAACTTGGTGGTGGAAGCGGCATCGCTGGTAGGAAAAGATAAACTCAAAGATAATTTTTTTAAACTTGCTGACACCATATTGGCTGAAGAAGGTGCAGAAAACCATGTTTTCATGGGTGTGATACTCGGTAAAGAGCGTATGAATAGTCAAATGCCTCGCCAGTTGGAAAATGCTAAAGTGTTGGTGATAGATGATGCCCTGCAGCCTGAGGAAATTGGAGAGGAAGCTCTAGGTACGGAAAGAGGCTTTGCCCGCTACTTAGAACTGCAGGAAGAATTCCGGAGCAGTATTCAAAAAATCATTGACCTCGATGTTAAGCTAGTTCTTGTAGATCGCGGTGTTGATGATACAGCTGAAGAGCTACTCACCGATGCCGGGATTATGGTGCTACAGCGGGTATCAAACAAAGAAATACGCAGTGCTGCTGAACACAGCGGTGCCCGGGCTATTAAGCGAACCGGGTTAAAAAAGCCTCCAGAAGAATTAAAACAGTACATAGGTTATGCTGATAAAGTGAAAAGCGAAGGGAAGTTGGAACAGGTTTGGGTTATGGGGGGGGGCGGCAAACCCATGGCCACTGTCCTGGTGGGAGCGGCCACAGCTGAAGTGGTGGGCGAACGTAGCCGGATAGCTAAAGATGCTGCGGCATCGGTACAGGCAGCGGTACGCGGTGGCATAGTACCTGGGGGCGGTTCACTAGAACTATATACAGCCAGGGAAGTGGAAAAAGTGCGTGAAGAAACCAAGGGAATGACCGCCTTCGGAGTGGACTGTGTGGTGGAAGCGCTTAAAAGACCGGTATCGCAAATAGTGAGCAATGCTGGTTTTAACCCACTGGAAAAGATAGCAAATGTCAATGTGGCTCAAGTTGAGCAGAATAATGTTTCGCTGGCTGTTAACTGCGACTCCGGGGAATTGGCAGATATGTATGAACTGGGAGTGGTTGACCCTGCTCTGGTTAAAATCCATGCCTTAAAAGCCGCCGGTGAAATAGCGGAGGCCATACTGCGCATAGACACAATCATTAAAATGCGTGAGGAAGATAAAAAAAGTGACTTGCACTTCGAAGATTAAAAGAGAGGTGTTTATTTTTGAGTGATGAGTTAACAAAAGATGAAGCCTTAAAAAATGAAGATCAGGAGAGCGTTGTGGAAGAACATATTGAAGAGGATAATGAAGAAACAAATTCTGTTGAAGATCTGAAGCAGCAGTTAAAAGAAAAGGAAGTCCAAATAGAGGATTATAACAATCGGATGTTGCGGGCCCAGGCAGATTTTGATAACTTTCGCCGACGGTCCCGGCAGGAAAAAGAAGATTTGCTGAAATATGCCGGCGAAGATATTATTAATGAGCTGCTACCAGTGCTAGACAACTTTGAAAGGGCCTTAGGTGCTGCTGAAAACCCTGGAGAGGATTTCATTTCCGGAGTCTCCATGATATTCAAGCAGTTAAAAGCGGTACTTGAAAAAGCGGGTCTAGAAATAATACCGGCGGTTGGGGAACAATTTGATCCCAACAAACATGAAGCAGTAATGCAAGTTGATAGTGAAGAACATGCAGAAAATGTGATTGTTGAAGAATTACGCCGTGGTTATATTCTAAAAGACAAAGTAATTAGACCAGCAATGGTTAAAGTATCAAATTAATTATTTACATACAGGAGGTTGAATGAACAATGAGTAAAGTAATTGGAATTGACTTGGGAACAACTAACTCCTGCGTGGCCGTAATGGAAGGCGGCGAAGCAGTAGTAATTCCTAATGCTGAGGGTGCCCGCACCACTCCATCGGTGCTTGGTTTTTCTAAAACCGGGGAACGCCTGGTGGGTCAGGTGGCAAAAAGGCAGGCGGTAACCAATCCCGATCGCACCATAAGTTCTGTCAAGCGTCACATGGGAACTGATTTTAAAGTTGAAATTGATGATAAAAAGTACACTCCTCAAGAAGTATCTGCAATGATACTGCAAAAATTGAAGTCCGATGCGGAAGCTTATTTGGGGCAGAAGGTTGAAAAAGCGGTAATTACTGTTCCTGCCTATTTCTCCGACTCCCAGCGTCAGGCTACAAAAGATGCTGGTAAAATTGCTGGCTTGGAAGTGGAAAGAATCATCAACGAGCCCACTGCCGCATCACTGGCGTACGGCTTGGATAAAGAAGATGACCAGACCATTTTGGTATTTGACCTTGGTGGTGGCACCTTTGACGTATCAATTTTAGAGTTGGGTGACGGTGTGTTTGAAGTAAAAGCTACCAGTGGTAACAACCGCCTAGGCGGTGATGACTTTGACCAGCGGGTTATCAACTGGATGGTAGAGGAATTCAAAAAAGAAAGCGGTATTGATCTTGGTAAAGACCGTATGGCGCTACAGCGATTGAAAGAGGCGGCGGAAAAAGCCAAGATTGAGCTGTCTGGCGTAACTTCATCTAACATCAATTTACCCTTTATTACAGCAGGTGAAGATGGTCCTAAACATATGGATTTAACACTGACTAGAGCCAAGTTTAACGAGTTGACCGCTGATTTAGTGGAAAAGACCATGGGCCCAACCCGACAGGCTATGAAAGATGCTGGTTTAGATCCAAAGAAAATTAACAAAGTAATTTTGGTGGGTGGTTCCACCCGCATACCAGCTGTGCAGGATGCAATAAAGAACTATACCGGTCAAGATCCGCACAAGGGTGTTAACCCTGACGAGTGTGTGGCCCTTGGAGCAGCAATTCAGGCTGGTGTGCTGGCTGGTGAGGTTAAGGATGTTCTGCTACTGGACGTAACTCCGTTATCTCTTGGCATTGAAACCTTGGGTGGTGTTGCTACTAAGCTTATTGAACGGAATACCACTATTCCAACATCAAAAAGCCAGATATTCTCTACTGCAGCTGACAACCAAACATCGGTGGAAATCCATGTATTGCAGGGTGAACGGCAGATGGCAGCAGATAACAAAACCCTTGGTAGGTTTAATTTAGACGGGATTTCCCCTGCACCAAGGGGTATTCCGCAAATTGAAGTGAAGTTTGATATTGACGCTAACGGCATTGTAAACGTTTCTGCTAAAGATAAAGCTACCAATAAAGAGCAGAGCATTACCATTACTGATCATGCTGGCCTAAATGAAGAGGAAATTGACAGAATGGTAAATGATGCCGAGAAATATGAAGAGGAAGATAAAAAGCGTAAAGAAGCCGCTGAAGCAAAAAACAATGCCGATAATATTCTCTATCAGGCAGAAAAGGCAGTTAAAGACTTTGAAGATAAAGCTGACAAAACCCAAATTGAAACCGTTAAGACAGCAATAGAAGAGTTACGTACTGCTATGAACAGTGAAAATGTAGACGAAATCAAGGAAAAGACTGAGGCCTTAACCAAACCGTTGCATGAATTGACCACTGCGATGTATCAGCAGAATGCTGATCAGGATCAAGCTGATGCACAGACTGATTCACAGCAAACCGACCAGCAGCAGGATGATAATGTGGTTGATGCAGAATACGAAGTAAATGAAGAGGACAAAAAAGACAAATAAAGCATAATATAGTATAATAGCTAATGGTATGCAGGGGAGATTTTCTCCCCTGCACTTTGCGTAGAGAAAGAACGAACAATTAATAATTGGGTGGTGACACCGTTGAGCAAGAGGGACTATTATGAGGTGCTGGGGGTTTCACAAGAAGCATCCCAGGATGAAATTAAAAAATCATATCGAAAATTAGCAAGGAAATATCACCCCGATGCCAACCCCGGTGATAAAGACTCGGAAGCTAAGTTCAAAGAAATTGCTGAGGCATATGCCGTTCTTAGTGATACTGACAAGCGGGCAAAGTATGATCAGTTTGGTCACGCAGGTGCTGATGGCCAGGGTTTTGAAGGGTTTGGCGATTTCGGTGGCTTTGGCGACTTTGGTGGCATTAATGATATTTTTGACATCTTTTTTGGCGGAGGCGGCGGTGCCCGACGGGGTGGTCCGCAGCGGGGTGCCGATTTAAAAATGAGTCTGGAACTGTCCTTTAAGGAGGCAGCATTTGGCGTAGAAAAAGACGTTCAAGTGCCCCGTACAGAATCATGCGAGACATGTGACGGTACTGGAGCTGCTCCGGGAACTTCCGCAAAAACTTGTGGTGTATGCCATGGCTCTGGTCAAGTTAAACAGGCTGTAGACACTCCCTTTGGTCGTGTTGTGCAAGCGCGTCCCTGTACCAACTGTCAAGGTGACGGCAAAGTGGTTGAGAAACCTTGCCCTACCTGTAGAGGGGCAGGCCAAGTCCGCCGTAACCGTAGTATTCATATAAAGGTTCCTGCTGGTGTGGATAGCGGTAATAGAATTAGACTTAGTGGAGAAGGCGAGCACGGTAGCAAGGGCGGTCCTCCTGGGGATCTCTATGTTTTCATATCTGTGCGCCCGGATAAGACATTTAAGCGGGACGGTAACAATGTCTTTATTGAAATACCAATAAATTTTGCCCAGGCAGCTTTGGGAGATATAGTAAATGTGCCGACACTGGATGGAGATGCGGAATTGAAGATCCCTGGTGGTACCCAAACCAACACTTCTTTCCGGATGAAAGGTAATGGCATACCATATTTAAATGGTGGTGGACGTGGAGATCAGCATGTGCGGGTTAAAGTAACCACACCAACCAAACTAACTGAACGCCAAAAAGAACTACTGGAAGAATTTGTAGAGATTTCTGGTGAAAAAGTTCCTGAAGGGGCGGAAAAAGGATTCTTCAAAAAAGTGAAGGATGCCTTTATAGGTTAAAATGACCTTGAGAGGGGAAAAATTATAGTGAAGTGGCTGGAAATTGCAGTTGATATCCCTGCAGAAGGTTTGGAAATGGTGTCATTAATATTTGAAGAGTTAGGCAGCGGCGGGGTGGTTATTGATGACCCCGCCATTATTTATAGTAAGATGCAGTCTGGGGAATGGGATATTTGTGAATATCCCGACGTACAGCCTCAACAAAAAGCACCGGTGGTTAAGGGCTATTTTCCGCTGGATGAAAATAGTTCTTTTCTGATTGGGGATTTAGAAAATCGCATAGGCAGATTGGGTTATCAACCAAAAATTTTTACCCGGGAAGTAAAGGAAGAAGACTGGGCAACTGCCTGGAAGGCTTACTATAAGCCCTTTAAGGTAGGCAAAAAGTTTTTGGTGAAACCCAACTGGGAAGAACTTGATAACAGCTCAGACCGCTTGCTATTGGATATGGACCCAGGGATGGCTTTTGGCTGTGGCACCCACCCAACTACAAGCATGTGTATGGAACTGATAGAAGATTATGTATGCGGCGACGAAGAAGTTTGTGACGTGGGTACAGGTAGCAGTATCTTGGCTATTGCCGCTGCTAAACTGGGTGCTAACCATGTGGTGGCAGTGGATTTGGATAAGACGGCAGTGAAAGTGGCGAGAAGTAATGTACAGTTAAACAACGTAGAAGATAAAGTGCAAGTACTACACGGAGATTTGCTGTCCCAATACAATGGACAGGCTGATGTAGTGATAGCTAATATTGTTGCTGATGTTATCATTAAACTGGCTCCAGATGCCGCTAAAGTATTGAAACCGGGAGGGTATTTTATCACCTCTGGTATCATAGATCACAGGGAAGAAGAGGTTATTTCTTTGTTAAAGCAGCAAGGTTTTGATCTGGTGAAGAGGCGTACTAATGGTGACTGGAGAGCGCTAGTTTTAACAATTAAGAATTAAGAATTAAGAATGTGCAGTGAGTCATGCTTAGTTAATGAAAAATTATAAATGAATAATGAAAAATGGGTGCATGTTAGGGATGCATGCATGATGAAAAGTGATAAATGCTTTAGGCAGTAGGCCTAAAGCAACCTTAATTATTAATTTTACATTTTTAATTTTTCATTATTTAGGGGGTTATACTTTGCCTCGTTTTTTTGTTGAACCTAATAATATAAAAAACAATAAGGCGGTTATTACCGGGCCAGATGTTAAACACATTAAAAAAGTTCTTCGCTTAAAAGAAGAAGATGAAGTAACCATCCTGGACGGCCTAGGTGGGCAGTATCAGGCAGAAATATACCGTCTGGAGAATGATTCAGTAATTTGCAACATTTTGCACCAGCAACAGGCTGTTGGTGAACCTCCTGTAAATGTAACTATGGTGCAGTGTTTGCCCAAGTCAGACAAAATGGAACTGGTAATTCAAAAGGGAACGGAACTGGGGGTACGCCAGTTCATACCTCTGCAATGTGAAAGATCTGTGGTTAAGTTGAACGAGAAGAAAACGGTAGAACGCCAAAAACGCTGGCAGAGAGTGGCGCTGGAAGCGTCAAAGCAGTGTCGCCGCCCTATGGTGCCCAAGGTGGAAAAACCGGTTAGCTGGCAGAAGTTTTTAAATGATGTACCATCGAACTCCCTGCTCTTGCTGCCTTGGGAAGACGAAACCACTGAGAAATTACACAATTTACTACAAGGGCAGCATAATATAAATGAAATTTACATAATTATCGGCCCTGAAGGGGGCTTTGGGCAAGAAGAAGTGGAAATGGCCAGAAGTTATGGGGCCAAAACGGTTTCCTTGGGTCCACGTATTTTGCGAACAGAAACTGCAGGGTTGGCACTGGCCAGCATACTGATGTATCTGCATGGAGATTTAAGATAAGCTGGGGGGTATACAGCGTTGTCAAAGACAGTGGCCATACATACATTGGGGTGTAAAGTAAATCAAACAGAGTCCAGCGCCATTGCTCAATTGTTTAAAGAATGCGGCTATGATGATGTGGATTTTAACCAGGTGGCTGATGTTTATATAATTAATACTTGCACCGTCACCCATCTGGGGGACCGTAAAAGTCGTCAGATTATAAGAAGGGCAATAAAAAACAACCCAGATGCGCTGGTGGTGGTAACTGGTTGTTATGCCCAAACTTCACCCGGCGAGTTATTAGAGATACCTGGGGTTGATTTAGTGGTGGGCACAGCCGATAAAAATAAAATTGTTGAATTGGTGGAACAGGCAGCCGGTGAGAAGTCAGGTCCACTAAACGCTGTTACAGACATATTCAACCAGAATAGTTTTAAAGAGCTGCCTACCGTAACTGAAAGTGGGAAGACCAGGGCATTCCTTAAGGTGCAGGAAGGTTGTGATAACTACTGTGCCTACTGTATTATACCTTATGCCAGGGGTCCGTTAAGAAGCCGCCAGCCCCAAAGTATAGTTGATGAAGTACAGAAGTTAATTAGCAGTGGGTTTAAGGAATTTGTTCTTACTGGTATTCACACCGGGGCTTATGGATTAGACTTCAAAGATGGTACTGAGCTATCCACGCTGATAAAGGAACTGGTAAAGCTGCCGGGCCTGAATAGATTACGCCTAAGCTCGGTGGAACCAAACGATATTACCAAAGACTTGATTGATGTAGCAGCATCTTCCGATGTGTTTTGCAACCATCTACACATTCCGCTGCAGAGTGGCGATGACCATGTATTAAAATCCATGCGCCGTCGCTACAATACCAGACAGTTTGCCCAACTGATAGATAGTATTAGGGAAAGATTGCCTGGGATAGCTATTACCACCGATGTAATAGTAGGTTTTCCTGGTGAAACCGATGAAATGTTTGAAAACACCCTAAACTTTTGCAGAAAGATAGGCTTTGCCGGTATCCATGTGTTTAAATACTCCCCCAGAAGAGGTACTGCCGCTGCTGACTTTCCAGAGCAAGTATTACCTGCAGAAAAAGAAAAACGCAGTAAAAGCCTAATGCTACTAAGCCAACAACTGTTACAAAGTTATGCAGAAAAAACAATAAACAGTACTGTTGAAGTATTGGCCGAACAGATGGTGGAGGGAAAGCCACATTGTTGGGAAGGTCTAACTGACACCTACTTACGGGTTGAATTTCCATCAAATGAAGATATGCAGGGTAAAATAGTAAATGTAGCAGTATTTGATTATAAACAAGGTAAATTGATTGGCAAAATAAACTAGTTGTAAGAAGGATTTATTAGCCATTCGTTGAATATAACTATTAAGAAGCATGTAATACTATGTTGTAGCTAGCACTAATAGGATTTTAAGTAAAGTTTTTCGGGAGGGGGTGCGAGTTTGTCGGACTGTATATTTTGTAAGATTGTGAATAAGGAACTGCCTGCCGAAATTGTCTATGAAGATGACCATGTATTAGCCTTTAAAGATATTAATCCAGAGGCACCAACCCATATTCTACTCATCCCGAAAAAGCACATATCAACATTGTTGGACCTGCAGCCTGAAGACAGTGATATAATGGGGCACATTATTATTACTGCCCAAAAGCTGGCTAAAGACATGGGATTGGAAGAAAAGGGTTTTCGCTTGGTTTCTAACTGCAAAGAAGAAGCAGGGCAAACAGTTTTTCACATTCACTTCCACCTACTTGGTGGTAGAGCGTTTAAATGGCCTCCGGGCTAGTTTGACATCTGCCATTGACTTTAAATACAATCTCATTGTATAATTTTATAGTATTTTAAAAAAGGGTTGATTATTTTTATGTACTCTCTGGATGGACTTGGCGGAGGGAGGGAAATAAAGTGGCAGAAGTGAAAGTGGGTAAGAATGAAACACTGGACAGTGCCCTCCGGCGGTTTAAGCGTACTTGCCAAAAGGCTGGGGTATTGGCCGAGGCTCGCAAGCGCGAGACTTATGAAAAGCCCAGTGTAAAGCGCAAGAAGAAAGCAGAAGCTGCTCGCAGAAATGCAAACAAAAAACGTCGCGTAAGATAATAAAGACTGAAGAAGCCTGGCATTATATCAATGTCAGGCTTTTTTACTATAAAAGTATAGCCTGATGCCACCGATAATTTAAGACGGAAGTTCTTAGTTCAGGAGGTAAAAACTCTTATGGGAGATACGGTGATATGGTTGGCAGTACTGGCAGTTATTTTAGGACTGCTTTCGTTGGTTTTAGAAATATTTGTTTTCCCCGGTTTTGGAATTGCTGGTTTAACTGGTGTAATACTAATGGCCTGGGGAATAGTGTTAATTTCCACCGATATTGTGCAATCGTTACAGGCGTTGGTCATTGGTATTACTTTAACAATAGTTTTTTTTGCCTGGGGAATACGTCAGGGGTATAAAAGAAAACTATGGCATAGACTAGCATTAAACGATAAGCAAGATAGCGAGCAAGGATACAGTGCTGCCCAACCAGAACTAATGGAACTGCTAGGCAAAGAAGGGGTCGCTGTTACCAAATTGAGACCAGCTGGAGCAGTAGAAATAGAAGGTAAAAGAATAGACGTAGTCACTGAGGGTGGATACATATTACCAGGCAGTGCTGTTATTGTGATAAAAGTGGAAGGATCTAGAGTGGTTGTTAGACCTAACTAAAAGTTTTTAAGGAGGTAATTTTTTGACTAGTTTAATTTCTGGTTTAGTATTAGTTGCACTTATTGCTGCAGCCGTGGTTTTCTTTTTTAGCTTTATTCCCATTGGCTTATGGATATCAGCACTGGCAGCGGGTGTTAAAGTAGGCCTGTTTACTTTGGTGGGGATGCGTTTTAGGAGGGTGCCCCCAGCTAGAATTATTAATCCATTGGTTAAAGCGGACAAAGCGGGTGTGATTGTATCTGTAAATCAATTAGAAGCACATTACCTAGCAGGTGGTAATGTGGACATGGTGGTAAATGCACTTATTGCTGCCGAGCGGGCTTCTATCGACCTGCCCTTTGAGCGGGCCGCTGCTATTGATCTGGCCGGTAGAGATGTACTACAAGCAGTACAAATGAGCGTTAACCCAAAGGTGCTAGAAACGCCCTGGGTGTCTGCGGTTGCAAAAGATGGTATTGAAGTAAAAGTAGTGGCTAGAGTAACGGTAAGAGCAAACATAGACCGCCTGGTGGGTGGCGCCGGAGAAGACACTGTACTGGCCAGAGTTGGAGAGGGCTGTGTTTCCACTGTGGGTTCAATGAGCAACCATAAAGAAGTACTGGAAAACCCAGATTCTATTTCTCACACGGTACTTAGTAAAGGGTTGGATGCGGGAACAGCATTTGAGATTCTCTCTATTGATATAGCTGATGTAGACGTGGGCCGCAACATTGGTGCTGAACTACAAACAGACCAGGCAGATGCTGATAAGCAGATTGCCCAGGCCAAGGCCGAAGAACGCCGGGCAATGGCAGTGGCCAAAGAGCAAGAAATGCGGGCTCATGTACAGGAAATGCGGGCTAAAGTGGTGGAAGCTGAAGCCCAGGTGCCATTGGCCCTGGCCGATGCATTAAAAAGCGGAAAACTCGGCGTTATGGATTACTACAACATGCAAAACATTATTGCAGACACTGAAATGCGGGATAGCTTTGGAAAACTGAAGGATGACAAATGTAACGAAAATAGCACTAAACCAGGTACAGGTGCAGGGCCAGAAGTTGAAGAGTAAAGTGTAGGTGAGTGATGTTTAATGGCTGATAACAATGGTAGATTTGATTGGGATATACTACTGGAAGAAGAGCCAGAAGAACCTCCAGTAAAAAGAGAGCCAGTTGCGACTGAACCGATAAAAACAGAAAATCCGGCACCGGTGAAAAAGAAAAGGGTGGAACGGAAACTCAAAGAGTATCAACCTAAGGAGGATACACCCCAGTCTTACGAACTGCCCGAATACAAAGAAGATAATAACAAAAAAACTGTTTCTCAACAAAAACAACAGGAAGAGAAAACAGTAAAAGAAGCAACTAAAAAAATTCAAGTTAAAAAGGCAGCTCGGCAGGAAGAAAGTGTTCCTGAAGTATTACAAGGAAAGCTTACTCGAAATGCAATCATAAACGGTTTTATCATTTCTGAACTGCTGAATTCACCTGGCGGGATAAGCCGTCGTAGAAAAATAGGTAGATATGTAAGAACCAAATATTAGTAATTATTTTCCCCTTCGCGGCATAATGTTTAGCCGAGGAGGGGATTTTTTATGGCCTGGCGAGACCTTAAAAACCGCATCAAAAGACAGGTTTCTGATTTCTTGGAAATTCCCAGTGATGTAATGCTGGACCTACCAAAGACTGTGCTGGTTGGTAATCTGCAGGTGTTTATTGAAAACCACCGGGGCATTGTTGAATACACTTCTGAATCAGTGCGGGTAATTGTAGGTGATGGTGAAATAGGTGTTGTTGGGGAAAATCTTTCCCTTAGGAATATTACCTCAGATGAAATTATAGTTGAAGGAAAAATCAAAGGTTTAAGTATTAATAATTAGTTACTGGAGGGGAAAATAGTGTTTCTGTTTAGGTTAATGTCTTTCCTTTTTGGACATGTTTCTATGGTGGTAAAGGGTGAAACTTTAGAGAAATTCATTAATATGGCTTCTAGCCGGGGGATTTATCTGTGGGACATCACTAAAATTGGTGCAGATAAAATACTAATCAGGGTAAGGCTTTCTGGAGTTAAACCGCTTAGGCACATTGCTCGAAACACCGGCAGTAGGTTTAAGATTGAGTCTCGGAAGGGCATGCCTTTTGTTTTTAACCGGATGAAAAAACGCAAAGTGCTGGTAATAGGAGCAGTATCATTTCTGATAGTATTGTACATGCTGTCATCTTTTGTTTGGTTTATTGATATTATTGGTAACAATAAAATAGCTGATGATGAAGTGTTGAAGGCGGCCCGACAAGCGGGTTTGACCCGAGGGGTTTTAAAGTGGAATATTGATACCGCGGCGGTGGAACAGGCAATAAAGGATAAACTGCCAACTGTGTCTTGGGCAGGGGTATATGTTAAAGGGACCCGGGCTAAAGTAGAGATTGTGGAGAAAAAACTAATTGAGAATGGTGCGGCCGAAGACCAACCGGTACATATTGTGGCTAAAAAAACCGGCTTGGTTAAAGATATATTGGTGTTGTCTGGAGAAGCAGTGGTTAAAGAAGGAGACACAGTGTCGGCAGGTCAGGTTTTAATTTCTGGCGAAGTTATTCCTGAAGAAAAACCGGAAGACCCATCGCAAACAGAAGAAGACAATCCCTCACCAATTGCCATGCCTAGGTATGTACACGCCAAGGGGATGGTAAAGGCTAGGATATGGTATGAAGGATACGGTGAAGCCCAGTTGGTTGAAGAGGGTAAGAAACTTACCGGTAGACAAGTGGAGCAGGTTTGCATGAAATTTGCAGAGAAGGAAATAATTTTAAAAGGACCTAAAGAAATCCCTTTTAAAGAATATCAAACCAAAGAAAAAGTTAAAAGAATACCTGGATGGAGGAATATTCAAATACCCGTCGAACTTAGTAATGTACAATACTTGGAAGTAAAAAACTACCATGAAAAACGCACCCTTTCACAAGCGCGGAGACTAGCTGAAGAGAAAGCACTGTCGGTATTAAGGGCAGAGTTGCCTGAAGGGGCTAGAATAATGGAGCAGAGGGTGGAACGGATTGATACCGGGCAGGAAGAAAGCTTAGTCAGGGTAAAAGTTTTTGTTGAGGCTCTAGAAGAAATAGGGAAAGATAAACCATTTACACCGTAGATCAGGAGTCAGGAGTCAGAATCAATACCAAAAAATTTCTGGAGAATTGCTAATTATCGCAGCATATTATTAGGACACTCCTGAACACCTGGATAAAACCATATATTTAGCTGAAAGTATTAATGAGGGGGTTATTATTTATATTGCAGCAAAGTGCTAAAGCCATAATTACCCTAGAGGGCATTAGGGAAGCGGCAGAAATATTTGGCCGCCACGATGAAAACTTGGTGCAAATAGAAAAACTATTGGACATAAAAGTGGTGGCCAGGGGTGATAAGCTTGTTATTACTGGTTCGTCGGATTCGGTGCGAGAAGCTGAGCAGGTGATAGAGCAGCTAAAGGAGTTCTCTAACTCAGGTAATCATATTACGCTGCATGACATTAATTATGCATTAAAAGCAGTTCGTTCCGGAAGCGGTGACAGGCTGGTTGACCTAGCAAAGGATATTGTGGTGGTAACAGCCAGAGGGAAACAGATAAAGCCTAAAACCCAGGGGCAAAAGCAATATGCGGATACAATTAGAAAGAATGATGTGGTGTTTGGTATTGGTCCTGCTGGAACCGGCAAAACATACCTAGCGGTGGCATTAGCCATAACTGCTCTACGGAATAAAACCGTATCCCGACTGGTTTTAACCAGACCAGCGGTGGAAGCGGGAGAAAAGCTGGGCTTTTTACCCGGTGATCTACAGGAAAAAGTTGACCCATACCTAAGACCGCTTTATGATAGTTTATATGACGTTTTAGGAGTTGAAACCACACAAAAATATCTTGAAAGAAATATCATTGAGATTGCTCCCTTGGCTTATATGCGGGGACGCACATTGGATGATTCTTTTATTATTTTAGATGAAGCCCAAAACACCACCCCAGAACAAATGAAAATGTTTCTTACCCGTTTAGGGTTTGGTTCTAAAGCAGTAATAACCGGAGATATAACCCAGGTGGACTTACCCCATGGGCAAAAATCCGGTTTAATTGATGCACATAGAAAATTGGTTGATATTAAAGGACTGAACTTTTACCAGATGACCGGGGCAGATATAGTACGTCACCCGCTGGTATACGAGATAATTAAGGCCTACGATTTGGCAGAGCAGCCGAAAACTAATAGGGAGTGAAGATATGGTTCCCTTGAACAAGGTCGGTGGCACCGTGATGCAAGGAATAACATTTTTACTAAGGCATCACCGTGTGCGCCGGGGAAGTGCCGCAATTTTTTTTGTTTTAATATTTTCGTTGCTGCTATCCCTCGAGTTTTTTACCAGCAAGGTGGATTTGCAAGTGGGAGATGTGGCGAGTTATGATATACAAGCTCCACGCACTGTTGAATACATAGATCCGGTAAGGACCGCTGAACTGAGACGTCAAGCCGCTGAAGAAGTGGAAAAGGTATATACCATAGATGATCAGATTACGCTGGCGGTTCAGAGTGAAATTACCGACTTAATAGACAAAATATCAATGGTGGTAACTAATGATACCCTGACCCGAGAAGAAAAAGTAAGTGAGCTAAAAGAGGTAATACCCTTTACGTTATCCGGAGAGGTGCTGAATAATCTAGCGCTGGCTCCAGCAGGTGACCTACGCGTGGTTAGGGATAAGGTGAATAAGCTAATTGCCGGCAAAATGATTGACGGCATAGAGCAAGGGGAACTGAGCGCCGTACGTGATGAATTAATATCTAAAACAACCAAGTTGGAACTGAGCCCCGGTTTGCAACAGTTTGCTGCTGAATTAGTGCAGAATTATCTCCGGCCCAATCGTTATTATGACGTACAGAAGACAGAGGCTAAACGGCTGGAAGTTATTGAAAGAGTTGAACCGGTGAAAGTACAAATTAAAGCTCAGCAGAAGGTGGTAAAGGCTGGAGATGTTGTTACCCAAGAGGACATTTTGGAACTACAGGCTCTGGGGCTTTTACATGCCAAACAGTCATGGACATTGTTAATTGGCAGGATGCTGCTAGTGGCAGCTTTAATGTCAGCAGTGTTGTTTTACATGCGACAGCAGAACAGGGAGATATACCATAACATTAGTCAACTATACCTATTAGGCATTGTTACGGTGATAGTACTGGCGGTAACGAAAGCATTGGTGGCTATAGAAACAACTCGGTGGCCGGAGTTTGGTGCTTTGTTTGGTTATATGGCCCCGGTGGCAGCAGCGGGAATGCTGATAGCAATTTTGCTGGAATCTCGTCTGGCAGTATTAATGGTTGCTGTGATTAGTTTATTTGTAGGGGTTATGACAAATCAACTGAATTTTAGTCTTGTGGGCTTTCTTGGAGGTATTTCTGGAGTCTTTAGCGTATCTAAGCTGAGTCAGCGGGGAGATCTGGCACGGGCAGGCTTATACACTGGCATAGCAGTAGCTCTTTCCATTATAGCAGTGGGTATGGTTGAAGAAGTATCTTGGCGTTTGCTACTGGTTTCGGCCACTGTGTTGGGTATAGTAAACGGACTGCTATCATCTATTCTAACAAATGGTGCACTTCCGTACTTAGAATCCACATTTGGCATTACATCGCCGGTCAAACTACTGGAACTATCCAATCCCAGTCACCCGCTATTACGTAAATTGCTTACTGAAGCCCCGGGAACATATCATCATAGCATTATTGTGGGTAACCTGGCTGAATCAGCAACCGAAGCAGTGGGCGGAGACCATCTGCTGGTGCGGGTGGGTGCACTTTACCATGATATTGGAAAAGTGAAAAGACCGTACTTTTTTATTGAAAACCAATTGGCAGGAGATAATCCCCATGAGAAAATTGCCCCAAACCTTTCCACATTAATTCTAACTTCTCATGTTAAAGACGGCGCAGACATGGCCAGGGAATATAAACTTCCCCAACGTGTTGTGGATATTATTGAGCAGCATCATGGTACAAGCCTGGTACGATACTTTTACAATAAAGCGTTGGAAGGGGAACATGCAGAAACAGTTAAAGAAGAAGAGTTCCGCTATGACGGCCCTCGACCTCAAACTAGGGAAGCAGCCATAGTAATGTTGGCCGACTCGGTGGAGGCAGCTGTACGGTCCCTGAAAGAACCAACTTCCGGAGAAGTGGAAGGCTTGGTAAGGAAGTTAATCAAACAAAAACTTATGGACGGGCAATTTGATGAATGTGATCTAACATTAAAAGACTTGGATACCATTGCTAACAGCTTTTTGCAGGTTTTATCAGGAGTGTTCCATACCAGGATAGAATATCCCGACATAGAACAGGAAATGGAAAGGAGAAAATCTCGTCGTGCCAGTTTTCGTAAATAATATGCAGGAAAGTATACAACTGGAACAGCAGTGGCAAGATATTGCTGTAAAAGTAATTGATAAAACGTTGGCATTGCATAATAAATCTGATGCCGAAGTAAGCTTGGTTTTTGTAGGTGATGAATACATCCACCAATTAAATCAAAGTTACCGGGGGATAGACAGACCCACAGATGTACTTTCCTTTGCCATGAAAGAAGGAGAAGCTGTTCCAGAAGATGATGAAGCAGAACAGGTGTTGGGAGATATAGTGATATCTATTGAAACGGCTCAAAAACAAGCCAAGGAATACGGGCATTCCCTGGAAAGGGAAATTGCATTTCTTTCAATACATGGTGCGCTTCACCTGTTAGGTTATGATCATCAGGCAGAAACTGATACCGCCAACATGCGTCAGCAGGAAGATGGCATTTTATCCCACATGGGCATAAGTAGGTAATGCCAATGCTGTCAAACTTTAGCCGTAGTTTAGGGTGGGCTCTTTCAGGAATATTTTACGCGCTAAAGAACGAGCCCCATATGCGCTTTCATCTGTTAGGTACTTTTGGTGCAGTGTTAGTCGGTTTATGGCTTGGGTTGACAGCAAGTGAGTGGTTGCACATCATCTTTGCTGTGGCCTTAGTGTGGGTGGCAGAATTAATAAATACAGCAGTGGAATGTGTGGTAGACTTATATACAGCCGAGTATCATCCTCTGGCTAAAACGGCTAAAGACGTGGCGGCGGGGGCAGTGTTGGTTACCGCTATTAACTCATTGGTGGTAGCTGGGTTAGTTTTTGTACCTAAGATATTTAACTAAAAGGAGCGTGTTAACGTGTCCGATACCAATGAAAAAATGATTAGCGTGCAGGGTGCAGTTTTTCCTCTGGAAAAACTGCTTAACATGGCCAAAACAGCTATGCAACAGGCCTATGTGCCCTACTCTAACTTTCCCGTAGGTTCAGCACTGATAACAAAGAACGGCAATGTTTACAGCGGTTGCAACGTAGAAAATGCTTCCTATGGTCTAACTTGTTGCGCGGAAAGGGTAGCCATCTTTAAGGCTGTCACAGAAGGAAACAGGGATATCAAAGCCCTGGCAGTTATTGGTAACACTGAACTGCCCTGTAGTCCCTGTGGTGCCTGTCGCCAAGTGATGTATGAGTTTAACCCGGATATGGAAGTCTACATAGCTAACAAAGACGGGGACTACGTAAAAACATATGCAGGGGAACTGTTACCTGCTCAATTTGATAGCAGGATGTTAAATCAGGAGTCAGAATAAAAGAGGTGAGAATTATTGTCATTTAAGTCAGGTTTTGCTGCCTTGGTGGGGCGTACCAACGTGGGCAAGTCAACACTATTAAATCAAATAATTGGACAAAAAATAGCCATAATGTCCGATAAGCCACAAACCACCAGGCATAAGATTCATTCTGTTTTAACTAGAAATGATGTCCAGGTGGTTTTCTTAGATACACCGGGAATACATAAACCCAAACACAAACTGGGAGAGCACTTAGTGGAAGTAGCATTCAGCGCATTGCAAGAAGTGGATTTGGTGCTCTTCATGACAGAGGCCACCGCGCCAGCTGGGCGAGGTGATAATTATATTCTTGAACAAATAAAGGGGCTAGAAACACCAGTGTTTCTAGTGTTAAACAAAATTGATCTAATCAATAAGGATGATTTGCTTCCGTTAATAGCTAAATACAAAGAGCTTTACCCCTTTGCAGAAATAATTCCGGTTTCTGCTCTGCAGGGTGAGAATACACAGCATCTAATTGATGTAATTGTGCAGTATCTGCCAGAAGGGCCACAATATTACCCGGAAGGTATGGTTACTGATCGCCCAGAAAGATTTATCATGGCAGAAATAATCAGAGAAAAAGTGCTACACTTAACCAGTGAAGAGGTACCCCACTCAGTTACGGTGGAAATTGACCATTTAGAAAAAAAGCGGGATGACCTGGTGGTTGTAAATGCTACCATCTATACCGAAAGGGATTCCCAGAAAGGTATACTAATCGGTAAAGGTGGTAAAATGCTTAAAGAAGTGGGCAAACTTGCCAGGCAGGATATAGAAACGCTATTGGGTTCTAAGGTGTTTTTAGAACTGTGGATAAAGGTAAAAAAAGATTGGCGCAATCATCCGGAACATTTTAAGAATTTTGGTTTTATAGAATAACCTTTATTGACATCTGGTATATTTGCTGATACCCTACAAATGGGGACGAATGGAGGCCTTCGTACGCGAAGGCTTTTACTGTTTAACAAGTCTATAAGCAGTGTTTTTTGTTCTTATATAGGGATTTTACTTATATAAATTAACATCAGCCAGACCCAAGTTTTTGTTCATTACAGAAAAGGAGGTAAGTAAATGGACGCGGACCCTGGAGGTTTACGAAACAACCAAATAACCAAGGAGTGTCTATACTTATCTTGCTTTTTGAAGGTGTTAATGGGCGCTCCGTAAAGAGAGGAGAGTGCCCATGTGCTGAGAAAAGAAGATAGATGGGAAGTTATTACCTGTCTTGAACAAAACTCCCTTAATAAACTGCGTCAGTGTCTAAAAGATTTGCACTCAGCCGATATTGCAGAACTGCTCCCTAACTTGCCGCTTCCCCAGTGCATAAAAGTAATGCGTATGGTGGATAATGGAAAGGCATCTGACATTCTATTCCAATTGGATAGAGATGAATTACCGCCCTTGCTGGAAGGGTTAGGCCCCAGGCGCACTGCAGAAATACTGGGACAGATGTTTACAGATGATGCGGCAGACTTGCTGGGTGAACTGCCGGAAGAGCAAAAAGACGTTCTATTAAATCTGATGGAAGTAGCTGAGGCGGAAGATATTAAGGAACTACTACGGTATGATGTAGACACTGCCGGTGGATTGATGGCCACTGAGTATGTGGATGTACGTCAGGATATAACAGCCGCGGAAGCTATTAATTTATTGCGCGAAATCGCACCTGATGCAGAAACGGTTTATTACGTATATGTAACTAATGATGAAGAGCAGTTGGTTGGGGTAATATCTTTAAGAGAGTTAATTGTGGCCCAACCGGAAGTAACGATAGAGAACATTATGCGCACCAAAATATTTAGTGTGCATGTACGCACTGACCAGGAAGAAGTAGCCAAAATAATGTCAAAATATGACTTTCTGGCGGTGCCAGTAGTCAACGATAAAATGCAACTATTAGGCATTATTACTTTTGATGATGTGATGGACGTTATGGAAGCTGAAGCCACTGAGGATATGATGCGCCTGGCTGGTAACATAGAACCGGAAGGTCAGGACATGGAAGCCAGTTTCTGGAGCAGGGCAGGAAGAAGGCTACCGTGGCTAATTGGTTTGTTATTTGGTGGTCTATTGGCCGGGAATGTAATTAACAACTTTTCAGCCACCCTGGAACAAATGACAGCACTGGCCTTTTTTATTACAGCTTTGGCTGGTGGCCCCGGTAACGCGGCTTCACAGTCTCTAACAGTAGTGGTAAGGGGTTTAGCAACGGGAGAGATAAGCAAAAATAAGCTAAGAGCGGTGGTTTGGAAAGAAACCCAAGTAGGTTTGCTGGTGGGTACGGTGTGCGGAACATTGCTATCAGTAATGGCCTATATATGGCAACAGTCCACCATTTTAGGTTTGGTGGTGGGCCTGTCGCTGGCAATATCCATAGTAATAGCGACCATTCTTGGTAGTTTGGTACCGGTGATGATGGATAAAATAGGTTTTGATCCGGCCCTGGCATCTGGCCCGTTCATAGCCACCCTAATGGACATTACCAGTATGGTGATATATTTTGGGTTAGCAACCCTATTGATATTGTGAAAATCAGTAGACAGAATTCAGAATTCAGGAGTCAGAATAGAAAATCAAAGAAATCATGTACGGCTCGGTGGAGACACCGAGCCGTTGTTTAAACGTAGGGGCGGGTTTGCACGCCCGCCCGGGTTCTATCATACATGTTAACATGCATAACATTCTTCATTCTTCATTCTTAATTCTTAATTGCTCCTCCCCCCAACGGTTCACCAAATCATTAGGTATATTAAGCATGTCCATTATTCTGCCGGTGAACTGTTGTACTGCGTGCTGCAGGCTGTCGGGATGCTGGTAAAATCCAATGGCCGGGGGCATGATTGTAACGTTTAAGCGGGCTAATTTGAGCATGTTTTCCAAATGAATAGGAGATAGCGGTGTTTCCCTTGGTACAAGTACCAGTTTACGTTGTTCTTTAATGGTTACATCTGCTGCCCTGGTAATAAGATTATCTCCAAAACCATGGGAAATGGAAGCAAGGGTTTTCATACTGCAGGGACACACCACCATACCGTCATGCTGGAAAGAACCGCTTGAGACCGGTGCTGCCAGGTTGTCTTCCTGATGCAAAACACTAGCTTTTTTGGCTATCTGCTGGGGGTCGATATCCATTTCCAGTTCTAGGGTGCGAGCTGCCCAGCGACTGATAATTAAATGGGTTTCAATTCCCAAGTGTTCTAATTGTTCAAGAAGAGTCACCCCATATATCACACCAGTGGCTCCGGTGATGGCGACTACTATCCGTTTTGTATTATGCATTAAACATCACCTTTCGTTAAAAACATCCCCTATATTTTAACCGATAAAAAGTGTTTAGTACACTGTTAAACAATAAGAGCACCCAATGTATGCGGTTTTATTATGTTATATAATAAATTAAAAAGTATTATTTAATAGTTTCATTAGTTGAATAGGGGAGGTGTTTAAAATATGAGTTTTGCAGGTAGTTTTTTTGCTGGAATAATTTTGGTGGTTTTATTAGTTTTCCTGTTTACTGCCCTGTTGCAGTATTTATGGAACATTACCATGCCACAGGTTTTTAATCTTAAAGAAATAACCTTTTGGCAGGCCTTTCGCCTAATCATAATTTCCGCAATATTGTTTGGTGGTGGCGGTGAGATAGTGAATATTAATAATTAAGAATTCAGAATGAAGAATGAAACCAATGAAATCATGTAGGGCTCGGTGCCCCCACCGAGCCGTTCCAATTTAGTCTATTGTATAATTTTATCACTAAAATATCTATCCAGCATGCCTTTTAGGGCTCGGGCGTGGCGGGCCTCGTCTTTGGCTGCTTCATCGAAGAAATCGTGTGCTGGGTCAATGTCATTTTCCTTTGCCTTTAGTGCAGCTTCGCGTTTCATTTGGTTTGACTTTTGTTCGCCTTGTAGAGCCTTTTCTATGTTTTCTTTGGTGCTTTCAGAAATTTCCCCGTTTAATTCTCCAAACCGGGCAGCGTGTTCAGCCTCTTCCCACGCAATTGTTTTTAACACTTCAGCCACCTCAGGGTAGCCTTCCCGTTGGGCCTGGCGGGCAACGGCCAGATACCAGCCAACTTCAGAGTTTTCACCGGCGAAGTTGGCTTTTACTGCTTCTTCTAAAACGGTACCATTTGTAACTCCCAACTTATTTTCCACAGCAAATTTTAGTTCCATATGGAAACCTCCTTGAATTAAATACCTGTAAAGCTAGAGATATTTTCCCCTTCACCATTAAAATTATTACTAAAAGAAATCTGTCTGTAGCCGTTTGAAAAGGAAATGAGTTAGTCAGGTAGAACTATTAATTAACAACTATAAAGCCTATGAGGTGTTAGCTGGGTGAAACTATACCAGGTAGAAGCGGTGGTTCTGCGTTTAAAGACCATGCGTGAAGCCGATAAAATTGTAACCATATATTCCCGGGAGTTTGGCAAACAAAGGGTGGCTGCCTATGGTGTTGGTAAGGCTGCCAGCAGAAGGCGAGGAGCGGTACAGCCATTTTGTCATTCTCGAATGCTGCTTTACCGAGGGCAGGAGATTGATTCCCTGAGCCAGTGCGAGGGGTTAACATTTTATAGTCATCTACGTAGCGATTTGGAAAAAATGACGATGGCTTTTTACATCTGTGAGTTGCTGGACAGTTTAACAGCTGAGCAAGAGCAGAACGAGCCTCTGTACATCTTATTGCTTACCACAATGGGCTGGCTGGATAAACTTGAACTAACTATACCCCAGGCAGAAAAAATGGTGGCTGGATTTGAGTTGAAAATGCTGGGATTGTTGGGTTATCTGCCGGAATTGGGAAACTGTGTCAACTGTGGAGGAGAAGTGAAGGGAAAACTGACATTTAGTGCAAATAGCGGAGGAGTGTTGTGCGGAAATTGTACTGGTGTAGATTCAAAGGTACTAAGGATTAACGGTCAAACATTAAATCTGTTGCGCCAGCTACTGGTTACCAAACCTGGAGGATTGCCAAAACTTAATATTGAAAGGTCATATTTTAATGAACTAAAAGCAGTGATGAAGGCACTGACCCGGTATCACTTGGAAAGAAAGGCAAAATCACTGGAATTTTTGGAAGCCCTGTATAAAACCACCCATTAACGGGGTAAATAATAAATAGGAAAATGGGAGGGGTGACAATATGACCAGTGATTTAGAAAAAATTGATCTAATTCGTGCTCGTTTAGGGGTAGGTTATAAAGAAGCCAAGGATGCTTTGGATGAAACTGATGGAGATGTGGTGCAGGCCCTTATTAAATTAGAGCAGGGTAATCTTCATATTAGGGAAAGGCTGCAGGGGCGCAGTAAAGAAGCCGTGGGGCAGTTAAGAAGCGTTTTGGATATGGGCCAAAAAACTCGTATCAAAATAAAAAAAGATGGCCAGACAGTGATGGATCTTCCTGCCTCACTTGGTGTGGCGGGGTTGGTAGGTGCACTGTATAATACAGAATTGGCGGTATTGGGTGCTGTTGGAACCATGGCTGCTATGGCTAATGACTATTCCATAGAGATAGAACGCACTGAAGAAGAAGGAGAAATTAACGATTACGATTTTCGTTTATATCAGTAAAATCTTGACAAAAGAATAAACCTAGGCTAAAATCTTTGTGTTAAGAATATATATCTGGCAATGAAGGAAAGAGTAGCTAAGTGAGTTTTTCTCAGCGATCCGGGGATGGTGTAAGCCCGGTAAAACAGCTTGTGCGAAAGGAATTCCAGAGCCGCAAGAGGAAAGCTAGCAGAATTACTGCTAGTGAGTAAAACTTGCACATTTTAAGGTGGGCTTATCTTTAAGTTAGTGTTAAGCCAACCAGGGTGGAACCGCGGGAGTAACCTCTCGTCCCTGAGCAGGGACGGGGGGTTTTTTATATTTAGGAGTTAGAAGTCAGGAGCCAGTAGTCAGAATGAAAAAGCAGGGGGTTATCAAGTGGAGCAAGTAAAAGTAGATGATTTTTTTAAGGTGGATATTCGTGTGGGCACAGTTACAAAAGTGGAGGACTTTCCGGAAGCCCGAAATCCAGCTTACAAAGTGTGGGTTGACTTTGGTGATGAAGTGGGTGTAAAAAAATCAAGTGCCCAGGTTACCGATTTGTACAGCAAGGATGATCTTTTAGATCGCCAGGTGGTGGCAGTGGTAAATTTTCCACCTCGACAAGTGGGCAGATTTATGTCAGAGATACTAATTTTAGGAACAGTACAGGGTGATGGCAGTGTGGTGTTGCTACAACCTGACCGATCGGTGGAAAATGGTTTGCGAATAAGTTAAAAAGGATGTTCGAAAAGTCCGCGCGAAATCCACTACGAATTCTACTTTGTGAATATATCTTTGCCATATTTATGGCAAAGGCTATGGAGCAAAGTACAAAAAGCCGCGCACTAAGGGAACTGATTAAAGCGCGTCTTTTTAGCTGCGTTGGCTCGGCTTTTGCGGTGCTCACGTATTACATATACGCTCTGCTCCTCAAAGCTTTCGCCGCCTTGAACTTCTCGTGTCTCTCGTGCTCCTTTTCGAACACTAACTTAAAGGGAGGATACTAAAGAAATGAACTTTCAGCAGTTAATACTGGCTCTTAACCAGTTTTGGTCGGAGCAAAAATGTATTATTCAACAGCCTTATGACATTGAAAAAGGTGCCGGAACCATGAATCCGGCTACGTTTTTACGGGCATTAGGGCCTGAGCCTTGGAGGGTTGCCTATGTTGAGCCTTCACGCCGCCCTACGGACGGGCGATATGGTGAAAACCCCAATCGCCTGCAACATTATTATCAGTATCAGGTAATATTAAAACCTTCACCAGATGATGTAATAGATGTTTATTTAGATAGTTTGCGGGCAATTGGTATAGATCCTGACAAGCATGACATTCGTTTTGTGGAAGATAACTGGGAATCCCCTACTTTGGGTGCCTGGGGCCTAGGTTGGGAGGTATGGCTGGATGGCATGGAAATTACTCAGTTTACTTACTTCCAGCAGTGTGGTGGTATAGATTGCAAACCTGTTTCAGCTGAAATAACCTATGGCTTGGAGCGTATTGCCATGTTTATTCAGGGTGTGGACAGTGTTTTTGACATTGAATGGGTGGATGGCATTAATTACGGGGGTGTACACCACCAGGGTGAAGTTGAACACTCCACCTATAATTTCGAAGTGTCAAATGTAGAGATGTTGTTTAAACTTTTCGATATGTACGAAAGGGAAGCAACCACCGTTGCAGAGCAGGGGTTAGTATTGCCTGCTTATGATTATGTACTTAAATGTTCTCATACGTTCAATCTTTTGGATGCCAGGGGGGCAATTAGTGTTACAGAGCGTACCGGTTACATTGCCCGGGTACGTAATTTGGCCCGTTTGTGTGCCAGAGTTTATGTAGAACAGCGTGAAAAGCTAGGATATCCGCTCTTGAAAAAGGAGGACAAATAAAATGGCCAAAGACTTTTTATTGGAGATTGGAACGGAGGAAATACCGGCCCGCTTTATCAACCCTGCTTTAAAGCAAGTTAAAGATATGGCGGCTGAATTTTTTGCTGACCAGCGCCTTGAATATAAGGATATGAAAACTTATGGTACTCCTCGCCGATTGGTACTGCACGTGAAAGAGTTGGATGAGAAACAGAAGGAGTTGGCCAAAGAGGCTAAGGGGCCGGCCTTAAAGGTAGCCTTTGACGCTGACGGTAATCCCACCAAGGCTGCGGAAGGATTTGCTCGCAGTCAGGGTGTTTCTGTGGAAGACTTAGTGGTAAAGGATTTAGGCAAGGCAGAATACTTGTATGCCATTGTCAAAGAGGAAGGGCATTCCACTGAAAAGGTTTTGACAGAAATAGCCCCGCAATTGATTAACGGACTGCGCTTCCCTAAGCCAATGCGCTGGGGAGACTTAGATTACCGTTTTGCCCGTCCCATTCACTGGATAATAGCACTGTTTGGTGAGGACATAATTCCTTTTACTGTGGCAGATTTGGCCAGCAACAGATTTACTTTTGGCCACCGTTTTTTAAGTGAAGGTGCACTAAAAGTAAACGATGCCATCCATTACTTTGAACTAATGAAAAAAGCATATGTAATGGTTGACGGGGAAGAGCGGCGTCGGGTTATCTGGGAACAGGTACAGCAATTGGCGGAGAGTGTTAATGGTAAGGTGCAATCTGATCAAGATTTACTTGATGAGATAACCAACATATTAGAATATCCTACTGCCTTAATGGGTAGTTTTGCTGAGCACTATTTAAACATGCCTGATGAAGTGATAATAACACCCATGCGTGAACACCAGCGCTACTTTCCAGTGATGGACACCAACGGCAAACTGATGCCCAATTTCATTACAGTAAGAAACGGTACTGAAAAACACCTGGATATTGTCACTGCCGGTAATGAAAAGGTTCTGGCAGCACGCCTGGCAGATGCAGAGTTTTTCTATAAGGAGGACTTAAAACAACCGCTAGTAGACCGGGTTAAGGAATTAAAGAAAGTAGTGTGGCTGGAGGAACTGGGTACAGTATATGAGAAGGTGCAGCGCATCTCCAAACTGGCCAATTCCCTCTCCGAAAGACTGGGCGTTGATGAAAATGCAAAAGAGCAGATAGAAAGGGCAGCATACCTGGCCAAAGCAGACCTGGTTACTAACATGGTCTATGAATTTCCGGAACTGCAGGGTATTATCGGTCGCGAATATGCATTGAAAAATGGTGAGGATAAAGAAGTGGCAGAAGCTGTTTTTGAGCATTATTTGCCCCGTTATGCCGGTGACGATTTACCCGGTAGCATTCAAGGTCAACTGTTAAGTCTGGCGGAGAAACTAGATAGCATTGTGGGTTGTTTTGCCATTGGTATTCAGCCTACCGGATCTCAGGACCCTTATGCTTTAAGAAGGCAGGCTTTGGGCATAACTTATATTCTTTTAGATGCAGATCTGAATCTCTCCTTAAATGAGATGATTTCACTTGCCTATAGTGAATATCATAATAAAGAATTAAAACTAAGTTTGGATCAAGTACTGTCAGAGATTCAAGATTTCTTTAAGCAACGTGTTAAGGGCATCTTCTCTGATCGAGGGTTCTCATACGACACTGTGGATTCTGTTTTGGAAGCAGGCTTTGACGTAATGGCAGACGCATGGAAACGCGGTCAAGCGTTGTCTGAATTTCGTCGCCAGCCAGCCTTTGATGATCTCCTCACTGCTTTTAACCGGGTAAATAACCTGGCTAAAA
This sequence comes from Bacillota bacterium, assembly GCA_009711615.1. GTDB lineage: Bacteria > Bacillota > Desulfotomaculia > Desulfotomaculales > Desulfohalotomaculaceae > Desulforadius. The sequence continues at coordinate 168,661 of VENI01000009.1, read as the reverse complement.
AATCTCAGGGTGGAGTAGTTAACGAAGAGCTTTTACAAGAGGATGCGGAAAAAGATCTTCATCAGGCCTATTTAGACTTTAATGAAAAATCTGCTTCTCACTTAGAGAAGAAGGATTATGTGGCAGTATTTAACGAAATTGCCCAATTGTTGGATCCTATCAATAAGTTCTTTGACCAAACAATGGTAATGGTTAATGATGAGCGTGTGAGGGATAATCGATTGGCACTTTTGTTTAACCTTGCCGAAAAAATGAAAGTTTCGGCAGATTTCTCCAAAGTTGTGGCATAAAAAGAAAAAATACCTACAAAAATATTTTTTCACAAAAAGAAGGGATTTTTTAAGACATATCAAATATAATTAGTATGACACATTCATCAAGAAGTGAGGAGTGATGGGATGGAATTAACAGAGCGGCAGCTAAAAATCATTGAGATTGTAAAGCAAGAAGGCCCCATCACCGGTGAGCATATTGCAGAAAAGCTTAATTTAACTAGAGCAACACTAAGACCGGACTTGGCTATTCTAACTATGGCCAGTATATTGGAAGCACGCCCACGGGTGGGCTATTTTTACAGCGGTAAAACACCAGAGAAGGCCGTTGTAGAAAAAATGAAGAAGTTAAAAGTTGGTGAAGTGAAGTCAGTTCCCATGGTAGTTAATGAAAACTGTTCCATATATGATGCTATTGTTACCATGTTTATTGAGGATGTGGGCACATTAATAGTTGTTGGTGACGATAGCAAACTGGAAGGGGTAATCTCCAGAAAAGACTTTTTGAAAAACACCATGGGCGGGCAGGATATTCACAAACTGCCGGTGGGTGTTATTATGACCAGAATGCCCAATGTGGTAGTAGCTTACCCTGAGGATTCGGTTTGGTTGGCAGCACGCCGGTTGTTAAATCATGAGGTGGATTGCCTACCAGTGGTGCGCCCATTAGAAGAAGGGTCCGATAATTTAGAAGTATTGGGGCGATTTACCAAAACCAACATAGCCCAATTATTTGTAGAACTGGGGGAAGAATAAAAGCAGGGGGGCGTTTATTATTATTAGTAACGAATCAGCACTATCTAGTGCAAAGATATTTGTGCTGTCAGACTCTGTTGGTGAAACGGCGGAACAGGTGGCTAAGGCCGCTGTTAGTCAATTTAACAACGGTAGTGTTGAGATAAAACGGGTTCCTTATGTTGATAGTACCAGTGATATTAGAGACGTGGTAGAAGAAGCGGCAGGGCAAAATTGTATTATAGCCTATACTTTGGTACTACCTGAACTCAGGGAAACCCTGGTGGAAGAAGCTAAACGCAACAATGTTATAGTGGTAGACATAATGGGCCCTATTATAAATGCCTTAGGTGGTATAACAAACAAGTTGCCAACAATGGAACCAGGCTTGGTACATAGACTGGATGATGAATACTTTCGCCGGGTGGAAGCAATAGAGTTTGCAGTAAAGTATGATGACGGCAAGGATCCCAGGGGGATTACTAGGGCTGACCTGGTGATAATTGGTGTGTCCCGTACATCAAAAACGCCCTTGTGTATGTACTTGGCCAATAAACGTATCAAGGCGGCCAATGTGCCGTTAGTACCGGAAGTTTCACCTCCAGAAGAAATTTTTCAAGTTCCAGCAAAAAAAGTTGTTGGTTTAACGGTAAGTCCACATCAGCTTAACATCATTCGTACAGAGAGATTACGTACGTTAGGTCTTACTTCACATGCTGACTATGCCAGTATGGAACGGATTCTAAAAGAATTGGAATATGCAGAGAATATAATGAAGAAAATTGGCTGCAAGACAATAGACGCCACCAACAAGGCTGTAGAAGAAACAGCCAGCAAAGTGCTGGAATACTATTACCGCTCCAAACGGTAATGGTACTAGCGCAAGAAATAATTGTGTCTGCCAATTGATTAAAAGCGATGTATGTCTATAGTAAATTTGTATTGGGGAGGAGTTAAAGAGTATGTCAACCGCCAAATATGTTTACCTTTTTAATGAGGGACGGGCAGATATGAAAAACCTGCTAGGAGGTAAAGGGGCCAATCTGGCTGAGATGACAAATATTGGTCTGCCGGTGCCCCCAGGGTTCATTATTACTACTGAAGCCTGTATAGATTTCTACAGTGCTGGCCAGCAGTTTCCTAAAGGAATGGAAGAACAGACATTGGAAAAAGTAAAACTGTTGGAAGAGGAAACCGGCAAAAAATTTGGTGATGCTGAGAAACCCCTACTGGTTTCAGTTCGGTCTGGGGCAGTAATTTCCATGCCGGGAATGATGGACACCGTTTTGAACCTAGGATTAAATGATAATACTGTGGAAGGATTGGCAGCTTCAACTGGAAATCGTCGCTTTGCTTATGATTGTTACCGTAGATTTTTACAGATGTTTGGCGATGTGGTGTTGGGAATTGATCACATTAAATTTGAATCAGTTCTTGAAGATCAAAAGTATGCCAAAGGTGTAGAATTTGATAATCAACTGACTGCTGAAGATTGGCAGCAGGTTATTGAAGAATACAAAAAGATTATTAAAAAAGAGACCGGTGAACCTTTTCCACAGGATCCAATGGAGCAGCTTTTTAAATCTATATATGCGGTCTTTAACTCCTGGAATACCGATCGTGCTATTGTTTACCGGAAAGTACATAAAATACCTGATGACTTAGGGACTGCAGTAAATGTAGTGTCAATGGTGTTTGGTAACATGGGTGATGATTCTGGTACTGGTGTGGCATTTACCCGTAATCCATCCACTGGTGAGAATGCAATATATGGTGAATATCTCACCAACGCCCAGGGCGAAGACGTGGTGGCGGGTATCCGTACACCCCAGCCCATTGCTCAGTTGGAGCAAGAAATGCCGGATGTTTACCGCCAGTTTACCGAAACCTGCACATTGTTAGAAAAGCGCTACCGCAATATGCAGGATATTGAGTTCACCATAGAACGGGGCAAATTGTGGATATTACAAACCCGTAATGGTAAACGTACAGCTCAGTCAGCAATTAAGATTGCGGTGAACATGGTGGAAGAAGGGTTAATATCAAAAGAGGAAGCTGTTACTAGGGTCGAACCAGAACAGTTAGACCACTTGTTGCATCGACGTATTGACCCGAAAGCACAGTTGGAAGTGCTAGCTAAGGGTTTACCCGCTTCACCAGGAGCAGCTTCAGGTGTAGTAGTCTTTGATGCTGATAAGGCAGAAAAAATGTCCCAAGAGGGTAAAAAGGTAATGCTGGTACGGATGGAAACTACACCGGATGATATTCATGGAATTGTGGCCGCTGAGGGTATATTAACCTCCAGAGGGGGTATGACCAGTCATGCTGCCGTGGTTGCCCGAGGTATGGGGAAACCTTGTGTATGTGGCTGTGATGCCTTGAAAATAAATTATACCGCCAAACAGTTATCAGTGGGTGATAGGGTTATAAAAGAAGGGGAAAGAATTGCCATTGATGGAAGTACTGGCCACTTAATATTGGGCGAAGTACCGATGATTGATCCTGAACTTTCCGGTGAATTTATAAAGCTGTTGCGGTGGGCAGATGAAATTCGTGATTTGGGTGTGCGTACCAATGCGGACACTCCAGAAGATGCCGCCAAGGCAAGGGAATTTGGTGCAGAAGGTATCGGGCTTACCCGTACTGAGCATATGTTTATGGCTCAAGATCGTTTACCTATTGTACAAAAAATGATTTTGACCACTACACTGGAAGAAAGACAAGAAGCGTTAAATGAACTGTTGCCCATGCAGCAAGAAGACTTTTACGGTATTCTAAAAGCGATGCAGGGTTTACCGGTGTGCATTCGTTTGCTTGATCCACCGTTGCACGAATTCTTACCTAATGTAGAAGAACTGGCACTGGAAATAAACAAAATGGAATTGACCGGGGCAGATGCAGGCGAAATTAAAGATAAAGAGGCTTTGCTGCGTCAGGTACGTTCACTGACAGAATTTAACCCCATGCTAGGGCACAGGGGATGCCGTTTGGGTATTACCTATCCTGAGATATATGCAATGCAAGCACGGGCCATTTTCCAGGCATCAGCACAACTGGTAAAAGAAGGCTGTGATATTATTCCAGAAGTTGAAATACCACTGGTGATGGAAGCTAATGAGCTGAAATTCTTAAAGGAATTGGTAACCAAAATAGCTGAAGAGGTGCAAGAAGAAACTGGGGTGCAGTTTGACTACACTGTAGGCACAATGATTGAACTTCCTCGGGCAGCCTTGCTTGCTGACGAAATAGCCGAAGATGCCGAATTCTTCTCCTTTGGTACCAACGACTTAACTCAAACAACACTCGGCTTTTCCCGGGATGATGCCGAAGGAAAGTTCATGCATCACTATCTGGATAGAAAGATAATGAAAGAAAACCCCTTTGTTGTATTAGATAGAAAAGGTGTAGGCAAACTGATGAAGATGGCAACGGAACAAGGGCGCAAAGTAAAACCAGATTTATTGGTGGGCATTTGTGGAGAACATGGTGGAGAACCAAGTTCAGTAGAATTCTGCCATATAATAGGTCTAAACTATGTAAGTTGCTCCCCATACCGTGTACCCATAGCCCGCTTAGCAGCTGCTCAGGCCGCCGTTAACAACAAAGAGCAATCGAAGTAAAAGCTCAAAAAGCCTAATATATAAGGCTTGAGAGATTTGGTAAGTAAAGGGTAATGTCTCTTAGAGATTATTAAAGACATTACCCTTTTTAGTAATTATTCATTTTAATGTATCTATTTTGGAGGAGCTAAATAATAAAATATAATGGCCGTATCACATATTATTATATGATTTTAGGTTGGCGGTGTAGAAATGAAATTGCCGAAAAGAAAATCAAATAGGTTGATTGGATATGACTACAGTCAATACGGTGCATATTTTATTACCATTTGCATTAAGGATAGGAAGAAATTATTATGGCAAAATGTAGTAGGGGCGACCTTTGGTCGCCCGATAGAAACATCATTATCAAGTATAGGAAAAATCGTTGATACAGAAATTGCTAAAATTTCTGATGTATATAAAAATGTTACGATTAAAAAATATGTCATTATGCCAAATCATATCCACATGATTATTGTATTGCAACCAGACGAAGGTAGGCGACCACAGGTCGCCCCTACGATATCACGGATCATACAGCAGTTTAAAGGTTCGATATCAAAAAAGCTTGGCTTCTCGATATGGCAAAAATCATACTACGATCATATTATTCGTAACGAAACTGAATACCAAAAGATATGGGAATATATTGATACTAATCCATTAAAATGGGAACATGATAAATACTATACTTGACTATCCACAGATTACAAAAAGTGTTCCATAATAGAGAAAAATAGCGATTGGTCTATTTTGATAGTAGCTGGCTCAGGCCGCCGTTAACAACAAAGAGCAATCGAAGTAAAAGCTCAAAAAGCCTAATATATAAGGCTTGAGAGATTTGGTAAAGCAAAGGGTAATGTCTCTTAGAGATTATTAAAGACATTACCCTTTTTAGTAATTATTCATTTTAATGTATCTATTTTGGAGGAGCTAAATAATAAAATATAATGGCCGTATCACATATTATTATATGATTTTAGGTTGGCGGTGTAGAAATGAAATTGCCGAAAAGAAAATCAAATAGGTTGATTGGATATGACTACAGTCAATACGGTGCATATTTTATTACCATTTGCATTAAGGATAGGAAGAAATTATTATGGCAAAATGTAGTAGGGGCGACCTTTGGTCGCCCGATAGAAACATCATTATCAAGTATAGGAAAAATCGTTGATACAGAAATTGCTAAAATTTCTGATGTATATAAAAATGTTACGATTAAAAAATATGTCATTATGCCAAATCATATCCACATGATTATTGTATTGCAACCAGACGAAGGTAGGCGACCACAGGTCGCCCCTACGATATCACGGATCATACAGCAGTTTAAAGGTTCGATATCAAAAAAGCTTGGCTTCTCGATATGGCAAAAATCATACTACGATCATATTATTCGTAACGAAACTGAATACCAAAAGATATGGGAATATATTGATACTAATCCATTAAAATGGGAACATGATAAATACTATACTTGACTATCCACAGATTACAAAAAGTGTTCCATAATAGAGAAAAATAGCGATTGGTCTATTTTGATAGTAGCTGCCCAGGCCGCCGTTAACAACAAAGAGCAATCAAAATAAGGCTCAAATAACGGTTGCTCAAGGATGGGAAAGCCTTATAGACTAAGGGTTTGAGAGATTTAGCATAAAATAAAGCAAGGGTATTATTTCTTAGTGATTTAAGAGATAATACCCTATTTTTTATTGGTTTTTGCATTTTGGACACTTTGTCTTTCCATTAAATCTGTTTTCCATTTATCTCATCAAGTGCATTGAAGACACTGCAAAACGAATTTCAATGCTAAAGGAATTTGTAATACAATAAATGATCGTATACATTCAGTCCAGAGAGAATAATAATCGGAAGGCATCAAGGGCAGCGCAAGGAACGAAACCTTATCAGAAACTTAGAAAATTAATTTAAACATTATTGACTGACGGTCGGTCATGTGGTAATATTCTATAAATAGACTGACGGTCAGTCAAGGGAGGTACTAATGAAAAGAACTGTTAAAAATCCGAAGGTACGAAGGGAAGAGATACTAGCGGCTGCCGAAGATCTTTTTAAAATTCAGGGGTATGTCAATACAAGCGTGGAGTCTATCATTCAACGGGCTGGGATAGCCAAAGGGACATTTTATTACTACTTTAAATCAAAAGAAGAAATCCTAGATGCTCTTGCTCATGCCACTGTGGATCAACTTTGCGAAGTATATAAAAAAATTGCAGACGACCCTGAAATAAGCGCTTTGGATAAAGTGCGGCAAATGCTAAGGGGGCCAAACCATCTTCCGGAAAAAGAAAGTTATTTGATGGAAAACCTACATCGACCTGAAAACAGGGAACTCCACGAGCGGATTAATATTGAGATTATAATAAAAATTTCACCTATACTCGCTCAAGTTATTGAGCAAGGCAAAAAGGAATCTGCTTTTGATGTAGAACATTCCCTTGAAACAATACAATTTCTTCTGGCAGGATCACAATTTCTTTTGGAATCAGGCCTTTTTAGGTGGAATCAAGAAGAGAAAGTTAAACGAATACAATCTATGCAGGCCATTACTGAAAGGGCATTAGGCGCTAAACCAGGTTCCTTCTCATTTATATAAAAAATTTTGAACTAAGGTTTTCTAACTCCTGTTAAGGTCTTGGAGATTAATAAAAAGGAGGAAAAAATGATTCTAAACTACAGATACAACACCAAAGTCTATTTTGGTATGACTTTTTTAGTAACATATGCACTCTGGTTTGTAGGAGCATATTTAAGTCATCAGGATAATAAAAGCGGATTGTATATGGTATTTATGTTTCTTGGATTAATGACACCTTTTCTTATCTCTATTGTTATGATTACGACATCGAAGAATTCTGAACTGAAAATGGATTTTATTAACCGCCTTTTTAATCTAAGGCTTATTGAGTTGAAAATGTTGCCTGCATTTCTTTTAATAATGCCTCTATCTGTGCTAGCATCTATCGCACTTTCTCTACCCTTTGGGGGATCGATATCTCAGTTTCAATTTGCCGAAGGGTTCTCTTTTTCAACAGGTATTGTCCCAGTATTGCTACTATTAATACTTGCCGCAAGCCTAGAAGAGCTTGGCTGGAGGGGATATGCATTTGATAGTCTGCAAAGTCGGTATAATTTATTTGCAGCATCTATTATATTCAGTGTACTCTGGTCCCTCTGGCATCTTCCCCTCATATTTGTCAACAACTCCTATCAGTATGAGGTTTTTCACCAAAACATATGGTTTGGAGTGAACTTTTTTGTAAGCATCATCCCTATGGGGGTAATTATCAGTTGGATCTGCATAAAAAACAGAAAAAGTGTCATTGCAGCGATACTCTTCCATTTCATTGTCAATATGTCACAGGAGCTATTGGCTATGTCTCAGACAACAAAGTGTATTGAAACTGTAGTTCTTACTATTGTAGCCACTGTTATTGTTGTATTAGACAAAAAGATGTTTTTTTCAACAAGAGGGAATTCTGCATGGAGGAATCCACCAAATTCATTCAGGCTATGACTTAATCGTTGCCTTAAGAAAAGTATGTAAGGTTAATTGTGGATTAGAGGGGATTAAATATGATTGCTCAGGATAAAAATTTTAAAAGATTTCTTGTTGTCTGGTCGGGGCAGTTGTGTTCGGCTATCGGGAGTGGACTTACTGCTTTTGCATTAGGTGTCTTTGTCTTTCAGAACACCCAATCTGCCACCAGCTATTCTCTTGTCATTCTGTTCTCTTTTCTGCCCACATTTTTTTTGCTTCCCTTTGGCGGGGTGCTTGCAGACAGAATAGATCGCAAGAAGATGATGATAATTGGAGATGCGGGTGCTATAACAGGTGTATTGTTTGTTCTACTTGTCATGTTATGGGGAAGTGTAGAACTATGGCACATTTATTTTGGAATAGCAATGAGTTCGATATTTGTAGCTATACACAACCCTGCCTATAAAGCTGCCGTCACCGATCTGGTTACAGAAGAGTTATATTCAAAAGCAAGCGGCCTTATACAATTGGCAGGATCTGCTCAATATCTAATATCTCCCATTGTTGCAGGTTTCCTTATTAGTTTTTTTGATATAAAAGTAATTTTAATATTTGATATTATAACCTTCCTGTTTGCTATTGCAGCCGTGTCTATGATTAAGAAGCAGGATGTCACTCCCCAAGATCAACACCTTGAAAAGCAAAGATTTTTCATTGATATGGTCGATTCCTTACGGTACTTACTGTCTCAAAAAGGGGTTTTATGGTTGGTTATTTTAACATCTATGGTTTGCTTTTATATAGCATTATTCCAATCACTATTTGGTCCCATGATGTTAACAATAACCGACTCTAAGACTCTAGGTATTGCTCTTTCCATATCGGCATCAGGAATGCTTGTAAGTAGCCTGTTTATCGGAATATGTGGAATAAATAAAAGCAAGGTGATCATACTTTCATTGTCTCTTGCCCTTGCTGGTCTGTTTTATGCCCTCGTTGGCCTATCCACAACAGTTACATTTATCATCATCTTTTGTTTTCTCTTCTTTTGCACACTCCCCTTTGTTAATACAACTCTGGAGGTGCTTATTCGAAGGAATGTGGATAATGAAAAGCAGGGAAGGGTATGGTCCTTGGTTTATGCCATCTCACAAGTTGGATACATACTGGCATTTGGGTCAGCAGGATTTTTAGCTGACTACCTGTTTAACCCGCTATTTTATCCTGATGGAGCATTGAGCCGAACGGTGGGTCAAATCATTGGAACAGGACAAGGAAGGGGCATAGGTTTTCTGTTTTTCCTTTCCGGCTTAGTTGTTTCAATCCTTGCTATCATTATCGGACGAGTTAAAAAAATACGAGCATTGGAATTAAGTACAGTAGGGCAAGCAAACCTCAATCATTAAAACAATAACTTTCATTTTGCTTAATAATTGTATCGGCCAGACATTATACATTCCAAGAATATCCCGAGCTACTTCATATTTGGAACTAAGGCTTACGTAGTTTGTTAAGTTTAAATGAATACGCAATGTATGGCAGACCTGTAAAAACTAAACCAATCATGGTGACTATGCCTAAAAACACACTAACCATTCCCACCATTTCAGGTACCCAGGTAGATTTACTTAATGCATACAGTAAAAAATACAGCACATAAGATAAAAGGAATGGCAAGGCGTATTTTCCCATTTGCCTCTTCTCACGCTCGTATTTCTCAATTATGGTTTCTTTGTCAGAATAAATGGGCTTTGTTCCCACGGGTGCACTAAACACATGAATTTCATCACCTGCTGAACAGACATGTGACCAGCCTGCTTCTTCAAAATAAGCAAAATAATCTTCATCTACACCCGTTTGATAATCTATCTCATACTCTATATTTCTAGGTTCGCCTTTTTTTAATCTATAACCAAGCATAGCAAAGCTCTCTAAAATCCACCCTTCTTTGGCGTATTTGCTGATCTTTCTCAAATCCTTCTCTTCGACAAATGCTAGCCCACCACTGGGAATGAATTTTGTTTGCGTCATATTTACAGCCCCGTTCAATGTTTAAGTATTTTTTCTGCAAGAGTAACCATTTCTCGTTTGCGCTGAACTTCCTTTTTTAACAGTTCAATGCCCTTTTCTGTTGCGATGTACGTTTTTCTTTTTTCTTCCCCATCATCCAGAAGTTTAATTAACCCGGCTGCTAACAGCCTTTTTATAGTAGTATACATAGAGGCAGGGCCAACAGAAAAATTATTATCAGTCATTTCTTCAATTGTTTTCATGATCAAATACCCATGTCTTGCCTCTATTAGAGATAATAGAGTATAGTAAGCAGTATCTGTAAGTTCCCCAAGCTCCAAGGAATCATTTCTTGGCATGGTTATCCTCCTTGAGCATATCAATGAATGATATATCGTTAAATGTAATATATCATTCATTGATATAGCTGTCAATTAGCATTAAAAGACCTTCCATAATATAAGGTCCTTTGTGCTAAGTTAAGTTAAGTAGTGATATCCTTTTATTTCGCAAAATTTATATTTTGTGCAACACGATATTAGACCACTAGAAGTATGAGGCATTTTTTCATTTATATTACTTTTGGGGGATACAAAATTTAATAGATACTAGAAATTAGAATAAATTTATACTTAACTTCAAGGATAGAAGGTTGTAAAATAATATATAACTACTTTAGAGTACAGAATTAGCGAACGGCTTATGATCACGGAATTTTGAATACAACATGAAGGGAGTGCTGTCTATTATGAGCAGTGAAAAAATAAAAATATTGGAAATGATCCAAGAAGGTAAAGTTGATGCCGAGAAAGGTTTGGAACTACTAAAAGCGGTGGAAACACCAGATGCCCAGTTAGAACAAACTACTAAGTCAGTGGGGAATGTTTTACGCGTACGAGTTAGTGGGGATAAAGCAAAAAAAGTAAACTTGAACCTACCTCTAAACGTAATTAAGGCAGCTTCGAAATTTGCATGGATGGGTATTAATTTGATACCGGAGAATATTAGAACAGAATTAGATAAAAAGGGTATAGACCTTACAAAAATAGATTTTGAGGAACTGGCTCAACTAATTGAACAAGGGATAGTACAGGAAAAACTGGTAGATATAGATATTGATGACGCAAAAGAAGGAAAGTTAAAAGTAGAAATTTATATTGAATAAATTTTTTAGAACAGGAAGGAAATAGATAGGTATAAAGCTAATACTAATATTAACTATAAAAACATAGTGGTTAATAGGGACTTCGGTGGTATGACCATCAGAACACTAACTAGTTAATAATAATTATTTTTATATATTTACCTATCTAGAAAGGAGGTAAAGAATAAGTAAAATTTTTTAAAATAAGTTCAAGTGCTAACATGCACAAATACTATATAAATATTAACATAAAGGAGTTGCTGACATTGATAAATAATTTTTCAGTTGCAGAAATGGTGTATATGCTACCGCAATTTTCGTTTCCAGAAAAATTTTCGTTAGATGATGTGATGGATTACGGTGATAAAATTTTTAGATTGGTGAAAGAATTGTTTGATATACACTGGGGTATTGGCGGTGCTGCTATAATTCTTGCAGTGGGTGCAATTGTATTTTTGCTACACTTGGCTGCGGCTGCTTTTGTAGCCTTTTTAGCATTCTCGCAGTAACATACTTTGGAATTTAATTTCTACCATAGAGAAAAAGGGCGCACCAGCGCCCTTTTTTCTACTATGAGGAAAAAGCTTCTTATCTGATTGCCGGCGAAGTTAATTAATAGTTAAGAATTAGTGAAGAATATTAAAATACCATTAATTTTGAAGGAAAAGAAGATCTAACGTCGAATCCTTCTCTGTTAATTTTTAATGATAGTCTAGAAAATGGTTGTCTTATTTATAGTGTTCGTGCTGTAAGGTATATTAATTAATATGAAATCATAAATTGAACTAAATGTAAAAATTAAACCGTTGATCTGCCTGGATGCTGAACAAACTTAAACATACTTAGAGGAGAAGGAGTGTGACATATATGTTAATAATAGCTTTAAATGGGAGTCCAAACGCGGATGGCAATACAGCGTATTTGCTTCGTGAGGCGCTTGAAACAATAAAGTCCGAAAATGTTGAAACGAAATTCTTTCAATTATCAGAAGCGTTAGAGCAGGCAAAACATCCATTCTGTACTTGCTGCACATCACCCTGCAGTGGGGTTTGCTTCGAAGGAACTGAATTGGAAAAAATGTATAATGATTTAAGGCGGGTGGATGGGCTAATACTAGGAAGCCCAGTTTACTTTGGAACTGTTTCTGCACAAATGAAAGCTTTTTGGGATAAAACCCGTGCACTCAGAAAAGATAAGTCATTAATTGATGTGGTTGGAGGTGCTGTTACTAGCGGTGGTTCCCGTTTTGGTGGTCAGGAAAGCACAGCTAGAGCATTGCATGACATTATGCTAGTTCAAGGTATGACAGTGGTGGGGGATGGTTACTACCATGATGATGCTGGCCACCAGGCGGCCTGTTCTCAAAGACCTTCCTCTGAAGATACAGAGGCCTTAAAACGGACCCGCATTTTAGCCAGACGTATCCTGGGAATGGCTAAAGCTACTGCAGATATGCGTAAGAATAACCAAGAGAACAACTAAAAAGGGAGTGGGTTTTGTGGAAATACGACATCATACCGAAGAAATGGAAGAAATGGTATTGTCTCCTCATGCTACCCGCAGTACAAAAAGTAGGGGTAGAGTTCGACCGATACCGGAATGTTCGGTTCGCACTGCTTTTCAAAGAGATCGTGACCGCATTATCCACTCCAAAAGTTTTCGACGATTAAAACATAAAACCCAAGTTTTTATAATTCCTGAGGGGGACCACTATCGCACCAGACTTACTCACACCCTGGAAGTGGCACAGATAGCTCGGACCATTTCTAGGGCACTGCGTTTAAATGAAGATTTAACAGAAGCCATTGCTTTGGGCCACGATTTGGGTCACACACCTTTTGGACATGCCGGGGAAATTGCCCTTGGTGAGGTAAGTGGTATAGACTTTAAGCATAATGAGCACAGTCTACGTGTTGTGGAGGAACTGGAAGGGCAGGGAGGTTTAAACTTAACCTGGGAAGTAAGGGATGGTATTTTGCATCACACCGGTGATGTATTGCCCCTAACAATGGAAGGCCAGGTTGTAAAATTAGCAGATAGGATTGCCTATATAAACCACGACATTGATGATGGCATCAGGGGTGGGGTGCTAAAATTGGAAAGCTTGCCAATACATTGTCGTGAATTGCTAGGAGATAAACATGGACAGCGAATAAATAACATGGTTATGGATGTAATTAAGTGCAGTGTAAATAAAGATTGTATAGTGATGAGTACAACTGTAAGACAGGCAATGGATGACCTGCGTAAATTTATGTTTGAGAATGTTTACATTGGTTCAGAGGCTAAAAGAGAAGAAGTTAAGGCTAAGCTTGTGGTAAAAGATTTATTCAATTATTTTATTGAACAACCGGACAACTTGCCTATTGAGTATCAGCAAAAAATAGAAATGGAACAATTAAACCGGATAGTAATAGACTATATAGCTGGCATGACTGATAGATATGCCATAAGGGTTTACCAGAAATTGTTCTTACCCAGCCCTTGGTTGGACAACAATTAAAGTTTATCATAACATATTCTTATAATTGTTGTAAAATTTGGTAATACTAAAGTTGTTCTATAATTCTAATCAGAAAATTTGTCGAAACGGGGGAAGGAAAATACAAAGTAACAGCGAATTAATATGAAACCAGAAATTGAAAAAACCTATTAATTAATTATTTCAAATTAAGCAGGAATATATTAGGGTTTTAGAGAATTTGCTACTATAGCACTATAAGTAAGAGGTGTCAATGTGGGCTATATTCCTGATGAAGTGGTAGAGGAAGTATTACAAAAAACCGATATAGTACAACTGATATCAGAATATATATTACTAAAGAAACGCGGTAAAAACTACTTTGGTATCTGCCCTTTTCATCAAGAGGACACACCTTCATTTTCTGTTACCTCAGACAAACAAATTTTTTACTGTTTTGGTTGTAACGTCGGGGGAAATGCTTTTAAATTTATCATGCTCAAAGAAGGCCTCAGCTTTCCAGAGGCTGTGCAACATTTAGCTAAAATGGCAGGAGTACACATACCCGAAGGAGATAAATATAACCAACGGGAGCAGCAAAAGAAGCAAAGACCTTATAAAATTCTTGCTGCAACGGCAGACTTTTTTCATCAGAACCTATTATATCATAAAGGTGCTGTGGCGAAAAACTATTTACAGCAACGCGGTATAACAGATGAAATAACCAAAAATTTTTTAATAGGTTATGCACCTGTCGGTTGGGATAATTTACTGAAGTTCCTAACATCAAAAGGATGTAAGGAAACTGAACTGGAACAGCTAGGTTTGATAATAAAAAACAGTAAAGGTACCAGTTATTATGACAGGTTCAGAAACAGGGTTATTTTACCTATATGCGACGCAGCAGGTAGAGTAGTAGGTTTTGGAGGCAGAGCTCTTGATGACAGTAAACCCAAATACTTAAACACACCTGAAACGCCTCTGTTTAATAAACGGCATCTGCTTTACGGGTTACATCTGGCCCGTGGTGCCATTCGAGATAATGGTTATGCCTTAGTGATGGAAGGTTACATGGATGTTGTCGCTGCTCATCAATTTGGCATAAATAATTCAGTTGCTTCCCTAGGCACCTCATTAACCAGGGATCAGGTTAAGCTTTTAATGAGATATACAGATGAAATAATAATTGCCTACGATTCTGATGCAGCTGGTGTTAATGCAGCAATCCGTGGTTTGGATCTTATACAACAAATGGGGTGCCGTGTTAAAATTTTACAAGTACCCTACGGAAAAGACCCTGATGAATATCTAAGGGAGCATGGTTTAGAGCAATGGCAACAATTGATAAAATCTGCATACGATTTAATTGATTATAAACTCAAAGTAGCAATGGCTGATAATATTCCCACAACGGCCGCAGAGAAAAGATCAGTCTTACAGCAAATATTGCCCAATTTAGCAAACATAAAAAACCCTGTTGAACAAGAAGAGAATATTAAAAATGCAGCCTCAAATTTAAATCTCAGCTGGGAATCGGTATCAGGAGAATTAAAGAATTATTTTGCAAAAAAAGATAAAAATATTTCAAAACAGGGAAAAAAATGGACAAATACGGATAAATTAACTAAGCCATCACATAATATAAGTCTAACGAATACCCATCATCAAGCCGAATTTTTATTGCTTGGTTTAATATTATCAGATTTTGATCTTTTTTCAATAGTAAAAAAGCAAATTACAGCTGAACATTTTCAAAATAACCAACTCAAAAATATATTCAGCTTACTAATAGAGGATGGTACTGGAACGTTGGCTCGGAAACCGTCTCAATTAATGCAGAATCTTGATGAGAATAGTCAGCATATGTTAGGCAGACTGCTCAGTGTTGAGATGCCTCAGGGTAGTAAGCAAGTAGCCGTGGAGGACTGTATTAAAAACATGAAGAGTCAGGCTAGTAAAAGTCGACAGGAAGAGTTGTTGTACCATCTTAAAATAGCTGAACAGGCTGGAAATAAAGAACAGGTAACAGAGTTGTTGCAAGAATTACAGCAACTTCAGCGCACCATAAACACAGATTTACCCTAGAGGGGGGACATATATGAAGGAAGAACAGCGCCGAGATTATGTAAAAGAGCTAATGGACAAAGGTAAGAAACGTGGTGCCCTTACTTACAAAGAAGTTATGGATACCCTACAAGGGATAGCACTTACCCCGGAACAAATGGATGATGTCTATGAGAAATTAGCTAGTAATGGTATTGAAGTTGTCCCAGAAGAGTCTGACATTGAAGCTCTGGCAACAGAAAAAGATGTCGAAGAAGAGGAAGTAGACTTAAGCATACCTGAAGGTGTTGGGATAGATGATCCTGTACGCATGTACCTGAAAGAAATTGGTAGAATACCCCTTCTAACTTCGGAAGAGGAAGTGGATTACGCCAAACGAATGGAAGAGGGTGAAGAGGAAGCTAAAAGAAGGCTAGCTGAAGCTAACCTGCGCTTGGTTGTTAGTATTGCTAAGCGATATGTAGGACGGGGCATGCTGTTTTTAGACTTAATTCAAGAAGGTAACCTCGGTCTGATTAAAGCTGTAGAAAAATTTGATTATCGGAAAGGGTATAAGTTCAGCACCTATGCCACATGGTGGATAAGGCAGGCAATTACCAGGGCAATAGCCGATCAAGCTCGTACTATTCGTATTCCGGTACATATGGTGGAAACCATTAATAAATTGATTCGGGTTTCCCGGCAACTGCTTCAGGAATTAGGTAGGGAGCCTGCACCCGATGAGATAGCCAAGGAAATGGATATTCCTGAGGAGAAGGTAAGGGAAATAATGAAAATTGCTCAGGAACCGGTATCTTTAGAAACACCTATTGGTGAGGAGGAAGACTCTCACCTGGGTGATTTTATAGAAGATCAGGATGCCAAGGCACCGGCAGATGAAGCTTCATATACACTTTTAAGGGAACAGCTTAATGGTGTGTTGCATACCCTTACAGATAGGGAACAAAAAGTACTACGTCTAAGATTTGGGTTGGATGATGGTCGAGCACGCACGCTAGAAGAGGTTGGCCAAAAATTTGGAGTAACTCGTGAGCGTATTCGCCAAATTGAAGCTAAAACTTTGCGCAAATTGCGTCATCCAAGCCGTAGTAAAAAACTTAAAGATTATTTGGACTAGTGTAGAGTGGTAACAACAAATTCCATAAAAAAGATGTTGACCTGGTAGTATGAAATTAGTATAATAGTATTTGTCATTGGGGCGCTCCTCGATAGCTCAACGGTAGAGCAACCGGCTGTTAACCGGTAGGCTGCAGGTTCGAATCCTGCTCGAGGAGCCAGTTACAACAAGGGCCCATAGCTCAACGGTTAGAGCGCCCGGCTCATAACCGGTCGGTTCTAGGTTCGAATCCTAGTGGGCCCACCAATTTAATATGGCCCCTTGGTCAAGCGGTTTAAGACACCGCCCTTTCACGGCGGTAACACGGGTTCGAATCCCGTAGGGGTCACCATATGGGCGGTTAGCTCAGCTGGGAGAGCACCTGCCTTACAAGCAGGGGGTCACAGGTTCGAGCCCTGTACCGCCCACCATAAGCAAAAACCTGGTACTTTGAAAGTACCAGGTTTTTGCTATATCAGAAAGTATAATATAACACCTTAGTAGTTGAGGATCAGCGTTATACATTATTTGGTATTATTTTGTCTAAACTATAAGAGGATTAGGAAAAAAGAGGTATATTACTTTATTATGGAGAACTGAACAATTATGAATGAAGCATTAAATAAAAGGCTATTAGCACTGGCCAGTTATGTTCCCCGGGGGAAAATAATTGCAGATATTGGCACAGACCATGCATACTTACCTATTTATTTGGTTAGTACTGGAATAGCTCCCTCAGCTATAGCAGCTGATGTTAATGAAAAACCATTAGGTAAAGCTAGAGATAATGTGTCTTCAAATGCACTAACAAATAGGATTGATCTACGACTAGGAGATGGATTGCAGGTAATAAGTCCTGGAGAAGCCCAAGTATTACTAATTGCAGGCATGGGTGGTGGCACAATAAAAAGGATACTGCAGCAATCTCCCCAGGTACTGACTGATATAGAGCGCATTATTATGCAGCCCATGGGAGATGAACATTATCTAAGGACATGGCTGATAAATAATGGATGGAAACTAGTTGAAGAAACACTAGTAGAGGAAGATGAGCGTATCTATACAGTTATAGTATCAGAAAAAGGAATTGAGCAGTTGGATGACGAAATTATACTGGAAGTAGGCCCAAGGTTAGTAGAAAAGAATCATCCATTATTACCAAAATTATTAAAAAAATTAATTGGCAAATATCATCGTATAGTCCATGGTCTAGAAAAAAGTAGCAGACCAGAGGCAAAAGCAAGGTTGAAACAAGTGAAGGAACACATATTGGGTTTGGAGGAGGTGGGGAAGAAATGCCGGTAAAAAACAGAGATGTTTTTAAATTGATAGATAAATTAGCTCCTAAGCATATGGCCGAAGAATGGGACAATGTTGGTCTGCAGATTGGCAGTTCAAGTTTAGAAGTAAAAAAGATACTTGTAGCGCTGGATGTTGATGAAAATGTAGTTCAGGAAGCAGTGGACAATAATGTGCAACTAATTATATCTCACCACCCGTTACTAATGAAAGGAATTAAAAGTATTAATATTGACCAACCAAAGGGTAATTTAATATCAAAGCTAATCAAAAATAACATTTCAGTTTACGCTGCTCACACCAACCTCGACAGTGTACAAGGAGGGGTAAACACAATCTTGGCCGAAAAGCTGGGCCTTAAGAATATTGATGTATTACATATTGTAGGTAGTGAAAAGTATGTTAAGCTAGTGGCTTATGTACCAGAAGGTCATCAAGATACTGTGAGAGATGCTATTAGTGAGGCTGGTGCAGGTTGGATTGGCAATTACAGTCATTGTACATTTCAAGTTAGCGGCACAGGTACTTTTTGCCCTAGGGAAGGAACTAATCCATATATAGGTAGTGAGGGCGAATTGGAACATGTGGGTGAAAAGCGCCTAGAAACAATTGTGCCAGTTGAAAAATTATCAGAAGTGGTTAGTTCAATGATTTCGGCGCATCCATACGAAGAAGTTGCTTATGATATATATCCGCTAGAAAATCAAGGGCCAGCATATGGTCTGGGACGAATTGGTCAACTGGATGAGCCTATCGCTTTTAGTGAAATTGTTAAATTAGTAAAAAGAACATTAAATCTGGATGTTGTGAAGACTGGTGGCTCGCAACATAAGTTAATTAAAAAAGTTGCTGTCTGTGGTGGTTCAGTTGGGGAGTTATGGCCTGTGGCCCTGGCAAAAGGTGCGGATGCATATATAACTGGGGATATTAAGTACCATACTGCTCAGGATATGACTGCTACGGGATTGTCATTTATAGATGCCGGCCACTATGGAACTGAAGTACCTGTTGTAGAAAAAGTTTGTGTGTATCTAAATGAAATCTGTGCCAAAGAAAATATCAAGGTTGAAGTTGTAAAGTCTAAAACACAGAAAGAGCCTTTTACATATCTTTAGGATGAGGTGTATGTTGCCTCATCCTTATTTATTTTCAAATTGGGGGGAATAATAATGACAGACTTGAAAAAATTGTGGGAAATGCAGCAGTTGGAGCTTAAAGCACAACAGTTACAAAAACAACTTAAAAATGATACTGTTGTTAAGGAATTACTACAAGAAAAGAAAAACATTGAGAATGAAAAGCAGCAGTTTAAAAACCTTGAACAAAAGTACACACTATTAAAGAGAAAAATAAAAGAAATAGAAGATATTACTGAAGGCATTAATAATAAGATTCATAGTTTGAATGATAAGTTATACAATAACTCTGAGAATGGAAACAAGGAAATAATAGCCTTACAGAATAAAATAAACACTCTGAAGCAGGAAACATTAAAACATGAAGACGATGAACTGCAGTTAATGGAAGAACAGGAACAGCTTAAAGAAGAACTTCAAGCAATGTCTACAGATTTAAAAGATAGAATAAAAGAATTTTTAAAGCGACGGGAAGAATATTATACTTCACAGGATGATATAAAAAATCAATTGCTAGAAATGCAGAATAATATAGAACAGAAGTTCAATGTTTTAGAACAGGAAATAATAAATAAATATAAGCAACTGAAAAAAAGATATCAAGACCCAGTGGCAAAAGTGGAAAAAGGTGTATGTACAGGGTGTCGAATGGAATTAACTTTTGTTTCTCAAAAGAAATTAAAGAGAGAGCAAGAATTAGTGGAATGTGAAAACTGTGGTAGACTAATATTTATCGGGAAAGAAGTGGGATAATAATTATATCCATCATTTTACTGTTGTTGTTATAAGTTAATAATGTTATAATGAAAATCCGAAAACAAAAGAGCCACAAGTAAACTAGATGATCGCGGGTACCAGTCCGAAAGGAGGTATCCGAGGAAAGTCCGAGCTCCATAGGGCAGGGTGCTGGATAACGTCCAGTGGAGGTGACTCCAAGGATAGTGCCACAGAAATGTAGACCGCCTAAGTTTGGCCTGATTGCTAAACTGGCAAGGATGGAACGGTGCGGTAAGAGCGCACCAGCGGTTGGGTGACTAACCGGCTAGGTAAACCCCACCTGGAGCAAGACCTAATAGGGGGACAATGAGGCTGCCCGTCTCGTCCCCGGGTAAGGTTGCACCGAGGCGTTAGGTAACTAACGTCCCAGACAGATGATCATCCATGACAGAACTCGGCTTACGGTTTGCTCGTGGCTGTATATTTACAACAATTAACTGACTTTTAGTATAATTTTACTAAAAGTCAGTTTTTTTATTGCATAAGTAACACATTATTACATGAAGACATATAATGCATTAAACATAAAGGAGGTAGATTTAATGGGTTATTACGGTGGCGGATATGGTAATGATTCTAGCTTTATTGTGTTCCTAGTTCTAATATTACTACTATTAGGAACACCAGGGTATGGTGGATATTATGGTGCTGAAAAGTAATAAGTGATGCAAAAAGATCCTCACAGTTACTGTGAGGATCTTTTTTACACTATCCAAAGTTAAGGTTGATAGTATAAGTGCAACTATGGCTTATGACTGCACTGAAGCAAGTTTTTCTATCACTATCAAGAATCAAATAAAATAAGGATGATAGTATAAGAAAAACTAAGACTTACACCTGATGAAGCTTGGTGTAACTCAAGTTTTTCTAACCGCCTAGGGTGATGTCTTGGTCTTGATACCAGTGCAAAGCTTGGTGGAAATGTTCCGGCTTAAAGTCGGGCCACAATTCATCTACAACATAAAAATCTGCATAGATTGATTGTACTGGTAGAAACCCGCTTAGTCTTCGTCGGTTTCCCCAGCGTACAATTAAATCTATTCTAGAAATGTCTATTGAGGCAATTGATTCATTAAAATGTTTGGAATTTTTGTTATTATATGCATGATTTAAATCCCATTTCCAGCCGTAATTAACCAGAAAATTAACTTTTATTGATCCTTTTCCATAGGTTTTTCTGGTAGTATAAGGTAGTAGTTCCTTTGGAAATTGCGGTGAATCTGTATTACCTACCACAAGTAACGATGCATCTTTATTTGTCAACACATTTACCGCATCAACACAAGCCTTTTGAAAGGCACTTTTTTGTGCAGAAGGGCGTTTAGTGTTATCTTGAGTAAATCCATAAAAGGTTATTTCCGGTATACCAAATTCTAAGCAGGTTTCATATAAGGCAAATCCGGGACTAATACCGTAATCATATCCTGCTTCTTTTGATAAACCTTGTTGTTGTGCCCATCTCCTGTTACCATCTGGTATTATTCCCACATGGTTAGGAAGACGCTTGAATTTCGGTTCAGACATAATTATGTTATAGCCCCCTCGGGATTAATAGAGTATACTATGGTTATAAAAGTAATATTTACAATCTGCAATAGGCATATACATTAATTCATGCAGCGTTAGAATATGATCTGGGGGTGTTTGCCATTAATTTGCTACAGCGTTTAAGAAATATTAGTAAGAAATTACCAGAACATGAGGCGTTGGTTTATAAGGGGCAAAAAATAAGTTATTCGCAATTTGATCGGTTAGTTAACAAGACAGCTGATGCTCTTCTAAAATTAGGTATTAAAGAAGGAGACAGGGTGATATTGTGTTTGTTAAACTGCCCTGAATTTGTAATATCCTATTACGCTATCATGCGCATAAAAGCCATTGTTGTCCCTGTGAATCCTGCATATACTGTTGCTGAATTAAGAACAATAGTTAAGGATTGTACGCCATCTGCCATTATTACATCGGATATTATGGCGGAAAAGTTTATTGGCCAAGATAAAAGTGAACTGATAATTGTGGGTAAGGAATTTGATAGACTTATAGACAGCAGCAATGAATTGCAAGATGAATATCACTATAACGACAATGATACCGCAGTACTTCTATATACATCTGGTACCACCGGTGTTCCTAAGGGAGTAATGCTTACACATGAAAATTTATACAGCAACGTTAGCGTAATTGCTAAAACATTGGAATTAAATAGTACTGATCGAGTAATGCTGGTGGCGCCGGCGTACCATTCTGCAGCTCAGACTGGATGCATGAATAATGCACTTTATACAGGTGCATCTTTAGTTATTCATGACCGGTGGCAAGGTCCCAAGTCAGTCCTTGCCGCGATAGAAGCGGAAAAAGTAACTATGTTTTTTGGACCGCCGGTGTTTTATCAGATGATATGTAGTTTTCCTCAATATGCTGATTATGATACCTCCTTCCTAAGGTTGGCTCTTACTGGAGCAGCCCCGTTACCAGAACAAATATTTAATAAATTTAAGGATATGTTTAAGTTGGAAATAGTGGAGGGATATGGATTATCAGAAGCTTCACCGGTAGTATCCCTTGTGCCTTTAAAAGGTATGAAGAAATCTGGCTCGGCAGGGTTGCCTATAGATGGTGTTGAGGTAAGGATAATTGATGAGCAGGGTAGTGACATACCTCGTGGTAATATTGGCGAAATCGCAGTCAAAGGGCCAAATGTCATGAAAGGTTATTATAACAATGAAGAAGAGACCAGGGAAACATTTATTTCAGGATGGCTTCGAACGGGTGATCTTGGTTATATGGATGATGATGGATATATATTTATTATAGATCGTAAGAAAGATTTAATTATTAGGGGTGGTGTAAATGTTTATCCAAGGGAAATAGAAGAACTGCTAAGCCAGCACCCAAAAGTGCATGAAGTAGCAGTTGTTGGTATTCCGAATGATTTACTGGGAGAAGAAGTAAAAGCATTTGTGGCCTCTCCACAGGGTGTAGATATAAATGCCAGAGAATTAAAGGAGTTCTGCAGGGGTAAACTTGCTAATTATAAAATACCTCGTCAGTTTGAGTTTAAAGAAGAACTACCTAAAAATAGTACTGGTAAAATATTAAAAAGGAAGTTGGTTTAATCATTACCAACTATATTATTTATTTCTTCTCCAGTAAGAGATCGTTTTTGCTGTAATTTATCCGCAATTAAAAGTAGAGTATCTCTGTGGTTGTGTAGTAATTTCTCCACCTGGTCATACTGTGGAGTAACTATCTCTTTATATAAGTAACTTTGCTCCTTTTCGCTGAGTACATCCCATAATATAACACCAGCTGAAGTGAGGCCGTTATTACACTGCAGTATCACTAAGTCCTTAACCTTTTGTAAATCATCACTACCAGATATGTATTGCTCTTCTTGTGAATAAACTATTTTTTCAGCGGCAATTCCTGCTAGATAAATTCTTATTTTTATATTTAAGTCTTTTTTTGTAGGTAAACGTGAAGTGTTGTCACCCATAACATAACCGCTTGGTAATGGTTGGGAAAACCAGCTATTGGCTTTGTTTATATCATTAGTAGAGATTATTTCTGCTTTTATTGTGGATTCTGGAAACTCTATTTCACGAACTAAGGCATGTCCTGCTTCGTGGACGGCAATACGTTCAATCTCCTCAGGTGACCATGGGGCAGGTTTTAATAACAAACTGGATGTACCGTAATAATTAAATGCTGATAATGCCAAAGTTAGAAGTGAAGCAGCTACACCGATAGCCAAAAAATACGATGACAAGGTAATAACCTTGCTTGTTGTAACTTGATTAACCTTTTGTTGCAAATGGGGCTTTGCCAGTTTGTAAAGACAAATAATTAAAACTAGCCCAAATGTGGCTGTGAATGTAGATAAATATATTAATTTATTAAATACAGGTGTAGTGTCCAATAAGAGTTGATAGTCTTGTAAAAACATAAGCTGAAGTATTGGTATGTATGCTGTAGCCAAGTAAACTGCAGCTATCAACGGTATTAGTATAACATTGAGCATTATTTTACTTCCTTTCTGTGCTACTTATGAGGAGAATATTCGACAAACATAAATATACTCCTTTATTTAAAATGTAGCATTTAAAACTATATTTATTTAGAAAGTAATAAAAGAGACGCTATTGCGTCTCTTTTTGGTGCCACGGGACGGAATCGAACCGCCGACACGAGGATTTTCAGTCCTCTGCTCTACCGACTGAGCTACCGTGGCATATTTTATGGTGGGCGATAGTGGGCTCGAACCACTGACCCCCTGCTTGTAAGGCAGGTGCTCTCCCAGCTGAGCTAATCGCCCTTAATGCGACAAGTAATATAATAACAAGAACAAGTGTATAAGTCAACGATTTTTAAATTTTTTTTGCGATGGGTGAGAGGGGAATTTGTTGTATATTTTTTGCCCTCTCACCCTTTAAACCACCCAAGTAAAAATTACCATTAACATTATTAAATTTCAGCAATACAGCTGACAATTTTTAGTTATTATCTCTTTTTTTTAAATTTTAATACTCCCAATAGGAACATTAGGCCTCCTAATGCTCCAACTAGTGTAGCATGCTCGCCAGCAAAGAGACTGGCACCGATTGTTATAAATCCAGCTAAACGAAGAAACCATTGAACTTTCTGATACAATCATAACAACTCCTTGAATAAATTATCTGTATATGAGTACTGGGCATTTGGCGTGTCTTACCACCCTGTTGCTCACACTCCCCATTATATAGCCTTTTAACTCTCCTAATCCTCTGCTACCCATTACAATTAAATCATAAGAATTATCAGTTGTAAGTTTGAATATTTCATCGGCGGGATTTCCTATTAAAAGAGTTGTTTCTATTTCGGTGTCTTCTGAAGATAAATCCCATTTAATTTTTGTCAGTATTTGTTGTCCTTCTTTTACTAATTCATCAAGCAGAGTCTTTTCAATACCCCCCAATCGGTCTGAATACATTGAAACGGGTGTAACAACATGCACCAGTATTAACTGAGCACCAACAATTTTGGCCAGACTTGCTGCGTGGGCAGCAGCCTGTTTTGAACGTTCAGAACCGTCAACCGGACTCAGGATTTTCTTATACAAAATGGATTCCTCCCGTATGTTAATCTTTTGTTTAAGTAAGTTATAGTTATATATTTATTCTTAGCCATAATGCCATATCCTGCTTGTCAGACTTTATTAAAGGAAAAATTTTATAAATAGCATATCTTGTCCGCACTGTGAATAGTATTATTTGTGTACTTGAGGTTTAAAAGGTTTGCTTGTTAAATTTTTTTCATTCTTTTGCATTTTTAGGGAGGATTCTAGATTTTAATATAGAATAAAAATCTAGTGAAATTCTACAATAATTCAGAACTATAAGAATCTTTGAATGGTGGAATTATTAACATAATTCTTTATATACTGGATTAACACTAAATAATAATTATACTTGTCAAAAACAAAAAAGAATGTTATTATTTACACAAGCTCAGTTATTTATTTATTTAGTTAATTGTACAAGCAATTAGCCTGCCAATGTTTTTCGCTAGTCATTAATAGATACATAGTTAAACTGCTTTTTTTTAGTATTGTGTGTTCGTTACTTCACAATCAAAAGGAGTTAATATTACAATTTTAACATATGAAGTATAAAGTTTATTGAAATCGAGGGGGGGGGGAACGATGTCAGGGGCTGACGTTGTAAGGAAATACGACCCTGAGTTTACTAAAAAGGTTTACGAAATGGATAATGGGAAATGGGTGAAAATGTGCATGCAGTGCGGCATTTGCCCCACAACTTGTACTTTAAAAGGTATTATGGATCATTCGCCCAGGGAGATTATTCAACTGATCAGGGCGGGAGATAAGGAACAGGTACTTAAGAGCAATACACCATGGATGTGTACATCCTGCTATACATGTTCTTGTCGCTGTCCCCGTGGTGTTCCAATGATGGATGTTATGCATGATTTGCGTCACCTGGCCGAGGAAGAAGGTAATATAACCAACCAAACTCATATGGCAAAGGTATATTACAATGATGTGGCCAAACGAGGACGAATTTGGGAAGGCGGACTAACCATGAAGTATGGTTTGAAGCTGGGTATTGGAAATGCATTTAAAATGGCACTCGATATGCAGGATGTGGGAATGGCAATGTTTAAACATAAAAGGTTGGCTGTTTTCCCGCCAAAAGGTGTAAAAAACCCTGCAAAACTTCGGGCGGTATTGGATAAGGCAGCAGCATTAGCAAAGGAGGAAGGCTAAATGAAATATAACTATTATCCTGGATGTGCTAGCGAAGGAACTGCGTTGGCCAACTACCATGCCTTTCTAGCTGTTGCGGATAAGTTAGGAATAGAACTAAACGAAATCGAAGACTGGAACTGCTGTGGTGCCACAGTTACTTCTAGTGTAGTTGGCGAATTCCCTGCGCAGGTTCTGGCAGCACGTAACTTAGCTCTTGCTGAGAAGCAATTGCCGGATCATGATATAGTGACAACATGTAGTTCGTGTTATGCTATTCTCGGCTTGGCCAACAAAAAGTTTACTGAAGAAGAATTCAACCAAAATGCTAATGAAGCATTAAAAGAAGACGAACTGCAGTATAGTGGATCTTTAAACGTAAGATTCCTATTAGATATTTTGGCTAATGATGTTGGACCCGAAAAAATTAAAGCAACAGTTCAAAAACCCCTAGAAGGCTTGAAAGTTGCTGGGTACGTTGGATGTCAAAGTGTTAAAGCACTGAGGAATGATTATGATGACCCTGAATATCCTCAGGCGATGGACAACGTGATTAGAGCTTTGGGTGGCGAGCCGGTAGAATTTGAAAACAGCAACAAGTGTTGTACCGGTGCGTTGGCATTGAGTGCTCCTGACATCACACTTTCAGCAGTGCATCCGATTATTGACGGAGCAGCCAAAGCGAATGCCGATATTATTGTAACGCCTTGTCCGTTGTGCCAAATGAACCTTGATGCATATCAGGCAAAGGCAAACAAAAAATACCAAACTAATAACACTTTACCGGTATTATTTATTACCCAATTAATGGCCCTGGCCTTTGGGTTGGACAAAAAAACAGCGGGACTTGATTACTGTATTGTCTCACCTTACAACAAGCTATCAAATTGGGCATAAAAAATAATATTAAAATAAAAAATTCTCCAAACTTAGCAGGAGTTTTTAAAGTGAATACCGAATATATAATTAAAGGTATTAAATAAAATAGATAGAACGATGCAATAAGTTACTTTATTCACAAGAACTTGGCTGATTTAACACTACATTATTTTTTTACCGTAGCTTGTGACTGAATTAACCTTCACAAACCGACAAATTTTGTAGTGTATAAATTATATAGTTTATTAATTAACATATCCTTAAAGGAGGTACATCAAATATGGCTTTAATCCAACCCCATGGTGGGAAACTGACTCCAGTGCTTGCACCTAAGGAGCAGCGCCCCGAATTAGAAGCCAAGGCGAAGACTCTACCTGTTGTTCGCATGAGTTCCCGGGAAACTTCCGACGCTCTAATGCTGGGTATGGGTGCTTTCAGCCCGCTAACTGGTTTCATGAACAAAAAGGACTATGAAAGTGTTGTTAACACCAAGCACCTTGCAAATGGTCTAGCATGGCCTATCCCTATTACACTATCCGTAACTGAAGAACAAGCTGCTGAACTCAAAGAAGGCCAAGAAGTGGCCCTAGTAGACGATGAGTCAGGTATCTATGTTGGTATTCTTACTGTAGAAGACAAGTATGAATACGACAAGGCAAAAGAATGTAAAGAAGTTTTCTTTACAGATGATGCTGAGCATGCTGGTGCACAAAAAGTAATGAGCCAAGGTAATATCAATGTTGGTGGTTCATTAGTAACATTTAGCGAGCTTGGATATGCTTCACAGTACTCAGATTTCTACGCTCATCCGTCAGAAACTCGTAAACTGTTTGAAGAAAAGGGATGGAACACTGTAGCAGCTTTCCAAACCCGTAACCCATTACACCGTTCACATGAGTTCCTGTGCAAGATTGGTATGGAAGTTTGTGATGGTCTGTTCATTCACCCAATCGTTGGTAAGCTGAAGGCTGGAGACATTCCAGCAGAAGTTCGTTTTAAAGCTTATCAAGCGCATATGGAAAACTACTTTAATCCAAATCACGTAGAAATGCGTGTGTACCCAATGGAAATGCGTTATGCAGGTCCTAGCGAAGCTATCCTACACGCAATTTTCCGTCAGAACTTTGGTTGCAGTCATATCTTAATTGGTCGTGACCACGCTGGTGTTGGTGATTATTATACATCTTACCAAGCACAAGAAATGTTTGATCAGTTTAAGCCTGGTGAAATTGGTTGTCAGCCTATTAAGGTTACTGCTGCCTACTACTGCAAGAAGTGTATGGGTATGGCCACAGAAAAGACCTGCCCACACGGTCCAGAAGATCGTGTAGCTATCAGCGGTACTAAAGTTCGTGCAATGTTTGCTGCTGGAGAACTGCCACCGCTTGAGTTTGGTCGTAAGGAAGTTCTGGAAATCCTTACCGAATACTACCAAGGCCTTAAGTAATACCCTGAGAGATGTTGCAGCTACAGCTGCTTCATAAAAAGGCAATATGCCTTGTATTAAAGTGGAGGACAGGGAGAGTAAAGGATCGTGTCACAGATTAAAACAATCCGCTCTCTCCCATAACCTCTAATACTAAAAAAAATATGGGAATAGGAGGTTAAATTATGCCTAGTTATGTAATTCAAGAAAAGTGCGATGGCTGCAAAGGGCAAGATAAAACCGCTTGCATGTATATTTGCCCTAACGACCTGATGTTACTGGACAGAGATAAGATGAAGGCTTATAACCGTGATGTAGCAATGTGTTGGGAATGTTATTGCTGTGTGAAGATTTGCCCACAACAAGCTATTGATGTTCGTGGTTATGCTGACTTTGTACCCATGGGTGCCAGTGCTGTACCACTGAGAAGCTCTGACAGCATTATGTGGACTGTTAAGTTCCGTAATGGTAGCGTAAAACGCTTCAAGTTCCCCATCAGAACTACTGAGGAAGGTGCTGCAGTACCTGCTGGTGGCTACACTGCAGACCAAGACGATTTGAACAGCCCTGTTCTGTTTACTGAGCCAGAATCAATCGGCTTGGATGAGCTTCCAACACTGAAGAAGTAATTTTAACTAATTATCTAAAATATTAAATGATTACGAATTTAAGAAGGAGGTTAATATAATGCCGGTTAACTTTGAAACTGTTGAAGTTAAAACTGATATTCTACTTCTCGGCGGTGGTATGGCTTGTTGTGGTGCTGCTGTAGAAGCTGCTTACTGGGCAGAAAAGCAGGGTTTAAAAGTAACCCTGGTAGATAAAGCTGCTATGGACCGTTCTGGTGCTGTAGCCATGGGTTTGTCCGCTATTAACCAGTACTTAGGTCTGGCTAAAGGCGAAAACACTGTAGAAGATTACGTTCACTATGTTAAGAACGACTTGATGGGCATTGCCCGTGATGACTTAGTTTATAACATTGCTCGTCACGTTGACTCCTCCGTTCACTTGTTTGAAAAGTGGGGACTACCTATCTGGACTAATGATGAAGGTAATTATGTTCGTGGTGGTCGTTGGCAGATCATGCTGAACGGTGAATCCTACAAGGTAATTGTTGCTGAAGCTGCTAAGAATGCTCTTGGCACTGACAACATCTACGAGCGTGTATACATCGTAGAGCCTATCATGGACGGTGACAGAATTGCTGGTGCTATCGGTTTCAGCACCCGTGAAGAAAAGATATATGTATTCAAGGCTAAAACTGTATTAGCTGGAATGGGCGGTTGCGTTGGAGTATTTAAGCCTCGTTCCACTGGTGAAGGTTTAGGCCGTTCCTGGTATCCACCATTCAGCTCCGGTTCTTCAGCTTACTTCACCATGGCTGCTGGTGCTGAAATGACTTGTCAGGAAGTTCGTTTCATCCCTGTACGCTTTAAGGATGCTTATGGTCCTGTAGGTGCTTGGTTCTTGCTCTTTAAGTCAAAAGCTACTAACGCTGATGGCGGAGAGTACATGGTAGAGCGTCGTCCTGAGCTGGAAAACTGGGGTGAATACGGCAAAGTTAAGCCAATTCCTGCTAACTTGCGTAACTACCTCGGTATGCTGGATGTAGAAGAAGGTTTAGGACCTATCTACATGCAGACTGCTGATGCTATTGCTAACTTGGCTGCTGACTATAAGGATGACAAGAAAGCATTCAAGAAGAAAATGAAGGCTTTGGAAAGCGAAGCTTGGGAAGATTTCTTGGACATGACTGTATCACAGGCTATCCTGTGGGCTGCTTGCAATATCGCTCCAGAGGAAAAAGCTTCTGAGATCGCTGCTGCTGAGCCTTACTTTATTGGTTCACACTCTGGTGGTTCCGGTGCTTGGGTATCTGGTCCTGAAGATTGTGCTCCAGATGAGTACAAGTGGGGCTATGAGAACATGACTACTGTTAAGGGTCTGTTTGCAGCTGGTGACGCTTCTGGTGCTTCCAGCCACAAGTTCTCCTCCGGCTCCCACGCTGAAGGACGTATCGCTGGTAAGGCTATGGTTAAGTATTGTGTAGAAAACACCGAAGAACCAAACATTGATGCTGCTAAAGTAGAAGCATTGAAAGAAAAGGTTCTCAAGCCTATGAAGGTATTTGAAGAGAATAAAGACTTCACCACAGATCCTGATGTAAACCCAGAGTACATTGTACCTAAGCAGTACATGTTCCGTTTACAAAAGATAATGGACGAGTATGCTGGTGGTTGTTCTGCAGCCTTCAAGACCAGTAAAGCTCTACTGGAAAAAGGTTATGAATATCTGACCATGCTGAAGGAAGATTCCGAGAAACTGGCTGCTCGTGATCTGCACGAGTTGATGAGATGTTGGGAAAACATCCACAGAACATTACAAGCTGAAGCTCACATTCAAACAGTATTGTTCCGTGAAGAGACACGTTTCCCTGGATACTACTTCCGTACTGATACACCTAAGATTGATGAAGAAAACTGGCTCACCTTCGTTAACTGTAAGTTCAACCCAGAAAACGGAGAATGGGACGTATTTAAGAAAGACATCGTTAGACTGCTTGATTAATTAAATAGCGAAATGTGGCCCGTGGCCGATGGTCACGGGCCACTCTTTAGAACAGATGGATGTGTTATTTTTCACAGTATATTTAAAATAAGTGTTGCGCCGCGCTTGCCAGAGATATCAACTGGAGAAGCAGAAAACAAATTTAGTTTGTTTGTGAATAGGCCTATTCAACAACAACTGGAATAGGGGTGAAATAATGGGTAATAAAAGTGTACTAGTTGTAGGTGGAGGAATGAGCGGTATTACTGCTGCTGTTGAAGCTGCAGAAGCTGGTTGTGAAGTTTTTCTGGTAGAGAAAAATTCATACCTAGGCGGTAAAGTATCGCAAATTAATCAATACTTCCCTAAAATGTGTCCTCCAAACTGTGGTTTGGAAATAAACTACCAAAGAATTAAGAAAAACCCAAAAATTAATGTGTTAACATTAGCTGAAGTAGAAAGTATCTCCGGTGAAGAGGGTAATTTCGAGGCTACTATTAACCTGAAACCTCGTTATGTAAACGAAAACTGTACCGGTTGTAATAAATGTGTTGAGGCATGCCCAGCAGAGAGAGATGATGAGTTTAACTTAGGCCTTAGCAAGACCAAGGCTATATATCTTGCTCATCCTTTTGCTTTTCCAATGAAATATGCAATTGATGCTGATGCCTGCCAGGGTGATTCCTGTGGCAAGTGCGTTGAAGCATGTGAATATAATGCCATCGACCTGAAGATGGAATCTAAGCCCATGAAGGTAAATGTAGGTTCAATAATCTGGGCAACCGGTTGGAAATCTTATGATATCAGTAAGTTAAGTAACTATGGCGGTGGCCGCTTTGTAAACGTTATATCCAATATTGCTATGGAGCGGATGGCAGCCTTGACTGGACCTAACGAAGGTAAAATTTTAAGGCCATCTGACAAGTCAGAACCAAAAAATATAGCCTTTGTACAATGTGCCGGATCTAGGGATGAGAATCACTTAAAAACCTGTTCTTCAGTATGCTGTATGGCAACTTTAAAACATGTTAACTATGTGAGAGAGCAATACCCTGATGCTAATATAACAATTTACTTTATGGATATTCGTGCTATGGGTAAACATGAAGATTACTATCAGAAAGTGATAGATGAGAAAGATGTAAACCTTATCAAGGGTAAGCCCAGTGAAATAAAAGAGGTTCCGGAAACAAATAACCTATTGGTATTAGCTGAAAATCAGTTCACCCAGGAAATTGAAACCTTGGAATATGACATGGTTGTGCTGGCCACCGGTATGGAACCAGCTACAGCTGAAGTGAAAGTTCCTGCCGAGCTGAATTATGATGTAGATGGCTTTGTGATTGCAGGACCTCCAACACCTGGCATATATGCCGCTGGATGTACACGGAAGCCTGGTGACGTAGCTACTTCCGTTCAAGATGCCACCGCTGCTGTGCTTAGGGCTATACAATCTACGGTGAGGAGGTAGGAAAATGGACAAAAAGTATGGTGTATATATATGTACCGGTTGCGGTATCGGTGAAGCAATGGATGTTGATACCCTAACTGAAGCCGCTGAAGAAAATAGTGTTCAGTCCTGTCAAACCAGTTCCTTCCTCTGTGGTAAGGAAGGCGTAGAAATGATTAAGAAGGATATTGAAGAAGAAGGTATTAACACCTTAATCATTGCTGCTTGCTCTAGTCGTGTAAACTATGATGTATTTAACTTTGGCAGTGACAAAATTGTTGAGCGTGCAAACATTAGAGAACAGGTTGCATGGGTACATGAACCTGATGCTGAAGATGCAGTTGATGAAGAAGAAGATCACACTGGTCGTCATGCTGCTGATGTTATTCATATGGCCTATGCGAAAGTTAAGGCTTCTCAACCAGTAGAACCATATGTGGTTGAAGATGTATCTAAAGCGATACTAGTTGTAGGTGCTGGTATGGCTGGTATTACTGCAGCATTAGAAGCAGGAAAAGCTGGATATAAAACTGTTTTGGTAGAGAGAGAAGATGAGATTGGCGGTTGGTTAAACAAGTTATATAAAGTAACTCCGCTTAATGCTCCTTATACTGAACTGGAAAATCCTGATGTAGAAGCCAAGGCTAAAGAGCTTGAAGAAAACCCTAACGTTACTGTATATACCTCAGCAAAAATTAAAAAAATTGCCGGCGCACCTGGTATGTTTGATGCTACAATAGATGCTGGCGGCAGCGAGGTAGCAGAACGGGTTGGTTCTATTATTCTGGCCACTGGTTCTAAACCTATTGAAGCTAAAAATTTAACCCATCTGGGTTATGGTAACTATAAAAATGTTGTTACCCATGCTGAGCTGGAAGAAATGGCTAAGAACGGTAAAATTGTTCGTCCGTCCGACGGGCAGGAAGCAAAAAAGATTGCCTTTATACAGTGTGCAGGATCCAGAGATGCTGAACGTTTAGCATACTGCTCCCATGCTTGCTGTATTGAAAGTATGAAACAGGCTGCATATGTAAGCGAATTAAATGCTGATGCTATGACCTATGTGTTCTATAAAGACATACGTACTTCTGGTACCTATGAACACTTTTATAAGAAGATACAGGAGACTGGTGCTGTATTTATTAAGGGTGATATCACAAGCATCAACGAGGATGGAGACGGTACATTAACTCTTGAATCTGAAGACGTGTTGTTGGGTGGTAAGGCCGGTATTGACGGTGTTGACTTAATTGTGCTAGCTACTGGTATGGCACCTACAACTGCCTTTGGTCAAGAAGTTGAATTAGAAGTTGGTGATGATGAAGCGGCAGCTGCCTCTGAAGAAGAGGAACAAGCAACACCTGATACCATTATTGCTTCTGACATCTTGAATTTGGAATACAGACAGGGTCCAGAGTTGCCTACTTTAAAATACGGATTCCCTGATTCACACTTTATATGTTTCCCTTATGAAACACGCCGAACTGGTATTTTTGCTACTGGTACAGTTAGAGCGCCAATGGATATGGCGAAAGCAGTTACTGATGCTACAGGTGCTGCATTGAAAGCCATTCAATGTGTTGAGGCTACCGCTAATGGTGCAGCCATCCATCCGAGAAGCGGTGATCTGTCATATCCAGAGTTTAACCTTAACCGCTGCACTCAGTGTAAGCGCTGTACTGAAGAATGTCCTTTCGGTGCCATAAATGAGGACGAAAAGACCAACCCAGTTCCGAACCCCACACGTTGCCGCAGATGTGGTACTTGCATGGGTGCATGTCCAGAACGGATTGTTTCCTTTAAGAACTACTCTGTTCCGATGATTGGTAACATGATTAAGGGTATTGAAATGCCTGAAGAAGATGAAGAAATGCCAAGAATACTGATATTCGCCTGTGAAAATGATGCTGTGCCTGCATTGGATATGGCTGGTATCAATCGTCTGAAATATAATCCATGGGTACGTATTATTCCGGTAAGATGTCTTGGTTCATTAAACTTGGTATGGATAGCTGATGCCATGAGTGAAGGATACGACGGTGTTATGCTCCTTGGTTGTAAACATGGGGATGATTACCAGTGTCACTTCATGAAAGGTAGTGAATTGGCTGAAATCCGTCTCTCCAAGGTATCTGAAACATTAGATAGACTTGGCTTGGAATCTGAGCGTGTAAAAGCAGTGGAAGTAAATATTATGGATTACATGAACTTGCCTAAAATGTTAGATGACTTTGCAGAAGAACTTGATGAATTGGGACCAAACCCAATGAAAGACTTCTAAAATTATATATTCAATGAGGCACCCATTAAGGTGCCTCATATTTTTTTGGATAAAGTTCATTTATTGGTTATATGAAAGTTGCATTTCCGCTTATGATAATGTCAATATGTCAATAGTAATATCAACTGTATACTTGTATATTTTCCACTGGCAATAATTATTAAGGCGCGGCTTTCCGCGTCTTTTTTTCGCCAAAAAATAACAATATATAGGGAGGAGTAGATAAAATTATGTAGAAATTATTAGTTGCATAATATACACATCTGAGGTGTTATTTTTGAGAAAACTACGGATGGACCAAATTAAACCAGGAATGAAATTAGCCCGCTCAGTTTACAGTAGCAGTCGTCAAGTACTTTTAAATTCAGGTGTTATTCTTAATGAACGATACATTAAAAAACTTAAAGAACTTAGCGTTCCAGCTCTATATATACATGATGTATTAACTCCTGAACTTGAGGTTGATGATGTTATTACCGATGAAACTCGACTAAATGCAATCTGCAATGTGAAAAAGATATTGAATAAGGAGATAGATAATAATATATCTCAGAACATTATTATTCCTTCGGAAGTGTTGGGTTCAATAAACGACATTATGGATGACTTATTTAGCAATAAAAATATTATGGTTAATTTAAGTGATATTAGAAGCACTGATGACTATGTATTTGGACATTCAGTAAACGTATGTGTGCTAGCCCTTATAACCGGTATGGCAATGGGTTATGACAAAACAAGATTACATAAACTAGCGATTGGTGCCATGCTACACGATGTGGGCAAAATAAAAGTACCCCAAGTTATACTAAATAAACCTGGTAAATTAACAGCTGAAGAGTTTGATGTTATTAAAAACCATTCCCAATGGGGTTATAAAATACTAAGGGGAAACATGAATATCAGTGCTACCTCATGTGTTGCCGCATATCAACACCATGAGCGTTATAATGGACAGGGTTACCCCCAAGGTTTATCAGGAAGTCAAATTCACGAGTTTGCTCAGATTGTGGGCTTGGTGGATATGTATGATGCTATTACAGCCGATAGAGTATATCGGAAGGCTTTTTTTCCTCACGAGGCATTTGAGATGATAGCTGGATCTGGTGATTATCTTTTTAGTTATGAAATAGTAAAGGCATTTTTAGACCATGTAGCTGCTTATCCTGCTGGAACGATAGTACAACTGAACACCGGTGAAATAGCAGTGGTAATGGAAACAGAAAAGGGGATGGCATTAAGCCCACGTGTGAAGGTTTTGTATGATTCTAACGGCCGCAATTATAAAAAGCCAATGGATTTACATTTGATAGAATTCACTGATAAAATGATAATCAAAGTGATGGAAGAAGATGAAATTGATACTATCAGAAATAATATGGCTTAGTCTATCAAGTAAAAGACATACTAAACTTGTGGGAGGAGTTATAAAGTGAAGATTAGCAAAAAAAGTACTATTTTTATTTCTTTATTAATGGTTACAGTTATGCTGATCAGTTTAGGATGTGCTGAAAACAATGATCAGGGTAACAAGCAACCTGAACAAAAAAATATCGAAGAAACAAATCAGACAGGTATGTCCCTTCCGGGAGTAGGCCCAGATACAATTGCCAATATTGTAAAAAAAGTAAGCCCTGCAGTGGTGAAAATTGAAACAGTGGCAGTAGAAGAAGTTAATGATCCGTTTATGAATGACCCTTTTTTTAGGCAGTTTTTTGGTGATAGACTGGAACCGCAGCAACGTCAACAAACCGGTTTGGGATCAGGTTTCATTACTTCTAAAGACGGTTATATACTAACAAATGAACACGTGATAGGTGGAGCCGAAGAGATATACGTTCGTATTAAAGGAAAAGAGGAACCTATACCGGCCAAGGTGGTAGGGGCAGATTTTGACCTAGACTTGGCAGTATTGAAGATAAATGCTTCTGAAGATTTACCTACGTTGGAAATGGGTAGTTCCGAAAACATTAAAGTGGGTAACTGGGTGATAGCCATTGGCAGTCCATATGGTTTGGAGGAAACCGTAACTGTAGGGGTTATTAGTGCCAAAGAGAGACCAGTTACTGTACAAGACCGACATTATAAACACCTGTTGCAAACTGATGCTTCTATTAATCCTGGTAACAGCGGCGGTCCACTGCTTAACCTTAAGGGTGAAGTGGTGGGAATTAATACTGCTGTTAATGCTCAGGCCCAGGGTATTGGATTTGCCATTCCCACCAGCACAGTGAAAGAAGTTTTGGATGAGTTGATTGAAAAAGGGCGAGTTGTGCGCCCGTGGATGGGTGTACAAATTCAAGATTTAACCCCTGAAATTGCCGAATACTTAGATGTTAAACAAGATAAGGGTGTAGTGGTTGTAGGGGTGGTTCCTGGTAGTCCTGCTGATAAAGCAGGTGTGAAACAGGGAGATGTCATTACGAGCCTTGATGGTAAAGAAATAAGTAATACAGATGAACTGATTGAAACTGTTCGTGACAAAAAAGTTGGTGGCACATTGGAAGTGGGCTCAATTAGAGAAGGACAAAAAATAGAGCTTTATATTACAGTTACAGAGAGACCCCAAAGTTAATGTAACTACTTAGGAGTCAGAAGTCAGGAGACAGAATTCAGAATGAGAGAATAGTAATAAGATAGTAAAACACCGTCATTATAGATGACGGTGTTTTATTATTAATGTGTCCGGGAAAAATATATACATGAATATTAAATTAAGATATGGCAATAAAAACATAGAATTCAGCTTAAAAGACGAAAATGTGGCTGGGGTATTATACCCACAAAGTAAAATAAACAAAAAAGCAGAAGAAATAATTGCCCAGGCTATGTCAGCACCAATTTCTAGCGAACCGTTATACAAAATCGTCGAAAGAAAAAAACCAGACAGCGTAGCGATAATTATTAGTGATGCTACAAGGCCGATCCCCTATAAACTAATGCTACCTCCGGTTTTAAATGAATTACACTTAGCAGGAATTAAGTCTCAACAGATAACTATTATTATCGGAACTGGATGCCATCGTGCAAATAGCTGTGAAGAAACTAAATTGGCCCTAGGAGAAGATATTATAAGAGAATACCAAGTTATCAATCACAATTGTGATGATGAATTAACATCGATAGGTAGATTAACTGATGGTACGGAATTATTAATTAACACAATGGCAGCAAAGGCTAATTTGAAAATTGCGCTAGGCTCAATTATTCCTCATAAACTGGCAGGATACTCCGGTGGGTCTAAGGCAATTCTACCTGGAATTAGCGGACGGGCAGCAATAACAGCTAACCATAGTATGATGAATGATCCCCGAGCAGCGGAAGGTAAATGGTTGAACAACCCAGTGCGGCGACAGATGGATGAAGCAGCTAAACTGGCTGGTTTAGAATATATTCTAAATGTAGTATGCAATGAGAATAATCAGGTCATGGTTGCAGTTGCCGGTGATGTGGAAAATGCATGGCAAGAAGGTGTTAAGCACTGTCAGCAAATCAGTTCCGTTAGCGTTCCATATAAATGCCCGGTAACAATTATTAGCTGTGGTGGATATCCCCGGGATCTTAATGTATATCAATCAATAAAATCAATAACTAATGCTTCTAAACTTACAGAGAAGAGAGGTACTATAGTTGTTGTAGCCCGTTGTCAAGATGGATATGGCGATGATATTTTTTGTCAGTGGCTAAAAGATGCCTTTAGGCCGGAGGATTTAATTGAAAGAATTAACAACAAGTTTGTCCTGGGAGGTCACAAAGGCAGTGTTGTGGCAGATATAGTAAAGAGGCATGAGGTTGTATTAGTTTCAGATTTAACAGAGAAAGAAGTTAAAAATTTATTTATGGTTTATCAGCCAAATATAAATAGCGCCCTTCGGTATGTAGAAAAAAAACATGGCCCGGAATACCGGGCCTGGGTTATACCATATGCAGGGCTGGTTTTGCCTAAAGTAGAGCGTTGAGAAAAAAGTAAAAATGTTTATCAACTTGCGTTATGATCTAAGGTACTGTATCGTTGTACCAGTTGATCCTTGCTCATAACTAGCATCTTGGGTACCATTTTTGACCGATGCTTGATAAGGTGAGAAAAACCGTTGGGATGAAAAACAATAAGCAACCATCGTTGATACCAAGTAGTTATAACTCTTAACAGATGAGGGTAAATTTCAAAAATGTTAAAACCTAAAAACTTTGCACCCCGATGAATAATAGTAACGCCATAGACGGCTTTAACTTGATTATATCGTGGATCACTCCTCAGGGCATCGGCTACCTGTGGCAGTGATTTCCGAACATTGCGCAACAGTGCTGTGGCCACCCTTTCTGGGGCGCGGGCCTGTGAAGTAATATTTAAAAGAAGATTGTTGTCAAAATGCAGTTCACCCATAAGGTCACCAGGTTTAATTAATGTTCCGTCGGGAAGGTTAAGTGGTTTTCCACGGTATTTGCGAACTGCTAAGCTGAAAGCAGAGTCTACTGCCTCAGTTAACGGCTTAACTCCTGCTGCATAGGCAAAGAACCGTTCCCACAAACTCCATAATCCTACGGTGGCGCGTTTATACCACCCCAATTGTGACCATGTTTCTAGTTTTACAGGGTCCCCGATTTTGTAGCCCTGATCATAAATTTCTTTAATGATTTTAGGGAGAGCTTTAATCATTTGTTTTGGAGCAGCGGAGTTGCTGCACACCGGTCCTGCACTATCATGGAGTACAATAATGGCACCGTTTTTTAGTTTACTTCTAATACAATTGGTAATACGTTGTTCATTGCAATTTTTTGTCCAGTCCCAACTCATGAAACTCCATAATACGGAATGATGACCAGTAATTATAAAAGAAAAATAATTAACTAAATTATATAAGCCCCAAGGTGCCCTGAATAAAACAGTTGCCTTCCCGGTAGCATTATGTATAGTATCAGCAGCAGATTTAATATTTTTTACAGTGGCGGTAGGGCTTGCAAACCAAGAAAAACTGTGATTCATGCCGTGGATACCGATGTTATGTCCTTCATGAACAAAAGTCTTTATAATATTAATGTTTTTTAAGGCGTTAACACCTGTAACAAAAAATGTGGCCTTAATATTGTGCTGTTTTAGAATATCCAGCACCTGAGGAGTGTGCACTGGGTCAGGACCATCATCAAAGGTGAGATAAACCTCCCTGTGTCCACGGGGACCTGTTTGTATTCCTCCGATACTAAAAAGCCTAATTAGTATAGTGGGTAAAATTGTATAAATGAATAATGCGGAGAGTATTCCACCAACAATGTATTCTACTGGCAAACTACCCCTCCCCCTTTAAGGTAATATTAATAGGATACATGATATAAAACAAAGCCATTATCGATAAAACAAAAGAACTACAGTAAATAGTTCCAACAGGACCTAATAATTCCGCAATCACACCCCCTAAAGCAGGGCCCGTTGCAATGCCTAACCCTTCTATAGTGCCGAAAATACCCCATCCGGTCGCCTGCATTTCTACAGAGATAACCTTAGCCAAAAGAGCATTCCAAGCTGGTAGTACAATAGCATAAGCTGTACCAACCAACGCTGCCAGCGAATAAACATAAAGTAGATTGTTACTTAATGTAAAAGTAAAAAGTAATAATGCACTTAACCCAAAACCTGTGACCAAAAGTAATTTGAGAGGCAATCGATCCACCAGCTTCCCCATGGGTATCAAGAACAGAAGTGTTCCTGCACCACCACAAATCAATAAAATAGCATACTGACTATGGTTAAGCCCCAGTACATTATCGGCATATAATGGAAGAATAGGTAGAAGCAGACTGGCAGCCAATGTTTGTAAAAACATCCCTGGAAGAAGGACCCGGGTAACTGTTGACAAGTTAGCCAATCGTTTTAACTCCTGCCAAAGACCTGAATTAACGTCTGAACCATAACTATTAGCTTGATTAGGAAAAGCAAAATAAGCTAAAATAACGGCTATTCCAAATAGTGATATTAATAAGGCTGCAGCCGAGTGGTAACTTCGTGAAATGAAAAAATTTATTAGGACAGGACCTGACCCCATACCCCCAAGCCAAAAAGCAAAAATGGCCCCCATGCGTGACGCCCGGTTAGGCATTTCAACTGGAGCTACCAAGCTTATAACTGCCAGCCACAACGGAGAGACCCCAAACCCTAATATTGCTGCAGCCGCAAACTGCAATATTGAGTTTTTAGCGTATGCTAAACCGATAATGCCAACAAAGGAAGTCGTTAAACCAATTAATATAATTATGCGCCCGTGTCGGTCAAAGAAAAGCCCTGCTGTACCTTTAAATAGCGTTTCCACTAAATAATGTGCAGATACTGACATGCCAACTGCAGCGGTAGATATACCTAGAAATTTGACAGAGTAAATTGGTAAAAAAGTTAAGAACAAGGCACCTCTTGTGAACTCAACAAGAAAGAGTACTACTAGAAGGCCCCATTCCCTAACGGTCATGTTTAATTTAAAGACTTGCAAAAGCATCCCCCAGTAATATTTAACATTATTTTTAATTTAGCTAATCATTCGACGCATTTAAGCAAATCCCTTTGAACTAATATATTAAATAATATTCATAAGCCTGGCAATATAGCCAGGCTTTTATAAAAATTATAATTATTAATCGTGTCTGGTTACAGCCAGTATATATACCTCCTGAGGTGCATTTTTATTTATAGTCTTTTCAACCTGCAAAAGGTCATTCAACTGTTGATCGTTCAATTTGGCCACTTCCATTCCTTTAGTATCAATATTCATTTTTAAGACCTCCTTTATAGTATAGTTACTTTATTATTAACAATAAACATAACGCCAATGTAAATTGATTAACATTATCAATTAATTATTGAAAAAATGTTTGCGTAGAGATATAATTGATATTGAGAACGATTCTCTCCATAATGAATTTCATTATCATCAGGAGGACAAATGATGACCTTGGACAAAGTTAAAAAAGGACAGCAGATAATAATACGTAAAATATTGGATGAATTAGTGCGGGCTCAAGCAATTCGTTTTGGAATTGCTGAGGGTTCAGTGATTACCTGTCAAGAAATTGTACCAGCTGGCCCGGTGGTGGTGAGGAGGGCCAAGCAAGAAATAGCCATTGGACGCAACTTAGCTAGGAATATTGATGTAGAACTAGTGAACTGAAAAAGATAAAGAGGTGCACAAACCAGTGGTTGATAATAAAGAAAAGCTAATAAATGCAACAATTGTAGGTAATCCCAATGTGGGAAAGTCGGTAATTTTTAACAATTTCACTAATACATATACAGATGTATCCAATTATCCTGGTACCACTGTGGAAGCAATATGCGGGCGCAGCGGTAATTTTGTTTTTAGTGATACTCCCGGTACGTATGGCCTTTCTGGATTTACTGAAGAGGAAAGGCTCGCCCGGGATATTGTTTTGCGTTCAGATATGGTGATAAATGTTGTCGATGCTACCCATTTAGAAAGGGACTTATTTTTAACTCAACACCTAATAGATGCTGGTTTACAAATTGTTGTGGCATTAAACTTAATGGATGAAGCCGAAGAACAGGGTATTTATATAAATGTAGAAAAATTGGAAGAAGAACTGGGTGTGCCAGTGATACCAACTGTGGCAGTTAATGGAGATGGTATGGAAAAGCTATTAAAATTATTATGTGCGGCCAGGGTTGGGAATATAACACCCGGGATAATGGAAAATTTGTCTTATTATAAATTACCTCAGCGGGAATCATTGTTGGTGGCAGAAGGGGACTTAGACACTGCCAATAGAAATAACTGCAAACCAGGCAACAGGCGTGATTTATTTTACCGTCTGCGCCGGGACAGAGTTAACGGTATTGTTGCAAGTGTAGTGAGGGAAATAACGGTTGAATCATCAATGGCCAGTAGAATAGGCCATATAATGTTACACCCGGTAACGGGTATACCAATGTTATTATTAACTTTGTTTTTAATCTATCAACTGATTGGTGTAGTTGTGGCTCAAACTTTAGTAGGCTATACTGAAGAAATAGTTATGGGTGGAATGTACCAACCTTTTATTAGAAATTTGTTAAGTGGTTTTATTAGTGAGCAAAGTACTATCTGGTCTATTTTAGCTGGTAAATATGGTCTATTTACCATGGCGGTAACGTATTTATTTGGCTTATTGCTACCGTTAGTAATGGGGTTTCAACTGGTGCTTTCCATTCTTGAGGATAGTGGCTATTTGCCCAGAATTGCCGTCTTGATGGATCGAATTCTATTAGGCATGGGCCTTAACG
This sequence comes from Bacillota bacterium, assembly GCA_009711615.1. GTDB lineage: Bacteria > Bacillota > Desulfotomaculia > Desulfotomaculales > Desulfohalotomaculaceae > Desulforadius. The sequence goes on along the minus strand of VENI01000009.1, from coordinate 125,473 downwards.
GCCAGGCAGTGATACCAATGATATTAGGTTTTGGTTGTGTTACTATGGCCACCATGAGCACCAGGATGTTAGGTTCTGACCGGGAGAAGTTTATAGCAATTGTAATTTTGGCCTTTACAGTTCCTTGTTCTGCTCAAATGGCTATAATTACCAGTATGATGGCTGGGTTGGGCTTTTACTATGCACTTGCTTACGGGTTAATACTTTTTACTATTATGGTTTCAACCGGCATCATATTGTCAAGACTATTGCCAGGCAGTCCTAGTGGCTTGTGGATTGACTTGCCGCCGGTTAGGCTACCCCGTCTCTCCAATGTACTAAAAAAGACATGGATAAAATCTACCGATTTTGTACAGGAGGCAGTGCCGTTGTTCGCAGGCGGGGCGCTATTTTTAAGTGTGTTAGAAATCACTGGTGGTTTGGAAGCAATCGAGAATCTGTTGGTTCCGGTAACAGTGAACTTGCTGGGATTGCCCAAAGAAGTGGCTGGCGGGTTTATAATGGGTTTTATTCGTCGGGAATTTGGAACAGCGGGTTTGTTTACTACCCCAATGAACCCTGTGCAGCAGTTTGTAGCATTAATTACAGTTACTTTTTTTGTCCCATGCATAGCCACTGCAATGATTATCTTTAAAGAACGGGGTTGGAAACAAGGAGCGGCAATTTGGCTTTCAATTTTTGTTTTAGCCTTTGTTGTGGGCGGGATTGTATCAAAGCTAATAAGTTTAATTAATATCATGCCCGGGGTTTCTGTGATGCCTGTGCTATCTGGAATAACTGTACTGGTGCTGGCATTAGTACTGTATATTAACTGGAACGGGGAGGAATCTCTGAGTAGATAACACTTCTTAGAAGTCAGGAACCAGTAATCAAAAGTCAGAATAAAAACCGAAAATTGCAAGATTTTATAATCGTTGCAAAGGGTAATGATGGTAACAATAAATAACAACGGGGAAGAACATGAGAGCAAAAAACATAATTATAATCACAATTCTAATAACTCAACTTTTAATAATACAAGTAGCACAAGCTGAAGAGCCAACTATTGTTGGGGAAGCGGCTATATTGATAGATGCAGAGAATGGTCAAGTATTGTATGAGAAGAATGCTGACAAGCACATGTATCCAGCTAGCACAACTAAAATGCTTACTGCCATTGTAGCATTGGAAAGATCAAATCTGAATGATGTTGTCACTGTTAGTGATAATGCCGCCGGCACACCTGGTTCATCCATATGGGTGAAAGAAGGTGAGCAATTAACTATGGAAGACATGGTCTATGCGTTAATGCTTAACTCTGCTAACGATGTTGGTGTGGCCATTGCAGAACACATATCGGGTAACGTGGAGCAGTTCAGCCTTACTTTAAATGAAAAAGCAAGAGAAATAGGCGCAAAGAATACTCACTTTACAAACCCCCATGGCCTGCCCGATGAAGAACATTACACCACCGCTAGGGATTTGGCGTTAATAGGTCGCTATTCCATGCAGAATGCAGTTTTTTCAAAAATTGTAAATACTAAGACTAAAAGCATTACTCGGCAAGATCCCGACGATTTAAAATACTTAATTAGTCATAACCGATTGCTCTGGAATTACGAGAGCACCATTGGTATTAAAACTGGTTACACCACCAAAGCTAGGCAATGTATAGTTGCTGCAGCAAGTAAGGATGGTCGGAAACTAATTGCCGTTGTTTTAAAAAGCCAGTATAGAAATGTTTGGACAGATGCTATCAAGCTGTTTGATTATGGTTTTGAAGAATTTGAAAAAAAGCTACTGGTGAGTAAGGGCTCTATTATTGATAAAACACCTGTTAAATACAGTGAACAAGAAGTACCATTGTTAGCTCAAGAGGCGATATATTATAATTTTCCTAAGGAATATCAGCCTCAGATTAAAAGAAAGGTGATCTATCAACAAGAAGCGGAAGCTCCATTGAAAAAAGGTATACAGCTAGCTGAAGTACAAATATACGATAGGACTAAGCAAATAGCTACTACTGAACTGATAACAGCAGTAGAAGTGGAGCGTCCTTCAAACACATACTGGTGGTATTGGGTAGTACCGACTGTGTTTTTATCTCTGGTACTTGTTCCCGTGGTTAGGTTTGTATGGAAACTAAAGAGCGGTAAAATAAGAGTGAGACGGAGACGTAAATAGTTAACCAAGGTTAACAATCTAAAACACTCTTTTGGTAATTTTTATTGACATATTATACAAGTAGCCATATACTGAAAAAAAGTATTCTGGTGGTGATGTTTTGAATAATACTATAAATGAAGTCAGTAAAAAGTTAAGAGCGCAGGAATACAAATTAACTCCCCAAAGGGAAAAAATACTGCGGGTGATGTTAGAAAATAAAGATAAACATCTAAGTGCAGATGAGGTATATATCCTGGTAAAAGAGAAATCACCAGATGTGGGGTTGGCCACAGTATACCGAACTATGGAATTATTCTTAGATAATGATATTATTCATTCGGTAAACTTCGGTGATGGTTGTAAAAGGTATGAATATGGAGGAGAAAAGGATGGTCACCACCATCATCATGCCATCTGCCTAGAATGCGGAGATATTATAGAAATTGATGAAGATTTGCTAGAAGATCTGGAGGCTAAGGTGAGCCAAGATAAAAACTTCCAAATCACCAATCATGAATTAAAACTTTTTGGATATTGTAAAAAATGTGCCGATTAAAAAGGCACTTTTTTTTATTGGTAAACCAACACTAACTAATGAAGAATGTAGAATTAAGAATGGTGCATGAGGTTCATGCAAGTAGGGTGCCTTTCCGCATTCTGACTACTAGACTTCTTAAGATTAATTTTCCTAAAGGAAAAGATCATTTATAACAGAAATAAATAAACAAACCTTTATGAAAGGGCGATGACTTTGAAGAGCCTGCGCTATAGAATTGAATTTGACGACCGGGTGGGCATAGTGCTCGATGTTTCAAAGGTGGTTTCGTTAAAAAATATTAATATTATCTCATTACAGGTACTACCCAACAATATGTTTTTGGAAATAGAAGCGGTAACAGCTGACAAGTGCCGTCATTTAGAACAAGAATTGGTGCAGATACCGGAAGTTAGAAAAGTGGTACCAATTGATATGATGCCCCATGAAGAACGGGAAAGAAAAGTGAAAGCGGTGCTAGACTCTGTCAGTGAAGGCATTTTAGCCATTGACAAGAACGGGTACATTACCACATTTAACCCGGCCTGTGAAAAGATACTACGCTACAGTGCCAAGGAAATCATGGGGTATCACGTCAGCGACATATTATCAAAAGATTTACCGATGCTAAAAGCATTAGAAGACGGCAAATCTTATGACAACAAAGAAATGATTCTCTCCACATCCCGGGGGAGACATCACTATTTTACTACAGGTAGACCAATTATGGATAGTCAACAACGAATACTGGGTGTGGTGGCAGCCATTAAAGATATGTCTCAGGTTCAAGATTTGGTTTATTCAGTAACTCAGCCTTCCATGATAACCTTTGAAGATATTATTTACGGTAGTACAGACATGTTGGAAACTGTTGAATTGGCCAAACGGGTGGCAAGGAGTAATACCACTGTAATGATTAGGGGTGAAAGTGGAACGGGTAAAGAACTTTTTGCTAGATCTATTCACATGGCTAGCCCTCGGGATAAAAAACCCTTTGTACCGTTAAACTGTGCAGCATTACCCGAGACCCTTTTGGAAAGTGAACTTTTTGGTTATGCCGATGGAGCATTTACCGGTGCTAAAAAAGGTGGTAAGCAGGGTTTATTTGAATTCGCCAATGACGGAACTCTGTTTTTGGATGAAATTGGTGAACTATCTCCTCACCTTCAGGCCAAGCTGCTCCGGGTGCTGCAGGATGGGAAAGTAAGACGGATAGGGGACAGTAGTGAGATTTCTGTAAACGTAAGAATAATTGCTGCCACCAACCGAGGACTGGAAGAAATGATGGCACGGGGGGACTTCCGGGAAGATTTATACTATCGGTTGAACGTGTTTCCAATTTCCATTCCATCGTTGAGGGAAAGACCGGAAGACATACCGCTGTTAGTCCAACACTTGGTGGAGAAATTTACTGAAAGAATGGGCAAGGCACCCATTAGCATCAGCAGTGGGGCAATGGAAAGACTAATCCGAAACAGATGGGACGGTAATGTCAGAGAACTGGAGAACGTAATTGAACGGGCGATAAACCTGGTGGAGGGAGAGACCATTCTACCTGAACATATAATTTTAGACCATTCCACTAGACCTAAAATGGTTCAAAAAAATGCTCTTGCAAATAGTGATGACGAACAGCAATATGCTTTGTCATCACTAAAAGAAGTGGTGGCTATTACAGAGAAAAGGGTTTTAGTAAAGGCTCTTAAAGAATATAAAACAGTACGTCGGGCGGCAAAAGCCCTTGGCGTATCCCACACAACTGTACTAAATAAAATAAAAAAATACAACTTGGGCAATCCAGAAGAAATTTAAGTAAGGTAGTATCACATGCACAACTACCATCATAAAATATGATGAGGTGGTTCCATGTGCAGCCGAAAAAGAAAATCGGGCTGGCTCTTGGCGGGGGATTTTTAAAAGGCGCAGCCCATATTGGTGTATTAAAGGTATTGGAAAGAGAAGGGTTTAAACCAGATATTATAGCTGGTACAAGTGCCGGAAGTATTGTTGCCTCACTTTACGCAGCTGGATGGCCGATAAAGCGTATTGAAAAGCTGGCCCGGTCATTAAAGGTAAAAGATGTATACGACACCTGGCCTGCTGTAATAAACTTGCTGGCGATGACAGGAGATGCAGTGTGTGATCTACTAAAACTGCCATGGCCAGGTAAAGTGCCGCTAGGAATAATGAAGGGGCGCCAATTGGAGAAATTTTTAAACCAGCACATAAAAGATAAAGAGTTTAAACACCTTAGAATGACATTGGCTATTACAGCAGTGGATATAAATTGTGGTTCCAAAGTAATTTTTTTGCATAAGCCATTACGAGCGGTGGGTGGACCCGAAGAGGTTTACTTGTATAATATTCCTGTAGCCAAAGCGGTAAGGGCTAGTACATCGGTGCCGGGGATTTTTGAACCAGAAACAATAGAAGGTTATCAGTTAACTGACGGAGGTCTTAGGGAGCAGGTACCAGCGGAAGTGCTCCATAAGTTGGGTGCGGATGTGATCCTGGCTGTGGATGTGGGATATGACGGTGATTCGTGCACTAAGGTGAATGGGATTATTGACTTGCTATTACAGACATTGGATATAATCCGCCATGATTCCATCAACAGGGAGTTAACACATTATGCGGATTTGGTATTAAAGCCATTATTGCCCAATATAGGCCCATTAGACTTTGATAGAATACCCTTTGCCATCAGTCAGGGAGAGGCAGCGACAAGGGAAATGATGCCAAAGATAAAAGAAATATTTCAAGGATAATCATAAAGCCTCTGAATTGCTACAGTGAAATTCAGGGGTTTTTTGTGTTGTCAGAAAAGTATAGCTATAATTTAGTCTTGGGTATTATTGCATTTTATTATGTTATAATTAAGCATAATTAACCACTTAGAAGGGGGACATCTTATGGAATTATTACTTTTTATCTTCATTGGCTACCTTGGTTATAAGTTTATCTCGATGAAGAAAGAGAATCAGAAGCTGAAATATGCTGCCAGTAAAATGAGTAATGATTTATACAGAAGTCAGTTACAAAGCTCGGTATTAACTGGAGTGGCAGGCGGTATGGCAGCAATGTTTTTAATAGACCAACTGCAGCGGGAAAATAATCTGGATCAGGATACAATTAATCAAATGCAAGATATGGACATAGATCAATTGCAACAATTTGCCATGGAAAATGACTTTCTTCAGCAGGATCAGTTAAACGATTTAATGGACAATATGCAGAATGCATACGATAACCCAGACATGGATATAGCGATCAATGACTTCATACAAAACACTGAACTTGATATGGGGCAAATACATGATATGCAAGACCCCTACATAACCCCTGGGTTGGATAATGTAATAGATGAGCACTATCACGGAATAGATCAAGATATGGGTTATGTAAACCCTGATCACGGTTTTAACAATCACGACATGGGTGGCAGTGACTTTGGCGGTGGAATGGACAATAACTTCTAACCTTCAGAGAGGTTGGTGCAGGTGAAAAGAGTGGTAAGTGTTAGTCTGGGCTCATCTAAAAGAGATCACAGTGTTCAGTTAGAACTGTTGGGGCAGAAAATAACAGTTGAACGCCGGGGAACAGATGGGTCATTAGTTAAAGCAGCAGCATTACTGCGGGAATTGGATGGCCAGGCGGATGTACTGGCACTGGGTGGTGTTAACCTGCATCTGCGGGCGGGCGATAAGCTTTACCCCCTGCGGGATGGTCAGAGACTGGCTGAAAACGTGCGAGAAACGTCACTGGTGGACGGAAGCGGCATTAAAGATGTGGTGGAGGCAAGAATTATAAAACAGTTGGTTCAACAACAAGGATGGCCCAAACCTGGCCAGCGGGTGTTAGTGGTGTCAGCACTGGACCGCTGGAGGTTGGCGGAATCACTAGAAACGGCAGGTTGTAGGCTGACAATTGGTGATGCTATGTTTGCCTTGAAATTGCCACTACCTTTTCATTCACTCCGCACATTTTATGCAGCTGCCCGGTTAACGCTGCCAGTTTTATGTAACCTCCCTATCAAAATGCTTTACCCCCTGGGCAAGAAACAGGAAACATCAGTTAATTGCTGGAAAGGTTTTTATGAAAGGGCAGACATAATCGCCGGTGATTTTCATTTCATCCGTCGGCACATGCCTCGGTGGTTACCAGGACGCTCGATAATAACCAGTACTGTAACCAGTGAAGATCGGGAGTTTTTACGTGACCGTGGAATAAAATATCTTGTGACCACCTGCCCTAATCTACAAGGGAGGAATTTCGGTGCCAATGTCATTGAAGCGATATGCATTGCTCTATTGAATAAGCCATTACAGCAAATTAAACCTGTAATGTACACCGCAATATTGGAAGAATTGGGTTGGCTACCAGTAATAACTAAAATGGATAATGGGAGGTGATTTTTTGCTTATAGATTATCATTTACATACCGCCCGTTGTGGCCATGCCAGTGGTACTATGCAGCAATATATAGATGCTGCCAGGCAGGTGGGGTTAACGGAAGTGGGTATTGCCGATCATATTCCCATGTATTGGTTACCATCGGAAAAACGGGACCCTGAAGTGGCCATGACTGATAAAGAGTTAACGGGCTATATTGTCGAAGTACAGCAACTGCAGCAAGCTAATCTAGATATTACAATTAAATTGGGGTTGGAAGTGGATTATATACCGGGGCACGAAAAAGCCGCTGAAGAAATAATATCTTCACTGCCGCTAGATTATGTACTGGGATCGGTTCATTATTTGGATGGTTGGGGTTTTGACAACCCGGAATACATGCACAAATTTGATCAGTGGAATTTATATGAACTTTATCAACACTATTTTGATACCGTTTGTCAGGGGGCTAAAAGTGGTTTGTTTAATATTATGGCCCACACAGATCTGATTAAAAAATTTGGCCACCGGCCAAATTGGGATTTGTCACCACTTTATGAACAGGTGGCTAGCACATTTGCTGAAAGTGCGGTTTCGGTGGAGTTAAACACCGCTGGATTGAGGTATCCTGCTCTAGAGCAGTACCCATCTAAAGAACTGTTAAAGGTGCTTTATAAACATAAAGTACCAGTAACAATGGGGTCAGATGCCCACAACCCCCAACAGGTGGGGCAGGATATAAAAATTGCCAGGCAAATGTTAATAGAAGTGGGGTATAAAGAAATAGCAACTTTCAGTAACAGACAAATAAAATACTGTTCTTTATAGGACCAATCCTATTTTCTTAGGATTTCGGTCCTATTTTTTTTCTTTTTCTTCCAGTTGTGGGAGGAATTCTTAACTTAATGTGGAATTAAAGTGGTGTAAAGTGGGAGAAAGTGGTTTTAAATATCCCACAGGTGGGGTGACTGGGCATGTTCATGGGTGAATATTCGCATACCGTTGATACTAAAGGAAGATTAATTATTCCTGCCCGCTTCCGCGAAGGCTTGGGGGACAGCTTTGTTGTCACCAAGGGGCTAGACAACTGTCTCTTTGTGTACCCACAACAAGAATGGGCTGCCTTGGAGCAGAAACTCAAATCGCTGCCTTTTACTAGAGCAGACGCCCGGGCCTTCGTTAGATTTTTCTTTTCAGGTGCCAGTGAGTGTGAACTGGACAAACAGGGGAGGATACTTATTCCGGCAAATTTGCGTGAATATGCCCAATTATCCAAGGAAGTAATGGTATTAGGAGTTTCAAGCCGGGTGGAAATATGGTCCCGGGAGCGCTGGGATGAATACAATACCAGTGCTGAAGAAAACTTTGAAGAAATTGCAGAAAAGATTGTGGACCTGCTTTAAGGGGAAAGATAGTGAAACAGGAGTTAGGAGATAGGACACAGGAGTTATGTAAGGAGTCAGGAGTCAGAATAAAAAACCCTTTAATGCAGGAGGAGTTCGATAAATGGATTTTTTTCATGTGCCGGTGTTGCGTGATGAGGTGTTAAAGAATCTTAAATTGAAATCAGGTGGAATTTATGTGGACTGCACGTTGGGTGGTGCGGGCCACAGTAGAGAGATATTGGAGAGAACTACCCCCAGTGGCAGATTGATAGGGATAGATCAGGATCCTCAAGCTCTTAAAGCTGCTAGGGAAAAACTTGAGCAGTTTGGAGAGAGAGTAATAACAGTACAATCAAACTTCAGTAGATTGTCAGCGGTGTTGCAGGAGTTGAATATATCTGAAGTTGATGGGGTGTTGTTTGATTTAGGGGTGTCTTCACCACAGCTCGACAACCCGGAAAGAGGCTTTTCGTATATGCATGATGCACCGTTAGATATGCGTATGAGTCCAGAGAATCCTCTGGCTGCAAAAGAATTAATAAATGAATTGCCTGCCAGTGAACTTAGCAGCATTATCAGTGAATATGGAGAAGAAAGGTGGGCCTCCAGAATTGCCAAATTTATTGTTGAAGAAAGAGAAAAAAAACCACTAACCACTACCTTGGAATTGGTGGAAGTAATAAAGAAGGCCATTCCTGCGGGTGCCAGGAGAACGGGACCGCACCCGGCAAAACGTACCTTTCAAGCGATACGTATTGCTGTTAATAAAGAACTGGATATTCTTAAAGATTCCTTTGGGCAAGCTTTGGAAGTATTAAGACCAGGTGGGCGCTTATGCGTTATCACCTTCCACTCTTTAGAGGATCGCATTACTAAAGAGGTTTTCAAATACATGGCTAAGGACTGTGTTTGTCCACCGGAACTTCCGGTATGTAAATGTGATAAGAAAAAAGAAGTGAAAATAATCACCAGAAAGCCGGTAACTGCTTCTGAAGAGGAACTAGAGCAAAACCCCAGGGCTCGCAGTGCCAAGCTACGGGTGGCAGAAAAAATCGGTTAGGTTCTAAACCGCTGGGAGTGTGAATAAACTTTGGTACTAGCAAGGGAAAATCTGGATTATAATTTACCGCAGGAAAGTCCGCCAGAGCAATTATCAAAAGTAACGGAAAAAAGTCAGCGGAAAAATTTAGGGCGAGCGCAAGCCCGTCAGAAAATTAAGTTGACACTAATGGTGCTATGCTGTTTTGCGATGGGCATTATAGTGGCATATTACTATGCCCAAATAGCCATTATGGGCCATAAGGTTGATACATTGCAAAATAGATTGGCAGAACTGCGGCTTGAAAGCCATAGTCTAGATCAAAAAGTAACCCAAATAGCATCATTGAAACATATAGAGGCCATTGCCACCAGTGAACTAGGTATGGTAAAGCCCGGTAGTAGAAAGGTGATGCTGGTAGCTACCGAAACGAAGGTACCAAAGAATAATTCGCAATTAGCATTAGGCACAGAAAACCAGCAACTGTCTAAACGGGAATACATTATTTTGCCAGAAGAACCTGAAAAGGAAAGCTCACCTCCAAACAGGTTAATTCAAGCATTTGCCGATATGATGGATCGGTGGCATTCTTAGGATAAGTTGATTGGTTGGCATGGCCTGTGGGAGGTAAAGATGAGATCAACTAACATAATTATTCGAAAACGGATAGCCCTCTTGTTTATGCTGGCCATTGTCATACTGTCCATTTTAATTGGCCGTTTAGCTTTCATACAATTTGTGCGCGGTGATGAGTTAAGAAAAGACGCAGCTGATTTTCGCATGCGCGAAGTTCCTGTTGAAGCCAAAAGGGGAACCATTTATGATCGCAACCTTAATGAACTAGTAACTAGTATTAGCACTGACTCGGTGTATGCCATTCCTTCTCATGTGAAGAATAAAGAGGATGCCGCCGCAAAACTGGCAGAATTATTAAATATGGATGATGAAACTGTTCTTAAAAAATTAAAGCGGCGTAGTTCTTTTGAGTGGATAAGAAGAAAGATAGACTGGGATACTGCACAAAAAATAAAAGCCCTCAAACTAGAGGGGATAGGATTTGCAGAAGAGAGTAAACGGTTCTATAAGCAAGAATCATTGGCACCACACGTTCTGGGTTTCACTGGAGTAGATAATCAGGGCCTAATTGGTGTAGAAAAAGTATATGACGAAGAACTAAAGGGTGTGCCGGGGCAAATTGTGGTGGAATACGATGCAGCGGGCAGGGAAATTCCTCAAGCGATGCACGAATATATTTCTCCGCAACAGGGCAACAACTTGGTGCTGACGATTGATCAAACCATTCAATATTTTGTGGAACGTGAACTGGATAAAATTGTTGATACTTATAACCCAACCAGTGCAGTAATAGCAGTGATGGACCCTAAAACCGGAGAGGTTTTGGCTATGGGTAATCGTCCTACATTTAATCCAAACAAATGGCAGGATTACCAATCCTCAATTTGGGATCGCAACCCGGCAATCTGGTATAACTACGAGCCTGGTTCCACTTTCAAGATAATAACTACTGCAGCAGCGTTAGAAGAAAATACCGTTCAGATGGATGACGAATTTTATGACCCGGGCTATATTAAAGTGGCTGATCGCCGTATTCGATGCTGGAAAAGTGGAGGACATGGCAGCCAAACATTTGTGGAAGTGGTACAGAATTCTTGCAACCCTGGGTTTATTGAAGTTGGATTGGAACTGGGTAAGGAAAAATTCTATAAATATATTGAAGCCTTTGGTTTTGGCGATTTAACTGGAATTGAATTGACCGGCGAGGCACGAGGTATTACTATAAACCCTAAAAATACCACAAATTTAAATTTAGCCACCATGTCCATTGGCCATTCCATTGCGGTAACGCCAATTCAATTGCTTACTGCGGTGTCGGCTGCTATAAATGGTGGGGACCTAATTGAACCATACATTGTTAAAGAAGTTAGAGATAAAGAAGGTAAAGTAATTGAGCAGTTTAAACCAAAAAAGGTGAGGCAAGTTATATCAGAAGACACATCACATCGGTTACGGGAATTACTAGGCAAAGTGGTACAGAACGGCACAGGAAGAAATGCCTATGTTGAAGGCTATCCAGCTGGTGGTAAAACTGGTACAGCCCAGGTGGTGGGTAGCAGTGGTGGTTATGTCAGTGGTAAATATGTGGCATCCTTCGCTGGCTTTGCTCCTGTTAAAGATCCGGAAATTGCAGTGCTAATCATGATCAGGGAACCAAAAGGCGGTGTGTACTTTGGTGGCCAAGTTGCAGCACCTGTTTTTGCACCATTGGCTAGGGATACACTGCGCTATATGGGAGTACCGGAAACAAGGAATATGGAACGACCTGTTATGCCTTATGAAATTCCCCAGCAGACAATGGAAATTGAAGTGCCCAACGTGGAAAACCTGTCGCTTAATGAAGCTATGAAAGAACTAAGGGCATCGGGGTTTGCCTTTAAAACCAAAGGAGAGGGTCAAGTGGTTTACAAACAAGTTCCTGAAGCTGGAGCGGTGGTGGAAAACGGCACTACTGTATTACTTGACTTGAATCCGCCGCCGGATGTACCGGAAGGAAAAGTAACCATGCCCGACCTAACTGGGTGCACCATCAAAGAAACAGGTTCACTATTGGAAAGCATCGGACTACACTTGGAGGCTTCTGGAACCGGTTTGGCAGCGGAACAAAGCATTAAACCAGGTACAAAAGTAAACAAGGGAACCACAGTACAAGTAAGCTTTAAACCTCCAGGGAATTCTACTAATTGACAGTGACCGTTTAAACCTCATCAGAATTAAAACTCAGGTTTGGCCACAGTATAACACCTGTGGTTACCTGAGTTTTTTTAGGAATTCATCTTTAAACATAGTCTAAACTTAACATCACTAGGGTATTTATGGTAAAATCAAAAGTAAAAGTTAGAAATATTTTCAAAAATGTGGAAATAATAACAAGAATAGATGGAGGTGGAAATACCTTGCTATTTAGTGAATTATTGTCGGTAATTAAAGTGTGTCACAAAACGGGTGACCTTGATGTACCTGTTACAGGTATCGCATATGATTCCAGAAAAGTCCAACCAGGATTTGTATTTGTGGCTATCAAGGGCTATGTTACTGATGGTCACAAATACATAAGTGATGCCCTGCAAAGAGGAGCGGTAGCATTAATTGCGGAAGAAGAACTATTACAAGATGATATCCCGATGGTGAAAGTGGAAGACAGCCGTATGGCTTTAGCGAAAGCCGCTGATAAATTTTATAATCACCCTTCTCAAAGAATAACCATTACCGGGGTTACCGGTACTAACGGTAAAACAACCACCACCCATCTGGTGGCTAATATTTATAAAGCAGCGGGAAATAAAACCGGCTTGGTAGGTACTATTCAAAACTTGGTTGGGGGAAAGGAAGTTCCTGCAACTAACACCACTCCAGAGTCATTGGATTTACAGCAACTGCTTGATGGTATGGAGAAAAGTGGTGTCACCCATGCTGCCATGGAGGTATCTTCCCATGCCTTAGCCTTAAATAGAACCTATGCTGTGGATTTTGATGCTGCTGTGTTTACAAACCTTTCGCAAGATCATCTGGATTTCCATAGCAATATGGACGATTATGCTGCTGCCAAGGCTAAACTTTTCGCTACTGCTCCGCTGGCCATTGTCAATGTTGATGATGACAGGGGAGAGGAAATGGTAAAAGCAAGTAACGGTACTGTTGTTACTTATGGGTTAAATAAAAACGCCGATGTAAGTGCCAAAGATGTGTTGGTGACTGCCCGTGGAGTATCATTTATTACCACTGGTAAGTTTGGTGAACATAATTTAAATCTGAAGCTAACTGGCAAGTTTAATGTCTATAATGCTCTGGCAGCTTTTACACTGGGTATGGCCCAGGGTTTTGATGCCGAAACAGTTATAACGGCGCTAGAAGGCGTTAACGGAGTGGCGGGTAGATTTGAACTGGTAGATTTAGGCCAACCCTTTGGGGTGGTAGTAGATTACGCTCACACCCCCGATGGTTTAAAAAACATCTTGGAAACTGCCCGGCAAGTAACGGAAAATAGACTGATTAGTGTGTTTGGCTGTGGCGGTGATCGTGACCGTACCAAGAGACCGATCATGGGTGAGCTTGGTACTACGTTGAGTGATCACGCGGTGATAACCTCAGATAACCCGCGTACCGAAAACCCGAATAGTATAATTAAAGATATTTTAGAAGGTGTAAAAAAATCTGCTGACTGGCAGCAAAAACATACCGTAATAGAGGGACGTCGAGATGCCATTAACCATGCCATTAAAGATGCACAGCCAGGAGATGTAGTGGTGATTGCAGGTAAGGGGCATGAGACATACCAAGTTATTGGTACCACCAAGTACGACTTTGACGACAGGGAAGTGGCGGCCAATGCATTAAAGGAGCGAGGCTATTTTCAGGAGTCAGAATAAAAAACCAACAAAAACATTTGGAGAAAGTAATACTTCCTATTCTTATGAAGAGATATTGTTTGGATAAGGTAATATTTGAGGTGTGATAATTGAAAAAGTTTACTATCAGTGAAATTGCTAGCGCAATAAACGGTAACATCGTACAGGGTGATGCTGGCCAGACTGTGGATAATGTTAGTATAGATTCCAGGAGTATTCAACCGGGTGATTTATTCTTTGCATTAGTAGGAGAAAATCATGATGGTCATAGGTATGTCTCTAATGCAGTAGAAGCAGGGGCCAGGGCATTGGTGCTTTCCCAAACTCTCTCGGATTCACCTAATAACATACCGGTAATTATGGTTGATGATACTCTAGAAGCACTGCAGCAACTGGCTCGTTACAATCGTATTCAATTTGAAATACCGGTGATCGGTATTACCGGAAGCAATGGAAAAACCACGACCAAAGACTTGGTTTCAGCTGTACTGAGTAAAAAATATCGGGTGCTGAAAACTAAAGGTAATTTTAACAATGAAATTGGTCTTCCGTTGACACTTTTACAGCTTAGTGAAGAATATAATGCTGCTGTGGTGGAAATGGGCATGCGCGGATTAGGGCAGATAGATCAGTTATGTAGTATTTCAAGAATAAATGCTGGCATAATTACAAATATTGGTGAAACTCACTTGGAGATATTGGGTTCAGTGGACAATATAGCAAAGGCAAAGGGAGAAATTCTCAAGCACATTCCAACATCAGGGTTTGCATTAATCCCTGCCAACAGCAAATTGGCCCAAGAACAGGCTCGCCACTGCTCTGGTTCAGTTATTTCATTTGGGGAAAACTGTCAAGGTGATTTCACAGCTACTAATATAAGTTTAAGTGATCAAGGTAGTAGTTTTACCGTCTGCACCCCAGTGGGCGAAATGGAAATGGTGTTACCAATCCCTGGGAGACATAACATCAGTAATGCCATGGCCGCGGTGGCTGTGGGAGTTGAGTTGGGTATGACTCTACAGCAATGTGCTGATGGTCTTAAGGATGTAGAAATATCCGCCATGCGCTTGCAAGTTCTTAATATTGATCAGCTACTAATTATTAATGATTCATATAATGCCAACCCCGACTCCACTCGAGCAGCTTTAACCACCCTGAAAGATCTGGCTGGTAAGCGACGTCGGGTGGCCGTGCTGGGAAGTATGTTTGAACTGGGAGATCGGGAGCAAAAGGGGCATTATGAAACCGGGGAAACGGCAGCAGATGTTGATCTACTAGTGGCAGTTGGGAAATTGGCTCGAGAAATAGTGCGGGGTGCAAAGGACACCGGCATGCCGTCGGACAGGGTGCACTGGTTTGCCGACAATCATTCTGCTGCCAACTATCTGAAACATAACCTTAAGCCGGAAGATGTAATACTGGTGAAAGGTTCCCGAGGAATGAAAATGGAAGAAATAGTGGAATACATAAAAGAGTCAGGAGTCAGGAGTCAGGAGTCAGAATAATACAACGTATTATTATTTTTCATATAGTAATTCTGAATACTTGAGTTGTAATTATACATAAATAGACGGGGGATTGATGGTGAACGAGATATATAAATATTTGGCATCATCTTTTGGGTTGTCATTTGTTATAACTGTAGTCTTAGGTCCGCTGCTGATACCGGTGCTAAGAAAGCTGAAATTCGGGCAGAATGTGCGGGATGATGGTCCGCAGCGCCACCTACAGAAAACTGGAACCCCAACCATGGGTGGCTTAATGTTTCTAATTGGAACGGCAATAGCCGGATTCAGTATGCTGCGTCCAGGTATTTCGCTAGGTGGGGCTAAAGAGGGACTATTAGTTTTGGTAATTACTCTGGGTTTTGGCATAATTGGTTTCTTAGATGACTTTATTAAAATAGGCCTTAAAAGGTCATTAGGGCTAAGGGCTAGAGAAAAACTGCTGGGCCAAATTATACTAGCATTAGGGTTGGGAGTTGTAGCAGTTATTTGGCTGGGGAGAGGTACTGATGTAGTAATACCTTTTTCTGGTTTTTTTGTTGATAATGGGCTTAGATTTGATTTGACACCAGTTGGTTACTTGATTTTTGTTACCCTAGTGGTGGTGGGTGCCAGCAATGCAGTTAATCTCACCGATGGGTTAGATGGTTTGGCAGCAGGTACCACAGTTGTGGCGGTAATTCCTTTTATTGCCATTGCATTGGTGAACGGCATTGGGGGAGTGGCACTGGTATTAGCAGCTTTAGCAGGTGGATGTATAGGGTTTTTAATATATAACCGCTATCCGGCGAAGATATTTATGGGAGATACAGGCTCTCTTGCCTTGGGTGGTGGATTGGGAGCGGCGGTAGTACTTACCCGCAGTGAAGTTTTTCTGGTAATAGTCGGGGGTGTTTTTGTGTTGGAGGCACTATCTGTTATTTTACAGGTGATTTCCTTTAAGACAACCGGCAAGAGAATACTACGCATGAGCCCATTGCATCATCACTTTGAACTAATTGGCTGGTCGGAAGTAAGAGTGGTTATCACCTTCTGGCTGACAGGAGTGTTTTTTGGTTTGATAGGTCTTTTGGGCATTTATAATTTAACGTAATAAGGCAGGAGATAGGAGTTAGGAGTCAGGAGTTAGAATAAAAGAACGTTCTGATAGTAGCGAGGAGAAATGGTTATGCATTTGGATGATAAAAAGGTATTGGTGGTTGGTGCTGCTCGGAGTGGTATTGCTGCGGCAGAGTTTATGGCCCAAAAAGGTGCAGAGGTCACACTGACTGATGCCAAATCTATTGAACAGTTGGGTGACATAATAAATAACTTAGATAAGAAAATAAGGCTGGCTTTAAATGGTCAGTACCCCGATCCGGCAAAAGAGAGCTATCACCTAGTGGTGGTAAGCCCCGGTGTACCGCTAACTGCACCGCCGGTGGCCGCGGCATGCGAAGGTGAAATTCCTGTGATTGGGGAATTGGAACTGGCTTTTCGGTTTGCTGAGGCCCCGATTATTGCTATTACCGGTACCAACGGAAAGACTACCACCACTTCCCTAGTAGGGCAGATATTAAAGGATGCTGGGTTTAATACTTTGGTAGGCGGAAATATTGGTACGCCGTTAATTAGTAAGGTGGAGAATTATGACGAAAATGATTTTATAGTGGCTGAAGTGTCTAGTTTTCAATTGGAAACCATACAAACTTTTCGACCCCGGGCTGCGGCAATATTAAATATTACACCGGATCATTTGGACAGGCACGGATCTATTGATAATTATACTGCAGCAAAAGCCAAAATATTCTCTAATCAATCGCCATTTGATTATTCTATTTTAAATTATGATTATGAAAACACAGCTGCACTGGCAGAACATTCCATAGGACGGGTTATATTTTTTAGTAGTAAGCATATTCTAGAAACAGGAGTATTTATCCAAAACGGCAACATAGTGGTAAGTATGGGTGATGCTATCACCGAAGTTATTTCTGTTAAAGAGTTAAGCATGCCCGGGGGGCATAACCTGGAAAATGCCTTGGCAGCAACAGCTTGTGCTTATGCTATGGGGGTTCAGGTTAATACAATTAAACAAACCTTGAGCACATTTGCCGGTGTGGCCCACAGGCTGGAAACAGTGGCTAATAAGGGTGGTGTACTATATGTAAATGACTCAAAAGCCACCAACCCTGATGCTGCAATAAAAGCACTGGAAGCATTTGATGTTCCCATTGTTCTTATTGCTGGGGGGTTAAATAAGGGAAGCGACTTTACAACTTTTGCCAAATTGATAAAAGAAAAGGTACGGGTTCTAATACTGCTAGGAAAACATGCACATGAGATACAACAGGCAGTGCAGCAAGAAAAATTTGAGCGGTTTGTAATGGCAGAGGATTATGTGGAGGCGGTTAAAGTTGCTAGTAGGGTGGCCCAATCTGGTGAAGTGGTACTGCTATCGCCAGCCTGTGCCAGCTGGGATATGTTTACCAGTTATGAAGAGCGGGGTAACTTGTTCCGAGATTTGGTGCTCAAGCTGAGGGGGTAATGTTTTGCGGTTAAAGAAAAAGTCGCCAGATTTTATTCTTTTTCTTACCGTGCTAATGCTTTTAAGCATAGGCATTGTAATGGTATTTAGCGCCAGCCAGTATGTGACCATCATTAACTACCAAAATGCTTTTTACTTTTTTGAAAGGCAGATGTTGTGGGCATTAATAGGGGTAGTTGCAATGATATTTACTATGAATTTTGACTATTTTAAGATGAAACGATGGATTGGGCCAATAGTTGCTTTGGGTTTGATCCTACTGCTATTGGTATTGATACCAGGTATTGGCAAAGAGGTTAATGGTTCCAGACGATGGATCAATCTGGTTTTCATCTCTTTTGCTCCGGCAGAATTGGTAAAGTTGTGTTTAATTACATTTGTTGCTTTTGGGTTGTCCAAAAGACCTAATATAGTACAGGATTTTCGTAGGGGAATGTTTCCTTACTTAATGCTGATGGTAGTCGCAGCAGGGCTGATACTGATGCAGCCTGACCTGGGTACGGCGGTAACCCTTTGCGGAACAATTATGGTTATGTTTTTGGCTGCTGGTGCACGAATGGCCCATCTTTATGGCCTTGGGGCACTTGGTTTGGTAGCGGTGGGTTTGGCTATTTATTTTGAACCCTACCGCATGAAACGTTTCTTAGCTTTTTTAGATCCGGCAGCTGATCCCCAGGGGGCAGGTTACCACATTATCCAATCCCTTTATGCCCTTGGTTCCGGTGGGTTATTTGGTTTGGGGTTGGGGCAGAGTAAACAGAAGTTTTTATATCTACCAGAAAACCATACCGACTTTATATTTGCTATTATCGGTGAAGAACTGGGTTTTATAGGCGCATCTTTGGTGATACTGCTGTTTATAATGTTAGCATGGCGTGGGTTTAAAATTGCCATTACTTCCCCGGACCCTTTTGCCAGTTTGCTGGCAACAGGTATTACCTGTGGCATTGTTCTGCAGGCTATTATTAATATGGGGGTGGTAACCGGTTCAATGCCAGTAACCGGGGTGCCATTGCCATTTATCAGTTATGGCGGTACGTCCCTATTATTTACCCTAATGGGTGTAGGGATACTGCTTAATATATCGAAGTACACCACACCGAGATAGGAAGAGGGTGTTGTTTTGCGAGCTATTATTACCGGTGGTGGAACAGGTGGACATATATATCCTGCACTGGCCATAGCCAAGGGTATAATTGAGCGTTATCCCAATGCGGAGATACTTTATGTGGGTACAGATCGGGGTTTAGAATCTGATATTGTTCCCAAGGCCGGGTACTCTTTTCGATCAATAAAAGTAGCAGGTTTTCAGCGAAAACTTACCCTTAAAAATATAAAAGTCTTGTGGCAGGCAAATCAGGGATTGTGGCAGGCTTTTAATATTGTTCGGAGCTATAAACCGGATGTAGTTGTAGGTACTGGAGGCTATGTTTGTGGCCCTGTGGTTATGGCTGCAGCACTGCAAAAAATACCAACATTAATACATGAGCAAAATGCATTGCCCGGTGTTACCAACCGCATTTTATCTAAAGTTTCAAATAAAGTGGCGGTTACATTTGAAGATTCCATTAAACATTTTGCAGACAAGGCCCGTGTTAAGTTAACGGGTCTTCCGCTGCGTCCGGAGATATTTTCTTGTGATCGGGAGAAAGCCTTTACAGAACTAGGGTTGGATTCCCAGAAGCCAGTGCTACTTGTGTTTGGGGGTAGCAGGGGTGCCAGGAGTATTAACATGTCCATGGTAAAAGTAGTGCAGGAACTACAAAAACAAGATGAGATTCAAGTACTGCATGCCACTGGTAAGTTCGGGTATGAAGAATATCTAGATGCGCTGCGTTCAGAAGGTATATCACTGGTTAATACTGGGAACATTAACACTGTACCATATTTATACAACATGCAGGATGCTTTAACAGCGGCGTCCTTAGTCGTTTGTCGGGCTGGTGCAGCTACACTGGCTGAACTAACTGCACTGGGGTTACCCAGTGTATTAATACCATATCCCCATGCTGCGGAAAATCACCAGGAATATAATGCCCGCGCATTATCAGACCGTGGGGCAGCAGTGATGATACGCGATAGTGAATTAACAGGAGAACTACTACTGGAACAAATTAAGCAGTTGATATCATCATCGCAGCGTTTAGAAGAAATGGCCAAGGAAAGTACAAAACTGGGCCGTCCCAACGCACTCGATGATATTATAGATTTAATAGATGATATAATATAATAATAGTCAGTAGCCAGTAGTCAGAATGAGAAAAGCAGTAAATTATTTATTCTGAATTCTGACTTCTGAATACTGATTAATTAGACAAGCCGTGTAACAAGTATAGTTGCTTATGCATACTATATCCCCAAGAGTATTGGGAGGTCCTGTTTCGGAAAGGAGATGAAAGTACAGTGCAAGACATCCCCCAAAAGGTTCATTTTATAGGCGTAGGTGGTGCGGGTATGAGCGGTATTGCCCGCATTCTGGCCGGCTTGGGTTACCAGGTAACCGGTTCAGATATAAATATGTCCAATACGATAAATAAATTGGAAGCAGTAGGTGTAAAATGTTATATCGGTCATGAGGCTAAGAATGTAGATAATGCTGAGATGGTGGTTGTATCCACTGCCATTCCACCAACTAACCCGGAACTAATTAGAGCTAAAGAAATTGGCATACCGGTTAGACACCGGGGGGAAATGTTGGCAAAGTTGATGGAAAGGCAGAAAGGTATTGCCGTTGCTGGTTCTCACGGCAAAACCACCACTACATCTATGATGGCCATGGTAATGGAAAAAGTAGGTTTAGACCCAACCATTGTTGTAGGTGGAGAAATAAATGACATTGGTGGAAATGCCAAACTTGGACAGGGGCAATATCTTGTGGCAGAGGCAGATGAAAGCGATGGTTCTTTCCTATTGCTATCCCCACATGTAGCCATCATTACAAATATAGAGGATGACCACCTAGATTATTACGGATCTGCAGAAAAAGTTGTTGATTCTTTCAAAAATTTTTTAAATAGAATTAACACTGATGGTTTAGCAGTACTATGTTACGATGACCCCACTGTGCAGTCTATTATTAAGGATGCCACCACTAAAGTGGTAACTTATGGTATTAATGAACAGGCAGAATATGCTCTTCAGAACATTAAGCTCAACGGTAGTATTAATAGTGCAGATGTTTATCATGGTGATAAATATATTGGTAGATTGGAACTATCAGTTCCTGGTCAGCATAACATGTTAAATGCCTTAGCAGTGACAGCTGTTTCACTTCACATAGGACTGGAATTTGAAGAGGTAGCTGGGGCCCTAAAGGAATTTAGAGGTGCCCGCCGTCGTTATCAATTATTGGGGGAAGTAGATGGAATTAAAGTTATTGATGATTATGCCCATCACCCCACAGAAATTAAGGCCACTTTAAAAGCAGCCCGCCAGGCTGGAAACGGCAGGGTGATAGGAGTATTTCAACCCCACCGATATTCCAGAACCAAGCACCTGCATCAGCAGTTTGGGGAATCTTTTACAGATGCAGATGTAGTGGTGATAAATGATATATATAGTGCTGGTGAAGCACCCATTGAAGGTATATCCGCCCAATTGATAGTTGATGCAGCTCGGAGAAACAATGCTGGAGAGGTAACATATATAGAAGATTTGTCTGATGTTGCCGGTTATTTGGCCAGTATTGCCCAACCCGGGGATATTATTTTAACCATGGGGGCGGGTAATATAGGAAGTAGTGGTGTAGAACTGGTTCAAAAACTTGAGGAGCGCGTTAATGACGACAATTAAAGGAGTGGAAGAAAGACTACTTTGTTGTTTGAATGACAGGTTGCTGGTTAATGAACCAATGGCAAGACACACCAGCTGGCGGATAGGTGGACCGGCAGAATATTTCGTTGAACCTCAAAATACAGAAGAACTTAAAAAATGCATTCTTCTGGCTAAAGAACTCCAAATTCCGCTTACTATTGTTGGGAACGGCACCAACTTGTTGGTTAAAGACACAGGAATACCAGGTTTAGTCATAAAGATAGGGCGGGGTTTTAGTGATATTAATATAAATGGCGGTGTTATAACTGCTGGTGCTGGGGCGTTGCTGCCAGCGGTGGCCCGAGCTGCAATGGATCATCACCTCTCCGGGTTTTCCTGGTCAGCAGGCATCCCTGGAACCATTGGAGGAGCTGTAATAATGAATGCCGGAGCCAACGGCTCCTGCATCAGCGAAGTGATACAAACGGTAGATGTTATTAACAGAGATGGAGAACTGTTGGAACTTGGACATGAACAGCTCTGTTTTGATTACCGTATCAGCGCTCTACAGGATAGTGAACTGATAGTGGTTGATGCAAAGTTTCTGTGTTCGCCAGGAGATCATAACGAAATCAAAAAAGAAATGAATAAATATATTGCCAAACGTAAAGAAATGCAGCCCCAGGGGTATCCTAATGCTGGTAGTGTGTTTAAAAACCCCCCAGGGGACTCTGCAGGGAGATTATTGGATGTTTCGGGCTGTAAAGGATTAAAAGTTGGAAACGCCCAAGTGTCTACAGTGCATGCCAACTGGATAATTAATTTGGGTGGTGCCACTGCAGATGATGTTTTGACATTGATTTGTCAGGTTAAAGAGATAGTAAAAGATAAAACCGGCGTTGCCCTCCAACTGGAGGTACGTGTGCTGGGCTAGCATACGTCTTGGAGGTGCTGCACGTGCAACGCTCTACACAAAAGTTTTTAATAGTTGGGGGAAATTGTTTAAAGGGAATGGTTAAAGTAAATGGCAGTAAAAATGCTTCCCTTCCCATACTGGCTGGCACACTTTTATGTGCTGGGACAGTCAAAGTGAATAATGTTCCTCAACTACAAGACATTAAGAATATGAAGGATGTGCTTAGCTATTTAGGTGCACAGGTTACTTGCGACGGAAAGGATATTATTGTTGACGGCTCAAAAATACAATCATTGGAGATATCAGAAGATTTGATGCGCCGCATGCGGGCGTCAAATCTAGTGTTAGGCCCATTGCTATCCCGCTTTGGGTTTGTGAAGATAAGTTATCCAGGTGGCTGTAACATTGGTAGCAGGCCAATGAATCTGCACCTGAAAGGGCTTAAAGCCATGGGTGCTGAAATAAAAGAGAAATTTGGTTATATTACAGCCACTACAGAATCAGGGTTAAAAGGGGCGGAAATTCATCTGGATGTACCTAGTGTGGGGGCCACCGAGAATTTAATGATGGCAGCTACGCTGGCCAAAGGAACAACAGTGTTGCGCAACACTGCCAAAGAACCGGAAGTTGAAGACTTACAAAAGTTTCTTAACTCAATGGGTGCTAAAATTAGTGGGGCCGGCACTGATAGCATTACAATTGAAGGGGTGGATGAATTAAAGCCTGCAGAACATACTGTGATACCGGATCGTATAGAAGCAGGCACCTATATGATAGCGGCAGCAGTCACAAAAAGTGACATAACCTTATCCAATGTAATTGCAGAACACCTTAAGCCATTAATTGCTAAATTAAAAGAAACAGGTGTGGAGATCACCATTAATGATGATAATGTCCGAGTAAGTGGTGTGGAACGCCCTAAAGCAGTTGATATAAAAACAATGCCCTATCCGGGTTTTCCCACAGATATGCAGCCTCAAATGATGGCTTTATTAACTATCGCTGAGGGAACCAGTGTGATTACCGAAACAATATTTGAAAACAGGTTTAAACATGTGGCGGAATTACGTCGTATGGGAGCGGATATTCAGCTGGAAGGTAATACTGCCATAGTGAGGGGAGTGCCAAGTCTAACCGGTGCTTATGTAGAAGCTTCAGACTTAAGGGCAGGGGCAGCATTGGCGCTGGCCGCCATGGCTGCTGAAGATGGAACCGTACTGGACAGTATAGAGCATATAGACCGCGGATACGAGAGAATTGAAAAACAATATAACTCCTTGGGAGCAAGGATTATCAGAGTGAGCAGTTAAGATTAGAGCCTTGGATTTTATTCAAGGCTCTAATTAATTTTAAATGTTTACTTAAGTATAGGATTTATAATACTTTGGACAAGCTGATGCTCGTTCAGGTATAATTAAACTACAATAAATTTAACTACTAAGGAGTTAGGGTTAGTATAAGAATACTAAGGCATTCCGGATTCTACTACTAATTCTAAATACCCGAATAGTAATCTACAACAAATAAATGCAGGTGAGATAGTTGACTGGTGTAAGATCTCTAGATAAAAAAACAAAACATAATTTCATACAGGGGATATTTTTTGTATTACTAGTTAGTTTAACAATATATATATTACTACAATCACCAATTTTTGATGTTCGAAAGATAGAAATTGTTGGCAGAAAAAATTTGGCCAAAGAAGAACTGGTTAGCTTGTCAGGAGTTAGTTTGGGCAGTAATATTTTTAAACAGAATCTACATATTGGTGAAGAAAAAATTAGTTTACTACCGCTGGTTAAAGATGCTAGAATCAATCGCAAGTTTCCTTCCACTGTGGTAATTACAGTGACTGAAAGAAAAGCAGCAGCATTATTACCATATAAAAAAGGCTTTATTGAGGTGGATAGAGAAGGAGTATACTTGCAAAAGGGAGAATTAAATAGCTTATCATTGCCAATTATTACCGGGGTTGTTATTGGTGAATTGCATCCTGGACAAAGGGTGAAAGCAGAAAAAACATTTACTGCGCTGGAAGTAATCAATAAACTGCCACCGGAACTACCAAATCGTCTCTCTGAAGTGCATGTTGATAACGAGAATAAGGTTAATATTTACACCATTGATGGTATCCAAGGGCGTTTGGGTCTACCAGAAAATATAAACAAAAAAGGTAAGTTATTTTTACAAGTCCTGACACAGATTAATGAAGAAGAAATTATTTACATTGACATAACATCAGATAAACCAGTGATTAAGTATGCTACGATGCCAGGGGAGGCAACTTAATGAAGTTAAAAGAATATCATTGGGCTATCGCGCTGGTTGCCATGCTCTTTGGTTTAATGCTTGGAGTGCAATTTCAACTAACCAGTGATAGTCACCAGGATGATCCATCCAGTGAAAGAACTGAAAAACTAGCAAAACAAATTGAAGATAAAAAGGCTGCATTAAAGCAATTGCAGTCCAATGTCGAACAAATGAGGCAGCAATTGGATGAAGCAACTGCCAGGCCGGAGTTAGGTCGATTGAAGAAACGGCTTGAGGAAGTGGGAATTATGGCAGGCACCGTTGCTGTTGAAGGACCTGGGATAGAAGTTACTTTAAATGACAGTAGTATTGCATTAAAGCCAGGGCAGAACCCCAATTTATATGTTTTACATGATGAAGATGTCCTCAAGGTTCTTAATGAATTAAAGGCAGCCGGGGCTGAAGCTCTGGCCATAAATGATCAAAGGCTTACTGCTACCAGTGAAATTCGCTGTATTGGTCCAACCATTCTAACTAATGGTAACAAAAGATTGGCGGCACCATTTGTCATTACGGCAATTGGCAATCCGGATACATTGGATAGTGCATTGTTTATGAAAGGCGGAGTTGCTGAGCAGCTTAAGAGCTGGGGTATACAGATTTCTGCTAATAAATTGGAGAGAGTAATTATTCCCAGTTACAGTGGTGCAATATCTTATTATGTTAACGGGGGAGAACAGGCATGAAAAGGACTATGTACATATCCTTGCTGTTTACTGGTTGTCTTCTAGGTATTATGCTGGCTTTTCAGTTTCGCACCAATACTGGTTACGTACAACAAGAGAGACCTGATGTTCTAACCCAAGAATTAAAGCAGTTGGAGCAGGATTACCAAGTATTGCTGGCAGAAGCGACGGATTTAGAAAAAAGCTTAAAACAAATTGAACAGGGTGGCAACCAAACATATGAGGTGCTCCAGAATGAACTGCAAAAAGTTCGTTATGCGGCAGGGCTGGAACCAGTTACCGGGACTGGTGTTGTGGTGGTAATGGATAATATGTCAACGACTAAAAGAACGGATTATGACCCGTCTCTTTTCTCTATTACCTATGAGGACATTTTACGGTTGGTAAATGAACTAAGGGCTGCAGGGGCCAGTGCTATATCCATAAATGGTGAACGGTTGGTTTCTACCAGTGAAATAAGGAATGCCGGTAAATTTATCGATGTGAATTTAACCCGTCTTACCACCCCATATGAAATAAAAGCTGTTGGTGACCCAAAAAAACTGGCCAGCAGTTTGCAAATTACGGGTGGATTGGTAGATACCCTAAAGGAGTGGTCCATTTTAGTGACAGTTACAACTAAGGAAGAAGTAACTGTACCTGCATATACCACTCCATTAGATTTCGATTATGCAAAACCGCTAAAAGAAGGGAAAGATCAATAATGTGGCTAGGAACAGTACTAGCATCTTTGGGCCTGTTTTTAGGTCTTTTCATAGGCCTGAAGGTACCAATAATAATACCCGAGGGATATGCGCCTTATTTGGGGCTGGCGGTGCTGGCTGCCTTGGACTCGGTTTTTGGTGGTATCAGAGCCGGTATGGAAGACCATTTTGATAATAAAGTATTTCTATCCGGTTTTTTTAGCAACACACTACTGGCAGCAGGATTAGCATATATTGGGGAACGATTAGGTGTCCCACTGTCCACTGCTGCAGTGGTTGCTTTTGGTGTGCGTCTGTTTCAAAATTTAGCCATCATCAGACGTCACTTGCTAAAAAAATGAATTTACTAAAAGGGAATTCTATATTAATGTAGAATTTACAAATAAAGTAAGTAACTAGGGAGATATTGCCTTGGGAAATGAAATTATTGCTGTTATTGATATCGGTTCCTATAAGATAACCGCTGCAATTGGCAGCAAATATAATGGCGAATGGACAATTACAGGTTATGGAGAATCACCTTGTATCGGCTTTAAAAAAGATATGATTTACGATGTAAAAGCCTGCGTAAAATGCATTCAGTCAGCGTTAGCCCAAGCAGAAAGCCAGGTCGGTATAAAGGTGAATCAAATTTTCGTAGGTTTTTCTGGTGGTAATATTACTAGCACCAACAAAGTTGCGTCCATTAACATACCTCAATCACAAAAGTTTGTTAATTATAAGGATGTTGACTTGGTTACTAAAGCATGTCAACAAAAGATAAGTAGTCAGGAACTAGAGATAATACATACAACTACAAGAGATTATGCTGTGGATGGCAGTTGGGGCATAAGTGATCCCATTGGAAAAAAATGCAGTAGACTGGATATGGAAGCACATATTATACATGGACAAGCTAACGCAGTACAAAACCTGTACCAAGCATTAAAACAGGCGGAGATTCATGCCGCAGGTGTTTTTTTTATTCCATACGTGCTGGCATATCAACTTCTGGAACCAGTAGAAAAAGAAATTGGCACTATCTTGGTTGACATTGGTGGAAGCACCACGGGTTTATGCTGGTTTCACAGGGGCAAACCATGGATGACTTATACAATACCAATTGGCAGTGAGCATGTTACCAGTGACTTAGCAATTGGACTCAGATTACCGATTTCAGATGCCTCTGAAGTAAAAATAAATTATGGCCTGCAAGAAATGGATGTGATTGGCGAAGCAGTGGAAATAACAGCTAAATCAACCATGCACAATAGGAAAGTTTCTAGTAAACTAATCAGAGATATAATTGAAGCACGTCTGCAGGAAATGGTAGACTGGATTAACTTTTCCATTAAGGAATATGGCCAAGGGCTAAAGCCTGCTGAGATGGTTATCACTGGCGGAGGCTCTAAACTAGTGGGCCTGGAAGAGTTTTTTTCAATGTCAGCAAACATGCCGGTAAGGAAAATAGATTATAATAACCATGCTGAAAAATTACCAATTGATGCAGGGATTAGCAGTACTTTTATGGAATATGTTGCTGATAACCTGCAAAAGGATTGTGAACAGGAAAACAAACTGCTATTTAACCTTAAAAGCAGTCTTAAGAATGTGATAGATAGGTTCTCATCATAAATTTAATCAAATATTAATTGAGCAGGTAATGTAGAGGAGGATTAGCTGAATGCTGGATTTCGAAATGGACCTCGATCAATATGCAAATATTAAGGTGATAGGTGTAGGGGGAGGCGGCAATAATGCCGTCAACCGTATGATTGAAGCAAGTTTAAAGGGTGTAGAGTTTGTGGCAATTAATACTGATGCCCAAGCACTACATTTATCCCAGAGTACACATAAAATTCAGATAGGTGGCAAATTAACCAAAGGATTAGGAGCGGGGGCTAACCCTGAAGTTGGTAAAAAGGCTGCTGAAGAAAGTAGAGAAGAAATTCAGGAAACTCTTAAAGGGGCAGATATGGTGTTTGTTACTGCCGGTATGGGCGGCGGTACCGGAACTGGTGCAGCACCTGTGGTAGCACAGGTTGCCAAGGAAATTGGAGCCCTTACGGTGGGTGTAGTTACCAAACCATTTACCTTTGAAGGTCGCAAGCGATTAACCCAAGCCGATGCAGGTATTCAAGAACTGAAAAGTAAAGTAGATACCTTAATAACTATACCAAATGATCGACTACTACAGGTAATTGACAAGCATACCTCAATTGTGGAGGCATTCCGCATTGCTGACGATGTTTTGCGCCAGGGTGTTCAAGGCATTTCCGACTTAATTGCGGTTCCCGGTTTAATTAACTTGGACTTTGCAGATGTTAAAACAATAATGAAAGACACCGGGTCGGCACTGATGGGAATAGGTAATTCTAGTGGTGAAAGTCGTGCTCAGGAAGCAGCCAAATCTGCTATCTCAAGTCCTCTTTTAGAAACTTCCATCGAAGGGGCTAGGGGTGTGCTATTAAACATTACGGGTGGTTCCTCCCTTGGGCTGTTTGAAGTGAACGAAGCAGCAGAAATCATAGCTCAGGCGGCGGATCCGGAAGCAAACATTATCTTTGGTGCTGTAATTGATGAGGCAATGAATGAAGATGTTAGAGTGACGGTAATAGCCACAGGTTTTGATCAACCGACGAGAGGTAGCAAGAGAGATAAGTTTAAATCTGAAATGGACATAAAGCCATTTGCTAATCACGATGAATTGGACATTCCCGCATTTCTGCGCCGTAAAAGCTGATGAAACAGGAGATAGGAGTTAGACGTTAGGAGTTAGAATGACAGCAATATTTGTTGTCTGAAATTGTGAAAGCCTGAATAGAATATACGGAGAACAATACATTATGAAGGGGCTTGTTATAAATCAAGCCTCTTTTTACTGTATACCAAAAATGAAGAATTAAGAATGTGTAATGAAAAATGAGTAATTAGATAAGAATTACTTTAAGGCGGTGTAATAAAGTGAATTTAGCTAAGGAATTTAGTTTGGGTCGCTATATGTTCTTGGTCTTTATTGCGGAAATTTCGTTTTTGCTACTGGTGATTGTATTTACAAACATCAGTATAGCACTTTACGAATCACACCCTTCTTTAAGTCAAACTGCACATACAATAATGCAGGGTCTTGCTGAAAAGGTGGGGGATGTAGAGCAGTCCGGTATGGCGGTGAAAATATTTCTTAACAACCTGCTTATCACCATAGCACCGTTGATGATTTTTTCTCTACAGTTATTGCCGCTGGGGGTATTTAAGAAAGTGGCTGTTGTATTGTCAGCTGCAGTGGGGGCATTTTTATACTTCATCAATATTATAGTTGTCGGCCTAATAATGGGAGTACTTTCAGCAAATGTGAAAATACATTACATTATACTTTTGTTTGCAACAATGGTTCACGGCATTTTTGAGCTATTTGCTGTATCAGCGGGTACTATATTTGGCGGTTACTATGTATATAAAACAATGATTAAAAGTAGAAATAATGAAAATGCTTTTTTTCAGTACCTTCCTGCAGCGCAAAAACTTGTATTCAAACTAATAATACTAATTACAGTAATACTGGCGCTGGCAGCGGTAATAGAAAGCTATGTTTCTGCGCCATTAGCTGAAAAGATAATGGGAGGATAAAATTAATAAAAATTCTTCTAAAATCGTTAAAATATGAAAAAAAAAACATTAAGTTATAACCAGAAAATGACAAATATAACAAACCCTGGCATGTATAATATAGCCAGGGTTTTTAATTTACCCACTATCACAAATTAAAAAAATACGGTGATAGTATAACGAAAACTAAGGCTTCCGCGTGGCGTAAGCCAAGTTTTTCTAATGGGGAATGGTGGAAGTAAAGTAATAATTATTTATGTTTGGCCATATACTGGTAGTGCGGACTGCTTTTATTTAATGGCTTCTTGGTAGGAGGTCCGTCCATGACTAATGTAGTTTACCTGGATGTTGTAGTGGCAGGCAATATTATAATGAATTATGCCATACTTTGGATAACAGCAAAGTTTGCCCGTTTAAACCCCAGGCGCTGGAGGTTATTACTGGGAGCAGCGTTGGGGTCGATTTATGCTCTTACTGTTTTCATTCCCCAATGGCAGTGGATGCTGCTATGGACCTGCAAGTTAGCCATTTCAATTGTATTAGTGCTTTCCGCGTTTGCCCCTCTAACTTGGCGCCGCTTTTTGATTGTCTTGGGGTATTTTTATGTTGCATCGATGTCCATGGGTGGAATTGTAATGGGAACAATATATTTTATACATTCACAAGGTAATAATACCCATTTGTTAGATTTTTTAGAACTGGTGCAGCAGTATTTCTGGGCAGGAATTATAACTGCCCTGCTATTAACCTGGGTGATTGGCCGCTGGGGGACAATGGTTTTTAATAAGAGGGTATTTCAAAAATCAATAAGAACCGCGGTTACTATCGAAATGTTTAATGGAGAGGTGAAAGTAAATGCCCTATTAGATACAGGCAACTCGTTAACAGACCCTGTTACTGGCATGCCGGTAATGATTGTGGAGCACAGTGTAATAAAAAAAGTACTACCTGCAGGAATAAATAACCTTTACGAAAGCGCAGATAATATTAATTACAGTAAACTACAGCAAGTATTGACTGATGATCAGTTGAATGCTTGTATTACTATTATACCTTATCAGTCACTGGGAAATAGCAATGGGATGCTACTGGGAATTAAACCAGATAAAGTTACAATACATAGCAACCAATCAATTGTTAAAGAAGATCTCTGGATAGCGATTCATAACGGTATTATGGCCAGTGATGACGGGTATCGGGCTTTGCTGCACCCGGATCTTTTAAACGCAGCTTAAAATTACAAGTATCTCAGGAGGGAGTTGGCATTTTGAGGAACCTAAACTATTTAAAGTATGTAATGAGATTAACAGTATCGAGGTTCCTACAATGGCTAGGCCATGAACCTGAGGTGCATTATGTTGGCAGCAGTGAGGCACTTCCGCCTCCACTAACTGCAGATGAAGAAACAAACTTGATTCAGCAGTTAGAACTGGGGGATGGGTCAGTTAAAAGTGTATTGATAGAGCGCAACCTGCGCCTGGTGGTTTATATAGCTCGTAAATTTGAAAATACAGGTGTAGGTATTGAGGATTTGGTATCAATAGGTACCATTGGACTTATTAAAGCGGTAAATACTTTTGATCCCAACAAAAAAATCAAACTGGCTACATATGCATCAAGATGCATCGAAAATGAAATTTTAATGTACTTAAGGCGAAATAATAAAACAAAGTCTGAGGTGTCTTTTGATGAACCACTAAATATTGATTGGGATGGTAATGAACTGCTGCTGTCAGATGTACTGGGTACAGAAAACGATGTAATATACAAATACATAGAGGAAGAAGTAGATAAAAAACTACTTCACTTGGCATTGCAAAAATTAAATGGACGGGAACGAAAAATTATGGAACTACGCTTTGGCTTAAACCATAGAGAAGAAAAAACTCAAAAAGAAGTGGCGGATCTGTTAGGTATCTCCCAGTCCTATATATCAAGGCTTGAGAAACGAATTATAAGAAGATTACAGAAAGAAATCCACCGAATGGAGTAATTTGTGTATGTATATTTAAAAAGTACCAAGGTAATAATTGAACTAAGCAAATGAATAAAGCAAACAAAGAGGTGGGGGACCCAATATGCTGGTCAACAAAGTTGAAATCTGTGGCGTAAACACATCAAAACTACCAGTACTATCTAGCAGTGAGATGCGCAAATTATTCGAGGCCATGCATAATGGTGACGAAACTGCCCGGAACCAGCTCATTAACGGAAATCTTCGGCTGGTATTAAGTGTTATACAGCGATTCACCAATCGTGGGGAATGTGTGGACGACCTTTTTCAGGTGGGCTGTATTGGTTTAATGAAGGCCATCGACAATTTTGATTTAAGTCAAAATGTAAAGTTCTCCACCTATGCTGTACCAATGATTATTGGCGAAATAAGGCGTTATTTAAGGGACAATAATCCCATCCGGGTAAGTAGATCTTTGAGGGACGTTGCTTATAAAGCTTTGCAGGTTCGTGACACCTTAGTGAATAGGCATTCTAGGGAGCCATCTATAAATGAGATTGCTGGGGCGCTTAATATACCGAGGGAAGACATTGTATTTGCATTGGATGCCATTCAAGATCCCATTTCCTTATTTGAACCCATCTATCATGATGGTGGAGATCCCATTTTCGTTATGGACCAGATTAGTGACGAAAAGAACCT
This sequence comes from Bacillota bacterium, assembly GCA_009711615.1. Classification (GTDB taxonomy): domain Bacteria; phylum Bacillota; class Desulfotomaculia; order Desulfotomaculales; family Desulfohalotomaculaceae; genus Desulforadius. The sequence goes on along the minus strand of VENI01000009.1, from coordinate 92,911 downwards.
AGACTTAAGCTGGTTGGAAGGAATAGCAATTAGAGATGCTTTAAGTAGGTTGAGTGGCAGGGAAAAGCACATACTTACATTAAGGTTTTTTGAGGGGAAAACACAAATGGAAGTGGCAGAGGAAATTGGCATATCCCAGGCTCAGGTATCTCGTCTCGAAAAAGCAGCTTTAGGGCATATGAAAAAACACGTATAACGGGGGAGTAGATAAAATGCGTCAAGTAATTGCAGCGGCAATGTTGACGATTTTAATAACACTCTTAACAGCAGGAAGCATAATTCCTCAACAGCAGGAAGTATCCAAGGCTTATAATCCAGCAAATCTTTACAGGGAAAAGTGTGACCATATTAAAGCATCCACAGCTACAAAAACAAATGATAAATGGCCGGAAAAAAATTTTATATGGAAAATTTAATCTAACTGGGGCTCGATATTAATCGGGCCCTTTTTAACTTAAACCTAGCGGTTATCGGACCCGAAAGTTTTTGTTGGTGGATTTTAGTTCATGCAGAGGCACCTGTTCACATATACATACTATGGGGAGGTGCAAAGCAGATGGTTAAAATTTCAGAACTGCGAACCAGGGAAATTATTAATGTTGTTGACGGGCGCAGGTTGGGTGTTATTAAAGATATTGATATAGATATGGAGCAAGGAAAAATCAGTGCCCTAATATTGCCGGGCACTGGGAGGGTATTAGGTTTTTTAGGACGAGAAGAGGAATTTATTGTTCCATGGGATAAGATTGTAAAAATAGGGATGGATGTAATTCTAGTAGAAGTAAACACCATGATGGAAAATGGCAGACATATGCTTAGATGAGGCTAAACAAAGTATTCTATTTTGGATTGTGGGAAAAGTCTATTTAATTTTGTTTCGAAAAAATCTTTTATCTGCTGCATTTGATCTTTGGGGTAAACATATTTGCCATAACCAAACTGTCCGTACTTAAAAGCTCTATTTTCCTCATTCATTTCCAGGGTGGTATTGGGGAAAACCTCTGTTATTACTCCTTTGGCCCGCTTGGTAAAACGGTGGGTGATTAGTTCGAAGGTTATTTCTTGCTGTAATTTTTTGGGTATTTTTTCAGATAATAAAGATAACAGTTCGGTGTAATGTTGCTGCCAGTTATCTTCTAATATAATAGGTGCAATAATGAAGCCCAGTGGATAGCCTGCCTGGGCTACTTTACTGGCTGCCTTGACCCTTTCCGACATGCTGGGGGTGCCATGTTCATACTTTTGTATTACTGGTTCGCTGTTAATACTAAAGCGAAACCGGGTATGGTTATTGTGTTTTGCATCAAGCAGTGGCTCTACTCCAGTAAACTTAGTTACAAAACGAAACCGACCTCTTTCATGCTGGCCAAAAAACTCCACTGCCTTCTTAAGTGCTCCGGTGTATGGCTCCATTGGAATGGGGTCTGAAGTTGCTGCTCCTTCAAAAATGGTTATTTCAGGTTGACGCTCTTTCATATATTTTTCAGCTTGTTCCAGTATCTCCTCTGTATTTACGTATATTCTAACATAAGGCTTTTTGCCCATATTAGTGGCCAAATAGCAGTACTGACATTTGCCAGGGCAACTGGTTACTAGTGGCAGTTGATAGTGAGCGGATGGTTTGCATGTTTGAAAATCTTTGCTGCGCCTCACTCCTACCACCAGGGTACGTTTTCCTTCAAGGTATGCTTCTTGGGGTGTTTTGCCGGGTATACCTGTCACCCGGTTATGCGAGGTTGTGTTTTTTATTTCCACACCTTCTTCTTGAAAGTGCTTTTTCAATTCTTTTCCCAATGGGTAATCTAAAGCATCTGGTTCAAAATATACTCTTTTTGGTTTGAAGGTATAATCCATGATTTTCACCTCGAAAGTACAAGTTTACTTGTTATTTATTCCTTTCACACCGCGATACAATCCTTTCTGTTAGCCGGTAAATAATGTATAATAATTTCGGTAGAAAGGGTAAGGCTTCTAGTTAATCTTGGAATAATTAGTAGATCGAACCTTGACTTACTACATATTGTGTAATAAAATTAATTCACCACTAGATATTGAGGTGAGTTTTTTTATGCGTTGCCCATATTGTGAGTATCCTGAAAGTAGGGTTTTGGATTCAAGACCTGCAGATGAAGGACAAGCCATTCGACGGCGCCGGGAATGCAATCAGTGTGAAAAGCGATTTACCACATACGAGCGGATTGATGAAGTGCCTCTAGTAGTAGTGAAAAAAGAAGGCCGACGGGAAGTTTTTGATCGAAATAAATTACTTAGCGGCTTGATTAAAGCTTGCGAAAAAAGGCCAGTTTCAGTGGAAAGCTTAGAGCGCTTTACTAGCGAAATAGAAAAAGAACTGCGCAACAAAATGGAACCGGAAATAAGCACAGCCATAATTGGGGAATTGGTAATGAAGTGGTTGCGGGATGTTGATGAAGTGGCTTATGTACGCTTTGCTTCAGTATACCGTGAATTTCAGGACGTTCAAAGCTTTATGCGAGAGTTGGATAAATTTTTAAAAAGATAGATTAAAGAAGGATTATAATACATTAAGCAATTAATTAGAAAGAATATTTTGATTATTAATGCAATAAATTCTGTGTTTTAAAAGGGAGGCTAAAAAATGTTTAAAACCATTAAGAAAAGAGATGGTCGGGAGGTTTCTTTTGAAGAATCCAAGATAACTGATGCAATTTTTCAAGCTGCCCGGTCTGTAGGCGGTGAGGATCGTGCACTGGCCATGCAATTGACACTGGATGTTTTAAAAATGCTTAAGACAAAATACAACGGCAACATTTTTAGTGTAGAGGATGTTCAAGATGTTGTAGAAAAGGTGCTTATTGAAAACGGTTATGCGCGTACTGCTAAGGCTTACATCTTGCATCGGGATAAACGTACCCGCATGCGCGAAGCCAAAGGAGATTTAATGGATGCGGTGGAAGAAATATTAGAGGAAACCAGTAAAGAGAATGCTAACGTTAGCAACTCACCATCTGCAAAAATGCTGCAAATAGCCAGTGCTGCTAGCAAGAAATATTATTTAAGTAGACTGGTTCCAGAAGAAATGGCCAATGCCCATACTAACGGAGATATGCATATTCACGATCTGGACTTCTACGGTAAGACCCTTACCTGTGTACAAATCCCACTGGGAAGATTGTTGAAAGAAGGTTTTAACACAGGGCATGGGCATATTCGTTCACCAAAACGCCCTACATCTGCTGCGGCTTTAGCTGCAATTATTCTGCAAAGCTCACAAAATGACATGCATGGTGGCCAGTCCTTTGCTTTCTTTGACAGGGATATGGCTGAATTTGTTAAAGATGCTGATGATTTTGAAACTTATCAAGCCATGGAGGCGTTAATATATAACCTTAACAGTATGCACAGTAGGGCGGGAGCTCAGGTTCCATTCTCGTCTATTAACCTGGGAACCGAAACTTCCGAACCGGCCCGCCGGGTGGCCCGTAACTTATTACTTGCCTATGAAAAAGGGTTGGGTCGGGGTGAGAACCCAATCTTCCCAAACATCATATTCCGATTGAAAAAAGGTGTTAACTTGGAACCCGGTGACCCCAACTACGATTTGTTTAAGTTAGGCTTAAGAGTGGCAGCAAAGAGGTTAAATCCCACTTTCAGCTTTATGGATAGTACGTTTAATCGTGAATATGGAGATCAGGTAAGTTACATGGGTTGCCGCACCAGGGTGATGGCTAACCGTAAGGGGCCTGCTGTTACAGATGGCCGGGGTAATTTATCATTTACCACCATCAACCTGCCTAGGCTGGCTATTAAAGCAGATCGGGACATTAAAAAATTCTATCGCCTGCTCAGTGATATGATGGATATGGCTAAACGTCAACTGCACCATCGCTATCAAGTGCAAGCCCAGTTAAAGATTCGGGATATGCCCTTTGTAATGGGGCAAAATTTATACATGGGGTCAGAAAACTTAAAGCCAGATGATCCCATAGAAGAGGCAATTAAACATGGAACTCTGTCCATAGGCTTTATTGGTCTTGCTGAAACACTTACTTCATTAATTGGCAAGCACCATGGTCAGAGTGAAGAGGCCCAGGCTTTGGGGCAAGAGATTGTTTCCTTTATGCGTAAAAAAGTTGATGAAGCCTGTGAGGAGTATGACTTAAATTATACCTTCCTGGGAACTCCGGCAGAGGGATTGTCAGGCAGGTTTATCAAAATGGATCGTAAGGAATACGGTATTATACCTGGGATAACGAACAAGGAGTACTATACCAACTCATTCCATGTACCAGTGGACTGTTCCGTTGGTGCCTATGAGAAGATAGCTCTGGAAGCTCCCTATCAGAAGTACTGTAATGCTGGTCATATTAGTTATGTTGAACTACCAAGTGCTCCGATACACAACTTGGAAGCTATGGAATCCATAGTTAAGTTTATGAATGAATCTGACATGGGTTATGCAGCTATTAATTTCCCGGTTGATTTTTGCACAAGCTGTAGCCTGCTGGGAGTGATAGAGGATGACACCTGCCCCCGCTGCGGTTCTGCATTCATCCGACGGGTAAGGCGTATCACCGGTTACCTTAGCACCACTGACCGCTTCAATAGTGCTAAGCTGTCTGAGTTAGGTGACAGGGTAAACCACCGTTTGTAAATAGGAGGGCACAATGACTAAAGTTCGTGCTGCCGGTATAACCAGTGGCAGTGTGGTGGACGGCCTGGGTGTACGTACAGTGGCGTTCTTCCAAGGTTGCCCTAGGCACTGTGATGGGTGTCACAACCCGGAAACCAGACCCTTTGATGACGGCAAGGAAATGAATGTCAGTGAACTGGTACAAGAAGTTCTGGAAACCATTACCCCACTTACCAAAGGGATAACTTTTTCCGGAGGCGAACCGCTGGCCCAGATGGAGGCTTTAATAGAAGCGATAAAGATGCTAAAACAAAAGAAGCCCTACCTAGATATTTGGGTTTATACCGGCTATACTTGGGAAGAAATTAAAGACAAGCCAGTGTTGGAGATGATAGACGTTTTAGTGGATGGACCCTTTATACAGGAGCAAAAAGACCTGACATTGGCCTTTAGGGGTTCATTAAATCAGAGGATAATAGATGTACAAGAAACTATAAAGCAGGGTGAATTAGTGGAGTTAAAACTGGAAACGGAGTAACGCAAAAAAATGAAAGAGCTCCTGAACAATTTTTCCTGTATCTAAGCCATCCGCCTTCGGCGGATGGCTTTTTATGAATTAATATTTTTTTCTCCCCAGCTACACATAGTTTCTAATACAGGGATTAATGTTTTGCCTTTTTCAGTCAATGAGTACTCTACCTTTGGGGGAATTTGATGATATTCTTTGCGGTGAACCAAACCATCAGCTATCAACTCTTTCAGTTGTTGGCTTAGCATTTTATGAGTAATTCCAGATACTACTTTTTTTATTTCACCATATCTTTTAACTTCATCTTTTGCAAGATACCACAATATAATTGGTTTCCATTTACCTCCTATAATGTCTAACGTGTATTCTACTGGACATCTATATTCTTTTTTTGACGGCAAAAATAACACCCCACTAACTTAATGGATAGTATTATACTAAAAAGTACATACTTCCCTATTTACCAATATTATATATAATTAAAGCATATTTCATCGCGAAAGAAAAGTAAATTTTTAAAGATGAAAAACAATTTATTAATTTAGGGAGGTTTTATTAAATGAACGAAACCATAGGAAATATTAAAAGTAGAAGGAGTATAAGGGCTTTTAAACAGGAACAAATAAAAGATGAAGAATTACAATTGATTCTTGAAGCAGGTTTATATGCTCCAAGTGCCCATAACCAACAATCATGGCATTTTACCGTAATACAAAACAAGGAAATCCTTGATGATTTAAACGAGTCCTCAAAAGAGGCAGGTAAAATATTTAATGATAAATACATTCAACAGCTGTCCAACAATGAGAAATTCCATACTTTCTACCATGCACCTACTGCAGTAATAATCTCTGGCAAGAAGGATTCTCTGATGCCCTTTGCAGATTGTGCAGCTGCAACACAAAATATGTTGGTTGCTGCACAATCTATTGGCATTGGTTCATGCTGGATAGGGTTAGTTTCCCTTGTGTTTAATGGTGAAAAGGCTAAAAAGTATCAAGATAAGTTGGGGATACCTGAAGGATATCAACCTTATCATGCAGTAGCACTGGGATATAAAAAAGTTAAATCGACTAAAGCGTTTGCTAGAAAGGAAAATACAGTTAACTATATAAGGTGATTTGAATACCCCAGACGGAGGCTAATAGAACTCATAAAGCAGGGTGAATTAGTGGAGTTAAAACTGGAAACGGAGTAACGCAAAAACACCTCTAGAGATTTCTCTAGAGGTGTTTTTTACCATTTATTCTTTTCATTATTTGTATGATAACCTCTGCCGTGTTCCCGCCAGAGACCTTCATGCTCATTATTTTGCATGTTATTCCAAGATTCTTTATAGGAATCATTTTTATGTTCCCATGAATTACTATTTATTTGACTATCGTTTACATTATTATCTGTTGGCATGCTGTCATGGTTATTGCCCCATTGATTGGATTCATGCCACTGATTTTTGCTATTAACAGTTGGTGATTGTTGCGAGTAGTCTTGACTATCAGGCTTCTTGCCTGTGTTACTATCTTCACGCCATGTAACTTTAGAGCAATCCTTTGTAAACATTTTTGTTACGGAAAGCTGGGCATCATTCATAACTTGCATATAATCATGATTATTCCATGAATCAGGGTTTATTGTGACCCCACTATTTTCAGCCCTTTCGGAAATAACCAATCGGTTTACCGAGTAACCGGATTCCTGGGCCTGATTCCACTGGCCCTTTGCTACTTCATTTACTACAACATATCCTGGATATTTTGCTGAATACATTTCATTATAAATGGTTTCCCTAAGCTTATCTTTACTAATGTTTATATTATCTTCTATCTTTGTAACACTGGCCAGCACCAGGTTTTCTTTTTCTTGATCCAAGTAACCGGAACTGCTAGATTTCTTAACTATTTCTTGAACCGCTAGATATATATTTTTATTGTCTATATTCAAATTTGCTATTAGTTCTTTTCCTTTTTTATTTAGTGCAGTTATATTTTCTACCCTACCATCTTCGTTAACCGATATTTGCAAACTGGAATTGGCACTGTCTAGGGTAACATATGCTGATACCGGCGATATTCCATAACTACTAAACATGCCAATTGCAAATACCATTAATAGTACGGCAGCTGCAGCAGCCCATTTTTTAGTAGCCATTCTATTTAAAAACGATTTTTCTTTAGGTAGATTTACCAGTATTGTAGAGCCTAAATTTGGGATTTCAACAGGTAGAGGCATACGTTTAAACTGTCTGTCTTGGGTAAATACCACCATAACGCCTTTTTTATGATCTATTTTTGCCACTTTGGCTTTAATTCTCATAAAACACCACAACCTCTTTTCTAGTGACCGTCTAACCCGGCAAAGGACTTTAAATCTGAGAATCTATTATCCGTTAAAATTATTACTAAAGCGATAATATATTTACGTCCATTTTCTAAAACCCTTTTACTTACCTTGGCCAAACGAGCGAGTTCTTTAGCTGGTATCCTTTTGTTTTGAAGAAAGGAATTTAATAGTTTATCATTGTTCTTTAAAACCGTGGCCACATAAACCAGTTTCTCCCGGGTATCTCTGTGCTTAGGACATACTTCAGCAAGCTCATCGAGGGATGTGCCATATTCATTTAGTATTTGGTCATATTCAATCATCATTTCCGCTAAGTCATATTGTTCTTCTTTTTGTTGATATTCGTCAACAGCAATATCATTTTCTATGTTGCTCGTTTCAAGACATTCTTCTTCCAGTGAATTGTTCAGCGGAATATGCTGATGACGTTTTTCTGACCTAAAATAATCAATCAACCTTTGATTAATTATCCTTCTGGCATAGGTTTTAAAACCGGCACCTTTCCCTTGACGATATGTGTTTATGGCATCATCAAAAGCTATCAGTGCAATGCTTAACTCATCATCATTATTCCATTCTAGCTTTCGTTTACAGATACTGCAGCTAGCTGACTTAATAAAGGGTTTAAATTTATTTATTAACTTTTCACGGGCATTGTGATCACCTTTTTGGGCCAGGTCAACCAGTTGTAAATATTTTGCTTCATTCAATGTTTATCACTCCGCTTAATAAAGTATCCGAAATACAGTTAACTTTTATGTGGGTAAAATGAAAAAGTTAAACCTTTAAACCCAAAGTTAAAGTTAAACCCATGTTCCAATTACTTAACATTCAGTGACAAAAAAACGCTGTATTTTAAAAAATACAGCGTTAAAAAATTTTATATTAAAAAGAAATGGTCTTGGAAAACTGTTGTTTATTAATTGGAGGAAGGTTGCCATTGTCCGTAGCCACCATAATACATTCCGTGACAACCCCATCCCATGGGGTAATAGTTAGAACCGTTTTGCATTCTATATTGATACATCCGACCAAGGTTCTGCTTATAGAGTTGACCTTGTTCTCTTGTCATATACCCTTGTTCCACCGCTTGATCTATCCAAGCTTTTCTAGCCTCTATCATCTGTTTGTAGTATGTTTCATAGCTATTACTGGTATCTGCTGCGAAAGCTGGAACCGCCAACAAAGATACCAACGAAATAAGTAAAACTATTATTAATCCCTTTTTCATAAAGCACCCTCCATTCTATGCTTTTACCAGCAGTATCCCATTCCCATGCCCCATCCTCTATTGAGGTAGCCATTGTTAGGGCTGAAATTGGGGTTCCCCCACATCATATTTGGACCCATCATATATGGATATGGTGCATACTGACCGTTAGGTGCTTGTATATTACCTCCATTTGGATTTTGCACGGGAGTTCCTTGATCATCTACAGTTATCACCGCTTGTGATGGTATAGCCTTATAATATTGGCCTTGATTTATTTTTTGATCCGCTGATGCTGAATTTAAACCATAAAGCGCTATACCTAAAGCCAATGAACCTATAACCATAAAATACTTCAAACCACTTCTCACTTTGAATAAACCTCCTTTTCCTTTTTCATTAGTATAACTTTCCAAAGTCACAAACAAGTTACACTAATCTAACATTTTTGTGATATTAACATTACGGAGTTAATTTTTATTTATTGTTTAATGTATAATTAGAGGTATAAAAACACTTAAATAAACAAGGTGGTGGAGATAGATTGGAAAGCGTTATTCTAATAGCAGATGACGATCCTCGTATTCTAAATGTCGTTAAACTATATTTAGAGGCAGAAGACTATCAAGTAATAGATGTTGAATCCGGTGAAAATGCGTTAGAAATAATTGACAATAGAGATGTAGATTTGGTACTGCTGGATTTAATGCTTCCTGGTATAGATGGCTGGACAATTTGCAAGCATATCCGAAAAAATTCAAAATTGCCGGTTATAATGCTTACAGCTAAAGGAGAAGAGAATGACCGCATCCTTGGTCTGGAATTGGGTGCGGATGATTATATTGTTAAGCCCTTTAGCCCCAGGGAACTGGTTGCTAGAGTGAAAGCAGTGCTACGTAGAACGGAAGATTTGGGCGGCAAAAAAAATGTTTATAGTTTTCCTGGCATTACATTAGATGCCCTTACTCGCCAAGTAAAAATTAATCACCATGACATCAAACTAACCATGAAAGAGTTTGAGTTATTGTACTTATTTATAAAATCCCCTGACAAAGTGTACACCAGAGAACATCTATTGGAACAGGTGTGGGGTTTTGATTACTGCGGGGACAGTCGTACGGTTGACACCCATATAAACCGTTTAAGGTCTAAAATTGAAGAATACGGATTTGACGGTAATATTATTAAAACTGTCAGAGGGGTGGGTTATAAATTTTCAAAAGATGGTCTTTAAAAAAGAACATTGTTGTTAAATTATGGTTAATGATTGTAGCACTTATATTTGTAGTACTATCTTTTTCAGTTGCAGTGCAATCAGAACGTATTAAGTCTTTTATTTATAACCAGCAGGCTCAGTTTTATATTTATGAAACTCAAGAAGTTGCAACTATCATCAAAAACGAGCAGTTACCGGATATAGTAAATGAAAGATTACATATATTAGCTCAATTTTTAAATGCAACGATAATGACGTATGATAAAGATGGCAACGTAACGCGGGCACAGCAATCCATCCATGAAGGAAATAAAGTACTCAAATTGGACAAAAATTTTTTATCTGAGATTTGGCGTGGAGAAAACATAATTCACACTGGTAGAATTAGTAATTACCCGGTTAAAGTATTTCTTGTGGCCGTTCCAATAATAGATGACGGTAAAATTACTGGTGCTGTGGCAATATACAGCCCACTTTCTTTTATCCAGAAAAATATTGATGGCATTAGGAGAATATCTTTGTGGGCAGCACTACTTGGTATGGGATTGGCAACGATAGTTAGTATATTTATTCTTAGGAGAATGACCAAACCTTTACTTAATATGGAAGAAGTGGCCCATGCCATTGCCGATGGCGATTTTGGCAAACAAGTGTCTGTTGATTCCAGCGATGAAGTAGGAAGACTGGCTTCATCTTTAAATAACATGTCAGTACAGCTAAAGGAAAAAATAGAAGCGATAGAACGCCTGGACAAAACACGGCAGGAATTTGTCTCCAATGTGTCGCACGAACTGCGCACTCCCCTCACTGTTATACAAAGTTTTTCCGAAGCAATACTAGATGGAATGGTAAAGACGGAAAAACAAAGGGACTTCTACCTAGATAACATTCTACAGGAATCCAAGCGACTGCGGCGGTTAGTTGATGATCTGCTTGATTTAAAAGCACTGGAATCTGGAAGTGTAATTGATGATATGGATTATGTGATAGTTTCTAAATTAATAACGGTCACAACCGGTAATTTTGAAAGCCTGGCGCAGGAAAAAGACATTGAACTATTGGTTAAGCCTTACCCTAAAGAGCTTACAGTGTACGGTAACGTTGATCGTCTAAAACAGGTTATTACCAACTTAATTGGCAACGCCATAGCATATACTAAGCCCGGTGGTACAGTAACAATAGCTTATGGTAAGAGCAATAATAATGAAATATATATCAGCATCACCGATACAGGGCCGGGAATAGCTACCGAAGAGTTGGAACAGATTTGGGAAAGATTCTATAAAGTGGATAAGTCGAGGGCCAGAAAAACCCAAGGAACCGGCCTGGGACTGGCCATTGCTAAAAAAATAATAGAACTTCATAATGGTAATATTACTGCGGAAAGTGCAGTAGGTAAAGGATCAACGTTTACTGCAATCCTTCCCAGTGCTGATGTTTAAAACAAGTTGGCATTATATAGCTAACTTGTTTTTTTCTAACCCACATAAAATTAATCTTGTTTTCGAATAGTGCATCAGAGGCGCCTCAAAGATTGAAACTAACATAGTGGAGGAAGGTAAAATGGACTTTAAGAAAAAAATTATACCCATAACTATGACATTACTTCTTGGAATTGGTACTTTAAGTATTGCAAACGCTGCGGCTCCTGTAGATTATCAACAACAAATGGCAAATTGGATAGAAAACGATCCAAATCCTATGTCTATGAACATGAGTATGAATTCACTAGGAAACAATGTTGATACAAGCTTAAACAATACAACTAATTCTGCAGATCCCCTTACAGCTACAGCACCTGTAGAAATAACACCTGATTTAATAAACCAAATGATTCAAAATTGCTGGCAGGCTAATCAAACAATGATAGATCAGTGGCTAAATGCCACCGATTTAACCCGAGACGACCTTTTGGAAATGGAGCGAAGTTGGATGGAAGGGGTTATGCAGCAAAACCCAAACCTGACTGAACAACAAGCCATACAAATGAATCAAACCTGGCTGAAAAATAAATTAGATAATTACAAGCCAGTTAACGATAAAACAAAACCACAAGCAAAAAAGCCAAATGTTCACCAACCCAATTGGAACCAACAAACCCATCCCCCAGGAGCATATCATGGTTGGAACAATAGATTTTGCTGGTAAGTGAACCTTTTCCCAGAAAAGTTGGTATACAATTACCAACTTTTTTGGTTTTATAAGATCCTATTATGGCTTGCAGTACCATTACTGTACTTTGTTTACCTATTAAGGAAACTATTACATCAAAAATAACACCTCTAAAAATTATTTTTAATTCGAATAGTAATTTGGACAAGTATGAAAATAATTTTTAGGAGGTGTTCACCATCGTAAAAAAAAGAAAACCATATTTACAATTACTAATAATCCCCCTTGTAGTTGCTATACTGGGTTTTGTAGATGTACATGCCGGATATGCAGTATATGCAAGTGACAACCACGTGGGGGTAATCAAGAAAACCGAGAAAGTGCAGCAAGCTTTAGATCAACTGTTAAAAGAAAAGAGCACTGAAATGGGTCAAGAAGTATTTGTAGACACATCAATAGATTATAAGAGGGTATGGTTAAACGGAAACGAGCTTACCGATGTCACAGATATAAAAGAGAAATTGGAACAAGAATTGACCTTTAAAACTAGTGCTACTGCTGTATATGTTAACGGCAAAAAGGAATTTTTACTGGCCAACCAGAGTGACGCTAAAAAACTTATTAATACTATAAAGGATCAATATACTGAAGGAACAGAAAAAAAGACAGAGATAATTGAACAAATTGACTTTGAAGATGTAGAAGCATTAGTAGATGAAGTCCAGACAGTGAAAAATTCGCTAGAAAAGGTACTCCAGGGCAGTAAATCCACCACCTTTTATACTGTTAAGAGTGGGGATACATTATCAGGGATAGCCTCCAAACACAATGTCACCTTAGAGCAAATTCAAGAATTAAACCCAGAAGTTAATGGACTTATTAAAATTGGACAGAAGATTGATATAAATAAAGCTAAGCCGTTAATTAATGTCCAGTCTTCTTATACTAAAGAAGAAAATAAAGTCATTCCCTTTAAGGCTATTGTAAATAAAACTGCAAAATTGGCCCTTGGGGAAAGCAAATTAGCACAGCAAGGAAGAAACGGTGAGAAGACTTTGGAATATGAAATTATTAAAATAAATGGCGTTAAAACCTCTACTAAGGTTGTAAAAGAAACTGTAATTAAACAACCTGTCAATAAAATAACAGAAACCGGAAATGGTAAATTACTAAAGCCAACATCCGGTTATGTTTCTTCAGAATTTGGGCATCGTTGGGGAAGATCGCACAACGGTATTGATATAGCCAATAATTATGGGGCTGGTGTTTATGCTGCGGCTGCAGGAAAAGTGATTAGAGCAGGTTGGGGCAGTGGCTATGGAAAAATTATTGCAATACAGCATTCTGACGGCAAAATAACCCGGTATGCACACCTCTCCTCTATGTCGGTAAGCTACGGAACATGGGTTGAAAGAGGTGAACTAATTGGAAAGGTAGGCACCAGCGGAAGAACTACTGGTCCAAACCTTCATTTTGAAGTGATTTTGAATGAAGATTTTAAGGACCCGCAAAGGTATATCTGAAAATAAGGGTGTGGAGTTTTCCGCACCCTTTAATTGTTATCACAATCCTGCAAACAAAGGAGGTACTAAAATAGCAAGTCTTTTAGTACCTTCCAATTACTTAACCTAGTATTAATTGATGTAAGTTAACGGTTTACAACTAATTAACTAATATGAAAAAGTAAAAGCACCTATTTGTGTGGCAACTGGGCGAGCCAGTAGAAACTTATTGGTTGTTACCGCTGTTTCAAAAAAGTATATTGCTCCATTTGTTGGGTCATTACCACTTAGCGCATCTTTAGCTGCATTAATAGCGGAGTCTGTGGCAGGGGTATTTATAAATCCGTTTTCTACCGGTGAAAATTGATAAAAACCATAACTTTTCTCATAAATGACATCTGTTATTGTATTCGGAAAATCGGCACTTGCTACCCGGTTTAAAACAACTGCCCCCACTGCAACTTGTGCATTGTATGGTTCACCTTGGGCTTCGGCACTGATTATTCTTGCAAAAAGATCAAATTCTTCAGGGCTAACATCTCCTGTTGATGGTTCGGTTGGAGTGGTGGTAGCATTACCCCGACTGGTAATATCAGTTGACGGTAATCTTAGTTGTTGGCCAGGATATATTTCTGTACTGTTTAAATTATTTAACCTGATAATTTCCTGATAATCTACACCATATTCAACACCGATTAAATACAGGGTATCACCTTCTACCACTGTATGTATGTTATTGTTATCGGCAGTGGGTATGGTGAGGGCTTGTCCGACGTAAATAACTGTTCCAGTAATATCATTAGCCTGCTGCAGTTCCTCAACAGATACTCCGTATGCTTTACCGATTAGATATAGTGAGTCACCCTTTTGAACTGTGTAACTGGTTGCCGCCTCTGCATTGTTTAAAGGAATAGTAATAAACAATGCCGCTATTAAACCCGCAAAAAACAAACCTATGTTTCTCCTCATGATGATCCTCCTTGTGTTGTCTAATAGGTTATTTAAACTACTTAAATCAATGTACATTTGGTTCACTTTGGATCTTTTATGAAATAAAAAAATCACCTCCTTGATAATCTTTTCGTAAAGGAAAGTGATTTTTGTGTAGGTTAAGTTTATGTAATAAATTACAATTGTACTAGTTAAGCAACTTTTAACCGTAGCACCCGCATCGCATTTAATATCGCTAATAAAGCAACTCCAACATCAGCAAAAACTGCTTCCCACATGGTAGCCACACCCACTGCTCCAAGGGCAAGAAATACACCTTTAATCCCCAATGCTAAAACAATGTTCTGCCACACAATATTCCTAGTCTTTTTGGCAATATTGATGGCTGTGGCCAGTTTAGATGGTTCATCCGTCATCAAAACCACATCTGCTGCTTCAATGGCAGCATCGGAACCCAACCCCCCCATAGCCACACCCACATCGGCCCTGGCCAATACAGGAGCGTCGTTGATTCCATCCCCTGCAAACAACAGTTTTTCTCCTGGTTTTTTCTGACCATTTAGCTTCTCCACCTCTTCTACCTTTTGGTCTGGCAGTAGTTCAGCATGCACTTCATCAATGTCTAAGGAATTACCTACTTCTTCTGCAATACTCTTGTTATCACCGGTTAACATTACCAATCTATTAACTCCGATATCCTTTAGCTTCTTTATTGCCTGGGCAGCATCATTTTTCATCTCATCTGATATTACAAGATAACCTGCATATTGTTTATCCACTGCCAAATGTACAATAGTACCGGCAATGTTATTTTCCTTATATTTCACACCTTCTTTATCCATTAACTTCCTGTTGCCAGCAAGAATTTCTTTCCCTTGGGCTTTAATTTTAATGCCGTGTCCGGTTACTTCCTCATATTCTTCAATTTGATTATTGTTTATCTCCTTGGTGTAGGCCTCCTTAATTGACTTAGCAATGGGGTGATTAGAATGGGCCTCTGCCAGCGCTGCATATTCCAGCAGCTGGTCATTGTTAAAACTTCCATTAGGTACCACCTTAGTAACCTTAAAAACCCCTTTGGTTAATGTTCCCGTTTTATCAAAAACCGCTATTTTAATGTCATTTAGAGCTTCAAGATAGTTGCCACCTTTAATCAGCACTCCATTGCGGGAAGCCCCGCCAATCCCGCCAAAGAAACCTAACGGAATGGATACCACCAACGCACAGGGGCAGGATATCACCAGCATCACCAACGCACGATATATCCACTGGCTAAAGGTAGCATTTTCTATTACCAGTGGTGGTATAATTGCAATTGCCAATGCACTAAAAACGACAAGCGGGGTGTAGTAACGGGCAAATTTAGTTATGAATTTTTCGGTAGGGGCCTTTTTGCCCGCCGCGTTTTCCACTAACTCTAAAATCTTTGAAACAGTGGATTCACCAAACTCCTTTGTTACTTCTACCGTTAAAACCCCGCTTTTATTAATAAAACCGGAAAGCACTTCTGTTCCGGTCACAGCCTCTCTGGGTACTGATTCACCTGTCATGGCCGATGTATCTACCATTGACTTTCCTGCTACAACTTTACCATCCAGCGGTATTTTTTCACCAGGCTTTACCATGATAAGATTACCGATACTAACCTCCTCCGGGCTAACCTGTTTTATTTCTTCACCCATTTTTATATTGGCATAGTCTGGTCTAATATCCATTAAATCAGCGATTGACCTTCTTGACCGATTAACGGCCATATCCTGAAACAACTCCCCCACCTGGTAAAACAACATTACAGCCACTGCTTCGGGGAACTCTCTAATGGCAAATGCCCCTAATGTAGCAACGGACATTAAAAAGTTTTCGTCAAAGACTTGCCCCCGCAGAATATTTCTACCACTTTTAATTAATACTTCGCCACCCACCAGTACGTAGCTAATAACAAACATAACCAATTCCACATTAAAGGACATCTTAAAAATTATAGCCAGTGCAAATAAGAGAGCGCCTGCAATTAAACGATAAGTTTCTAGTTTTTCCCCTTGTTTTTCTGCTTCACTAACACTTTCTCTTACCTTGGGGTTAATTTCTTTAACTTCCACACCCGGTTCAATGCGGTCCACCGTTTGCTGAACTTTTTTGGAAATTACCGGGTTACTGGCTTCTGCCTCCGCTTCCACCAGTAATTTTTTAGCAGCAAAGTTAACGGCAGCCTTTTTAATACCTGGAATATCAACCACTTGCTTTTCTATTTTGTTTGCACAGTTGACACAGTCTAACCCCATTAATAAAAATGCCTTTTTTTGTGTGAACAGTATTTTCTTTTCCCTTACAACCACATCTGGTTCCAGTTTTTTTACTATTGATCTCACTTGATTAATAACATCATCAATGTTTTCAATATTTCCCGTTTCTAAAACTAACTTTTTAGTGGCAAAGTTTATATTTGCTGTTGTCACATCTTCTAATGCCTTTATTTTATTTTCCATTTTAATCGCACAGTTGGCACAGTCTAGCCCTTCTAACACTAGTTCTTTTTTGTTGGCACCCAAACAATTCACTCCAATTCCAGTTTGCATTACGGTAACCAGTTTTTATTTTCCCCAAGATATATATTAAAAAACAATTAATTCTTTCATTTGGATAAAAAAACAATCTTGTATAAACAAGATTGTTAAAGTAAATGTTAATGGAGTTAAATTTGGAACTGCCTATAGTGACCACTATACTGGTTTGCCAATTATATGTGAATATTGAGTAAGCCTATTATTTAACTAATGATTTAAATATTCTTTGCGACATTATTTAAATAATGAAATCTAATTTGCCCGTAGCATCCATATTTTTTAATTCGGTATAGCCACCAATGAGCTCATCATTAATAAAAACAAATGGAACTGTTTTTTGCTTTGTTTTTTTATATAGTTCATCCCTTTTTTTCTCGTTGTTGTCAATATTAAACTCTGTATAGGGGATTTTTTTCTGGTCTAATAGATCTTTTGCCTGGATGCAAAAAGGGCAATTAGCCCATGTATATAGTTCTACTTTAGCCATTGTAAGACCCTCCATAGTAATTTTTTAATATTGCTGTTAATATATCATGATTAGATTATATTAAACAATACTGAATATATTTTTAACCAATGTAAAATAGGTGCTATCAAAAATAGCACCTATTAGTATTCGTTTTAATTTAAGAGACCTACCTGCATGCAGAGCAATTGCTTGAAGAGCAGGTGGTACAGCTGTCGCCCCTACTACCCCGTAGAGAGTCGGCACTGTCTGACCTGAAGGCAGACATTAGTCTTTTTGGTTTTTCTACCGCACACTTTGGGCATTTCAAATTTTTGCCATCTTCACCCATTTGGCACAACTTCTCAAATTTATGCTGGCAAGAAGTACATCTAAATTCATATATTGGCATATTTAAACCCCCTTTGATATTACATTGATAATTACCGAGAAAAAACTTACACATAATTATAACATAAATGATCAGCATGATAATGTATTTTAAGCTAATGGCAGGGGATGGGTTGTCGAATATGGTATTATAGTGAAAAGAGTCTAATAAGGAGTGAATACTTTGCGGATAAAATTTTTAGGAGCGGCGCAGGTTGTTACTGGTTCCTGCTACCTTTTGGAGGTAGGGGGCAAAAAAATAATGATTGACTGTGGTTTATTTCAAGGCTCGAAAGAAATAAAAGAACGAAACTATAAAGACTTTCCCATACCACCGAGCAGTGTGGATTTTGTGCTGCTTACCCATGCCCATATCGACCACAGTGGGCTTATACCCAAGTTAATTAAACATGGCTTTCGTGGCCAGGTGATCAGCACATCTGCCACAGCTGATCTTTGTGAAGTGATGCTTCCCGATTGTGGGCATATCCAAGAAATGGAGTGCGAACGAAAGAACCGTAAAAATCGTCGAGCTGGCAAAAAATTAATAGATCCCATTTATACTGCTGAAGATGGTTTGAAAGCGATGAAATACTTTGAGAGGGTAAAGTATGGTGATATAATCCCCGTCACCCCTCAGGTTACAGTGCGGTTTTTAGATGCCGGGCATATTTTAGGTTCTTCAATGATTGAAGTTTGGGTAAAAGAAGGGGAACAGGAAACAAAGTTGGTGTTTTCAGGTGATGTAGGCAACTATGACCAACCGTTTATTAATGACCCCACACTAATATTTAATGCCGACTACGTCTTCATGGAATCAACTTATGGCGGTAGAGAGCACAAGCATAAAGATAACAAGGCAGAAATGCTTAAAGAAGCCATTAACGACACATATAATAAAGGCGGTAACTTAATAATACCTGCCTTTGCGGTGGGAAGAACCCAAGACATTGTTTATGAGATAGCTGAACTGCAGAACGAAGGCAGTATACCAACCATGCCTATTTATATAGACAGTCCAATGGCGGTAAGAGCTACAGATATTTTTGACCGTCACCCAAATGTATATGATGAAGAAACAAATCAGTTAATTAGTAAAGGAAGACATCCACTGAGATTAAAGAATCTTCACTTTTCATTGACAGCGGAAGAATCAAAACAGCTTAATATTGGTACTGGTTCTAAAATTATAATCTCGGCCAGTGGTATGTGTGATGCTGGGCGAATAAAGCACCATTTAAGACATAACCTTTGGCGCAAAGAATCCACTGTACTGATTGTAGGTTATCAAGCTATAGGCACTCTCGGTCGTAGATTGGTATCAGGAGAAAAGTTGGTGCGCATTCATGGGGAAGAAGTAGCGGTAAGGGCGGAAGTAAGAAACATTGACGGTTTTTCAGCCCATGCGGATCAAGTGGGCTTATTAGATTGGCTTAAACAATATAAAAAGGCTCCTCGGCAGGTGTTTTTAGTACACGGTGAGGCAGAGGCGGCAGAAGATTTAGCAAAACTAGTAAATGAAGAATTAAATATTACTACAACCATACCAGAACTAATGCAAGAATTTGATTTAATAGTAGCAGAGGAAGAGACTAACAAAACAATGCTGAAAGAAGCTTACCAAAATGTAGAGGAAAAGTTGCAGCGCTACTTGCAGTCTGATATAGAAGATTCCCAAGAGAGTCAGAGATTACTGCATCAACTGAGGGACTTAGAACGCTGGTTGAACTCGGTTGTCTAGGTAATACCAACAAACGGGTAATAATATTAAGTAAGTAGACAGAAGTAAGGAGTCAGAATTCAGAATGGTAGGGGCGGGTTTCCACGCCCGCCCGATTTTTTGCAACCATTATTAATTATTCCTTTACATTTTTCATAATAGAGGGAGTTGGTTTTTTGCAGCCCGTTTGCGGTGATTTTGTATTAAACGGAAAAGATGTGCTACCGGTTTATAGAATACCGGCTTTTACTAAAACAGGTTTAGTTGTACATGGGTTTACCACAAGACTGGGTGGTTCCAGCGGAGGGAATTATACTTCTCTTAATTTGGGCCTCCATGTAAATGATACTACCGATAATGTGTTAGATAACCGTAAAAATCTATGCCGGTCTATGGGAATCAACTTTGATCACTTGGTGGTTGGGCAGCAGGTTCATGGGGATGAGGTATTTACTGTTACCAGAGAACACTTGGGTAGAGGTAATGACTCCCTTGAAGATGCTATTCCCGGTGTAGATGCGTTGATTACTGATAAACCCGGTGTCCCTCTAACCAGTTATTATGCTGACTGTGTACCACTATTTTTCTTTGACCCTGTAAACAAGGTGGTGGGCTTGGCCCATGCTGGTTGGAAGGGGACTGTACAAAAAATTGGGGTAAAAACCCTTCAGAAGATGCATAAACAGTTTGGTAGTAAACCAGAAGAAATTTTAGTGGGAATAGGGCCGTCTATCGGACCCTGTTGTTATGTTGTGGACAACAGGGTGATTACAAAGTTACAACAGGCCTTTGGGTACTGGAATGAACTGGTGGTATCTTGTGGAGAACAGCAGTGGATGCTGGATTTGTGGGAGTCAAATCGAAGAGCTATTATGAATTTTGGGGTTAAGGAACACAAAATTTCTGTGGCCAAACTATGTACTTCGTGCCACAGTGATATCTTTTTTTCACATCGGGCCTCTGGAGGATGCACCGGGCGCATGGCTTCATTCATTATGTTAAAGACTAGTGAAAAGTAAGTAATGCTGTATTTGATGGATAAAAACTATGGGAGGGAACAAGATGCCCAAAATTGTCATTGTAGATGATGAAAGCAATATTATCGAATTAGTGAAATTTAATTTGGAGCGAGAAGGATATCAGGTGTTGGCTGCCACCAATGGAGATGAGGCACTTGAACTGGTTCGTAGGGAACTACCTGATTTGATAGTATTGGATGTAATGCTTCCAGGAACCGATGGCATAAGTGTTTGTCGGCAAATTAATTATAACCCAGAAACAAAGAACATTCCTATAATCATGCTCAGTGCCAGGAGTGAAGAAGTAGACAAAATACTGGGCTTGGAGATGGGGGCCGATGACTATATGACCAAGCCATTTTCCCCCAGGGAACTGGTGGCCAGAGTAAAAGCAAGACTCCGCCGGCAGAGTGAGGAAATAACATACAGTAATCGTTTATCAATTGGTGGTATGGTAATTGATGAAGATCGTTTTACCATCAGTGTTAATGGTGAGAAATTGGAACTAACTCCCAAGGAATTTGAGTTGCTACGTTTTTTAGCCAGGCACCCCGGGAAGGTTTTTACTAGGGATTTTTTACTAGAAAAGATATGGGGGTATGATTATACAGGTGACTCCCGAACGGTTGATGTGCATATCCGTCACATTCGTCAAAAATTGGAGAATATGTCTGGCTCGCCTCAATTTATTGAAACGGTACGTGGAGTAGGGTATCGCTTTAAGGAGGTTAAGTGAAAACTTGAGGTTCGGAATTAAAAGTCGTACTTTTTTCAGTTACATTGCTTTGTTACTAATCTTTATCTTTCTAATGGTACTCTATGATAATAATATTATCTCAGTGTATGCAGCTGTTGTTACAGCAATAATTAGTACTTTATTAATCATTTACATTACATTAGAACGTTTGGTTAAACCCCTTGAAGAGATTACTCAAACTGCCTATGAAATGGCAGGGGGCATACTCAAGAAAGAAATAATGGTTCAAGCCAATGACGAAATAGATGAATTGGCTACCAGCATTAACTTCATGGCTCAACAATTGCGTCAAAATATGATCATGATGGGTGAAGAGCGCAATCGGGCAAAAGCTATTCTAGACAGTATGGGAGAAGGGGTTATTGCTCTGGATTCTGAAAGTAGGGTAATAATGATTAACCCGGCTCTGGAAAAAAGATTTAAAATAAGTAGAAAAAACAGTCTTGGGAAAAAAGTGATTGAAGTGATTCGGAACTATGAATTAGACAAACTTCTTCGTCAGGTGTTACATAACAAAGAACCTTTAAGTCGGGAAATAACCATAGTAACTCCAAAACCTACAGTGTTCAAGGTCCATGCCACAGCCCTGATTACAAATGCCAGCACCCCAGCTGGCGTGGTGGCATTAATGCGAGATATAACAGAGCGACGTCAATTGGACAAAATGCGCACGGATTTTGTTGCCAATGTGTCCCATGAACTTCGTACTCCACTAACCTCAATTAACGGTTTTTTAGAAACACTTCTGGATGGTGCCATGGATGAACCAGAAACAAGTAAGTACTTCCTTGGCATTATGAAAAAGGAAACAGATCGGTTAAACCGACTGATTGATGATTTACTTAAACTTTCGCAATTGGAGAATAACAAGACTAAGCTGGAAAAGCGACCGGTAGATATATCTCAGGTTATAAATCAAGTAAAAGAAATGTTTACATACCAAGCAGAGGCTAAAAGTATTAAACTTACAGCAAAGGTAATGGAAAATATACCTTGTGTAATGGGGGAAAGAGAGTTACTGGTTCAGGTGCTTGTAAATCTAGTGGATAATGCCATAAAATACACCCCGGAAGAAGGGAGTGTGGCCATATCTGCTGTAGTCCACCAGAGTAAGGTTAAAGTCTCGGTTAACGATACCGGTTTTGGTATACCCGCGGAAAGCTTACCCCGGTTATTTGAACGTTTCTATCGGGTGGATAAAGCTCGCTCAAGGGAAGTGGGGGGGACAGGATTGGGATTGGCCATTGTAAAGCATGTAATTGAGTTGCATGAGGGTAAAGTTGAAGTAGATAGTTCCCCTAAAGGAACAGAATTTACATTTTCACTACCAATGGGGTAATAGATTCTCATTAACAAAAAGTTAACTTAAAGTAAACACTAATATAAAAAGTAACTGGTAAAATTGAAGTGGTTGACCGAATGATTCTATTTATACACTATTTAACGAGTAAGGTTATTTGGAAAGAAAACAATGGTAGGTATATTTATTTTTTAAAAATAAATTAGTACCTTGCATAATTATAATATGTAATAGGGCTTGATGTATCAAGCCCTAAAAAGTTATAAATGCTACTTTGTGAAGGTGAGTATATCTTAGGCCATGAGAATTCGAAAACTAGCAAGATTCTTTTGTTCTTCTTAAACCAGGAAATATTTATTGGCTATGTAAGGAGGCCTGAATTTTGAATAACAGCAAAATGTCAGTGCAAAATTTAAGTTTGTTTTATAAAGACTTCCAAGCATTAAATGAAGTTTGTTTAGAAGTCTTAGAAAAACATGTAACAGCATTAATTGGGCCTTCAGGTTGCGGTAAATCAACTTTTCTGCGCACCCTGAACCGAATGAATGATTTGATCGAAGGTGTACGTGTTGAGGGAAAAGTGGAAATGGATAGAGTTGACATATACGGACCAGACATTGATGTGGTTGGGTTACGAAAAAAGGTTGGAATGGTTTTTCAAAAGCCAAATCCTTTTCCCATGTCGGTATATGACAATGTAGCCTATGGACCACGGATTCATGGTGTGAAGAATAAGAAGAAGCTTGATGAAATAGTTGAGAAGAGTTTACGTGGGTCCGCACTATGGGATGAAGTTCAGGAAAGGCTGTACAAATCTGCACTGGGGTTATCCGGTGGACAACAACAGCGCCTTTGTATTGCCAGGTTGCTGGCTGTTGAACCAGAGGTA
This sequence comes from Bacillota bacterium, assembly GCA_009711615.1. Lineage (GTDB taxonomy): Bacteria > Bacillota > Desulfotomaculia > Desulfotomaculales > Desulfohalotomaculaceae > Desulforadius. The sequence continues at coordinate 69,355 of VENI01000009.1, read as the reverse complement.
GTATTAATGGACGAACCCACCTCTGCTCTGGACCCAGTATCAACACTAAAAATTGAGGAATTAATCCGGGATCTAAAGGATAAATATACAATTATCATAGTAACTCATAACATGCAACAGGCAGCCAGGGTTTCAGATACCACTGCATTCTTTTTAAATGGTGACCTAGTAGAGTCCGGTGACACCGATGTTATCTTTACCATGCCTAAAGATAAACGAACTGAGGACTACATCACTGGCCGATTTGGTTAGATAATTGGAGGTTATATAATTGACAGTGAGATCAAACTTTGAGAAATCGTTAGTGGAAATACAGCAGGACATTCTTCGCATGGCCAGCCTGGTGGAAGAATCGATCTACAATTCCATGCTGTCCTTGAATAATCAAGATGTTGTACTAGCTTCAAAAGTAATTGAAGGCGACGATATTATAGATGGCCTAAAAGATGAAATTGAGGATAAATGCATCACGTTGATTGCCACCCAGCAACCAATGGCCAAGGACCTGCGAGTTGTTATAACTGGCATTAAAATACTAGTGAGCTTAGAGCGTATTGGTGACCATGCAGTGGATATTGCTCGCACAACCATGTGTTTAGCAGATAAAAATCTAATTAAACCGTTGGTAAGCCTAACTCATATGGCAAAGCTTGTACAGGACATGGTGAGTGATGGTCTTGATGCATATGTGCAAGGTGATGTAAACAAGGCAAGACAAATGTGTGATAACGATGATGAGGTGGATGACATCTACCATCAAGTTTTTAGGGAACTGGTAAAATACATGAAAAAAGACCCTGAAATAGTTGGGCAGGCAACATATTTGTTATTTGTAAGTAGATTTTTAGAACGAATTGGTGATCATGCTACTAATATTGGCGAGAATGTAATTTATCTGGTGACTGGTGAGAAAGAAGAGCTTAACTAGGAACCAATAGAACATTACAAATTTAAATAGATTAATTTTTTTAAAAGGGTGCGTTTAACGCACCCTTTTTTAGCAGGATATGGAAAAGGTGATGTCGAATAAAAAAGCGATAGAACTTTAGTTTATTTCAGACAGGAGAAATGCTGTGCAAAGAAATAAGGTGAATGTTCGTAAAAAAAAGCTTTTTATAAGCGGGAGTGTTATCATATTATTAACCTCTGTAATGGTGTGGACCATTACCATTTTAATACGACCAATTTTACTTAACTATCTAATAGATATAGAAAGTATTAAAGACAGTGCGGTTCAGGAAACAGTTTTTGCAACAGGCTTGCTAATCAAAGAGGAGAAAGTGATTAAAGCTCCGCTGAGTGGACAAGTTTCCATGCTAGTTGATAACGGAGAACGGGTTGCTGCTGGTACTGAAGTGGCAAAAGTGACTAGGGTGAGTTTGATTTCTCCTGAAGGTTCAAAAGAAAAAACCATTTATGCTCCCTGTGCTGGTGTGGTAAGTACAAATATTGATGGGTTAGAGGGTGTGCTACAGTTAGAAACGGCAAATGTATTAGAACTATCCCAAATAGATAAAATAAGGACAGAATTAACAGACAATAAACAACAGCAAGCGGTGGAAAAAGGTCAACCGATTATTAAACTGGTGGAAAACCTTAAGCCAGTCTATTTATATTTGGAGGTTGATAAAAAGGATATTCCTGCTGAACAATTATCCCAAGATAAATCATTAAGGTTGAAACACAAAAACAGCTGGTTTACTGGTTATATTGTAAAAACAACGACAGTTGAAGATAAGCAGTCAGTACTGTTAAAAGTTAATGAATGCCCCGGTGGGCTAATACAGCTTAGAGATGTCAATATAGAAGTGCTAAGAAAGGAACTTACAGGATTTATAGTATCAGAAGAATCCTTGGTGTACAGAAACGGCAAGCCAGGGCTATACAAGTTATACAAGAAAAAAGCCACTTGGGTTCCGATAGATTTGCAAGGTGTTTTAAAAGGAAAGGCAGCAGTAAGTAGCGGAAATTTAATTAATGGTAACCGTTATATTATAAGTCCGCAGTTGATTAAAGATAGAGACATTATAACTACTCAATAGATAAACGGTTTAAAGGGGATATTTTGATGGTTTTAGATGTGCCAACAAATTTGAATTTAATAAAAGAGAGAATACAGAAAGCGGAAAAACGTGGTGGCAGAAGACCGGGTGTCGTTAAATTACTGGCAGTGACCAAAAAGGTAACGATAGAAGAAGTCAAAAAGGTTTCTGCAGAGGGAATAACAGACTTTGCTGAGAATAGGGTTCAGGAACTATTAAACAAATATGAACAAATGCCTAATGTGAATTGGCATTTAATTGGACATTTACAGACCAATAAAGTAAAATATATGGTTAACAAAGTGGTGTTAGTCCACTCTCTCGACCGCTGGAAGTTAGCTGAAACTATTAGTCGTATTGCTTCATTCAGAGGGATAACGGTGGATGTACTAATACAAGTAAACGTATCTGGAGAAGAAACCAAATTTGGATTACCTCCAAGGGAACTAGAGGAGTTTGTTAAGGAGGTAGTTCAGTTACCGGGTCTTAACATTAAAGGGTTGATGACAATGGCACCTTTTGTGGACAACCCTGAAGAAGTAAGACCCATTTTTAGGGAATTACATAACCTTCGGCAAAAACTTAATCAAAAATGGCCACAGATAAGTCTTACATCTATGGGAATGTCCAATGATTATGAAGTGGCAGTGGAAGAGGGTTCAGATATAGTAAGAATAGGTTCGGCATTATTTCGTGGGTGAGATAAGGGGGGAGTTTGGTGAGTAAAAAATTTTTTGATAAGATAATGGGGGTTATGGGGCTGGAAGAGGAAGAAGACTTCTACGATGAGGAGCAGCTAGATGGATCCCCGGATGAAGAAGGTAAGATGGGCAAGCGAAAGGGTACAGTAGTTAGTCTACATACTCAGAGGCAAGTCCAAGTGGTGTTGTCAGAACCCTCTTCTTATGAAGAAGTGCAAGAGATAGCTGACAATTTAAAAAATCACCGACCGGTAATAGTGAATTTGGAAAAAGCAGATGCCGATCTGGCTCAACGGGTAATTGATTTTATGAGTGGCACCACATATGCTTTAGGTGGCAGTATGCAAAAAGTAGGTAAAAACATTTTCTTGTTTGTTCCCAATAATATAGACATTGCCAATGACTTAAAAGAACAGGTACGTGAGAAGGGTATTTTCTCTATTTTTCAATCATAACATAATAAATAGGAGGCGATTGTATGCCTCAACTGGGGCACTCAATAGGGTTTATCGGAGCGGGCGTGATGGCCGAGGCGTTAATTAGTGGCATGGTGCAGAGTGAAATGGTAAATGCCAAAGATATTTATGTTAGTGACCCGGACACAGAACGTCTACTGATGTTAGAAGAGCAAAAAGGAATAAATAAAGTAACAAGCAATAAGGAACTGCTGAACTTTGCTGATGTATTAATTCTGGCAGTAAAACCCCAGGTGGTGGGCGAGGTTTTAACCGAGATAAAACCAAGTATCGACAAAAATCACTGGTTTATTACTTTTGCAGCAGGAATCCCCACCAGTTACATAGAAAATATTCTAGGCGAGGTGCCAGTGGTCAGGGTGATGACCAACACCGCTTGTCTTGTTTCTGAAGGGGCAAGTGCACTGGCAGGTGGAAGGTATGCACTAAAAGAACATAAAGATGCCTGTGAAACAATTTTTAGTTCAGTTGGTAACGTGGTCACTGTAAAGGAAGATCTATTAAACGCTGTTACTGGTTTATCTGGTAGCGGCCCGGCGTATATGTATGTGATCTTGGAAGCGCTGATAGATGCTGGAGTAAGGGTCGGTCTACCTAGAAAAACAGCTACTGAATTAACAGTGCAAACCATGATGGGTGCAGCTAAAATGGCGCAAGACACCGGTGAACACCCTGGACGATTAAAAGATATGGTAACCACCCCTGGTGGCACTACAGCCGCAGGTATGTACCAACTGGAAGACGGCGGACTCAGAGTGACACTGATGAATGCCGTAATGGCTGCAGCTGAGCAGTCTAAGCAGATGTCAGAAAGGTTAAAATGACAATGAGGTGGATGAATGTATATTATCTATGATGCCATAAGTGTTGCTTTTGAAGTATACAAGTTTATTTTAATAGCACGGATTGTGTTATCCTTTGTAAAACATAATCCATACAGTCCAATAATTAGGTATATTTATGAACTGACAGAACCGTATTTGAGTATTTTCCGGCGAATAATTCCACCAATGGGAATGATTGATTTTTCACCCATTGCTGCATTCTTTGCGCTAAATATTCTTGAATACTGGGTTGTGTTGCCTTTAGTAAGGCTGATATTCTAGATGGTTTTGATTGATCGGGATAAAATATTAAATAGCTTTTCCAGCACGGAAGAAAGAATATTGCTGGCCAGGGCGATAGATCTGGCGGAAGTTGTATTAAAAACTCACCAACCTGCAGTTACAGACTTTTATGACCCGTATCACACGGGTCTAGTATTTTCTGTAATAAAACCTGTTTCAGACTTGGAAGTTATTGCCGACGGCGGTTATCCTGAAGCTGAGAGGGCCAGGGTGTTAATTTATCCGGAATACATGCTATCGGAACAGGTTGATCCACAGCTTTCATACTTACTGGTGGAAGGTAATTTTAAAATGGCAAAGGTGAGCCACAGGGATTTCCTAGGGTCTCTGATGGGTCTAGGTTTAAAAAGAGACAAGCTGGGAGATATCATTGTAAACCAGGATGGAGCCCAGTTAATTGTTGATGCCGTAATTGCACCTTTTATAAGAGCTAATTTAACTAAAATTGGTAAAGTTAACGTTGATGTGAAGGAAATAAGCCGGCAGCAGTTAATTATACCCCAGCCAAGAATAAAAGTGATTAACACCACGGTGGCGTCAATGAGGCTAGATGCTATTGCTGCAGCAGGCTACGGTACATCTCGTAGCAAAGTGGCTAGGGAGATAAAAGCTGAGCGGTTAAATCTAAACTGGTGCCCATGCAGTAACCCCGCCGCCCAGATAGATGAGGGAGACATGCTTTCCTTTCGGGGGCGGGGTAGGGTGAAGGTTAAGGAAATAAAGGGTAGCACCAAGAAAGGGCGGACTTATCTGGTGTTACATAAGTATATTTAAAAAGGTGCTTCTTTTCGAATGCTAAATAGTAACTAATGCTGGAGGTGCTTGGGTTTGCTTACCCCCCTTGATATTCGTCAAAAAGAATTAAAAAAAGGGTTTCGTGGCTATGATGAACGCCAGGTGGATAAGTTTTTAGATGAAGTTGCCGACTCTATGGAACAGATGCTGCAAGAAAATGAGCAATTAAAAAAGAGAATAGCTGACTGTGAAGGCCGCCATGAACAATACCAAGAATTAGAGCAGGCAATAAAAGATACCATGGTAATGGCCCAAAAAAATGCCCAGGAACTAAGGGAAAATACAGATAAAGAAATTAAAGTGATAATGCAGGGTGCTTACCAACGTTCAGAGAAAATAATTCAAGATGCAGAAGAAGAGGGAAAAGAAAAAATTGCTGCAGCAGAATCGCAAGTGGAAGAAATAATGGAGACATACCGGCAAATGCAAAAACAAGCCCAGGTTTTTAAAGCCAAGTTTAAGACATTTTTGGAAACCCAATTAGAGTTGATTCACGAGGATGAGGTAAGGCAGCAGCCAAGTGAGATTTTAGATGGCGAATTAAATGAAGACAAGCAGGTAGGTTAAATAGGAATCATTAAGTGTCAAAAGTTGACCAATAATACATGTTTTTGTATAATATAATAGCTAGTTTATAACTGCAACTAGATAATGCCTGTGAACGGAATAGTAGGCTACAGTAAATGTCGCAGAGAGCCCGAGAAGGTGGGAACCGGGTACAGTACTGTTGTTGAACATCCTCCGGGAGGTGCACGGTCGAAAACCACAACCATTATAGTAGGTCGTGCCGGTGACACCGACGTTAACGGTGCTCAAGTGATCAGGTGTATTACTATGCCTGTTCACAAGGGTGGTACCGCGGAATGATCCGTCCCTTGAGGGGCGGTTTTTTTATTTGTCTTAGAGGATGCTAAAAATTTTAATCACATTATATTTTTAATAAAGAGGTGTTTATAATGGACTACGGCAAAACCTTAAATTTGCCTAAAACCGACTTCCCCATGCGGGGCAATTTACCTAACCGAGAACCTGAAACACTAAAATGGTGGGAAGAAATTGATATTTATAAGGAACTGCAGAAGAAGAATGAAGGTAAGCAGAAATTCATTCTGCATGATGGCCCACCCTATGCCAACGGACATATACATCTGGGTCATACGCTAAACAAAATATTAAAGGACATGATAGTAAAATACCGTTCCATGGCTGGTTACGATGCACCATATGTACCAGGTTGGGATACCCATGGCCTACCCATTGAGCAGCAAGTGATAAAAAATCAAAAAATTAACCGTCATGAACTGGATCCGGTGGATTTTAGAAAGAAATGTAAAGATTATGCTCTGAAATTTGTTGACATTCAAAGGGAAGAATTTAAACGTCTTGGTGTACGGGGTGATTGGGAAAACCCATACTTTACCTTGTTACCTAAATATGAAGCTAAGCAAATTAGGGTTTTTGGCGAAATGGCCAAAGCCGGTTATATTTATAAAGGCTTAAAACCGGTATACTGGTGTGCTGACTGTGAAACCGCCTTGGCAGAAGCAGAAGTGGAGTATGCTGATAAAACATCACCCTCCATTTATGTAAAATTCCCTATTAAAGATGGTAAAGGTTTATTGCCGGAAGATGCATCTGTGGTAATCTGGACCACCACCCCCTGGACATTGCCGGGCAACGTGGCCATTACCCTACATCCAGAACTGGACTATGTGTTGGTGCAGGTGGGTGATGAAAAACAGTTACTTGCTAAGGAACTGTTAAAGAATTACTTAGAGACCACCGGTTTGGAAACAGGACAGGTGCTAAAAGAAATAAAAGGTGAGCAAATAGAACGTGTAGTGTGTCAGCATCCATTTATGGATAGAGAATCTCTAGTGATATTGGGTGACCACGTTACCACCGAAACTGGTACCGGTTGTGTTCACACTGCCCCAGGTCACGGGGAAGAGGACTTTCAGGTGGGCAAGAAATATGATTTGCCAGTTATCTCCCCAGTGAACAATAGTGGTGTTTTTACAACTGAAGCAGGTAAATTCCAGGGAATGAAAATCTGGGATGCCAATAAACCAATCATAGAAGAGTTGGAAGAACTGGGCATGCTGGTGCATCTGGGGAAAATCAAACACTCTTATCCCCACTGCTGGCGCTGTAAAGATCCTGTATTCTTCCGGGCTACCGAGCAGTGGTTTGCCTCGGTGGAAGGTTTTCGGCAAAAAGCGTTGGAGGCCATTCGTAACAAAGTGCAATGGATTCCCTCATGGGGTGAAGATCGCATTTACAACATGGTTGAAGGTCGCGGTGATTGGTGCATCTCCCGCCAGAGGGTTTGGGGTGTACCCATTCCCATTTTCTACTGTAAAGACTGCGGCGAAGAGCTGATAAATGAAGAAACCATTGCTCATCTAGAGAAAATATTTGCTATTGAAGGTTCAGATGCATGGTTCGCCAAAGAAGTGAATGAATTGATGCCCGAAGGATTGAAATGCAAATGTGGAGCAACGGAATTTGACAAAGAAAAAGATATCATGGATGTATGGTTTGATTCTGGTTCCAGTCACATGGGTGTGTTAAACCAACCGGAATTATGGCCAGATTTACAGTGGCCTGCGGACCTATACCTGGAAGGAAGCGATCAGCACCGGGGATGGTTTAACTCATCACTATCCACCGCCATTGCGGTAACAGGAGAGCCGCCTTACAAAGCTGTGCTTACCCACGGCTTTGTGGTAGACGAAAAAGGCCGTAAAATGTCCAAGTCGTTGGGTAACGTGGTGGACCCCCTAAAAGTGATTAAACAAATGGGTGCAGACATCCTTCGTCTATGGGTTTCATCCGCCGACTACCGTGGTGACTTGGCGGTATCTAATAGTATTATCAAGCAGCTAACCGAAGCCTATCGTAAAATACGTAACACCTCTCGCTTCCTACTGGGTAACCTAAAGGACTATGATCCGAAGGTTAACAGCGTAGCTTACGATGAGTTATTGGAACTGGACCGTTGGGCACTGGTACGTCTACAAAGATTGACTGATAAAGTAATAAAGGCCTATGAAAACTACGAGTTTCATGTGGTGTACCATGCTGTTCACAACTTCTGTGTAACAGATATGAGCAACCGCTACTTGGACATTATAAAAGATCGTTTATACACTTCCGTAACTGAGTCAAAAGAGCGCCGGGCAGCACAAACAGTACTATATCAGGTGCTGGACACCTTGGTACGTCTGCTGACACCGGTATTGGCATTTACTAGCGAAGAGATTTACCAGCACATGCCTAAACCAGATGGCAGTCCAATAAGCGTACAACTTTTAGATATGCCTAAGGTAAACGAAGAATACATGGATATTGATTTGGAACAAAAATGGGATCGTTTAATGCAGGTGCGGGCAGAAGTGCTGAAACACCTGGAAACAGCCCGCAAAGAGAAGTTTATTGGTAACTCACTGGAGGCAGCAGTGCAGGTTTATGCTAATGAGGAACTCTACCAATTCCTGCAACAGTGGGAGAGTGATTTGGCAGAATTGTTTATTACCTCTCAGGCATTCCTAAATAACGGGCTTCCTAGTGATATGACTACCAGTGAAACTGTACCAGGTTTGGCAGTTAAGGTGGAAAAAACGACTGGGGAAAAATGTGAGCGCTGCTGGATGTACCATGAGCAAGTTGGAGAAAACACAGATCACCCCGCCCTTTGCCCCCGCTGTGCGGAAGTAGTTCAACAATTAGATGTTTTGGATGATATAGAATAAAGAGAATTTCAAAAACCAGAAAAGGGCTGTTGCACAATGAACCGAATGGTTCTTAGTGCAAACAGCCCTTTTTTTATTCTAAACACCAAGGTGGCCCGTTAAATCCGCTTTTAGCAGTTTATAAGACACATAGTGACAATTACTACCAAATAAAATATAATATTTGGTAGTTGGAAAAATAAAAAATATTCTTAATACCTGAGGGGAGTGATTCATTGAAAATGAAACTAGATAATTTGTATTTGGAAGGGAATGAAGATACCCTTAGGTTAAAATTACAAAGTGTAACAATAGGAAGAGACAAAGAAATAAAAACTATAAAAATGCAACTTGATACCATGCTGGAAGGTCATTCAGCCCTGACAATCATAGCCGGTGATATTGGAATTGGAAAAACAGCTCTAATCAAAACAGCTTTTGCGGACCTAACAAAGCTGAACGGTACCTGTGTCTACGGTAAATATGAACAGTATAAGGATGAAGAACCCTATATTGCAATCATACAAATTATTGAGAATATAGCCAATTATATGTTAACACTTTCCGAAGAAAAACTGACCCGGATTAGGAAAGAGCTAAATAAAGACCTTCGGAAAGACGGTGCTTTAATTGCTAACATTGCTCCCCAAACAGAGTGGATTATAGGCAAACTAAGAAAAACAAAAGTTAATGATTATCAAAAATTGAAAATAAGATTAGAAAAAGCCTTTCAAACTTTTATTACAATTGCAGCAAAGGAATTGTATCCTCTTATCATTGCTATTGATGATCTCCAATGGGCGGATAAACCGTCTTGTGATGTCATAAAATCACTCAAGGATGCCTTAGGTGAACATGAACTACATATTATACTGGCCTATAGAAATAACAGGGAAGAGTATCGAACCAGGATGAAATCAATAATAAATGAGCTTACAAATAATGTCCATATAGTTAAAATAGAGTTGGCAGATATTACAAATAAAGACATCAGAGCAATGCTGTTTGAGATTTTCGATGATGAAATTGATAGTATAGATTATTTAGCACAAATAATTCATCGGAAGACCTTAGGGAACCCACTTTACATCAAGCAAGTGATTCAGATGCTGCTAGATAGTAAATGTATCTATTTTCACACCAAGCATAATAAATGGTATTTAAAACCAGAGAGTTTTGATGATTTTATCCTGCCAATTGGTATTGAGGATATTATTAATCGGAAAATTCATAATTTGAGTTATGAGATAAAAGAAATGCTAGAAATTGCTGCCTGCATTGGAAGTAGGTTTGATATAGGCTTGATAGCGGAAATAACTGAAACACAGTATGAATACATTGAAGAAAAACTGGGAAGTTTATGCAGCACAGGTTTAATTGTCCCCCCACCCAATCCCTCAGAAAATTTCCAAATAAGAGAATATGAGTTCGCACATGACAGGATAAGTCAAATTGCTTATGAGCAAATGAACCCTGATAGAAAAAAACGATTACATTTTAATATCGCCATACAGCAACTCAATCAATCAAATCGAATATATGTTGAAGACAATTTATTGTCTATTACTGCACATTTATTAAATTGTAAAAGTTTAGTTCTCAGGGAAGGTGAAAAGGATAGACTGGCTATTGACTTGTACTTTGCCGGCCTCAAGGCCAAACAATCCGCGGCCGTTGAGCATGCCCTGAAACTGTTGATTTTCTGTGAAGAATTATTGGACAACTCATGCTGGCAGACAGATTATGGCATTACTTTAAAAATAAAACTTGCACTGGCTGAGTGCGAGTTTATTTGCGGACGTTATGATGATTCCAGGATGCATTTTGAAGAAATGCTGACTTATGCGGCGAGTCAAGAAGACCTGGCGGAAATAAAAAAACAATATATGATCCTGAACTCCTATATAGGCGAATATGCCAGAGTGCTTGACTTAGGTCTGCAAGCTCTTAATCACTTGGGAATTAATATCAATATGCAATGCCTTCAAATTCAGATCGCCAAAGAAATCCTATATGGGAAGTTCCTATATAGAAGTAGCAGACTGGAATCCATCAAAAATGCCCCTATTATTAATGATAAAGGTATTATTGATGCTCTAGAAATCCTAACCATTATGGCGGCCTCAGCCAGTTTGACAGATGAGAAGCTGTTTCCTTTAATTGTCCTTAAAATAAGTAATTTGTCTGCAAAATACGGTAATTCTCTCTATTCGCCTATGGGATATGCCGGTTACAGCTTGATACTGGGTAGTGTATTGGGTGACTTTAACAAGGCGAAAAAAGTTGAAGAGATTGCATTAAGTCTAGTAGACATCATTGACGATGACGCCCTTAAATGTACCACTTATTTTATTATTGGTACTTTTATCGGCCATTGGACATTTCCCGCCCAACAAAGTTTTAATTATTTGCAAAAATCCTTTGATTATGGTATGAAATCAGGCGAATTTTTCTATGGTGGGTTTACAATCACATCTATGATCGAAATGAAATATTCGATGGGTGCACCACTTAAAGAAATAGAAAAATTTCTTAGATTACATCAAAGCTATGGACAAAAAATGAACCATGATGTTCTATTGCGCTTAATCAGAATTTTTGCCGACCATATTAATATGTTGACAGTACCGAATTTTTCAGTAGTGGATCAATTGATTGATGACAAAGAAATTAACAGATTAGACACCAATGAGATGATGACATATTATTTGTTAAAGCTACAGAGACTATATCTGGAAGGTAAAATAGATGAAGCCTATGATTTATCAAAAAAAACGATTAAGCAGTTGGATTCCGTAATGGGCTTCATTTTGCAGGTGGACTTTGTATTTTACTTCTTACTGTTAAGCCTGGAAAAAAAGAAGCATCAAAAGAACCACCCATACAGGCAAACCAAGAGAAGCTTTAAAAAATACAGGAAAAAACTGAAGATATGGGCAGAAATGTGCCCCGAAAACCATAAGGGAAAACACCTGCTAATCGAGGCGTTATTCAGGAATTTGAACAGACGAAAACAGGAGGCTAGTCTGTATGATGATGCCATTGAGCATGCAAAGGAGAACCACAACCTCCTGCTGGAGGCGCTAGGCAACTATCTGGCAGCTGACTATTATAGCAGCAATAGAAAAATAGCAGAGGTCTACGCTCGGGATGCCTGTCGGTTATTTAACCAGTGGGGTTCAGAAAAAACTGCCAACCGAATCGCTATGTTATATAGAATTCATACAGATTTTGCGGAACATCAGATTGCCGCTACAGGTATTGCCGATGAAATATCTAATTATACCGAGCCGGTAAGGAAAACATCCTTTGAACAGAGGTTGCAGGATTGTCGAAAAGAGTTGGAAGTACTGGAACTAGAAACAGCTTATCAATATTTTCTTGATAAAGTCTGCGTGGAATCCAGGGCTGATTCCGGTGCAATACTACTTGAAAAAGATGAGCAAATTCAGCTGAAATACATGTGGGTAAATGACCAAAAAGATTTGAGATACTCTGCTGACGTTGATATGGAACAGATTGAGCATTTGCCTAAAAAGGTCCTCCGCTATGCATGCAGAACTTATGAAGAGGTTATCATTGACACCAAGTCTGCTCAGGGTCAATTTGCCGGTGATGACTATATTAGAAGTAGGCCTGGTATTTCAATTATCTGCTTACCGTTGAAATACAAAGGTGTATTTGCTGGTCTAATCTACCTTGAGAGTCAAAATAATCGTGGATTTGAGGCAATGACTGTTGAGTTTGTTAAGGGTTTTTCCTTTTATTTGATAGCAAAACAAGCATTGGAAAAGGGATTCAAAAAGAATGACAATATATCTACAAATGAAACAGTGAACGTTAAGTTGACAGACCGGGAAGTAGAAGTGCTTTACTATATGGCAGCAGGCATGTCCAATAAAAAAATAGGCCAACAACTAGGGATTTCTTCCAGTACGGTAAAAACACATACCCTGAATCTATACGGAAAACTGGAAGTGAGCAATAGGGTACAGGCAGTGACAAAAGCAAAGACCCTAAAATTAGTATAACTAAGAGATATTACTACAATAAATCTGCTAAAAATGTAGGTTTATTTTTTTTTTGCAAAACTCCACCATTTGGTGGAGGACAAAAAACACAGAATCTATATAATGAGGCTTGAAAGTATAGTAGGTGATGAAAGTGATTTTAGGGGAAATACGGCTTTTTCCATATGGTAAAACACCTGACGGCTGGTTAGCTTGTGCGGGACAGGCCTTATATATTAACCAATACCCCAAGCTCTATATGCTGCTTGGTACACGGTTTGGCGGTGACGGCACACAAAAATTCAAAATGCCGGATCTACGGGAAAAATCGCCGGAAAACTTGCTGTATTGTATGGCTGTTGATGGGGAATTCCCAGGGGTATGGAAGTGAAATCTATCTGAAACATGAAGTATAGCAGTCTTGCAGAAATATAATAACTAGTTTATATCAAATATGCCGATTATGTTCACTACAATTGATTTGTTTTAATGGAGGGGTTGAATTGGAGAGCGGTTCCAATGATATTAATTCAATAAAAAATGTGCGTTATAAAATATTAACTATGGCCTTTCTGTTGTTAGTCATCATTATGTCGTTTTCTGGGATGGTAAACTATATGACTTTTGCCAGCAACTACAATAATTCTTTAGTTAATACATATGCTGTTGCCGGAAATGAATTAGTGAGAAAAATTGAGTATGCCCTAAGTTACGGCAAGCCAATAAATAATTATTATGGTATGAATGATACGTTAAATGAATTAAAAGATGTAATTCCGGAAGTTGAAGAGGTAAAAATAGTTTCCGCCAATAGTGATGTTTTATACGACTTAAATGGTTTTGTCAGAGATAGTCAGTTACCCAATGAATTGCTGAAGGCAGCGGTATTTAAACAAAATACAGTTAATGAAAATCTTAGCTACCAGTTTTATGAGGGAAAGGCTTATCTATTCATTAGAATCAATGACAATGATGCTCACCATGTTGCTAGCCTCGCAATGGTTTTTCCTAAAGGTACCTTTCTACAATTAAATAGTATGTATACTAAACAGTTGGTTGGTTACTTAGTAGGCATTGCAATGATCACTTTAGTTATTTTAGCCATAGTGTTTTTTAAGACCAAATTTTATGAAAATAACGTAATCAACAAGAAAAAGGTTTTATTTATTTTTATTGCAGTTCTTGGGTCAGCACAACTTTTGTATAGTGGTGTTAACTATTTTCTCTTTAAAAATGCATATATAGACATGTCTTATAAAAGTAAAGATTTCATACAAAATATTGTGGAAAAAAATATTGAAAGTGTATATACCAAAGGAATTAGCTTGCAAAACATAGAGGGTTTTGATAAATACCTTAATTCAATTAAAGATAGTTTACCACAAATTGATGACGTTAGCTTGGTCCCATCAGGGGAATTAAATTCACAAAATCCTCAAGAATTTAACAGAATTACTATCACTGTTTCTAATGACTACGTCGGGCAGCAAATGAATAAAATCCTTTTAGATATGCTTACCGTGTTGGTTATTTCTATATTTTTCATGATAGAGCTGACGTTATTGGCTGTAATAATAATGATAAAAAACCAAACAAAAGGTGTTACTCAGGGAAGTAGCTGTGAAATTGGAACCAGCCACGGGTTAGTAAGGTCTCTGTCTTTTTTAGTTAACATATGTGTGTTTATGTCTATAACATTTGTACCCATTGTAATGAAAAATCTATATTTGCCCTTGTTAGGATTGCCTAAAGATGTAGTTTTGGGATTGCCACTTTCTGCAGAAATGTTGGGGGGAGTATTGGCAATATTTTTGGCTGGTTGGCTAATTGATAAAAAAGGTTGGCGAGCAATATTTTACATTGGCGTCTTGTTTCTAGCAGGGGGCAATTTGCTATCAGGACTAAGTGCCAGTGCTATTCCTTTTGTTTTTTCAAGAGCGATAGCTGGTTTGGGCGTCGGTTTTATTATGATGGCATTACGCAGTTTGGTGGTTTCATTACCGGAAAAAAATACTGCCATTGCAGAATTTGGGTCAGGGTCTATAGCAGGACTAAACTGTGGCGCAGTAATTGGAGGTATGTTAGCTGATAGGATCGGTTATGACGCCATATTTTATTTAGCTGCCATCACAGCAGTTATTCCATTTATCTTTGCTAGAAGACTACTAACGGAATTTGAAATTGAAGTAAGAGTAACCAGTAGCAGTTCTGCTTTAGAAAAATTTATTAACTTCATTACGGATAAAAAAGCAGTAGTATTTCTCGCATGTATATTTATACCTTTCTTTGTCAGTGGAGCATTTCTAGACTACTATTTCCCGTTGTTTGCATCAAGTAATAATCTTACTCAGAGCGATATCAGTAGGGGTTTTCTGCTAAACGGTCTTTTTATAATCTATTTAGGGCCAATTTTGACAAGGTATGCCAGCAATAAACTAGGTAATACCAATGGCATAATAATGTCTTTATTTATAGTGGTTTGTGCATTAGCAACCTTTATTCTATTTGGTACGGTTACGTCAGCCTTTGTAACTATTGTTTTACTAGGCATTGCAGAAAGCTTTGGTGTGTCAATGAAAACCAACTATTTTTTAAACTTAAAAGGAATTAAGGATTTAGAAATCAACAAAGGAATAGCATATTTCAGTGTAATGGTTAATTTAAGCAGAATGGCTGGGCCAATAATATATGGTGTGGCTTTGTCTCTAGGAATGAGAATGGGGGTGGGACTGATTTCCTTAGTAATATTGATGCTGCTGTTGGTATTTATCTTTCTCACTAAATTTAAGCCGACGCACCATAATACTTCGGAAACAGGTTAATTGCACATCCTCGTTTCAAATATTTAAGTGAATAGAGGTCTTTAATATGAACCATATTGCAAAGATATTTATGTTATGCATTGTTTCGCTTTTTATGCTAAGTGGATGCTTAAATAATGATTTAGCGGAACAGAGGGAAAAAGATGCGGGTAAGGGAGATAACATAATCATTGGTGTACCTGTGCCTCTTGAATTTGCTAAGAAAAACACTAATTTTTTGAAAGGGATAGAGTTAGCAGAGGCTGATATAAATCTTGAGAAAATTAATGGTAAAGAAATACAAATAAAAATAGTTGATGACAAAGGTGATTTTAAAACTGCAGTTGATATAGCCCAAGAGTTCAGTGAAGATACCCGCATGGTAGCCGTGATAGGACACTGGTTTTCTGATATATGCATACCAATATCAAGCATATACGAAGATGCAGGGATGTTGATGGTGGTGCCAACGGTATCCAATCCAGATTTAACAGAAAAAAAGCATAAATACATTTTACAGAATATCAGTAGTGATAAGAAAATAGCTGGGGAAATGTCTGCTTATGCCAATGATAAAGGCTATCAAAAAGCAGTAATTTATTATGAGGAAAGTTCTTACGGAGAAAATCTGGCAGATGCTATAGAAGATAAGGCTAGGGAAAATGATATTAAGATTGTTGATAGGAGTTCGGGTTTAGTAACTAAAGAACAATTTAAAGCAGTTTATGATAAATGGAAGGCTCTAGAATATGACGTTGTGCTGCTGGCCCTTAATATGCCTGAAGGTGCTACATTTATAAGGGAATTTAAAAAAATGGATGCAGATGCCAATATTATATCTGCTGATGGTTTAGATGTGGGTAATTTTATTGAAGTACTTGGTAAAGATGCCGAGGGTGTAGTGATTGCCACTACATATAGTCCTTTTAATAATCGGCCTGAGTTAGAACAATTTACTAAAAAATATCAAGAAAAATACAACGGAAAACCGGGTGTGTGGGCAATACAAGGGTATGAATCAGTGCAACTGATTGCCCACGCAATCAACGAAACCAATAGTTATTCACCAGCAGTGCTAGCAGGTTACTTACGGCAAATGCAACAGTGGGAAACTGTCTCAGGGACAATAAGTTTTAACGAATACGGTGAAATAGAGGGTAGAGAAATTTACAAAAAGATAGTGGTCGACGATCATTTTAAGTATATTGATTGAACTTAATTAACAAAAGAAAGGAATAAGTTCATGTCACAAAATAAGCTTTTTAGAAAAGTATCCTTAGATAGATTATCCTCACCAGAAGAACTAGATCAGCGGTTAACGGTGACAACACCTATAGGATGGCTAGCCTTAATTGCTGTTGGCATGTTGATATTTTCCGCCCTTGTTTGGGGGATTTTTGGCAGCATAGCTGAAAAGGCAGTGGGCAAAGGGATTATTTTATCCAGCGGTGGCATTACCAGTGTTATTCATCATGCAAACGGTCAGATAACTGATGTCAGTGTGCAAGACGGTGATTATGTTGAGAAAGGTGATGTAATAGCCAGAATAGAGCAGACAGATTTAATTACTGAGATTAATCAACTGCAGGAAGACCTGGCTGCTGCCAAAGCAATAGACTTAGATAATCTCGAACTGAACAACAGTAAGCTTAATTATAATATTTACGGTAAAATCGGTGAAATTTATCGGGATTTTGAAAATGCCCGAGCAAATCTAGAGACTCAAAGGAAGTACTACAGTACTCAAAGCGAACAAGCCAAGAATGAGTTGGAGCAAGCTAGGGTTCGATATGAGGCTAGCTTAGAAAACTTCAACAAAATTAAAGTGCTTTATCAAAGTGGTGCCATTTCACAAAAAAAATACAACGACGCAGAACGCCAGTTTATTGTAGATCAGTCAAATTACAATACTAAGAAGCAGATTCTTAATCAATTAGAGCTATCTCAGCTAAAAAAGGCAGAAGAACAATTTAAAGCCCAAAAACAGTGGTTTAAGGATACCATTGTGGTGTCCATAATCGATTTGGAAAATAATATAAAAAAATTGCAACGGGATTTAATGAATAACAGTGAAATTGTGGCCAATGCTTCCGGACGTGTACTGGAAATGCAAGTTAAAAAGGGTGACATGGTACAACCCGGAGGTGTTGTTTGCACCATTGCCAAAGAAAAAGAAAAAACCGATTCATTGGAAGCAGTTATTTATGTGCCGGTGGAACAAGGGAAAAAAATAAAGCCTGGTATGGAAGTAAATATATCTCCCAGCACAGTAAAGAAAGAAGAAAGCGGATTTATGCTGGGAAATGTAGTTTCTGCTTCAGAATATCCAAGTAGCTCCCGCGGAATGATGCTGACACTGGGTAATAATGAACTGGTACAGCAATTATCAGGGGAGGGTGCGCCCATTGAGGTTAGAGTAGAGTTGGTTATGGATACTAGTACTGTAAGTGGTTATAAATGGTCCACCCCTGACGGACCGCCAATTGTGATAGATGGTGGTACCTTTTGTACTGGAGAAGTGAAGGTTAAGCAGCGGAGACCAATCAGCATGGTAATACCCTTTATTAAAAAGCTTTTGCCGATCTAAATATTTATTCTGCTTGAAATGTTGAGGTGATAACCTTGCAAGATACGAAAAACAGAAAAAAAGTTCCATCTATACTACAAATGGAGGCAGTGGAATGTGGCGCAGCTTCACTGGCAATGATTTTTGCTTACCATAAAAAACATCTACCACTGGAACAACTGAGGGTAGATTGTGGGGTTACCCGTGACGGGGTGAAGGCCAGCAATATATTAAAGGCCTCCCGGCGACACGGGTTTAATGCCAAAGGTTTTCAAAAGGAACCACAGGATTTAAGAAAGATGCCGCTGCCAGCGATTATTCACTGGAATTTTAACCACTTTGTGGTATTAGAAGGATTTATAAAGGATAAGGTCTATATTAATGACCCGGGCAGTGGCCCTAAAACCCTTTCAGAAGAGGAATTTGACCTGGCATTTACCGGGGTGGTGCTAACCTTTGAACCGGGTTCTGAATTTGAACCCAGTGGTAAAAGAAATAGTTTTTTAGAATCGGTAAAAAATTGGCTCACTGGTTCCAAGGTGGCAATTATATACATGGTTTTAGTCGGTCTTTTGATGGTAATACCGGGTTTAATTGTTCCAACCTTTAGCAAAATTTTTATTGATGATGTTTTGCTGGGAGGTAAGGATGACTGGCTTAAACCTTTGCTTTGGGCCATGGGGGCGGTGGTGATTTTGCAGGCAGTACTGACTTGGTTACAGCAGCACTATCTCTTGAAAATGGAGACCAAAATCGCCATCACCAATGCTGGTAAGTTTTTTTGGCATATATTCAGGTTGCCGGTGGTGTTTTTCCAGCAACGATCTGCTGGCGATATTAGCAACCGTATGCAAAGTAATGATCAGGTAGCTGCCTTTTTGTCCAGAGAACTAGCTGAAACGGCCATTGGCTTTTTAACAATTGGATTTTACTTGACGGTGATGTTTCAATTCAGTGTCATTCTAGCACTGGTATCGTTAGTATTGGCCAGTTTAAGCATTGCTTACCTGTTTTATTCTTCCAATAAAATTGAAACTTTAAACAAAAAGTTACTGCAGGATAAAGGCAAGGTGATGGGTTTTTCAATATCAGGATTATACATTATTGAAACCTTAAAAGCATCGGGATCAGAGTCAGACTTTTTTTCTAAATGGTCCGGGTACCATGCCAAAGAAATTAACGCTCAACAGCGTTTGGGTAAAACAACACAAGTACTATTCCATCTACCTAACTTTTTATCTGAGTTTGCCGATGTAGTAGTACTGTTTGTGGGCGGATTAATTATCATCAATGGGAACTTAACCATTGGTAGCTTAATTGCCTTCAAAGGGTTACTGGGTAACTTTATGGATCCAATAAACGGATTAACCCAAATGGGGATGAAGATGAAACAAGTGCAAGGTGATATTAACCGATTAGAAGATGTATTTAAATATAATATTGATGAAAATGTCAACAGAGAAGTGGCTGTGGCGAACCAAACAGATGCTTACAAAAAATTAGAAGGCTATATAGAAGTAAAAGACTTATCATTTGGGTATAATCCCTGGGACCCGCCGTTAATTGATAAATTTAATCTAAAGCTAAAACCTGGTTCACGGGTGGCGCTGGTTGGCGGTTCTGGTAGTGGTAAGAGTACGGTAGCCAGATTGATTTCAGGGATTTTTCAGCCTTGGTCGGGAGATGTATTGTTTGATAGAGTGAAAAGAGAGGACTTGCCTCGCAGTGTAATCATCAATTCCATGGCGGTGGTTGATCAAGATATTACACTGTTTGATGGCACAATTAAGGACAACTTGACCATGTGGGACAGTAACATTTCTGAATTTAATATCATACGAGCCGCTAAGGATGCCTGTATCCATGATGATATTGCCATCAGAGATAAAGGTTACGATCACAAAGTAAGTGAAGGTGGGAGCAACTTTAGCGGTGGGCAAAGCCAAAGGTTGGAAATCGCCAGGGCACTAACTGGAAATCCCTCAATATTGATACTTGATGAGGCCACCAGTGCTCTGGATGTTCATACAGAAAAAATTGTAGACGAAAATATTCGTCGTAGGGGTTGCACCTGTGTGATTGTTGCTCACCGGTTGAGTACAATTAGGGATTGTGACGAAATTATCGTTTTGGATCGAGGTAAAATTGTACAACGCGGTACTCACGATGAATTAAAAAATGTCGAAGGGCTTTATGCACAACTGATTAGTGCTTAATTAAGCTCGAAAGAGGGGTTGGACCTTGAGTTTTTTTAACAATTTGGAATATATCCAGATAAAAGCCGGGGGCAATAGGCCTTTGCTTCTGTCCAACAAAAAAGGGTGGTTTGTTCAAAAGGGAAAGGTAGATATATTTGTCACTAAAGTGATCAGTAAAGATACTACCGGGAGTCGGAACTACTTATTTTCAGTAAACAAGGGAGATGTTTTTTTTGGCGCCGACCCTGTTACTGAAAAGGAGGGCCAGTTCGGTATGCTGGCAGTGGGACATACCGGTACTGAGCTACTGGAATTTAATTGGGATCAGCTTACTAATGTACCCAATGATCTAGATAATAATGAAATTACTCAGTTGCTAAAGCGTTGGACAGCAAAGTGGGATGTCATATCTGATTGGGATGTAGAATCAACATTTGATCAACTGGCGGACTTTAATAAGAATGTTTTTGTCCAAGCACTGGCCAAGGTGATTTTGGCTCAAAAGGAAGAAGTTATAAATAACAAGTTAAAAGAAGAAAAAGATAAAGCTCATATGAGTAGTGGTCTGCATCGACTAGAAAACACCTTAAATCTTAATGAAAAAGATGTCGTCACTGAAGAATTACTAATTGACAATTTGCTATTTAAGGCTTGTGTCGCTGTGGGTAAGGCCAAAAAGATTAGTATTATGCCATCTTACGGATTAAAGAAAAACAATGCCGAATCAAAAGATTTGTTGGGTTACATAGCTCGGGCGTCGCAAATTAGGATTAGGCAAATTATTTTAAAGGATACATGGTGGAAAGAAGACAATGGCGCCATGCTGGCCTATAAGGAAGATAATGGGCAACCAGTGGCATTGTTACCAATCTCCCCCAAAAAATATGTTTTGTACGATCCGGCTGACAATACTCAGGTGGTAGTTGATAGTGCGGTGGCGGATATCATTAAAGCACAAGCCTGTACTTTCTACCGTCCGCTGCCAGCCAAGGTTATTAAAATAAAAGACCTACTGAGATACTTAGCAGATAGTATCTGGAAAATAGATGCCATAGCGGTTATTGCTATGGGCATATTGGGTGGCATGTTGGGGGCGCTGACCCCGATAGTGACGGGGATAATTTTTGACCGAGTTATTCCTGATGGTGAAAAGGTGCTGTTAACCCAAATTGGCTTTCTGCTTATTGCCATTGCCGTTACCACCTTTGCTTTTAATTTAACTAGAGCCTTTGCCATGCACCGTATAGAAGGGCGAACGGAAGCAGACCTGCAAGCTGCCATTTGGGATAGGTTACTCAGTTTGCCAGTGTCATTTTTTAAAGACTTCACCGCCGGGGAGTTGGCCAATCGGGCCATGGGCATTAGTCAAATTAGAAGCATATTATCCGGTGCCGTTGCAAACACCATGATTTCTGGTATTTTTTCAGTGTTCTACTTCATGTTGCTGTTTTACTACAGTTGGCAATTGGCACTAATTTGTACGATTATCGTGCTTGTTGTAATGGCAATATCTCTCTTGTTTGGTTATTTACAAATACGCTATGAACGGCAGTTGGTAGATTTAAATAATACTCTGTCTGGTAAAATATTTGGTTTGTTAAGCGGGGTCAGCAAAATCAAAACATCCGGTGCTGAAAAGCGAGCCTTTAATAACTGGGCCAAAGATTTTAGCCATGTGCGAGATGTTACCTATCGAAAAGAAAATTTGGGTAATAAAATGGAAGTTTTTAATTCCACGGTAAATATTATTGCAACGGCGTTAATTTTTTACTCCATGATGAAATTGCAAGGAGTACAATTGGGTGCTGGTAAATTTATTGCCTTTAACTCAGCCTTCTCCAGCTTTTTAGGGGCAATGCTAGAAATTTCCGGTGTAGTTTTGCAACTTAATGTTATCAAGCCATTGTATGAAAGGACTAAACCGATTTTGGACGCAATACCTGAGTTTGACCAAGATAAGGTTGACCCAGGGGAGCTTCAAGGCAATATTGAAATCAGCCACGTCAATTTCCGCTATCAACAAAATGGCCCGCTAATATTAAATGATGTGGTGTTAGATATTAAAAAAGGTGATTATGTGGGATTGGTGGGGCCTTCCGGCAGTGGTAAGTCTACACTGTTTAGGCTGCTTTTGGGTTTTGAAAAATCGGAGTCGGGACAAATTTATTATGATCAGCAGGATTTGGAAAATGTAGATATCCGTGCGGTCCGTCGTCAGTTGGGAGTAGTTTTACAGAGTGGGCAACTGATGTATGGCAGCATATTCGATAACATTGTGGCAGCCAACCCCGGCTTAACCATCAATGATGCCTGGGAGGCGGCCCGGATGGCGGGCATGGAAGATGACATTAAAGGCATGCCGATGGGTATGCATACCATGGTGAGCGAAGCGGGCGGTACACTCTCTGGTGGACAAAAACAAAGGTTACTAATTGCTCGAGCCATCATCTCCAGACCAAAAATTATTTATTTTGATGAGGCCACCAGTGCACTGGATAATAAAACGCAAAAGATAGTCAGTGAAAGTCTAGATAGCTTAAAAGCTACCCGGGTAGTAATAGCGCACAGGTTAAGTACAATTGCTAACTGCAACAAAATAGTGGTTATGGATCGTGGTCGGGTAGTTGAATGTGGTAGCTATGATGAGTTATTTGAACAAGACGGTTTGTTTACCCAACTAGTTAAAAGACAACTTGCGTAGTGTTATGACAAAGACTTCCGGAGAGAAGAGGTGGAACAATTAGTGAATGTTAATAATATTTCGCTGAAAACAGAACAGCCTGATGTTATTTCCCAAATATATAAAGAATACTATTCTAAGATTTATAAATATACGCTTTTTCGGGTGAATGACCATGGTACTGCGGAAGATTTAGTTAGTGATGTATTTGAGAAGGTATTGCTCAAGCATTACACATATAACCCGGAAAAGGCGAAACTTAGCACCTGGCTGTTTACCATAGTCAACAACACTATCACAAATTATTTTAAAAAGAACATTTACCAACCGGAACCGCTAGAGTTAGAAAAAGTGGATTCAAGTTACTGTCTGGAAGATTTAGTCATTAAGAGAGAATTAAAGGGGATTCTCTTGAAAGCGATTATGTGTTTACATGAGCATCAAAGAAATATCATTGCCCTTAAGTTCGGCGCCTGTCTGACAAATAGGCAAATTGCCCAGATGATGGGGTTGTCAGAAAGCAATGTCGGTACCATACTATATAGGGCATTAAAGCGACTAAAGGATATTTTGAAAGAGCAAGGAGCGGTAATAAATGACTGAAAAAAGTTGCTTGGAATCTTTTGTATCAGATATAGACAAAATCATAACCGGAGAGCCAATTACTTCTGCTGCCTACGAACATTGCGAAGAAGAATATCAAGAACTATTAGCCCTTGCTCAGTTGCTGGCCAAAGCAGATTATACCACCGAAAGCAAGAGTGCCAGTGACAAGGTGGCAGCGAAAATTAACAGTAGTAGTGAATTAGAAGATGACGAATTAGATCTGGTTGCTGGTGGTGTCAACCTGAACTCAATGGAAGATGAGAAGGGAAAGAAAAAATAATATCTAAAAGGTAAAAACAATGTGCTACTTTTAGAAGCCGGTTGTATAAATAAATAGAAAACTAAAACGGTTATAAGAATGACAATAGTGTACAAGCAGGGTTCCCCTTAAGGTGTAGGGGCAGGGTTCCACCCCTGCCTTAGAAAATTAAAGAGGTGTGGGATGTTACACGAACAGTTGGATTTTTTAGAAGAGAATAATTTTTTTCATGATAAGGTGTTAGCTTGGAATCAAATACCCCCTCAAGATGAGCCATTTGTGTCAGCTTGGGGAGAATATATCCAAGATATTCCCCACAAGGGAGCACTGGCAGCATTAAGCCAAAGATTAGTGCAGCTTCGATTTCCGGTTCAAGAGGGGATGAGTGCAAACCCTGATTATTTAATGGCTACCAGAAAAGGGATGCCCACCGCCACAATGAAGGTAGCCACTGGCACCGAGCTAAAGGAACCAAAAAGTCTTAAGGTTTACCTGTACCAAACCTATGCCGGTAAAATTCCGGTGTTAGAAACCAGCAACAGAAATGATTTTGAGACATTGGTTCGAGTGCTTTCTCACCGCAACGAACCTGTTAAAATTCCAGTATCCATGGGGGCCTGCCTGATTAAGGGCTATAACAATTGGGATAGAGTAGCTAAATATAAACAATCGACTGAAGATTTTGACTTCAATTACATGAAGGCCCATAAAGAACTGTATCAAGATGCATTTTTAATCCTGACCGACAATGTGTACAGCGGGGTGCCAGCGGAGATGATGGGGCTTTCGGAGGATTACTGGCGTCAGTTATCAATGACAATTCGCCGAGAACATGAAGCTACCCACTACTTTACCCTGCGTTTTTTAGGCTCAGCCAGAAACCATCTGCTGGACGAATTTATTGCCGATTACATGGGTATAGTGGCTGCCAACGGCAAATACCGGGCCGAATGGTTCTTATGCTTTTTAGGTTTAGAAAATTATCCGAATTTTAGACCAGGAGGTAGGCTAACTAACTACTTAAAGAATGTAAGACTCACTAAGGAAGCCTTTGACCAATTAATAATATACCTGAAAAAGGCCGCAGAAAATGTAGAGAAATTTAGCAACAAACACTATAAGCAGGTATATTCTGACAAATGTAAATATGAAATGCTTTTGAAGTTGTCAAAAACAAATTTAATAGCTTTAGCATCAGAGAATGCCGAGAAGGTACTCTTAGATAGCTAGCTATTAATTTAGGGGGTGGTAAGTAGTAAACTCATTTAGATTTTTAGATAAAAACTAATAAAATGAAAGGATGGTTCTATTATGGAACAAAAAATTACCCAATTAAAAGCTAAATTGGAGGCAGATCCAAGTTTTGCAGAAAAGTTATTCAGTTTGGAAACCCCTGAGGAAGTTCAGAGTCTATTAAAAGAACAGGGATTAGAGTTAACGTTGGAAGAAATTAATTCGGCTAAGGACGACATAGTTCAGTCTGTAGAAAAAGGTGCTGACGGGGAACTTTCCGATGAAAACCTTGAAGGTGTAGCCGGAGGTGGCATTAACATTAACATTAATTTTGATACGTCTAGGTGGTAATTATTGTTGCACTAGCCAACTGATTAGAACTGGGAATAGCCATGAACAGCGTTCATGGCTATTGACCTATAAAGTAGAGATAATGGTGGGGATTAGATGGACGGGAATGTAAAAAAATATATTGCTGGTATTGGCCCCAGCTTACCGCTGGAGATAATTTCTGCGGCAGCATGTAACAAGTTGAATCAAATGGCTAATTTATTTAGCGATTTTGCAGCCAGTGAGTATATATTTGAAAGCAATTTGGGTACCGAGGCTGCCGAAATAGATTTTTCTTTTCGTGTTCTTACTGAAGAGAAGGATTGTTTAGACTTGTCAACATTATCTACTGATCGTACATGGAACAGAATTAGTAATTTTCTACACTTTTGGTCACAAGGTATTGAAGATATTTGGTTTGAAATGGATTATGCCGAGCATGAAAAAGCTTTACCCCAACCGTGTTTTTTCTTTAATGCCAGCCAAATAAAAAAAGGCAATCAGGTAGATTATCACCTGCTGTTTGGCGCTTTAAAGCAACTGTTAGAAAATGGACAATTAAAAACACTAGAGGGCAATATTAAAGACGTTATTGAACATTTGCCCACGAAAGTGGGACTATTTCAAGTGGGTATCATGTTGGCCAGACATAGTGACCGGGTAAGGATATTCACAACGGAATTAACCAAAATCCAGGTCATCGAATATTTAGCTAACATTGGTTGGACTGGTTCTATTAATCGATTGGAGCAATTATTTAAACTAATACACCAATATAGTGATGGCCAGTATATAGTGGATTTTGATGTAACCAGTACCGGGATATCAGAAAAAATAGGTATTAATTTTGGTCTAGATAAAAGAAAAACACTACCTGCCTTTTTAGATAATCTAGTCAATCACCAATTATGTAGTGATTTAAAAAGAAAAGGTGTACTGGCGTGGTTGGGCAGCAAAGGTAGTTTTTTGGGACCCGACTACGGTTTTAGTGCACTGATTAAAGACATATCTCACTTTAAAGTAAGCTATTTACCGGCAGATGGTTTAAAAGCCAAGGCTTATCTCCGGGTAAAAGGAATTTACTTAAAGGAATTATATAAAGCCAAAGTACCATCACAGGACCAAGAGGTAAAATTGGGTTACAAAGAACTACAAAATGTTTTTAAAGAAATAGCCAAAAGGTCAATGCTGGATAAAGAATATCGAGAACTATGTTTAAAAGATAGTGTGGCGGCAATAAAAAAAGTAATTGGTAGTGAGGCGGCGGTTCCAAATAACATTATTTTTCTGGAACAAGATGGGGAAAGCATTGATAGCGCAGGTGTGGTGTATATTTTACCTCCATTTTTAAAACAATCCTGGTTGCTAAGTAAGTAGGTTAAAGGGGGTAGAAGCTTGACTAAAACAGTAACTGTTCCACTATTTATCATTGAAGAACACCATGAAGCCTTTTTTATTTGGAATTATGGGTATTTTAATGGAATCATTAACCCTGTCGGTAACACACTGCTGCATGTGGACTCCCATGCAGATATGGAGAGCGGGTGGTTAAATTCTTCAATTGATGAATTAGCTGATGATCTTAAAGAAATATACACCTATGTATACCAAGAGTTTGGTATTGCCAGTTTTATTATTCCAGCTATTTATAGAGGTATTGTTAATAACTATACATTTTTATCAAGATATGATGATTATAGTGACAATAAAAAAAATAAATATGTTGCTTCCTATAAGTCTGAGGGCAAGCTTTTAAAAACCGGAGAGGTTAATAATTTACTACGATTGCAGTTGCAGTCCGCCAAAAACCAGTGGGGTAAATACCAGTTTTATAGTTATCAAGAAATTGGTTTGGGGAGTAAATTTACTGCCAGTCAACCATTGATATTAGATATAGACTTAGATTATTTTTCTTGTGACAATGCATTAACATCAGTGGAAAAAAAGATTGAAATAACAGAAGCGGCCTATTGTGACTTTATAAATAATAAATACCATCCCTTTAGAATTATGCCGGTAGCTGCTTTAACAGCAAAAAAAGGAGCGGGCGGCTATTACTTGCATTATATCGAATGGCAGGAACTACCGAACCAGAAAAAGGTTTCGTTGTCATTGATTAATAAACGAATAAATAAGTTTATTGATTTTTTAGAACAAAATAATATCCAACCGATATTAATAGATGTTTGTCGCTCACGCCTTTCTGGATATACACCAATAGACCAATGGAAATATATTGAAAATAGACTGATTCAGGGTTTAGGTAAGTTATACAACTTAAACATATCCCGCATCAGTGAATTTGATAATGTTTATGGGGGGAATCCCACCAATGGAAGTAATAGAACAAGGTCAGATAAAATTAAGATCTGACTTCAAACAATATCCGTACATCATTAGATTACTTAAGAAGAGCGACTTAACAGCAGTGCTGCAGTTGCAAAGTAATGTGTTGGCAAAAGTGAAGAAAAAAGATTGTTGTGTGCCGCTGGCGGCTGAGGAACTCCTGTTAATGTTAAACGGTAGCGGTGAATCTATCGGTCTATTTGTTGAAAACCAATTGTATGCTAAATGTTCACTGTTATATCCCGTTGGGTATGAGAACAATATGGCGCGGGAACTAGATTTTAGTGATGAAGAATTAAAACTTGTGTCTCAGTTGGAGTTATCATTAGTACATTCCGACCTGCGTGGCCATAAGTTGCAACAAAAGCTCGCTGGTATACTAGCCCGGCGAGCGGAAGCAGCTAAAAAAGCCAGATACTTATTTACAACGGTTTCGCCTTATAACTTCCCCAGCATTCAAACGGTTACTTCTTTAGGTTTGCAAATTGCTAAGTTGTGCAAAATGTATTATGGCTGGGATAGGTATGTTGTTTATAAAGATTTCACCAATCCTGTTGCATTAGACATAGAAAATGCGGTTAGTTTACCCAGTACAGCACAAGAAAAGCAGCAGCATTTATTAAACAACGGTTACCGGGGTTTTTCCCAATTTAAAGATCAAGATGGTATTAAGATAATGTATGCCAAAATGAGGGATTATTATGAAAAATGTATTTCGGGCTGAAAATGGTTATGTAATGGTATATAATCCAACAACAAAGAGTGCTATGAAACTTTTTGGCAACAATTTAGCACTGGTGGATCAATGGCTAAACAGTGGTGAAATTAATGACTTAATACTTAAGCTCAGTAAAAACGGTTTTATTGACATTAATATGTCGGACCAAACGAAAGCAGATTTAAGGAAATTAATTGTCCAGTGCGGTAAAATCCAAGCACCCCTTCGGTCAATGTGCACTCCTGAGATTATGAACATCGAATTAACCACGCGCTGTCCGTTAAGGTGTCCCCAGTGTTATTGTGATTTGCATCAAGGTAAGGATATAGCAAAAGAAGTTGCATTAAAGTATTTAGAGCAGGCAGTTAGCTTAAAAATACCTTTCATTAATTTAAGTGGTGGGGAGACGCTGGTTTATCCTCACTTGACGGAGTTGCTGGAGTTTATCAACTACAAAGGCTTAAGGTCTGCAATTGCCATCAGCGGTTGGGGATTCTATTCTACCAAGTTAGAGGAATTAAAAAATGCCGGTGTAGATGAGATTTATGTTTCTTTAAACGGTTCAACAAAAGAGGTTAATGCCAAATCTCGGGATGGCTATGACAAGGCCATCAAAGCCTTAAAGTTATTACAGAATGATCAACAGGTTAATTATTATATCAATTGGGTAGCGCGAAATGATAACGTTAGCGATTTCCCCAACTTAGTGGATTTGGCGCAAAGTTTTGGGGTTAAAGGAATAGTCATTTTAGAACAAAAGCCTGATGTTAATTACGTATTACAAGCAACGTTAAGCGAGGAGAACTTTTTAATGCTGGCTAATTACATAAAAGAACATGACCAGCAACTAATAAATATTTCGGTGGAACCATGTTTCTCTCCTTTAAGGGCTTATATCAATAATTATTACCTTTGGAATCGCAATGT
Organism: Bacillota bacterium; assembly: GCA_009711615.1. Classification (GTDB taxonomy): domain Bacteria; phylum Bacillota; class Desulfotomaculia; order Desulfotomaculales; family Desulfohalotomaculaceae; genus Desulforadius. The sequence continues at coordinate 39,806 of VENI01000009.1, read as the reverse complement.
CGGAGTTAATAAAGGTTGTGGGGCAGGTCGTAACGCCATGGCAGTGGATGTTGATGGTAATTTAATTCCCTGCAGGCATTTATTATATCCTGAAAACTATGACAGTATTGATAACTACTGGTGGCATTCAGAGGTGCTCAATAAGTTGCGTAGCTTTGAAGATTTCAAAGAGGAACCATGTCAAAGTTGCTACTTAAATAAAAACTGTATTTCTTGTCGGGCGGTGGCAGACAAGGTAAAGAAAAATTTTTTTAGCGGCAATAATTATTGTACAGTAAGGGTGATGGAAAATTGAGAAAGTTTATAGCATTATTAAGTATACTGGTTTGCTTAATTACCGCAAACCTAACCATTAATAATGCCTGGGCCAGCGATATTGGTGCTGATTCTCCCGCTACCAAGGCAAATGGTAGCAAGTGGCGGTTTGGATACTGTGAGAGTGAAAATTTTATTACTTACACCCAAACACTGGTGACAATTGTAAAAGGCTTAGAAGAAATTGGGTGGGTTAACAACTTGGAAGGTTTTGACAGTGCAGTGAACACTGGTGATAGTAAAGTGATTTGGGAGTGGTTGGCTGCTAGAGAAGTTAGTCCTTATATCCAATTTGTTGATGATGCCTTCTATAATCTTAGGGATCCGGAGATTGACAGAGAAGATATTACTAAACGTTTACATAGTCAAAATGACATTGATGTTATGCTGGTAATGGGTTCCGATGCCGGTGCTTTGTTAAGTAACTCCCAGCATAATACTAATATTTTTGTTTTTGCCGCCTCTAATGCCGTTCGTTCGGGAATTATTGATTCAGTGGAGGATTCAGGAAAGGATCACGTCTGGGCCCACATGGATCAGCAGCGCTTTGAACGCCAACTTAACGCTTTTTATGATATTGTCGAGTTTGGAAAATTGGGCATGGTTTACGAAGACTCTGATAATGCCAGGGTATATTCAGCGGTAAATGAGGTGGAAAGCCTTGCTAAGGAGAAGGACTTTGAAATTGTTCGTTACCATGTCAAAGAACCGCGCAGTCCCGACGAATACCAGCGCTATTATCAAGAAGTTAAAGCTGCCTATAATCAATTGGCGGAACAAGTTGATGCTGTTTATGTAACCATTGCTTCATTGGAGAGTGAAAAGCTACCAGAGTTGTTTCAACCATTTTACGATTATAAAATACCTATTTTTTCACAACTAGGCAACATTGAAGTTAAATATGGAGCACTTATGACGGTTTCAGTGATGGACGTAGTTAATATCGGCCGCTTTGGTGCCGATAACATTAGCAAGTGTTTAAAAGGTGTTAAACCACGAGAATTAGGGCAATCTTTTCAAAGTGCCCCTAAAATAACCCTTAATACCGAAGTTGCTAAAAGATTAAACTTTAAACTGCCCTTTGAATTGGTGATAGTAGTTGACGAAGCATATCAAACAATTGCTACCCCAAGCCCCTAAATTTAATTCTACTATTTTGATATAGTGTAATAATAATGATATATTTCAGAAGGATATTTTGTTTTGAATATACAGTCTATCCATTAGAAGGGATATGGGATTTAACCGAAGAAGGAAAGAAATTGAATGAGTTAAAAACAAATTGACAGTATCCTACGTAGTGACAAAACATTTGGCAGAGAATCATTTTTTCTAGACAAATAACTAACAATCTGATACAATAAAGCTAACTTAAAAAAGTGCCATACCACGAGTTGTGCTAAGACTGCACAAGGAATTCGGACTACTGGGGGGGGTAGCCTTTAACAAGGCTATGCCTTTTTTTGTTGTCCTTTTTTCTTGTCTTTTTTTGTATGTTCTGAAATTATAAATAGGGGGTGAATATTTTCCCTGTTTTGGGCGAAGTTCACGGAGAAGTAGGTAACAAGAGAGTTGTCATTTGATAAGGTAGCCCTTATCTTTGCAAGTTCTATCTCAACAACTGTTGGTTTTAATCCAAACAAGTTTTTTCCGATTACGCTTGCAGGTCTAGTAGCGATGTTTGAATACAAAAATGGTAATGTGGCACTACATACAGTCAGTGACTGACTGACCTGTGAATATTTGTTAGGCCTTATAAATTTCTTATTTTGGAGGTATGTCATATGGGTCCTCAGACTGGTGCCGGAAAAGCGAAACAGATGGGTTTCGGGCAAGCATTCAAAGCAAATTTTTTGGGTAACGCTCCGGACTGGTACAAAAAAACAATTCTTGCTTTCCTGGTGTTGAACCCTATTTTGATGTTTACTGTCGGTACGTACGTTACCGGTTGGGTGTTGATTGTCGAATTTATCTTTACCCTTGCAATGGCGCTAAAATGTTATCCGCTCCCTGCAGGTGGACTTCTTGCCATCCAAGCCGTTGTGCTCGGGCTTACTAACCCGTATACGATCTATCACGAAATTGAACTGAACCTCCCGGTTATTTTACTTCTGATGTTCATGGTTGCCGGGATCTATTTTATGAAAGAAGGTCTTGTGTACCTGTTTGCCAAGATCCTTACCAAAGTACGCTCTAAAGTGGCGCTTGCATTCCTGTTCTCTATAATGGGTGCAGTTCTTTCCGCTTTTCTAGATGCGCTAACCGTAACGGCGGTGATTATCGCTGTGGCATATGGATTCTATAACATCTTCCACAAGTTTGCTTCCAGCGAAAAAGTATTCGAAAAGTATGACGTCAATAACGACCATATTATTGATGACAGTTATAAGGAGGACCTGGACCAGTTCCGTGGTTTTCTGCGCAATCTTATGATGCATGGTGCTGTGGGTACTGCGCTGGGCGGGGCAGCAACACTGGTTGGTGAACCGCAGAACCTAATGATCGGCAACATTATGGAATGGGACTTCGTTGATTTCTTTTTAAACAGCGCACCTATTTCTATCCCGGTAATGATCGTTGGCTTTGTGACCTCCATTACCCTTGAGGTCACCAAGTTTTGGGGGTACGGCTATCAGCTTCCTGATACTGTTCGAAAGGTTATGGAAGATGACATAAAAGCTAAAGATGCTGCGATGGATACTCGCGGACGTGCACGACTGATTATTATGGCTGTAGCCGCTGTTCTGTTGGTTATCGCTCTGGGGTTGCACCTGGCAGAAGTCGGTATTATTGGTCTGATGATTATCATCTTGCTTACCGCTTTCAACGGGGTTATTGAAGAAGGGAAGATTGGTCATGCGTTTGAAGAAGCACTGCCGTTTACTGCTTTGCTGGTGGTATTTTTCGGCATCGTAGCGGTTATCCATGACCAGCATCTGTTTACGCCGATCATTCAGTGGGTACTTAACATTGAAGGACAGAATCAGCTTGTCGCTTTCTTTATGGCAAACGGTATCCTTTCTATGATCAGTGACAATGTATTTGTTGCTACCGTATATATGAGTGAGACACAGAAAGCTTTTGAAGCTGGTGGCATTGCACTGGAGCAGTATCAAAAGATGGCAGTTTCAATCAACATGGGTACCAACATCCCATCCGTTGCTACACCAAACGGTCAGGCGGCGTTCCTGTTCCTGTTAACCTCTGCACTTGCTCCGCTGATTCGACTGTCTTACATGGAAATGGTAAAACTGGCTCTGCCATACGCCATTGTTATGTCTATTACAGGTTTGCTGGCAACAATGTACCTGTTGTAATCAAAGTATCTAATTAAAAAACGAATCATATAATTTAACATCACTTATCAAGTAAAAGAGAGTGTCCTATGCGGGCACTCTCTTTTAACATATTATCAAGCCTATTATTCTATCGGGATATAGGGTACTGCACTTATATAATGTTGAGGATTTTGTTATTTCAAGGTGCAAATTGACAGTGTCCTAATAGTGACAAAGTATTTGTCAGGGGCCTTTTTCTAGACAAATAACTAACCATCTGATAAAATTATTCTAACTGAAAAGTGCCATACCACGAGTTGTGCTAAGACTGCACAGGGGATTCGGACTACTAGGGGGGGTAGCCTTTAACAAGGCTATGCCTTTTTTGTTGTTCTTTTTTCTTGTCTTTTTTGTTTGTTCTGAAACTATAAATAGGGGGTGGATATTTTCCCTGTTTTGGGCGAAGTTCACGGAAAAGTAGGTAACAAGAGAGTTGCAATTTGATAGCTCTTATCTTCGCAAGTTCTATCTCAATAACTGTAGGTTTTAATCTAAACAAGTTTTTTCAATTTTTTTAGGCCTTATAAATTTCTTATTTTGGAGGTATGTCATATGGGTCCTCAGACTGGTGCCGGAAAAGCGAAACAGATGGGTTTCGGGCAAGCATTCAAAGCAAATTTTCTGGGTAACGCTCCGGACTGGTACAAAAAAACAATTCTTGCTTTCCTGGTGTTGAACCCTATTTTGATGTTTACCGTCGGTACGTATGTTACCGGTTGGGTGTTGATTGTTGAATTTATCTTTACCCTTGCAATGGCGCTAAAATGTTATCCGCTCCCTGCAGGTGGACTTCTTGCCATCCAAGCCGTTGTGCTCGGGCTTACTAACCCGTATACGATCTATCACGAGATTGAACTGAACCTCCCGGTTATTTTACTTCTGATGTTCATGGTTGCCGGGATCTATTTTATGAAAGAAGGTCTTGTGTACCTGTTTTCCAAGATCCTTACCAGAGTACGCTCTAAAGTGGCGCTTGCATTCCTGTTCTCTATAATGGGTGCAGTTCTTTCCGCTTTTCTGGATGCGCTAACCGTAACGGCGGTGATTATCGCTGTGGCATATGGATTCTACAACATATTCCACAAGTTTGCTTCCAGCGAAAAAATATTTGATAAGTATGACATCAATAACGATCATATTGTTGATGACAAATATCATGAGGACCTGGACCAGTTTCGTGGTTTTCTGCGCAATCTTATGATGCATGGTGCTGTGGGTACTGCGTTGGGTGGAGCAACAACACTGGTTGGTGAACCGCAGAACCTACTGATCGGCAACATTATGGAATGGCACTTCGTTGAGTTCTTTTTACACAGCGCACCTGTGTCTATCCCGGTACTGATCGTTGGCCTCCTGACCTCCATTACACTTGAAGTCACCAAGTTTTGGGGGTACGGCTATCAGCTTCCTGACACTGTTAGAAAGGTTATGGAAGATGACATAAAAGCTAAGGATGCTAAGATGGATGCCCGTGGACGTGCACGCCTGATTATTATGGCTGTAGCCGCTGTTCTGTTAGTTATCTCCCTGGCATTGCACCTGGCAGAAGTCGGTATTATTGGTCTGATGATTATCATCCTGCTTACCGCTTTCAACGGGGTTACTGATGAAGGGAAGATTGGTCATGCGTTTGAAGAAGCACTGCCGTTTACTGCTTTGCTGGTGGTATTTTTCGGCATCGTTGCGGTTATCCATGACCAGCATCTGTTTACGCCGATCATTCAGTGGGTACTTAACATTGAAGGACAGAATCAGCTTGTCGCTTTCTTTATGGCAAACGGTATCCTTTCTATGATCAGTGACAACGTATTTGTTGCTACCGTATATATGAGTGAAACACAGAAAGCGTTTGAAGCTGGAGGCATTGCGCTGGACCAATACCAAAAGATGGCAGTTTCAATCAACATGGGTACAAACATCCCTTCCGTTGCTACACCAAACGGTCAGGCGGCATTCCTGTTCCTGTTAACCTCTGCACTTGCTCCACTGATTCGCCTGTCTTACATGGAAATGGTGAAACTGGCTCTGCCATACACCATCGTTATGTCTATTACAGGTGTGCTGGCAACAATGTACCTGTTGTAATCTAAAAGTATCTAATTTAAAAACGAATCATAAAATTTAACATCACTTATTAAGCAATAGAGAGTGTTCTATGTGAACCGTCCCCTGTCAAGTAGACAGTGTGAAATAATAAAATCATACTCTAAGCGGCCAAAGCCCGATATTCCATTGGGCTTTGGCCTTTAATCTTTTTTGTAATTTCTTATGGTTGACTTAACATATCACCTAACTAACACTTAAAAACTTCTATAGTAACTATTTTTATTATAAAGAAATATCTATTTCTTTATCAAGATATCAAGATAAATTTTATGATACCTGTAATTGAACTTTTTAATAAGACCTCTACTAATAAAAGAAGTCATAACCAATTATAGCCAAAGTAGGTGACAACTGGTAATAGAAATACGATGTAATATAGTTACTCCCTTTAGGAAAAATAATATTTGATTTTATTATAAAAATATTTAAAAAAACACAAAATTGCCAACCTTAATCTGGTTCTGTACAGGCACTATATATGTATTATATAATGATTATTGGATCAAATTTGCATTTAAAAATAGTAACCTTTTTTAACCAGTTGTTGAAGAATATACTAAGGGAGCGGATAGATTTGGATAAAATCAAGGCATTATTTAAAAAACTTATTAGTATGAAAGACAGTCCTAATCGTTTAGCTAAAAGTGTTTCATTAGGTTTTGCATTAGCCTTGCTTCCGCTACCGGGTATTAATATTCCACTAAGTGCTGTGCTGGCAAAAATATTAAAATTAAATATATTTGCTGCAACTGCACCAGCTCTTTTGCTGACATATGTATCTCCTTTGCTATATGTTTTAAACTATAAAACGGGAGCACTATTTATTAATTCCAGTGAAAAGCCACCCCAAGATTTTGCATATGACCTAACTTTTTGGGATAAGGTGGTGGATTTTTTTAACCATGCTGGTCCAGCATATTTATTAGGTAGTGCCATTAACGCTACCTTGGTATCAGTTGCTTCGTACCTTCTCTTGTTGATGATTTTTAGAAATGCCACCAGACTTTTTAAAGGAAAAAAAATTAAACTAACAAGAATAAAGAAATTTAAAAATGGTTTTAGTATTTGTCTTTGTCATATTAAAAACCCCAAAAAATTAAGTAAAATTAAAGCCAAAAAGAATAGTAAGAAGTATCCGTTATTTACAACTAAAGAAAACCCAGGTCATTAAAGCTGATAACCTGGGTTTTCTTTATTTTTTTATCCTTAATTTATAATAAATATAACTAATGTAAATTATTAGTCCTAACAACGATAACCCTATTGTTAAATATAGAAAACTTCTACCGGTTATAAAATCCATTGCAGTTTTACCCATATATGTAATTAAGATGCCTTCTAGACTAAATCTTGCACCCCTACTAATTGCTGAGTAAAGAATTAATTTATTCATATTTTTCCTTAAAGCACCAGAAGCAATTGTTATTAGCTTGAAAGGTATAGGGGAAAAACCTGCAATCAATATTGCCATTGAACCGTACTTCGACATAAGGTCTTCCAGATAATTCACATTGGCACTATTAAAAAACTTATTTAATAGTGGCCTTCCTCCATATAATCCAATTATATATCCAGGTAAAGAACCGATAACAGAACCCAGTGTTGTAATCATAACGAACCCAAAAATATTATTTGTATCTGCTAAGCAAAGGGGAATAAATATAAATTCCGGTGGGATGGGGAATATAAAGGCTTCCAAAAAGCTTATTATAAACAGTCCTACTGCACCATATTCTTCAAGAAGCCCTAAAATTTCATTAAGAAAAAGAATCACCTCTCTCTAAATCAGAAGCAATTGAATACATTTAATAATTATATATCAATGGAAATACACTTTCCAGTTTAATATATAAAATAAGCAAATAAATCATCGCCTAAAAAACCGTAAAAATCATTACGGGAAGACCTTTTTTAAAAAACTATCTCAGTTGTGTATAATGTGCAATTTATGGTAAAATTAAATGTAAATGCATATATTGTCGTGAATAAACGGAGGTGAGCAGCAGTGAAATGCACCATTCATCCGCAAAAAATATCTCAACTTAGTAAAGACCAAATGGAAGAACTTTTATTTAATGTTCTGCAGCATGTAAATCGAACTTTTATTTATAGCACTGGGCCTGTGGAATTAACTAATCGTTTACTCACCGAATTAGTTGAATATGATTTAGTTGATTTGGAAGGTGGGGGATGTGGTAGTTGCAATAGTTGTACACCACCCACGAAAACCAAAAAAGAAGGCAAGGTTATTGAATTTCCCAAGAATAAATCTTAAGAGGGGTTTTTAGCTTTATAATCGTTATAGATACCCTTGCGGATTCTTTGGGTGATAATGCCGCCAATGCGCCCTGCTTCTTTGGCATTTAAGGCACCCCACCCACCTTGGCGAATTTTGTCTGCTAAGCCTAGTTCTTCAGCGACTTCAAACCTTAATAAATCTTCTTTAGTGGGTTTCTTTTTCTGTTTTTTGCCAATCATTGGTTACCAACCTCCCTAATTATAAAATTAGAAACCCTTCATATTATGGCTAATTACAAATAAAATATTAATAATTACCATTGACAAATTTATAGATTTTTGCAGGAAAATTTAAAAATATGTTTAATTCATAAAATTAAGATAATTTTATAACCGGCTGGATGATGGTGGCAGGAGAGGTCTGATTTTAACTCAGGCGCCGAAGGAGCAAGGCTGCAGCAAGCTGGGCAGTGGCCGAAACTCTCAGGCAAAATGACTGTTGCCGGACAGAACTCTGGAGAGTCCCGCAGTGGGCACCCACGGTGAAACCCGAAAAGGGTCAATCTCTCAGGTAAACGGACAGAGAAAACAGCCTAAACGGTTTTTCTCTGTCTTTTTTTGTCTTTATTTAAGCATAAGATTAGTATTGAGTGTAAATATCAAGACGAGGCATACTACAATAAATTGAATGTACGGAGGTGTGAAATTTATGGCTGATTTACAGCGTACCCCACTTTATAATGTGCACCGGGAACTAAATGCCAAGATGGTTGAGTTTGGTGGCTGGGAGATGCCGGTCCAGTATGAGGGGATTATTAAAGAACATAAGGCTGTACGTGAAAAAGCAGGGTTGTTTGATGTTTCCCACATGGGTGAACTATTGGTGGAAGGCTCAGGCGCCTTAGATGCACTACAAAAATTGGTTACAAATGATTTGTCTAAAGCAAGCATTGGTCGGGCAATGTATACACCAATGACCAAGGAAGACGGTGGGGTAATAGATGACTTGCTGATCTATAACTTAGGTTTAAACAAATATCTATTGGTAGTTAACGCGTCCAATAAAGATAAAGATTTAAAGTGGATAAAAGACCACTTAAGCGGGGAAGTGGGTGTGGCAGACAAATCCCATGAATATGCTTTGCTGGCCTTGCAAGGGCCAATTTCCCAGCAGGTGCTGCAGCGACTGACATCATTAGACTTGAAAGAGGTAAAATTTTATCGTTTTGCCATAGGTGCAGTGGCAGGAGTGCCCTGCTTGGTGTCCCGCACTGGTTATACAGGGGAGGATGGCTTTGAATTATACTGTCATCCTGAGGAAGCAGAAAAACTGTGGTGGTCACTGTTGCAGGAAGGCAGTGAAGATGGGGTGGTGGCAGCAGGTTTAGGTGCCCGTGATACACTACGAATTGAAGCTTGCTTACCGTTATACGGTCAAGAACTAAATGAAGATATTAACCCCTTAATGGCCGGGTTAGGCTGGACAGTTAAAATTGACAAAGGGGATTTCATTGGCAGAAAGGCTCTAATGGAGATCAAAGTGCAGGGTGCCAGCCACAAACTGGTTGGGTTAAAAATGGTAGAAAGGGGTATTCCTAGAACAGGGTACCCGGTGAAAGTTGAAAGTCAGCAGATAGGGTGGGTAACCTCTGGTAGCTTCGCTCCCACAATGAATGCTAATCTAGCGTTGGCTTTAGTTAAGCCGGAATTTGCTGAAATAGGAACGGAAATTTCGATTGTTATTCGTGGTAAAGCAGTTAAGGCAGAGATTGTACCCAAACCTTTTTATAAACGTTAGGTTTCGGTTTTTTGATCCTCTATAAAAAATTAAGGAGGTTTATTTATATGAGTAACATTCCTGAGGGGCTAAAGTATAGCAAGGAACACGAGTGGATTAGGCTGGAAGGGAACAAAGCAACCATTGGTATAACCGATTATGCCCAGGATTCCTTAGGAGATATTGTTTTTGTCGAGCTTCCCAACATTGATGATGAATTTGAATCTGACGATGTACTAGGGGTAGTGGAATCTGTTAAAGCAGCCTCTGATATTTATATCCCCTTAAGCGGTAAGATAGTGGAAATTAATGAAGAACTGGTAGATTCACCGGAAACCATTAATGAAGACCCCTATGAAAAGGGCTGGATTGTGGCAATAGAGCTTTCAGATACATCTCAACTGGCAGACTTGCTTTCTAAAGAAGATTATGAAGCATTTTTAGAGGAGAATGCCTAATGAAATTCATTCCCCACACTAGCGAAGAACAACGGCAGATGATGAATGAATTGGAGATTAAAAAATTAGAGGAACTGTTTCAGGAACTTCCAGATGAAATAAAAATTAATAAAGATATAAACATTCCTGGGCCACTGTCTGAACTGGAAGTGGCCCGTCAGCTAAAAAAAATTGCAGAAAAAAATAAGACAGTTGACCAACTTACAAGCTTTTTAGGTGCTGGAGCCTATGATCATTACATCCCCAGTGCTGTTCAACACATTTTGTCCCGATCTGAATTTTATACTGCCTATACCCCTTACCAACCGGAAGTTAGCCAAGGGGTACTGCAGTCGATTTTTGAGTTTCAAAGTATGATCTGTGAATTAACTGGTATGGATGTCGCCAATGCTTCCATGTATGATGGGGCATCGGCCACTGCTGAAGCAGCTTTAATGGCCAGTGCCGCTACTAGGCGCACCAAGGTGCTTATATCAAAAGCTGTGCATCCAGAATATCGCCAGGTGCTGCTCACCTATGCCGGTGGCCCAGAATTGCAAGTAGAAGAGATAGATTATAACCAAGGCTGCACTGAGATAGAAAAGTTAAAGCAGTCAATGGATAAAGATGTTGCAGCGGTGATTATTCAACAGCCTAACTTCTTTGGCTCGCTTGAGGATCTGAAGGCATTTGCTGATGTTGTTCATGAGCATAAAGCACTAATGGTAACTTGTGCTGACCCGGTTTCGCTGGCACTGATAACCTCACCCGGTTCATGCGGTGCAGACATTGTGGTTGGGGAAGGCCAGGGATTAGGTATTCCCATGGCTTACGGTGGCCCCCACCTTGGTTACATGGCCTGCACCAAAAAACTAATGCGGCGCATGCCCGGACGAATCGTAGGAGAAACGGTTGACAATAAAGGACAAAGGGGCTTTGTGTTGACATTACAAGCTAGGGAACAGCATATCCGTCGGGAAAAAGCCACGTCTAACATCTGTTCTAATCAGGCGCTATGTGCACTGGCTGCCACTGTACATTTAAGCCTTATGGGGCCTAAAGGTTTAAGGCAGGTGGCCGAGCAATGTTTGCAAAAAGCTCATTATACCTATGAACAAATAATAAACCTGTTGGGATATCAACCGGTATGGTCAGTGCCATTTTTTAAAGAGTTCGTAGTTAAAGTACCCCAATCGCCTGCAGAAATTAATAATCGCCTACTGGAAAAAGGCATCATAGGTGGATTAGATTTAGGACGTTATTATCCTGAATTGGAAGATCATATGCTTTTTTGTGTTACTGAAACAAGAACTAGGGAAGAAATAGATCGTTTAGTAGCCTTGTTGGGAGGTGATGTAAAGTGACCGAACCTCTAATTTTTGAATTGTCCCGTCCAGGACGAGAGGGAATTCAGCTTCCCGACAATGATGTTCCCGCAAAGGCGGTGAACGAATTATTACCGGCAGACATGCTACGCCAGCAGGAACTGCAACTACCGGAAACAAGTGAATTGGACACCGTGCGGCATTTTACCAGGCTTTCCCGGATGAACTATGGGGTGGATGTGGGTTTCTATCCTTTAGGTTCATGTACTATGAAGTATAACCCCAAGATATGTGAAGATGCAGCCAATTTGCCTGGTTTTACCCGATTACACCCATATCAACCTGAAGAAACTGTACAAGGTGCATTGGAGTTAATGTACCAAACCCAAAACTATTTGGCGGAAATAACTGGCATGGATGCAATGTCGCTGCAACCTGCCGCCGGTGCCCACGGAGAACTTACCGGTTTACTAATAATTAAAGCTTATCTGAAAAGCAAAGGGGAAAAGCGTAATAAAGTTATTGTGCCTGACTCTGCTCACGGCACCAATCCTGCCACCGCTACGTTGGCTGGTTTTGATGTGGTGACGGTAAAATCAGACCTGAGGGGTAACGTGGATGTAGAAGCATTGAGGGAGGAAGTGGACGGAAACACAGCGGCCCTAATGCTCACTAACCCCAATACACTAGGGTTATTTGAAGAAAACATTGTGCAGATTGCAGAAATTGTGCATGATGCCGGAGGGCTTTTATATTATGATGGGGCCAACATGAACGCCATTATGGGCATTACTTCTCCCGGTGATATGGGTTTTGATGTAGTGCATTTAAACCTACACAAAACATTTAGCACACCCCACGGTGGTGGAGGACCAGGAAGTGGCCCGGTGGGTGTTAAGGCAGAATTAGAGCCATTTTTACCCAAACCTTTGGTGATAAGGGATAAAGAATTTTACAAGTTATATTATGACCTGCCACTTTCCATCGGTAAAATGCGTAGTTTTTACGCCAGTTTTGGAGTGGTAGTTAAAGCATACACTTACTTAATATCTCAGGGGGTAGTTGGGTTGAAGTCTGTCAGTGAGCATGCCGTTTTAAATGCCAACTACTTGATGCGTCGGCTGGCGGGCCACCTGAACATACCCTTTGACCGTACCTGTATGCATGAATTTGTTTGTAATCCTAGAGGGTTAAAAGAAAATGGTGTGCGTACGCTGGATTTGGCTAAGCGGATGCTGGATTATGGCTATCATCCACCAACTATATACTTCCCGTTAATTGTGGAAGAAGTGATGATGATGGAGCCCACCGAAACAGAAAACAAAGAAACATTGGATGAATTTGCAGACAATGTGGTCAAAATATTGCAGGAGGCGGTGGAAGATCCAGAAAAAGTGAAGGCTGCACCACACGATACTCCAGTGGGCAGATTGGATGAAGTTACGGCAGCTCGTAACCCAGTACTGAGATACAGTAAAAAGTAGACTAAGTTAAACTAGGAGGTGCTTATATATTGCACCTCTAATTTTTTTAGCAAAAACAAATGAAAAATTAAAAATGAATAATGAAGAATGAAAACCAAACAAATCATTGCATGAAGGTATGTATTGATATCGCTTTAATGGTAGTTGGGGACATTTATGACGCTCAGACATGCATAATGTATTAACTCCATTTTTAATTATTCATTTTACATTTAATCAACCCTTGTTTTGTGTTGCATATAATGATAAATATATAGATATATTTTTATAAGGGGATGCAAAGATGGACCCTAAAATTAAAGCTGCACGGTTATCCATTGCCTCCAACACGCTATTAACCGTAAGTAAACTTGCGGTTGGTTTAATTATGGGCTCGGTGAGTGTACTTTCAGAAGCCATTCATTCTGGTCTAGATTTATTGGCGGCGGTAATAGCCTTTCTTTCACTGCGGCAATCGGTAAAACCGGCTGATGAAATGCATAAATATGGTCATGGAAAGTTTGAAAACCTGGCGGCAATAATAGAAGCCCTTTTAATTGTCGCTGCTGCGGCAGGTATATTGTGGCATGCCGTGCCCAAGCTGGTACACGGTCAGGATGAGATAGAGTCACTGGGACTGGGTATGGCAGTGATGGCAATTTCTGGTGCTGTTAACTGGGTTGTATCAGCACGCCTAATGAAGGTGGCCAAAGAAACAGACTCACCAGCTTTAGAGGCAGATGCTTGGCATTTACGGACAGATGTTTACACATCAGTGGGTGTATTAGTGGGAATTGGTTTGATAAAAATAACTGGGTTAACCATTATTGACCCCATTATTGGTATTGGTGTGACACTACTGATTTTAAAAGCTGCCTATGATTTATTGCAAGAATCAGTAAAAAGTATCTTAGATGCCCGACTCCCAATGGAAGAAGAAGAATGTATACATCATATAATGAAACAGCATAAAAACAGATATGTAAATTACCATGAAATGCGTACTCGTAAAGCAGGGCCTCAGCGCTACGTTGATTTGCATATTGTGGTACCCCGATGTAATAATATCAAGGAAGCTCACGATCTTTGTGATGATGTTGAATTTGAGATAAGGGGAGAACTGCCTCGCATTAATGTGTTAATTCACAGTGAGCCCTGTGAACCACCAGAACATTGTGAAAATTGTCAAGCGAGATGTGACTGCAAAGACAATAGTAATGTAAAATAGGTAGGTGCCAAGCACCGCCTATTTTTTTGACTAATAAAGTCTGAATAATCAGACGCTGTTTATTTGGTATACTCTGCTTGTGACTGTCGTTACAATTAAACTTTTAAATTGGAGGATAACAATGACAGAAAAGAATGGAACAACTGTTAAACATGTTACTGCTGACCCTTCGGCTTTGGGATTGCTTGGACTAGCTATGGTAACTCTAGTAGCCTCATCGCTTAAGCTTGGTTGGACTGAAGGAGTATCACTGGTACTACCCTGGGCAATTTTTTTAGGTGCTTTTGCACAATTATTTGCCAGTATTTTGGATTTTAAAAAAGATAATATCTTTGGTGCCACTGCATTTGGTGGGTATGCTTTTTTCTGGTTTGGTGTGGCAATGACCTGGCTAATTAGTTTAGGTGTATTTGGAGAAAAGGCAGCTCAACAAGGGGATATTAAACAGCTGGGTTTTGCATTTTTGGGGTACTTAATTTTTACACTATACATGACTATTGGTGCGTTAGAAACAAACAAGGTACTATTTATTATTTTTGTGCTGATTGATTTTTTGTTTTTAGGACTGACACTAAGCACATTTGAAATTGCACCGTCCTTTTTCCATCAGTTAGCTGCTTGGTCAGAATTTGGAATTGCCATGGTGTCATTTTATGGCTCAGCGGCAGTGGTGTTAAATACTCACTTTGGCAGAACATTTCTACCCACAGGCCAACCTTTTGGAATACTTAAAAAATAATCTTCACTTAATAAGGGGCGCCATTGGCGCCCCTTATTTCATCCCCTTAAAGCCCTGTTGTCTTAAAGCTTCATATAGTACAAGTGCCACTGTGTTAGAAAGGTTTAATGAGCGTAAATCGTTAATCATGGGAACACGTAGGCACCTATCCGGGTTTGCCTGCAGCAATTGTTGAGGTAAACCGGCAGTTTCCTTGCCAAACACTAAGAAGTCATCTGGTTGAAAATCTGCTTCTGTATACAAACTACCTCCTTTGGTGGTTAAATACCAAAAACGCCCCTGGGGGTATTTTTCTTCTACTTCCGAATATTTTTCATGGTAGTGTAAATCTAAATGGTGCCAATAGTCCAGTCCTGCTCTTTTTAGGTGTCTATCATCCGTTGAAAAGCCCAGCGGCTTTACTAGATGCAGGGCAGAACCGGTAACAGCACAGGTGCGTGAGATGTTACCAGCGTTTGCTGGTATTTCTGGCTCTACTAATACTATCTGCAATTTAACTCTCCCTTTCAAGATGATGTTCGAAAAGTCCGCGCGAAATCCACTTCGAATTTCTGCGTTGGCTCGGCTTTTGCGGTGCTCACGTATTACATATACGCTCCGCTCCTCAAAGCCTTCACCGCCTTGAACTTCTCGTGTCTATCGTGCTCCTTTTCGAACACTCACTTCAAGTCGCTTTGAACACATTGAAATTATCGGGCAAGTGCCGCATTTGGGGCGGCGGGCGTCACAGGTTTCCCTGCCGTGGGCAATAAACAGGTGGTGGGAAGTCTGCCACAATTCTCTGGGTATGCACTGCATTAGTTCCTGTTCAGTGGTTTCAGGGTTCTTACCGCTGGCCAGTTCCAAACGATGAGCAACCCGGTTTACATGAGTATCAACTGGCAAAGTGGGTTGGCCAAACGCTACCCCCAGCACCACTCCGGCAGTTTTGCGCCCTACTCCTGGTAGTGCTTCTAAAGCTTCTCTATCTCGGGGTACTTCACCACCATATTTATTAACCAGTATCCGGCAGGTTTCAATAATTGCCCTACTCTTGTTCCGGTGTAACCCGCAACCTTTGATATCCTCAGCCAGTTCTTCCGGTGTTAACCGGGCAAGATCAGCAGCGGTGCTGTAATTCTTAAATAACTCTTTAGTGATTATATTTACCCTTTTATCTGTACATTGGGCACTTAAAATGGTGGCCACTAGCAATTGAAAGGGGTTATTGTGGACTAATCCGCACTGGGCATGGGGATAGGTCTTTTGAAGCAGCTTTATAATTTTCTCGGCCCGCTTTTTTTCATTTATCACCGCTATTGATCACCTAACAATTTTGCGTGGTCTACTTTAATACAGCGATCCATAATTATCATTAGATTATTCTGCTGAGCGGTATTGGCAGCATCCTCATTTACAATGCCTAACTGCAGCCAAATAGCAGCAGGCTTTATAGATATCGCATCATCCACCACCGGAGGTGTGTCAATACTACGGCGGAAGACATCCACAATGTCAACCTGCTCAGGAATTTCACTCACTTTTTTATAGCACTTCTCTCCCAACACAGAATCATATTTGGGGTTTACCGGTATAATTTTGTAACCCTTCCCCTGCAAGTACTTTGCTACTTTGTGGCTGTCCCGCTCAGGTTTATCGGAAAGCCCTACCACAGCAACAGTGTTAGCCTTTTGCAGTAGTTCTTTAATTTGTACATCAGTAGGATTCTGAAACATAATGTCATTACCTCCTGTTATGTATGTTTTAAATGCTTTGCAAGTTTTTTATTCTGACTCCTATCTCCTTACTCCTGCCTCCCGTTTTTTAATATTCCAAATTTAGCTTCTTTTAGCTATAATACAGTCACAAAATAATTATTGAAATGCAAATAAATTATGTGATACATTGATGTTATGTTTGAAATAAGGCGGTATGAGTTATGACTTTAATTCTAGTGTTTCTAATAGCAGGATTTTTAATAGGCCATTTCAAGTTAATCCCCGTCAGTTATAAATTGACCCAGCGGGTAATGCTCTTTGGTTTAATATTTTTACTGATGGTAATGGGAGCCCAGTTAGGAGCAAACGAAAAAGTGCTGGCCGACTTTGGTCACATGGGCCTGCAAGCGGTGGCACTGGCTGCAGGCGGGGTGACTTTTAGTGTGTTGCTGGTAAAAATGGTGGAAGGTTTTATTAAGAAGGCTCAGGGAGAAAGTCAGAATGCCAGTGAATTAACTGGAGGCAATGAGAAAGTTGGTGAAGACAATTGACCTGGCTAATTATGGGTTCTGTCGTTGCTGGAGTGGCGCTTGGTTATTGGGTGATTCCTGAAGTATTTATTATTCATCTGGACAATCTTACCACAGCGGCACTGTGTGTGCTGCTTTTGGGTGTCGGTATTGACCTGGGGCAGCAGAAAGAAGCCTGGGTGAGGCTGTGGAAAATGGGGTGGCGTGTGTTGCTTGTTCCTATTATGGTAGGCCTGGGCAGTTTAGTTGGCTCAGTGATTGTGGGTCTGGCAATGGGAATGCCTGTTAACGAAGCATCGGCCATTGGTGCAGGTTTTGGTTGGTACAGTTTATCCGGTGTACTGCTGGCCAAGATATACAGTGTGGAATTGGGAGCATTGGCTTTTATAACCAATGTGGCCAGAGAATTAATGGCTATTTTGTTAATCCCGGTAATTGCCAAATACGTTGGGAAATACAGTGCAGTGGCACCCGGTGGCGCCACTACTATGGACACAACATTACCAATCATATCCAAGTCCACCGATGCAGATACTGCAGTGGTGGCATTTATCAACGGTTCCGTACTGTCAGCATTTGTACCGATATTGGTGCCACTACTTATTAGATTATAGATAATGCGAATTCATTTTCATTATAAAACCCCGGCTATGCCGGGGTTTTGTAGTAATTAAAGTTTATTAATATATATTAGTGCAGGTACAATAATAGTAGATGCTGTAATCAGCCACAGTATATGGTGTTTGTCAAAGTCTAACAGTGTACTATCTCCGTTTTGATGATTTTGCAGGTGCTGTTCATATTCCCGATCTAACACAGGCACCGCCTCCCCCGTTATTTATTAAGTACATTCTATCACAAGCACATGGTAAGTAAAGCTGAATACAGGGTGTTTAAAGGGAGTTTGGGGCTATGGGGAAATATGCACTAAACAGTTAACCCTTAACTCATCTGCTTTGTGCTTTTTTTAACTATTTACGGTGGTGTCTATTGCCTCAACAGTTTGTGTAACCTGTCAGTTTTAAATTATTTGGCAAATTTATTAACTCAAATATACCAATATCAACCTAGTGGTATTTACTATGCTGTGGGCAATAATACCGGGAATTATCGATCCGGTCCAATAATACAACATGGCCAGTCCTGCCCCCACTAAAGCTATTTCCCAAAACCAGATGCTGCTTAAATGCACTGCCGCAAAAAATAGTGCTGAAATAATTAAGCCGATCACCAAACCCCAACGTTTTACAAAGGCGGAGAAAGCAAAACCCCGGTAATACAGTTCCTCTGCTATCGGTGCCATTACGCCAGCAATAAATACAGGAATCAACAGTTGCCATGGTGAGTGAGCTCGATTAGCCATTTTTACCAGTGGATTGGTGCTGATATCTGCCGCTAAAAAAGAAGTAAATATATGCTGCGCACCGGTGGCCAGCACAAATAATCCAACTCCACCTGCAATTCCGTAAAGTACATTTTTAAAAAGTCCTTGTTTTTCCAACCCCAGATCATGATAACTTCCTATACGAAGTGCAAACACTAGCGTTAGTAGAATTAATATCACTCTATCAACTATACTTAAAATTTGATTGTTAATCGCTGGCAGAAGTGGCAAAATAAATCGCCCCAGTACAAAAACAATTAAAATTCTTAAGGCTAGCACTAAAGCAACTTCACCTAGTCCCCAATTAATTTTTTTAAACTCTGACATTTAAACACTCTCCTAAAATGGATTTATAGTATTTATAGGGTATTTTATAATTACTTTCTTTATTTATTTGTTGATTTATAGGGAAAAAATTCAGTAAATAAACAGTGTTGACCCGGGCAATACTACAATTTGAGTTATTTGTTTAAACGTTTTCATCCTAATTTTGGGTTTAATATAAAAAACATTTATAAATACTGACAATGAAGGAGGTAAAAAAATGGAAACCCTTATACCATGGGTTACAGGTACCGTTTTATTACTGGCGGCTTTGTGGGTTAGCTGGTATGTGTGGTCCAACTATTTTCAGCCACAGAGAAAAGCAGAACTGGTTCCTGTTAAGAACAAAATGAATGAAGAGTATGCCGAAGAAATTATTACCTTTCCTGAATGGGAAAAAGAGCCTGATTGGCCTGATTCAGAATTACCCCACAAGTATAATAAAGACCGCTTGGTGCTAATGGCACGAGACCCACACTGGATGTACGCATACTGGGAGGTAAGTGCCACAAAACAAGAAGAACTGTGCAGTAAATACGGTAGTGAGTGGAATGAATACCAATCGGTGATCCGGCTTTACGATATTACCGGGGTGAATTTTTTTGATGGTACAAATGCTAACTCCTATACAGATATTTTTATAAACAACGACAGTATGGATTGGTACCTTGAAATTGGTTCGCCGGATAGAACTATTTGTGTAGATTTAGGGCGAGTGTTGCCAAACGGAGAGTTCGTAACGGTACTTAGATCAAATTATGCCACCACCCCCCGAGCATCTTTATCAGACCGTTATGATGAAGAATGGATGTGGATTGATGGTATTTATGAATCCATGGGTAAAATTCAGTTTGGTATTAGCACGGCATTAATATATGAAGAAGGAGTATCAGTAGTAAATGTAAGTTCACCAGAGTTCAATCGGCCAATGGGTAACAAGAAGTGAAAGGAGTTTTTTAATGGCTAAAGGTTATTTGGCATTTGTGCTTCACGCACATTTGCCATATATTAGACATCCAGAAGATGAATTTTTTATGGAAGAAAGATGGCTATATGAAGCGATAACAGAAACATATATACCTTTAATACAGGGATTTGACCGTCTGATAGCAGAGAATATCCCTTTTAAACTTACGCTTTCAGTTTCACCTCCTCTAGTATGCATGTTGAATGACAGCTTGCTTCAACAACGCTATGTTAATCATCTTAAAAGAATGTTGGAGCTGGCAGAAAAAGAGATTCATCGCACTAAGGATACAGAATACCATGACACTGCCAAAATGTACCGGCAACGCCTCCAGGAGTCATACGATATTTTCTGTCATCGATATAATTGTAACTTAAATCATGCCTTTAAAAAATTTCAGGACATGGGGCGAGTAGAACTTATTACCTGTGGTGGAACTCATGGCTACATGCCTTTCATGCAAAAAGAAGAATCCATTTATGCCCAAGTGGAAAACGCAGTGAATAATCACCGTAGAACCTTCGGCAAGAACCCAAACGGTATCTGGATACCAGAGTGTGCTTATAAAGAGGGGGTTGATAGGGTACTAAAGGAATTAGGTATTAAATTTTTCTTTACAGATACTCACGGCGTACTTTATGCTGATCGTCGACCTCGTTATGGAATCTATGCTCCAATATTTTGTCGCAGTGGTGTGGCTGCTTTTGCAAGGGATATTGAATCATCTAAACAGGTTTGGAGTGCAAATGAGGGATATCCTGGTGATGTTGATTACCGAGAATATTACCGTGATATTGGCTTTGATACGGATGAAGAGTACATATGGGAATATATTCATCCCGATGGTATCCGTCAAAATACTGGATTTAAATACCACCGTATAACAGGAGATGTGGACTTATCTGAAAAGGCTCCTTACGTACCAGAATGGGCAGAGCAAAAAGTGCAGCAACATACGGGTAACTTTATATTTAACCGGGAAAAACAGATTGAACATTTAAGTTCATTAATGGATAGGAAACCTATTATAGTAGCACCCTATGATGCTGAACTGTTTGGCCACTGGTGGTATGAGGGACCTAGATTTTTAGAAGTGTTATTTAAAAAAATAAATGATAATCCCAACAAAATAGTGGAACTAATAACTCCTATGGATTATTTAAACGAATATCCCTGTAACCAAGTAGCTACACCTTGTGAATCAAGCTGGGGAAATAACGGCTATCACTATGTCTGGCTCTGTAAAGAAAATGATTGGATTTACCGGCACATTCATGAAGCCACTGAACGAATGGTGGAATTGGCTAATAATTATCCCCATACTTATGGAGTGCAAAGTAGGGCACTTAACCAGGCTGGCAGGGAGTTGATGCTGGCCCAGGCTAGCGATTGGGCCTTTATTATGTACACCGGTACAACAGTGGAATATGCAGTGCGGCGTACTAAAACTCATTTACACAACTTTTTACGACTATACGATATGATTCGGGAAAATAGGATAGATGAGGGTTGGTTAAGTAACTTAGAGTATAAAAATAATATCTTCCCAGAGATGGATTATCGTTCCTTCCGATCCAGAGAAACTGCTCAAAATGCAGCAGTGTAGTATAAATACAATTAAAATAAAATATACTTTAGTATAAATATAAGTAGAGTTTGGGCAAAAACCCAAACTCTGCTGTGTTTTTTTATATTATTATAACTTTTAGTTCAGGAGAATTAAATAATGAATAAAAAAGTAGATATTTTAGTTTTTGGAGCCCACCCTGATGATATTGAATTAGGGGTGGGTGGAATTATTGCTGCTTCAGTTAGGTCAGGTCATAAAGTTGGCTTGGTAGATCTAACCAGGGGAGAATTGGGCACCGGGGGAGATATGAAGCAAAGAGAGCAGGAAGCAAAAAAAGCTGCTCATATACTCAATGTTTCAAATCGAACCAATTTATGTTTGCCAGATCGAGGTATAGAAATAAATTCAAGCAGTAAACTTGCAATTATTAAATTAATTCGCCTTGCTCAACCACAATTAATTTTGGCACCATACTATAAAGACCGACACCCAGATCATGTTAAAACTAGTGAATTAGTGAAAAACGCTATTTTTGACAGCGGACTAAAAAAGATCTGTCCTCAAATACCAGTGTATAAGCCTAAAATGCTAGCGTACTACTTCTTAAATTATGATGATACACCTTCTTTGATTGTTGATGTTACTGATTTTTATAATATAAAAATAGAGGCCATTGATGCTCACCAGTCTCAGTTTTCCAACGGCAATAATTCAATGAAAGATTTAATAGTTAATAGAGATCGTTACTATGGCAGTCAAATTAATACAGGTTATGGTGAAGGTCTGTATTTACCCACACCCTTATCGGTAACTGACGTATTAACTATATGGAGTGGTATAATTTGAAAATTGGGATGCTTTGTTATTGGAATTACGGCGGAAGTGCTGCGGTGGCATCTGAACTGGGTAAGGCATTAGCGGAACGGGGGCATCAGATTCATTATATCAGTACGGAAACTCCCTTTCGGTTAGAGCAATACCATCCAAATATTTTCTTGCATCAACCGGGGAACGTCCATTATCCTGTTTTTTCGCACCCCCCGTTTTTTCTGCTGGAATTAAATAAAGTGATAGAAACTGTTCAAGCTCACCAACTTGACCTGTTGCATGCTCATTACGCCATACCACACTGTTTAAATGCTATTATGGCTAGACAGGTTTTAAATGAGCAAATACCAGTGCTAACAACTTTACATGGAACAGACATAACACTGGTGGGACAACACAAGGAGTTTTACCAGTTAACTAAATATGGTTTAGGTAAGAGTAATCAAATTACTGCAGTTTCCCAATCTTTGGCTCAGGAAGCTGCAGATGTTTTTAGTTTACATAAAACGCCTGAAGTTATTTATAATTTTATTAATCCCAATAAGTTCTACCGCCGCTTTAATGAACCGTTATACCAAAAATATGCCTCTGAAGGGGAAAAGATATTAATCCATGTTTCTAATTTTAGACCGGTAAAAAGGGTCACTGATGTGGTGGAAGTTTTTTACCAAGTTAATAAAAAGGTACCTTCTCGACTACTGTTAATCGGGGATGGCCCAGAGATGGTTAACGTGCAAGAAAGGGTTAGAGGCTTACAGTTAGTAGATAGAGTGTATTTTTTAGGTCAACAGGAGGATATAGTATCATTGTTGTCCATTGCAGACTTAATGTTGCTGCCGTCAGCCAGGGAGAGTTTTGGTTTGGTAGCAGTGGAAGCGATGGCTTGTGGTGTGCCGGTGGTGGCCAGTAACACCGGGGGGGTACCAGAAGTTATTCCCCATGGGCAAGTAGGCTATTTAACGGATATTGGAGATGTAGTGGCAATGGCCAGGTATGCAGAAAAAATATTAACCGATAATAAACTGCACCGGCAGTTTTCTGTATCAGCAAGGAAATGGGTAACAAAAAAGTTTTCGTCAGAATTTTGGGTTAACAAATATGAGGAAATATACAGTTCCTTAATTCCGGGCAGGAAATAGAACACCAATGGTCGAATTAACTCGTATCATGGTGTAAGGGTGATAAAAATGTATTTTAATAAAAAACTGCTGCTGGTTATGTTTATTGTTCTATTGCTTGCTGTTAGTATTACCGGTTGCAGCATGTTAGAAAATGTTCCTTTTCTGGGGGATGACAGTAAGGAGAACGAACAACAGCAGCAGGAAAAGAAGCCAGAAGATAAGACACCAAAACAGATAAATCCAGATGAAAGCAAGCAAGATAATAACGAAACCAGTACCAATGCAAAGGAAGAAGCAGACGTAATAGATACTGAGGAAAAGGATGCAACTGCAGAAGAACCTAAAGGACCTCAGTTAAGTGTGAATTTACCAGAAACAATGACTACCACTTACGATAAAGTAAACGTTACAGGCCAAACCGCCAGCGGCAGTACTCTTTTTGTTAACGGGGAGTCACTCAGACTAAGAAGTGACGGCAGTTTTAAAACCGAGGTTAGTTTAAAACCCGGCAGTAACAAAGTACAGGTGATATCTGTTAACAGTACTGGTGCCAGCACCACTGTGGAGCGAGAAGTTGTTTTTAATGCTACCCAACCACAATTGGAAGTGTTTGCACCAACAGAAAGTACATCTTCCAATGTCACCATAAGTGGATACACTGATCCAGGTTGCGTTATTTATTTGAATAACATTAAGGTGAAAACAGATGCCAGTGGCAGTTTTTCCGGTTCTGTGGAAATAAAGAATAAAGGTGCAAACACAGTTAAAATTGCGTCCGTAAATGAATATGGAGTTGCTATAAAAACAAGTAGAGTAATTCGTGGTGTACCACCAAAGATAGAAGTTGCTGCCCCAGAGTTAACTACCGATGACCAGGCAACCATTAGCGGTGTAACCGACGCCAACAGTAATGTGGTGTTGCTGGTTGGCAGTGAGGAAGTGTCAGTTGATAATAATAACGGTAGTTTTAGCCGACAGGTTGACCTGGATTCAGGATTAAATGACATTACAGTAACAGCTACAAATATATTTGGAACCACCGAAAAACCAATTACGATATTATATGATGATTATAATAGCAGCATGAACTAGTAAAGCAGAATGGGTAGGGACCTCTTTCCACGCCCGCCCGCAAGAGTCAGAATTCAGAATGAAACCAGGTAAAAAAGTTCGGTGTCCCCACCGAGCTTTTTTACTTGTCACTAAGATGACAAAAAATAGGTAAGGTATCTGACTAAATTAATATGTGAAATTTGTTATTATTGTTCTAACATAGATTGTGCAAATGATTACAAATACTAGCGGTCTACATAATAAAAGGGGGATGAGATAATGTTGTTGATAGATGTTGGAGAACTGGCCCAAAAAGATAAATTTACTTACGAAGAAATGCATAAGGCCTTTGCCGGTCTTTATAAACTGGAATATAATCCGGTGGCAATAAAATTTTTCTTTGATCAAGAAGAATATGATAACTTTGAGGCAGAAAAAGTTCCTGGCCCTAAAATGACATTTTGCCAGATGGCTTTAGCTTCCCGTATGGATGATTACATTGTAAAAGCCAGTGAAGATAAACTACTGTGTGGTAATGCACGCACTGTGTTTGGCTACCGCAAACCATCTGACGAAGAAGTTGATACCCATGTTAAGTACACTAATAACTGGGAGTTGGCTAAAAAATGTATGCTTAGTAAACCAAGGTTGCCCCGCGGTGAATTAAAAGGATTTATGACCGCCCCACTTTATAAAACACCGGTGGAGCCTGATGTGGTTATGTTTATAATTAATCCGTTTCAAGCATACCATGTTTTAAATGACTATATCGGTGCAGTTAAGGTCAGTGAAGTACAATCCACCCATACCGTTAATTCTGCTGTTTGCGGTGGTTCTGTTCGCTGTTACGATGAACAAAAAGCTGGAATGAACACCATGTGTGCCGGTAGCTTTACTTCTGGCAAGACTGAAAAAGGTGAAGTAAACGTATTTGTTCCCGGTAAGCAGATTGGTCTTTTGGCTAAACAACTTGTAGAAAGAAGCCATCAGTACGGTGGTGCGGCATCACTACTGGGTTCTAGCGGTAGTGAGTATCCAGGTATTGATGTTTGCAAGAAATGCCCCATGATTCGTTTTAAAGATTATGATAAATAAAGACTATAGGGTGCAATCCTACAATGTGGATTGCGCCCTTTGTTTTTGCCCTTTATAATTATAACTACAGGAGTTAGGAGTGAGGAGTTAGGAGTTAGAATAAGAAACTGCTAAAATCATTTTAAAGACTTCATGGTGAGGTGGAAGGCTACATTTCTTTGTGCCCGAGCTTATTCGTTAACTGAAGTATTATGTTGTCCCATTCAAAACAAATATAGCAAGAGACCTTTGTGAACATAGTGAAGTGGGGCAGAACATATCTTAGATATTCTGACTACTGACTCCTGAATTCTGAATACTTTACAGTGTAAGGGTGGTAAAAAGTGAAAGGAAACCAGTTTGTTCACCTACATGTACATACCGAATACAGCCTGCTTGACGGTGCAGCTAGAATAAAGCATGTGGTGAAGGCGGCAAAGGAAAAGGGGATGGATGCACTGGCCATTACTGACCATGGCTCTATGTTCGGAATAATTGATTTTTATAGGCAATGTCAGGAGGAAGGTATTAAGCCCATTCTGGGCTGCGAAGTGTATGTGGCTCCCCGAACAATGAAAGACCGGACGCCCAAAATTGATGATCAGGTATATCACCTGGTGCTGCTGGCGGAGAATCAAGACGGGTATCAAAATTTAATCAAACTGGTTTCCAAAGGATATATTGATGGTTTTTATTATAAGCCACGGGTAGACAAAGAAAACCTTTTTCAACACGCCAAGGGGCTAATTGCCTTAAGTGGTTGTATTGCTGGGGAAGTGGCCTCTCATGCCATTGCAGAAAGGCCCGAAAAGGCTCGACAGGCTGCTGCGGAATATCGGGACATTTTTGGATCAGGGAACTTTTTTTTGGAGATTCAGGATCACGGATTTGCTGAACAGCGGTTGGCTAACCGGGAACTTATTAAAATCAGTAGAGAGATGGGGTTGCCGTTGGTGGCCACCAATGATGTACATTACACTGAGCAATTCCATGCAGAAATTCAAGATGTGCTGATGTGCATTCAAACAGGTAAAACCATTGACCAAGAAGACCGGATGAAATTTCAGTCAGACCAACTATACTTAAAAAGCGCTGAAGAGATGGCCAAACTATTTGGTGAACAAGAGGAATCGTTATTAAATACAGTGAAAATAGCTGATCGCTGTAATATAGAAATAGACTTTGGTCAAATGCACCTTCCTTATTACACGGTGCCTAAAGGTTATAACACTGAAGGTTACCTGGAACATCTGTGTTTCCAAGGTGCAAAAAAACTTTATCAACAACTCTCTCCAGATGTGGAAGGTAGATTGAAGCATGAGCTAAACATTATTAATAAGATGGGCTTTTCTGCATATTTCCTAATTGTGAGGGACTTTGTACAGTATGCCAAGGACAACAATATTCCGGTCGGACCGGGTAGAGGTAGTGCTGCAGGCAGTATTGTGGCATATTCCCTGGGCATTACCAATGTGGATCCTCTAAAACACGGCCTGCTATTTGAACGTTTTCTGAACCCCGAGAGAGTTTCCATGCCTGATATTGATATAGATATCTGTCAGGAACGACGGGGAGAGGTTATTGACTATGTAGTTGACAAATATGGTGCCGATAAAGTGGCGCAAATAATCACATTTGGTACCATGGCGGCCCGGGCAGCCATCCGTGATGTAGGGCGGGCGTTAAACCTCCCTTATGCTTATGTAGATAAAGTGGCAAAGATGATACCGGCAGAGCTGAACATGACCATTGAAAAGGCGCTAAAGAATTCTTCTGATTTAAAGCAAATATACCAAACTGATCCGGAGGCCCAGAAACTTATAGACACTGCCGGTGTGCTGGAAGGTATGCCCCGACATGCTTCCACCCATGCGGCGGGGGTTGTGATTTCCCGAGAGCAGTTAACTGATTATCTTCCGCTACATCGTACATCTGATGGTTCCATTACTACTCAGTTTCCCATGGGGACAGTGGAAGAATTGGGCCTTCTCAAAATGGACTTGTTGGGACTGCGTAACCTAACGGTAATTCAACAGACGGCAGACATGCTAAAACAAACTGGAATTGAACTGAATATAGAAATAATTTCCATGGAAGATAAAAAGACATATCATATGCTGGCTAAAGGGAGCAGTTCGGGTGTTTTTCAGCTGGAATCCAGTGGTATGCGAACCATATTAAAAGAGTTAAAACCCACTGTTTTTGAAGACTTGGTGGCGCTGGTGGCACTATACCGTCCTGGTCCGCTTGGCAGTGGCATGGTGGAAGACTTTATCAAGAATAAACATGGGCAGAGGCAGGCAGACTACTTGCACCCAGATTTGGAACCGGTATTAAAAGAAACTTATGGGGTGATCTTGTACCAAGAACAGGTAATGAAAATTGCCCAAATAATGGCGGGTTACTCATTAGGTCAAGCTGATTCGCTTCGTAAAGCGATGGGTAAAAAAATCCCCTCCATTATGAAGATGCACCGGGAATGGTTTATTAACGGGGCCACCCATGATGATAAAGGAAAAGAGCTAAACACCCCCATCCCAGGGGCACTGGCCAGGGGTTACACTCGGCAGTTGGCTGAAAGAATATTTGATTTAATGGAATACTTCGCCGGTTACGGGTTTAACAAGAGTCACTCTGCCGCTTATGCGCTGGTGGCATATCAAACTGCCTTTTTAAAGGCAAATTACCCATCCTATTACATGGCGGCGTTATTGTCTTCAGTTAGAGATAACACTGACAAGGTGGCGGCATATATTGATGAGTGCCGACGTGCTGGTATAGAAGTGCTGCCGCCAGATGTGAATGAAAGCAACCAAAGTTTTACGGTGATAAGTGATAAAGTAAGGTTTGGCTTAACGGCGGTTAAGAATATTGGAGCCAATGCAGTACGGCAAATGATAAATAGCAGAGAAAAGGATGGCAGTTTTAAAAGTTTCAGTGATTTTTGTCGACGTATTGATCCGCGGACAGTTAACAAACGGGTAATGGAAAGTCTCATCAAATCCGGTGCCTTTGATTCACTGGGGTACACCCGAGCACAACTACTGGCTGTACTAGAAAGTGGACTGGAATTGGCCCAACAGGCCCAACGTGATCGGGATAGTGGTCAAATATCACTGATGGAATTTTGGGGGGAAGAGGATAATAATTTACAGGAAATTAAAATGCCGGTTATGGAAGAATACTTACCGGCAGACATGTTAGCACTGGAAAAGGAAGCCTTAGGCTTGTACATAAGCGGTCACCCTCTGGAAGAATATCAAGATGTGTTTACAGATACAGCAACCCACCGTTTGGCTGAGTTAGCTGAACTGCAGCAAAAGCAAACTGTGGTGGTTGGGGGGTTGCTTACCGCAAATCGAGCGATTACCACCCAAAAAGGTGATGAGATGTCTTTTGCCACCATAGAAGATATCACTGGTGTTTGTGAGATCATTGTATTTCCCGGCGTCTACCGAAGGCACAAGGAATTTTTACAAATAGAACAACCGGTGATGGTGGTGGGACAGGTAGAGAATACAGATGAAGAAATTAAAGTGCTAGCCAATAGCATAATTCCCATGGAAAGACTAAAGCGGGTTCTATATTTGCGTTTGCACAATCAGAGTCAACAGTTACAGGAGAGAATTTTTAATATACTACAAGAAAATCCTGGGGAACAGGAGGTTTGCATCTATTACAGTAATAGTAGTAAGGTTGATAAACTACCAGGAAATTTTTCGGTCAAAGTACCAGGTAAAGTGGTGTACCAATTGCAAAACCTGTTGGGAAAAGATAATGTGGTGATAAAATGGAACTCAATTAAGGTTAAGGAACAAGTTATGGCGCCATCTCCTGAAAGGCAGACTCAACTAGAGCATGCAACTATTTTGGAAACAACAAGCAACTTTCGATCTTTATTAGACTTTTAAGAGTTTTTCAATTGGAAAAATTGGGCAAAATATTATTAGGTGATATATCTTGAATATATTATTTTTAACGGCTTTTCTAATACTGCTGCTGTTTATTGTAGAAGTGGCGGCAATAGCTTTAAAAGTAACCGGAATGGATTACAGTAAAGCTAGATTTCAAGCTTTATCAGCCCTACTTACATGTGGGTACACCACTTCGGAAGCAGAATTGGTTACTCAGCACCCTGTACGACGGAAGATTGCCATGGTGCTAATGACCATAGGGTATCTGGGAATGGCAACAATTGTTACATCATTGTTAAGTGTAATTCGTCATCCACTTACATTGATACAAGTTGGGGTAGTTTTGTTGGTGGCCTTACTGCTATTAGGTTTTTATGCCAATCAAGCCTTAAGGGGAAAACTAGGCTACTCTATTGAAAGAAGTTTAGCTAAAAGAAAGTTCCTAGAGAAAAAAACGTTGGAAGAACTACTGCATCTAAGTAATAACTATACGGTATCAGAAGTGTTGCTAGAGACAGACAGCCCGCTGTTAAGCAAAACAATTATTGATAGTCGGTTACGTGACCGGGGAGTATTTATTCTAAGTATAGAGCGGGGAAATGAGACTATTTATTCTCCTCGAGGGTCAGAAGAAATGCTGGTTGGTGATAAACTGTTGGTTTATGGACAACGGGATAAAATTGATAATCTTTGTCGGCATAACGAGATGACCTGTGGATAATGTAATATTATGAGTTCAAACCTTATTAGCTTGTCACTACTATAAGAATATGATACTATTGCTAAAAATGGAAAAGGGTGATGTGAATGGATAACATTACAGCCATTACGGGGGAGTATGTTGTTATTAAAGCCTTGGATAATGGGGTAACAATAATAGGTTTAACCAGAGGGCAAAATACAAAATTTCATCATACAGAAAAGCTTGATAAAGGTGAGATTATGATTGCCCAATTTACAGAACATACGTCTGCCATAAAAATTCGTGGGCGGGCAGAAATATTAACTAAACATGGTAGTGTAACCACCGGGGATTAACTGGTTGGTCAGGTATATTTCAGTATCCAGGGTTAAGTCTCTGGATATACTTATTTATACTATATAAAAAACAAATATAAGAAAACTTGATCAACAAAAAAGGATTGCTGAATTGCTTTGTAGAAAAGGGAATTGACGTTTAGCAGATATAAGGAGGCGTCAATGTGTGGACAGTAGTTTTTATTGCCCAAAATAAACCTGAAGCCGAAAAAATAAAAAATAAGTTGACCGAGGAAGGTTTGCTGGTTAAAACTAAGCCTTTAGGATGCAGCAAAAATGCAGAGGCAGCTTCATATGAAATATTAGTACCTGCCTCAGAAATAGATGAAGCAATGGAAATAATGAATTCATTCTAAGGGTCCTTTTGTAAGGGAGAGGTGTAAGAGTTTGGTACTAGAATTTTTTCGCAAGCAAAAGTATGTAACCGTAAAAGCCGATAAGGAAAGAAGAGATATACCTGAAGGTTTATGGGTAAAATGCAGTCGTTGCAGCGAAATTATATATACTAAGGAGTTAGACAAAAATTACAAGATATGTCAAAAGTGTAATTTTCACTTCCGGTTAGGAGCCAGGGAACGAATAGAGATGCTGGCGGATGCCGGTAGTTTTGTTGAATATGACAGTAAGCTAAAGTCAGGAAATCCATTAGAATTTAATGGATATGATGAAAAACTAGCTAAAGCACAGGAGATAACAGGCATGAATGAAGCCGTTCTCACTGGTGAAGCCTTGATTAATGGACGCCATGTAGTGCTGGCCGCAATGGATTCCCGTTTTATTATGGCTAGTATGGGCTCAGTGGTGGGAGAGAAAATAACCAGGGCCATAGAAAATGCGGTTGAGAAACAATATCCGATTATTATTTTTGCTACTTCGGGTGGTGCCAGAATGCAGGAAGGTATTCTGTCACTGATGCAAATGGCTAAAACGTCTTCTGCTCTGGCCAAGCTAGACCAGGCAGGTTTGTTATTTATTTCTGTACTTACTGATCCCACCACCGGGGGGGTAACGGCAAGTTTTGCATCCCTTGGCGACATAGTAATTGCCGAGCCGAGTGCGCTAATTGGGTTTACTGGTCCTAGAGTGATAGAACAAACTATTAAACAAAAACTTCCGGAAGGCTTTCAAAGAGCTGAATTTATGCGACAGCACGGTTTTGTGGACATGATAGTGACCCGTGATAAGATGAAACAAACGTTGGCAAACATTCTGTCGTTGCACGCTAAGGAGGATTAATATGCCCAGCTCGTTGGAGTTTGAAAGACCAATTATTGAGTTAGAGAACAAAATTGATGAATTAAAGTCTTTTGCAGAAGAGAAAGATATTGATTTAAGCAATGAAATTAATAAATTAGAGAACCGTGCGGAAGAATTAAAAAAGTCTACTTACAGTAATCTTATACCCTGGCAGAAAGTTTTAATAGCTCGTCATCCAGAGAGACCAAACGCCTTGGACTATATCAAGTTGTTAATTAATGACTTTATGGAACTTCATGGCGACCGTCTTTATGGGGATGATCCAGCTGTGGTGGGTGGAATAGGTCGGTTTGAGGGACGCCCGGTGACGGTGATTGGTAATATAAAAGGTAAGGATACCAAACAAAATGTTGCTCGCAACTTTGGTATGGCTCACCCTGAAGGTTACCGAAAGGCCCTTAGACTGATGAAACAGGCGGAAAAATTTAACCGTCCCGTAATTTGCTTTGTGGATACTCCCGGTGCTTACTGCGGTATGGGAGCTGAAGAAAGAGGTCAAGGGGAAGCCATTGCCAGGGATCTAATGGAAATGTCAGCTTTAAAAACACCGTTGGTTACTGTGGTTATCGGGGAAGGGGGCAGCGGTGGTGCTTTGGCATTTAGTGTAGCCGATCGGATATTAATGCAGGAGCACTCAGTTTTTTCAGTTAGTTCGCCCGAGGCTTGCGCTAGCATATTGTGGAAAGACGGAACTATGGCTAGAGAGGCTGCAGAAGCATTACGTTTAACAGCCCAAGACCTATTGGAATTGGGAGTGCTAGATAACGTTATTAAAGAGCCATTAGGCGGTGCCCACAGGGAATATAATGTCGCTGCCAAACTTGTAGGTCAGGAAATTAGTACTCAATTAAATGAATTACAACAGTACTCTATTGAAACAATACTGGATAACAGATATAAGAAATTTAGAGCTATTGGTAAAATAGGATAGAGAAAATTCAGGGAGGTAACCTGATGCAGAGAATAGGAGTAATGACTAGCGGCGGTGATTCACCGGGTATGAACGCTGCCGTGAGAGCTGTGGTAAGAAAAGCCATATTTCACGGTATAGAAGTGATTGGTATCAATCGTGGTTATAATGGTTTTATTGAAGGTGATATGTGGCCAATGAATTTAGGCTCGGTGGCAGATATTATTCACCGTGGTGGTACTGTGTTACATACAGCACGTTCAGAGGAATTCACAACACCGGAAGGTAGGGCTAAAGCTTATAGTAACGTAGAGAGATTTGGTATTCAAGGGCTAGTGGTTATTGGAGGCGACGGTTCATTTAAAGGTGCTAAGGTTTTTCATGATGAATATGGCTTACCGGTGGTGGGAGTGCCAGGCACTATTGATAACGATATAGCGGGCACTGACTATAGTATTGGCTTTGATACTGCGGTAAATAATGTTGTTGATGCCATAAATAAAATTAGAGATACCGCTACTTCCCATGAAAGAACATTTGTGGTGGAAGTGATGGGACGTCATGCGGGCTTTATTGCATTAAAAGCCGGCCTTGCTGGTGGGGCAGAAAGTATCATAATTCCGGAGAAGCCCTTTGATATCAAAGAAATTTGCAATAAGTTATTACGTGGTGTGAAAAGGGGTAAGCTACACAGTATTATAATTGTCGCTGAAGGAGCGGCAAGTGGTTTAGATGTTGGGAAGGATATCAATGAAATAACAGGTTTTGATACAAAAGTAACTATCCTTGGCCACTTGCAGCGGGGCGGTATCCCTACAGCCACTGATAGGGTTAATGCATCTCTGCTGGGATCAAAAGCAGTAGAAGTATTACTGGAAGGTCACACCAACAAAGTTGTTGGTAATCGGAACTCTAAAACTATTTTCTATGATTTGGAAGAAGTATTTGATAATAAAAAAGAACTGAACACTGAGCTTATGGAACTGGCAAACATTCTATCAATATAATAAAAATGCTGCAAAACGGAGGGTGAAACCTTTGAGACGTACTAAAATTGTATGTACCATTGGACCAGCCAGTGAAGAATTATCAATATTAAAAGAAATGATACAAGCTGGTATGAATGTGGCACGAATGAACTTTTCTCATGGAAATCATGATGACCATGCCCGGAGAATAGAATTGGTTCGAAAGGCGGCAGCTGAGATAGGAAAGAACATTGCCATAATGTTAGACACAAAAGGCCCGGAAATTAGACTGGGAACATTTGCTGAAGAACCAATTTTGCTTAGGGCAGAAGATGAATTTACCCTTACCACCGAAGAAATACAAGGTGATAACAGTAAAGTTTCTGTCACTTATAAAGACTTACCTAAAGATGTATCCGAGGGTGGAACAATTTTAGTGGCAGATGGTTTGATTGAATTAAAGGTAACAAGAGTAACTGAAACCGAAGTACACTGTAAAGTAGTTAACGGTGGAGAACTTAAAAGCCGTAAGGGTGTTAATCTACCTGGTGTGCAGGTTAATCTTCCTGCATTGACGGAAAAAGATGAAAAAGATATTTTGTTTGGTATCGAAAAGGAAGTTGATTTTATAGCTGCTTCTTTCATTAGATCTGGAGATAATGTACTCTCTATTAGAAAAATATTAGAAGATAATGATGCAGATATACATATTATTTCTAAAATAGAAAACCGAGAAGCTGTAGATAAATTTGAAGAAATTTTAGAAGTCTCTGATGGTGTTATGGTTGCTCGGGGTGACTTAGGGGTAGAAATACCCCCAGAAGATGTACCAATAATTCAAAAATATTTAATAGAAAAATGCAATGCATCCGGAAAACCTGTTATTACCGCCACTCAGATGCTAGAGTCAATGACTCATAACCCTAGGCCAACCAGGGCCGAGGCATCGGATGTGGCTAATGCAATTTTTGACGGAACCGATGCCATAATGCTTTCGGGTGAAAGTGCTGCCGGTAAGTACCCGGTGGAAGCAGTGGCCACAATGAATCGTATTGCTTTAAGATCGGAAGAATCTTTCCCCTATTGTGAGCATTTTAAAAAGCATAGTAATGCAAAAGTAAAAACTGTAACCGATGGTATTAGTAGTGCTGTATGTAGTGTTTCAGATGACTTAAGTGCAAGTGCAATATTGTCTGCCACTGCCAGTGGCCATACTGCCAAAATGATATCAAAGTATCGACCCAAGTGTCCTATAATAGCGGTGACACCAATGGCTAAAGTGCTACGTAAACTGGCACTGGTTTGGGGGGTTGAACCTCTACTGGTGAGAGATATTACTGGTACTGACGAAATGATCGCTGAAACTGTTGAGATTGCACTAACTGCTGGAATGATTAAAGCAGGTGATCTGGTGGTAATAACCGCAGGAGTACCGGTAGGGGTTCACGGATCAACCAACCTTTTGAAAGTACATACTGTGGGCAAGATACTAGCTCGGGGTACTAGTATTGGCAACAAAGCGGTAACAGGCCAGGTGAAAGTATGCCGCTCCATCAAAGAGGCGCAGGAGAAAATTAATGATGGGGATATTATGGTTGCTATTGGCACGGACAAAGAATTTGTTCCCATCATGAAAAAATGCTCTGCTGTTATAACCGAAGAAGGTGGATTAACTTCCCATGCAGCAATTGTTGGGTTAAATATTGGTATACCAGTTGTGGTTGGGGTTGATGGGGCCACTGGCATTATTCAAGATAATGATTTAATTACTGTTGATGGCAAGCGTGGTTTGATCTATGTTGGTGCAGCAAGGGTGATGTAAATATAGTTACAGTTTTTTCTGAAGAAGCAATTTTTAACAATAACTTAACATAAAGTTGATATTCTATTAACATGTCCGCATTATAATGTATACTAGTTTAGCGGGCGGGGATAAGAACTGCATAGAGGCGGTTCTAATCCTTGCCATTAAATATTTAAAACCCACCCTTGTTGGCGGTGGGTTTTTGTATATCTATATACCCTCTCCAGGACATAATAAAAATGGAGGGGGATTTTATATATATGGAGAACTTTATTGAAGAAATATTTCAGTACTTAAGTCGGTTGGGCGGCATTGGTTTGTTTATAGCTGTGTTCATAGACGCCACAGGTATTCCTTTTCCAGGTGGTTTAATGATTATAATGTCGGGATTTTTAATCCAACGGGGTGAACTGGGAATTTTTGAATCAATGTTGGCGGTTGTAACTGGCTATATATCCGGGGCGGTAGGAGCGTATTTTATAGGAAAGTATGTTGGGCAGCCCTTTATAAAAAAATATGGTAGCTATTTAAAAATTACTCCTGATCGTTTTAAAAAGGGACAGCAGTTGCTACGACACTCTGCTGCTGCCTACTTAATAATGGGGCGGTTTGTTCCCACCATAGGCAATATTACGCCATACATAGCAGGTGTAAGTAGGCTTAAGTTTTTTTGGTTTGCAACTTACAGTAGTATTTTTGCTTTACTTTGGGGTTCTTTTAACTTGGGTTTGGGATATATTTTTGGAGCCAGTTGGCGTAAGGCTAGTAACATGATTGGTGCTAACTCGTGGCTGATTGGGATAGCTTTAATTATAATATATATTGGCTACAAGTATTATCAACACAAGAAGTTAAATAAAAATGTCATTGGAGGAGAGTAATGGCCAAAATTGTATGTTTGGGTGATAGTCTAACTGCTGGTTATCCATATGATAAAGAATTATCATGGGTGCAATTATGTTCTAAAGAGTTGTTGGATATAAACTTGATAAATGCCGGTATCAGCAATCACACTACAGGTGACATGCTGGCCAGGTTTGATAAGGATGTAACTCCCCATAACCCAAATGCAGTATTTATAATGGGAGGTACCAATGATGCATGGCAAGAGGTGCATTTATTAGATACACAAAATAATATTAAAGAAATGATAAACAAAACAATTAATATTAATGCATTACCAATACTCGGTATGCTTCCTCCTATAATAAAAGAAAAAGTGCAGATGGAAAATGTGGAACAGTTTAATAAACAACTTAAGATTATAAGAAATTGGTTAAAAGAATATTCTCAAGAACAAGGAATAAGAATTCTGGATTTTTATACACCATTATGTAAAGTAGACAGTGATCAAGGGGACCCTCATTTGTTTGTTGATGGTGGTCATCCAAATAGAAAAGGATATCAAACACTTGCAGATAATGTAAAAGAGGATTTAAGAAACATAATACAAATATTGTAAATTGTAAATAATTGGGGTTCATAGTATAATATAGATAACCTCCAAGGCCTTATCCTTGGAGGTTTTTTTTATCAAGATTTTTTTACCCCCTTTTAGGTAGGAATTCTTATCGTAGTATAAAGAAAAGAAATAAATAAGGGGGCAAAGTGATATAAGGAGTGAATAAACTTGCCAGCACTGGAACAAGTACTGGAAGAAAAACTTCATATCGCCCAGGATGGAGATGCCGTGGCGCGAGAGCAGGTACTTGATGCAGGTAAGCCTTTTGTGCTGCATGTAGCTAGTACGTTCTGTAAGCGAAAACTGGAATGGGGCAGGGATGATGAACTTAGTGTAAGTCTTATTGCATTTGATGAAGCTATAAATCGATATTCCAAAGAAAAACAAATACCTTTTATGGCCTATGCCAGGTTGGTAATTAAAAGTCGACTAAAAGACTTGTTTAGAAAAGAAGCTAAACATAAAACGGTTTCCTTGGAACAGAATGCATATCCAGAATCAGAAAAATTACATAGTCCTGCCGAAGCTAATCAAGCATGGGAGAATCACTTAAATGAAATAGCAGCTAGGGAAAGGCAGGAAGAAATTTCAGAGTTTGGGAAACTGTTAAAACAATATGGACTCAGTTATGAGGAATTAGTAAGTGCAGCACCAAAGCACAGTGATACCAGGGAAACATTAATATATTCGGCATGGCAGTTAGCAAATGATTTACAATTAATGAACCAATTACTTAGTAAAAAAAGAATGCCAATTAGTGAATTGAGCCTTTTAACGGGTTTGAAAAGAAAAAATTTAGAGCGGGGTAGAAGATATATAGTGGCCATGGCACTGCTTTTTTATTACCGTCAAAATTATATCTATATTTACTCTTATCTAAAGTTAACTAACTGGGGAAAGGGGGCAAGTTAAGGTGTCTGCTACAAAAGGTATGCTAATGCAAAAGAATGGTCGAAATGGGGTTGTGATGACTCCGGATGGTAACTTTGTTAAAGTGAAATTGAATTCTCACACTGTACAGATTGGGGAAGAAGTTGAAGGAAGTATATATACCAACAGAAATTTTTTTGCTACCATGATAGCAGCAGCCGTTCTGTTACTGATAATTTTAATACCTGGATATAACATGTATTACCCCCAAGCCATAGCTTATGTTGCACTGGACATAAACCCCAGTATAGAGTTTGCGATTGATAAAAATATGTCTATTACTGAAGCCCAAGGCCTTAATGCAGATGGTAAAAAGATTTTGTCTGAAGTTGATTTGACCAGTTTGCAGTTATATCAGGCACTCCCAATATTAGTGGAGCGGGCCATTGAAGATGGATATATCAAAGCTGGCCAGGAGAATGTGGTGCTTTCTACAGTCACCGTTAGTAAAAAATCCAAAGAAGATATAAGTGAATTAGATGAAATAAAGATTCAAAAGGCAATTAACAAACCTATTCAATCTAATAAAATTTCTGCACGGGTAGTAGTCAGTCATGCAGATGAAGAAGTTCGTAGTAAAGCTAAAGATATTGGTCTTTCAACGGGAAAATATTTAATATACCAACAGGCTAAAGAGCAAGGGTTAAATATGTCTGTAAAGGACTTAAATGATCATAATATTAAACAATTAGAACAATCTAAAAAAATCAAATTAGAGCAACTATTACAAAAACATATCTCTCCAGGACATTTAAAGCAGTTAGAAAAACGGTCGAATGGGGATGCTAAAAAAGTTGAGTTGCAACCAATTCCTAAAAAGAACACAAATAGTAAACCGCCTCTAACTAGAAAAAATGAGAATAAAAAAGTACCTTCTGGTTTAGAAAAGAAAACGCAAAAGTCAACCGATAAGAATTTAGATATTAATAAAACTGCTCCAGGACAGACAAAAAAAATTAAACAGGAGCTAATAGAAAATAAAAAAAAGGATAAGACGACGCCGGTTTTAAAAGATAACAACAGATTACAAAAAGACCACATAAAAATAGAAAACAAACTAGAACAAAAACAACAAAAACCAAACAAAACTCCTCCGAAACAAGGGGAAAAGGAATTAATGAATGAAGCAAAAGATAAAAAAATGAAAGATGATAAAATAAAAGGGAAATACAAGAATAAAAACTAATTAAACTGGCAAATATAATATCAGGGTATACAATGGCTGAGCCCAGATTGCCATGGAAGTTGCAAAGCAGGTTCCGTGTGTGGTCGGCCGAAGGTCGGCATTATACTGCTGGCCGGAGGGAAGATCGGCAGGTGTGGTGGTAGGCTCTAATATGGTCTTAATGATTGTATTGGGGTCACAAATTATGTTTGTCGGTTGAGCTGAGACTATTATGGGTTCCGAGTAGCTTGACGCTGGTGTTGGCTCCGTTGGGGTCTGTTTTAATCGCAAGATTTAATAGGCTCTTCAGGTATCCATAATAGTCGAGCAAAGGTCATTATGGGTTTTGCAATGGTTC
Source organism: Bacillota bacterium (assembly GCA_009711615.1). GTDB lineage: Bacteria > Bacillota > Desulfotomaculia > Desulfotomaculales > Desulfohalotomaculaceae > Desulforadius. Next base: position 486 of record VENI01000009.1, on the reverse strand, counting down.
TTTTAGGGCTGTGTAGAGATTCATAATGGCTGTAGTGAAGGTCATTGTATGCCTCAACCAAGACCCTTCCATACAGAGTGGAAGGGTCTTGGTTTGTTTATTAGCTTCTTTATATATGATTGTAATAAAAAGTAGAAAAAAGTACTTGCAAAAGCATAGTAACAATGTTATTATTATAAACGTCGCTGATGTGCGGCGCTAAAAACTTCCAGTTGACTTAGTTCGACAGAAATGTTAAACTAGATCTTGCCGCTGATGAGGCGGATGAAGAAACTGGAAACAAACTGATCCTTGAAAACTAAACAGTAAGAGATGGATGCAAGCAAGCTTTACGAAGCATGCAACTCGTTTTTTAAAATGTAATTAAGAGCTAGATTAATAGCTTTTCATAAAAATATTTTATGGAGAGTTTGATCCTGGCTCAGGACGAACGCTGGCGGCGTGCCTAACACATGCAAGTCGAACGGGGAATTATCGGAGAAATTT
>VENI01000005.1 GCA_009711615.1 Bacillota bacterium | reverse complement strand
AAATTTCTCCGATAATTCCCCGTTCGACTTGCATGTGTTAGGCACGCCGCCAGCGTTCGTCCTGAGCCAGGATCAAACTCTCCATAAAATATTTTTATGAAAAGCTATTAATCTAGCTCTTAATTACTTCTTAAAAAACGAGTTGCATGCTTCGTAAAGCTTGCTTGCATCCATCTCTTACTGTTTAGTTTTCAAGGATCAGTTTGTTTCCAGTTTTTGTTGCCGCCTCAGCAGCGACAAGATTTAGTTTAACATTTCTGTCGTTCAAAATCAACTGGAAGTTTTTGTTGATTTTTTGCTGCGCCGTTTTTTAAAAAGCGCAAGAAATAATATACCACTGTTTGTCCATTTAGTCAACAGTTAAGTAAAAAATATTAAAATAAACAACCGGCACTGCTTTTTAGTACCGGTTGTTACTAGTATACTTTTACTATTCTTCGTCTTCAATCACTGGCTCTGCATAGAACTGCGCCATAGCCACTACTTTATCTCCTGGACCCAATCTCATCAAAGTAACTCCCTGGGTTGATCTACTCCGTACGGGAATATACTTAGTTTCCAACCTTATAATTACCCCTTCAGAACTAACGAGCAGCACTTCTTCATCTTCTTTAACCACATGTAAGTCTACAGTATCACCGTTTCGTTCATTTGTTTTTATATTAATTATTCCTTTACCGCCCCTGGTTTGAAGCCTGTATTCTTCCAAAGGAGTTTGTTTACCAAAACCATTTGAGGTGACTACCAGCATATAAGCATTTTCTCTTATTTTATCCATGCCGACAACTAAATCATCGCCATATAATCTAATACCTATAACGCCCCTTGATGATCGTCCCATTGATCTAACATCATCCTCAGAGAATCTAATGGCTAAACCATTTTTGGTTCCTAATATAACCTCTTCTTTACCGTGAGTAAGTAAAACATTAATCAGGTAGTCTTCATCATCCAATCTAATAGCTATGATGCCATCTCTTCTTGATGTATTAAATTGATCTAAACAAGATTTTTTAACAATACCGTGACTGGTACACATAAAGAGGAAGTGTTTATCATCAAACTTTTTTACTGGTATAACTGCATTAATTCTTTCATCACTATCCAAGTTAAGCAGGTTAATTATTGCTGTTCCCTTGGCCTGTCGGTTTGATTCAGGTATTTCATATGCTTTTAACCTGTACACCTTGCCCTTTGTTGTAAAGAATAGCAAATAGTGATGGGTGGTAGTAGCAAATACATGTTTTACGGCGTCTTCTTCTTTAGTACCCATACCACTTATACCTCGACCACCACGCCGCTGACTACGATAAGTGGTTAAAGGAATGCGTTTTATATAGCCATAGTTTGTTAAAGTAATTACCACTTCTTCTTTAGGTATTAAATCTTGATCATTAAAATCAGTTATCTCTTCTGTAATAGATGTCCTGCGTTCATCCGCATACTTTTTTTCTATGTTAGTGATCTCTTCAAGTATAATACCCAATACTTTGTTTTCATCTGCCAATATAGATTTATAATAAGCTATTTTTTTCAATAGTTCTTTGTATTCAGCTTCAAGTTTTTCAATTTCCAATCCGGTCAGGCTTCTAAGTCGCATTTCAACTATCGCATCTGCCTGCTTTTCACTTAGTTCAAATCTATCAATTAATTTTTGTTTTGCCTCTGCAGTTGTTTTAGAAGACCTGATTATTTGCACAACTTCATCAATATTATTAACCGCAATACGCAAGCCTTCTACTATATGAGCCCTGGCTTCTGCTTTATCAAGTTCATATTTGGTGCGCCTTACAATTACCTCTTTTTGGTGCTCTAGATAATAAAATAGTACTTCTCTTAAGTTTAGCACCTTGGGTTGCCCATCTACCAATGCCAACATAATTACGCCAAAACTCTCTTGTAGCTGAGTTTGTTTATAGAGTTGATTCAATAATACATCGGCATTAACATCCCTGCGTAGTTCAATAACTACGCGCATACCCCTACGATCAGATTCATCACGCAGATCAGTGATACCATCAATTTTTTTATCTTTCACCATATCTGCAATTTTTTCAATTAACCGGGCTTTATTTACTTGGTAGGGCAATTCATCAATAATAATAGCTTTTTTGCCCTTACCAATGTCTTCAATTATAGCGTTACCTCTAATTTTTATAGAACCTCTACCTGTTCTATAAGCTGATTTAATCCCAGTTGTTCCTAAAATTTTTGCTCCAGTTGGGAAGTCAGGACCTTTAATAACTGTCATTAACTCATCAACAGTTACATCAGGGTTTTTAATCAGCATTCTTATTCCTTCCACCACTTCTGAAAGATTATGGGGAGGAATATTGGTGGCCATGCCTACCGCTATACCAGAGGAACCATTAATCAATAGATTTGGTACCCTTGAAGGTAATATTACCGGTTCTTTTTTTCTTTCATCGTAATTGGGTATAAAATCTACTGTATTTTTTTCAATATCTTTAAGAATTTCTAAAGATATTTTGGCCATTTTCGCTTCAGTATAACGCATGGCTGCTGCGGCGTCTCCGTCTATTGAACCAAAGTTACCGTGTCCATTAATCAAGGGGTAACGACAAGAAAAATCTTGGGCTAATCTAACTAAAGTGTCGTAAATAGCACTGTCTCCATGGGGGTGAAAATCAGACATAACTTTACCCACAATGTTTGCACATTTACGATATGGCTTATCCGGAGTGAGCCCAATTTCATGCATCGAATATAAAATACGACGGTGAACGGGTTTTAACCCATCTCTTACATCTGGCAGTGCTCTACCAACAATAACACTCATTGCATAATCCAGGTATGATTGCCGCATTTCTTTGTCTATATCTATTGGTACAACTTTTCCCGTTAACTCAGGCATTTTTTCACCTCATAATAACTATACATCTAAATTTCTTACCTTTTGAGCATTATCTTGAATAAAGTTTCTTCGTGGTTCTACTTTATCTCCCATTAGCATAGTAAACAATTGGTCTGCTTCCACTGCATCTTTTAAATCCACTTTCAGCAGAGTACGACTATCAGGGCTCATGGTTGTGTCCCATAGTTGGTCCGCATTCATTTCACCCAAACCCTTATAACGCTGTAGTGAAATATTTTCCTTGCCAATTCTCTTTAATAACTGTTCCAGTTCTCGATCGGCATATACATAATGTTCTGATTTACCTTTTTTAATTTTGTAAAGCGGAGGTTGTGCTATAAACAGATAACCAGACTCTATTAAAGGTCTCATATATCTGTAAAAGAAAGTAAGTAAAAGAGTCCTGATGTGGGCACCATCCACATCTGCATCAGTCATGATAATAATTTTATGATATCTTGCTTTTTCTTTATCAAAGTCATCACCTATACCAGTACCTAAAGCGGTGATTATTGCTCTTATTTCATCGTTATTTAATATTTTATCCATCCTGGATTTTTCAACATTTAAAATTTTACCTTTAAGAGGTAAAATAGCTTGAAAACCTCTATCACGCCCTTGCTTAGCAGAGCCACCAGCTGAATCCCCCTCCACAATATATAACTCTGACACAGTGGGGTCTTTATCTGAGCAATCTGCCAGTTTACCAGGTAAGGCATTACTTTCCAGCGCACCTTTTCTTCTGGTTAACTCTCTGGCTTTACGTGCAGCTAATCTGGCCCTGGAAGCATTAATTGATTTCTCAATTATTTTTTTAGCCGTAGTAGGGTTTTCTTCTAAAAATGTGGATAAACTCTCAGCTAAAAAAGAGTCTATAATTCCTCTAACTTCACTATTACCAAGTTTTGACTTGGTTTGACCCTCAAATTGAGGTTCAGGTACTTTCACACTAATTACGGCAGTCATGCCTTCTCTAATATCTTCACCAAGCAGGTTACTTTCATTACCTTTTAATAAATTGTGCTTTCTAGCATAATCATTAACTATTCTTGTTAATGCTGTTCTAAAACCAACCTCATGGGTACCCCCATCTATTGTTCTAATATTGTTGGCATAAGAAAGCAGGTTTTCACTATATGAATCGCTATACTGAATGGCCAATTCAACCATTACTTTTTCTTTAGCGCCATTAAAAAATATAACTTGGTTATTAATTACATTTTTATTTTTATTTAGATGCTGTACAAAGTCCCTAATACCACCTTCGTGGTAGAAGGTTAATTCTTTATCATCTTCTCTGCTATCTTTGATAGCAATTTGGATACCTTTATTTAAATAAGACAATTCCCTTAAACGTTGGGCTAATGTATCCAAGTCAAATTCTAATTCTTCGAATATTTGATGATCGGGTTTGAATGTTATTTTAGTACCAGTTTTATCTGTTTCTCCAATTTCTTCTAATTCAGATGCCGGTAGGCCTCTTTCAAAGCGCATGGTATATATTTTACCTTCCCTATGAACTTCGACTACCAACCATTCTGAAAGTGCATTAACAACTGAAACACCAACGCCGTGAAGTCCACCGGATACTTTATATCCACCACCACCAAATTTACCGCCTGCATGTAATATAGTTAAAACCACTTCCACTGCAGGTTTGCCAATTTTGGGATGTTTTTCTACAGGAATTCCACGCCCGTTGTCAATGACAGTAACACTATTATCTTGATTGACTTCAATGTTTATTTGATCGCAGTAACCCGCTAGAGCTTCATCGATGCTGTTATCTACAACTTCAAAAACTAAATGATGTAATCCTCTAGCACTGGTACTACCAATATACATACCCGGCCTGCGCCTTACCGCCTCTAAGCCCTCAAGTACTTGTATTTCTTCTGCTCCATATCTGGCATTAATTGTTTCAGCCATTGGCGATCCTCCAATTTTTGTCATTTAAGACACCATATTATACCATAATGATCCATTTACCTCAAGTTATCACCTTTTACCTTTATATTGTTCACTTTAAAAAGAATAAATAAAAATAACCGTGATTTTCACGGTTGTTAGTGTTCTTAAACCTCATCACTTGCAGCAATGATATTTTTTGATCTCTTTTTCAATGTACTGCATGATATTGGCGATAAGTATACACTATCATTTGTAATAACAAAGGTTTTTTCTTTTTCGTCTTTAGATATATTTTTAATAAATCCTTCATCCTTAGCTATGTCTAAAAAATCTTTTGTGGATGACCACTGTTTTGTTTTAATATCTAAAATAGCTATAATATCTTTTTTGGGTACCATTACATCATCACCTAAATGCAAAAACACCTCTATTCCCCCTTAAATATTATTTGTGTTTTTTATTTGGCCATTTTTTGCTGTAAACAATTTAAAATCATTATGCAACAAATTATCGGTGTTTAAGTGGTTTGTGGTAACAAAAGTTTGAATACCTTTATTTACTTCTGAAAGTAAAAATTTTTGTCTTTTATGATCCAATTCAAAAAGCACATCATCCAGCAATAAGATGGGATCTGTTTGATATTCTTTAGACCATAAAGATATTAGAGCCAATTTCAAACTAAGCACTAATGTTCGTTGCTGCCCCTGAGATCCATAATTTCTAGCATCTCTACCATTAATAAAAAAAATAACATCATCACGATGTGGGCCAACTAAAGTTTGTTTTCTTTTAATTTCATCGTTACGTACATTTTTTAAAACTTGATAAAATTTATTAATTAGAATTTTTTCATCATAAGCTGGTTCAATTTCTAAAGAAGATAAATACCGTATTTCAAGCCTTTCATAACCATCGGTAATTAAATTATACCATTTAATGGCTAATGGGGCCAATTTTTTTAATATTGACAACCTACCCATTAAAACATTTATTCCACTGGTAACTAATTGATCATCCCATGTATCCAACATAACATTATCTAATTTTTTATACGAACTCTTTAATAGTTGATTGCGATGAGATAGAACTTTTGAAAAGTTTTGGTATACTTTTGAATATGAGGTGTAAAATGAACCTACTTCTTGATCTAAAAATTTCCGTCTTTCAGATGGAGAATTTTTAATTAATGTTAAATCATCCGGAGTAAAAACAATAACTCCGGAGCGGTTAAAATCTTTATTTTTCTTTTCTAATCCATTTATTGTTATTTTTTTTGTCCCATTATTGTTATATGCAACAGATTGCTTCCACTGCCGACCATTCTTATTAATAATATTTATCACACTGCAGTAGTCACTTTGCCAGTTAATCATCTCTTTTAAATTTTTAGTTCTAAATGACTTGCCATTAATATTAAAATAAATTGATTCTAGTAAATTTGTCTTACCCTGGGCATTAAGCCCGGTAATTATGTTCAATTTTGAATGTGGTTCCAGTACCAAATGTTTATAATTTCGAAACCATTCAGCCCTGATTTTTTGTATATACAATCAGGAACACCTCTTAATTTATTACTTTAAACTTACCAACACCCTTTATTTCAACCAAATCGCCAGGTATTAATTTTCTACCCCTTCTATTTTCCACTTCACCATTAACTTTAACATAATCTGATTGTATAAATATTTTACTTTGTCCACCAGTATCAGTTATTCCTGCCCATTTTAAAAATTGGTCAAGTTTTATTGTTTCATCAATTTTAATTTCGTTTATCAAATTTTTTCACCTCTTAAGCAGTGCGTATAGGTAGAATTAGTGCTAAATAATTATTATTGTCAACCGGTTTAATAACTCCAGGGCTTAGGGGCCCGTTTAATTCAAAATATATTTCCTCAGAATCTATATTTTTTAAAACATCCATCAAATAAACGGCATTAAATGCTATTTGCATCGGTTCCCCTTCAAGATATGAGTTTAATTCTTCATGAACTCCACCAATTTCTGTATTGGCTCTTATTATTAGTAGTTCCTGTTGAATGTCTAATTTTATAGTTTGATTTCCACTTTTTGTTATTAGTGCTGCCCTTTCGGTGGAATCCAGTAACTCTTTTACATTTACTCTAAATCTAGATTTATAATTTTTTGGTATAACTTGATCATAAGCAGGAAATTGTCCCTCTATTAATCTAGATACCAATACTGAATTTTTCAAAGTAAACAAAGCTTGGTTTCCACCAAGAGTTATTTTTATTTCTTCGTCATCATTAGCAATTATACGAGTTAATTCACTTAATGTACGGCCTGGAATAATTACTTTAATATATGGTAAATCCTTAGCCATTGATACTTTCTTTAAAGCTAACCTGTGTGTATCTGTTGCCACTACTATTAACTCATTTTCTGATATTTCAAAAAGAATTCCTGTAAAAACCGGTCTATTTTCATCAGAACTAGTTGCAAAAATTACTTGTTTTAAGATGTCTTTTAATAATTTTGCCGGAATGGTGAAGTTTATTTCATTTTCCACAGTGGGAAATGATGGAAATTCATCTGCATTAAAGCCATGTAGTTTAGCTTCTGATTTGCTATATTTAATTTCTATAGAATTATTATCTGTATTAGCGAAAATGTCTATTGGCACATCGGGAAGTTTACGTACTATTTCCGTAATGTACTTTGCTGGCATTACTATAGAACCTTCTTCAATTGTTGTTACCGTCACGCTGCATTCAATGCCAATTTCTAAGTCAGTGGCCATTAATTTTAAGTTATTATTTTCTGCATTAAAAAGAATGCCAGATAAAACAGGCTTTGGATTCTTTGCCGATACAGCTCTTTGAACCATTTGTACACCATGTAACAAATTATCTTTGGTGGTGTTAATTTTCATAACCGATCCCCTTAATCATTATAGTTAATTATATGCTAGTAAAAGTAGTAGTGCCTGTGTTTTTGTGGATATCTAATTAATTCGCTATCTGCTCATGTGTTAAGCATGTTATTAAACCTGGTGATTAATTATAGCTAAAGTTAATAACTTATCCACTGTTAATAATTCACCTGATAGCACTGTAGTTTACTCCACAAAATACTCCACAAATTATTAACTAACCTGTTATTAGTTTTTAATTTTTTTGATTAATTTATTAATGGTATTTTGTAATTCCATATTTTCTTTCATTTCTGTTGTTATTTTTTCATAAGCATGTAGAACGGTGGTATGATCTCTTCCACCAAAATCATCACCGATTTTTGGTAAAGATAAATCAGTTAGCTCTCGTGATAGGTACATTGCTATTTGTCTTGGATAGGCCACTGTTCTAGTTCTCTTTTTGGCTTTTAAATCTTCAGGTTTAAGTTTAAAATATTTAGCTGTTATTTCTTGTATTAGCTCTACAGTAACGGGTTTAGGTTTACTAGGTGGTAAAATATCCTTTAACACGTTTGCTGCCACTTCAGGTGTTATGGGGCTATTAATTAATGAAGCATAAGCTATAATTCTTATTAAAGCACCTTCAAGTTCTCTAATATTAGATTGTATTTTATCTGCAATATACTCCAAAGTATCGTCTGGTACTTCCAATCCTTCAAACTGGGCTTTTTTACGTAAAATAGCTATTCTAGTTTCATAATCAGGTGCTTGGATATCAGTTATTAGTCCCCATTCAAATCTTGAACGAAGTCTATCTTCAAGAGTAGGAATATTTTTAGGTGGTCTATCGCTGGAAATAATTAATTGCTTATTAGATTCATATAGGGTGTTAAAAGTGTGGAAAAATTCTTCCTGTGTTCTTTCTTTCCCTGCTAAAAATTGAATATCATCAATAAGCAATACATCAATTTTTCTGTATTTATTTCTAAAGACAGACGGATTATCATCTCTAATTGAATTAATTAGTTCATTAGTGAATTTTTCTGATGTTACATATGATATTGTTAAATCGTTATTATTACTTTTAATATAATGACCTATAGCATGCATAAGGTGTGTTTTCCCCAAACCTACACCACCATAGATAAATAATGGATTATATGCTTTTGCTGGGCTTTCAGCCACAGCTAGGGATGCTGCATGGGCAAAACGGTTATTGTTACCTACTACAAAGGTATCAAAAGTATACTTAGTATTTAACGGACTGATACTGTTGTCTATGTTCTCGTCTGATTTTTTGTTTTTTTTAAAAGATGTTCCCATAAACTCTTCAGGAACTTCATTGGCCAGTATAAGTTGAATATTAATCTCTTTATGTAGTACCTCGTAAAAGGCTTGTTTTATGAGAGGTGCATATCTTTCATCTAACCAATCTTTAGAAAAATGATTGGGCACTTCAATTAATAAAGATCCACTGTACCACCCCAGTGGCGTTAATGACGATACCCATGTTTCAAATGAATGTTTATTAAGTCTTTTTTGTAAAATTTTTAATACTTCCTGCCAATTTTCCACAACTTCGTGTTTTAACATGGCAACCTCCAAAACAGCGTTATGATAGTATTTTGATTACTTTTTCACATCTATTAACACAGTTATACACAACTTTATCAACAGTTTGTGCATAAAATAAAAAATATAATTTAAGCAAGACAATAATAACAAAATTGTCAAAAGTTATCAACAAGTTTTTAACTAGATGTTAAAGTTATTCACAGGCCTACAATTTCTTGACGTTTTCAGCTCTTTCAGATATAATCTATGCGTATGTCTAGAAAATTACATTCGATGATAAAATAAGAGGGGGGTAGTAATATGAAAAGAACATATCAGCCAAAAGCTAGAAAACGTCAAAAGCTTCATGGATTTAGAAAAAGAATGTCAAGTCCAGGCGGACGGAATGTTTTAAAGCGGAGAAGACAAAAAGGAAGAAAAAGACTCTCAGCTTAAGGCCGCTTTTCTGGTGGCCTTATTCAATTTGTATAACTTTTAATAATATTGGTTAGTTTATTGTAAAAAAGAAAAATAGGTTGTATGGATAATTTGAAAAATAAACAGTTTATTAGTTTAAAAAACAACAGAGACTTTCGTAAAATATACAAATATGGGTATTCTGCTGCTGACAAAAATATAGTAATATATAAGTTAAAAAATAAAAGCAGCAATGAATTGCGTATTGGTTTTACTGTTAGCAAAAAAATTGGCAATGCTGTAATTAGAAATAAAGTAAAGAGAAAATTAAAAGAAATTAGTAGGCTAAATATCGACCAATTTGATAATTTTTTTAATTATATAATTATTGCCAGAATACCATCTAGCGAATGCACATATAAGCAATTAGAGTATAGTGTGTATAAGGTGTTAAAAAGGTTAAAAAAGCGGGAGTTGAAAAATGGTTAAGCGTTTCGTATTGCTAAACCTAAAATTGTATCAAAAAGTAATTTCCCCGTTAAAGCCACGCACCTGTAGATTCTATCCCACTTGTTCGGAATATTCCATACAAGCAGTTCAGACCTATGGAGTAATAAAAGGATTGTGGTTAACTATAAAAAGAATAATTAAATGCCATCCTTTTCACCCAGGAGGTTATGACCCAGTTAAGTAGTGTTATTTTTTAAGGGAGGCGTGTGTTTTGTGGCAAGCCCTTGTTGACGGAATGAGAAGTGTAATAAACTCATTATATGGATTTAGTGATGCTATAGGTGTGCCAAGCTATGCACTAGCCATTGTATTGTTAACAATAATTATTAAAATTGTATTGTACCCTCTGAGTAAAAAGCAAATGAAGTCAATGAAAATGATGCAGAAGTTAGCACCACAAATTAAAGAAATACAGGAAAAGTACAAGAAAAAAGATCCGCAAAAAATGCAGCAAAAGATTATGGAAATGTACAAAGAGAATAACGTTAATCCTGCTGCTGGGTGTCTTCCTATATTAATTCAAATGCCAATTTTAATTGCGTTATATCAGGCATTATTAAATTTTGACTTCATCCATACGGAGCATGCATATTTATTTGGTATTTATTTAGCTGAGAAGGATCCTACTTATATACTTCCGATATTAGCTGCAGCTACAACTTTTTTACAGACTAAAATGACTACAAATACTGCTGATCAGACACAAAAGACAATGTTGTATTTTATGCCTCTTATGCTTGGTTGGATTGCGGCGACAGTGCCTTCTGGGTTGGCGTTATACTGGGTTTCTTTCAATGTAGTGGGAGCAATACAGCAGTATCACATAAACAAGCAGGTCTTGGCTACGGATAAGGAGGTAGCTGAGAATTGAAGAGTATAGAAGTTACAGGTAAAACAGTTGATGAAGCTATTAACAATGCACTTCAGAAATTAGAGGTTCCGATAGAAGATATTGAATATGAGATAATTGAGGAACCGTCTAAAGGTTTTTTAGGAATATTTGGTGTAAAACCTGCAAAAATTAAAGCTGTTTTAAAAGATAATCCCGTAGATAAAGCAGTTAAGTTATTACGAGAAATTATTGCTGCTATGGGTATAGCAGTTGAATTAGAAATTGACACTAACGGCCAAAATATTAAGATTAATATAAAAGGTGAAGACTTGGGAGTCTTAATTGGACGCAGAGGAGAAACACTAGATTCTTTGCAGTATTTGATTAATTTAGCTATCAATAAAGGACTGGAAAAAAGGTATAAAATTATTATTGATGTGGAAGGTTATCGTAAACGTAGAGAAAATACCCTTTACAAATTAGCAAGTAAGCTGGCAGATAAAGCTATAAGGCGGGGGAGAAGTGTTGTTCTTGAGCCTATGAATTCACATGAAAGGCGTATTATACATACAGCACTTCAAACAAGAAATGACATTTACACATTTAGTGAAGGTGAAGAACCTTATCGTAAGATTGTTATCACGCCTAAAAAATAAGATATCTAAAGCTTTTAATATTAGGATAAACCCAGCAACTAATTTGTTGCTGGGTTTTTTAAAAGGAGGTAACACCCTGCTTTGATTGACGATACCATTGCAGCAATAGCTACCCCTCTGGGTGAAGGTGGAATAGGGATTGTTCGTATTAGTGGTCCAAGCGCCATCGATGTAGCTAAAAAAATATTCAAAGCAAAATATAATAATGAATGGTATAGTGGCCCTGGCTTTCGTATTACTTATGGGCACGTGATTGATAATACAAGTGGTGAAATAGTTGATGAAGTATTACTTTCTTTAATGCTCAGGCCAAAGAGTTTTACTGGTGAAGACGTAGTGGAAATAAATTGTCATGGAGGAATATTACCATTAAAAAAGATTCTTCACTTATCACTTAATAATGGTGCGCGTTTGGGAGAGCCTGGTGAATTTAGTAAAAGAGCTTTTTTAAATGGTAAATTGGATTTAGCACAGGCAGAATCTATAATTGATGTTATTAGGTCAAAGACTGATGCTGGTTTAAAAATCTCCATCAATCAACTTCAGGGAAAATTGTCTCAAAAAATTTATTCTTTACAAGAAGAATTGTTAAACATGCTTGCTCAAATAGAGGCAGTTATCGATTTTCCAGAGGATGATATTGACGAGACTTCATTAAAGCATATTAACACTCAATCACAGGTTGTATTAAATAATATTGAAAATCTGATTAAAAATGCCGATAGCGGTAGGATATATCGTGAAGGTGTTCGCACAGTTATTGTCGGTAAACCTAATGTTGGTAAGTCTTCGTTATTGAATGCACTATTAAAAGAAAATAGGGCAATTGTCACGGAAATACCTGGCACTACAAGGGATATTATTGAAGAATTCATTAATATAAAGGGTATTCCTTTAAAAATAATAGACACCGCTGGGTTAAGAAAAACAGAGGATATTGTCGAAAAAATAGGTGTAGAACGTTCTAAAGAAATAATTAATAATGCAGATCTAATTTTATTTGTAATTGATGCATCTGAAGGGATCACCAATGAAGACTATGAAATTATTAAGTTGTTAAAAAATAATAATGTTATTGTAATAGTAAATAAAATCGACATTAATAGTAGTTTTAATATTAATGAATTGAAAAATGAATTTAAAGATACTTATATTACCGAAATTTCTGCCTTACATAATATGGGGTTAGAAAAATTAGAACAGGAAATTGTGGAAAAAGTAATGGGTGGACAAGTTAGTGTGGATGACCAATTATTAGTAACTAATATGCGGCATAAACATGCGTTAGATAAAGCTAGACTACATATTATAGAAGTAATTAATGGAATAAATAATGGTGTTCCAGGGGATTTAATTTCAATAGACATAAAAAGTGCATGGGAAGCATTGGGCGAAATTACTGGTTCTGCAGTAAGCGAAGATATAATTGATAAAATATTTAATGAGTTTTGTATTGGTAAATGAGGTGACGATATTGAGTTATTATTCCGATACATATGATGTAATTGTGGTTGGTGCAGGACACGCTGGATGTGAGGCAGCCCTAGCTGCTGCTAGAATGGGGTGTCGCACTCTAGTTTTAACACTAAACATGGACAACGTTGCCTTAATGCCATGTAACCCTGCGATAGGAGGTCCAGCTAAATCCCATTTGGTTAGGGAAATTGATGCCCTCGGTGGTGAGATGGCATTAAACACTGATCGTAATGCTATCCAAATGCGTATGTTAAATACCGGAAAGGGACCAGCGGTACATGCCTTAAGAGCACAGTGCGATAAAATAAAATATCAAGGTAACATGAAAAAAGTATTAGAGAATCAGCAGAACCTTGATATTAAGCAAATGTTAGTAGAAAGACTGATAGTGAATGACAGTAAAGTTACAGGTGTAATTACTCATACCGGTGCTAGATTTCATTCCCGAGCAGTTATTATTACTTCCGGTACATACTTAAAAGGACGTATTATCATTGGTGATGTTAACTTTTCTGGGGGTCCTAACGGTCAGTTTTCATCAATTAACTTATCCCACCATTTAAAAGAATTGGGATTGGACATGGTTAGGTTTAAAACCGGTACTCCTGCAAGAATCGATAGAAGAACTGTAAATTTCAGTAAAATGGTTGAACAACCTGGCAATGAGAAAATATCTAACTTTTCTTTTATGTCAAGTATAAATGAGCGAGTTCAGGTTTCCTGTTGGTTAACCTATACTAATGAAAAAACACATCAAATTATTAGAAATAATTTAGAACGGTCCCCATTATATGCAGGGATGATTGAAGGAATTGGCCCTAGATATTGCCCATCAATTGAAGATAAAGTGGTTAGATTTGCTGATAAACCTAAACATCAGGTGTTCATTGAACCTGAGGGTTTAAACACCTATGAAATGTACGTACAAGGGATGTCCACCAGTTTGCCGGAAGATGTTCAATATGAAATGTTAAGAACCATAGAAGGTTTGGAAAATGTAGAAATTATGCGACCCGCATATGCAATAGAGTATGACTGTATCGTACCTACTCAACTTAAACCAACGTTGGAACTAAAAGAAATAAATGGTTTGTTTATGGCTGGTCAAATAAATGGAACTTCAGGTTATGAAGAAGCTGCAGCCCAAGGTATGATAGCAGGTATTAACTCAGTTTGTTGCATTAAAGGTGACCCCCCATTGGTATTAAAGCGTTCTGATGCATATATAGGTGTTCTGATAGATGATTTGGTTACCAAGGGAACAAATGAACCATATAGACTATTAACATCGCGGGCTGAATATCGTTTGTTATTACGTCAGGATAATGCTGACCTAAGACTAACTGAAAAGGGTAGAGAAGTTGGGTTGGTTAATGATCATAGATGGGAAATGTTTAATAAGAAAAAACAGTTAATTGATGAGGAAATTCAGTGGTTGAAAGATAATTCCATTTCTCCTTCTATTGAAGTGAATAATGTACTTGATAGCATTGGTACCTCTCAAATTGACCAAAAGATTCCATTAATTACTTTATTTAAAAGGCCAGAGATTAATTACTTTGTACTTAATAAGATGGGTGTTAAAAAAGAAGATATACCAGATGACGTTTTAGAAGAAGTTGAAATTTTAGTTAAATATGAAGGTTATATAAAAAAGCAGATGTCTCAAGTGGATAAATTTAAAAAAATGGAAAATAAACTTCTTAAAGATGATTTAAATTATAATGTAATAGCGGGCTTAAGAAATGAAGCTAAGCAAAAGTTAAACGAAATAAAACCCCGTTCAGTGGGGCAAGCCAGTCGAATATCTGGAGTTAGTCCTGCTGATATTTCGGTATTACTTGTCTGGCTGGAACAGCAAAAGAGGGCTAAAAGTTCGGGGGAAGATGATGAATAGAAATTTAATTAGTACTCTACAAAAATGTGAGCAAGAGATAGGTTATAATTTCAATAAAGAGCAGCTTAATCAATTTAATTTATACTATAATATTCTAATTGATAGTAATAAAAACGTTAATTTAACTTCTATTACTGATCCTGAGGAAGTAGCAGTTAAGCATTTTATTGATTCTATTACATGTCTAAAATTGATAAATGCAGAACAATCTAAAAAAATTATTGATGTGGGTACAGGTGCTGGGTTTCCTGGCATCGTATTTAAAATAGTTACTGAAAATGATGATTCAATGATTTTGTTAGACTCACTACAAAAAAGAGTGGACTTTTTAAATACGGTAATTAAGGAATTGAAATTGAAGAATATTACCGCTATACATGGCAGGGCTGAAGAGATTGCCAGGGAAACTACTCATAGAGAAAGTTATGATCTAGTTGTTTCTAGAGCGGTGGCAAATTTATCAGTATTATGTGAATACTGCCTTCCTTTTTTAAAAACAGGCGGAATGTTTATTGCCATGAAAGGGCCAAAAGGAAAGCAAGAAATAGATGAAGCCCAAAAGGCTATAAATACTCTTGGTGGTGAACTTATAGATATTAAAGAAATTAATTTACCTATTTCTAATGAGAGTAGGAATTTAATATTAATCAATAAGGTTTCTACTACTCCTGATAAATATCCACGGCGTCCTGGGATACCCAATAAAAAACCTATTAAATAAGTGGCTTGAAGCTCAAGCCTCTTTTTTATTGTTTAAAAATCATAAATTAATAACCTAAAAACTCAAATGGAACACATTCTTTAATAAATATATTTTTTAATATTGCAATATAGCAGGAACTATATAATTTCATGTGGAATTTTAAAATATTATCATAAAGGAATTCAATCTATAAAAACTTGGCTTTAGTGTATCTTTTAAGAATAGGCTGAAGCCATAGTTATATTTATACTATCACCTGTTGTTGCTACACATATTTGATAGTATAACCTTAGGGGGTAAATTTTTTGGGTAAAATTATTGCCATTACCAATCAAAAAGGCGGTGTTGGAAAAACTACAACAACCATTAATCTAGCATCTTGTCTGGCCATGGAAGGAAACAAAGTATTAGTGGTGGATATGGATCCTCAGGGCAACAGTTCCAGTGGTATTGGAATAGATAAGGAGAGACTTGAAAATTGCATATATAATGTTCTGATTGAGGATGTCTCTATATTAGAAGTAAGAGAAAAAACAAATATAGAAAATCTTGATATAATTCCTGCCACTGTACAATTGGCCGGGGCTGAAATTGAGCTGGTTAATAAAATGAGGAGGGAACATGTACTACGAGTTTCTCTTTCCCCAGCTAATGATGTTTACGACTATATTTTAATTGATTGCCCCCCATCTCTAGGTTTATTAACGATAAATTCATTGGCTGCTGCAGATTCCATGTTGATACCGATTCAATGTGAATATTATGCCTTAGAAGGATTAAGCCAATTAATGAATACATTTAATTTAGTAAAAGAGCATATTAACACTAACTTGCATATAGAAGGTGTTTTATTAACAATGTTTGATGCTCGCACTAACCTGTCAATTCAAGTTGTAGATGAAGTAAAAAGATATTTTAAAAATAAGGTTTATAAAACTATTGTTCCTAGAAATGTTCGATTAAGCGAAGCTCCTAGTCATGGAAAACCTGTTACGTCTTATGCAGCCAAGTCAAGGGGCGCAGAAGTTTATCGTGAATTAGCTAAAGAGGTAATTGGAGTAAATAAAGAATCAGCCCAACCACCGAAAATTAAATTTATTCCTGGCAGGCAAAGGAAGTGATGCTGTTTGAGTAAAAAAATGGGCTTAGGTAAAGGATTACAAGCCTTAATCCCCTCATATGAAGATGAAAATAAAAAAACCCTAAGAAATATCACTGTCGCAGATATTAAGCCAAATCCTAAACAACCACGCCAAGAAATGGACAAACAGAAACTACAAGAACTAGCTGATTCTATAAAAGAGCATGGTGTTGTGCAACCAATAGTTGTTCGTGAAGTTCCAGACGGGGGATATCAACTAATTGCTGGTGAACGTAGATGGCGGGCATGCCAATTAGTAAATATGGATACGATACCAGCTGTAGTTACTGAGTATACTAATATTCAGGCAGCAGAAGTAGCATTAATAGAAAATTTACAACGAGAGAATTTAAACCCTCTGGAAGAAGCAGTAGCTTATCAAAGCTTAATTAATGAATTTGGTCTAACTCAAGAAGAACTCTCAAAAAGAGTAGGTAAAAGCAGATCCTATGTAGCTAACATGTTAAGGTTATTGGCTCTACCAGATGACGTTTTGGCATTATTAAGTAGTGGCCAGATATCAAATGGACATGCAAGGGCGCTACTGGCATTGGATACGGATGAAAAGAAAATAGTTGCAGCTAATGAAATTATAAAAAAGCAACTATCAGTCAGAGAGACTGAAAAATTAGTTAAGGAATTATTACAAAACAAAGAAAATAGAAAGAAGAAAAACGAACGCGCTCCTGAGATGGAAGATCTAAAGGATCAATTACAAGGTGTTTTTGGTACAAAGGTTCAGATAAAAACAAACTCCAAGGGAACAGGTAAGTTGGAAATAGAATTCTATAATGACGATGATTTATCTAGAATATTGGAAATTTTATTAGATGACAATAGTCATGTTTCACGTGAAACAAATTAAAAATGTTTCACGTGAAACATTTTTTGTATTTAAATATCGTTAAGGGAACGATGTGATGCTTCGTTGTATCGCTTAATGTAGGTTAACTTAAAAATGGAACGGTGAATACACTTTTCCTGCTGAGGGATATAATTAGAATTCTTGAAGTAATGTTTCACGTGAAACAATTTATTAACTGGAGAGATGGTTATGTTGGGGACAATAGTAAATGTAGCTGCGATTACAGCAGGTGTATGCGTTGGTACTATCTTTAAAAAAGGTATATCTACTAAGGCACAAGACACAATAATGCAAGGGCTAGGTTTAGTAGTAGTGCTAATTGGGTTAAAAATTGCATGGCAAACACAGAATGAGATTATACTTATTTTAAGTCTAGCATTGGGAGGTATGTTGGGGGAATATCTGGCCATCGAAGATAAGCTTGAAAATATAGGTAGATGGTTAGAATCTAAAGTTGGGGCCAATCATGGGGCTGTGGCTAAAGCTTTTGTAACTACTAGTCTTATATACTGTGTAGGCGCAATGGCAATTATGGGCGCTATAGAAGATGGTTTAACTGGCCAACCAAAAACACTATTTGCAAAATCAGCGATAGATGGAATATCATCAATAATATTTACAACAACCATGGGAATAGGAGTTATTTTTTCTGTAATCCCTGTTTTTATATACCAAGGTAGTATAACTTTACTTGCTGAGTATGTAAAAGTGTTTTTAACCAGTGGTATGATAACAGAAATGAATGCTACTGGAGGTTTGTTAATTATAGGAATAGGAATAAATATACTGGGTATTAAAAAAATAAAGGTCGGTAACATGCTGCCTGCTGTGATTTTTGCAGTACTTCTGGTGTGGTTAAAGGATTTAATATTTTAAATTATACATTAATAAATATTTATATTAAAAATATTATTTTGGAGGTAACGTATGCCGGAGTTTAAAGAATATATAGAACAATACAATTTATACATAATTATCGGGACAGGCAGCTTATTATTGATCAGTATAATATTACAGATGGTGCTTTGGAAGAAACTAAATAAATTAAAAGAAAGCTATAAACGCCTTACAAGAGGGGTTAATGTTAGCAACCTAGAGGAATTAATATTAAATTTCACAGATCGAGTAGAGAACATAAACCAGAATGTAAATAACCTCAACATAGAACAAAAACAATTATCCCAAGAAATAACAAATTGTATAATCACCCCTAAGATTGTTCGGTATAATGCCTTTGAAGATATGGGAAGTAATCTTAGTTTCAC
Organism: Bacillota bacterium; assembly: GCA_009711615.1. GTDB lineage: Bacteria > Bacillota > Desulfotomaculia > Desulfotomaculales > Desulfohalotomaculaceae > Desulforadius. The sequence goes on along the minus strand of VENI01000005.1, from coordinate 648,732 downwards.
AACTGCATTGCTAGATAAAGAAAAAAACGGACTGGTATTAACTAGTATTTATTGTAGAGATGAGTCTAGATTTTATGCAAAGGTGGTGCAAGCGGGAGAATCACAACAAAACTTATCTCCTGAAGAAAAAGCAATTTTAGAAGAATATGAGAAATAACAGTAGTCAGAAGCCAAATAAAAAACCAAAAATCATTCTGAATACTGACTCCTGACCACTGAATTCTTTAACGGTATATTTTATTAACACTTCCCAAATAATATTATTGAATATATAGGGAGGTGTTATTTTATGTACAATAAAAAAATTGCTGTGGAAGATAGTTTAAGTGATATTAAACAAGCACTGCAAGAACAAGGCTATCAAGTTGTATCGCCCCAAGAAGGGCAGGATGCGGTAGCAGTAATAGTTACAGGAATGGATGAAAATACAATGGGAATGATGGGAATTACAGCACTAGCACCTGTTATTGAAGCAAGGGGAATGACAGCAAATCAAATTCTAGAACAGGTTGAGAATAAAGTAAAGCTACATTAGCAGAAATATTACCATTTTAATATCCTCGGACAGGAAAAAGCCCAAGGGTTACATCCCTTGGGCTTTTGTTTGTTTGTATTCCGAGATAGACGCCAACAAACCATCATGAATAAGATTAGCAAGTCTCATAACCAGGTTAAGACGAGTGTTCTGTAGTACCATATACTCCATAAAACCACCCACATTAACAATTCCAGTTATGTGTAGATCTCCTACTGAGGGAAGGTTTTTATGAACACCAGCTCCTGGTTTAAGAGCTCCTGGCGCTATATTTACACATCCTACACTATCTAATTGTCCTAGCGAGGCATCAATAGCTATGATGAATGGATTATGGTAAGACCTATTAATATAATCTAATTTTTCTTCAAGGTTACTACCGTGTACAGGGTTTTCCAGTGTACCAAAGACCTTATAAAAATTCTGTTCAATTTCATCTAACTTACTACCTATTAATGGTCCTAAACAGTCTCCTGTTGAACGGTCGGTGCCAATACAAACCAGAACTACTGGCCTATCAGAAGTTAAACCGCTTTTTAATAATTTATGAGTTAAATCCCAACTGAACTTTTTTACTGCCAGTGGGTCATTACTACAAATTTTAGTTTTTGGTAGGTTAGAATGATGCTCTAACTGATTAATGATTGCCATAGAGTTTTCCTCCTTATAATCTCAACTAATATATTTATTCCCATTACCATAGTAAAATATGCCTGTTTTTAATTTTTTTTTTGGTCAGCATTAAAGTAAATTGCATAGTAATTGATAGTAGAGAGTTTATCTGAATTAAGAGGTGAGCGCGTGAATAAAAGTATGTTGATGTTTATTAAAGTTTTAGCCCTTTATATAGGGACAGTAATTGGTGCGGGTTTTGCTTCCGGCCAGGAAGTTCTACAATTTTTTATTAGTTATGGGGTCGATGGAATATATGGTGTTATAGTTGTAACAATATGCTTTGCATATTTGGGTATGATTATTATGTATTTAGCCACTAAGTTTAAGTCAGGTAGTTATCAAGAATTATTGCCTTATCTAATAGGGCCAATGTATAAAATCATGGATTATTTAAGCCTGATAATGCTATTGGGTGGGCTAGGTATAATGCTGGCAGGAAGTGGTGCCGTACTGAATCAATACCTCGGTGTACCAAATTATATTGGAATATTTGCAGCGGTGATAATAACAATTACTGTGATTTTCGGAGGGGTGGAAAGGGTACTTTCTGCAAATTTAATATTAGTGCCAATTAAATTAGTTGTGGTCTGTTTAATAACAATATTGGTAATATCTAATCAAGCGACAATGGTTCCTACACAAGTAGTACCCGCCGCTAAACCTTTAGTAGCATCCAACTGGTTTTGGGCCAGTATTTTATATGTATCTTATAACATGATAGTTCCACTGGCTGCATTATCTTCAGTGGGGCGGTTAATCACACCTAAAATAGGCGTATTGGCTGGATTGACTGGGGGAATTATATTAGGGGTAATCACCGGCTTGATTACAATAGCAGGTTTGAGCTTTTATCCGGAAATAGCTAAATATCCTGTTCCGATGTTATATATGGCAGAAGCCGTTGCCCCGGTTCTAAGAACAGTCTTTGCACTCTTAATTTGGATGGCAATTCTTACAACGGCTATTGCCAATGCCCATGGGTTTGCCAGTAGAATTGCACCCAATGACGGTAAAAAATATAAACTAACGGGTGCAGGTGTATGCATTGCAATACTACCCTTAACAACATTGGATTTTGCACAACTGGTACAAAAATTATATCCTATGTTTGGGTACGCGGGGTTAATTTTGTTGGTCTCCCTAGTAATAATGCCAATAATTAGATTAATAAAAAAGTAAATAAAAACCTTCAAATGAATATCATTTGAAGGTTTTTTGTTCGCATATTAATAATATAAGTATTTTGGAGAATTATTTGCTATTATATACTTAGTAAATATAGTTCTGATTTTAAGGGGGGAATAAATTGAATTGGATAGATATTATAATATTAGTTATTATTGCATATTCTGCATTTAGAGGCTTAGTAACCGGTTTTATCAAGTCCGTAACTGGTTTGCTTTCTTTGTTAATTTCACTGTTGGTGGCATATAAGTACCATAATGTGTTAACTGACTACTTAGTTGCCAGTTGGCATTTAGATGAAAGAATTGTCCCGCTTATCAATCCCATACTGAGTTTTTTGCTGCCCACAAATGCATATGACACTACATCAGTTACAGTGGAACAAGCTGAACAACATAGTGGAATAATTTCCCCATTAATACTAAAAATACTGCAAGGTCACAGTTTTGGTGGAGAAAAGACAATAGGAGAAATTTTTAGTTTGACTCTGGCCCAAGGGTTATTAAATATCATATCATTTTTGATATTATTGCTAATAACAAATATATTAATTAATTTAGTAGGTGACATTATAAATAAAATTTTTGATTGGGGTGTCTTGGCACCAATAAATAGAGTTGGCGGAGCGGTTTTTGGTATAGTGCGGGGAATGTTAATTGTTTTCATACTACTAGCAGTAATTATGCCGCTGCAAATACCTGTAGCTCTGTTGGGTGGAGATACAACAATAACTAAAGCATTGGAAAACTCTCATGTAGCAGCATATTTTTGGCAGGTATTAACCATGTCTGATTGGAGTCCAGCTGGTAATTGGTTAAAACCTAGCCTATTGGAAACATATTTCAATTCAATATAAGGGATAATATTATTAAATATACATATCTAGGGGGTATAAAATGGATCATCAAAAGCATCCCGCAGAAAGCCTGTTATATAAAAGTAAAAGCGCCTGGTATAACGTAGATAATACGCTAATGTCATCAGTAATTTCATTTAATGAAAGTTACAAGTTGTTTTTAAATCAGGCCAAGACTGAAAGAGAAACGGCTGTACAAATTACACAACTGGCTCAAGAAAATGGTTTTGCACCAATTAATAGTGTTAATAAACTTCAACCTGGAAGTAAAGTGATGCTAAATTATCGCGACAAGGCGGTAATGTTGGCAGTAATTGGAGCAAACCCCATAGACCAAGGGTGCAATATTATAGGGTCTCATACAGATGCTCCAAGGTTGGACCTAAAACCAAACCCACTGTACGAAGACCAGAATCTAGCTATGTTAAAAACCCACTATTACGGAGGTATTAAAAAATACCAGTGGCTAGGAATGCCCCTGGCATTACATGGAGTAATTTGCTTTAAAAATGGGTCTTCCGTAAACATAATGATTGGAGAAGAAAGTAATGATCCAGTGTTTACAATAACAGACCTGTTACCCCATTTAGCTAAAGAGCAAATGGGTAAAAAAATGTCAGAAGCAATAAGTGGCGAAGGTTTAAATATTGTAGTTGGTGGTATCCCCATAAATGAGGATGAAAAATTAAAGAATCCTGTTAAATTGGCTGTCTTAGATAAACTAAATCAACAATTCGGTATAACAGAAGAAGATTTTATCAGTGCAGAGTTTGAAGTGGTTCCAGCTTGGCCAGCCCGTGATGTGGGTTTGGATAGTAGTATGGTAGGCTCATATGGTCAAGATGACAGAGTATGCGTCTATACTTCCCTTAAAGCATTGCTAGATATTAATACGCCAACCTTTACATCAGTGGCCATGTTTATGGACAAGGAAGAAATAGGCTCCAGCGGCAATACAGGAATGGCGGCCAGAACATTTGAAAACTTTATGGCAGAGCTAATTGCTAGAATATTACCTGGTTATAGCGAGTTGGCATTACGACGCTGTTTGGCCACTTCCAAAGCATTGTCTGCAGATGTTACAGCAGGCTTAGACCCTAACTATGAAAGTGTAATGGAAAAAATGAATGCCAGTAGGTTGGGTTATGGGGTGTCAATAACTAAATACACAGGGTCGCGGGGAAAAGTTCATGCCAATGATGCACATGCTGAATTTTTGGGCTATATTCGCCACTTGTTAAATCAGAATAATATTCCCTGGCAAACCGGTGAACTAGGTAAAGTCGACGAAGGTGGTGGAGGCACCATAGCCTATTTAATGGCTGTTTATGGTATGGATGTGCTAGATTGCGGTGTTCCGATACTGGGGATGCACTCTCCATTTGAAGTGGCCAGTAAAGTGGATATATTCTCCGCTTATCGGGCATACAAAGCATTCTTCTTGAGTCAATAGAAAAATATAATTAAGAATGGGTGCATGTGATTATGTATTCATTGATTGCCTTAAGGGGCGGCATTGTGAAGCCGCCTCTATAATTTTTTATTATTATTCTGAATTCTAACTCCGTACTACTGAATTCTTTAATAAATGCCCTTGCCAGATAGATAAAAAGTAATTATTATTTAAAGTGAAAATCATTTACGGGGGTTAAGAGATGACTCGCTATAATGTAGGGGATATAGTGAAAATGAAGAAGGTACATCCTTGTGGTGGTGACCAGTGGGAAATAATGCGAACAGGGGTTGACTTTCGAATAAAATGTACAAAATGTGGCAGGATTTTAATGCTACCCCGCCCTAAGTTTGAAAAAAGTGTAAAAACAATTGTGACTAATCAGGAGTCAGGAGTCAGGAGTCAGGAGCCAGAATAAGGGAACGTTATATGGTCGCAAATTCGGCGTGCTGTTGCCTTAAAATTACAACAGGTTAGTAGATTACTAGAAGTATATTCTTGAAGCATTTATAAAGCCTGAACAAATAATAACTTAGAAAACAATTCATAATCTTGCTGCCACCTGCTAGATGTGATATACTAGCGAAGTTGGAAGAACAAGACATTGTTCTCTCCCGCTCCATTCATAAATGGGGCCAAAGACCAAGGGAGGAGGTGAAGAGGTTTGCGTAATTACGAATTAACTTATATATTACGCTCTGACCTAGATGAAGAAGCACTGGCAGCTACGGTAGAGAAATTTACTAACCTCATTAAAAACAACGGCGGAGAATCTGTCGAAGTTGAAAAATGGGGTAAGCGTCGTCTGGCTTATACTATCGATAAGAATACCGAAGGGTATTATTATATCGTTAATTATAAGGGCGAACCAGCTACTTCTCATGAAGCTGAGCGTGTTCTGAAAATATCTGATGAAGTAATTCGACATCTTGTTATTCGCAAAGAAGAATAATTTTTTAAAAATAACGGGGTGATTTTGTGTTAAATAAGATTATTTTAATAGGTAGGTTAGTCCGTGACCCGGAACCCCGCTACACCACAAACGGAGTGGCTGTAACCAAATTTACACTGGCTGTAGACAGGCCATTTGCAAACAAACAAGGCGAAAGAGAAGCTGACTTTATTGATATAGTTACCTGGCGCAAACTTGCTGAAATATGTGCAAATAACCTTAACAAAGGTCGCTTAGTTGCGGTAGAAGGTCACTTGCAAATTAATTCCTTTGATGATAGAGAAGGGATTAGACGTAAGAAAGCTGAAGTTATGGCAGATAACGTACGGTTCTTAGACCGGGGTAAAGCTAGAGACGAAGTAGCCACAACCCAGGATAATTATGGTAGCAATGAAGGTACAGGTGGCTTTGCCAGTGAAATTAGTTTTTCAGATGATACAGACGATGTTCCGTTTTAAAAAGGAGGTATAACCATGGCTAGAGATCGTCGTAGAAAAAGAAGAGTATGTACTTTTTGTGTTGATAAAATAAATGATGTAGATTATAAGGAAGTACCACGGTTGAGGAAATTCATTACTGAGCGAGGTAAAATTTTACCCCGTCGTATTTCCGGTAACTGTGCCAAGCACCAACGCATGCTGACAACTGCAATTAAGCGTGCCCGTGTAATGGCATTACTTCCATACACTATTGATTAATTAAGATTATAGAAACGAAGGGAGCTAAATGTCCCTTCGTTTTTTGCTTATTAATAAAAAAATTATATGTATTTGCATCGATTTTGCTTTAGCTTTACATTTTTAGGAAAAAAATGTTATCAATACACAATTTACATAGTGATTTGAGCAGGAGAAAAACTGCCGGGGATAGAAAATAACCTTTTTAGGACAAGTTTTTTCTGCCCGGTAGAGTGTTGCATAGGGTTAAAAGGAGGGGTACAAAAATGTTCCCGAAACCCAAACAGGAAAGTGGAATAGCCAAAAACATTAGAGTTATAGAGTGGTTAAAAGCAGATATCTTGGCATCCCTTTCTGCTCTGTTCAAATCAATGGTAAAAGGTAGTGAAGAAAAACTACTTGATGCCCTGGCCAGTATGGTAATAACCACATATGTTCTGGGTAGACGCCTAGGCATTAATTTTTCGCGATTGGATTTAAAAATCGAATCAAAGTTAAGACAAGGTATTGATGAAGAACATGAAGTTGAAAAATGGTATGGTGATTTGACAGAACTTCTTAACTACCGTATTAGCAATTACGGAACCAAAAGCGGCAAGAAAAGAATACCGTAAAGAGGTGACCCTGTTGGCAAAAAGTTCCATCCGCTCAACAGTAGAGGGAGCTCTATTTTCTGCTCTTACAGTAATTATAGCTGTGTTGAGTTTTTCTATGCCATTAATGCTAATTATAAGTGGGATGCTCATACCGCTACCATTAACCTTAATGGTCTACAGGCATGGTCTTAAAAAAGGATTTTTAACATTTATAGCATCTTACATATTACTTTTAATTTTGTTTCCTGAACCACTCAGCGTATCAGCCATTATGATCCAATTTGCCCCATTAGGGTTATTACTTGGTTTGCTTTATAAGAACAGTGTATCAGCCGGTAAGAGCATTATTGCCTGTACCGCTGTATCCACATTACTTACATTTACTGTAATGATTTCTGTGGTTTCTTTAACAGGTATCAGTTTGTCCTACTTGGAAAAAGAAATGCAAACGGCAATGAATGAGAGCATTAATTTTTATCATAACACTGGGCTTATGGAAAATGTAGATGTAGAAGATTTAAAGCAATCCACGGAACAAACAATGCAATCACTTATTATGCTACTACCTGGTATTTTAATAATCGGAGCGATGTTATCATCAATAATAACCTACCTTTTATCCAGGGCAGTTTTCAAGCGAATGAATTATAAGTTAGTGCCACTACCTACTTTCAGTCGCTGGACTTTTCCGTGGTATTCATTATGGGTAGTGGTTATTGGCCTGGCGCTGACCATAATTGGGGACAGATACAATCTTTCCACCACAGCTGTAGTCGGCAAAAATATTATTTACGTAGCAAGTATGATATTTGTACTGCTAGGTGTTTCCATAGCTACGTACTACTATAAAAGAATTCCTTTCCACCCGCTTATTAAGGTGGCAATTTTATTTTTAGTTATTATCTGGCCCTTTACACCATTTATGTTACTGGGTATAGGCATAATTGATCCAATACTGGATATTCGGAAGATTAACAAGGAGAAGGAGGCATAGTTTATGAAAGTAATTTTACAACAAGATGTTTCCAAACTGGGAAAAAAAGGCGATGTAATAGAAGTGGCCGAAGGTTATGGCAGAAATTATTTACTACCTCGTAATTTAGCTACTGAAGCTTCCCAGGGAAAGTTAAAAGAGTTAAGCCAAATCAAAAAAGCTGAAAACCGTAAGAAAGAACAGGTGTTACAAGAAGCAAAAGATACAGCATCTCAGCTAGAAAAACTGCAGGTTAAGCTAACTGCTAAAGTTGGTGGGGGAGGCAAACTTTTTGGAGCTATTAGCAACAAAGACATTGCCGATAATTTAAAAAAGCAACACGATATTAAAATAGACAAAAAGAAAATAGTTCTGAAATCCCCCATTAAAGGTTTAGGCGAGTATCAAGTTACTGTAAAACTGCACCCAAAAGTGCAGGCGCAATTACAAGTAGTAATTTCAGAGGCTTAGGGAGAAGGTCATTAAAATTTTAGCACCGTGCCAATAGCATTAATTAATGGCCTCACAGGTGCATTGAAAGGGGTAAAGCCTGTGAAACAGTTTATTGAAAAATTCATGAAAACAAGCTCACAAGAAAACCCAAAATATTTATCAAGTAGCGAATTAATTAACAGGCAGATTAATGCAATATATGAACTGCTTTCCAATATTCATGGTTCCGATAAACTGGTACTAAGAGCCAGTAAACTAGATGCCTTGAATCTAATGCGTTCTGAAAAAACCGCCGAAAGAGTACTGGCACTTCAAATACTAGTATTTGAAGACCCAACATTAGAAAAGTTGCCAGAGGAAGAAGAAATACCAGTAATACTTGATAAAATACAAAATGAAATTGCTGAAGTTCTTGCTCGACGCACAGTGGAAGAAGATATAGAAAAGAAAATAACAGAAAAAATGCAACAACGCCATGAGGAATACGTTAAAGAACTAAAGATGCAAGTTTTAAAAGAAAATGGAGGGCCAGAAAATGCCCAAACCCTTAAAAAACTTGCAGTTCTTGAAAAACTAGACCATAATAGCCTGTCCACTTCAGCGGTAGATTTGTTACGTCCAAAAAAGTTTCAGGATATAGTTGGTCAAGAACGAGCAATAAAGGCATTGGTTTCAAAACTGGCATCACCGTTTCCACAACACATTATAATTTATGGACCTCCGGGAGTAGGTAAAACCACCGCTGCTAGGTTGGCGCTGGAAGTGGCTAAAGAAATAAAAGGCAGCCCCTTTAGCCAAGAAGGTGATTTTGTGGAAGTTGATGGTTCAACCCTTCGTTGGGACCCTAGGGAAATAACCAACCCACTTTTGGGTTCGGTACACGACCCCATTTACCAAGGTGCCCGACGCGACCTAGCTGAAACAGGCATTCCAGAGCCAAAACCCGGTTTAGCCACTGATGCCCATGGGGGTATACTGTTTATAGATGAAGTGGGTGAAGTGGATACAATTCTTCAGAACAAGCTATTAAAGGTATTAGAAGACAAAAGAGTTTTCTTTGATTCCTCTTACTATGACCCACATGACCCCAACATTCCACAATATGTAAAGAAGCTGTTTGAAGAAGGCGCACCGGCAGACTTTATCTTAATTGGTGCCACAACCCGTGAACCGGAATATATTAACCCGGCTATTCGCTCCCGGTGTGCAGAGGTATATTTTGAACCGCTTACACCTGCTGACATTGTGGAGATTGTAAATCAGGCAGCAGAGAAACTGGAAGTTAAACTGGAAAGTAAAGTTTCAGAGATAATAAGTGAGTACACCATAGAAGGACGTAAAGCAACAAATATATTATGTGATGCATATGCATTGACCTGTTATAACTGCAACAACCAGAAGAATGAAATAATTATTTCCGAAAAGGATGTCTATGAAGTAATACAAACCGGGCGTCTTGCTCCCAATGTTACACAAAAAGCCAGTAGCGGTAATGAAGTGGGTAAAATATTTGGCCTAGGTGTATTGGGATTCTTAGGCTCCATTCTTGAAATTGAAGCAGTCACCTTTCCTACTAACAAAGAGGGAACAGGAAATATAAGGTTTAACGATACTGCTGGTTCCATGGCAAAGGATTCTGTATTTAATGCAGCCTCAGTAATAAGAAAGATAACCGGTGAGGATATTAGCAACTACGATATTCATATTAACATTGTTGGTGGCGGTCGTATAGACGGTCCTTCAGCAGGTGTAGCTATTACCGTTGCGTTGTTAAGTGCAATACAAGAACGGCCCATAAAACAGGACATAGCCGTTACCGGTGAAATATCCATTCAAGGTAAAGTTAGAGCAGTGGGCGGTATTGCAGAAAAAATATACGGTGCAAGACAGGCGGGAGTAAAAAAGATAATTATTCCTGAAGAAAATGCCAAGGACGTACCTGCAGATATTAAAGGAATAACCGTTGTGGCGGTCAATAAAGTAGAAGAAGTTTTATCCCATGTATTCAGCAGTGAAGACAATTCTCTAGTTAGTTAAGTAACAGGCGGCTTTATAGCCGCCTTCTTTATCCAACCACCTCTTATGTAAAAGGGAGGGTACGTACATGATTAATAAAGTACCACCACAGAATATAGATGCAGAACAGTCAGTTTTAGGGGCCATGCTTCTGGATAAAGAAGCAGTATTTAAAGTGATGGGTATTATCAAACCTGATGATTTCTATCGCGATAGCCATAGAGAAATATACCAAGTAATCTTAGACTTGGTGGATAAAGGTTCTCCGGTGGATATGATTACTGTTTCAGAAGAGCTTCGCCAAAATGGGGGCTTAGAAAGAGTTGGCGGTGTTTCATATGTGGCCACCCTCTCTAGTTTGGTGCCTACCACTGCCAATGTAGAATATTATGCCCGTATTGTAGAAGAGAAATCACTGCTGAGAATGCTAATCCAACTGTCTAATAAAGTTTCCACCATGGGTTATGAAGGAGAAGATGTAGGGGAACTGATGGGACAGGTGGAAAAATCACTAACAGAATTAAGCAACCGTCAGCAGTCTGATGCCCTTACACCTGTTAATGAGATTCTACTAAAAATCTTTGAATACATAGAAGCAATTCAAAACAATAATGGCGATACAACTGGTGTATCCACCGGTTTTATAGATTTCGATAAAATGACCACCGGATTACAGAAAAGCGATTTAATTATTTTAGCCGCTAGACCCAGTATGGGAAAGACCACGCTAGCACTAATGATGGCATTAAATGCCGCGGTTAGAGGTCATGCCTCAGTGGCCGTCTTCAGCTTGGAGATGTCGAAAGATCAATTGGTGCAACGGATGCTGTGTGCAGAAGCTATGGTTGACCAACATAAAATGCGCACCGGATCCTTACAGACCGAAGACTGGGAAAGGCTCACTGAAGTTGCAGGATATTTAGCAGAGGCCCCATTATACATAGACGATACAGCAGCCATATCAGTAAGGGAAATTCGTGCCAAAGCCCGTCGTCTTCAAGGAGAAAAGGGGCTTGATTTAATAATAATAGACTATCTACAACTGATGCAGGGAGACAGACGCAGTGACAGCCGCCAACAAGAGATAGCTGAGATATCTCGAAATCTAAAAGGTCTGGCCAAAGAACTAAATGTGCCGGTGGTGGCACTTTCACAGCTCAGTCGTGCAGTAGAACAAAGACAGGACAAGAGACCAATAATGTCAGATTTAAGAGAAAGCGGTGGCATTGAGCAGGATGCCGATATAATAATGTTTATCTACCGCGACGAATACTACAATCCCGAATCAGAAAAAAAGGGAATATCTGAAATTATCATTGCTAAGCAACGTAACGGCCCAGTGGGTACAGTGGAATTAGGATTTTTTGAAGAATATACTAAGTTTGTAAACCTAGATAAAGAACATAATAGCTAACCTTAAGAATTTTCTTTACTAATATATACTAAAATGCTAAAATAATTGTGTTTGCTAAATGATTGATAAATTTTGCACAAGCAAATCAAGCTGGTGGAATAATTAGATAAAGCATAAAAACCATCGGTAGTAGAAATATACATAAGAACGACTTTAATAGTGAGTGTTTAAAAAGGAGCACGATAGACACGAGAAGTAGATTTCGAAGTGGATCTCGAGCGTACTTTTTGAACATCCTAATTAAGGGATATACTAGGAGGTTAAAAAAATGTCTACCGTGATTCTCGTTGGTGCGCAGTGGGGAGATGAAGGTAAAGGTAAAGTTACCGACTTCCTTGCTGAGAAGGCAGATATCGTGGTCCGTTTTCAAGGTGGTAATAATGCCGGTCATACAGTGGTTGTAGATGACGAGGAGTTTAAACTACACTTAATTCCTTCAGGGATACTTTATTCAGATAAGCTTTGCATTATCGGAAATGGTGTAGTTGTGGATCCCTCTGTATTACAAAAGGAGCTACAGTCACTTGTAGATCGAGGTATTCCGATAGCAAAACTGCTAATAGATACACGGGCCCATGTAATACTGCCTTATCACAGGCTTTTAGACGAGGCAGAGGAAGAACAAAAAGGTGCTGGTAAAATTGGAACCACCAAGAGAGGCATTGGTCCGGCATATGCGGACAAGTCTTCTCGGGTGGGCATGCGTGTTGTAGATTTGCTAGATGAACAAGAATTTGCAGATATACTAGAGCATAATGTTGATAATAAAAACCAACTACTAGAAAAGTACTATCAAAAAGATGGCTTGCAGTATGATCAGGTTCATCAGGAATATAATAACTATGCTAATTTGCTAAAAGAATATGCTGCAGATTGTGGAGAAGTTATTAACGATGCCATTGAAAGTGGAAACAATGTACTTTTTGAAGGTGCCCAAGGAACCCTGTTGGATTTAGACTTTGGCACCTACCCATACGTTACCTCTTCCCATCCCATAGCTGCTGGTGCATGTCTTGGTGCAGGTGTGGGGCCAACACGTATTGATAAAGTAATAGGTGTGGCCAAAGCATATACAACCAGGGTTGGTGAAGGGCCTTTTCCCACAGAACTCCATGATCAGTTGGGAGAGGAAATCCGTAGTCAAGGGAATGAGTTTGGAACCACCACCGGTCGTCCAAGACGTTGTGGTTGGTTTGACGCAGTAATTGGTCGCTATTCTGCCAGGATAAATGGTTTAAATTACCTGTGCATTACCAAGCTTGACGTATTAAGCGGTCTGCCGGAAATTAAAATATGTACCGGATATAAATTAAATAATGAAATTACTACATCTTTTCCACCCAGTTTAAAGGTATTAGGCCAGTGTGAACCGGTTTACGAAACACTGCCTGGCTGGAAGGAAGATATTACAAATGCTAAAACAATATCAGAACTACCTGAGAATGCTCAGAAGTATTTAAAGCGCATTTCAGATTTAGTGGGTGTTCCACTGGGAATGGTCAGTGTTGGTCCAAAACGAGATCAAACTATTATTGTTGAAGATATCTTTTAAAAAAACAGCCCCAAATGGGGCTGTTTTTTTAAAGAATTCAGAAGTCAGTATTCACAATACTATAGGATTACGAATCGTATACCTCGAATATAAGCGTTTTCTGCTAATTAGCATTGTATAAATTGATTTTTTGTATTTTTCCTCCTAACTACTAACTCCTAACTCCTCACTCCTGCAGAAATTTTTCTCTAAAAAATTTCTAAATTACATATTGCATTAAAATATTAGTTATGGTATCATAACTTTTGTCGGTAAGACGGGCTACCATGAAATATGAGCCATTAGCTCAGTTGGCAGAGCACCTGACTTTTAATCAGGGTGTCCCAGGTTCGAATCCTGGATGGCTCACCATAAATAAAATATGTTGCAATGGCCCCTTGGTCAAGCGGTTTAAGACACCGCCCTTTCACGGCGGTAACACGGGTTCGAATCCCGTAGGGGTCACCACTTACTTGAGCCATTAGCTCAGTTGGCAGAGCACCTGACTTTTAATCAGGGTGTCCCAGGTTCGAATCCTGGATGGCTCACCATAAATAAAATATGCAGCATGGCCCCTTGGTCAAGCGGTTTAAGACACCGCCCTTTCACGGCGGTAACACGGGTTCGAATCCCGTAGGGGTCACCACTAAGTATAGAAAACGAGCGTTTATAAACGCTCGTTTTCTATTTTTTTATGTATGTATCAAATTATATATCTAACGACCAAGAGATATTCATATATTACCAGCAGGGCAATGTAGAAATTTGTCGAAACGTTATATTTGTTATGCTATAGCAATCAATTTAAAAGGAGTGTCTTTGGTATTATGTTGGAACTATTAGAGAGTATAGTTTCATTTGGTAATGACATTTTATGGTCTTATGTACTAATTGTCATGCTAATTGTTTTAGGTGTCTATTTTACTGTGAGAACCAAATTTGTACAATTTAGAATGCTTGGTGAAATGATTAAACTGCTTGGGGGCGGTGTTGGAGCTTCTAAGAAAGGAATCTCCTCATTTCAGGCATTTTGTGTTAGTACTGCTTCTAGGGTAGGCACAGGTAACCTGGCGGGTGTTGCAATTGCCATTGCATCTGGCGGCCCTGGAGCCGTATTTTGGATGTGGTTAATAGCTTTAATAGGATCAGCATCTGGTTTTATAGAGAGTACATTGGCCCAGATCTATAAAGTAAAAGACGGTAACGTATTTAGAGGTGGACCTGCTTACTACATGGAAAAAGCCCTTAATGCTAGGTGGATGGGCGTTTTATTTGCCATATTAATTACCACATGTTTTGGCCTTGTATTTAACTCTGTCCAAGCAAACACCATTACGTTGGCTTTTGAAAACGCATTCGGATTTAACAGAGCCATACTTGGAATAATACTTGCTGCTGCAACATCCGTAGTTATTTTTGGTGGTATCAAGAGAATTGCAAGTTTTACCCAGATAATTGTACCAATAATGGCAGGAGGATATATAATTGTAGCACTGTTTATTGTGCTCTTTAATTTAAGCGAGGTTCCTGTGGTATTAGCCACAATTGTAAAAAGTGCTTTTGGACTACAGGAAGTAGTAGGCGGGGGTATGGGAGCCGCCGTTATGATGGGTATTAAAAGAGGTCTTTTTTCCAACGAGGCCGGCATGGGTAGTGTGCCCAATGCTGCGGCCACTGCAGAAGTAAGTCACCCTGCGAAGCAAGGTCTAATTCAAGCCCTGGGTGTATTCATTGATACACTAGTAATCTGTAGCGCTACCGCATTTGTTATTATATTGTCTGGAGCCTATACAACAGAAGGATTAAGTGGTATTGAGTTGACCCAGGTAGCATTAAGTAGCCATATTGGCGATTGGGCTACCAGTGCACTGGCCATAACCGTATTAATGTTTGCCTTTAGTTCAGTAATTGGTAACTATTACTACGGGGAAACAAACATCGAATTTATTAAAAATAGCAAAACCTGGCTAACAATTTATCGTATAGCTGTTGTAGGGATGGTTTTCTTTGGTTCGGTGGCAAAAATTAGCATTGTTTGGAGTTTAGCAGACTTATTTATGGGCATGATGGCAGTGGTAAACTTAATTGCTATTGCGCTACTAGGAAAAATTGCCTTTGCTGCCTTAAAAGATTACAACCAACAAAGGTCTGAAGGCAAAGATCCTGTGTTCCAAGCCTCTAGCATCCATGGTATCAGCAACACCGAGTGCTGGGGAGATGATGATAACAATAGTAACAAATAACAAAGCATTGCACGAAAAATGGCGGGGTGAATTTTACCCGTCATTTTTCATTAGGCATATCCAAGGTTTTTATTCCAGTTTTATTGATGCCTTTCCATATTTGCATTATAATGTAATACGGAAAGGGGATGAGATGATGGGTAAACATATTAAAACTTTAAATTACAAGTCACTGGCGGATACTGTAAAAACCGGTGGATGCGGTGAATGTCAGACATCCTGCCAATCAGCATGTAAGACTTCATGTACTGTAGGCAATCAGGTTTGCGCTAAAGAATCTAAATAACTATTCCACATAGCCCGATCCACAAAGGATTGGGTTCAATTTTTTGGGAGGTCAATTCCTTGATACATAAATTTGAATTTGATGGTACTAAACTGATTTTAGATGTACACAGTGGAGCCTTGCATCAGGTGGATAATCTAATCTGGAATCTTCTTGAGGACTACTTACATTGCTCTAAACAAGAAATAGTTGAAAAATATAAAGATGAATATAACCAAAAGGAAATACAAGAAGCATTGGATGATATAAAGGAACTGGTAGAACAGGGTTTGCTTTTTAGTGATGACCCACTTCAGGGGAATTATAGTCCCCAACAAAGTGTTGTTAAAGCCTTATGTTTGCATATTGCCCATGACTGTAATTTAAAATGTAAGTATTGCTTTGCTGGCCAGGGCCCCTTTGGCGGCGATCGTAGTTTGATGAGTTTAGAGACTGGTCAAGCAGCAATAGACTTTTTACTAAAACAAAGTGCCGGTAGAGAACATGTGGAAATAGACTTTTTCGGGGGTGAACCACTCCTAAACTTTTCAGTGGTAAAAGAGTTGGTGCGGTACGGACGGGAAAAGGCTACTTCTATTGGCAAGAAAATCAAATTCACACTAACCACAAATGCACTGTTACTGGATGAGAAAACAGAACAGTATCTAATAGATAACAACATCAGTGTGGTTTTAAGTTTAGATGGTAGAAAAGAAGTACATGACAAAATGCGACCCACTGCTGGTAAAACTGGTTCCTATCAAAAGGTGCTGGAAAACATAAAGCGCATGGTAAAAAATAATCCCCCCGGCGGTTACTATGTAAGGGGGACATATACCAGGCATAACCTTGATTTCAGTAAAGATGTACTCCATATGCTTGAACAAGGGTTTGATGATATATCTGTTGAACCAGTGGTAGCCGATCCGGAAGACGATCTTGCCCTTCGAGAGCAAGACATAGATAAAATAAGTGATCAGTATCGGCATTTAACAAGGGAATTGTTAGAATTAATTCAGAGTGGAAGAAAGGTTAATTTTTTTCACTTTAATATTGACTTGCAAGGAGGACCATGCCTTGCCAAACGCCTATCGGGCTGTGGTGCTGGCCATCAATACATGGCAGTAACCCCAGAAGGATATTTATACCCATGCCATCAATTTGTCGGACGCCCTGAATTTGAAATCGGTCATGTTAATAGTTCCCAATTAACGGAAAGTATTATTAATAAATTTAAAGATGCACATATATACAATAAAAAAGACTGTGTAAAGTGCTGGGCAAAATACTACTGTAGCGGAGGATGCCATGCCAATGCCTATTCATTTAACAAAGATCTATCTATACCACATCAGCTAGGTTGTCAACTGGCAAAAATACGTCTTGAATGTGCTCTTTACTTGCAGTCAAAATTAATTCAAATAAATGATTAGGAGTCATATAGTTCTATATTCTCAAATGAACCACTAAAACATTAATTTATTATACCCTTTTGTAATAATTGACCAATTTACCCATTAGTAGATATATGGTATAATAACTGTGCTTTTTAGGTAGAATTAGCAAGCTAACCAGTGCATACCATATTAGTAATAATAACTGAACCTGAGAGGGGTTGTAAATTATATGTCCCGAAAGCAAATCACTGCTATGGAAAAACTGCCTCCTTTTAATAAATTACCTTTAAAAATTCGTGTGGGGCTAATTACGTCTGCGGTGATGTTAGTAGTGCTTGCAGCTGTATATATGGTGGGTTATAACAAGGCTTATGCGGTGATGGTGAATGGAGAGACAATTGCCACAGTGGCCAGTGAAAATGATGTTAACAGTGCAATTAACGATATAACTAATCAACAGAGTAAGAAGTATGGAAATAATGTAGAAATTGTACAAAGAATATCTGTGGAAAAAGTAATAAAAGATGAAAGCGATACACTGATAGACCGCGAACAACTAAAGCAGCGCTTAGAGCCAATTCTTAATTATAATATTCAGGGTGCGGCAGTTATGGTAAACGGTAAAGCGCAGTTTTCTTTTGTAGACAGTAAAGAGGCTGAAAAGTTTTTATTGAGCTTAAAAGAAGAGTATAAAACAGCTGAAGACGCAGAAGTGAAATTTGAAGAAAAGGTTAAGGTAGTTGAAATGCCCATGAGGGCTGATAAGACTACCGATGTAGAAACAGCACTGGCAAAGGTAAAAGAAGAAGGTATAGTTCCGGAATATACTGTGAAGCAAGGTGATACCCTTTGGGAGATTGCCACAAAGAATGATATCTCGGTAAATGAACTGCTCACAGCCAACCCGGATTTCAAGCCGGAGTTAATGCAAATTGGCCAGGCAATTAAATTGTCAGATAAAGCACCGGTAATTAATGTGGTATCAATTCATGAACAAACGGTAGAAGAAAATATTGATGCACCAGTCAAGGTTAACCGTAACTCCAAAATGATGCAGGGACAGACCAAAGTGGTAGAGCAGGGCGAAGACGGTTTAAAAGAAGTTAAGTACAGGTTAGTGGCCAAAAATGGTGTTGAGAAAGAAAAAATTGTACTTGATGAAAAAATATTAAAGGAACCATCCGCCAAGGTAGTGGAACAGGGAACACGGATGCTGGTTGCATCACGTAACTTTGGCGGTGGTAGAATGGCAAAACCATCAGGCGGAGCTCTTGTATCTGCTTATGGTCCCCGTTGGGGCCGCGCTCATGAAGGGGTGGATCTTGGTGCCTCCTATGGTAGCGCAGTTGTTGCGGCCGATGCAGGAAAAGTAATTCGTGCCGGATGGTACGGAGGTTATGGTAAGTGCGTCGACATTAGCCATGGTGGAGGAGTAGTTACCCGTTATGGACATTTATCAAAAATAAATGTTAAAGTTGGCGACCAAGTAAAAATGAGACAGGTTATTGGGGCGGTAGGTAACACTGGCCGCACAACTGGCCCGCACCTTCATTTTGAAGTAAGGGTTAACGGAAGTTCCCAAAATCCAATGAATTACATATAATAGTTCTAAAACAACCCTCTGTGTACTACACAGAGGGTTTGATATTAGGACAAGCCACACAGTATTATTTAACAACCTTGTTATTTCCAGCTTAAAAGCTCTTTTGTTACATAATACACAGTGGTATAATGTTAAAAGGTTTGTACTAACAGGAGGAGGAGATATAGTTGTTTTTTGATCGCAGAAGGTTAAAAAAACAAGCAAGAGTTATATTTGTAATTCTAATTATTGTTCTGTCAGCCGGTTTAATCATGAGTTCCATGCAGTGGGCTAATGCTCCCACCCAAACTGCTGGTAAACAACAACAATCAATGACTCAGGAAGAACTAGAAAAATACTTCCAGGAAAAAATTGATGAACTGGAAAACAACCTGAAAGATAACCCCGAAGATACCAAGACATTGTCAGAATTGGCTTCTCTATATATGATTAGTGGCAAGGGTGACAAAGCTGTAACAACCTATAAAAAGTTAATTGAACTGCAGCCGGATAATGTTGAAGTTAAACTAAATCTTGCCTCACTGTATTTTAATCAACAGCAGTATGACAAGGCAAAAGATCAAATTAACCAAGCATTGCAGATACAACCGGACAACTTAAATGCCCGCATGAATCTTGCAACCATTTACTTTTATGACAACAAATTTGAAGAGGCAGAGAAAGAAGTGAAAAAAGTACTGGAAGCAAGTGAAGACAACGCCGGTGCCCACCAGTTATATGCCTACATTATGGCCAATGGAAAAGAAGATTACAAATCGGCAGTGGAAGAAATAGATAAATTTATTGAACTGGAGAAAGAAGGCCCTGCAGTGGAACAAGCCAAAGAAATTAAAAAAGATTGGCAAGAAAAAATTAAAGAATAACCAAAAGCCTGGTGCATGCCAGGCTTTTTTCATTCATAAGTATATAATTAGCAACAGTTAACTTACTAAGTATTACCGCTAGCCCCTTCCTTTTAGTTCACGTTATAATTTAAATAGTTAACAAATTTTATAAGGAGGTGTCTGCCAATGCTTTTGCTAAACAATTCAAATATAACAATTCAAATATTGGTTTTGCTGTGCATTATTTTAACCGTTGCAACGTTAATATGGTGTTGGCAGACCAACCGCCTAAATATTTATATTGTAGGCAGGGAACTAGGCAGGTTAGGAGCTAAACTGCAAACTGTCGGCCTACCAGAAGTTAATAGCAAACATTTCACAGTTAAATACTATACAGGTGATAAAGAACAAGCTCTGATGGTATTAAGGGCTGCAGAAGAATTTATTAAACCAGTTTCCAACCACTTGGAATATAAACCACATCGGAAAGAAATTATTGTGGTTTATCCAACCAGAGAGAAACTAAATGCTTACTTTGGTTGGCCAGCCGATGAAAGTGCCATGGGTGTATATTGGGCTGGTACCATAAGAGTGTTGGCACCCCGGGAATGGTTGGAAACAGCAAATAGTAATGAAGCTTGGGATAAGTTTGTTAATACAGGACCGATGGCACATGAAATTGCTCATTTGATAGTAGATTACCGCACTAGAGGTAACTACAATCGTTGGTTCACAGAAGGTGTTGCACAATATATTGAGTTAAAATTAACAGGTTTTCGTTTTCGGGAAGAATCGGGTAACTTAAGAAATAAGCGATACACCTTAACCCAACTAAACGAAAAATACGACTCTCTACCTAACCAAGCTTTGGCATACAGGCAATCACTGGCGGCTGTGTACTATATAATCAACCAGTATGGAGAAGAATCGCTGGCAAGTATAATAAATACTTTGAGGAAAGGGTTATCTCTTGATGAAGCATTACAAAAAGAATGTGGAGTAAATCTAGATCAATTTGAAGATCAACTGAATAATTGGTTAGACTATAACTGGGAAATATTTAGCTAAAATCAGGCCTTTTGGCCTGATTTTTTAGTTTTTATAAATTTGTAGAAGGAAAATTGCGTAAAACTAGAGAATATTGGAGTGTTTACAATTAAGGAGGCCGTGACATTTGGATAAAATAATCATCAATGGAGGTCAACCGCTGGAAGGTAGAGTTAGAGTCAGCGGGGCCAAGAATGCTTCACTTGCAGTAATGTGTGCCGCAATAATGGCAGATAAACCACTTGTATTGGAAAATGTGCCATACATAAGTGATGTTAAAATAATTATGGAAATATTGGGAACAATAGGTGCTAAAGTAGAGTGGCAGTACCCAGATGCCATTTATATTGAACCGGCAAGGAAACTTCATTGCGACCCCCCTTACGAACTGGTGAAAAAACTAAGGGCATCCAACTTGTTTCTTGGTCCACTGCTGGCCAAGTATGGACAAGCCTGCATCGCATTACCGGGAGGCTGCAACATAGGCACCCGCCCGATGGATCTTCATTTTAAAGGGCTAAAAAGTATGGGTGCTGATATATATCTGGAAAAGGGTTGCATAAAGGGTAAAGCTGGCAAGTTGTTGGGTAACCAGGTATACTTGGATTTTCCAAGCGTTGGGGCCACTGAAAACATAATGATGGCAGCCTGCAGGGCTGAAGGACAGACAATAATAGAAAATGTGGCCAAAGAACCGGAGATTGTAGACCTAGCAAATTTTCTAAATGCAATGGGTGCAAAAGTTCGCGGCGCCGGTACCGATGTAATAAAAATAGATGGTGTTAATTCTTTAGATCAATGCACCCGTTATTCAATTATTCCAGACCGCATAGAAGCGGGAACATTCATGGTGGCTGCAGCGGCCACCCGAGGTAATGTGCTGGTGGAAAACGTTATTCCCACCCATATTGAACCGTTAATTGCCAAACTACGCGAAGCAAATGTAGATGTAATAGAAAGTGAAGACTCTATTTATATAAATGCCAACAAAGAGTTAACCCCTGTGGATATTAAAACGATGCCCTATCCGGGTTTTCCCACAGACATGCAATCTCAAATGATGGTTCTTCTTGCCACCATACCCGGTACCAGTGTGATTGTAGAAAACATCTTTGAGAATCGGTTCCAAATAGCAGATGAATTAAAGCGCTTGGGTGCAAAAATAAAGGTTGAAGGTAGAATGGCGGTGATTGAAGGGTCAGCACCGCTGCAGGGAACCCATGTAAAAGCCACTGACCTGAGGGCAGGTGCGGCACTGGTAATTGCCGGTTTAATAGCCAAAGGCGAAACCCAAATTAGCAATGCCATATATATTTACCGTGGATATCAAGACCTGGAAAGCAAATTAAAGTCAATTGGTGCCAGGGTACAGTGTTTATAAGTTAGGCAAATAACTTGGGGTGACTACTTTAATGCGCGTTACTATCATAGCTGTCGGTAAACTAAAAGAAAAATACTTAAAACAAGGGATACAGGAATATTTAAAACGCTTACAACCCTTCGCCAAAATTGAAATTATAGAAGTTCCAGACGAACCCCATCAGGAAGGTTTATCTGAAAATGCAGCAGAACAAGTAAAACAAAAAGAAGCCGAACAAATTACCAGGCACATAAAAACTGGTACGCACCTAATAGCCATGGACATAGCAGGAAAGATGTACAATTCAGAAGAGATGGCAGCATACTTCGACAAACTTATGGTAACAGGAAAAAGCAATATAACCATATTAATAGGTGGTTCATTGGGGTTAAGTAAAGAACTGCTAAAACGCAGTCACTTAAGACTATCATTTTCCAAACTAACTTTTCCTCACCAACTAATGCGCCTAATTTTACTAGAACAAATCTACCGATGTTATAAAATTATAAATAACGAACCATATCATAAATAACGGCGGTTTTTTATGAGATTTATTGGATTAGTTATTACACTTAATTTTTATAGTAACCGTAGTTTTGTCACCCAATTTACTTGAGATTCTGAAACTCGACCCCTTTAAATTATTGATTCGCTCTTTAATGTTCTTAATACCAAGGCTCCCTTCCTCAAAATTAGAAGATTCTAAGTGAATTAATTTATTAGTATTAATGCCGGTTCCGTTATCTTCAACAGTAATGTTTAAAAAGTCTTTTTCAAGCGAGATTATTAACAAAAGTTTGGAAGTAGGTTTGTTGTTATTGGATAACCCATGAGTGATGGCGTTTTCTATTAGTGGCTGTACTAATAGAGGTGGTACGAGTATATCCAAAGCTTTTTCATTAATATCTTCAATATAAGTAATTTTGTTGTTAAATCGGATATTTTGTATATAGACATAGGAGCGAATAATTTCTATTTCCTGTTGTAGGGGAATTTCTTGAATAGAATTTTTTAAGTTAAAGTTATATTTATTAACCATAAGATTGGAAAGCTCAATTAGAAATCTTTTGGCTTGACTTGGCGTGGTTTCTACTAGGTAAATGGCATTAGAAAGTGCATTATTAATAAAGTGAGGGACAATTTGCGCCCTTAAAAAAGCAACTTCCCTGTCTTTTGACTGTGCAGCTTCTGTAAAAGCTTTATTTGTCAATTTGTTATGAAGGTGTATGAGGAGTAGCAAGAAAAAAATTAGAACTACGATTCCCATATCAAGTATAATACTTTTATCAAAAAACCTGTTTATAAAAGCCATTTCTAAAGATGAAAAAGTCAATAATAATATACTGCCTACGAAAAGAACTAAGGCCTCCCTGTTTTTTTGAATCATTGCTATAATTGCAACTATTATAATGAGCAAAAGATTTGCAATTACCGTTATTTGAATAGGAATAACCAAAGAAGTATAATATAACATTGGCGCTAATATTACTATGATAATCATAGTGACAGAAATAGCATCCAATAATCTTTTAAAGTACGTCAAATACTTGTTTGAATTGAAATTGTATAAAACATATTCTGTAATTATGATGGCTAAGCCGCAAAGGGTGATGTACTCAAGTGCCACTTGAATTTTAAAAGGAAAGTTGTCATATAAAAACTGTAAAGGAACATCCTTGGTGATAAATTCTCGAATAAATGCCAAAAAGCAGCCTAAAGCAAGATATAATGTGGAATGATTTCTGGGTTTAACAACAACGTAGAAATTTATAAAATAAAAGGTGAATGCAAGCAGAATACCGCTAAGTAAAATGCCACGCATAAGTTCCAGAGTTCGTACAAAATAAATTTCTTCAACAGGGCCCATCATAATACTTTCCCACATCCCACCATCATTATGATGGAAGTTTGAAACCTGCAAAACCAATTCAACGATATTGGTCTTTGGAGCATAAGTCACAACTGTAGGTTTCCATTTTCCAACCTCATTTTCCGGAGTAACTGAAGGGTTTCCCATTTGGACAATAAATTCTTCATTAATAAAAAGCTTATAAGTGCTGGATATGTCAGGTATGTATAAGGAAAAAGCATCCATGTTTTCCGGTAGGATAATTTTTAAATAATAAGTGGCATAGGTTTGAGGGTTCAGGTATGAATCTTTGTATATTGAATATTCCCAGGTATCAGGAACATCTATCAAGATATAGTCAGTTTCTAAAGGAATTTCAACGGGATCAACAAATTTTTGAGGGTAAAGCCGCCATTCTCCTTTTAATTCTAAAACCTCCATTTTATCCACAACAGATAAATCTAAAACCCCATCAATCGGTACTGGTATTTCATTAGAGGCATGAACTGAGGTAGTGCCAAGAAAAATATACATAATTATTACAAAAAACGAAAGTTTAATTTGCATTTCGTCCCACCTATATCACTTTCCATCCAAAATAATTTAAATTTTCTATTTGTTATGCGATAATTGTATCATATTGGTGTATTAAGGTGCAGAAAGTTTTGATTAATAAACCAGCAAACCAGTGGGAGGTACTTTATGAAGGGAATAATTGTTGATGATGAGCAAAATGTAGGCATATACTTGCAGAAGGTTATTGAGAAAAATACCCCCATTCAAATAGTAGATTTATATACTAATCCCTTCGAAGGTTTTTTTAAAATCGTTGATTTAAAGCCTGATATTGTCTTTCTAGATATCAGTATGCCTCAGATTAGCGGGATTGAGTTAGCCAAACAAATAATTGAAACCTATCCCTTTTGTGACATTTTATTTATTACAGCGCACACGGAATATTATGATGCGGCAAAACAGTTGAATTCTGTAGGTTATATCATAAAGCCTGCTACAGATGAAAAAATAAAGCAATTTTATAATGCTTATAATAAAGATTTGGCGAAGTTACATAACCAGGTTTCAAAGATGGAAGATCTAACCCCTCAGCAAGGGAGAAAAATCTTTGTGTCAAAAGAAGGCGGAGTAAAAGTCATTGATATAGAGGATATATATTATCTGGAGAGCGACAGAAACATTGTCAGGATTATTACCAAAGATGATGTTTATCACGCCAGAAAGACCCTCACCTACTATGAAAAGACCCTTTCAAATTTTGATTTTTTCCGCTGTCATCGGGGATATATTGTTAATATCCATGCTGTGGAAAGTATTACCAGGTCTGGCCTGTCCACCTATGATTTAAAGTTTAAGGATATAGAAAAAATAATTTGTGTAAGCCGCGATAAGTATAAAACATTACGAGAGATATTAAGAAAAATTAATTCTTGAAACTTTCACATACATATACTAATGGACCTTCTTTGCTTAATGCAAAAAGAGGGTTAAGAAGGAGGAAATAAAATGTTGGTACTAGGTAGGAAACCGGGACAGTACATTATTATTGATAACTCCGTTATCGTTAAGGTCATTAAAAGCGATAAAGGAGATTTGCGCTTAGCCATTCAAGCCCCTAAAGAGGTGAGTATAACGCGTGGTGAAGTATACGCAGCCAAAGAAGTAAGAGTAAATAGGATAACAAAGTAAACATTTAGATGATATAGCAAAAATTCAGGTCTCTACCCAACTGTTAGGAAGGTAGAGGAGCATAAGAGATTTCTAGACCCCCGTACTTTTTAAGGGGGATTATATTTTGTTCAGTTAAAACCGCCGTTATAGGTACGCTGAACCATATCACAAATAAAAAATTTGCATTTATTACCTTAACATGATATTATATCTACGCTAAAAAGTATTAGAAACCAAAACGATTTTGGCCTCTATTGGGCGAAAGAAGTTTTCTGGTTTCATCTTTTTACCCAAATTATTTTAGAAGGAGGCCATAACAATGGAAGGTACAGTAAAATGGTTTAACTCAGAAAAAGGTTTTGGATTTATTGAGCGTGAGGGTGGAGATGACGTATTTGTTCACTTCTCAGCCATTCAAGGTGATGGGTTTAAAACCCTAGACGAAGGGCAGAGAGTGGAGTTTGATATTGTTGAAGGCGATAGAGGCCCACAAGCTGCAAACGTTGAAAAATTATAGGTTTTTTTACTTATAAATAGTTTTTCAAAGGGCATATTCCAGTAATATGGAATAATGCCCTTTTTTTCGGGAATTTTATAGACAGAATATTGTATAAAGGAGACCAAGGTGAATTGGCTACATTTAGTGAATTAGGATTAGGAAATGCGGTAAGTCGTGCTATTAGTAACATGGGCTTTGAAGAAACAACACCAATTCAACAGCAGACAATTCCCATTGCACTACAAGGGAAAGACTTGATTGGACAAGCTCAAACAGGTACAGGTAAAACGGCAGCTTACGGTATTCCACTTATTGAAAGAATGGAATTAAGCACTGAACAAATTAAAGGTATGGTTTTAACACCAACACGGGAATTGGCAATTCAAGTTGCGGAGGAACTAAACAAGATAGGGCAATATAAGAATATTCGTGCGCTTCCAATTTATGGGGGGCAGGATATCAATCGGCAGATAAAAGCACTCAAGAAAAAGCCCCATATCATTGTTGCTACTCCTGGACGTCTTATGGATCATATGAGGAGAAAGACCATTAGACTACATGCGCTTGAAACAGTAGTCCTCGACGAAGCAGATGAAATGTTAAACATGGGATTCATTGAAGATATTGAGACTATCTTGAAGGAAGTTCCTGAGAATCGTCAAACACTACTTTTTTCTGCCACCATACCTAACCCAATTAAGTTATTGGCGCAGCGTTTTATGGTGGAACCGAAGCTGTTCTCTGTCAAACCAAAAGAAATAACGGTGCCGAATATTGAGCAAGAGTATTTAGAAGTACCGGAAAGCAAAAAGTTTGATGTATTGTGTCGTCTATTAGATATCCAATCCCCTGAACTGGCAATTATATTTGGAAGAACTAAGCGAAGAGTGGATGAACTAAGCGAAGCTTTATACAAGCGCGGATATGGTGTTGAGGGAATACATGGTGATCTAAGCCAGAACAAACGAGATAGCGTTATGAATAAATTTAAGAGGGGTATCATTGAGGTTTTAGTGGCCACCGATGTAGCTGCTAGAGGCTTAGATATCTCCGGAGTAACCCATGTATACAACTTTGACATACCGCAGGACCCGGAAAGTTATGTGCACCGAATAGGCAGAACAGGCAGGGCCGGAAACATGGGTTTGGCAACTACCTTTGTTACACCCCGGGAAATAGGGCAGTTAAAGTTAATTGAAAGAATAACAAAGCGGAAAATAAATCGTAAACCCGTTCCGTCATTAACAGAGGCCATGAAAGGTCAGCAGCGTATTACAGCAGAGAAGCTGGTGGAAGTTGTAGAGCGGGGAGATTTTCATGCATATAAAGCGTTAGCAGAGGAACTGCTTACTCAGCATGAATCAACAGCGATTGTGTCAGCTGCACTAAAACTGCTTACAAAAGAGCCGGACGATACACCTATTAAACTAACAGAAGAAACTCCATTTAGGCCCAAAAAACAAAAATGGGGTTCAAATAACAGACAGCCAAGAAATAGAAAAGGGAAAAGTAACAAGCCCTTCAAGAGAAAAACCGGCGGCAGATAACAGACATATGGTGAATCGTATTAAAGACCTTTGTTGATAAAACAACCGAGGTCTTTTTTAGTGGTTAATTTTCCTAGAAAATAACCATAGTAAATAGTTAAACAACTATTTACTTAATTGGCTAAAAGTGATATATTTAAATTATTATTAATATAGTTATAATTCTGACTATTCACTATTTAAGGAGTGATCCTTGTATGGCTTCTCCTGATGGTATGCCAAGGGCTATAGCCAAAAGATTACCCCTGTACCACCAGAGTTTAGCCAAACTTAGAAAGCAGGGTAAATGTACGGTATCATCAAAGGAACTAAGCAAAGAAGTTGGCGTTGAAGCTACCATGATTAGGAAAGATATGGCGTTTTTTGGTGAACTGGGTAAACGCGGGGTAGGGTATAATGTCGAATTATTATACCGTACTATAGGTAGAAAATTAAACTTGGACCAACACTGGGAAACAGTAATTGTGGGTGTAGGCAAAATGGCTGCGGCACTGGTTGAATTCAACTGTCTTTATGGTAGGAATTTTCGCATAGTAGCGGCCTTTAACCCAGAACCTGCATTGCAAAACCATACAATGGTAGAGCATCTGCCGGTTCAACCACTGTCCTTTCTGCCGTCATTTGCAAAGGATAATGACATAAAAATAGCAATTTTGGCCACCACAGCCGCTCAAGCACAGATGTCTGCCAATACAATTGTGCAGGCAAACATAAGATCTATACTAAACTTTTCACCAGTAGAAATATGTGTACCGGAAGATTTAAAAGTTATAAATGATATTATTACCACAGAAATGCAAATTTTAGCTTGTTATCTTGATGGAATGAA
Source organism: Bacillota bacterium (assembly GCA_009711615.1). Classification (GTDB taxonomy): domain Bacteria; phylum Bacillota; class Desulfotomaculia; order Desulfotomaculales; family Desulfohalotomaculaceae; genus Desulforadius. Next base: position 620,267 of record VENI01000005.1, on the reverse strand, counting down.
AAATAACCAAAAATAATAAAAAAATGATGGGTTAACCCATCATTTTTTAGTACTATTAATCATCATTTCTTGCATTTTTTCATTAACCTTTATCACTAGGTCATAAAAGTTTTGGCTTTTTTCGTACCATTCCTTAACCATAGGATGCTGCATGGCTTTTTCCTCAGCGTCTTTTAACTGCTGGCGATTTTTATCGGTTAATGCAGCGCCTAACCTTTCCATACGCTCAAAAGAATTCTTTAGGTTTTTAAATTCCTTAACCAATTTGCGAGCCTCTTCATTCTGACGCAGTACTTCCTCTGATTCCTGCTTTTGTTTAAACTCCTCAGTATCAGCAAGATCTTCTCCTAAACTTTTAGCTAACTCTACTATAGACTTGTCCACATCAGTCATTATGCTCACCTCCCTCTATTAGTTTCTCCAGATGCATCAAAAATCCTACTCTATTAAACAACTTGAAATAAAAATTTCCTATGTCTCTATAAATATACATTATTTGAAAAATCATTTCATTTACTGTCGAAGAAAGTTGATGATATTATTTGTATGTAGAAGAAAAGAAACATTAGTATATTCTGAAAAAAGTGTCTATCTAGAGAAGGAATATTTTAAGAAACAACGAATAAAGGTTTAGAAGCAAAATAAGTGTCTTTGTGCCTTTTGGCATTTGTTTTTTTATGTTAGAATGAATGGGGTTTTGATATCAATTATTTGTGCATTTTTGAACATTGTTTTTGGAATATTGTTGTTAGTTAACTGAATTTAATGTAAAATTAGTATTTGAGGCAGCAAACCCTTCCTTAAAGAGGAGGGATGATGTTTAATAAAAAAATAAAGGAGGTCTTGGGGCATGTACATGGTGTCAATTGACGCTGAGAAGTGCGAGGGCTGCGGAGAATGTGTAGATGCTTGTCCGGCTGCCATTTTAGAAATGGTTGATGGCAAGGCTGTTGTAACAGGTAGCGAAACTGACTGCATGGGATGTGAAACCTGTGTGGTAACTTGCCCACACGAAGCACCGGTAATCCAAGAACTGTAAGGCTAGCAACCAAGGAAATGACTAAATATGCAGGTGTTGTCTAACCAATGACATCACCTGCAAAATCAAAAAATAATTCGGGGATCACCCCAAGGAGGTGTACCTGTGGAATATTTGGTTTTTCAAATCTTACCTTATATTACAATCACAATATTTGTACTGGGTGTAATGTATCGTCTGGGCAAGTGGGCCAGCGCTAGAATTGTGCATAATATTGTATTAACACCTGCTCCTGATACAGTGAGCGGTGCTGCCGTTAATTACGTGGCAGAAGTAGGTTTATTCCGCAGTTTGTTCAAAGGTGACAAAAGTTTATGGGCCGGTGCATGGCTAATGCACTTTGCATTGCTTAACATTATTGGTGGTCATATCGTTGGTTTTGCATTTTTAGGTGAACAGTTCAAGTTTATTGGTACTTCACCGGAGCTAAGTAAGCAATTATCGGATATACTAGGTACTTCAATGGGTATTTTAATCTTTGTTACTCTGATTTACCTTTTGTACAGACGCCTTAGTATTACTGAGGTGAAACATGTATCCAACCCTGCAGATTACTTGCTCTTATTCCTTTTACTCAGTATTGTTACTGCTGGTAACTTGATGCGTCTAATGCCTGAGTATAGTATTCACTATGAAACTGCCCAAGCCTATATCATTCAACTGGCTACTTTCCAACCAGTGGAATTGCATCAAAGCAACATTTTATTTACCTTGCACCTGTTGTTGGTGCAGCTGATGTTAATTGTCTTCCCGTTCAGCAAATTGATGCATCTGTTCGGCATGTTTGCAGAGCGCTGGATTATCAACCGGCCTTATGTTGAACCTGCACCAGGTTTACCCGGTGCCAAGGCTGGAGCAACAACAAATACCGCCAATGTTGTATCCGGTGGAAAAACAACTTCAGGGGGGGTGTAACGCATGGCTGAAAACAAATACAAAGCACCAGGTAAAGCTAACGATTCTGAAATGCGTGCCCTTTTCATTGACCCCGTTCCTGATGATCGTAAGGTTGAAGAGGCGCTTAAACACTTAAAATATTTAGTGGAAAAATATCGTCCACTTATGTTGGCCATGGAATCATGCACTAAGTGTGGTCATTGTGCAGAGAACTGTCACACTTATTTAGGTACAAAGGATCCCAATAATATTCCAACAAACCGGGCAGACTTATTTAGGAAAGCCTGGAAAGCTGCATATACTGTTGAGGGTAAACTGTTTGGCGGTTTAGTTGGCGCTGAGCCACTGTCGTTGGATACAATTAATAAAATGTATTCATACTTTTACCAGTGTAATGAGTGCCGTCGTTGTGCTCTTGTTTGTCCCTTTGGTATTGACACATGTGAAGTAACTTTTGCCGGACGTCAGCTGTTGCACTGGCTAGGAATGGTGCCCAAGCTGCAGGCATCAGTGGGTGCGGCCATGTATCGCACCGGTAACCATACAGGCCTACCAAAACCAGGTCTGGTGGACACTTGTGAGTTTTTAGAAGAAGAAATTGTAGATGAAACCGGTGTAGACATTAAAATACCGGTAGATAAACCAGAATCAGATGTGCTGTATATTCCATCATCTGCAGACTTTTTGCTCAACCCCAACACCATGATGGGTGCGGCCAAGTTCTTCCACTACTTGGGAGTTAACTGGACCATGAGCAGTGAAATTGCAGAGGCGGGTAACTTTGGTTTATTGTTTGACCAACGTCACACCATGCGTCATAATACCATGCGATTGCTTAACGAAGCGGTTAAATTGGGAGTTAAGAAAATTGTATGGGGTGAGTGTGGTCACGGATGGCGGACAGGTAAAATGTACGTGCCCAGCATGGCAGACCGTCCCATCCCGGTGCCGATTGTTCACTTGCATGATGAAACATCACACTATATTCGCACTGGCCAGCTGAAGTTGAACCCTGAGGCAAACAACCACCCAACCACGTTACATGACCCATGTAACTTTGGTCGTGCTTGTAACCTTAGCGAAAAACTTCGTGAAGTATTAACACCGTGTGTGAGTGACTTTAGAGAAATGACACCAAACCGTGAGCGTAACTTCTGCTGCGGTGGTGGTTCAGCTATCCTGTACGATGATCCGGTTATGTACGACCTGCGTATCAAATTCTCAGCCAAAAAGGCAGAGCAAGTACGTGCCACTGGCATTGACCAAAATGGTGATGGTTACCTAGTAGCTCCTTGTTCAATCTGTAAAGCACAGCTGTATCCAATGGTAGAGGAGCATAAACTGGGTGTAGAAGTAAAAGGTTTAATTGATTTGGTAGGTACAGCCTTATATCCCCCAATAAATGAGTAAAAGGGACTAGCATAATTGGCTGAAATATATTACAATGGTATAGGTAAATATCAATAGGTTAGTATGCGGTGTTGTATTCACTCGAATGCAACACCGCAAGTAATAAAAAACATATGGAGGTGTCCCCCGATATGCCAAATATTGAGGTAAATGGGCAAACAATTGAACTTGATGAGGATGGTTTCTTAGTAAACACTGATCAGTGGACAGAAGAAGCAGCTCACTATTTTGCAAAAGAAGAAGGTATTGAAGAGTTGACCGAAGAACACTGGAAGCTTATTAACTACCTGCGTGACTACTTCTTCCAGTTTGGTATTGCTCCAATGATCCGTAAGCTTTGCAAAGAAACTGGTTTTAGCCTGAAGCAAATCTATCAGTTGTTCCCAACCGGCCCTGCTAAGGGTGCTTGTAAAGTAGCTGGCCTTCCAAAGCCAACTGGTTGTGTATAACTCAGGTTCAGAACAAATTTCCACCCTCACCAAGCAACTTGGTGGGGGTGTACTTTTCTAAAAACAGAATTGAGGAGCTAGGAGATAGGAGTTAGAATTAAAAACATTTTAATGTTTTATGAAGCGGCAGGAAATATTTGAAATATCGTAAAGCATGGCAAGAGTGGTAAAAAAGAGCAATTAAGTAAACTCCTAACTACTAACTCCTAACTCCTGAATTAATTAGAAAGGCAGGGATGGCTAATGCAAAAATTACAAAACACACCAAGAATATTAATTGCAGCACCACAAGGAAGATCCGGCAAAACCACAATTACAGTAGGATTATTAGCCGCCTTAACTGCCCGCGGTATTAAAGTACAACCCTTTAAAAAGGGTCCAGACTTTATTGATCCTAGTTGGTTGACCAGGGTGGCCGGTAGAACATGCCGTAACTTAGATGCACACCTGATGGATAAGGACACAATCAGAGCATCATTTGCCACTCACAGTAACGGTGCAGGCATCAGCATTGTGGAAGGTGCTATGGGATTGTTTGACGGTTTAGACGTAGAAGGTAGCGGTAGTGCTGCCGAAATTGCCAAAACCATTAAAGCACCAGTAATTCTAGTTGTTAACTGTACCAGAATGACACGCAGTGTGGCTGCCATGGTAAATGGATATAAGTATTTTGATTCTGACATTAATGTTGCAGGGGTAGTTCTAAACAATGTGGCTCGTAGTCGTCATGAAAACATGCTACGTTCATCCATCGAAAAGTATTGCGATATTCCAGTGCTGGGTGCCATGCCAAAGGGCAGTCAGTACACCATTCCTGATCGCCATTTAGGACTAATTCCGGCGGAAGAAGATCAGTCGCTGCACCAAGCGGTGGAAATGTTGGCTGAAGCAGCAGAAAAATATCTGGACTTGGATAAAATAATGGAAGTAGCAAGTACTGCACCTGAAATACAAGTAAATACAACGGTGCCACAACCGGTGCCAACAATTAAACGCTCACATGAGATAGGAAGTTCTGAAGACAAGCCGTTAATTGGTGTGCTAAAGGATCGTTCCTTTACCTTTTACTACCCAGAAAACTTAGAGGCGCTACATGACCAGGGTGCAGAACTGGTGGCCATTGACTCTATTAATGACCGGCAATTGCCCAATGTAGATGCCCTGTTTATAGGCGGTGGCTTTCCAGAGGTAATGGCAGAACAGTTAGAGAAAAACACAAGCCTACGTGCGGCAATTAAAGAGCGCATTGAACAAGGGCTACCAGTATATGCCGAGTGTGGAGGGCTAATGTACCTTGGTCGCAGCATAAACTGGCAAGAGACAACGCATCAAATGGTTGGTGTATTACCCTTCGACGTTGAACTAACCAAGAAGCCACAGGGTCATGGTTACATGGCAGTAGAAGTGTGTCAACAAAACCCGTACTTCCCGGTTGGTACTAAAATAAAAGGACATGAATTTCATAACTCAAAAGTTATTAACCTAGATAAAAGTAAAGTGCATTTTGCCTATACAGTAAAAAAAGGCTGGGGCATTGATGGCCAGCAGGATGGTTTAGTATATAAAAACGTATTGGCCTCATATAATCACTTACACGCCCTAGCAGTACCAACATGGGCAGAAGGGCTGGTTAAAATAGCTAAAGAATACAAGAATTCCATTAAGAATTAAAAATGAAGAATGGTTAAATAAACAGCGATATGTAGTTAGTTATCAAAAATATAGCTAGAAAGTCCGTAGGGGCTCGATTCATCGGGCCCAATGCTATAATTTAACGTATAACTGAAATAATAAGAGGGAGAACTCAACATATATTTAGAGTTCGCCCTCTTTTTTTACGTTTTTATTCTGACTCTTGACGTCTGAATTCTGTATTTCACATTCTTTAATCGCTAATTTTATAAATAAAAACCCCCCAAACAAGACAAAATAAAGCTAGAAAAAAATTAAATTGGGGTGATAAATATGATTAATTTGTTCAAAGCACGATGGAAGATGGTAATCGGCGTATTACTGGTTACCGTGGCATTGGCCAGCGTTTCCATGTTTTTAGACATAGCCGATGCACAAGATAAAACCCTTTACTGGGGTAGCCGGGGCGATGATGTAATTAATGCCCAGGTAAAGCTAAGTAATTGGGGTTATTATGATGGAATTGTAGATGGAATATATGGTCCAGACACATTCCAAGCAGTTAAAAATTTTCAGGCAAAAAACGGTTTAAATGTTGACGGGGTAATAGGGCAAAATACCTGGAAAGCCCTCGGCTTTAATCCAACCTATGCCGAAGCCAATCAAAATGTGGCCCAGAACCAGGGTGGCAACCAAGAAAAAAAGGATACAAGTCGTACTAATGTAAGTCGTGGAGACGAATGGCTACTGGCAAAAGTGATAGCTGGTGAAGCAGAAGACGAACCCTACATAGGGAAAGTGGCCGTGGGAGCGGTTATGCTTAACAGGGTTGACAGTCCCAAGTTTCCTGACACTCTTTCGGGTGTAGTATACCAACCATTAGCCTTTGAATCGGTTAGTAATGGGCAATATAACAGGGCTGTATCAGATGAAACCGTAAAGGCGGCCAGAGAAGCTATAGCCGGTTATGACCCAACCGGTGGTGCACTGTTCTTCTGGAACCCATACAAACCTGTATCTAAGTGGATTTGGAGTAGAACCATTACCGGACAATTTGGTGATCACGTCTTTGGAATATAACATAGGGAGGGATATTAGTGAATAAAAGAATTGGTGCAGTTGCTCTACTAAGCGTAGCTTTAATAGCAGCGGTAGGCTTTTGGGGTTACCGCCAATATGAGGCCCGTCAAGACCTAGAAGTACTTCTAAATAATAAATACCAAATGGCATTCTTTAACACAAAGGCTCATGTTAACAATTTGGAAACATCCCTGGCAAAAAGCCTAGTGGCCAGTGGTCAAGGAGAGGACGCAGCAATCTTCTCAGAAATATGGCTCCGTTCTGACATGGCACAGGAAAATCTAACCCAACTACCGGTTTCATCGGCGCTCACAGAGAGGACAGCAAAATTTTTAGCTCAAGTTGGTGACTATGCTTATACCATCTCAAGAGAAGTTGTAGACAGTGAGGAACTTAAAGAGCAGCATTGGAATACTTTAAATCGTTTATACAGACAGGCATCTAGCCTGAACAAAGACTTAAACGATATGGAATCCCGGCTGATAGATGGCAAATTAACAATGAGTGAACTACAAGCCGGGGCTAAGAAAGATATTGAAAAGGGCCAAGGGGCGGGGGCAGCCCGTGACTTTGAATCCATAAATAAAAACATGCAGACATATCCCACATTAATATACGACGGTCCATTTTCAGATCACTTGGAAAAGCGGAAGCCAGAAGCTTTAAAAGGAGATAAAATTTCTGCCGAAAAAGCAAAACAAATAGCAATTAACTTTGTAGATGTTAACAATAGAGACTATACTGCAAAAGTTGCTGGTAAGAACAAAGGGCGCATTGGTGCCTACACTGTGCAGCTGGTTCCTCGAAATAACGATAATAATGATAATGATAACGACAACGCCAACAACAACCGGGCAAAATTCAACTGTGACGTTAGCATGCAAGGTGGTAAAGTAATTTGGTATCTAGGCAGTAGAGAAGTAGGTCCCGGTGGTATGACAGTAGAAGAAGCCACAGAAAAAGCTAAGCAGTTTTTGGCAGAGCGTGGATACGAAAACATGCAAGACACATTCTTCCAAAAACGAGGTGACATGGTAACAATCCAATTTGCCAGCAAAATGGATGATATAATGATCTACCCGGATCAAGTAAAATGTACGGTTGCTCTAGATAAAGGTCAAATATTAGGGTTTGATGCAGCTCAATATTGGATGAACCATAAAGAAGATAGAGAATTTGGAAAACCCAAAATAAGTAAAGAAGAAGCCCAAAACACTCTGAATGAACACATGAAAGTAAGAACCACCAGACAGGCTGTAATTCCGCTACCTAATACCGAAGAAGCTCTGTGCTGGGAATTCGTAGGCGATATTAATCAAAACACCTTCATGGTCTACGTTAATGCTGATACCGGCAAACGGGAAAAAGTAATGATGCTGGTGGATACCCCAGAAGGACGTTTGACAATGTAAGTTATTGACAGAACCCCGTACCTTTGCTATACTGCTCTAATATAGGAAAGTGAAAATTTAAACATCATTATTAAAAAGTGATGATTGGGAATAAGGACACGTTTCTCCCTCAGCGAACCGGGGATGGTGTAAGCCCGGTGGCAAGAAATAAATCCAGGCCACCCAGAAGCTGCGAACTGAAAAAATAGTAAGTTCCGCCGGCGAAAAACCGCCGTTACCCGTCAAGAGAGCCATATATTTATTGTGGTTAAATTAGGGTGGTACCGCGAGCAAAATCGCCCCTGTATTATACAGGGGCGATTTTTTTATGCTGCGCCCGCACACACACAGACAAGGGGACGGTTCTCCTGTCTGTCCTGGGACGACGGGGACAAGGGGACGTTTCGCCTGTCCCCTCCGCCAAAGAAAAGACAAAAGAACCGTCCCCTTGTCTAAAAAGAGAAAGGAGTGTTTTTTTATGCAGCTTGATAAGGCCATTCTAGAATTACTAGAACAAAACGGAAAAATTACTAATGATGAAATTGCTACCCTTCTTGATATACCAGAGGAAGAAGTACAAAAGCTAATTGAGGATCTAGAGCAGAAAGGTATTATTGCTGGGTACCAGACGGTAATCAATTGGGACAAAGTTGAAGACGAAAAAGTAAATGCTGTTATAGAAGTAAAAATAACACCACAACGAGAGGTGGGTTTTGACGCGGTTGCCGAAAGAATATACCGTTTTCCAGAGGTTCACAGCGTGCTATTAATGTCTGGGGATTATGACCTGGTTGTTTTTCTGGAAGGTAAGACCATGAAAGATGTGGCCCAGTTCGTATCCAGCAAACTAGCTACTATGGAACATGTATTAAGCACTGCCACCCACTTTGTGTTAAAAACATACAAGAAACATGGCCGAATACTGGATGACAATGAAACTGATCGCAGGTTGGTGATTTCACCATGAGTAACTGGCAACAATATTTAAACAGCACTGTAAGAGATATGCCCCCTTCAGGAATCCGTAAGTTTTTTAACCTGGCTGCAGAAATGGATGACGTAATTTCCCTGGGAGTGGGGGAACCAGATTTTGTAACTCCCTGGCATATTAGAGAAGCCTGTGTGTACTCTCTGGAAAGGGGTTATACCACTTATACTGCTAACCAAGGATTGCCTGCCCTAAGACAGGTAATCAGCAAATACCTAATAGATAGCTATAACATTGAATACAATCCTAAAAGTGAGCTGTTAATAACTGTTGGGGTTAGCGAAGCGCTGGATTTGGCACTACGAGCAATAGTGGAACCGGGTGACGAAGTGTTAATACCGGAACCTTGTTTTGTTTCTTATATGCCATGTACCACTTTAGCAGGCGGAAAAGCGGTGCCGCTAAATACCAGCATAGAAAACAACTTTCAAGTGACGGCGGAAATGGTGGAGAGAGCTGTTACCCCCAACACTAAAATATTGTTCTTATGTAACCCCAACAACCCCACCGGGGCTACCATAAGCAAAGATAACCTACTGGCCATTGCGGAAGTGGTTAAACAGCACGACCTAATAGTTATATCAGATGAAATTTACGATCAACTAACCTATAAAGACGAACATATTTGCTTTGCAACACTGCCCGGTATGAAAGAGCGTACCATATTACTAAATGGCTTTTCTAAAGCATATGCCATGACCGGTTGGCGAGTGGGCTATGCGGCTTCTAATCCAGACTTCATTGCTGCCATGACAAAAATACACCAATATACCATGCTTTGTGCACCGATAACTGCACAAATGTCAGCAATGGAAGCACTGAAGAATGGGAAGATAGCAATGATCAAAATGGTTGAGCAGTATAACCGACGACGCAAGATGGTGGTAAATGCCTTTAATGAAATGGGATTAGACTGTTTTGAGCCAGGCGGAGCCTTTTATGCCTTTCCAAGTATCCAAAAAACCGGGATGAGTTCCGAAGAATTTGCCGAGGAACTGTTGAAGGAAACTAAGGTGGCGCTAATACCGGGCAATGCCTTCGGCCCCTCAGGGCAAGGTTATGTAAGGGTATCCTACGCCACATCCCTGCAGGACTTAACAGAGGCGGTAAAGAGAATAGCTTCTTTTGTGAAGAAAAGGTAATTACAGAAATTAGACATTAAAAACACTGTCATAAAAGAAGGACTTTGCATATAAATATAGAATTACAATATTGCAAAATTGTATAATTTTTTATAAACCTCAAGATTATTTTTAAGTAGTACGGTAGTATGGAAGGGGGAAGAACAAACAGTTTTTTTAAAATTTAATAAATCTATAAGAAGTATGGGAGGATGGTTAGGATTATGATTAAAGGTTTATTGTTACTTCTTTTTGTCAGCTTTTTGCTGTACTGTGGGCTTGTTAACATGCGCAAATCCAGTACAGTAAATGATTTCTTGCTAGGTGGACGGGGTGTTGGCCCTTGGCTGTCTGCCTTTGCATACGGAACCACTTACTTCTCTGCAGTAATCTTTATCGGGTACGCCGGTAAAGTGGGTTGGGGGTTTGGCCTTTCCAGCCTGTGGATAGTAGTAGGAAACACCCTGCTGGGTAGCTTGCTAGCCTGGATGATACTGGCCAAGCGTACCAGAGCAATTACCACTAGATTGAACACCATGACCATGCCCCAGTTTCTAAGTGTCCGGTATCAAAGCCCGGGCATGAAGATATTCGCGGCGTTGGTCATTTTTATTTTTATGGTCCCTTACTCGGCATCGGTTTATATGGGACTGTCATATTTGTTTGAACAAATTTTTGGTATTCCATACCTATATGCAGCTGCAGGTATGGCCACCCTTACTGCAATGTACCTAATAATGGGTGGATACCGTGCCATGGCATTAACAGACTTCGTTCAAGGGTGTGTGATGATCTTTGGCGTAGTGCTATTAATATGGTACGTTTTAAAAGCACCAGAAGTGGGAGGGTTGGTATCGGCAACACAAAAACTGTCTGCCATAGACCCAGGGCTAACCAAAATGGTTGGGCCGCCGGGGTGGCTCCCATTGGCTTCACTGGTGATACTAACCAGTTTAGGGGCGTTGGGACTACCACAAATGGTGCAAAAATTTTACGCTATTAAAGACGAAAAATCAATAAAAGCTGCTACAATAGTGGCCACTGCCTTTGCATTGGTGATTACCACTGGCGCTTACTTCACTGGTTCCCTTACCCGGTTATTCTTTAACAAATTACCGGTGGATTCAGTTACCGGTCAACCAACTGTAGACCTGTTAATGCCCCAGTTGATAAATAATGTGTTACCGGAGTTTGTGGCAGCGATAATATTAATACTGGTGCTGTCAGCATCAATGTCAACTTTGGCATCCTTAGTGCTGGTTTCTAGTTCAGCGGTGGCGGTAGATCTTCTACCAACAGTGATGCCAAATCTGTCAGATAAAAAAGGTGTTATGATAATGCGTCTACTGTGTGGCGTATTTATCGCGCTGTCATTGGCGATGGCACTGTTAAAACCGGCAATAATACTAAGCCTGATGGCACTATCATGGGCAACAGTGGCCGGAGCCTTTTTGGCACCATATATTTACGGGTTGTTCTGGCGTGGCACCACGCAAACTGGGGCTTGGGCTGGGGCACTTTCCGGCTTGACAATATCAGTAGTTATTTCAACCATGAATTCTGCTTTAATACCAACAGCGGGCTCCGCGGCAATGTTAGTATCACTGCTGGTGGTGCCGGTGGTGAGCATGGTAACAAAACCACTTCCTGAAAAACATTTGGACTATGTTTTTGGCGAAGTGGATAGGAAGTTGGTAGCTAAACCGGCTACTGGAGAACAAAAAGCGTAACTTTCACTTAAAGGACGTGTTACTTGATGATCTGGAATGTGGAAAGAGAAACCATCGGCCGTGGCCAGTTGGAAGAACTCCAACTGGCTAGGCTGCAACAAACTTTAAAAAATGTATATCAAAACGTACCATTTTACCGTGAACAGTTTGACCAGCAGGGATTAAAGCCGGAAGACTGCAAAAGTCTGAAGGATATATCCCGGTTTCCTTTTACCGTAAAAACAGACCTGCGGGAAAACTACCCCTTTAACATGTTTGCAGTACCCAAGAATAAAATAGTACGTATTCATGCATCATCCGGCACCACAGGTAAACCCACCGTTGTAGGCTATACCCAAAAAGATATTAACACTTGGGCGGAACTGGTGGCCAGAATGGTTACCATGGCAGGGGTTAGCGATGAAGATGTTGCTCAGGTTTGCTTTGGTTACGGCTTGTTTACCGGTGCCTTTGGTTTGCACTATGGGTTGGAAAAAGTGGGAGCCATGGTGGTCCCTACATCCACCGGAAACACCGAACGACAGATAATGTTAATGCAAGACTTTGAAACCACCGCTGTCATCAGTACGCCAACCTATGCCATGCATATGGCGGAAACAGCCAAGAAAATGGGTATTGATCCGGTCAAGCTGCCAATTAAGGTGGGCCTATTTGGTTCTGAAGCATGGACAGATAGCATGCGGGTAGAATTAGAAAAGACATGGGGAATTAAGGCTACCGATAATTACGGTCTCAGTGAAATTATCGGCCCCGGTGTGGCGGGAGAATGTTTGGAAACCTGCGGTATGCATATTGCGGAAGATCACTTCTTAGTGGAAATTATTGACCCTGAAACAGGGGAAGTGCTGGATTACGGTGAAGAAGGTGAACTAGTAATAACAAGTCTTACCAAAGAAGCGCTGCCCATTATTCGCTATCGTACAAGGGATATTACTAGGCTCAGCCCTGAACCGTGCAAGTGTGGACGATCCACAGTACGGATGAGTAAAGTGAGCGGACGTACCGATGACATGATGATAATATCCGGGGTAAACGTATTTCCTTCACAAATAGAAAGCGTATTACTGGAAACCGATGGTATATCACCACATTACCAGATTATATTAACTAAAAGAGGCTATCTTGATGCCATGGAAGTACAGGTTGAACCTGCAGGAAGTGCTTTTACCGGTAATTTTAGAGACCTAGAAGCACTGGAAGCCAAAGTGAGAAGCCGTTTAAGCAGCGTGCTATCTCTAAAAGCCAAAGTAAAACTGGTTGAACCGGGTTCATTGCAGCGTTATGAAGGCAAGGCAAAAAGGGTGATTGATAAACGGGATCAGAAGCCAGGAGTCAGTAGTTAGTAGTATTGGGCTATTATGAAAGTTATAAAAAAGATTAATGGAAGCATATTCTTGGGACGTATTAAATTCTAAATGCCTTAATTGTATTTAATTATGTTATTATATAACTAGACAGAAAAGTTAAAATTATGAGTCGTAGTCAGAAGGGGTTTTAATTCTGACTCCTGACTACTGACTCCTGAATACTGATTTTTGGAGGTGTACCCTTTTGAAAGAACTTATGTCAGGTAACGCAGCAATTGCTCGTGGAGCATATGAAGCAGGAGTGAAAGTAGGAGTGGGATATCCTGGCACACCAAGCACCGAAACGTTGGAGATATTCTCCAAGTACCCAGATATCTACGCCCAGTGGTCACCAAACGAAAAAGTGGCGCTGGAAGTGGGAATTGGTGCATCGGTGGGCGGATCCAAAGTGCTGGTAACCATGAAACACGTAGGTGTTAACGTTGCCGCCGACCCGCTTTTTACACTTTCCTATACCGGGGTCAACGGGGGTTTGGTATTACTCTCTGCCGATGATCCCAGCATGCATAGCTCTCAAAATGAACAGGACAACCGTTATTATGCTTTAATGGCTAAAATCCCCTGTCTGGAACCATCAGACAGCCAGGAAGCCAAAGATATGGTGGCCAGTGCCCTTGAACTAAGCGAACAATTTGACACACCTGTAATGTTACGCACCACCACCAGAGTTAATCATTCACAAACCATGGTAGAAACCACAGACCGTCAAGAACTAGCTAACAAAGAATACATTAAGAACCCCAAAAAATACGTAATGACACCGGCAAATGCCCGCGGCCGCAGGGTGCATGTGGAAGAACGCTTGCAGAAACTGCAGCAATACAGCGAAAATAGCATCTTAAATAAAATACATTGGGATGACACAAAAATCGGAGTAATTACCAGTGGTATTAGCTACCATTATGTCAGGGAAGTATTGCCCCAGGCATCAGTACTGAAACTGGGCATGACCAACCCGCTGCCGGCTAAATTAATTCAAGATTTTGCATCAAAAGTGTCAACATTAATAGTGGTAGAAGAACTGGACCCATTCCTGGAAACCCAAATTAAAGCCATGGGTTTGGCAGTCCACGGAAAGGACATGCTGCCCAACATTGGCGAACTAAACCCCAGAATAGTTGCCCAGTCATTTAAAGACAATAATATAGAAGTGAATGAAAAATACCATAATAATGAGGTGAATCTGCCGGACGCAGATGCTCCCACAATACCCCCAAGGCCACCGGTGCTTTGTGCCGGATGCCCGCACCGGGCTGCTTTTCATGTTCTTAGAGAACTAAACCTTACCGTAACCGGTGACATTGGCTGTTACACACTGGGTTCCCTGCCTCCGCTAACCTCGATGGATACCTGCGTGTGCATGGGCGCTAGTGTTGGCATGGCCCACGGAATGGCACTGGCAAACCCAGCCAACAAAGATAGAACAGTGGCCGTAATTGGTGACTCCACCTTTTTGCACTCCGGGGTTACCGGACTGATGGATATCGTCTACAACGGTGGTAGTGCTACCGTATTAATCCTAGATAACCGTACCACCGCAATGACCGGTCACCAGGAACACCCCGCTACCGGTAAAACCCTAATGGGAGAACCGGCCAATGAAGTCGACCTTGAGGGACTGGTGAAATCCCTGGGAGTAAAACGGGTGCAGGTGGTAGATCCAATTGACATAACAAAATTTGAACAGATTGTAAAGGAAGAAACAGCAGCCCAGGAGCCTTCGGTAATCATTGCTCGCCGCCCCTGTGCTCTGTTGAATAAAGAGCCGCAACAACCTGTCACATTAGATGTTAATATGTGCATGGGGTGCAGACTTTGCTTAAATCTGGGATGTCCGGCCATCTCCGAAAAAGACGGGGTGGTTACATTAAACGCTATCCACTGTAATGGATGCGAACTGTGTATCAGTGTATGCAGCCAGGGAGCCATAATGAAAGGGGGCCAAAACAATGCTTAAACCCTTTGACGTAATGCTGGTTGGAGTAGGGGGGCAAGGTACCCTGCTGGCCACCAAAGTGCTGTCCAAGGCCGCCCAAAAGAAAGGTTACGATATCAAAGTATCAGAGATAAAAGGCATGGCTCAACGGGGCGGAAGTGTTGTCAGCCAGCTTCGTCTTGCTGAAGAAGTAAATTCACCACTGATAACTGAAACTGGCGCCGATGTAATACTATCATTTGAAAAATTAGAAGCCTTACGCTGGCTCTCCTACCTGAAGCCAGAAGGGACTGTAATCATTAACAACCAAGAAATTGCACCGGTACCGGTACTAATTGGAGTCGCAGAATATCCCGGTGGTATATTAGAATATATTAAAAGAAAAGTGCATAATAGTGAAGTGATAGATGCATTGGACATGGCTGTAGAATGCGGTAACCCTAGAACAGCTAATGTAGTACTACTAGGTGTATTGGCCAAGCACATGCCCATTGAAAGAGAAACCTGGGAACAAGCGCTGGAGGAAGTGGTGCCAAACAAGTTCCTGGAAGTAAACCAAAAGGCCTTTGCAGCAGGGTATAACTTATAAGTACAGGAGATAGGAGTTAGGAGATAGGAGTTAGGAGAAAAAAATGAGGGAACCTGCAAAGTCATTTGAAGATTTGGTTGTATGGCAAAAAGCACATCGATTTGTGCTTAGTGTATACCGCTTAACAGGTGATTTTCCTAAGAGCGAGATATATGGGTTATCTTCGCAGTTCAGGCGGGCTGCTATTTCAATAGCAGCGAACATCGCCGAGGGATTTAGGAAACGCGGCAAAACAGATAAAATCCGCTTTTTGAATATGGCCCAGGGTTCAGCTGAAGAATGTCAATACTATCTTATCCTTACAAAGGATCTTGGTTACAGCGATATTTCAGATCCAGACATCCTCTTACAAGAGGTTAGAAAGTTACTAGAAGCATATTCTAAAGGCATTCTTAATTCTAACTCCTAACTCCTCACTACTAACTCCTGACCCCAAATAACTCATGCATGAAGTATGCAATATTCTTAAAATTCTCACTGTTGAAAAATTTACCTGTTTGCTCGATAGTTTGCCAGTTGACAGACTAATTGTAAGATGTTAAACTTTGTACATGCAAGTCACAAACGTGTACAATCATACATTGTGCTTTCAAAAGCGCACTGTAGGGAGGTAGCTGTGTCTGAAAACTGTTTTAAGGCAGATGAGGCGAGTTGGCACAACAAACACAAACTCGTCCCACTTTAATGCCTAAGATGGGTTCAGGCTTTAGCTTTTATACTTTATGTTGGGCAGCAAGGCTGTCCCATTGAAAAAAACTGGAGGTGAGCTTAATGGCAGATTCCAAGACTCCACTCTTGGATCAATTGGAAGCAGGACCGTGGCCAAGCTTTGTAACTGAAATCAAGAGAATGGTTCCTGAAAAGCCCGCCGCCCAAGACCTTCTTGGTCTGTTAGAGGTGTCCTACGAAGAGAAAAAAGGACACTGGAAACACGGCGGTATCGTTGGTGTTATGGGTTATGGTGGTGGTGTAATTGGACGTTACACTGACATGCCAGAACAATTCCCTAACGTTTCAGAATTCCACACTGTACGTCTGAATCAACCCAGTGGTTGGTTCTACAACACCAAATCTTTGCGTACCATATGTGACCTTTGGGAAAAGCGTGGTAGTGGTCTAACTAACTTGCACGGCTCAACAGGTGACATCGTATTGTTGGGTACTAAAACTGAAGAACTACAGCCTATTTTTGATGAGTTCAGTGAACAAGGTTTCGACCTCGGTGGTTCAGGTTCCGACCTGCGTACACCTAGCTGCTGCTGTGGTATGGCTCGTTGTGAGTATTCATGTATTGATGCAATGGATATTTGTCACAACCTGACTAACGAATTCCAAGATGAATTGCACCGTCCAATGTGGCCTTACAAGTTCAAGATTAAGGTATCTGGTTGTGCTAACGACTGTGTAGCATCAATCGCACGTTCCGACTTTGCTATCATCGGTACTTGGAAAGATGATCTGCAAGTAGATCAAGAAGGCGTACGTGAGTACGTTAAGAACGGTCTAGAGCTTGAAGACCTAGTAATTGATCGTTGCCCAACCGCTGCTATGAGCTGGGATGGTAACGAACTGAAAATTGACAACAAAGAATGTGTTCGTTGCATGCACTGCATCAACGTTATGCCTAAGGCGTTGCGCCCTGGTAAAGAAAAAGGTGCTTCCATCCTTATCGGTGGTAAAGCTACCATTCTACAGTCCGCATTCCTGGGTTGGGTACTCGTACCTTTCATGGAAATGAAAAAGGATAACAATTACGAAGAAGTTAAAGACCTTCTGGACAAGATCTGGGACTGGTGGGATGAGAACGGTAAGGTTCGTGAGCGTGTGGGTGAAACCATCTGCCGTCTCGGTATGCGTAACTTCCTGCGTGCCGCTGAACTGGATCCAATCCCACAAATGGTATACCGTCCACGTGCTAATCCATACGTGTTCTGGTGGCCTGAAGAGGTTAAGTAATTAACCTTAAACAATTTGATTAAAAAATATTTTAAATTATTATAAATAATTTGTACGGGGAGAGGTGACGTAAATGGCTAAAACAGATATCGGCCCTCCGCATTACGAACAAATGCTTCCGCCGATCATCAAAGAAAACTATGGTAAGTGGAAGTACCACGAGATCCTAAAGCCTGGTGTACTGGTACACGTATCAGAGACTGGTGACAAACTGTTCACCGTACGTGTAGGTTCACCAAGACTGGTAAGTATCTATTTCATTCGCGATCTCTGCGATTTGGCTGATAAGTATTGTGATGGTTACCTGAGATTTACAAGCCGTCACAACGTTGAATTCTTGCTTGGCAAGGAAGAAAACGTTGAGCCACTGCTAGCAGAATTGAAGGAAAAAGAACTACCTGTTGGTGGTACTGGTAACTCCATCTCTAACATGGTTCACACTCAAGGTTGGGTACACTGCCATACTCCTGCTACCGATGCTTCCGGTATCGTGAAGGCAGTAATGGACGAACTGTTTGAGTACTTTGAAACCATGAAGCTACCTGCTAAGCTGAGAATTTCCTTGGCTTGCTGTCTAAACATGTGCGGTGCAGTTCACTGTTCCGACATCGCTATTCTCGGTATCCACAGAAAAGTTCCTACAGTTAACCATGAATCACTGAAGAGCTCCTGTGAGATCCCAACAGTAATCGCCAGCTGCCCAACTGCAGCTATTCGTCCAAATCCAAAACTGAAGTCAGTTGAAATTAAAGAAGAGCGTTGCATGTACTGTGGTAACTGCTACACCATGTGTCCATCAATCCACATCATTGATCCAGAGAACGACGCTGTGTCCATCTGGGTTGGTGGTAAAGTATCAAACGCACGTTCAGCACCGATGTTCTCTCGTCTGGCTGTTCCATTTCTGCCTAACAACCCTCCGCGTTGGCCGGAAGTTGTTGAGTCAGTTAAGCAATTGGTTGAAGTATATGCAGCCAATGCTAAGAAAGGCGAAAGAATGGGTGAGTGGATTGAGCGCATTGGTTGGGAGAAGTTCTTCGAGATCTCCGGTCTCGACTTTACCGACAAGCACATCGACGACTTTACTCATGCTGTAACAACCTTCCGTTCCACCACTCAATTTAAGTGGTAGAATAGAAGCCGCGATAAGCAGATAAACTACCGTTTAACACCACATTTATGTGGTAGAGATCAATAGGTGGTGAGTTTTCCATGGAAGAAATACAAGCAAAAATTCTGGAGTATTTGGGTACCGTAAGCAAGGCCAAGTCCAGGGAAATTGCCGATAAAATTGGCGAGAAAAAGCGGGCCGTTGATAAGGCTTGCTCCGCCTTAGCCAAAGAAGGTAAAGTAGAATATCTTTACATCGGCACTTCCTATATTACCTTAGCTGGTAAAGACCATACTCCTAAAGGTTAATAGTAATTATAAAGAGCAGGATAAACCTGCTCTTTATTTTTTTTGTATATTATTGTAAAATTACAGGAGTTGAATAGATAATTGCCTGTAAGGAGGTTGCCTATATATTATGAGCGGTATTGTTGAAAAGAACCAACAGCAGTTAGCGCAGGTGCTAAAGCAAGCTGTAGAAAAAGCAGTGGAGCAGGGTGAAATGCCTCAGTTAACCGTGCCCGAGTTTGTGGTGGAAGTGCCCCGGGAAAAAGGTCACGGAGACTTTGCCACCAACTTGGCTTTGATGCTGGCCAAACCTGCAAAAAACGCACCTAGAAAACTAGCTGAAATAATTGTAAATAACGTGCAATTGGCTGGGACCGAGGTGGAAAAAGTTGATATTGCTGGTCCTGGCTTTATTAATTTTTATATGACACCAAACTGGATTCACCAAGTACTACCCCAAATCGAGGAACAGGGTAAGCAATATGGTAGTGTGGAAATAGGTGAGGGAGTAAAAATTCAAGTAGAATTTGTTAGCGCTAACCCCACCGGGTTACTGCACATGGGTAACGCTAGAGGGGCTGCCCTTGGTGACAGTTTAGCCTCTGTGCTAGAATTTGCCGGTTATGAAGTACAACGGGAATATTACATAAATGATGCCGGAAATCAAATTGAAAATTTCGGCAAATCCTTAGAAGCCCGCTATCTGCAGCAATTGGATCAAGATGTGCCGGTGCCGGAAGAAGGCTACCACGGTGAAGATTTAATAGAAACAGTGAAAAATTTCATAGATAAACATAGTGATAAATATTTAACAGCCGACCCGACTAAGCGACGTGAAGAACTAGTTGAATATGCTTTAAATGAAAAAATAAATAAGATTAAAAATGGCCTGTTAGACTTTGGCGTAGTATATGATAACTGGTTTTCCGAGCAAACCCTGCATCAATCCGGTGCCATAGAAGAAACCATAAAAGAGTTACAGCAAAACGGATACATATACGAAAATGAAGATGCGCTGTGGTTTAAGGCCACCAAGTTTGGTGATGAAAAAGACGAAGTGGTGGTACGATCAAACGGAATTCCCACCTACTTTGCAGCCGATATTGCCTATCACAAAAATAAATTTGACCGAGGTTTCGATAAAGTAATTAATATCTGGGGTGCAGATCACCATGGCCACGTGAACCGTATGAAGGGTTCCATGGAAGCGGTGGGATATAGTAGAGATAGCCTTGAGATTATTCTGATGCAATTAGTGCGCCTGCTGCGCGGGGGAGAAATGGTGCGCATGTCTAAACGCACTGGCCAATTTGTCACCCTGTCAGAGCTGGTGGAGGAAGTGGGCAAAGATGCCGCCCGTTACTTCTTCATCATGCGCAGCCCAGACAGCCATTTGGAATTTGACCTAGACTTGGCCAAATCCCAAACCAACGAAAACCCAGTTTTCTATATCCAATATGCCCATGCACGTATCTGTAGCATCTTTCGCCAGTTAGAAGAACAGGGCGGGAAGAAAGTATCTGCTAAAGATGTAGACCTATCATTGTTGCAGGATGAGCAAGAAACAGATCTAATAAGAAAACTGGCTGACTTCCCGGTGGAAGTAACAATGGCGGCCAACACCATGGCCCCACACCGCATAGCCAAGTACCTACACGAACTGGCCGGGCTGTTCCATAGTTTTTATAACAGCCACCGAGTAATAGTAGAAGACCAACAACAATCAGCCGCAAGACTAGTACTGGCCCACTCCACCGGAGTTGTACTGCGCAACGCACTACGCCTAATCGGCGTTTCAGCACCAGAAAAAATGTGATTTTTGCATGTTATTATGCATGTAATTTGCATGCACATCTGTAGGGGTCCGATTCATCGGACCTACTGTAAATAACGTATCGTAAAGAGATAATTTTGTCGTAAAAAAAACGGTTCGAATCTCGATCATCGAACCTCGTACTTGAAACTGGAGGGGCTTGCCATGGATTTGGAGCAATTTAAAGAAGCAGGCTTGGCTCTGATTACAGGGCTTATAGTTGGGGTAATATTTGCCCGCTTTAAATTACCTATACCTGCACCACCAACACTGGCCGGGGTGACGGGTATAGTGGGAATATTTTTAGGTTATCTTTTGGCCAACCGTTTGGGGTTACTGCGTTAATCTATTGACACCCCATTAACTAAGCTATAAAATTATACAGGTGGATTTTACAGAATTTCTTACATATAGGAGGAAGTTATGACAAAATATATCTTTGTTACAGGGGGTGTTGTATCTTCCCTGGGAAAAGGTATAACAGCAGCCTCACTGGGGCGGTTGCTAAAAAACAGAGGCTTAAAAGTGGTCATTCAAAAACTTGACCCATATATCAATATAGACCCGGGCACCATGAGCCCATACCAGCACGGGGAAGTTTATGTAACCGAAGACGGGGCAGAAACAGACCTTGACTTGGGCCATTACGAGCGCTTTATTGATGAAAATTTAAGCCGTAGTAGCAACGTAACCACTGGTAAAATATACTGGTCTGTACTTAATAAAGAGCGCCGCGGAGATTACCTAGGTGCCACTGTACAGGTAATACCCCATGTAACAAATGAAATAAAAGAACAGGTGTTGCGACTTGAAAAAGAATTCGATGTAGATGTCGTCATAGCAGAAATTGGCGGCACCGTAGGTGATATAGAATCCCAGCCTTTCCTAGAAGCCATCAGACAGCTGAAGAGTGATTTAGGCCGGGATAATGTTATGTATATACATGTTACCCTGGTGCCTTACATTAGCGCGGCCAATGAACTAAAAACAAAACCTACCCAGCATAGCGTAAAAGAGTTGCGGGGAATTGGTATTCAGCCCGATGTAATAGTCTGTCGCAGTGAGCAAGCCCTGTCAAAGGAAATGGAAGAAAAACTGGCCCTATTCTGCGATATAGAAAAAGAGGCAGTTGTACAAGCAATTGATGCCCACTCTATCTATGAGGTACCGCTGCAGTTAGAAAAAGAAGGGTTCGACGACTATGTGGTTGACCGAATGAAACTGCAGTGCGACAACGCAGACTTAACCCAATGGCGTGATATGGTGGAACGGATGAGAAATTTGAGTGGCCGGGTCACCATTGCGTTAGTGGGCAAATACGTGGCACTACCCGATGCCTACATCAGCGTGGCGGAATCATTGCGTCATGCAGGTTTACACCACGGTAGCGCTATCGACATTCGCTGGATTAATAGCGAAGATTTAGAGCGAGTACCAGCAGAAGATTACCTAAAGGATGTAGACGGCATATTAGTGCCGGGAGGATTTGGTGATCGCGGTATTGAAGGTAAAATTAACGCCATTAAGTATGCCAGAGAGAATAATATTCCCATGTTAGGTATTTGTCTTGGTATGCAGTTGGCAGTGGTGGAATTTGCCCGCAATGTATTGGGTTGGGAAGATGCTAACAGTTCTGAATTCAACCCCAACACCGAACACCCGGTGATAGACCTACTACCAGAGCAAAAAGACATAGAAGATATGGGCGGTACCATGCGCCTAGGCCGGTACGACTGTGCTATTAAAACCGGCACATTTGCCTACCGGGCTTACGGAGCAGACCTAATACAGGAAAGACATCGTCATCGCTACGAATTTAACAATAAGTATCGCCAACAAATATCAGATAAGGGAATGGCTTTTTCCGGAACATTACCGGAGAGAGAATTGGTGGAAGTAATTGAGCTACCCGACCATCCATGGTTTGTAGCCACTCAATTCCACCCAGAATTTAAATCCCGTCCTTATCGACCCCACCCACTTTTTAGGGACTTCATCGGGGCCTCAATCCAGTACGACGGAAAAAAAGAAGATAAATAAGCAGGAGAAACAAGCAGCTTTGGTGAAAAACGCCAAAGCTGTTATTTTATGCAAGAGAATTAACTCAGTAATTACAGTGAAAACTAATATTAATAATACGGGGGTGTAATATTTGAAAAAAAAGATTATAGCCGGTGCAATTATTGGAGTAGTATTATTAACATTAATCGCAGTGGGGCTATTTAGAGATAAGACTGGTTTAGATAGAGTTGCCGGTGATAACAGTGGCGAGGGAGAAATAGGTATAATACATATTAGTGGCGTCATTACAACCGGAGGAAGTAGCGGAGGGTTTACCGGTGCTGTAAATGCCGGGTCACAAACGATTATCTCACAACTGCAGGATGCCAGAGAAAATCCACAGATAAAAGCGGTGGTGTTGTACATAAACAGTCCCGGTGGTAGTGCTGCCGGTTCACTGGAGATAGGTAACGAAATTAGAAGACTGCGTAAGGCAGGGAAAAAAGTTGTGGCCTACATGGCCGACTCAGCCGCTTCCGGTGCCTATTGGATATCCTGCGAAACCGATACTATAGTAGCCAACCCCGCTACCATGACCGGTAGCATTGGTGTAATCATGAGAACCACTGACCTGCAGGGTTTATATGACATGGTCGGTATTGATAATAACGTGTTTAAAAGCGGACCCCACAAAGACATGGGTTCAGAAGTAAGGGATGTAACAGAAGAAGAACGTGAGATTTTCCAAAGTATGATAAACGACATTTACGACCAGTTCTTAAACGTGGTATCCCGAGGCAGAGACATGGATATGGAACAAGTAAAAAAGTTAGCCGACGGTAGAGTTTTTACCGGCCGTCAGGCACTGGAAAAAGGATTAGTGGACGAATTGGGTGACATGCATAAGGCTGTCCAAACCGCTGCTGACATGGCGGGAATAGAAGGAGATCCATCAGTGGTAAACCTAAGCCCCAGAACATTCTGGGACGAGTTTCTAACCGAGATGAAAAATGCAAATAAATTAAACTTACAGAAACTAGGACTACTACCGGATTACGGAATGCTGTTGTTACCAGAACATCAGTAAGTGCTTAAAGGAGATAGGAGATAGGAGAAAATCCTCCAAATTTCGTAGTCTGACAGCATGTAAAGCTATAGTTAATCATAGAAGGTAAATGTTTAGCCAAGGGCTTGATAAATCAAGCCCCTACAGAGACATATTTAAAATATGATTAAAAGGCAGTAGGGGTCCGATTCATCGGAATAAAAATGACCACAAAGAATAACTCCAAATTCTAACTCCTAACTACTAACTACTGACTCCTGCTTTTTCATCTCCTAACTACTAACTACTGAATTTCAACGAAAGGTTGTTGTTAACTGTGACCGAAAACCAGGCCCCTAACAAAAATAAAAACGAACAATGGTTAGAGGGGGAAGCCCCAGATAGAACAGAAATAGATCTTAACGAACCGCCGGAAGAAAAAATAAACGAACCCATTTCTACCAACAACCAGTGGCTGGAACCCCAAAATAAATTACCAGAGGTAGACCTTGAAGTAGAAAAAACCCCGGTGAAACTCTCACTGCTGGATTTGCTTTACGGCATCCTTTTTTCACCGGTAAAGACCTACCGCCGGGTAGCAGAATTACCGCCGGTGGGTACAACTATATTGCTGGTTTTAAGTCTGAATCTGGTTCTGGCCATAATGGGCACCTTTTCCACAGACACAGAGTTTGCCCGTATGAATCCAGATTTAATGGGCCCTAGAGTAAGGGCAGCCATAGAGACAGCAGCACCGGCCATGGCAATGATTGGTTTTATATTTAACGTGCTTATCTGGTTCTTCTATAGTGCCCTACTGCATTTAATTGCAGACTTTTTTGGTGGAAAGGGCAGAGCGGTAACCACCTTTACCGTCTACGGATTGGCAAGTTTGCCCGCGCTAGTACTAATACCTTTTAATGGGCTGGAGTTAATATCTAATTCAAATATAATTTCTACGTTATCCATAATAATGTCTATTGCTGTGTTAATCTGGGGAATTGTACTATTAACACTAGGCCTTAGGGAAGTCCACCAGTTTAGCACCGGCAGAGCCTTAGCAGTAGTTGTTACACCATGGGTAGCAGGGTTTGTCATCTTAGTACTAATCACAATATTGTTAATAGGGTTTTTGTCGTCATTAGCACCACAAATCCAGCAATTTAGTAACTTCTAAAAATTAAGAGAAGGTTTTTTAACCCTCATAACGAAACCATTTAATGGTTAAGTTTTTGGAGGTGCCATTAAATTGCCTAAACAACATAAAATATTAATAGTTGACGATCAAATGGGAATTAGGATTTTGCTAAAAGAAACATTTTCAGAAGAGTATCAAGTGGAACTGGCCGAAAACGGTAATCAAGCGATCAAAAAAGTAAAGCAGTTTCAACCATCGATAATTTTACTGGACATGAAAATGCCTGATTTAAGTGGGGTAGAAACACTGCATCTAATTAGGGAGTTGAATATCACGGTTCCTGTTATACTGATGAGCGGCTTTGATGAATTTGATATCATTAACAAAACCAAGGGTTTGGAGCAGGTTCATTACATAAATAAGCCCTTTGATCTGGAAGAAATAAAAATGATGGTTAAAGAATTGCTGCTTAAGGCAAAAGATTCTAATCACATTTGCAGTTTGTAATGCATACACAAAAAAAGGATTTTATTTATAGTTGGCGAATACACCAAGTAATCAGAGATCTTAACAGGAGGTTTTTACATGCTTATTAGCACCAGCACCGTGCTAGCAATGCGCTGCCCGGAATGTGGCAAGCTGGAATTTCATAAATTATCGCTTTTCTCTTTTTCCGGCCAACGGGTGCTGGAAATAACCTGTACCTGTGGTGCCCCACTGCTGTTGGCTCGTAAGAAGAAAAATAGTTATTGGTTGCAACTGCCCTGCGTTATCTGTGAAACAAATCACCAGCGGCAGATATCCGGAGCCAGGATGTGGTCCCAAGAATTAATTAACCTTTATTGCCAAGAAACCGGCATAGAGCTGGGGCATATCGGTCCGGAAGATATAGTTAAGGAAGTGGCCCAAAGCTACGACTATGACTTAAAAACACTGGTGGAACAGTTCGAGGGTGAAGACTATTTTATAAACACCGATGTAATGTATCAGGCAATACATCATGTACACGAAATGGCTGAGACAAATGCCCTCTATTGTCAGTGTGGCAACGACTCCGTAGAAGTGGATATTTTCCCTGATCGTTTAGAGTTACACTGCAACGAATGCGACAGTGTAAACATTATTTATGCAGAGACAGAAGAAGATTTAAAAGTAATAGAACAGGTGGAATGCATTGAGCTAACCAGACACGGCTTTGAGTTTCTTGATAGCTTTTCTAATAGCATTACTAAACAAAAAGGAAAAAAAACCAGACCTAAGCATAATAAACGTTAACTCACATAAACATTAAATTAACGGGTCATAATGAAGGTGACCGCAGATTATCATAAGCTCGGACATAAGCGGTCCGGGCTTTTTATTTAGGAGTCAGAAGTTAGGAGCTAGGAGCCAGAATGACTACTTCCAGTATTCTGAATTCTGACTCCTGACTTCCTTAATAAAGTAGTATTATTAGTAAATAGAGAGTTTATAAGCAACACGATAAACTCAAACTCCATTACCAGAAAGGTGTGTGATACATATGTCCTTAGTAACTGTAACTGAACTTCTGCAAAAAGCAGAACAGGGTAAATATGCAGTGGGAGCATTCAACTGCAACAACATGGAAATTGTACAGGCCATTATTGCTGCAGCAGAGGCAGAAAACGCCCCGGTAATTATTCAAGCAAGCCAAGGAGCAATAAAATATGCCGGGCTAGACTGGATAACCGGAATGGCCAAATTGGCTGCTGAAAAATCCAGTGTGCCAATAGCTTTACACCTGGACCACGGTACTAGCTTTGAACAGTGCATGCAGTGCATTCGGTCTGGATTTAGTTCAGTAATGTTTGACGGTTCCAAGCTGACGTTAGACGAAAACATAGCAGAAACCAACCGAGTGCTGGCAGTGGCCAGACCAGTAGGTGTTTCAGTAGAGGCCGAACTGGGCAAAATAGGTGGTACAGAGGACGATATTACTGTGGACGAGCGGGATGCAATGCTTACTGAACCCAAAGAAGCAAAAGAATTTGTAGACCGTACCAACGTAGATGCCCTGGCAGTGGCCATCGGTACCGCCCACGGTCAGTATAAGGGAGAACCAAAACTAGATTTTGAACGGCTGGAGAAAATTAAAGCTATTGTCAATGTGCCAATAGTGCTCCATGGCTCATCTGGTGTACCAGACGAAGCCATAAAAAAAGCAATCAGTCTAGGTGTAAGTAAGGTGAACATCGACACCAATATCAGAGAAGCCTTCACTAACGCAATGCGTAAAGTAATAAACGAAGATGCAAAACAAATAGACCCCAGAAAAGTACTGGGCCCAGCCAGAGAAGCAGCCACAGAAGTAATAAGAGAAAAAATTAGAATCTTCGGAGCCAACGGGAAAGCGTGAAAAAGCAGGAGTGAGGAGTTAGGAGATAGTAGTCAGGAGAAAGAATAAAGAATAAAGGTAACTTCTGAATTCTGACTACTGACTTCTGAATTCCTGCATGGTACAAATAAATAATTAATAAGAATGAACATTAACTCCTAACAAAATGTTTTTGAATTAGAGGAGGCCTAAATAAAAGTGCAACTTTTTATTGATACCGCAAATGTAGATGAAATTCGTGAAGCCTATGAATTAGGCGTGATTTCCGGGGTTACCACCAACCCTTCACTAATTGCTAAAGAGGGCCGGGACTTTACTCAAGTGGTTAAGGAAATAACCAACATAGTAGATGGCCCTATAAGTGCCGAAGCAGTCAGCATGGATGCAGATAAAATGTTGGCTGAAGCTAAAGAATTAGCCAAAATTCACCCCAACATTGTAATTAAACTACCCATGACTGCCAATGGTTTAAAAGTAACCAAGGCCTGTGCCCAAGAAGGCATAAAGACAAATGTCACTCTGGTTTTCTCAGCCAACCAGGCATTGTTAGCGGCACTAGCTGGTGCAACATACGTAAGCCCCTTTGTAGGCAGAATAGATGACACTGGCCACGATGGCATGGAAGTAATATACGACATCATCGATATTTTTGATAACTACGATTTAAACACCCAAGTTATCTCCGCCAGCATTCGTCACCCTATGCATGTGCTGGAATCTGCCAAAGCCGGTGCACACATTGCCACTATTCCACCCAAAGTATTAAAGCAAATGGTGAAACACCCCCTAACCGACATTGGTATTGAAAAATTCCTCTCTGACTGGGAAAAGGTACCGAATAAATAACAGGAGTGAGGAGATAGGAGATAGGAGTCAGGAGAGAAACCAAGCTGACGCAAAATTTAATTCTGATTACTAACTCCTAACTACTAACTACTAACTCCTAAAAATACTTGACAGAATACAGATGATAAGTATATTATCTTAAAAGTTGTATATTACATAATTTTTTAACAACTCCCATGTGGCGCAATACCCTATTGCGCCACCCACTACACGTTTTTTCCACCCCTTGGTTAATCGAGATGTTTCACATTTATGTAATTTAAAAACTGAATATAATTAAAAAAAGTAGGAGGATTAATCAGTTGGATGTAAATATCAATAACCTGGAAAATAAAACCATGGTAGAGTTGTATAAAATCGCCCGTGGTATGGAAATTCCCGGTTATTACAAATTTCGCAAAAAAGAGTTAGTATTTGAAATTGAAAAAGCAAAGATTCAAAAAGAAGGTATTATAAAGGCCGAAGGGGTACTGGAAAGGCTTCCCGATGGCTATGGGTTTTTAAGGCCCTTTAAATACCACCCCAGTAATGACGATATCTATGTATCGGCATCACAAATAAGAAAATTCGATCTGCGTACCGGGGATAGAGTGGCCGGACAGGTACGAAGGCCCAAAGATAGTGAAAGATATTTTGCCCTGCTGCGTGTGGAAAAGGTTAATGGTGAATCCCCCGCTGCTTCCCCGGAAAGACTTCACTTTGACGGTTTAACCCCATTATACCCTGAACAGAGGATCAACCTGGAAATAAAGTCAGGACAAAAGAGCACCCGGATAATAGATCTGGTGTCCCCGGTGGGCAAAGGACAGCGCGGTCTCATTGTTTCCCCTCCAAAAGCGGGAAAAACATACCTGCTTAAGCAAATTGCCAACAGCATTACCCTAAACCATCCGGAAATTGAACTAATGGTGCTGCTGATAGACGAGCGGCCTGAAGAAGTTACAGATATAGAACGCTCAGTAAAGGGCGAAGTGGTAGCTTCCACCTTCGACGAACCACCGGAAAACCATGTTAAAGTGGCTGACATGGTGCTGGAAAGGGCCAAGCGCCTTGTGGAGCACAAGCGCGATGTGGTAATACTAATGGATAGTATTACAAGGCTGGCCAGGGCTCACAACCTGGTGGTACCCCCCAGTGGCAGAACCCTGTCCGGCGGTGTTGACCCGGCATCATTACACCGTCCTAAACGTTTCTTTGGGGCAGCCCGAAACGTAGAAGAAGGTGGCAGTTTAACCATACTGGCCACTGCGTTAATAGATACCGGTAGCCGCATGGATGAAGTCATTTTCGAAGAATTTAAAGGTACCGGTAACATGGAACTAATTTTAGACCGCAAAATTTCTGAACGTCGTCTGTTCCCTGCCATAGATGTTGTTAAATCCGGCACCAGGCGTGAAGAAGCACTGTTAAGTAAGGCAGAACTGGAATGGGTATGGGGCTTCCGTAGAGCATTCAGCAATACTGCCTCATGGGAAGCACTGGAAAGTTTCTTAGATCGCATTAAAAACAACAAAACCAACCAAGAAATGATAACTTCCATGCTACAGCAACGCAAGAAAGCCCGCTCAGTAGTGCCCAACACCCCGCCCAGCAGAGTAAGCAGAACCAACGGTAGAAAAGCCAACGGTTCCAACGGCGAAGGGTAGTTTATTACTCTAAATGAATAATTCACCTTAAAGATGGCAATACTAATAAAGAATATATGTCATTTTTGAGGTGAAATAAAATGAA
Source organism: Bacillota bacterium (assembly GCA_009711615.1). GTDB lineage: Bacteria > Bacillota > Desulfotomaculia > Desulfotomaculales > Desulfohalotomaculaceae > Desulforadius. Next base: position 590,354 of record VENI01000005.1, on the reverse strand, counting down.
AATTAAACTGAAGATGATTGCCAGCACCCTGACTTGCATAACATTGGCCAGCTCAATGTTTGCATTACCAGCACAGGCACGCTGGGATGAAATGGTTATAAACAATAAGCCTTATAGTGTAACTCCCCTAGACTATCAAAGCCATCGTGCAGTCACAGAATCGGCACAGACTGGAATGAGTGTCTACCGGGTAAAAGCTGGCGATACCCTTTGGGAACTGGCCCGTAAGTACAGTACAACAGTAGAAAAATTGGCTGCCATTAATGGGCTAAATAGAAACAGTATCTTACACATCGGTCAAGATTTAGACTTGCCGGTGGCATCTGGCAGTAAGAGTGGTGCCAAATATACTATAAAACATGGGGATAACCTATATAACATCTGTCGTCAGTACCAAGTTACTGTCAGTCAGTTGTTAAAAGAAAACAATATTAAAAATCCCAATTACGTAAAAGTGGGACAAACCCTAACCATACCATCTGGGCAACAGACTGTGCAGTTAGCAGCGGCAACAACAGGTGAAGGCTTGCCGGTAATGGCTATGAACTGGCCAATAAGTGGCAGAATATCAGACGGCTTTGGCATTCGTAAAGAAGGCCGACCACACCACGGTATAGATATTGCCGCCCCCCATGGGGCAGCTGTTAAAGCCCCCCATAGCGGTGTAGTGATCTACTCTGGATACTACGGTACTTATGGTAATACCATTATCATTGACCACGGTGAAGATACACACTCACTTTATGCCCACTGCACTACTTTGTTTGCAAGAACCGGGCAGAAAGTATACCCAGGAACGGTGATAGCAACAGTGGGTAACACAGGCCGATCATTCGGCCCCCACCTGCACTGGGAAGTACAATACAAAGGAGTACCTTTTGATCCCACACTGTGTACCGATGCAGAAAAACTATACTTGGCTACTAAAATCTAAGGGCTTAGCCCTTAGATTTTTTAGGAGTCAGAAGACTAAATCAGTAGTCAGGAGACAGGAGTCAGAATTCAGAAGCTTGGGTAATTCTTTGGGGTCATTTTGGAACTGGTAGCCATATTGCAGGTAAATTGCGTTATATGAAAGAAGTAGTAACACCCAGGGAGTAAAATGAAAAAGTTTTTTACTACTAACTACTAACTACTAACTACTAACTACTAACTACTAACTACTAACTACTAACTCCTAACTACTTGTTTACAAGGAGAACATAATGTACAACCTAGTTTACGCCAACGAAAGCGGAGAGTTTTATGATAGCGACTTCCAGGCGGTGGGCAGAACAGGTAATCGCTTTGTGGAAATAATGGAAGAAGAACTGACTCCGTTACCGGATAATGCCGGGCTGGTGTTGGTGCCCGGTGGCCACCCCATAGCAATAAACAACGACGGCCAATTTGCCCTGATCCGGGAAGATCCCTATCAACCGGGGCAGGCTTACGCGGTTGGGGCAACACTGCCCCAAGGCTACACCAGAACCCTACTGCCGGCTTATCAGAGAAAAGATGATGATCAACTACTTCCCCTCTTAGGCTATGCGGCGGTGGTATCTAAAGGGGACCAACTATATGTGGCGGCAGTACAAACAGATGAACTGCACAAATGGGAACCACAGCACTATAGCTCGGCAGATTTACCTCAACTAATAGATAATAGAATTAATAAACACCCAGAAAACAGAATTCTAAAACACTTATCTGGGTGCTCTTTAGATTACCATTGTTTTACCGCCCAAAACATATTTTATACCCGGTGGGAAGGGGGGTTACCGGTCTCTCCTGCTTGTAATGCCAACTGCCTGGGCTGCATATCAAAACAGCCTGCAGAATGTTGTCCGTCACCCCAAAACCGGTTAGATTTTCACCCCACAGTGCAAGAACTGGTGGAGGTGGGGGCTTATCACTTAGAAAATGCGCCAGAAGGAATAATCAGTTTTGGTCAGGGCTGTGAGGGAGAACCCTCACTGGAGGCAGAGAAAATAGTACCGGCAGTGAAAGCCATCAGAGATGTAACCCTAAAAGGTACCATTAACATCAACTCCAACGCCGGATACACAGAAGGGGTTAAGAAAATAGCAGAGGCAGGCTTAAACTCCATCCGGGTAAGTATCATCAGTGCCAACCCGCAAGTGTATAACGCCTATTATCAACCCAAAGGCTACACACTAAATAACGTTAAGGAAAGCATCAAAGTGTGTAAGTCAAAGGGAGTATATGTATCCCTAAATCTGCTCACATTCCCCGGCCTCACAGACCGGGAAAGCGAAACAGAAGAATTAATAAAGCTGATCCGGCAAACCGGAGTAGATATGGTGCAGATAAGAAATCTAAACATAGACCCCGACTATTTATTAAGCAAACTACCCCAAAATCCGGAAGAAGAACTATTAGGCATACCAACATTCATAAAAACATTAAGTAATGAGCTGCCCAAAGTAAAAATAGGAAATTACAGCAAAACCATTATCTAAGTGGCAATTAAGTAACAAAGATCCGTAGGGGCCGGTTTCCACGCCGGCCCATAGCAATAACATATCGCTTAACAAAATCCGCAGTTGCAGACATTAAAAGTTTATGTTACAATATTTTAGTGTTTATATATCAATGTACTTTAAACTTAGTTTATATAAAGAGGTGATTTCGGTGAAGGAAAAAATTCATCCTAAATACCATGAGGTCAAAGTAACCTGCGTGTGTGGTAACGAATTTACCACAGGCTCTACTAAGAAAGAAATGCGTCTTGACGTTTGTTCAAAATGCCATCCTTTCTACACCGGGGCACAGCGCATGTTAGATACCCGTGGACGTGCCGACAAATTCCGTAGAAAATACGGCCTAGACAAGAAGTAAACAATGAACAGGTAGCAGAGCATGTTGCTCTGCTATTTCTTTATAACAGAAGACACACAAAAAAACAGCCAAGACTGAACAAGGGGTGTATAATCTTGAAAAGCGGGTTTCAATATGGAGGCCAGGCAGTTATCGAGGGAGTAATGATGCGCGGGCCTAAAACCCGTTCCATTGCTGTCCGCAAACCGGACAACTCAATCATTATAGATAACAAAAAGCTAAAATCAATAACAGAAAAATTTCCCTTTTTAAAATGGCCCGGCGTTCGCGGGGTCGTAGCTCTGTTTGAGTCATTAATAATGGGTATGGAAGCACTAAGCTACTCAGCCAACCAAGCGGCAGAAGCCGAAGACGAAGAAATAACCAAAAAAGAAATGATTTTTACCATACTGTTTGCATTTGGGCTGGCTATACTGCTTTTTGTGGTGCTACCCACTGCTGCCACTCACTGGGCGGCAGCCAAAGTAGAAAACCCCTTTTGGAATAACATTATCGAAGGCATTATCCGCATCGGGGTTTTCCTTGCTTATGTGGTGGCCATCTCACGGATGAAAGACATTCAACGGGTGTTTCAATACCACGGTGCAGAACATAAAGTGATAAATGCTTACGAAGCAGGGGAACCGCTGGAGCCATCCCGAATACAGCGATATTCTTCACTGCATCCTCGGTGTGGCACCAGTTTTCTGCTTATAGTAATGGTGGTAAGTATATTCATATTTGCTACCCTGGGGCATAACGAGGACATGATATTACGTATCCTGTCTAGGGTGTTGCTGTTACCGGTGGTGGCGGGAATATCCTATGAACTACTAAAGCTTTCCAGTAAATATACACAAAACTGGTTTTGTAAAGTGGCCATTGCACCAGGTATGTGGCTGCAAAAGCTGACCACCAGAGAGCCGGATGACAGCCAGGTGGAAGTGGCGGTATCTGCCCTGCAGTCAGTTTTAGAGGAAGGTGAAGACCATGCTAGATAAACTAGATCAATTGGAAAAGAGATATGAAGAGCTAAGCCAACTAATTTCTGACCCAGAAGTAATAGCGGACAACAGTAGATGGCAGAAGTATGTTAAAAGCCACAGTGACTTGGGCGAAATAGTTGAAGTATATAGGGAATACAAAAAAGTAGTTCAGGAAATTGAAGATACTGAAGAAATGTTAAAAGACAAAGACCTGGACGCAGAAATGAAAGAAATGGCTGAAATGGAGCAGGAAGAGTTAAAAAATAAGCAAGAAGAATTGGAACAAAAGCTAAAACTGCTGCTATTGCCTAAAGACCCCAATGATGAGAAAAACGTAATTGTGGAAATTAGGGCTGGTACCGGCGGTGAGGAAGCGGCACTTTTTGCCGCCGACTTGTTCCGGATGTACAGCCGTTTTGCCGAAGAAAAGGGTTGGAAAGTAGATATCATGAATACCCACTACACAGACATGGATGGCATTAAGGAAATTGTGTTCATGGTAGTAGGTAATGGCGCTTTTAGCGCACTTAAATTTGAAAGCGGTGTCCACCGGGTACAGCGGGTACCTTCCACCGAAAGCGGCGGACGCATTCATACCTCGGCCGCTACCGTGGCAATAATGCCCGAGGCAGAAGATGTGGAAATTGATGTTAACCCCAACGATGTTCGAATAGATTTGTTTTGTTCCAGTGGCCCAGGCGGTCAGTCGGTAAACACCACCCAATCTGCGGTGCGTCTTACCCACGAACCCACAGGAATTGTGGTTTCGTGCCAGGATGAAAAGTCCCAGCACAAAAACAAAGATAAAGCCATGAAAGTATTAAGGGCAAGGCTATACGAAAAAGCCCAGCAGGAACAACAGGATGAAATAGCAGGTAACAGAAAGTCAATGGTAGGAAGTGGTGACCGAAGCGAACGAATTCGCACCTACAACTTCCCCCAAAACAGGGTTACAGACCACCGGATAGGCCTAACCCTACACAAATTGGGCGAAGTACTACAGGGCAGACTAACAGACGTCATAGAAGCTCTAACCACAGCCGACCAAGCCGAAAAGCTGAAAGACTTGAACAATTAAGCCTGAAAAAAACACTTTTATAGCATGGATGTTTAAAGATTTAATTAAACATCTGTCTCTGTAGGAGCTCGATTCATCGAGCCCAAAGCGAAAAGATATCTTTATAAGATAAACTAACGCTAAGGGTCTGATAAATCAGACCCCTACTGCCCCTTATGCAAGATTTAGGCTTTTAAGTAATATTATTGATTGTTAGCCAGATTCCGCATCTGTTCCGTAGGGGCTTGATTCATCAAGCCCAAAGCGAAAAGCCTAACTTTACAAGACAAACTGGTGTTAAGGAACCCGATAAATCGGCACCCTACTACCCCGTAACAAGGAGTGCAACCAATACTAATGAATATTCAAATGGCCCTGGCTTCTGCCAGGGCTTTGCTGCATCAAAATAACATAGAACAACCAAGGTTAGATGCTGAAGTGCTGCTCTCTCAGGTGCTAAACTGCAATCGTGCCTACCTGCTTACAAACAACGTTAAACCACTAACAGAAATGCAGTTGCGCCAGTTTAATGAACTAGTACAAAAAAGAACCCAGGGTCAGCCTGTGGCCTACCTGGTGGGGGTAAAAGAATTCATGGGGCTAAATTTCACCGTTACACCAGATGTATTGATACCCCGCCCCGACACCGAATTAATGGTGGAAACCGCAGTTAGCATCATAAACAAGCACGCCAAAGAAAACCCAAAGTTGCTAGACGTGGGTACCGGCAGCGGAGCGGTAGTGGTAAGCACCACTCACTTTGTGCCAAGATTAAAGGCAACGGCAGTGGATATATCCGAACAAGCATTAAAAATAGCTCAAAAAAATGCTAAAGAACACAATGTAGATAATAAAATAGAATTTATAAAAGGCAACCTGCTGGAATCATTACTACACCAAAAAGCAGACATAATTACAGCAAACCTACCCTATGTGCCAAGCCAAGACATATTAACCCTGTCTGAAGAAGTAAAGAATGAACCAAAACTAGCCCTAGACGGCGGCCCAGACGGTTTAGACCTTTACAGACAACTAATACCCCAGGCAGAAAAAATACTAAACCCAGCAGGTCACCTACTAATAGAAATAGGCCCCGGCCAAGGCCAACCAGCATTAAATTTATTTAAACACTGGCCACAAGCAAACCTCTACCACGACCTAGCCAACAGAGAAAGGCTAGTGGTAGCAAAGATAAATTAATAACCCCCAGCGAAAAAGTCTGTCTTTATTAAGTTAAATTATCACTCGGGGTCCGATGAATCGGACCCCTACGAACTTACCTGCTATATATTCCCTATCCATCTCTGTAGTGGCTCGATTCATCGAGCCTTTAGATAAAACCTAGTGTTGTAAGTGAAATGATGACTAAGGAAAAAATATGGCACCTAGTAATTTGCATGCATCATAACATGCAAAAATTCTGACTCCTGACTCCTGAATTCTGACTTCTGAACTTAAAAAAGTCCTTTCACTCCCCCATAAAAGGTAAAAAACCCTATGGCGGCGATTATTGCACCACTTACATTGGCCAGTAACGACCAACTTCTTTCACCCATTAACCTACTAGCTCCTTTAGACAATTTAATCATTACCAAGCCCACTGCCACCAGTGCCACCGCACCCCCGATGCCAAAGGCTGCCACCAGCACCATGCCGCTGGCAAGGGCACCGGTGCTGATACTCATTAACAATACCGCCAGAGCACTGGGGCAAGGGATTAACCCATTAGTTAAACCTAATAGCATTAAGGTGGGCCACTCCACCGAACCATTGCCTTGGGTAGAGGGCATATGATGGCGGCTACCGCACCCACAACTGCACCCCCCGGCACTGCGTCTTAATGCCATGCGCAGGCCAATTACGGCAATAATAACACCGGAAATAACCTTTAACCATAACTCCACCGCTTCCTCCGACATACCCGCCTGGCCAGTGGCAGCACCTAAAACACCATGGGCAGCTAAAGACATCATCACAATAACCCCGGTATGGGTAACCGCAGATGTTAACCCCAGCACCACAGCATGTACAGCTTTACCCCGTGAAAGCACCAGATAAGCACCCATAATACTTTTACCATGCCCCGGCTCCAAAGCATGTAAAGCCCCAATCCCAAAAGCCGATAACAACATAGTTATGAAAGTCATAGGAAACCTCCGTTTTTAGCGTATTTCATCATTCATTTACATTTTTAATTTTTCATTTAGCACAATATAACTAGATTACAGTATACAAGCACCTAATTATCGATATTTAAGTGCCGACAGTTTTATGCCACGAAATTTTATGCTATACTACATGCGTGAAGATTGGAGTGGCAAAATATGCAAACAATACATTGGATAATTAAAGATATCACTAAAAAAGACCATGCAATTAAAGAAGCAGGTTCTGTTATAGCCCAAGGAGGCTTGGTGGCTTTTCCCACCGAAACAGTATACGGCCTAGGGGCTAACGCTCTGGATGGACAAGCGGTAAAAAGTATCTTCCAGGCCAAGGGCCGCCCTGCAGACAACCCATTAATAGTGCACGTGGCAACCATTGAAGAAATAGCTAAAGTATCATCTAAATGTACTGAAACTGCCCATAAAATAATGCAGGCTTTCTGGCCAGGGCCGTTAACACTGGTATTGCCAAAGACAGATTCTGTACCAAAGGAAGTAACCTGCGGGTTAGATACAGTGGCGGTGCGTATGCCTAACCACCCGGTGGCTTTGAAACTAATAATGGAAGCCGGAGTTCCGGTGGCGGCACCAAGTGCAAACCTATCCGGAAGTCCAAGCCCCACCACTGCCCAGCATGTAATAGACGACCTGGAAGGGCGTATTAATGGTGTGCTGGATGGCGGTCCGGCTAACCTGGGTGTAGAATCCACCGTGCTGGATATTAGTAACGAAATACCTATTATCCTGCGACCTGGCGGTGTAACAGCAGAGCAGTTAGAAGAAGTGATTGGTCCGGTTAGACATTACAAAGGGCTAGAAAATCATCATTCCCAGATTAGCCCCCGCTCACCGGGAATGAAATATAAGCATTACTCACCAAAGGCCGGAATAATTTTGATTGAGGGGCAAGCAGAAGATATTGTGCTGCACACCAAGGAATTAATAAACCGCTACCAAAAAGAGAATAAAAAAGTTGGCGTTCTTTCCAGTGAAGAAAGTGCCCACAACTACCCGGGAACAGAGGTGCTGCACTATGGTAAACGGAATAACCCGGCCAGTGCTGCAGCGGTGCTTTATGCCGCCTTACGCAGCTTCGATCTTTTAGGGGTAGATATAATTATAGCCGAAGGCATGCCCGAAACCGGCCTAGGCAAAGCAGTAATGGACAGATTAAAAAGAGCAGCTAGTAGTGTAGTAAGGTTATAGGGTCAGAAGTCAGAATTAGAACCCATAATAATTTCTTTCACTCCTATCTCCTAACTACTAACTACTAACTCCTGAACTACTACTTATACTTTTATTACTGTAAACATAAACTATAATCAAACTGGTAAACGGGGGGAAATAATGAGCCTAATTACACTATTCTTACTGGCTGCAGCATTGGGCACCGATGCCATGTCACTTTGTGTGGGTATCGGTATGGCCGGTGTTAGAAAGAAGCAAATAATCCTTCTTACTGCAACCATAGCAGTGTTTCACGTAATCATGCCCATCATCGGATACTATATTGGTGAACTGGTGGGTACATATGTAGATAAAGCTGCTGCCATAGTTGGCGCAGCAATTTTAATATTCTTAGGGGCCAGAATGATTAAGAACTCCTTTTCCGAAGAAGAAGAGAGTAAAGTGCTACTGGCCAATACCGGAGGTTTAATAGTACTATCCGGAAGTGTTAGCATGGATGCCCTAAGCGTAGGGTTCACCCTGGGCACCCAGGATGTAAACCTCTACCAAGCAGCAGTAGTCATGGGTGCTGTAGCTGGTGTAATGACTTATGCCGGGTTAAGGTTTGGAAATTTTGTCGGTAATAAAATTGGACAGAGAGCCCAAATTGTCGGGGGAGTAATCCTCATTGGTATTGGTATCAGGCTATTATTCTAAAGCGGGGTGAGAGCAATGAAAATACTTTTTGTCTGTACCGGTAACACCTGTCGCAGCAGTATGGCCGAAGGGCTGGCCAAAGCAATCTTGGTACAAAAAAAATTGAATCAAGAAATAGAAGTGCTATCCGCCGGCACCATGGCCTGGCCAGACAGCCCGGCAGCAGACCAGGCCATACAAACCTTGCAGCAAAGGGGAATGGATATAAGAGAACACCGGGCAACAGTGCTAAGCCCAGAGTTGGTAAACGCTGCCGATATTATTTTTACCATGACAGCCTCTCACAAAGATCAGGTGCTATATCTAGCTCCCGGGGCCAAAGAAAAAACATACACCTTGGGTGAATACACCGGAGAAGGCGGAGAGATACCCGACCCAGTGGGACAACCCCTGGAAATTTACCAAACCTGTGCCGATAAAATGGAGCAATTGATAGAAAAAGCAATAGAGAAATTGTTAAACAATGAAGGAAAAGAATGATTTATGAAGAAAAGAAGAACTATTTAGTAGGAGTCAGGAGTCAGGAGAGAAAAATCCGTTTTTAGATATCTGCTGACGAAGATAGATAAATCTAATTCAGATAAAGCATCACGGGAAGTCTTATTCCAAGGAACATTCTAACTCCTATCTCCTAACTACTAACTACTGATTTTCAATAAGGAGTGACACAATTGAAACTGGCCATTGGTTGCGACCATGCAGCATACGAACTAAAGAATGAAGTTTTGGAATACTTAAAGAGCTTTGAGAATGTTGAAGTGGAAGACAAAGGTACATATTCTAACGATTCCGTGGACTATCCAGATTTAGCTTTAAAAGTGGCAGAGGCAGTGGCATCGGGTGATGCAGAACGGGGTATTGTCATCTGTGGCACCGGTATTGGCATCAGCATAGCAGCCAATAAAGTACCCGGCATTAGGGCAGCAAATTGCCATGACAAATATACCGCAGAAAAATGCCGTGAGCATAATGACGCCAACATCCTGGCCTTCGGCTCCAGAGTAATAAACCTCGACACAGCCAAAGAACTGGTAAAAGCCTTCCTGGAAACAGAATATGCCGGAGGCAGACACCAAAAACGAGTAGAAAAAATATCAGACATAGAGAAAAAGTATAGTAAATAATGTAAAATTAAAAATGTAAAATGAATAATGAAGATGGTTGGGCGAAAGCCCAACCTTTCCATAATTCTTCATTCTTAATTGTTAATTCTTAATTTACAGCCTATATTACATACAAGAATTAATAGTGCTTTTAAGTAAGATATTTTGATTAGAGAGAGGGGAATATTTTAAAGAATGGTAAACATTAAACATCTGGCCGAAACAGATCCTGAACTATACCAGGCCATAGAAAAAGAAGCAGATCGCCAGCGGAACACCATTGAACTAATTGCATCTGAAAACTTCGTCAGCCGGGCGGTAATGGAAGCCCAAGGGTCGGTATTAACCAACAAATATGCCGAAGGTTACCCCGCCAAACGCTACTACGGTGGCTGTGAATGTGTTGATATAGCAGAAGAAATGGCCCGGGAGCGCTTAAAAGGAATTTTCGGAGCAGAACATGCAAATGTGCAACCCCATTCCGGTGCCAACGCCAACTTTGCTGTTTACCTGGCACTGCTAAAACCCGGTGACACTATTTTAGGCATGAACCTGGCCCACGGTGGCCACCTCACCCACGGCAGCCCGGTAAACGTATCCGGTAAATACTTTGACGTAGTGGCTTATGGGGTTGGTGAAAATGACCATCGCATTAACTACGAGGAACTGCGGGAACTGGCCCTGAAACATAAGCCTAAAATGATAGTGGCTGGTGCCAGCGCCTACCCAAGGGAGATAGACTTCGAAAAAATTGCAGCGATAGCCAAAGAAGCAGAGGCTTACCTAATGGTAGATATGGCCCACATTGCCGGCCTGTGTGCAACTGGGCTGCACATGAACCCAGTGCCCCATGCCGATGTGGTAACCACCACCACCCACAAAACATTGCGCGGCCCCCGGGGTGGAGCTATTTTGTGTAAAGAAGAACTGGCCAAAAAAATAGACAGTGCAATTTTTCCCGGCAGCCAGGGTGGCCCATTAATGCACGTAATTGCCGCCAAGGCAGTGGCCTTTGGTGAGGCCCTCCAGCCGGAATTTAAGGAATATCAACAAAAAATTGTGGATAATGCCCAAGCTCTGGCAGCAGCATTAAGAGAACGGGGCTTTAACCTGGTCTCAGGTGGTACCGATAACCATCTAATTCTGGTAGACCTAAGGTCAAACGGCGTAACCGGTAAAGAAGCAGAAAAGCTATTGGAAGAAGTTAATATAACAGTAAATAAAAATGCCATCCCCTTCGACCCGGAAAAACCCTTCGTAACCAGCGGCATCAGACTGGGTACCCCAGCAGTAACCAGTAGGGGCTTAGTGGAACAAGACATGGAAACAATTGCAGAAATAATAAACAAAGCCATAAATCAAAAAGAGATGGCAGAGGCTAAAAAGATGGCCGAAGAACTGTGCAATAAATACCCTCTATATCAGTGGTAGGAGAGGAACGTTAAAATGCGCCCAAGCTGGGATGAATACTTTATGGATATAACCAAAGTGGTGGCCAGCCGCTCCACCTGCATGCGCCGCAAAGTAGGCGCTGTATTGGTTAAAGACAACCACATACTGGCCAGCGGCTACAACGGGGCCCCCGCAGGGATGCAGCACTGCCTGGAAGTGGGTTGCCTAAGGGAAGAAAAAGGCATCCCCTCCGGCCAGAGGCATGAACTATGCCGTGGTCTGCACGCAGAACAAAACGCCCTAATCCAAGCAGCAGTACACGGAGTATCTATCAAAGACGCCACCATCTACACCACCACCCAACCATGCGTGCTATGTGCAAAAATGATGATAAACGCCAACATAAAAAAAGTAGTGTTCGCAGGGGCATACCCAGACCAAATGTCCCTACAAATGTTCAAAGAAGCCGGAGTAGAACTACTGCAATATAAATACTAGGAGTCAGAATTCAGGAGTCATTCTGACTCCTGACTCCTGGCTACTGACTCCTTAATTTAATCTTTTCGTAACAATTTTTCATACCATTGTAAAAAAGATTTATTTCGTCGTAAAATCTTCCCTGTATAATGTACTTAACAAATCAAAGGGAGGTATCATTTCATGAAATTGAATAACAAAAAATTATCTTTACTTATTACCGTAATGCTAGCAACCTTAATGCTGGTAATGGTGGGTTGCGGGGGTAATGAAACCCCAGAAGAACAAAACAATAACCAACAGCAAGAACAGACCGGTGCTAACAGCAATGAAGAACAACCGGCAGAATCAAACGATGTAGAACTAACCCTCTACTTCTCCGATGACCAGGCCATGTACCTGGTACCGGAAAAACGCACTACCACTGTAAAAGACAACGACTCGGCTACCATCGGCAAGGCTGCCATTGAGGCACTGGTAGAAGGGCCACAACAAGAAGACCATGTAAAGACCATACCAGATGGAACAGAAGTACTGTCACTCAAAGTAGAAGACGGTACAGCAACAGTTGATTTAAACAAAGCCTTTAAAGAAAACCACTGGGGTGGCACCGCCGGTGAAAGACATACACTTTACAGCATCGTTAACACACTGGCCAAAAACATCGATGTTAAAGACGTCCAACTTACCATCGAAGGAGAAGTGCAGGAAAGCATTCTCGGTCACTCCATAACTAGCGAACCACTGGAACCAAACTTTGAAATGGTAAAAGAATAGTATAAACCCTGTCGGGAGCGTGATAACCACGCTCCTGTTTTTTTGCCTAAAATGTCAAGATTAAAATTAAAAACTATTAAAAAATTTTGTTAAATATAAAGGGATTTTTTGACTAATATTTAATAATTTATCAATCTACTATGATAGAGGGAGTGTGAGAAGTGAATATTAGGAGTAGAAGATTATTGTCTCTTAGTATGGTTCTGGTGTTTCTATTGTGTACAAGTATGGCCATGGCAGCACCGGAACAGTCGGGAGAGCAACGAACCTTTTCAGATGTATCGCCCCAAAACAGTAATGCTTTATTTATTAACTACTTAACCAACAAAGGGCTAATTAGTGGCTTCCCGGATGGCACATTTAGACCAGATACAGGGCTAACTAGGGCTGAGGCCGCCGCATTAATAGTTAGGGCAGCAGATTTAAATACAGGACAAGCTGCTCAGAATTACAGTGATGTAAGTTCAAGCCACTGGGCAGCAGATAACATAGCAGCAGCAACCTCTGCAGAATTATTCAGTGGTTTCCCCGATGGAACATTCCGGCCAGATGCAATACTAACCCGGGCCCAGGGTATTTCATTAGTACTGCGCCTTTCCGATCAACCTAATTCAAATGTTGAGCTTCCAACATTAGAAGATGTTACCTCAGAACACTGGGCAGCAAGGCCAATTGCCGTTGGTATAGAATCCGGAATGGTTAGTCTCACCGCTGACAGACAAAGATTCCTCACCGAGGCACCTTTTACTAGAGGCGATATGGCTAGAGCCCTTGGTGTTTTATTAACCAAAGATCCTAACCTTTATAGCAATCCATTGGTAGGGGAAATAAACGTTACCAAAGGACAAGCCTATATAGTTAGAAATGAAGAAACAATAAAAATAGATGATAACGATGCATTTATGGTAGGTGACACCATTAAAACAAACGCCAATGGCAATGTAGAAATAACCTTCCCTGACGGCAGCGGTTTGCTGTTAAAAGAAAATACAGAGCTAACCATTAATGAGTCCCGCGGCAGGTCTTATCTACAAGCTAACGGTACACCGGGTACAGCCATAGAATGGCTACACCTAGACTTAAAACAAGGTAAACTGGTTGGTGCTTTGGCTTCAAACTATCAAAGAGACAATGTTGCCCAACTGCCAGTAATGCTGGCAACTTCAAACAAGCGTATTTTAGGTGAAATGTTAGCAGCAACAACAAACCCTCAGGACCTGCCCTGGTACCAGCAGGCAAATACAAAGCGGGTTAAAGTGAAAGTAGACATGCCCTGGGGCGTGGCGGCAGTTCGAGGAACTTTCTGGATGAACAATGTAGATGAAAGCGGGCGTTCAAGCACCTCTGTATTAGTAGGCCAAGTAGATTTAACTGCAGGTGGAAGAACAGAAACCCTTGGTGAAGGGCAAGCCAGTGAAATTAGAGATTCCGGACAACCCCCCGAACCTCCCCAATCTATGTCAAGACAAGAAAGACAAGAATGGGTTGATACAAGAGACTGGGCGGAAGAACGGGCCAGAATAATAAATGAAAGACAAGAAGCAGCACCACCACCGCCGCCGCCGGTTGATCAACCTGAAGATGAATTGGAGAAACAGAAAGAAGAAGTGGAAGAGCAGGAGGAGTCATTTGATCCTATCACTGATATAGTTGATGAAGCTTTAAATGAAGCCGAGAGTTCAACTGAATACAGTGATTCAAGTAGTAGTGACAGTGACAGCAGCGGTGATAATACTTCAACTACAATGATCGTTACACCCTACAATATTACTGTAACTTTAAAAGAGAATACAGATACATCAAATGGTTTACCTCTAGCTGAAAAAGAAATAAACTTTTATATTAGCACTGACGAAGAATCTAATGGAACATGGCTCGGTAAAGCTACTACATCATCTAATGGCATTGCAACCTTTCCGCTGGACGATATCACACTTGACTATATAGCAGGTCAAAAATATTATTATGTGGCAGAGTTTGAAGGGGATGAATCAGTTGGACTGGACTCTTCCAGGGACAGCTCAGAATACAGTAATGTGGGTATAGATTTTACTATATCTCCTTATAGTGCTGTGATTGGTCATACTACAGGTGTGGTAGCAAATGTGACTCTAAAGGATAAAGTGAATGGAGAACCCCTTGCAGGTCAAGAAGTTATTTTGAGGTGGGTGTCCAGCAAAAATGGCCAGCAATCCACTTATGAAACCATAGCTATTCTTACAACTGATTCAAATGGTAATGCAACCTATGATATAACAAACTATATTCAGGATAAAAACAATGGAGGTACAGTATATTTTATAACTGATGCTAAATATAAAGGAAATGTAATTAATGAAAAATATTATTCATCAGCCAAAGCGGAAGAATGGCTAGAATTGCATGAAAACATAATTAACTTACAATTAAGTGATACAACTTTACCGGCAACTTTAACTGAAGATGTCTACTTACAGGGTAGTATTAAAAACGTAGAATACCCTTATGAGAGCATTCCCATAGATGAAGTAAATATATCAATAATATCGGGGGATACGTCTGTTACTGGGTCGGTATATACAGATACTATTTCTGCTGCGGATGGCAACATAAACTATTATGTACCAAATAATGTTATTTCACAGCTGCCTGTTGGTTACCACTCTTGGAAGGCTACTGTGAATAATGAGGTATATGGTACGGTTGAAGCGGTGGCGGATTTGCACATAGGCGGGACGGAAATTAACATTGATTTTTGGGAATTAAGCATTCTATTTGACAATGCACAAACAATAAAGGTAGATGTGCAAGCTACTGCCAACAATGAATTACTAACAGTTCCAATTCAAGTATATATTGATGATACCATAATAGATACTTCTTTATATAGTGGCGACTTGTCGCTTTCTGACTTAGGGATAACTGCACCGGGAAGTTATAAACTAGAGGTTAAGCTTGAGGGTGTTCAAGGGGATTATGCTCCCGCCTCTTATAGTAATACACTTAAGGTTGGTGTGCTTGATAATTATTCCATTAGGTTAACTTATACAGATAAGGTACCTTATTTAGAGACTACCCTTAAATTCACCGACCAATACACTTCAAGCTATTTTAATCATTATTATATTGCAAATGAAGATGTTAATTTTTATATAGACATTGATAATGACTACGATATTGAAGAAAATGAATTCATTGGAACAGCGACAACAGACAGTAATGGAGTTGCTAAGTTACAAGTACCCACAAATTATAATTTAGATCTATATAAGTATTACAAAGTGAAAGCTACTTTTGCAGGGAATACAGAGTACGCAAGCCATCAAGCATGGGGGTATGTTAAGTTCTCTAACACCGATACGCAGTTTAATGATAATAATGACTAATTTTAAAAAGGGCGCAATTTTGCGCCCTTTTTTGCAGGAGTTTAAAAGTAAAACTAGAATTTGTAAAAGTCATTATTTATTAATATTCAATAGTAAATTGGCAAATAATACATGGATGGTGTAGGTATTAAATGCAAACAAAGAAAGTAACCCTGCCTAAACTGAATAACCTTTCGCCTACCCTGGAATCAACAGCATTAAAACTGATGGAAGAGGCCGGTGAACTGGCCCAGGCCATTGGTAAGTTGCGGGGTCTTAACGGCGAAATTAACCGCCTGGATGAAAAAGAAGCAGTACAGGTAATATCAAAGGAATTACTAGATGTAGCTCAAACCGCAGTATCAATGATGTTTGTGTTAGAAGAACACTATGGTGTAGATATAGACGAGCTACACCAGCAGCACATTGAGAAACTGAAGAAGAAGAAATACATCGTTGAAGAGAGAATGAAGAATGAAGACTGAAGAATTAACATGCATGCTTTTTTAAGGGGCGGAATTCAGGAGTTAGGAGTCAGGAGTCAGAATTTTGCATGCTATTATGAAAGTAGTTCGTGCTGCACAGCGCTGCTTGCAAGAGCATTAACCATAGTTTTTCTTCTCATGCTAAGTTTTGCCTGAGGGCTTGATAAATCAAGCCCCTACAAAAATAGATGCAATATATATCCCTAATAAGAAGGAAGCCTACTTAAAAGCTAAGATATAGTATCAAAGTTCGTAGGGGTCCGATTCATCGGACCCACAGCTAGAATTTAGCTTGTAAAGACAAACCTTTCGTTAAACACTCAATGAAGCAGGCACCAAAGAAATTAACCATTTTTCATTATTAATTTTACATTTTTAATTCAGCACCACACATAACTAAGTAAAACAATAAACCCAATCATAGAAACAAGGAGCAAGAACCATGCTAAAAGTGCTAACCGTTTTTGGTACCCGGCCGGAGGCCATTAAAATGGCACCATTGGTACTGGAACTGCAACAAACAGAACAAATAGACTGCAAAGTGGCAGTAACCGCCCAGCATCGTGAAATGCTGGACCAAGTGCTGCAGCTTTTTCATATTCAACCCGATTATGACCTGAACATAATGAAGGCTGGCCAAACCTTGTTCGACATTACCAACCGGGCCTTAGATGGCCTGCAAGACGTACTAAACAAGGCGGAACCAGACCTAGTATTGGTGCATGGTGACACAACCACCACCTTTGCTGCTTCTTTAGCTGCCTTCTACAAGCAAATACAGGTGGGGCACGTAGAGGCAGGTTTGCGTACCAGTAACAAATACTCACCTTACCCCGAAGAAATGAACCGGCGACTTACCGGGGCCCTGGCAGATATGCACTTTGCTCCCACAGTAACCGCCAAAGAGAACCTGCTTAACGAAGGGGTTAAACCAGAAAGCACCTATGTTACCGGCAACACCGTAATAGATGCTTTAAAACAAACCGTTAAGGAACAATTCCAATTTAATATTCCCGAACTAGATAATATAGACTTTAAAAACCAAAGGGTACTACTAATAACCACCCATCGGAGAGAAAACCTGGGCGACCCCATGCGGGGTATCTACACCGCCTTAAAAGAAATAATAGAAGCCTACCCCGATGTAGAAATAGTATTCCCGGTACATAAAAACCCTGCAGTACGCCAAGTGGTGCAAGATGTGTTGGGGGACGTACCCAGGGTACACTTAATAGAACCGCTGGACTATCAGCCATTTATCAACCTAATGCAGCGCAGTCACCTAGTACTTACCGATTCCGGCGGCATGCAGGAAGAAGCCCCATCCCTGGGCAAACCGGTACTGGTGTTAAGAGACACCACCGAGCGACCGGAGGCGGTGGACGCCGGTACAGTGAGACTAATCGGAGCGAACCGAGAAAATGTGTTAAAACATACCAAAGAACTTTTAGATAACCCAAAAGCCTATAGCCAAATGGCAGAAGCTGTAAACCCATATGGAGACGGCCAAGCATCTAAAAGAATAGCCCAGGCAATTTGTTACAAAAATAACATAGCCAATCACCCTCCAAAACAGTTTATAGCCAACATAAAACACAAAAGCTAGAGAAATTTTTCACTATTATTAAGATTAGTTGTAATAGTCGCTAAATTTCGTAAAAAAAATAAAAATTAGTTATGTAGCGGAAGGAATAATCTTTTTAATGTAGAATCATTTGCTTAAGAAAAGGTTCTGATAAATCAGAATTGGAAAATTACCTAATTAAGGTATGGTCAAAGACGCCATATTTACCTTTTTGTGGCAAATGATTGTGAAAAAAGGAGTTAATGTAGACATAAAAAATAAAGACCAGCGTACCAATAAAAATGGTAATAAAAAAACAAAAAACGGTTCTCCACTGCAGGCACTAGCCATAACCACCACCATTGGTATGGAACTGGCCATAACTTCAGTGATGGGGTTTTACGGTGGCAGCTACATAGATAAAAAACTAGGCACAACTCCGGTGTTTCTAATCATCGGCCTGCTGGCGGGCTTAGCTATCGGAGTCGTTGGCATTATCAAAACACTAAACACATTTTTCAAAGACAAAACCGATAAAGGTGTGAAATAATTATGCTCGATCTGCATAAAGCCCGTGGCTTAAAAGTACAACTGGGCCGCACTATCAAATTCACTGGAATAGTAGCCTTGGTTATTTCGCTTGGTTTGATATTGGAACCGTCTTCTCCCTTCCGATGGGGGCTGTTTATCGGTACCTTGGTGGGTGTAGTTAATGCGGTGCTAATTTATAACCGCATGAAACACGTTGACCAATTACCGGTTGAAAAGGCAATAGCCTTCATGCGCATGGGGTTTTTCATGCGACTGCTGTTAATAATGGCAGTACTATTTTTATCATTAAAAACAGATTCGCTTAGCATTTATGGGGTGTCATTTGGCATATTTATATCCCCCATAATAACAATGATAGATTTCAACTTAAGCCTGCTACAGGATTACAAGGCTCACCTGATATTAAAAGATAAAAATTAGCGTGAAGGGGGGGAGATAATGAAAAGTTTAGATCAAGTCCATGAGGAGATAGGCGTCCTCTGGAGCAACATTCTAGGGGAAGCGGCCCACGGCCCCACACATCTAGGTTCGGTGGCAGGCTATCCCATTGACCTTAATATGAAGACAATTGTGATGACCTGGATAGTGATGGGCATTGTGGCTCTGGTGGGTATACTGGCCACCAGAAAAGCGAGTATGGATAAGCCAGGCAGGCTGCAGGTGGTATATGAAACAGTTTATGATTACTTAAAAGGACTAATTTTCGACAATATCACCGACAACAAGCGTGCCGCGTCCATGGTAACATTCGTTGTAACGCTGTTTACTTTCCTCTTGTTTGCCAATATGTTGGGTTTGGTGCCAACCATGATGTCACCAACCGCAGACGTTAACACAACCATGGGGATGGCCATTATGGTGTTCCTAATGACACAGTTCCTGGGCCTGAAGGACAAAGGTTTGGGTCACTTTAAACACTTTATTGAACCATTTCCGTTCTTCCTGCCACTGGTTATCGTGGAGGAATTGGCCAAGCCGGTTACGCTGGCCTTCCGTCTTTTTGGTAACATCTATGCCGGTGAGGTATTGATTGCCGTACTGTTAGGTTTAATCCCGCTTTCCGGAGAGATCTTTGGTGGTTTCATTCCATCATTAATCTGGTTGGCATTTAGTATCTTTGTTGGTACTATCCAAGCGTTTATTTTCAGCATGTTAACAATTATCTACACATCTCAAGCTGTTAACAAGCACCACTAAAATAAGTTTTAAAAACTTTATATTTGAAAGGAGGGGAAACTAAATGGAACTTAATGCTGCTGCTGCTTTGGGTGCTGCCCTAGCTGTAGGTCTGGCATCACTAGGTGCTGGTATTGGTGACGGTATGGTAACTGGTAAAACTGTAGAAGGTATTGCTCGTCAGCCAGAATCAAGAGGTGTACTGCAAACTACCATGTTCATCTCTGTAGGTCTGATTGAGGCCCTTCCCATTATCGCAGTTGTTATCGCGTTTATGCTGATGGGTAAAGCTGTTTAATCTTTGTAATTATTTCTTACTTGTTAGCCTAAAGGAGGATAGCAGGTTTGCACAGCCAAACCTGCTATCGCCTTAATTTGTCCCGCTGATGATGGAAGGAGGGGAACAAGTGGAACTGCAAGCCATTGAAGTTGCCCGCTCTGCTGCGGAAAGTAGTGGACCGCTACTGTTTAATGCTACTCTTATCGCCCAAATTATTCACTTTGCGATACTATTAGTTTTCTTGCGTTTAGTTGTATGGAAACCGCTTATCAATGCTATCGATAAGCGTAGAGAGAAGATTGGTAGCGACATTACGGCTGCAGAGAAAGACCGTTCAGCTGCAGAAAACCTGCGCGCTGAGCTGAATGCAGAACTGGCTAAGGGTAAAGAAGAAGCCCAAGCCATTATTCAAAGGGCAACAAAATCAGCCGAAGAAGAAGCAAACCAAATTGTTGAATCTGCAAAAACTGAAGCAACTCGTATAAAAGAAAATGCTATGCAAGACATTCAAATGGAACGTGAGAAGGCTGTTGCTGAACTGAAGAACGAAGTGGCCGGCCTTTCCATCCTGGTTGCCAATAAAGTTGTATCAGAAAAAATCACTGATGACGTTCAAGACGATCTGGTTAAGAAATTCATTGATGATGCAGGTAAGTTGCCATGTTAAGGGGGGCTGTGGCAAGAAGGTATGCTCAGGCCCTCTATGAAATTGCTACAAAAACCCAGGGTCTGGACGCGCTTGAAGAAGAGCTAAAAGCGGTAAAAGCGGTTATGGAATCGGAAGAAGGACTGCGAAAAATCCTCTTCCACCCCCAGATAACAGCTTCTGAAAAACAAAAAGTTATTAAGAATCTGTTTGAAAACCGCGTTTCCGAGACCACAGTCAACTTTTTATACCTGATCGTTGATCGTCATCGCGAAGCGTACATTAGTGATATTGTAGAAGAATTTATTAACCAAGCCAATGAGGCACGTAACATTGTAGATGCCGAAGTGATTTCTGCCACGGAATTGCCCGCTGGTCAGAAAGAAAGCCTGGCACAAGTATTAAACCGCCTGGCTGGTAAAGAGGTAAGCCCGAAATATAGCGTGGATGCCTCCTTAATCGGCGGTCTGGTGGTTCGCATTGGGGATAAAGTTATAGATGGTAGTGTTAAACATAAACTAGAATCCCTCAAGCAACGCCTGATGTCTAAAACTAGTTAGTAGATAGGGGTGAACCAGTAAATGAATTTGCGACCTGAAGAGATTAGCTCCATTATCAGGCAGCAGATCGATGAATACCAGACCCAAATAGAAGCCACAGATGTGGGTACCGTTATTCAAGTAGGTGACGGTATTGCCCGTGTATATGGTCTGGAAGAATGTATGGCCAGTGAATTGCTGGAGTTCCCCGGTGGTACCTTGGGTATGGCCCTTAACTTAGAGGAAGATAACATTGGTTGCGTTATCATGGGCCCTTACACCCACATTAAGGAAGGGGACACCGTAAAGCGTACCGGACGTATTATCTCAGTTCCGGTAGGCGATGCACTAGTCGGTCGTGTTGTCAACCCGTTAGGTCAGCCCATTGACGGTAAGGGTGAAATAAAGTCAGAGAAATTCCGTCCTATTGAACGTATTGCACCTGGTGTTATTACCCGTAAATCAGTGCACCAGCCCATGCAGACCGGTTTGAAGGCGGTAGACGCCATGATCCCTATCGGTCGGGGTCAGCGTGAGTTAATTATTGGTGACCGTCAAACAGGTAAAACTGCCCTGGCGGTAGACACCATCATCAACCAAAAAGGTCAGGATGTAATTTGTATCTACGTTGCTGTAGGTCAGAAATCATCCACAGTGGCCAACGTAGTAAGCGTGCTGGAACAAAACGGGGCTATGGATTACAGCCTTGTTGTAGCAGCGAACGCTTCAGAACCTTCTCCACTGCTGTACATCGCACCATATTCCGGATGTGCCATCGGTGAAGAATTCATGGATCAAGGTAAGGATGTATTAATCATTTATGATGACCTTACCAAGCAGGCTAACGCTTACCGCGAACTGTCACTGCTGCTGCGCCGTCCACCCGGACGTGAAGCATTCCCCGGTGACGTATTCTACCTGCACTCTCGTTTGTTAGAGCGTGCTGCTAAAATGAGCGATGAGCACGGCGGTGGATCATTAACCGCGCTGCCAATTATTGAAACCCAGGCTGGTGATGTTTCTGCTTACATTCCAACCAACGTTATCTCCATTACTGACGGTCAGATCTTCCTGGACATTGACCTGTTTAACTCAGGTATGCGTCCGGCGGTTGACGTAGGTCTGTCAGTATCCCGTGTTGGTGGTGCGGCTCAAATTAAAGCCATGAAGCAGGTTGCCGGTACACTGCGTTTGGATCTGGCCCAGTATCGTGAATTGGCTGCATTTGCTCAGTTCGGTTCTGACTTGGACAAATCCACCCAGGCACGTTTGAACCGTGGTGCTCGTTCTATGGAAATCCTGAAACAGGGTCAATATGCGCCAATGAAGGTTGAAGAACAGGTTGTATCCATCTTCGCCGCTGTGCGTGGTTTCTTGGATGACATAGAAGTAGAAAAGATCCGTTCATTTGAACAGGACTTTGTTAAGTATATTAAGAGCGATCACGCAGACATTTTGGAAGCAATCGTAAACGATCAACAACTAAAGCCTGAAACAGAAGAGAAGCTGAAGGCTGCAGTTGAAGAATTTAAGAAGACCTTTGTTTAGGCAGTATAAGAATTAAGGTGGTGAGAAGTATTGGCTAATGCGCGCGATATTAGGCGCCGGATTAAGTCTGTAAAAAGCACCCAGCAGATTACCAAAGCTATGAAGATGGTGGCTGCGGCAAAGATGCGTCGTGCCCAGGAAGCAGTATCTGCTGCCCGCCCATACGCCACTAAATTGACTGATGTGCTTGGAAGAGTAAGTTCAGCAGCCGGCGGTGCAGTCAGCCATCCGCTGCTAGAGGTGCGAGAACCCAAGAAGACCGCCTACATCCTTATCACTGCAGACAGGGGCCTGTGTGGTGGTTTCAATGCAAACGTTATCCGGCGTGCTGCTATTGAACTAAATGATTTTGACCAACCAGCCTTGGTTGCTGTAGGTCGTAAAGGCCGTGACTACTTTAAAAGACGTGAAGCTGAAATAGCAGCTGAATATATCAATTTAGGCGAGAACATTCAATTTAGTCAGGCCAAAGAAATAGCTCAATTTGTAATCGATAAATACACCGCCGGTGAGTTTGATCAAGTGTATTTGGTTTTCAGTGAGTTTGTTAACACCCTAACCCAGCGCCCCACAACCATGAAGCTTCTGCCCATCGAAACACCTTCCGGAGAAGAAAAAGAAGGTGAAGAAGCTGAAAAGGCCAAGGTTTCATACATGTATGAACCAACCGCCGAGGCTGTACTGGGCGAACTATTACCAAAGTATGTAGAGACCAGCATCTTCAGGGCTCTGTTAGAGGCCAAGGCCGGAGAACAAGGTGCCCGGATGACAGCAATGGACTCTGCATCAAACAACGCTAAAGACATGATTAATAAGCTCACACTGTCATTAAACCGTGCCCGTCAGGCAGCCATTACCAAGGAGATTTCCGAAATTGTTGGTGGCTCTGCGGCACAGGAGTAATATAATACGCAGTAATATCTCGACACGCAAGGGAGGTCGAAGGACGATATGAACGTTGGTCAGGTTATACAGGTTACAGGTGTGGTTGTAGACGTTGAGTTTCAACCCGGCCAAGTACCTGCTATATACAACGCGTTAAAAATACGTTCCGAAGACCAGGATCGTGACTTTGGTGAGTGGGATCTTACACTAGAAGCTTCCCTGCACCTTGGTAACAACAGGGTGCGCTGCATTGCGATGTCTGGTACTGAAGGTCTTGTAAGGGGAATGAAAATTGTAGATACCGGCGAACCTATCGCCGTTCCCGTAGGCAAGCCTGTACTAGGTCGTATGCTGGATGTTTTAGGTAGGCCCATTGACGGTCAGGGTGAAGTAAAAGGAAACGAAACAAGTCCTATTCACCGTCCTGCTCCGGAACTGGTAGACCAGTCCACACAAGAAGAAATTCTGGAGACTGGAATTAAAGTTATTGACTTAATGATCCCTTTCCTTAAGGGTGGTAAAATTGGTTTGTTCGGTGGTGCCGGTGTTGGTAAAACCGTTATCGTTATGGAGTTCATTAACAACATTGCTAAACAGCACGGTGGTATTTCCGCATTTGCTGGTGTTGGTGAGCGTACCCGTGAAGGTAACGACCTGTACCACGAAATGAAAGACTCTGGTGTTTTGGACAAGTGTATGTTGGTGTTCGGTCAGATGAACGAGCCACCAGGTGCCCGTCTACGTGTTGCGCTGACAGGTTTGACCCTGTGCGAGCACTTCCGTAACGAAGGTGCCGACGTGCTTCTGTTCGTTGACAACATCTTCCGTTTCACTCAGGCCGGTTCCGAGGTTTCCGCTCTGTTAGGCCGTATGCCATCTGCGGTTGGTTATCAGCCTACACTGGCTACAGAAATGGGTCAGTTACAAGAGCGTATTACTTCAACCAAGAAGGGTTCTGTTACATCCGTACAGGCTATTTACGTACCTGCGGATGACTTGACTGACCCTGCTCCTGCTAGTGCGTTCGCTCACTTGGACGCCACCGTTGTATTATCCCGTGCTATTGCTGAATTGGGTATTTACCCAGCGGTTGACCCATTGGATAGTACATCCCGTATTCTAGATCCTAACGTAGTTGGTAAAGAACACTACGAATGCGCCCGCGGCGTGCAAAACGTACTGCAGCGCTATAAAGACCTGCAGGACATCATTGCCATTCTGGGTATGGACGAACTGTCTGAAGAAGATAAGTTAGTTGTTGCCCGGGCACGTAAACTGCAGCGTTATCTGTCACAGCCATTCCACGTGGCTGAGGCATTCACCGGTACACCTGGTGTATACGTATCACTGAAAGAGACCATTCGTGGCTTTAACGAAATCATTGATGGTAAGTACGATGACCTTCCAGAGGAATCTTTCTACATGGTTGGTACCATTGATGAGGCAATAGAGAAAGGCAAGAAGATCTTAGAGGGAAGTGCATAATATGGCGAAAACTCAACGCCTAGATCTTGTCACCCCTGAAAAAGTGGTGTTCAGTGAAGAAGTTGAATTCGTCGTTACCCCAGGGGTTGAGGGTGAACTAGGCTTCCTACCTGAGCATACACCATTGGTAAGTGCCCTTAAAACCGGAGTTTTAAAGGTACAACAAGAAGGTAAAACCTTCAAAGTAGCCACCAGTGGTGGATTCGTAGAAGTAAAAAACAGCCGCGTAGTAGTACTGGCCGACACTGCCGAACGCGAAGACCAAATCGACGTGGAAAGAGCAGAAGAAGCCAAAAAACGCGCTGAAGAACGCCTGGCAAAAGGCAGCCAAGAGATAGACGAATCAAGGGCCGAAGCAGCCCTACAAAGAGCCCTAGCCAGACTAAACGCAACAGGAAAACACTAAAAAAAGGTCAGGAACTAAAAGTTCCTGACCTTTTTTCAGTAGTCAGGAGCTAGGAGTTAGGAGTTAGAATAAAAACATAAAAACAGGGCGCAATTACTTTGCGCCCTGTTTAGATCCCCGTAGGGGCTGGTTTCCACACCAGCCCGAACCCCAAATAGAAGCTTGCACAAAATTGCATGCATAATAACATGCAAAATTCTGACTACTGACTCCTGTCTCCTGACTTCTACCCCCTATAATAACATGCATGATTATGCTATAATTAAGACATAATAAAGCATAAAGGAGCTGATATTATGCCCGAAATAAGACCGATAAAAGATTTAAGGAATACAACCGAGATTTCTGAACTTTGTCATAAAAATAAAGAACCAATTTTTATTACGAAAAATGGCTATGGAGACTTAGTAGTTATGAGTATGGAAACCTATGAAAGAGAGTTGGCCCAAGCAGATCTCTATAAAAAAATTGCACAAGCAGAAGAGCAAATAGAAAACGGAGAGCCTCTATTAGATGCAGAAAATGTTTTTAAGAAGTTAAGGAAAAAACATGTCAAAGAATAGCTATCGTCATGCGAGTTTTGTTCGGCAGACAAAAATATCAAAGTCTACTTTAATGCATCTGTAATCAGGTGCTTTTTTTATTGAGTCGTAGTTAACGAAGCCCACGTGGTTCCGTATTGTAGGGGCTGGCTTCCACGCCAGCCCGAACCCAAAATAAGTGCATGCACAAGGCATGCACCCCATCATGCACCAATTCTAACGCCTATCTCCTAACTCCTAAATTCTTCTCAGAATAAATACATGCATCCGTAAAAGTATCATGCAAGTATTTTCCGGCTATAATACAAAGTAAACAAAATCTAACGAATACCAACAAAGAGGGTCTAATGGATAAATTCATAGTCAAAGGCGGAAACCAATTAAAAGGGAATATCAGAGTCAATGGTGCTAAAAACGCTGTCTTGCCCATAATAGCAGGTACCCTACTAACATCAGGGGAATGCATCCTGCACGACATACCCGGCCTAACCGATGTATTTACAATCGGCGAGGTGCTAAGATACCTAGGAGCCGAAGTGGAATTCAAAGACGAACAAATGCGGGTAAAGGTAGTAAACATTAACACATCCGAAGCACCCTATGATTACGTGCGGCGCATGAGAGCGTCGTTTTTAGTCATGGGCCCATTACTGGCCCGCACCGGAAAAGCAAGAATATCATTACCCGGCGGCTGCGCCATTGGTTCCCGCCCCATAGACCTGCACCTAAAAGGCTTTGACGCCCTTGGTGCTAAAATAACCTATGGCAAAGGTTACATTGAGGCAGCAGCCAATAAACTAGTGGGCAACAGCATCTACCTGGATTTCCCAAGCGTAGGGGCCACAGAAAACATCATGATGGCTGCAACCATGGCCGAAGGTAAAACAGTAATAGAAAACGCCGCCGAAGAGCCGGAAATAGTGGACCTGGCAAACTTTTTAAATTCCATGGGCGCCAAAATAAAAGGGGCCGGTACCAAAGTAATTAGAATAGAAGGCAAAAAAGAACTAACCGGCACCACCCACCCGGTAATACCAGACCGCATAGAAGCAGGCACCTACATGGTAGCAGCAGCAATGGCCGGTGGAGATGTACTGGTGGAAAACGTAATAGAAGAACACCTAAAGCCAGTGGTGGCAAAACTGCAAGAAGCAGGGGTGGAAGTAAAAGAAGAAGAAAACGGCATGCGAGTGAGATCAGACCGCCAAATTAAGGGAGTAGATATAAAAACCCTACCCTACCCCGGTTTCCCCACAGACATGCAGGCCCAAATGATGGCCCTAATGACAGTGGCCCAAGGAACCAGCGTAGTAACAGAAACAGTATTCGAAAACAGATTCATGCACGTAAACGAACTAAAAAGAATGGGAGCAAAAATAAAAACAGAAGGCCACACAGCCATAGTATACGGCCCCAACAAACTAAACGGAGCCACAGTAAAAGCCAGTGACCTAAGGGCAGGTGCAGCCCTAATAATAGCAGGCCTGGCAGCAGAAGGAGAAACAGAAGTAACCAACATAAACCACATAGACAGGGGCTACTATAAAATAGAACAAAAACTAACCTCCATAGGGGCAGATATAAAAAGAGTTAACTAGTAGTCAGGAGCTAGTAGTCAGGAGTAAGAATTTAGAAAAGAAAGGAGTCAGAAGCCAGAAGTCAGGAGTCAGAATAAAACCAAGGGCAGCCAAAAAATATCTATAATTATCCAACAAATAATTATAGAATTCCGTAGGGGCGCGATTCATCGCGCCCTTATTTTTCCATGCACACCATCATGCACCCCATTCTGAATTCTGACTCCTGAATTCTATACAGGCATCATATCATGCAAATAAACATGCAGAATTCTGTTCTAAAAACATGCATGCCCGCATACATATATTACTACGGACAAGCCTAAATAAATCCGTAGGAGCTGATGCAAACCATGAAAAAACGCCTTCGCAGATTAATCCTGGGTCTAACCCTTATAGTTCTAGCCCTATTTACCCTAATACCACAAATACCACTATTTAACCTAGACCCAAAAATATCATCACACCAAGTCCGCCTTTACCACCATGAAACAGGAGAAATAGAAACCCTGCCCATGGAAGAATACCTAATCGGAGTAGTGGCAGCGGAAATGCCCGCCGCCTTCCACGTTGAAGCACTAAAAGCCCAAGCGGTGGCTGCCCGTACCTACATAGCCCAAAGAATAGCCACCGGTGGTATAGAAAATCAAAGCATTCCCAATGCAGACGTAAGCGATGACCACAGACAAGGGCAAGCCTGGATATCAAAGGAAGAAATGAAAGAACGCTGGGGCATCCACTACCTTCACTACTACCTAAAAACCAAATGGGCAGTCAGTGCTACCAAAAACAAAGTACTAACATATAAAGGGCAGCTGGCCAATGCAGTATACCACGCCTCCTGTGGAGGAGAAGCCACCGAAAACTCCGGTGAAGTATGGCAGGTAACACTACCATACCTAACAAGCGTACCCTGCCCCTACTGCGCCGACCCAAAACCGATAAGAAAAGTAACCTACCCACTACAAAAAGTATCACAAAGACTGCAGGTAGACCTAACAGCAGTACCGGTATCAACCAACGGTAAAACAGAACTAATCAAAGTAAAAGAAAAAACCACCACCGGCAGACCAAAGACATTACAGGTTGCAAGTAAAGAAATGCAGGCCACAAACATAAGAAGTTTACTTGCTTTAAGATCAACCAATTTTACCTATAATATAGAAGGAAAAAACATAACCTTCACCACCAAAGGCTACGGCCACGGAGTAGGCATGTGCCAATACGGAGCCAAAGGCCTGGCAGAACACAAGAAGTCCTACAACCAAATTCTAACCCATTACTACCCAGGCACAGAACTAAAAGATCTAAAGATAAAAAAATAAGCAAATCATCTTGTGCCGTAGGGGCTGGCTTCCACGCCAGCCCAAAACATGCATAATCACAATAGCACCCCAAATAAACGCATGCACAAAATGCATGCATTATCACATGCAAAATTCTGACTACTGACTCCTGAATCCTGACTACTTCATGCATAATATCATGCATGAACGGCCATACTATTACCAATGAACAAAACGAGGTGATAAACGTGTGGCCCTTTAATAATAACCTAAAAGATAAACTAAGAAACCAGGATGAACTTAAAAAATACCAAGATTGGCTAAAAAAATGGTTTCTAAAAGGCGCCAAAGTATACGCCATTGGCGCCGCAGTATTATTAATAGGAACATTCCTAGCCATAAGATTCATCATATTAACACCAACTGAACAAGTAACAGAGAAACTAGATACAAAGCCAACAGTAACAGAACAAGTAAACCAACAACAAAACATACCTGAACTAAATGAACAACCAATACAAGAACCAAAACAACAACCGACAGAAGCAAAAGAAGAACTAGACCTAAGCCAACTGGCCATGCCGGTAACAGGTGAAGTCTTGGTAGGCTATAACCAAATGTATTACAATGAAACATACGACGACTATCGCGCTAATACAGGTATTCAATTACAAGCAAAGCTAGGCGAACCAGTAAAAGCATCACTACCCGGCAAAATAATCACAGCAGAACTAGACCAATACAAAGGCTTCATAATAACAATAGACCACGGTGAAGGCTACCAAACCACATACACCGGCCTAAACACATTGCAAGTAGAACCAAACCAACAAGTACAAAAAGGCCAAACCCTAGGCACCACAAAAACAGAAAAACAATCAAAAATAACCCTAACAATAACCAAAAACAACCAACCAATAGACCCTTCTAGCCTAAAATAAAAATATATCATTCCTGTAGGGGCGAGCTTCAACGCTCGCCCGAAGCATGCATTATGACATGCACAAATGCATGCATAATAACATGCAACCATCCTGACTACTGACTACTGAATTCCGCATGCAAAATAACATGCAAAAAAAGTTCTTATTTCCCCCTAGATGCATATATATGAACTAATCAACCCTAAACGTCACGTCGTCCGAGGGGGTAGACTTATGCAGGACTACATCCAAAAACGCGTCCTAGAAATATGCGCTTATATATTAGAAACCAAAGCCACAGTGCGTCAGGCAGCCAACGTGTTTCAAGTGAGTAAAAGCACCGTACATAAAGATATGACCGAAAGACTACCATCACTAAACAAACAACTGGCTAAAGAAGTAAAAAATGTATTAAACCAAAACAAATCAGAACGACACCTGCGAGGCGGAGAAGCAACTAGAAAAAAATACAAGGACATGTATTAACATATTTTATACATATATAGAGGATTTTCTTCCCCATAAGTAGAAATAGCAAATAAATAGCAAAAAAGAGATATATTTATAAAGATCTCAAAAAATTTATTATAACCATAATAATGGACAAGCCAGAAAACTCACTGGGGAGGAAATAAAATAAATGTTTGGATTTCTCAGCTTTTCAGCAGATATCGGGATTGATTTAGGTACAGCAAGCGTATTAGTTTACGTAAAAGGTAAAGGCATCGTATTACAAGAACCATCAGTGGTGGCCATCAATAAAGATACCGGTAAAATCATAGCTGTGGGTTCAGAGGCTCGCCAAATGCTCGGAAGAACCCCCGGCAACATTGTAGCCATAAGACCACTAAGAGACGGAGTAATCGCCGATTACGATGTCACGGAAAAAATGCTTAAATACTTCATTTCAAAGACAAGCGGAAGAAGATGGTTTGTAAAGCCAAGAGTAATGGTCTGTATCCCCTCTGGTGTAACCGGGGTAGAAGAGCGGGCAGTACGCCAGGCAGCCCTGTCGGCAGGTGCCAAACAAGCCCATCTAATAGAAGAACCACTGGCCGCAGCCTTGGGTGCGGGCATAGACATTTCCGAAGCCAGCGGTTCCATGGTAGTAGACATTGGCGGTGGCACCACAGATGTAGCCGTACTTTCACTGGGTGGTATCGTAATCAGCCGTTCACTAAGAGTAGGCGGCGACAAATTTGACGAAGCCATTGTCAGATACATAAGAAGAGAATACAACATGATGATCGGTGAACGCACCGGTGAAGAAATTAAAATAGAAGTGGGCAGTGCACTAATAAATACCGATAGAGACATTACAATTCGCGGTCGCGACCTGGTAACCGGCCTACCCAAAGCCCTTAACGTAACTTCCAGCCAAGTGTACGATGCCATCTCCGAACCACTGGAAGCAGTAGTAAGTGCCGTGAAAGAAGTGCTGGAACACACCCCACCGGAACTGGCTGCAGACATAGTAAACAAAGGTATCGTAATGACCGGCGGCGGAGCCTTACTGCATAACTTCGATAAACTACTAAGCGAAGAAACCGGCCTGCCGGTATATGTTGCAGACGAATCAATTAGCTGCGTAGCCGAAGGCACCGGTAAAGCACTGGCCATGCTAAACGTACTACCCCAACCCAAAGGCAAAAAACTATTCAAAAAGGTAATGGGATAATGTCTTAAAGAAAAAAGGTCTGCACAATTGTGCAGACCTTTTAAGCTATATAAAGTTTGATTCTTCAACGTCATAGATAAAAAATTCCAAACCCTTATTAAGTTTATCTTTAAAAGTTAAATATATATTGTTTAGTTCGATATTGCTATTCCCAAAATCATTAGCTACAGTATTGCAAATATTCTTTGCAGCGGCCTTTATTTCTGGTGTTGATAATTTACCCCAATCAATAGATGCACTGCCATTCACGGCACTGAGGATGATTTCAGCAGTACCGCTACCTTCTTTATAGTTTGTAGATGTCGCTTTGAATTTTATATCGTGTACAAAAAAATATTTAGTGACATATTCCTTTTCAATAGGTAACTTATATGTTATATCAACACCAGTACGGTAATTTCCATCATAAAACCTTACTTTCAGTCTTTTTTCATAGTCCTTTTTAAAATCAAGTAGTACATTACGATTTTCCGTTCTTATAAAATTGCCTGTTACTTTTGTTTCCTCATCGTAAGCTTTTTGAATTTCCTCAACAACAATATTAAGCCATTTTTCTATCTCGCTATCAAATAAACCACTCCATGATTCATTATTCTCAGTTAAATTTATGAGAATATTAAATTTGATTTCATCACTATTGCCGGTTAATTCAAAGTCATTAAAATAAACACTCTTAAGAATCCCGTATTTTTCAAAGAGTAGTTTTTCCAATCTAGCAGATTTACTTTCCGTAGCATCACTTTGATTAATAGGGGAAGTGGTGGTATCTAGTTCGCTACTTATAGATTCATCGGAACTAACATTTTCACCGTCATACTTTTCAGCCGTGCCTTCTTTACCGCTTGAAATTATAACAGTATTTTTAACACTATCCCATTGCACCTTTGCGCCCAATGCATTACCAATATCCCTTAAAGGTACATAAGTTGTGCCGTTAAGAATAAATGGTTCAGATTCAGTATTTACCACATTTCCATCCACAAGCAGCATTACATTGTTGTAATGAACTTTAACATTATTAGTACCAACACTAGCCAAAGCAGTCCCTACCGTTGATATAGCTAATAAAAAAGCAATTGAGAATGTAATTAACCTTCTCATTCTTTATCCCTCCAAATTAAGTATTAGTTTTGTTATGCTATATAAATATTATAAATCAAAAGGAAAATGCTGTAACCCATAATTAAAAATAAATTTAAAAATAATTTTTATAAGGAACAATAACTGAATTAGGTCCGTCTATTATTATGAAACGCGACAGTAACCAAGATTGCTGAAGTTTAACTAATTATTTAGATTTAGGCAAAAAAAATTAAATTTTAGGGAACATATAGAAAAACCTAAACGTCTAATTAATTGAATCGGCTAAAAGCCGGAAAAAATGAACCTAATTAAAAGGGTTTTTGTTAGCTAGTGTAGAAAATTAGTAAGCCAGTAATTGGTGCCAAATATTCTGTTACTAGTTAACTAACAAGAATCCAGGCATCTTTTAAAATTTATAGTGAAGGGGGGGATGACGAACCGTCTCGAGGGAATGGTTTGTCCCAAACTCACTAAGCGGTTTGCTTACATAGTAAACCAAAAAAATTATCACAAAAAACTAGGAGGGAAATATTTTGAAAAGAGCTAGTATTTTAGCAGTAGTTTTAGCATTTGCTATGCTACTAACAGCAAACGTAGCATTTGCTGCAACAGATAACTATGCAGTGAGTGTACCTAAAGTATCAAACGACAGTGAAAACGTACAATTAGGCGACTTGGTAATTAAAGAAGACAGTGACACTGATGGCTACTTTGCACAAAACCAAGTAATTACTATCAACCTACCAGCTGGAGTAGAATTCATGACAGCTCCTACTGTTGGTGATGTAGTTTACGCAGCTGGTCCTGCAACTGACTACATCGATGCAACTGGTACAGGCTTTGATTGGAAGATTGTTGCAGCTGATGATAACTATGTAACAGTTGAAGCAATCAGTGGTTCTTCAGCTAATGATGCTGAAAAATTAAAGTTTACATTTAACGTAAATGATACAAGTAAAGCTGATATTGATGATGATGTGACTGGCGATGTTAAAATAGAAATTGACGCCGCTGGTACTCCTATTACTTCTGAGTACGTTACTGTAGCTCGTATTGTTGGTGGAGACACCACAACTACAGTTTCTGACGTTGAAGATTTAGCTATCGATTCAACTGGTAGTCTTGCCACTATTAAGATTGCAGAAAATGCAGCTGGCGTTCTGACAACTTCTGAAAACATTAAGCTTGTATTACCTAACGACATTAAGTGGGTTTACAGCAGTGTAAATGTTAACAGTGTTGGTTTAACCGCAGACAAGGCTGCTGGTGGTTCTGACGATGAAGAATTAGAAATTGATGTAACTGCAGCAAGCTCTGGACAGCCTGGATTTATCACTGTAACTGGTAACGTTATCGTTCCAGACGATGCTGATGAAGGTGAAGTAGAATTAACCGTTAAAGGTAATGAAGTAACTGAAGAAGACATCGTAGTTGCTAAGATTGGCGACTTTGGTTTTGAACTGGAAACTGATGGCGACATAGAAGAAATCGTAGCTGGTGCTGACGATGAAGAAGTAGTTGACATTACTATTGATGAAATAGTTCCTAGCAGCTGGATTCAAGGCAGAACTGTTACTCTGGAATTACCTTCTTGGGCTGAATGGAGTTATGTAGTAGACGAAAGCCCACTGGGTAGTGGTAGTATTGATAGCGATGATCCAGAAGAAGCTAAGTGGACTGTAGGTAGCGGATCTGGTAAAGCTGAACTGAATGGCATGAAAGTTAACATTGATGCTGATGCACCTGAAGGCGATCTCACTGTAAAAGTTTACGGTAGCGCTGGTGTAGAAGGTGAACTAGTAATTGCTAAAATTGTTAAGCCATTCGAAGTAACTGCTGAAAAGCCAGAAGTAATTATCGGTGTTCAAAATCAGCAATTAGGTGAAATCACCATTACTGAAACTAAAGACGGTGCTATTGACGAAGATAAATGGGTAGTTATTAAAGCACCATATGGCTTTAACTTTACTGATGATTATGATGTAGAAGTAGTTGAAGGTGACATGGACATTGATGATGATGACGTAGATGGTCGTTACCTTGCCTTCAAAGTAACTGGCGATAGTGATAGAGATGCTAGTGTAATTAAGATCTCAAACATTGAATTCGATGTAGACCGCACTGTTCCAGTAGGTGACATTACATTTGAAGTATTCTTGACAAAAACTGATAAAGTTGCTTCAGTAAGCGACTTTGACGATGCAATTGATGATGACAACTATGAAGACGTTGCTAACGTAGTAGTTGGTGAAGTTGTAACCCCTGCTCCAGATGAGCAAGGTAACAGCGCTCTGTTCACCATCGGTTCCTCCATCTACAACGTAAATGGAACTGCTAAAGCAATGGATGCTGCTCCATACGTTAAAGATGGTCGTACATTCACTCCTGTACGTTACGTAGCTGAAGCTATTGGCGCTGCTGTAGACTACGATGCTGCTACTAAGACCGTAACCTTGACCAAGGGCGACGATGTAGTAACTCTAGTACTGGGTAGCACCACCATCACTGTGAACGGTACCGCTTCACAAATGGACGTAGCTGCTGAAGTGAATAACGGTCGCACCATGCTGCCTGCTAGATTTGTAGCTGAAGCTTTCGGTTACAACGTTGGCTTTGATCCTGCAACTAAGGCAGTAGTAATCTCCAAGTAATTAGATCCTTAGCTAACTAAGTTAGTTAGAGAAGCCCAGATTCTATATAGGATCTGGGCTTCTTAATTAATAAATGCATAGGAGTGCATTTAAATGTATAAACGTATAACATCACTGTTTCTTATAATGTGCTTTGCCTTAACCATATTCATACCAACAGCCGTAGCAGCAGAAGAGGGTAACAAACTAACACTAAACGAAGCAATAAAAATGGCAATAGAACGAAACAGAGATTTGAAAATTAAAGAATTAAATATTGACAAGACTGACGAAGAACTAGAAGATCTAGAAGATACAATAAAATATATCTCCCCTGGTGTGTACATACCAGGAGTAACCAATCCTTATGCTGGTTATTTAATGAAGAGGACGGAACATAGAATAGCCCAAAAGACATACGAAGCTATTGAGCAGCAAATGGTAGTGGATGTAAAAGAGCTGTATTATGAAATATTAAAAAGCCAGCAAAATGTTGAGTTATCCGAAAAAGCACTGGAATTAGCCAAAAACCATAATAACATAGCACAAGTAAAACACGAACTAGGCATGATCACAAAGGCAGAACTGTTAGGTTATAATACTAAACTAGCAAATGCACAATCAGAATTAGTATCTGCACAACATAACGTAACAGAAAATCAAACAAAACTTGCACAACTAATTGGGTTAAATAATGACTTTAACTATGAATTAGTGGATGAGGTAACATTTGAAAAAGCTGAGTTTGAATCACTAGATTACGTTATAGCCCAAGCACTATCGCAAAGATATGAAATATGGGCGGCAGAGAGATTAGCAGGAATCACAGATAGAGTAAAAGACTTTGTTGACAACTACAATGTAGGTGAAATAAATGCTGATATTAAAGACCTAGAAGCTGGTAATGCCAAAGACCAGATGAAGAAAAATATAGAAAGCCTTTATTTATCCATAGAATACATGGAAGAAGCTTATGATACAGCAAAACAAAACCTTACTGCAGCAGAAGAAAAATTGCGTGTAACGGAAGCAATGAATGAAGTAGGTATGACAACAGATATACAACTAAAAGAAACCCAACAAGAATATAACCAAGCCGCTAAAAATCTAAAAGACCTAGAATACCAATATGACTTTATAAAAACCCAACTAGAGGTATTATCAGGAGATGACATTCTAGCTTCAGTTTTAGGTGAATAAGAGTAAATAACCAAGGGGGGATTCTTAAAAAAGAGTCTCCTCTTTTTTGTTGGATAAATATTTATAAGGTTCGTTTAATTGCCAGTAATAAATGTAGCTAACTTGAAGGACTTTAAGACTTTATAAAGAATTAAAATATTAGTGGTTTATAAAATCAATTGTAATATATTGCAAATAGAGGTTGTTCTAATGGCTAAAAAGAGTTATAAAAACAAATATACGTATAGCACAGGAGATCTAACTGGCCAAATAAGTTTAATATTATTAAGCCTAATAATATTTTTCTCACCATTTTTTAGGGGTCTATTTTTTGCAGAGAACCAAAGGCTGGCATTGATATTCTCCGCGATACTATTCTGGCTGGTGTGCCTATATAAATATCAAAGAAAAGACCTTAAGTTCTTTGCAAATCCCTTAGACTATCTAGTGCTGGCGCTCCCTATTGTTTATCTACTATCAACTTTTATAGCAATCAACTATGCACTAGCAGTAGATGAAGTGCTGGAAAACATACTTTACTTCTTTGTTTTTTGGTCAACTATTAGAATAGCTATATCTAAAGACCGGATAGAAAAACTGTTTATAGTAATATTTCTTAGTGCAATAGGTGTTGCGCTTGCCGGATTATTTACAGCCTCGGGTATAGTAGTAATTAAAGATGGCTTTATACCCAACGACGGAGGAACAATAGCTTCAACATTTCAATACAAGAATACACTGGCAATATTCTTAGTATCAGCAATATACATTGGCAGCTATCTGTGGCAGAAGGTGACTAATAACCTATGGAAAATAACAATAGCTGCAGCTAATCTATTATTAATTACCGTACTTTTTGCTTCTAACTCACATGGCGGCTACATAATCTACGCCATTTATTTGGTTGTATACTGGTTTTTAAACACACCTGAAAATAGATTTGGTCTAATAGTAAGTACATTATCTTTAAGCATATTAGGTTTTTTAGGGAGCGAACTATTTCTATCTATAATAGCAGAACAAAGCTATGGTGTAGCCTGGCTTATATTACTGGCTCTACTTGCAGCGGGAGCAGCAGGCCAGTGGATAGCATTAAAGTTTAAACATAAAGTTAAAGTTATTAACGTATCATTCAGACATCTTTTAGTAACTACAATTACAGCGGGTATAGTTGGAGCTATAGTTCTAGCATACATGGGTATATTCCAGGTGCTGA
The DNA here is from genome assembly GCA_009711615.1 of Bacillota bacterium. Taxonomy (GTDB): domain Bacteria; phylum Bacillota; class Desulfotomaculia; order Desulfotomaculales; family Desulfohalotomaculaceae; genus Desulforadius. The sequence continues at coordinate 552,669 of VENI01000005.1, read as the reverse complement.
TGGAAAAGATTCATATGCATGGTGCAATCGAGCGTTTGACAATGTATAAAGATGTCTTAAATATGATAATTGAAAAACCCCTTATAGGATGGGGGGGCGGAGCATGGCAGGAGACATACAATCTCTTTCAAAGTTATGGATACACAGCCAGGCAGGTTCACAGCTATTTCTTGCAGGTAGCTGTTGAAACAGGTCTTATTGGTTTAATCATTGCTCTATCAAGTTGGGTAATTTACTTAATAATAGCATTTCAGTTATATAAAAAATCAGTAAGAGATCAACAAGATAGAAGATTAATAGCAACTTTAATATGTACGGTCTTAGCAATAATATCACACGCAGTATTTGACTTTGATTTGTCCTTATCTGCACTAACAATAGTTATGTTTATATTAATGGGCTGTCTTGTAGCAATACATATTAACGGAGAAGCAGATAACAAAGAACCCCTAAAAAGATTAAACTTAAAACCCAACCATAAGATAGCAATATCCACAATAATAATACTGGTAGTTATAACAGTATCCTCTGCTTTGATGTACGCTGAAAATATGCTAACTTCAGCAATGGGTGAAGCTAGAAAAGGGAACTTACAAGAGGCAATGGAGATGACTCAAGAAGCAATTACCTTTAACCCATTAAATAGTGTGAATTATCGTTGGGCATCACAACTACATTATGCCCTGGGTGATAAAGAAACGGCAATTAATTACTCAGAAAAAGCAATAGAATTAGCAAGTTATAATCAAGATTATTATGCAGATTTATCTGTACAATATTTAAGTAACAACCAATTTAAAAAAGCTGTAGAAGTAGCAAACAAAGCTGTAGAATTAGCACCACTTAAACATAAATACTATGAGCAACTATCTATAATCCTTACTAATGTAGCATTAAATAAAATAAAGTCACAAAATAACGAAGAGGCAAGCAAATATATAGAACAATCACTAGCTATACCACAACAAATAAAGGTAACTGTGGATTCAGTTCCACCAAATCTGCAAAAGGAATGGGAGTATTGGCAACCCTTAAAAGTAACTGACAGAACAAAACTAAACCTAGGAATAGCCAACTACCTAAATGGAAACACAAACAAAGCAACTTCATATATTGAAAGTATTGCCCAAAACCAACAACTGCAAAAAGATGTACTTTTATGGCAAGCAGTTATAGCGCAGTACCAGGGAGATGAACAAAGAGTAACTGAAGCCCTTAAAAAGGCTGAACAGGCCAAACTGAACATAAGAAACGATTTTAAAGGGTTATCAAACTTAAAACCAATTGACAAGTAGAAACCGCTGAGGTGTAAATATAATGAGGAGTGATCCGGCAGTAAGACAAATAGAATACAAGCAACAGGTAAGCAACTCAAAGCTTGCTGTGTTTAATAAAAAAATACTTTCAATACCAATGCTCTTACTGATAGACCTATTAGCAATTTTTATAAGTCTTATAGCTGGTTACTTGATTAGGGAACAAATATTTCCTTTATTACTCCCGTCCTTTTTTACACAAGAACTGTTGGCAGATACAATGCAAAATCTCTGGTGGTTTCCTCTAGTATTAATAGCTGCCATGGCTTATGAAGAGTTATACCAAAAACGTATGCCCTTTTGGAAAGAGGTTGAAAAAACTCTCAAAGCAGGAACACTGGCAATAATATTTACAATTTCATTGCTTTACGTAGCTAAATTAAGTGAAGAGATGTCAAGGGTGATAGTTCTGACAACATGGCTGTTTACCATTATTCTAATTCCTTTCTTCCGTTACTTAGGGAAACTATTAATGGTAAGAATGGATATTTGGCATAGACCGGTACTAATAGTAGGAGCCGGAGAAACAGGCAAACTAATATTAAATGCACTGACTAGAGAAAAAACAATGGGTTATAACGTAGTAGGTTTTTTGGATGATAACTCAGAAATAAGAGGCCTTGAACAGGAAGGGACAAAAGATTATATACCCGTGTTAGGAAGTTTTAAAGAAGCAGAAAGAGTCATTCAAAGCACAAAAGTTCAAGAAGTAATGGTTGCAGCACCAGGCTTACCACCAAAAGATTTAGTAGACTTAACAAATAAGCTTCAGCCTTTAGTAAACAATGTAATGATAGTACCCAATTTATTTGGTCTGGCAATGAATGGAATAGAAATTGAATATTTCTTCAATGAACAAGCCCTTATTCTAAATATAAAAAACAAGCTAAAATCAGCCCTAAACAGAGCAATAAAACGCTTCTTTGATTTGATAACAGGGAGCATGCTATTGATAATTAGCGCCCCATTTATGGTAATAATTTCCACAGCCATTAAACTAGACTCAAAAGGCCCAGTACTCTTTACACAAAAAAGAATTGGCCAAAATGGAGTGACTTTTAAGTGCTACAAATTCCGAACCATGCACACAAAATCAGATAAACTTTTAAAAAAGTACTTCCGCAAGAACAAAGAAGCAAAAGAAGAGTGGGAAACCTATAATAAACTAAAAGAATATGACCCTAGAGTGACTAGAGTAGGATCATTTTTGAGAAGGTTTAGCCTAGATGAATTACCTCAACTAATTAATGTAATACTAGGTGATATGAGTCTAGTAGGTCCAAGACCATACCTTCCCAGAGAAAGAAAACAAATGGGAGACTACCTCCATGATATACAAGTAACAAAGCCAGGTATAACCGGCCTATGGCAAGTGAGTGGAAGAAATGAAGTAGAGTTTAATGGCAGATTAAAACTAGATGTCTGGTACGTAAGAAATTGGTCGCTTTGGCTAGACATAGTTATGCTTTTAAAAACGATAAGAGTAGTTTTTAAACGTAACGGTGCGTATTAAAAAGTAGGTGTTAATAATTGACTATAGTAAGTAATGATGCATTCATAAGTGTTATCATTATAACTTATAATTCAGAGAATTATATTTATGATTGCATAATGTCCATTCAAGATCAAACCTACTTGAACTACGAAGTTATAGTCTTAGATAATGCCTCAACTGATAGCACCATGGAGGTAATAGTTACCAATTTTCCATGGGTAAAGATTATTAATTCAAATGAGAACCTTGGATTTGCTGGAGGAGTTAACTTAGCTTACGAATGCTCAAAAGGTGAATATATAGCATTACTGAACCCAGATGCAAAAGCTGACAATGATTGGCTTAGGAACCTATCTCATACAATGGATAAAGAAAGAACCTGCGGAATATGTGCTTCATTAATACTGCAATGGGGAACAGAAATTATAGATACAGCTGGTGATGGCTGCACAAGAGCAGGGAAAGGTTTTAAAATAGGAAACAATGAACTAGCCAAGCGGTATTCTGAAACAAAAGAAGTTTTTGCTGCTTGCGGTGGTGCTGCATTATATAGAAGAAGTATGATTGAAGAGATAGGTTTTTTTGACGAAGATTTCTTCCTTTTACATGAAGACAGTGACTTAAGTTTTAGAGCTAGACTAGCTGGTTGGAAATGTATCTATGTACCAAACGCAGTAGTAGAACACAAGGTAAGTGCCTCAATAGGATACAAAACATCTATTGCGGTATACCACGCAGTCAAGAATACGGATATGGTGTGGTTAAAAAACCTACCCATTACCTTGATGCTAATAACATTACCAGAAAAAGCACTAAGTGATTTAGCACTTTTTATATACGTAGGAATTGTTCATGGCAAGATAAAAGAATACTTTAAAGCAAAGTGGTATATATTAAGTAATTTGCTAAAGATACTAGAAAAAAGAAGATATATTCAAGGAAAGAGAAAAATAACCCAAAGGAATATATTAAACAAATTAACCCCTTTCATTTCAATGCAATATCTAATATTGCATTGGAGAGGAAAAAGAAAGGAACTTAATATACGATTTAAAGGGAGTTTTGCTGGTGAATCAAAGCGTATCAATAATAATTCCGACTCTTAATGCAGCCAAGGAACTTCCCAAGCTTCTAAATAAAATTAAATCACAATCAATTAGAGTAAAAGAAGTTATAGTTATAGACTCAGAATCCGACGACAATACAGCTGACATTGCAAAAAAAAACGGAACAGAAGTTATTAAGATAAAAAGAGAAGAATTTGACCATGGCCGTACAAGAAACTATGCTGCTTCAATATCAAAAGGTGATATATTAGTTTTTATTACTCAAGATGCATTACCAGAAGATAATAACACTCTAGAAGAACTAATTAGACCGCTAACAAAAAATGTGATTGTATCATACGCAAGGCAGATACCAAAACCAGGAACAATAATTACAGATAAATTTTTAAGACTATATAATTACCCTAATAAGAGTATTATAAAAGAAAAAAGAGATATTCAATCAATGGAAATCGGAGCATTTCAAAACAGTAACGTGTGTGCTGCATATCAACGTGAGGAATTTTTACTTCTTAAAGGGTTTCCTGAACCAATTATATCTAATGAAGATATGTTGTTTGCATCCAAAGCAATATTCACTGGTTACAAAGTAGCATATGTTGCTGAGGCAAGAGTTCTGCATTCCCATAATTATAAATGTTTTGATTTATTTAAGAGGTACTTTGATATAGGTGTATCACTAGATAACGAACCACTAATTAAAAAATTAGGCAAAGCTAATTCAAAAGGGATGGATTTTATAGTTAATCAGCTGAAATTTGCAATAAAGGAAAAGGAATTATTTAGCATTGCTAGAGTATTTTTAGAAGCAATTTTCAAATACGCTGGATATAAATTAGGAGTAAGAAATAGATATATTCCAAATGCAATTAAAAAACATATAAGTCTTAATGGAAATTATTGGTTGAAGTAAATACATATATATAAAAGTACACTGATTTCAGGAGGGGAAAATGAGAATATTACTTACTGGCACGCGAGGTATGCTTGGTAGTGATTTAGTAGAAGTGCTTAAAAAAGAACACAATCTCATTAAAACCAACAGTAATAGTTTTGATGTTACTAATTATAAGCAATGCAATGAAGTTGTATATAATGAGAAACCAGATTTAATTATTAACCCTGCTGCATACACCCAGGTTGATAAATGTGAAGAAGAGGTAGAGTTAGCATATAAGGTGAATGCATTAGGGCCAAGGAATCTTGCTGTTATCTGTAATCAATTAAACATTCCTCTTTTACATATAAGTACCGATTATGTATTTGATGGAACAAAGGAAACCGCTTACTTAGAAGATGATTATAAGAACCCCTTAGGAGTATACGGAAAATCAAAGTCATTAGCTGAAGACTACATTACCGCACTCACAAATAAATATTACATAATTAGGACATCATGGCTGTTTGGCGAAAACGGAAATAACTTTATAAAGACAATGCTTCGGTTAGGGAAGGAAAGAGATCGATTAACTGTTGTTAATGATCAATTTGGTAGTCCTACATATACCAAGGATCTTGCAAAAGCAATTTCACTACTTATTAAAGAACCTAGATATGGTATTTATCACATTACAAACAGTGAGGCCACCAGCTGGTATGAATTTGCTAAATATATTTTTAATACTGTAAACTACAAAGTCAATGTTAAACCAATCAGCACAGAAGAATTTAAGAGACCTGCTCCAAGACCTAAGTACTCGGTGCTGGATAATAGACTTTTGCTGCTAGAAGGTTTACCGGCCTTACGTAGTTATAAAGAAGCTGTTAAAGACTATCTAGTTAATTACATATAAAGCGGGAGGGAAATCATGAGAGGAATAGTTTTAGCTGGTGGGTCTGGGACAAGACTATATCCTATTACCCAAGCAGTTTCCAAGCAATTGTTACCTATATACGATAAACCTATGGTGTACTACCCAATATCTGTACTCCTGCTAGCGGGTATTAGGGAAATTCTTATAATATCAACTCCCAGAGATTTGCCAATGTATCAAGAACTATTAGGTGATGGTAGTCAATTAGGGATATCTTTTTCCTATGCGGTACAAGAAGAACCTAAAGGGCTTGCGGAAGCCTTTATCATTGGTGAAAACTTTATAGGTGATGATAATGTAGCTCTTGTTTTGGGTGACAATATATTTTATGGTCAAAGTTTTTCACAAATATTGAAAAGAGCTGCTGCATTAAAGGATGGGGCAGTGATTTTTGGATATTTCGTAAAAAATCCTAAAGCATTTGGGGTTGTTGAGTTTGATGATAATAATAATGTTATTTCAATAGAAGAAAAACCTGAAAAACCAATGTCTAATTATGCAGTACCCGGCCTGTATTTCTATGACAATGATGTAATAAATATTGCTAAAACAGTTGAGCCTTCCCCAAGAGGAGAACTAGAAATTACTGCGGTAAACAATGAATATTTAAACAGAAAGCAGCTTAAAGTTGAACTGTTTGGCCGAGGTATGGCTTGGTTAGATACAGGCACACATCATGGTTTATTGGAAGCCAGTAATTTTGTAGAAGCGGTACAGAAAAGGCAAGGTTTATATATTGCGAGTTTAGAAGAAATTGCATTTAGAAGAGGTTATATAACAAAAGAAGATTTAATTAAACTTGCAAAACCCTTAGCTAAAATAGATTACGGTAAATATCTTCTGGAAATAGCAGAGGGAGTGTAAAGGTACATGGGAAAATTTAATTTTATAAAAACAGATATTAAAGATTTATATATTATTGAAACAACAGTTTATGGTGACAACAGAGGCTACTTTATGGAGTCATACAACTTAAAGGACTTTCAAGAAGCTGGCTTAAATATGAATTTTGTTCAAGATAATCAATCAAAGTCAAAAAAAGGAGTTCTAAGAGGATTACATTTCCAACATAAGTTTCCCCAAGGGAAACTGGTAAGGGTTATTAAAGGAGAAGTGTTTGATGTAGCTGTAGACTTGAGAAAAGACTCAAATACTTTTGGAAAATGGTATGGCGTAATTTTGTCAGAAGAAAATAAAAGACAATTCTATGTGCCAGAAGGCTTTGCACATGGGTTTTTAGTGTTATCCGAAGAAACGGAGTTTGTTTATAAGTGTACAGATTACTACCATCCTGAAGATGAGGGTGGGTTAATATGGAATGACCCAGATATTGCAATAGAATGGCCTCTGGAAAATATACAAGAAATAACTTTATCCGAAAAGGATAAACAGTGGAAAACAATAAAAGAAAATCCTGTTAAATACAAATAAATATTTGGGGTGTTATGATGAAAAAGATACTAGTAACAGGTGGAGCAGGTTTTATAGGAAGTAACTTTGTTAAATACATGTTAGATAATCACAAGGATTATAAAATAAGTAATCTAGATTTATTAACTTATGCCGGTAACTTAGAAAATTTAAAAGAAATAGAGAATCACCCTAATTATACATTTGTTAAAGGTGATATTTGTGATCAGTCATTAATTAACAAATTAGTTTCAGATGGTGTTAATTATATTATAAACTTTGCTGCAGAATCCCATGTAGATAGAAGTATAGAGGATCCAAGTGCTTTTATACGAACAAATATAATGGGCACACAAGTACTATTAGATACAGCATTAAAAAATAATATAGAAAAATTTGTTCAAGTGTCTACAGATGAAGTTTATGGTAGCTTGGGACAAACTGGCTATTTTACAGAAGAAACACCATTAGCACCTAATAGTCCTTATTCAGCTAGTAAAACTTCGGCTGATTTACTAGTAAGGGCTTACTATGAAACGTATAATTTACCAGTTAATATTACGCGCTGTTCAAATAACTATGGTCCATACCAGTTTCCAGAGAAACTGATACCATTAATGGTAAGTAATGCATTAGAGGACAAGCCATTACCGGTTTATGGCAATGGGCTAAACGTAAGAGACTGGCTTCATGTAAAAGATCATTGCAGTGCCATTGACGTGGTATTGGGAGAGGCTAAACCGGGAGAAGTGTATAATATTGGCGGGAATTATGAACGTACTAATATAGAAATAGTAAAAGCTATACTAAGACACTTAGATAAGCCAGAATCACTAATTACTTATGTGAAAGACCGTCCAGGGCATGATCTGCGTTACGCAATAGATTCAACCAAAATCAAAGAAGATTTGGGCTGGGAACCAAAGTACACTTTTGAACAGGGAATTAAAGAAACAATAAATTGGTACTGTAGCAATACAGAATGGTGGCAAAAGATTAAATCTGGTGAATACAGAAATTATTATAATAGAATGTATAAACAATGTTAATATTAAATTTTATAGATATCCTAATATGTTACGGTTAATTTATAAAGCAACCTAAACAATGGTATTTAACGGTTATATGCGAGGAAGGAGGTTGCAGTTGTTAATTAAACAAGCAAGGGATTTATACACTTATAAAGATCTTCTGATGAATCTAACTTTTAATGAGTTGAAATTGAAATATAAGAATTCAATTATGGGTTTTCTCTGGTCACTACTGAATCCGCTTATGATGCTTATTATATATAGTATTGCCTTTAAGATAATTCTTAGAATACCAGTAGAAAACTTTGCATTATTTGTGTTTATAGGACTACTTCCGTGGATGTTTGTGCAAGGTAGCATTAGTCAAAGCACAAATTCTATTATTAATAATCAAAATTTACTTAAAAAAGTATATTTTCCAAGGATCATAATTCCAATGTCTGTTATTATGTCCAATCTTATTAACTTTCTTATAAACCTAATTGTTTTGTTAGCTGCATTATTTATATATAATATTGAAATAACAATTGCCATAACATTGTTTCCATTAATTACATTTGTTAATTGGTTAATAGTAGCTGGTTTAAGTATTTTGTTATCGTCTATAACTGTTAAGTATAGAGATATATCACACCTAGTAGATGTTATATTTATGGCGTGGTTTTATTTAACCCCTATAATATATCCACTTTCCATGGTTCCAGAACCGTACAAAAGTATAATACAATTAAATCCATTTACTGGTGTGGTGGAGATGTATCGCGAAATTTTATTAGATGGAAAAATACCCGACCAAGCTTCCATATTAACTGCATTTTTGTATGGCATAATGATTTTTATATTAGGTGTTTATGTTTTCTATAAGCGTGAAAAAGATTTTGTGGAAGAACTATAAATGAGGGATACAATGACAAACAATATTATTATCTTTGAATGTGTCAGTAAATCTTATAAGATTTATAAGAATAAACCAACAACATTAAAGGAATACTTGCTAAATAAAATTCATCGACGTAATAAGCTAAAAGTCTTAGAACATAAAGTTTTAGATAATGTATCTTTTGTAATAAATCAGGGTGAAACAGTAGGGATAATCGGTGTTAATGGTGCTGGTAAAAGTACAACATTAAAACTAATTGCCAATATTATTCCTCCAGACTATGGTAATATTGAAATAAATGGATCAGTATCTTCTCTTTTAGAAATAGGTGCAGGTTTTCAATCCGATTTAACAGGTAAAGAAAATGTATACTTATACGGGTCGATTTTAGGTCTATCAAAAAAAATAATTGATGATAACTACAAGAGCATTGTTGGTTTTTCAGAACTAGAAGATTTTATGGATACTGCGGTAAAAAATTATTCATCTGGCATGTATATGCGCTTAGCCTTTTCTGTTGCAATACATGTAGATCCTGATATATTACTTATTGACGAAGTAATGGCAGTTGGGGATGCTAACTTCCAAAAAAAATGCTTAGCTAAGATACATGAATTTAGAAACAAGGGAAAAACAATAATTTTTGTATCACACGATATGTCTTTAGTTAGGCAATTATGTGATAGAGTTTTATTTATTGATAAAGGTGGTAAGGTTTATGATGGTAATACAGATCAGCTAGTCAACCTTTATTTTGCCAAACTATATGGTTCTGATGAAAAAATAAGTATTGAGAGCAACAAAACGGAGCAACTTGATTTGCAAAATATTCATGCTTTTAAAAAACAATTTAATGATAAGAATTATAATAATACAAATTGTGTTTGGGGTAGTAAAGAGATTGTTGTAGAGCGTGGATACTTTTCAAATAACGAAGGTTATATAACTAATACTTATTATGCCAAAGAAGACATAGTTATGAATCTAGACCTTTTTGCTAAAAATTGGTATAAGGATATAGTAATTGGAATTGCTATTTATGATGAAAATGGGAACCATTTAAGTGGACCAAACTCTAAAATAGATGGCTTGGTAATTAAGAAAATAACAGGCAAAAAAAATGTAAAAATAGTATTTAAAAAACCACCTTTTTTACAAGGAATCTATTATGTTACTATCGCTGTCTATAATTATGAATGTAGTAAGCCATTCATACACCTTGAAAAGTATTATAAATTTAATATTATTAATAAACGTGAAGAATACGGTAGCATAAGTCTAGATTGTGAATGGCTATTATAAATGAGGTGCTTAATAAATGAATATTCATGAAGCCCCATTTGATCAATTTCAACGATATGAAATTTGTAAAAGAGTTATAGATAGAATGGGCACTGGTCTAACTAAACTTAATATTTTAGATGTTGGGGGTTATAGTACAGATATTGAAGGTAAACCCTGGTTGCCAGCAGTCAGCATTTTTAATAATCATAATGTATTTGTTATAGATACAGTAGAATGTGAAATGCATGGTTATATGACGACTGATGCTACAAATTTACCTTTTGATGACAACTCATTTGATTTTGTAATTACTAATGATGTGCTGGAACACATAGAACCATATAATAGAGAGCAATTTTTAAATGAGTTAATAAGAGTTAGTAAAAATCATGTTATTCTCAATACACCATATTATACTCCTCAAAATGTAATTGCTGAGAAATTTCTGTATGAGTATATTGTCAATGTTTTACATGGTGAGAATAGGATGCTTGAGGAACATTTAATTTATGGATTGCCTAAATTGGATGATATAAAAAAAGTGCTTAATAAAATAAATGTTAAGTATTGTTATTGCGTTTCTAGTGATACAGATAATTGGTTGAAGCTTATGGTGATTAGACATGAGCTTCTATCTCGGGGAATTGAAAATAATATAATTAAATTACTAGACATATATTATAATAAATTTTCTTTTGAAAAAGAAATTGGTTTACAAGAAGGATATAGATTAACATTAATAATAGACAAGGATAACAGCGACTCTTGTTATGAAAATTGCAACTTTTTAAAAGAGCTAAAGGTAAGGTCAGAAGTTCCTAAAATAGATATATCTTTATCTACTCTTATAGAACTTTATAAATTAAAAAGTCAAAACGAAGAAAAAGATAATTTAGATCTTTTCTATTATGATGGTGAATTGTTATCTTCTAGAATGTCAACCGAATCTTCTGTTGTACAGACTTTTAAGTGTCATTCTCATAATTTATATAAGATCGGTTTATTAGTAGCTACTTATAAAGAAAAACTATCGGGTTTAATTAAAGTAAGAATAACAGAGAAGGAAACTAATGAAATTATATATAGCTCGAAAATAAGTGGATCTAACCTACAAGACAATGATTGGTTGTATTTAGACTTTATTCCAAGATATAAGTCCATTAACAAAGAATATAAAATTAAAATAACATATTCCTATAAAGATGGATTAGGTCCTTCTTTTTACTTTTCTGAAAGAAATAAATATGGTACATTAACGGTTAATGGAAAACAGAAAAATGGATCGCTTGCAATTAAAGTTTTTGTAAGAAATATGGATTCTGCGGAGAAATATTTTTTTATAGAGCAAAGTTATAACGAAATTAAAAGTAGATACGAAAAATTATCTGATATAATTGAAGGAAATGAAAAGAATATAAGCAGTCTAATTAAAGAGAGGGAACAGTACACGAATATTATTAATAGTCTTACCAAAACCATTGAAACACTTGAAACTCAAGAACAATTATATGATAATGAAGTAGAGAGAAATAGACGTTGTATTTTAGAGTTAGAACAAAAGTGTGATCAGCACAAAATTAATATTAACAGCCAAGAAGAGGCTATAAATATATATAATAAGGATATACAAATGTTATCTAAAAGACTCGAAGAAAAAAATAAATATATTGAAGAATTGGAAAAGCATGAACAAGAATCTACTATACAAATTGAAATTATGAAGTCTGAAATTCATAAATTAACTAATAAAAACAATAGTTATAGTAGCAAGCTTAAAAATGCTAAAAATGAATTAAGAAAAATTATTAGTTATTTGAAAGGAATGTGAGGTGAGTGGTTTGAAAAGGGCTCTATTCATAAGTGGGTGTTTTGGAGATACTCAGAGATATAGAGTGCACAACCAAATGGAACAATTACAAATAAATGGAATAGAAGCTATTGAAAGTTATTTTGATGATTTTAATATTTTTATAATGTTAAATAGTAACATTGATATAGTGATAATGCATCGAGTGCCACATACAGAAATGATAGAAAAATTTATAACTAAGGCGAGAAAAGAATCTATACCAATAATATATGATGTAGATGATTTGATTTATGATAAAAATTATGCCAAGTATTCTGATGGTATAAATTATCTTGATAATACTGAAAAGAAACTATATTTTGAAGGAATAGAAAGATATCAAAAGACTATTAAGTTATGCGATGGTGTAATTGTTAGCACGGACTTCTTATCTGAAACTATTTCCAAATATAACGATAATGTTGCGATTAATAGGAACGCCATTAGTAAAGAATTAGAAGAAATTAGTGAAAAAATTAATCAGCAATATAAAAATAAAAATAATGATTTAGAGGTAATAATCGGTTACTTTAGTGGTACTAGAACCCATAATAAAGACTTTTTGGAAGTTAGTACTGCCTTAAGGTTAATTCTAACTAAATATGAAAACGTTAAATTTATCATTGGTGGTTTATTAGATTTACCAGAAGAGTTTAAAGAATTTGATACTAGAATAATTAGGTTGCCATTAGTTGATTGGCGAAAATTACCTGAAAACATTAAAAAAGTTGATATTAATCTTGCCCCACTTGAACAAAATAATCATTTCTGCAAAGCAAAAAGTGAACTTAAATATTTTGAAGCTGCAATCTTAAAGATTCCAACGATAGCAAGCGGGGTTGAGGCTTTTGAGCATGCAATAAGAGATGGTCATAATGGTTTTTTGGCTAGAGATTCAAAAGAATGGTACAAGAAGCTAGAAACACTTATTGTTAACAAAGATATAAGGCGAGATGTGGGATTAAATGCTTATAATGATGTAAAGCAAAATTATAGTTCAAAAAATAGAGGGGTTAGCTATATTGAAAGGCTAAATAAAGTAGCTAATAAAAACAACTCTAAGATTGTTAATACTAATACCTTCTTAACGGTTAACTTTCTTATTCCTCCACCTTTTAAAGGTTCTGGTGGGCATACTACCATACTTAGAATGGTCAAATATCTTGTTGATAAAGGCAACAAAGTGAATGTTTATGTTCAAGACAGTGAGAATTTAAATGTTAGCACTAATAAGGTTTTAAAGAACTTTATTGATACAAATTTTTTTAAAACAGGTGCTAACTATTATAAAGAAACTAGTAACTTTGTAAAATCAGATATCTTTATAGCTACATCCTGGCCAACAGCATATACTGTTCATTCAGTAAATAATACAACAGAGAAATTTTACTTTATTCAAGATTTTGAGCCTTTTTTTTATGCAATGTCTAGTGAATATAAGCTTGCAGAGAATTCTTATAAGTTAGGACTAAAAGGCATAACTATTGGTAAATGGTTAACAAAGAAAATATCAAATAACTATGGAATGGACTGTGATTTTATTGATTTTGCAGTTGATAACAAGTTGTATCTACAAAATAAACAAGAAAGAAAAGATAAACCACTAAGAATAATTTTTTATGCAAGAGCGACTACGCCTAGACGGGGTGTAGAATTGGGGTTACAAGCGCTAGAAATTATATCTAGAAAATATAAGAATAATATAGAAATAGTGTTATTTGGTGGTGACCAGTCGTTAGATATACCTTTTAAAAGTAAGAATTTAGGGGTGCTAAAACCGGTTGAGTTAGCAGAGTTATATAAAAATGCTGATATTGCATTGGTTTTATCTCTTACAAATTGTAGTTTGTTGCCATTAGAATTAATGTCTTCCAAGTGTGCAGTCATTGATATTGAGGGAGATACAGTAGAAGGCATAATGGAAAATGGCAAGAATGCAATTCTTGCAAAAGCAGACCCTTTAGATATTGCAAATAAAATATCTTTACTTATAGATAATCAACAACTAAGAGAAAAAATTCAAGTTAATGGTTATAATTTTGCAAAAAATTTAAGCTGGGAAGACACAGGTAGCCAGTTTGAACAGATTTTAATCTCAAAATTAATGTCTTTAGATGTAGGTCAAAGGATTAGGAATCTCAAAGTTTTATCTGAAGAGCAAGTTAAGCAGCCACTACCAGAACTGACTTATGGCATATGTTATGGTCAGCGTATTAATATTAAAGAAAATTATTTATCAAGAATTGATTTGTTTGTTGGAACTTATGGCAGAATGAATAAAGGTAAATTAATATTTCATTTAAAGAAATCTCCTAATTCAATCAATGATATTGTTACAATTACAAAGGAAATTAATCTATTAAAAGATAATAGTTGGGTACCTTTCGAATTTGACCCAATAGAAAACTCTGCTGGTGAAACATATTATTATTGGGTAGAATGTTTGGCCACTAGTGGTTCAGGTATAACACTCTATATAAATGAATTAGGCAAAGAGTTATATGTTAACCATGTTCAGCAAGATGGTACACTCTGTTATAGAGCATACTGTAATTTGCCTTCGCCATTTTATTATCATAATACCGTAGATTTAGATAGTTCTAATGTTCTTAATGAAGTAGTTGTTTCTACTGATATTGAGGAAGATGAATATAGTGAGTTGAGTGAATTAAAATGCTTACTTGGTAAAAGGCTTAAGACTGACAAAACTAATAACTCTGCCATCTATGAAATTAGTAATAGGTTGACAACCATAGAGGAAAAGTTAATACTGTTCGAAAACTCATTACCTGTTATGTTTTATAAAAAGACAAAGAATAAAATTGGCGAAAGTTTTATAGGTAGATTTATTAAAAAAATAATAAGAGGTAAAAATACTTAAAATAATATATTTAAAACGATTGGGTGATTAAACTGAATAAAGTAATTATAATCTCCCCTGACATTATTGACCATAAAATGGCTGGCCCAGGGATTCGTTACTGGAATATTGCTAATGAATTATCAAATTACCATAGTGTTGTACTTTTCACCCCGAACAATTGCGGATTAACCTCAAGTTTTACTATTAAAACAATTAATAAAAAAAGTATAATTAGTGAATGTCAAGATGCTTCATGTATTATTTTGCAAGGCACTTCTTTATGGATTAACTCATATATAAAAAAATTAAATATACCAATAGTAGTTGACTTGTATGATCCATTTTTATTAGAAAATCTTGAACTAAACTATTATGACCCTAATGCTAGTCAGTTACACAAATCATCATTAACGGTATTATTAGACCAGTTATTGTGGGGCGATTTCTTTATCTGTGCAAGCGAGAAACAAAAAGATTACTGGTTAGGTATGCTAACTGCAATTAATAGGTTGAATCCTTATGAGTATGCTATAGATAAAACGTTAAAACACTTAATTACAGTCGTCCCGTTTGGACTTCCGGCATCAACTCCTACTAGTAGCACTGCCGTGTTAAAAGGAGTATATCCTGGTATAAATTATAGAGACAAAATTATCTTATGGGGTGGAGGAATATGGAATTGGTTAGATCCACTAACTGCTATTAACTCAATTAATATTCTAACTAAAGAAAGAAACGATATTAAACTGTTTTTTATGGGAATAAAACATCCTAACCCAGATATAAATCACATGCAAATGGTAGATGATGCAATTAACCTTTCTTATTCACTTGGCCTAACAGAAAAAAATGTTTACTTTAATGAATGGGTAAATTATGAAGACAGGCATAACTACTTGCTAGATTCAGATGTTGGTCTAAGTTTACATTTTAACCATATGGAAACACGTTTTTCATTTAGGACACGACTTCTTGATTATTTTTGGTGTAGACTTCCAGTTATAACTACAAGTGGTGATGTGATGTCTGACATAGTTAAAAAATATGGCCTAGGAAGAGTAGTTCCCGCAGAGGACCCTGTAGAATTATCAAAAGCTATTAAATCATTATTAAATGAAAAACATAAATTTAATTTCGATGATGCAATAGAGAACCTTACCTGGGAGAAAGCAGTAGCACCTTTATTAACTTATTGTGAAAGCCCCTATCTTTCTAGAGGTAAGGCATATAGGCTTAATATAGAAGGATTGAATACTAATAAATTATACTATTATTTAATAAAAAGCATAGCCCTAATTAAAAAGGGCGAAAGCAAATTTTTGTTTCAAAAAATAAAAAATAAATTACTTAAATTATGAGCCTTTCTTAAAGAAAAAATACAAAATTCACGAAGGAACCAGTTAAAATATGGTCCTTTCTATTTCAACCAATTATAAAATGTAATTATTCAGATATTAAACCAAGTTATACTACACCTCTAGAAAATTGTATATCGTTAACATGGGTCATATTATCCAGAGGATCTAGGAATGAACTATGCCATTTGCTGTGGACTTTAATGAAAAGGTAGTAGAGGTGATTAAATTGAACATTCTTGTATGTGGCGGTGCAGGATATATTGGAAGTCACACAGTTAAAAAGTTATTAGAAAATAATTATGATGTTACTGTATTAGATAACCTTGAAAAAGGTCATGAACATTCTGTTAAGGACGTTTCTTTATTTAATGTTAATTTATTAAATAAGGATAATATAGATAAAATATTTATTAATACTAAAATTGATGCTGTTATGCATTTTGCAGCTAATAGTATAGTTGGAGAATCAATGGAGAGGCCTGAAGTTTACTATAATAATAATGTTGTTGGAACGCTAAATTTATTAGAAATTATGCAGAAACATACCGTTAGTAAGTTAATATTTTCATCTACTGCAGCTGTATATGGTGCCCCCAAAGAAATACCTATTACAGAGAATCACCCGAAAGAGCCTACAAATTGTTATGGTGCTACAAAACTAGCTGTAGAAAGTATGCTGAACTGGTTCAGTCATGCTTATGGGTTGAACTATGTATCTCTAAGGTATTTTAATGCAGCTGGGGCAAGTAAACAAGGGGATATTGGTGAAGACCACGAGCCAGAAACTCATCTGATACCACTTGTTTTAAGAACTGCATTGGGTTTACGTCCAGAAATAAAAATCTTCGGTACGGATTATTCAACTCCAGATGGAACTTGTGTACGTGATTATATACATGTTGACGACCTTGCTGATGCTCATGTATTATCACTAGAATATCTACTTAAAGGTGGACACTCTACCGTTTTTAATCTCGGTAACGGGAAAGGGTTTTCCGTCTTAGAGGTTATTAATACAGCACAAAGGGTTGTCGGTAAACCAATACAACGCGTATATGCAGAACGTCGAAGTGGTGATCCTGCTGTCTTAGTAGCTTCATCAGATAAGATTAAAAAGGAATTGGGTTGGACCCCCAAGTATACAGATCTGTACAAAATTATTGAAACAGCTTGGAACTGGCACAATAAACATCCTAATGGATTTGGTGATTAGTAAAGAATTTGTCATATAGGGAGATGAAGTAATGAAAGTACGCAAGGCTGTTATACTGGCAGCTGGATTAGGAACAAGTTTTTTGCACTAACAAAAGCATCACCCAAGGAAATGTTGCCATTAGTAAATAAACTAACTATTCAGTATATAATCAGTACATAACTAAAGAAGCTGTGGACTCTGTTATTGAAGATATTCTAATTATAACCGGTAGAGGAAAGTAGTCAATTGTGGATTACTTTGACCGCTCTCCTGAATTAGAAAATTCACTTAAAATCAAAGATAAAGTAGATCGGTTAGAAAAGGTAAAGGGCTTTCAGAGAAAGCTAACATTATTTAATTGTTTGAATTTGCTAGCTGATGCTGGTGGGGAAATTCAGTTAACTGATACTTTGAAAGTTTTAAGTGATCAGGAAGCTATCTACGCATGTATGTTTAATGGAGCTCGTTATAATGCTGGTGATAAACTTAGCTATTTGAAAGCAACTGTGGATATGCATTAGAATCTCCAGAGTTGGGGCAGGAATTTTGTGAATATCTTTGTGAACTTACCAAAAAATAAGGTGCTATTATAGTATTAGTTCTGAGCTTGCTGCTATGTAAGAAAAATAATAAATATTTATTATTACAATTTTACTTAATGAGTTAACTATCACTCCATCACAAATCGCTATGTGATAAAATAATAACTTTTAAAGGATGCAAAATTTTGCATCCTTTTTAAATTTTGGCGAACCATTTTAAGGGCTCATCCGTCATATATTATAAAGGGTACTTTTAACTTCCAGTTGAATTGTTGACTAACCTGCGTTAAAATTGAACTGTTAACATTGTTTATTAAAAAAGGGGTGTAACTAATGGCTAAGAAACGAAAATTAAAACGTAAAATGCCCTTTGTGATATTTTGCATATTAATGATAGCAGTATTCGCAGCCAGTTATGGTGTTGTAAGTAAGTTTGTATTACCTCAACCACCGGGGCAGAATCAGGTAGGTAATAATGAGTCAGGTGATAATTCATCTGGGCCAGCGCCCAAAATAGGTAAACGTCTTAACTTCCTACTAATGGGTATAGATGCGCGGCCAGGTGAAACAAAAGCTCGTACTGATACAATGGTGTTTGTCAGTGTGGATGAAGAAACAAACCGTATTGCCATGATGTCCATTCCCCGGGATACCAGGGTGGAAATACCCCGTCGTGGTGTGGATAAGGTTAACGCAGCTAATGTTTATGGAGGCCCGGACCTGGCTACTGAAACTGTGTCTGAACTTTTAGGGGTACCTATTGATTACTACGTGCTTACTAACTTTAACGGATTTCAAGACATAGTGGATGCTGTAGGCGGCGTTAATATGAATGTGGAACGGAATATGCAGTATTATGACCCGATGGATGGCACCCGTATTGACTTAAAAAAAGGTGAGCAGCTTTTAGATGGAGATAAAGCACTGCAGTATGTTCGCTTCCGCGGGTATGGAAATGGTGACATTGGTCGTGCTGACCATCAGCAAAAGTTCTTAAAGGCATTGGCTAAGGAAGTGCTTCAGCCAAGTACTGTAACGAAGCTTCACAAATTGGTGCCAAGTGTTAATAAAGCTGTTAATACTAACCTAGGTGTTGTGCAGATGGCTAAATTGGCTAATGCAGCTCGTAATTTAAGTAATACAGATATTGTAACTCAAACACTCCCAGGTGGGTTCATGACAATAGATGGCATTAGCTACTGGAATGTTGAACCAACTGCAGCGCACAAAGCAGTAGCTAATATCTTTGATGGTAAGACAATGGAAGTTGTTCAGAAGGAAACAGTTAACATTGAAACCGAAGAATATAAGGAGAAAGAAGCTGAGAAGAAAGAAACAGAAGAAGAAAAGTCTGCTGATGAAGCGGGAGAAAGTGGCGAGCAACAGGATGTTGAACAGCCGCCAACCGTTGAAGAAGGTGCTCAAACAACACCGGATGATGGTAAAACAGAGCCTGCTGACAGCGAAGAGGCTGTAAATCAAACCCCTGAACAGCAGCAAGATCAACCACAGAGTACTGACAGTGAGACGAACAACGGTACTGAAGCTGGTGGTGAAGACTCATGGTTGCCACAGGTCCCTGAACAACAGCCAGTGGAACAAAATAATGCACAACCTGAGAATAATGATACTCCTGAGCAGCAGGATCTGGTAAATAATGATGATGCAGTGGCTGTTGTTCAGTAACTTAAGAAATAAGTCGACCCAGGCAGAATTTATTAACAGCCTGGGTCTTTTTCATGTTATTATATATAGTGCGGTTTTAATGTGAATTTGGAGGTATTTGAGTTGAAGAGAATAATTATTGCTGTGGCAATATTTTTTGTTGCCGTAACAGCTTGTGCTGGCAGTCCGGTGGAGAAAGAAGATAGTATCAATATTATGTATGTTCCATTGGATCAACGGCCAGTGAACTTGAACTATGTTACCGGAACAGTAGATGCTGCTGCCGATAATGTTATTACACCGCCTTTAGAATTATTGCCCCATAAAAGAAACCCAGGGGAAATAGGTAAATTATGGCAATGGGTCTTTGAAAACGGTAAACAGGCAGACTATATTGTTTTATCAGCCGATACTATGGTATATGGGGGTCTAACCCCATCACGAATTCACAATATAAGTGAAGATGTATTAACTGAACGTTTAGCTAACTTTGATAAAATTAAGGAATTAAATCCTGATGCTAAATTGTTTGTTTTTGACACCATTATGCGTACTCATAAACAAAACACAAGTTTAGCGGAGCCAGATTATTATGGTATTTACGGTAGTAAGATTTTTGAGATTACAGCACTATGGGATAAAGGGGAAGTACAAGATCTTACTTCGGTGGAGGAAAAACACCTTCGGAAGCTGTTAGATTCGGTTCCCCAGGAAGTCTTGAAAGATTATATGGATCGTAGGGAAAAGAATTCTACTGTAAACAGTAAGCTTGTAGAAAAAACGTACGACGGTGTTATTGATCACTTGGTTCTCTGTCGGGATGATACCTCATCTTATTCACAATCCAGTAGGGAATATAGGGTGTTGGCGGAAATGGCCCGTGACTTGCCAAGGAATAAGTTTACTGCCATAGCAGGGGCAGATGAAGTGGGGTTGCTGCTGTTAACCCGGGCTGTAAACGAAATGAATAATCAAAAGCCAGCTGTTTATACCCGTTATGCCAATGGGGTGGGGGGAATGACCATTCCCCGGTATGAAGACTATGAAGTGTGGAAAAGTGTAAGAGATCATATAAATGCTGCCGGATGTTTGCCAGCGTATACCCCTAAAGAGGCAGATTTAATTTTAGCGGTGAACACTCCGGAAAATGGTGTTACCGGTGAAGCAGGCTCAGTTAAAAACATGGTAAAGGATAGTGAAGTTATAAATGCTTTTGTAAATGATATTGGAGTATATATAGGTAGAGGGCACAGGTTAGCTGTGGCAGATATAGCCTTTAACAACGGTAGTGATAACAGTTTAATGGCTGAGCTGGCCAGTGCGAACCTGCTAGAAAAACTTACCGCCTATGCCGGTTGGAATACAGCAGGCAACTCTTTAGGCTATGCCTTGGGACAAGGTGTTTTGGCAGGTTACATGGAAGAAAAAGAAGCTCAGCATATCTTGGCGGTTCGTTTACTGGATGACTGGGGCTATCAAGCCAATGTTCGCAGTGACATCCAAAGAAACTTAGTTAAAGAAGTAGATTTAACCAAGTTTAATATTCAAGATAAGGAAGCATTGATGAGAGCGGCGGTTAAAGCCAAGTTAATGCAGTTTGCTGATGAAAATTTGGATCAATTTAACATTGAAGGTATCTATGTAACATTTCCCTGGAACAGAACATTTGAAATTTATTTGCGTTTGAATGAAGTTAGCAGTTAAGCCAGCATTTAACTAAAGGAAAAATGATATTAGTAGCGAATAACTGTTGTTGACTGTTAATATTATAGATATGGTCTTTCTAAAACCATTTAAAGGAGCGAGTTGTAATAAGATGAAAACTAAATTAAATCTAAAATTAATTGCGGTACTAGTTCTGTCAGTTATTTTATTTACAGCATGTGGGGAAAAGCCAGAAGATTACCGTGCTCAACTGGAGGAGAAAGATGTAACTTATAGTGAGGAATCATTTGTAGAACAGGGTAAAAATGGTGAGCAAGAAAATGTAGAGCTGTTCTTAAAGGCAGGTATGGATCCAGAGGTAACGGACCATAACGGTAATACTGCATTAATGCTGGCAGCAATGAATGGGCACGTGGACACAATGAAGTTATTACTGGAGCAGGGCTCAGAGGTAAATGCTAAGAACAACCTTGGTAAAACAGCGTTATTTTATGCAGCCACTAATGGCCACGTGGAAGCGGTGGAAGTATTATTAGATAACGATGCTGATGTAACTGTAAAAACGGAAAATGGAAGGACTGCACTGGATTATGCAAAACAGCGAGGCCATACTGATGTGGTTGAGCTGCTGGAGAATACAGAGAAAGAATAATTATTATAGTAAGGGGAGATTTACTTGTTCTTTAATCGAAACAGACTAAAAAAGCAGGCGAGGGTTATATTTATTATCTTGGTATTTGTTTTATCCGCAGGCTTAATTATGAGTTCTATGCAGTGGGCTAACGCACCGACAACTAAGGCTGCCAATAACAAAACTCAAATGACCCAAGAGGAATTTAAACAATACTTGCAAGAAAGTATCAGTAAACTGGAGAAAAAACTTGAAGATAACCCTGAAGATATAGAAACCCTTTTAGAACTTGCTGGCTTACAAATGTATAATGGGAAAAGTGACAAAACGGTGGAAAGTTACCAAAAAGTAATTGATTTGGACCCCAAAAACACAGATGCCTTGTTTAACCTGATGAGTATTAGTTTTAATAATAAAGAATATGGTAAGGCAGAAGAGAGAGCTAAAAAGTTATTAGAACTAGAGCCTGAAAATCTCAGTACAAAAATGGATTTAGCCACAATATATTACTATCAAAACAAGTTTGATGAAGCGGAAGTGCTGGTGAAAGATGTTTTAAAAGGAAAAGAAGACAGCCAAAACGCCCACCGTCTGTATGCCTATCTGTTGGCAGATGGAAAACAAGAATACCAAAAGGCTGTAGAAGAAATGGATAAGTTTATTGAACTGGCTAAAGAAGGGGCCCTTGTTGAAGACGCTAAAACGAAAAGGGATGAATGGAAAGAAAAAATTAAAGAATAAAGCAAACTACAAAAAGCTTGGGTACCCAAGCTTTTTGTAGTTTCCGGCCTAAAATAAATGTTTGCAGGTATTTTTGTAATATTCGTCGAAATAATTGCATTGTTGTTACGTCTATATTAATAGAAGGGGACATCAGGGGGTTTATAAATTGTATAATTTTAGTTCATCTAAAAAACTAATAGTAATAATAAGCTTGGCGGTGTTAATGGTTACGTTATATGCAGGAATGTTATGGGCAGGTGGGGAACCGGGTACAACTGCTGACCCGCTGGTTACCAAGAGTTTTGTGGAGGACTATGTAAATGAAAAGCTTGGCACAGGAAGCGGTGGCAGCCAGTGGGATGTTAAGGTTATTCAGCCAGGGGGTACTTTCTTAGGAGGAGCCGGTACCGAAGTGGTGTTGCGTTCCGGTAAGGCTACCTGTATTGACCCCACAACCAGCGGTATTTTAGATATCACCAGTGGTGGTAATGTGGTTGATGGCCAGCAGATACCGGCCAACCATTTGTTGGTGGTGCCCAGGGAAGATGGCCGTGGTTTTAAGGCCGAGACAGAAGTTATAATAATGTATAGAGGTAAATAGTATGAAAAAAATCCTGTTCATTTTAATGCTCATAACGTTAGGTTTTGGCCTGTTTTATCTTACTGACAGGCCGGAGCCTAAATTTTTTATAAACAAACCGCCGGATAAACCGCCTGTGCAGTCCACTGAGTATGATTTGGTGGTTGTGGGCAGTGATCCGGAAGGTATTGCTGCGGCGGTTTCCGGGGCCAGGAACGGACTGTCGACTTTGTTGGTTGATACTCGCCCGGTACTGGGTGGTTTAATGACCCGTGGCTGGTTAAATACCATTGACATGAACTATGATCCCGACGGGGAGATATTAAATAAGGGTATATTTTTGGAGTTTTTTAACCAGGTGGCAGGGGATTCCTTTGACGTTAACACCGTCCTAAATGTGTTTAATGAAATGGTGGAAGATGAACCTAATTTGGATGTGCTTCTGGATGCAAAAGATATTAAACCTGTTGTTAGCGGTAATGGAGAAGTACTTGAGGTAACAGGTATCAATGTAATAGATAAGAATGATTCTGAACGAAACATAAAGGCAAAAAGAGTTATCGATGCCACCCAAGATGCGGATATTGCAGCAGCGGCCGGTGTGCCTTACAGCAATGTTATGGAAGACATGGGTTATGAAGATAGATATGTTGCTGTAACATTGGTCTTTCAGCTTGAAGGTATCTCCAGGTTAGACTGGTGGAGGATGGGGCTTAGTTTGGCCACTGACCGGGCGTTCGGTGAGCATGCCGGAATAAATACTGTCAGTGCCTGGGGCTTTGGTGATATTATGGCCGGTTACAAACCCACCAATGAGCAGTTGGGGATGCGGGGGCTTAATATTGGCCGACAGAAGGATGGCACGGTGCTGATTAACGCTCTGCATATCTATGATATTAACCCGCTGGACGGGCAGCAGCTTAAAAAAGCCCGCCAGTTGGCGGAAGAAGAATTGCCCCAGATAGTGAAGTTTTTGCGGAAGAATATCCCAGGGCTAGGACATGCGGAATTAATTAGGGTAGCGCCGGAACTTTATGTGCGTGAGTCCCGCCATATTTATGGGGAATATCGGTTAACGGTGGATGATGTGCTGGAGAATAAAGACTTTTACGATGCAGTAGCCTTTGGTTCTTACCCGATAGATATCCAAGCGGTCAGTAAAGATTTTAAAGGAGCAGTGGTGGGGACGCCAAAGCAGTATGCTATTCCGCTAAGAAGCTTGGTACCAAAAGAAGTGGACAGGATAATGGTGGTAGGGCGTTCAGCCAGCTTTGATTCACTGGCTCACGGCAGTGCTAGGGTGATACCGGTGGGGATGGCCACCGGCGAAGCAGCCGGGGTAGCAGCCGCCTTAAGTTTGGAGGAGAATATAGGGTTAAGGGAATTGTGTTATGACAAAGGCCTGGTTAAAGAGTTAAGAACCAGGCTTAACCAACAGGGCATGGAAATAAAGCCGTTTTCTTACCAAGAACCAGTGACAGAACACTGGGCTTATCAAGGGTTGAAATTTGTACGCCAATACGGGTTGGTATTCGGCGGTTATGAGAATGAGTATAATTTAGATGAAGAGATATCAGAACAGAAGTTTATTAACTTGCTCTCATGGTTGACCACGCTGGCCGGGCCGAAGGGTATAGAAAAACCAACACTATACACCGAGGGTAATGCCTTTACCATTGAGGATGCTTCATATATGATCACCCGGTATATGGGGAAAGAATTTACTAAGCAACAGGCATATCAATATTTGTTGGATCAAGGCTTGTTAGATCAGCGGGTGTTGGAGAATGTTAAAGAGAATGATGGTAGGGTTACCAGGGGTGCGGCTTACGTGATTTTGCGAGATTATGTTCAAAAGGGCTCGATAAATCGAGCCCCTACAAACACCTAAGGTAGATTTTTGTAAGGCATAAGCAGGAGGAAATGAATGAAAATAAAACTTGGTAGCTTGGTAATAATTATATGCTTACTATTCATTTGGAATACAGCGGAAGCTAAAGATGTGGAGAATGATTATGATCTTATCGTTGTTGGTAGCGATCCTGAGGGGATTGCTGCTGCAGTTTCCGGGGCCAGGAACGGACTATCGACTTTGCTGGTTGACACCCGCCCGGAAGTTGGTGGGCTGATGACCAGGGGCTGGCTTAATACCATTGATATGAACTATAAGCCGAACCCTTATGGACCCAGCACTGATATATTAAATAAGGGCATATTTTTAGAGTTCTATAACAGTGTGGAAGGCGATTCCTTTGATGTAATCACCGCCCAAAGGGCTTTTAATGATTTAATAAATAATGAAAAGTATCTAGATTTAATGTTAAATGTTAAAGAAATTGAACCAATAGTATCCGGAAGTTTTAGCAGGTCGAAAATTGAAGGTGTTAGAATTAAAGATGAAGATGGTGGCACCACCGCCCTTTACAGCAAAACATTAATTGACGCCACCCAGGATGCAGATATTGCTGCCCAGGCCGGGGTGCCGTTTTCTGTGGGGCAGGAGGATATGGGATATGTCAATAGGCATGTGGCTACTACCCTGGTATTTAAATTGAGCGGGGTTTCTGAAAGTGACTGGTATAAAATACGGGTTGCTTTAAATACTGATGTCGACCCTAATACCGGGGCGAACCGGGTTAGTGCTTGGGGTTTTGGGGACATAATGAAAGGATTTAAATTTAAGAATGAAAACCTCGGGGTACGGGGGTTAAACATTGGGCGACAAAATGACGGCAGTGTACTGATAAATGCATTACATATCTATAATGTTAACCCATTGGATTTTAACGGCAAGGAAAAAGCTAAACATTTAGCCCGCCAGGAGCTTCCCAAACTTGTTAACTACATCGGTGAAAACATTCCCGGTTTTAGTAATGCATATTTGGCTGGGGTGGCACCGGAGCTTTACGTGCGGGAATCAAGGCATATCTATGGGGAGTATCGTTTAACAGTATACGATGTATTAGGGAACAAAGACTTTGATGACCGCATTGCCTTTGGGTCTTACCCAGTGGATATCCAAGCTATGGGCAGGGAGAAGAGAGGGACTATTCTTGGTGTTCCCAAGCAATATGCCATTCCATTTAGAAGTTTAGTTCCTAAGAAAGTAGATAATATGCTAGTGGTAGGTCGCTCAGCCAGTTTTGATTCTATAGCCCACGGAAGTGCACGGGTGATTCCTGTTGGTATGGCTACCGGGCAAGCGGCCGGTGCTGCTGCTGCAATTAGTATAGAGGAGAATATAGATTTTAGAAAGATGACAGAGAAGGGATATATTATATCAAAACTGCAGGATAGACTAACTGAACAGGGAATGGACCTGCAACCATACAAATATGATTTATCCACATCTGATCATTTGACTCATGAAGGTTTGAAATTTATGTTAAAACATGGTTTGGTTTCGGGGGGATATAGCAATAACTTTAATTTAGATGGAACAATAACAGTTGGCAAATTTTACCAACTACTAGGTGATTTAGCTAAAATATATAAAATGAAGTTGCCCGAGAGTATAGAGGAATTTTCACCAAGTGATAGCAAACTAACTATTGATGAGTTAGATCAATTCTTACCAGATGATAAATCTTTTCTAGAGAGATGGTTTGAAGATCTTGAAGTTCTAGAAGATATTGAGGATAAAGAAGAGGAAATAGCCCGTGGGATGGCGTTTATGCTGATCAAAGATTATATAAACTGGTCTAAATAGGGGTTGAAGAGGGGGGGTTAAAATTGTGGCTAAAAAAATAAATATACTATTGGTTGTTACAGTTATTGTTGGCATATTGGCAGCGGCCCACCTGGCCTTTTGGAACCGATACCAGGTGGAAAAAGATTTTAAGCAAACAGAAATTGTGATGACCTATCAGGATATTGAGGAGATTAGTGCCTGGGAAAGCATGTCCACAACAGAAGCTATGCAGCGACTGGAAGAGTACGGGTTAACCACTGTGCTGTTTAAAGAACCCACTGTGGAAGATCTGGGAGACCAGGGGATGGCTTTTCCAGGGGCTGAGTTAAAGTGGTTTGACAACCCGCAGATTACTCAATTTAAGTCAATCAATGAAATTGATAGTAACTATACTTACTTGCTATTTGAAGACGAAAATACATATAAGAGGGTGAAAAGCCAGTTAGAGGCCAAACTGGATTTAGCACTTAACATTCATCATTTAACAGATGCCTACTTAATTGAGATACCCCTTGCGTATAACATATTAATAGGTAAAGATATCGGTGTCGGTTTTGATACAAACAACATTCAACAGGTGGAAAAAGCAGGTTTAAATACCATGGTGCAGGTGCGCTCTTGGTCTGGTGTTTCCAAATCAACACCGGAGGATTTAGAGGCTGTTTTTAATCCGTTAAATAACATTCCAAACCTATCGGCTATTTTGTTTAATGATCAAAATGTGCCTGGCTATAAAGAGGGGTTACTGCCGGTAACTGCTGAGCAGATAAGAGAAACCGGTGCCGCTGTGGCGAAGGTTGAGTTTCTGCCGCAGATGGGGCTTACCAACATGGGGTTACTTTTGGACAAAAATATTATTAGACTGCATTCAATTCCGGAAGATGAAATGGGCAGGTACACACCGGGCCCGGCCATAGATCGTTACGCATTGGCGGCAGCGGAAAGAAACCATCGAGCACTTTTAGTAAGGACCTTTGCTCCAATTAGTTTAGAATCACAACAGCTGTATCTTGGTAATTTAAAGGCTGAGTTAGAAAAGGAAGGCCTTAAAGTGGGAGATGCCAGTAAACTTCCTGCTATTCCGGTATCTAAAGCAGTGAATCTATTGATCGGTATTGGGGTAATTGGCGGAGGAGTGTTGCTGCTAAATAGATTGGGCTTTAGCAGGTGGGCACTTCCCATTTTCGCTGTTTCGGTGGTGGCATGGACAGGCTTATTATACCTGCAGCCGGTGTTGGCCCGTAAAGTGATGGCACTGGCATCGGTGATTGTCTTCCCCACATTATCAATACTAATATTTACCGATTCAAAGGGGGCATCCCTTGGCCAAGCTATCAAAAGGCTGGTGGCAATGTCGTTCCTTTCCCTGGTGGGGGCGCTGTTTATGGTTGGTCTACTGGCTGATGCCAGCTTTATGCTTAAGCTGGATCAGTTTGCCGGGGTTAAGCTGGCCCATGTGGTACCTTTAGGTATAGTTGGTGCAGTTTTTATCTACCAGGGGGAAACCGGAAAAGATCTTAAGGAAAAAATATCCAACATGATGAACAGACCGATATTATGGGGCTATGCGCTGTTGGCTGGGCTGCTGCTGCTGGCAGTGGCCATATATGTCAGCCGTACCGGAAATGACGGGGTGGCGGTATCACAAATAGAGCTGCAGGTTAGAACGATGCTGGATCAACTACTGGGAGTAAGGCCGAGGACCAAGGAGTTTTTACTTGGGCATCCGGCCATGTTGGTGCTGCTGTACTTTGGTTATCGCAATAACAGCTTTTTACCGCTGTTAATTTTAGGGGTGATTGCACAGGTTTCGCTGGTAAACACCTTTGCCCATATCCACACTCCGCTGCTGGTATCGATAATCAGGTTTGGCAATGGCCTGTGGCTGGGCATTCTATTAGGAATAGTAGCTATTTTAGTATATAAAGTAGCGGAAAGAGGAATGCGGAGGTATTTGCATGGCTAAGGTTGTGTTGTCCGGCTATTATGGTTTTGACAACATCGGTGATGAAGCCATTTTATTCAGCATAATTCAGGCTTTAAGGAATAAAGAACCAGAGGTAGAAATTACAGTACTGTCAAATAATCCGGAACGCACTGAGACGCTATATAAGGTAAAGGCAGTTAACCGCTGGCGATTGAACCAGGTGGCAGAGGTTTTAAAGAACAGCGACCTACTGATCAGCGGTGGGGGTAGTTTACTGCAGGATGTAACCGGTGTTAAAAGTTTGGGATATTACTTGGGAGTTATATTGCTAGCCCGTACTTTGGGTAAATCGGTGTTCTTCTACGCCCAGGGAATTGGCCCGGTAACCAGTAAATTGGGTCGGTCTCTGATGAAAAGGGCAGTTAACCGGGTACAGCAGATTACGGTGCGGGATGAACAGTCTAAAGATGAACTGCTGAGCATGGGGGTTAAGAAGCCACCCATTACAGTAACTGCTGACCCGGTGCTGGGGCTTGAAGTTACTGAGGAAGAACGAAAAGTTGGTAAAGAAACATTAACTGAAATGGGTGTAGATTTTAATAAACCCATTCTAGCGGTATCGGTTCGGGATTGGAAAGGTGATATAGGGGCTTTCCAAAAGGAACTGGCACGCTGTTGTGATCAGTATGTTGATAATAACTGGCAGGTTGTGTTTTTACCACTGCACTTCCCCGGTGATGTTAACTCATGCAAAGAAGTGGCCGGTTTAATGGAACATCAGTCAACTATATTAAAAGGGAATTTTACAGTTCAGGAATTTATTGGTATAATTAGTAATTGTGATATGCTAGTTGGTATGCGGCTACATTCGGTAATTATAGCCGCAGCGGCAGGGGTGCCACTGGTTGGTATATCATACGACCCAAAGATAAATAGATTTTTGAATCAGATAAATTTATCCCCAGCCTGCCATGTGGAAGATAAGCAGTGTGATGTTTTGGCGAGCATGGAAAAGGTTTCGTCCGATTTGGCGGGAGAGAGGGAACGATTGGAAGATAGGGTAAAAGAGTTAAGGCAAAAAGCATTACATACAGCGGATTTGGTGATGGAGTGCATGTAAATATGAATGTTTAGGGTCGGCGTGGAAACCGACCCCTACGGAGACAGAAGATAAGTTTTTTAAGGGAGGCCACACAATGTTTGACGTTAAACAAATTCAAGAAATATTACCCCATAGATATCCTTTTTTACTGGTTGATAGAATTACTGAAATGGAACCGGGCAAACGGGCTGTTGGTATAAAAAACGTAACCGTTAATGAACCGTTTTTCCAAGGGCATTTTCCCGGTTACCCGGTTATGCCTGGGGTGTTAATCATTGAAGCCATGGCCCAGGTGGGTGCGGTGGCACTTTTAAGTATGCCGGAATATGCCGGTAAACTGGCATTGTTTGCTGGAATCGATGGTGCCCGTTTCCGTCAACAGGTTGTACCAGGTGACCAGCTAAAAATAGAAGTTGAAGTAACCAAACTGCGCGGAAAGATTGGTAAGAGTACTGCCAAAGCATATGTAGAAGACAAAGTGGTTGCCCAAGGGGAATTAATGTTTGGGATCGGTGAAAAATAACATTAACTGTAGTTAATTGAAGATTTTCCAAGAAAAGTAATGAAACAAGCCTTGTCCCAAAGTAACTAATTGATAAATGTAAGAAATTAACCTTTGTCATGGGGGCCAACATAAGGTACAATTACTATGATTGCCCCAATTATGACTGGGAGGGATTATAAGTGCTAATAAATGCAATTATTGCTGTGGCCCTTGCCTTGGTGTTATCAGTATTGTTAACCCCTTTGGTAAGACGCCTGGCGTTTAAAATTAATGCCATAGATAAACCAGATGAAAGGAAGGTACATACCGGCCTAATGCCCAGGATGGGCGGACTGGCTGTGTACCTAAGTTTTGCGATAGCAGTATTGCTGCTGCGCCCAATTAGCCTACCCATTACCGGGTTGCTTTTTGGTGGCTTGTTAATAGTGCTGGTGGGTATAGTGGATGATATTAAAGGCCTGCCTGCCAAAGTTAAATTAGTCGGACAAATACTGGCTGCCTTGGCAGTGATACCCTTTGGCATTCAGGTAGACTTTATAACTAACCCGTTAACTGGCGGCATTTATAATGACCTAGGTGTTTTTGTAATACCGTTAACCGTATTTTGGATTATATCTGTAACCAATGCAGTTAACCTAATAGATGGCTTGGATGGTTTAGCCAGTGGTACTTCCATGATTGCCGCTCTTACCGTTGCAGCGGTGGCTTGGAAACAGGGTATGAGTTACGGTGGAACTAACACCCATTTTGAGGTGGCAATACTGGCCTTAATACTGGCCGGTGCCGTATTTGGCTTTTTGCGCTATAACTTTCACCCGGCCAAGATATTCCTGGGTGATACCGGATCAATGTTTTTAGGTTATTGTTTAGCTGTATTGGCCATTATGGGTCTGACCAAGAGCGCGACAGTTATTTCAGTGTTCATTCCCATTGTAATTCTGGGTATTCCACTGTTGGATACATTCTTTGCCATAGTACGCCGCTGTTATAAACAGCAGCCGATATTCAAACCGGATAAAGAACATTTGCATCATCGGTTGATGGCCATGGGATTAACCCACCGTCAAACAGTGTTGGCAATTTATTGCATCAGCGCCTTTATGGGTGCCAGTGCCTACTTGCTAAATGTAATAACCACCGACCGGGCAATTCTGCTGCTGGCGGTAATGTCACTGGTTATCATTTTTGGGGCCAATAAAATAGGTGTAACAGGAAAGCAAAAGGCTTCGGTGCAAACCGAGCGGAATATAGAACTTTAAGAAAGGCGCGATTATCGCGCCTTTTTGTAAATATGTAGAGAAGGGGTTTTAGTAATATGCGTATGCGAAAGAGAATCCGTAAGGCTATTATTCCTGCGGCCGGTATCGGCACAAGGTTTTTACCGGCAACAAAGTCACAGCCTAAAGAAATGTTGCCTATTGTAGATAAGCCAACTATCCAGTACATAATTGAGGAAGCGGTGGCTTCCGGCATTGAAGATATTTTGATTATTACCGGCCGCAACAAGCGAGCCATTGAAGACCACTTTGACAAATCAGTGGAATTGGAAATGCAGCTGGCGGAAAAGGGTAAAGATGATCTTTTGAAAATGGTGAAAGACATTGGTGCCATGGTGGACATGCAGTATGTCCGCCAAAAGGAACCTCTGGGTTTAGGGCATGCGATTTTATGTGCCCGCAAATTTATTGCCGATGAACCCTTTGCTGTGTTACTGGGGGATGATGTGGTAAATAGTAACAAGCCCTGTCTAAAACAGTTAATTGATGTATATGATGACTACCGCTATAGCGTAGTGGCAGTACAGGAAGTGCCCCATGAAGACACCAACAAGTACGGAATTATAGCAGCAAATAACGTTGAGGAAAATGTTTACAGAGTAGAAGATTTGGTGGAAAAGCCCAAGGTGGAAGATGCACCATCAAACCTGGCGGTAATGGGTCGCTATATCATAAGCCCCAGAATTTTTGACTTCCTGGATAAAACAAAACCAGGGGCAGGGGGCGAAATTCAACTAACAGACGCCCTAAAAGCCCTAGCCCAATGCGAAGCAATCTACGGCCTAGCCTTCGAAGGCAAACGCTACGACGTAGGAGACAAACTAGGCTACTTGAAAGCCACAGTGGAGTTTGCGTTGGAAAGAGAAGATTTATCCGAGGAGTTTAAGAAGTATTTACGGGAAATTTTGTGTTAAAAAAGACAAGGGGACGGTTCTTCTGTCTGTTGAAGTAATCGTTCTTTTTTATAGCTAAAAACATGTAATCTTTGCTATACTATAATAAAGCAGTTATTTGATAAGGTGGAAGGCTATGGTTATTGAAAAAACAGATCTTGAAATAATAAAGAAGTATCTTATAGAAAAGGTCTCACCATATTTGATTATTTTATTCGGTTCTGCTGCAAGTGGGAACATGAGATCTGATAGTGATATTGACATTGCATTTTTGAGTAATAAGAAAATCAGTGCGTATAATTTATTTTTAATGAGCCAAGAACTTGCAGAACTACTGGGCAGAAATGTTGACATAATAGACTTGGAAGAGGCTACAACGGTTTTTCAAATGCAGATACTTAGTAAGGGAAAGGTAATTTATTGCGTAAATGAGAAGAAAAGAGTGCATTTTCAAATATTAACTTATAAAAAATATGCCCGACTTAATGAAGAACGAAAGCATATACTTGATAAAATAACTAGGCGGGGTTCAGTTTATGCAGAATGATGTGATATTAAATAAGGTTCAAATAATAGAGCGCTGTATAAGAAGAATTAGAGAGGAATATGATGATAATCCCAATAATCTAAATAACTTTACAAAGCAGGATTCAATAATTTTAAATATTCAAAGGGCTTGCGAGGCAAGTATTGATCTGGCAATGTATATTATATCTGAAGAGGACTTGGGAATTCCGCAGAGCAGTGGCGAAGCATTTGAGTTATTATGTCAACATAACATTATAGATAAATCATTGGCCAGGCGTCTTAAGGCAATGGTGGGCTTTCGAAATATAGCCGTACATGACTACCAAAAGTTGAACATAAAAGTTGTAGAAAAAATTATAGAAGAACACTTAAGCGATTATAAAGAATATGCCAAAAAGATACTGACATTATAATACGCACCGGTGCATACCCATTACATAGAACTACTATGGGGGGAATGCGGTTGGTGCGTATTTTAGTTACTGGGGGAGCGGGGTTTATTGGTTCTCATATTGTTGATATGTTAGTGGAACAGGGGTACCGGGTGCTGGTGGTTGACAACCTTTCCACCGGTAAACTGGATAACCTTAACCCCGGGGTGGAGTTCATCAACTTGGATATCTGTAGTATAGAATTAATAAAGGTGGTTGCTGATTTTCAGCCCAATGCTGTAATTCACCAGGCAGCCCAGGTGAGTGTGCCTGTTTCAATAGAACAGCCAGCGGATGATGCCCGAATAAATGTTATGGGAACCGTTAACATATTAGAAGCTTGCCGATTAGTTGAAGTCAAAAAGATAATCTATGCTTCCTCAGCAGCTGTGTATGGTGAACCAGAATATCTGCCGGTGGATGAAAAGCACCCCATTAAACCTATGTGCGGCTACGGCCTTTCCAAGCATACCGGTGAGCGGTATTTAAAACTCTTCCATGATTTGTATGGCTTGAAATTCTCAGTATTACGTTATGCCAATGTTTACGGCCCAAGGCAAGATGCTTTGGGTGAAGGGGGAGTGGTTTCCAAGTTTGTTGAGCGGCTGCAGCAAGGTTTTCCTCCGGTGATTTATGGAAATGGCCAGCAGACCAGGGATTTTGTTTATGTAAAAGACGTGGCCAGTGCGAATATAGCAGCACTGTTTAGCGGTGACAATCAGGTATTAAATGTCAGTACTAATGAACCAACCAGTGTAAATAAGTTAGTGAACCTACTGAAAGATATTGCCGGCTTTAGTGGAGAAGCTGAATATATGCAACCTAGGGCGGGTGATATAGTACACAGTTACTTGTCAAATAAGAAGATAAAAGAGCAGCTAAACTGGCGGCCCCGTTGGACGTTGGAGTTAGGGCTTAAAGAAACATATAAGAAAAGATAACCGCTGCCGGTTATCTTTTGCTTTGCTTGGTATTTTTTTTTACCTTAAGCCATTTTAAGTAGTCCTGATACATGTCTTTGCGCTTATCTATTTTAACAGCTGTTTTACTCATATATGTTAAAACCTCCTTGATTGTTACTTAGGTTTAGTACTTCTAAATATATTATTGCCAGCTAGTTGTAGAACTAAACTCATACTGGAAAAAGATGAATATTTTGCCCGGTTTGCAGGAAAAATATTGGTTGTATTTAAATTAATAATGTGCAAGCTAAAATGAATGTCATGGGTTCGATGAATCGAACCCCTACAGAATTCTATGTGATATTTTTAAATTGATTGGGGGAACCGTTAAGATGCCTTTGCAAATTGCTTTTGGTACAGATGGATGGCGGGGAATTATCGCCGAGGATTTTATATTTGATAATGTTCGATTGGTTAGCCGGGCGGTGGCCGACTATATAATTGCCGAAGAAATGCAGCAGCGGGGAGTAGTTATTGGTTATGACAACCGCTTTTTATCCGACCGATTTGCCGAAGAAGTGGCTGAAGAGTTGAATAAAAAAGGTGTGCCGGTGTATCTGATTAAGAAGCCTGCACCAACCCCAGTAACAGCCTTTGCTATTACTTTACATAACGCCGCAGGGGCAGTAATGCTTACTGCCAGCCACAATCCGCCGGAATATAACGGGTTTAAGTTTATACCGGAGTATGCCGGACCGGCACTGCCACACATTACCAAGCAAATAGAAGAAAATATTAGAAGACAGCATGAGTACTACTGTCAAGGGGTATTGGAAGAAGCGGAAGGCCGTTACGGTCACATGATTAAAGAACATCAAGTGCCGGACTATAAGAATATAAAAGATATAGACCCCTTTGATGACTACATAAAAAAGATCATTGAAATTGTTGATCTTGACGTTATTGGTAAATCAAAAGTGAAAATTGTTATTGACCCCATGTATGGCGCTGGTATTGGCTACTTAGATACACTTCTGAAAAAAGCCGGGGCGGATGTTGTAACTATAAATAATTACCGGGACCCATTGTTTGGCGGTGGCATGCCGGAGCCAAAAGGAGATTCCCTAGAGGAACTGCGGGAGAAAATGAAAGAAGTGGGAGCAGATATTGGGTTAGCGCTGGACGGAGATGCCGACCGGTTTGGCATTATCGACAGTAACGGCCAGTACATAACCCCAAACCAGTTTTTGCCGATGCTATATTACCACCTGATGGAAGCAAAAGGTCTTAGGGGTTCTGCCGCCAGGACAGTGGCCACTACCCATTTGATGGATAGAATTGCCGAGAAATATGGGCAGACTGTAGAAGAGACCCCGGTGGGCTTTAAATACATTGGCCAGTGCCTGCATGAAAAAGGTGCCATTATGGGTGGCGAAGAAAGCGGCGGCCTGTCCATTAAAGGACATATTCCAGAGAAAGACGGAATTCTGGCCAACCTGCTGGCAGTAGAGATGATGGCCCATCACGGCAAGAGCCTTACTGACTTACTGGAGGAAGTAAGCAGCAAATTTGGCCAGGTATATAGCCGCCGATTGGACCTGCGCACCACCCCGGAGGAAAAGGCCCGGGTGCTGGAGGAATTAAAAGGGTTTAAACCAGCCACAGTGGCAGGCAAAAAAGTTACCGGCCGGATAACCATAGATGGAACCAAATTGGTGCTGGAAGACGGTTCCTGGACATTAATC
Organism: Bacillota bacterium; assembly: GCA_009711615.1. GTDB lineage: Bacteria > Bacillota > Desulfotomaculia > Desulfotomaculales > Desulfohalotomaculaceae > Desulforadius. Next base: position 516,300 of record VENI01000005.1, on the reverse strand, counting down.
CGGCCATCAGGAACAGAACCATTATTCCGTATTTACGCCGAGGCAGAGAGTTTGGAAAGAGTAGAGGAAATACAGCAGGAGATGAAGGAAAAGCTGAAGCTTTAGAAAGTGGAAAGTAGAAAGTTGGAAAGAAGAAGTGCATGTGAGTATGCATGTTTCGGGGGCGCGATAAATCGGGCCCCTACGGAGTTACCTGCTAAATTTTGGTTTTTAATTTACTTGTTAAGTAACTAGAACATTTGCCGATTATATAGTTATCTAACTGCTTTAGGGGGAGAACAACATGACTACTATCAAGAGCACCAAAGTAATATTTTTGATAACTTCTCTAGCTGTATTTTTTAGCTTCCACACGCCGGCTTGGGCCTTTGATGCCGAGGATATTGAAGTATATGTTGATGGTGACGAAATAGATGCTATCAACGACGATGAAGATAAATATATAGTGCAATCCAACTATGTTGATATTGAAATAGAGAATGAAGATCCTAATACTTATACAACGGCAACTGTTAATGGTGAGGAAGCAGAGGTTTCCGGCCGTGATTGGGAATATGAAGACCTAAAGCTTGAACCCGGTGACAACACAATCACTGTAGATGCCAATGGCACCACAGTAGAAATTATCATTGACTATGTTGATGCCGCTGCACCAAAGTCCTATTATCGGGTGCCGGACATAACAGATGAAACATCAATTGAAGTCTTTGACGGTGATGTAGTACTTGATATAGGAAGAAACGTCATTCTGGAAGATGGCCGTGATGAAATAGCCAGGAATCAAAACATTGACTTCTCCATTTACGACAGAGAGTACATACGAGGCAGTGGCGGATTTAACTATACTCCCTCCAGTCGATTGTACAGAATAACTGGTGGTGATGTTGACGAAGATGATGACGATATTGATGAGTATTCACTACTTGATTCAGGTACATTAACTCTGAAATATGATGCCAAGAACATAGGCAAAGGCCTAGATACCCTAACGGTGCTGTGGTTTAAAGACTATGATGGTAGCCCTAATAAATCAGCAGTTGAGAACCTGGGTGGCAGGGTGAACACCGAGGAAAACACCATTACAGTCACTTTCCCCAAGAACGGCTTTGGATACTATGGTGTCTTTAACTTTGCCGGTAATTTTATTGACTTCAGCTGGGGAGATGAAAACACCCAGTGGGCTAAAACATATGTTATGCCTTTATATGCCAAGGGGATTATGCAACCCTTAAACCAATCCTCAAATAATTTTGGTTTGAAGTCCTTTAACGGTATTCAGCAGTATATTACCCAAGGGGAATATGCCTCCATGATAGTGAAAGCGTTGGATCTGCCCCATGGAGAGATAAGCGGCATTGGTGACTATGGTTACCCCATTACCACCAAAGACCCTTACTTGCAAGCTGCAGCCAGCCACGGTCTGCTGAATGGGATTAACTTCTCTCCCACCAGCATTGTCACCCGTGAACAAGGGGCGGTAATGGTGGCCAGGGCAGCCAACTTAAGGCTGTATGACGATTTAGACTTAATCAGCCGGATTATTGGCAGAATCTATACCGATACGGAGACCATGTCTCCCTGGGCAAAACCATATATTTATGCCGCTTATAAGTCAAAATACTTAGTGGGAATGAAGGACCCCAATTATAAATACCGCTATAAATTTGCAGCCCAGCAGCCTTTAACCAGGGTGCAGGCAGCCAAAGTAGTATATAAGTTAATGGAAAATAAAAACGCAAATCAATAAAAATAGATAATTTACGAATAACCTGGCAGTAATGCCAGGTTTTTTTGTCGATATAATAAAGGATTTAAACTTACTAATAACGAAATGAACATATATGTGTGCATTATTAGCCTATGTCAAGGAGTTGTGTTTTGCCTTGTTAAATAGATATAAACTTATATCGATGGTATTAGTGTTCCTGCTGTTTATTAGTTCTGTTAACTATGCTTGGGCAGGCACATATAATATTTCTGCGCAACCGGAAAACGATGTTTCCTCTGTGATTTTGGGCGCTCCGTTGGTGTGGAACAATCCTAATTTTATCCGAAATGGTTTAGGCCTTAATGGTGAAGGACAAGTTGTGGGCGTAGCCGATACTGGTTTGGGTACAGGAGTTTTGGATACCCTGCATCCGGATTTACGGGATAAGATAATTGGTGTTAAAGATTACAGTGGTGACGGGTGGGACGACCCCTTTGGCCACGGTACCCATATTGCCGCCACTATTGCGGGCAGTGGTGCACAGTCTGGACAACGTTTGAAGGGAATTGCCCCCAACGCCGAACTGTACTTTCAGGCTACCCATAACCAATCCACGGGTAAATTGGAACTGCCAGATTTATACTCCCTGCTGGAAGACGCCTATGTTAATGGAGGTGTACGTATTCACTCCAACAGCTGGGGGTTCACCGAGGATAGTGGTATATACGATCAAAATGCCAGTTCTTTAGATCAGTTTGTCTGGGAACATCCGGAGATGTTGGTACTAAAATCTGCCGGGAACTTTGGGGACGATGAATCCAGCTATGTGACATCGCCCGGATCGGCTAAAAACACCCTTACAGTGGGTGCTACTGAAAGTCCAAGGGGGATTGACCGGGATTCCGACAACCCCTACCAGGTGGCAGCCTTTAGTAATAGGGGTACCACTGATGGTAGAATAAAGCCTGACTTGGTGGCACCGGGAACTTGGGTGTTGTCTGCCTCTAGAGATGGGGATGGAGAAGATCACAGTTACTCCTACCTGTCGGGTACCAGTATGTCTACGGCACTGGCCACTGGTTCAGCCATTTTAACAAGGCAGTACTTTACAGATATTAAAAACATTAATCCTTCGGCGGCATTGGTAAAAGCAGCTTTAATTCACGGTGCTAAAGAGCTTCCTGGTGAATCCCGGTTAAGTCAGGGCTTTGGCTTAATTGACCTACATGGTTCATTAATGACTTTGGAGAACAAGAAAACAGCCATCTATGACAACTTGAAAATTAACGAAGAACAGCAAATGGAGTTTGAGTTTGATGCAAGTGGAAATGCTCCTTTAAAGGTGACTTTAGTGTGGAGCGATTATCCACAGCGCCCGGGGGCTAATAATGTATTGGTGAATGATCTGGATTTAAAAGTAACAACCCCAGATGGTAGGGATTTGTGGGGAAATAACAATATTGGTGGAGATAAAAAGAACAATGTTGAAGTTGTTACTATAGATAGTGTCCAAAGTAAGGTTTATTCGGATCAAACTTATTCTATTCAAATAAAGGGCAGTGATATCCAAGAGGGGCCGCAGCCCTTTAGCTTATTATTTGGCGAAATGCCGCTGCGTGGTGAAGTGAAATTCAGTAGTCAGGATGGTAAGTATATTGACACCTATGACGGTGGAAACTTAGATGTATCCTCTGAAACGGAAGTATTGTTGGTTAAAAACAGTAAGTATGATGGCCAGATACCTTTTAAAGATATTCCGACGGGAACCAGCATTTACTACTATCCAGCCAGCTCAGAAGGGGAAAAACCACAATTGACAGCGGTTTACGATTTAGCTTATGCGGCTTTAAAAAGCCGGTTGAAGACGGATAAACCTGTGATTTACTTAGACACCAAAAACCACTGGGCGGAAGATGTGATATCCAGCATGTCTAGACAAAATATTTTAGCCGGTTACCCAGATGGCACATTTCGCCCTAATGAGCAGGTAACAAGGGCGCAGTTTGCCAGTATGCTGGTGCGTACGCTAAAGCTGGTGGAATCACCTGCCGGTGCTGCGAAATTTCATGATGTTTCCCCGGGGGCCTGGTACAGTGGAACTATAGGGGCGGCGGTGGAAGCGAAACTGGTGGCGGGCTATTCAGAGCATACCTTCGCACCCAATGACCTTATAACCAGGGAACAAATGGCGGTGATGATTGCCCGGGCACTAAGCGGAGGAAAAATACCGTATGATCCAGAGGATAAAACCTTGGAACATTATAGTGACCTGCAAGATATCAGCCTATGGGCCAGACCGTCCATATCATTAATGGTTAACTATGGTATTACTAGAGGTCGGGAAATAAACCAGTTTAATCCTCAGGGTAAGGCATCAAGGGCTGAATCGGCTGTGGCACTTCAGCGGATGCTTCAGCAATTATAGAAGTGCAGGAGTTAGGATATAGGAGATAGTAGTTAGGAGTGAATGCTGAACTGCATGATAAAAATAATTTAGTTTGCAGGAAAATTCACTGCAGTGAAGAATAATATCCTGTTGCCACATCCAAAAGGGTAACTTTATAAGGTTGCCCTTTCTTTTTGTGTAAACTCAATGCCTTAATGGAGAAGCTATATATAGTAATTACTCAAGAGTCAGAGTTTTTTTGGTTCTTATTCTAACTCCTAACTCCTAACTACTAACTACTGAATTTATATTGGAGCGTGTTGCAAATGTCGGCAGGAAGTGTTATTGCCCGGGCCACCGTGGTAATAGCTGTTATAAACTTACTATCTCGGGTGTTGGGCTTTATACGGGAAGCGGTAATTGCCCAGCAGTTTGGCGCCACCGGAGTTACTGACGCCTTTTATGTGGCCTATACCATTCCTTATGTGCTGCAGGCTATCCTGGGTATGGCACTGGCCACTGTGGTGGTGCCTATTTTTAGTGAATATGTGTCCCGTGGCCAGCGCAAAGAGGCTTGGGACCTTTTTGGCACAGTTACCAATTTAACAGCCATAGCTTTTACTGTTCTTACCATTTTAGGCATATTTGCGACACCAGTTTTAGTGAAACTGCTTGCTCCGGGCCTAGATGCTGAAACAGCGGCTTTAGCGCAAGAGTTGACCCGCATTATGTTCCCAATGCTGATATTTATGGGGATAGCCACACTGTTTAACGGACTTTTAAATGCTAACAACATTTTTGGTATTCCGGCCTTTAGTATTGTGGCGGCCAACATTGTGGTGATAATTTCCACCCTCACCCTAGGTGATTTTATTGGTGTATATGGTCTGGCCATTGGTACGGTGTTGGGCATGGTGGTGGCGGCACTCATTCAACTGCCATCACTACTAAAATCTGGCTTTCGCTATCGGTTTAGTTTTGACTGGGGCAATTCCGATGTAAGAAAAGTAATGTCACTGATGCTGCCGGTGGCGTTGGGGGTATCGGTAAACCAGGTATATATTATCATTGACCGGATGCTGGCTTCAGGCATGGTGGAGGGCAGTATTGCAGCACTGAACTTCTCTAACCGCTTGATACTGCTGCCCATAGGCCTGTTTGTAATGGCTGTGGGTACAGCCTTTTACCCCACGCTAACCCGCCAGGCGGTGGACCCCTCTGCCGGGGATATGGGGGCAACACTGCGTCGTACTTTCCGTATGGTGGTAATGATGTCCGTTCCGGCGGCGGTGGGATTAATTGTGCTACGTTACCCCATTATTCAACTGCTTTTTGAACGGGGCGAGTTTGATGCCCGGGCCACAGAAATGACAGCCTATGCATTGCTGTTCTTTAGTATTGGCCTGGTGGGACAGGCAGCCAATGTGATTTTAACCAGAGGCTTTTATGCTCTACAAGACACCAGAACACCGGTTAAGCTTACTTTGGTAACGATTGTCATTAACCTTGTATTTAGCTTAATATTAATGGGTCCGCTAAAGCATGGTGGTTTGGCACTGGCTAACTCAATTGCTGCATTAACTAATACTGCTCTGCTGTCATGGTATTTATCTAAACGGGTTAGTAATATATGGAATATGAAAATGGTGCGCTTTACGGCACAGGTGCTGCTGGCTTCCGGTATTATGGCGGTAGTTACTTACTATGTTGATGGCTATGCTCAAGCTCTATTTGCTGGCTACGGCACTTTGGGCTTGGCGGCTCAGGTGGGAATTTCTGTTTCAGCCGGTGCCGGGGTATATTTACTGGCGGCACTGCTACTTCGTATGGAAGAATTATTTATATTTATAGATTATGGAAAACGTTTCCTGGCCAGTCGGAGGCGGTAATAGTGTAACCCTTTTTTAACTCCTTGCATATTCTGGGGTTAAAGGAGGTGGCAGTATGTATAAAGCTACCGATCTGGCCAAACGTGACATTATTAATATAGCAGATGGGGCAAAACTGGGCTCGGCTACAGATATGCACTTTGACCTAAACAGTGGTCGGGTAACAGCCATAGTGGTAGCACCATCCCGCAAAATGGGGGTTTTCCGAGCGGGAGCTCAAAATGTGGTTATACCTTGGGAAAAGGTAGTTAAGTTTGGCCGAGATGCCGTGCTGGTAGATATAGGGCCGATGACGTAAGTTCAGGAGTTAGGAGTTAGGAGATAGGAGATAGAATAAAAACCAAGATAGTTATAAATTGACATCTCATATAATGTCTGTTAATATATGAAATTGACAAATAAATATCTCATCCAGAGAGGTGGAGGGACTGGCCCGATGAAACCCGGCAACCTGTTTGACAAGGTGCCAAATCCTGCGCTGGCTTTTAACAAGCCTAAGCGGAAGATGAGGAGTAAGTTTTTACGGTAAATAAAAACCTCTCCTTGTGGAGAGGTTTTGTTATTATAAAGGGTTCAATGAATTGAACCCCTACAGAGATTGTAGTTATATTATCATTTGAAAGAACGGATATTTTACTATAAAGGCAGTAGAGGTCCGATTTATCGGACCCAAACATTCAAAATAGCATGCAATTCATGATTGTAACTACAAGGTTTTTTAGCTAAGGCTTGATAAATCAAGCCCTTAAGCCAGAATTAAACTTGTAATAGAAATATTTAACAATACTATAGAACCCAAAAAGGAGGTTTTAAATTGACTAGAACATTATTTACTTCGGAATCTGTTACTGAAGGACACCCTGATAAAATAGCAGACCAAATTTCTGATGCCATACTGGATGAAATACTGGCTAAAGACCCTAATGCCAGGGTGGCTTGCGAAACCTTTGTTACCACAGGAATGGTGCTGGTGGGCGGGGAAATTACCACCGACTGTTATGTGGACATCCCTAAGGTGGCAAGGAAAACTGTTTTAGACATCGGATACACCAGGGCCAAATATGGTTTTGACGGTAGTACTTGCGCTGTTTTAACTGCGATAGATGAACAGTCCCCAGATATTGCCGGTGGTGTAGATACAGCACTGGAATACCGGGATGGACAAGACGGTGAGGAACAAGTGGAAGGTATTGGTGCCGGTGACCAAGGGATGATGTTTGGCTTTGCCACCAATGAAACCGAAGAACTAATGCCTATGCCCATTTCACTGGCCCACAAATTATCCCGGAGGCTTACTGAAATGCGCAAGAGCGAAGAATTGGACTACCTGCTTCCTGACGGTAAAACTCAGGTTACCGTAGAATACGAGAACGGAAAGCCGCTACGGGTTGATACAGTGGTGATTTCCACCCAGCATCAAGAGGAAGTATCTCAGGAGCAAATTCGTGAGGATTTAATTAGTAAGGTTATCCTACCAGTACTGCCAAAGGAACTGGTGGATGATAACATTCGCTATTTTATTAATCCATCGGGTAAGTTTGTAATTGGTGGACCCCATGGTGATGCCGGTTTAACAGGTAGAAAGATTATTGTGGATACATATGGTGGCTATTCCCGCCATGGCGGTGGGGCCTTTTCCGGTAAAGACCCCACAAAGGTAGACCGCTCCGCAGCCTATGCCAGCCGGTATGTGGCTAAAAACATAGTGGCAGCGGGCCTGGCGGAACGCTGTGAAGTGCAACTGGCTTACGCCATTGGTGTAGCTCAGCCGGTTTCCATAATGGCCGATACCTTCGGCACCGGAAAAGTGTCGGAAGACAAGTTGGTGGAATTAATAAAGAAACACTTCGACCTGCGCCCGGCAGCCATTATTAAAGACCTAAACCTAAGGCAGCCCATTTACCGCCAAGTTGCAGCCTACGGCCATTTCGGCCGTACAGATTTAAACCTACCCTGGGAAAAGACCGATAAAGCAGATTTAATGAAAAATGAGTGCATGTCATAATGAACGATTGCTTTATTTTGTGGTAGGGGGCGGTTTCCACGCCGGCCCCGACATTCATACTAGCATGCAATTTACCAAAAACTGCCCCTGCACCAATATACATTCCCATACATATTCTGAACTATGGGGGTGTGAAAATGTCGGGGCAGTTTTTATTATTCGGAACAGCTTTTGCGCTTTGGGTGTTAGGGGTTGTGATAAAATACTTTTTCCTGGAAAAAGAGCGGCAACCAAGAAAGCTGGAAATATGGTTTTGCAACCAGGCAGAATGGGTGGAAGATTACGTCAGTAAACTAGTAAAAAAAGACCCGTATCGAAAGTTAGTACTGGTAGACACCGGCAGCACCGACGATACCGCTAGAATTTTAAAGAGATTGTGTTTTAAATATAATTTAGAATGCCATGCATGCCACTAACAGGACTGTACATTTTGTACAGTCCTGTTAGTAATTATTGAGATATACATATACCACTGTAGCAGGTTTTAAAAGAGAAATTGTCAAAGTAACATAAAAACCCTTGGAGTGATTTAAGTGCTTTTGAACTTTGGCAAGAAAAATAAAATGGTGAAAGAGTTAAGAAAAAATCAAGGCCTAACAGCTAAAGAATTGGCCCGGATGGTAAAGGTGGATACAATAAAAATTCTTCGGGTTGAAGATGTGAAGTTAAAGGACGTTCCCGAACCCTTAAAATCAAAAATCTCCCCAATTCTAACAGGTAAATATATGGATAAAATCCCCTGGTAATAGTACAAAACAATAAAGGTTAAGCAGCAATTACTGTCGAATTAAATAGTATTCCCACTAAATTCTTCCACGGAGGGGAAAAAATTGCTGCTTCGTCTGTTACATGTGCTATACACTTGGCTGGTTATTGGTGCCGGGGGTTATTTTATTATAAAACTGTTCCCTAATCTAGATATTGATATGGGACGGGATCTTATGCTAATGGTGGGCCTGATTATATTGGCCGACTGGTTTGCGGTTACCTTTCCCATGATTTTAGTTAGCGGTGGTTTTGCGGTGGTCTTTGCCACCTTCTTAGTCTACGGCGGAGTGGCTGCGGTTTACGTGGTGGGTATATCCTCTTTAATAGCCGGAGGAATAGCCAACCGAGGCAACCCGGTGCGCACCACGCTGTTTAACACCATGCAGTATGTGCTGGCCACCTATGGAGCGGTATACTTTTATAACTATTTGGGTGGTGCCGTCGGTGAGAGAATGACACTGGCCAACTTGGTACCGATAGCAGCATTTATTGCTGCTTACTATATTGCAAACCACCTGCTGGTGTACATATATCAACTACCCCGGCGGGATATCTTCCCTTCTATTACCTGGACAGATACTTTAAAATGGGATGCCTTAACCTACCTTTTCACGGTTCCGGTGGGCGCGCTGATGGCACTGTTATATGGTAAAACCGGAGTCATTGGGCTGGTGCTGCTGTTTATACCGGTAATAGCTGTCCAGTACATCCTAAGACTTTATGTAAACTTGGAACTGGCCAACCGTGAAATGGCAGTTCTTTATAAAGTTTCAAGAAGTCTGGCAGTCAGCGATTTGGATGACCTAATGAAGCTGATATTAAAGGAATTTAAGCATTTGGCCAGTTACCACACTGGGGTTTTCTATCTGTGGCGGGAAGAACGAGGCTACTACGACCCCGTGATTATAGACAGTTCCTTTGCTCATCACAAGCTTAAGCGAATGCCGATATACCCAGGCGAAGGATTTCTGGGTATGGTGGTGGATAACATGCAACCGGAATTGGTGGAAGATACCCGCAAGCGTAAGCAATTAAGGCAGCACCCTGGCCTGCCCCAGGTAATGCGTTCACTAATGGCAGTGCCGCTGGTTTCCAACAACGGGGTGGTGGGAGTAATAGTGGTGGGCAGTAAGCGGCCCAACAGGTTTGACCGCCATCACCTGCACACTTTAACCATCATGAGTGGCCAAGCTGCGGTGGCAGTTAGTAATGCAATACTATCCAACCGTCTGCGTTTGTTTTTTGACCCTAATGGGTAAAACAATTGTTACTTGATATCAAATAGCTATTACTTGAAAGCCGACCAATACAAGGTCGGCTTTTCCTTTTTTATAGCAACTGTTTTAGAATTAACCCATCGATCGATTGAACGGGCTGGCCCAAAAAATTAAGGGAGGTTTTAAACATGGCAGTAGTAAATAACATGATCAATTCTACCATGCAGTTGTACCTGGAAAAAGGAATTGATGCAGACGGTGACCCGGTGTTTGGCCGCAAGTCTTACAGCAACATTAAGCTGACTGCATTGGAACAGGACGTCTACGACGTTGGTGTGGGGCTGGCAGGGTTGCAGCAGCACACGCTGAACAAAATATTCCGTATTGACAAAGGTTCATTGGATAACGAGACCACAATCTAATTAAAAAGGAGTGATGTTAAGTGAGCGCAACTTTACAGATGAGATTTACTAATGAAAATGGTGGCAGGGTGACGGTGAGTGTACCTGATCCACGGACAGATCTTACCGGTACCGAGGTTAAAACCGCCATGGATAACATTGTGGCTAAGAATGTGTTTACATCTAAGGGCGGCAACCTGGTGGCTGTGGACAGTGCCAGAATTGTAAGCCGCGACGTAACAGAAGTAACTCTGGTATAAACTGAATCGGAGCGGGTAACTTACCCGCTCCGCAATTCTTAAGGAGGGATGCCTGTGGAACTGTTTCCCAGAGAAATGTTGGCTGATGTATTGTTAGCCTTAATTCCCATCCTGGGTGGTTGGCTGGTGTATTTAATTCATCAGTCAGCCAACTACCTTAAATTTCGCCGCCGGTTGCCATGGTTAGAAAACTACCTGAGGGCTGTGGAAACAGCGGTGGACGGTGCGGTAAAGTCTTTGATGCCGCTGGTGGAAGAAGCAAAGGTGCTAAATAGGGGTGGTAAACTAACCCCGGAGCAGGCCAGGGGGTTTAAGCGAGAAGCACTGGCCAGGGTGAAAATGCAGATGAATAACGAAGCCAGAAAGATTTTATCCATGGCCTATAACGACCTGGATCGCCTCCTGGCCCAACGCATTGAAGCCCACGTTTATGATGTAAAAAGGAAAGTCAAGTGAGAAAGTAGAAAGGGTTGGAAAAGGGGAAAGTTGGAAACTAGGGGCGGTTTTCCATGCCGCCCCGTAACCAGAAACTTAACTTTAAACGCAGTAGGGGCTCAATTCATTGAACCCTTAGAGCCAGATAACAAGTTATATAGACGTTAATGAAAGAAGATATGCAAGTCAGGGTTCGATGAATCGAACCCCTACAAAACAGATGTGAGGTTAAGCAATTTAAGAGTTAAAGGTATAAATGGGGTCATAAATATGAACTACCTTCTGGAAGGCTTACTAAACTTGATTTTCCCACCCAGGGAAGAATGTCCACTCTGCGGTGGCAACAGTCCGGGCAGTGCCATTTGCCTGGACTGCTCCTGTTGGCTTGCTGCTGTTCAAAAGGAACAGTACTGCTATACTTGCGGGCGACCCATTGGCAAAGGTTCACTCTGCAACGATTGCCTGGAGCGGCAGTGGCCCTTTACATTGTGCCGGGCGGTGGGGCCTTATAGCGGGCCTTTAAAGGAAGCGGTACATCGGTTAAAGTACCAGGGCAAGCAGCAGCTAGCAACTCCATTGGGGCGCCTGATGGCGCAGCAAGTGGTGAATGAAATGGTTTACCGCTCGGTGGACATGGTTGTACCGATACCCATGGCACCGTCTAAATTGCGACGCCGGGCCTTTAATCAGGCCCACCTTTTGGCGGTGGAGGTGGCCAAGGCCATTGACAGGCCTTTAAACGAAGTGCTGCAGAAAAAAACAGATACTGTACCGCAGGCAAACCTTACTCGACAGCAGCGGGAGAAAAATCTACAGCAGGCATTCTTTTTGGTAGATAATGTAAATATTCACCAGAGGAAAATTCTATTAATTGATGATGTTATCACCACAGGATCTACTTTATCAGCAGCGGCTGATGTTTTGCGACAGGGCGGCGCCAGTGCAGTCTTAGCGCTAACCTTAGCGGCAACGCCAAGAACCAAGTGAATTCCGACAAAAATCATGCCAGCTATATCCAAAAAATGACAAAAGCTGATACGGCTTATAAAGTTACTCACAATAAAAGTGCTTATTTTAACGGTTATCAACAGACTTATCCACAATATCCACAGGTTTATACTCACAACCAGTGTTGACAAAAAATATTTTTCGACAAAGTTGAGTCGTGCTTTTTGTCGTTTAATGTTATTGACAAGGGATTTTTGGGCATGCTAAAATTAATTACTGGTTCTTATAATCAGTAGTTTATTTATATTTTTAGGAGGAATGTTTAAGTGGTAGGTAAAGTAAAATGGTTTAATGCAAAGAAAGGTTATGGTTTCATTGAAAGTGATGAAGGTGGCGACGTTTTTGTACACTTCACCGCTATTCAGGAAGATGGTTACAAATCCTTAGACGAAGGTGAAGATGTTGAATTTGACATTGTAGAAGGCGATCGCGGTCCACAGGCCGCTAATGTTGTTAAGTTATAAATATAACTTTGTAAGAACAGGGTACGGATAAACCGTACCCTTTAAATATTTTAAGGGCAGGAGTTAGTAGTTAGGAGTTAGGAGTTAGAATAAATTATAAAAGCAGGAGTCAGGAGTCAGGAGACAGGAGTCAGAATAAAACCAAAATCAAAATCAAAACCTTACAATCAAAATCATTAAATCCAACCCAAGATTTACCTGGCACAGTTATTGTGTTAAGATATAGTAAATAATTTTACATATAAAAGCCTAGTAACACTATCTTTCTGGAGATAATATAAATACACTCTGTGAAGGGAGTTGACAGACATGCAAGTAAATGTACGAGGTAAGAACATTGAACTGACGCCGGCACTGAAGGATTATGTGGAAAAGCGAATCAACAAGCTTGAAAAATTTTCTGATGATCTAGGGGATGCCCAGGTAACACTGCTGGTGGAAAGGGACGACCAAAAGGTTGAGGTTACAATTCCCGTTAAAAATGGCTGGATTTTAAGAGGTGAAGAAGCTACCGGTGACATGTACACCTCCGTTGACTTGGTGGTGGAAAAGCTGGAAAAGCAAGTTGACAAATATAAGGGTAAGCTCTTTGAGAAAAGGCAGCGAAGTGGTAATGGCAAAGCCGCCGCTTTGGAACCAGTTCCACTGGTGCAGGCAGAAACAACTGAAGATGACTACGAGGTTGTTAAAACCAAACGTTTTGCTGTTAAACCAATGTCAGTGGAAGAAGCAGTTCTGCAGATGAATCTGTTGGGGCACAGTTTCTTTGTTTTCACTAACTCAGATTCCGAAGAGGTTAATGTGCTTTACAAGCGTAAAGATGGTCACTATGGGTTAATAGAGCCAGACTTCATTTAAGCAGAAGTTCAAAAAGTGCGCGCGAAATCCACTTCTAATCTCTGCGTTGGCTTAACTTTTGCGGTGCTCACGTATTATATATACGCTCCGCTCCTCAAAGTCAGCGCCGCCTTGATCTCCTCGTGTCTATCGTGCTCCTCTTTGAACGGTTATGATAAATCGAAGTTCAAAAGTGCAGAATGTTGAAGTTGACTATCATAAGTGATAAAATAAGTTGATGTACTATAAACAAGTAGAGGAACCTGATAAAGGTTCCTCTCTTTAATGTTAATGCGAGGTGAAAAATACCCCATGTTGAAATTTTTCAAGGGGTTGTTTGATCAAAACGCCCGAGAAATTAAAAAAATTCAACGGTTAGTAGACCAGATTAACGGTTTGGAATCAGAAATTCAGGCTCTGTCAGACGGCGACCTGAAGGCTAAAACCGGGGAGTTTAAAGACAGGTTAAATAAAGGGGAGAAACTGGACGATATTCTGCCCGAAGCATTTGCCGTGGTGCGGGAGGCATCTAAGCGGGTGCTGGGTATGAGGCACTACGATGTACAGTTGGTGGGCGGTGTTGTGCTGCACCAGGGACGGATAGCAGAAATGAAAACCGGTGAAGGTAAAACGCTGGTGGCCACACTGCCTGTTTACTTGAATGCACTGACTGGCAAAGGGGCCCATGTAATTACTGTGAACGACTACCTGGCTCGAAGGGACAGCCAATGGATGGGACAGTTATACCGTTTTCTGGGTCTCTCTGTAGGTTTAATTGTACATGGAATAGAATCAGAAGAGCGCCAAGAAGCATATAACTGTGATATTACATATGGAACAAACAACGAGTTTGGGTTTGACTACTTGAGGGATAACATGGCGCTGCAGCCGGAACAGATGGTGCAGCGGGAATTAAACTTCTCCATTGTGGACGAAGTGGACAGTATCTTAATTGATGAGGCTCGCACACCGCTAATTATTTCCGGCCAGGCGGATAAACCCACCCACCTGTATTATGCCATGGCCAGGGTGGTGCCCAAGCTACACAAAGAAAAAGACTTTGATGTGGATGAAAAAGCCCACACGGTGACCCTCACCGAAGAAGGAATTGACAAGGCTGAAAAACTACTGGGTATAGAGAACCTGTATGACAATGAAAATAATGAAATTAACCACCACCTGCAACAGGCCCTGAAGGCTCACAATTTAATGAAGCGGGATCAGGACTATGTGATCAAAGAGGGTGAAGTGGTAATTGTAGACCAGTTCACCGGCCGTTTAATGTTTGGCCGCCGTTACAGTGATGGGCTGCACCAAGCCATTGAAGCTAAAGAAGGGGTGAAGATTGAAAGGGAATCTCAAACCCTGGCCACCATCACCTTCCAGAACTACTTTCGGATGTACAAAAAGCTGTCTGGTATGACTGGTACTGCTTTAACCGAGGAAGAAGAGTTTCGGAACATATATGGTTTAGATGTAGTTCCCATTCCAACCAATAAACCAATGATTAGGGAAGATTTACCCGATGTAGTTTTTAAAACGATCGAAGCTAAATATAAAGCGGTGGGTGAAGAAATTGCTCTCCGCCATAAACAGGGACAACCAATGCTGGTGGGTACAGTAACCATTGAAAAATCAGAGATACTATCTCGGGCGTTAAAGCAACACAATGTCCCTCACCAGGTGCTTAATGCTAAAAACCATGAAAAAGAAGCTGAAATTGTGGCCCAGGCTGGTCGCTTTGGAGCGGTAACTATTGCCACCAACATGGCCGGCCGTGGTACAGATATTTTGCTGGGTGGTAACCCGGAATTTTTGGCTCAGGCAGAAATGCGCCGCCAGGGCATTGATTTTGACCCAGAGAAACCTGAAGAAAACAGTGAATATGAGGAACTGATTAAAAAGTTCAAAGAAGAAACCGATAAAGAACGTCAGCAGGTGTTGGAAGCAGGCGGTTTACACATTGTCGGAACCGAGCGCCATGAGAGTCGCCGCATTGACAACCAGTTGCGGGGTCGTTCCGGCCGTCAGGGTGACCCGGGTTCCAGTCAGTTCTTTATTGCGTTGGAAGATGATTTAATGCGGCTGTTTGGCTCAGACAGAATAGCCAGCCTGATGGAAAAAATGGGGCTGGAGGATGACACCCCAATTGAAGCCAAAATGGTCAGCAATTCCATTGAAACCGCCCAAAAACGGGTGGAAGGTCGCAACTTTAGTATTCGTAAACATGTGTTGCAGCTGGACGATGTGTTAAACCAGCAGCGTGAATTGATATACGAGCAACGCCGTAAAGTACTCACCGGGGAAAACATGAAAGAAAACGTACAAGACATGATTACCCAAGTGGTGAAGCGGACGGTGGAGGTTTACTGTCCCGAAGGGGTTTATCCCGAGGAGTGGGATAGGGAAGCACTATTACGCCAGGCTGATCAGCTTTTCTTGCCCGACCATGACCTACAGGTGGAAGATATCAATGACATGGATATGGAGCGTGAAGAACTGGCCGATCTGCTGTTAAAGAAGAGCATGGAGGCCTATGAGAAGCGGGAAGAAGAACTGGGTGCTGAAACCCTAAGGGAAATTGAACGTATGATCGTTCTGCGCACAGTGGATAGCAAGTGGATGGATCACCTTGATGCCATGGATCAGTTACGCGAGGGTATTGGCTTAAGGGGTTACGGCCAAAAGGATCCGGTAACTGAATATAAATTTGAAGGCTACGAAATGTTCCAAAACATGATCGACAACATCCAAGACGATGTAGTACGTTACATCTTCCGGGTGAGCATAGTTCGTGAGGCTGAACCTGAACAAAAACGCAACATAGTGGAAAACAGGTATCAGGATGAAGAACAAAGTAAACAACCGGTGCGCCGGGAAGAAAAAGTAGGCAGAAACGAACCCTGCCCCTGCGGTAGCGGCAAGAAACACAAGAAATGTTGTGGAAGAGCAGGAGATAGGAGATAGGAGATAGGAGATAGGAGATAGGAGATAGGAGATAGGAGATAGGAGATAGTAGGTATGCGAACATGCATGTCTTAATTAAAAATGAAATTGTAGGGGGTGGTTTCCACGCCGCCCCGGAAAACCAAATGTTTATCGAGAAACGCATTAGGGACTCAATTCATTGAGCCCTAAGAGGGCATATGACAGGTTCGCAGAGGTAAAACAAAAGAAGATATGTACATCTTGTTTTTAAGGTTTTTCTCCTAACTACTAACTCCTAACTACTAACTACTGAATTTTACAAGGAGGGCTGCAATTTTTAATGGATTATACTGAACTTAGAAAAGAGATTAGTTCCCTTGAAAAGCGCCTGGACGATTTGAGGGTCTCCCTTTGACATCGCTGGGAAAACTTCTCAGATAGAAAGATTGGAACACGAAATGATGGCTCCCGGTTTTTGGGATGACCAAGAAAAAGCCCAAAAAACCAACCAAAAGCTGTCACACTTAAATGACCAGGTTAAGAACTATCACCAATTGCAGACCGACATTGAAGATCTGTCGGTGTTGGTGCAGTTAAGTGAAGAAGAAAAAGACCAGGCTTCACTGGAAGAAGCCCAGCAAGGATTGATGGAATTAATTAATCGCCTGGACAACTTGGAACTGGAAGTGCTGCTGTCCGGCAAGTACGATCGGGGCAGTGCCATCATTGCTCTACACCCCGGTGCCGGCGGTACAGAATCTCAAGACTGGGTGGAAATGCTACTGCGCATGTATACCCGTTGGGCAGAGGAAAAGGGCTACCAGGCAAATGTGCTGGACTTACTACCCGGCGATGATGCCGGCATAAAAAGTGCCACGGTGGAAATCAATGGCCCCAATGCCTTTGGGTATTTGCGGTCAGAAAAAGGGGTGCACCGGTTAGTGCGGATATCTCCCTTTGATTCTTCCGGACGCAGACATACATCCTTTGCATCGTTAGATGTTATGCCAGAGGCTGATGATGAAAACATTGACATAGAAGTTAAGGATGAGGACTTAAAGATAGATACATTCCGTGCCGGAGGTGCCGGTGGCCAGCATGTGAATAAAACGGATTCGGCGGTGCGCATTACGCACCAACCTACCGGTATTGTGGTAAGCTGCCAGAGTGAACGATCCCAAATGACCAATAAAAATGCCGCCATGAAAATGCTGAAGGCAAAGCTGTTAGATTTGGAATTGCAGAAAAAAGAGCAGGAACTGGCAGAGATAAGGGGCGATCAGCAGGAAATAGCCTGGGGCAGCCAAATAAGGTCATACGTTTTCCACCCCTATAAGATGGTAAAAGACCATCGCACCAACGTGGAGATAGGTAATGTGGATAACGTAATGGATGGGGGAATTGATCCCTTTATTCAGGGATATTTGAAGTCTATGGCAAGAAGAGCTCAGTAGTCAGGAGACAGGAGTCAGTAGGGTGCATTGGGCATGCATGAATAACAATTAAGAATTAAGAATGAAGAATTAAGAATGGAAAACATAAATTCAAAACATTAATTCAAAACATTAATTCAAAACGCAGTAGGGGCTCAATTCATTGAGCCCTAAGAGGTCACATGACAGGTTACAGCAGTAAACTTTAAGTATAAGATATATAGTTTGTTTGTAGCGGTTTTATTCTGACTACTAAAAAACCAGGCCCTATTGAGCCTGGTTTTTTGCATTACATGCAGGAATTTGTAATTTGTGGGCAGAATTTGGGAAACATAACCCCTAGATAATATTTTGGGGTTGATACATTGTACAATTGGGTAAAACAATACTTAGGCGTAACCATCGGCGTAGTACTACTGGCCATGGCGTTAAACCTGTTTTTGGTGCCCAATAAAATTGCTGCCGGCGGCGTTAGCGGACTTGCCACCATTATTTACCACCTGTTTAATATTCCAGTTGGTATGGCAGTGCTGGGGCTAAACGTGCCGCTGTACATAATGGGCTTTTTACGCTTGGGATGGGGGTTTATACTACACTCGCTGTATGGCACCATAGCGGTGGCACTGGCCATTGACCTTACCGCACCCTTTCTGCATGCCCCCACAGACAACCTGTTACTGGCCACTATCTATGGCGGGGTGTTAGCCGGCCTGGGCTTGGGTTTGGTGTTTCGTAATAAAAGCACCACCGGTGGTACTGATATGGCAGCGGCCATACTACGTTCTTATATCGGTCTTGATATTGGGCAGATGCTGTTCATGGTGGATGCCATGGTGGTAGTATCCGCCGGTATTGTCTTTAATTCATGGGAACTGGCTATGTATGCCTTAATCTGTACTTTCACCATAGCCAAGGTGATAGACATGGTCCAGGACGGCTTTTCCTATGCCAAGGGCTTTATCATTATTACCAACGACCCCAGGGCGGTGGGGGATAAGCTAACTAAAGAACTGCACCGGGGTGCAACCATCTGGAATGCCCGGGGGATGTATACAGGCAGTAACAGGCATGTTTTGCTCTCGGTGGTACACCGCAGTGAGGTATCCAAACTGAAAGACATTATTCACGAGGCAGACCCAAGGGCCTTTGTAATTACCACTGATGTGCACGAAGTGATAGGAGAAGGTTTTAAGCAAATGACTGCTTATAAGAAATGATGATTAGGAGTCAGGAGACATAGGTCAGGAGTCAGAATAGAAAATCTGTAAAAATATTTAAAGAATGTAGATACTTATGAATTCTGAGTACTGAATTCCAAAAAAATTAACTGGAGGGGAATACATATGAATCAAAACCGGCTGCAGGAACTGCAGGACAAGGCAAAAACAATACGCCGGGATATTGTCACCATGCTGGGTGAAGCCGGCTCTGGTCACCCCGGTGGCTCACTTTCCGCGGCAGATATTGCTGCCGCCCTTTATTTTGAAGTGATGAATATAAAGCCGGATGAGCCAAAGTGGCCGGAAAGGGACAGGTTTGTGCTAAGTAAAGGACATGCTGCCCCGGTGCTGTATGCTGCCTTGGCAGAGAAGGGTTACTTTGACAAGGAAGAGTTAAAAACGTTGCGCAAGTTGGGTAGTAAATTGCAGGGGCACCCAGACATGAAAAAAGTGCCCGGGGTGGAAATGTCTACCGGCTCACTGGGACAGGGTTTGTCAGTGGCCAATGGTATGGCACTGGCCGGCAAACTGGATAAAAAGGACTACCGAGTATATGTTTTAGTTGGTGACGGTGAAATTCAAGAGGGACAAATATGGGAAGCAGCCATGGCCAGCGGTCACTACCAATTGGATAACCTAACCGCATTCTTGGATCATAACAAGATGCAGATAGATGGAAAAGTGGAAGAAGTAATGTCACCTGAACCGGTGGCTGACAAATGGCGCGCCTTTGGTTGGCATGTAATAGAGATTGACGGCCACAACATGGAACAGATATTAAATGCAGTGGAAGAAGCAAAGCAGACCAAAGGCAAACCCACCATGATAGTATCCCAAACAGTAAAAGGCAAAGGGGTATCCTTCATGGAAGACCAAGTGGGTTGGCATGGCAAGGCGCCAAGCGAAGAACAGGTGGCGCAAGCGTTAGAAGAGCTGGCGTGAAAAAGTTGGGAAGTAGAAAGTTGGAAAGTGGAAAGGGTGCATGTAGTATGCATGCAAACCGATAATAATTACTAGTGGGCAGTAGGGGCTTGATTCATCAAGCCCGTTAAGGAACCATGTGTAGGGTGAATGCATGTTAATGAATGAAATAATGCAGGTGAGGTTTCGATAAATAGAACCCCTACAGAGATATCAATCGATAATTTTATTATAAACATGTAGGGGGCGGTTTCCATGCCGCCCCGTAAACAGATAATTGAAAGAGAGGTATTAGCGTTGAGCAAAAAGATTGCAACTCGAGAAGCATATGGTGAAACGCTTTTAGCGTTGGGTAAAGAGAACCCGAATGTTGTGGTGCTGGATGCTGATTTGTCCAAATCCACCAAAACCCATGACTTTAGTAAACACTATCCGGAACGGTTTTTTAATATGGGTATTGCCGAAGCCAACATGATGGGCACTGGGGCCGGGTTGGCTGCTGCGGGTAAAATTCCCTTTTGCAGTACTTTTGCGGTATTTGCCACCGGCAGAGCTTACGACCAGGTGCGCAACAGCATTGCCTACCCTAAGTTAAACGTAAAAATTGCCGCCACCCACGCCGGTATTACTGTGGGTGAAGACGGTGGCTCACACCAGTCCATTGAGGACATTGCCATCATGCGGGCGCTGCCAGGTTTCACTGTATTTGTTCCTGCTGATGCTGTGGAGACCGAAGGGGCCATTAGGGCAGCGGCAGAAATTGATGGCCCGGTGTACATCCGTTTGGGACGGTCCGGTGTACCGGTGATACATGACAAAGAAAACTTTAAGTTTAACCCCGGGGAAGCAGTTAAGTTAAGGGATGGCGACCATGTTACCATCATTGCCACCGGTATTATGGTGTCTGCTGCTTTGGAGGCAGCAGAGCAACTGGCCAAGGAAGGCATTAATGCCCAGGTGCTGGACGTACACACCATTAAACCGCTGGATATAACTGCGGTGGTGGATGCAGCAAGAGAAACCGGAGCGGTGGTTACTGCTGAAGAGCACAGCATTATCGGCGGTTTGGGCAGTGCAGTGGCGGAAACATTAAGCGAGCATTACCCGGTGCCATTGAAGCGAGTGGGTGTGCGTGACACTTTCGGTGAATCCGGAAAACCTGCGGAACTGCTAGAACACTACAACCTAACAGCCAGCGGCATCATCGAAGCGGTAAGTAAGGTGATGGAGAAGAAAAGCAAAAAGTAAGGGGAATAAATACATTTTGAAAGATAAATTAGTTGTTGTATGGACCAGTCGAGATAGAGAAGTGGCTTTTAAAATGGCTTTTATGTACACTTTGAATTCCAAGCGTAAAGGCTGGTGGGATGAGGTAACCTTAGTTGTATGGGGGCCGTCAACTGAACTGCTTGCAGCTGATACCGAGCTGCAGCAGCATATAGCAGAAATTAAGGACAGTGGTGTGGAGGTATTGGCTTGTAGAAGGTGTGCCGACCTTTACGGGGTGACCGTACAACTGGAGAAACTCGGTCTTGAAGTAATATACATGGGAGAGCCATTAACAGGATATCTTAAGTCAGGATGTAAAGTACTAACAGTATAAGGGTGAATTGATTTGGAAGAAAAACAAAACATCCAGGCAGCACCGCTGTGGACTCGGGATTTTATCTTAATTATCCTGGCTAACTTTGCTATCTTTTTGGGCTTTCAAATGCTGTTGCCGACAATGCCGGTATACGTTAAACAACTGGGCGGGCAAGAAAGTGTTGTTGGGCTGGTAATAGGTATATTCACGGTTTCTGCGGTGATAGTAAGGCCCTTTGTGGGGCAGATGGTGGGAACTTACGGCCGTAAGGCGTTGCTTGTTGGGGGCATTATAATTTTTGTTATTTCAACGTTGGCTTACAATTGGGCACCCACAGTATTCATTCTGCTGGCGCTACGCTTTTTACACGGTATTGGTTGGGGAGCAAACACCACCGCTGCCGGAACACTGGCTGCCGATGTAGTGCCCAAACCTCGCCTGGGAGAAGGAATGGGCTTTTTTGGCATGGCCCCAACCATATCCATGGCTGTGGCGCCGGCAGTTGGTTTATTCTTAATTAATACATATGGTTTTCCTACGCTGTTTTTTACATCTGCGGCACTGGCAGTGCTGAGTTTGATTTTCAGCTTAGCTATAAAAACCAACCTGAAAAGTGAAGAACCACAGCCCAAAGCCAGAAGTTTTAATACCATGTTTGAACCCCGCTCATACCGACCGGCTGTGGTGATATTTTTAACTACCACCACTTACGGGGCAATAGTTTCCTTCATTGCCCTTTTTGCCGGGCAGATGGGTATTGAGAACATCGGGATATTTTTTAGTGTATATGCAGTGGTGCTGACCCTTACCCGCCCCATAACTGGTATGCTACTGGATAGAAAAGGTTATGACATCGTGATGATACCTGGTTTGGTGCTGGTGGTTGCTGGTATGGCAATCTTAAGCCAAGCTGAAGGACTACCGATGTTTTTGTTGGTGGCAGTGGTCTACGCCCTGGGCTTTGGTGCAGTTCACCCCAGCATGCAGGCTATGACGGTGCAGGATGTACCGCCCCACCGCCGGGGCGCAGCCAATGGTACCTTTTTTTCCGCCTTTGACCTGGGCATCGGTCTAGGTTCAGTGGCTTGGGGGGCGGTGGCACAGTTCACAGGCTACGGCACAATGTACCTATTCTCTACCATTCCTGCGGTCCTTGCGTTTATTTTCTATATCGTTTCTCGTAAAAAATAAGGATTTAAGAACCGAAGCACCAAAAAAGGTCGCCTAAGGCGGCCTTTTTTGGTGCTTTTTCCAATAAATTCTTGAAATATTTACCTTTTATGAAAAGGATAATGCCCTTTGCTGTCGAAAGTATTAAAAGTTGTGGAGAACTTTCAAAATATTTAGGAATATATTGACAACATTGACAAAAGCAGTATGAAGGTGGTGCAAGTAGTTGATACACTTCTACAACGTGACCAAAGCATATGACAACGAGATAAAAGCGGTATCTGATATTACCCTGCGTATTCATAAAGGTGAATTTGTTTTTTTGGTGGGCCCCAGTGGGGCTGGTAAATCTACATTAATGAAGTTGATCACCAGGGAAGAACTTCCCAGTCGGGGACAACTAATGTTTAATGGTAAAAATGTTGCGCGCATGCGCCCCAGGGAAATTCCACATTTGCGCAGGAAAATTGGCATGGTATTTCAAGACTTTCGTCTACTACCTCAAAAAACAGTGGCAGAGAATGTTAGTTTTGCCCTAGAGGTAACCGGTGCCTCCCGTAAATACATTCGCAAAGCTGT
Organism: Bacillota bacterium; assembly: GCA_009711615.1. Classification (GTDB taxonomy): domain Bacteria; phylum Bacillota; class Desulfotomaculia; order Desulfotomaculales; family Desulfohalotomaculaceae; genus Desulforadius. The sequence goes on along the minus strand of VENI01000005.1, from coordinate 493,086 downwards.
ACCAGCGGTTTTGGAACGGGTGGGCATGTTGGACAAGGCTAATAACTACCCGGCGCAAATATCCGGCGGTGAACAGCAGCGGGTGGGTATAGCCCGGGCCATAATAAACAACCCGATGCTTATATTGGCCGATGAACCCACAGGCAATCTGGATCCGGATACAACCCAAGGTATAATGAATTTGTTTAACGATATTAATCGTAACGGTACCACTGTAATAATGTCTACCCACGCTTGGGATATTGTGGACAGTATGAAGCGTCGGGTGGTAAAAATGACCAATGGCAAAGTTATCAGCGATGAAGAGAGTGGGGTGTACAACATTGCGTTTTAGTACGCCCATAAACAGTGTGCGGGAAGCATTGATTGGCCTGCTGCGCAACGGTTGGATGACGCTGGCCTCAGTCTCAATAGTGGCAGTATCCTTAATTATTTTAGGTGGTTCGGTGCTGCTGGTAATGAATGCGGATTATTTAGCCGAGCGCTTGGAATCTAAGTTAGAAATTAGTGTGTTTTTGCAAGAAGACTTGGAGTATAACCAAGTGAAAGAAGTGGGTAATGAAATTAGCGCCACCACTGGAGTGGCGGAATTAAAATATGTTTCCCGAGAGACAGCATTGCAGGAAATGAAGCAGAGTTTTGGTAGTCGGGGTGAGATATTAGAGAATTTGGAAGAAAACCCTTTTCCCGATGCCTACCGCATTAAAGCAGAAAAAGCTGACCAGGTGGTACCACTGGCTAAATCCTTCGAGCAACTGGAAGGCGTTGAAACAGTGCGTTACGGAAAAGGTGTGGTGGAAAAGTTACTATCTATCACCCATTGGCTGCGGCTATCAAGTATGACCCTACTGGGTATTCTGGGAGTGGCTGCGATATTCCTTATTGCCACCAGCATCCGCATGTCTGTGTTTGCTAGGCGTAGGGAAATCGCCATTATGAAAATGCTTGGGGCCACCAACTGGTACATTCGGATGCCCTTCCTGTTAGAAGGTTTAATAATGGGCGTGCTGGGTTCACTGTTGGCCATTGCAGTGGTAAACCTGAGTTATGCTGCACTGGTTAACAAGCTAGGTACTTCGCTGTCTTTCATTACCCTGGTAACCGGCCAGCAGGTACTGACCAACATACTGGTGGTGCTATTGGGGTTAGGATTATTTATTGGTGTCTTTGGCAGTTTAATATCAATTCACCGGTTTTTAAAAGATGAAAAAGCGTAATCGAGACGGGAGGTTATGCCTGTGAACTCCGGCAAGTGGAAAAAAATTTTAGTTTTCGGTTTGTCTGCCAGTCTCCTCACTGGCACAATAACAGCTGCTGCAGGGTCTGACCTGGAGGATCAATTAAGAGAAATACAAAATAAAGCCCAAGAAACTAAACAAATAGTTAACCAGAAAAAGAGTGAAGTGAATAGCATTGCATCCCAAGTGGCTACCCTTAATTCATCTATTAACAAAAAAGTCAACGAAATAGAGAATTTAAATTACAGCATTGCACTAACTGAAGATAAGCTAAAGAAGACAGCCCAGGAAATAGAATTAACAGAGGAAGAACTGCAGGAGACAACTGAGCTGTTAATGAAACGGCTAAAGGGGTTGTACCAGGCAGGGGATGTAAGTTATCTGGAAGTGCTGCTGGAAGCCCAAAGTTTTTCTGATTTGATCAATCGCATGGAATTAATGAAAAAAGTAGTAGAGCAGGATAAAGATATCATTGATAAAGTGTCGATGGAAAAAGAAAAACTTGAAGTAAAGAAAAGCGACCTGGAAGTAGAGATTAAGAAACTGGCCAGTATACGCCAAGAGCAGGAACGGGCCAGGCAGCAATTGGCTTCCCGTCAAGGCGAGCGCAGGGAAATACTTAGACAAGCTCAAGATAATCTAAAACAATTTGAACGGGAATTAAACAGACTGGAACAGCAGGAGCAGGAACTACTGCGTAGAATTGCCCAAGAAAATGGCGGTTCTGAATACGTGGGTGGTGACTTTACCTGGCCAGTGCCCGGATACAGTCGGATAAGCTCACCTTTTGGCATGCGCTATCACCCGATATTAAAGAAGAACCGCATGCACAATGGTATAGACATAGCTGCACCCAGTGGTGCCAACGTGGTGGCCGCCCAGGGGGGAAGAGTTATTTCAGTACAGTACATGAGCGGTTATGGTAAAGTGGTAATGGTTGACCACGGTGGTGGTTTAACCTCCCTGTATGCTCACCTCTCCCGGCAGTTGGTCAGCTATAACCAGTGGGTAAACAAAGGCCAGGTTATTGCCAAGGTAGGTAGTACCGGCATGTCCACCGGCCCCCACTTGGATTTTTCTGTACGGAAAAACGGTAGTGTGGTTAATCCGATGAATTATCTTAAATAAATAAGCTAACTAAAAGGGCGTGTTTATCACGTCCTTTATCCTTGTATAAAACTGTAGTTTTTTGTTCTATTGTAATTTTTGCCAATGTGGTGTAGTATAATAAACGTAAAAAAATAGGCAGGTGACAATATTAATTGAGGTCTCGATTACTTAAAAGAATACTTATCGCAGCTGTACTGGCAGTTTTCCTGTTCGTTGGTGTGACGGGCTACACGTTGATTTCCAACTATCAGAGTTTAGGCAACCTGGTAAAGGTTGTCTCTATAATACGAACCCAGTATCTGCATGAAGTAGATTCGGACAAAATGATGGAAGGCGCAATACAAGGTATGGTGGAATCTTTGGATGACCCTTATTCTACATATCTTGATGCAGAAACCTTTAAACAACTAAACCAGCAAATTCACGGTTCCTTCGGTGGTTTAGGCATACTGGTGGGTGTGGAAGATGAATATCTGACAGTGGTTAGGCCTTATGAGGGAACGCCTGCGTACGAGGCAGGCATGAAAGCCGGGGATAAAATAACGGAAATCGATGATGAGGATGCCAAGGGTATAGGCTTGGACACTGCCATCAATCTAATGCGTGGTCCGATAGGTACAGAAATATCGTTAACAGTATTAAGGGGCGATGAACAAAAAGAATTCACCCTGGTTCGGGAAGAGATTCGGGTGCCCACTGTAGAAGGTAAAGTGATGGAAGGCACCGAAATAGGGTACATAGTTTTAACACAATTTAACGATAATACACCTAACGAGATGACAGAGACATTAAATAAACTGCTGAAAAAGGATATTGAAGGGTTGGTTTTGGATTTACGGAACAATCCCGGCGGGGAATTAAGATCAGTGGCTAAAGTGGCAGACCAGTTCATAACCAAAGGACCGGTAGTACACATTGATTACAAGTCCGGTGACGATGCCACCTATAATGCAGAAAAACCAGGGCTTGATCTGCCATTGGTGGTGCTGCAGAACCAGCACACGGCCAGTGCAGCGGAAATACTGGCCGGGGCCATTAAAGATCACAATTTAGGTACTTTGGTTGGTACCACCAGCTTTGGAAAAGGGGTGGTGCAGACGGTGTTCCCACTGGATAACGGTGCCGGGTTAAAACTGACCACCGCCCGTTATTTAACCCCTGATAAACACGATATTAATAAAAAAGGGATAGAACCGGATGTAAAAATAGACCTGCCACTGGATGCCACAGAAGATTTGCAGCTGGAGAAAGCAGTGGAAATTATGAAGGAAAAGCTTGCAAGTTAAGAGAAGAAAAAGCCACGGGAATTTTTCCGTGGCTTTTTTAGCAAATTACCATATGTGATAGTAATAATATTAGTTTCATTTTGGGGTGAAAACCTTGTTTCCTATTTTTGAAATAATGCCTATGTTGCTGCAGCAGATGTTATCCTTTATTTTTAACCCGCTTTTCTACCTGGTGATAGTACTGGTGGCGTTGCAGTATCGGCGCATGTTAAATATGAGGCAAAAATTCTTTGGCTTTAGTCATGGAAAATGGTGGCCAGATGCTTTGCAGGCAACGGGTTATGGATTTCTAGGAGGACTGTTGGGCAGTATTTTAATGCTGTTTGTCGGTCTCACCTTATCCGGCTCTGGGTTGCAGTATATTTGGCCGCTGGCCATACTTTTAATGTTTATAGACGCCCGCTTTCTCTGCTTTGCTTACGCTGGTGGGATATTGGCATTGTCCAATATAGTCATCGGCTGGCCAGCGGTTAGCGCTCCCCAGGTGTTGGGTCTGGTGGCCATTTTGCATATGGTGGAGAGTGTATTGATATACTTTAGCGGCCATTTGGGAGCGGTTCCCGCTTATATTAAAGTGGATAAGAACCGTCTGGTGGGTGGCTTTGCTCTTCAGCGCTTCTGGCCAATACCGGTGGTGGCGTTAATAGTAATTGGCCAGACACAAATGCAGCAAACGGGGATCGAAATGCCTGAATGGTGGCCATTAATCAAACCAGAAGTGGATGCAGCTGATTTAGACACTCTGCTGTATAGCTTATTTCCGGTGGTGGCCGGTTTGGGTTATGGTGACATAGCCGCTGCCCGTAAACCAAGAGAAAAATCTCGCCTGTCTGCAAAATATTTGGCGATTTACAGCTTTATTTTGCTGGTGCTGGCGGTGCTGTCAGATAAATATGCCGTGATGGCGCTAATGGGAGCATTATTTTCTCCCCTGGGCCATGAAATGGTTATCTACCTGAACAAAAAAATGGAAATAGCCAACAAACCGTTGTACGTACCCCCGGAACAGGGGGTGATGGTACTGGACGTAGTCCCAGGAACTACAGCCTGGAAGGCGGGGTTGCGCTCCGGTAATATCATTTTAACTCTTAATGACGTGCCGTTGTACAGCAAATCAACGTTGGAAGATATGCTGCAACAAAATCCGGGGATGGTGGAAATAGCCTATATCAGTGAGGAAGACCAACAGTATAAAAGGGAACTAGTAAACCTGTCCCCAGGAAAACCCTTCGGAATGTTACCAGTACCGGAAGGCGGAGAACGCTCCTACATGGAATTCACCAAACCGGGCGCGTTTATTAAAAAATGGGCAGTAAAGATACTGAGGATTTAAGGATGGGTAAGAATTAAGTTGGAAAGGGAAGGTCCGTAGTGGTCCGATTCATCGGACCCGGACATGCATACTCACATGCAAAAGCCCCTACAATTGTAGGGGCTTCTCCTAACTCCTAACTCCTAACTACTAACTCCTGTTTTTACTACTTATTCTTTTTCGCCAGCTTAGTCATTAAACGACCGATGGTTTGTCTTTCTTGGTTGTCTGCCACATCCCACAGTTCTTTTAGTGCCCGCTGTTCTGGATTTGATGGCGGTACGTTTTCTGCCAGAACAGAACCTGCTTGGGTGGCCAGGCTGGTAATGCGGTCTTCGTTCATTCCCAGCTCCTCAGCAAACTCCACTGCTTGTCCCAGATAGTTTTTCCAATTGTCCCAATTGGTATTGGCCTGTTTCAGGTCAAAGTTAAATGCCATATGTTTTGCCTCCCTTTTTTATATTAAAAATTGATTAGATACCAGTATTCTGGGGTAATTTTACTAATGTTATTAAATTCTGACTCCCTGAACTTAAAATTGTCCGCCTAGAATAAAGTACCCCAAGTAACCCACAACAATAATGCTAATAATATGCAGTACCCACCAACCCGGTTGAAAGGTGGCCCAGGTACCTAAATCCACTTCGTTTCTATCCTTAACATCTGCCAAAACAAACACCTCCGATACTTAAAAAATAATTTATGAGTATGCTTCGTGTCGCAAATATTACATGTTAAGAATTTTTAGCAAAAAACAGTAATATCTATTCTGACTACTGACTCCTATCTCCTGACTCCTGTTCTTTAATATTTTTCTATTATTTAACGATAATTATGCAAAAAAATATTGCAGGAAATGTATTGTTAAATGTAAAACTAATTAAAGAGCAACATTCATTTTCGAACACTTACTTATTCGAACACTTATTTAGCAAATGCAGGAGATGAACAACATGACACTGGAGAAAATTGAAAAAGAAATACAAGGCTGCCAGCTGTGTGGTTTGGCGGAAAGTAGAACAAATATTGTTTTCGGGTATGGAAACCCGGGAGCTAAATTGATGTTGATAGGAGAAGGGCCCGGCAAAGAAGAGGACATACAAGGGAAACCCTTTGTAGGGTCTGCCGGTCAGTTATTGGATAAAATTTTGGCAGCGGCGGAAATTGAACGGGAGGAAGTGTATATAGCCAATGTTGTAAAATGCCGCCCGCCGAAAAACCGGGTACCACAACGAAAAGAGGCCAAAGCATGTTTGCCTTGGCTATGGCAACAAATAGAGACTTTGTCGCCCAAAATTGTGGTTTTGTTGGGAGGCACAGCGCTACAAAATTTAATTAAACCGGATGCTAGAATTACCAAACTGCGGGGGCAGTGGATGGAAAGCAAGAGCGGGATAAAAATAATGCCCACATTTCACCCGGCGGCACTACTGCGTGACCCCAACAGAAAAAAACCAGTATGGGAAGACTTTCAGAAAATAAGGGATGAGTACAAAAAAATAAAAGGTGAATAAACTTTTACGCAGAATGCTGGTGAATTATCCACTGGCATTCTTTGTTTTTTCCATTCTGACTCCTGACTTCTGACTCCTGAATTCTGGAGTGAACTTCTCATTCACATCATCACTCTTCCACGCACCCAGAGATTCTTTTCTGGCCTGCATTAAAAGCGACATGTAACGCCTTTCCTTGGCATGAATGTCGTGAATGACATAGTCCAACATATCCTGATCACAGTTATTTAGCTGATTGAGAGATATTTCCCATTCTTCTTTTGCCTGGTCTATCATCTCTACCAGGTTCGGTGGCTGGGGATTGTGTTTTTGAAACTGCTCATTAATATACCCTTTTATTATCAGCAGTTGATTCAACCAAAGTCCTTTCACTTGGAATCCCCCCTATACTATAAATTATTACAATATATTCCAGAAAATAACTATTATGATAAAAAATTTATTCTAGTAAAAAAATAAAAATTAAGCATAATACCAATAACAGTAGATTGAAAGGGTGAAATTATGTATCGCCGTTTGTTATATATGTTGGTATCAATGCTTTTGTTACTTGTTTGCACCGGTTGTCCCGGAGGTGGAGGGGAGAAAAAACCTGTTCCCAAACAGGGGCCTAAAATTGGTGTCAGCATGGCTGACATGGAGCGGGACGGCAACCAGGTGATAAAAAAAGTCTTTGAGAAAGCAGCAAAAGAGAAAAAAGCACAGGTAACTTGGTTGGATGCCAAGGGTGACCCAAGTCAACAGCAAAAGGATATTCAAAAGTTAATAGAAGAAAAGGTTAAAGTAGTAATTTTGCAAATAACTGATCCGGCTATAGCCCCGGATATTGTGCGTCTATTACAGCAGAACAATATTAAGGTGATTGCGCTGGAAACACTACCGGTAGACACCCCGGTGGATGGCTATATAACTTCGGATCACAGTCGCACCGGCCAGTTACAGGTGAAATATTTGCAAACGCTGCTAGAAGAGGGTAGCCAGCAATTGCAACAAGGGAATGTGGTGCTGACACCACAGAAGCCACAACAAGCAGGACAAAAGCAGGGACAACAAGGACAGCAGCAAGGTGGCCAGCAGGGTCAACAACAGGGAGGGCAACAAGGTCAACAGGGCCAAGGCGGCCAACAGCAGCAGATGATCATACCTGATCAGCAGCAGGCAGCTGTATCACTGCAGGACGGTGTGCCGATGAAGGTGGTGGTACTGCAAGGTGATAACAACGACCAAATGGCCAGGGAAATAACAGCATCTGTAAACTCTGCACTACAGAAAGTGGAGAATATAGATGTAATATTGTCACAACCGCATCCACGCTGGGATGCCAACTTGGCCAAAAGTACCATGCAGCAAGTGTTAAGTAAAACAGAGAATGTGGATGCAGTGCTGGCCAACGGTAGTAACCTGGCCATGGCGGCTGTGGAAGTGCTAAAGCAGTCTGGTATGGAGCGCCGGGTGATAACCGTAGGTGTAGGTGCCACACCAAAGGCGATTAAGGCTATGGAAAGTGGAGAGCATGATGCTGAGGTGGATAACCGACCTGATATGTTAGGTAGGCTAGCTTTTGACGCTTCAATGGATATAGCAGAAGGAAAAGTACCTCAATATGACACCCGGGTAAACAATGGAGATTACACAGTGCCTACTAAAATAGTGCCACCCCGGCTGGTAACGCAGGATAATCTTTATCTATTACAGGAACGGATGAAGGAAACCAAACAGCAAGAGGAAGGGCAGCAACAACAGCAGGGACAGCAGCAAGGTGGTCAGCAGGGCCAACAGGATCAGCAACAGCAACAGGGTCAAAATCAACAAGGTCAGCAACAGCAACAGCAACAGGGTCAAGGTCAGCAAGGGCAGCAGAAAACGACGTTGCGTATCACTACCGAAGAAGGTAAAGTGGTGGAAGTACAGATAGACGGAAATGTACAGTCCATTCAAAGCCAAGCCGGCGGCGGGCAACAACAGGGGCAACAACAGCAGCAAGGTGGCCAACAGCAACAACAGGGCGGTCAGCAACAGCAGTAGGTTTTAAAAGGGCTTGATTTCAAGCCCTTTTAAAGTTTTTTATATTCTGACTCCTGTCTCCTGAATTTCTGACTCCTACTTATAGATATGTTATAATTTATATAAGAGCCTAAAAGGAAGGGTGAAGGCGTTGTCGTATAATCTTGTTTCTGAATATAGTCCCCAAGGTGACCAACCTAAAGCTATATCCCAATTAATTAACGGGATAAACCAGGGGTTAAAGCATCAAACACTATTGGGTGTGACTGGCTCTGGTAAAACTTACACCATAGCCAATGTTATTGATAAGGTGAATAAGCCTACACTGGTGCTGGCCCCAAATAAAACTTTAGCTGCTCAACTATGCAGTGAATTTAAAGAATTTTTTCCGAACAATGCTGTGGAGTACTTTGTCAGCTACTTTGACTACTATCAGCCTGAAGCATATATTCCCAAAACAGATACTTACATTGAAAAAGACAGCAGTATTAACGATGAAATAGACAAACTGCGCCACTCGGCTACCTGTGCACTGTTAGAGAGGCGGGATGTGATAGTGGTGGCCAGTGTTTCCTGCATTTACGGTTTGGGTAACCCCCATGAATACCGCGACTTGGTGCTGTCGCTACGCACTGGTATGGAATACGACCGGGATAAAGTGCTGCGTAAACTGGTGGATATTCAGTACTCCCGCAATGATATCAACTTTACCCGGGGCACATTCCGGGTCCGGGGAGATGTAATAGAGATATTCCCCGCCAACGCAGCAGAACAGGCATTTAGAGTAGAAATGTTTGGTGATGAAATAGACCGGATGGTGGAATTTGATGTGCTAACCGGTGAAGTTGTGGGTGAGCGTAACCATATTTCTGTGTTTCCAGCCAGTCACTTTGCCACTTCTGATGAAAAACTGGCACGGGCCATTGCCTCTATTGAAGAGGAATTGGAGCAGCGGCTGAAAGAACTGCGGGACCAGAACATGCTGCTGGAAGCCCAGCGGTTAGAGCAGCGTACCAACTACGATATTGAGATGATGCAAGAGGTGGGGTACTGCTCCGGCATTGAGAATTACAGTCGCCACTTGACCGGCAGGGCACCCGGCGAACCGCCATACACCCTGCTGGATTTCTTTCCGGAAGACTTCATGATGATAATTGACGAGTCTCATGTGGCAGTGCCTCAGGTGGGCGGTATGTACGCTGGGGATCGTTCCCGTAAAAGTACGTTGGTGGAGCACGGATTCCGTCTACCATCGGCGCTGGATAATCGACCGCTTAAGTTTGACGAATTTGAACAGCATATGAATCAGGCGATTTATGTGTCCGCCACTCCCGGTTCTTATGAATATGAACATGGCCAGCAGGTGGTGGAACAAATTATTCGCCCCACAGGCCTGGTGGATCCGGAAATCTTTGTACGTCCTACCAAAGGGCAGATTGATGATCTATTGGTTGAAATAGGAAAAAGGGTGGAACGAGATGAACGGGTGCTGATTACCACACTGACCAAGAAAATGGCAGAAGATCTTACCGATTACTTTAAAGAAATGAACGTTAAGGTGCGGTACATGCACGCTGACATACAAACCATTGAGCGGATGGAAATATTACGTGACTTGCGCTTGGGTGAGTTTGACGTGCTGGTGGGCATTAACCTATTGCGGGAGGGTTTGGATTTACCGGAGGTTAGCTTGGTGGCCATTTTGGATGCCGATAAGGAAGGCTACTTGCGCAGTGAACGGTCACTGATTCAGACCATCGGTAGGGCGGCCCGTAACTCCGAAGGTAAGGTAATTATGTATGCCGATAAAGAAACTAAATCTATGAAAAAAGCCCTTGAAGAAACAGAGCGGCGCCGTCAGCTGCAGTTGGAGTTTAATAAGAAACACAACATCACACCGCAAACAATTCGTAAGGCGGTGCGGGATGTCATTGAAGCCACCAGAGTGGCAGAAACCCCGGCCAAGTACGTGGCCAGTGAAAAAGTGGATAAGATGAGCAAGAAGGACCTGAAGAAGATGATAGCAGACCTGGAAAAAGAAATGAAACGGGCTGCCAAAGAACTGGAATTCGAAAAAGCCGCCCAGCTTAGAGATACAATTATCGAGCTAAGATTAAAAGCCAGAGGAATAAAAAACGTCAAACCAGCAATCCCGGAACAAGGGGAAATGTAAATTGAGTAACTTGTAAGCAGTGCCTGTAGGGGTCGGTTTCCACGCCGACCCGAAGCTATAAATCAGTAGGGGTCCGATTCATCGGACCCTTAGCTATGATTTAGCTTATTAAGCTACAGAACAGATGAGAAATATGGTAATCACTCCAAAAACAAACAGATGTTCTTGTTATCCGATATTGTTTAAGATATAATAGTATAGTGTAACTAATCAGAAGCTAGGAGCCAGAAGTTATTGTTTAGTCTTTTAAATTCTGACTCCTGAATTCTGACTACTAAAACCGGAGGTTTTCATGTTAGACAAAATTGTCGTTAAAGGTGCCCGTGTTCATAACTTAAAAAATATTGATGTGGAAATACCTCGGGACAAGCTGGTGGTACTGACTGGACTTTCTGGCTCAGGAAAAAGCTCATTGGCTTTCGATACCATTTATGCCGAAGGGCAACGGCGTTATGTGGAGTCTCTCTCCGCCTACGCCCGCCAATTTTTGGGTCAGATGAACAAGCCCGATGTGGAATATATTGAAGGGTTATCCCCGGCTATTTCCATTGATCAAAAGACAACCAGTCACAACCCCCGCAGTACCGTGGGTACAGTGACTGAAATATATGACTACCTGCGCCTACTGTATGCCCGGGTGGGTAAACCCCACTGCCCCCAGTGTGGCCAACCCATTACCCAGCAGACGGTACAGCAGATGGTTGACCAGCTGATGGAGTTGCCGGAGAGAACCAAAATTCAACTGCTGGCCCCATTAGTCAGTGGTAAAAAAGGTGAGCACGTTAAAATACTGGAGCAAGCCAGAAAAGATGGCTATGTACGGGTGCGCATCAATGGTGAAGTGGAAGAATTAAGTGAAGAAATCAAACTAGATAAAAATAAGAAGCACACCATAGAAGTGGTAATCGACCGTTTAGTTATTCGCGAAGGGGTGGAAAAACGCCTGGCAGACTCGTTGGAAACTGCACTGGCAGCAGGGGAAGGTGTGGTGCTGGTGGATGTTATTGACGGTTCACCCCGGGTGTTTAGTGAAAACTTTGCCTGTGTGGACTGTGGCATTGGTATTACTGAGATTGCCCCACGATTGTTTTCCTTTAACAGTCCCTTTGGTGCCTGTCCGGTGTGTACCGGTCTGGGCATTCACAAAGAAATAGACCCGGAATTAGTGATACCGGATAAGAATAAATCTATTAACCAAGGTGCCATAGAGGGTTGGATAAGAAGCACCAACGCCCACAACTATCTGGAAGGCGTGGCCCAACACTACGGATTCAGCCTGGATGTACCGGTGTCGGAAATGGATAATAAGGACTTAAAGCGCATTCTTTTTGGCAGCGGCAGGGAAAGGATTAAATTTCACTACCGGGACACCTTTGGCAATGTGCATAACTACAGCTCCCCCTTTGAAGGGGTGATTAACAACCTTAACCGGTTGTATAAAGAAACTGTCTCTGAGTATCGCAGGAAGGAATTGGAGAAATATGTTACCTCTAAACCCTGTCCGGAATGTGAGGGAGCTAGGTTAAAGCCAGAAGCACTGGCAGTATTGATTAATGACAAGAACATTACAGAAATAACAGCAATGCCGGTGCTGCAACTAAAGCAGTTCTTCCAGGAAATAGAACTATCTGAGCGGGAAATGATCATCGCCAGGCAGATTTTAAAAGAAATAAACGAACGACTGGGCTTTTTGGTAAATGTGGGTCTAGATTACCTAACTCTTGATCGTTCTGCCGGCACTCTTTCCGGTGGTGAAGCCCAGCGCATTCGCCTGGCCACCCAGATTGGTTCTGGTTTAATGGGTGTACTATATATTTTAGATGAGCCCAGCATTGGACTGCACCAGCGGGACAACATGCGCTTAATAAAAACGCTGGAACGGTTACGCAATGTGGGTAATACTTTAATTGTTGTAGAACACGATGAAGACACTATTAGGTCGGCTGATTATGTTATCGATATTGGCCCCGGTGCCGGGGAGAACGGTGGTAAGGTGGTGGCCGAAGGTACCCCCCAAGATATTATGGCTAATGAGGCTTCCATCACTGGCCAGTATCTAACTGGTAAGAAATTGATACCGGTACCTTCTGAACGCAGGCAACCTAACGGGAAAGAAGTTAAAGTTGTGGGAGCCAGCGAGCACAACCTGGAAAACATAGATGTCAGCATTCCGCTGGGTGTGTTTACCTGTGTCACCGGTGTTAGTGGTTCCGGTAAGAGTACATTAATCAGTGAAGTGTTGTATAAAAGCTTGGCCCAGAAACTGCATCACTCCAAGATACGCCCTGGCCAGTGCGAAGGAATAGAGGGGCTGGATAACCTGGAAAAGGTGATTGACATCAACCAGTCACCCATCGGCAGAACTCCAAGGTCTAACCCGGCCACTTATACCGGTGTGTTTACTTACATTCGGGAAATGTTTGCCCAAATGCCGGAAGCCAAAGTTCGGGGCTATAAGCCGGGGCGGTTTAGTTTTAACGTTAAAGGCGGCCGCTGTGAAGCTTGCCAGGGTGACGGTATCATTAAAATTGAAATGCACTTTTTGCCGGACGTGTATGTACCCTGCGAGGTGTGCAAGGGGCAGCGCTATAATCGGGAGACATTAGACGTTAGGTATAAGGGTAAAACCATCTCCGAAGTGCTGAACATGACGGTTAATACAGCGGTGGAGTTTTTCAAGAACATTCCCCGCATTCACCGCAAACTTGTGACACTGCAGGATGTGGGGCTGGGTTACATTCGCCTGGGCCAACCGGCCACTGAGCTTTCTGGCGGTGAAGCCCAGCGGGTGAAACTGGCCACTGAATTGTCCCGTCGCACCAACGGCAAAACACTGTACATTTTAGATGAACCAACCACCGGCCTACACGCCTATGACATTCATAAACTACTGAAAGTGCTGCACCGTCTAGTAGATAACGGTAGCTCGGTAGTAGTGATTGAACACAACTTGGACGTAATAAAAACCGCAGATTACATTATAGACTTGGGCCCAGAAGGCGGGAATAAAGGCGGCCAAGTAATAGCCACCGGCAGTCCGGAAGAAGTGGTGGAGGTTGAAAAGTCATACACTGGCCAGTATTTAAAACCAGTGCTGGAAAGGGACAAGAAACGCAGTGCAGGAGCACTGTTGGAAACGGGATAGATATGATTAACAATGCAAAAAAATATATTATAATCCTACGTACGAGAGAGCCTGAATGGCTCTCTCGTTTCTGTTTGTTCAGGGCTATTTATGTAGTTGTTTTTTCTACTAGCCCAATGTCCTAATCATAATTTGGGTACTATGGACCAATTATCCCGTCATAATTTCATGGTATTATTAGTTATATATTTCAAAATATTAGGGATGTTTTGTCTTTAAGAAAAAACTTTGCAGAACAATACTAAAATATGGCTTTTTACTTAAAGAAGAAATGAGGGGGGAGCATGAGAATATTAGTTACCGGTGGGGCTGGCTTTATAGGCTCTCACATCGTGGATTTACTAATAAATAAAAATCATAAAGTTGCTATCCTTGATAATCTTACAACCGGTCATATGATAAATGTTAACCCTAAAGCCAAATTTTACTATGGAGATATAAGAAATGTTAAGTTAGTTAACCATATATTTAAGGAATATCGACCTCAGGTTGTTATTCACCAGGCAGCACAAGTATCGGTGCCCAATTCACTAAAAGATCCGGTAGAGGATGCCCGAATTAATGTGGAAGGTTCTGTCAACTTACTTGAGGCTTGTCGTTTAACAAACGTACGTAAATTTATATACGCTTCATCTGCAGCTGTGTATGGCGAACCTAATTACCTACCTATAGATGAAAAACACCCACTTAAGCCCCAATCAGGCTATGGGCTATCGAAATTAACTGTAGAGAATTATTTAAGAATCTATAAGTCATTATATGGCCTTCAGTATACTGTGCTGCGCTATGCAAATATATACGGACCCAGGCAGGATGCATTGGGAGAAGGTGGAGTTGTATCAATATTTATAAACTCATTAATTAATAATCAACAACCTACTATTTTTGGTGACGGAAAACAAACAAGAGACTTGGTTTATGTCAAAGACGTTGCCAAGGCTAATATAGACGCCATAAATAGGGCACATCAGGAAATACTAAATGTTTGCACCAACAAACAAACCTCTATAAACACCCTCTACCAAATGCTAATGAATATTTCAAATAGCAACTTAAAACCTCAATACCGGCCTTCCAGGCAGGGGGACATAATACATAGTTACCTATCAGACAAGCTTATCACCAGCAAATTAAAATGGAAACCTAAATGGACGCTTGAGCAAGGCATATATGAAGCTTGGCACTACTATAATTCAGAAAACAAGATAGCTTGTTTGGGGTAATGTATTAAAGGAGTGTGTTTGAATTATGAGCAAGAATGCACTGGCACAAGTATTATATAGGGATGGTTTCGAACAGCGGCATGTTGTAGTTCCTGGGACCCAGAAGTATTACACATATAATAAAGTAAAACGTTTTATGGATGTAATATGCTGTTTGATTGGTGTGTTATTGGCAATGCCGATTTTAATAATCACATCCATTGCTATTAAATTAGATTCGAAAGGACCAATAATATTTAAACAAGATAGGGTTGGTTTACACGGTAAGATCATTTCAATATATAAATTTAGGTCTATGATTGTAGGCTCAGATAATGGTCAGTGGGCAAAAGAAGGAGATCCCAGGGTAACTAGGGTTGGCAGAATGATAAGGAAGACAAGAATAGATGAAATTCCTCAATTATTTAATGTGTTAGAAGGGGATTTAAGTTTAATTGGCCCCAGGCCAGAGGTACCTAAATTAACCACAAAATTTCAGGATGAAATACCAAGATTTGTTGAACGATTACGAGTGATGCCCGGTATTACAGGCTGGGCACAAGTGAATGGCGGCTATGATGTAACCCCAAAAGAAAAACTAAAATATGATCTGGAGTACATCAAGAAAAGATCCCTTTGGATGGACGTTAAGATATTGATTAAAACAGTTAAGGTGGTATTAACAGGTAGTGGTGCAAGATAATAACAACTATCTAACAATATAGTTAGGAGAATACAAACATGAAGCAATTAAATTGGTTAATCACCGGTGGCTGTGGTTTTATTGGTACTAGTTTAATACAGGATATTATTAGTAGCAATCCCAATGCAAATATAAGAATATTAGATAATCTTAGTGTAGGAACAGTAGAAGACTTAAGCGAGGTTTGTAGTTTTAATCAAATACGCCATACGCAAATAACCGAATCTCCCTGTGGCTGTGAATTAATAGAAGGGGACATAAGGGACTCCCAGATCACTGAGGATGTTTGTAAAGGTATTGATGTAATCGTGCACTTAGCAGCTAATACCGGGGTAGCTCCATCTGTAGAAAATCCAAGGCAGGATTGTGAGAATAATGTTATTGGCATTTTAAATATGTTGGAAGGTGCTAGACAGCATAGCGTAAATAAATTCATTTTTGCTTCAAGTGGAGCACCCTTAGGTGAGCAAGAACCACCCATCCATGAAGAAAAAGTTCCACGACCAGTATCACCATATGGTGCCAGTAAACTGGCCGGTGAAGCATACTGTTCTGCATATTATAGAACCTTCGGTGTAAAAACAGTAGCTTTACGTTTTGGAAACGTGTATGGACCAAGAAGCAAACATAAAAGCAGTGTAGTGGCAAAGTTTATTAAAGAGGCACTGGCCGGTGAAACACTTGAAATATATGGTGATGGTGGACAAACTAGAGACTTCATTTATATCAAAGATTTAATAAGTGCTATCATGCTGTCCGTCCAGAACGATGTTGGCGGTGAAGTATTTCAAATAGCTACATATAAAGAAACTACAGTTAATGAATTAACCAAGCAACTTATTAAAAACTTAAAAGAATACTATCCAAATTTAAATGTTAGGGTTATTTATGGTGAGAATCGATTAGGTGACGTAAGAAGAAATTATTCAGATATTACCAAAGCTAAGACAATATTGGGTTTTGAGCCACAGTATGACTTAAACAAAGGTTTAAAAGCCACTATAGAATGGTTTAAAGAGACTTCGGGTTTAAGATAAAAATAGGAAGAGGAGGATGCAGCATGCTAAACCTTATGGGGAAAAAGTTTTTAATTACCGGAGGTGCTGGCACAGTAGGGAAGGAAATAGTTCGCCAACTATGCCTCTATTATGAACCAAAGGAAGTAAGGGTAATAGATAACAATGAATCTGCACTCTTCTTTCTAGAACAAAACTATACTAATGATCCTAGGGTTAACTGCTATATTGGTGATGTTCGTGACCGGGACAAGTTGATGTCGGATATGAAGGGTATAGATGTTGTCATTCATACAGCTGCATTAAAGCACGTTATATTGTGTGAGAAATCGCCATGGGATGCTGTGGAGACTAATATTACGGGGATACATAATCTTATTCAAGCAGCCATATCAAACAAGGTGGAAAGAGTTTTGTTCACCAGTTCAGATAAAGCTGTTAATCCGACAAATGTAATGGGTACATCCAAACTAATGGGTGAAAGATTAATTACTGCAGCAAATGCCAAGAAATATAATGGGAGTGGCCCAATATTTGCTTCAACAAGATTTGGTAATGTACTGGGTTCTGCAGGATCGGTAATACCAATTTTTAAAGAACAGATTGCTAATGGTGGACCGGTTACTTTAACCCATAGGGATATGACCAGATTTATTATGACATTGGAACAAGCTGTTTCACTTGTTTTACAAGGTGCCGGTCTGGCTAAAGGTGGAGAAGTATTTATTACAAAAATGCCAGTTACTAAAATAAAAGACTTGGCAAAAACAATGATCAAGGCCTTGGCACCGCAATATGGTTACAGTGCAAATGATATAAAGATTAAAATTATAGGAACAAAACCAGGGGAGAAGTTATATGAAGAATTGATGAGTCAGGAAGAAACAAGAAGAGCAGTGGAATTAAAAAATCAGTATGTAGTACTGCCAGCCTTTAGATCGGTATATGAAGAAATAATTTACCAATACCCAGACCAACTGCCGACTAAAATCATTAACCCTTATAATTCATCTGTAGAGAAAGCGATGACAAAAGAAGAACTTTTATATTACTTATATAAAAATGGTCTAATTGATGCTAATTATATAACCGACAACAAAGAAGATATAGCAATTTAGCAAAGGGTGATAACTTATGCGCGTTTTAATACTTGGTATGGATGGTTATCTTGGCTGGCCAACTGCAATGGCATTATCTAAAGAAGGGCACGAAGTCTGTGGTGTTGATAATTATTTACGTCGTAATATATGTCGCGAACAGGATGTGGCCCCCCTTTTCCCCACACCAAACTTACATGAACGTGTTCGTCTGTGGGAAGCTGTTTCAGGAAAAAAGATTGGTGTTTATATTGGGGATTTGAAAGAATGGACATTCATAAGTAGAGTATTTCAAGAATTTCAGCCGGATGCTGTTATTCATTATGCAGAGCAACCCTCAGCCCCTTATTCCATGTTAAATAGAGAAACGGCTATGCATACTATGAATAATAACTTAACGGTAACTGCAAATGTTATATTTGCAGTAAAAGAATTCTGTCCAGAGGCGCATATAATCAAATTAGGGACTATGGGTGAGTATGGAACACCTAATATAGATATTGAAGAAGGTTGGTTAGATGTAGAGTATAAAGGCCGTAAGGAAAAGTTCTTATATCCTAGACAGGGCAGTTCACTTTACCATACAACAAAAATTATGGATACGGATATGTTGTGGTTCTACGTCCGTATGTGGGGTTTGCGTGTTACTGATTTAATGCAAGGGCCGGTTTATGGGTTGTTTACAGAAGAATCAGAGCAAGATGAAAGGTTACTTCCGTTTTTTAATTATGATGAGTTGTTTGGAACTGTAATTAATAGGTTCGCTGTACAGGCTGTAGTTGGTTACCCGCTGACGGTTTATGGTAAGGGTGGACAAACTAGAGGTTATATTAATATTAAGGATACTATGAACTGCGTTAGTCTTTCTGTGGAGAACCCAGCACAGAAGGGAGAATTACGTATTTTTAATCAGATTACTGAGACATTTAATGTCAAAGAATTAGCAGACAAAGTCAAGGGTGTAGGTAGCCAACTGGGTTTAGAAGTTCAAATTAAATCTATTCCCAATCCTCGTATAGAAGCTGAAGAACATTATTACAACCCAAAGTTCACAGGGTTAGTTGACTTGGGTCTAAAGCCTAATTACTTAACGGACGAAGTATTAGAAAATATGCTTAAAGCAATTATTAAACATAGAAAAAATATTAACAAAAGTAAAATATACAGGGGTTTTGAATGGCATAAGAAATAAATTATATTGTATACGAAGGGTAGCCATATGATAGGGAATACACCAAAAGATAACATTTCAGATTATATTCTAAGAATATTAAAGAATGCTGGTTTTCTGCTATTGGGAAATGTTGGTGTTAGATTACTTACAGCTTTGGCCACTATTCTTGTTGCCCGTACTATTGGGGCTACTGCTTATGGCACACTGGCAGTAGCTTTAGCTTTCTCTAACCTAGCATCTTTTTGTACAGACTTAGGACTTTCACAAACTTTTATTCGTGAAGGCAGCAAGCCTAATGCACATTTACCCTCGCTTACGCTCAGTGCTTTAATTCTACGCATTAGTTTCGGTCTAGTAACTTCAATTATTATTCTGCTAATAGTTCCGATATTGTATGAAAATAACATATTGAAAGAAACAATACTGTGGGCAACTATACCGGCAATCTGGGGTGTTGCATTTCAAGGGCTGGGCGCTGCTTATTTTCAGTTAACAGAACAAATGCATTTAACAGCTTTAATTAGAGCCATAAGTTCCTTATTTACGGCAATATTACTGGTTAGTGGAATATTTTTATCCTGGGATGTTAAGAACTTTGCGTTTGCATACGGTCTTGGACAGTTCGTGGGAGGTATATTTGCACTATTAGTTTTAATAAGAAGCTGTTCATTAAAGGGTAAATGGAATATTACAATTACAAAAGAATTGGGTTATTTTACATTAGGCGGCGTATTTAGTATTTTAATTCCTCAAATGGGCCCATTAATTCTTGAACGTGTAGCTTCGTTACAAGAAGTTGGTTATTTCTCTGCAGCTTACAGAATACCAGTTATACTCTACCTTATACCAGGTACTATAGCAGGAGCATTTTACCCTGTTCTCTTTAAACAAGGTTATATAGGTAAGGACAGAAATACAAGATTTGTAAAGATCCAGATGCAAATAATGTGTATCTTAGGAGTAACATTTGCATTGCCATTTGCCCTATATCCTACTGTGTTCATAAATATTATTTTTGGTAAAGAGTGGGGAACTGGTACTTCTGTAGAGACACTGAGAATTTTAGCATGGTTAGTACTGGTTCACTCTATAACTATACCACTAGGGGACGCCCTTACAACTCGGAATTTTCAAAAACGACGAATTATTTGTGTTGGATTTTCAATAGTATTTGGAGCTGTTGTGCACATACTATTGGGCATGCAATTAGGCGCAGTAGGTAGTGCCATTGCTGTAATAAGTACCGAGGTTATAATGTTATTTTGTTTTATGATTAGTTTGGCAGGAAGTGTAAGTATTATTAGACAAAGCCTTTATTATATTACACTGGGGATGATAATTTATATTATCTCTTACCTTTTATCCATAAGTGTATTGGATCCATTAGTGGGAATATGGTTTCCATCATTAATTTACTTGTTAGCAAGTATGTTAATCTTTAAAAAGAAGTCTATTTCTTTCTAACTTATATACACTGTATTCCTTAAGGAGGATCTAAGATGATGAATGTAGTAATTGGCACTTCTTTTGGGCTTTTATCAGGGGGTGTTAAATCCTATACAACAACATTGAAAGATACATTGGAATCAACTGGAATTAACAGTTCCATTGTAAAACCAGTTAATGTAAATAGATTTCAAAAGTTGGCTGTTGCAATAAAAGTCTTTGGCAATAGAGACAAAGCAAAAATTGAATTTGCTAAATTAAGAATCAGGAATTGTGCTTCTATAACATATGAAGTAATTAAAGAGAAAAGTGTAAACTTAATACATTCACAGGATGTATTATATGCAAATGCAGCTAGTTATTTCAAGCTTCCATTAATTCTTACGGTACATGGACCGATGTCTAGGGAGGCAAGAATGTTAGGAGCCAAGGAAAACTATTTATCTTATTTAATGAAACAAGAAATGAGTGCATATAAGAATGCAGACCATATCATAGCTGTAGATACAGGACAAAAAGATATTATAATTAATGATTATAATATAAATCCTGAAAAAATTTCTGTAGTATTAAATTCTGTGGATACAAAAATATTTAAACCTATAAATAATGCAAAAAATAATTTAAGTAAAGGATTCTTTTTAGTTCCTAGAAGGCTAGTTAGAAAGAATGGTGTTCATGTAGCTATTGAAGCGTTTAAAAATATGCAAGATTTAAACTTGGACTTATGGATAGCTGGAGACGGACCTGAAAAAATTAATCTTGAGAATAAGGCAAAAGAACTGGGATTAAGTGATAACATAAGATTTTTAGGTTCTGTTGATCAATCAGAAATGGTAAAGTTAATGAATCAGTCTAAAGGAATAATCATTCCTTCGGTACCTGTTGAAGGGGTTATAGAGGCTAGTTCAATATCTGCACTGGAAGGTATGAGTGTAAGCAAACCAGTTGTAGCATCTAACATCGGTGGTCTTGCTGAAATAATAAAACATAATAATACCGGACTTCTATTTAATGAAGGTGATGACAAAGAATTAGCTGAAATGATGAGAAATCTAGTAACTAACGATAACAAGGGTGAACGGATTGGTGCTAATGCAAGGGATTATGTAATTAACAATCATAGCACTGAAGTCTGGATTAAGAAAGTAGCTGAAATTTATGACAAAACGTTATAAAGCATCACCTAAGATTACTTTTTTCTTGCCGGCATTAGATGGTGGTGGGGCCGAGCGGGCTACAGTAAATTTGATAAGGGAGTTTATTAATCGGGGTTTAAATGTTGACTTAATACTTTCCAGAGCTGAAGGTGTCTATTTAAAAGAAATACCTAATAAGTGTAGTATTATAAATCTCAGTAGTAAAAGAGTGTCAACTTCCCTGCCGGCCCTTACAAGATACTTGCAACAAGAGAGACCAAATGTGATGATATCCGGTTTGAATCATGCAAATATAATAGCTGTTCTAGCAAAGCAGCTTGCTGGAGTTAACACTGAAATTATTGTTGTAGAGCATGGTATTTATTATAAGTACTTTGAAGATATTAAAAGCTTTAAGAGAATTATACTTACATATCTAACACGAAGAACATACTCTAAAGCCAATAAAATTATTGCTGTTTCTAAAGGGGTCGCTAATGGTATTAAGAATATACTAAGTCAGAACCAGATGAAAAATGTTAGCGTTATATATAATCCTATAGTGGATAAGAGCCTTTTATCAAAGGCCAAGCAAGGTATTGATGAGCATTGGCTACAAGAGCCGGGTTTCTCCTATATTGTATCTGTAGGAAGATTAACAAAGGCTAAGGATTATGGCACATTATTAAAGGCATTTAGCATTGTCAGGAGTAAAATGAAATGTCGCCTGTTAATTCTTGGGGAAGGTGAAGAAAGGAACGATTTAGTTAATTTAGCAAGTGAATTGGGAATTAAGAGTGATCTGCTAATGCCTGGCTTTGTAGAAAATCCATATAAATATATCAGTATAGCTGATGTATTTGTTATGTCATCAAGATGGGAAGGTTTTGGTAATGTAATAGTTGAAGCCATGGCCTGTGGAGTGCCAGTAATATCTACAGATTGTCCATATGGTCCGGCAGAGATTATTGATGATGGCAAGACTGGAATATTAACTCCCGTCGGTGATGTACAGGCTCTAAGTAATAATATCTATAAACTGCTAAAAGATAGGGAACTTAATAATAAATTAACAATAGCTGGTAAACGAAGATCGGAAGATTTTACTGTCTCATTAACAGCAGATAAATACCTTGATGTAATAACAGCTATGAGAGGTGTTTGAGGATGAATAAAAATATGATTACGGAGTCAATGACGTGAATTCTAAAAAAATAGGTTTATTTATTTCAGGGCCAAGAGGGTATAAAATTATAGAACCCTTAGAAAAGCTAGGAGCGGACCTGAAAGTAGTGCATGCTTTTAAACAAAGGGATATTATATCTTCTTTAATTAATTGTAATAAAATTATTTCTAAAAATAATATTAATTTTGTTATATGTGACATGCCATATCTTATTGGAATTAAAGCAATGTCAATTAGCAGAAGTCTAAATGTACCATTTATTTTACGTTTAAGAGGAGATGTTATAAAAGAGGCCGATAAAAGTATAATTAAGAAAAGTTGTAATTATATTATGAAACAACAGATCAAAAGGCAGAAACATTTTTATTTGGCGCCTGTTTCTGAATATCTGGGTAAAAACTTTATTGAGAAATGGGAATTAGATAATATTAATAATTTACCAATCCATAATTATATAGAACCAAATCAGCCACCGGAAACTCAATTAAATGATAGTATAGAATTAATTTCAGTTATGAATATGAATTTTAAAGAAAAGGTTCAGGGGTTAGTTGACTTCTATTTGTCTGCATGTAGTTTTATAAAACGAAACAATATTGAAGTTACAATAATTGGTAATGGTACATTTAAAAAATATGTAGAGGATAAGTTGGATATTTTAAAGCCAAATGTTAGAATGGTAGGCCATAAGCTTAATGTATCTGATTATTTTACAAGGAATTCTATTTTTATTCACTCATCTTACCTAGATGCTTTTCCCAGTGTAGTTTTAGAAGCCATGAGTCATGGCCTTCCTATAATAGCAGGTGGTTATAAAAGTGTAAAAGAACAAGTATTACATGATTATAATGGTCTAATTGTTAATCCCGTGGACAAAGAAGATGTTCAAAATTGTTTGGAAAGGTTATATAACAGTATAGTTGTTAGGGAAAGAATGTCTAATGCTTCCTATAAGGTTATTGAAGATAAATTTTCATTAAATAAAATAGCTAATAGGTGGAGTGAAATGTTAAATAAAATATAGCAGGTGAAAGTGTTGAAGAAAAAAAAGAAGCTGCTTTATATTATTACTTTGGGGGATTATGGAGGAGCCCAAAAATTCTGCTATGACTTTTGCTTACAATATAAGAATACAGTTGAGATAACAGTGATATGTGGAACTGGTGGGTGGTTATACGATAAGCTAGTAAATAACGGTGTCACAGTTATTAAGATGGAAAGTATAAAGCGCAGCATATCACCATTAAATGATGCATATTCAATAATAAGACTTACAAAACATATTAAAAAAATAGGATATGATACGGTATTCACCCATTCTGCTAAAGCAGGAACATTAGGTAGAATAGCAGCTAAATTAGCTGGTTGTCCTAAAATTATATATAAAGTGGGTGGGTTTGTATTTAATGAGCCAAGGCATATTATATCTAAATTTGTGTATGTAATAATAGAGTTTTTATTAAGTTATATTACTGATGTAATGATATATGTTTCAAAATATGACATTAAAATAGCAAAAAAATACTACTTTAGGCCAAAGGATTCTGTATTAATTTATAATGGTATTAAGTTAGAAAAAAGTAAGCTGGACAACAATAATGAGGCTGTTATATTAATTACCGTAGCAAATTTTTATCCAGCTAAAGCGCATAGCATAATCATTGAAGTTGCTCAATACCTGGCTAAAATGGGCTACAAGTATAAATGGTACCTAATTGGTAAGGGTCCCCTTGCTTCAACCATTAAAGAAGAGGTTAAAGCTAAGAATTTAGGAGAAAACATAATATTTACCGGCTATTTATCATCAAGAGGGGTTAAAGATTATTTATCCCAGTCTAATATATTTATTCTTCCTTCCTTTAAGGAGGGTATGCCTTTGGCAGTATTAGAAGCAATGAATGCTTCATTACCCGTAATTGTTACAAGGGTTGGGGCTTTGCCGGATTTTATTGTAGATGGAGAAAATGGTTTTCTTGTTAAACCAAATAATGTTCAGGAACTAGTCAAAAAAATTGTAAAATTAATTGAGAATAAAGAACTACAAAATAATATTGGACAAAAAGCATTAAAATCTATTGAAGACAACTTTTCTATAGATGAAATGTGGAGAAACTATAATAAAATAATAATCTAATTAATGTACTATACATTAAAAGCCTTGAAACTATTATATAGCTTCAAGGCTTTTTAGTACTTGTTTACATTGTTAAACTTTCATCTGTAGCTGCATAATGTTTTTTAATTTGTTTGTTCAAAGCCAGCACGGATAGGGGCAGTAGTACTAGGGTTGCTATACCCAGCACTGCTATATCTGGCAACACTACATGCCAATCCGGGGCCATCAGTGCTATATCCCTTACACTGTTGCAGAAGTAGGTTAGTGGCAGTGCTGCTGAAATGCCTTGGGCCAGCGGGGGCATCGATTCTGCCGGCCAGGTGAAGCCGGAAAACAGGAACGAGGGTATTGCCACCAGCATGGCGTATTGGGTGGCCTCCAGTTCGTTGCGGCAAACTATTGATAACAGCACCCCAATGGCCAGAATGCAAAGGAAGAACGCCGCCTCTAAACTTACCAACTGCAATATATCTCCCCTAAAGGGTACTTTGAATATCCAGTAAGCCACAGCCATTAAGACATTTATGGTAATCATGTTAATTAAGAAATAAGGTAAAACTTTTCCCATTACCAAGTGAACTGCATTAAAGCCGTTTTGCAATAGCTCCTGCAGGTTGCCGTTTTCTCTTTCCCTGGTAAAGGCGATGGCGGAATACATTAGCGCAACCTGTTGGATAGCGGTGGCTGCCAGTCCCAAAAGCAGAAAGTTCATATAGTTAAAGGTGGGGTTATACCACACCCGAATGGCAAATTGTACCGGCATAGCGGTGTCCGCTGCCTCCTGGGGCAAATAGCCCTTTCCTTGGAGCATTTTGGAGGACATACCCACCGAGATGGTTTGAATAATTTGATTGGCGTTGGAAAGTACCGAGTTGCTGTACAGCATGTTGGTGCCGTTAACAATGATCATTGCCTTGGTGGATTCGCCCTTTTTTATTTTTTTAGAAAAATCCTGTGGTACTACTATTCCAACCTTTACTTTTTTATTATCTATCATCTGCCGCAGTTCGGCCTCACTGTGGGCGGTTGCTTCCACTGAAAATTTTTCTGAGTCTTTAAAACTTTGCACCAATGTACGGGAAAGGCTAGTTTGATTGTAGTCTAGCACAGCGGTGGGGATTTCTTTCACCACCCGTTCGTTGTACATGATGCCAAATAACGAAATGTAGAGCAGTGGGATACCGATTAAAATCAGTACTAATCGCCTGTTCTTAAAGATGTATTTAAACTCACGGCCGGTAATCTGTAAAATTTTTTTAAGCATGCTTTATTCCTCCTGCCCCTGGGGCAGTGTAATATCCACGCTCATGCCCGGCCGCAAGTCAGGCGAATTAAGCTCTATTTTTACGTTGTATGTAATAATGTCTTTGTCCCCCCGGTCGTTGGTGGCTTTGTGGGCGGCAAAGTCGGGTTTTTTACTAATGTTTATCACTTTGCCGGTGAACTCTTTTTCGGGAAAGGCAATCACATGTACTGGCATTTCTTGATTTTCCTTAAAATAGCGCAGCTTTGTTTCCGGCACTTGTAGGTTAACCCAGTTCTTGTTATCCACAGTGACAGTGGCCAGCGGTAGACCGGTTGATACCAGCTCCCCTTCTTCAACCAGCACTTCGCTGATTGTGCCCCCTGCCGCTGCCTTAATATCCGTTTCTTTTAAGTTAATCTGCAATTCGTTAAGCCCAGCCTTTGCTTGCTGATACTGTGCTTGGGCAGCCTCAGCCTGTGCTTTAGCCACCGGAGCTTCCAAAAGAGCAGCCTCTGCTTTAGCTGCAGCGGCTGCAGCGGCTTCGGCTTTTGCCCTTACTTCGTCCAGCTTTTGTTCCGGTATGGCCCCTGCCTGGAATAGTTCTTCCATTCTTTTCAGTGTCTTTGATGTTACCTCTGCGTTGGCTTGGGCTTGTTTAAGGGTTTCCTGATTGACCTGGCTTTTTAACTGGTAAGCCAGCTTGGCCTGCTCCCAAGAGGCTTTCGCCGCATCAACCTGGGCTTTTAACTGCTTTTCCCTGGCCAGCAGGTCTTGGTCATCTATTTTGGCTACCACCTGACCCTGCTCAACTATATCCCCTTCTTCGACCATCATTTCTATAACCCGTCCGGGTATCTTGGTGTTTAAATCTACTTCTGTTACTTCGACTGTTCCGTGCAGTACATTACTTTCTTCATCAGTTGACTGGCAACCAACCATTATGGCACTGGTAAATAAAAACAGCATTAAAAAAATTAGTTTAACGCACTTTTTCATATGTAATGCCCTCCTTTAAAATACCGTTAAGGGTAAAATCTATAATATGTTGCAAGCGGTCTTGCAGAGCATCTTCACTCATCATATCTTCATCCCAGAGGAAATTGTAAATGTCCCGCCGGGAGAAGTACATTATAGTAATAGCATTAATGCTTATCACCAGGTGGCGAATATCTAAATCTCTGCGGAAAATGCCCTCGTTAATACCCTCTTGCAATAGTGCTTCCAACCTGGGTAGACTGGTTTGGGCCATTTCAGGCAGTATTTTTCTGGTATGTCTACCGTGGTACAACGATTCCCACTGAATGAGCCGCACGTACTCATCGTTTTCCGTCAGGAAGTGGAAGTAATTACTGATAAACTGGGTTACTTTCTCCAGAACACTTCCCTGCAGATTAGTGGCTTCTTGGCCAGCTTCAATAATCTTCTGGAAGTTCTGGCGCAGCACTTCAGTATATAGTTCTTCTTTGTCACCGAAGTAGTGGTAGAGCATGCGCTTGTTAATTTGAGCAGCACCGGCAATCTCGTCCACCCGAGCCCCGTCCAGCCCCTTAGTGGCAAAGATATGCTCAGCAGCTTGTAAAATACGCCGTCGCGACTCTTCAGCATTACGTTCTTTAATAGCCAAGCCAGTCACTCCTTATGTTATCACTCTAACGCCTGTCACTATTTGCACCGTTCACTGGGTTTCGCACACTCTAGCAAATATTGACAGGCATTTGTATTGTTTCAAGAATCAAGTAAGTAACCAACCGGTTACTTACTTGATTTTACTCTTGAGTATCTTTTCTGTCAATTATCGCTTTTAAGGTTTTCGGTTTTTATTCTGACTCCTGACTCCTGAATTCTGACTTCTAACCCAAAATACCAACATCCATTTTCCTTCCCCCCATTTTTAGGTTACAATTAAAACAAGGGGGTGACCCTATGCGTTTGGAAGAAAAAATTAAACATATCCCAGCCAAGCCTGGTGTATATATCTACCGCGATATCAATGGCGATGTTATATACGTGGGTAAGGCAGTGTCACTAAAAAACCGGGTGCGCTCGTACTTTCAAAAAAGCAAAAATCAATCACCAAAAACACGTTCATTGGTGGAGCGCATTACTGATATGGAATATATTGTCACAGACTCGGAAGTAGAAGCACTGATACTGGAGTGCAACCTGATTAAAGAGCACCGACCCCGCTATAATGTGCTGCTTAAGGACGACAAGACCTACCCCTATATAAAAGTAACATTGGGGGAAGATTACCCCCGGGTGCTAACCACCCGGCGTTTGGTAAAGGACGGCTCGCGCTATTTTGGCCCTTATACCCAAGTGGGAGCAATGAACGAAACCATTAAACTTATAAAAAAGCTGTTCCCCTTTCGTACTTGTACTAATCGGCAGTTTGGCAACCGCAGTCGGCCTTGTTTGAACTATCACATCAGCCGTTGCCAGGGACCCTGTACCAAAAACGTGAACAAGGAACAGTACCGCCAAGCCATTGATGAAATTATTCTATTCCTGGAAGGGCGGCAGGATGATCTGGTAAAACGGCTGGAAAGACGAATGCATCAGGCGGCGGAGAACATGGAATTTGAAAAGGCTGCCGAACTGCGAGATCAGGTACAGGCATTAAGAAAAGTAACGGAACGGCAAAAAATTGTGTCTGCCGGTCTGGAAGACCAGGATGTAATCGCTATGGCCAGGGGGCAGAACGAGGTTTGCGTGATGGTGTTTTTTGTGCGGGGTGGAAAATTGATTGGACGGGAGCATCACTTACTGAAGAATACCGATGGGTTAAGCCGGGAAGAAGCGATGAGTGGCTTTCTAAAGCAGTATTATGCCCAGGTGGAATTTGTACCCAAGAACGTTCTACTGTCAGAAGATATAGCAGAGGAAGCCGAACTGATGGGTGGGTGGCTATCTCAAAAGCGAGGTTCCAAAGTAACCGTTAAAACCCCGAAGCGAGGGGAAAAGGCCCGGATGGTGGAGATGGCCGCCAAGAACGCCCTGCTGGTGCTGCAGCAAATGGAGCTGGAAGGGCAGGATGATAAGGGCAAGCTGGACCAGGCTGTGGCCGAACTGGCCTCCCATCTGGGGTTAACCAAGCCTCCCTTTCGCATGGAATGTTACGACATCTCCAATATTCAAGGGGCGGAGCAGGTGGCTTCCATGGTAGTGTTCGAAGAGGGGAAGCCCAATAATAACCAGTATCGTCGGTTTAAGATTCGTACTGTGGAGGGGCCAAACGATTTTGCTGCCATGCAGGAAGTTATTCAGCGCCGCTTTTCTCGGGGGTTAAAAGAAAAGGAACTGCTGCGTACCGGACAGATTAGTACTAAGGAGACCAAGTTTAATCATTTACCCGATCTGGTGATAATTGATGGAGGCAAAGGGCAGTTGAACGTAGCCCGGGAAGTGATGAAGCGGCTGGGAGTAGACGACATTCCTACCTTCGGGCTGGCCAAGGAGGAAGAACTACTTTTTCATGAAGATAGCAGCGATCCGATAGTGCTGCCCAGGAAGTCTCAGTCTCTTTATCTGGTGCAACGGCTACGGGATGAAGCCCACCGCTTTGCGGTAACCTATCATCGTAACTTGCGCACCAAAAGAAACTTAAAATCACTTTTAGATGAAATAGAGGGAATAGGCCCAACTCGAAAGAAATCTCTATTGGAAGAATTTAAAAGCATAGAAGGGATTCAGAAGGCTGAGCTTCATGAGCTAGAGAATGTACCTGGGATGAATCAAAAGGTGGCTCAAGCCGTTTATGAGTTCTTTAAGACCAATGAAAAATGAAAATCATAGCTAATAAAATCCAATCTACATTGTAAGTCTGTAGGGGCTCGATTCATCGAGCCCATGACTACAAGTTTATGCTAAATAACCTAATTTAATTTAAGGCAACAGAAGTGTATTTAATAGACAATATGAAATTGTTCATTTTACATTGTTTTTAGGAGGTAAATCGTGAGTTACTACAAATTAATCGCAGTAGACATGGACGATACTTTGTTAGACAGCAACTTAAATATTTCTTCCCGGTCAATGGATGCTGTGCGGCGGGTGCAGGAGAAAGGGATACATATTACCCTATCCACCGGGCGGATGTTTAGTTCTGTGAAACCCTATGCTAAGAAATTGGGTATCGATTTGCCGCTTATTACCTATCAAGGGGCGATGGTGAAAAGTGCCCTGTCGGAAGAGGTGTTGTTACATCGGCCGGTACCTTTGGAATTAGCCAGGCAGGTAGTGGCTAAAATAAAGGAATACGGGTATAACATCAATGTCTACGTGGACGATAAACTATATGTAGAAAAAATAACCCCAGAGGCGGAAATGTATGCCCGTATCAGCGGCATCAAGGCGCACCCGGTGGGAGATCTGCTGGAATTCTTGCAGCATCCACCTACTAAAGTGCTGGCGGTGGCTAAAGAGCCGGAAATAGATAAACTAGAAAAAGATATGAGACCCTTATTTGACCAGCAGTTACATATAACCAAATCAAAGCCACAGTTTTTAGAGTTCTCTCATCCCCGGGCCACAAAAGGGCACGCACTGGCCATGCTGGCAGAAAGATATGGAGTAGAGCAAAAGCAAGTAATGGCCATTGGCGACGGATACAACGACGTAGAAATGTTAGATTACGCCGGCTTGGGTGTAGTAGTGGGCAACGCCAGGGAAGAAATTAAAAAGCTAGCAGATCACGTAGCACCTTCGAATGATGAAGACGGGGTTGCGGATAC
The DNA here is from genome assembly GCA_009711615.1 of Bacillota bacterium. Lineage (GTDB taxonomy): Bacteria > Bacillota > Desulfotomaculia > Desulfotomaculales > Desulfohalotomaculaceae > Desulforadius. The sequence continues at coordinate 462,246 of VENI01000005.1, read as the reverse complement.
ATTAGAACGGTTTGTTTTAGAAGAATGAAAAATGAAAAATTAATAATGAAAAATGTAAATCATAGAAAGGCGAAAGATATTATTTATACAGACATTATTCATTTTACATTTTTAATTTTTCATTCCCCCAAAGGAGGGCTATCATGAAATACGTTATCGGCGTGGATTTGGGTGGTACAAAAATATTAACAATACTGGCGGCTATGTCAGGTAATATTAGCGCTGAGATAAAATTACCTACGGAAGCTCAAGATGGCCCGGAAAAAGTGATTGAACGGATTTTAGAAAGTATTGCAACAGTTCAGCAGCAATGCGGTGTTGAACCAGCAAACCTGGTAGCGGTGGCGTTGGGGGTACCAGGTCCGGAATTGGATACCAAACAGGGAGTTGTACATTTTTCCAATAACTTAAACTGGCACGGCGTTCCGTTAAAAGAGATGCTGCAGAACCGTTTGCAGGTGCCGGTATACATAGAAAACGATGCCAATGCCGCTGCACTGGGAGAATATGCCTTTGGGGCAGCCAATGCCAGCGGGGATATGGTTTACATAACGGTTAGTACCGGAGTGGGTGGCGGTATTATCATTAACGGACAGATATACCACGGAATATCCGATGGTGCTGGGGAAATAGGGCACATGACCATTATGCCCGGGGGACCTCGATGTACCTGCGGGAATTACGGCTGCCTTGAAGCTCTGGCATCAGGCACCGCCATTGGGCGGGCGGCAGTGGAGTTGATAGAAGAAGGGAATGGTAGTGCTATACTACAGGTTGCTGGGGGAGAAAAAAGTGCTGTCAGTGCCCAAGTAGTGGCAGAGTCAGCCAAGCAAGGAGACCCGGAAGCATTGCAAATAATAAGTGATGCAGCCAGAGCCCTGGGTATTGGGATAGCCAATGTGGTGAACATCCTAAACCCTCCCTCGGTGGTTCTGGGCGGTGGGGTGATGGAAAGCAAAGACTTAATCTGGCCGGGAATGGAACGGGAACTAAAAGACAGATGTTTTGATATTCCATTTAAGGCACTGCAGATTTTACCGGCAGCTTTAGGCTCCAAGGCAGGGGCAATGGGCGCAGTGGCCTTAGCTTTGAATAGTGTCAATAAGAATGAAGGAGAATTACCATGTCCAACTTATTAATTGTTACCGGTCTTTCCGGTGCGGGGAAAACTACAGCTGTACGGAGCCTGGAAGATCTGGGCTTTTTTGTGGTGGACAACCTACCCCCAACCCTTATTCCAAAATTCGCAGAGCTTTGTGAACAGTCCACCATGAATAAAATTGCACTGGTTGTGGACATTCGCGGGGGCGAATTTTTTGACAATGTTTTTGATGTACTTCGAGACTTGGATAATAAAAATGCCGCCTATGAAATACTATTTTTAGAAGCCTCTAACGAGACCTTGGTGCGTCGCTATAAAGCATCCCGCCGCCGACATCCTCTTTCCGGTGGGGAAATACTGGAAGACATTAAGGAGGAACGGACCCTGCTAAGTGAATTGCGGGGAAGGGCCAATAAAATAATTGACACCTCCAACCTTACAGAAAAGCAGCTTAAAACTGAAATTAACAGTATTTACGGCGAATCCAGGTCTGATGAGGATTTGTTCATCACGGTAATGTCCTTTGGATATAAACACGGTATACCGCTGGATGCTGATTTAGTGATGGATGTGCGCTTTTTGCCTAATCCTTACTACATTCCTGAATTACGACCGCTTACCGGTAATGACCCCAAGGTGCAGCAGCATGTGTGCAGTTCGGAAATAACCTCTGAGTTTCAAGACAAATATGCCAAGATGGTGGAGTTTCTGATACCGCATTACATTAAAGAAGGTAAAGCTACTTTAATGATAGCCATTGGCTGCACTGGTGGCATGCACCGCTCAGTGACTCTGGCAAATTGGCTGGGCAGTTTGCTGCGGGAGAAAGGATATAAAGTGGCTGTGAGACATCGGGATATAAAAGAAAACTAGGAGTGTTATTTCTGTGTGGAAGACTATTAAATGGTTATACCCGGGCATGGGCATAAAACGCTGGCTTACATTAGGATTAGCTAGCACCATGCTGGTAGCCCTTGGGATAGGTTTTTTTTATCCGCAATTTTTTCACGGTGTTTCAGAAATAGCTATCATGCTTACCGAAACCAGATTGGGTATTGCTAATTGGTTAGCAGGAATCATTTTAATAACCACGGGTCTTTTAATGGCGGGCTATGCATTGCACAGGACTTTCAGGGTGGTGGTGGGGGAATTGTCACCAATGGAAGCGGGAAGTGTAGTGGATGCCATTTATACTCGGCGATACCTGCAGTATGGGCCTAAAATAGTGGTTATTGGCGGAGGAACCGGTTTATCAACCCTGCTCAAGGGAATAAAGGAATACACCAGCAATATAACCGCCATTGTCACTGTCACAGACGATGGTGGCAGTTCCGGGCGCTTGCGGGGGGAATTAGGGATCTTGCCGCCGGGGGATATTAGAAACTGTCTGGTGGCGCTGGCAGATAAGGAGAGTTCCATGGAACAAGTGCTGCAGTATCGTTTTACCGGTGGTGACATAGCTGGACACAGTTTGGGTAATCTATTTTTGGTAGCTTTATCTGACTTGTCAGGAGGTTTTTATAGCGGCGTGCGAGAACTGTCGAAAGTATTGGCCATTCGTGGAAAAGTGTTGCCATCTACTCTGCAGAATGTGGTTATGGGTGCAGAATTGACCGATGGTACGGAAGTGCGGGGCGAGAGTTCTGTTTCTAAGAGTTCTAAAAAAATAAGGCGTATTTTTTTAGAACCAAAAGAGTGTCAACCGCTACCGGAAACGCTGGAAGCGATTAAAGAAGCCGATGCCATTATACTGGGACCGGGCAGCCTTTATACCAGTGTTCTGCCGAACCTGTTAATTGAGGGCGTTCCTGATGCCATTGGGCTGTCAAAAGCAATGAAGGTTTATGTGTGTAATGTTATGACTCAACCGGGGGAGACTAAAAATTATACCGCCAGTGACCACCTTAAGGCCATTGAACGGCATGGTGGCAGACTGCTGGATTACATAATGGTAAATAGTGAAGAAATTCCTGAGCGGTTAATAGAACGCTACAGAAGCGAGGGAGCGGCACCGGTACAAGCAAACATAAAGAAGTTGGAACGTATGGGTGTAAAGGCAATTGCAGAAGATTTGGTACAGGAAACCAATGTGGTGCGGCACCATCCGCAAAAACTGGCCAGGGCAATTATTAAGCTAATATTTGTATCAAAAACCCCTTCTGAACGGGTAAGGTTTTTAAGAAAGTATGTTAGTTCAGGGGCCAGAAGTCAGGAGTAAGAATTTATTTTGAATTCTGACTCCCGAATACTGAATTCTAAATAAGTATGTTATAATTGTCAGTGGCAGAAAGTGGGGTTGTTGCCATGTCTTTTTCTGTAATAACTAAAGATGAACTGGCCAGGGTTACCGGCCCTAAAAAATGCTGTCAGTTGTCTGAACTGGCAGCACTAATAAAAATGGACGGCAGCATACACATTGCTGGGCGAATGATGGCTGTTACTGTAGTTACGGAAAATGCCGGGGTTGCTCGCAAAGTTCTAACGTTATTTAAAAAACTGTTTGGGCTGCGATCTGAAGTAATGGTACAGCGCAAAGTTAGGCTAAAGAAGAATAATGTGTATCTGGTGCGTATTCCTCCACGGCCGGAAGTTAAACAGGCTTTGGTTAAACTGGGCATGTGGGATAAAGAGAGCAACCTGCCCAGCACAAAAATATTGCCCAGTATGTTAACAAAAATATGCTGTCGCCGTTCATATCTGCGCGGAGTGTTTTTAGGTGGCGGTTCCATTAGCAACCCTGAAGGAACATATCATTTAGAACTTATCTCCACCGATGCCGAGCACGCTAAAGAAATCAGCGAGATTATGCAAAACATGGGCCTTGAGGCTAAAATAAGTACTCGTAAAAACTGGTATGTTGTATACCTTAAAGAAAGTGACCAAATAGGGGAGTGCCTAAGTATTATGGGCGCCCATACTGCCCTTTTAGACTTTGAGAATGTGCGTATCTATAAAGGTATGCGAAACAAAGTGAATCGACTGGTAAATTGTGAGACCGCCAATTTAAACAAAACTATTAATGCTGCTATGCGTCAGCAGGAGAATATAAGATATATTGCCGCTATCATAGGCCTAGATAAACTGCCGCCTGTTTTAAAAGAAACTGCTGAATTGCGTATTGCCCATCCAGATATCAGTTTAAAGGAACTGGGTGAAATGATGAATCCACCTGTAGGCAAATCTGGCATTAATCACCGCATGCGTAAACTGGACAAAATAGCTAACGACTTGCGGAAGAAAGGTAAGGTTAGGTTTGCCGGAAAACCTTGATCGCCTGTTAAGAGAAAACACCAGTCAGGCGGTAAAGGAGCATTTTTGGCGGTACAGAAAAAGAGATGAAATTACCATACCCAAGGGTTACCGTATAAGATTTATGGGCACGGGAGGAAACCCAGAAGCCACTTTTACACAAACCCCCCGTACAGCCGGCTTTGTTCTTGAAGTTGCTGGGATGTGCATGTATGTAGATCCCGGTCCTGGTGCGGTTGTACGTGCCCATGAAATGGATTTTGATTTGGGTAGTCTGGATGCTGTCTTTGTATCCCATGGTCATCTGGATCATTACGGTGGGGCAGAAGGGGTGGTGGAGGCTATGTGCTGGGCGATGTATACTCGGCGTGGTTATCTATTGGCCCCATCTAATGTATTAGAGGCAGAACAGTTGGTAAGCCAATACCACCAGGGTGCTTTATCATACGGTGGCTACAAGGGTGGCCCGGAAGTTATATCGTTACAACAACATAAACCAATAAAGATAAAGAATGTTGTTATTAATCCGGTTTTAGCCTATCATAGTGTAATGAACTTTGGTTTTGTAATGGAAGCTGGGGGGCTAACCATAGGTTACACCAGCGATACAAGTTACATAAGCAAATACTCTACCCCTGATGGCATTAAGAAGGTAGGACCCACCGGACCAATAATGGATTTGGTAGATATAGTGGAAGTGCGCCGAGATATTAAGGAAACTTTTTCCAAGGTGGATGTATTGGTGGCCAATGTTACCACCCACAATGTCTGGGCCCACCGGCACATAACGACTCTGGGCTTGGCTCATTTGTTGCAAGACTCTAAGGTGAAACTTTGTTTTTTAACTCATTTTAACCACAGTTGCGTGAAACCAACAGACTTACGCCCGCTAATGGCCAAATATGTAGAAGATGTCACCGGTGTGAAAACTGTTTCTGCTTACGATGGTGCAGAACATGATTTAGAGGCATTACTGCTCGGGGTGGGGGTTAAGAAATGAGGGATGTGAAAAGCCACCGTGTATCCAACGGAAAGAATTCCATGCATAGCATGGGCCAGGTATGTGGACTGGCCAGGGCTTCATATAATTTTATAATTATCACATTGTGTCGAGTTCTCCCTTTTTTAAGGCTGAAAAACTTTTGCTACCGTCATCTGCTGGGAATGAAAGTGGGTAAAGATGTTTCGGTGGGATTAATGGCGATGTTTGATATTTTCTTGCCACACTTAATTACCATTGGTAGTAATAGTGTTATTGGTTACAATGTCACTATACTCACCCATGAATTTCTGGTGAAGGAATATCGTATTGGCAGGGTGAACATAGGTGACGAGGTAATGCTTGGTGCTAACGCCACCATACTGCCCGGCGTTACCATTGGTGACGGCAGTGTAGTAGCCGCCGGTTCAGTGGTAACAAAAGACGTACCACCAGGAGTAATGGTAGGCGGAGTCCCAGCAAGAATTATAAAGAAGACACACGGCTGAGCGGAGAGACACGGGGACGGTTCCAGTGTCCCGAGCGCAGCGAAGGCCGAAGGGCAGACAATGGAACCGTCCCCGTGTCTCGGAGCGGGAACGAACACAGCGTCCCCAAAGCGCCGAAACGCAGACAAAGACATGGGGACGGTTCCAGCGTCCCCGAAGCGCAGCGAAGGGCCATAGGGAAGACGATGGAACCGTCCCCGTGTCTTCAGGAACAAAACGAAACGCAGACAAAAGAACCGTCCCCGTGTCTTTTGGAGGTTATTATGTTAGACATAATTAAAAAGTTATGGCAGAATCCTTGGCACCCTGGTTTTGTGTTGGTGCTGATTATAATTAATTTCTTTGGTTCATTATACGGCTACTACTGGTATCAACAGCAACTACTCAGTACGCCGATATACTATTGGCCGGTGGTACCGGACAGTCCCCTTTCTACGACACTGTTTGCGTTGGCGCTGCTGTCGGTTTTGTTGGGCTGGCGTTTTCCCATACTAATGGCAGTTGCTTTAACAACGTGCATTAAGTACGGTTTATGGGCGGTGGCTTTAATCAGCCATTATTGGATAATGCATGGCGACATTCAATGGATGATAGTGATGTTATGGGTATCCCACTTGGGAATGGTAGCACAGGCTGTTTGGTACTGGCGTAGCATGTTTATTCCCACCGGGGCGGCACTGGTAGCCGGCGGGTGGATGTTTTTTAACGATGCAATGGATTACATACTTGGTCTGCACCCATATTTATACGCCAGTGACCAGCTGAGTTTTGCAGCAGTATCAGCAGTGCTGTTTTCAGTGGCCTTATCAGTAATAATAATTAATAGAAGGCAAACCTATCGGGTGGAAAGTTTACTTTAAATCGCACTTTACCGGACATCATTTTAGGTGCATTGTTATTATTGTGCTGGATAAACTAAGGGAGTGAAATAGCTTGCGTTTAGATTTCGGATTACAGATCGAGCAAAGCCAAAAATTAATAATGACACCGGAATTGCGTCAAGCTATTAAAGTACTGCAAATGTCATCAATTGAATTAACCCAATACATTGATCAAGAACTGCAAGAGAACCCCGTTTTAGAGCTAACTGATGACGGGGCAGAAGGGGGGACTTCGGGCGAAAAGGAAGCTGAAGAGCCGCAGGGGGATGAAAATAACTACGATATTGACTGGCAGGAATATTTTAATGACAGCAGTGATTTAGGCTACCCTGCCGTACCACGGGAGGTAAAATCTCAGGAATATGGCTTCGAAGCATTTACCGCTAAGGCCCCTAGTTTAGCCGAGCATTTAAATTTACAATTAGTTATTTCCAATTGCCCCAAAGAATTAAGTGATATAGTGGAGTACCTTATCCACTCCCTAGATAACAATGGTTACTTAAATGAAAGTATAGATGGAATATCTCAAGAAATGGAAGTTGCCCAGGAACAAATTTTGAGGGCGTTGGAAGTGGTGCAATCTTTTGAGCCAATCGGGGTAGGTGCCCGTACGTTGGATGAATGCCTGCTGCTGCAAGTTAAACACTTGAATTTAGACGACTCTTTACTGCAGGAGATAATAAAAAATCATTTATCCGAATTGGCCCAGGGACGATTGGATAAAATAGCCGCTAAGTTGCAGGTTAGTGTAAAAACGGTGCAAGAGACAGCAGACAAGCTAAAGATATTGGATCCTAAACCTGGGCGCCAATTTTCTGGCCCCAATGATACCCGTTACATTGTTCCAGACTTGGTGGTGGAGAAGATTGATAACGAGTACATAATTCTAGTAAATGATATTACTGCGCCACGTATTAAAGTGAGTAATTTTTACCGAAGGACGGTACAGAAAAATGACCCGCAGGTTACTGGAGAGGCCCGAAAGTATGTAGAGTCAAAACTTAACTCGGCCATGTGGCTGGTACGCAGTATAGAACAAAGGCGGTTAACATTGTACAGAGTAGCCAATGAATTGGTGAAAAGGCAAAAAGAATTTTTAGATTGTGGTGTTAAGCACTTAAAACCGCTCAGTTTAAAAGATATTGCCTCTGAACTGGAATTGCATGAATCTACAGTGAGTAGGGCTACCGCTAATAAGTACATGCAGACGCCCAGAGGTGTTTTTGAAATGAAATATTTTTTCTCCACCGGTATTAAGAGTAAAGGTGGGGAGCAAGTTTCCGCCACCAGTATAAAGAAGCTGCTTCAGGAGATTATTGCCGGTGAGGATTCAAAAAGACCTTACAGTGATCAGAAAATAGCAAATTTGTTAGCTGAGCAGGGTTTCAAAATATCTCGCCGTACTGTTAACAAATATCGGGAAGAGTTACAAATTCCATCAGCCGGAAAACGCAAAAGATATTAATAGAACCTTAGAAGTCAGAATTCAGGAGTCAGAATAAGAAAAAATATGGATGCAAGCATTCTATCTTCTAAATACTAAAAAAATAAATTTTTTATCACAAAACAGGAATTATGAGATACCATACAGTATAATAAATAGTAATAGTATGACACAAACGACAAATATTATCTAACATTTGAAAGGGGATGGGTGTTACCAATGACTGTAAAGGTTGGTATTAACGGGTTCGGTAGAATAGGGCGGTTAGTTTTAAGAGCTGCTGTTGAAACTGGTGCTTTTGAAGTGGTGGGTGTAAATCACAAATCTCGTCGTATTAAGGCTCCAGAGCAAAAAACTGGCTTGGATTTTGTGGCAGTAAATGACTTAACATATTCTAAAACATTGGCTCACCTGCTAAAGTATGACTCTGTACATGGTATTCTTGATGCAGATGTTGATGCCACTGAAGATTCACTAATAGTGGGTGGCACAGAAGTAAAGGTTTTTGCTGAGGCTGACCCAGAAAAACTGCCTTGGGGTGACTTAGGTGTAGACATTGTTGTGGAATCTACCGGCAGGTTTACTAAGCGTGATGATGCTGCTAAGCACCTGAGGGCTGGAGCTAAGAAAGTAGTTATCAGTGCTCCAGGCAAAGAGCCGGATTTAACTGTTGTTATGGGTGTTAACGATGACCAGTATGACCCTGCTAAACACCACATTATTTCAAATGCTTCTTGTACTACAAACTGTTTGGCGCCGGTGGCCAAGGTGATAAATGACCACTTTGGTATTAAAAAGGGTTTAATGACTACAGTTCACTCTTACACCAATGACCAGAATACTTTAGATTTACCTCATAAAGATTTGCGCCGGGCCCGGGCAGCTGCCATGTCTATTATTCCCACCACAACTGGTGCAGCACAAGCGGTGGCATTAGTCCTGCCTGAACTGGACGGAAAATTGAACGGATTTGCCATGCGGGTGCCAACACCTAACGTATCTGTGGTAGACTTGGTGTGTGATTTGGAAAAATCAACTAGTGTGGAAGAACTAAACGAAACTTTGAAGACCGCTGCCGAGAATGAATTAAAAGGTATTATGCTTTACAGTGATTTGCCACTGGTATCAACCGACTACAACGGTAACCCCCATTCTTGTATTGTAGATGCTTTATCAACCATGGTGATGGAGGGTGACATGGCTAAAGTGGTGGCCTTCTATGACAACGAGTGGGGATATTCTAATAGAGTACTAGATTTAGTTCAGTTTATTGCAGATAGACTGGAATAGTTGGAAAGTATAAAGTAAGGGGCGGTTTCTAGACAAGGGGACGGTTCCAGCGTCCCCTTAGCGTAGCAAAGGGCCGAAGGGAAGACGATGGAACCGTCCCCTTGTCTTACATACATATGAACAGTAGGGGGCGGTTTCCACGCCGCCCCGCAAAAAACATAAAACATTCGGAAGGTGATTTTATTGCCTAAAAAAAGTGTTAGAGATATTGATGTTAAAGGGAAACGGGTTCTGGTTCGGGTGGACTTTAATGTGCCGCTGAAAGATGGTCAGGTAACTGATGACACCCGGATAAAAGCTGCTCTTCCCACCATAGACTATTTGGTGAAGAATGGTGCCAAGGTGATACTAGCCTCGCACTTGGGTCGCCCTAAGGGTCAGGTGAAGGAAGAGTTTCGTTTAGACCCGGTGGCTCAGCGGTTATCTGACCTGCTGGATAATGAAGTGATAAAGGCTGACGATTGCATCGGTGATGAGCCGAAAGAGGCTGTTTCTAAAATGCAGGATGGAGATGTACTGTTGCTGGAGAATGTACGTTTCCATAGCGGTGAAAAGGAAAACAACCCCCAATTTGCCAAGCAATTGGCGGAATTGGCGGACATATATGTAAACGATGCCTTTGGTGCGGCTCACCGGGCTCATGCATCCACCGCCGGTGTGGCGGAACACCTGCCCGCAGTGGCCGGTTTTTTAATGCAGAAGGAATTGGAAATGCTGGGCCAGGCAGTGGGGAACCCGAAGAAACCATTTGTGGCTATTATTGGTGGAGCCAAGGTTTCTGACAAAATTGGGGTAATAGAAAATCTACTGCAAAAGGTAAACACGCTGATTATTGGCGGCGGCATGGCCAACACATTTTTAAAAGCCAAGGGTTATGATGTGGGCAAATCCCTAGTGGAAGAGGATAAGATTGATTTGGCTAAGGAATTACTGCAGAAAGCCAGCGGAAATAAAGTGGAATTGATGTTACCCTTTGATGCGGTGGTGGCTGATTCCATAGAAAACCCCAGTAACATAAAAACCGTAGCGGTGGACAGTGTGCCGGAAGGTTATATGATACTTGATGTTGGTCCCAATACCGCAGAAGAGTTTGCTAAGGTGGTTAGAAAAGCAGGAACGGTGGTATGGAATGGCCCCATGGGTGTTTTTGAAGAGGATGCCTTTGCCAAAGGTACTGAGGAAGTGGCCCGGGCACTGGCCAACTCTGAGGCCATTAGTGTAATAGGAGGCGGCGATTCTGCAGCAGCTGTCCACAAGACTGGGGTATCTGACCGAATCACCCACATATCCACCGGTGGCGGCGCTTCGCTACAGTTCTTAGAAGGAAAAAAACTGCCCGGAGTAGAAGCGCTTGCTGATAAATGAGTGTAAATAATAGGGGTAAGAATTCATAGGAAGACGCAGGGGAGACATGGGGACGGTTCCAGCGTCCCCGCAGCGCAGCGAAGGGCCGAAGGGAAGACGATGGAACCGTCCCCGTGTCTCGCTGAAGCGGGAGCGAATCGCAGACAAAAGAACCGTCCCCGTGTCTCGCTGCGAATACTTGAATCTAAGGGGGTTTGTTCATGCGTAAACCTATAATCGCTGGCAACTGGAAGATGCATAAAACACCGATGGAGGCGGCTGAATTTACTAAGGAATTTGCCCAAATGGTGTCACAGACTGAAGGTGTGGAAATTGTGTTGTGCCCACCTTTTACTGACCTGCACACTGTAATTAACACAGCTCATGGTACTAACATAGTTGTTGGTGCTCAGAATGTTTATTGGGAAGACCAGGGTGCTTTTACTGGGGAAGTTTCTGCTCCCATGCTAAAAGAAATTGGCTGTAAGTATGTAATAATCGGTCACTCAGAACGCCGACAGTATTTTGGTGAAACAGATGAAACCGTTAATAAAAAGGTTAATGCGGTGCTACAGCATGGAATGACACCGATAATTTGTGTAGGAGAGACTCTGGAAGAACGGGATGCAGGTTCCACCGAGCAGGTGGTAAGCACCCAAACCAAGGCTGCATTAGAAGGTTTGTCTTCGGAAGTGGTGGCAGAACTTATAATAGCATATGAACCTATTTGGGCTATTGGAACAGGTAAAACTGCTTCTGCCGAAGATGCTCAGAATGTGATCGCTCACATCCGCAGTGTGGTTAAAGAGATTGCCGGCGGCAGTGCAGATAGTATAAGAATTCAGTACGGGGGTAGTGTAAAACCCAATAATGCTGCCGAATTGATGTCTCAACCAGATATAGATGGTGCCTTGGTAGGCGGTGCCAGCTTAAAACCAGATAGTTTTGCTGGAATTGTAAAAGAATCCGCAGCGGGTTAATGAGGAGGAAATTATTTTGACACAGGTTAAGCCCATAGCCTTGATTATTTTAGACGGGTGGGGGCTCAGCTCTCAAGTAGAGGGGAATGCCATAGCCAAAGCAAACAAACCCAACATAGACAAGTACCTGCAGGAATACCCGTACACCACACTGGTTGCTTCGGGAGAGGATGTGGGCTTGCCCGCCGGTCAAATGGGTAATTCTGAAGTAGGGCACCTAAATATCGGTGCCGGTAGGACTGTGTACCAGGATTTCACTCGTATTTCTCGGTCCATAAGAGATGAAAGTTTCTTTGAAAACGAGGAACTATTGGTAGCGATTAAATCTGCCAAAGAGAACAATGGGGCATTGCATCTGATGGGCTTACTATCAGACGGAGGGGTACATAGCCATATTGAGCACTTGTTTGCCCTGTTGGAACTGGCCAAGCGGGAAAAAATGAAACAGGTTTACATACATGCTATATTAGACGGCCGAGACGTACCCCCTGCCAATGCTCAACAATACATAGAATCACTGGAAGAGAAATGTACCAAACTAGGTATAGGTAGAATAGCCACAGTTAGTGGCCGTTACTATGCCATGGACAGGGACCGCCGTTGGGATCGGACAGAAAAGGCTTACCGGGCCATGGTGCGGGGTGAGGGATATAAAACAGAGGACGCAGAAGAAGCGGTGGAGGAATCATATAAACGGGATCAAACCGACGAGTTTGTAATGCCGACTGTTATTGTCAATGCCGATGGCAGACCACTGGCCACTGTTACCGATGGCGATTCCATTATATTTTACAACTTCCGCCCGGATAGGGCCAGGCAAATTACCAGAGCCTTTTCTGATCCTGACTTTAAAGGGTTTAAACGCCCTGATAAGCATCCGCAGGTGCATTTTACTTGTATGACTCAGTACGATAAAGCTATTGAAGCATCGGTGGCGTTTAAGCCCCAAAAGCTAAATAACACCTTGGGTGAAGTACTGGCCAATAACAACATCAAACAATTAAGGTTAGCTGAAACTGAGAAATACGCCCATGTTACTTTTTTCTTTAATGGCGGGGTGGAAATGCCAAACCCTGGGGAAGAAAGGGTACTGATACCATCTCCAAAGGTTGCTACATACGATCAAAAACCGGAAATGAGTGCCTATGAAGTTACTGATGCACTAATAGATAATCTTAATAAAGATGAATTTTCTGTTATAATAATGAATTATGCCAACACCGACATGATTGGCCACACAGGGGATATGGAGGCGGCGGTAAAAGCCATTGAAACTGTGGATGAATGCTTAGGCAGAGCGGTGGTTAGTATATTGGAGAAAGGCGGAACAGTGCTGATAACCTCTGACCACGGTAATGCAGAAAAAATGAAAGATGAAAACGGCAAACCATTTACCGCCCATACTACAGAACCGGTACCCTTCGTGCTAGTCAGCCATGGTAAACTAAGACATGCTGAACTAAGTAAAGAAGGTAGTTTGAGAGACGTCGCACCAACTATTTTAAAGCTATTAAATGTAGCAAAACCGATTGAAATGACGGGACATGCACTTATAAATGAATGAAGTTATTAGGGGTCAGAAGTCAGGAGACAGGAGTCAGTAGTCAGAATAAAAAACTAAGCGTAGGGAACGACGCCCTCGTCGTTCCGCTTGGACATAGCACAACGGCTCGGTGGGGGCACCGAGCCCTACAACAAATACATAGGAAATGGTAGGGGGCGGTTTCCACGCCGCCCCGCAAACAAAAATTTATTAGATAAAAACAATAGGAGGCTAAAAACAATCATGTCAACAATAATAATTGATGTTTATGGACGGCAGATATTGGATTCTCGGGGCAACCCCACTGTGGAAGTGGATGTTGTGTTGGAGGATGGTACAGTTGGCCGGGCGGCAGTTCCTTCGGGTGCTTCCACTGGTGCTTATGAAGCGGTGGAACTGCGGGATGGAGATGCAGACCGCTACATGGGTAAAGGTGTAACCAAAGCTGTAGAAAATGTAAACAGCATCATTTCTCCAGAAATAATTGAAATGGATGCCACCGATCAACTGGGTGTTGATAGAATACTACTTGAATTAGATGGTACGCCAAATAAAGGTAAACTTGGTGCCAACGCAATTTTGGGTGTGTCATTGGCAGTGGCCAAGGCTGCGGCAGAATCTCTGGGACTGCCCTTATACCAGTATTTGGGCGGACCCAATGCAAAGGAATTACCATTACCAATGATGAATATACTTAACGGTGGCGAGCACGCCGACAATAACGTGGATATTCAAGAGTTCATGGTGATGCCTGTAGGTGCCTCCAATTTTAATGAAGCTCTGCGCATGGGTTCAGAAATTTTCCATAACTTGAAAAAAGTTTTAAAGAGCCGCGGCTTAAACACTGCTGTTGGTGACGAAGGCGGATTTGCTCCCGACCTAGGCTCAAACCAGGAAGCACTGGAAATTATTGTAGAGGCCATTAATGCTGCCGGTTACAAACCCGGTGAAGATGTGATGCTGGCACTGGACGTGGCGGCCACAGAATTGTACAAAGATGGCAAGTACGAACTGGCCAGTGAAGGAATTAATAAGTCTGCAGAAGAAATGATAGACTTTTATGCTCAACTGGTAGACAAGTTCCCCATTATTTCAATTGAAGATGGCTTAGCTGAGGATGACTGGGAAGGGTGGAAACAACTCACAGAGCGCCTCGGAAGTAAAGTGCAATTAGTGGGAGATGACCTATTTGTTACCAACACTGAGCGGTTATCCCAGGGGATTGCTACAAAAGTAGCAAACTCCATTTTGATAAAAGTAAACCAAATCGGCACATTAACCGAGACCCTTGACTGCATAGAAATGGCCAAGCGTGCAGGCTACACAGCCGTTGTATCCCACCGCTCCGGGGAGACAGAGGACGTGACTATTTCCGACCTGGTGGTGGCTACTAATGCCGGACAAATTAAAACCGGAGCTCCTTCTAGGACGGATCGTGTTGCCAAATATAACCAACTGCTGAGAATTGAAGAAGAGCTTTTTGGGCTTGGACATTTCAATGGTAAGAAAGTGTTCTACAACCTTGATAAATAAGAGTTGCAGGGGTTTTAACCCCTGCAAGGTTTCGCTTAATTGATATTACTACTGTTATGGCATAATATTCAAACTAAAGATTTAGGCAGAATTTGATTGATACATTTTTCACGTTATGCTATAATGAGCTTGGAAAATTATACTTACAAGGAGGTGAACTGGTTGCTAGAGGGCATAGTGATCGGATTTCAAATACTAATTGCGCTAGGACTGATAGGATCAATTTTATTACAATCCGGTAAAAGTGCTGGCTTGTCAGGTGCAATTGCCGGAGGCGCAGAGACCTTGTTCGGGAAGAAAAAAGGCATGGACGATATGCTAGGCAAGGTCACAGTTGCCCTGAGTCTTATCTTTGCAGTATTTTCTCTTGTTTTAGTGGCTAGTAAATAAAAAGAAAAAAGATGTAATTCTAAGGAGGGTAATGTTCAAGTGGAGCAAAACATAACATTGGCGTATTATGCTGCCGGGTCTGGTTTAATAGCTATTATTTTCGCAGTTGTTACACTGGCTAACGTACTAAAGAAAGATATGGGTACTCCTGCTATGCGTGACCTTTCCAACGCTGTGAACGAAGGTGCCATGGCTTTCATGAACCGTCAGTATAAAACTATGATTCCTTTCGCACTTGTAATTTTTGTTGCTTTATGGGCTGCTGAATTTATTATTGAGCCCGTAGAAGGCAGTCACCTGCCAGTAGGTGCACCTTCTGCTGTTTCATTCTTGGTTGGTGCTGTATGTTCAGCAATTGCTGGTTATCTAGGTATGAATAGTACCACCAAGTCAAATGCACGTACCACCGAGGCTGCTCGTAGCGAAGGTTTGGGTGCAGCACTTGACGTAGCATTTAAAGCCGGTGCTGTTATGGGTCTGTCCGTTGCCGGTTTAGGTCTGTTAGGTGTTTCCGGTCTGTATATTGTATATCAAGATCCCTTAATTATTAATAGTTTTGCATTTGGTGCTTCTCTTATCGCATTCTTTGCTCGTGTTGGTGGCGGTATTTTCACTAAAGCTGCTGACGTTGGCGGTGACCTGGTAGGTAAAGTAGAAGCAGGTATCCCTGAGGATGATCCACGTAACCCAGCAACCATTGCTGACAATGTTGGTGACAACGTTGGTGACACAGCTGGTATGGGTGCTGACTTGTTCGAATCTTATGCTGCTACCACAATCGCTGCTATGCTGATTGGTAACGCGCTGTTTGGATTCGCTGGTGTTATCTTCCCACTGTTGCTTGGTGCAATTGGTATTTTTGCAGCTATCGTAAGTACATTCTTTGTACGTACCAGTGATGATGGTAACCCACAAACTGCTCTGAACATTGGTATATGGTCAACCAACGTATTAACAGCCATTGGTACATGGTTCCTGGCTAAGAGCATTTTCCCAATAGGTCCAGAGTATGGTAATGTTAGTACTGGTATCTTCCTAGCAGTTGTGGCTGGTTTGATTGTTAACGTGGCCATTGGATGGTTAACTGAGTACTATACATCTGATAAAAAGCCACCCGTTATGATGATTGCTGATGCTTCTAAGTCCGGTTCAGCAACCAACGTTATTCACGGTCTGGCTGTAGGTATGGAATCAGTATTGTTCCCAATGCTGTTCTTTGCCGGTGCTATTTTCTTCTCATTCCAAATGGTAATGACATTTGCCCCTGAAGGAATGGGTACCCTGTGGTCCATCTACGGTATTGCTATGGCTGCTATGGGTATGCTTTCCACCGCTGGTATGGTTGTGGCCATGGACTCCTTCGGTCCTGTTGCTGATAACGCCGGTGGTATTGCTGAAATGTGTGAACTTCCTCCAGAAGTACGTGAGAAAACTGATAAGCTGGACTCCGTTGGTAACACCACAGCTGCTATCGCTAAAGGTTTCGCCATCGGTTCTGCTGCTCTGACAGCTCTAGCTCTGTTCAGTGCTTATGTAGACGGTGTAAAGCACAAATTCGGCCTGGACGAGTTTATTGTTAACCTGACCGAACCTATGGTTCTGGTTGGTGTGTTCATTGGTGGTGCAGTACCATTCTTGGTTGCTGCTCGTACCATGCGTGCTGTTGGTGAAGCTGCATTTGATATGGTTGAAGAGGTTCGCCGTCAGTTCCGTGAAATTCCTGGAATTATGGAATACAAGAACAAGCCTGACTATAAGCGTTGTGTAGATATTGCTACTAAGGCTGCTATTGCTAAGATGATGTTCCCTGGTATCGTAGCTGTTGCTAGTCCGATTCTGGTTGGTTTCTTGCTCGGTGCTCAAGCACTGGCTGGTTTCCTGTCCGGTTTGACAGTGGTAGGTGTTCTGATGGCACTGTTCCTGTCCAACGCTGGTGGTGCTTGGGACAACGCTAAGAAATATATTGAAGCTGGTGCTCATGGTGGTAAAGGTTCCGAGCCGCACAAAGCTGCTGTTACTGGTGACACCGTAGGTGATCCATGTAAGGATACTTCCGGTCCTGCTATGAACCCTCTAATCAAGGTTGCAGGTACCATTTCCTTAATCCTTGGCCCCCTACTCACCAAGCTGTAAGAATAATAATAAAAATGCCGGGCATATGCCCGGCATTTTTTGCTTTCTAGGATAGACCTTCTTTTTAGCACCGCCAAGGCATTTACACTCCGAAAACACGCCGGCACATATAATTGAACGAACTCCTTAGCCTCCGGGCGCCTGCGAAACTCGCTGTCGCTCAAACATACTCGGCGCTATTCCTCCGGCTGCGTCGTTCTTTGAATGAGCCGGCTATTGTTTTCTCCGGTAAATACCATGGCTGTTTGCATAATATAATAAAAGAGGTAGATGATGTTAAGTTGCCCAAAATGGAGAACTTTGGTAAAATAAGATGATAATATGAGAAGAAAAGAAAGGGGATTTACCGGTGACTCGTAACGAAGCATTGGAACTACTAAAAAAGCACTTAAAGAATGAAAATTTAGTAAAACATTGTTTGGCGGTGGAAGCAGTTATGGTACACCTGGCCAAGCATTTCGGAGAAGATGAAGAAAAGTGGGCGTTGGCTGGACTGCTACACGATATAGATTATGACTACACCAAAGACGACCCGGAAAAGCATAGTTTAATGGGTGCAGAGATGCTGGAAAAGGAAGGACTACCTGAAGACGTGGTCTATGCTGTTAAAGTACACAACGAGCGTCACGGCCTTCCAAGGAATAGTAAGATGGATAAAGCCCTGTACTGCACCGATCCTTTGACTGGCCTAATTACGGCTGCGGCATTAATAAAGCCTGAAAAAAGTCTATCTGTTGTTAAAATAAAATCTCTAAAAAAACGGTTTAAAGAAAAAGCATTTGCTAAAGGAGCAAACCGGGAAATCATTGCTGCCTGCAGCGAATTGGATTTAAGTTTAGAAGAGTTTATGACTATCGGATTGAAGGCGATGCAAGGTGCTGCTGATGATTTAGGTTTGGCTTAGTATTTACTTATTACAATAAAAGTGTTATAATCAATTTTCGCAAGTTATATAATAATCTTGGGAATGTCGGGGGGAGTATAAATGGTTCGCAAGAATAATAACAATAAAGCAACTGAAAACCGAAAAGCAAGGCATTTATACAATATTTTAGAAACCCATGAAGCCGGCATTGCCTTGAAAGGCACCGAAGTAAAATCGCTACGTGCTGGAAAGGCCAATTTGCAGGATGCTTATGCCCGCGTTGAAAAAGGTGAACTATTGTTATATAATATGCATATAAGCCCTTATGAACAGGGCAACATGTTTAACCATGAACCCAAGCGTGAACGCAAGCTTTTGATGCACAAACAAGAGATAAATCGCTTGATGGGTCAGACGCAAGAAAAGGGCTTAACACTGGTTCCGCTAAAGGTATACTTTAAGGCTGGTAAGGCAAAGGTAGCGTTGGCAGTGGCCAAAGGAAAACAGCTGCATGACAAGCGGCGAACCCTTGCTGAGAAAGATGCCAAGCGGCAAATGGAAAGGGCACTAAAAGATCAACAGTATCGTTAACATTGATAATAAAATATGGGGGCGACTTGGCTTCGACGGGGGAAACGGTGGCAAGAGGAGCGAGCCGGGATCCCACTTATCCCGTTAAACAGTGGACCTTAAATTAATTGGCGAAGAAAATTACGCTTTAGCAGCTTAATTGCTGTCTAACCTCCTAACTTGAGCTGGGCCCGTGGCTTGGGTCTGGAGGTCATAATAACGGGCTGGCTTAATCCCAATTCTCGGAGGGGTTAAGTAAGACTCATCGAGATAGCCGTTTCGTAGGCTGTTTGTGGCCGACGTTTACGGCGAAATTAAAACACACTCTACGCTCGTAGAGCCTGTTGTAGTCGTTCTTCCGGACGGTGGGTTCGAATCCCCCCGCCTCCACCATACATATAGCAATTTCAAATCGCCTTACGGCGATTTTTTATTTTTTACTTACATATAAGATTAATATGTTAAAATAAATGTTAAATGTTAAATAGTAAGAAAGGGTTGGTTAGTAATGATAATAAGATATGCTCAGGAACAGGACCTGCCGGCAATAGTAGATATATATAATTCAACAATTCCATCAAGAGTGGTTACTGCAGATACTGAACCTGTATCAGTTGAAAGCCGCATATCGTGGTTTTGTGAGCATACAAAGGCTAACCACCCCATTTGGGTAGCAGAGTTAGATGGGGTGGTTATTGGGTGGTTAAGTTTACAGAAGTTTTATGATCGACCGGCATATGATGGTACTGCTGAGATAAGTTTATATGTTTCATCTGACCATAGAGAAAAGGGTGTAGGGAAGCTTTTATTTAGAAAAGCAATAAACAAATGTCCAGAATTACGCTTAACTAACCTACTGGGATTTATATTCGCTCACAATGCACCAAGTTTACAATTCTTTAAGAGATTTGGTTTTAAACAGTGGGGTTATTTCCCTAAGGTTGCTGTAATAGATGGGACCGAGGAGGATTTAATAATTCTAGGTTTAAGAGTAGATATAATTTAATTTATAATGATGCATATCCATTACTTAAAAAAATCTTTTCTAAACTGTGTTGGAGAAGTACCAACCTTCCTTCTAAAAACGTTAGTAAAATGACTAGGATTATTGAAACCGCATATGTGGCATATTTCTGTTATGTTTTTTTTCCTTCGTTTAAGCAGCTCCTTTGCCTTTTCAATTTTTATCTCCTGAAAAAACTCTAACGGTGTTTTACCTGTTTCAGCCTTAAAAATTCGAATAAAGTGGTAAGGGCTATAGTTCACAAGTTTTGCAATCTCGTCTAATGTAATATTACGTTGGTAGTTTTCCACAAGGAAACTAATAGCGGTATTAATGCACTTCTTATCAGTATAATTTAAATGCGAAATAGCACATTGAAAATTGTTCTTTACTTCTCTTATAAGTGTTATCACTATTTGAGCAGTAAGACTTTGAAGAATGAATTGATAACCTGTTTGCTTCTGCTCTGATTCTTGCATAAATAATGAAATTAGTCCTTGTAGATTTTTGCTAATTGATACACTTTTATTTTCAAAAAATACATTCCTATCCCCAAAAATTGAATAAGCTATCTCTTGAAAGTAAGTTTTATCGATAAACAAAGGAAGGTAATAAGGGATAGTAATATTTTCATGAACAATGGCTGAATGTAATTGCTGGGGATTTATTGGAAAAAGCTTATTGTTTTCCACTACTAAAGACTTGTTTCTATCAACAGATACTGCGGGGAATTTTGCACTGGGAATAATAAATTCATAATCGTCAAATTCCCTTGCCTCATTAAATACGACATTAGCTTTAAAAATTGCTATATTATCGCAGGCAAAAGCATCCACACGTGGAGGTTCTAAAGGGGCCATTTGTTTAAGTATCTTATTTATATATATATCCATTGCCTCACCTGAAAAAATAGAATTAGTAACACCAATAATTACCATTAATTATAACTTGTAAATAATTTTATTGTAAAGATGATTATTAGTATGTTAGATATTAACTTTTCGCCAAATGTTGATATTTTCCGATAATTAATTAAATATAATTATTCTATTAATGGGTTGGATTTTGTCCGGCCCGTTTTTTATGTAAAGGTATTTTTTGAAAGCAATTTTTATATAGCATTTCGCAAAAGCAGAAAAGTAATTGTTGTAGATAAATGATATCTTAATTCTGATTTCTTATACATATTGAAGGGATATGTTTATGGATAACATTGAAATTATCTTAAAAATGAACGTAGACGACGATACACGCAAGCTAAATGGTATCAGTATCAGTAGTAATCACATTCTTGATACCGTGCAGTTATTTTGGGTCTTTTCGCTGGTGGTAGAGTATTTGTCACAAGATTTGGAAAAGGAAGTGGGTAAAATAAGACTTTCTAATATAGATGGAAACAGACCAAAATTACAAGTTTTGGAAGGGGGGAAGGCAAGAGGAAGAAAAGGAGAGTAATATCATATTTAAAATATCGTGTATCAATTAAAAGGGGGTTAGCGTAAGGTTACGGTAAAAACAAGAGAATATTGATAAGGAGTGAATACATTGAAACAAATTATTAGACTTCTATTTTTAGTGGTAATGACCTTTTTATTACTCACTGGATGTGGTGGAGATACGAATACAGCTGGTGAAGGTAAGTCTTCTGGCGAACCTCCAAAACAAGAGGCAAATAAACAAAGCGGAGATAATTTAACATCACTGTTTGCCAATGCTAAAGGTATTAAAGCTATATCTTATAACATGGTAATGAGTCTAGATGGACAACTGCTTAGTCAAGGGAGAGTATGGGTAAAAGGTGAAAAGACCAAAATGGAATTCAATGCCGAAGGTATGAATGCCATCATGTATGTTGACATGTCTGAACAAGTTGCATACAATTATTTGCCGTCAGAGCAAATGGCAATGAAAACAGACTTTTCACAGGCTAAGTCCCAAATTAAGGGTTCTCCTTTGGAATACAGTAAGGAATATAGTTCTAATAATAAATACGAAAAGATTGGTACAGAACAAGTGAATGGATATACATGTGAAGGAATAGTATTAGATGAAAACGGGGAACCCGTTACAGTTTGGGTAAGTAAGGATTATGGTATACCAGTAAAGGTTGAGTCAATTATAGATGGAAAAAAAGCTACGATAGATTTTTCGGATATAAAAGTAGGGGATATCCCTGATAGCGATTTTGAACTTCCACCAGGAGTTGAAGTTATGGATATGAATCAAATGATGGGAGATTTTCCAAATATGCAAGAGTAGTAGGCCGGGATAATTTACACAAGCTAGTACTGTATTAGTACTAACGTGTTAACTTGTCTTCTCCCTCACAGTTTTTAAATGATTATCTCCACCTAGATATCTTAAGGTTAAAGCGAGTAGTAAAAAAATCCTACTCGCTTTTTTATGTACCATATGTCGAAAACTATAATGCAAATAATGTTAGAATTAAAATAATTCGACACCGATCTGAGGTTTATAAACAAATCACTTATACTAAAGTAGCAAAGTTTATCATAATTATAAAAATCTTTCTTCTGTAAATACATATATATCAAGGCATTAGCATATTTTTACTAATAATTCCAAAATAACAATAATTATGCAGCAGGAAGATTAAACAATGTTAGTGAATATTCTAGCAAGTATTAATACTAATAACTTTAGTAATCCTATACCGAAAAGGCAATCTCCTACTTTAGGGGAGCGCAAAGCCAGGATCACCCGAACTATCTTAACGGGCATGATGGACCGGCTACCGAAGATAGGATGTATTTTCTATTCTTTTGGTGTGTATGTGGTTATGGGGGTGATTTGATTGGATGAGATTCGATTGATGATAATAACAGCGGAGCCTTCAACAAGATTAGGCATTACATCGATATTTTCATCTGAGGAAGCATTTGCTGTTGTTGGAAGTATTCCACCCAAAGGGGCAGAAGATAGTTGCGTTAACAAACAGCCGGATGCAGTTTTGATTGACATTACTGACAATCCTACAAAATATGGTAGCGTTATAAGCCAAATTAAAAAGCAGTGCCCATACAGCATAATAATAGCATTGGTAGAAAACGAACATTATGGCTTGTTGTCTGAGGTGATTGGACAGGGGGCAAACAGTTGCTTACATAAAGGTATTATACGAAGTTGTTTGGTGAAAGCCGTAGAGTTAGCATGTCGAGCTGATATTATATTTCTTCCTGGTACATATAAAAGAGTTATTTCAGAAGTTAGACCAGATAATAAGTTAGAACAGCTAAGAAAAAGCGTAACAACTGAAACCCTTACTAAGAGGGAAATGGAAATACTTCATTTAATGTCTAATAATTTAACAAACCGTGAAATAGCATCAAAACTATATATTAGCGAGCCAACAGTGAAATCCCATGTTAGCAGTATTCTTAGTAAGTTAGGGCAGAAAAATAGGGCTCAAGCAGTGGTTCATTCCTATAAAATTGGATTAATAAATAAGCCGTTAGTTGATAGGCTATGTAACTAAAAGCAAGTTAAAATGTAAATTTTAACTTTGCCTTCCTAGGGGGATATATAGTGATGAATAAGATTACTATTATCATTGTAAGCAACGATATTTCTATTAGGCGGGGATTATTAACTATTTTCAAGTCAGAAAGTATATTTGATGTAAAAGGAGGTTTTTCTACTGAGGAAGCTGTGAAAGAACTAAGTTTAGCTCAGCCGGATGTAATTCTATTAGATATCTATGATGATGTACAAAAATACAGTACATTAATCAAAAGGTTTAAAAATGAATGTCCTTGTAGTTTGATATTAGCGTTAATAGGGGATGATCAGGTTAACAGTATAACCGGTATATTGGCTCAAGGACTAGATGGGTGTGTTCCTCGGGGAATAATACGGGTTAACTTGATTAGAGTTGTGGAAATGGCTTGTCGGGTTGGTGTGATATGTCTGCCCGGTGCTATAAAGAAAACTTCCTTTTTTAATAATACAATTCAATTAACTACTATTCCTAGTAATGTTGCAGCCTTAACAAGGCGTGAAAAAGAAGTTTATCATTTGATGACAAAAAATTATTCAAATCGTGAAATTGCTAATAAATTATATATAAGCGAACCCACAGTAAAAACCCATGTTAGCAGTATCTTACGTAAGTTGGGTAAAAAGAATAGGGCCCAGGCTATAGTTTACTCTTACCAGATTGGTTTGCAAGAAGACTCACGATAAGAAACTTTGGTATTAATACTCCACATTAAAATTCATACTACAGCCTGATTGTTAAATATTACAAAATAATATACATTATTAAGGACTTCCTATATATGGAAGTCCTTAATATTTCTGTAAGCATAAATACATAGGCTTAACGAGGGGGATCTAGATGCAAAAAATAAGAGTGATGGTCACCTGCAACCAAAAAGTGGTACGTGGTGGGGTGGCGCTAATAATAAATTCAGCCGAATATTTAGAGGTTGTAGGAAATGAGGGTGCGGAGGTTGTCAAGGAGGCTTCTGAACTACAACCAGACCTCTTAGTTTATGAGCTTGGTTCAACAGAAGATGATGAATATCAAGTTTTAAAAAAGCTTAAAGAATTTTGTGGTTGGACTAAGCTGATAATCTTTAATTCCGTTACATTATCAAAAGAAGATTTAAAGAGATTTATGAATATATGTGATGGGTACCTTCAAGGACCAATACTTCCAGGCTTTTTATTAAAAGCAGTGGAACTTTCGTGCTATTCAGGATATTTTTTCTTCCTAGGTTCTTCAAGGGGTATCCAACTGGAAACAAAAGAAGAGGTGCAACGTGCACTTCCTGAAGATTTTACTATTAATAGAAATAATACTATTAAGTTTAAATAAACATATTATTCAGACTTGTATCATACCTAAGATGGATGGAAGTATTATTAAGTTATGTTAAAATTTTGCAGATAAACTTAAGGAGGTTAAGATTATGTTAAAAAAATTATTGTTTGTACTAATGTGTTTTTCGGTTATGTTTGTATCACAAGCTGAAGCATCAAGTAAGGTTGTTAAATTATTAATAAATAACCAAGAGGCACCTGTAGAACCTGGGGCTATGCTTTCAGAAGGGCAGGTGTATGTTCCATTAAGGTTTGTTGCAGAACAACTTGGTGTCCAGGTGCAATGGGATGAACAAGAAACTACTGTAAACATCAAACAACTTCAGGGAGATAATTTTTTAAATGGTAAAAACCATAATACTGGCGATTCCCCTAGTATAATGAACAACTTAATTAAGGCAAGGGACCTTAGAGATATTCTGGATGACGACAACGATAGGATGCTGGCTGACTACCGGGAGGGACACAATGGTGGAGACAATAAAGCTAATGACCCCCTGGTGATAGATTTAAGGAAAAAAGAGGATTATGATGAGGCGCACATCCCTGGAGCAGTATGGGTAGCACCATCTAAAAATATAGCTGAAATTGAGAATGTATTGAAAATTAAAAAGCTGTTGGCGAAACATGTTGCCAGTGGTGGAAAAAATGAAATTGTTCTTTACTGTTATACAGGAAACACTTCGGGGCTGGCCACCGGTGTATTGGGAGTGCAAGGCCTTCCTGTTAGAAACATGATGTACGGATTTGACATCGCCTGGAGGGGCACTAAATATGTTGATAGGCCGATAAAGGCAGACATGGAAGACAGTAATGGAGCTATAAAGAAATGCGGAGGTTGAGGTAGCTAGACTAATACCTCCGTGGGAGGTTAAAAAATAGAAAATTACATGTTGGTACTAAATATAAATTATATGCATAAATTATAAAATTGAGGGTTAGTAGTTTAAACAAAAAAAGACCGCCTCAAGGGCGGGATTAAAAATAAAAAAGCCTATACTTATACTATCATATATCAACATTTTTCAGCAAGTCTAACAGTATACCTCCAACCTATAGCAAATAATAATTGATTTTAATAATACATCAGCACACTTTTGCCCGATGTAAATATGACTATAAAAAATTTAACCAATGAAAGGGGTGATATTTTTATGATATTTTTTAATTCTTATATATGAAGGGGGTGGTAACTAGTTAAGTAGCAGGCGGGATTAAAAATAAAAAAGCCTATTTTTAAGAACGTAAGAGAAAAGATAAGATTACCAACCGAACTTTATACATGATTTTAAGGAGGTAAGTATAGTGTTGCAACTAAACCGAAGAGTAAGCAAGCTAACTGTCATGTTAATAGTAATGGCAGTATGCTGTTTTATGTTTGCAGGTGTTGCTCTGGCGCAGCCCCAGATGACAGTACAAGCAAATGGAAATGATTTTGGAATAGCTGAGCAGGGAAATATTCCCTATATACTTAACATCAATAACCTAGATATAGACGCATCGTGTTTTACTTTAAATGATCAAAATGAAATTACCGTTACATTTGATGGTGGCTTTGACCTTTCGGCAACAGCCGGGCAAACTGTTCCTGTTAGTGCATATGTTTATGGCGACTGGTACTATGCCCAACCCACCCCGGTTATTAGCGGTAATACAGCTACCTTTACCCTGCCTGCCTTTGAAGAGTTAGGAACTCCTCAAGATGTTTCTGGCCTGGTAGCTGAAAAAATTCAAATTGGTGATACAAACCAACCATTAATCGTTAAGAACCCTTGTGCAGATGAATCTTTCTGCATCGACGTAGCTTTTAGCGGTTGCAGCAGTTTTGATGTGACCAAAGTGTTCCCGATCTACGACATGCCGGTAGATGTGAACCTTACCTATGATCAAATAGGATACGCCTGTGATGATACCTGCACCACTGGTGCTTTAGTAAATTGCGCTGGCGAGATCCTTGATAATTGTGAAGTGCATCTAGAACTGCGCCCTGTGGGTGGTTCATGGACCAACGTATCAGATGTGCATGAATTAAACGCAGATCGTCAGTTTGACATTTGTTTTGATAATCCCGAAGCAGCAGGGGATTATGAAGTGCGGGTTGTAGCACGTCACTACAACAAGAAAGACAATGGAGATAAATTCTATACAACTGGGTATCTAAAATCCGGTGCTTTCCCACTTACCATAGTTGGTAATGAGGCAGCAAAGGTTGACTTAGTATTCCCAAGAGTTGCCGCTGAAACTGAAGATGGACTTGTTAAGTTCAACAAGTGCAATGAATTGACTGTTGAGTTGTTGGATTCTTGCAATGAGAATTTAGCAACCAACTCCATGGAGCGTACCATTAAATTAGATGCGTATTATTATCAAAACGGAGTTGAGGCTCCGGTAGTGGCCGGACACTTCTTTGCTAATGCAGCAGATTGTGCTGCTGATCAAAATCAAATTGGCAAAGTTACAATACCTGCCAATCAGAATACTGTAGATGTATTCTTTAAGCCAATCGTAAGGGGCTTAGATGGTACTGTTACCTTAAAGGCAAGCAGTGTTGGCTTAGAGGGTGATCAAAATGATGTTCAAATCGCTTATGTAGATAAAGCAGAATTAGAAGTAAGGCCTTTGGTTTGGGAAACTGACACAGATAACCCACGGGCTGGTTGGCCACTGGCTTGCGCTGCATGGTTAGACAGTAATCTGTATCCCGAAATGGGCGCAGCTGGCGATTATGAAGTATTAGTATCTGCCGTTGATGCTAAAACTGACGAAGAATTAGATTTCTCCGTTAGTAGAGACCTCAACCCTGCCTATGGAGACTGCGGAGATGGAAAAACATTCAATGCTGAATACTGCACAGTTAAAAACCACTTCTATATTTACACAAACGAAAGCTGGGCAGATAGGGATGTAGAAATTAAGGTTTCATTTGTTAACGAAAACGGAGATTTAATTGAATCAGACGTGATGACAATCGGAGACTTTGTTACCGGTATTGAACTGAAGCGTGAACTGGCTGTTGATACCTGGCAGTTAATTTCTACTCCAAGGTACTTGGCTAAAGAATGCGTAGCTGCAGATGGTAATCCTGCTAATTATGGTACCTTTGAAGAACTGCTGGCCAATGTTAACTATTCAAAGATTATGACATGGGATGAAAATGGTTGGCGCACTGTAGCTGGTTCTGAAGTTGTTGAACCACTTAAAGCATACTTCGTAAAGACTAGCCAGGGTAGTAGCCCGATGAATCCTAGTGAATATGAAATAGACTATGTTTTCGCCCGTGTAACCAATCCAGCAGCTATGATGCCGAAAAACCGCGCTCTAAATGCTGGATGGAACATTGTTGGTATTTCAGTGGATGACACTGCAAACAGATATACCGACCAAAAGTACCAATCCGATGATATTTATGTGGCCATGGGTGCTGTTTATAAGGGTGCCAAGTTAGTATGGAACCCAGGTGAATATGTTGGCAACTTGGCAAACTTTATCAGCGCTTCCTGGATTGGTTCAAATGCCAGCGACGATACAGATGACAACGGTGATGTATACAATGGTGATGGATATTGGGTATACCTGACTGATTGGCAAACACTAACAGGAAATGTTGGTCAGGACCTAATTAATGATGCTAAGTAAATAACTAATGGGATGGGTCACCTGATCCATCCCACCTCTAAACCTAAAAATATATTGTTTTTCGCCCAGTGAATTATTAATAACATGTATCAATATTGGTATAAGATAGTTTTTTTGAGAGACAAGCAGATGCTTTTAAAGTGTAATTTGCAAATTTGTTATCTGAATAATCAAATAGTTATTGTGTAATAAGGCCTATTTAAGGAGGGGAAGTATTTTGCTGAGTATACACCCGGCTAGAAAAAGCGCCATGATGCTGACGTTTCTATTAGTGTTGGTAGTATGTACCATGGGATCAACGGTTGCTTTGGCTGAAGCAGACAGTATTCCGCCGGTATTAGAGTGGTCCAATCCTACAAACTGCCAGACAGATGTTCCAACGCCATTAGAGGTTGTGGTTTGCTATTTTAACGAAAACGAATTTTTAGATGCAGATAAATGCAACTTGGATATAATCACATTTAAGGATTCACAAGGCCAAGAAGTAGGGCTTGATGACCAGTATGGTTTGAGTATCCAGGATAATAAGTTGGTCATTACACCCAAAAAATGGCTTGCTGATAATGAAATATACACCATAAGAATACCCGGTGGTGCAATTAAAGACCATGCCGGTAATGCTGCTGCTGAAATGACTATAAAATTTAGCACCGGAGAAACTAACCCATGTGCTGAAGAACAGGAAGAACCTATAGTAACTACCGGTGATGCAGTGGTTTCACCATCAAACATAGCGTTAAAGGGTAATATTGTTTCCAATGGCGGTGCAGCTATAACTGAGTACGGCTTTGAATGGAGTACAGACCATATAAATTGGGAAAAAATAGTTGTAGGTAGTGATGATAGACAGGGTTCTTTCACTGGATCATTAGGTGGTTTAGAAACCGGAACGACTTACTATTTCAGAGCCTATGCTGTAAATTCTGTGGGAACTGACTATGGTATTGTAAAAGCAGTGCATACAGATACAGATGCCGATACGGTGCTATCTGCTCCTGTTAATGTGCAGGGGTTAGCGGGAGAAATAGTTCAAGTTCCCATAACCCTAAAGAGTACAGGTGATGTGGCGGGTCTTCAATTTGACCTAACTTACGACAGTAGCCTTCTTAATTACCAAACAACAGAAGCA
The DNA here is from genome assembly GCA_009711615.1 of Bacillota bacterium. Classification (GTDB taxonomy): domain Bacteria; phylum Bacillota; class Desulfotomaculia; order Desulfotomaculales; family Desulfohalotomaculaceae; genus Desulforadius. Next base: position 432,821 of record VENI01000005.1, on the reverse strand, counting down.
GGTGGTATAACTCCCGGTTCTACCTTTGAAGTTACGTCTAACAAACTTGGAGAAAACAAGATCAGAGTAATTGCTTATAATCCTTCAAATGATTCTAATATACAACAGGGTGAAGGTAGCGTAGCTTTGCTTACCTTCCAAGTAGCAGACAATTCCCAACCAGACCAGAGTTGTCCCCTGGTGCTCAGCGGCGTTGAGGTAGTAGAACAAAATGCTAACATCATTAGTGGTGTTGTTTCACTAAGTGGCTTATTTGCTGTGGCCGATCAGGAGATTACACCTCAACCCACTAAACCAACTTTACAAACTATGGATGCAACCAATATTACAAAGAATAGTGCTGTTGTTAACGGTAACATAATTAATAACGGAACTGCATCTATTACGGAATATGGCTTTGAATGGAGTAACGATCAGGAATCTTGGGCTAAGGTTGAGGTAGGAAATAATGAGCCGGAGGGTATGTTTAACAAACAGTTAACTAACTTAGACCCTGAAACTACTTACTATTTTAGAGCATATGCTAAAAACTCTGTAGGTACAGGTTATGGCCAACCCTTAGAGTTTACAACTAATTCTAATGAAGTAATAACCGCACCGGTAGTAACTACAAACAATGCTTCAAGCATTACCAAAACATCAGCCATTTTAAACGGCACCATAGAATCTAACGGTGGCACACCTATCACAGCCTATGGTTTTGAATGGAGCAGCGACCATGAAAACTGGACAACAGTGGAAGTTGGAACCAGTGACATAAATGGAGCTTTCAATGGGAGCTTATCAGACCTAAATGCAAATACAACCTATTACTATAGGGCTTACGCCACAAATGAAATTGACACAACCTATGGTCAAGAAGTAGAATTCAAAACCAATAAATCAGATGAAGCAATAACCGCACCGGTAGTAGAGACAAACAACGCCTCAAGCATTACCAAAACATCAGCCACTTTAAACGGTACCATAGAATCTAACGGTGGTGCATCTATCACTGCGTATGGTTTTGAATGGAGCAGCGACCATGAAAACTGGACAACAGTGGAAGTTGGAACCAGTGACATAAATGGAGCTTTCAATGGGAGCTTATCAGACCTAAATGCAAATACAGCCTATTACTATAGGGCTTACGCCACAAATGAAATTGACACAACCTATGGTCAAGAAGTAGAATTCAAAACCGATAGCGCTGGCACCAGCGGTGGCGGCGGTGGCGGCGGTGGTGGTGGATCTTCACGGTCCCACACTGAATACATCGACGCTGAAGATGGCGGCAGCCTGAGTTTTGACGGAGTGACTGTGGATATTCCTGCCGGCGCTCTCGAAGAAGATGCTAGATTTACAATCGAGAGACTCTATAATACTGAGGTTAATGATATAGTTCCGTCAAGTTTACGTGTGAAGCTTTGTGGTGATGTATATGAAATTACAACCACAGGTAGTAAAGACTTCTTAAAGGATATCACCATTTGCCTGCCATATGATGAAGACTGCATTGCTGAAGGTGAGTATGCAATCGTTCATTACTATGACGAAACTGCTGAACAGTGGATCCAGCTGGATACAACCACTAAACACGATGACGATGAGTATTATGCATGTGTTAAAGTTGATCATTTAACCAAGTTCACGGTTTTCAGCACGAAGATGAAAGTAATTAACCTTACTATTGGTCAATTACTGGCGAATGTTGACGGCAACACATACACAATGGACGTGGCCCCGTTTGTTACTGAAGCTGACAGAACACTAGTACCATTGCGCTTTATTAGTGAAGCCCTTGGAGCAGAGGTTGAATGGGATCCTGAAACCCGCCAAGTATTAATAGAGGACGGGGAAATCACAATAATTCTTACAATTGAATCAGCCAACGTACAGGTACAAGATGTAGCCAAAACATTGGATGCACCGGCAATGATTACCAGCAGCCGTACCTTTGTACCGCTACGGTTCGTAAGTGAGACATTAGGTGCACAGGTGGATTACCATAGTGACACTAAGGGTATTACCATTACCCGTTAATAATGGATATCGCATTAACGGCGCTGTTTTCGACGGCGGCGCCGTTATCTGCAAAAATAAAACTGATGATTTAAAAAATAATATGTGGGGTGGGTGTATATGAAAAGAAAACCTCTTATTAGTATTTTGACTTTGTTGCTGGTATTGCTTGGCGCTGTAACTGCTTACGGGGCAGATGTTCCACCACTTTTTCCTTCTTTGTATGATGCCCAAGTGGAATATGAAGATGGAACACCCGTTGAGTCCGGTTGTATACTAAGGGCATACATTGACGGAGTTCAAGCAAGCTATGACGAAGATGTTAGTTCAACAATAGATGCCGGTAGTGTCACTGGATTTTTAGTACAGGGCGGCCCCCCGTTTTTTGACAACTACCGAATTGGTGAAACCATTGAATTCAAAGTGGTTATTGATGGAACTGAATATTTGGCGGAACCTGAAGTTGCAGTGACCTGGCAAATAGGAGATGAATTGGATATCAAATTAACTGTTCAAACCAATCCAACCTCACCTCCGCCAACTAGTGAGCCAACAGTTGAAACCAATACTGCTTCTGATGTAACAAAGAACTCTGCCACATTAAACGGAACCATAGCAAACAATGGTGGTGCAGCAATAACAGAATATGGTTTCATGTGGGGAACAGAGCAATCTTCATTAACTAAAAAACAAGTTGGAACAAATGATACAACAGGCGCTTATACAGCAGATTTGGATGGGCTTGCGGCAAATACCACTTATTATTACCAGGCATATGCAGCAAACAGCGAAGGAACAGCTAATGGGGATATAGAGACATTCACAACCAATGAAGAAAGTATTAATATAAGTGCCTCTATGTCTATGCCAACAATAAGTGGTAAACCGGGGGATGTTGTGCAGGTACCCGTAAACTTTGAAAGTACCGGTGGAGTAGCTGCAGTGGAGTTCTTAGTAGACTTTGACGACCAACTGCTCACTTTACAGAGTGTGGAAGCCGGTGACCTGACACAAGGTTTTAGTATTAATAGTAATGAGGTAGACGGTGCACATAAAGTAATGATTTTTGATATACCAGTAGATACAATACCCCAGGGAACCGGTACAATAGCGGTGCTTAATTTCCAAGTAAAGGATACCGCCCAGTCCGGGGCCACCTGTGCCTTGGAATTTTCCTCCATTGAAGCTTCCGATGCTGAGGGTAACGGAGTAGATTTTACATCAACCAACGGGGGTTTTGAAGTTACTGGTCCGGTACAAGGTGATGTAAACGGTGATGGCCAGGTAACCGTTGCCGATGTAGTACAGGTTGTTAATTTTGCCCTGGAAAAGGTGACCCCATCTCAAGGGCAATTTAATGCAGCAGACATTAATGGAGACGGAAGAATAAGTGTGGCTGATGTTGTTGCACTGGTAAATATAGCCTTAGAAGAAACTGACTAGCGTATTTTGCCGTGATAATTAACTACTAAGACTAAGCTTCCCGTTTAGGGAAGCTTAGTTTTTCAAAACAGCCAGTTTGGGGGTTTAATATTGGAGGCGAAGTATATGGGTAATTTGGAGTGCTATAAAAAAATACTAACCTCGGTAATTTTTTTTGTAATTCTAATAACAGCTGTTCCTAAAGCCTATGCCGGTTGAGCAAGCTGTTATGCTCAACCGGAGGTTGATACAAGTGCGGCTTCAGAAGTAACAGAGTCTTCTGCAACAATAAACGGAAACATTATCGACACAGGGGGGCCTTACTGTGACCAGAGAAAGTTTCAATATAAGAAGAGGGGAAGCGACACATGGTCCAATGTTGGTGTTGAGCAGGGGATGTTCAGTAAAGGGTTATTTAGCTTTGCTCTCATCGGGCTTACTCCTAATACTACCTATGAATATAAAGCCGAGGCCCATAATGAGAAGGGTTGGGGTGCAGGTGAGGTTTTAACTTTCACAACTTTATCTGTAAGCAATGGAAACAAAGGTGATGTTAACGGAGATGGCAAGATTAGCGTTAAGGATGTGATAAAGACAGTAAACATAGCTCTGAATAAAATAAACCCTACGGACGTAGAGTTCACTGCCGCTGATGTGAACAGAGATAATCAGATAACTATCAGGGATGTTGTGCAGATAGTTAATATGGCACTTCAAAAATAAGCCAGTGGGAAAAGTACTAGTCTAGTACGATGGGAAACTATTCTTTTGATCATACTTTTCTAATACCAACGATGGATGGCACGGGATATTTGATATGCTAACATGAAGATATAATTTAGACGTGAATTGTTCAGTTTATAAAGTTTAAGAATCGTTGGAGGTGATGTAAGGGCGAATATATTGGGACAAGTTATTGGATTAGTTAGAAACTGGTCAAGTAAATTATTTAAATATGAGGTGAGAATCTATGCGTAAAACAATGATAGTTATAACAATGCTGGTTTGTGTCATGTTTTTAGGCAGTGTTTCCTACGCTGCTCAAAGTTTTCCCCAAGGGCCACCAGCGGTCTATGAGGGTACAGTTAAAACTTCCAATGGGGAGTCAATAAAATCGGGTACTATCAAGGCCTATGTTGAGAACGAGTTAAAGGCAGAAAAAGAGTTTACAGACGGTTTATATATTAACTTTACAGTTCAATGTGATCAGTCCGATCTTAATAAGCCTGTAACCTTTAAAGTTACAATAGACGAAAAAGACTACCAGGCTGTATCTGATCCCAATTCCGTGTCATGGACACCCGGTGCTGTAAGCGATGGGGAAAGCGTTCCGTATGTTAACCTTACCGTAGATTATAGTGGTGACGCTGTAGTTGATGATCAGGATGAAAGTAATGATCAGTCAGCTGGAGGCAGAGGAGACAATAACTCAGAAGACAATAACTCAGCCTCAGATGAAACAGTTGTAGAAAAGGTTATTAAACTAACCATAGGAAAAGTAGAAGGTAGCGTTGATGACAGTCCGTATACCTTAGATAGTGAACCGTATATAAACACTGAGGCTCAAAGAACAATGGTTCCTTTGCGCTTTGTAAGTGAAGGGCTGGGGGCAGAGGTGGAATGGATGGCCGAAACCCGTCAGGTTGTTATAAAAGATAGTAAAACAATTACCCTGACAATCGATTCAGTAGAAGCATTGATAGACGGTACAAATGTTACAATGGATAGTGCACCGGTACTGGAAGAAACCGGTAGAACCTTTGTGCCTTTGCGGTTCGTAAGTGAAACCCTGGGTGCACAGGTAGACTATGACGGTGCCATTAAGGGAATTACAATTACAAGATAATTAATAAAGTATAAGAGGGAATTGCTTTTTTAAAGCGGTTCCCTTTTATAATTAGTACAAAAGAATGATTTTACAACTATTATCTTAAATCATACCGGTGGTGGATGTATTGCTAATGAAACATTGTTAAAATTAACCATACTAAACCAATTATATAATTTTTCTTAGACATAGTTGGAAACTGGGCGTTGGAGTGGCATAGTATGCCACTTCTTTTTTAGTTAGTGAGTGTTTTTACACTTGCTTTTTTTATGTTAAAATAACTTAAGTTTTGTTGTAAATAATAATGTATTAGAAAGGAAAAGAGTAATAATGATTGACATTCATACTCACATACTGCCTGCAATTGACGATGGGTCGCCTGACTTATCAACTTCTTGTCAAATAATTATAACTGCTGCCACAGAAGGGGTAACAAAGATAATTGCCACCCCCCATTATTGGCCAGGGGTATATCAACCGCACTGGCGGGAAGTCCTGCAAAAGACTGAACAATTAAACAACGAACTGAGCAAAAAAGGAAATTCCATTACCATCTTGCCAGGCATGGAAGTACATTTAGATATTGAACTACCAAGATTATTGGAAAAAGGGATTATCGGCACCCTTAATAATACCGGAAAATACCTGTTGGTAGAGTTACCCGCACAATCATTTCCCCACTATTCAGAAATGGTTTTATGCAAACTGTTATCATTGGGCATAACACCAATACTTGCTCACCCGGAGAGAAACAGTGAGGTAATAAATAACCCTGAAATATTATATAGTCTCTTAGAAAAAGGAGTATTAATTCAATTAACCGCAGCCAGTATTACCGGTGCATTTGGCCGCAGGGCTATGCAGACGTCCACATTAATGTTAGAATACGGCTGGGTTCATTTTATTGCTTCTGACTGTCACGACATAGATAAAAGGCCCTACGTCTTTTTAAATGGAATAGAAAAAGCAGAAACAATATTATCAAAGAATGAAGTGGAGTTAATTACCAGAGAAAACCCCGAGAAGCTTATTGCAGGGGAAGATATATTAACCCGAAGTATTAAACCGATAGAAAAAAATGTAATAAAAAATAGAAATAAAAGAGGAAAAAAATTATCTAAACAGAATTTTATACTAAGGACCTGGAATTTATTAACCAATAAAAACAGGAGGTAATAATTTGAAGAAAAGAATATGCGCTGCCGCCTTATCACTGGCGCTCTCATTTCAGCTATTTCCCACTTCTACAGCCTTGGCGTCATCGGTAGATGAAGCTGTGGAAAAGATCAAGCAGCAAGATAACTATAGTCAACTGGTGGATGACCTTACTTCCACTGGCGAGGCTACCCAGCAGGATGTTGATAAGTTTGTTACAGATGTAGTTAGCAACCTGGATGGTGAACAGATAACAGAGGAGAACATTAAGTCTAAGGTTAAAGAAGCTGCAACTGAAGCACTGTCATCTAACTCAAATATGATAGATGCGGTAGTTGCCGGGTTGGATGAAGAAGATATAGATGCATTGCGAAATGATCAACTTCCATCATCACTAAGCTCTATTGGGGATATATTTAAGCAAGAATTACTTGGAAGTGAATCACCCACCGTTGGCGGTGGAGGTGGAGCGGGTGCTCTACCAGCAAATAATGACAGCACCAATGTAATTAGTGAAGACTATATTGAGAAAAAAATTAATACTAAAGAAGATGGTACGACAGTACAGGAAGTTAAAATTAATCGAGATGCCATAGAGCAAATTAGAACTATTAAAGAAAATGGTAAGGAACTTGTAGAAATAAACGTAGAGACAAAAGAAGCAGATATCACAGTAGTTAATGTCGATAAGGAAGTTATTAAAACTGCAGAAGGTTTAAGTATGGCAATAACCTCCCCTGAAGCTACATTGCAGTTGCCTGAAGAGCTAGTAAAGACTCTAACCGAACAAGGGGAAGACATAACAGTAACCATGTCAGCTGGTGATGTTAATCTTGTAAATACCAATATGAACGGAGTAACAGGTGCTAGAGGGGCAAAAGTTCTTGGCACCCCAATGGAAATAGATACAAATTACCAGGGTAAAACTAATGTTTCTATTTCCCTAAGTGGTATTCAAATACCAACTGACGATGTCAAAAGGCAAAACTTCTTGAACAATTTAGCGGTGTTTATTATCCATAATGATGGCCAGAAACAGGTTGTAAAAGGCAAGATAGTACTGGATGAAGATAATGAACCAACAGCATTAAGTTTTGAAGTAGATAAGTTCAGCACATTTGCGATAATAAAGCAAGCTAAGTATACCAAAGAAATTAAACTTACCATTGGTGCCAAACAGGCCAGCATTAGTGGCAGTTCATATACCTTAGATGCAGTACCATACATTAAGGCGCAGGCTAGCAGAACAATGGTTCCAATAAGATTCATTAGTGAAGCCTTAGGTTCAGAGGTGATCTGGAAACCACAAACCAGACAGGTAGTTATAAACAGAGATGAAACACAAATAATACTCACCATAAACTTAGACAAAGTACAAGTTAACGGAACAGAACAGCAACTGGATGCACCTACCGAAATAGTTAAAAACAGAACCTTCATACCACTTCGATTTGTCAGTGAAACCCTAGGTGCTATAGTGGATTATGATTCAACTAACCAAGAAATTAAAATACAGCAATAAAAGAAATAAAGAGACCCTCTCCGTTAACGGAGAGGGTCTCTTTTTGTAACAGACTAGTTTTCTAAGAATGTTTTGCTTAATTCTAGTAACTCATCAAAGATGGTTAATAAGTCTTTAACATCTTGACTACCATTTTCGCTAGTGTCATTCACAACCGTATCTTTAATAGTCTTAACATTGGTGCCTTCTAGACTGTCGAAAGTTATTCCGTCAATAATGCCCCCAAATAATGGGTTGGAATTTTCTTTGAAATAATTTTTAGCTTTATTAAAGGCAGTTTCTGCAGCACCTTTTAAGTCTGGATGTGATCCATTCTTTAGTACAATTAATGCAGCATCATATAGACTTACTTCATAATTATCCAGAGTACTGGTATCAAGGTTATCGTTGCTGATAATATAGTTGTATAAACCTATAAAATAATTATACAGATCTTCTTGTGATACGTCTTTTAAAGCTTCCGTACTCTTGATTTTGTCAATTTGTGTATTGTATTTTGTTTTTAGTTCAGTTACGTTGCTAATAATAGCATCGTGCTTTTGGCTTATATCTTTGCTCTCGATTTGCTCAGATATTCCTTTTAGGATATCAATTATTGCTATAGCCTCATCCATACGGATATTTGGACCAACCACCCACTCTAAGGGGGCTAATAAGCCAGCATCATCTAATGAATTTCTCAGGTCTGTAGCAGATAAATAACTTTCATAGGCTTTTAAGCTATTCCATTCTTCAATAGTTAACTGCAGTAAAGTAGCTTCCATTGCATCTAACAGCTCTGGTAATGTATGGGCTACAGGAATTTCGATATCTTTTCTTACAGTTACTGTGAAGTTATACTCATAGAAAAGGTTATCATCGTCAGCTACTAAAATAGTAATAGTTGATTCACCCAATTTGTCAGCAGTAATTGTAAGCTTGTCGCCTGAAATTGTTACATTTAAATTACTTGTTGCAACATAATCAACAATGTCATTATCGGCGTCCTCAAAATAATTACTTAAAGTAATTATTTTTTCTTCATTTAAAAGTAAACTTAAATCATCAATTTCTTTTATTAACTTAGGGGCATTTAGAACATTTCCATCTTTATCTTCTATCGTTGCATTTTTGTTTTTAACGATGATTTTGGTGATGGTCATTTCTTTACTTACGGTTACCTTTCCGGATGTCTCCACCACTAAGTTGTCAATTGTGCCTTCACCACCGAAGGATACGTTTTCTGCTGTAACTGTTGCTTTAGCAATAGAAGTTCCTCCAGAAGTTTTTATACTTACGCCTTGTTTATTAATTGTGATTTCACCAATATTACAGTCCTTAAATTCAATAGTATTTGGGCTACCACCATTTACAAAAATATTTCCTTTAACTTCTACATTATCAGCAGTAAATTCGTCAACTTCAGAATTAATAGTAAGGTCACGTTCAATTGTAACGTTAGAAAGGGTAATACCATCCTTAGCAATTACAACATTTTTATCTAAAATCTCATTATTACCGTCATAATCTTCAGTGAGTGTTAGGGTATCGCTGACGTCACCGTCGCCACCGCCGCCGCTAAAACCACCACCGCTGCCACCGCTAGTACCACCAACGGTGAAGGGGGCTTCTAGATCTTCAATATTATACTCACCAGCACCGGCAACTTCTAATTCATCTTCAACTACTACTGGCTCTTCATTTTCTTCACCGGGTTCATAAACACGTACTTTATAGGTGCGGTTTGGCAGCACAACTGCCTTGTAGTCCCCATCATTGTCAGTTTCGGCTACAAAAGTGGGGTTGGTGGTAAACAATATTGTTGCATCTTTAATAGCATCATCATCTTCATCCACCAAAGAACCAGAAAGGATTGCTGCATCTTCCAATGCCAGTTCAATTGATGCACTATTAGTAGTAACTACCACGTCACTTAGATAAGCAACTTTATCATTGGTGGTGGCTGTTAAATCATAGCCGCCGACATTTAAATCAAATTCAAAGTTACCGTTACTGTCAGTTTTTACTTCGTCAATTACCTCGTAACTGTCAGCCTTAAAAACCTTCACCACAGCGTTTGCATAACCTGAACCATCACTGGTTACCTTACCTTTAAGAACACTGGTTTCTTTCGAAGTACCGGACTTTATAGCCCGATCCAGTGTTACCACTGCTTCAGCACGGGTGATGTTTCGTTTAGCCCTATAGGTATTATCCAGGTAACCACTCATTAAGCCGTTGGACACTACCGCCCCAACGCTGCCTTGTGACCATGTTGGAATTAAGTTAGCATCTTTAAATTGGTCCAGCCCATCTGTGGTTGCATCTAAAACTAATAATCTGGTTAAAATACTTGCTGCCTCTTGGCGTGAAATGTTGTTGTTGGGTTTAAAGGTGTTATCCGGGTACCCCCCAATATATCCTTTTTGATTAGCCGCAGCCACTTCACTATAATACCAGTTACCGGCAGTAACATCCTTAAAATTAACTACAGATTTATCACTGCTGATGTTGAATACCCTGTTTGTTAAAGCCACAAATTCAGCCCGGGTAATGGGGTCGTTTGGTTTAAAAGTTCCATCTGAATACCCACCTGCTAAACCTTTATCTGCCCACGCGTTAATTTGCTCTTTAGCCCAATGGTTATCTACGTCTATAAACTCTGCCGCAAACGCAGTGCTTGTTATTGCGACAAGTATACATAGGTTAATCAGCAAAGAAATAATAGTTCTCTTATTCATGTTACGGTCCCCTCCTTCTTAAAGATAGTTGAGTGTCCATATAAAGTATTTACAAATCCCTAAAATCCCCCCTTTAGAGTAGTTATTTATAAAGAAGTATTCTTGTTCGTGATTTTCTTTAAAATAACTTACATAGTTAAAAATTACTTAATTTACTATACCGCTAAATATATTTATTACACTACTTATAATGGAAAATCCTGCCGAATAATAAATAAATATTAAATATTTTAATAGTTTGATTTCCAACTTAGTTAAATGCATTTTTTTGCAGGAAAAATATTCCCAACGTAGAAAATCTAAGTTACTATGTTGTAAGTAATTTGGGGAAAAAGGAGGAAATCCGTTGGAACGTGAAGAACTGGAAGTTATTGACTTGAGAGATATAATTCGCATAATAAAGAAGAGAAAGCTAATTTTAATATCAATACCCGTAATAGCTGTGCTAACCAGTGCAATTGTAAGTTTCTTTGTACTAACACCAGTTTACAAAGCTTCTACCACTATGATGGTTGGTAAATCATACACAGGTGAAAATGCTGCACTGGTACAATACCAAGATTTATTAACCGCTAACCAATTGGTTAAGACATATAGTGAAATAGCCAGAAGCCGAACTGTTGCAGAAAAAGTAATAACTAAAGCTGGGCTGGATACGACACCGGAGCAATTCAGTGGTAAAGTCAAAGTTAATCCAGTTAAGGATACCCAATTAATTGAAGTGGCAGTAGAAGATAAAGATCCCCAAAAGGCTGCTGAAATGGCTAACCTTACCTCGAAAGTATTTATGGTGAAAGTGGTAGAGGTAATGAATGTAGATAATGTACAAGTTGTAGACTCAGCAGTTACCCCTAATGACCCGATAAAACCCAATAAGAAGCTTAATATTGCCATTGCCGGGGTGCTGGGCTTTATGATTGCCATCGGGTTAATATTCCTACTGGAGTTTATAGATAAAACTATAAAAAACAGTGAAGATGTTAACAGGCATTTGGAACTCCCGGTGTTGGGTAGTATTCCCAAAATGGAATAAAACAAGTAGAAGGAGCATGGTATGTACAACGAAAAACTAGTTGTTCTTAATAGTCCCAAGTCCCCTGCTTCAGAAGGTTATCGCACAATACGCAGTAACATCCAATTCTCTTTTCTAGACAGTCAAATAAAAAGGCTTATGGTTACCAGTTCCGGCCCTGCTGAAGGCAAATCAGTTACCAGTGCTAATTTAGCTGCGGTATTTGCTCAAAGCGGGAAAAAAGTAATATTAATGGACTGCGACCTAAGAAAGGCAAGTCAACATAAGTTGTTTGGTTTTTCTAACCATATTGGCATAACCAATGTACTCCTGGGTGATGCTGAAATTGAACAAGTGTTAGAGAATGTTCCAAATACTTCGTTACAAGTAATTACCACCGGGCCAATTCCACCCAACCCTGCAGAAATGCTGGGGTCAAAGAGAATGCAAGCTTTTTTAGATGAATTGGATAACTATGCAGATATTATTATCTTAGATACCCCGCCGATAATTGCAGTAACAGATGCTTCTCTGTTGGCGGGCAGTGTTGATGGGGTTGTAATGGTGGTGGCATCAAATCAGACTAATATAGATTTGGCTCAAAAATCTAAAGAACAGTTGTTAAATGCCAATGCCAATATCATTGGCACAGTTCTGAACATGGTAGATGAAGACAGTCAAGATTACTATTACTACTATTACTATGGTGAGAAATCAAAAAAGAAGGGTAAAAAGTCTTCTGGCGCAGCGGCATCATTGTAGAGTATTTAATAAAAATGTTGGGTTCCGATAAAGGCAAACCCATTAAAAAATGGGGGCGCAAAACTACGGGCCTAAGGCAGTAAATGCTAAGGCAGCCGGGTTACCGAAGAACAATTCCTTTGGTGTAATTGGAGCCTGTAGGAGAGTGAGTAAATGGCGTCTTATATCAAGGCTTTAAAAGGTTTCATGGGGTATACAGGGGAAGAGAATAATTGGAAAGTGAAGCAAGTAAAGAACATTAAAGAGCAGTTGGTAAAGGGTGGATATCAGCCTGATGAAGTAAACTACTTTGTACAGTCATTTGCAAATCATACTGATATTGACGGTTTGAGTGAGGATGAATTCAAAGATCTCATTGAAAGACTGGAAGCGCAACTTGCTCTTGCTAAAAAGTGCAGGGATACATTTAGTAAGTAGTAGATCCTGTTTTCTTGGGATGGTGGTAGCAATTAAAAAAATAGTAATTGTTATTGTAGTGATAGCACTTCTTGCAGGTTCCGGATATATATACATGAAAAACACCTTGCTTAATCCGGTATCGGAAATGGATACAAAAAGCCCTGAGCGGCAGAAGGAAGAGTTGCTAAAAAATGATAAATACAAGGGCTTACCTGAGGTGGAAGCACTAAAGGAACAAGAACAAAAGGAAAAACAAAAGCAGCAAAAGAATAAAGATAACAGCAAACCCGCAAGCACTACAAATCCAAAGGAATCAATTGAGGCAAATGAAGAGAGTAAAACAAGCAATGAAACTGTGCCGGAGGTTATTCCATCTAAAGTACAGTTAGAAAATCAACTACAAGAAAAGCTTACTGCATTAAAATCAGAATATAACGCCAAATTAAATCAACTGCTTGCTTCTGCAAAGGCAGAATATAAACAAGTGAAGTCAGGTGAGAAAGAAGTTTCAGTAAGTAAGTTGGCTAAAAATTATTTAAACTTGGGTAATGCAATGGAAGCAGAATGTGATGCCCGTGTATATGCTTCTATAGCATACACAGAAAATATGCTAAAAAAGTATAACTATGATACAAGTATTATTAAAGAAGCCAGGCAAACTTACCAAAACACAAAAGAAGAACGCCGCCAACGTCTTCTGGATAAACTATTAAACTACATATAGCATCAAACATATAAACGAGGGGTGTGTTTAATACCTCTCGTTTATTCTATTTTATATAGTAATACTTTTGTCGAAAGATGTAGGAATAATTTGTACGAAAGGTAACGAAAGATGGAAGGATTTAAAATATGTTTAAAGAATTGAGGTAAATAGGAAAAAAGTACTAGATCACTCGGGAATGATAAGATTTTTTATGCATTCCCGTTAGAAATGGTGAAAGTGCTACTTTGGTTCCCGGAATTAAGGTAGTATTTTTGTTTTAAATCTCTACATTATTCTACAAGTGTTAGGGTTTGTATAGCATTTTACCTTTAATACATTAAAATACCAACTTGGTGCTTTGTAGAAGTATTTATTGGAAGTTTAAATGGTGGGAGCGGTGATTTTGTGAATTGGCGTTTAAGAATATTATTATTAATGTGTTGTGATGCAATCCTGATTAATCTAGCAATAATCATTCCTTATATAATTCGTTTTGATGGAACCCTTACAACGCAGCAGCTACATAACCTCTATATTCTTGCCTTAATTGCTACCCCGGTTATGCTGGGTATTTTTTATCTGGCCAAGATATATCACCGGGTATGGGCATATGCCAGTACTAGTGAATTATTAACCATATTAGCCTCGGTTACAATTGGCAGTGTGATCATAACTGCCTTCACCTATATGGTTTCCTCATACATTCCCAGGAGCATAATTATCCTTTCTTGGGCCTTTTCCATTATATTTATCGGTGGTTCCAGGTTTGCCTGGCGGCTGTTTGTTGAGAACAAGAACAATGTTTATAAAAGCAGCAATAAAGAAAATGGCAATAGAAGTATACTTATCTATGGCGCCGGTGATGCTGGGGCATTGGTAGCTAAAGAATACAGAAACCACTATAACGGTAACCAACCGGTGGTGGGTTATGTGGATGACAATCCGGCAAAACTTAACCTTACTATTCACGGGTTTCCTGTTTTAGGAAGTAGAAAAGATATCCCCAACATATTAGAAAAGTACTCTGTTGATGAAATAATAATAGCTATGCCTTCAATTCCGGGAACTGAGATAAGCGAGATTATTAACCAATGTAAAAACCTGGTTCCAGAAATAAAAATATTACCAGGGCTTTATCAATTGTTAGACGGTAATGTAACCCTAAACCACATAAGGCCGGTTCAAATTGAAGACCTGTTGGGCAGGGAACCGGTAAATGTAAACCTGGGTGAGATTTCTAGTTACATAAAAGACAAAGTAGTATTGGTAACCGGTGCCGGTGGTTCAATAGGTTCAGAGCTATGCCGGCAAATAGCACATGTACAACCACAAAAACTAATATTGTTGGGTCATGGTGAAAATAGTATTCATAAAATATGGCTGGAACTAACAGATAAGTTTCCATATGTACCGCTGGAAATTATAATTGCCGATGTTAGAGATAGGTTTAAGTTAGACTTGGTTTTCTCTAAATACCAACCGCAAGTTGTATTTCATGCAGCTGCCCATAAGCATGTTCCATTAATGGAAATGCATTCCGATGAAGCAATAAAAACAAACATATTTGGTACAAAAAATGTGGCTGAAAGGGCAGAAAGGGCAAACTGTGAAACCTTTGTACTAATATCAACAGACAAAGCAGTTAACCCTTCCAGTGTAATGGGTGCTACTAAAAGAATGGCTGAACTTATTATTCAAAATATGTTTAAAAATTCGAAAACAAAATTTGCAGCAGTGAGATTTGGCAATGTGTTAGGCAGTAACGGCAGTGTTGTTCCAATTTTTAAAGAGCAAATTGCCCAAGGTGGACCGGTTACAGTAACTCACCCGGAAATGAAAAGATATTTCATGACCATTCCAGAAGCAGTTCAGTTAGTTATACAAGCCGGTGCTATGGCCAAAGGTGGGGAGATATTTGTGCTAGATATGGGTAAGCCCGTAAAGATAGTAGACCTGGCCACAAACCTAATCAAACTATCAGGTTTCGAACCAGAAAAAGATATAGAAATAAAGTTTACCGGAGCAAGACCCGGAGAGAAGTTATTCGAAGAACTATTAACAGCAGAAGAAGGCTCAACCAGCACCAAACACAGCCGAATATTTGTAGCCAAACCACTGGAAGTAGATACTGCAGCACTTACAGAAGAGGTACTAAAATTCTCAAAAAGAGAAATAACAGATAACAACAAAATCTTCATGAGCCTGGCCAGAATAATACCGGATTTTATAAGTTATCAGAAAGCGAATTGAAGAGTAGTTGGTTAGTTTGTTAGTTGGTTAGGGAAAAGAGACCCTATCCCAACAATTCCTAACTAACTACCCCCTAACCAACTATCCAACTAAGAAACCGGAGGTTTAAAAACGATACAAACAAACTAATACTCTGGCAAAAGGCACATGATTTGGTACTAAAAATATACAAGCTCTCTAAAGACTTCCCAAAAGAAGAACAGTTCGGGCTAACATCACAAATAAGAAGAGCAGCAGTATCAATCCCCAGCAACATAGTAGAAGGCAAAGCCAGAGGATCAAACAAAGAGTACAAAAGATTCCTACTAATGGCCAGAGGATCACTAGAAGAAGTGAAATATCAGATCTTGTTAGCAAGAGATTTGAAATATATAGATGATAATAAATATAATGAAATTATTGCTATAACAGATGAGATAGGGAAAATGTTAAATAGTTTGGTGAAGAAGCTAAGTTAGGTGATCAGTTGGAAAGGTTGTTTAGAACCCTAACTAACTAACAACTAACCAACTAACTACTAAAATGTTTGAATGGTAGTACGGGAAGGGTTAAGTTCGTTAGAGAACTAGTTAGAAACCAGTAATATCAAGGGTTTTAGCGATTTCATATAATGTGTTAGTGACTTTGTGTAAGTTTAATATATTGCAAAAAACCGGGAAATGCGGATTGGAAATATTTGTGTGATTGAATGGACAATCGGAACTGACTATCGTGGTTAGATTGAACCCTAGAAACCTTGCGGGATAAGGGTTTGAGGCGTTTTTAGTGAGATTTATAGATTGATTGAATGGTATATATAATAGGAAGAAACACGGTTTAGAGTGGTTTTGGAGTGAATATCTATTTCGTATTTGCTTGGTAGATTGAATAGATATTACGAGGTGAGTATCGTAATCAGATAACAAAACACAATATGTAGATTAAAATACTATTCAAAACAGAAAAAATACTATATGTTGATTTTTTATCTATTTCTCATATTGAATATTATATACGAGGTGGCTATGCCATATAGATAACTATTTTAGTGGTTTAGAAGTTGGTTGGAGTATTAAAGATTCCAAGTAAGTCCTAATCTACTAAATATAACTTAACATGGGAAGGAAGTCTAGAAGATGGATTCGACAAAAGTGAAAGAAAGAATATACCTCTCTTCACCACATATGAGTGATGAGGGTTACGAAATGCAATATGTAAAGGAAGCTTTTGATACAAACTGGATTGCCCCCCTTGGTGAAAACGTAAATGGATTCGAAAAGGAACTAGCTGAGAAGGTTGGTTCTAAAGCAGCTGCGGCACTATCTTCTGGAACGGCTGCTATTCATTTAGCTCTTAAAGCAGCAGGAGTTGGAGAATGGGATATTGTATTCTGTCCAACACTTACTTTCTCTGCTACTGCAAATCCAATCATTTATCAAAATGCAGTTCCTGTTTTTATAGATAGTGACTATGAAACTTGGAACATGAGTCCTAAAGCTTTGGAAGAAGCATTTGAGAAGTATCCAGAAGTAAAGGCAGTTATTGTTGTTCATCTATATGGCTTGTCCGCTGATATGGATAAGATTATGGATGTTTGTAAGAAACATAATGTAGCGGTTATAGAAGATGCTGCTGAGTCATTGGGTACTTACTATAAAGGTAAGCATACAGGGGCTTTTGGTGATTATGGCATCTTCTCTTTTAATGGGAATAAGATTATTACAACTTCTGGTGGCGGGATGCTTGTTTCTAACAATGAAGAACGAATTGCAAAGGCTAGATTTTGGGCAACTCAATCAAGAGACCAAGCAAAACATTATCAACATAGCGAATTAGGATTTAATTATCGGATGAGTAATGTTGTTGCTGGGATTGGTAGAGGGCAGCTTAAAGTGTTAGATCAGAGAGTTGCCAAAAAGAATTACATTTTTGAGTTCTATAAGAGGGAGCTCGGGGGACTTGAGGGGATTGAATTCATGCCTTGCAATGAATGGGATAAACCGAATTATTGGTTAAGCTCAATGACTTTGACGGGCAAGGTAAGGCCGATTGATATTATGGACGCTCTTGAAAAAGAGAATATTGAATCAAGGCCCGTGTGGAAACCAATGCATATGCAACCATTCTTTGAGAAATATGATTTTGTTGGAACGGATGTATCGGAGAAGTTGTTTGAGAATGGTGTATGTTTACCTTCAGATACGAAGATGTTGGATTATGATTTAGAAAGAGTAGTTAAGATTATAAAAGGGTTGTGGTTGAAGTAATGAAAACTGAGGTAAGAAAAAACTTAGAACCAATGTATAAGCCAAAGGAAGGGTTATATCAAAGATTTATTAAGAGGATTTTAGATTTTTTACTCGCTTTATTAGCAGTTTTAATTTTGTCCCCTCTTTTAATTGTCGTTGTTATTCTAATTAAACTTGATTCCAAAGGGCCGGTGTTTTTTACGCAAGAAAGGCCGGGTAAGAATATGAAAATGTTTAAAGTATATAAATTTAGAACAATGTTACAAGATGCAGTTAAACACCAAAAAGTTGGCGTAGAAGTTAGAGGTAATGATAGTAGGATCACAAAGCTAGGGAATCTTCTAAGAAGATTTAAAATAGACGAATTAGCTCAATTATTTAATATATTAAAAGGAGATATGTCAATTGTTGGCCCTAGACCCACACTACCTGATTATATTAAGCAATATGAGGATTGGGAATTAAGAAGATTTGATGTTAAGCCAGGATTGACAGGATTAGCGCAGGTTAATGGAAATATATTTCTAGAGTTCAAAGAAAAAAGTGCGTATGACATAAAGTATATAGAAAAAATTAGCTTTTTAATGGATCTTAAGATTATTATTAAAACTGTTGCAATAGTTTTAATTGGCGAGGATAAATTCTTAAAAAAGAGTGAAACACAAATGGGAGGAGAGAAATAAATGAACAAAACAGTATTCATAGGTTCAGTTCTTTCCAGCAAAATTGCATTAGAAACAATAATAGAAACAGGAGTACAGATAGATTTGGTCTGTTCATTAGATGAAAGTTCATCTAAAAATGTTTCCGACTATTACCCAATCCATGATATAGCAAAACAAAATGATATTCCTTACTTGAAATTTAAGAAAATAAACAATGAGGAAGTACTTAGCAAGATAAAAGAGATTGAGCCCGACTTTATTTTTGTAATAGGGCTTTCCCAAATAATTTCAAAAGAAATATTAGACATGGCTAAGAAATATTCAATTGGTTTCCATCCAACACCTCTGCCTACGTTTAGAGGTAGAGCTGCATTACCCTGGATGATTCTTTTAGGGGTTCGTGACTCAAAAGTATCATTATTTAAACTTGATCAAGGAATGGATTCAGGAGATATTATCTGCCAATATCCCTATCAAATTGAAGAAACAGATTATGCGATGGACCTTTATAATAAAGTATGTATTGCAATGAGTTTAGCCTTAAAACAATGTATTCCGAGTATATATAACGATTCAGTGGAGTTTATAAAACAGAACCATGATGAAGCCACCTACCTTCTTATAAGAAGACCTGAAGATGGAAAAATTGATTGGAATTTGACAGGTAAAGAAATTAAAACCTTAATCAGAGCTGCGAATAAACCGTACCCTGGTGCTTTTGCGTATTACAAAGAAATCAAAGTTATTTTCTGGAAAGCCGATTTAGAAGAAAATGAAAAATATATCGGTTTGCCAGGTCAAATTGCTTGGGTTAGTGATAATGGAGAACTAGGTATTCTTACAAAAGATTCTATGTTAGTTGTTAAAGAATATTCAGTTGAAGGAGAGCCTTTTGCTTTTTACCCAGGCCATAAATTCAAATAATAGTATTAGGAGAGATTTTAATGAATGTTCTAGTAATTGCACCACATCCAGATGATGAAATACTTGGAGTAGGAGGTACTATAGCAAAGCATAAAGAAAATGGCGACGACGTTCATGTATGTATTGTAACTAAGGGTATGTCACCAATGTTTGATGAAGATTCAGTAACAAAAGTAAGAAATGAAGCTCTTAAGGCCTATAAATTTTTAGGGGTCAATAATACAATCTTTTTAGATTTCCCTGCTGTTACACTAGAGGAATCGCCAAATCATAAGTTAATTGCAGCTTTGTTAGAAGTTATTGATAAGGTGAAACCAGAGGTTGTGTTTTTGCCACATAGAGGAGACATTCATCTTGATCATAAAATAGTTTTCGACGCAAGTATGGTTGCGTTAAGACCTATTAGAGAAGTAAAAGTTAACGAAATATATTGTTATGAAACCCTTTCAGAGACAGAGTGGGATGCACCAAATGTAACTAATGCATTTATACCGAATACTTGGGTTGATATTTCAAATTTCATAGATATAAAGAAAGAAGCAATGTCTATTTTTGAATCACAGGTACATTCTTTCCCACATCCTAGATCAATAAGATCTTTAGAGGCTCTTTCGGAGTATAGAGGTTCTAATATGGGGATTAAAAATGCTGAGGCATTTATAACAATAAGGAAGTTATTATAAAAGGCATCTGTTAGAGTTGGAGGAGCTAAAAAATGATTAATGTACTGATGACTAGTGCTGGAAGAAGAGTAGAAATTATTGAAAGTTTTAAAGAAGCAAGAGATAGCTTAAACATAGATGGGAATGTGGTTGCAGTTGATATAAATAGAACAGCTCCTGCTTTATATCACGCTGATAAGCATTATTTAGTTTCAAAAATAACTGATGATAATTATATCTTAGATATTATAGATATTTGTAAAAAAGAAGAAATACATTTAATCGTTCCTACTATTGATACAGAGTTATATAAGCTTGCGCAAAACAAAGAAACAATAGAATCAAATACAAACGCAAAAGTCCAAATTTCAGATTCAACAGTAATTAAAATCTGCAGAGATAAATATAATACTCAGCATTTTTTTGAAGAAAACAATTTCGGCGTCCCAAGATTGATAAACAAAGATGCAATAGAGATGAAAGATTATAATTTTCCTCTATTTATAAAGCCTCTTAATGGTAGTTCAAGTATAAACACTTTTAAAGTTGATAATGAAAAAGAACTTCAATTTTTTATGGATTATGTTCCAAGCCCGATTGTGCAGGAGTGTGTTGAGGGTGAGGAATATACTATAGATGCTTTTACTGATTTTAATTCAAATGTTATAACAATTGTTCCACGATTGAGACTAGCTACTAGAGGTGGAGAAGTTTCTAAGGGAATGATAAAAAAAGACAGAGATATAATAGATGAAGTAAAAAAGATATTAGATACACTAAAGCCTGTTGGGCATATTACTTTACAATGTATAAAGACCAATAAAGGTATTAAATTTATAGAAATAAACCCTAGGTTTGGTGGAGGAGCTCCAATTAGTATTAAAAGTGGGGCGAATTCACCAAGGAATTTGTACAAGCTCCTTATGGGAGAAAGCTTAAAATATAACGAAGATTATGAGGACGGATTATTAGCGTTAAGATATGACCAGGCTGTATTCCTGTCTAATAAGGAAGTATTCTAATGGTAAAGGCAGTAATATTTGATTTAGACGATACATTGATATCAGAGCGACAATTCATTAAGAGTGGATATCGACATTTATCAAAAATACTTAGCAAGAGATTTGGTGAAGAAGAAGATAATTTTTATCAACTATTGCTCGAATTATTTAACTCAATTCCAAAAAATGTTTTTAATAGGTTATTTGATAAATTGGGTATAAATTATACTCAAGAAAACATATTTGAACTTGTTGAAGAGTATCGAAATCATTTACCTACTTTAGATTTATTTGAAGATGTTGAACCATGCTTGAATGAATTAAAGAATAGAAGTATAAAAGTGGGTATTATAACAGATGGATATGCTAGCTCCCAGCGCCAAAAATTAAAAGCTATTAAAGCAATCGATTTTGTTAATGAAATCATAGTGACAGATGAATTAGGAAGGGATTATTGGAAACCACATCCTAGAGCTTTTGAAATGATGAAAGAGAAAA
The DNA here is from genome assembly GCA_009711615.1 of Bacillota bacterium. Taxonomy (GTDB): domain Bacteria; phylum Bacillota; class Desulfotomaculia; order Desulfotomaculales; family Desulfohalotomaculaceae; genus Desulforadius. Next base: position 411,066 of record VENI01000005.1, on the reverse strand, counting down.
TGAATGTAGATTTTCATGAAATGATTTATGTTGGTGATAATCCGGAAAAGGATTTTTATATAGGAAAGACTTTATCAATTAAGACAGCTAGAATAGTTCGACCAACAAACATTTATAAGAATCGTTCATACCTTCATAATGTTAAAGAAAATTTAACACTATCAACTCTCTTAGAATTATTGGATCAAATTGAGTAAATATGTATAGAGGGAGGTGATTAAATTATGAATAATAAAAAAATAGCCTATTTATTAGTAGTTCATAAGAGCCCAAATCAAGTTAATTTATTTCTAGAGCAATTGCTAAATATAGGAGACTGCGATATTTATATTCACGTTGATACTAAAAGTGATAATATAATGCCTCAACTAAAAAAAGATAAAAAGATTCATATTTATAGTGAGTTTGATGTTAAATGGGGAAGTTTTGAGATAGTTGAATCAGCTATATTCTTGATGAGAAAAATTCAAGAACTAGGAAAAACATACGAATATATTTACTTTGGAAGCGGACAAGACTTAATTACTAGAAATGGACTGCTAGGTTATCTAGATGAAAATAAAGGTAATATATTTATTCAAATAGATGATAAACCCATTAAAAATAATGACAGAAGATCATCAAGATTTAATGTTAAATGGCCAAAAAAATTACTTATAAGAAATGACTTGCATTTGTATAGGTTTGTTAGGATTTTTATAAGTATTCTTTGTAAATTCGGTATTAACCTTTTTCCAAACAAAAAAAGGTTAAAAAAAGAATTGACATTTTATCAAGGGAGAACATGGTTCATTATTCCATATGAAGTCATGATTTATATTAATAATTATCTGACTGAGAATGGGAATTATATTGATTTTTGGAGAGATAGTTTAGCCTCAGATTTAATGTTTTTTCAAACCTTAATTATGAATTCTCCATATAAAAATAAGGTCCATGATGAACTAATGTATGTGCAGTTTGGAACAAAGTTTAGAAATATGAATCATCCACATACTATTACAATAGATGATATAGAAAAACTTAAAAAGTCTAATAAATACTTTGCTAGGAAATTTGAAGAAAAAGAGGATTATGAAGTAATTAAGTATTATTTAAAAAATGTATCTAATTAAAGAATGTTTAATAGGCGGAGAATAGATGAACTTTTCAAATTTTAATGCTAAAAAAAAGAATATAACAATAAATCTAGATGCATTGTTAATTTTAGGATTCTTCTTGGGTTCACTGTCTGAAGGTATATTATCAAAACTCTTTCAGGCGTTAATCCTTATGTTTATGTTTTTGAGAAGGAATAAAAACCACACAATTGCAGAAGAGCGAACAAAGAAAACTATTTTGATCTTATTTTCTTTTCCGATAGTTATATTTTTTATACAAATAATTGTTCTTGAATTAGATTTTGGAGAAATCCGATATTTATTTGGTATTAATAAAAACCTATATATAGGGCTGATTATATTTTTAATAGCTCGAAACTATTTTAAGAAAATTGATAATTACATGATTGCCTTGAGTTTATTTTTAATATACTTAAACCTTGGGTCTTTAATAACTATTTTAACAAACTTTGCCAGTATTGATGCCCGAGTATCATTTTTATCATTTGCATCTATGAATTATGCTACTGCACTATCAACTATAAGTATTCCAATCTATTTTTACTATTTTACAAACTTTAAGGAAGCCAATAGGATCGGTTTAAATACATTAAATAATATTTCTATCGGACTTTGTATGATGACAATATTATTGTCAGGCTCGAGAGCAAATATTCTATTTTTGGTAATAGAATTTTTAGTTATTTTCTTTTTAATCAGGAAAACAATTATGTTTTTTCTTAAGGCGGCTAGTTTAGCTTTATTTTCATATTTATTTGTAACATATGTTCTTTTTTCAATTAATAATGAAATTTTTGATTTATTAAATAGAGGATTAAGTGTATTTGAAAGTACCGAGGATTCAGCAAGAGATTTATTGTGGGCAACATCTATACTCCAATTTGAAGTTAGTAATAAGTTAATAGGGAGTGGTAGTATCATTGTCCAATTTTACCAAAAAGAGGCGCATAATTTTATATGGGAAATATTGTTATGCAGCGGTATCTTGGGGTTAGTTTTTTATGTAGGTTATGTCACTGGATTTGTTTCCACCATACTCAAAAAAACTCGGAATGTTGATAAAATGTATATTCTACTTACACTGGTGGTCACTTATGGTATCGGATATGTTCAACCGTTTATAACAACTGGTTATACATTTAATATTCTTCTATGGAGTTCTATTCTTGTAATGTCTTTTAGTGGAAGGATGAAAAAGTTAGATGGAAAATAAATTTATATTTGTTTGTTTGACACCTTATCAAGTTTTTATTGCTTATTCATATATAACTCAATTAAAAAAGGAATCTAATGATATTACAAGTGTTCTTGTTTTTGTTAAAGGTGATAATAGTTTTGAAATTAACACTAACATAAGTAAATCACATTTTGATGATGTATACACTGTCCCTGAGTTGTTTTCTAACTCAGTAAAAAGATATTGGAAGAGGTTATTTTACGGGGGGAGATTATTTAAACTATCGAAACTATCAAATTTAATTGGTGAAAATACAACTTTGCTAATATTCAATGATACCGAGCCTATTACTTGGAAGTTAATGAAAGAAACAAAAAGAGAAAGCCCTTCGAATAAAATTGTCTTACTAGAAGAAGGAGTAGGTTTATATAACTTTACCAGTAATAAGAAAGAAAATAAAATTGCAAGTATGAAGTCTATATTAACCCGTTTAACTGGAAATGAAATAAAGTTCCAGCCTGTTGGATTGAGTGAAGATATAGATACTATCATTGCAAGAGAGCCTGATCAAATTCCACAAATCAAAAAGAAGAATAAAGAGATATTAAAACAATCTATTGGAGGGCTGTTTGAGCAACCATCAGCTCAACAATTTATTGATGCATTCTTCAAGGGGGAAAATTCCAGTTTCTATGAAGTTAAACATGAAATGAAAAACGTTCTTTTTATAGATCAACCAATTTCTGAGTATATTGATAATATTAATTCTTATGAGCAAGAAGTTAAATTCATGGCGGAGATTTTTGATAATATCTCAAAAGATACTAATATAATTATAAAACCGCATCCAAGGGATGATATAAGAAAATATGATCTATTAACAAAGCAATTTTCTAATATTACTGTTATTACTAGAGAACTTGCATTAGCTCCAATAGAGTGTGTTTTAGCAGCATTTAGAAATTCAACTATAATTACGTATAATTCTTCTGCTGGCATTAATGCAAAATATATTGTTCCGGAGATTAGAGTTTGTTTTACTTATTCGATTTTTTATGATTTTATAGGTGAAACTAAAGATAGAGAAGTTATTAAAAATATTGAAATGGTCCATCAATTAAAAGGTGAAAACTGTATTGTTGCAAGCAACCTGACTGAGGTTTCTGACTATATTACTTATGGGTTAATGGAAAGAAACAACAGAGAAGTTAGTAAGAAGCTAACTGAGTTTGATGGGGAAGATATTATTTATTTTAGAAATCTCAGAAATCACCAAAAAACTCAGGTAGGATATAGTTCATGAATTTAAAGTCAATTTTGAATAATAAAGTCGTAAAAGCTGGTAGTTGGTATACACTTACTGAGCTGTTCTTGAAGGGTTTAATGCTTTTAACTATTCCGATTTTTACTAGACTATTAACACCAGCTGATTATGGATTAGTTTCATTGTATATTACTTGGGTTGGGATTTTTACTGTATTAATAGGCTTTAATTTGAATGCAAGTATAACAAGGGCAAAATATGAATTTAAAGATAGTTTTAACAATTACGTATCAAGTGTAATTTTTTTATCTCTGATCATTTTTATAATATATTTTATTCTTTTTATCACTTTTAAAGATTTCTTCTTAAAAGTCACAGGTTTATCAGATCTGCTATTTTACTTTATGGTATTTCAAGCGTACTTTGCTTTTATAAGACTTTCTTTAATAACAAAGTTTAGAGTTGAGTATAAATACAAGTTTATATCTTTAATATCCATATTTATAGTAACTACTGGTATAATCCTTTCCATTTTTCTAATATTATACGTGTTTGAAAGTGATAAATATATAGGGAAAATTATAGGAGACGGTATATTAATTATTATCTTTGGATTTTTCTTTTTAGTTTATTTATTAAAGCAGGGAAAAGAACTAGTAAATCTTAAGTATTGGAAGTATGCTTTGTTCTTCTCAACCCCTTTAATAATTCATAGTTTATCAGGGATTGCGAATGGACAGTTTGATAGGTTGGTAATTAATCACTATTTCGGTGAATCTTTAACAGGTATTTATAGTTTTGCATATAATATCGGTATGATAATAGCAGTTATAGTAAATTCAATGGACCAAGCATGGGCACCATGGGTGTATGAAAAACTGGAAGAAAATAAATATAAAGATATAAAGAAGAGAGCAAAGGATTATAGAGACATTTTTACTATTATTTATGGTGGATTTTTATTACTCAGTCCTGAAATTGTAAGGATTATGGCCGACGAAAGTTATTGGGAGGGTTTAAATTTAATACCTTGGATATTTTTGGGGTACTATTTTATGTTTATGTACACCATGGAAGTTAAGGTGGAAATTTACCATAAAAAAACTAGCTTACTTTCACTAGGTACTTTTCTGGCCGGAGTTATAAATATCATTTTAAACTTAATCTTTGTTCCACTCTATGGAGCTATAGCAGCAGCTATCACTACGGCTATTTCTTTCCTTTTATTATTTATTTTTCATTATCTACTCACAAGTAGAATTATCAAGCTAAAACTATTTGGTCTGAAATTTCATTTGATTTCAATATTATATGTATCTATAATTACATCTATTTCTATTGTATTTCAAGATATGATTCTAATCAGGATCTTTGGGATTTTGGTTTTATTGTTCCTTCTATATAGCAAGATAAAATTTAAACTGAAATAAATCACTACACCAAATAGCTATAGCTAAAGTAAGTAAGGAAAGAAAGGGGGATTTCTGATATATGAAAAGTAAATTATTAAATAAAAAATATCTTGTCGGTCCAATTCTTATAGAACTAGAAGGTAGTGGAGAACTTTTTAAGTTGATTGATAAGGAGTTTAAGGTGTGTGAAAAATCTAATCAGAAAGAATTGGCTGACTTAAAAATTAAAATATTAAATCCTGAGCAAAAAATATCGTTTGATCCTAAATATTATTCTCTATCTGGGAATATAGCATTTGATAACAATTCCTTTTTAAAAGTAGAAAAAGGATATTCCTACTTAGTTAAAAACTTATTTGACTTTTCTAGTAATACTGAAGTAACTATTTCATATAGTGAAAAGCAAAATATGGTTAGCCTGCTTAAAAATATCTTATTATCATTACCTACTGGTTTTAGTAACAAAGGTATTCAAATTAAGAACTCTATTATGAGTTATACACTTTTTTGGTATTTATTTCATATAGTCTTACTTAAGAAAAACTCTACATTTATTCATTCCAGTATAACTGACAAGAATAGTAAAGGAATCGTTATAGCTGGTACGGGTGGATGTGGAAAAACAAGTACTACTTTCAAACTGTTAGAAAATGATACTTTTAAATATTTATCGGAAGATTTTGGGATAATTACCATTGAAGGTAAAGCGCATTATAATCCAAAATTCACTTCTATTTATAGTAGTGATGTGAGGTACGGACAAAAACACTTGGTGAAATATGTAGACGAAAAAATGTCTAAGTCGGATAAGGTGTTATGGAATAGTTATAAAACTCTAGGTGGTAATCCAATTCGTAAGATTGCACCAGTCGATCTTTTGGGTGAAGAGAAGCTAAAGGATGAAACTTTAATTGAGCAAGTTTATTTTTTTGCTAGGAGTAATAATGATGAAATCCATATAGAAGAGATAACAAATGATGAGTTAGCAGATAGAGCAGTAAATGCATCATTCAGAGAATTAAATTTTTTATTTGAATTACTTGCAAATGTACATGCTGTAGGATATATGGATACTCAGTTTCCTAATTTGTCGGAGATTAAAGAAAAAACAAAAGCTATTTATAAAGAAGCTTTTAAGAATGCTCAAAAAAAATTAGTATATGTTCCCCTGAAAAGTACACCTGATAAAATTATCAATAAGTTAGATTTACTAAATTAGTAATATAAGAGAAAAGGTAAGGTATCTAATATATGACTATAATTAACGTCACTAAGAACATATTGCGACCTATAATACAAAATCTTAGGAACTTGAGATATCTAAAAGAGGGAATCAATATTCGTGAGAATGTTGAGATCGTCAATACAAAGGTTGGTAAGTATGTAAACTTTTCTGCATATTCTTCAATAATTAATTCAGAGATTGGAAAATATAGCTCAATTGGACGCTATACGAAAGTTGAGCATGTTAAGATGGGAAGTTACTGTTCAATCGCATGGGATGTAACTATAGGTGCACCAAGCCATCCTTTCCATCATCTCACATCACATGCCATTTCATATAGGCATACTTATGGATTTGTTAAAGAGACCAAAATAAAGAGAGATTTTACTGTTATAGGAAATGATGTATGGATTGGAGCTAATTGTGTTATTGTTGGTGGAATAACTATTGGAGATGGGGCTGTCATAGGAGCTGGTTCAGTGGTAACTAAAGATGTCCCACCTTACGCCATTGTTGGAGGCGTTCCTGCAAAAGTAATTAAATACAGATTCGATAGTGATGTAATTGCTAAACTCCTAGAGATCAATTGGTGGAATTATAATGAGAAGTTTATAAAGGAAAATATAAAATACTTTAACAATGAGGTTAGCTTAGCAAATTTAGAAAAACTGGATAATATATACAGGTATAACAGTAAATAAAATGTTGGTTATATTATTCCTGAGTTATATTTATAAGCATTTTCTAATTAAAGCCTCATTATAATAAAAAATTATTAAATGCTAGAATGCTATTTTTACTCGGATATTTTCTCTGCTAAGTAGATTTTTAAAGTGAATGACTTGGAATATAAAGTAAGGAATGTGTAAATATGGAAAATAAAATTTTAGATATTGATCTGGAGAAAGATATAAAACGGCTAAATCTAGAAGTTGTAAAAGTAATATTTAAGAATGAAAAAAAGCAAAGATACACCATATTGGTTAAACAGGGTGATGAGTTAAATATATTAAAATGGAATAATTTTAATGAAGAAAATCATCTAGACCTACTAAAAAAAGAGATTATGTTTTATAAGGAATATCAAAGTGAAATTTTTTTGCCAAGGCTAAGGTTATCTGAAAGCAATTTATTATTAATTGAGTATATAAAAGGAAAAACCTTAAGAAGTTCAATTATATATTATATTAGCTGTTTAAAAGGTCAAGATCATATAACACAGGACTTTGAAATACTAATTGCAAACTTGATAAGTACACTAAAGAGTTTCTACTCTCTAGAAGAAAATAATAATTTATATGATAAAGAAACTAGTAAAAGAATTTCTGACTATTTCAATTCGCTTTTAATTAGCGGGCCAATGGATTCTTCAAAAATATTAGAAAGAAATATTTTAAGAATCATCAGAAGATTACTTTCTAGAATAATAAATAAAAAAATCCAATTGTATTGTAAACAGTTAGAAGAAAATGATATCAGTTTTAATAGCAAGGTTTTCCACGGGGATTTTCACTTAAATAACTTACTCATATCTGATGGTGGAATGAAAATTATTGATTGGGAGAACTATGATAAAGGTCCCTTATTTATAGATATTAGTTACTGTTATGCTATGATAATGTTCTTATTAAGAGATTTACCCAAACATCAAGAGTTAGTAAAAAATAAATTTAACGCCTTTCTGTGTGAATATGATCCCCACTTAAAAAAATCATTTCAGGATATTAACAGATTATTTTATCTTGCCATATCTGTAAATAGAAGTTTTGGACATCAGGTCCCTATATCTTATTTCCTGAAAAAAATATTTATATTCCCTTTTAAATTGATTAATTACTCTATATAGCTTGTTTTAAAAAAGTAAGAAGTCACAACCCTTATAAAGTTAATACTTAATGGAAGGCGTGATTTCATATGAAAATTTTAGCAGTTATCCCTGCAAGGGGTGGTTCTAAAGGAATACCGCGAAAGAATGTAAGGTTAATGAATGGAAAACCATTAATCTCTTACTCTATAGAAAATGCTAAATTGTGTGAGTTGATTACTGATGTTGTCTTAACAACAGATGATGAAGAAATAAAAGGTATTGCAAATCTAAATAATATCTACTGCATTGAAAGAGGGGCAGAGTTAGCTGGAGATAAAATAACATTAGATCCCGTAGTTTATGATGCTGTGGTTAAAATGGAACAGTATAAAAAAGTAAATTATGATGTAGTGATAACACTTCAGGCAACCTCTCCATTATTAAAAAGTGAAACTCTTAATAAAGCTTTGGAAAGTTTTATTCAAAGTGGTAAAGATACTTATATTAGTGCTGTTAATAATCCACATTTAGCGTGGTCGTCAAACCAAAATGGCTATTTTCCAAGTTATAAGGAAAGATTAAATAGGCAACAATTGCCGCCTAACTACGTTGAAACTGGTGCTTTTTTCATCACAAAAAGAGGGTATGTTAAACCAAATAGTCGTATGGGACAAGACATATCTATTTTTGAAGTTCCTGAAGAAGAATCGATAGATATAGACAATAAAAGTGACTGGATAATTTGCGAAAATGTATTGAAGAAAAAAAGAATTGTTTTTCGAGTTGATGGATATAAAGAACTTGGTATGGGACATATCTATCATTGTTTGACATTAGCCTATAACTTAACAGGTCATGAAATAATGTTTGTTTCTAAAGAGCAATATTCAGAAGGGGTCAATAAGATTAAAAGTAGTTTTATGCCTTATACCCTAATTAACACGAATGATGAGTTCTTTGAGTTTTTAGCTTGGTGGAATGCCGACATAGTTGTTAATGACTGTCTAGACACAGATAAAGAATATATTCAAAAGTTAAAGACTATTGTAAAAAAAGTTGTCACTATTGAGGATTTAGGTGAAGGTGCTGAATATGCAGATGCAGTAATTAATGCACTTTATAATAAAGATATTAAGTTACCTAATGAATATTATGGTGAAAGCTATGTTTGTCTTAGAGATGAATTTTTAGTTAATAAGCCTAATGAATTTTCCAAAAAAGTCAATAATGTTTTGGTGATGTTTGGTGGGACAGACCCATCTAATTTAACAAAAAAAATATACGATTTTGCAATAAGGTTAAATGAGGTTGAACCAGAATTTGAATTTCACTTCATAACTGGTAAAGGCTATAATAGTGGAGAAAATGGGATTTTTACACACCAAGATAAGAAGATATTTGTCCTTAATGATGTAAAAAGGGTAAGTGATTATATGAAAAATGCTGATATGGCATTCACCTCACAAGGTAGAACTGTATTTGAGTTGGCCTCATTAGGGATTCCTTCAATTGTTTTAGCTCAAAATGAAAGAGAGCAATTGCATACTTTTGCCCAGATGCAAAATGGTTTTTTAAATTTAGGTTTAGGAAAAAATATATCTTTAGAAACAATTGAATCTACATTTAAATGGTTGGTGGAGGCTGATCAGATTAGAAATGAAATGCGCCAACTTATGTTAAGGTACGATCTGAAAAAAGGTATAAACCGAGTAATTGATATAATTTTAAAGGAGGAATAGAGACAATGAATACAATTCTTGAAAGAGCAATAGAGGGTAAGTTTGTTCTTATAGCTGAGATTGGCGTAAATTATTATGACATAGCTAAAAAAATGCAAATTTCTGCTATGGAAGCAGCAAAACTAATGGTTAAGGAAGCAAAAGAAGCAGGTATTCATGCTGTAAAATTCCAAACATATAAAGCTGAAACATTAGCAGCTAAAGAGTCACCTTCTTACTGGGATACAAATGAAGAAGCAACAACTTCACAATTTGAACTCTTTAAAAAGTTTGATAGCTTTACTTATGAAAATTATAAAGAGCTAGCTCAGTATTGCGAAAGCTTAGAGATAGAGTTTTTATCAACGGCTTTTGATATAGAGTCAGCTGACTATCTTTATGATTTAATGAATGTCTATAAAATATCATCTTCTGATTTGAATAACTTACCATTTGTTGAATATCAGGCTAAAAAAGGAAAACCTATTCTGCTATCGGTTGGTGCTTCAAATGTAGAGGAGATTGATAAAACTATTGCAACGATTAGAGAGCACAATGATCAGCCTATAATTTTAATGCATTGTGTACTTGAATACCCAACTCCATATAGTCATGCGAACCTTAATAAGATAGTTAGCTTAAAGAACAGGTATCCAGATGTAATTATTGGGTATTCTGACCATACAAAACCCGATGCTGATGCAGATATAGTTAAAACTGCATATAATTTAGGTGCAATTGTAGTAGAAAAACATTTTACTCTAGATAAAACTTTGCCTGGTAATGACCATTATCATGCAATGGATCCGGCTGATGCACAAAAGATAGTTGAAGGTATTAACTTTATACAGGAAATTAGAGGTTCATATGAGATTAATTATCTTGAAACAGAGTTAACTTCCAGACAAAATGCTCGAAGATCTCTAGTAGCAGCATGCTCTATTAAAAAGGGACAAGTCATAACAAATGATATGCTTACTTTTAAAAGACCGGGAACAGGTATTTCTCCTGCTGATATAAAAAATGTTATTGGAAAAGCAGCATTAGTTGATATATCAGAAGACTCAATTCTTCAGTTTGACATGATTGAAGGATAAATCTTTCATCTTTACAGTACTTTAGCTTAGTCAGACATCAAGTCAATACATTGAAGAAATATTCATTTTCAAGATTCATTGAGGTGGAAAGGAGGTAAAGCATTGAATATTCTAGTAACCGGAGGCGCTGGATATATAGGTTCACATACATGTGTTGCCTTACTGGAAGCAGGGCATTCAGTAGTAATTTCTGATAACCTTTGTAATAGTAAGCGTGAGACCGTTGAGAAAATTATAGACATTACAGATAAAGAAGTAACTTTTTATGAGATTGATGTAACTGATGAACAAGCTGTTGATGTTATTTTTAATAATAATAAAATAGATGGTGTCATTCATTTTGCTGGCATGAAAGCAGTAGGAGAATCTGTTGAAATACCATTAACTTACTATTACAACAACATTGTCAGCACGATGGTCCTTGCAAAGGCCTGCCAAAAAAATGGCGTGAGTCGATTTGTCTTTAGTTCATCAGCAACAGTATACGGAGACAACACTGTACCATTTGTAGAAACCACGGGCCTTCTTCCAACAACGAATCCTTACGGTGAAACAAAAGCGATGAGTGAGAGGATTCTTTCGGATATAGCTAAAGCCAATCCAGAATTTTCAGTTGCTCTTCTTCGATATTTTAATCCAGTAGGAGCTCATGAAAGTGGTTTGATTGGTGAAGCGCCTAACGGAATACCTAATAACCTTATGCCATATGTTACTCAAGTTGCTAAAGGGAAATTGGATAAACTTCGAGTGTTTGGTAACGACTATCCAACAATAGATGGTACAGGAGTAAGAGACTATATTCATGTATTGGACCTGGCAGAAGGGCATGTTGCAGCGTTAGATAATCTTAAAGAAGGTGCTCATGTTTATAACTTGGGAACCGGTCAAGGTACCAGTGTATTAGAGTTAGTGAAAGCTTTTGAAGAAGCTAACGGTATTGAAGTTCCTTATGAAATTGTAGATCGTAGACCCGGAGATATTGCTTTATGCTATGCTGATGCTTCAAAAGCAAAAAGGGAACTTGGATGGGAAGCTAAGCGTGATATTATAGCTATGTGCCGAGATTCTTGGAGATTTGAGAAGAATTATAAAGAGTTAATTAAAACGGAGTAGTTTAACGAAATTTCTCACTGGGCTTGCCTGGTGATTATTGGGACATGGGGACAGGTTGTTTGTCCCTGTGTCTTGACTAACAAATTGTAGTAGCAGTTCCTATAGGTGTATAATAGGGTCAAGGGGGGATGGTGGTGGTTAGGGTCGCTAGGGATAAAAGTAAAACTGGAATATATCATATAATGCTTCGAGGTATTAATAGGCAAATTATATTTGAAGATGCTGAAGATAATAAAAAGTTTTTAGAAATGTTAAACTTTTATAAGCAGTATAAGGAATCTCATCGTTATAACGTATATGGATATTGTTTAATGAGTAATCATGTACATATTTTGTTACAAGAAGTAGATGATGATATTGCTACCGCGATAAAAAGGATTTGTGCCAGTTATGTTTATTGGTATAATACGAAATATGACCGCTGTGGCCATTTATTTCAGGAGAGATTTAAAAGTGAAGTTGTGGAATCGGAAAGTTATTTTGTGACAGTTTTAAGGTATATTCATCAAAACCCTATAAAAGCTAGGTTGGTTAAAAGGATAAAGGATTATCCTTGGTCTAGCTATAATGAATATGTTATTAAGGTAGATATTATTAATACAGATTTGGGGTTAAATATATTTTCCTCAGGTAGAGAAAAGGGTATTGAGTTATTTATTAATTACCATGAGGAAGACAACAGTGATAAATGTTTAGATTATGAAACCTTTATCAAGTTAACTGATAATGAAGTGAGGCAGTTAATTAAAGGCTTAGGGATTGAGTCCATCAGCGAATTACAGCACCTAGAAAAATCTAAAAGAGATTTTATCTTAAGGAAATTAAAAAGGATTGACGGGGTATCTCTTAGGCAGCTTTCTAGATTAACTGGTATATCTAAAAGTGTAATACATCGATCATAATGTCGCACGGAAGAATAACTATGTCCATATATTCATTGACGAATAATACTTGTATTTGTAAGCCTATACCACTTTATAAACTCTTCAAAGAATAATTGCGAGTTTCTTCTTTAAGGTCTTTCTTTAACTACTTGGTGAGTGATGATTATATGCAAAATAATCCGGCATTAAAGTTGGCCAAGCCTAAACTGGGGAGAAGATTGCCAGTATATCTTACCATGGACGAATGTAAAAGATTTTTGCAAGTTGTTAAGGATAACTGCACCCATTCCATAAGGAATACCACAATTATTATGCTATTCTTGTTCACCGGTATGAGAATTTCCGAACTTGTAAGGCTGAATATTAGTGATGTAGATATAATAGAACTGCAGCAATTGCTGGGGCATTGTAATATTTCTACTACTCAAATATATACCCATACTAACACCGAGAGGCTTAGAAGCGCGGTTGAGAAAATGCCCATTAAGGAACGTAGGGCAAAATATAACCTAGGGGACGATTCTTGAAGGGTTCAATCGGAAGTTTTGCGTAGAAAAAAGGCTCAAACATCAGATAATCTCTGGTTTTAAGCCATAATTAATTTATGCATAATAACTATACCCCAAAATTTTTGATTGCTCCAGAAGAATGAAGTCGCAGCTTTTTAGCTATGGTATTTCAATCTGTTGGCACTGTTGTTCGGTTGCGAGGAAGATGAAAATGGGTAAAATAAACAACGACGGTAAAATATCACAAGAATTGCAATGTTTTTAAAGGTAAGGTGAACATTAATGAAAGCTTATCAAATAAAAATTGAACTGCAAGATTCAGAGCCCCTTATTTGGAGAAGAGTCATCATGCCGGCTGGAGCAACTTTTAACAGACTTCATGATGTGATTCAGAATGTGACTAACTTTAATAGCGGTTACCCTTACGGGGACTATCACCTTTTTGAATTTGAACTTTCGGAGGATAACATCCGGGTGACTAATGATGAGGAAGCATATCAACAGCACCAGTATTTTAAGAAGAATCGTAAAGAGATAGAAAAACGAATGGCCGGGGTGCCTTCTGAGTTTGCTAAGTTTCATGAGGCGCAGCTAGAGAACCTGAAAAAGGTAGTGCGAAAGCCTACGGGAATTAAGATTGATAATTATATTGAAAAATATAAAGAGATTAAATATACATATGATTTCGGTGACGACTGGGGGTTTTTGATTAAACTTGAGGAGATTGTTGATGGTTACCGCTTTGGTTATCCTACTCTTATTGATGGAGCAGAAACTGCACCACCAGAAGATGTGGGGGGCATATCTGGGTATTATGAGTTTCTGAAAATATACAATGATGAAAATCATCCGGGACATAAAGAAATAATAGATTGGGCTCTGGGGCAGAGATTTAGACAATATGATCCTGAGCATATCAATACCATGCTGAAATTCATTAAGTATAAGAAGAATGAAAAGGTATGACTTTAAACAAACTTATTTCCTGGGCAGTTGTGCTTATTTGGATGGCGCTTATTTTTAATCTATCATCCCAAGTAGCGGAACAATCCAATCAGCTAAGTACAGGAATTACAAAAGTTATTGTAGATACAGTAGAACAAGTTGCACCCAAGGCGGAGTTTGATATAGAAAGTTTTAACCACATGTTAAGAAAGAATGCCCATTTCTTTGCTTACTTAGTACTGGGAATATTGGTGATAAACGCTTTGAAAAGAAGCGGGGTAGTTGGTTTCAAAGGAATTATTCTGGCTTTTTTAATTTGCATTCTTTATGCTATATCGGATGAAGCACATCAAATGTTCGTTCCTGGAAGAGGGCCCGGTATTAGGGACGTTTTAATTGATAGCTTCGGGGCCAGTGTTGGTATTGGAGTGTATTTACTTATTAACCGGAGGGACGGTTCTTGAGGTATTATAAAGAATATGATAAAAGGTCTACAATATGGAATAAAAAAGTGATGGTGAAATTATGGATAGAAAAGAGATTTATATAAGCTATGGCAATGAACCAAAGACAATGGTGGAAGAGATATTATCCACAGTTGACATAACAAAAGAAATTGGTGCTAACAAATTAATAGGTATAAAACCAAACCTGGTTCTTGCTAAACCATCATCTTCCGGTGCTACCACCTCTCCCGAATTGGTTGCCGGGGTGATTGAGCATTTACAGTCAAAAGGTTATAAAAACATAGTTATTTTAGAAGGTTCATGGATTGGTGACAGAACTTCTAAGGCTTTTAAAGTATGTGGTTACGAGGAAATATCGGAACGTTATCAGGTTCCGTTAATAGATTTACAAAAGGATGGACATAAAGCTTACGATGTTAATGGCATAGAAATAAATGTTTGTAATAAGGCGTTGGAAGTGGACTATTTAATCAATATGCCTGTGTTAAAGGGCCATTGACAGACAAAGTTAACTTGTGCATTAAAAAACCTAAAAGGCTGTATTCCAAACTCTGAAAAAAGAAGATTCCATACCATGGGCTTACATAAGCCTATTGGATATTTAAATAAGCTTATAAAAAGTGATCTAATAATTTTAGATGGAATTATGGGTGACCTGAATTTTGAAGAGGGCGGTAACCCGGTTGAAATAAATCGCGTATTAGTAGGAAAAGATCCGGTATTAATTGATGCATATGCAGCAGAGTTAATAGGTTATGCCCCTGATGATATAGAATACATTAAAGTTGCAGAAGAAGCTGGTATAGGCACTGCAGATATAGAAAGTGCAAAGGTTCTGGAATTAAACAAAAATTTTAATGTAGGTGAAATTAAACATACAAATAGAGTTCAGCAATTGGCAAGATTTATTGTAGATAAAGAAGCTTGTTCTGCTTGTTATGGCAGCCTTATTCACGCCCTTGAAAGGCTTGATGAAAAAGGGCTTTTGCATAAGCTAGAAGACGAAATATATATTGGCCAAGGATATAAAGATCAAGAAGAAGATAATATTGGTGTAGGACTGTGTACTAAATCCTTTAAGAAGAACATCCCTGGTTGTCCACCAAAAGCAAGAGACATCGTTAATTATTTAGAAAAGGTAACTAGAAATTAAACAATGATTTACATAAGTAGAACCGGGAAATTAACTTCCTGGTTTTATTTATTTTTAGGGTTTTCTAGTGATTGTTTAAACAAATGGTTATTCATGTAAACACCCCTCGTGATATTATATAATATTTGTTGTACAAGAAGACCAAGAACACCTATTTTATATATTCTAAAAGAATATTACTTGCAAATAGTTATGCTATAACTAAGTGATTGAAATCAACAAATACTGATATTAAGAACAAATAAAATAATTAATAACTGATATGTCGAATAATCCGTAAAACTACAAGTGTCAATGTCGAATATTGTTTTAAGATGTATATATAACATGCAAATTAGTATTAAACAATTAATAGTACAACATATATACTAAAATGTATAATACTATTGATCTTTTTTGAAGGGATTATATATAAAATATAGAAAAGTAGTTATTGTAGTTGAAATGATGTATTGATGATAGTCCTACTATGACAAGTGAAATTATTAACAAAATGCGGAGGGATTATGTTGAGAGTACGTAAAGCGGTGATTCCGGCTGCGGGATTGGGTACTAGGTTTTTACCAGTTACAAAGGCCCTTCCTAAAGAAATGCTGCCTATAGTAGATAAGCCAACAATTCAGTACATAATTGAAGAGGCGGTAGACTCCGGTATTGAAGATATCTTGATTATAACCGGTAGAGGAAAGTGGCCCATTGTAGACTACTTTGATCGCTCACCGGAATTAGAGACAACATTAGAAAACAAGGAAAAGTCAGATCAGCTTGAAATGGTAAAAGAACTATCTAAGATTGCTAACATTCATTATATAAGACAAAATGAGCCGCTAGGTTTAGGGCATGCTGTACATTGTGCCAAATCATTTGTTGGTAATGAACCCTTTGCGGTAATGCTGGGTGATGATATTGTTAAATCGCCTGAGCCAGCTCTAAAACAACTGATTGAAGCTGCAGAAAAGAATGATGCCAGTGTTATTGGTGTAAGGGAAGTACCTGAGAGCGATGTTAGCAAATATGGAATTATAGATCTTGTTGATAATGAAGGAAATATTTATAAGGTCAGAGACTTTATCGAAAAGCCTTCACCGGAATATGCACCTTCTAGGCTAGCTATTATGGGTCGTTATGTGCTAAGGCCGGCTGTATTTAAGTGTCTAGAAGATCTACCACCAGGTGCTGGAGGCGAAATACAATTAACGGATGCTTTAAGACTATTAAGAATGCTGGAACCAGTTTGTGCCTGTGCCTTTGAAGGAGTGCGCTATGACGCTGGAGATAAACTTGGATATCTAAAGGCCACCGTGGAATATGCCTTGGACTCTCCAGAACTGGGGGAGGAGTTCGCTTTATACTTAGATCAACTATATAAAAGGTTAAATAACTATGATAGGGCAAAAGATGAAATAGCTGCAACTAAAGATAAATAGTTAATATTAAATACTATTTATGCTTATTAAGCTTTAATTGGTAATAATTAGAAAAGGCTTTTTTATTTGAGTACAAAAAGAGCTGCTATTCCTAGATATTCTTTAAAGACAATACTTGTATTTGTAATTCCACCACTGGTGGGGATAAACTTATTAACAGAAAACGCTTGTTTTGCGTCTGCAAAATAATCCGTAGGGTAAGGTGTCACATCAATTCCTTCATTTGAGAAGTTTCTAACTGAGCGTTCCATATGGAATGCAGAGGTTACAAGTATAGGCTGGTTAAAGTCGTGCTCTTTCAAAATTTCATTAGTATAAATAGCGTTCTCTGTTGTGTTTCGACTCTCAGTTTCAATAATGATTTTATTTTTCGGTATACCTAAGCTAATTAGCTGACGTTTAGCTATTTCTGATTCATTGGCTGAATAAGAATAAACCTGGCCACCTGTAAAAATTACAGGTAGGTCAGTTTTCTTTTGTAGTTTAGCAGTAGTTAATAAACGGTTAGCCGCTGAACCTGAGAGGTGCCCTTTACCATTTAAGTCTGGATTACCTGCAGTTGACCCACCGCCAAGCATAACTATAACATCACCTTTGATAGTTGTAGGTGGTTGGTAACGGGCCTCTAATGTGCGCATCAACGTTTCGCCAACAAAGGGTGTTGAGAATATGTAAAAGGAAAATGTTATAACTGCCAGAGCTATAGCAGCTTTTCTTTCTCGTTTAAATAACCAAAAACTTAGTAGCGCTAAAAGTACTATAAAAATACCCGGTGGTAAGAAAAAAGTAGTGTAGATAAATTTAATAAAATAAAGCATTTGGTATCAACTCACTTTAAAAATATAAATACAAACTTTATTTAAAAGACCAAGACGCTTTGTTGTTTTTGGTAGAGGAAATATCTCTTCTAAAAATGACAGAAGCGTCTTTTTTCATATAGATCTAATGATAAATGAAAGCGAGGAAAAAAACAATGAAAGAGGTATTATCTTATTTACAGATGGCATTTGCAGCTATGGGTGGTTGGTTGGGTTGGTTTTTTGGAGGTTTGGATGGCTTTCTATATGCCCTTATAACATTTGTGGTTGTCGATTATGTCACAGGGGTTATGGTTGCAATCATTGATAAAAGACTATCCAGTGATATCGGTGCAAGAGGTATCTTTAAGAAGGTACTTATTTTTAATCGTCAACATAGAGAAAATCAGGGATGGATACCTGCAAGCTTTAGCCCAAAAGGTGTAGGGAGATTCTCCCAACCTAATGCGCTGGATAACTTGGTTTTAAGTGTTAACCATTGGTAATAATATATTACATGAGTATAAAAAGAGCTTTTTCATTATTCATGTGGATATTACCAATTACATATTTCGCACTAATATGGTTTTTATCTAGTTACCCCAGTGATGCCTTTATAAATACAGGATTATCTTTTGATGGTTCGTTAAAAGAAGCTATGCATTTAATTGAGTTTGCTGGTCTGTATATGCTCCTGGTGCTGGCGTTGATGTTTAGTTATAAGTTAACAAATAAAACTAATACATTAGCGGTAATAATAGCTGTTTCGTGTGCTTTGCTAGATGAAGTGCATCAATATTATGTACCATATCGTTCTGCTGAATTAGTAGATATTGTAAAGAATGTTTTCGGGGTACTAGTTGCTTGGTACATAGTTAAACAAGCATATTTTAGGCACAATGAATCTTTAAATAATACTAAATAGTTTCACAAGTCACCGAGCAAGATGATAAGGAAATAAAAAGAACAGAGACATCTTTAATTAAAGGTGAACTGTTATTAGGCTCATCACTTAACCAGTGGTGGGCTTTTTGTAATTGTCTCCCTGGTACTTAGGAGAGCCACTTGCCCCATGCAAATTACTAGTCTGTGTTTTAATATTGTAACATAGATATGTTTATTTTATTATCATGTGCGTAATAATAACCAGTGAAGTTATAAAAACGTAACATTATGCTTGGCTCTTTTATAGAATGAAATATATACTGTAGTTGAAAGGGAGTGGTGTCATGAATGCGGTTTTAGGTGCGAGAATTAGATCCTTGCGAGAAACGAAAGGATTTACACAAGAGCAGGTTGCTGAAAAAATGAGTTGTACAAGGCAAAAGTATGCTAGGATAGAAAAAGGTTTAGTAGACATCTCATATGCTAGCATTACAGCTATTGCTAAGATATTGGGAATAAAAACAGAAGAGATAACTTCTGCAGTAAATAATACTGATCAGGAGCAACCGATGTTCAGAGAAAACGGCACTCCTACTAAGGAAGATAAATTTGAATTTATTAATGAAATGATCGATACATTTTATGCTCATCGAAAGCTATATAAGAGTGTAAGGCAGGCAGATGCGGATGAATAAAAGTAGACAGCTTGCTATTGAAAAATTAGCTGACAATGTTAGAGACGAATGTAAGGTAACTGATTATGGTTTTCAAAACATTTTTGAGGCTGCTGAAAAGATAGGGTATCGGGTTATTAGGTACCCTATTGGCATTGATGCCTTTTTAGGATTTGCTTTGATAAAAGACTCTGAAAGAATTATCTTTTCGAATTCCTCATTAATACTGTCAAGAGAAATTTTTTCTATTGCTCACGAAATCGGACATCAAAAATTACATCTATCAGAACAAGGTTTAACCATGATTAAAGACGTTGATTTTAGTGATAGAGATGTGTCTGAGATTGAAGCAAATTATTTTGCTGCATGTTTGTTAATGCCGAGGGAAAAAGTAGCTAAATTTATTCGGCATGAATTAAAGAATAAGAGTATTGGCAAGTGGAGTGGGCTAAATATTGCCAGAATACAAACAGCGTTTAATGTTAGTTATGATATGGCGCTTATTAGGTTAAAAGCGCTAGATATATTAGATGATACGTTGATGGATTGGCTAAAATTTGAAAAGCTAGAGAAGACCGCAACAAGACTACTAAATGCTATTAATGGGAACATAGATCTTTGTAAGTCAACGGAAGCCAAGAAATTACCGGCTGAGTACCTGGAATGGGTTATTTCAAATTACAATGAAAAATTGATCCCGATTAACAGTCTTAAATCAGCATTGGAATATGTAGATTTAGAAGTAGAAGATATAGAGGTGCTATCAGAAGAGCCGGAAGAGGAAGATGAAGGTTTCGAAGATTTGCTTAGGAGGATGGATTAATGGAGGCATCCTTAGATACCAATGTAATAATCCATCTATATAAAGCAAATTTTCAAAACATCCTATTTAATAGATTTAGAAAACTAAAGGTGTATGAATTTATCCGTTATCACGAGATAGAAAACCATGCTGAACCTGAAATCATAAATCAGTTTGATAGAGATGTAAATGCAGAAAGAATTGAGCTGATTACTGATGATTATTTAAAGAGCATCGGTATGTATGATGTTTTCCAATATCATGTTAGAGATATTGAAATTTTGTTTGATGGTTGTTTTACTTGTATTACAGGGGAAAGCGATCATTCTGGAGATTATGAAGTTTATTGAGTGATATAGGCAAGCTATTTGAAAACCGAGGTGTGCCGAATGGCTAATAGCAAGATACCATTCAATGGGGGGAGATTGTTATTAAAATTAATTTTACTAAAAAACAGTTCAGGGTGTTGTTAGATTTAGTATCCGCTGGTAACTGGGTGATTAATTCTACAAAAACACCTTCAGAGGTTAAAACTGATTATGAGGAGCTGCATCAGTACATATTATCTTACTGTGAGAAATATGGTTTCCCTGAATTGGTTGATTATGAGAAGAAAGATGATAGATACTATGAGTCAAGGGAATATGAGGAAAGTGCTATTCATCAAATGATTGATGATTACGATAATGATGTTTTTTGGGACAAGCTGACTTTAGAACTAGCTAAAAGAGATGTAGCTATGAATTGATAGATGCGGGCAAAAACCCTAAATATCTTTTATATAAGACCGGACAAAATGCTGATAATCAAAATACTGTTGCCAGATCTTTTCTATGAAAGTAAATCTAGTCATATCATCGCGGCTAAACAGTAACATACCTGCAGTAGCGTGATAGGCAAATGCTGAAGTAGATGAATTAAGAACACGAAAATCAACTAGATACCCTAACTTGCGTTCTAAACCTAAAGACATATCAATTTCGTAATCGAGGATATTCTTTGGTAAAATAGTATTTTCATTAATATAGACAGCAACGTCTATGTCGTTATATTTGTTATGTTCTATGCTAGAACCGTGTAAGTAAGCAAATAATATTTCGTTCTTTGTTTGGAGATGTTTTTTTAATACCATTTTTATGTGATCTAATTCTGGTATTGCCATTAGTTTATTCCTCCACTAATTTTTTTACTGCTTCAAGGAAAAGGTTAAAATAATCTAATTGTCCAGAAGAGATTATATTATAAACAATAGCATTGTCAATGTTGCCGTATTTGTGAACTAGTAGATTACGGAATTTAGCCATTTTTGCTAGGCTACTGCCAAGCTCATCCGAAATTATTCCTTCATCACGTAGTATTAAATAGCAATCGCTGTAGCTGGTGGGGGCTTTTTTGGCTACTCTGGCTGCCAAATGATTACATATGTTCTGTGCTGCCTCAATGGCCACAATAAGCTGGTAGTTGGCTGCTGAAATAACTGTTTCATCTGCCAAAAAAGCTCTTATTGGTATTTTGGCGTATTTATTAAGTAGTTTCCGAGCATAAATGATATCTGTAGACTTTTGTTGTAATAAATCTATATTTAAATTATTAATATCATCACACCTCCCATACATCAAGATATTACCATATATAGGAAAACAAAACAAGGTAGAAACCGTGGGGACGGTTCTCGGGGTCTTTTAGGGAGAATATTTCCGGTTGCCCACCTAAAGCAAGAGACATTGTCAATTAACTACAAAAAATAGCAAAATGTTAATATACCATTTAATGTAATATTTGATATAATAAGGATATTAATATAAAAATTAATGCAATACGAATCATATAATAAGAAAGCTTATGATTCTAAAAGAGGGCTAGAAATGAAAAGTAAAAAATCTGAAAATTTAAAACCTTCTGTGGAAGAAGTTTATAGAATGCTGCAAACTCAGATGGAATCTGTGATGGATGCTGGAAATATGAAAGTTATTGCTTTTACTAGTGTTATCGATTGTGAACAAAAGTCAGCACATGTTTGCAATGTTGCTAAATCAATGGTGCTGGAAGATAAGAAGGTTTTAGTAATAGACTGTAATGTAGATAAACCTAAAGTTCATCGTTATTTTGGTATTGAAATAGCAGATAATGAAAGCAGTCAAATAATTATGGAAGTACCGAAGGTGCCAAGACTGAGTTTTGTGCCTTCCACAGGTCTTCTTAATACCGGGAAAATAAAAGAACTGATAGAAAAAGTAAAAGATGAATATGATATCATTTTGATGGATTCGCCACCGGCAGGTATGGTGAATGAGGGCGTTAAATTATCTGTAATTGCAGATGGAACTGTTTTAGTAGTACAAGCAGGTAAAACCCCTAAAGCCTTATCAAAACAGATGAAGAAAGTAGTGGATTCCCTAAACATAACAATATTAGGTGTTATATTGGAAAAGTAAATAATTTAATATTCAAGGAGTCTAGAGGTTGGTTTAAACAACTGCTAGGCTTTTAAAAATATTTATATTTGTAATATATTGTAATTTTTGGGAATAAAACCTAGTAAAATCAAAGCCCTGGCTATTTTAGAGATTATATTAAAAACAAGGGGGGGAGAGTTATGTATGGATAATGAAATGCAAGAAATAGATTTGCGTCAATTGCTCTATATACTATGGAAGAGAAAATGGATTATTGTGTATATAACAATGGCATGCTTGATTACTGCCGGGGTCGTCAGTTTCTTTATACTACAGCCCAGTTACGAGGCCAATGCGAAGGTCATCATTGTTAAAGATAAGGCAATGTACTTTTTAGAAGATAGGTATACAAATAGTGATGTGAATTTATATATGAATGTGGCAAAAACATATGAGGAAATTGCAAAGTCCAGAACGGTCAGGCATAGGGTGCAAGAGAAAGTGGGGGGTGGCTTTAATGAGATTAAGAACATAAAGGTGGAATCCAAGCCTGATACACAGGTTCTAACTATTACAGTCTCGCACCCCTCTGCTGAGGATGTGGCAGTATACGCTAATGTTTTAGCACAAGAGTTTATTACTGTATCCGGTGAAGTACTGCCGGCAGGTGAATTAAGAATATTGGATAAGGCAGAACGGCCAAGGGCACCTGCCTCACCTAATTATATGCTAAATATTGCGATTTCATTTGTATTGGGTGTGATGATTTCAGTAGGCACTATATTTTTATTGGAATGTTTTAATCAATTTATAGAAACCGAACAAGATGTAGAGGATTGCCTAAACCTCCCTGTTCTATGTGTTGTGTCACGTTCTTCTACCAATGAATTTAATATTGGAGAAAAGTTATGCTGTGTAGAAAGTCAGATTTGAAGCATGTTTTTTGCAATATCCCAACGGCAATTATTATAGCATTATTGTTTTCCAACGCCATATTTGCAGGAATTCTCTATAATCAGATTAACGTATCTAATGAATATTTGAATGAAATAGAAGAAAAAGACGTCAAACTTAAGAAGTCAATGAATCTTAGGGAAGAAGAAATTAAAACCAAATCCATTAAGTATTATGCACAGCAACTACAAAAGCTTATGAGCGAGCGGGAACTGGTTTTTCTAGCACAGAAGCATTGGGAATATATTCTTACACTTAATGGAAATAAGCTTAAACAAAATACTATTTATATAAATGAAGATTCTGCTCGTATAGTTTTAGCAGAGATGGTTCTAGACAGAGGTATTCTTCCCAAAGGGATTCTTGAAAAAGGGACTGTAACCGGTGCCGACCGAAACGATCCGCTGCAGGGGCATTTAAGTTTGTATACCAACATTCCTTATACAACAAGAATTGAGGAAAATAGTCAGGGACGAAAAGTAATCTATGGTTTAAAAAAAATTCCGGAGGGGACGGTGATAAGTTTGAAGATGAGTCCATTGTTGGCAGAACGTCTTGGAATTGGAATGGAAGACCAACAGTTGGAGAGGCGCATTGAAATTATTAGAAAGTGATGAAAGGAAAGTGCCTATGAGGTATTTGGAAAATTGCCTGCATAAAACGATGTTTGTGATAATCATTGGTATATTATGCATGATTTTATGCGGTACTTTTGTGGGTATGTTTGCTGAAGCGAACTCGAATGCAGGTGGGGTATCTATGGATGCGGTTTTGCAAAATGACAATATTGTTGTCAGTGTAACACCAGAGGTTAAAGCAAATAAGGTGCGCAATGGAAATAACGGCAATACCATGAATAAGACACAAATATGGGGGAACTATGGCAGAGGTTGGTTTTTAATTAAAGATTATGGGAATTACAAAGGGAAGAAAAATAGTGGAAACCAACAATTTATATGGGATTTAAAATCACTTGATACTAAAAATGAAAGCTATTGGGGTCAAAGCAGTTACCGGTTTACAAATGAAGATACTGATATGTTTAAAATTTATGTCAGGCATAAGAAGAACTATTCCCAGCATGGCAAAAAAAGTGTAGTAGATTTGTATAAAACCTTTTACCTGGGAAGCCCCAAGCAAGATGTTCAGTTAATTACTGATCGTGAGAAGGAGGAATATGCCCTGGCAAGCTATGACTTTCCGGTAGTGGCAAGGCAAAACAACAAGGTTGAATTGTATCTGAGTGCTGCCGGAGTTCCGGATGGCTATGATGTAAAAATAAAAGGAGATAACTATACCCAGCATGCAACAAAAAAAACAGACGAGGTTTTTGAATGGGTTCCCGAAGAAAGTGGTACTTTTTACATTATTGTATATGATTCACAATCCCAGGTTGTGCTGAAAAGAAAAGTATATGTAAATTCTCTAAATAATGAGTACCTGCAGTTGGGAGACCTCACTATCAACAATAAAAATAATATAGTGTGTGTTATGTTAGAAGTGGAAGACACTCGCCCAACTGGATTTAATGAAAATATTGGCGAGAGCCTACGGTTTGTTATTTCAGAACCTCACGTGTGGTCTAAAACTATCAAAGACTATGGAGATACTATAACTTATAATAGTGAAAGTGGGACATATGAGATCAATGAAGAACATGAGGGCTTCAAATTTGGTTCCGGTAATTATTCCGTAGGTGCATCAATTAAGACACCCCATTCCATTGAGACTGATGACAGAATTGCAAAATCATATAGACAAAGTGTAGTTGATAACGTTTATTTTGAAGTGGACTGGGAGTGTATCAATGGAAAACCTCGTAAAGATGGAAGTTATTCATTAAAACAGAAGAGTCCACTACAATTTCATTTTCAGGTTAAAGAACCGCAGGAAAATTATGAATATGCATTCCTTTTACATGATGCCAGAGGAAAAAGATTAGTGAAGGCTTATTCTCAGAGTACTGGTTTTAGCTGGAGCCCTGCCGATCCTGGTGAATATACAATCTATGCCCGTGCCCGTTTGAAACAGAGGATGGGTACATTGCCCAATTCCTATGAAAAAGAGTTGGCGATTCCCATTCGTATTGCACATCCAGCACAAGATGTGACGCTGGAACGGGTGAGGATAAATGGCAATGAGTGGCGGATAGATAATGGCCAGGCAACGCTTGTTGCAGGGGATGGAAGCATCCCGTCTCACACTCTAAATGTTATTGAAGTGGGGGCGGAAACCAAAGGGAATATGGAGAAAAATCACTTGATGTATAAAGTATATGGAGCAAATAAAGGGTATAAATCTTCGTTGAATGATTATACTTTCTCCAATCATATTCCGTTCTATCCTAAAAGCACAGGGGAATATTCCCTAGTCGTCATGGTTAAGGATTCCATATCAGGGTCCCATGAAGACAGATGTGAGATTTTGGTTAATGTTAAGTAAGACATTAATTTTCATAATTCGATTTATTTTTACAAAAAAATAAATATTTAGACTTGTTTAATTATTTAAATATGCTATAATATATTTAAGAAAAGTTGGTATTCGTAATAAAGATTTGGCTCACCTCCATACATCCATACACAACTAGTTTAGTTAACTAGTTAGATCTCCGCCTTAATCTTTATAAATAGAACCGGGAAGTTAAATACTTCTCGGTTCTATTTGTTTTTAAGATAAATAAAACATGGGGGATACTTTTATATTGGTTAATATTACTTAATACCCTTGTTAGCGGCCATTTCTTTGGCTTTATTATAAAAGTTATTTTTTATTTGGCCTTTTTTTATGCGATAGGCGAATTTTGCTTGTTCAATAAGTTTGGTGGATAAATTATTAGCTTTTAGCTCTCGATCCATGGTATTAAGGTAATTATTTAGTTTGGTTCGGCAGTGGTTATCAAGCCTGCTTAGTTTATTTAAATATTTTCCGGCTAGATTATATACTGAAAAGTTAGGGTCTGCTACTTTCTGTTCTTTGTATTCCAAATAAGCATCTTTCCCCAGAGCTTCAAGCTTACTTTTATATTCGTTTTGCAGGTCTTCTAGGAAGGCATTACATTTTTGAGCAATTATTAATTCTCTGTTGTTCTTTATTAAATTATTGTTATCAGTTAGAAAATAGTTGGTTTGTTTTAGATGTTCTTGCCTGGCTTCCATATAATCAGGCAGCAGAAAAGTACCTGCATAGATACCGGCAGCCAGGGGAATATGGATTAGTATAAATAAGAAGAGGATTTTTTGACGAGACATTTAATGCTCCTATTTATAAGCATACAGGCAGAAATAATATGTTGATAAGACAGCAAATAATACCCCACCGGTGAAAATGATTATTTCTAACCAATTGATTTTATTTAGTTTCTTTTTAGTTTCCTTGGAAAAGATTATTTTAATCATCGCTTATTACCTCTATAAAAGTAAATCTAAATCTTAGGTATATTATATACATATATTTCCATAAGTAAACCGGAGAAAAGGTGGATATTTTCAGATGTAGAGAATTAAATAAGTTTATGGTAAAATTGGTTTATCAAGGTTCTATAGTAAAGCATAAGGAGTAATGAGATATTATGAGCATTAATAATACATTTGGTACCAGCAGTAATAAAATTGCGCATAACAACAGTAATGATACCAGTAAGGCTAAAAAGAATACCGATGGCTCATTTGCTTCTATTCTGGACAAAGCAAAATATCTTGATGAACCTGAACGATCTGAATTTAACAGTGCGGAAGAGTTTTACGAGGCGGATAACAAGTATGTAAAAAAGCTGTTAGAAAACCCCAATGCCCTGCCGGATACCGGCGTGGAGGGATATAAACTAACCAGACCAACCGAAGGGGTTAGTCGCTCAACTGATGTATATAGCCGCAAAATTGATGATAATATGCTTAAATTTTTAGATGAAGACGGTGATACTGTTTGGCAGGTATTTGTACCCAACCTGAACTGGCACAAAACCAATACCATGCAGCAGGATGCAGAAGTTGGGGATGCCTACAGCCGCAATATTTCCAGGTATGCCGCTAAAACTATATTTAAGCGGGGTGAAAGTGCAGACGACCAAAACCCCGTTCTTGATGGAGTAGCCTATGACGGTGGTAAGGCATACCGAGAGTTTCAATCTGATTTGTATAATCAGTTTAACAAAATGTATGCAGATTATTTTAAAGAACAATTTGCTGCAGAAATGTTGGACAAGATAAATAAAAAAGTATAAAGAGGTTGTTGTACTTGCGGGTAGAATTATTAGGTGCATACATTGATGCTTTGAATATGCAAGAAACTGTTAAACGGGTGGTCGAGTTTGTACATTCCGATCGTCCACATCGGGTGATAACCTTAAATCCAGAGTATTTATACCAGGCTCAGACCCGCCGGGACTTACTGGATTTGGCTAACAGTGCTGATTTAGTTACTCCCGATGGAACCGGTATAGTATGGGCCTGTAAAACCGCTGGTTTCCCGGTGCCGGAACGGGTTACCGGTATTGATCTGATGCTGCACTTGTGTGAACAGGGAAGTCATGAAGGGTGGCGGGTTTTCTTGCTGGGGGCAGCACCGGGTGTCGCTGAAGAGGCTGCGGAGAAGTTAAAACAGCAGTACCCCGGGTTGGAAATTGCCGGTACCCATGACGGTTACTTTAAGGATGCTGAAAGTGAACAAATTGCAGGAATGATTAATGAAAGCAAACCACATCTGCTATTTGTTGCGTTAGGTATGCCCAGGCAGGAACAATGGATTGCCAAATATCAACCTAAAATGGGTGTGCCCTGTGCCATCGGTGTAGGTGGTAGCTTTGATGTGATTTCCGGACGTAAACAGCGGGCACCGGAATGGACTCAAAAGATGAAGGTAGAGTGGCTGTATCGGTTGGCTAAAGAACCATCCCGTTTAAAAAGGCAATTGGTGTTGCCAAAGTTTGCTACACTGGTAATAAGGCGTTATCTTTTAAAAATATAATAAATGCTTTGAACCTATGGGGACGATTTAATCGTCTCCTTTATTAAATTAAGGCTTTTATGCAAGGAAATTAACCACAGAATAATAGAGCATTAAGATGTACAAAGGAGAATAATGGCCAGATTAAATTTGTTAAGATACATATTTTACGTAATCAATTAATTTCTCAGTAGAGCGTCTTTGCCAAAATATCCTTCTAAGTGTTTATAATAAATTATATTGAGATTAATAATAACTAATTAGTTTCTATATAATTTAGATATGGAGGTATTTATGGTTTTACATTTACCAAAGGATAAGCGAAAGACAGCGATCCTGGCAGGTATTATTGGTAATGTGATGGAATGGTACGACTTTGCCCTATATGGCTATATGGCTTCAATTATTTCCCAACTCTTTTTCCCAAGTGACGACAAAGTTGCATCACTTCTTGCTACATACGGTATCTTTGCAGCAGGCTTTATCATGCGTCCCCTTGGATCTGGGGTGTTCGGATGGCTAGGTGATACCATTGGACGAAGCCGCACAATGTTAATTTCAGTAGCTTTAATGGTAATACCTACATTTTGTTTAGGTTTGCTACCAACCTATGAAACCGTTGGTGTTTTTGCACCTATACTTCTTGTTATAATTCGTTTAATCCAAGGCCTTTCTGTTGGTGGTGAATTCTCCAGCTCGGTAACATATCTTGTGGAAACTTCCCCAGCATCACAGAGGGGGCTATCCGGTAGTTGGGCAAATTTTGGCAGCATTTCTGG
Source organism: Bacillota bacterium (assembly GCA_009711615.1). Lineage (GTDB taxonomy): Bacteria > Bacillota > Desulfotomaculia > Desulfotomaculales > Desulfohalotomaculaceae > Desulforadius. The sequence continues at coordinate 381,516 of VENI01000005.1, read as the reverse complement.
TATGCTTTTGGGGTCTGCTGTGGCAACTGCTGTAACAAGTTTAATGGCAGAACCAATGATTAAGGATTGGGGATGGCGGTTACCATTCTTGTTTGGCGGTGTTTTAGGTAGTTTTGCCATTCTATTACGGCGGCATCTTCCAAAATCGGATCAATTTGTTCAGCATGATGAAAAAAGAGAAAAGTCTTCACCACTTAAGGAAGCATTTACATTAAATTTTAAGGAAACTATGCAGGCAATGCTCTTTGCTTCAGGTTACGGGGTATTGTTTTACATAGCGTTGGTTTACCTACCTACATGGATGAGTGAACATGCAGGTGTCAGTCTTGAGCATGCTATGCAGATGAATACAGTGGCAATGGTTATGTTGGTACCGGTTATTCCATTGGCCGGCTGGATTTCAGATCGGTATATTAGGCGTACACACTTGATATCATTAAGTGTTGTAGTGATGACACTTCTTGCCTTTCCAGCATTTATGTGGATTGATAGTGCAGGTAAAGTGGCCGGAACTATTTCACAGATATCTCTGGCAATGCTTATAGCAATTCCCTGCGGTGTAGCGCCGGCAATGTTTGTTGAACTGTTCCCAACTAGAGACCGTCTTTCTGGTTACTCAGTAGCATTTAACATAGGAATGGGGGTAATTGGGGGCTCAACCCCAATGGTAGTGACTTGGCTGATATCTAAGACAGGTTATGATATAGTTCCAGCAGCTTATGTGGTTATTTGGTCATTAATTAGTTTAGGTGCGTTGTTCACTATACGTGATCGTAGCCGTGAACCTCTTAGTTAAGCTTGTTTATCAAGAGATTTATGTAATGATTTATTTTAGGGAATGAAACTTAAGCCTTTATCGCGTATAATGGAGGTAGAGGTGGTTGCAAAAGATGATAAAACATGTGATTTTCGATTTTGATGGCACAATTGCCGACTCTAAGGATTTAGCAATTAATCTATATAATGAGGTGGCTGATAAACATAACCTTACAAAAGTAAAGGATGAGGATATAAATTACTTTAGCAGTCTCTCAATAATAGAAAGATGTAAACTGTTAAATGTACCTTTATACAAGATTCCTATGTTGGCTGTTGAATTAAGAAAAAATTATTTAGAATCTATTAATATGTTAAAGGCCTTTGAAGGTATTAAGGAAGTTATTTGGGAACTTTTGAAAGAAGGGTATCAGTTAAGTATTATATCGTCCAACTCCAGTGACAATATAAAACAGTTCCTAAAAAATAATCAAATTGATGTTTTTACCAGTGAATATAGTGCCAGTAGTATTTTTGGTAAGGATAAGAAATTATCTAATTTTATAAAAAAGTATAATTTAGATAGTGATGAAGTGATATATATTGGCGATGAACACAGGGATGTAGATGCCTGTAAAAAGAGTAATGTTAAAGTTATTGCTGTAACATGGGGTTTTGATGCGTTGGAACTGATAGAAAAAGCGAACCCTGATTTTATTGCTAATACCCCAAAGGATATTTTGGATGTCATTAAAAATTAATCAAAGTAACACTCCTTTTCGATAAGGAGTGTTTTTTATATTGTTGCATTTTCCTATATATGGTAATATTAGATATAATAAATAGACGAGGTGTTATCATGAAAGAGGTTAATTACAACGAATTCAAAAAAAAGGTGAAGAAGAAAAGTATTTCAATAGTAAGGTCAATAGATAGAACTGCTCCACGTAGACGTCCAAGGGATGAAGGCGAAGAGCTAGTCCTAGCAAAAATGGCGGCAAAGTCTTGGGATGATGCCACTGCCAGTGGCAGGTTAAAAAAAGTTGGAGGTAGGCAATACAGCCTAAAGATAGATTATGAATAAACTAGATTTACTAAAGAACTCCAAAGACAGAATGGATAAAATAATGCTTTTTACTGCGGTACTTACTAAAGAATTGCAGAGGTATGGAATAAAGCCCGTGCTGGTAGGTGGATCAGCTTTAGAGTTTTATACACAAGGTAACTATACAACATTAGATATTGATTTGGTTGTTCAGGGTAGGGAGCGAGTAAAGACTGTCTTAGAAAAAATGGGTTTTGACAGAGGTTATGGAGAAAAAAGCTGGTATAATGAAGAACTTGAATTATCAGTAGAAATACTAGATGATACGTTAGCGGGATCGATGGAAAGAATTATTACAGTTAACATTGATGAAGATATGGTCGTTTATGTGATAGGAATAGAAGATCTAATTATAGACCGTCTAAATGCATACAAATGGTGGAAATCTTTAAGTGATGGTGAATGGGCTACTGCTGCGATGGCGATACATTATGAAGACATTGATTTTGAATATATGGAGAGTAGGTCTCAAGAGGAATTAATAGAGGATGTTTACCTTGAAACGGTAAAGAAGGCAGAGTTGATAAGAAAAATAAAATAGTTATATCAGTGGAGTGTGAGAATCAATGAAGATACATACTAAGTTGGTGATCTGTTTAATGCTTATTACCGCAATGATTGCAGGTTGCAGTGCAACCGAGACCACAAGTAGTGACTCTGCGGGGAAGATAAAAGTATTCACCAGTATTTACCCTCTATATGATTTTGCCAGTCAGATTGGTGGCAACAAGGTAGAGGTGACAAATATTATTCCGCCCGGGGCTGAACCACATACCTGGGAACCTTCACCCAAGGACATGTCCGCTTTAACTGAGGCGGATGTGATAATTTACTGTGGATTGGGTATTGAACCGTGGGGAGATAAAGTCTTTAATGGAAGTGTTATTGATACAACCAATATAAAACTGTTAAAAGCCAGTGACAGTGTGGAGGTGTTGGGTGCCGAGGATAATGATGACCACTCCCATAGCGTTGACCCCCATGTGTGGCTGGACCCATTAAATGTCAGGAAAATAGTGGATAATATCACCGCCACCCTGGTTGAGTTGGATGGGGATAATAAAGATTATTACCAGGCTAATGCCTCTGCCTATAAAAAAGAACTTGATGAGTTACATCATGATTTAAAGAATTCTTTTGTCAACGTAGCTAAAAATGAGTTTGTAGTTTCCCACGCTGCCTTTGGCTATTTAGCTCATCGGTATAATTTAAAGCAGGTGCCGGTACGGGGATTGTCACCAGAGGTTGAGCCCAAGCCCCAAGACATGGTGGATGTAATTAAACTGGCCAAAGAAAATGACATAAACTATATATTTTTTGAAAAAATGGTTAGCCCCAAGGTGTCAGAAACCATTGCAAGGGAAATAGGAGCGGAGACACTGGTGTTAAACCCGATGGGGAACCTGACCAAAGAAGAGGTAAATAGCGGATTGGATTATATTTCGGTAATGAGGCAGAATATGAATAATTTACAAAAAGCTTTGGGCTCTAAGAATTAACCCGCCATTAAGGGCGGGTTTAAATATTGCTGTTGGTAAGGCCGAGATTTTTTACTTCTCGAACTTTGGCATTTTTTGATGTAAAATAAGCTATATAAACTATCATTACGGGGTGCTTTATGATTTCCATAACTAGGTCTGACATAATAAATGTAGCGCATAGCTTTGAAACCTTTGCCAGAGGTGTGATGTACCACGACAATCACCGGGTGAAAGATGTTATTGTTGATCAGAGAAACTTGTGTGTATCGGCTATTGTGCAGGGAAGTGAGAATTATGGTGTGACAGTTTCTTTTTCGGCAACTGGGGGAATAGGAACCTTTAGTTGTGACTGCCCAGCCGACTCAATTTATGCAGGTGCTTGTAAGCATACTGTGGCCTTATTAATTGCCTGTCAGCATATTAGCGACGGTACTCTTACCAAGGCCTTTGAGTATAGCAACAATCACGTGGTAGGTAATATTGTAGACTACTATGATAATTTCTTAAGTAGACCCCAAAAAAAGACATTAAATTTAGAAATTAATTTGGAAGTATACGATTATTCTTGGAACCGAGGAAAAGGAGACCGTCTGGTTTGTTACCTTTTTTTGCGTATGGGGGAAGACAAGCTGTATGTTGTTCAAAACGTAAAAAGGCTTTTGGAAGCAATTAACAGCGGGGAGAATTTATATTTTGGTAAAAATTTTGAGTTTGACCCCAATATGCATACATTTAAGCCCGAGGATAAATCTGTATTAGATCTTTTAAATGAACTTTATGAAGTGGAGAAGAATATTAATAAAAATTCTTGGGGGTATGAGAATCAAAGTGCTTTTTTTAGTAGTAAAAAAGTGCTGTTACCCCAGACTGTTGCCAAGAGAATGTTCAATGCATTACACAACAGAGATTTTAACATATGGGTTATGAATGGTGTATATGTAAGTAATGCCGGCATTGTTGAAAAAGACTTGCCTTTAAACTTTTCGGTGGATGTAGAGAAAGATAATCTGCTGCTTAAGTGGAATAATAATATGTTTCCCTTATTAGACAGTATTGAATATTTCTTATACGACGGAAAAGTTTATCATATTTCAGAACAGCAACGGGAACTTTTGATGCCCTTAGTAAATGCGTATAATGATTCCAATGGAGGTATTCGTATTACAGACCAGCATAAAGAGCAAACTTTTACCCACGTTATACCTTCACTAAAACAAATAGGAGAAGTTGAAATTGCGCCGGCGGTGCAAGAGAGTTTATGCAGGGCTGAGTTAAAGACAGAAATTTACCTGGATAAAGTAGATGATGGGGTAACAGCCAAAGTGGAGTTTTTATATGATGATATCCGAATCAATCCCTTTTCCGGCCAAACCCCGGTGAAGGTAAAAGATAAAATATTGGTGCGGGATGTGAAAGGTGAGAGAGAAGTATACGACCTGCTGGAGGCGGCAGACTTTCATACTTTAACCGGAACATTATATCTTGAGGAAGAGGATAAGATATATGACTTTGTATTTAGCATTCTGCCTAAAATGCAAAAAATAGCAGCGGTATACTATTCAAATAACTTTCGACGAATGATGATTCGGGAAAAGACATCCCTTACAGGAAAGGTCAGTCTTAACGAGGGCAATGATATGCTGGAAATAACTTTCGGATCTGACGATATAAATCCGGACGAGATAGCAGATATATTCCATTCATTGCGGGAAAAGAAAAAGTACCATCGTTTAAAGGATGGTTCATTTTTGCCTCTCGATTCACCTGACAAACAGCTGCATCAGGTTGTTGATGCTCTGGATGCATTAAACGTTTCAGAACGTGAACTTAATCAGGGTGTTCTCAGTTTGCCAAAATACAGGGCAATATATCTTGATAACTGCTTAAAAGAGTCAAGATTGCAAACAGAAAGAGACACGGCCTTTAAGCAACTGGTGCAGAATATTACCCAGCCCCAGGATATGGAGTTTGAAGTCCCTGTTGACATTGATGCTACACTGCGTTCTTACCAGGAAACGGGGTTTAAGTGGCTGAAAACACTGGCCACCTATGGGTTGGGCGGAGTTTTAGCAGACGACATGGGACTTGGCAAAACCATTCAAACCCTCACCTTTATTATGTCGGAAAAAGATAAAGCCAAGGGGCCTGCTATGGTGGTTGCTCCTACTTCTGTGGTTTACAACTGGCAGGAAGAGGCCCAGAAGTTTACCCCAAATCTTAATGTGACAGTAATTATAGGGAGCCCGCAAGAGAGGAAGAAGCTGATCCAAGAGGCAAAAGAAGTAGACCTGATCATTACATCCTATTCATTGATACGGCGGGATGTGGAAAAATATAACGACATTAAATTTAGTTATTGTTTTTTAGATGAAGCACAGAATATAAAAAATCCCAAATCGCTAAGCGCTAAGGCAGTTAAAAAAATAAATGCCCAGGGGTATTTTGCTTTAACCGGTACACCACTGGAAAACAGTCTGACCGAGTTATGGTCTATTTTTGACTTTATAATGCCGGGGTATTTACTATCTCATAAAAAATTTGTAGAAAAATATGAGCGACCTATTATCGTAAACCAAAATGAGGAAGCACTTAACAAAATGCAGAAACTAATTTCACCATTCATATTGCGTAGAATGAAGAAGGATGTATTAAAGGAGCTTCCGCCTAAGTTTGAACATAAAGTGCTTACCGATTTAACCAAGGAGCAAAAAAAGATTTACCTTGCTTACTTAAAGCAGGCCAAAGGAGAAATTGAGCAGGAAATTGCCGACAACGGTTTTGGGAAAAGCCAGATAAAAATATTATCTATTCTTACTAGGCTGCGGCAAATTTGTTGTCACCCGGCAACTTTTGTAGAAAATTATGATAAGGATAGCGGAAAGCTAGAATATCTAAAAGAGTTTTTGCAGGATGCCATTAAAGGCGGCCACCGGGTTTTGCTCTTTTCACAGTTTACCAGCATGCTAAAGATAATTGCCAGCTTATTAGAAGAGCAACAAATTTCTTATTGCTACCTGGACGGTTCAACCAAAACGGTAGAGCGAAGACAATTGGTAAAGTCTTTTAACAACGGGGAAAATGATGTATTCCTATTATCCTTAAAAGCAGGTGGTACAGGGTTAAATTTAACCAGTGCCGACATGGTAATTCATTTTGATCCATGGTGGAACCCTGCCGTGGAGGAACAAGCGGCAGATCGGGCTTATCGTATTGGCCAGAAAAACTCTGTACAGGTGATAAGCCTGGTTACCAAAGGAACCATTGAAGAAAAAATATACCACCTTCAGCAAAAGAAAAAAGATATGATTAACTCTGTTATTAAGCCGGGGGAAACAATGCTTTCTAAAATGACGGAACAAGAGATGAGAGAATTGTTTGATGTAAGGTGAAAACGGTGATATTCTCTTATTAGAGATCTTTTAGTGACCCATCTTCATTAAAGAATCTTTTATAAGATAACCCTACTAAGGTAAGGCAACCTATGGCCACTGCGGTAGTTATCATCAGCATCACCACAATTTGATAGCGCACTGCTTCCTGGGGGTCTGCTCCCCCCAGGATTTGCCCAGTCATCATACCCGGCAGACTTACTAGCCCCACCACCATTAGAGAGTTCATGTTGGGGGTCATGCCAGCCCGGATGGCCTCGCGCACGCTGGAGCGGATGGCTTCCCATGGGGTGGCGCCAAAGGTGAGCATAGCTTCTATTTCATCGGTATGGGATTTTACCTCGCTGTAAAGACGATCCAACGATAGGGCAATACCGTTCATCGAATTGCCCAGCAGCATACCGAAAATGGGGATGGCAATTCTAGCTGAATACCAGGGATCAGGGGCAATAATCAATGTTACTACGATGGTGCCCACCAAATAAGTACTGGCCAGTAACGAAGCAAAGGCCAGCATTTGAGGGTAATTGGGCACATTAGGTGTCCTCTTTACTGCTGCTCGGGAGGCTATGTAACACATAATTGTAACCAACCCAATGATAAGCCAAAGGTTGTTTATGTCAAAAATATAGGTTAACACATACCCCACCAGTGTTAGCTGCACAAAGGCTCTAACCGTACCCCAAATAAAGGAGCGCAGTAATCCTAACCTTAACACCGCGGTGATAGTGCCAGTTATTAAAATTAAAATCACGGAAAATGCCAGCTGAAAATTAGAAATTGGTATGGTTCCGTACTCCATACTTACCACCCTTCCTGCTTGCCTTTAATATCAAGGTAATTAATATTGTTTAAAACTTTATAATCATCAGTGTGGGAAACAAGCACTGCTGCTCTTCCAGGGCTTGACAGCCACTCTAACAACAGTTTATAAAATGCTTGTCGGGCCTGATCATCAAGGGCGGCGGTGGGTTCGTCCAAAAGTAAAACCGTTGGAGCTATTAAAAGTGATCTGGCAAAGGCCATTCTGGCCGTTTCACCACCGGATAAGGTTTTAGCCCTTTGCTCTAATATAGACAGGGGCAGCAACAGTTGCTGTAAAATGTCATTTAGATAATCATTATTAAATTCTCTATTCTTTAACAAGTTTGACTCAAAGGGCTTGGCCAGGTTATCCATTACAGAGCCTTCAAAAACTGCCGGCTTTTGAGCTAGGTAGTGTACTTTAGTGCGCCATTCAGTTCCAAGCATGTTAAACCAACTTGTGCCTGCCAATTTAACTTCCCCGTCTATGCAGGGCTGTAGCCTGGCCAGTGCCCGGAGCATGGTGGACTTTCCGGCCCCGGATGGGCCGCGCACCACCAGCACTTGCCCATCACTTACCCCGCCAGATACTGCCACTCGGCGGTTTTGGTCTGATCCCAAAGAGTATGTAAGATTATTAAACTCCAACAGCATATTAATCTAGCCTTTCATGTTTTAGTCGTCACGGGTATAATAATGTTTTTTTGTTATAAACGCAATAAGAATAATTACTTTTCACATACCTTTCACCCCAAAATATACCTTTGTCATATTATGTTTTATTAGAAGGTAATTGAATATATTTTCTCGAAATATAAGAACAAGTATAAAAAATATAGGAAGGAAGTATCACAATGCCGAAACGGGTGAAAGGTTACTTAGTATTGGTTACCATACTGGCCTTGGTGGCTGGAGTATTAGCCTATAGTTACCTGCCAACAACTTTTTCCAACACTGCTTCCAACAATGATAATCCTGGGGTGGGTGACAATACCCCTAAACCTGCAGAAGCCTCAGAAGACCCAGCAGAAATGCGCCAGCATGCTAAAGAAGTTGGTGCCAATGAACTGGGGCAGGTTCCTATATTAGTTTATCACCTAATTGGTGAAGAAGAAGGTCGCTGGACCAGAACCCCGGAAAACTTCCGTCGGGATTTGCAGGAACTTTATGATAGCGACTATGTACTGGTGTCGCTAAGCGAATACATCAGCGGTGATATGGATGTGCCTGAGGGCAAGTCTCCCGCTGTGATAACCTTTGACGATAGTACTGCAGGCCACTTCCGTTTAATAGAAAAGGAAGATGGGGAAACAATGGTTGATCCAGACAGTGCGGTGGGCATACTTAAAGAGTTTGGAGAAGAGCACCCCGATTTTGGCCACTATGCAACATTCTTTATTAATGCTGAGCCATTCGGTCAACCTCAGTATTGGAAAAAGAAATTGCAACTGTTGGATGAGTGGGGTTTTGAAATTGGTAACCATACTTATGGGCACCAAAACTTAGGTGGTTTGACACCGGAGCAGGTGGGAGACCAAATAGTGCGCTTGCAGGAGCATATACAACAAGCACTGCCAGACTTTAAGCCAAATCTCTTTGCCATAGCCCAGGATGGAATTCCCCAGGAGTATAACTCCATGGTTAGTGGAGAAATAAATGGTGTTAAGTACCAGCATGATGCTGTACTAAGATGGGCTTGGAGAGCATACGAATCTCCTTTCCACAAAGATTACGACCCTTACCAAATTCAACGGATACAGGTATTTCAAGATAAAGGTCAAAGCACTTTAGTTAGCTGGTTAGATCGTATCAGTGCTAAAAGATATATCAGTGACGGTAGAGAAGATACTCTGGCCTTTCCTAAAGAGTGGGAAGAGTACTTAAAAGAAAATCACGGTAAAGAATTACTAATTTATGATTCCAAAGATCCTGTGCGTGACCCTGGCCAGGAGGCGCAAGCCTCCCAGGCCAAGGGTGTGCACGTCACCTTTTCTTACGCATCTTCAGAAGAAAGATGGAATAATATTATAGCTTTAACAGAAAAACAGCAAATGAATACCGTTCAGTTGGATGTTAAGGATGAGTCCGGTCGCATTGGTTATCTTTCTAAAGTTGATATGGCCCAGGAAATAGGGGCCGGTCGTGACATGCTGCCTATAAAAGAGATGCTCGATCAATTAAGGGATCGTGGAATTTACTCGATAGCACGCATAGTAATTGTCCGGGACCCTTTTTTAGCGCAAAAAAAGCCTGAATATATGGTGAAGAATCAAAATGGAACCCCTTTGGATGGGGGAGTATGGGTGGATCCATACAGCAAAGAAGTGTGGGACTATAACATCCAATTGGCTCAGGAGGCTTATGAGCTGGGTTTTGATGAGGTACAGTTTGACTACATCCGCTTTCCTGAAGGAAGAGCTTCTCAAACGGCCATTTATGGTGCCAAAGATAACCGGAAGCGTGAGGAAGTGATTGCAGACCAGTTGCGATATGCTCGCAGCAAAATAGGCTGGGATAAAATGCTCTCGGCCACAGTGTTTGGTTTTACCGGTTTCGCGGTGGACGACATGGGTATTGGCCAGCGGCCTGAACGAATGGCACCCTTTGTGGACTATATTTCACCGATGGTTTATCCGTCCCATTTTGGCCCCGGGAACTATGGGTTTTCTAATCCTAATGCTCACCCCTATGGGGTGATAGACGGTTCCATGAAAGACTTTGAGCCACTGGTATATCCCTCAGGTGCTGAACTAAGACCTTGGTTACAGGCCTTTACCATGGGTTCCCCCCGCTATGGAGTAAAGGAAATACAGGCTCAAATTAAAGCTACTGAAGATAACAATATAGACTCCTGGCTGCAGTGGAGTGCAGGTGTCAGTTACCCAGATAATATGTATCCGCTTAAATAGAGGCAGTTTATACTGTCTCTTTTTTTGTGCTTTATTGCAACCAATTTGATATACTGTTTTTAATACTATTATTGATGGGGGTGCCAGAGGTGGATTTTGATAGAATTCCTTTGTTGGGGGTAGAACGAACTCCATTACTATATCTAGCTAATTTAAGTAAATATTTAGGCGGGCCGGAGATTTATATGAAACGGGAAGATATGAATGGTTGCATTGGTCTTGCCGGAAACAAACTAAGAAAGTTGGAATATTTGTTGGCCGATGCGGTCAATAAAAAATGTGATGTGGTGGTAACAACCGGTGGACTGCAGTCCAATCACTGCAGGGCCACCGCCGCTGCGGCTCGTAGAGTGGGGCTGAAGCCGGTGTTGGTGTTGATAGGTGAGCCGGAAGAACCTTTAAAAGGTAACTTGCTTTTAGATAACCTAATGGGAGCAGAGTTTGTATTTGGCAATGATTATGATCTTATGGATCAGCTATTGGAGGAAACGGTAGAGAATCTGAAGAAGAAAGGCCATAGTCCCTATGTTATTCCGCTGGGTGCTTCCAATGGGCTTGGAACAATAGGTTTTATATCCGCTGCCAAAGAAATGTCCGTTCAGCTGGAAGAAAATAATGTCCAGCCAACCTGGCAGGTGGTAACCACCGGATCGGCAGGTACTTATACAGGGGTGCTATTGGGAAGCAGTATACCAGATACGCTTGGTATTTCAGTGGTTGCTTCAACCAGTGAAATTAAAGATAGAATAAAATCTCTGGCAGTGGAGACTTGTCAACTTACCGGTGTAGAGTTAGATATAAGTGATTTTGAAAAGAAGATAAAGGTAGATGATACATATTTGGGAGAAGGGTATGGAATAGCAACAGATGAGGGGGTTAAGGCAATAAAGTTGCTGGCAGAGAAAGAAGGTATCTTGCTGGACCCTACATATACCTCTAAAGCCATGGCTGGATTGATCGACTATATTAAAAGAGGAATAATTAACGCCGGGGATAAAGTAGTCTTTTGGCATACGGGAGGGCAGATAGGGTTATTTACAAGCTCACTTCCGGGGCAAAGATTAAATACATAACTAACTAAGATTAGTTAAAAGAACGTTGGGGAATACTTTTAAAGAGGAGGTTAAACATGAAGAAGTTATCTTTATATTTTATTCAAGGCTTGCTGGTGCTTTTACCGTTTATCGGGACATTTTATATTATTGGTTTTATCTATGAAAAAATTGCCGGTATGGGAAATGCAATGTTAGTTCCCATTGTCGGAAGAGAACTACCCTTTGCAAACTTCTTATTTGTGATAGTGGTTGTGTCGCTAATAGGTTTACTGGCCAACTACTGGATATCTAAAAAGCTATTTACTTTCATTGAAAACATTATCTCCCGGGTGCCCGGGGTCAGGAATATCTATTCAACCATTAAAGATACCCTTAAAGCACTGTTTGGCGAAAAGAAAAAGTTTGATAAAGTGGTGTTGGTTTATCTGACGGATAATGTGGCCAGACTGGGCTTCTTAACTGTAGAGGAGTCCTCTTTTAAAACAAAGGACGGCCAGGAAATGATGGGTGTGTACTTTCCCCAGACCATGCAGGTGGCCGGGGACATGTACTGGGTACCTAAAGAGTTGGTGCAACCAGTAGATATGTCAGTGGATAAAGCGTTTCAATTAATAGTATCCGGTGGAGCAACGGGTTAAACATAATGTAAAATTAAAAATTAAAAATGAATAATGGGTGCATGCCGGTATGAAGGTCTTGCATTCGTATTGGCATGCATTTTCATTATTCATTTTACATTTTACATTTTTCATTACTCACTATGCCATGTAAAAAGGTATCAAAAACTGAGTTGAAGGCTTGTTCTATGGTTAGGTTGTTTTCTAGCACGAATGTGGGGTTGATCACTGCTCTGATGGTGGCCAGCATGGATGCGGCTACAATCTCTGGGTTGATTTTTTTAAAATAGCCTTCCTCAATTCCCTGCAGCAAAATTTTATCTATGATAATCTTTTTAACTTTATCTGCCCGGAATTGTTCAACTTTTTCCCACAGGTGAGGATAATGCCTTTGCATATCCTGTAACATCTGTGGGTTTAATGTGCTCAGCTTTTCTGAAATAAGGCGGATAAAACTGGTCATTTTTTCGATGGGGTTATCTGAACTATCCAAACACTGGTTTATTTTTTCCTCTGCTTCCCGCATGAACTGCAGTAGTACTGCTTCAACCAAATTTTCTTTGCTGTTGAAGTGCCGGTAAATGGTCCTTTTGCTCATGCCATTACGCCTGGCCAACTCATCCACTGTAGCTCTGGTAAATCCCTGTTCTGCTGCCAAGTTGTAAAAAGCAGTTATTATTCTGTCTCTGGTTTCCATTTTGTTATCACCTATTCTATGCAATCTTTTTCTTGAACTTTAATATGCTGATGGTTAAAAAGATCACTGTGAAAATCAGTAGGGCAATCACCTGTGGGTACAAGTATTGCAAGCCGATGCCTTTTAAAACTATCCCTCTAATGATGGTCAGGTAAAAAGTTAGCGGGATTATATTACTCAGGTATTGTATTATTTGAGGCATTGCCTCCCTGGGGAACATAAAGCCCGATAACAGGATGCTGGGAAGCAGAATGAAGAAAGACATCTGCATCGCCTGCATTTGATTCTTGGCAATATTGGAAATTAAAATTCCTATTCCCAATGATGCTGTAATGAAAAACAATGTCAGCAAGTATAGCTGTAGCAAACTGCCCCTGATTGGCACATCGAATATTATTGTACCCACCAATAGGGCCACTGTAATCTGTAAGTACCCCAGTGCAATGTAGGGAATAATTTTACCGACTATTAATTCATACGATTTTACCGGGGTTACTATTAACTGCTCCAGTGTTCCCCGTTCCCGTTCTCGCACAATGCCCATAGAGGTCATCATTACCATGGTCATGGTGACGATAATGCCTAATATTGCCGGTACCATATAATAGGCGGTAATGCCGTTGGGATTGTACCAGGGACGTACTTCAACATCATATGGTACATTTGTAATCCCGGCCTTTTGGGCAACAATCTTCTGGGATTTTAACATACCAATAGTTTTGGCGGTGGAGATGGCAGAGGCAGAAACCATGCTGTCGCTGGCATCCACCAGAACCTGTACTGCTGCAGTATCACCCCGGGCCACACTCCTGGCAAAGTCCGGGGGGAAAATAATTCCTACTTGAATTTCTCCACTGTCAATCATTTTATTAACTTCCTGATAACTATCGGCGGTGTTGGTGATGTTAAAGTAACCACTGTTTTTGAAACTGTCCAGCATCTCTCTACTGTCTTGGGAGAGAGACTGGTCAAACACTGCTGTGGGTATGTGCTTTACCTCTGTTTGAATGGCAAAGCCAAACAGCAGTAACTGTACCAGTGGCAGCATAAATATTAACCCCAACGTCAACCGATCTCTTTTCATTTGCAAGAATTCTTTGTGTAAAATAGATAAAATTCTACTCATTGGCCGCCTCATTCCTTTTCTGTTTAGAAAGGTTAATAAATACATCTTCCAGCGATGGGGTGATTACTTGCACCTCGGCCTTGGTGTAGTCTTGAAGCTGCTGTAGCTGTTGTTTAGAATCAACCAGCACATGTAGTAATGAACCATGCACAGAACAATCCTTAACGGATGATAGTTTTTCAATATCTTTTAATCTTTCCATATGATTAGGCAGTTCCAGTTCTGCCAAGATACCTTTAATGAAGTTCTTTTTTAGGTTATCCGGGGTGTCATTGGCTATTAAAGTTCCCTCGGAAATAAAGGCAATGTTATTGCAGCGTTCCGCCTCGTCCATAAAATGTGTAGTAACGAACACAGTAGTACCCTGATTGGCCAGTTGCTGAATAATATTAAAGAACTTTTTGCGACTGGTGGGACTGATGCCACTGGTGGGTTCATCAAGAAACAGCATTTCAGGACGGGATATAATGGCACAGCCCAGAGCCAACCGCTGTTTCCAACCACCGCTCAAGTTGGCAGTTAACTCCTGTTCCCGACCATTAAGTTCGGCCATGTCAATCATTTCCTGTACCCGGGCTTTTCGCTGGTGGCGTGGTACGCTGTATAGACCGGCGTAAAAATCTAAATTCTCAAATACAGAGAGGTCATCATATAGGCTGAACTTTTGTGACATGTAGCCAATTTTGGGCTTGATTTTTTCTGCTTCCAAAGCTAGATTATATCCTAATACCTGACCATTACCGGAGGTGGGTTGCAGGATGCCGCAGAGCATTCTGATGGTGGTGGACTTCCCAGAACCATTTGGGCCCAAGAATCCATATATTTTTCCTTTGGGAATGTCAATATTCAGTTTGTTAACGGCGGTAAAGCTGCCAAAGGTTTTAGTTAAATCATTAGTAGAAACTACGTACTCCACTTAATCCACCTCTTTTTCCGCCAGATAGACAAAGACATCTTCCATTGAGGGAAGCACTTGTTTAATAGATTGGGTATTAATTTCCTTATCCTGAAGTAAGGAGCTAACAAATGATTCCACCTGCAGGGCATCATTAGTAACCAAGTGATACTTGTTACCGTAGAAACTAACATCAATAATGTTTTCTAGACCAGCAAAAATTTCTGGTTCGGTGGTTTCTGCCTTTACTTCTAGAATTTGATAGGGAAAGCGCTTTTTCAAATTTTGGGGTGAATCCACCACCGCCAACTGTCCGTTGTTCATAAAACCAACTTTATGGCACAAATCAGCTTCATCCATATAGGGAGTAGAGACTAGAATGGTGATTTTTTCTTGGTTCAGTTGATATAGAGTTTTCCAAAATTCCTTGCGTGATTCCGGATCCACACCGAAGGTGGGTTCATCTAACACCAATAATTGTGGCTGGGATAAGAGAGCACAGGTTAACGCTAGTTTTTGCTTCATGCCCCCGGAAAGATTGTCGGCAAATCTTCCTTTAAAATTAATCAGGTTTGTCAGTTCTAATATTTCATCGGCTCTTTGCCGGATAGTTTTACTGCCCATGCCATACATGGCCCCAAAGAAATTAATGTTTTCCATAACTGTTAGATCACCATAAAGACTGAACTTCTGGGGCATGTAGCCAAAGCTGTTCTGGCCACCGTTAAACAACAGTACTTCTCCGCTGTCCGGAGTAATTAAATCACATATCATTCTAATTAATGTTGTTTTACCTGCACCATCAGGACCAACCAGGCCAAAAATTTCACCCTGTTGCACGTGAATGGATACGTTATCCACCGCCTTAATGCTACCGAAGGATTTACATAACTGATTAACTTTTATCATTAGCATCACCATTAAAAATAACGTCTGCCGGCATGCCTGGCTTCAGGGTGCCATTATTATTGTCAATTGCTATTTTTACTTCAAAGACAATATTTGTTCGTTCTTCTTTGGTTTGAATGGTTTTTGGAGTGAATTCTCCTTCACTGGCAATCTCTTTAATAACGCCTTGGTAAACTTTATTACTGCCACTAACGGTGAAAGTTACTTTTTGCCCCAGTTTTACACTAGGTAGTTCATCAGTTGGTATAAAAACCGTTATCCACATATCATTAAGATTAACTACTGTGGCAATGGATGCTCCAGCGGGAACGAATTCTCCCTGCTCCCGGTTTTTACTGGCCACTGTACCATTAATCGGGGAGATAACTTTGGTATCTTCAAGTATTGCCTGGGAGGCCTTTAAAATTGCCTTTCTGCTTTCCAGTTCTATCCGGGCGGCTTCGATGGCATTTTCCCTGCTTCCTGCTTTAAGTAGATCTAGTTTTGCTTCTACTGCACTCAACTGACCTTCACTGGTCTTTAAAAGAGTTTCTGCTTGTTCTAATTTTGATTTAGGCACGGCGCCCTGTTCATAGAGCTTTTTAATTCTTTGATAATCTAATTGAGCTTTTTCAAAGTTAGCCCGGGCTATATCTGTGTTGGCTGTAGCTTGCTTTATTTCTTGCTGCCGGGAGCCAGCTTTTAAATCGTCCAGCTGTGCTTCTGCTTTCATAACGGTCAAAGCATCTCGTTCCTTTTGAGCCTTTAGGTCATTTCTCTCAATTTGGGCAACCACTTGCCCTTTTTTAACGGTGTTACCAGCTACAACATCAATTGTTTTAATGCTTCCCGATACTTTTGCACTCAACTGAACCCTGGTGGCTTCAATGGTGCCGGATGCTGCCAACGGCTCATTATTAGGGGTATTATACTGATAATGTCCCCAGTAAGCTAGGCTGGCAACTGCTATGAGTAATAGAAATAGAGCGACTTTTTTCTTCATGTGTTCACCCCGCATTATATAAGGATAGACTAACTAGGTAAACTATTGACACCACAAAAGTTTCCTTGGTTTTATAATATCATTAGTTTTTGTTGTCGGCAAGAAGTTTTTTACCCTTGTAACGTTTTTACATGCATTACATATACTGTGGTGAGAAATATAAAAAGGAGGCAGATATTGTGGGTTATTACGGAGGCGGTTATGGCGGAGACAGTTCCTTTATCGTGTTCTTGGTTCTGATTCTGTTACTGTTAGGAAACCCCGGTTACGGTGGCGGTGGCTGCGTGCCTGGCTATGGTCCTTATCAACAGTAACCATTAATTTAAACCTTCCCTTATTATTAACCCGCCGCTTTATAGCAGCGGGTTAATTCTTATACTATTTAAGGTATTGGGTAGTATATATAGGTGAGGTGAAAGAGACTTTGATTATAATTTATTATGATGTCGGCGGTGCCCATTCGGTGCAGGTGGCAGCAGGAATACACATGGGGGTTTTGCCCGGGGATAGAGTGCCAAATGGCGATGAACTTTTTAAGATGCCAAAGTATGATCACACCAATAAAAATGATTACGGTAAGATAAATTATGTGGGAACCGATGAGTACAACAATCAGGTTTACACTTTGAGCTGTCAATATGCCAGCAAAGTGGTTATTCCGGCCATTATTGATATGTATGAAATATCTGGGGGACAAGCTAAGGATCTACTGTTGATCAGCACATTAGAGACAATAAATAAGACGATGCAAATTGGTGGTTATACATCCCGACGCTTAAGATGGACAAGCATAGGCAGGCCAATAGTGGTTAGGGGTACGTTAAAAGCCTATCCCCAAATTGCAGAGTTGGTAAAGCAGGTAAAGGAACGACTGCCGGAGGTGAATAGCGGCAAAGTTGAGGAAATGCAAGTGGCCTTTGCTGATGAATTGGCAGTAAAAGAATAAAGCAAAAGAATAAAGGCAGTTAGCCCAATGGGCAACATGCCTTTAAGATGCTCTGTCTGAAGGGAAGATTGGCTTTGGAGGTTCCGGTTGATCGGTGTGGTTAATTATATAATCTTGAATCAGTTTGGCAACGGAAATGTTAGCTTGGGAAAGAGCCTGGTCGCCAAACATAACATTGAACTCAAGGAAGTATATCCGATCGTCAACCACTGCCAAATCAAAACCAGCGTGGTTTATCCCCAAATCTGCAGCCACTTTTTCCACAAGGTCAATTATTTCCCTAGGTACCGGAGAGAATTCAACTTTCCCACCTTGGGCAACATTATTAGTGAAGCTACCCTGACCTACTCTCCAGTAAGCAGATATCACTCGGTTGCCCACGTAAACAACCCGCAAATCCTTCTCTATGGGTAAATGTTCTTGAATATATATAATATCATTTTTTATTAAATAATCATTAAGTTGATTAGTTGACTCTATTAAATAAACACCTTGCCCCATTGAACTCCGAACTTTTTTGGCTACAAAGGGAAACGGAAATTCCTCCAGTATTCTATCCTTTATCCCTGGGTTGTTAGCTGCAATCAGAGTGTAGGGTACATGCTCGGGTACTAGTGCTTGCAAGGTCCTGGTCATCTCAACTTTGTCATGGCCCATGTGATAAGAATTAATACTGGGGAAAATACGTTTTTTCCAGGCATAAACCAACAAATTAACCTGCCAGTACTCCGGGAAGAGTATCCAGTCAGCTTTTTGAATTACCTCTTTTTCTTTCAGTACTAACTCTGGTTTTATATAAGTGACATTTGGAATTCCGGCACTACGAAACGGGTTAAAAGATATTAGGTTCATTTTACCCGCCTCCTTATGAAGTTTTATAGTAATAAAACAGTAATTTACTCAATCCAGTTCTTTTTTAACCGTTTCCAAAAGGCTTTCAGACCTACTGGCTTATTACTTGGCATTTCTAGCCCTGTTATTTTATGTGCTATCTCCAATATTTGTTTGGAGTACCTTTCCCTGGGGTGGGACAAAAAAATTGGACTTTTTTTCTTTAAAGACTGCGTTACAAGTTGGTCAAAGGGAAGCCAGCCTTGATATATCGGTTCAATTTCTAAAAAGCGTTGGCCCGCCAGAACGAATGTGTCGCTACTTTTTAGGGCTTCGCCCTCATTGTCACAGCGGTTCATCACTAAATTAACCCTGTTTTGTCCATTATCTCTTTGTGCCAGCACCTTAGTTAAGGCATAAGCATCCATTAGGGCATGGGGCTCAGGGTTGCTAACCAAAATAATTTCATCAGCGGATTCAAGAAATTTGAGCACCGAATCAGCCAAGCCTGCCCCGGTGTCCAGGATTAATATATCGCAGTTATCTTCCAGTTCGGCAAAGCCGGAGATAATGCGGTTAAATTGCATGGAATCTAATGTGGTTAAAGAATCCATTCCGCTGAAACCGGGTAGTACTTGGATACCACCTGGTCCTTCCACAAGTATTTGTGACAACGTGCAATACCCCTGAATAACATCTGCCAAGTTGTTAGTGCTTCGCACACCAAGCAGTATCTCCACGTTGGCCATTCCGATGTCGGCATCCATTAACACAACTCGCTGGTTACAACTGCTTAAAGCTAAGGCCAAATTAATACTGAAGGTGGTTTTTCCCACACCGCCTTTTCCACTTCCCACGGCTAACACTTTGGTATTGTGGCCTGTTGTTACTTTTTCCCTAGGCGTAGTAACACTCCAAACTTTATCGGCGGTACTACGGGAGATAACATCTGAAGTTAAACCGGTTCTTTTTAATCCTGGGGTAAGCCATTTTATTGTTGTTCCTACTGGTAGTAAAAGTAGGTAACCGTCATGAAAACAGAGATTGAGGTCTAAACGATCAGGATAAACTGCCAGTACTTCCACTTCATATATGTCTGAGTATAGTTTGGCATTGGTGGTAAAGAATAGACGCTGGCCAGTTTTAAACATATCCCGATTCATTATTATACCTCCCCCAGTTATCTACTGTAAACTTATATTTTCGACAAGATAATCCATTTACCCTTTTTTGCTAATTAATATAAAAGACTGCCGGGCTTTTAAATACCTGCAGTCTTTTATAACGGTAAATTTTACATTAAAGAATTGCACATCATCTATACATTTAACTATGTTGGTGGTATTATTTACCTTATGCAACACAATACTAGATATAGTTGTATTTTAAGAGGTGGATTAAGTGTTAAAAGTAAGGAACTTGACTAAAGAATTTAAGGATAATATTGCGGTAAACAACATAAGTTTTACACTGGAAAAAGGGCACATCGTTGGCTTGTTGGGTCCCAACGGTGCTGGAAAAAGTACCACCATTAAAACCATTGTCGGTTTATTACGTAAAACATCAGGTGAGATTACCATTGCTGGTAACCCTAATACTTCTAATGAAGCTAAAAGAAAGTTCAGCTATGTGCCAGAGGTGCCGGAATTATATGATATGCTCACTCCAAGAGAACACCTGCAGTTCATAGCTTATGCATATAACGTACACAACTGGGAAGAGCGGGCGGACAATCTTCTTGAAAGATATGACCTTGGGGATAAACAGGATAAATTGGTGAAAGAGTTATCCAAGGGAATGAAGCAAAAAGTATCAATCTGCTGCGGGTTGCTGCCGGATCCGGAACTATACCTGTTTGATGAGCCAATGATTGGCTTGGACCCCAAGGCAATACGGGAAACAAAACTGCTTTTCAAACAGCTAAGTGAGCAGGGGAAGACAATCTTTGTCAGCACACATCTGTTGGATAGCATAGAAAACCTCTGCAATCGGGTGATGGTGATGAAGAACGGTAACATTATAGTGGATGGTGATATTGAAACCCTAAGGGCAATGATCAGGGATAGTGAAGGTGCATCTTTGGAGGACCTGTTTTTAGAGGTGACCAAGGATGAATAGCTATATTGTGTTGCTGACTAAAGATCTATGGGTAATGAAAAACCACATTAGGGAGATTAAAGAAAACCCAAAGCGATTGGGAATATACTTGCTGCAGGTGATGTGGATAGGGCTTATACTATTTAGTCTAGTTCTAGATGGAGATAAGCCATACGGTAAACTGCAGACTACCATTGGCCCGCAGATTGTGGGAAGTATTTATTTTGGGGTGATGACAGCACTGCTGCTGTATAATCTATACAGGGGAACCAAGGAATCATCCACTTTTTTCTCCATGGGAGATGTACATCTGCTGTTTCCTTCACCAATATCGCCCAAAAAAATATTGCTTTATAACATGATTAAGCAGAGCCTGTTAATGTTTGTTATTTACGGGGTGGTGCTGTTTGCCCTTTTTCCAACGTTAACTGACATTGTCAGTGTTAATTATCATTATATAGGTTTCATGTACATGGGTTACGTCAGCTTTGTACTGCTGTTTGGTCCATTAAATTTTCTGGTATTTGCTGCCGGTACTAAGTATAAGATTCAGTCAATGTTGCGCGGTATGATATATGCGCTCATTGGAGCAGTTGTACTTTATGTAATTGGTAGCATGGTCTATTATGATAGTGCACTGCAAGGGTTGATGCAGGGGTTAAATGTCTGGTATATTAATTACCTACCGGTAGTTGGTTGGAGTAGAGCTGTATTCATGACAGCAATAACTGGCTATTCATCCTTTAGTTTAGTGGCACTGCTGTTGCAAATACTGCTAATTATCGGAACGGTATTTTACAGTTATCGCTTGGCGGACGATTATTACGAAGATGTGCTTAAAGCTACCGAAGATAAAGGCCTTAGGATAAAAAACAAGAAAAATATCAAGCAGAATCAAATTCCTAAACTGAGGTTTCGTAAGGGTAAAGTAGAAGTTAAGAAGGTTGGCACTGGCCCTTGGGCCTTTGTGTGGCGAATGATGATGGAATATAAAAGAACAGATTTGCATCCGTATTTTGGTTTAGTAACAGTCCTTCTTTTAGTGGTGGGTATTACAGTGGGTTACTTTACAAAAAACGCAGATACTGATCTGCCGGTTTATATCGTTAATGGTGTATTGGCCTACGTTTTGTTCATCCTTTCTGCAGTCAAAGCAGGTGGAAGTGAATTGGCCAAACCATATGTTTTTTTGATTCCGGGCTCATATATGCAAAAAATAATTGCCATAAATGCTATGGATATTATTAGAATGGCGATAAATGCAACAATTATGAATTTGGCTTTATGGA
The DNA here is from genome assembly GCA_009711615.1 of Bacillota bacterium. Taxonomy (GTDB): domain Bacteria; phylum Bacillota; class Desulfotomaculia; order Desulfotomaculales; family Desulfohalotomaculaceae; genus Desulforadius. Next base: position 359,628 of record VENI01000005.1, on the reverse strand, counting down.
TAATGTTAAAACCATCTCTATTATTAATGATTATAATGACTTTGTTTGTGACCAGTTTTTATATTTTAAACATAAGCTCTAATTTTGTGGTCCGGCTTATATTTCCCAATGCCATTGACCAAAAAGCTCTCTTTCCACTGCTTATTTTGCTGCAGGTGATTTTCTTACTAATACCGGGAACTATTGTAGGTGGTTTGTTGGCTGCCATATTTCAGAGTGCGTTGGTCTTTTTTGCTGGAGTCGCACTGGCCAACCTCATTGTGATTAGTGTGTTATTAGTGTACGCCAACGTCATATTTGAAAAGCTGGAATGGAAGTAAGCTTTAACAAAAATAAATGCATAACATACACTGTTATAAAATTTTTAAAATATTTGTTGTATCAGGTAGGAATTTTGGATTCTGTATAGAATGGCTTACGATGTGTCTGATAACTTAAAGTATTAGCTATCATTGCAAGAATATAAGTTGTTGTGCAACTATCTAAATAAATAACTACTTAAAAGGAGGGATATGAGATGGCAGATTGGAAAGAACAAATGCAAAACCTGGTGAACTCACTGGAAAAATTAGAGCAGCATATTAATGTTACACCAGAGGAAAAAGAAGCCATTGAAAAGAGTGAAACAGTATGGGGGACAACACCTTATTTTGCGTCATTAATGGATAAGGATGACCCTAACTGTCCCATTAGAAAGCAGGTTATACCGTCACAAAAGGAAAATGAAAATAATTACGGTATTGAAAACTATCTAATATATAAGGAAAATCGCTCTAATGAAGAGAATAGGCCTGATACTATTGCCAGGCAGTATCATGATCGTGTTGCCTTTACAGTAATGAAAACATGTGCTAATTACTGCCGTCACTGTTTCCGCAAGGAAGTGGTGGTTGACCAGTCCTTAAAATTAAACTTTGACTTGGAGGAAGGTCTACAGTGGATTAGAGAACACCAAGAAGTTAGAGATGTCCTAATTACCGGGGGAGATCCCCTCCTTTTGTCCGATGAAAAGCTAGATTTTCTAATTAGTAAGCTACGGGAAATACCGCATGTGGAAATGATTAGGATTGGTAGCAGGGTTCCCATTGTGTTGCCTCAAAGGATAACAGAAGGGTTGTTAAAGGTGTTGGGTGGTTACCACCGGGTTCCTATCTGGCTGAATACCCAATGTAACCATGCCAATGAAATTACCGAAGAAACTGCAAAGGCCGTATACAAGTTGATGACCAGTGGAATTAACGTTGGCAATCAGGCGGTACTGCTAAAAGGAATAAACGATGATGTGCAGTCATTTAGAGAACTGCATCAAAAGTTACTCAGTGTAAGAATAAGACCATATTACCTTTTCTACTGTGAACCAGCACCGGGAATAGACCACTTTAGAACACCGGTGGAAAAGGGAGCAGAACTGATTAGAGATGCTATCCGGGGCCATACCACCGGACTGGCCCAACCAATGTATGTAATGGCCACCAATATTGGTAAAATTCCCTTAATGCCAGACTATTACATTAAGGAGAAAAGTGACAAGGAATATACAGTAGTAAATTATAAGGGGCAGGAAACCACCATTCCCAACATCCCCGAGTAAAGATAAGTTAAAAAATAAAGCCAGTCAGAAATAAAATTTCTGACTGGCTTTATTAATATTCTGACTCCTGAATTCTGGTCTCTAACTATATTATTTTACTTAAAAACGCCTGGGTTCTCTCATTTTGTGGGTTACTGAAAATTTCCTCTGGTGTGTTTTCTTCAACAATTACCCCTTCATCCATGAAGATAACTCTGTCGCCCACTTCCCGGGCAAAGCCCATTTCATGGGTTACAACAACCATAGTCATTCCCTCATTGGCCAAATTTTTCATTACTGCCAGCACTTCCCCAACCAGTTCAGGATCTAAGGCTGAAGTGGGTTCGTCAAACAGCATAATTTTAGGGTTCATAGACAGGGCCCGAGCAATGGCTACCCGTTGCTGCTGGCCACCGGAGAGGGCACTGGGGTAAACGTCTGCCTTATCTCTTAACCCAACTTTATCCAGCATTTTCAGCCCATTTTCTTGTGCTTCTTTCTTACTTATCCCTAACTCCTTTATCGGTGCCAGCGTAATGTTACCCATAACAGTCATGTGAGGGAATAGGTTGAACTGCTGAAACACCATCCCTAATTCTGTACGTACCTTGTTAATGTTAGTGTTAGGGTCGGAGATATCTATACCATCAATAATAACCTGACCGCTGGTGATGTCCTCCAGCTTGTTTAAACATCGTAAAAAGGTACTTTTGCCTGAACCGGAAGGGCCGATAACACAAACAACTTCTTGCTCGCTTATATTATTGTCAATCCCTTTTAAAACCTCTAGGTTGCCGAATTTCTTGTGTAAATCAATTACTTGTATCATCAATTAACATCCAGTCTCCTTTCAACTACCCTTAATACCAGTGAAATTGACATGGTCATACACAGGTATAAAAGAGCAACAAAGGTATAGATTTCAAAAGCGGCAAAGGTTGCAGACACACTCATCTGACCCTGTCGGGTTAGTTCAGCCACAGATATGAAGGCAAACAGCGAAGTGTCTTTTAAACTGATGATAAATTGATTACCCAGTGGGGGAATCATTCTTTTTAAAGCCTGAGGCCAAACAATATAAATAAAAGTTTTAAAAGAGCTCATGCCTAGCGAGCGACCTGCTTCCACCTGTCCTTTGTCAATTGATTGAATTGAACCCCGTACAATTTCCGAGATATAAGCACCAGAGTTAATAGCAATGGCAATAATCCCGGCGGTGGTGCTACCTATTTTAAAGCCGGCACTATGCTGTAGTAATTGGTTAACACCAAAATACAAGTACAATGCTTGTACTAAAATTGGTGTGCCGCGAATTATTTCTACATACACGGTGGATATGCCAGAAAAAAGCTTGTTTGAACTAGTTCGCGCTAACCCTGTTATTGCGCCAATAAAAAATCCAATTAACAAACCGACAACGGTGATAATAATGGTTAACTTGGCCCCGGTTAATAGAAAAGGCAGTGCATTAACGGCGATACTCCAATCAAGGTTTAAGCCAGTTTCCACAAAGTTACACCTCTCTAAAATAAAGTCTTATCTTTGATGTTATGGCTGCCAAGGTATTTTTACCCCCAAAAAATTGTTTTTGCGACAAATACTTTGGCTATGGTGCATTAGTTAAACAATTAAAAAGCGTAACTCGAGGGTTACGCTTTTTATATACTGTTGTCTACTTTGCACTAGGTAAGCTTTTTGGTTCTTGGCCGAACCACTTTTTGTAAATCTCATTATACGTACCGTTTTCAAATATCTTTTCCAAAGCTTCATTTACTTCCGGCACCAATTCGCTACCCTTAGGGAACGCTATGCCGTACTGCTGACCTTGCAGGATATCACCAACTGGTTTAACTTGGCCTTTACCCTTGTCTTTGGCAAAAAACATTACGTTTGGTGAATCGAAAATAACTGCGTCAGCTCCGTTATTGATTAATTCCATGTACGCACCGTCAATGTTAGGGAAAGGTTTTACTTCTTTTACGCCTTCAACTTTTTCCGCTGAATAATCGTAACTGGTGGTTCCGGTTTTGGTGGCGATTACTTTTCCATCTAAATCATCCACGCTCTGTATTTCTTCTTCATCTGCGCGAACAAGTACTAATAGACCAGCATCGTAATAAGGAAGAGCAAAGTCAACCTTCTCTTTGCGCTCTTCTTTAATGGTCATACCTGCCAAAGCAACATCAATGGTACCAGACTGCAGGGCAGGAATTAATCCGTTAAAGTCCATTGGCTTTAATTCATATTCCACACCTAACTCGTCAGCAATGGCTGCCCATAGATCGATGTCGAAGCCTTCATATTCACCGGTTTCTTGGTTCTGATATTCAAAGGGTACAAAACTGGTGTCAGTTCCTACAACCAACTTAGTTTTTTCACTTCCCGCACTCTCATTTTCTGAAGTAGTGTCTTCTGCTGTGTTTCCGCAAGCAACAAGTGCAACCATAGCTACAATTAGTAACACGGAAACAATAGTGTTTCTTAACGCTTTCAATTAAACTCCTCCTCATTCTCTTCTTATTTATATGTGTTCTAATTAGTTATATATTAGACTAAAAGTATGACAATTCCTTTAAAATATTAAAAAAAGTTTACAAAAAGTTTTACCATCTTAAGTAAAGGTGACAAGGGGGAGACAAGGGGGGCAAACGAAACGTCCCCCCGTCCCCTTTCCCCGTCACCTTTAAGGTAATAACTGAAAATTTAACAAATTCTGTACATGCATTGATCAATTAAGTTATACTATGGAAAAGAAAATTAACTAATTAACTAAGGGGGTTTTACATCATGCGGAGCGCTATAGCCAAGGCTATTGAAATGAAGTATTCACCGGTGGCGGTGATGTGGACCGACGAGAAACCAGAAGGTGCAGTACAGTTTAAAGAAGGTCGCTGGGGTTGTGTGGTGGCCATGCTGAAAGCTGCTGCCAAAGGGAAGACAGCGGTATTTGACCGTAAAACCTTTGGTTGCTTGGGCGGTGGTACAGGTTTGGGTTTTGGCAACCAGTATGAGAATTTCCCCGGTGGCATTGAGTATTTCCTTTCTAACGGTAACCAAGAATTTTGCCAGACAGAAATGGGTAAGAATATCGTTAGTAATATGCCGGCATTGGAACACGGTGAAGGTTACCTGAAAAACCCTGAAATAGCGAAAAAACAAATTGATCAGTTGCCGATGAGAGATGTCCCCACAGAATATATTGTGTTTAAACCTTTGGAAGAGGTGACAGGTGAGGAAGAGCCAAAGGTAATTGTTTTTCTGGCTAACCCTGACCAGTTGTCAGCATTACAAGTACTGGCCAATTACGACCGGGAAGACAGCCACAATGTGGTGGTTCCCTTCGGTGCAGGCTGTCATTGCATATGCCTCTGGCCCTACCAAGAAATGGAGTCAGATAAACCGAAGGCAGTTATTGGACTGTTTGACATATCTGCCAGAAAAATGGTGGACAAAGACATTCTATCCTTCACAGTACCCTTTAAGCGGTTTAAGGAAATGGAAGAAAACGTGGAAGGAAGTTTCTTGGAAAAAGAGGTTTGGCATAGAGTACTGGAAAGAAATAAGTAACTTATAATCCCCTTTGAAGCTACTGCTTCAAAGGGGATATTTTGATAATCAGAAGAAATTTTTGGTAAAAAAGTGTAATGTTTACCTAAGGTGAAACGTCTAATATAAGGTTGAAAAATATTGTGGGGGTTATTTAAGTGGAACAGGAACAGCAAAAAGTGGGGAGAATTGCCCTTTGCAGGCGGAGAATTAAGAAACTGCCTAAGTGGTTGAAATGGACTGCTGCTATTGTAATACCTCTTTTCATTATTGGCGCAGTGTTATCGGCTAATAAGGGTAGTGCAGGTATGATGGTGAATACTGAAAAAGTAGAAATGCGTCCTATTGAACAAAGTGTTATTACCAACGGTCGATTGGAATCGGCAGACAAGCAGGAATTTTTTACCCCAGTGGACAGCACACTGATGGAATTGGAAGTGGAAGTGGGAGACAAGGTTAAAAAGGGAGAGGTGCTAGGGCGGCTAGATACCATGGAACTGGGACGCCTGTACGAAGAGGCCAACGCTAAACTGGCCCAACGGGAATCGGAATTGGCGTCGGCACTGGCCAGTGACGACCAACTGTCCTTTAACTCTGCCAAAGCTCAGTACGAAAAAGAGAAGAACAACTATGACAGGGTACATTACCTGTACCAACAGGGGGCAGTAACTGAGGAAGAATTGGAAACCGCTAAAATGAATTTTGCTCAGGCCGAAGCTTCATACCAGGAAGCTAAGATCAAGTTGGAACTGAAAGCCAATGAAAAAAAGGCTGCATCAGCCCAGGCCCAGGTGGATTTGGCCAGGCAGGAAGTGGCCCAAGCTAAGGAAAGACTGGATTTGGCGACCTTTGTAGCTGAAAATGATGGTGTGGTGCTTTTCGTAGGTGCGGAAAAAGGAAACCGAGTGTTGGAGGGTAACCGCATATTGGAAGTTGGCAGCAGCAGCAAATTGGAAGTTACTGCCCTAGTAAACGAAGTTGATGCCGGAAGTTTGCAAGTTGGTCAATCAGTTAGAATAACATGTACCACACTACCCGGCGAGGAATTTAAAGGTGAAGTAACCCGGGTGGCTGCTGTGGCAGTTTCGGGCAATGACAACAGCATCAGTGTACCGGTAACCGTAAAGCTAGACAAAAACATAGAAAGTTTAAAACCGGGCTACACGGTGGACATGAACATTATCACCATGGAAGAACAGGAACTGCTAACAATACCCTTTGAGGCACTGGTAACCAAAAACGGCGGCAAAGTTGCCTATGTGGTTGAAGATGGTGTTGCCAAAGAGCGCCAAATAATAACCAGGCAGGGCAATGAACTCTATGATGTGGTGGAGTCCGGTTTAAAAGAAGGGGAAGTGGCTATCCTTAACCCGCCGCCAGAGTTAAAAGATGGTCAACAAGTAATTACAGGTGATAAAAATGATCACAATAAATAACCTGCGTAAAGTATATAACACCGGTGCGGTGGCGGTGGAAGCACTGAAAGGAATTACATTAAACATAGAAAATAGTGAGTTTGTAGCTGTGATGGGGCCGTCAGGTTCCGGTAAGTCAACGCTGATGAACTTGCTGGGACTTTTAGATACAGCCACTGATGGTACTTATCATTTAGATGATCAGGAGGTTTCTGGTCTGGATAAGAATCAACTGGCGGAACTTAGAAATAGAAAACTAGGATTTGTATTTCAAACCTTTAACTTAATTCCCAGTTTAACTGCTTTGAAAAATGTGGAACTACCGATGCTTTATGCTGGTCTAAAACCACAGGAACGTCGGGAAAGGGCAATAATAGCATTGGATCGGGTGGGTTTGGGAGAACGTACCCACCACCGGCCTAACGAACTGTCCGGTGGGCAGAATCAGCGGGTGGCCATTGCCAGAGCGATAGTAAATAATCCGGCGGTTATAATGGCTGATGAGCCCACCGGGGCATTGGATACTCGTACCGGTGAAGAAATTATGGCCATATTCCAGCAACTACACCAAGAAGGGGCCACCATAGTGCTGGTAACCCATGAACCGGAAATTGCCCAGCATGCCCAGCGGATACTGCGCTTTAAAGATGGGCTTTTAACCAGTGATGAAGTGGTGGAAAACCGCACTATTGCCTTTAGAAAAGAGGTGGTAGGGTGAATTTTAAAGAATTTATTTTTGTTGCGTTAGAAGGTGTGCGAAACAATAAGTTACGTTCCTTTTTAACCACATTGGGTATAGTCATTGGTATTGCTGCGGTAATAGCGGTGATAGCCATTGGTGAAGGTGGCAAAGCGATGATAATTGGGGAGATGGAAAAGTTTGGTACAAACATTTATCAGATCTATCCAAATTATCGGGATGGGGAATACACTAAACCCCGGGACTTCACTAAGGAAGATGTGGAAGTAATTAAAAAGATTTCACCGGAAGTTAAATGGCTATCCCCTATGAAATATAGCAGGGGTGAAATCCGCAGCTCTTTAGGGAAAAAGAATGCCCGAATTATCGGAACCACTGCAGACTATAAACTCATACGATCTGTGGAACTGGCAAGGGGTAGGTTCTTTAATGAAGAAGACGATGCGGTGGGTAGGCGGGTGGTTGTGTTAGACGAAAAACTGGGTGAAGAGATATTTGGCCGGGATAACCCTGTGGGTCAACGGGTAATGCTTTGGAACAGTCAACCGGCACTGGTTATTGGTGTAATTAAAGCCAGGGAATCGCAACTGGGAATGGAGCCAGATAGAATGGCTTATGTGCCTATTTCATTCATGGAGGGCAGCAATCAGTGGCGGTATGTGAACTCGTTAATTGGCAGTGCTGCCAGTAAAGATACCGTGTATAAAGCGATGGATCGCACCAAATTGATACTGGAAAGAAGGCACAATTCCCCTGGCCATTATGACAGCTACAGTATGGAAGAGGAAATGAAAACAGTTAATAAAATCACTGGCATTATGGGTTTGATTATTAGCTCTATTGCCGGGGTATCACTGCTGGTGGGTGGCATTGGTGTAATGAACATCATGCTGGTTAGTGTAACCGAGCGCACCAGGGAGATAGGCATTAGAATGGCATTGGGGGCCAAAAGAAAAGACATTCTGATGCAGTTCTTAATAGAAGCAGTGGTGCTCTGTTCTATAGGTGGCGTCATTGGAATTATATTGGGTTACGGTGGTGCCATGGTGGTGGCACAATTCTTAAATCTGCCGCCGCTGGTGTCTTGGTGGACAGCACTGGGAGCATTTATATTCTCAGCAATAATAGGAATTTTCTTTGGCATCTATCCGGCCAATAAGGCATCAAAATTAGATCCGATTGTTGCTCTGCGAAGAGAATGATATAATGAAGAATGAAAAATGAAGAATTAAGAATGGAAACATTTTATGAGTGTGTTTGTAGGGGTTCAATTTATTGAACCCGGACCCTAGATAGACACTTTCACAATGTTCTGGTATTTAGAGGGAGAAGCCAAATTATGGTTTTCTTCCTTGTTTTTATATCTGAAAGTTTTTATTTTCACAAGGTATAACTTGAATAATGTCGAATACGTGATTAAAAGATTGTGACGAAAGGGGCAAACATAGATGTCTTTTAAACAAAATATAAGCAAAAAACTTGATGATGGCTCACTTCCCGGTGTTGATTTAAACCATAAGTTTAACTTTATGTGCCATGATGATTGTATGGGTACATGTTGTACCAATATCACCATCCAACTGGACCCATGGGATGTGGAACTGATGTCTAGGCACTTAAATATTTCCGGACAGGACTTTGTGGAAGAATATTGCGATGTAGGTTTTTCCAACGAAATGAAATGGCCCTATGTAACCTTGAAGCATGCGGCCAAGGGTCCTTGCGCATTTATGTTGGAAGACGGTCGTTGTGAAGTATATCCTGCCCGTTCTCGTAACTGCCGTACCTATCCGATAGGTAGGGCGGTTCGGTTTGATGAAAAAGGAAATAAAGAAGAGCGGGTATTTATTGTGGAAAAGATGTCTTTTTGCCTGGGGCACAATGCAGAAGACGAATGGACGGTGGAAGAATGGTTTAATGATTCAGAGGCACAGAAGTTCTATCAAATGTCAGACCTCTACCTGGAACTAATAAACTATGCCACTACTAAGTTAAACAGCCGGGTGTGGATGAGTCAGCAGATAGGTCAGATGATAATGCCCCTACTGTACGGCCCGGATATGTTACGTAAGAAACTGAGCATTAGTGAAGAAGAAGTGGGGCATGAAGAGTTTTATCACCGCCGTCTAAAGGCAGTAAAGGTTATTTTAGAAGACATAGCAGCTAACTTTGGCTTCGGCCCCCAGACAGATGTGGAGGCAGAAACCTTTGCCGGCAGCGTTATGGATCGGGTAAAAGAAGTATTGTTATCTCAGTAGTTTTCGCCCCAGCCAGTGCTGATGTACCTGTACCGCTTTATGCGGGCACAATTCCTGGCAACAAAAACACCTAATGCAGTCATTAACTTTTAACTGGGGTTGCCCGTCTTTCATTTCGATGGCGTCAGCCGGGCAGCACCTGTGACACTCACCGCAACCAATGCACAGTTCTGGGCTGAAAGTAGGTTTTGGCTGCAGGTGACCAATGATCTTTTTTAAAGGCCCGGGCATGTCAAAATCTACATGCTTATGGTCGGGCAGTTTAAAGGGTGGGTTTAACTGTGGTAGCGAGTCTCCTGTTAGCTCTATTCTATCACTGGCAGGACATAGTTGCTGCTCATGAGCCAGCTTTATTACTTCAAGGCTTTCCGGTTCTATACCAATTAACCGGGAGCATACATAATCTAAGGCAAAGGGATTCGCACTGGCCAGCAGTACTCCTGCTTTTCTAGGTGATCCAGCGGTGGGCCCGTCGCCTTCCATGCCCACCACTCCGTCCATAATATTTAACTGGGCGGGTAACAGCGTGTTAATATCAATTAAAAGTTGTGAAAACTCCTGTAATTTTTGCATATTAAAGTGATATTCCGCCTTCTTTAACCCTGGTATGGCACCGTACATCAGCTTGACTGCCCCGGTGTAGCGGGTCATACAGTGGGTTTTCAGCTTAGGCAGACCAATAATAATATCCGCTTCTGCCAGCACCTTCAGCACCGTTAACTGCTTAGCCACCCTGCCGTTGGGGTGGTTTAACACCTTTTCGCTGGTATCCAAACTCACTTCACAGCCTATCCGTTCGGCCACCTGATACATGCCGGTGGCTTTATAAACCGAACGCAGCAATCCCTTATTGGAAGGTCCACCTGGTGAGTCAACAATAAATGGCTTTCCACCAGCCTGTTGAACCATGCTCACCACAGCTTCCACCAATAGTGGGTGAGTGGTAGCAGCTTCTTCCGGCTTCTTCTTGGCAATTAAATTGGGCTTTACAGCCACAAGTTGTCCTGGTTGCACAATTTTTTTTATTCCGCCCAAAGGAATTAATAACTTGTCCATATGATCGATAATATCTTCCAATTTATAATCAGCACATTCGGTTACAGTTACCATAACCTTGTCAGGCAAGTATCAACAACTCCTTAATATATAATTAATTGCTATAATAGTTTTTTCAAGTATATCTATTAACATATCTAACATAACACAATTTCACTTACTATATTAATTAGCGATACTATAATAATAAAAATATTGAATGTGGGTCAGGTTTGGGGTAAAATAATATTATCACAAATATAACATCATAGTGTGAGAAGATAGCAGAGATAGTATTAGTTTACACTCTGCTTTTTTGTATGATTATTGTCAACACATCTGTTTTACTTAGATTGTTATGGGGGTTGTGTGTCAAAGTGGATGCTATAAAGGATAATAACAACCTAATAGAAGAATTTATGTTTGAAGTTAAGCAATTAGCTAATCAATTATTGACATCAAACTCTGACTTAAATGCTCACAAAAATTTGCAGGGTGATGAAGCGTATCGAACTCTGGTGGAAAACTCTTATGATTTAATTTGTGAAATATCAACTGACTGTCGAACCCAATATGTCAGCCCTTCTTATAAGAGTTTATTGGGTTACGAGGAAGATGAGTTATTGGGGAAAAGTATCTTTGAAATAGTGCATCCAGACGACATACCAAATGTGATAAGAAAAGGATTGGAGTTAATTAAAACTTTAAAATCCAATAAAATTACTGCGAGATTAAAGCATAAAAACGGACAGTGGTATTGGTTTGAGGGAATATCAAAAATGTATTACACACCCACCGGGGAAATACGGGCTTTGCATATAGCTAGAAATGTTACTGACCGAAAAGCTAATGAAGATAATTTAAAAAAGAGAATTAAATACGAGAAAATGCTTTCTGATATTTCTATGAAAACTGTAAACTGCACAGAGATAAGCTCGTTCTGCAAACAATGCCTTACTATTATCGGAAAAACATTAGATGTTAGTAAGACATATATTTTTGAACACTACCAAGATACGGATACAATGAATAATACATATGTTTGGGTGAACAAAGGTGAGATCACCCAGAAAGCCAGCTTAAAGCGTATTCCGGTAAACGTTATTCCCCAATGGGTGTCAACTCTGCAAAAAGGTGAAATTATAAATTATACTAATATAGAAGATATGCATGAAGGACCGGAAAAGCGGTTGTTATCTGGTATGGATGTGAAATCAATACTAGCCTTCCCGCTTTTTGTAAACGAAAAGTTTTTTGGGTTTATTGGCCTAAGTGAATGTAGGCAAAGACGGGCTTGGCTGGAAGAGGATATAAACATATTAAATACCGTGGCCAAGATTGTAAGTACCATGTTTAAACAAAATGTTACCAAAGAAATGTTGGATAAGACTAACACGCAACTTACTAACATTCTGGAAAGTATCACGGAAGCATTTTGCTCTATAGATGATAACTGGCGAATTACCTATGCTAATAAAGAAACAGAGCACTTGTTTGCCGCTTCAAAAGACCAATTGATTGGAAAAAGCTTGTGGGATGCTTTGCCTGAGACATTGAGCCTTCGTTTTTACAAACAATTTAACAAGGCATTCTCAGAAAAAGTATCAGTAGTGTTTGAGGATTTTAACCAGCAGTATAACAAATGGTATGAGGTTAGAGCTTATCCATCTGATTATGGTTTAGGGGTATATTTTAACGATATTACTGAACGGAAACGGTCTGAAGAAAGAATCAAGCACATAGCATATCACGACCCCTTAACGAACATACCAAATCGTACACTTTTTAAAGATAGGTTGGAACGAGAGATAGTAAGGGCTAAAAGGAATAACCAAATGCTTGGTGTGATGTTCCTGGACTTAGATAAATTCAAAGAAATTAATGACACCCTTGGTCACGATGTAGGTGATCGAATGCTGCAAAGTGTGGCTAAACGTTTAGACGGTTGCCTTAGGGAAGGAGACACTGTTGCCCGCATTGGTGGTGATGAGTTTTTATTATTGCTACCGGAAGTTGATCACAAGGCAAATATTACCATGGTGTCGGACAGAATAATAAATAGTTTAAAGCAACCCTTCAATTTTAATGGTCACGAATTCTACATTACCACCAGTATTGGAATTACAATCTGTCCAGAAGATGGGGACGAGGCTGAAATATTATTAAAAAATGCTGATACAGCTATGTACTATGCCAAAGAAAAAGGCAGAAATAACTATCAATTTTACAGACCAACAATGAATATAAACGACTCTGTAAAACTAATGAAGGAAAGTAGTCTTCGCCATGCATTGCAGCGTAAGGAATTCATACTTCATTATCAACCTTTATTGAATGTTAACACCGGGCAGTTTATCGGTGTAGAAGCAGTGGTTCGCTGGAAGCACCCAGACTTGGGCCTGCTTTCCCCTTCGGAATTTATTTCGCTGGCGGAAAGCACCGGGCTAATTGTTCCCATTGGAGAATGGATTCTACGTACAGCCTGTGCCCAGTGCAGGATTTGGCAGGATTCACTATTACAAGACTTGTGTGTATCGGTTAATATATCTTACCGTCAATTTTACCAGCAGGACATGGTGGAGACAATCTCTAACATTTTGAATCAAACAGGTTTACATCCAAAATATTTGCAGATAGAGATAACTGAGAATTTTGCCCAACAGAATCCCGAGTTAATTCAGACTATGCTACAGAAGCTGAAAAACCTTGGAGTAGGTATTTCCCTCGATGATTTTGGTACAGGGTATTCATCTCTTACTCAACTAAAACAATTGCCAGTTGATACTTTGAAGATAGATAGAAGTTTTATTAAAGATATAAATAAAAATACCAATGATGAAGCTATAATAAAAACAGTAATTTCAATGGCACAGAACATGAACCTGCAGGTGGTGGCCGAAGGAGTGGAAACCAAAGAACAGTTGGAATTCTTAAAAAATGGTTGCTGCGAGCAAATGCAGGGGTACCTTTTTAGTAAACCTGTTCCGCCTGATCAGTTGGAAAAGTTGCTTCAGCAAAGTAAGAATATTTTTAAAGCAGAAAAATTGTATAATAATTTAAAAACTACTAAAAGCAATGTTGTTGATTTTCTTAAAATATGAGTATAGACGTTTAAATGTAAAAACAAGGGAAGAACGCCTCCCTTGTTTTTGTGTTATTACCTATAATCATTTATAATGGACAGTATTCAGCAGCCTTCCTGGCAGTTTGCTACGGCTCTTAACATCCAGCGTCTTCTTAAAATATTTTCACCTCCGTTTTCTAGTGGTACTGTTATATATATTTGTAAAGTAAAGAGTTAGTACTGACACATTTTGACAGAACTTCTTACGTCATGTTTATGAAACATTTCTTTCATACTATCAAAAACTTAATGAATTAGTGATATAATGAACTTGTATTGTCCTAAAGAAGACATTTTAAATTTTGTATACATGTTAAAATAATCACATAGTTATATAATGAATGCCGTCAAAAGGTTGGGGAATAATATTTACAGTGGTGGGAGGTGAGTAGAAATGCCTAACAAAAACATTGTGATTTTAGGAGCGGGATATGGGGGAGTAAGAGCTGCCCAGCAGTTGAGCAGTATACTAAATGAAAGTGAATACAAAGTGATTTTAATTAATAAAAACGAATACCACACTTTTATGACGCAATTGTACCAACCAGCCGCTGGTACAAAAAATTTAGATGATGTAATGGTACCCATTAATGAAATAATTAATAAGCACAAAGTTAGCTTTATTAAAGGTACTGTAGATAGCATTGATCTAAAAAATAAATTGGTTAAAGTAAATAATGGTGAAATAATGCTAAGTTATGAATACATTATTAATGCATTAGGTAACCAACCGGAATTTTTTGGCATTGAGGGATTAAAAGAAAACAGTATTTCTTTAAACAGTCTTAATAATGCAGGCAGAATTTGGTGCCGAATAGAAAAGATATTGGAAGAGTTAAGCTCTTTACCGAAGGATAAAAGAAATGAGAAAATAACCACATTTGTTGTGGGTGGAGGCGGTTTAACTGGTGTTGAATTTGCAGGCCAGTTGGCCCACCAGTTACAGCAAGTTGGACAAAAGCATAATATAGAAGAACATGAATATAGAATTATTCTGGTGGAAGGAAGTAATCACCTACTTCCCGGAATGTCAAACTCTATATATAATTATGCTCACGAAAAGCTTGAAGAATTAGGTGTTGAGGTAGTAACCGGTGATTTAATTAAAAAAGCGACAAGGAATACTATCTATCTTGCCTCTGGCCGAGAAATAGCTTATGATAGTTTTGTTTGGGCCGGTGGTATTAGAGGGAACAGAGTCGCTTCGGAATCTGGTATGAAAACAGACCCCAGAGACCGGGTGGTTGTTAACCGTTACTTGCAGTATGTAGAGGATTCATCCGTTTATGTTATAGGAGACAGTGCACTGGCTATAGATCCCAAAACTGGTGAACCGGTAATTGCCACTGCTCAAGCAGCTATCCAGCAGGGTACTGCAGCCGCATACAATATTTATGCAGATATTAAGGGTGGAAGAAAAAGGGAATACCGCCCATCAATGATATTCCTACTTATACACGTAGGTCCCAGCCAGGCAGCTGGTGAAGCTATAAACAAGCTTAATCAACTTAAATTAAAAGGTAATTACGCTGCTTGGTTAAAGAACTTAATTCCATTAAAGTATAATTACATGTTGGGCGGATTAAAACGGATGCTGGGAAAGCCAAAACTGGGAAAGCCAAAAAGGGATAATATAAAATACCAACTGCATAACTGTAATAATTATAAATAAACCAGGTGCATTAAACATGCCCTGGTTTTTTGTTTAAATATAAAGGAAATTAGCACCATTATAGAGAATTTTACTAGCAATAATTATTGTTCAAGGTGGTCTAAGTAATGAGTGAAAAAGTTCTATCTCAAAAAGAAATAGATGAGCTATTTGTTCGATTTTCCGAGCAACCTATCCAAGAAGAAGCTGTGGATCTTTTAAGCATGGAAGAACTAGATACTATCAGTGAAGTGGGTAACATATCCATGGGTAGTGCAGCCACCACCCTTTCCCAGTTGCTTAATAATCCTGTTAAAATAGGATACCCAACAACCATTGTTTGCTATCAAGATGAAGTTTTTAAAAGCTTTTTAACACCATATATGATTATCGAAGTGCAGTTTAAAAAAGGTTTAAACGGATTTAATGTACTGGTAATCAGTGAACAAGAGGTGGCTGCCATTGCTGATATTATGATGGGTGGTAATGGGGATGTGCAACAATTGGTACAAATTAACGAGATGGAAATGAGTGCCAGTACAGAAGCCATGAATCAGATGATAGGGTCTACGGCCACTGCTATGTCGGAATTGTTTGGTATTGGTATAGACATTTCACCACCCAAAGCCACCATGGTGGAAGACTTGGAAAAAGCCAATCATAACCCTTTACCCACAGACAAGCCTGTAGTGGTTGCCCGGTTTGAGATAACCATAGGCGATTTAATAAGAACTACTTTTATGCAGATAACCAACGTGGATGCAGCCCGGGAGCAAGCGAATTTTTTAATGATGCAAGCCGGAATAGTTGGTGATTCGGAAACAGGGGTAAAGGAACCGTCTATTAGCGCCCCGGTAAGAAAAAAGGCAGATTCACAGTTGCCCAACCTGGCCAGTGCGTTATCTTTGCCGGTGGATGCATCGTTTTCCTTGGCCACAAGCAGAACTACGGTGGAGGAACTGGCTAGATTACAGGTGGGAGATGAAATGGAAATAACCACACCACAAGACCAAGTTGAAATAATGGTTAATGGA
This sequence comes from Bacillota bacterium, assembly GCA_009711615.1. Taxonomy (GTDB): domain Bacteria; phylum Bacillota; class Desulfotomaculia; order Desulfotomaculales; family Desulfohalotomaculaceae; genus Desulforadius. The sequence goes on along the minus strand of VENI01000005.1, from coordinate 343,295 downwards.
GTGGCTATAGGAAAAGGTAGGTTACAGAAAAACGGTGAAAACAATAGTGTAAAGGTAACTCAGCTTTACGACAAAGGATTATTCAAACATAAAGAATGATAATAAGGCCTTTATTTTAGGGCCTTATTTTTATGCCCTAATAATGCAAAAGTACTAAGCGATAAAGGAAAATATCCTTAAGCATTGCTTTGTAAATAATATATTAGTACTGTTCTTTTTATGAAGCAAACACCCTATTAAAATAAGTCCTTCTAATCTACAGAAACTACCTACTTACCCCCCATGATAACTTGGTTTCTTCGTATTTAAGATTGTAACTAAATATTAATTCTTGTAGATGAATCTTGAATATGCGGTTCTGTAACTCCTTACTTACATTATTTAACAGGGTTTACTATGTTGAACAGAATTTACATAAAATATATAATATTAATATATTTTGTAGATAAATGTCGAATTTAAAACATAAGATGAAAATGAGGTGTTAATATGCTTAGAACAATACAAACCGGATACACTGGTCTACTAGCTTATCAACGGCAAATGGATAATGTTGGTAATAACATTGCCAATATAAATACCACAGCATATAAAAAGGATAAAGTCAGCTTTTCAGAAGTTATCAGTCAAAAAATAGGTGATACTGGTGTGTCTGTTGTTTCCGAAAATAAAGATATTAATACAAATATTACTAACGGTGTTAAGGTGGCCAGAAGTGGGAAAGTATTTGATCAAGGTGTACTGAAAGAAACTAAAAGATCACTTGATTTAGCAATTGACGGTCAGGGTTTCTTTAAGGTTTTGGATGATAATGGAAATGCCTTTTATACCAGGGATGGTAATTTTTCAACTGATAAAGAAGGTAATTTTGTAACTGCTAACGGATACTACTTGGAAGGCCTAAGTAACACTGAACTAACTAACACAAAAGAAATATTGATCTCAAAGAACGGTGTTGTAGATGTAGTTACTAATGACGGAAGTAAAACCAACATTGGTAGCATTAAGTTATATGATTTTGTTAACCGTGGCCAGTTAACGCCTGAAGGTGAGAATTTATTTACATACCCCCAAGAAAAAGAGGGAGTTACTATAGAAGGAAACGGTAAGATCCGCCAAGGTTATCTAGAACAGGCCAATGTTAACCTTGTAGATGAAATGAGTGATCTGATTACGGCTCAAAAAGCATTTTCTTTTAGTGCTAAGGCTATTACAACGGCAGATCAGATGTGGCAAATGACTAACAACTTAAGAAGATAAAGGTTTGTATCAATACACCAGTCCACCGGCTGGTGTTTTTGTTATATATTTTTAGTGCGGTGGGTTGCATTGTTAACAAAATATGTTATTATTATTTACTGGAATAAATACTAAGAAGCAGGGGGTTGATTAATTTGAGTAATTCCATTCAACAAACAAAAGAGTTTCAAGCGGAAGTAAAGCAGCTACTGGATATAGTCATCAATTCCCTTTACACTGACAGGGAAATCTTTCTCCGGGAGCTAGTTTCAAACGCTGCAGATGCACTGGAAAAAATGCGCTACATAACAGTTAGCCAGGAAAATATTAAGGATAAGGACTTACCGCTGGAGATTAACATTGAACTAGATGAAAAAGAGAACACTCTAACCATATCTGACACCGGTATCGGTATGACCAGTGATGAATTGGTACAAAATTTGGGTACCATTGCTCATTCCGGTTCCAAGGCATTTTTGCAACATTTGGCTGAAGGTGGTAGCAAAGATGTAAACTTAATCGGCCAGTTTGGGGTGGGCTTTTATTCTGCCTTTATGGTGGCAGAAAAGGTTACCTTGTTAACCCGCTCATACAAATCGGAAGCAGCAGGTTGCCGCTGGGTTTCAGAGGGTACAGGCAATTACAGCATTGGCGAAGAAAAAGGTTTGAACCGTGGCACAAGCATTATTTTGCACCTAAAAGAAGATGCCAATGATTTTGCCCAAGATGATAATGTTAAGCGTATTATAAAGCAGTATTCCAGCTTTGTTCCATTCCCCATTAAAGTGGGCGATGAAAAAGTTAACACTGTTGAAGCCATTTGGACAAAAAACAAAAACGAGGTTAACGAAGAAGAATATCAAGAATTTTACAAGTATGTGGCTAATGCCTTTGATGAACCAATGTTCCGCCTACACTTTTCGGCAGATGCCCCCTTGTCTATTAACGCGTTACTGTTTGTACCAAACGATAACTTTGAACGCCTGGGTTTTGGACGAACTGAACCGGGGGTTAATTTGTACTGCAAAAAAGTGCTTATTCAACAACAGTCGGAACACATTTTACCTGAATGGTTGCGCTTTGTTAAAGGGGTAGTGGATAGCGAGGAACTGCCACTAAATATTTCTCGGGAAAGTATGCAGGACAGTGCCTTGATATCTAAGTTGCGCCGAGTAATTACCAAGCGTTTCTTAAAGTTCTTGAACGAGCAGGCTCAAAAGGAGCCAGAGAAATATAAAGAGTTTTGGGACAAATTCAGCATGTTTATTAAAGAAGGGGCGGCGTCAGATTTTACCCATCGGGATCAACTGGTCAAATTACTACGCTTTGAGTCCAGTAAAACTGAACCTGGCAAACTGGTTTCACTCCAAGATTATTTGGATGGTATGAAAGAGGATCAGCAAGCCATTTACTTTATGAATGGCCCCAGTAGAGAAGCCATTGAAGCCGGCCCGTACCTGGAAGTATTTAAAAGCAAAGATATAGAAGTTATTTACACCCAAGAAGCTGTGGATGATTATGTTCTAAAGCAGTTAAGTGAATACGAAGGTAAGAAAATTGTTTCCGCAGATCAGGAAAACTTGGAACTAACCAGTGATGGGAATGGTGATAATCTACCGGAAGACAAGGCAAAAGAGCTATCTGAGTGGTTAAAGGAAACACTTGGTGATGAAAAAGTCAGCGAAGTACGCCAGTCTAAGCGTTTGGTGGAAAGCCCGGCTATTATATTAAGCCCAGAGCACACCACCATGAGCATGGATCGCATGATGCAAATGGTAAATAAAGACATGAACAACATCAGCCCAAAAATAATGGAGATTAACAACGCTCACCCAATTATGAAAAAGTTAAGTGAGTTAAAGGATAAAGATGCAGAACTGGCAGCAAAAGCCGCCGAGCAGATATACGACAACGCCCTGATATCCGCGGGGTTATTATTTGACCCACGGAACATGGTGGGCAGGATGTATGAGATACTTGATAAAGCATTGGATTAAGTTACTTACCCCCCTTGTTGTGTAGTGCAACAAGGGGGGTTGCTTTTTAGAGAGGAGAAGTCAGGAGTCAGGATTCAGAATGAAAAAAAAAGGGCTCGGTGCCCTCACCGAGCCGTTAATCCAAACCGGACATTTTACATTTTTCATTTAATAAAGCATCAATGGCATTTTGCCTTCCATGGCTAACTTTAGCCTCATTTCTACCACTTTCCAGTTTACTAACTTCCACCAGTTTTCCACAAACTCGGCCCGCTTGTTTTGATAATCTAAGTAATAGGCATGTTCCCATACATCTACCACCAGAATAGGAATGCCACCCCATTGGGTCGAGTTTTGATGGTTTTCTGCCGCTAATATTTCCAACCTACCCCAGGCGGGGTTCCAAATTAAAACACCCCAACCGGAGCCTTCCACAGTAATGGCTGCTTTACTAAACTGTTCTTTAAAAACATTATAGCTACCAAAGTAGTAATTAATTTGCTCTGCGGTCAGTTCTCCAACGGGTTCTATTTTAGTCGGTGATTTCATTAATGTCCAGAATATGCTATGCAAAATGTGGCCCGAACCGTTAAAGGCCAATTCCCTTTCCCAGTGGCGAATTAAATCAAAATTTTCTGCAGCACGGGCTTCTTTTAACTTTAACTCCGCTTTGTTTAATCCTTCCACGTACCCCAAGTGGTGTTTATCGTGATGAATACGCAATGTTCCCTCACTTATTATCGGTTCTAAAGCGTCATAATCATAGGGAAGCGGAGGTAACCGGTGCCCGCCAGCAGGAATGGGTAGAAATTGCTCCCAGTAAGTAGTATCCATATGTTTTAACCTCCTTTGTGTATAGATAATATATGCAGTTAAATAAGAATTAAGGAGCCAGGGGTCAGAATTCAGAATGAAACCCAAAATCAAGTAGAGCTCGATGCCCCTTAATAGTATATGCCCCTACCCAGAAAAGGTATCTTTGTGGCTAATGAAAGATGATGTTTTAGTTGTGCCCTTAAACTTTCTATATATATACCCACTATAAAAAATAACTAACGCTAACGGCATTCCTATCAGAGCCAGCATTAACATAACCTCTAATGTCAGTTTAGAGGATGAGGCGTTGTAAATGGTTAAACTGTTGGCTAAATTAGGGTAAGAGGGCACCCAATAAGGGAATAAACTTGCTGCTATAGTACCCAGTACCCCGAAAATGTTTGATGCGGATGCCATGAAGGGCTTCCATTTTCCTTGCTGGTTTAAGGCTACGGGGTAGAGTGCCATCCCTGTAACTGCCAGCAGAGGTAGTGCGAACAACAGTGGTTGATGAATGAACTTCAATCACCCAAAAGTACCAATCTGTTTTTAGTACCAGTTAAATCATCCGTATATGCAAGATGTTTAAGAGTTTTTGTACTCATAAAGTTTTTAACAATAATATAAATTAAATGATAACTTATAGCTGCTGTTAGCGCCATTAATATTACAGTCATTAATATCCAGAAGGAGGAACTGGAGCTTTCCCTAACATACACAAAAAGCATACAAATAGTCGCAAATTCTACTAAACCAAGGATAATAAGATATTTGCTCATTTCACTCGGAATATTCTTTAATATATATATAAACTTACTTCTGACGAAATTAATAAGAATCGGAGTACTAAAGAAATATGTAATAGTTTGAATAATTAAAGCTACTTTTAAATGATTGGTGATTCCTAACGACAAAGAAATCTGTATGGAAATATATGTAACAGTCATTGTGTGAATCCATGAAAAAAACATAATGGCTAAAGTTTTATCCCAAGGTTCATTATATAGGTGCTTTAGAGGGAAAAATAAGTCGCTCCAAGTAATATAATAATACTACCATTAAGATATGTTAAGTTTAACTCTGTCCTAAGTAGAAAAGAAAAAAGGAATATTAAAACTGTATAAAGACTTAGTTCATTTATCTCTTCCCGGATTATATCTTGAATTCCTTACCATTGTAATTGATAAGGTAATTGTTTTTGGCAGTAACCAAATCGGTGTTTTCTAAATACCTAACTACATCAGGATGTTGCCAGGCGGTGACGCCTTTTTTGAGCCATATTTCTTCTAGGGTCTCTTCACGCACATTGCCAATAATAAATGGAGCCATGCAGGACAGACGAACATCGCCGCTGGCCTTCACCACTACCACCCTATTTGGAAACCCGGCTAGGTGATATTGTGCCATACTGTAACCAGTACTGTACATTACCGGCAACTTATACTTTTGCCTTATCTCATAAATATTTTTCAGCATCACGTTCACTTGTTCTGGGTTGAGCAGAATTTGAGGGTTGTCGGTGGCCCGCCCGCTGGATAGCACTAAATCTAGGGCCAGGAACTCGGCTTTCAGTTCTGTAGCCAGTTCCACTAGCTTATCCATCTTTTCTAAGCTTGCGGGTGTGACACAGCTGGAAATATGAAAAGGAATGCCCACCCGGGAAAAATGTCGCGCTGCCTTAACCGCCCGGTCAAAACTTCCGGGCACCCCCCGGAGTCCATCATGCAAAGTGCTTTCACTGCCGTCAATGGACAGCCTTATCTGAAGCGAATCGTAAGCCGCCAACTTTGTAGCCCAACGTTCATCAACCAAATAACCGTTGGTAATCAAGGTAATGGGCGTATTATCTAAGGCAAAAAGGTCGATAATTTTAAACAGGTCATCGCCCAGCAGTAGGGCCTCTCCCCCTGATAGAACTAAATTGAAGATGCCTCCCTTTGCGATCACTTCTCTTGAAAGCCTAAGCCATTCTTCTACTGTCATCTCAGGTTCTAATTTCTCACCAGATTGGTTAAAGCAATGTAAGCATTTGAGGTTACATCTATAGGTAAGATCATACTGCAAAAAAAGAGGCATATTAAAACTATCGGGGTATTGGCCCCTTTCAAGCATGTCTTTTGTTTGTCTAATCACTGCGCTAAAATGCCGCTTGTCCACTTCTAAAAAATGTTCACGCATGGTTTTAAACCCCCAATCATAGGTCATACATAATACTGATTATCCTCAAGGCAATTTCTTCCAAATAAACCCGACCAATTGTATTGCTGAGTAAAACCACCAGTTGCTGCCGGTCAACTATTCTAATTATCAGAGATTCATAACCGTGCGTCATGCCCCTGTGCACTATTAAATGGGCACTAGTTGACCTTTCATCCCTGTCGGGAGAGTATTGATAGTGCAGGGGGTCTTCTAAAAATTCTTTTAACTGGTCCCAGCGGACCGCAGTACTAACCCAACCGAAGGCATAGTTATTAAGATACGGGGTGAACATCATGCTTAGATATTTTGATGAAAGCAGTTCCTCGGAATAAAGTGCCCGGTCCCACCGGTGGAGATCTTCCACCGAGGAGTAGATGTTCCCAGCGCTGTAGCCATACCGGGGATTAACAGCCTGTTCCACCAATAGCCCTTCTTGATCAAAGACGTACCCAGTGGCAAGACCCAGAGGTGAGTCGTTGCCCTGAAAAAACCCGGTATTTTCCAACCTCAATGGTCCTACTATGTTTTCGTTGAGAACTTCACTATAGTTCTTGCCCGTAATCTTTTCAATAATATCTCCAAGTATGTAGTAACCTGTGTTGCAGTACTTAAATTGGCTACCCGGTTCAAATTCCAGCTCACCCCGGGTAAATTCTATGATCATTTTCTCGATGGTAAAAGAAATTAATCTGTCGTCAATCCTAAAGGAGGGGTCGGCGTTGTAGTTAGGAAGCCCAGAGGTGTGCGTAAGCAGGTGGTGGATGGTAATTTTCCCGCCTATATCTTTGCGGAAATATGGCAAATATTTATCCACCGTCTGATGGATATCTACTAGTCCTTTTTCCACTAACTGCAACACGAGCATAGCGGTGAACTGCTTGGTGTTTGAGCCCACCATAAAGGCGGTCTTTGGTTTATTAGGACAATGCCAAGCTCTGTGTGCCAACCCAAAGGATTGTTTATAAGTAACCTTTTCTCCCTGGGATACTAGGGCACTCCCACTGAATAGGCCTTGGTAGTGATATACCTTTAATATGCGGTCAATAGAGTTAACCGAATGGTAATTAGGGTAATTTATCTTCACCTAACTAACCCCCCCAGGCTCTAACGGAGTCCTTATACTGCTTACATACCTTCATGGCATCTTCAAAGACGTTCATCGTTAAATCTATATCCGCATCAGTATGAGTGTAGCAGGGAAATATGGTCCAGCCAAGAAACACCCCTCTTTTGATACACTCCTGCATAAAGGTGTTTTTCATCTGTCTGCGGTATTGGTCATTGCTCCCTTTAAAGTTAAACATCAGACGGGGGTGGGACCCCTCCAGGCTAATGTCTAAGCCTAACCGCTCTGTTAGGGCATTGGTCTCTTTCTTTAGACGACCACCTAGGCTCCATATTCTATCGTTAACATCCCGGTTCTTTAATTCATTGATCACGGCGATGCCAGCAGCAAGGGAAAGTCGCTCACCGCCAAAGGTGGTAAACAAATACACATCTTTGTCTACCGCATCCATTATTTCTTTCTTACCTGTAACAAAAGACAAGGGCAAGCCATTGGCCGCTGCTTTGCCGAAAGTCGCTAAATCAGGGGTAATGCCCAGGTATTTTTGTGCTCCTCCGAGGTGGAACCTAAAACCGGTGACTACCTCGTCAAAAATTAGCAGGGCACCCTCAGCGTGACATAGATCAAGTAGGTTTTTTAAAAAATCATTCTTTGGCTTTTGGATTATTAGTGGTTCTATAATCACCGCCGCAATCTCGCCCTTGTGTTGGTGAAATAGTTTTTCAAAGGAGCTAAGATCATTATAACGGCACATATGGATATATTGCCTGGCCTCGGAAATAATACCGCCCTGCCGGTAACCCTCCCCGGCAATGGTCCATTCATGCCACCCATGGTACTCACCCCTGATTATATGACTGCGGCCTGTATAGGCCCTGGCAATTCGCACAGCGGCTTCGGTAGCAGATGAGCCGGTTTTAAGAAACCTAACCTTCTCGGCACAAGGAATGTTTTCGATTACTAGCTCTGCGTATTCCACTTCCCCGGGGCTGACTAGGGAAAAATGGGTGCCTAATTGAAGCTGATCCATTACTGCCTGATTCACAGCCTCGTAGCAATAGCCCAGGATAATTGGTCCTAGCCCCATGTCATAATCTACATACTCGTTGCCATCCACATCCCAGATGTGCCCGTGGCTGCCCCGCTGGATAAACCTAGGGTAGTTGCCCTTGACATGGTTGCCGGAGCCTTCTTGGTAAAGCTGTACCAGCGAAAAAATTGACCCCTCTGCCCTGGCCCAGTATGTCTCTGATTTATGCAAAGAAAATCCTCCCTTTATTATGGAACCGCACCCCACAAATCATCAGAGCACGGGGGAATCAGGCTTCCACTAATAACTACTGCTTAAACTTTAATAACCAATACAAACTTTAAAACTTGCAATCAACACCTTGACGATGTCCACCTGCAACGTTATCCAAATCATCTTCCGATAAATCTTCAGTTAGCAAATCTGGTAGCACTAAAGTCCGGTCGGCACCTTCGTTTTCCACAAACTTAATCTTTAGGCCGCTGGGGATTTCCTTTCCGCTTACCTGTTTGATGGCCGCACCTGGATCTGATAGGCAAAGTTTGCGAAATTCAATATTGGTAGCAGGCTGTTTAAATAATTTCTCCAATGTTTCGTTGACTTCACTCTCTGTCCATGTGGTCATGATTAAAAACCTCCCTTAATATAATTTTTATATTTTACTTCCCAACATAAACTCTCCCACCGGTGACTCTTCAAGATAGTTTAGACCCGCCGCCCGACACAGCCATTCGGAGTGCCCGGTCCCCAGTGCGCAGGGGGCTAGGTTCATAGCCGTAGACACCAGGTACATAGTCTGGAGCAATACGCCCACATCTTTTAACAACAGGGAATAGGATATGGAGCTATATTTCCAGGATAATCTTTGAAAGCGGGCGGCAATACTGATAAACACCTGCGGATAGCACTGCCTGCCTGTACTATCTTCCGCATTTTCCAGTATTAACTCGATATGCCTGTTTTCTCCGCTCAGTTTGACAAGGTAATGCCCAAAGGGGTTGTAGTGGTATAACCCCGTATCCAGTCCGTCGCATTCACCAACCACTAAATAGGTTTCCAATGCGTGGCAGGCACCGCTGCTGGGATATGGCCGTATGCTAACATCGTACATGTTTCCCCGCTTGGGATCAGCTAAAGTTGTCTTTTGCACCCTGGCGGTACGATACAAAAATTCGCCCAATTGATATATGGTAATGGGCTCCGGTGAATATCCCCGCATAGAGCGGCGTTCTTCCAGCACCAGAGTAAAGGGTGAGTCTTCTTTTTTAAGGCCTTCCAAGTCAGGCTTGTATAAATCGATTACTTCCCCCGACATGGCCGGTTTGCAGGCCGGCAGGGGTTGAATCTCCGGCTGGAAGCGGAAAGTGGCTCCCAGAGGGTAGTCATGCCGGCCGGTACGGGTTCGGGAGTGAAACAGCAGGTCATGGAACTCCCACTGCCTCAGCGCCTGGTCACATTCCTCTGGGACATCGCCTTCCGTGGCATTTAACTCCTGAACCACTGCGGCGGCATGAAACAGTTGCAGCAGCATCTTTACAGTAGTTGGGTTCGCGTCGGGAATTGCCCCACTAAGTTGGTGGGAATTAACAGGACGGGATAACAGACCCCAGAGGGCGGAACCCAGCCAGTGTTCCAGCTCTAATCTTACAGGCTTAAGAGGAGTTTCGATTACCGTTTTGTTATTCAGGCACCGGCTAAAAGCAAAACGTGACAAGACAAATCGTTGATCTGGGGGAATCTCTGGCAGACTTAGCTCAACTCCCGGCACCATTACCTCCAGCCTGGCCACCCTTTTGCCCTCTGCTTCAATAGACCAGGTGATATAGCCCAGTTTGGACAGCTTCTCGTAGTAATGTGGAAAGTTTGAGCGTAGCCAGCCGCCCTGATGGGCTATTTCCTCAAGTTCCTCCATGGTAGCCCCGCCGGCACTCAGCCGGACCAGTGCCTTTACTGCACTGGAACTTGCCTCTTGTAGTGGCCGAACCATAGAACCAACATGCAGTTCCGCCCCGCCTTCCGGTATCTCTTTAATTATTATGTTGCGCCTCAATCCCAGCGTAATCTTGGGCATAGTCTGATTCTGATTCCCCTTTCTGGTTGGCCGCATTTCATTCACCCAGGAAGCCACTAGAATCAGGCTTCACTAATAACATTTACCTAAACAATTAGCATATCCACCTGCAACGTTATCCAAATCCTCTTCCGATAGCTCTTCAGTTAGCAAATCTGGTAACACTAAAGTCCGGTCGGCACCTTCGTTTTCCACAAACTTAATCTTTAGGCCGCTGGGGATTTCCTTTCCGCTTACCTGTTTGATGGCTGCACCTGGGTCTGATAGGCAAAGTTTTCGAAATTCAATATTGGTGGCTGCTTGCTTAAATAATTTATCCAATGTTTCGTTGACTTCATTCTCTGTCCATGTGGTCATGATTAAAAACCTCCTTTAATATAATTTTTATATTTTACTTCCCAACATAAACTCTCCCACCGGTGACTCTTCAAGATTCACCCAGGAGTTATTTATTTTCCTTAAGACTTACTAATCCATATTGCTTCAATTTATAAATAAAATCCATCATGTTCTTCTCAGTTATGTTGAGTTCCCTGATAATATCTTCTGTTTTTTTAAGCCCGTCGATCATTGAGAAAATCCTTTTACCCGGCTCATTCATAAAAAATAGCCCTAATCTATCCGACAGCACCACTAAAAAATCGTTATCATCTCTGGCTTTCTTTATAGTTTTTATGTACGTTAGGTCTTTTATATTTTCCCAGTTAATTACAGCACTATTAATGTTTTCATAGTAGATGTGATCCGTCTCAGGCACAACTGACGGTATCATTTGTTTTCTACTGTTCAATTTATTAAACCCCCGGATTTTAAATCAAAAAAATATGTATCAGTGGAAGCCACTAGAAGCAGGCTTCCACTGATAACTACTGCTTAAACCTTAATAACCAGTACAAAATTTACAATTACCATTCATACAATTACTACCACCTGCAACATTATCCAAATCCTCGTCCGATAAATCTTCAGTTAGCAAATCTGGTAACACTAAAGTCCGGTCGGCACCTTCGTTTTCCACAAACTTAATCTTTAGGCCACTGGGGATTTCCTTTCCGCTTACCTGTTTGATGGCTGCACCTGGGTCTGATAGGCAAAGTTTACGGAATTCAATATTGGTGGCAGCCTGTTTAAATAATTTCCCCAATGTTTCGTTGACTTCATTCTCTGTCCATGTGGTCATGATTAAAAACCTCCCTTAATATAATTTTATTTCTGCCATAATCTCCTTCCACCTATGAACTGGTACATTCTTCTTTTCAAAGGCGTGAATGGCAAATTTAAGCATTCTGATGTTACTTTCCTGGATATCACTAAAAAAGTAGCGAATACCTTCTTTATCCAGAAGGTTTATTACTGTGGCAAATAGTGTGACATAAATGGAACTGGTTCTATACTGCTCCTTAAGATAGGAACGCCAAATATGGACCATATCGTCATCTGCCCGGCGGGTAACTAGGTAACCGATTAATTCATCCCGGTGGCGAATTCCAAGGCCTAAAGATGGGTCGTTTTTCTCTTCGTCGTTTAGTGGGCAAAACCAGTCCGGATAAATTTGGCCTTTAATTTCTTTCAGATATTCCTTTTCCTTGTCTCTCAGTTCACCCCATCTGAATATTTCATACTCTCTATACTTAGCTGTCCGTTGTTCAAGGGCTTCTTTACATACATACCTCTTTACCCAGCCCGTCTTGATAGCCTCTGCGCATTCAGTCTTAAAGTAACAGAGCTCACTTTTTGATTTCTTAAAGCAGGCTTTGGCCAGCAGTGCCTCAATTTGGGCCCCAGAGGAGTTGTCAGTATTGTCGTCAATACTATAGGTGAAGAAAATTTTTGCACCATTTCTTTGCAGTACCATTTTTTTTATTTCATCAGTCATTGACAATCCCAAACCTTTGTTTCGATAACGGGGGGTAACATATATCCATGAAATAACCCATTCGTGTTCTTTAATTAATTGGGCTATGGCCAGGCCAATGGGTTCATCAATCAAAAAGGCCCCCACGGCACAGATGGCAGCATCTTCACCTACCCTTTCAAAGACTGGCATGTTTCTGGAGGGTACAAACCTCACAAAGCCCGCCTTGTTTGTTTGGTTAATTTCTGCTAAGTGGAACATTTATATATACTCTCCTTTGGCTTATCAGGGTGAATTCTACCTAACTAAATATCTTCTTATAGAAGCGGGGGAATGGGGTTTAACTCACTCTCTTTAGACGGGCGCGTCAGCCAACCCATTTTTAACGGCACATCGTAAAGGCGGCCGGGGGCAAACCTGGCCCAGAAATGCCGCATCCCGGGAACAATTACCTTGACTACACTAAGGCCTATATCTGGACGGGTTTGATCTAAAACGAACATTTCCATGCCCAGTTTTTCCACCAGCCGCCTGCAAATATGGACATCTTCCAGCAAGTCATCGGTGGCCAAGTTGTGATAGTCTGACAAACTCCTGGGTAACTGGGAGGGGTCTGGTAGAAGGTAAGGCTGGTTGGCCACCGTGGCCTCCCGGCACCACTTTTCTAAGCTCCGGCTTGGATACCCTTGTGTACCCTGTTCTTTACCGTAAGAACTGCCTTTTTGTCCCATAACCTTTTTCCAGGCATTAATACTAACACCGGACAATGAAGGTAAGGCCTGGTTCATCTCGGTCAACGCCCTTAAAGCAGCCAGAACAGGATCAAAATGACAGCCAAAACCATACATAATGTCTTGACACTCCTGGTCTGTTCGTCGCGAAAGGGCAACGAAGCTGGGTATGCCAAAATCGCTGGTGATATCCAGCAACCAGTACTCACGATTATGGCTCCGGTAATATTCCTCCACCTCCTTAAAGTATGGCTCATTGAAACTGTCCAGATCTACACCTGGTTTTTTCAGCCGGTTATACCACCACAGAGCTACACTATCTCTTTCCACCAGTTCAAAAAAACCTTGTAAAATGGCCTCTTCCAAAGTGTTGCCAGAAGCATTACCGTTTGAGCAGCATAAAAGTCCGGATTCCGAGCCTCCTGCTGGATGGCTGTAATACAAGAACGCCGTGGGCAGATAGCGTAAAGTGCCGTGGCTAATGGACCAAACCGGTGTCCAGTCTATTACTGCCTCCTCATCAAAGGGTACAGGCACAAACTGGTGGTCTATCTCCTGGTCATTTATCTCTATGCGGTTTTTGTACTGCTGCTGGCTGTAATTCATGCAGGCATTAGGGTGAATGGCCCTTTCTCCCAACTCCCGGTAACTGGCCTTCAGTTGGTACTCATCACCCTGAAAGACCCCTGAATACCTTTCGATGGCCTCACACAGAGCACCGGCCTTCGCCTGAATATCTGTTTTGCCTTTGCCGCCGCTGCTTGCGCGCAGAATACTACGGAATTGCTTTAAATTATGCTGTTTGGTGGCCCAGTTGTACCCCGCCGAATATACATGGACTTTGCCGTCCACTGCAGTCATCTTCTCTAAAGTCTTTACTGCACCGGTAATGGGGCTGACATGGTGGGCATAACGCTTCAAGGTTTCCTCCGGCGACACAATACGATGCCCACCGTCAGCGGTAAAGAATTTACGCTGTGATTTGAGCTCCGGGGGCGCCGGTTCCCGTTCTTTGGCACCGCACTTTGGACACTGGGGTCGCCGGATAACCGGATGTTGTTCTAAGTTAATTAACTGGCTATCAAATGAATTAACTGTACCCTTTAGAAATTGGCTTTCCCCCTGAACTACCCATCGGGCGATTTCAGTTGCCAGCATGGACAGGGAGGTATGCATAGTTGATGGAAGGATTGATAGTAAAGGATTGACTTTTTGTTCCCCGAAAAATACCGACACTTCTTGGGTACCCCTTAGGCGTGAGGCCAGGCATTCCCAACAGGCAGTCTGGCCCGGATATAACAAAGGTCCAATCCAGGGCACTATACCCACGGGTTTGGCCAATACCCAGGGTAATCCCTTCTCCATTGCACGGCGGTTATATTCATCCAGCCCAGGGTGTAAATAATCATTGGTCAGAACGATGCCTAGGTTGGCCGGTTCGCCAATCTTTACATGCATTACATCGAGGAGAGATTTTAGCTGCTCTGTGGATACATCTCCGAAAGACGTTACAGAAACTTTGATTGCCTGGAGTCGATGGGCGGCATCCTTAGCCGTGCATCCTAAGGTGCTCCAATAAGAGGCTTGTTCCCGTGGCAGAAAATCATCACCCTCTTCAATGTAGCCTTTACTCTGCATAACACCAAGGGCGTGGTGCACTTCTGACGGGGAAGCCTTTCCTGCTACCAGGCTAATAATCTCGTCAACTGTCCGGTTGCCGTTAAGCAAAGGGGCTAACAGTACGTAAAGGCGGCCTTTGAGAATAGAGTGCTTTTTTTCTGACAGCAGAAAAACTGATTCGTCATCAGGAAAGGATTCCACCCGATAGGCATATTTAAATACTGGCTTGTTTATCATTTAAATTCTCCTTATGTAGATTAAATTGATTCGTGGTATTTCCATAGTCTGTATGTTATAATTTTATCTATTGAATTTATGACTATAGTCATTGACTATAGTCAATATATAATTATTTACTATAATAGTCAATTAATATAGGAGAGAAAATTGTGAATAAAGGGAAAATAAACAAAAAAACAGCAAAAGCTGTGGAAACAAAAAAGAAAATCTATGAAAGTGCTGACCAGTTGTTCAAGAAGCATGGTTTTGATAATGTAAGTGTAGACTCTATCGTTGAAAAGGCAGGGGTATCTAAAGGCTCTTTCTACGTGTATTTTGATACTAAAAATGACCTGATAACTACTCTGATTGCAGACACTGTATACAAAGTGGATTTAGACTATAAATCTTATCTTGAGTCATTCCCCCCCGGCACCATGGCATCTGATATACTTTTTTCGTTTGTGGAGAAAATGGCTGATACCATTGCCTGTGCTATAGGTTATGACCTGATGAAAATGTTATATGAAGCACAAATAACAAGAACAGTAAATACAGAAGCTGTAATGGGTTACAATAGGAAACTCTACCAAGTATTCAGTAATATTATTAGCCAAGGGATAGAGCAAGGAGATTTTAGAGTGGACATGTCGGTAGATACCATTACTAAGCACTGTATTATGGCCATGAGAGGACTTACTTATGAATGGTGTATACGTTACCCTGACTTTGACTTAAAAGAGCAATCTTTAATACATTATGAAGTGCTACTCAACGGTATAAAAAAACAATGAAAAATCAGGGTCAGGCTTGAAATATAGAAAAGGTTATTGTTTATAACCTAAACAATTATTTAGACCCCAAGGTACTGGCACAGGCAAGTACTTTTACCATCCCTTCGGCTTCGCCCATACTTAAAGCTTTACCATTGGCCATAAAGTTAAATTTACCTACATTAATAGGCTGCCCCTTTTCCTTGGCCTGCGTTTCAGTAATACCTACTGAGGCAATTTCTGGTTTGGTGAAAATACAGTTGGGCACAGCATGATATTCCATATTCGTACCCCCATGCAATTACCACCTCCAAAAATATCTTAAACTATACTAAATAAGTATATATTCAGTAAAGTTTAGTAGGGCGATTTTCACAATATGAAAAGAAAATTTTTCTAAATTAATCTGCACAATATTTAAGGTTACAATTTTTTTGTGCTATAATACCAAATGAGGGCGAACGTACATTCTGGGGGGGCATGTGTTATGGAAGTTAGTGATAAAGTAAATATTCTTTCTGCAGCAGCAAAATATGATGTATCTTGTTCATCTAGCGGTAGCCGTCGTAAGAACATTCCTGGCGGTGTGGGAAATGCTTCTGTTAGCGGTATTTGCCACAGTTGGACTGATGATGGTCGTTGTGTCTCTTTGCTTAAAATCCTTTTTAGTAATGATTGTTGTTATGATTGTGTTTACTGTGTGAACAGAATAAGTAACGATACCCCCAGAGCATCCTTTTCCCCGGATGAAATGGCTGATTTGACGATAAATTTTTATCGCCGTAATTACATAGAGGGGCTGTTTTTAAGCTCTGCAATTATAAAGAATGAAGACTACACCATGGAGCAGCTGCTACTAACTGTAAAAAAGCTGCGCCATCAGCATCGATTTAACGGATATATTCATTTGAAAGCCATTCCGGGAGCAGACTCGCGGTTAATATCAGAGGCCGGTATGCATGTTGATCGGATGAGTGTAAACATTGAACTGCCCTCAGAAAAAGGTTTAAAGTTGCTGGCGCCTCGGAAGAAAAAAGAACAAATACTAGGGTCCATGGGCAACATATCTTCAAATATAGTGCAATTTAAAGAAGAACGAAAGGTGTTTAAGCACACTCCATCTTTTGTGCCGGCTGGCCAGAGCACCCAACTAATTGTGGGGGCAACCCCAGATAATGATAAGAATATTATCACCCTTTCAGAGAACCTTTACCGCAGCTTTAGCTTAAAACGTGTTTACTACTCCGCTTATGTACCGGTTAACGATAACCCTAAACTTCCTAGCTTAACAGGGCCGCCCCTGGTGCGGGAAAACAGGCTGTATCAAGCGGACTGGTTGTTGCGGTTTTATGGTTTTAAAGCTTCAGAATTATTGGATGAAAAGCAGCCGAATTTTGATTTGCAACTAGACCCTAAGGCTGGTTGGGCACTAAGAAATCTGAACGTGTTTCCAGTAGAAATAAACAGAGCGGATTATCTAATGCTTTTGCGGGTACCCGGCATAGGTGTGAAATCTGCTAAGCGAATTGTTATTGCTCGGAGGGTGGGGTCACTAAGTTATGATGATTTGAAAAAAATTGGTGTGGTATTAAAAAGGGCCCGCTATTTTATTACCTGCAGAGGTAAGTATTATGGTGGTATTAACCTGCGGGAGGATGCTATCCGGCCAAGGTTGTTGGATGGTTCCAGCAGCAATGGGGATGTGCAAATGACTATGTTTGATTAGTTCAGGAGTCAGAATTATGATTTATTATGTTTATGACGGTAGTTTTCAAGGATTGTTGACGGCTATTTATGAAGCTTATTACCGGGAAACTAAGCCAGATGATATTGTGAAAGCAGATAACCCATCTGCAAATCTATTTGCTGAACTGATAGATATTAAGACAGATGACAATAAGGCAGATAAAGTATATCAAGCTGCAAAGGGGAAAATATCTACGTGGGCACTAAGACATGTTTTTTATGCCTATCTCTCAGAGTTAGACGGAGTGGGGAATCTTATTTATCGCTACCTGCAGCTTGGTTTTAAGGTGGGCAAAGATATAGACCGATACCTTACAGATGATCGGGTGTTGAGAATACATCAAATTAGCCGCAAAGTTGGAGCAGAAAGGCATCGTTTGTTGGGGTTGATTCGTTTTAGTAAGCTGAATAATGGTGTATACTATGCCAGCATTGAACCGGACTATAACATAGTGGGTCTGGTAGCACCACACTTTGCAAAGCGGTTGTCCGACCAAAACTGGGTCATTCATGATCTAAAAAGAGGTTTAGCGGCTCTTTATAATCAAAAAGAGTGGGTGGTTTCAAAGCTGGACTCTGATAAAAATTTTATTCTATCTGAAGAAGAGCAGGAATATCAAAATATGTGGCAGGGATATTTTGAAAGTGTTTCTATCAAAGAACGAGCTAACCCCAGGCAACAACGTCAATTTATGCCAGCACGCTATTGGAAGCATTTAACTGAAATGAATGAGAAGTAGTAATATGAACAATTAAAAATGAAGAATTAAGAATGGGGTGCATGTGATCATGCACGATTTCTCAGCTGCTTATTCTGAATTCTTACTCCTGACTTCTGAATTTGTTTTTTTTGTAAAATGTTTTTTAGACCATTTTTGCAAAATATCTAAAGCTGGAAAAACTTCTTTTCCCATTTCCGTAAGTTCATATTCAACTCTTGGGGGTACTTCGGGATATGCTGTTTTGAAAATGAGACCGTCATTCTCTAGCTCCGTTAATTTTTCATTAAGTACCTTTTGACTAACGCCACAGGTTAATCTCTGTAATTCAAGAAATCTTTTCGGTCCTTTATTAAGATGGCATAGAATAACGGCTTTCCATTTACCACGGATTAATTCCATTCCAAGATCTAAATAACAGACAAATTTTTTATTATTATACTCTAACAAAGAAAGACACCCGCTTTTAAATAATCTATTAGCTATATATTATATCATTCTGGATGTGGAACAAAAACAATTTTGTTTTATAATTACTAAATTCTAACCATTAGGTAAGTTATCTTACCTAAAAGTGTATACTTGTTCGGTATTTTAATAGAATATATAATTTAAAATATGAGACTTAATGCACTAGCCTGTGCTATTGTAGCAGTACCTTTGCTATGTATAGTATTTTTCCTGAGAGGCCTTAAATATTTAAGCCTACTATACATGGTATAATTTAATTAACTATATAATAACGCAATAATAATGCAGGAAGGGGTATCAAAAGAATGAGTACACAAGAGTGGCACAATGATGCTCTCGGTAACAAGGTTGTTGAAGCATTAAAGAAAAACGAGTTTGATGCGGTGTATTTTTCCAACCGTGAACAAGCGGTGGAGCATGTTTTAAGCTATATATCAGGGGGCAATAAGGTAGGTATTGGTGGTTCCATGACGTTGAATGAGCTACAGTTACCTAAAAAAGCTGCGGATAAAGGGGCAGAGGTGTTAAACCATAACCTGCCAGATTTATCTGCCGAAGAAAAGAATGAAATAAGACGCCAACAGCTTATCTGTGATGTTTTCCTTAGTAGCACAAATGCTTTAACATTAGACGGGCACCTGGTAAACATTGACGGGGTAGGTAACAGAGTTGCGGCTATGACATTTGGTCCTAAAAAAGTAGTGGTAGTAGTGGGAATAAACAAGGTGAGTAAAAATGTGCATGCGGCGCTTGATAGAATTAAGTTAATTGCTTCTCCTAAAAACAACAAGCGGTTAGGCTTGGCGAACCCCTGTGCTACTACTGGTGTATGTTCAGACTGCCAAAGCAAGTCCAGAACTTGCCGGGCATATTCAATAATGAAAAAGAAACCACTGGCCAGTGATATTACAGTGGTGGTTGTTGGTGAGAGTTTAGGATACTAGTTCAGGAGTTAGGAGTTAGAATAAAACCAGTAAAACATTTAAGGGCAGCCTTTAAGGCTGCCCTTAATTATGGTGCAAACTGTAGAATACCCATAACCTCTTTTGTAGATAATAATTGCAAATTAGGATTAGGGGGATTTGTTTCATGAAGAAATTGAAGGTTGGTATTATTGGGGTGGGGATGGCCTTTGAGAAGCTACATTACCCGGCTTTTCAAAAATTAGCCGACCGCTACCAAATAACGGCTCTTTGTGATATGGATGAACAGAAAACAACCAAGTGGGCGGGTAAACTGCAGATAAATAAAGAAAAGGTTTATACTGACTTTCATGAAATGTTAGAGAAAGAAGATCTAGATGTGGTGGACATCATGGTGCCCATTGAATTGAATTACATAGTGAACGCCGAGGTGGCGCGAAAGTTGGCTGGCCAGCGTAAAGGAATAATTAACGAAAAACCGCTGGCACCAAACATAGAGCAGGCCCGTTCTGCTAGGGAGTTGGCACAGAAATATGATATGCCGATCATGATAGCGGAAAACTATCGTTATAATGAAGAAAATAACGTCATTAGAGATTTAGTACGCACCAAACGCATTGGGGAAGTTTTTTACTTCATCTATAATCGCGTTATTGACTTCCCCAGTGACATGCTAAAGGACAAATTTTCAGCCACTGAGTGGCGCCAGTACCCGGAGTTTCCCGGAGGACAGATAACGGACAGTGCTATCCATGATGTGGCCGCTATGCGCCATATCTTCGGCCCCATTAACAAGGTACAGGCCTTTGGTCGGGAGCAACAGGCAGAATTTTCACCTTACTCAGTGGTGTGCGCGAACCTGCAGTTTAGCAATGGCATTCCTGGCCAGTTCAGTTTTTTCTGCTCTGGAAAAGAAATGCAACGCCCATTAATTGGATTGCGCATTTTTGGTAGCCAAGGAATGATATATTTGGAAGAACGCAATTCCGGCGTAATAAACATAGCTTATAATGATGGCAAACAGGAACAAGTTAAATATCAACCGGAGCAGGGCTACTATAATGAGTTACTTAACTTTTACAATGCCCTTACTGGAAAGGAACCTGTCAGTGTAACACCGGAAATGGAATATGGTGATTTAAAGACAGTGCAGGATATTTTAAAATCTGCCCGAGAAGAAAGAATTGTTCATGTAGATGAAGAAACTAACTATCATCCTATATACCAGCAGCCAGAATATCAACAACCAAACCTAACTCAGTGATTAAGTACGGTTATTTGGTATAGCAAATATTAACTACAGGAAAATAAAAACTGCTAGCGAAATGAAAATAAGAGCTTTAAAAATATACAGCAAGGAGTGTATAGCAGAATGAAGAAGTCTCTTGTTGTACTGCTGGCAGTTTTGGTGGTGGGTATGTTTTTTGCTTCACCTAGTGATAATCCCACCTTGGATACTGGTGCAGTGGCCGTAATGGGAGAGTTAGAACAGGCTGATACCGATAAGGCAAAAATTACGGCTTGGGCACTGAATATGCGCAGTGGTGCTGGAACCAATCACGGTGTAATTGGTTATCTGTACAAAGATGATGTGGTTGATGTAATTGGTAAAATTGGTAAGTGGTATGTAGTAAAGACTGAAGATGACAAAGTTGGATGTATCTCCAGCAGATATGCTGAACCGATACAGGAACAACCAGAACCAACGCCAACTCCAACGCCGGGGCCAACTCCAACACCGACACCGACACCGGAGCCTGACCCTCAGCCAAAACCACAACCGGAACCGAGCGAACTGGAAAAACAGCGTCAGGAAATGCTGGGCTATATAAACGAAGCCAGAAGGGCAGCGGGGAAAGATCCGCTGGTGCTGGATGCCGAAATAAGTAAGGTTGCCCAGGTAAAATCACAGGATATGGCTGACAACGACTATTTCTCACATTATTCCCCAACTTACGGTAGCCCCTTTGATATGCTGAAAGACTTTGGGGTAAGTTACGGCTGGGCTGGTGAAAACCTGGCCTTGCATACAAGCATTAAAAGTGCTCACGATGCCTTGATGGATTCAGATGGTCACAGAGAGAACATCTTAAACGAAAACTTCAATAAAATAGGTATTGGGGTTGTTAAAGATGGATACAGCTTATATATTACACAAATGTTTACTGATTAACTAAGAAAATGGAGGGGAAAACCCCTCCATTTTCTTAGTGGGCCTTTATTTTTCCACGTTTTCCCCATGGTTTAAATACTGAAATAAATACCATTACAATTAACAGGGCTACTTGGATACTTCCGTAAAAAGAATTCATTTCCCTGAAATACAAGTAAGTAGAGTTTTGTAATGCCAAGGCCCTCTCCGTATTGGCAATAGCGGTGGCACCATTTGTCCATGGACCTAAAAAGAAGGTACCAAATAATATTTGCGCCACTGTTAAAACCCACTTAAGGATAATCCAATTAAACTTAAAGAATCCCCACTGGGTTAACCAACAAATTAGTAAGCCGGTAATTAGGGAGGCCATGGCACTGGGAATAATAATATAATCATCAATGATTTTCATGGCCAGGTTAAAAGCATATAATTCATCACCATTTGGAGTGTGACCTTTTAGAAATCCCAGCAGTAATAAACAGATACCCGCCCCAACCCAAATTCCAGAAACTAAAATGTGAAAACCCTTTAACCATGCTTTTCCCTTTAAACCAAGTTTCATTGACAACATCCCCCTGAAGCTTTTTCCTTATCATTCTTAATTAAGGAATATGCATTATAAGACATCTTTTGTAGCAGCCGTATAATTAGTTCCTGCTCTTCCGAGTCCATTCCAGCGAACAATTCATCTGACCATTGTTGAGAAATCCTTTGTAAAACAGGTCTTATTTCCTGACCTTCTTTAGATACACGAATAATGTTCGACCGCTTGTCCTTTGGATTTACCTCTCGGGTAACGTAGCCGATGCTCTCCAGTTTTTTTATAGCCCGTGCTGTTGTTCCTTTATCTATATTTAATTTATTGGCCAGGTTCTCCTGACTGATACCATCCTCGTGAAACAATGCTGCCATAAAAATAAACTGCCCACTGCCCATATCGTACGGTTTCAATTCTTTTTCCAAGTAGCACTGGCCATAGCGGTACAGCATAGAGATCCAACGACCAATAGATTTATGCTGGCTAATAACACTTCACCTCCTTAATCAAGAAGTTTTTGCCAAATGGGTTTGTTGCTGTCTGTAATCTAAGTTTTTAATCTCAATGAACAGCCAAGTGGCAGTTAACATTGAAGATAACACATCACTGATAGGGGCTGCATAAAGTATTCCCTCTAGCCCAAAAAACCTCGGTAAAATCAATATTAGCGGTATTAGTAATAATACCTGTCTGGACAGGCTTAAAATCATAGCTTGTTTTGGTTTGCCCACTGCCTGAAAATAGTTGGCCCCAACCACTTGAAAACCGATAATTGGCATAAACATAAAGAATATAGTAATTGCTTTTGCTCCAAAAGCAATAAGGTCTGGATCATCGCTATTAAATAAAGCAATAAACTGCTCTGGGTAAAGTCTGGTTAATATAAAGCCGATGGTTACAAGTGCTGTAGCTGCGGTAGCAGCCAATTTTAAGGCCTCCTTAACCCTTTGATAGTTCTTAGCCCCATAATTGTAACCAATAATGGGCTGGGCCCCTTGGTTGATCCCAAAGATAGGCATTATCATTAGTGTCATTACGCTGTGAATGATACCCATTCCTGCAACGGCGGTATCTCCGCCGTAATAATCTAAACTGTTGTTCATAATTACATTTAATAAACTGGCAGATATTTGCATGGCAAAGGGTGCAGAACCTATGGCCAAGATCTTGCCTATTACAGGCAATTGTAACTTCATGTTGGCAACCTTTAGCTTTAATGAGCTTTTTCCCCCAAGGAAGTAATATAGTACCCAAACCATGGAAGTGCCCTGTGCCAATACCGTAGCAAAGGCTGCTCCTTTTAGCCCCCAGCCTAGCACAAATATAAAGATTGCATCAAGAATTATATTCATAATTGCACCAATTAACATGGTGAACATGGCTGTCCTTGGGTTGCCTTCAGCCCGGATAATGTTATTCATACCGAATCCAATGGACATAACGACGATTGCCGGTAGAATAATACTCATGTATTCTTTGGCGTAGGGAAGCACAGTTTCACTGGCTCCAAAAAGCACTAGCACTGGATCAATAAAAGCCATGCCAATGGTAGACATGCTTATGGATATTAGGATCAGTAGAAGAAACCCATTACCCATTATCAGTTCCGCTTCTTCTGCTTTCTTTTCTCCTAATCTAATAGATACTAAAGAGGTAGTTCCAACACCTACCAACATGGCAAAGGCCATGGTAACCAGCATGGCTGGGAAGGCAATGGTAATACCGGCAATTCCCATGGAACCAACAGCGTTACCAATAAAGATTCTATCAACTACGTTATATAAGGCATTAACAATCATGCCGATAATAGCGGGTATGGAGAATTTAAGTAATAACTTAGATACTTTTTCCTCACCCAGCTGTTTTGAACGATCCATTTTTTCTCACCTTTTCTAATGCTAGATTAATAGGTCAAAAGTAATTATATCACCGGGATAGTTGTATATGCAACAATAGATTTATAGTTATAGGCACCTCTTATAGTTAAAGAGATGCCTATAACAATTATGCCCATTGATGGTGTTAATATAAGATTACAGTCTTAGTGTACAAATTTCCAAATCTATGTTGTTCATGTTAACCTCCTTAACAGCCAATCTTTCTTCAATGAAACATTTTATAAGCTTAATATTTCACGTGTTTAATTATATACCTTATGAAGTAATCTTCAATGATTAAATTCTGCCAACAAGAAGATGCCTGCCAAGGGCGTTTAATATATGTTAGAAGCGTCTCGCGGTGTTTTTATTGACAGGCCATACTGATTTGGCCATAATAACTAGTAGCAACGTCTTGATTCAAATAATCTAAAATACGTTAAGAGTGTGAGCTAACATGTTATATTCAAAAGTAAATATTGTTTTGGAATTCCTTCGAAACAAACCTTATATTCTATTGATTATTGCCACCCTCTTTTGGGGAGGAAACTTTGTCGTCGGTAGAAGTCTAGTACAAACTCTACCTCCATTTCATTTATCAACTATGCGTTTGGGGATAGGTTTTATATTGTTTTTACCCTTTGCCTGGAAAGAGTTTAAGGCCAGCAAGGATATATTAATGGAAAACTGGAAGCCTTTGGTGATATTTGCCATTACCGGAATAGCGGGTTTTAATTCCTTGTTATATGTGGCGTTACAAACAACAACATCAATTAATGCATCATTAGTTAACGCCACTGCGCCTTTATTAATTGTAGTCCTATCTGCTGTTTTTCTGAAAGAAAGATTGATAAAGCTACAGTATTTGGGAGTTTTGATATCATTTTTCGGAGTATTATGGGTGACTTCACAAGGTCAGTTGGGTGCGCTACTAAACCTGAAGTTTAACAAGGGAGACTTGTTTGTCATTTTGGCAGTTTTAATGTGGGCAATATATTCAATGTCAATGAAAAGATGGGGAGGACCATTACCCAGGAAAGCTACTTTTTTAACTACACTACTGTTGGGTTTGATAGTGTTAATGCCATTTTTGTACCGGGAGATGGTAACAACTTCCTTTGATTATTCTCAAATATCGATAAGTATGTGGATGAGAATTCTCTTTATTGCGATATTTCCTTCACTAGTTTCTTTTGTGTGCTGGAATGAAGGGGTAATAGCAATAGGACCAAGCAGGGCTTCCAATTATCTATACTTAGTAGTACTCTTTTCGGGGGTTTTTGCAGTATTTATTGGTGAGATTTATACATTGGTACAATTGATTGGGGGGGTATTAATAATTAGCGGTGTATTAATAGTTTCAAATCCAAGATTATTAAAGACAAGAAAATCTGAACTGAAAGATAATTAGGGTTGATTATTTTAAAACACCGCTTTTAAGCCACTGGCCTAAAAGCGGTGTTTTTCTATTAAGCACCTATTCTTGTTGTACACTATCCTTCGGTAAAAATAAACTCAGTGCAAAGGCTGCCAAAGGCATTAAAGTGAGGATCCAAAGGGCGCTGTCGACACCATAATGGTCAGCGATAGTCCCTAAAACGGTAACACCCACACCACCCATACCAATGGCAAAACCGGTCATTAGCCCGGAGGCTACACCAATTCTGTGGGGCAGCATTTCCTGGCCCATCACCACTGTGGTGGCCATTGTTGAAACAATTACCATTCCGGTGATGAAAAGAATAATCATCGGCCATGCTCCGGTGCTGAACTTTAACAGTAGTAGTAGTGGGACTAATAAAGCGGTGGAAGTTACCAAGCTGTTTTTTCTACCAAAGCGGTCAGCCAGCGGGCCCCCCACAAGGGTGCCTATAGCACCGGCCAACATGAATGATACCACCAATGAACTGACATAATCAGGGTTTTTGCCAAGGTGATTAACCCAATATAACGGCATGAAATATAAAAGACCGGATTGAATCCAGGAGCGGATGATTATTAGTACTACTAAAACTGTTAATGATACCATTACATTTCTGGGTATTTTAACATTGGTATTTATATCACCGGTTATTACACCACCGGGTTCATCGGGAAGTTTTTTATTGTAGATAAAGAACAGCATTACCATAATGATGCCTGGGACTAAGAAATAGATACTGGCAAAGCGGTCAAACTTCATTAAAAGCTGGGCCATCACAACCGAACCAATGGCTGCTCCCAGTGCTCCTCCAACTATAAACAGTGACATGCCGGTTGTCCGACGGTGGCCACTGGCCAGCCGGCTCACTTTGGACGCCTCGGGATGGTAGGAAGCAGATCCGATTCCACTTAAAAACACCACCGCTAACAATAACCAGTAGTTAGAAACAATTCCTGCTAAAGCTAACCCAATCATAGAAAGAATACTGCCAGTGGGTAAAAGCCAGCGAGCTTTAATTTTATCACTCCAAAGTCCCAACAGCGGCTGCAGTACCGATGAACTAATATTAAAAATTAATGACACCACTCCAGCTGCCCCGTAAGATAGATTTAGAGCTGCCTGTATAACAGGAAGCAGCACTGGCAATGCCCCTGCCGCCAAGTCAGTTACCAAATGCCCAGTGGAAAGAAGCAGTAGAACCTTAGTGCGCATGGTAGATGTTGTATTGATTGCTTTTTCGGTAGACAAAATTTAAAACCTCCATTGTAATAATAAAACATATTTATAATAACATATTTAGCCAAACGACATTAATAGTGGATATTAGAGTTATAAATTCATTGAGTTTTTATACTGATTCTCATACAATAGAACATGGAAACAATGTAAAAATTTTACACAACATTACTAAAACTTACCGATCATGTAACTCCACTAATATTAGTGAGCTAATTTAATTTGGGGGTTATAAAGGTGAAGGAACAGGTTAATAACAAAATTTTTATAACCCAGTTTTTATTAGAAATAAAGCAACTAGTGGAAGAACTAAAACATGATTCCAATAAGCTACCTAGTGAATCAGAATGTGAAGAAGTAAAAATCACTATAGTAGAAAATAATTTCGATTTAATATATAAAATCTCCATGGAGTGTCGCTACATAGATGTCAGTCCTAATCACCAAGTTATTCTAGGTTATAAACCTGACGATCTAATAAATAAAAGAATATTTGATATCATACACCCGGAAGATATTCCCAATGTTATAAGAGTAGGTAAGGAATTAATAAAAAAACTAAATTCCAATAAATTTATCCATAGATTAAAACATAAAAAAGACCATTGGTTATGGTTTGAAAGTGCTGTTAAATTGTACCAGTCTCAGACGGGTGAGTTAAAAGCATTAATTATCTCTAGAGATATAACTGATAATAAGAAGAGCCAAGAAGTCTTAGAGAAAAGATTAGTTTTATTTGAGCAGATTAACAGTTTGCTGAACAACATTAAGGAAGCTATTTGTTGTGTAGATAATAACTGGTTAATTACATATTTAAATCCTGAGGCGGAGCGTATATTTATGAAATCGGGAGAAAAACTTGTGGGTAAAAGTGTATGGGAGGCTTTTCCTGATAACTTTAGTTTAAAAGTATATAAAAAGCTTAAACAAGCTTTAGAACAAAAAAATCATGTTAGATTTGAAGAGTATTTCCGTGAATTTAACATATGGTATGAAGTTCGAACTTATCCAAGCCAACAAAGTCTAATAGTATATTTTAATGATATTACCGAAAGAAAAAAAAGAGAAGAAGAAATAATGCATGCGGCATATCATGACCCTCTAACCAACGTACCCAATCGAAAATTTTTTAAAGAATGCCTTAACAAAGAAATAGCAAAGGCAAAGCGCAATAAGAGTATGTTAAGCGTAATGTTTCTTGACTTAGATAAATTTAAAGTTATAAATGATACCTTAGGCCATGATGTCGGTGACCAAATACTTAAAAGTGTGGCCAAAAGATTGGCCAGCTGCCTACGTGAGGGAGATACCATAGCTCGTATGGGTGGGGACGAATTTTTATTGTTGTTACCAGATATTGAGCAAGCTAGTGATGCAGAAATAGTTGCTAAAAGAATTTTAAATACACTAAAGCAGCCGTTTACTTTTGGTGGCCATGAGTTTCATATCACTACTAGCATAGGTATTACCTTTTATTGTAATGATGGAGAAAATTCAGACACATTATTTAAAAAAGCTGATGTTGCTATGTATACAGCTAAAGAAAAAGGTGGGAACACCTATGAAAACTATTCGCAAAAACTGGCCATGGATATAGTTTTGGATGACACTGCCAAAGAAGATAACAGGCGTAAATAATACTTAACCCAAGGGAAATAATGAAATGGTATTAAATAGTACCCCAGTCATATATATAACCAGGGGTTGTTTTATGCTGAGAAGGCCTAGTATAAAGGGTAGTCATTTAATTAAGAGGATAGTTGATGAAGCTTTAGATATACTAGAGAAGCATGATCCACCCCACTATGTAATGATTTGCCAGAATATCAAGCTAATTAATGCCACTAAAGATACTCATAAGGAAGGAATAGAAGTGTTTGCACTTATGTTGGGTAATGGCAAAGTGCTGTTAACTAATAAGTTATATAATGATCAACAAAGATTTACACCGCAATACCTGGCTGGCGTTTTAACCCACGAAGCAATACATGCCATTGATGAGCGATACAAATTTATTTATCAAGCCAACCCTGCTAAGCGTGAAAGAATAGCCTTTGAAAATCAATTGTTGGCTTTGAAATTAGTAAAGGCACCGTTATGGGTAATAGATGAAACGTTGGAAATTCAAAGACAGTATGTTAAAAAACTTGGAATTGATTTTATTGCAGCACACATAGATGAAATGGAGAGGAAAAGATGAAAATATAGGATGTAAGAGAGAAAGCGAGAAATATTGTATACATAACTTAGAGCTATTGAATTATCTTTTAGCTACTGCTATAATAACTTTAATCTCAATAGATACATTGATGTATCACCCATAGAGGCAGAGACGCCGGCAGATTATTTGCCGGCGTTTACTTATTTAACGTTCTATTCCCATAGACAATGTTGTTTATATTGGCATTGAGGCCATTGAACTTCTTTTTAAAGAAAGTTCAATGGCCTTTTCTTTTTTACACACAATGCAGTGTCTTAAGCAATGAGGCCACTAAACCAATGCGGTTTAGTGGCTTTCTTTAATAAAAATAGGAGGGTAAAAAAATGAGACAAATAGCTATTTATGGTAAAGGCGGTATTGGAAAATCCACTACTACTCAAAACACAGTAGCAGCACTTTCAGAAATGGGTAAAAAAGTAATGGTTGTAGGGTGTGACCCCAAAGCTGATTCTACTAGATTACTTCTTAACGGTTTGAGCCAAAAATCAGTGCTGGAAACCCTGAGAGATGAAGGGGAGGACATTGATTTAGATGATATTTTAATAGAAGGATATGGAGGATCAAAGTGTGTGGAGTCTGGAGGGCCTGAACCGGGTGTAGGATGTGCAGGTAGAGGGATTATTACCTCAATTAACATGTTGGAAACCCTAGGTGCTTATACCGATGATTTGGATTACGTTTTTTATGATGTGCTGGGTGACGTTGTTTGCGGTGGTTTTGCCATGCCTATCCGTGAAGGGAAAGCCCAAGAGATTTACATTGTTGCCTCCGGTGAAATGATGGCTTTATATGCGGCAAATAACATTTCAAAAGGTGTTCAAAAATTTGCTCATAGCGGTGGAGTGAGGCTGGGTGGAATTATTTGCAACAGTCGTAATGTAGATAACGAGTTGGAACTATTAACGGCTTTTGCAAAGGAACTGGGTTCACATCTGATACATTTCGTACCTAGGGATAATATGGTGCAAAGGGCAGAGATCAACAAGAAAACAGTAATTGACTATGATCCTAAAGAGAATCAGGCAGATGAATATCGGGTATTGGCAAAAAATATTGACAGTAACGATAAATTTGTCATTCCTAAGCCTATGACCCAGGATCGCCTGGAAGAACTGTTAATGGAGCACGGAATTTTGGACTAGTTGGTAGGGGGGTTAGTTGGTTAGTAGTTAGGAATTAGATCGGATAAGAGAAGCAGTAAACGGTACATTAAATAATTTTTAAGGAGTGAATGATTTGTTAATGGTTAGAGCGGTTGTAAGACCGGAAAAAACTAATGAAATCTTAGCAGAATTAAATAATGCGGGATTTCCTGCAGTGACTAAAATTGATGTTGTTGGCCGTGGTAAGCAGAGAGGTGTTAGGGTAGGTGAAGTGCTCTATGATGAAATACCTAAAGAAATGCTGATGTTAGTGGTGAATGATGGAGATAAGGATGATGTCATTAGTATAATATCACGGATTGGTAAAACCGGGGAGAAGGGTGCTTTTGGTGACGGTAAAATATTCGTTAGTCAGGTAGAAGAGGCCTATACTATCAGCAGTGGCGAGAAAGGTCTGTAGGGGGGGATTAGTATGAAGGAAATCGTTGCGATTATCCGTATGAATAAGGTGAATGTTACCAAAAAAGCCCTTGCAGACAACGGCATTTGCGGAATGCACGCCATGAAAGTAATGGGTAGAGGTAAGGTACATGTGGATCTTGGGGTATTAGATCAAATGGGCGCGAAAGAAGAAATTGCCGAAGTAGTGGCTGACAGTTTGTCCAAGGGGACTAGGTTTATACCCAAGCGTTTATTGACCATCCTGGTACAAGATGCTGATGTTAAAAAAGTTGTAGATACTATCATTAAAGTTAATAAAGAAGGCCATAAAGGAGATGGCAAGATATTTATTATGCCAATCGAAGATGCGGCAAGGGTAAGAACTGGTGAAAAAGGAGAAATGGCAATTTAGCTAGGTAAAAGAGAGAGGTGGTTGTTTGTGGCTCTAGACGAAAAAAACTTAGAAGCTATGCTGGATCAATACCCAGCTAAAGTTAAAAGGAACCGCAAAAAGCATATTTTAATAACAAATTCTAAAGAAGAGCAAATTATTGAAGCCAACACCCGAACAATTCCAGGTATCATTACTAACCGCGGGTGCGCTTATGCCGGCTGCAAGGGTGTGGTGTTGGGCCCTTTGAAAGATATAGTGCACATAACCCATGGACCAATTGGCTGTGGTTACTATAGTTGGCTAACCCGCAGAAACAAAGCCAAGACAGAGGAGCCTGGCAAAAACTTCCTTACCTACTGTGTATCCACTGATATGCAGGAAAGTGATATTGTATTCGGCGGAGAGAAGAAACTGTCTAAGGTTATTGATGAAACTGTTAGTATATTTAAGCCAAATGCCATTACCATTAATGCTACTTGCCCGGTAGGGCTTATCGGAGACGACATTCAAGCGGTGGCTAAGGAAGCTGAAAAAAAACACGGCATAACTATAATGGCTTTTAGCTGCGAAGGCTATAAAGGGGTAAGCCAATCTGCCGGACACCATATTGCTAATAATGGTTTGATGGACCAAATAATTGGTGACGGTGAATTGGAGGAAGGGCCTAAAGGCAAATACTGTATCAATATTCTCGGGGAATATAATATCGGCGGTGACAGCTGGGAAATTGAACGGATAATGAAAAAGATTGGTTATCATATACAGGCGGTAATGAGCGGTGATGGCTCTTACGAAGAACTTAAAAACGCCCATGTAGCAGACTTGAATTTGGTAATGTGTCACCGGTCAATTAACTATATCGCCGAAATGTTAGATAAGAAGTACGGTACTCCCTGGCTGAAAGTAAACTTCATCGGAGTACAATCTACCATTAACACTCTGAGAAATATGGCCCTTTACTTTGGGGATCAAAAGCTAATTGACAAAACTGAAGAAGTTATTTCCAGTGAATTGGCTAAAATCGAACCCCAGCTGGAATCATATAAAAAGATTTGCGCCGGTAAAACCGCATTTTGTTTTGTCGGTGGTTCCCGGGGCCATCACTATCAAGCACTGTATCAGGATTTAGGTATTGAAACAACGTTGGCCGGGTATGAATTTGCCCACCGAGACGATTATGAGGGAAGAGATATTATTTCCGAAATTAAGGGTGATGCAGATAGTAGGAATATTCCCGATCTTGAAGTGACGCCGGATGATAAGAGGTTCCGTCTTAAAATTTCACCGGAACGCTTGGAAAAACTAAAAGAACAGATTCCATTAAGTAACTATAAAGGTATGATACCAGAAATGAAGGATGGCAGAGTTGTTGTTGATGACCTTAATCACTTTGAAACAGAAGAATTTATTAAGGCATTAAATCCAGATATTTTTTCTTCAGGTATTAAAGACAAATATATAGTTCAAAAAATGGGTATTCCTTCCAAGCAGCTTCATAATTACGATTATAGCGGACCTTATGCCGGGTTTAATGGTGCGGTTAACTTTGCTAAGGATTTGAGCATGAGTTTTGAATCGCCGACATGGAACTTCATTATTCCGCCATGGAGAGAAACACCGTTGCTAGAGGGAAGTATAGAGGAAGGAGAGGCATAAAAATGTTAGATTCTACACCTAAAGAAATTATAGAGCGTAAAAGCGGTGGCGTGATAAATCCAGCAAAAACCTGTCAGCCCCTAGGGGCAATGTATGCTGCCCTGGGTATTCATAAGTGTTTGCCTCACAGTCATGGTTCTCAGGGTTGTTGTTCCTATCACCGATCACATTTAACCAGGCATTTTAAAGAGCCTGTGATGGCATCAACAAGTTCCTTTACAGAAGGTGCCTCGGTTTTTGGTGGTGGAGCAAATTTAAAAACTTCTATTAAGAATGTGTTTTCCATTTATAATCCTGATGTGATGGCGATTCATACCACTTGTTTGTCAGAAACAATTGGTGATGATCTCCCTTCAACAATTAATTCTGCTGAGGTTCCTGAGGATAAGGTGGTTATTTATGCCAGCACCCCTAGTTACCAAGGATCGCACATAACCGGGTTTTCTAATATGACAAAAGGAATGGTTGATTGTTTAGCTAAGGCTACCACAGAAACCAAAAAAGAGCAGGCAAATATTATTCCCGGTTTTGTCAATCCCGGAGATATGCGGGAGATTAAAAGAATTGTAAACCTGATGAATGTTAATTTTACTATGTTTCCTGACACCTCAGGAGTTCTAGATACACCGATGACCGGTCAATACGTTATGTACCCCAAAGGAGGTACAAAGGTAGAAGACATTGCAGATGCCGGTAATTCAAAATTAACCCTTGCGTTAGGTCAGTATGCTTCTGAAGATGCTGCTAAGCTCCTAGAGAGAAAATGTGATGTCAATTATACGGCACTTAAAACACCGATAGGGATTAAAGCCACTGATCAATTAGTGATGGCACTGAGACAGAACTTCACAGAGGAGATACCTTATGAACTGGAAGAAGAGAGGGGCCAATTGGTTGACATAATGACCGATACTCACCATCAGTTTCACGGTAAGAAAGTAGCTATTTTTGGTGACCCGGATGTTGTAATTGGTTTAACGGAATTCCTATTAAGCTTGGGGATGAAGCCTGTTCATATTTTAACTGGTACTCCTACATCCACCCTTGGTGGTATTGGAGGTTTTTTTGAAAAAGAGATTAATCACCTTTTAGAGCCTGCGGGCATTGAGGCGCAAGTAAAAGCTGGCGGTGACCTGTTTGAACTGCACCAGTGGATTAAAAATGAACCCGTGGATTTAATTATCGGTAACACCTATGGTAAGTATATTGCCAAAGCTGAGGATATTCCTTTAGTGCGTGTCGGATTTCCTATTTTAGACAGAAGCGTCCAGACATATTTGCCGGTAGTTGGTTATAAAGGAGCTATGCGTCTGATTGAAATGATAACCAATACTCTGCTGGATCGGGAAGACCGAGACTCTAAGGATGAGGATTTTGAATTGGTAATGTAACAAAGGAATATGAGGTGAGGTTTAATCTTCACCTCATATTGAGATAAATCAAGAAAGATGTGATGCGTTATCAATGTAATTCATAAAAATGATTCCCTGATAGAAGAAAGATTTCATTCAATATCTATTAAGGGAAAGCAAAAACAGCAATTAAAATGTGATACTGACAGTGTTTCCGGATGCATTAGTCAGCGAGCTTGTGTTTATTGCGGAGCCAGGGTTGTTTTAAACCCGGTTACAGATGCTATTCATCTAGTGCATGGCCCTATTGGATGTGCTAGTTATACCTGGGATATCAGGGGAAGCCTTAGTAGTGGGTCTGAACTGTATAGAAACAGTTTTTCCACAGACTTAAAGGAACGGGATATTATTTTTGGTGGCGAAAAGAAACTTGCAAAAGCTATTGATGAATTAGTAGAAAAATATAATGCAAAGCTGGTTTTTGTTTACTCCACATGTGTGGTGGGGGTAATTGGTGATGATTTAGAAGCGGTTTGTAAGACAGCAGCCCAAAAGCATGGTATAGAAGTACTTCCGGTACAGTCCAGTGGCTTTATCGGAAACAAATCCATGGGATACAGGGCGGCATGTGATACATTGCTCCGGCTAATTGACCCCGGAGAAAAGAAAATTATAAAGGAAAATAAATTCATCAACTACCTAGGAGATTTTAATTTAGCCGGAGAGGCATGGATCATTAAAAAATACCTTCAAAGGATTGGTATTGATGTAAATGTAGCGTTTACCGGTGATTCAAGCTATCAGAAGCTAAAGACAGCTCCAGAAGCATCTTTGAATATAATTCAGTGTGCGGGCTCAATGTACTATCTGGCGGGTAAAATGCAAGAACTTTATAACATTCCTTATATGCAGATATCATTTCTTGGTTTAGAAGATACCGCCAATTCATTAAGAAAAATTGCAGCTTTTTTCGAAGATGAAGAAATAATGAATCAGGCAGAAAAGTTAATAAAAGAAGAAGTGTTTAGTACTAAGCCTAAAATTGATTTTTATAGAGAAAAGTTGAAGGGTAAAAGAGCAGCTGTTTATGTTGGTGGCGGTTTTAAAGCCATTTCGCTAATTAAACAATTTCGAGAAATTGGAATAGAGGTTGTGATGATTGGTACCCAAACCGGCCGTAAAGAAGAATATGAAATCATTAACAATTTAGTTGAAGATGGCACAGTGGTACTTGACGATGCAAATCCTTCGGAACTGGAACAGTTCATGATAGAAAAGGGAGCACACTTACTGGTGGGAGGAGTAAAGGAAAGACCGCTAGCGTATAAACTTGGTCTTGCCTTTATAGATCACAATCATGAACGCAAACACCCATTAAGTGGATTTGTCGGAGCAGTGAATTTTGCCCAGGAAGTATATTCAGCTGTTTGCTCACCTGTTTGGGATTATGTACATGGCAAGGAGGGTAGTTAGATGGAAAAAGAAATAATTTATAGCCGTAATGTAAACGAGAACCCATGCAACATGTGTATGGCAATGGGGGGCATTATCCCCTTTAAAGGGATTGAAGAGTCAATGGTGATTATCCATGGTTCCCAGGGCTGCAGTACCTACATGCGTAGGCATATTGCTGAACATTTTAATGAGCCCATTGATGTAGGTTCCTCTTCCTTAAATGAAAAAGGGACCATATATGGAGGCGGCGACAACTTAAAAAAAGCCATTGATAATATCATAAAAGTTTATAACCCTGCAATCATTGGAGTTCTCACCACCTGCCTTGCTGAAACAATAGGGGAAGATATTGACGGGATTGCGTCTGAGTATTTAAAGGAAAAAGAACTGAACAATCTTCCCATTATTACTGTTTCTACACCTGGTTATGGAAACACTCATGCCGAAGGATATTGGGCTGCAGTTAAAAGGATCGTTACCAACCTTGCCATCAAAAAGGAAAAGGGTTCTAAAGTAAATATTATTATTCCCCAGTTAAGTCCGGCTGATATTCGTGAAATTAAAAGGCTGTTACAACTGATGGAAGTTCAGTACACTCTATTACCGGACTTTTCGGATACCTTAGACCGGCCCTTTGAACGTTCCTATAAGAAAATTACCAAAGACGGTACCAAAATTAAAGATATAGTGGAAATGCCGGATGCGGTTGCTACTATCCAAATGGGTGTAACTATAGAAGAAAACTACTCACCGGGCAAATATTTGGAAGATGAATTCGGTGTACCCTTATATAATACACCAATCCCGATTGGGTTAGAAAATACTGATGTTTTTCTCAGCTTATTATCTCAGCTGACAGGTAAAGAAGTACCGGAAGCTTTAAAACAGGAAAGAGGAAGACTTCTTGACTGCATGATTGACTCGCATAAATACAACGCCCAGGGAACAAGCGCTATCTTTGGCGAACCGGAACTTGTATTTGCTGCTACAAAAATGTGTTGTGAAAATGGAATTAAACCAGCTGTGGTGGCCACTGGTAGCAAGACCGCTAAATTAGCCGAATTGGTGAAACCATTATGTGGGGATGCGTCATTACTGGATGAAGCTGATTTCGTAAGCATTAGATCAATAAGTACAGAAATGAAGGTTAACGTAGCAATTGGTAACTCCGATGGAAAGTATTTGACAGAAAAAGAAGGGATACCTCTAGTAAGGTTTGGTTTCCCTATTCATGATCGAATAGGGGGACAGCGATTGTTATCAGTAGGTTATATTGGTACAACTATGTTTTTAGACCGGGTAACAAATACCCTGTTAGAAAATAAATATAACAACTATAGAAAAGAGATGTATCAAAAGTTCTATTGGGAACCTAAAAAGAAGACACTTGCTGTGCCGGGAAGTTGAGGTGAATTAAATTGACTTGTA
Source organism: Bacillota bacterium (assembly GCA_009711615.1). Classification (GTDB taxonomy): domain Bacteria; phylum Bacillota; class Desulfotomaculia; order Desulfotomaculales; family Desulfohalotomaculaceae; genus Desulforadius. The sequence continues at coordinate 306,562 of VENI01000005.1, read as the reverse complement.
ATTACCAAGATATTAGTCAAGCATCACGGGACATTATAAACAAAACTAACAAACATCCCTGTTTTTCCTTTGAAGCACATCATAAATATGCCAGAATGCATTTGCCAGTAGCTCCCCAATGTAATATTAGTTGTAATTACTGTAACCGTAAGTTTGATTGTGTTAACGAAAGTAGACCTGGCGTAACCAGTGAAATACTTACCCCTAAGAAAGCGTTGGAAAAATTTAAGAAAGTAAAAGGAAAAATACCGAATCTTAGCGTGGTGGGAATAGCCGGCCCGGGTGATGCGTTAGCTAATTGGGAAAGTACTAAAGAATCAATAAGGTTAATAGGCCAATACGACCCAGATGCAATCTATTGCATATCAACTAATGGTTTAATGTTACCTAAATATGCACAACAAATAGTTGAGTTGGGTGTTAAACATGTAACGGTGACTGTTAATAGTTTGCAACGGAATATTTCCGCTAAAATATATAAATATATCAATTATGAAGGAGAAATATATACTGGTGCTGCAGGAGTAGATGTACTTATTACTAACCAACTGGCGGGGATTAAATATCTAACCAGTAATGGAATAATGGTTAAAGTAAATATTGTAATGATTAAAGGTGTTAATGATCAACACATACCAGAGGTTGTAAAAAAGGTTAAAGAATTAGGTGCGTTTATTACTAACATTATGCCCTTGATACCTGCACAGGGTAGTGCTTTTGCTCATTATCCAGAGACAAATATTAAAGAAGTAAATAAAATGAGAAAGCTATGTGAGGTAGACATGAAGCAAATGTACCACTGCAAACAATGTCGTGCCGATGCCATTGGCTTATTATCAGATGACAGGTCTAAGGAATTCAAAAATGATACTGGCAAGCTTGCAGTTAAAAAAAGAGATATTGTTTAGTAAAGGATGGGTAGCAATATGATGAAACCTAAAAAACATATTTTTGTATGCACCAGTTCCCGGGTTAATGGCCAGCAAAAAGGTTATTGTGAATCCAAGCATGGGGTAGAGATTGTGGGCAATTTTATGGAGGAGATAGAAGACAGGGGATTGAGGGGAGAAGTTGTCATTTCAAACACCGGATGTCTGGCAATGTGTGAGCAAGGGCCAATAGTTATAGTGTACCCAGATAATGTTTGGTATGGGGCGGTGACAGCGGATGACGTGGAAGAAATCATGGATCAGCATATCGAAGAGGGAAAGATTGTTGAACGTTTGGAATTATAAACCATGACAGCAAAGAAAATGCTCCTTCAAATGTGTATAGGGGGGTTGTGAATGTCTAGAGATATTGCGGTGTATGTCAATGAAACTGGTGTTACCAGTTCATTATATGAAAATGGCAAAGTAGTGGTTTACAAAAAAATACAGGGTAAATGGAAGGTATTAAGAGAAAAGGAGTTTATTACTAATGAAAGTTTAACGATCAAAGATCTGCGAATAAAAATGAAGGATGTTTTAGAGTTTCTCAATGAGTGCAAAGTGTTTGTGGGGCTTTCCGTAACCGGGGTACCTTATTTTGAATTAGAAAAAGCTGATTATAGTATTTGGGAATTTGAAGGCAACCCTGTTAGTTTTCTTAACTATATACTGGATGAGGAAGAGAAGAATCAGCTACAAGTAGATATGGAAAATTCAACAGACGATAACACACTTATCACACCTACAGAAACTTCCAATGGCCACTATCGTATTTCACTGAAAGAGATTCAGGAAAACAATGTGGGAGTAACCTCAAAACAAGTGCTGCTCCCATTTTTAAGAAAAGGTGAGTTTTATGAAATGGAAGTGATTTGTAACCACATTCCACCGTGGCTAGAGGCAGAATTTATGAATGATAAGTTTTATGGAAACTATGAACGGATCAGTGAAGATGAGATTAGGTTTATTATAACAAAAAAAAGCTGCCCATCTTTATGATACACGGATAGGCAAGGAGATTAGGTGCCACTTAATTACATTGATGTATTAAGGCAAAGAAGCCAATGGTACCCTTTTTTATTAAACCGCTTAGGAGTCAGAAGTCAGGATTCAGAATTCAGAATAAGAAAAGCGGCTAAAAATATTTGAATACTCGCTGTTATTTCTGAAATTGGGATAGATGGTTGTAGTAGCGGATATTATTCAAGCATTCTAAATGTCTAAACAGCAACCTTTTTTTACATAAAGGAAGTGATTTTATTATGCAGAAAGTTTACTTTATTGATACCACTCTTAGGGATGGGGAGCAATCGGCAGGGGTTGCTTTTAATAAATCAGAAAAAGTTCAAATTGCTCGAATGCTTGATCGGATTGGAATAGATTTTATTGAAGCTGGCATACCGGCTATGGGAAGCATGGAAATTGAGGCAATACAAGAAATATTAAACCTTGGATTGAAAGCTAAGATATCCACATGGAACCGTGCCAATATTGGAGACGTTAAAGCATCTCTAAAATGTGGGGCAAAATATATTCATATCTCTGCTCCTGTTTCGGACCTTCAAATTAAATATAAATTAAATCGGAATCGAGTGTGGGTTTTAGAAAGCCTGAAGAGAGCAGTGAGTTATGCCAAGGAGTTTGGCACGGTGGTTAGTGTGGGGGCTGAAGATGCTTCCCGGGCAGATATAGGTTTTTTGATTAAATTTTGTCAGGTGGCTCAACAGGAAGGGGTGGAACGGATGCGCTTTGCAGATACGCTAGGAATCTTAGAACCCTTTACTACTAAAGAAAAAGTTAGCCGCATTATCCAGGAGACAGGGGTGGATGTGGAAATTCATACCCATAATGATTTTGGTATGGCCACTGCAAATACGCTGGCAGCGTATAAGGGTGGTGCTAAGTATATAAGTACAACTATTTCCGGCTTGGGGGAAAGGGCCGGGAATAGTTCATTTCAAGAGGCTTTGAATATACTGCAGAAACTAGAGGGTCTTCCAATAAATATTAATGAAAAAGACTTAGCTAAGTTAATTAATTATGTGGCCAAGGCCGCCAGGCGACCACAGTATGTTTCAGTTGTGTAGCAATAGTTAAGGGTTTGTGGGAGGTCAATATGTTTAAGAAGTTACTAGTAACAACGGCACTAATAATGTTTATATTAGTTAATTTTATGGGCTGTGTCAGTAAAGAGCCGATGGATACAAATAAAGTCGAATCTGTTAATTTAACCGTTTCTGTAGCAGCTAGCATGAAAGACGCTGCAAAGGATTTAAAAGAAATATATAGACGGAAACACCCCAAAGTAAACATAGTCTACAATTTTGCTTCTTCTGGAACATTGCAACGACAAATTGAGCAGGGAGCACCGGTGGATCTGTTTATTTCCGCCAGCAAAGCCAAAATGGATGTCTTGGCGAAAAAGGGTTTAATTATTAATGATTCTCAAATGAATTTAGTAAGCAATGAAATCGTTTTAATCACAAGCCAAGACAATGAGAGTATCGATGGATTTGATGATCTTGCTAAGGAAGAAGTGAACAAAATTAGCATTGGTGTTCCTGAATCAGTTCCTGCTGGAAGGTATGCTAAAGAAACACTATCTGCACTGAAACTTTGGGATGAAGTTCAGACTAAAGTAGTCCTGGCAAAAGATGTTCGGCAAGTATTAGCTTATGTAGAAACCGGCAATGTAGAAGGTGGTTTGGTTTACAAAACAGATGCTATGATTTCCAAGCATTCTAAGATTGTGGCCACTGCCCCACGAAACTCCCATAAACCGATTGTATATCCAATGGCCATCATTAATGGAACGAAACTATATAATGAAGCCAAAAAATTTATCGATTTTTTATCTGCTAATGAAGCACAGAAAATCTTTAAAAAGCATGGTTTTATAACGTCTACAACCTAAGTATGATAAGGAGGTAACAATGATGCAGCTTACTGACTGGACTCCAATAATACTATCTGTCCGAGTAGCACTAATTGCTGTAGTGACTGTTACCTGCTTAGGGTTACCGTTAGCTAGATTATTAGCTCGCCGGGATTTCCTGGGCAAGGATGTTTTGGAAGCAGTTATTACTTTGCCCATGGTGTTACCACCTTCAGTTATTGGTTATGGTCTACTAATACTCATCGGTAAAAACGGTATTATAGGACAGAAACTAGAAGCGCTAGGAATTTCAATTGTGTTTACTTGGTGGGCAGCAGTTCTTGCGGCTATAGTGGTTTCCTTTCCCTTAATGTATCAAAGTGCCAGGGCAGCCTTTAAAAGTGTGGATGTTAATTATGAGAAGGCGGCTAGAACCTTAGGTGCAGGGGAATTAAAGATTTTTTTTGCTATTACTCTTCCCCTAGCTATGCCGGGAATAATTTCCGGAGTTGTACTTTCCTTTGCCCGGGCCATGGGCGAATTTGGAGCTACTCTAATGGTGGCAGGTAATATACCTGGGCAGACTCAGACTATTCCCCTGGCAATTTATTTTGCAGTTGATTCCGGAGATGAAGCCACTGCTCGAACTTTAGTGGCAATAATAACTGTTTTTAGTTTTATGGTGATTTATTGGGTTAACCGCTGGGCTAAGCGGCAAAATTATTAAGTGCGGTGATTTTATGCTAGAAGCTAAAATTAATAAGAAGCTGATGTTCTTTACATTAGATATAGAATTTCAAGTTAATAATGAGATATTAGTATTATGGGGTGATTCTGGTGCTGGAAAAACTACCGTTTTACAGTGCTTAGCTGGGTTAGAGAAACCTTCTTCAGGTATTATTAAACTTAATAATAACAAGCTATATTCTTATAAAGATAGAATTGACATATCCACTAAGGATAGAAATGTTGGCTACTTATTTCAAGATTATGCTTTATTTCCGCATCTTACAGTGATGCAAAACATTATGTTCGGTATAAAAGCTAAAGGTAAGGCTGCAAGATTACTTAATCCGGCAGAACTACTAAGATCTTTTGGCATCATGCATCTTACCAGTCGATACCCCCGGCAGCTTTCTGGAGGGGAAAAACAAAGGGCTGCCCTAGTTAGGGCGCTGGTAACCCAACCCCAGCTGCTATTATTAGATGAACCACTAAGTGCATTGGACAAGAAAACCAGGATTAATCTGAGAAAAGAATTAAAGGAACTGCATAAGCAATGGCAAATACCTTTTATATTGGTTACTCATGATGAAGAAGAAGCCAGGTTTTTAGGAGACAAAGTTATAAATATAAGAAAAGGTAAAGCTAAACAAATGAACTTGCAAAAAATAACTAGTGCTTAATATTGTTACTATTTTGAAGTAAGGGTGAAGAAAATGAGAATCCATTATTTACAACATATTCCTTTCGAAGATTTAGCTAATATTGAAAAATGGGCTAACAATAAAGGTCACAGCATATCAAGAACCCAGTTGTTTGCAAACGAAGGATTTATATCTACTTCTGAATTTGATTGGTTAATAATTCTTGGTGGATTAATGAGTACCTATGAGGAAGATAAGTATCCATGGCTAAAAGAAGAGAAAATATTTATTGAGCAGGCCATAAAAAGTAATAAAAAGGTGTTAGGGATCTGTCTAGGGGCTCAATTGATAGCGGATGTGTTAGGTGCCCGGGTTTATAAGAATACAGATAAAGAAATCGGTTGGCATCCTGTGGTGATGAACCAAAATGCAAAAGACTCCCCGGTTTTTAAGACTTTGCCAAAGGAATTTAATACTTTTCACTGGCATGGAGATACCTTTGAGATTCCCGATGGAGCAACTCATTTGGCCAGCAGTGAAGGATGTAGAAATCAAGCGTTTAATTATAACAACAAGGTTATTGGCTTGCAATTTCATGTAGAAGTTACAGAACAAAGTGTTAAAAAATTAATTGACAACTGCAGAGATGAAATTACAGAAGGGAATTATATTCAATCATCTGAAGAGATGCTTGCAGAGAAGGAATTAATTATGATGCAAGATGATTTATGCACTAATTTATTAAATAAGATAGAAGTTTTATAAAAGTATAATTGATTATGACTACATAGTAATCAAAGATATTAACAAACGGAGACATCTTTCATTTAGAAGGGTGTCTAAGTTTATTTAAGTAGTAATAACTCAGAACATGTATACATTTAAATCTATTGAAATATTACAAAAAGTAGTATATAATTACGATCCAATGGAAGCATTTTCCCTGCCCATAATATCAAATAATGTAGATACTAAGTTCAATCAATGAGGATTGAAGAGATAAGTCTAGGGTGACTTTACTTAATTGTAAAGTCGCCCTTTTTTGATGCATTAAGATTGGGTACAAAAGGGGCTATGGTCTTCTTATATAGTGTTTTGCGGGAGGGAGTAAAGGTATGGCAATTCAAAGTATTGATACCTTATGGGTGCTAATTTCAGCATTCCTGGTTTTTTTCATGCAAGCTGGTTTTGGCATGTTGGAAGCAGGCTTAATACAAACTAAAAATACTGCCAATATTGTAATGAAGAACTTAATGGATTTTGCAGCAGGTACGTTTGTGTTTTGGTTAGTGGGTTTTGGCTTAATGTATGGAGTGGATAAACTAAGTATCATAGGAGTGCCTTCCCTAGGTGTATCAGGTAGTTTTGAACACCTAGGGTTGTCGATACCGCTTGAGGCCTTTGTACTGTTTCAAACGGTATTTGCAACAACAGCAGCTACTATTGTTTCTGGTGCCTTAGCGGGAAGAATTAAATTTTTTGCCTATATTATAGTTGCTGTATTTATTTCCGCAATCGGTTATCCTGTAATAGGGCACTGGGTTTGGGGTGGAGGTTGGTTACAGAACTTGGGCATGATAGATTTTGCCGGATCTACTGTCGTGCATTCAGTAGGTGGATGGGCTGCGTTAGTTGGTGCTTATGTTATTGGTCCACGTATCGGCAAATATAATGAGGATGGTTCTGTTAACGATATACCTGGGAGTAACATTGTTTTTGTAGCATTAGGTGTATTCATTTTATGGTTTGGTTGGTTTGGTTTTAACGGTGGCAGCACACTTTCAGGGACAACTCCAACCATTGCTACTATTGCAATTAATACAAATTTAGCTGCAGCTACAGGTGCTATATTTGCGATGATAACCGCAAGAATACAAAGTGGTAAAGTAAATGTAACTGGAACTCTTAATGGTGCATTAGCTGGTTTAGTTGGTATTACTGCCGGATGTGCAGCCGTTAACTCTGTAGGGGCCATAGTGATTGGTAGTATGGCCGGTGCATTATCTATTGTTGCATCTAGGTTTATTGAATGCAAATTAAAAATTGATGATCCTGTGGGAGCGGTAACAGTACACGGTGTCTGTGGTGCTTTTGGTACTGTAATGGTAGGTGTTTTTGCCATTGATGGTGGACTTTTATATAACGGTGGAACAGAATTGCTTTTAACACAATTAATTGGGGTTGCTGCAGTATTTATTTGGACTTGTGTAGCTAGCTTTATATTATTTACTATAGCGGATAAGCTCTTTACACTGAGGGTATCAAAAGAGGAGGAAGAACAAGGTCTAGATGCATCTGAACATAGTTACGGAAACTTGCTCTCAAAACTTCAGGATGTATCAAGAAAACAATTCGAGTTATCCATGAAACTAAGAGATAATTCCAATGCTTTGGCAAAGCATAGTAAAAATCTTTATCACTCTAATGAAGAAATATTTTCATCGATTCAAGAAATATCGGCAACAACCCAACAGGTGACATCCCTGTCAGAAAAGACGGCCCAAGATGCCGCGCAAATGGTTAACATGTCAAGCAATGTTAGTGCTGCAGCAACACAAGGAAATGAAAATGTTAATGATGTGGAAAACCGAATGAAGAATATTAGTTATGAATCAAGAAACATGGAATTAGTAATTAACCAGCTCGTGAAGAGTTCTAGTAAGATTAGCGAAATCACTGACTTTATTCATGAAATATCAGAGAGGACAAATATATTAGCTTTAAATGCCTCTATAGAGTCGGCCAGGGTTGGTGAACAGGGCGGTGGATTTGCCGTGATAGCAAGTGAGATCAAAGATCTAGCTGAAAAATCTTCTGATTCTGCTAAGGAGATTTCGGCAATCATTCAAGATGTAAGAGATAATACTAGTGGGGTTGCAGAGAAAATGGAGACGACATCCAAAGAGATTGAAAAAGGTACAGCAGCTGTACATAGCACTAAAAACTCTTTTGATAAGATAATAGAGGAAATTAGGAATACAACAGATATGATAAATAAAACCAGCCAAAGGGCTGAATTTACCAACGATGCTACAAATATCCTGGTAGAATCAACGGAACAAATTGTTTCAATCATAAAAGAAACAACAGATGCAACTCAAAATTTAGCTGAGATGGCAAAAGAAATAAAAAACTTGATAAAAGAGTATAAACTGAACGCCGGAGTAGTATAGGTTATGATTAACGCCACAGCTATTAACTGTGGCGTTAAATTGTGCTCTCTGTTAATCTATTTTTGGTCTTTGCTATCAGTGTATAAGTTACCATACATTTTACTATATGCTGCCATGAGATAGAATGAGGCAAAGGGTATTAATATCCAACCAATAAGAGGAATCATACCTAATATTATTACAGTTAGAACCCCAATAACAATTTGGGAAAGGTAAGTTATTAAATACTGTCCGAAAACAGCTTTAATTTTATTAAAGATTGCGCTAAAATGGAAAGCTGAGCCAAATGTACCTTGAACAATAGAATGGGTTACAGCCATAGGGGTAATAAAGCCAATTGCCAGCGCTAAAATAAAACTCAAAAATACTATTCCACCTAAAGATAAGATGGCAGCAATCCCGTTTTCGGCTAGTGACATGGTAGTTACTGCCCCAACACCGCCAATTATAGAAATGATGATTGGAATAAGCATATAAATAAACATCATTATCGTATACTTAATTCCCAATAAAAAGTGCTTTCCCCAGTTACCTGACCATTCTGGCAGGCCTTCTTCATTTTGTGTGCCTTTATACATGTTTTGTACTAAATAACCAGTTGCAAAGAAACCAGTGATAATATTAAGAATAGGCACAAGAGTTAATAGACCACCAATGAGAATTTTCACTATCCATTTTTCATCCTTAGTTGGGTCAGAAAAGTTTAACATTCTTTTTCCTCCTTAGTTTTTTAAATTTTTTTAGTTCCCTCCTTAAGCATTCCATAAAAAAGCTCTATATTAAGTATATTTATTCTATGTTTGAAAATGACAAATGTTATTTAAAACAGCATAAATAATTTAGATTTTCCTTTAAATGTTTTTATTAATAAAGATTTGTATTTGTGTTATTGCTACCCCCAGAAAACAATCAAAAATTCCGTATGGTATCAGTGAATATATTAAGAAGGAGGGCAGAGATAGATAATGAAATGGATTTTAAGAAAGTTGGGATAAGAATAGGGGGTTGAAGTGATGAGAAAAAATTTATTGCTAGTAGTTATTACTATTGTAATGACCCTTCTTGTGGCCAGTGCTGCAACGGCTGCACCACCTCAATGGGTTATGGAAAAACAACTGTTTAAAAAAGCACAGAAGTTTGAAAATAATGCGAAATTTGGGCATCAGTATTATAAACAATTGCAAAAAATGGCTAAGTGGGGTTGGGAAAATGGATATCCTTATCAAAGATTTTGTTATCCGGTAAATAGAGGAGAGTTATTTCCTGGAGAGCTAAATCAAAACTGGGATGTATATGTGGATACAGACGAACTAACTATCAAATTTAATGATGATATAGAGCCGGTGGGGGATCTAGATGATGTTTTGGCTGGAACAACTATTATTAAAATGGAAGATAATGAATCAGTTGCAGTTGAAGATGTAAATATTAATGGTAACGAACTAACAATTACTACGGAAGACATATTAGAATATGATTCCAGATATATAATAAAAATTGATGCAAACATGTTAAAAGATGAAGATGGCCGCAATTTTGGAGTAATTTACTGGTATTTTACAACAGAAAAAGACAATGAAGAACAATTGTCTGTGGAAAGTTTAGAACCTAATAATTATGAACATAATGTAGACGTTGACATAGATGAATTAATCATTAAATTTAATCAGGGAATACAGCCGGTGAGGGATATTAAAGATGTTTTAGAGGGGATAACTGTAACCAATCTAACAGATGATGAAAATCTTGAAATAAAGGACATTGATATTGATGATAGCGAGCTAATGATTGAATTAGAGGACAAATTAGAATACGATTGCAGATACAAGATTGAACTTGATGAAGATATTTTAGAGAATGAAGATGGCGATAATTTTGAAGAGTTTATCTGGCGGTTTACAACAGAAGAAGATTAGGCAGGACAAAGCAGTTCAGTGAAAAATTACTGGACTGCTTTTTAGTAAGGAAAGTTTTGAAGCTAAATATTTAATATTCTGAATCATACACGTTCTGTTGAATGTTGTGGGGGAAATAATATACTATATTAATTAGATTACAAATATTACTATCTATTAGGGGTGACTAACATAATTAATAAAGCAAACTTATTTAACAAGCTTCCTTTTTGGCATTCATTAAAATTTAGAATTATAGTGGCTATAGTCCTGTCTATCACAATCAGTTCTCCTATATCCCAGGCAATAAACAAATTTATTATCAGCCTTGGATTAGTAAGTGGTCATATTGGGGTGTATATAAATACTGCAGTAAGCTTAGCGGTAGTAACTTCAATTATGATGTTTTTTCTGAGCCGTTTTATTTTAATCCCAATTGCAAAAATAACCGATGTTTTAAAAGAAATTAGTTCAGGAAATTTGACTGTAGAGGTGAAAGAGAATTACCAAGGTGAATTTGGAGTAGTATTTAACCAAATTAATAGCATGAAAACTAACCTTAATGATTTAATTGGTGATATAAATAAACAGTCTAACAATATTAATAATTACAGTACCAGCTTGAATAAGATTAGTGATACTGCCAAGGAATCTGGAGAAAACATTGCTGCAGCGGTGGATAATGTAAGTAATAGTGTAAATGAAACTTCCGGGCATACCGAAGTAATAGCAGAAACCTTTGAAAAGTTAAATAATGTATCAGAATCAGGTCAGAAATCTCTTGAGACTATTATGTCACAAATAAGCAATATGCAGAGAACAATACAACACGCCACAAAGTCTTTTCATGAAATGAAGGAAACTTCAGCTAATATAGGTCGTGTAACAGAAACTATTTATACCATTTCAGAACAGGTTAACCTTTTAGCCCTTAATGCATCTATAGAAGCAGCCCGTGCAGGAGAACATGGTCGAGGCTTTGCAGTTGTGGCAGGCGAAGTTCAGAAGTTAGCTGATCAATCAGCCGGGGCGACTAATGAGATAAGAGAACTAATTAGTAAAGTACAGGAAAAAGTAAACCAAGCCAATATAGAGATGGAATCTGGTGAAAATGAGGTTAATGAAAATGTAGAATACATAGAAGAATCAGCCAGTATATTTTTTGATATTACCAATATGGTGCAAGATTTAAATTCAAAAATTCAAAATATAACAGCATCTAATCAAGAAATTGCAGCATCGTCAGAAGAGATAACAGCTTCTGCTGAACAGGATCTGGAGATAGTAAATAAAGTAAGCGATTCTGCAGAGAAGCTAAGCCAAATGGCTGAGGAATTACGTAAAACGGTGAAAGGATTTAAAGTTTAATGATACTATTATGCCGGTGCAGCAATAGATACTCCATCACTTGATCAACGAACAAAACATGCCACCTGTCCTTAAAATGGCCAAGTGGCATTTCTCATTTATGACTATCTTTAGAGTGAATTTCTTCTAAGATATCAATAATTATCGGTGTTAACTTCGGGTCAAACTGGGTGCCTGCACAGCGCTGCAGTTCTGCCACAGCCTCTTCATGTGTTAATGGTTTACGGTAAGGCCGAGTGTTGGTCATGGCATCATATGCATCTATAATAGAAAGAATACGGCTCTCAAGGGGTATTTGCTCCCCTTTTAAACCAAGGGGATAGCCTTTCCCGTTCCACCATTCATGATGTTTTAATATCCATTCAGCTATTGGAGCAAGGTCTAGTGAAGATTGGGCTATTCTATAACCAATTTCACTATGGCGTTGCATTTCAATAAATTCACTTTTAGTTAATCGTCCTGGCTTAAAAAGAATTTGGTCTGATATACCGACCTTTCCTATATCATGGAAACGGGCAAAAAGTTTTAGATCGTAAATAGTACTTGATGACATTTTAAATGCTTCAGCAATTTTAGTGATTAATAATTCCAGACGTTCGCAGTGGCCTTCGGTGTTAAAATCTCTAGCTTCCAATGCATTAACAAGTGTCTGAGTAATGGCGTTTCTATTACTTTGTTTTCTGTGTAATTTACGGCGATACATTTGGTTGTCTGCTTCTTTAAACACATCATAAACACTGGCTAAACCTTTTCCTTGACATGCGTGACCTAAAGAAATACTGATATTACTGTTGTTAGATTCATTATAATTATCCACCAGTTGTTCAATATTATTGCATACAGATTCTAGAATGTCTTTATTAGCATTAGGGATAAGTATTGCAAATTCATCGCCACCTATCCGTGCCAATTCATAATAACTTCCGTAATTTTTTATAAGTGTTTCAGCAATTATGATTAAATAATTATCACCTGCAGGATGCCCCAAGGTATCATTAATTAGCTTTAACCCGTCTAAATCGATTAATACTATACCAATAGTAGTATCGGTTGCCTTATAGTACTCCAATTTCTGTTCAAAGTAAGCTCTGTTTTTCAAACCTGTAAGATGGTCATGCAAAGCATAATATTTTAGTTGTTGTTCAGTTTGTTTTCGTTCTGTGATATCATGTCCGATGCCGTATAAGTAGGTTTCGTCTCCATTACTAATGGGAAGTACATTTAGTAATAATGTTTTTACTTTTCCATTAACTAAATAGTCTGTTTCAACGGTTCTTCGTTCTAAGAAGGGGGAATGCCGTTGTTTCATTTCTTCAATTTTATCAGGTGGAGCCGTATCCCATATATTTTTAGCTATTAACTCACTAGGGTTACATTCAAGAAAATCTAGACCGGCTGGGTTGGCAGCAAGGTAATTGCCTTTTTGATCTACAGTAAAAACCGGATTTAATGTTTCATAGTAGATTGTTTTATACCGATCGTCAACAAATTTTAACTTTTGCTCTAACGCTTGTCGACGGTCAATCTCCCCAACAAATTTTATGTATCTATAAATAGATAACAAAATAAGGACCATACTAAATAAGACACTGGTAACGAATAAATTTTCTAAAACATGTATTAGATCATGTGTTTTTTCAAACAAGTCCAATTGAGTTGATAAAAAAAAGGTGATTATTAAAATAGTTGCAATTAAGACAAAATCTTTAATAACTGTATTACGGTATTCTAACAAAGGAAATTTCACACTAACACCCCGAATGATACATAATTAAAAATAATTGGACTTCTAACTATTATTATTCTACAGAAATCCACAAAAACCTTTAGATGTGGAATAGTCAATACATATAAAAAGTTAGTGATTAATTATGCCGTCGCGGAATAGTGACATGCTGTATTGGAATAGTTATTTAATACAAAAGTGTTTAAACGTGTTGAAAATTAGTTATTGTAGGTATAATATGTAGAATATGGTCTTTTTCTAGGACTAAAGTACTATAAAAATGAAAACGGCAAACTTATCGAAAGATAGGGACGCAAAGCTATGGATCTAAGCCTATTAAAATTAGGTATGATTGCCAGGCTGCCATGGAGTCATTAACACCACGTATATCACATAATTCCTTCACGTAATATTTAAGTCCCCTTAGTTTGCCTCCATTATTTTGGGGGTATTTTTAGGTGTAAAATTCTTAAAGCATATATTAATGACTTAAATTTAATCACCCGAAGGCATAGTTATCAGGTTGCCAGGTACTCATGTGAATTAGCAACAGCTCTTGGAATGAATGATTAATTTAAAAATCAACTATACTTAGCTGCACTATTACATGATATTGGGAAACATAGTATACCAAACACAATATTGAATAAGAAGCAAATACTAATGCAAATTGAATGGGAACTAGTTAAAGAACATTCAAAAATGGGAAGCGAAATATTAACTAGACATGGGCTAAATAAAACAGCCGAAATAGTAATATCTCACCATGAGCGTTATGACGGTAATGGTTACCCTTATGGTCTAAGAGGTGATGATATTCCATTGGCTGCCAGGATAATAAGTATAGCGGATTCTTTTGATGCCATGATCTCTAAAAGGTTTTATAAGAATAAAATGGATATTAATGATGCTTTAAATGACTTGAAATGTTAAACCACACAATTTGACCCACAGTAAAACAACAGAATTAAGCATATAATTTAGGGGGTGAAGGCTTATACATGTTATTGCACAAAGCAAAAGAGTAAAGAAAGGAGTTGTAATATGAGGTTTAATATTGGCACTAAAATTACTAGTGGTTTAGGTGTATTGGTAATATTAATTTTAGGGCTTGGATTGTTTAGTTACATTAATAGCTCTTCAACACATCAAGATCTAACCGAAATACAAATACTTAATAAGCGTCTAGAAATAGAAAATAAAATCCAAACTGAATTTTATACAGCAGTGTCAGACCTTAGAGGTTACATAGCTTACGGTTTTAAATCTTATCATGATAGTTATAACGAACATATAAATAATGTTATTGATTTAGAAAAGCAATTATTACAAATAGCAGCAGAAGATAAGGTTAATATTGTAGAAACTCTTATTAAAAATACTACTGATTACCGTGACGGTGTGAACAGTGATCTCATACCTGTGGTTAAAGAAAAACTTTCTACAGTGGACCTAAAAGAAAAAGAAGCACTGTCTTACAAAGTTATTGACATTTCAACTAGTTATACGCCTTTAGTTAGTAAACTAGATACGTTAATAAACGATGTAGTTAAGGTTAACACAAGTGATAGAAATAATTATGTTAAAGAATCTAAAGAGAGTTCAGAAAAAGTAAAGATAAACTCAATTGTTGTCTCTACAGTAGCGGTGGTTATTAGTCTGTTAATTAGTTTTATACTCACCAGGGCAATTAAAAAACCAATAATGCAGATGATAACAGGTGCAAAAAAATTTGCAGAAGGGGATTTTAGGGAGGAAATCATTGTTAAGAGTTCAGATGAAATAGGGGATTTAGCAAAATCACTTAATAATATGTCTAATGAACTTAGTAGACTAATAAGGGATATTGCTGATAATTCACAAACTGTTGCCTCCCATAGTGAAGAACTAGCATCCTCGTCTGAAGAAGTTAACGCCACAATAGAAGAGATTACAAATACCTCTAATGAAGTTGCGACTACTGCGGAGAAAAGTTTTAAAAACTCTACTGATGCAGTGGAAAAGTCCAAGAATGTTGTAGGGGTTGCAGAAGAAGGAAATAATACCGTGAAACAGACTGTTGAAAAAATTAACTCTATAGCAGAGGGGTCTCACGAGGTATTACATGCAATTAAAAACTTAGATCAGCTTTCTAATGAAATTGGCAAAATAACAAATGTTATAACTGGTATTGCAGAGCAGACTAACTTACTGGCATTGAATGCAGCCATAGAAGCGGCAAGGGCAGGCGAACAAGGAAAAGGGTTCGCGGTGGTTGCGGAGGAAGTCAGAGAGTTGGCAGAACAATCGACCGAAGCTACTAAAGAAATTAATGAAGTAATCAATCAAGTGCAAGCAGGTGTACAAGCTGCTAACAGTGCAATAGAAAGCAGTAATAAGAATGTTGATGAAGGTGTGGAGCTTACGTCAAATGCAGGACATGCATTAGATAATATTATATCTTCAATAAATGAAGCGGCTGTAATGGTAGAAGAGGTTAAAGAAGGTTCTGAGCAAAGCAGTGAAGGTATGGAACAAGTTGCAAGTAGTAATGAACAAATTACTTCAACCGTCCAACAAATTTCCGCTTCAACACAGGAACTGGCTGAGATAGCAAATCAAATGCAAATCGCAGTTAGTAAATTTAAGGTTTTGGAAGGTACAGATACTAAGTAAAGAACTAGTCACCTGTGAAGTATAAAAGGGAGAGCCATTGTGGTTTCTCTCTTTTTTATTATAAATAAATACTGAAAAGATTAATAACCTCTTTACAGGCCATAGGTGTTATAATTAATAATAAAAAGGGATAACGTCAACGGTTATGCTGAGTAATTATGGTTAATCAATATATCTTTATGTGTTACTCATATGAGGTTATAAAAAATGAAAAGTTCTCAAGAGTTAATAAATTTTAAGATAATACCACAATTGGAAAACCTAGAGCTTCTTCATGCAACATATTATAATCATTCTTTTTCAAAACACATGCATGAAGGCTATGCCATTGGTGTTATAGAACGGGGTGCTTTAAAATTTTCATACAGGGGTGAGAACATTATTGCACCTGCCGGTCATATAAATTTGGCAATACCAGCTGAAGCTCATGATGGTTATGCAGCATCAGAAGAGGGATGGACTTACAGGATGTTCTATTTTAAACCCCAAACTCTAAAAAGAGCAGCAACAGAAATTACCGGGAGGCGGTCAGACTTTCCATTTTTTAAAGCAGGTACCATAGAAGATAATTGGTTGGCTAATAAAATTCAACGGTTTCATATATTACTGCAAGAATCTAGGCTTTCTTTAATTGAACAAGAGTCGTATCTTTTAGAAATGTTAACACAGTTTATTCTAAGGCATTCTAATGATCGCTTTGTAACTAGAAACTTGGGGAAAGAAAACCAGGCGGTTAAGCAGATATGTGACTACATAGAATCAAACTATTCAGCGGATATTTCGATTAGCATGTTATCAAGGATTTGTAATCTCAGTCCATTCCACCTAATACGTGTCTTTAATAATAAAGTTGGTATTCCTCCACATGCTTATCTAATTCAAGTCCGTGTCAAAAAAGCTAGGGAACTCCTTCTTCAAGGATATAAGCCTGCTTATGCATCTTATGAGACAGGTTTTGTTGATCAAAGTCACCTCACAAGACATTTTAAGCGGATTACTGGTATCACACCGGGTAAATATAGCAATATTGTACAAGAATGCTACCCTCTTGGATGATTAAACTATCATCAAAAGATATTGTCTGGAGGGTCTAGCTTGATTCGACTATGTCAAAAAAGGGATTTCAATGCCATTTATTCTATTATTAATAACTCTGCTGAAGTATACAAAGGGGTTATCCCAGAAGATCGATGGAAAGAGCCTTATATGACAAGAGAAGAGCTAAAGAATGAAATTCAAGAAGGGGTTATTTTCTGGGGATATGAACTTGGAAGTGAATTAGTTGGCGTAATGGGAATACAGAATGTGGAGAATGTATCACTAATCAGACATGCTTATGTACTAAAAAATAAACGTAATATGGGCATAGGGGGAGCCCTATTAAATTTTCTAAGGAAACAAACTTCTCGTCCCATTTTTATTGGTACATGGGCAGATGCTGCTTGGGCAATCAGTTTCTATAAGAAACATGGCTTTACCCTGCTTTCCACAGAAGAAAAGGAGCGATTGCTAAGAAAATATTGGTCTGTGCCTGAACGCCAAATCGAGAGCTCTGTAGTCCTTGCTATGAGATAGCTACATGTCCAACCAAGGGGATGGTTCCTGGGGGTTGGTATTGGGCTATAAAGGCTTTAATCGTCGGGGACACTACCACCTAATACTAAAATTTTCTTTACCATATTGTTGTAACTAGTGAATATAGAGATGAACATAAAACTACAGAAATAACAATGTGCTGAAATTTTGCTTGGGATACCTGGGGAAAAATAATGTAACCTAAATGCCCTCCGAGAACAGCAAACGGTATTAGTGAAATAGCAGTTTAGATAACATTTCTATCAGTGGCTCCGAGAGATATAAGAAGGAAAAGGCTAACAACATAGGCAAGAATAAAGTATGCTGCTGAGGTAGCTCTAAAACGTTCTTTAGACAACCTCTGATGCTAAAGAATAATATAATCGGGGGCCCCGGCATGCCCATACTGCTAGTCATTATTCCTGAGATGGAGCCAACTGTACGTTCCCACAGGTAACTGCTAATATTTAAACATTATAAATTATATATGTTCATTTAGTTAGAAAAAAGGCATGCTTTATGCTAAAATACATAATAAGAAATTCTGGGTGATTTTGGAAAACTAAGGGGTAAACAATGCAAAGAGATGGTAAAAAAATTAAGGACATAACAAAAGGAATAAAAAAAGTGATAGAACATAGGAAAGATATTGCTGCTGTTTACTTGTTTGGATCTTATGGCACGGAGTATCAAAACGAACACAGTGATATCGACTTAGGAATAATATTTTTACCAGAAGCAAAGATAAACCTGGGAAAAGAACTGGAGCTAGATGTTGATATAAGTATGGCTTTAGAGGCTGACAATGTTGATGTTATTAACCTCAATAGATCACCAATACAACTTCGTTACCAGGCTATTGCGGAAGGCAAGCTAATTTATGAAGTAGATTATATAGCTACAAGCAATTTTATAGAAGGAACCATTAATTTTTATTTAGATTATGCTCACCATCTAAAGGAGTTTTACCTGGAGCGTACAAAGGCGCTAAAGGAGGCATATGGCATTGGTTGATAAAGAAGTTATACAAAATAAAATTACTATTATGGAAAATAATTTAATAAAAATGGAAACCCTTGCTAAGCTTCCCGAAGAAGAGTTTTTAGATAAATTTTATTATGTTGAGTCTGCTAAGCACTTGTTGCAAATATCTATTGAAGCTATGTTAGATATAGCTAACCATATCATCGCTAGGGAACGTTACCGTATTCCCAAAACTTATACCGAAGCGATTATAGTACTAGTGGAGGAAGGCATTTTACCTCAGGACAAAGGCAATACTTTTATTTAAACTCCTCCGCATATTTCATAATACGCTGTAAAAACTCATCCCTTCGGGCGTTGATGGCGTCAAAATTCATAGCCGGAATGTAGTATTCTTCCATTACATCGTGCTCGGTTTTAGCAGCAGCAATGTAGCCAAGGGCTCTGCCAATAGCGGAATTAAGCCGTCTTGGCAGCATTTTATTTCTTTATCATATAACGCCAGGATATCAGGGTCTAGGAACTGGTTCTAATTAAACATTTTAACCTTTTCAATACTGGCCACATCCTTTAACACCGCTATTTTCATAGAAGGTATTACTACCAAATCTACTTCCTCCGGTTCCATGGCGCAGTGATAAACTTCGGTATCTTAACCATGCATGTGCATGGCGTCGGCTATAGTACACAATCTTCCCACCCGGGTATTAGATGCTAACACTTCTTCCTTTGACTTCCTAATTTCCGATTCATTCCAATGGTCCCCCAAATGAATGATTTCGTCAACAACCCCTGGGTTTTTGGGATCTACCACACACAAGGGTGTTGCAGCACTTAAACAAAAAATTATGCTCTGTGGTTGGTTTAAAACATTATAGGACATATAATGTCAAATATAATTAATTAGAAAGCAGTGGAACTTATTAGACAACCTATATTTGGTGCTTTGTTAGGTGGTTTTAAAAGTCAATTCAGGGAAGGCAATAGAAAAGCTACTGCCTCATAATTATCGTTTTAGAATAACATTTTATAATCACCCCATTAGCTTAACAAGATTAATCTTTATGGGTTATAACAGACCGACCATTTGCAGACCATGATAAATCCCAGTGTCTAAAACCGAGTTTTACATTATATTTTTATACCCCACGTTTTACATAACTTGTATGTAGCAATTCCTCCGATAATAAACTCATTGGTTCTCCCAAATATGTATTATAAAGATGTTGTACTTCTTGATTCTTATAACTAAGGCGGACGGATTTGTTACTATCTAGGTTGTAGATACTACTAATACGTGCCTCCCAGTCTTTCTTTTGTGGCGGTATATGAACCTTTGGCTGACCGCCTCCGCCAATACAACCACCAGGACAGGACATAAATTCAATAAAATGCCATGGCGCATCACCTGCTTCAATTTTGTCCAGAATTTGTCGAGCCTGTTTTAAGCCGTGGCAAACTGCAACATTCACTCTCCCAAATCCAGGTATATCAACATAGGCTTCTTTTATTTCGGTAAGTCCCCTAACTTCGGTGAAACTTAGCAGCTCTTCAGGTGGCGTTTCGTTAGTAATTTTATAATAAAGGGTACGTAATGCAGCTTCCATTACACCTCCAGTAGAACCAAAGATAACTCCTGCACCTGTACTTTCACCTAATATTGAGTCATATTGTGAGTCATTGAGTTTGTTAAAATCTATACCCTTTACTTTAATCATTTTGGCCAATTCCCTAACAGACAGTACAGCATCCACATCCCTTATGCTAGAATCCCCAGCTTTTACACCTGAAATATTCATCTCTGGTCGTGAACACTCAAACTTTTTAGCGGTACAAGGCATTACTGCAACTGTAAAAATATTAGATGGGTGAATACCTTGTTGCTCTGAATAGTAGGTTTTTACTATAGAGCCCATCATTTGCTGTGGAGATTTACATGTCGAAAGATTATGTATTAAATCAGGATAAAAATATTCACAAAACTTAACCCATCCTGGACAACATGAAGTGAACTGCGGAATAGGTTCATTAAGTTCACCAGTTAGTCTTTTATATAGTTCAGTGCTTTCTTCCATAATGGTTAGATCAGCAGAAAAATCAGTGTCAAAAACGGCATCAAATCCTAATTTACGTAAAGCTGTAACTTGTTTTCCCACCACTATACTGCCAGTAGCAAGTCCAAATTCTTCACCTAAAGCCACACGGGATGAGGGGGATGTTTGAATAACAACATGTAAGTTAGGATCACTTATGGCATCAAATACTTTTTGGCTATCATCTCTTTCGGTTAAAGCGTTTTTGGAACAATACAAAGAGCATTGACCACAGTGTACGCACACAATCTCACCTGCAGATTTTTCGTCGTAAAAGCCGTATATTGTCTGACTCTCCTGACAAGGCTTAATGCAATTGCTGCAACCTACACATAGATTATTATTCCAAACAATTGATGGGTTAGAAGGGTCCACAGGAACATGATCAGGCTTGTCTCCAGGATAAGCCGTACCTGGGTACATTATTGGAATACTGGCAGCAAGGCAAAACAGCCCTGCTTTACCACATTTCGTAATGAATTGACGTCTTGTAATTTTATTGTTAAAGTTATGCATTAATTTTCAGCTCCTAATTAATAATGATAATTATTATCAATAGCAATATATTATATTAGTATTACAAATAAATCAATAGGTAATTTAGTTTAGATGGGCAAAAGAGGTTACTGAATTATTGTCAAAGGTATACTCATGTGAGTCTGCGGTATGAAAGCAATACACTCCTGACTGAAAGTTAGATGTCCAGATTGAAGACAACACCGCTACAAGCTTTTTCGGGCTTGAAGCGGTGTTTTTTACACTAGTATATTTATTTAAACTCCTCCGCATATTTCAGAACCCGCTGTAAAATCTCATCTCTTCGGGCGTTGATGGCATCGAAGTCCATGGCGGGAATGTAGTAATCTTCCATTACATCGTGTTCTTTTTTAGCAGCAGCAATGTAGCCAAGGGCTCTGCCAATAGCGGAGTTAAGCCTTTCGTGGCAGCATTTTATTTCTTTATCATATAACGCCAGGATATCGGGGTCTAGGAACTAGTTCAGATTAAACATTTTAACCTTTTCAATACTGGCCACATCCTGAGGTTTGAAATTTATACATGCAGACTCTTGGAGCTAAGCCCCAATATTTATATAGCTAGTTCAAATTCCAGCCTATCAGCAAAGTATTAGCAAACTGGGAAATGCATCGTTTCCAATCCTTATTGGCATAGGCATTTTCTTGAGGATGTCCATTGTTCTAGATAAACTATTTTAATTAGGGCTTCATCTGAGGGATAAGCAGTTTTAGTTTTTGTGAACTTTCTAAGTTGTCTGTGATAGCACTTAATAACATTTGTAGTATAAATTATTTTCCGTATTTCGAAGGGGTATTTAAAATAGTACAATGTGTTTCAGAGAATTATGTATCTGATGGATTAAGCATAATTGAATCTCTATTTTAGCAAAAGGTGTTTATAGCCTCGGAAAAGCCGCTAAGACCGTCTTTACAAGCAATTAATATGTCTTCAATACCACGATTTTAAGGTCATTGCATGCTTGCACTTTCATTTCACCAATCCAAATACCTAGAACTTCTGTGATTCCACCCATCCTTGGTTTGAGTAACTTAAAATCTGGGCAATTTGTTCCGTTCTTTTTAATGGGATAATCATTATAGTATTAAGACATTCATCACATAACATTTATTTCATCTCCTTATTCTAACCTCCAAGTGAATTGTATAATTTATCACAATAGTCGCATTTATGACATTGCTTTTTACATTTACTTCTAATCTCATCATATTCTGGAGGAATTACGTTGTTAGGAATTCTATCTAACCTAATTTTACCATTTAGGTCTAAAATTTTATTAATAAATTCTGATTCTTTTCTTTCTCCATATGATCTAATCATTCTAAGGATTGTATCATGTGAATGTTGCCTACCAGATATTTTATAAATATCAATATAATCGTCATATAAATTTAAAGATTCAGGTCTAATAAATTGGATTTCTTTGAGTAGATTACGTTTTTTATTATAACCTTTACAAAAGAAACCTGGAAAGTCTGATTGACATAAAGCTAAATGATGTTGAAATGAAAAAGGACAATTATAAAAACAACCATGATTAACGATTACTTTAAATTTAGTATAATTAAATTCTTCTCTTAATTTTTTTAGACTCTCTATATCATAAAGAAAATTATAATAAAGACAGATACTATTAACAAAAGGATATGCCTCTAAAAAATGTCTGATTTTCTCAATTGAATTGAGTTCAGAAATAATAGACATTTCTATTTCTATATTAAAATTTTCAAATATTTTATAAGAATAGTCTAAAAAGTAAAAATCGCTAATGATAACTTTTTTTATCTTATCTTTAATCCCTTCAATTTTATTAATAATTTCATCATATTTATCTCTTGGTATCGCTGGATTGTTAACAACTAATACTACATCAATAGGTTTTTTACTATATTTTGATACTTCATTATCAAATATTTTAGAATAATGTGGTATATAATTAGGATTAGGTGTTCTTGCAGATCCAATAATTTCAAATGGAAGGGGCATATAAATTTCCTTTACATATTGTAAATATTCATCAGTTAGATTTTCATATAACAATTCACTTCGCATAGCATATGGTATAGAAAGCTTTTTCAAAATCTCATCTCCTTATCTTTTTATTAATTGCATATTCGGTCACTAGTAAGAGTTACCATAGAATGGAGTGTTTACTTAATTCATCCAGTGTGACGTTTTTCTTGCGGGAAACTTTCCGGTAGTCTAAATATTACTCCAAACAGTAGACCTATACCTAAAATACCAAGTATGAAAAATATGTCTTGCCAAGATGTAAAACGAAGTAACGGTCCTCCTATAATGGGTGCTGCAATAATTGTCAAAATTCAAGTCCTAGCAAACAGAACATAAGACTAGGTTGGGCTAAAGATTTACTAGTATTTAAGTCGGTATCCGTTGGATGTGGAACCCGTTTGACTAACCCTCTTTTATATAATGTCAATCAGCTTACAACGCTTCGATTATGCTTTTTTGTCTTAATATATAATTCATTTTGCGATAATCCATCCTATGCTTATAGAAATAATTTATTGGTTTGTATAAAAAATTCGCCTCAAAAAATTGAGACGAATTTTTTATATATGTTAATTGGAGGTGATAGCAGTTTTCCCTTGACGCCATATACTTTAGCTCCAAGTCTTTCATTAACAAAACAGGCTGGCAACATGGTGCGACAATAATTAATTTCTGGAGTAACTTCCATAGCTGATGATGCACCGTTGGATCAAAAGAATTTACTACCGAATAAAGTCTTTAATCGAACATCAACCACAGTGCTTTCAGGTACTAAATATTAGCATACATTTGAATGATTTTTACATTCCTGTGTGGGACATTTGATAAATTCTTTCCCAAATAAATCGCGAGATACTGATTTGATACCTCCCAACAGGATAAAGCTGTATTTAAAAGGGATCAGATTTTTAATGTGAACGGCTAACGGACCTTTAAACTTTATGCACCGAAACTTATTGACTGCTTCTCCCACGGCTTTATTCTGGCCAATGTGAATCAGTAAAAATATTATTGATGGCTGGTAGGCCTTTTTTGGCAAACCCATGATCTCGGCAAAGATATTATATGCTGCCGTTTTTCCTTGCTGCATGGCCGCTTGGGCGGTGGCGATTACAGGTTTCCCTGTCTTGGGGTCTTTTACAAAAGCACTGTCACCAATGACGTAAACATGTTCATCCTCTGCACATTGTAAAAACTGATTAACTTCCACCCGACCACGGACGTCTGTCTTTAACCCTGATTGGGCAGCCAGCCTGTTAGCCCTTACACCACCGGTCCAAACAAACTCGGTATAGTTAATTTCCCGCCCTGTGGATAGGTAAATAGTATCGGCGGTAGCTTTTTTAATGAATGCACCGGTTACCACTTCCACCCCTAATTTTTTCAACGTCTTTTTGGCGTATTTATATACCGTAGCCGACATGCCCGGTAATAGGTGCGGGTTACCTTCCACGAGAACTATTTTGTACTGCTTTGGTTTAATTTGATTATTATGTTGATGTATTTGTAGTTGTTCAGTCAGTTCACCAGCAAATTGCACACCGGTTAATCCCCCACCGCCAATAACAATAGTAGCTTGTTCTTCAGGTGTACTGGTTAAATCAGCAAGTATCTGTTCTATACGTTTCTTTATTCTGCAGGCATTCCTTAAACTATTTAAACTTATACTATTTTCCTGCAACCCTGGAATGTTAAAGTATTCTGCCTCACTTCCCAGTGCGTTGACTAAATATTTAAAAGGAATTTTTTCAGTATGGTTAACAATAACCTGCCGATTATCAAAATCAATGGCATCAATATGCCCTTTAACAAATTTCACATTGTGCCCATTTAGCACTCTATTCATTGGCACTCTAAATTCATTTATATCTTTGCTGCCAGTAGCAGGCTGATACAACTGAGTTCTTAATGTATGGTAATCGTGCTTATCTATTAAAATAATATTGTATTTTTGGTTTAGACTATTATTTTCACTATTGTATAGTAAATTATCTAATAAATGAGCGACCTTAATACCGCCGTAACCTGCGCCTAATATTACAATTTGTTCTGCCACGGGAACCCCCCTATAGCTTGTGTGACATTATTCTTATGCTGAATTCTGTTTGTTAATGTGATGATTATAACATACACATACACATTATAAACAATCATAAATTTTTTATACCAGATTTCGATTTGCTGTATACCTTGTAAACAAAAGGTATGTTATTTTAATTTTCAAGACGGAGAACATTGGTAATTTATCCTAATTTTATTTACCTATACCGGGTATAGATATTATGTAATGTACTTTGTGCGACAATTTTTTTATAATAACACTACATCAGAGAATACGACATTTTTTTATATAACATTGCAAGAGAAAGTGAAGGCAAGAACAATTACTAAAGATCACTTTAGTACTGATACCAATATACAATTTCATATTGAGTAAGTTACTTGGCTTTAATAAGGAGGAGGTACACACACTATATATAGCAACTTAAAATTTAAAACTTAATATTGAGAGTAAATTAAAACTTAATATTGGGAGTAATTAATATGACAGAAAATAAAAGGCTTAATAAGGAGTGGAATAATGGAGATTCCAAAATATGCAAAGATAAATAAATCGGTTTTTTGGGGTAGTGTAATCATTTGTTTATTATTTTTTGGTCCTATGATTATTTTCCAACAATCTGCACAAGGCTTAGTAGGTAGTGTGATGCATGGAGTAACTCATGGTACTGACTGGATGTGGGAAATTGTAGTTTTTGGTGCTGTACTTTTTGCATTATGGTTAGCATTTGGCCCCTACGGCAGAGTAAAGCTTGGTGGACCAGACGAAAAGCCAGAATTCTCCACATTTACTTGGTTTTCTATGATGTTCTGTGGTGGTTCAGGTGCGGGACTTATTTATTGGGGCATTCTTGAACCAATCTATTACTTGAAATGGCCACCTTTTTGGGCTGAGGCACATTCAGCTGAGGCTGCTCAGTATGCCCTTTCCTATGGTATTTTCCATTGGGGTATTAGTGCTTGGGCCATATTTGTAATCCCTGCTGTCGGGTTCTCGTATATGTTTTATGTTAGAAGAAAACCATACCTTTATCCAAGTTATGCCTGTCGTGGTGTTTTAGGCAACAGAGTTGATGGTTGGTTGGGTAGAGTTATTGACCTAATAATGGTTGTTGGTATGGTAGGTGGCGTAGCAACATCCTTAGGGCTTATCTTACCAATGATAGCTAATATTGGAGCAACTTATTTAGGTATGGAAGATACATTAGCTGTAAGATTAGCAGTAGCGGCATTGTTTACTTGCCTTTATGGTTATAGCTGCTATAGAGGTTTATATTCTGGTATTGCTAAAATTTCAGGTTACAATATGTGGTTAATTTTACTTCTATTATTTTTCGTGTTATTTGTAGGTCCAACAGCCTTTATGCTATCTTTATTCTTTGATAACGTTGGAATGCTATTGGACAACTTCTTACGGATGAGCTTATATACTGATCCTATAACTAAATCAGGTTTCCCACAAGATTGGACTGTTTTCTATTGGGCTTGGTGGTTTGCTTGGGCAACATATATGGGTCTATTTGCTACAAGGATTTCTAGAGGCCGTACCATTAAGGAGCTTGTTTTAAATATGCTCTTCACAGCAACTGCAGGTTGTTCTCTTTTTTACCTGACTTTTGGATCTTACACTGTTGATTTAATTTTAAATCAGGGCGAAACCTTAATTACTATATTACAAGAATCAGGTGGTCCGGCAGTAATAACTTATTTACTTAATACTCTGCCCTTGAGTTTTATTGCAATCCCTATCTTTCTTTTTGTTATGCTTGTATCTCAAGTTACAGCAGTTGACTCTGTTTCCTATACAATTTCTGCAATGTGTTGTAAAGAAATAAGGGATACCCAAGAACCGCCAAAATGGTCAAGAATATTCTGGTCATTCATGTTGTTTTTCTGTACATCGGCATTATTCTTGGTTGGTGGTCTGAAAGTAGTTCAATTATCATCTATTTTGACCAGTTTCCCTGTAGTCATTATAACGGTTATATTAGCTACTTCTATAGTAAAATGGCTTAATGAAGATTTTGGAGAAAAAGTTAAACCAAAACACTTGACTTATTATGATTCAAATTTTGAAGATAAGGAAAGCTTAGAAATTAGTGATGGTTCTTTAGATGGGATTATTGTACCTGATCCAGCTATTGAATCTAGTGATAATAAATAGTTATTTTATGACTAGAATTTTTAAAAAAGAAAGTTATAAATTGTAGACAATATTATAAGTGCAAATAAAGCCTCCTGTTAAACAGGAGGCTTTAAAGTTAGTCAGTATAACCATAGATAAAACTTAAAAAAACGCAATCCATCTCCTCAATAAATTAAGAAGGTTTCTTGCTAGCGTATCTGGATTATGAAATATTTGAACAAAGATTTGGGGGATTATAGTGAGAAATAACTTTTTAGATCAATTCTATACCATAGACCCCCATACGGGAGACTATATCATAGAAATTACTTTAACAAATTATGATGATATATTTAATAGTTGGGATTCTTCTGTTTATAACATCAGGGATTTAGATTCTAGTCTTAAATCATTTATTGAAGATTGTTCTTCAGATATTGATTTACGGAAGAACATAATTTTAAGATTTAACATTTGGCATCAAGATAAAGACACTGTTAGAGAAAAAATTATTGTGGAAGGAATTTGTACTTATTTTTATTACTGTCTTCATATAACAAGAAACAGGTTTCATGAGAGAATAAAAAGGGCAGCATTTTATGTATTAACGTCTTTGGTATTTACAATCATGTCTATTTATTTTAGAAGTATAGTCAAAAATGAGATGATTCATGAACTGGTTTTATTAAGCTTAACTGTTGGCGGTTGGGTTTTTTTATGGGAGGCATTTTCACTTCTTTTTATACAAAGCAGCGAGTTATGGAAGAAAAAGAAGCAGTACAAAAGATTATTAGGAGCACCTATGATATTTAAGTATAGATAAAAGAGTATAAGATTTTATGATAATTAAGAAAGAAGTGGCATTGTTAGGGGCCAGCAAAGTAACATAGAACCTGTTATTGCTATAGTGCTGGCAGGGGTAGTTCTAGGAGAAAGATTGACAATTATCCAGTTTAACTGGTGGTTTTTTTTATCATATTAGGAGCAATGTTGCTAGAATTAGACGAACTGAAACAACCTCTTACCTTAAAACATAGTGTTAGTCGTTAGTTTAAATTTATTATAGAGTTTGGCCTTAACATCAGATACAAGATGCTAGAAAAGCCTATTAATAATGTTCTATGCGGAAAGGGAGGCCCGGAGTATTTGAAAAATTTATTCTTAATTAAGAACAAGCTGATAGCAATATTACTAACAGTAGCATTGGTGCCTATGATTGCATCGATTACTTATTTTTCGATATATTTATCTTCTTTAGTTCAAGAGGAGTTTATTAGTAGCACAAGTAAACAAATTCAACAGGTGAACAATGCGGTTAATGTGTTTTTTGAAAGTATAAGTGAAAACGTTGAATTTCTCGCCGAAAATGTTTCGGTTAAAAGCGTTGATGACACGATAACATCATACATAAATGATCCAGGAGGGGCAGATGGACTAATTCAAATGTCACCTTCATTAAGCAGTGGTTTAGAGAAAGAGATATACAATGTTTACGCAAACTATGCGGAATCACATCCTCGGTCAGCCTATGTGTACATGGCAACAGATAATGCTGGTTATATTCAATGGCCAGATGGTAAAATAATGAGCAATTATGATCCGAGAGAAAAACCTTTTTATCAGACTGCCATGGAGAATAAGGGTGATGTAGCAAGAATCGACCCATACTATTTTCCGGCAGATGATGTTTTCTTAATTACTACTACAACTACTATTACAAATGATGCCGGTGAAGTAATTGGGGTTCAAGCGCTTGATGTAACCTTAGAAATTGTAACGGATATAATTAAAGATATAAGAATAGAAAAGACAGGATATATCGTAGTTACAGATAGCGAAGGCACGATAATTGCGCACCCCAAAAATGCCAAAATGAATGGTGAAAATATTCAAGAATTAAAGAATGAGCAATTAAACACTGTTGTCAATATGAATACAGGAGTTTTTGAAACTAATATTGATGGCAAAGATTCCTTTGTAAATGTTTTTACATCTGCTGAAACAGGTTGGAAATTTATCGCCATTGTAGAAAAGGCCGAGCTAATGGAGAAATTCATTGGCATTGCTAAGCAGATACTTTTATTGTCAGGACTTTTTTTATTAGTTATAGTTTGTTTAGCAACTTTTATAGCAAACAAGATTTCAAAACCAATAACGGCTTCAGCAAGTTATGCACAAGAAATTGCTAATGGTAACCTTAAAGTAGATGATATTAATATTAAACAAAATGATGAAAATGGGATTTTAATAGACTCTTTACACAAAATGAAAGAAAGCCTTAAGACGGTTATACTGGGTTTAAAGGACTCTTCAGTTAATCTGACTGAGTCAACCAAACAGTTAGCTGACCAATCTCAACAAACCTCTGCAGGAGCATCTGAAACAGCCGCCACGGTTAGTGAAATAGCTTGTACTATAGAGCAAGTGTCAAGTAATGTTAATGAGGTGGCTAATCTGTCGGAAAGAGTCTCTAAGGAAGCGGAGCAAGGTTCCAAGGGTGTTGAGAGAGTTACAGGGCAAATGGAATTGATATACTGTTCTAATGACGTTGCTTCAAAAGTAGTAGAAGAACTAGCTAAAACCTTAAACCAGGTCAATAGTATTGTATATCTAATAACCAGTATAGCGGAGCAAACTAATTTACTTGCTCTCAATGCAGCTATTGAAGCGGCACGTGCAGGGGAGCAAGGACGTGGGTTTGCTGTAGTTGCTGAAGAAGTAAGAAAACTGGCCGAACAATCTGCAAATGCATCAAAGGACATCACTAATCTAATCCAACAGGTTCACGCGGAGTCACAAAAGGCTGTAGAGGCTATGTCTGAAGGAAGTAGACAGGTGAAAGAAGGGGTTACGGTAGTAGAGGAAGTTGGTAACAACTTTATGGGTATTGCCAATTCTATTGAGATTCTAGTTAAACAAATTCAAGATGTTGCAGCGGCATCGGAACAAGTGGCAGCAGGAATACAAAATGTTTCTGCTACTGCGGAAGAACAAACTGCTGCAATGGAAGAAATATCGGCATCTAATGAGCAACTTAATTTAATGGCTAACAAATTAAATAAGATGATAGATAAATTTACAGTATAGATATAGTCTAAACATAAAAAGATCGCAAAATCTGGCCACCCAGCCTATTTGCGATCTTTTTTGTACATTTATAAAGTTTCGAATTTTTCTAATATCAAATTCAAAAATTCTTTAATGATTTTAGGAACCTTATATTTTGGATTTATCACATAACCAATTGTAATGGAAGTGTCAAAGTCAGAAATTGGGATGGCACGCATGGAACCATTTTGCAAATAGACATCTTTTTGTGACATTTTTTCTGGAAAGAAAGCAACATAATCTGAGTATTGTATCATTCTACGAATGTTGCTTAGTTCATCTGTCCGAAAAGCAATATTAGGTTTTTGAATGCCATTAAAAAGAGAACTTAACCCTGTATTTTGTGCTTGAAATTCTTTGCGATAAGCGATATATGGTTCATTTAGTGCTTCTTGTAAAGTAATGCTTTGTTTATCATATAGTGGGGAAAGTTGTCCCACATATAATACATAGCGATCTGTAAATAGTGGTTGATATTTAAGAGTGCCTAAATTTATGATGTTGTCATTAATAATTAGCCCCAAACTTGAAAAGCCAGAAGTTACATTACGGATAATTTCCGTAGTTTCATCAGTATGAACAGATATTTTAAGCAGTTGCTTATTCTTTGTCAGACTCCTAATGCATTCGGGAATTAGATAATCGCAGATGCAAGGAATAGCTGCAATATTAATCATGTCCATTTGATGGTCTGGAGAAAGAGCACGTATTTCCTCAATAAGAGAAAAGACTTCTTTCACTTTATCAATAACTAGTTCACCAGTTTGAGTGGGTTGTACACCTTTACAGTTTCGTTCAAGCAAAATAATATTGAGTTCTTTCTCTAAATTTGAAATAGAAGAGCTTAACGCTGATTGTGAAATATAATTTTTTTCTGCAGCAATAGAAATAGAATTATACTTGGCTGCTTCAATAAGATACTGCAGTTGAGTAAGTTTCATAGATAGCCCTCCCTTCTAAGTACGTCACCATATTATAACTTTTTTTTAGTGTTATTTTAATAGTTTTTATGAATTTTCTTAATACCAATAAAAGGAATTTATAGTCGCATATTTTAGTCCTTTTAAAAGGTGAATTATGGTGTTCTAACCTTTTGATATAACTGATATCCCATATCTAATTTTGCTGATTCCCAAAGAAAAATAAAAATGCTAAATTTTAATTGTGATGGTACTCACATTGTTATTTAGTTAGAAATAAGAAAGGAGAGAGATTTCATGAAAAGAGAAGCACTCACCAATAAAGTATTGGTATTAGGCGTTGATGGCATGGACCCGAAAATCAGTCGGAAATTCTTAGCTGAGGGGAAGATGCCCAACTTACAAAAATTGATTAATCAAGGAGCTGCCAGAGAAGATTTGAATCTACTCGGTGCGATTCCAACAATTACACCCCCTTGTTGGACCACACTTGCTACAGGTGCTTATCCAGGAACTCATAACATCACTTGTTTTTGGAAGCAATCACCAGAAAGTTTAGACGCAGTTGTTTATAATTTGGATTCCCGTAATTGTACAGCAGAACAAGCCTGGAATATCACATCAGAAGCTGGTATGAAGACCATGGTTTGGCATTGGCCTGGTAGTGCTTGGCCTCCAACCTCTCAAAGTGAAAATCTTAGTGTTGTGGATGGTACACAGCCGGGTTCAGTTAATATGGGTGTTGCGCAAATGGACTGGGAAAAAATTATTTATGCTTCACCCGAAATTGAAGAAGTGCGTTATGCACCAAGGGTGGAAAAACAAGCTGGAGTTGGTTGCATAATTACAGATTTGGATGACACTTTAGATGATGATGTTGATGATGAAATGATGGAAATTTGGTGGGGCGATAAATCTCGTGAAGGTGGAGAAATTCGCACCTACGTTATGGAAGAGGAAGATACCGAAGTAGTTATTGGCAGTAAGGTAGCTTACGATATTATCAACTCTCCTCTCAAAGATGCTACAGGTTGGGCAAATGCTCCAGAAGGAGCTAAAGAATTCACCATCCTTACTTCTGGCGGTGTAATGAGACGCCCTGCCTTGATTCTTAAAAATGAAGCTGGTGAATATGATCGAGTGGCTATTTATAAGAATAAGAAGGCAGAAGAGCCGATTGTCACTTTAGAAAAAGGTAAAATGGTCACCGGTATTATTGATGATGTTACCAAAAACGACGTCACTAAGCCAGCATGTCGCTCTATGAAACTTATGGAACTTGATCCAGCAGGTGAAAAAGTTAGACTTTGGATTAGTAACGCTTTAGATATTTCTAATGACCAATTATGGCATCCAAAACCTCTTTATAAGGAAATAGTTGAAAACGTTGGTCATGTTCCACCTGTTAGTTTAATCGGTGGTGAAGAGCCCGATATTGTTGATGAGGTATTTGAACCTTCTTGGGTGCTTTATAACAAATGGCAAGCAGATTGCTTGAATTATTTAATCAAAGAAAAAGAATATGAAGTAATTTTTTCTCATCTCCACAATATTGACTGTGCAGGTCACCAATTATGGCACCTTGCTAAGACACTAGAACCATGGAATTATACAGATGAAAAAACCTATCAAGGATTTATTGAAGATTTCTATGTTCAAACAGATGATTATCTTGGCGAGTTCATGCACTTATTAGATGAAGGTTGGACTATATTACTTGTAAGTGACCATGGCCTGATAGTTGGAGAAAACGTACCGCCTATCATCGGTGAATATGGTGGTCTTAGTGTACCAGTAATGGAAGAATTGGGCTACACAGTGATGAAAAAAGATGAAAATGGTAATAACTTAAGAGAAGTTGATTGGGAAAAGACAAGGGCTGTTCAGATCCGCAGTAACTATATTTACATTAACCTTAAAGGCCGAGACAAAAATGGTATCGTTGATCCAAAAGATAAGTACGATTTAGAGGAACAAATAATCTCCGATTTGTACAATTACAGAGATCATCGGACAGGTAAACGAGCAATCGGCATCGCTTTAAGAAATAAAGACGCTGTGTTACTTGGTGCTCATGGCCCAGAAAGTGGTGATATTTTCTTCTCAGTAGAAGAAGGATACAATAGATTGCATGGCGATGGTATTTCAACTTCAGAGGGATATTTTGAAACATCAGTTTCACCAATTTTTGTAGCGGCAGGTCCTGGTATTAAATCTGGATGCAAAACAGACCGTGTTATCAGACAAGTTGACGTTGCACCTACAGTCTCAGCATTATTAGGTTTGCGTTACCCAGCGCAATGTGAAGGAGCTCCAATTTATCAAATCTTAACTGAAGATGTTTAATTAGTTAGTTGTTATATGTGCAGCTATCAGAGTGCAGCACTCTGATAGCTGTTTTAAGTCGAGGTGAAAACAATGAAGAGATATGCAGAAATTGGGATGATATTAGTAACCATATTATGGGGTGCTAGTTATGTATCCGGAAAACTAATTTTAGATAATATGACCCCACTTTATTACACAAGTATTAGATTTATAGGTGCAGCAATTTTTTTAGGTTTTGTTTTTCACAATCGATTAAAATTTCTTAATAAAGCGACATTAAAAGCAGGGCTATTGATAGGATTAGCAGTTGCAACGGGTTATATATTGCAAACAGTGGGGTTGAATTATACCACGGCTTCTAAAACCGGGTTCCTTACAGGTTTATTTGTGGTCTTAGTACCAGTAATTGATAGTGTTATTAGAAGAAGTAAGCCTCGTATTAACGAGATTATTGGGGTGACATTGGCAACAATTGGGCTAGGTGTATTAAGTTTAAATGGTGATTTTAGTATTGCTATTGGAGACATTTTGTTAGTGCTAAGTGCAATATCTTTTGCAATTTGTATAATTCTTATTAGTCGTTATGCAAAGGATCACGATCCTGTTTTATTAACTATTATCCAGGTCGCAGTAACGGCTGCGTCATCAATAATTTTTGCAATCATAATAGAACCGCCTATGGTTATGAGAGTTTTTGATAAAAATCTTGTTTTATTATTACTTTTTGCAATCTTATTTGGAACGGCGGTCAATACTATTGTCCAAAACTGGGCCCAGAGTAAAATAAATGCCACAAGTGCATCTCTAATATTGGTTTTAGAACCGGTGTTTGCAGGTGTGTTTGGTTTTATATTTATGGGTGATCCGTTGGGTATGAAAGAAATATCTGGTAGCGCATTGATTATAGCAGGAATGCTTTTCACATTGGTAATAAAACCAGAAAAATTACCTTCCGAGCCAATCAATCCTGCCAGTGCCGGTATATAACATTTTTTTTGAGGAGTGGTTAATATGTCTTTACAACAATTAAAACCAAATAGTTTTGAAGAGATTATTTATGATAACTGTGAACCATGCCTGGTGATCTTCACCAGAAAAGACTGTCACGTATGTAAAGAAGTCGTGCCGATGTTAGAAGAATTACAACCTGAATATGAAGGTAAGTTTGGTTTCTATTACGTTGATGTTGAAGAAGATAAGAACATATACCAAAGGTTTTCCTTAAAGGGAGTTCCACAAATCGTTTTTTTCAATGATGGTGAGTATAAGGGAAAACTGGCCGGTGAAGTTGAGGATGAAGAAGTCGAAGAAAAAATCGCAGAAGTGCTTGGTGCATAAATCAAAATAATAAGGGAAGTGAAATACATGGCTAATACTTACGATTTGATTATTATTGGCGGTGGTCCCGCTGGTCTTTCTGCAGCTATCTATGGTGGACGGGCTAAACTTAAGACTTTAGTTATCAATAAAGGGACGATCGGCGGTTTAGTAGATACTACTCGGGAGATCGTTAATTACCCAGGATATAAAAATACCAGTGGGCCGGAGTTAATGAAAGATTTTCACGAGCATGCTCTGAGTTTTGGCGTTGAGTTTCAAAAAGGACAAGTAGTTAGCGTGGATTTCTCTCAAGAAGAGAAAGTTGTTAAGACTAAAAAAGGAAAAGAATATTCTGCTAAGGCTGTGATTATTGCCTGTGGCAGTCAACCGCGACTGTTGAACATTCCTGGTGAAAAAAGACTGCGGGGAGACGGAGTAGCATATTGCGCGACCTGTGATGCCGAGTTCTTTGAAGGTGAAGATGTTGTTGTGGTTGGTAGTGGTGACCAGGCTATTGAAGAAGGCATCTTCATTACCAAGTTTGCTCGCAAAGTGACTGTGATCGTTCTGCATGATGAAGGAATTCTTGATTGTAACAAAGTGAGTGCAGAAAGAGCCTTTAATAACGAAAAAATAGAGTTTGTTTGGAACTCAACAGTGGAAGAAGTTCTCGGAGAAGAGAACGTAGAAGGGGTAAAAATAAAAAATCTAAAAACAGGTACTTCTTCAGAACTTGCCTGTCAGGGTGTCTTCTTCTTCGTGGGTATGGTTCCAGCAACTGGCTATCTTAGAGATAGTGGTATAGAGATGGATAAAAGAGGGTATATACCGGTTAATGGTCAGATGGAAACTAACCTTGAAGGGGTATATGCTGTTGGTGACAACCGCGTAAAATATCTAAGACAAGTTGTCTCTGCTGCAGGCGATGGCGCAACAGCAGCTGTAGCCGCTGAACGGTATATTGAAGAAGTGAATAGTTTTACTGCTAATGTTCTGCAAAGTGACAAAAAGGTTTTACTGTTATTCTTTAATGCTCTAGTTAATGAAAGTATAGAGTTTAGTACATTATTAGAAGAATTGAACAGCGAGATTGGGAATCAGTACAAAATAGTCAAAGTAGACTTGGCAACTAAGAAAAATCTTGCAGAGAAATATGGTGTTAAAAGGGCACCCGCAGTTGTGGTATTAAACCACGGCAAAGAAATCAAGCGGTTAGAATGCACTTTGGATAAAGAAACATTAAAGGCTCAGATATTATAACGTTTGCTAATGTTAGGATAAACTAGTGTTATCTATTGGATACAATATACAAAATACCAAATTTTACGGCTGTTAAGAAGTGGCAGGCCTGGAGGTTTAATATACAGAAAGAGGAGTTGCTCGATGAAATACTTTGGCGAAGAGGCGTTAGGCCTAATCGAAACAAGAGGTATGGTTCCAGCAATTCAAGCGGCAGATGTTATGTGTAAAGCTGCTGACGTTGTACTTGTTTCCTATGAAAATATGGGTTCTGGGCTTGTTACTATCATGGTTAAAGGTGATGTTGCAGCAGTGAGGTCAGCAGTTGAACAAGGTGCCGCCGCCGCCGCTGCCATTGGTGAATTGACAGCTCATCACGTCATGCCGCGTCCTATCAGTCGAGTGGGCAAAATTGTTTCGAGACACGATATTGATGCGGACTGATAATGAATGGTTTGGAAGGTGAATCCACTTGGAGAAAAATGACGCTTTAGGATTCATAGAAACTTATAGCCTGGTTTCAGTGTTAGAAGCTGCAGATGCCATGTGTAAGGCTGCTGATGTAGAATTAGTCGGTTATGAAAATGTGGCTTCTGGTTTGGTTTCTGTCGTGGTTCGAGGTGACGTGGATGCAGTGAAAACGGCTGTAGAGGCTGGTATTAAAGAAGCTAGCAAGGTGGGTAAGGTCTATTGCTCTAATGTTATTGCCAGACCCCATCCCGGCGTCCAAAAAATTATCGCCAAACATGTTATCGACTGGTAATAATGCATTTGTTAAACCTTTGATTCTGCTAATGGAAAGGGGAGTGGTTGAAATATGTATACGATAGATAATGATTTGCTCTCCGTCCAAGAGGCGCGGATTTTGATAGAGAATGCCCGGGAGGCGCAAAAGATTTTGGCGACTTTCCCCCAAAAAAAATTAGACAGAATTGTCGAGCATATGGCTGAAGAAGCTTATAAATATGCCGAAGAGCTTGCTATTATGTCCTGCGAAGAAACGGGATTTGGTAAGTGGCAGGATAAGTTTGTCAAAAATGTTTTTGCGAGTAATTTTCTGTATAAGAAAATTAGGGATATGAAAGTCGTCGGCTTTATTAGTGAAGACAAAGAAAACAAGACCATAGATATCGGTGTTCCCGTAGGGGTTATTGTGGCTTTACCGCCAGCGACCAACCCTGCATCTACTACAATATATAAAACCTTAATTGCCATTAAATCTGGCAATGCTATTATTTTTTCTCCTCATCCTAAGGCGAAAAACACTATTGGCAAAGTGCTCGATGTACTGATACAGGTTGCTGAAGAAAGTGGATTGCCAAGTGGTGCTATTGGATATTTAAAAACTCTAGCAACTAACGGTACGGTGGCATTGATGAACCACAAAGACACCTCGCTCATTATGGTTACGGGTGTGCCTAAGTTGGTCAAGGAGGCGTATAGATCTGGAAAGCTGACCATTCATGGTGGCCCGGGCAACGGACCGGCATTTATTGAACGTTCGGCGGACATAAAAAAGGCGGTGGCAGATATTATTGCCAGCAGAACCTTTGATAATGGAATTGTGTCAGCTTCGGAACAATCCATTGTTGCTGAGGACTGCATTGCGGATGAAGTGAGGAAAGAGCTCAAAAGAAATGGAGCTTATTTCATGTCAGAACAGGAATCGGAACAGCTCGGTAAATTGTTTTTTAGTCCTGATGACAGCTTAAATTGGGAGATAGTTGGTAAATCTGCTATAGAGTTGGCAAAGCGAATCGGCATAATTGTTCCGGAAGATACAAGAGTATTGATATCAGAACAAAAGTACGTGTCACCTACCAATCCGTACTCAAGAGAAAAACTTTGCCCAGTGCTGGCATTCTTCGTTGAAAAGGACTGGATGAATGCCTGTGAAAAATGCTTAGAATTGCTCATTAATGAAGGGCGGGGACATACTCTAGTTATTCACTCAAATAATGAGCAAGTAATTCGTGAATTTGCCCTAAAAAAGCCCGTATCAAGGGTACTGGTAAATACTCCCGCCACATTGGGTGGAATAGGAGCGACAACCAATCTCTTTCCGGCATTAACTTTGGCTTGCGGTACTGCGGGCGGTGGTTTTACTTCTGATAATGTCTCACCAATGAACTTGGTGAATATCCGAAAAGTCGGCTATGGTGTGCGACAGTTGGATGATATAACCAATGTTGTCCAGGCAGGAGAAGAAGCTATGATCAACCAAAGTCCCATTGATAGTACGCAAGATTTAAAAGCGATACTCGAAAAATTACTTGCGCACCTTAAGTAGTGTACAGACATTAGGTGAGGGTATCAATGGACTCTCAGAAGAAACTACTTTGGAAAGAGAGGAAAGAAATTTGGACATCAAAGAGTTTTCCAATAAATTTGCAGATGCGACAAAACATTTGTCCCCAGAAGAAACAGCTGCCATTATGAAATTGTTTAGGGGCATTTCCAAGGAATTATCTGCAAGCAGTCCAACAACGTCCAGTGAGACAAAAGCACCTGTATTTGAAGGGGAAATTACCGGCCTGACACCGCGTTTGGAATGTCTGCGCGCTAATTACTTAAAGGCCAAACCCAGTATCAGTACTTATCGTGCTAGAGCTTACACCCAAGTAACTAAAGAAAATATAGGTTTACCCAAGATTCTTCTACGGGCCAAATGTTTTAGAAAGGCCTGTGAAACAGCGCCATTGCTTATTCAAGAAGACGAACTGATTGTTGGACATCCCTGTGGTAAACCGAGAACCGGTGCTGTTTCCCCGGATATTGCCTGGAGATGGATTCGGGATGAATTGGACACCATGTCAACCAGACCCCAAGATCCTTTTCAAATCAGTGAAGAGGATAAGCGGATTTTACGGGAAGAGATTTTCCCCTTTTGGGAAGGTAAGAGCGTGGATGAAATTTGTCAACAACAATATGAAGAAGCTGGCGTATGGTCATTTGCAGGTGAAGCCTATGTCAGTGACCTTTCTTACCACCAGGTAAATGGCGGTGGTGACACCTGTCCAGGCTATGATGTGATACTGGTTAAAAAGGGCATCAATGGGGTAAGACAGGACGCCGTTGATAGATTGAGCAAATTGTCCATGGAAAACCCTGAGGATATTGATAAGATTTACTTCTACAAAGCGGAAATTGAAACTTGTGACGGCATCTTAGCTTATGCCAAACGACTTTCTGATTACGCAAGAGAACTGGCTGGCAAAGAGCAAGATGCAAATCGCCAGAAAGAACTTTACAAGATATCCGATATTTTGATTCATGTACCGGCCAATCCACCCCGAACTTTCCATGAAGCACTCCAATCTGTTTGGACGTTGCAATCCCTATTTGTGGTGGAAGAAAACCAGACCGGTATTTCTCTCGGTCGCTTAGATCAATACATTTATCCGATGTTTAAGGCTGACATGGAAGCTGGCCGTATGAACAAACTGGAAGCCTTTGAATTGATGGGTTGCTTCCTTATTAAATGCTCTGAAGTGATGTGGTTGTCCAGTGAACTGGGGGCAAAATATTTTGCCGGTTATCAACCGTTTATCAATTTGACCGTTGGTGGACAGAAGAGAACCGGTGGTGATGCAACTAATGACCTGACTTACTTAATCATGGATGCTGTTCGTCTCATCAAGACGTATCAACCATCCCTTGCTGCCCGAATTCACAACAATTCACCGCAGAAGTATCTGAAGAAAATTGTAGATGTTGTTAAAGCAGGAATTGGGTTCCCTGCCTGTCACTTTGATGATACCCATATTAAAATGATGCTGGCTAAGGGATTCTCCATTGAAGATGCACGAGATTACTGCCTGATGGGTTGTGTTGAGCCGCAAAAGTCGGGAAGAATTTATCAGTGGACATCCACTGGTTATACCCAATGGCCAATTGCGATAGAATTTGTTTTTAATCGCGGCATGATGAAATGGCATGGCACCAAGCAAGGACTTGACACAGGGGATCTTGACAACTTTAAAACCTATGAAGAATTTGATGCTGCCGTTAAACAGCAAATTGAACATATTATCCGCATATCTGCCATCGGAACCCTTGTTAGCCAGCGGATTCACAGAGACATTGTGCCTAAACCTCTTATGTCTCTAATGGTAGAAGGATGTATGGAAAAAGGTACCGATGTAACAAATGGCGGGGCGGTAATAAATTACGGTCCGGGATTAATTTTTTCAGGTCTCGCAACCTATGCCGATTCTATGGCTGCCATTAAAAAGCTGGTTTTTGACGATAAAAAATATACATTAAAACAAATTGGAGATGCCTTGGGCGCTAATTTTGAAGGCTATGAAGCTATTAGAACAGATTGTTTGAACGCACCAAAATACGGGAACGATGACGATTATGTTGATGACATTGCTGCAGATCTCATCAGTTGGACGGAGAGGACTCATCACAAATTTAAAATGCTATATTCGCATTTAATACATGGTACCCTTTCAATTTCCAACAACACGCCTATTGGCGAAATTACCGGTGCAACAGCCAATGGACGGCAGGCCTGGGCACCTCTGTCAGACGGAATCAGCCCCACCCAGGGGGCAGACAAATTGGGTCCAACAGCCATTATTAAGTCAGTTAGCAAGTTAAGTAACGAGTCTATGAACATTGGTATGGTGCACAACTTTAAACTGTTACGTGGCATTTTGGAAACTCCAGAAGGTGAAAACGGCTTAATTACCTTGCTTAGAACGGCATCCATTCTTGGTAATGGGGAGATGCAGTTTAGCTACGTAGATAATGAGGTTTTAAGGAAAGCTCAAAAAGAACCTGAAAAATATAGGGACTTGATTATTCGGGTTGCTGGCTACAGCGCTTACTTTGTAGAGCTGTGCAAGGAAGTGCAGGATGAAATTATCAGCAGGACGGTTATAGATCACTTTTAGTTTAAAGGATGGGACAGCATTATGAATACAGAA
The DNA here is from genome assembly GCA_009711615.1 of Bacillota bacterium. Taxonomy (GTDB): domain Bacteria; phylum Bacillota; class Desulfotomaculia; order Desulfotomaculales; family Desulfohalotomaculaceae; genus Desulforadius. Next base: position 265,334 of record VENI01000005.1, on the reverse strand, counting down.
ACAGGAAAAAACTTAGAACGAAAAGCGAGAATTTTCAATGTCCAAAAATACTCCATCTATGATGGTCCAGGCGTTAGAACATTAATATTTTTCAAAGGGTGCCCCCTGAGATGTAAATGGTGTTCGAATCCCGAGGGACTTGAAAGAAAATACCAGGTGATGTTTAAAGGAGAATTGTGCATTCACTGTGGCAACTGTATTCCAGTTTGTCCCGTCCACATCCATTATATTAAGCATGAAGAAACTGGAGCACCTCACCATAAGGTAAATAGAAGTATTGATTGTGTAGGATGCCGAAAATGCGAAAACGTTTGTCCCAAACAGGCGCTATCCATTGCTGGTTCTGACAAAACTATTTCTGAAGTGATGCAAATTATCGAGCAAGATGTGCTTTTCTACCATAGTTCTGGTGGGGGAGTAACACTTGGCGGAGGCGAAGTCACAGCGCAGCCTGAGTTTGCCACTAACTTATTGACCGAATGCAAACGAATGGGAATTCACACTGCCATTGAAACTTCAGGTTATGTAAAACAGGAATCGCTCTTGATGATGGGTCAATTTACTGACTTGTTTCTGTTTGATATTAAGCATATAAATTCTGAACGCCATTTTGAACTTACTGGAGTACGCAATGAACGGATTTTGGATAACCTAACGGAATTGATACGCCGTGGATATAATGTCAAAGTCAGGATGCCCTTTATTAGGGGATTAAATGATAGCGAAGACACAATTCGCAAAACCCTGGAATTTTTGAAGGCCTTTAAGAATTATAAAAACTTTCAAGGTATTGACTTGCTTCCCTATCACAAATTGGGCATAAACAAATATAAGCAACTGGATATGACATACGCAATTACTGAAGATTTAAGCTTCCAAGAAGAACTAGATAGAATTGAAGAGTTTATAAAAGGTTACGACTTACAGGTTGAAGTGATTAGACATTAAAAGTTATCTAACGGGCGGTGAGATCTAATGAGCTTTGTAGATGAATCTGATAAAAAAAGAATTATTCAGGAATATGTACCAGGCAAACAAGTTACTCTGGCTCACATCATAGCGTCACCCGTACAAGGCATTTATGAACGTCTGGGACTAGAAGAAATAGGAGCCATTGGCATTTCAACCCTAACTCCCTGTGAGACAGCGATTATCGCTGCTGATATTGCAACCAAGGCATCTGATGTAGAGATCGGTTTCCTTGATAGATTTACTGGGTCTTTAGTTATATTTGGTGATGTGGCAAGTGTTGAAACAGCTATGGTTGCCATTAACGAAACTTTAGGAAAGTTGTTAGGCTTTACGCCTGCCGAGATTACACGCACATGAAAAAACGAGTGATGATTGTTGGAGCTACCCAATCGGGTAAATCCACCTTAGCTAATGTTTTAAATGACGCAACCAGGCCACTAAAAAAGACCCAGGATGTTATTTACGGAAAAAATACTATTGATACACCAGGATCATATATTGAAAATACTTCTATGTATAAATATCTGATTGCAACAGCACAAACCGCTTCCCATGTGCTTATACTTGTTGATCAATCCAGACCAACTGAAGTATATCCACCTGGTTTTGCAAAAATTTTTACTTGCCCCGTTGTTGGGGTGATTACCAAGACTGATTTGGCTCCGCAAAATGCTAATTTAGTCAGCAAACAGTTGAAAAGAATCGGGGTATTAGAACCTTATTTTCGAATTTCTTTAAAAGATAACATTGATTTAGCAGTTTTGAAAAATTATTTAATTGGAAAACAAGACTCACTTGAAAAAATTGAGATTCTTCACATAGATAACGACTTACATTTAGCTTCTGGCAATAAATCTGTTTAAGAAGGTGGGGTGAGCTCATGAGATTCATTACCGAAATGGAACTGCGAGATTTATATAAAACAGAACCCTTTTCTTCTTATGTGCTGGAGCCAGATACTAAGATTACACCAGGTGCCCGCCAATTTCTTGTGGACAAGCGTATCACGCTGATTCAGGCTCAGGGTAGTGACGGTAAGAAATCAAATGACAACGAGGCGATAAATACTAAAGTACATCGGGCTCAGTTGCGTAAAAACTGGTGTGCCATGAGATTGCGTAGAAAAATGGAATATATTGAATCATTATTTCCTCTGATAGCGTCAGAATTTTTACGCTCAGGAGGTGCTGTCTTGTCAGAAGAAGTCATGGCACTGGGAAAATGCTTCCGGAATGTGCGAGATGCTGAACGGAAAAGGATAGCCCCGGAAAACATTAAATTTTGGGGATGGTCTGAAGAAGAGATCAAAAAGCAAACCGATAATCTGGAAAAACATGTCGATATCAGTGAGTTTCACGTGAAATTGGAAAGTGGAAACGAAATTGCTTTGTTAAATCACGTGCGTGCTGCCCTTCGAGAGATGGAACCAGCAATTTTAGAAACCTATTGGGATGAGCAGAAGCAAGCCTGCTCACGGCAAGACTTAATTGATACCGTTAATTTAATCATTAACATACTCTGCATGATGATGTGGAAGTGTCTAGGAGGAAAGAAATGAAACCAGTAAATTCAGCTTTTCAATATTGCAATCAACTAGTTGCTGATTTTGAAAAAGTTATCAAAAAACCTATATTAAAGAAATCTTCCGTTTATTACACCGGTGTTGACTTAGGAACAGCCTACATTGTACTGGCTGTTCTTGATGAGAATTATCAACCCGTTGCCGGTGCCTATCGTTTTGCCAGTGTTGTTAAAGATGGCATGGTGGTGGACTATATCGGTGCTATTCGGATAGTAAAAGAACTAAAGCAAGAAGTGGAACAGAAACTTGGCACAGAACTGGTTTATGCTGCAGCAGCGCTTCCTCCCGGAACCTTTACCCTTGACTCAGGAGCTATTAAACATGTGGTAGAGGGGGCGGGTTTTGAGATTACCAACCTGTTGGATGAACCATCGGCAGCCAATGCCGCACTTAAGATAAAAGACGGTGCGATTGTCGATATTGGGGGTGGTACTACAGGTATTGCCATCCTTAAAGACGGTAAAGTTGTTTATGTTGTCGATGAACCTACAGGTGGCACTCACTTTTCTCTCGTAATTGCCGGTGCATACAAAATGAGTTTTAACGACGCGGATCAATATAAGCGGGATTTCAAAAACCATCGGGAGTTGCTTCCCGTGTTACGACCAGTTATTGAAAAAGTTTCATCTATTATCGGTTGTCACGTAACAGAATACCAAGCGAAAGAAATCTATTTGGTAGGTGGAACCTGTTGTTTGCAAGGGATTGAGGATGTTATTGGCAAACAAACCAAACTTCCCACTTTTAAACCGCAAAACCCCATGTTTGTAACACCTCTGGGTATTGCGCTTAATTGCACACAGGAAATCCTTTAGACATGGGGTGACTTTTAACATGGAGTATCGCATTATAAAATCCCCGTCCAAGGGGGCAGTAGATATTCTCTTTCGGCGAAAAGGATCTGCGTCAACCAGCCCCATTGAGGATTACGATGCTATCGGTTTGGTTCAGGGGCGGCTGATCGATATGGTTTTTGCTGCCGATATAGCTGAAAAGGCGGCCGGGGTGGTAGTGGAAGACATTAAAGGTCATTGTCCACAGAATATGATTATGATTGCCATCTTCGGAGATACAGCGTCGGTAGAGGCAGCATTGAAAGAGATTCAATGTAAGTTAAAACAAGTAAAAGCAGGTGAGGCTTTATGCTAGCAGCAAAAGTAATTGACAATATATGGTCAACAAGAAAAGCTGATTCTCTCAAAGGACTGAAATTTATGTTGGTGGAAGTCCTCGGGGGTACTGACGCAGGTCGAATTATTATAGCTGCCGATACCATTGGTGCCGGTATTGGAGAGCAAGTGCTAGTCTGTACTGGTAGCTCAGCCCGCAAAATGCTTAATCAGGACGATGTACCCATTGATGCCGTCATTGTGGGAATAATTGACGAAGACTGTACGTTTTAACACTATCAGAAAGTATAAATTAAGGATGATAGTATAAGTGCAACTAAGGCTTTCGCCGAAAAGCTTGGGCGAAAGCCAAGTTTTCTAAGAAATCCGGGGGTGAGAAATTTTGGATTTGCTGAACATAATCAAGGATGCAGGAATTATTGGCGCGGGAGGAGCTGGATTCCCCACTCACGCCAAACTAACATCTAAGGCCGAGTATATATTGCTTAATGGGGCTGAATGCGAACCACTACTAAGAGTAGACCAGCAATTGATGGCGCAGTTTCCTGATGAAATTATCAAAGGACTGGAAGCTGCGGGAAGATATATTGAAGCTCGCAAAGCGATCATTGGAATCAAGGGTAAACATAAAGAAGTGGTTGCCCTCTTAAAAGAAAGAATTGCCGCTTTGGGACTTTCAGATTATATGGAGATAATGGAACTGCGGGATGCCTACCCACAAGGTGACGAACAGGTTTTAGTTTATGAACTAACTAAAAGAATTGTTCCGGAAGCATCTATTCCACTGAAGGTGGATTGTGTGGTTATCAACTCGGAAACGACATTGAATATATTCCGTGCCATGAGCAATAACCCTGTTACCGAAACATACATTACAATTGCCGGGGATATTCCCCGCCGCATGACTGTGAAAGTACCAGTGGGTGTACCCATTCGGGATGTGATTTCCCAATGCGGAGTGGAAAATCTAGATGAGTATACCGTAATAGACGGCGGCCCAATGATGGGTCCTGTTATGCAAAGTGTGGATGGCCATGTTACCAAAAAAAGCAAAGGCTATGTGGTAGTTAAAAAAGACCACTTTCTTATACGTAAAAAGTCTGTAAACATCGATCGCGCAAGGGTTATAGGCAAAAGCGCCTGTGAACAATGTCGGATGTGCACCGATTTGTGTCCCCGCTATCTATTGGGACACAATATACAACCACATAAAATCATGCGCGCTTTAAGTTATAACCTAGACGATGTAAAAGAGCTACAAATTGCACAATTATGTTGTGAATGTAATATTTGCGAATTATTCTCATGTCCGGCTAATCTCCATCCGAAATCTGTCAACATTCATTTTAAGCGGAAGCTGGCAGAACAAGGAGTTAGATACCAGCCGACACAGATGGAATTTGAACCGCGGTTAGCTAGAGATTATCGCCAAATTCCAAGCAAACGCCTGATTGCCAGAATTGGTTTAACTGCTTTTGATAAACCAGCACCGATGACAGAGGTCCAATTTAGAACGGAATACATTCGTATCGCGCTTCGACAGCACATCGGGGTGCCGGCAATACCTGTTGTCGCGGTAGGCGAACAAGTAAAAGCTGGTCAACTGATTGGGAAAGTTCCGGACAACAGTCTCGGTGCTGCGGTTCACGCCAGCCTCAATGGAACCGTTGAAGAGATCACGGATAATTCTATTCTGATAAAGGTGGGTTAGTATGTATAATGCGATAGGTATGATTGAGCTTACGAGTATTGCTAAAGGAATTTATGCGGCAGACCTGATGATTAAAACAGCCTCCGTGGAAGTAGTCAGTGCAACTTCTGTCTGTCCTGGGAAATATATTGCTGTCGTCCAAGGGGACGTTGCTGCAGTAGAAAGCTCTATCGACGTAGGCGTAGGAGCAGCGGGAGAATATCTGGTAGACAGCTTTATCCTCCCTAATGTCCACCAGGCAGTTTTCCCAGCCATTACAGCCACAACTATGCCAGATGAAACTGGAGCATTGGGGATTATGGAATCCTTCTCCTTAGCATCAATGATTACAGCAGCCGATGCAGCACTCAAAGCTGCAGATATTCAGGCTGTAGAACTGCGTTTGGGCAGTGGACTGGGCGGTAAAGCCTACTTTACCTTTACTGGAGATGTTGCTGCGGTAAAAGCAGGTGTAGATGCTGGACAGGTCATCGCTACCGAAAAAGGGTTGTTAGTAGATGTCGAGGTAATTGCTTCTCCGTCCGATAGACTTTGGGAAACGCTGTTCTAAAACAGTAAATTAGCGAAAGGAGGTGCTACCTTGAAAAAACTTGTTTGTGTAGATGAGGTAAAAGCAGCAGCCGAAAAGGGGCAAAATGTTTTTTGCCTAGAGGCCAATACAATTATTACACCGGCAGCCAAGGATTTGGCTAGAGAATTGGGTGTGGAATTTGCAGCAGATGCACCAACTGCTACAGCAGATAGCTGTAAAAACAATGGTTTGCAAAAGAAAGATAACCAGGGGAAATCAATTGACAGAGATACAATTTATCAAATCGTAAAAGCGGTGTTGGCTAACAACTTGCTGGCCGGTGCCCCCGCGCCATCTCCCGAGCCACCCTTTCGTACAGATTCTGAGCCAAAAAGTGGTTTGAAAATTGTGCGTGGCAGGACAGTGAAATACAAGCCCCTTGACACAGGGGATCCTAGCACCAACGTAGCTTATCGTGAGGTGATCAGCAAAGACGATTCCCAAATGAGCGCAGGCTTTTTAACAATTGATGAATCTAGCTTTGATTGGGAATTGAGCCATGAAGAGATTGATATTATTCTCGAAGGAAACCTGTCTATCACTATCAATGGGGAGACTTATGAGGCCTGTCAGGGGGATGTACTCTTCATACCTAAAGGCTCCAAAGTAACCCGGGGAACTTCCGGATATGTCAAACTTTTCTACGCAACCTACCCTGCAAACTGGCCAGAACTAATGGCGCAATGATAGGAGGGTAAGCCATGCAAGCCCTAGGTTTAATCGAGACGAGAGGTCTCCTTGCTGCTATTGAAGGTGCAGATGTGATGCTTAAGACGGCACAAGTGGAACTCTTGGGGAGGACCTTTGTAGGTGGAGGTCTCGTGACAATTTTAGTAACTGGTGATGTGGGGGCTGTTAAAGCTGCTGTGGAAGCAGGTGTAGCAGCAGTTGTGAAGATTAATGCTTTAGCATTGGTTTCCCAACATGTAATCCCCAGGCCGCACAATGATATTGAAAGTATGATTGTTGTAAAAGAAAGTTCTGTTGACAAGCAGCCAAGCACTGTATCACAACAGCAACAATCAGAAAATACAGCAGCAGAATCACTAGAACCAGTAACGAAAACAAAAGAAAGCACTACTTCTGTGCCAATAAAACTGAAGAACGCACACAAAGAATCGGTTGATGATTTAGTACAGAAATTCGGTTTAGAAAAATGTATTAATGCTCTAAAATTACTATCGGTTGCAAAATTGCGGAGCTTGGCAAGAGAATACAAAGAACTTGGTATAGCAGGCAGAACCATATCCAAAGCGAATAAAGACTTGCTAATCCAGAAACTTACAGAGTATTACCAGCGGGGCAATAACTAATGCAGAAATAAGACATGCAGAGAGGAAGAATAAATTGGAAACATTTGACAAGGATTTACAGTCTGTGCAAGAGACCAGAAACCTTGCCCGCCAGGCTAAACTAGCAAAGGCTAAACTCGCGAAATTTGACAATGAACAAATTGAAAAAATCATTAGCAACATGGTTAAAAAGGCTGAGGAACATGCAGTTGATTTAGCAAAAATGGCGGTGGAAGAAACTGGATTTGGTAAAGTAGAAGATAAAACTTTTAAGAATCACCTAGCTTCCACAGAACTATATAAATTTATTAAACCAATGAAAACCATTGGCATCATTAATGATGATCAAGAGAACAAAGTCATTGAAATTGCTGAACCTGTAGGATTGCTGATGGGAATTATCCCCTCAACAAATCCCACATCTACAGCCATATATAAATCCATTATCGCAATTAAATCCCGTAACGGTATTGTATTCTCGCCACATCCTTCAGCGCTGAAATGCACATTACAAGCAGCCAGACTGATGAATGATGCTGCAGTAGAAGCCGGAGCCCCTGCCAATATCATTGGCTGTATCTCAAAACCGTCTATGGCTGCAACTAATGAACTGATGAAATGTGATGAAGTTGCTATGATTATTGCTACTGGTGGCTCAGCCATGGTAAAGGCAGCGTACAGCGCAGGAAAACCGGCACTGGGGGTTGGTCCGGGTAACGTTCCGGCCTTTATAGAAAGAACGGCTGATATTCCAAAGGCTGTCAAAAGAATTATCACCAGTAAAACCTTTGACTACGGTACCATCTGTGCATCCGAGCAAGCTGTTATCGTTGAAGAATGCATACGCGATCAAGTGATGGAGGAGTTTAAACGCCAAGGTGGCTACTTCATGACCCCCGAAGAAACAAACAAGGTAACTAGTAAGTTGTTTGTTCGTGGCCATGCCATGAATGCGAAACTGGTGGGAAGATCTCCGGCAGTAATTGCAGAAAGTGCTGGTATATCAATCCCTGAGGGAACAAAAGTTTTATTAGGTGAACAACAAGGCGTGGGTGAAGGATATCCCTTGTCTTACGAAAAGTTAACTACCGTGCTTGGTTTTTATACCGTAAAAGATTGGGAAGAAGCTTGTGAGTTGTCCATAAAATTATTGAACAACGGTGGTATAGGCCATAGCCTTTCCATTCATACCGAAAATCGTGATGTAGTTATGAAATTCTCTGAAAAGCCGGTTTTCAGAATTTTGGTCAACACACCATCAACACACGGCGGTGTGGGAGTAAGCACCGGACTTGCACCAGCATTTACACTGGGTTGCGGTACCTGGGGCGGAAGTGCAACTTCCGATAACGTAACTCCGATGCACTTAATTAACAAAAAGCGTGTGGCTTATGGAATCAAAGAATGCACCGAAAATACTAGCGCCTCCCATTCAGAGGGCTTAACACAGTGTGACAGCACTAATGACTTCAGTGAAGACCAGATTATGACACTTGTAGATCAAGTTCTCACGATGCTTAAAAAAAGAGGTGACCTATAAAAGTGGGAAAGTATGATGCTTTAGCAGAGCTTCTAATAGAAGTACTCAAAGAAGGGGGGAATTTGAAAAAGGACGACGATAACTCAATACCTGTGGGAATATCTAATCGTCATATTCACCTTTCAAAAAATGACTTGGATGCTCTGTTTGGTGTGGGATATCAATTGACAAAAATTAAAGATTTATCTCAACCCACACAATACGCCTGTAAAGAAACTGTTACCATATGCGGTCCCAAAGGTGCAATTGAAAATGTACGTATACTTGGTCCTGTGAGAAGCGAAACCCAGGTAGAAATAATTAAGGCTGATTGTTACAAACTCGGTATAATTGCGCCAGTGAAAATGTCTGGTGATCTGGAAGGAACTCCGGGGATCACTGTCATTGGTCCCAAAGGAAGTATTTTTCTGTCCAAAGGTGTTATCATTGCGCAAAGGCATATTCATATGACACTGGAAGATGCTAAACGGTTAGGTGTAACCGATGGCGAACAAGTAACTATTCAAATAGCTGGACTTCGTGGAGGCACATACTCCAATGTCGTCGTAAGAGCTAACAACAACTCGGCTCTTGAATGTCATATAGACACAGAAGAAGCAAATGCCATTAATCTCACACCAGACTCCAAAATAACAATTATAAAATAAAATAGGAGGAATTTATAATGAATTCAGAAGCTTTAGGATTGATTGAAACAAAAGGTTTAGTAGGCGCAGTAGAGGCGGCGGATGCAATGGTTAAAGCTGCCAATGTTACTTTAATCGGTAAAGAACATGTTGGCGGTGGTTTAGTAACTGTTATGGTAAGAGGTGATGTGGGTGCAGTGAAGGCTGCAACTGATGCTGGTGCTGCTGCGGCACAACGAGTTGGAGAACTGGTTTCTGTTCACGTTATTCCACGTCCTCACGGCGAAGTAGAAGTAATCCTTCCTTCAGTTAAGAAATAAGCATAATAATCAATTAGACAAGCTATACGACAAAGGGAGGCCAACTCAATATAAAGTGTACCCTTTGTAAAGGACATTTAAAAAATAAGATGATCTCTGTATTGAGCAGGGGTCATCTTATTTAAATTTTATGTCTGTCAAGATTGAAGACAACACCGCTACAAGTTTTTTCGGGCTTGAAGCGGTGTTTTTTACACTAGTATATTTATTTAAACTCCTCCGCATATTTCAGAACCCGCTGTAAAATCTCATCTCTTCGGGCGTTGATGGCATCGAAGTCCATGGCGGGAATGTAGTATTCTTCCATTACATCGTGTTCTTTTTTGGCTGCCGCAATGTAGCCAAGGGCTCTGCCAATAGCGGAGTTAAGCCTTTCGTGGCAGCATTTTATTTCTTTATCATATACCGCCAGGATATCAGGGTCTAGGAACTGGTTCAGATTAAACATTTTAACCTTTTCAATACTGGCCACATCTTGAGGTTTAAAGTTTATACCGGGAACATTTTTTAACACAGCAGTTTTCATAGAAGGGATTACTACCAAATCTACCTCTTCTGGTTCCATGGCACAGTGGTAAACTTCAGTATCAAGTCCATGCATATGCATGGCGTCAGCTATAGTGCCTACAACATAAGAACCTGTGGCAGTGGCATCACCGGAAACTAAGTACAGTTTTTCCACATCCTGCAAGATGGTGTCTAAATGATGTGCCTGCCCGTTTGGAGTGAAGGCTGTGGCGAAAAGGTGGCGTTCATAGGGTTCCTCTGCAAACTGTATTTTAGCTTTGCTAACTATAGACTTGGCAATTTCATGGATTACACCATTAACCTGCCCGTAATTAATAGCGTCATCGTAGTAATTATTTAACTCATCTCGGATGATTTTAGCTTCGGCCAACTGGCTGTAGGCTATTTCAAATAACCTGCCCACCCTAGCGTTGGATGCTAGCACCTCTTCCTTTGACTTTCTAATCTCAGGCTCATTCCAATGGTCCCCCAAATGAATGATTTCATCAACCACACCAGGATTTTTCGGGTCTACCACATGCGGGGCTGTTCCGTCTAACATTGCTACTCTGATGGATGGTATCATTATTCCGTCTATTGATCCGTTATCGGAGGAGCAGCAGTGATATTCAACGTCATAGCCCCGTTCTAGCATCTGTTCCGCTATCCAACTCATAAAGGTTGATTTACCTACTCCCGGACCTCCCTTTATTACCAGGATGCGGGTGGCATCTGGTTCAATGATGTAATCATAGTATGAATAAAATCCGCTAGAGGTGTTGCCACCGGGAAAGACCTTTTTAATCTTGCCTTTACTCACGTTAAAGCCCCCTTGCTTTAAAATTAGTTTAAAAAAGCACCACCAGGCAGGTGATTACCTTTCGGTGGTGCAATTTACCTGCTTTAACTTATATAGTGTATAAGCAGGTATTTATGACGTTTTTTACCTATGCAATATCTGGTAACTATGACTACATAAAAGGGACATAAGGACAATTTGGCTAGCCTACTGTTGCTTTATTTCATCTAGAATTGATATCGCCTTTTCTATCAAAACAATTAATTGATTAACACTGTCATTAATGAACTGATTAGTTCTTGGCAAACTGTTATTTGGGGAAATTTGGAGAAGACCACTTATAACAGTGATATGGTTTCCCAAATCTTCGAGTGTTTTTTGCAGTTCATCAATTTTATTAGATGATTTGTTATTCAAATTTTAACACCTCCCAAAAATATTTAGACGTCTTTAAAGTAGTGGTATATTCATTGCAACACTAAACTAATTACCTTATGTCCCAAGATAAATATAAGTGATCAAATTTTAAAATGATTAGACTTGTCTCTGTCTGCTACTGGGTGTATTATGATTATTAGAGGTTCTTTCATTACAGTATATATCTGTATGCAGATTTAAACAATAAAAATTATCTTAATACAGATAATTGGGGTGAGTGGGTTTATGGATGTAAATAGGCGAATTAAATTACTTAGGAATATTACCGGTTTGAAACAAAAAGAATTCTCTGAGGCTATTGGTATATCACAAGGAAATTTAAGCGAAATGGAAAGGAATAAGTTTAAGCCTTCTATTGATACAATAATATCCATAAGCAGATATTTTGGCATTTCTACGGAGTGGTTATTAAAAGGAGAGGGAGAAGGTGTTAATTCACTAGAATATATAACTGGGGCAACCCAGTTACAAAGTTTACGAGAGGCTAATGACGAAAACGAAAAGTATACTGCGGTGTTTGATGATGAGCGAGACAGTTCACTACCAGGCAACCAGTTAGACCTAGCTATTTTACATAAGGCTACTAATCTAAATACAGATGAAAAAAGACAAGTTCTTCAGTATATAAAGTTTCTTGAATTTCAACGAACTGAAGTGGATAAGGAATAAGCTATAATGAAACTAAGCTAAGCTCAATAGGGCTTGGTTTATTTTTTATGTACTTATTGTTTATATGAAATACAAAGGAATTAGGCAAATATAATCAATGAAAGGTTATAACGACAATATTGTATAAAACATTACTTTATTCAACAAAGGATTATGAAGTATGATGTCAAATAAGCTTAAGCATGAGTACTATTTATGAACAAACCATAGAAAAATGGGCAGAGACATTATCCCAGCAGATGCACGGGAACAAACAAGATAATCAGGCTGTTATAAGTTATGCCATTAATATTTTATTGTTTAATTCAATGGTATTATTAATAGTTGTTTTATTAAGTTTGTTTTTAGGAGTTTTTAGTACAACCATGGTGGCGTTAGCTGCTTGCGGTTCGTTGCGCATATTTACTGGGGGTTACCACAGTTTAAACCCGTTACATTGCTTAATAATATCCACGGTGTTATTGGTTAGTTGTGGGAAAATAGCTATTGTGCTAGCACCCGGAATCGACTACTATGCATTACTGGCAGTTCTATCCTTAATTATGTTGCTGGCCCTGTACTTTACATTAAAAAACGCTCCGATGGAAACACCCAATCGGCCCATTAAGCCGGAGAAAAGGCCCAGGTTGAGAAAAAAGGGGTTGGTAGTGTGGTCCTTTTGGATGGTGACTCTGGTAGTACTGGCTGTTTTAAATAGTGGTGCTAAAGAATTTATATTAGCTATAGGGCTAGGTATTGCTATTCAAACTTTATCCTTATCTGGGTTAATTAAAAACAAATAATAAAAATAGGGAGGTGTATAGTACGTGAAAACTAAAATACTTCTATCATTATGTAGCTTATTTTTCTTCATTGCCCAGTTAGAAGCAGCTTGCTTTATAGCTGGTTATGAACCTAAGACCCCGGATTGCTTACGTTGAGAGGTTTTTTTATGGATGTGTTGTTAATTTTAAGATTTATTTTAAATGGCGTGCCGGAATCGGCCGCCCTTATTTTTACCACCCTAGCTATTGTTGGTTATAGGGCCTCTTTTCGAATTATATTTTTTAATGCATTTATTATTACTGCTATAATCTACTTATTGCGCATGACGTTGGTTCCCCATGGCATTCATACTGTTTTTGGCATGGTTGTTCTTGCTTTAGTAGTATATAAAATTGCCAAAGTATCAGTGGGAACAGCTATATTCGCGGTTTCTGGAGTAATATTTATACTGGTAAATGTGGAGTTTGTAAGTTGTTATTTAGCGGAAAGTCTTTTTGATTATAAGCTTTATTTCCAGTTAGATAGTGATGCTGGATGGTTGTGGATTATTTTCGGTTTACCCCAGGTGCTAATCATGTGGGCAGTAGGTTATTGTATTCATAAGTATTTACGTCCGCTTGTTTTAAAGTATTCAGGTAAGGAAGTTTATTATGGAAAATAGATCCTTGCAGTTAAATAAAATAATAGATACCTATTGGGTGACTCATTTTGCATTCTTTGTTATAGTGGGCGTTATAATAGTATTAAATGAGGGTGCTTATAATAAATATTATAACCTTGATTTTTACTTCCTTTGGATAGGTATATTATTTTCTTTTTTGATAATTAACTTGCTATATTACAAAGCTATAAAAGAAAAAATAGTTAATAAGCCAAAACTATTCTTTCAAACTTTGTATATAATAGCGGTTATTCTATGTGCGGTGTTATTTACAACTTCCTTTAACTTTGATTATGCAACAGGACAATTTATATTTTTGTTTTTTGTAATTTTGGTTTCATTAACCTGTAGAATACAGCTAGGGTTGATTTCTGCATTTGCACTAGGTTCAATTAACCTAATGGTTTATCTAAGTAGTTCTAATTTTATCATTTTGCATACAGTATTTTATATTTTAATAGCTTGGGTTGTTGGTAAAGTATCTCAAACTAATTTTGAATATGCGTTAGAAATTCAGAAACAAAAAATTTTATTGGATAATGTAATTGATTCTTTTATAGAAGGGATAATTATAACTAACTCTGAAGGAATAGTAATAATTTGTAATAAACAAGTTGAAAGTATGTTTAATAATAACAAAACCCAACTAATTGGTAAAGAAGAAAAAAGGCTTTGGCCAGAATATGCCGGGCTTGATAATATAACAGATAACAGTTTTCTTAATAAAGAAGTGGATATTAATAACGGAAGTTATCTTATTAGTAGATTTAAAATTAACATTGAGGAAGATGTTGATGAATATTACGTGACAGTAATAAATGACATAACTGAAACACAACGGCAAAAAAAGCAGCTTGAAAACTTAAAGATGCTTTCCGCCATTGGGGAGATGGCCTCGGGGGTTGCCCATGAAATTAAAAACCCCCTAACAACGGTAAAGGGTTTTATACAATTAATGCAGGGGAATATTAAAGATGCAAAATCAAAAGATATGTTTGGTTTAATATTAGAAGAATTAGATCGAATAAACGTGATCATACACAGCATGCTGCAAGTGTCTAAACAGGATAGTGGTGAATTTCGTGCTGTAAATATTAATAAAATTATCGAGAGAACTTGGGACTTATATACTTATAAGGGCTTATCAAAAGGAATCAAATATGAGAAAAAGCTCTATAGAGATATTCCGGAGATACGGGGGAACTCGAAACAACTGCAGCAGGTAATATTAAATTTGCTGCAGAATGCTGAAAGGGCATGTGGGACAGGTGATAAAATATTAATAAAAACATATTCTGAAGAAGATCAGGTTTGTATAGATATTAGCGATACCGGTAAAGGTATACCTCCTGAAAAGGTTGATAAAATAATGTTACCCTTTTACACGGATTCAAGTAATGGTACCGGTTTAGGCCTTGCCATATGTAATAAAATTGTTTCAGAACATAACGGTGTAATTCTTGTTAGTAGTGAGCTTGGTGTTGGAACAACAATAACTCTTAAATTTAAATGCTAGAAAGAAGCACCACCGGGTAGGTGAGAAACACCTTGCGGTGGTGCTTTTTATTGTGCTAACAGAGTTCCACTTTATATTCCCTAAGCCAGGTGTCAACCTGGCACAAGTAGGCAAACAGCTGTGGACCGGTCATTAACTGGCCAAACCAAGGTTGGTTAAAGGTGTCTTCATCTACTTCGGTCAGATTGCGCACTGCTTCGACGTTTATTAATTGTAATAGTGGAGAATTTGGATCGTCCAATATTCTTAATAGCCAATTACGCACTGCTGCCATGTAGTTGGGGTTGTGTGTTTTGGGGTATGGACTTTTGCGGCGCTTTAAGATGCTTTCCGGCAGTGTACCCAACATGGCTTTACGTAGAATGCCTTTTTCCTGATCACCCCAGGTTTTCATATGCCAGGGTATGTTCCACACGTACTCCACCAGGCGATGGTCGCAGAATGGAACTCTCACTTCTAAACCGGTGGCCATACTCATGCGGTCTTTGCGGTCCAGCAGCGTGGTCATAAACCACAGCAGGTTAAGGTAAGACATTTCCCTTCTACGGGTCTCCATGGCACTTTCACCGGGTAATCTAGGCACTTCTGCCAGGGTGTCGCGGTATCTTTGGTTCACATATTCCTCCGGGTTAATTTTATTTAGTAATTCTGGAGAAAGTAAAGCAGTTCGCACCTCTAACTCCCTTAACCAGGGGAACTGATCAGTGGTTAAGGCCTTTTCACTATGGAACCAGGGGTAACCACCGAAAATTTCGTCGGCACACTCGCCGGATTGAGCCACGGTATGGTTTTTCTTAATTTCGCAGCAGAACAGGTAGAGGGACGAGTCTACATCGGCCATTCCTGGTAAGTCTCTGGCCAGTACCGCATTGGTCAAGGCATCAGTCAACTGCGGAGTATCCACAGTTATATAGTGGTGCTCTGTACCAAATTGTTTAGACATATGCTCTATCCACGGGGCATCAGAACTGGGTTGGAAACTGCTGGCTTTAAAATTGCGGTCATTGTCTAGATAATCAATAGAGTAAGTGTGAAGCACCTCGTCTTCTCGTTCCATTTTTTTGGAGGCAAAGGCTGTTAAGATACTGGAATCAAGTCCACCGGACAAGAGTGTGCAGATAGGAACATCTGACACCAATTGCCTCTCTGCTGAGTCCTGCATTAATTCCCGTACTTTTATTGAAGTGGCTTCAATATTTTCTCTGTGGGGTTGGCTTTGTACGTTCCAGTAACGCCTTACTTGTAATCCATTATGATTGTAAGTTAAACAATGGCCAGGGCGAAGTTCTTTTACATTACGGAATACCCCATGTCCCGGTGTGCGTGAAGGCCCTAAATAAAGTATTTCTGCCAGACCTTCGGTATCCACCTGCGGTTTTACCATAGGGTTAGCCAATAGGGCTTTAAGTTCTGATCCAAAAATTAGTGTGCTGCCTTTATGAACATAGAATAATGGCTTAACCCCCAACCTGTCCCTGGCGATAAATAGCTCTTGATTGACCTCATTCCAAAGTGCAAAGGCAAAAATGCCGTTTAACCGATCCACACAGGAAGGCCCCCATTCTATAAAAGATGTCAATAGTACTTCGGTGTCGGAATGTCCTTTGAAGGCATAACCCCTAGCCTCTAATTCCCGGCGCAGCTCAGGTGTATTGTATAATTCCCCGTTGTACGTAATCACGTATGTATGATCGCCCCGTCGGCGTATCATCGGTTGACTGCCCCCAACGGGATCTATTACTGTTAATCGGCGGTGGCCAAGGGCGGCATGGGTGGACAGCCAAGTTCCCTCTGCATCTGGCCCACGATAGGCCATGGTATCAGTCATCTTCTGTAAAATATCCTTTTGGCCAGTCAAATCATCCTGCCAGTCAATCCATCCTGTAATTCCGCACATAATAAAACCTCCCGTAATAAATTAAGCGCCACCGGAGGTATAAACCTAACCCTAGTGGCGCCTTTGCCCTGGTAAACATATTAAATTTTAGTATTCAGTATTCAGTAGTCAGTTAGATTTAAGGTTTTCATTCTGACACCTGACTCTTAGAATAATTATATGTAGTTGCAACTATAAAGGTGCTTATTTTTTTACCAAATGTTTTCTATAACCTGAATTTCATATAATGCTCTGTGTCATAATAGCAGGGTAGAGGAGGGATTTAACTGAACTGGCAGGGCTTTTGGTTTGGTGCAGACATATTGTCTTTGCCGCTTATTGTATTGCGGGCAGTGGTGCTGTATCTTTCAATTATAGTGGCAACTCGACTGCTGCGTTTTCGTCACGTGGGTATTATGGCCAAGCACAACTACTTGGTTGCTGCCGGTGTTGTGGGTGCTGCCAGTACAGGAATATTGGACCCACAAACATCACTGGTAAGGATGCTGGCAGTGCTGTCTTTTTTTACTATGTTGGGATTAAGTCTTTCCTTTTTAGATTTAAAATTACCTCAGGCACTGAGGGACAAACCGATTCCCCTTATCAGCTATGGCAGGATGGAAAAAAAACAGTTGCGCAAGGCAAATATGACCATTGAAAACTTGTTAGGTCAACTTCGCCTAAAGGGTTTCTTTGACTTAGAAAGTGTGGAAAGTGCTCTATTGGAAACAACGGGTAGAGTTAGTGCTACTAAGAAATCAGAAGCACAACCAGTTTCACGCCAGCAGATGAAACTTCCAAGTAAAATGGCCGTCCCTCCCATAAAACTGATTTATGATGGGGAAGTTATAACAGATAACTTGGAAAAATTAGCATTAAACCGTCAGTGGCTGGAGATAGAATTGCAAAAACAAGGGTTTTCTTCTCCTAAGGAAGTATTTTTTGCTGCTCTTCTGCAAAATGGTTCACTGTATTTATGCAGTCATTAACGGGTGGTGATGTTTATTACAGCATTATCAGTTTTTCTTTTAGAGGCAGCGGGTGTGGCTGTAACGTTTTTGGCAGTAAATATAGTGCTGCCCCGGCGTACCAGTGGCATGTTGGCCGGTTATGATTTCGTCTCATTGTGGCTGTTTGGCGGTTTGGCTGCTGCACCCCTTATAAATAATAAAGTAAATTTTAATCAATCCATATCTGCCATGGTGGCAGTTCTATTGTGTCACTTTGTAATATCGCGCCTGGCGGTGCGTAGCCCTGTTGTTTCAAAATTGATTACAGGCAAGCCGGTTATGTTAGTGGAAAACGGTAAAGTGCTACGGCGAAATATGAGGCGCGCGTTGGTGCCATCGTGGATGCTAATGGCGGAACTGCGCTGTTCCGGGTTATCAGACTTGTCCCAAGTTGACTATGCTATTCTTGAATCCTGCGGTAGAATTAGCATTATTCCCAAACCGGATTTATGGCCAGTGACAGCAGGGGAATTGGACATACCAGTTTCCCCAACTGCTCAACCGTCAATGTTAATTGAAGATGGGCAAATAGTTGAAAAAAATTTAAAGCGGCTTAACTATGATGTTAACTGGCTGCAGGAAGAGTTGAGTAAATTGGGTGCAGTTTGCTTGGAAGAGATATACGTGGCCAGCATAGATGGAAGTGGAAATATTAGCTTTAGCTATAAAGAGTGATGGTGGTGTTGTATTGGTTAACAACAATAATAACGAAATATCAGCAGCACTGTTTTTAATGTTAATAAAAGAAAAGGAAACGGCGACGGTTTTTTCTGAAGGTGCAGAAAGCACCAATGATCCGGAATTAAAAAAGATGTTTAGTGAATTGGAGCAATATTCTCGTAAACATCATGGCAGACTGTATGATGCCCTGCAGCAAAGTAGATTAAAAGATAACCAACAGTGGCTGTATAACATGCTGTGGATAGAAACGGAGAATCACAGTTTATATAATAGGCTGATGACCTACATTACCGACCCATCTGCCCGCCAAATGTTTCAACAGTTGCGTGAGGCCAAAATGCGCAGTATTACACTAATACAGGAGGAAATAAAGAAAGGGAAGTCGAAATAATATTTAAACTGCGACACAAGAGGGAAACAGCTATGTACGAAACACGGGTAGTAATTATTGATCCAGATAAAAGCCGCCGACAGCGTCTAAAAGAACAATTAAATACTGCCGGGCACATTGTTGTTGCAATTGTTGAAGATGTTAAAAAAGGGCTACGGACAATAATGCAAATTAATCCGGATGTAATTATGCTTTCTACCGACCTAGGGTTTGAAGATATTAAAGTTATTGAGGAACACCGGATATCACCAGTGGTACTTGTCTCCGAAAGTGATATTCAGCTTTTACCGGAAAGCGAGAACATGTGGATATTTGGACAGGTTTATCCAGGGATGCCCAGTGTTATATTAGATGGAACTATCCATCGGTCAGTTATTAATTTTAAAAAGCTGCTGCAATTGGAAAGAGAAATAAGTAGATTAAATAAAACCCTAGAAGATAGAAAGATTATAGAGAGAGCAAAAGGGCTGCTCATAAGTGAGAAGGGTTATTCAGAAGAGCAGGCTTTTAAATTTATGCGTAAATTAAGTATGGATAGATGCCAACCGATGGCTGAAGTAGCATCAAAGTTAATTCATGTACTAAAGAGCTAGTTATGTATACAATATTTTTTGATGGTCTCTGTTGAAAAATTATAATATTAGACTTATAATACTCTATGTAATATCTTAAAACTTAACATTTTTGGGGCAACGGCGTCTCATCTAGGCTTATATCATCTATAAGCTTAGTTGAGGCGTTTTTTGTTTTTGAAGAAAGGGTGTTGGTGGATAATTTGAATACTTTTACAGCAGCAGATGTGATTGAGAAAGCACAGGACTATAATGTTAAATTTATTCGCCTGCAGTTTACAGATATTTATGGTGTTTTAAAGAATATTGCCATTACCGTGGAAGAACTAGAGCAAGCACTTGAGGGTAGAATCCCCTTTGACAGCTCTGTAATTGAAGGTTTTATGGGGAACAAAGAATCTGATATTTATTTGCTTCCCGACCCCACTACATTTAAAATTTTCCCTTGGCGCCCCCGGGAAGGGGCAGTGGCCAGGTTGATTTGTGATGTCTATACCCCGGAAAACCAGCCATTTGCCGGTTGTTCCCGTTCATTATTAAAGAATGTGTTAAAAGAAGCTGATCAACAGGGGTATTCACTGCAAGTAGGTACAGAAATTGAATTCTTTCTCTTTAACATGAATGAACAGGGCAAGCCAACCACGGTAACCCATGACAAGGCTGGTTATTGTGATTTAACACCGGTTGATTTAGGAGAGAATGCTAGACGTGACATGGTGCTGACCTTAGAGGAGATGGGTTTCAGCATTGCTACTTCACACCATGAAATATCTCCAGGCCAGCATGAGATATCAATCAGGGCGGATAACGCCCTGGCCATGGCAGACAAAATTGCCACATTTAAGTTTGTAGTACGCACCATTGCTCAACGGCATGGGCTGCATGCTTCATTTATGCCAAAACCCCTAGTGCAACATTCTGGCTCTTGTATGAATTTACACCTGTCATTATGGCAGGGTGCAGAAAACGCTTTTTACCAACCCGAAGGTAATACTGGATTAAGCCAGCTGGCCCACTCATTTATTGCCGGTATTTTGCACAATGCCAATGCAATATGTGCCATTACAAACCCGCTAGTCAATTCATACAAGCGTTTAGTCCCCAGTGACTTGGCGCCCTTTTTAGCTGCCTGGAGTGACGAGAATCGCAGTACAATTATTAGGGTTCCAGCAAGAAATGATCAGGATACAATATTAGCTTTAAGAAATCCGGATCCTACAACTAACCCTTATCTGGCCATAGCAGTGCTGCTGCAGAGTGGTTTAGATGGCGTAGGCAAGGAAATGACACCTCCGGAGAAACTAGCCGAAAACAGTAATAACAGTTTGTTGGGTAAACATTTACACCTTCCCAGTAACTTGGGAGAAGCATTGACGGCACTAGAAAATAACAAACTTTTGGCTACCATGCTAGGTGAACGTATTTACAAAACTTACTTGGAAGCTAAATGGCGGGAGTGGGATGAATTCCAGTCTGAAATTCATCCTTGGGAGTTAGAGAAGTATCTCACATATTACTAATGAAACTCCCTTTGGCATTTTACTACCAAAGGTAAAATAGTTAACAAAAAATGAAAGGATGATTTTAATAATGTCTTACAGCAAGGGAATTAACGCCACAGCTGCAACCATGACTAAAGCTCGTACCGGTAACAATGTATGTCCATTTTCCGGTATGTGCGTTACCTGCCTGGACGGTTGCCCAGGTATGTGTGAAATAGGTAAATCTTCAGTAAGGGGTAAAGAAGTACTGTACCCGCAGCCTTTCGGAAAAACAACCTCAGCCTCCGAAAAGGACTACCCAGTGGATTACTCCCACTTTAATATCATGGGTACTGCTGTAGGTGCTCATGGTGTAGAAGCTGATTCTGATAAAGCAATTTTCCCTGCAGTTGATTTATCAACTAAATTAGGTAACGAAGGTCAAATGAAAATGGATCTTCCTATCGTAGTATGTGCCATGGGTTCAACCAAAGTTGCTGCCGAAAACTGGGAACACCTGGCTGCAGGTGCTGCTATTACCGGTACTGGTATTGTAATTGGTGAAAACGTGTGTGCAATGGATCCAAACTCAGAAATTAAAAATGGTCGTATTGTACATTCACCAAACTTGGAAAAGCGTATTAATTACTTCCAACGTTGGTACAATGGTGAATCAGGATTTACCTCTGTTCAAGCAAACGTAGAAGACACCGGATTGGGTGTTCAAGAATATGCCATTGAAAAGCTTGGTGTAGAAGCTGTAGAAATTAAGTGGGGTCAAGGTGCCAAGGATATCGGTGGAGAAGTTAAGTTGGATACCTTGGACCGTGCTCTCCAGTTAAAAGGCCGTGGCTACATTGTATTGCCTGATCCTGAAGATAAGAAAGTACAGGAAGCTTTTAATGCTGGTGCCTTTAAAGAGTTCGAGCGTCATTCCCGTGTGGGTATGGTAAGTGAAGAATCTTTCCACAAGCGGGTGGAAGAACTTCGTTCTGCTGGAGCTAAGTTTATCTCACTAAAAACAGGTGCTTATCGCCCAGCGGACCTAGCTCGTGCAGTTAAATTTGCTTCTGATGCTAAACTAGATATGCTGACGGTTGATGGTGCCGGTGGTGGTACTGGTATGAGTCCATGGAGGATGATGAATGAGTGGGGTGTACCTACTGCTTATATCCAAGGCTTATTAACCAAATACCTTGACAAACTGGCTGCCAGTGGAAGATATGTTCCACCAGTAGTAATTGCCGGTGGTTTCACATTGGAAGATCATATGTATAAGGGTATAGCCATGAGTGCTCCTTATATTAAAGCTATTGGTATGTCCCGTTCACCACTTACAGCTGCCATGGTTGGTAAAACTGTTGGAGCGGCTATTAAGAATGGAAAAATCCCTGCTGAATACAAGAAATATGGTGAAACACTAGAGCAGGTATTCATAGCCTCCTCAACACTGAAAGATAAACTAGGCGGTGAGTTTAACAGCCTGCCAGTTGGTGCTATTGGCGTATACACTTATTACGAGCGTTTGGCCCAGGGGCTGCGTCAATTCATGTGTGGATCCCGTAAGTTTGGGTTAGATTATATCACCCGTAATGATATTGCTTCTCTGACTAAAGAGGCTACCGAGATTAGTGGTATTAGATATATCATGGATGTTGATGCAGAAGAAGCAGAAGAAATTTTAAAATAAGTATTGACCAATTAATTAATTAGATATATAATCTATCTAACTTAATATAATTGATACAACGTTGTATCTTGCTGGCAATGATGCCCTCGTAGAAATAAATATTTCTGCGAGGGCTTTCTTAATTTTTAGTTCTTTTTTAAGGGTGAATAATACTAATTAAATACAAAAGAAAGTGGAGCGAGGTGACTCCATGTCTGAGATACGTGTTGTATTGGTGGATAATGATGTCAGCTGGCAAAAGAATTTAAAATCTATTCTGCAAAAAGTAGGATGTCTAGTGGTGGGTGAAGCAGAAGACGGACTAACTGCCATTAAAATTATACGGGCAAGGCAGCCGGATATTGCTATTATCGAAGCCTCAGTTCCTGTTAAGGATGGAGTAGAAGTTGCCAAAATCATAAACGAAGATAGGCTAGCGCCAGTTGTATTAACTTCCGCTAACTATCGGCAGGAGTTATTAGATAATGCTATTAATGCAGGGGTAAAGGGATTCTTGGTAAAGCCCATAGATGAAAGCAGTTTAATACCAGCGATTGAAATAGCATTATCCACCTATCATGAAATGGACCAGTTGGAGAGAAATATTAAAAAATTAGAAGATAAGTTGGAAAGTCGAAAACTGATTGAGAAAGCTAAAGGTATATTGATGGAGACGATGGGGCTAAGTGAAAAACAGGCTTTTCAAAGATTGCAAAAGCAAAGTATGAACAAAAGAGTGAGTATGCGGGCGGTGGCTGAAGCGATTATTATGGCGCATAACCTGCAAAACGATATCTAAACTAAAAAACATAATAAATATGAGTACAATGGGGTGCTCGGTAATTAAGGCGAAGGTGCCTTTGCAAGGAAGAGGATGGTTATTACTCTCTTTTATGCAAAGGTTTTTTATTTTATATAATCTTATGAAAGGTGGATTTAATAATGACGGAACAACAAAAACAGGAAGTGCTTGAGAAAGCACGTGAAGCTGGAGTTAAGTTTATAAGGTTGCAGTTTACTGACATAACTGGAGTTTTAAAAAACGTTGCTATTACTATAGAACAACTTGAAAAAGCTTTAGATGGGGAATTAATGTTTGATGGCTCTTCTATTGAAGGGTTTGTAAGAATTGAAGAATCTGATATGTACTTGCGTCCGGACCCCGACACTTTTGTAGTATTTCCATGGAGGCCTAGGGAAGGTGCAGTGGCCAGAATGATTTGCGATGTATATAAACCAGATGGCACTCCATTTGAGGGTTGTCCTAGGAATGCACTGAAAAAAGTATTGGAAGAAGCAAAGGAAATGGGATATACCATGTCTGTGGGTCCTGAGTTGGAATTCTTCCTGTTCCAGGTGGATGATAATGGTCAGGCTACACTAAATACACATGATAAAGCGGGATATTTTGATATGTCTCCTGTTGACTTGGGGGAGAATGCCCGTCGCCACATGGTCTTAACACTGGAAGAAATGGGATTTGAAATTGAAGCTTCTCACCATGAAGTGGCCCCTGGCCAGCATGAGATTGACTTTAAATATTCTGATGCCCTGGACGTAGCAGATAAAATTGTTACCTTTAAGTTTGTTGTACGTACTATTGCTCAGCGTCATGGTTTGCACGCCACATTCATGCCTAAGCCAATCTTTGGTATCAATGGTTCTGGAATGCACGCCAACCAGTCACTAATGACCCTTGATGGCCAGAATGCTTTTTATGATCCAAAAGGTAAAGATCAGCTAAGTGAAAAGGCTTATAACTATATTGCCGGCCTACTTAAGCATGCCAATGCTGTTACAGCAATAACCAATCCCACCGTGAACTCTTACAAACGGTTGGTACCTGGATATGAGGCGCCGGTGTATTTAGCTTGGTCTGGCAGCAACCGCAGTGCTGTGATTCGTATTCCAGCAAAACGTGACATGTCCACACGAGTAGAGTTAAGAAGCCCAGATCCATCCTGTAACCCATATCTGGCAATTGCAGTAATGCTGAAAGCTGGATTGGACGGCATTAAGAACAATATGCAGCCACCTGCAGCAACCGGTTCAAACATATATGATATGACAGCTACTGAGAGACAGGAACAGGGTATCGATAGTTTACCATCCAGTCTACCAAATGCAGTGGAAGAACTGTCAAACGATCAAGTTATCAAAGACGCACTGGGTAACCATGTATTCAAAAAGTTTGTAGAAGCAAAACAAAAGGAATGGGATGAATTCCGCTTACAGGTAACACCTTGGGAAGTTGACACTTATTTAACCCAATTCTAAGATAACCCTTGTGGTATCCATACTTCAAAAACCCCCCTCTTCACATAGATGGGGGGTTTTATCTTTGTACTAACCCCTAACCAACTAAATTCTAACCAACTAAAAAAATGTATACAGAATTCTTGTAGAAAAACACTAACATTGACGCAATCATTATGCTATACTGTTATAAAATCTTAAATTATTATGTTGCCGTTACAATGGAGTGACGGTGCTGAAAGGCAACGAGGCCTTACGATAATGCTGTGTTTATGTGCATTATGGTTAAGGCCTTTTTCTGTGTTATAATAGACAATAAATTTATTCGGAGAGGTGTGAACCGTAGTGCCAAAGTATTCAGCAGAAGATGTAAGGGCCTTGTGTAAAGAGCGGGATGTGAAATTTATTCGCTTACAGTTCACCGATATTTTCGGTGTGCTCAAAAATGTAGCTATTACAGTGGAGCAACTTGATAAAGCATTAAATAATGAGTTAATGTTTGATGGTTCATCAATTGAAGGTTTTGTACGTATTGAAGAATCTGATATGTATTTACGTCCTGATCCGAATACATTCCAAGTATTCCCATGGAAACCCCGCGAAGGTGCGGTAGCCAGAATGATCTGTGACATTTATAATAGTGATGGCACCCCTTTTATTGGCGATCCCCGCTATGTTTTACGTCGGGCATTGGCCGAGGCAGAGGAAATGGGTTACACCATGAATGTTGGCCCCGAGGCAGAGTTTTTTTTGTTTCATGTGGACTCAGAGGGCAGACCTACCACAGTTACCCACGATCGGGCGGGATATTTTGATTTGACCCCGGTGGATCTGGGCGAAGATGCCCGTCGCGATATGGTGTTAATGTTGGAGGAAATGGGTTTTGAAGTGGAGGCATCGCACCACGAAGTGGCCCCTGGCCAGCATGAGATTGATTTTAAATATTCAGATGCTCTAGATGTGGCAGATAAAATAGTTACTTTTAAATTTGTAGTTCGTACAGTTGCCCAAAGACATGGCTTGCACGCTTCATTTATGCCAAAACCGGTATTTGGTATTGCGGGATCGGGTATGCATATGAATATGTCTTTAATGAAGGATAATGAAAATGCATTCTATGACCCTAACACAGACAACAAACTAAGCGCAGAAGCAATGCACTATGTTGGTGGGCTAATGAAACATGCCAAAGCCATTACATCAGTGACGAACCCAACAGTTAACTCTTATAAACGACTGGTAACTGGTTATGAGGCGCCGGTATATATAGCATGGTCGGCTCGCAACCGCAGTCCGTTAATTCGTATACCAGCCAAAAGGGGTATGTCCACCAGGGTTGAATTAAGAAGTCCTGACCCATCTTGTAACCCATATTTGGCTTTTGCAGTATGCTTGCGTGCTGGCTTGGATGGTATTAAAAATAAAATGACACCACCGGCATCCTGCGACCGTAACATATATGAAATGACCGATAAAGAACGTTTGGATCTAGGCATTGACTGCTTACCAGAGACGTTAAAGGATGCAACCCACGAATTGAAAAATGACCCAGTTATTAAAGAAGCTTTGGGCCCCCACGTTTATGATCGTTACATGGAAGCAAAAAAAATAGAGTGGAATCGCTACCGGATGCAGGTCAGTGA
Organism: Bacillota bacterium; assembly: GCA_009711615.1. Lineage (GTDB taxonomy): Bacteria > Bacillota > Desulfotomaculia > Desulfotomaculales > Desulfohalotomaculaceae > Desulforadius. The sequence goes on along the minus strand of VENI01000005.1, from coordinate 238,656 downwards.
TTGGGAACTAGAAGAGTATCTAACCAAGTTCTAATCTGCTGGGAGCGAAAAAATAAAGAAGTTAAGACCCGGAGAAGATTATGGTCTTAGCCGGGTCTTTTTATGTCTCCAGAATATGTAAGAATATTCTGTAAATATTACCTAACTAACCATATTATTCAAAAAGAAGGGTTGTCTATGATGATGAAGTATGGATTACCACCCAAACAGGGGTTATATGACCCCTCATTTGAACATGATGCTTGCGGTATTGGTTTTGTAGGCAATATCAAAGGTAAGAAATCAAATGAAACAGTAAAGCAGGCGCTAAAAATTCTGATGAACTTGGATCATCGCGGTGGCCAGGGTGCAGAGACGAACACCGGTGACGGGGCAGGAATTCTAATGCAGATTCCGCACACCTTCTTTGCAAAGGAATGTGCCAAGTTAGATATTAAACTACCGCCGGCCGGAAAATATGGCGTGGGCATGCTGTTTTTGCCCCAGGATACGGACAAACGGATAGCTTGCCAACGCACTGTGGAAAAAGTAATTGCAGAAGAAGGGCAAGCTCTTTTGGGATGGCGAGATTTGCCGGTGGATAACAGCATGATTGGTGAGACAGCACTACAAGCTCAACCTTTCATGGCCCAGGTGTTTATTGCCCCAGGCCCTGGTACAACTGATGAAATGGACTTAGAGCGTAAGTTATATGTGATAAGAAAGCGGAGCAAGCAGGAACTGCGTAATTCAGTTCTGGAGGAAGATAATTCTTTCTACTTTGCTAGTTTGTCATGTAGAACAATTGTTTATAAGGGTATGTTAACTCCAGGACAGTTAGACCAGTTTTACCTTGATCTAAGAGATCCGGATATGGAAACTGCCCTAGCACTGGTTCACTCCCGGTTTAGCACTAACACATTCCCCAGTTGGGAGCGGGCGCATCCGTACCGTTATATCATTCACAACGGTGAAATTAACACGCTAAGGGGAAATGTTAACTGGATGCGTGCTCGCCAGGAAGTTTGTCAGTCAGAGCATTTTGGTAGTGATATGAAAAAAGTACTGCCAGTTATTGATCCAGATGGCAGTGACTCCGGCATATTTGATAACTGTATGGAATTTTTAAACCTAGCAGGACGTTCATTACCCCATGCCGCAATGATGATGATACCTGAACCGTGGCAGAATCATGAGAATATGGATGAGAATAAACGAGCCTTTTACGAATACCACAGCTGCATGATGGAGCCGTGGGACGGACCGGCTTCTGTGGCCTTTACTGATGGTAGAGTGATTGGTGCGGTACTGGATAGAAACGGGCTAAGACCTTCACGTTATTATGTTACCAAAGACGATATGATTGTACTGGCCTCTGAAGTAGGTGTGTTGGATATAGAGCCGGAACGGATTGCCTACAAAGAAAGGCTACATCCGGGCCGCATGTTACTGGTGGACACTGGTGAAGGCCGTATTGTCACCGATGAAGAACTAAAATCCAACATGGCTGCTGCAAAGCCGTACCGAGACTGGGTAAATAAATACATGCTCAATCTGGACGATTTGCCTCAGTCTGAAAGTATTCCAAAATCGGATACAGATGTATTAACAAAACGGCAACAGGCGTTTGGTTACACCTATGAAGAATTAATTAAAATGCTGGCGCCGATGGCTAAAAATGGTGTTGACCCTGTGGGTGCCATGGGTAATGACTCGTCACTGGCAGTAATGTCAGAAAAACCTCAGCTTTTATATAATTACTTTAAACAGCTATTTGCCCAGGTAACCAACCCTCCTATTGATGCTTTGAGGGAGGAAATAATAACAGCAGCCGGCGTTACTATCGGTTCGGAAAAGAACTTAATTAAGCCGGAACCGGATAGCTGCCGAAGAATTAGATTAAATTCGCCGATACTGAGCGATGAGCAGTTGTCGAGATTGCGCAATATTAATGAAGATGGTTTTAAAACTGTTACCCTTCCGATACTATATAATGCTGCTGAGGGTACCAAGGGTATGGAAAAGGCGCTGGATCAATTATTCCAGGAAGCCAGTGCAGCTATCTCTGATGGTGCCAACTTAATCATTTTATCTGACCGAGGTATCAACAAAGAGAAGGCCGCTATTTCCGCTTTGCTTGCTTCTTCTGGCTTGCACCATCACTTGGTGAGAGAAGGAACTCGTACCAAGGTTAGTATATTGCTGGAATCAGGGGAACCTAGGGAAGTACATCACTTTGCAGTGCTGTTGGGCTATGGTGCCAATGCCATTAACCCCTATCTTGCTTATGAAACACTGGCGGGCATGATTGATAAAGGACTCATTTCTGAGGTGAGCTTAAAAGATGCAGTAAAGAACTATATTAAAGCTGCCAGCAAAGGTGTAGTTAAAGTGATGTCTAAAATGGGCATTTCCACAATTCAAAGTTACACTGGAGCACAGATTTTTGAGGCCATTGGTATTCACCAGTCAGTTGTTGATAAATATTTCACCCGGACACCTTCCCGCATTGGTGGTGTGGATTTAGCTGCCATTGCCAGGGAATCAGAAATGCGGCACCAGCGGGCCTACTTAGATCAGGAAGGTTGGGATGAAACACTAGATTCCGGCTCTGTCTATCAATGGCGGCATGATGGTGAAGATCACATGTTCAACCCACAGAGTATTTACAATCTGCAGCAGGCCTGCCGCAATGATGATTATGAATTGTTTAAAGAGTATTCTAATGAACTTAATAAAGAAGTGCGTAAAAGCTGTACTTTGCGAGGAATGTTTGACTTTAAGTCAGGCAGCAACTCAATTCCGATAGATGAAGTGGAATCGGTGGAATCAATCTGCAGGCGCTTTAAAACCGGTGCTATGTCTTTTGGTTCTATCAGTAAAGAGGCTCACGAGTGTTTGGCCATTGCCATGAACCGTATTGGTGGTAAGAGTAACACCGGTGAAGGCGGGGAAGACCCTGACCGTTTCACCCCCGATTCCAATGGCGATTTGCGTCGCAGTGCCATTAAACAGGTGGCATCAGGTAGATTTGGTGTAACCAGCAATTACTTGGTTAATGCTGATGAAATTCAAATTAAAATGGCCCAAGGGGCAAAACCCGGTGAAGGTGGTCAACTTCCCGGTGGTAAAGTATATCCTTGGGTTGCGGAGGTAAGAGGCACCACAGCTGGTGTAGGGCTAATCTCACCGCCGCCGCACCACGACATCTATTCTATTGAAGACTTGGCAGAGCTGATTCATGACTTGAAAAATTCTAACCCGCGAGCCAGAATAAACGTAAAACTGGTTTCGGCAGTGGGTGTGGGCACCATTGCTGCAGGGGTGGCCAAAGGAAAGGCTGACGTAGTGCTAATTAGTGGTTACGACGGCGGTACAGGAGCATCCCCGCGCACCAGTATAAGGCATGCGGGTCTCCCATGGGAGCTTGGCCTGGCGGAGACACATCAGACATTAGTGCTGAACAACTTGCGGGATAGAATTGTGGTGGAAACCGATGGTAAGTTGATGACCGGCCGAGATGTGGTAATGGCCACATTGCTGGGTGCTGAAGAATATGGATTTGCTACAGCACCGCTGGTTGCTTTAGGTTGCGTGATGATGCGGGTTTGTAACCTAGATACTTGCCCAGTGGGTGTTGCCACTCAAAACCCGGAACTGCGGAAAAACTTTGCAGGAAAGCCGGAATACGTAGTTAGCCTGATGCGATTTATCGCCCAAGAGATGCGCGAAATCATGGCTCAACTGGGTTTCCGCACCATTGATGAAATGGTGGGTAGAGCGGACGTGCTTGAAGTAAACCAGGCTGCTGATCACTGGAAGAAGAAAGGCCTAGACTTGTCAGCACTTATTTACCAGCCGGATGTTCCGAAAACTGTGGGTAGATATTGCCAACTGAAGCAAGATCACAAACTGGATCAATCTTTAGATAAGCAACAGCTGCTGGATATATGTAAGCCTGCGTTGGAAAGCCGTCAGCCAGTGGAAGCTCGTCTACCAATTTGCAATGTCAACCGCGTTGTAGGTACTATTTTAGGCAGTGAAGTTACCAAACGGCATGGTGCAGAAGGGCTACCAGAAGACACCATTCGCTTAAACTTTAAAGGTTCAGCTGGCCAGAGTTTCGGTGCTTTTGTGCCTAAAGGTGTTACTATGGCATTGGAAGGTGATGCCAACGATTACTTTGGCAAAGGCCTTTCCGGTGGAAAAGTAGTTGTATACCCACCTGCTAGTTCCACCTTTGTACCGGAGGAAAACATCATTGCCGGTAATGTGGCCTTTTATGGGGCTACAAAAGGAGAAGCGTACCTTCGTGGCGTGGCTGGTGAGAGATTCTGCGTTAGAAACAGCGGTGTAAGGGCAGTTGTTGAAGGGGTTGGCGACCACGGTTGCGAGTACATGACTGGCGGGAGAGTGGTTGTTCTAGGAAAAACCGGACGCAACTTTGCAGCGGGCATGTCTGGCGGTATCGCCTATATATTTGATGAAGATGATACTTTCGCTGGCCAGTGCAATACAGCAATGGTGCAGCTAGAGAAAGTTGAAGATAAAGATGAAATTAACGAGCTCAAACAAATGATAGAAAATCATAGGCAATATACAGAGAGTAAATTGGCTGGAAGGGTATTAAATGATTGGAATAACATGTTGCCTAAGTTTGTGCGAGTTATTCCAAAAGATTTCAAACGAATGATGGAAGCCATTGCCCGAGCTCATGAACAGGGATTAACCGGGCAGGATGCCATTATGACAGCCTTTGAAGAAAACAAGAAAGACAAGTCCCGGGTTAGCGGTAACTAATTGAGCAATTATGGTTGGGAGGAAACACCATGGGTAAACCTACCGGATTTATAGAATACAGCAGGGAAGTGCCTGCAGATCGCGAACCGTTAGAGCGGATAAAAGACTGGCAGGAATTGTACCAAAGTCTGCCGGAAGACAAATTAAAAGAACAGGCAGCCCGCTGCATGGAGTGCGGCACACCTTTCTGTCACAGTGGCATGATGATAAACGGGATAGCTTCGGGTTGCCCCAACCACAATGTGCCACCGGAATGGAATGACCTAGTTTACCGGGGCTTGTGGAAAGAAGCTTTAAATCGGCTATTAAAGACCAATAACTTTCCTGAGTTCACCGGGCGGGTGTGCCCGGCACTTTGTGAAGGGGCATGTGCCGGTGGATTGGTTGGCTCACCGGTAACTGTTAAAAATATTGAACGGGCCATTATTGACAAAGCCTATGATGAAGGCTGGATGAAGCCAAGCCCTCCGGCAAAGCGCACCGGCAAAAAAGTGGCGGTGGTGGGTTCCGGCCCGGCGGGATTAGCATGTGCCGCCCAGCTTAATAAAGCCGGTCACAATGTTACCGTTTATGAGCGTTCAGACAGAATTGGTGGACTGCTAATGTATGGCATTCCAAATATGAAGCTCGATAAACAAATTGTGCAGAGACGGATAGACCTGATGGCTGAAGAGGGAGTTGAATTTGTAACCAATACAGAGGTGGGTAAAGCCTACCCAGCGGAAAAGTTGCGCCAGGATTTTGACGCAGTGGTTCTCTGTGCTGGTGCCACCCAGCCCCGTGACCTACCTGTTGAAGGCAGGGAACAGGGCGGGATTCACTTTGCAGTGGAGTACTTAACTGCAAATACTAAAAGTTTGCTGGACTCCAACCATGCCAACAACGAGTTTATTTCCGCAGAAGGTAAGGATGTAATTGTTATCGGTGGTGGTGATACCGGAACAGACTGTGTGGGTACTGCTCTGCGGCACCGGTGCAAAAGTGTGACCCAGCTAGAAATCATGCCGCAGCTTCCTACAGAGCGTGGTGAGAACAACCCTTGGCCCCAGTACCCAAGACTTCTTAAGGTGGATTATGGCCAGCAAGAAGCTAAAGTAGTGCAAGGAGATGACCCCAGGCAGTACTGTATCACCACTAAAAAGTTTGTTGGCGATGGCAATGGCCAGGTAAAAGAAGTGCACACCATTAACGTGGAATGGCAGAAGAATGAACAGGGTCGCCCTGTGCCCAAGGAAATTGCTGGTACTGAAAAGGTATGGCCGGCCCAGTTGGTGCTGCTAGCCATGGGCTTTACCGGCCCCGAGGATAGTCTTATTAAACAGTTAGGCGTGGAGCAAGATGGACGCTCAAACGTTAAAGCAGAATACGGCAAACACAAAACCAGTGTAGAGGGAATATTCGCCGCTGGAGATATGCGCCGTGGCCAGAGCTTAGTCATCTGGGCCATTAACGAAGGGCGAAATGCCGCCCGGGAGTGCGATCGGTATTTAATGGGAGATACAAACCTTTCCTAATTAAGAATGGGTGCATGCAATCATGCATTTCTAAGGTGTAGGGATCGAGGCCCCCGTCGATCCGTAAAATATAATGTTTGCATACGGAACGGTTAGGGCACAGTTCCTTACAATCTTGCCATACAAACACCCCGCATAAATTATGCGGGGTGTTTGTATGCCTTTGGCAGCAACTTATATTCTCCTGAATTCTTTATTTTCTCATGTGCTTGCATGGCATTATAGAAAATTATAAACTAAAAGAAGATGTTCAAGAAGAAATAAACCCGGGGGTGTATTCGTGGCATATAAGGTTGTTGTTATTGGAGGGGGACCGGGTGGTTATACTGCGGCCATCCGGGCTTCTCAATTAGGTGCCAGTGTTGTACTGGTGGAGAAGGAACAGTTGGGCGGCACTTGCCTGAACTGGGGTTGTATTCCTACTAAAGCCCTTGTTGGTGGCGCTGAAACGCTGGCAACCGTAAAGAACGCTGGTGATTTTGGTATAGAGGTGCAAGATTTTACAGTTGATTATTCCAAACTGGTGGAACGTAAAGACAAAGTGGTGCAGCAACTGGTGAAAGGGCTGCAGTTTCTACTAAATAAGAAACATAAAATTGAAGTAATAAACGGAGTTGGAAAGATAGCAGCACCGGGAAAAGTGGCTGTTAGTACCAGTGATGGCAATGAAATGGAGTTGGAAGCAGAGAACATCATTCTGGCCACCGGCAGCAGTCCAGCGCTGATACCTGCTCTGGGGTATGACGGTGAAAAAGTGATAACTTCCAACGAAGTGTTGGACTTAAAAAATCTGCCCAATGAAATGGTTATTATTGGAGGCGGTGTGATTGGCTGTGAGTTTGCCAGCATTTTTACCGAGTACGGTGTCAAGGTAACCATTATAGAAGCGCTGCCCAGCATTCTACCAATGGTGGATATAGATGCGGCTCGTCAACTACAGTCGCTTTTAAAACGTCGAGGTGTTAGCATTAAGACTAAAGCAAAGGTGGAAAACGTACAGAACGACGGAGACAAAGTCACTGCAACATTGGAAGGCGGGGAAACCATCACTGCAGATAAAATGCTGATATCCATTGGCCGTACCTTTAATACCGATGACCTAGGGTTAAAGGAAGCTGGGGTGGAGTTAGGGGATAAAGGTGAGGTTGTGGTTAATGAACACCTGCAGACCAGTGTGCCTGGTATCTACGCCATTGGAGATATCACCAACAAAATTCAGCTGGCCCATGTTGCATCTGCCCAGGGATTGGTGGCGGTAGACAACATCATCGGTAAAACCAGGTCTATGGATTATAGAGTAGTTCCTAACTGTATATTTACCTCCCCAGAGGTGGCTGGAGTGGGTTTAACCAGACAGCAGGCCGGTGAACAGGGAATTAAGGTTAAAGCCGGTAAGTTTCCTTTCATGGCATCAGGAAAAGCCCAAGCCATGGGTGAAGCCAATGGTTTTGTTAAAATGCTGGCAGATGCGGAAACAGATAAGATATTGGGTGTACACATTGTGGGGCCCCATGCCAGTGATCTGATATCAGAAGCAGCACTGGCCATTCAACTGGGAGCCACAGTGGAACAACTAGCTAACACCATCCATGCCCACCCCACCTTGGCCGAAGCGCTGGCAGAGGCTGCAGAGGCGGTTCACGGTAGGGCTATAAATGTGTGACTTGAATTAAGCAAAGAAGCATGGGGGACGGTTCGAGCGCCGAAGCGCAGACAACAGAACCGTCCCCGTGTCTTTGTCGACAACAGAACCGTCCCCGTGTCTTTGTCGACAACAGAACCGTCCCCGTGTCTTTGTCGAACCGTCCCCGTGTCTTTGTCCGAGAGGGAGAAGTTTTGGACAAATAGGATAAAATTTGCCATCTTTGGTTATATGTATAATAATTAGGTTTGTGTTGTCGGGAGGGTAAATACATTAGCGAATATTTATCATGGAAATAAGCAATGGACTGTGTTACAATTAGATATGTAATGTTTTGTGAGGGGATAATATGAAACACAGTCTTGCTGTACTTGTAGTAAATAAGCCCGGTGTACTGGCTCGCATATCCGGGTTGTTGTCCCGGCGCATGTTCAACATCGAAAGCATTGCTGCTGGACTGACAGAAGACCCCGATATCACTAGAATTACTGTGGTGGTACAGGGGGATGACCAGGTGTTGGATCAAGTAATAAAACAATTGTCCAAACTGGTGGAAGTAATTAAAATACTACGCATTGAAAGTCCTGATGCTATTAACCGGGAATTGGCGTTAATTAAAGTTAAGGCTGACCCCAACAAGCGATCAGACATCGTAGACATTGTAGAAATATTCAGGGCTAAAATTGTTGACGTCAGCCGGGAAACCATGGTAGTGGAATTAACTGGCGATGAACAAAAAATTGATGCTCTGTGCGAAGTTTTGCGTGATCACGGAATCATAGAAATGGTACGCACAGGTAAGATTGTTCTTTCCCGAAAATCGGTGGCGGCAAAAGATGGCACCGGAATTTAATGATTTCTTAATAATAATATGTTATTATTGAACCTGTTACAGCGTATATAATATCAGCAGATTAAATGCCAAGGAGGGGGTTCGGTAGGTGAGTTATAAAAAAGTCGAGGTGAACCTACCAGGCAATCTTTTGGACGAAATCGATGTATTGGCTCGTCAGGAAGACTTGGATCGTGGGGAACTGATGCGTCAGGCGGTTTTTGCATATATCACAGAAAAAAAGCGCTGGCAAATGCGGGAAAATATGAAAAAGGGATATCTAGAAATGGCAAATATTAATCTACAACTGGCCATGGAACAGGCTGAGTTGGAAGCCGAAGCAGATGAGTACTTACCAGCTGCGGAGGGAAGTTAAAATGCAAATAAAGCGTGGGGACGTTTTCTATGCCGACTTAAGCCCTGTGGTTGGCTCAGAACAAGGCGGCACTAGGCCGGTGTTGATACTGCAAAATGACATCGGCAATCAGTACAGCCCCACTACCATAGTAGCTGCAATTACATCACAAATAGCCAAGGCCAAGCTGCCCACTCATGTGGAGATAAGCGGCGGGCAAAGTGGACTGAACAGGGATTCGGTAGTACTCTTAGAACAGATAAGAACTATAGATAAAAGCAGACTATTACAAAGGGTCTGTACACTGCAAGACGATTTAATGTGTGATGTAAATAAAGCAGTGGAAATAAGCCTTGGGATAATAGAAGTTTAGTAAACAATTAAGCGCGGTAGACGCGCTTTTTTAAATTCAGAATTCAGGAGATAGGAGTCAGGAGTCAGAATAAAAACAAATAAAAAATTAAAAATGAAAAACCTTGTCAAGCAAAAGAAAACCGCAACACTCAAAGACGTGTTAATGGCTACTACCATTTACCACGTCTTTTTTATTTGCTATGGCTATATGTTTTTATAAAGATATTATGGAGGGAATTATATGTCCTCACCAATAATAGGAATTACTTCCATCTATGATGAACAGAAAAACCGTATCTGGCATACCGGTTATTACTTTGAGGCTGTTTTGGCTGCGGGTGGTGTGCCAATAATGCTGCCGGTGTTGGCAGAGGAGAAGCATGTTAGCCAAATGCTTTCTTTATGCCAAGGTTTATTACTTCCCGGCGGGGGAGATATGGACCCGCTATTGTTTGGTGAAGAACCCCACCCTGGTAATGGAGAAATATGTCCTCAGTGTGACCGATTTGAAATGGCAATAACCCAGGAAGCCTTGGAAAGGGATGTGCCTATATTGGGCATATGCAGAGGAGTACAGACATTAAATGTGGCAGCAGGGGGAACTGTATGTCAGGATATATTAGAGGAGATTAATAGCCCCCTTAAGCACAGCCAAGAGGCCCCCAAATGGTATCCAACTCATAATATTACTACCATGCCAGGAACAAGGATAGAGAAAATTATTGGTTCTGGTAAAACTAGAGTTAACAGTTTTCATCACCAAATGGTAGGTAGGTTGGGAGAGAATCTGCAGGTATCTGCACTGGCCCCGGATGGGGTGGTAGAGGCATTGGAGCATATTGATAGTAATAAATTTGTGCTAGGGGTACAATATCATCCAGAAGCGATGTGGAAAACTGACAAGAAAGCTAGGGAATTATTCATCGCCTTTATTCAAGCTGCAAAGAAATGTAAAAGCAAATAGAAAGTGAAATAATGAACAAGAATAGGACTATTATGTCGAGAAAGAGCGAAATACAACTTTATTTATAATATTTAGGCAGTTAGCAGGTTTTTATAAATATTTCACGAATTGAAGAGTCTGTATAATAAAGAAAATGTAAATAAATGGAGAGTTGCAGAAAATGATGGCAATAATTGGAAATATATATACTGTAGCCGGTGATGTATTGAATAATGGTACAGTCCTAGTAAACGACGGAAAAATTACAGCTGTCGGTCAAAACATAGAAATCCCATCCCAATGTGAAATATATGATGCATCAGGTAAAATTGTTATGCCGGGATTAATAGATGCTCACTGTCATGTGGGTATCATGGAAGAAATACATGGCCAGGAGGGTGATGACGGGAACGAAACCACCAACCCCATCACGCCTCATTTAAGGGTGTTGGATGCAGTGAACCCAGCTGATCTGGCCTTTACCGATGCTTTATATAACGGTGTAACCACAGTGGCCATCCCCCCCGGTAGCGCCAATATATTGGGTGGGGAAATGTCTGCCTTTAAAACGGCGGGTAAAGTAATAGACCAAATGATTATAAAAAGCCCGGTTGGTATTAAGGCCGCACTGGGTGAAAACCCCAAGAGGGTTTACGGTGGAGACAAAAAGACACCGATCACTAGAATGGCCAGTGCGGCATTGCTGCGCCAGACCCTGTTAGAAACTATAAATTACTTGGAAAAGGAAAAAAAAGAACGTGATTTAAAGCTAGAAGCAATGGTACCGGTGATAAAAAAAGAACTACCACTAAGAGTTCACGCCCACCGGGCGGATGATATTATGACGGCTGTGCGGATATCGGAAGAATTCGACATTAAACTTGTTATTGAGCATTGCACCGAAGGATACAAAATAGCTGACATACTGGCTGAAAAGAATATTCCGGTAGTGGTCGGCCCGATAATTACTAATCGAGCTAAAGTGGAAATGGAAGGCGTAAACCTAAAGAATGCCGTTGCTCTTTACCGGGCAGGAGTGAAATTTGCCATAATGACTGATCACCCGGTGGTGCCAATTCAGTATTTGTCACTTTCTGCGGCACTAACTATGCGGGCTGGCTTGCCAGAAGAGGAAGCGTTAAAGGCAGTAACCATTTATCCCGCAGAAATACTAGGCATAGATGAGCGACTGGGCAGTTTAGAACCGGGTAAAGATGCAGATATAGTTGTTATTGACAAACCTTTTTACGATATTCGCTGTCGAGTAGAACAAGTCTTTGTAAGGGGAGAAAAAATATTACCAAAAAATTAATTTTTTTGGCAGGAAAAGGCAAATAAATGCCGAAGAACAAATAAATGGTAAATATATACTAGTATTCTATTAAATGTCATATTGTGTCGGAAGGAGAATAAAATTGATGTCTAAAAAACCACTGGATATTTTAGTTGTAGACGATCAGGCCGGAGTAAGATACCTGATGGAAATATTAATAAATGATACTGGGCATAACTGTGTTACTGCCAAGAATGGCCAAGAGGCAGTGGATTCAGTAAAAAATGCTGATTTTGATTTGGTGTTTATGGATATTAGAATGCCGGTAATGGATGGCTTGGAAGCATTAAATAAAATGAAAATGATGTCATCCAATATAGAAGTGGTAATGATGACGGCTAACAACACTGACGAAGCTATCACGAAATCACATGAAGGAGGCGCTTTAAAGTGTATGGCTAAACCCTTTGATGTTGACGACATTAGAGAAACTATAGAACAATTCATCTGGTCCAGAGATGTAAAAGACCAAGAAATGAAGAGTTATCGTGCCATATAAAATAACAATTAGAAAACCCGGGTTATCCCGGGTTTTTGCTGTTTCATAAGCAATACCTTTGGGGTATAATATATGGTTGAGGTGGAAAAATGTTAGAATTTGTATCACACTCACCGGAAGAGACCCGGAGAGTGGGTGAACTTTTAGGTCAATTAGCTAAACCAGAAGATGTGTTGTGCTTATACGGTGATTTGGGAGCCGGAAAAACACACTTTTCCCAAGGAGTGGCCAAAGGTCTCGGCGTGGAGGAGTATGTAAACAGCCCCACATTCACGCTGATTAATGAATACCAAGGCCACTACCCCTTTTATCATATGGATGTATACCGGCTGGGTGATGCCGATGACATGGCTGATTTGGGTTATGAAGAGTATTTTTATGGTGAGGGTGTCACGTTGATTGAATGGGCGGATGTGGTAAAAGAAGTTTTACCAGATAGTAGGCTGGATATAGAAATAACTAGCCTGGGAGAGACTGAAAGACAGCTAAGGTTTATTCCTGTAGGCAGTAGGTTTGAAAATCTGGTGGAGGAGTTGTCAAAATTTGTACATACTGGGAATTGAGGCGGCAACACCGGTGGCCGGAGTGGCAGTAGTTAATGAAAATAAAGTTTTAGCAGAAAGCTTTGTTAATAACAAGCGTACTCACTCCATCAACCTGTTGCCGATGATTAAAAAGATAATTATTGATGCTGGCATTAAACCGGAAGATTTAGATGGGATTGCAGTATCTTCTGGTCCGGGTTCTTTTACTGGTTTGCGTATCGGCATTACCACTGCTAAAACATTGGCCCATGTATGGGACTTGCCTGCTGTGCCAGTTTCTACATTGGATGCGCTAGCTTATCCATTGATTGGATATGATGGGTTGGTATGTCCAATCTTAAATGCTCGTAAAAATGAAGTTTATACAGCGGTATATCAAGGCAGTAACAGTAATATAAAAAGACTAACGGACCTAATGGCTGTTTCGTTGGATGAACTGGTTCGAGTTTTAAACCAGTGGCAGCAAAAAGTACTGTTTTTGGGAGACGGAGTTGACATTTATCGTCAGCAGATAACGGAAAATCTAAGTGAAAGAGCGGTTTTTGCCGCCCGTTCTGTGGCGCTGCCCCGGGGTGTAACAGTGGCGGAATTAGGTTTGATGGAATTAAAAGAAGGGAAGGGGATGCCTCCGCTGGAGATGAAACCGGAGTATATTCGCCTTTCGGAAGCAGAGGTGAAATGGGCTGAAAGACAAAAAACCTCTGACCAGTGCGGATGCGGAAATTAGTTTTGCGGTGATGCAGTTAGAGCATCTAAGGGATGTGCTAGAGATAGAGAAATTTTCTTTTCCCACCCCATGGTCATACCAGGCTTTTGCCTATGAGTTATTGCACAATGATTTTGCTCACTACATAGTGGCACAGAAAGAACAGCAGGTTGTTGGTTACGCTGGCATATGGGTAGTTATCGACGAGGCCCATATCACAAACGTAGCTGTGAAACCTGACAACCGCAACAACAAAATCGGTCACTTGTTAATAGAGCATCTAATAAGTGAAGCCGTGAGACTGGGTGCTAATAAAATAACGTTGGAAGTAAGGCCATCCAACACATATGCCCGCAGGTTATACAAAAGTTTAGGTTTTGAAGAATATGGCCTAAGAAAGAATTATTATAGCGATACTAAAGAAGATGCAATTATTATGTGGCTAAAAGGATTAAAGAGAGTGATAAAATGAGTATAACAATTCTTGGAATAGAAACTTCCTGTGACGAAACCTCTGCAGCGGTGGTTGTTGATGGTCTAGAAATAAAATCAAATATTATTGCCTCTCAGGTGGAGTTGCACCAAAAATTTGGCGGTGTGGTGCCTGAGGTTGCTTCGCGCAAACATTTGGAATTGGTAAACCATGTTATAATTGAGGCTATGGAAAAGGCAGGAGTTACCAATAATGACTTAGATGCAGTATCGGTAACATACGGACCAGGCCTGGTGGGGGCTCTATTGGTGGGTCTATCCGCCGGTAAAGCGATGGCTTACGGTATCGATAAACCTTTAATTGGTGTTAATCATATAGAGGGCCATATCTATGCCAACTTCTTGGATAAGCGTCAGTTAGAATTCCCTGTATTATGCCTGGTGGTTTCCGGCGGACACTCTGATTTAGTGTTGATAGAACACCATGGCAGTTATAAACTGCTTGGTAGAACAAGGGACGATGCTGCCGGTGAGGCCTTTGATAAAGTGGCCAGAGCCATGGGTTTGGGCTATCCCGGTGGCCCGCTGATAGATCGTCTGGCCAAAGAAGGTGATGCCGGCACGGTGCAAATTCCTAGAGCTTACTTAGAAGAAGGTAGCCTGGATTTCAGCTTTAGTGGCACCAAAACTGCTGTTTTGAACTACTTAAACCGCACCAGACAGAAGGGTGAAGAAGTAAACAAAGCTGACCTTGCAGCAAGTTTTCAACAAGCGGTTGTGGATGTTCTGGTTGATAAAGCGGTGACTGCCGCTTGTAAATACAATGCTAGAACAATTATGCTGGCAGGGGGAGTGGCCGCTAATGGCCTACTACGCCAGCAACTTCAGCAAAAAGGTAACGAGAAGGATATTCAAGTTACTTACCCACCACAGGTGCTGTGTACAGACAACGCAGCTATGATAGCCTGTGCAGCCTATTACAAGTATTTACGGGGGGACTTTGCCCCATTGACCTTGAATGCAAACCCAGGGCTGAAATTGGGAGTGAAAAAATATTAGTACAGGAGATAGAAGATAGGAGTTAGGAGTTAGAATAAAACCGTATAAACATTTGAATGCTTGTTGTTATGAAAAAATATACCTGTTAAGGTCATTGTTTATGAATTATCGTAAGTAATTTTTTTAGAGTGTTTTTTCTTCTAACTACTAGCTACTAACTCCTAACTCCTGAATAAAGTTATCCATAGGTAATGTGGATGTTCGCCTGTGGATAGTGTGGATAAGTCTGTGCATAACCCTAAAATCAAGGAGTTTTACTGTGGAAACTAAGGCGAACAAAAGTAATTTATCATATGTAGAGAGCTTGCTTTATCACTCTGCCAGTCAGTCTAACATTCTGCCCATTACCTCTACTTGTAACGTAAGGTGTATTTTCTGTAGCCATCGCCAAAACCCGCCAAGAACAGAAAGCTATCGCATACCCCCTTTAACTATGGAGCAAGTGAAGACAGCCATTTCCTTCATGGATCCAGACATTCCAGTGGTTATAGGTGAATCGGTTACCAAAATCATGGAAGGGGAGCCACTGACGCATCCCCGTTGGCAAGAGATAATGCAAGAGATAAGGGATTCCTTTCCAAAGACTCCGATACAGCTAACCACCAATGGAAATTTATTAACCAACTCGGTGATAGAAAAACTGAGCGAATTGGCTCCCATAAGTATTAACCTGTCTTTAAACAGTGCCTCTAGCTCTGGTAGGGAAAAGCTAATGATGGATAAGTTAGCCCATCAGGCCATAAATTCAGCTCGGTTATTACAGGAATACAACATACCATTTCACGGCAGTATTGTGGCCATGCCCCACATCACCGGATGGCAGGACTTAACAGATGCAGTGCTTTATCTAGACCAGTGTCTGGCTAAAACGGTGCGGGTATTTTTGCCGGGGTATACTGCATTTGCTCCAAAGGAACTACAGTTTAACCAGAATATGTGGCAGCAGTTAAGAAATCACGTAAAAGGCTTACGTAGTAGAGTAGCGGTTCCAATTACCTGTGAGCCAGAGCAGCTTGATAATTTACGTGCGGAAGTGGTGGGGGTGATTAAAAATTCCCCGGCACAGCAGGCAGGTATGAAACCAGGGGATTTGATTCTGGAAGTTTCCGAAGAAGTTGTACTAAGTCGAGTTCACGCCTTTAACCAGGTATTAAATACAGACAACCCTTTATTGAAAGTTAAGAGAAAAAGTAATGTAATGAACATTAAGTTAGCAAAGGAAGCCGGGGACTCCTCTGGATTGGTGATGGCCTATGATATTTATCCCGATACTATTCAGGAGATAGAAAAAGCAGCCCGGCGCAACCGTAGCGAAAAGACTGTGGTGCTGGCCTCGCAGTTAGCATATCAAGTGCTGAAACGGGCGGTGGACGTAGTGGCTTACGGTGACAGCTCCTTTCACATTCAAGCTGTAAAAAGTCGCTACTTCGGTGGCAGTATAATGGCTGCTGGATTGCTGTTGGTGGATGACTTTAATGCAGCCCTGGAGGAAATTGCATTTAGTAATAAAAACTTTCAGCTAATACTGCTGCCATCAATAGCTTTTGACATGCATGGCAGGGACTTGGGGGGTAACTCCTATTTGGAATTGCAGCAAAAGTGGGGTGTGCCGGTAGAATTAATTTGAATTTTAAAATTCAATATTGACAGCTAGGGTGTTTGATGATACTATCAAAAAAACTATATCTAATAAAACTATGATGGAGAAAAGTAAATAAGCTCCAGTTTTCCAGGGAAAGGGCGTCATAGACTGGAAACGCTCTTAAAACATGACTTATTGAAGTTCTCTCCGGAGTTTCCGGCTGAAACCACTGACGGCAAGTAGGCTGAGACGGGTCTTCCTCCGTTAATAGGAAGGGGTATCGGAATAATATCTGTACCTTAAAGGATGAGCTTTTTGCGAGTAGAGTGGTATATCTCTACAGTAAAAAGTTTTTTTGTTTTACAGACTATTCTCGTACCTACAATGAGTGGGCATTGATTTAGTGCCAATTTGGGTGGTAACGCGGGAAATAACTCTCGTCCTTATTTAAGGGACGAGAGTTTTAATTTTTTATTAATAGCATGAGGGGGATTTTATGATGTATTTGGAAAAAGAAGTGGAAACTATGACTCGGGAACAGCTAAACACTTTACAGGGAGAACGCTTGCAGGCACTGGTAAAAAGACTTTATGAAGTTCCTTACTATCGGGAGAAGTTTAAAGAAAAGGGCGTTAAACCGGGGGACATCAAAAGTGCTGAAGATATTAAACACCTTCCTTTTACCACCAAGCAGGACTTGCGTGATACTTATCCCCATGGCATGTTTGCTGTACCAATGGAAGATGTAGTACGAATGCATGCTTCCAGTGGCACCACTGGTAAACCGGTAGTTGTGGGGTATACTAAAAACGACATCAATACTTGGGGTAATTTAATGGCCCGTTGTATGATGATGGCTGGGCTCAGTAAAAAAGATATCGTACAAAATGCTTATGGCTACGGCTTATTTACTGGTGGATTAGGGGTTCATTATGGGGCAGAAGCATTGGGTGCCACCGTTGTACCCATGTCTGGCGGTAACACTGCTAAACAGTTAATGCTAATGCAGGATTTCGGCACCACTGCTCTCACTTGCACCCCCACCTATGCTCTCTACATGGCAGAGGAAGCCCATGCTGGGGGCGTGGATTGGGAGAAAATCAAGCTAAAAGTGGGTATATTTGGTGCAGAACCTTGGTCTAATGCAATGCGCAAGGAGTTGGAAGAACGCTGGAATATCACCGCAATAGATATTTACGGGTTGTCAGAAGTGCTAGGCCCTGGTGTTGCCTGTGAGTGCCAGTGTCAAAATGGTCTGCATATTAATGAGGATCACTTCATAGTAGAGGTTATAGACCCAGAAACAGGTGAACCGCTCCCCGATGGAGAAAAAGGTGAATTAGTTTTCACTTCTTTAACCAAAGAGGCCTTCCCGGTGGTGCGCTACCGCACCAGAGATATATCAGTGTTGCACAAAGAACAGTGCCAGTGTGGACGTACACTGGTGCGAATGGAGCGTGTAACTGGCCGTACCGATGACATGCTGATCATTCGAGGAGTTAACGTATTCCCCTCTCAGGTAGAAAGTGTACTGCTGGAGTTCGGTGAAACCGAACCACACTACCTTCTGGTAGTGGAAAGAAAAGGCACTATGGACGACTTAGAAATTTGGGTGGAAGTTTCGGACAGCATGTTTTCAGATAAAGTTCGGGGTTTGGAAGATTTAGAGAAAAGACTTAGGTCTAGGGTCTTAAGTGTTTTAGGTATTTCTGCTAAAATTAAACTAGTGGAACCAAAATCAATACCTAGAAGTGAAGGGAAGGCTAAACGTATTGTAGATAAGAGACCAAATTCTTAAAAATGGGAGGGGTATCAATGAGAGTACAACAGTTATCCATATTTCTGGAGAACAAAACTGGTCGACTGGCCAGGGTAACAGAAGTTATGGGAGAAAACGATATGAACATCCGAGCGCTGTCCATAGCTGACACCACTGATTTCGGAATCTTAAGATTGATTGTTAATAAACCGGATCAGGCGGTAGATATACTACGTGAAGCCGGTTTTGTGGTCAGCACCACTGATGTTCTGGCAGTGGAAGTAGATGATCAACCAGGTTCATTAAGTAAGGCAATGACGCTGCTGGATGAAAATGGTATTAACATTGAATACCTGTATGCCTTTGTACAAAAGGACCCTAGTAAGGCACTGGTGGTCTTTCGGGTGGAGCAGGTGGATCAAGCAATTGAATTATTACAGAAGAATGGAATAACATTGATGTCCAGTGAACAAGTATATAAGTTATAAGCTAAAAAAATCCCCCAAAATCGGGGGATTTTTTCTGCGGCATATGGTATGATTTTGCTAAGGATGTTTACAAAGAGCAGAGGTGGTGAATTTTAAAATCCCTAAGGGACTTAACTCTATGTGAAAAGAAGTACTTTGTGACTAATTATGATATAAATCATTTACAGATAATTTCAAAAATAATAACAATTCAAAGAAGGATTTAGTATGAGTAAGATAGAAATAAGAAAAAAAGTTTCAATGCAAAGGAAAATACTGGGTAATGAGGAAAGATTGTTACTTAGTGAAAGAATTTATAAGAACTTAACAGGAATAGAGGATTTTAATAAGGCACAGACAATCATGACTTATGTTGCCTTTAACAATGAAGTTTCAACATGGAAGCTGATGAAAGAAGCACTGGCTACAGGTAAGAAAGTGGCGGTGCCGTATGTAACTAAATATAACACAATAACGACATCTTTGATAAATAACCCGGATTCCGATTTAATCCTGGGTTCATATGGAATATTAGAACCAAAACCCTCAGAGATAAAACCCCTTAATCCAATAGAGATAGATATGGTGATTGTACCGGGAATTGTGTTTGACAAGCATGGTAACCGGGTGGGATATGGCGGCGGTTACTACGACCGCTTTTTACCCCATTGCAGAACGAATTCCATTTTCATAGCCCTTTGCTATGAGTTTCAGATAATAAATGACTTATCCAGTGTGGTAGAAGAACATGATCAAAGGGTGCATTATCTGGTAACTGAAAACAAAGTAGTACAAACAAAAAAGATTTAATCAATGTCTGGACAAATGTAATAATTTATAGTTGAACAAAATAGTAACTATAAGGAATAGTTTGTCTCAGTGGTTTACCGAGGTTACCAGACCAAAATCTTTTGAAAGGGGGGAGTAAATTGTTTGGATCAGGATTTTTGCAGCCAACTCACCTAATATTAATATTAATTGTGGTGTTAATTATTTTTGGCCCCGGTAAACTGCCTGATGTAGGTAAAGCGGTGGGTAAGTCCATCCGCGAGTTTAAGAGTGCAAGCAAAAATGATGAGGACAATAAGGCGGAATCAACACCTACAGAAGAAGAAAGTAAAAAAGAGAAGGAAACCAAGTAGCATCTGGGGATGGAACAAAGGGGGTTGAAGGTAAAATATGAGAAAGTTAAACAGGCGCGAGTTTCTTAAAAATATTGGGTTAGGCACTGCAGGACTGACTTTGTTTGCTGCTCCTGCAGCCGCCTCTGAGTCACAACCTATAACCAACGGTAATTTGGCAACAAAGATAAGCCAGTTGAAAGAAACCTTTACTGTATGTGCTTTTTGTGGTTGTGGCTGTGGTATTATACTATATTCTGACGGCAATAAAATTGTTTTTGCCGAAGGTGATCCTGATCATCCTATTAACGAGGGTACAGTGTGTCCTAAAGGAAATGCGATTATTGATGCCTATAACGTAGTTACTAAAAAGCACAAGAAAAGGCAAATTAACCCCAGACGTGTTACCAAGCCACTGTATCGGGCTCCTGGAGCTGCCGATTGGCAGGAAATGAGCTGGGATGAAGCGTTAAGTATGGTTGCTAAACGAGTAAAGGAAACCAGAGATGCTACCTTTGAACAAAAGGACAACAACGGTGTAACCGTTAACCGTACCACTGCCATAGGAGCTCTAGGCAGTGCTTCACTGGATAATGAAGAGAACTATCTGCTCCACAAGCTCTTTAGAGCGGTAGGTATTATTAACATGGAGCACCACGCCCGTCTCTGACACAGCACCACAGTGGCCGGTCTGGCCAACTCATTCGGACGAGGTGCAATGACAAACCACTTTATTGATTACCAACACACAGATGTATTCTTAATGATTGGCTCTAACTCAGCAGAAAACCACCCGCAATCAATGCGCTGGATTGGAAAAGCCAAGCGTAATCGGGGAGCTAAAATGATTGTGGCAGATCCCCGCCTCACCAAATCCACCGTATATGCGGATATTTTTGCCCGTCACCGTCCTGGTACAGACATTCCATTTTTATTAGGAATCATGAAGTATGCTATTGAAAATAACCTTTATCACAAAGAGTATGTTGCTGACTTTACAAATGCTAGTTTCTTAGTTAACTCGGAATTTGGATTCACAGAGGGTTTATTCAGTGGTGCCCAGGATAAAGACGGTAAGGTTAAGTATGATAAAGCCACCTGGCAATATCAGAAAGATGGAGAAACTGTTAAGAAAGATCCTACATTACAACACCCTAACTGTGTTTTTCAATTACTGAAAAAGCATGTTAGCCGTTATGATATTAAGACTGTATCCAGTATTACAGGAGTGCCGGAAGATGTCTACCGCAAGGTTTGTGAAACCTATGCAGCCACTGGTGCCCCAGAGAAGTCCGGTAACATTATTTATGCCATGGGAATAACTCAGCATACCACCGGAACTCAGAATGTTCGCGCAATTGCCATGCTGCAACTGCTTTTAGGAAATATTGGTAAACCTGGTGGTGGCGTTAACGCCCAGCGGGGTGAATCTAACGTGCAAGGGTCAACTGACCTGGCCATGTTGAGCCACCTGTTACCTGGTTATCTTGGTGTGCCTAACGCTACCAAGCACAAGAATCTGCAGGATTATATTGAAATAGAAACACCTGCTGCTGGTTACTGGACAAATAAGCCTAATTTTATGGTCAGTTTATTAAAGGCGTTCTATGGTGAATACGCTACCAATGAAAATGACTTCGGATTTGACTGGCTACCTAAGGTGGATGGTAAAAACCGAACCCACATGGGTATTTTCCAGGAAATGATGGAAGGTAATGTGAAAGGTTTCTTTGCCTGGGGACAAAACCCGGCAGTTGGTGGACCAGGAGCTAATTATGAACGCAAGGCCATGGAAAAGTTAGACTGGTTGGTAACGGTGGACTTGTTTGAAACTGAAACGGCAGCTTTCTGGCATGCCCCCGGTGTAAAGCCGGAGGATGTACAAACAGAATGCTTCCTGCTACCAGCAGCTTTCTCCTATGAAAAGCAGGGAACAGTTACAAATAGTGGACGCTGGATTCAGTGGCGTTACCAAGCGGTTAACCCACCTGGTGAAGCCAAAAGTGACTTGTGGATAGCCGACGAGTTATTTAAAGCAGTTAAGAAAGAGTATCAAAACGGGGGTAAGTTCCCAGAGCCTATTGTAAATATGTTATGGGATTATGACAAACCTGGTCACGAAGAACCGGATATTGAAAAGATTGCCGTAGAAATTAATGGCTATGAGGTTGGTAAGGAAGATACCGCACTGGCCAGCTTTGGGCAATTGAAAGACGATGGCTCCACCGTCTGCGGCATGTGGATTTATACCGGTTACATGGCCATTGATAAAGATATGAATATGCCTAATTGCAAGCGTCGTAGCTTGGAAGACAGTGGACTTGGTTCATTCCTGAAGTATTCCTTCAGTTGGCCGTTGAACCGTCGCATAATATACAACCGTTGCGCCGCTGATATGGACGGGAACCCATGGGATCCACAGCGTGCATTGTTTAAGTGGGACGGTAACAAGTGGATAAGCAATGACGTACCTGATTTTAGCAAGACCAAAACTCCCCAGGAGTCAGGAGCATTCCCGTTTATTATGTTACCTGAAGGTCACGGCCGTTTGTTCGCCAGCGGACCAGTTGATGGACCGTTCCCAGAGCACTATGAACCTATGGAAAGTCCAGCCCAAAATATTATATCTAAGCAGCAAAACGCTCCCTGTGCCAACGTGTTCAAGGGTGATTGGGCTAAAGTGGCTAAGTTAGGTGATTCTAACTATCCAATTGTGGCCACCACTCACCGTTCAATTGAGCACTACCAAAGTGGTGCTGTCACTCGCAACTGTCCCACACTGGCAGAGATTGGTCCTTACATGTATGTATCTATCTCGGAAGGGTTGGCCCAAGAAAAGGGTATTCAGCCTGGAGATGATGTCTGGGTAGAAACTGTTCGTGCCAAGATCAAGTGTAAGGCCTCAGTGTTGCCGGTAGTAAAACCAGTGATGATAAATGGTAAGAAAGTGGAGATAGTTGGTATGCCTTGGTGCTTTGGTTACCAGGGAATTGCCACTGGTGCCATTGCTAATGACTTGGTACCGGCAGTGGGTGACGGTAATACCAGTATTCAAGAGTCGAAGGCGTTCTTAGTTAATATAACAAAGGCGTAGGGGGTGTAAGTGTTGTCAAAAAGTGTTCTTGTAGACTTAACCAGATGTACGGGTTGTAAAGCTTGTCAAACAGCCTGCAAGCAGTGGAATGATTTGCCGGCAACTTTTCCTGAATTTGATAACAACCTGACGTTTCCTAGTAAAACTGACGGTAATACCTATACAATTGTAGAGCACCGGGTAACTGAAAAAGACGGGCAGGACGTAATGCGTTTTGCAAAAACTCAGTGTCTGCACTGTTTGGAACCGGCTTGTGTATCGGCCTGTTTTGCCAAGGCATTGCAGAAAACACCAGAAGGCCCGATAGTATATTATTCTAACTTATGTGTGGGCTGTCGTTATTGTATGCTGGCGTGCCCCTTTGGGGTACCCAAATTTGAATGGGATGAAGTATTCCCGCTGATAGCCAAGTGCCAATACTGTTTCGATCCTAATGGCAAGTATGACCGAGTAGGACATGGCCAACAGCCGGCATGTGTGGATACATGCCCCAACGGCACATTGATCTTTGGTGAACGTGAAGATATGTTAAAAGAGGCTTGGCAACGCATCAATGGTGATGCCAAGTATGTAAAGCATGTTTATGGGGAAAAAGAAGCAGGTGGTACAAACTGGCTGTATATTTCAGATGTCCCTTTCGAAGCGTTTGGCTTCCGCACGAATATTACTGAGAAACCGCTTCCGGAGTACACTCATGAATATCTTAAGTGGACTCCGCCATTAATCGCGACATGGGGCGGACTACTAACCTTGATGTACTTCTACACCAAGCGGCGTAGTGATGTGGCTAAAGATGATAGCAAAGATATTGGTGTATAAGTCGGGTAATTTAAGGGTCAGGAGTTAGGAGTGAGGAGTGAGGAGTTAGGAGTCAAAATTAAAAGCAAAATCATTTCATGACTACTGTTATGAAAGAAGGCATAACGATTTATACTTGCAGCTATTGATTCTAATTCTGAATTCTGACTACTGACTACTGAATTCTGATTTTAGGGGGGTTCTATAATGGCAGCTCAAAAGTGGAGCTTTAAAATGACCCCGGTGCGAATGGTAATGCTGGCTTTGGCGGCCTTGGCTGTTGCCATTGCCATATACCGTTTGGCCACCGGGTTAGGTACAACTACAAACTTGAATGATCAGTGGCCTTGGGGCCTATGGATTGGATTTGATGTGCTCACAGGTGTTGCCTTGGCCGGTGGTGGTTATAGTACCGCGTTACTGGTACACATTATGCATATTAATAAGTTTAACGTCATTGCTCGCAGTGCCATGCTAACATCAATGCTTGGCTACCTGCTAGTAATGGTAGGGCTGTTTTTAGATATTGGTCAGTGGTTTAACTTCTGGAGACCTTTTGTATCCTGGGGTTATCACAGTGTGCTGTTTGAAGTGTTCTGGTGTGTATCATTGTACACTATGATTCAAGTGATAGAATTTGGCGAGATAGCTACTGAGAAGGTTGCCAAGTCCTGGCATAAACCGATAAAGAGAATCATGCCGGTATTATTGATTCTTGGTGTGCTTCTACCCACCATGCACCAGTCTTCCCTGGGTGGGTTGTATATAATTGAAGTGGGCAAACTGCACCCACTGTGGTGGTCACCATTAATTCCGCTGTTCTTTATGATGTCTTCATTCTTTGTCGGTCCAGCAATGGTAACTATTGAAACTACTTTAGCTGGCAAGGCATTGGGACACCATGTGGAAAATAGCATTTTAAGAAGCCTGGTACGGATCGCGGGATCGTTAATGGTAATATATTTAGCACTGAGAATAATTGATCTGGCCAACCGCAGTGCTTTAGGATATGTGTTTGCTGGTGGGCTTGAGTCTAACATGTTCCTGCTAGAAATGGTCGCAGGTGTGATAATACCGATTATTATCGCCTTCTCCCCTTGGAGTGCCAGTAGATCCGGGTTGGTAACATTCGGTGTACTAACTGCTTCTGGTGTAGTGATAAATCGGATGAACGTAGTGTTTACCGGTATGTATCAAGCGTTAGGTCCTGGCTACTTCCCATCATGGATGGAGTGGGCAGTAACCATAGGTTTGGTATGCGGTGCGGTGTTGGCATACCTATTTATTGCCGAAAACTTTAACATTCTCGGTAATCACGAAGAGCATGAACCGGCGTAATGCTTAGAAAGGAGCTGCTCTAATGGAGAAATACAATCAAGCTGAGAGTAAACTGGCTAACTTTTACATGGAACTAGTAGAAATAGAGGAGAAGGTAAGCTCCATGGAGTGGGATGCGGAAATTACAGATAAAATAATCGAGCTTTGGCAGCAGGGTGAACCACTGCTTAATCACCTGCAGCCAAAGGTTACAGAAGAACTGTTTAATGATGTATATACAGTTGTGGTTCGGGCCTGCCTTAAATGGCAGCCCGGACTACAAAACCTCTCTGAGGATATTCTCTCCAAACTAAAAGAATTTGATAAAGTAAGTATTGAGGCTTTGTACAGTACAATAATAAATGATGTGGAAAGAGATAAAAAAGAGTGGGCAAAGAGACTTAGTATTTCTATAGAGATGTTTAATTTCTTGGCATCAAGTACCTCCAGGATACTGTTAAGCGGCTTTGCAGCCCATGCTGTTACTCAGTTAGATATGGAAAAATGGAAGCAGGGATACTGCCCTATTTGTGGTGGTAATCCAGCAATGGCCAAGCTGTCCAAAGAGGTTGGGGTCAGAAAATTGCACTGTAATGGTTGTGAAACTGAGTGGCGGTTTAAGCGAATTGGGTGCCCAATCTGTAATAATGATGATTCATCTAAAATTTCATTTATTATGCCAGAAGATCAAAAACAATATCGACTTTACCTGTGCCAACAGTGTAAAAGTTACCTGAAAACAGTTGACGAGCGCCAGTGTGGTGAAGTAGACTTATTTTGTGAAGATCTTGCAACAGCAGACTTCGACAGACTTGCTAACAGTGAAGGCTACCGGCGTGGAAACCAACGATACCGTGCTTAAGGCCCTTTACTGATCTTTTAAGGGGGTCGCTGGATGTCACAGGAAATAGAAGAAATGTCAATGGTTGAACACTTGTCAGAACTAAGAAAAGTATTAATAATCTCCCTAGTTTCCACATTTATAATGGCCATAGGTTGCATGGTATTTGCAGATCGTATCTTAGAAATTTTGCTTGAACCGGTAACTAGAACTGGCAATCAAATGGTTTATATTAATGTTACCGAAGCACTAATGACAAAGATATCCATTTCGTTCTTTTTGGGCTTTTTAGCTGCTATGCCGATAATCTTATGGCAATTTTGGTCATTCATTGTGCCGGCTTTGCGTAAAATGGAGAGAGTGTACTTTTCACTTTTTATTGCCATTTCGTATCTGCTTTTTATTGCTGGGATATTGTTCGGTTTTTTTGGAGTTTATGGCCTGGGCATTAAATTCTTACTGGAATTTGGCGGTCCTGAATTGCTCCCAATGATCACCATTGGTAAATATGTCTCTTTTACCCTAACCTTTTTACTACCATTTGGGTTGGTTTTTGAGCTTCCACTGGCGGCATTCTTTTTGGGTCAGCTAGGTTTAGTCAGCTATAAATTTATGACTAAAAACCGTAAGTACGCCATCTTAATTTCTGTGGTTATTTCTGCAGCTATTGTTCCTACACCAGATATGATTACGCCGCTGTTAATGGCGTCACCGATGATTATATTATATGAATTCAGTGCACAATTAGTGAGGATTATTGAATGGCGCAAGCGTCGAAAAGCTAAAAAAGAGGCGAAAAAAGAGGATCAGTTAACAGATACTGATAGGTAAGATGTAAAAGTGGAATAAAGGCGAAAAATAACTCCGACATATGTTCGGGGTTATTTTTTTATAAAAATAACACAAGATTGAACTTTTGGCCACCAGTGTTTCCTGGCTGTATTTTTATAGAGCGGTAAACTAATAATGCAGGAGATGATTGGCAAAAATGCTTAAATAAATATGTGAATTAAATATCATTATTAATATTGTATTTATTGATAAAATAAAGAAGAGGTAGCCTATAGCTACCTCTTGTAAGTACTGTTAAACTGCCGTTTCTATGACTTTGAGCAAGTTGGTTGGGGACTTTTCAGCTTTGTTTACTAATGCAACTAACTGCTTCTCATTTATCATTCTCATCTCACCATCGGGAAGAGTGATGTTATATTTACTTGTACCTGGAACTGGTTGTGCCTTAACTCCAGCGGTCTTAAGCAGTTCAATGGCATGACTCAGCTTCATTAAGTTCACCTCCCGTGTTTGAGAAAATTATCACTAGCTCTATTAATAGTATACGCGAAACTCTAAAAAAGTGAAAGGGTTTTTAGTCCAAAAGTGAAAATTTAACATTAAAACAAAAAAAGTAACATGTGAAACGCTATTTTCTACAATCTACTAATAATTATAATGATCCTTAGGTATATTTATTACTGCTTTGTGCAGTTTCCACGCTGAATGAAAGAATAGATACAGGCATTATATGCATTTTTACACTGTAACGTAACAAAAAAATTTACTAATAAATACTCGTTATGTTTTTTTGAGCATAACTTTTGCCGAATAGGAAGGATATTTGCTGCACAGCATGAAATAGTATATGGAAATGCCATAAGAAAGGTGGAGTCAGGAGTAAGGAGTCAGAATAAATTGAAAAGTAATGAAATACTATACATTTTTTATACGAGGAGGTTAAAATATGAACGATATTCCGAAAGAAGTGCTAACTAAAGTGCAGAAAGCGGCTGAAGACAATCGTCTGTCATGCACAATGGCCAGGAAATTGGCAGATGAACTAAATGTACCTCCCAAAGTGGTTGGCAAAGCTGCTGACCAGTTGAACGTTAAAATAAAAAGCTGTGAACTGGGCTGCTTTTAATTGGAGGAATTTGAATGGATCTTTTTAATGTCTTAACCATAGCAGAAGCAAGAGAGCTTCTTAGCAAACATATAAGTAAGCAGTCTATTGATAAAGTACCTCTGTTGGAAAGTTTGAATAGGGTGCTGGCTAAAGATGTATTTGCCCAAGAATATGTACCGGGGTTTAACCGTTCAACTATGGACGGATATGCTGTTCAAGCTGGGGATACATTTGGTGCATCGGATAGTCTTCCATCTTATCTGGACATTGTTGGCCAAGTAAACATGGGTCAAGCCCCAGAGGGCGGATTACAACCCGGCCAGGCATTTGCCATTCCCACCGGAGGCATGTTACCAGAAGGTGCCGATGCAGTAGTGATGGTGGAATATACAGAGGAATTGGATGAAAATACTATTGGAGTAACCAAACCGGTGGCACCGGGTGAAAACATGGTGCGAAAGGGTGAGGATGTACCAGAGGGTGCTACAGTTCTCACTGCAGGTCACCGTATTCGCCCCCAGGACTTGGGGATCCTCTCGGCCACCGGTATTATAGAAGTACCAGTGTTGCCTAAAATCAGGGTAGGCATTATATCAACCGGCGATGAAGTGGTAGCTCCAGAAACTTTACCCAAGCCGGGTCAAGTGAGAGACATTAACTCCTATACTCTGTATGGTTTGGTGAGAAATGGTGGCGGCATACCAAAGATGTACGGTATTATAGAAGATCAATTCAACTCGTTAAAGGAAACCATGTTGACTGCCATTAATGAAAATGACATTGTGCTGGTATCAGGAGGTAGTTCAGTGGGGGCGAGAGATGTCAGTGCTAAAGTGATGGACGACCTAGGTAAACCTGGTGTGTTATTCCATGGGATTAACATTAAGCCGGGGAAACCCACCATTGGTGCTGTTGTTAATGGTAAACCTGCATTTGGACTACCGGGTCACCCGGTTTCAGCCATGGTAGTTTATAACTTACTGGTAGACCCACTGGTGCGCTGGGGCAAATACAATAATGTTTTAGATAATATGTTTGTACGGGCAAAATTAACCCGCAACACGCGCTCTGCTGCTGGTAGAGAAGACTTTTTGCGGGTGCAGCTTAATGTACAAGGGGAAGAACTTAGTGCCGAACCGGTACTCGGTAAATCCGGCTTAATCAGTACTATGGTAAAAGCAGACGGCCTAGCCCGCATTCCTGAGGGAAAAGAAGGGGTGGAAGCGGGAGAGATAGTAGAAGTGAGGATATTTTAGAAAAGCAGGAGTTAGGAGTTAGGAGACAGGAGTTAGTAGGAAAAACCGTAAAAATCTTTTAGACTTATTCTAACTACTAACTCCTCACTACTAAATTCTGTACTTTATAAAGGTGGTTTTTTCCTATGAAACGAGATGTTTATTTGGATGATAAACCTTGGCAGGAAGCTTTGGAAGAATATATTCATTATTTAACAGAGCTTGATGCACTAAAGCCTGGCCAGGCAGAAATGATTAGTACGGAAGATGCACTGGCCAGGGTTACTGCTGAACCAATTTACGCCAGTAATTCCTCACCCCATTACCATGCATCGGCCATGGATGGAGTGGCGGTACGTTCCTTAGATACCTTTGGGGCATCGGAAACTACACCAAAGCAGCTAAAGATGGGTGAGCAGGCATTGATGGTGGATACCGGCGACCCTGTTCCTGAAGGTTATGATGCGGTGATTATGATAGAGGACGTTCATTTTATTAACGAGGAACTAATAGAAATAATTTCAGCGGCAGCACCCTGGCAGCATGTACGGGTGATTGGGGAAGATGTTGTATCAACGGAAATGATTCTACCGGCCAACCATCTCATTCGCCCGGTGGATATTGGCGGAATATTGGCCGGTGGTATAACAAGAATTGCAGTACACCCCCGGCCTAGAGTGGCTGTAATGCCCACCGGAACAGAGTTGGTGCAACCGGATAATGATAATCTAAAACCGGGAGATATTATTGAATACAACACCCGCGTGTTAGGTTCATACATAAGGCAGTGGGGCGGTCAACCGTTTCTTTGGGAAATTACGAAGGATGACTATAACCTGCTTAAAAATCAAATATTAAAAGCGGCGGATGAAGCTGATATGGTGGTAATCAATGCTGGTTCATCTGCCGGCAGGGAAGACTTTACGGTAGACTTGATAAGGGAGTTAGGTAAAGTGCTGACCCATGGGGTGGCCACTAAACCGGGAAAGCCGGTGATACTTGGGGAGATTAAGGGCAAGCCGGTGATAGGTGTACCCGGTTACCCGGTGTCGGCGGCCCTTTGCTGCCAGTTGTTTGTCAAGCCACTGGTGTATAAAAAATTAGGCGCAGTTCCTCCTGAGCAACCCACAATAAAGGCTGCCATTTCTCGCAAATTAGTTACTCCCTTGGGGGTAGAGGAGTTTGTCAGGGTGAAGCTGGGCCGGGTAAATGACAAAACCATAGCCACCCCCATATCCCGCGGTGCCGGGGTGATTATGTCTATGGTGCGGGCGGATGGAATATTAAGGGTTCCAAGAAACAGTGAGGGGTACCAAGCCGGTGACATAGTGGATATAGAGTTGATGAGGCCCATGGAAGAAGTGAATGAAACCACCGTGATTATCGGAAGCCACGATAATACGTTGGATGTATTGGCTAACTTTTTACGCCAACAGTATCCTGAGGCTGCACTATCTTCTGCACACGTTGGCAGTTTGGGTGGTCTAACTGCATTAAAACGCCGTGAAACCCACTGTGCTGGAGCCCATCTCTTAGATGAGGAAACTGGCCAGTACAATATATCTTACATAAAGAGGTTACTGCCGGATAGAGATATCATTCTGGTAAATCTAGTTTACCGGGAGCAGGGTCTGATAATTGCCAAGGGGAATCCCAAGAATATTAATAACTTGAGTGATTTGACAAAACAAGGAGTCAGCTTTGTTAACCGTCAGCGTGGTGCCGGCACCCGCATACTTTTAGACTACAAGTTAAAAGAGTTGGGAATTGGTGCAAAAGATATACATGGTTACCAGCATGAGGAATATACTCATATGTCGGTAGCTGCTGCGGTGGCAGGCGGTTCAGCCGATGCAGGACTGGGCATTAAGGCTGCAGCCAAAGCATTAGATTTAGACTTTATTCCAGTGGTAGAGGAAAGATATGATTTGTGCATACCTGCTGAGTACTGGGATGAACCGGTTATCCAGCGGTTGCTGAAAGTTATGGCCTTGCCAGATTTTCAACAACAGGTTAAAGGTCTAGGTGGATATGATCTGAGGGATTGCGGCAAAGTGATGTGGCAGTCGGGTGATAAGCAGTGATTGATCCAGGTAGGTTCAATGTGGGGTATAAAGTGTGGCTGGAGTGGGATGGATCGGTATTTGGAGAAGGTTTATTCAAACTGCTGCAGTTAATACAGCAAACCGGCTCGATTTCTGCCGCTGCCCGTGAAATGAGCATGTCTTACCGGGCAGCATGGGGAAAGATAAAAAAGGCCGAAAAACGATGGGATGTAACACTGGTGGAAACCCAGGTAGGGGGAGAGCAGGGTGGAGGTGCTTTGCTTACCCCCCAAGCACTGAGACTGGTAAAGAATTACCAAGATTTTAAACAGCAATCAGATGCCGCAATCACCAAAATATTTCAAGACATATTTGGGTAACGTTCTTATTAAATAATGCGGTTTTCGTTGGCATATACATTCAATCGGTTTCCACGGGCAAAGCCCACCACCGTCATACCCAATTCCTTAGCCATGTCCACAGCCAATGCAGTGGGTGCTGACCGGGAAACCAAAACAGGAATGCTCATTTTTGCTACTTTAATAAGAATTTCCGAAGAAATTCGTCCGCTAAACACCAATACTTTATCATTCATTATGATATTGTTTAAAAAGCAATGGCCGAAAATTTTATCCACTGCATTGTGGCGTCCGATGTCTTCAAAAAAGACCACTACATCATCTGGGGTGCAAAGGGCGGCATTGTGAACTCCGCCAGTGTTTTGAAAAAGGGTTGACTTTTCTTCCAGTCTAGTGGTAAGATTCCATACCTGCTGAGGAGATATGGCAATTTTACCCTCTATACGGGACATGGAGCGGGCATCATTGATAAAATAAAAGGAAGAACGTCCCCGCCCACAGCAGGATGTAATATAACGCTTCATAAATTGCTTTTCAGCTTGCCCCTGGGTTGCTTCAACATTAATTATGCCGTCTTCTTCATTTATAGATATGTGGTGTAGGTCTGAGGGCTGTTGTAAAATTCCCTCGGAACAGAGAAAACCCACCGCCAGTTCTTTAAGATATTGTGGTGAGCAAACCAGTGTAACAAATTCTTCACCATTTAAGAATAGGGTTACCGGTACTTCCAATACTACATTATCATCTTGTTGGGAGATACCATCTTTTACTATTTTAGTAATGGGAAGAGAAATATAATTTTTAAATTGGCTCATTAGAAACCCTCCCTTGAGCAAAATACATATATAAGTGTTCAAAAAGGAGCATGATAGACATGAGAAGTTTAACACCCTATATAATATTATTTTAACGCATCTTACTCTCCGATGTACATACAAAGAGGTGATATACATGAAAGTAGGAATTTTAACCATGAGTGATAAGGGTTCCCGGGGAGAGCGAGAGGACAAAAGCAGTGAAGAGATCATAGAAAAGATAAAACAAATTCAAGGACAAGTGGAGTACTACAAAATCATCCCAGATGATTTTGATGTTATTAAAGAAGAACTTTTTTACTGTTGTGATATGTTGGAATTAGACTTAGTGCTTACAACTGGTGGTACTGGGTTTAGCCCCCGGGATAATACACCGGAGGCCACCATGGCAGTTGTTCAAAAGCAGGTCCCTGGTATACCAGAAGCAATGCGTATGAAATCATTTAGCAAAACACCTAAGGCAATGCTGTCCCGGGCGGTTGCAGGTATCCGAGGCGATACCCTGATCATTAATCTACCTGGTAGCCCCAAGGGAGTTAGAGAGTGTTTAGAAGTGGTACTTCCAGTACTACCCCACGGTATTGATATTCTAACTGGTCGAGGCGGAGAGTGTGGAGGCAAGTAGAGATATTTTAAAATATACTGGTAATTTTTATTTTTATTGTATAAAGAAATATTTAACAGGTAAAAATATAAATGTATTTAATTACAAAAAACAGAAAACAGGTAAAAAATAATATAGAATGAGAAATCGAGAGCATATTACATGTATTTATAATAATTGAGAAATAATAGTAGTTCTCTTCCCTTAGGAGTGCTTGCTTTTGATTTTTCAGTTCTATATTATATTACCTGGATGTTAGCACTCGACATAGTTGAGTGCTAACAAAAAAAGCAAAATCAAATAGTTAATATTAAGGAGGGGTACTTGTGGCTATTAAACCATTAGGAGACAGAGTGGTAGTAAAAGCTTTACCCACTGAGGAAAAAACTAAGAGCGGTATTGTACTGCCGGATACGGCTAAAGAAAAGCCACAGCAGGCAGAAGTAATTGCAGTAGGACCAGGCCGTGTACTGGAAAGCGGTGAGCGCCAAACCATGGATGTGCAGGTTGGCGATAAAGTGCTGTACTCCAAGTTTGCTGGTAATGAATTTAAAATCGATGGTGAAGAATACTTGATCTTGCGTGAGATGGACATTTTAGCAGTGGTTGAGTAATTAACTTAGGAGTCAGGAGACAGGAGTCAGTAGGAAAAATAAAAACATTCAGTGAAGATTAATTTCTAAAGTGTGTTTTAGATTTATTCTCAATTCTGACTACTGAATACTGGGTACTTAATTTTAACAAAAATACCTAACCAAAAGGAGGTAATTACTTTGGCAGGAAAAGATATTATTTTCCGCGAGGATGCTCGTAAAAAGTTGGAAAAGGGTGTTAACGCCCTGGCTGAGGCCGTTAAAGTAACACTCGGACCAAAAGGCCGTAATGTAGTATTAGAAAAGAAATTTGGTGCTCCGTTAATTACCAACGACGGTGTAACTATTGCTAGAGAAATTGAACTAACCGATGCTTTTGAGAACATGGGTGCCCAACTGGTAAAAGAAGTGGCTACCAAAACCAATGATGTTGCAGGTGATGGAACCACCACAGCCACTGTATTGGCTCAAGCAATGGTACGCGAAGGTTTGAAAAACGTAGCAGCGGGTGCTAACCCCATGGTGCTGAAGCGCGGTATCGAAAGCGCTGTAGCAAAAGCAGTGGAAGAAATTAAAAATCAGTCTAAAACTATTGAAACAAAAGACGCCATTGCTCAAGTGGCATCAATTTCTGCTAACGATAAATCGGTGGGTGAACTAATTGCCGATGCCATGGAGAAAGTAGGTAAAGACGGTGTAATCACTGTTGAAGAATCTCAAGGTATTGGTACTTCATTAGAAGTGGTTGAAGGTATGAATTTTGACCGCGGCTATATTTCCCCTTACATGATTACCGACACTGATAAGATGGAGGCATCTTTAAAAGAGCCCTACATACTGATCACCGATAAGAAGATCAGTGCCATAGCAGACGTATTACCTGTGTTGGAGAAGGTTGTACAAAGTGGCAAGCCGCTTATGATTATCTGCGAAGACCTGGAAGGCGAAGCCCTGGCCACCTTGGTATTGAACAAACTTCGTGGCACAATGAATGTATGTGCTGTTAAGGCTCCTGGCTTTGGTGATCGTCGCAAGGCAATGCTTGAGGATATTGCCATCTTAACTGGTGGTACCGTAGTAACTGAAGAAGTTGGTCTGAAGTTGGAAAACACCACCCTGGATATGCTGGGTACAGCTAACCAGATTACTGTTAAGAAAGATGAGACCATTGTTGTGGGTGGTCAAGGTGAGCAAGACAATATCACTGCCCGTGTTGGTCAAATTAAGAACCAGGCTGAAGAATCAACTTCTGAATTTGATAAGGAAAAATTGCAGGAGCGTTTGGCTAAACTGGCTGGTGGAGTGGCATTAATTTCTGTTGGTGCAGCCACCGAAGTGGAAATGAAAGAAAAGAAACTGCGCATTGAAGATGCCCTGAACGCTACCCGTGCAGCAGTTGAAGAAGGTATTGTTTCCGGCGGCGGTACTTGCTATGTAGATATTGTAACCGCATTGGAAGGAGTAACTTCCGAAATTAAAGATGAAGAAACAGGTATCAACCTGGTTAAGCGAGCGTTGGAAGATCCCCTGCGCCAAATTGCCAACAATGCTGGTGTTGAGGGCTCAGTAATTGTGGAAAAGGTTCGTGCTGAAGCCGACGGCATTGGCTACAACGCTTTAACCGGAAAGTTTGAAAACATGATCGATAATGGTATTGTTGACCCAGCTAAAGTTACCCGTTCTGCCCTGCAGAACGCAGCAAGTATTGCAGCTATGATTCTAACCACTGAAACACTGGTTGCCGATGAACCAGATGATGATAAAGGTGGAATGGATCCTGCAGCAGCCATGGGTGGCGGAATGCCTCCTATGATGTAATTTGTTTCAGGAGACAGGAGTTAGGAGTCAGTAGTCAGGAGAAATAACAACTTTGTCGTATCTCCTGTTGTAAGTAACTGATTTCTGGATGCCTGGATATTAAACTCAATAAAACAAAATTTTAAAATCCCTGTGCTTTGCACAGGGATTTTTTGCTTTTATAGGGTAATATATAAAGAGAGGTGATTGTGATGAATATTAGTGATAATTTACTGCAGTTAATAGGTAACACGCCACTGGTGCGGTTGAGAAAAACGACCGACGCTAATGTGGTGGCTAAAGTAGAATATTTTAACCCTGGCGGTAGTGTTAAAGATCGCATTGCTACGGCCATGATAGAAAAGGCTGAGCAGCAGGGGTTGGTGGATAGTGATACCGTAATTATTGAACCCACAAGTGGCAATACCGGAATTGGTCTGGCATTAGTGTGTGCCATTAAAGGCTATCAACTGGTGCTAACTATGCCTGAGACCATGAGTGTGGAAAGGCGTAGTTTGCTTAAAGCATATGGAGCGGAAATTGTACTTATTCCCGGTGACAGGGGAATGAACGGGGCGGTGGAGGAAGCAATAGAATTAGCTGGGAAATATCCAAAATCGTTTGTTCCCCAGCAGTTTGAAAACCCATCCAACCCAGCAGTTCATGTTGAAACCACTGCAGAGGAAATATGGCGTGACACTGATGGTAAAGTGGATGTTTTTGTAGCCGGTGTTGGTACTGGCGGCACTATTACCGGTGTAGGTAAAGCCTTGAAAGAAAAAAAGCCTGATCTACAGGTGATAGCGGTGGAACCAGCGGAATCTCCAGTGCTGTCTGGAGGAGAACCGGGACCTCACAAAATACAGGGTACTGGAGCAGGATTTGTGCCGGAAGTGATAGATATGGAATTGTTGGATGAAATATTTCAGGTGAGCGGTGAGCAAGCTATAGAAACTGCCCGCACGTTAACAGAGAGGGAAGGGATGCTGGTGGGAATCTCATCCGGGGCAGCAGCATATGCAGCCATAAAAGTGGCCGAGCGGTTAGAGAATAAAGATAAGTTGGTGGTAGTATTGCTACCAGACACAGGTGAACGCTATCTCTCTACAGAACTTTTTAAAGAAAGCAATCCCAAAGAATCTTTTAATAGCAATCAATGATCATTCAAAATGTAAAATTAAAAATGAATAATGAAGAATGAAAATCAAAGAAATCATACATGATTACATGCACCCATTTTTAATTATTCATTTTACATTTTTCATTACGTACTTTAACTAACCAACTGAGGAGCTTAAATTAATGGAAGATAATAAACCACTAATCAACCCTTACTTAGCGGTGGTTCTTGGTGTTTTGGCGGCTGGTTTTTCTTCTATTTTTACAAAACTGGCGGAGGCGCCGCCACTGATTATTGCTTTTTACCGGCTAGGTTTTACTGTTTTACTGCTCACTCCGATCACTTATTATACGGGAAGCAATGAATTAAAACGTATTGGTAGAAGAGATCTGATGTTGGCAGGTTTGTCAGGTGTGCTGCTGGCCATGCACTTTGCGGTGTGGATAACATCTCTAAACTACACCACGGTGGCCAGTTCAACTGTGCTGGTAACAATGCAACCTTTATTTGTGATTGCCGGCGGATATTTTTTATACAAGGAAAAGCTAACCCGCAAGGGGATGGTAGGTGCTGCCATGGCTCTAATGGGAAGTATAATTATTGGTATTAATGACTTTCAAGTGGGTGGTCAAGCATTATGGGGAGACTTACTGGCTTTTGCTGGGGCGATATTTGTGGCGGGTTATGTACTAATCGGCCGTAGCTTGCGAGCGCGACTATCTCTATTCCCATATGTGATTATGGTTTATACCGCTTCAGCTATTACTTTGTTATTGTGTAGTTTAGCTTTCAATTTACCCCTTTACCCTTACGACAAATTAACGTGGATTTGGTTTTTATTGTTGGCGGTTGTACCCACAATTTTTGGTCACACGGTATTTAATTGGGCGCTACGCTATGTAAAGGCTGCAGTGGTTTCAGTAAGTATCTTGGGTGAACCGGTCGGTGCCACCATATTGGCGTATTTCATCTTAAACGAAGTACCTACAACGTTGCAGCTTATGGGAGGCAGTATAATCATTACCGGGCTGTACGTTTTTATCACTTCAGTGGTGGGGCAGCCGGTGGAAGTGCCCATTAAAGATAATTCTGCAGAGACGACGGTGAATTAATATGCAGTACAGTTTGATATTTGTACCAGAAGGAATAATGGCTGTATCTTGGTCTGAACAAATGTTAACTGCCCTTACTCTACCACACCAGGAACCCGATAGAGCTGTTTATACCCTGGCAGGTCAGCTTAAAGTCCCGCTAAAATTATTAGTTAAGTCAGATCAAGTTCCTGAATTAATTGTGCAGCTGGAAAAGCAACTGCAGCATTTTTTCTTAGGGGAGCGTTGTTCATTTAACTTTAAAGTTGATTTAAGCTGGTGTACGCCTTTTCAGCGTAGTGTTTTACAGGCGGCAAGACTTATTCCCTACGGGGAAACTCGCACCTACAAGCAGCTTGCAGGGATGATAGAAAATCCCCGGGCCTGCAGGGCTGTTGGTGGGGCGCTACGGGGAAATCGTGTACTGTTGGTGGTACCCTGTCACCGTATAATTAGACATGATGGAACACCGGGGGGGTTTGGTGGGCAACCTTGGTGGAAGGAGAAACTAATAAATCTGGAGAAAAGTATCTGCTTAAAAAACCATGTACATTATTAGAATGACAAGCATATGACTGTAAATTCTAGTAATTGATATATATACATAACCAGGTTATGTTAGACGGCGGATGCCCGCATATAACTAAGAATTTTTGCCAACATGAGTTATTTACACAGTAGTTGTAGTTTAGTATAATTAACGTACAGTATAAACTGTACGATATAAATATTATGAATAAATATAGACGCTGAATCCTCAAGAGCGGGGGACCCAATAAACCTGGGGTGAATCCAAAACGAGTAGAGTTGTTAGGGTGTTTTAAGTGTTTTTCTCACTTCTTACATCTAACTTCCCACTTCTCATAAGGTAGGGCTACTTTGCAGTCCGAACCCGTCAGCTAACCTCGTAAGCGTAGTGAAGGGCGATACTTTAAAATATCTAGGATATAAAATGTGCAGATCGCAATATGCACATTTATATTTTATTTAGATTGTATTGTAAACTGCCTTTACTACAAGGCAGTTTATTTTTTTCGGGGGGTGAAAATGAACAAATAAAGAGGCAAGAATTCTTATTAGTTAACTATTT
Source organism: Bacillota bacterium (assembly GCA_009711615.1). GTDB lineage: Bacteria > Bacillota > Desulfotomaculia > Desulfotomaculales > Desulfohalotomaculaceae > Desulforadius. The sequence goes on along the minus strand of VENI01000005.1, from coordinate 200,035 downwards.
ACATAATATTAAGGGAGGGTTTTATCATTAATAAGAGATTATCATTAGTATTAATTACCATGTTGTGCCTGGTTATTGCAGGTGGGCTGTTAACTGCTTGTGGTGAACAAGCCCCCGAGGGAAATGAAGGAACTGAAGCTCAAGAAAACCAAACAGAAGAATTGGCATCTGTTCAGAAGGATCTACACTTCGGTATTGTTGAGTGGCCAGGTGTTACAGTAAAAACTGAAGTGGCCAAAGAAATTTTAGAGGAGCTAGGCTATAACGTTGAAATTGAGTCATACACCCAGCCAATCCTGTTAAAAGGTTTGTCTACCGGTGATATTGATGTTTTCATGGGTGCTTGGTTTCAAAGCTTAAAGGCAATGCTGCAGCCATATTTGGATGATGGAAGCATTGTAGTTATGGGCAACAACTTAGAGCAATGTATATACAGACCTGCAGTGCCGACGTATGTACATGAAGCTGGAGTTAAATCCATAGCTGACTTGAATAAATATGCTGACAAATTTGACAGTAAATATTACGGAATTGAACCGGGTAACGATGGTAACAGAATAATGATCGATGCTGTAAACAATAACACATACAACCTAGAAGGATGGAAAGTGGTAGAAAGCAGCACCACTGCAATGCTGTCTCAGGTTGGAAATGCCGTTCAAGATAATGAATGGATTGTGTTTAGTGCCTGGAGTCCTCACTGGATGAACCTGAGCTACGATATTAAATATTTAGAAGATCCTGAAGGTATTTGGGGAGAAGATGGTAAAGTTGGAACCATAGCTAAGAAAACATTACCTCAAGACGATCCCAATGTTAGTAAATTCTTGAAACAGTTTGTTATCGATAGTTCATACCAAGATAAATGGATTATGGAATATAGTAAAAATGAGCGTCCTGCTGAGGAAGTAGCCCAAGAATGGGTTGCCAACAATGTTGATGCAATTACCCCATGGCTTGAGGGTGTTAAAACAGTAGAAGGTAAAGACGCTCAAGAAGTTTTCCAAAACGCATATAAGTAAGTTAGAAGCCCCTGCACTGCAGGGGCTTTTTGTAGTCAGAATAATAAAGCTAAAGCCACTGTACACTTTGTAAAAAGTACAGTGGCTGTGTTATGTTTATTTACTTAAGTTTAAACCTATAAGCCCAAGGATTACCATACTTAGACTGGCGATTTTTAATGTGCTGGATGGCTCGTTGAAATATATAATCCCTATTACTGCCACAAGAGTTGTACCCAACCCTGCCCATATGGCATAAGCCACACTAACATCCATGTGTTTTAGGGCAAAGTTGAAAACTATAAAGCATAAGCTATAAGACACAAACATCATGATAGAAGGTACCAGTTTGCTAAAACCATAAGACAGCTTCATGGATATGGTGCCCATCACTTCTAATAGTACTGCCAATATTAATAGAGCCCAGTGCATGGCCTCATCACCTGCTTCACAAAAATAAATTTAAGCCCAGGTTGCCCTGGGCTCATGAATTAATCTATGCTAAAGGTGTTTTCTTGGTGTAAATTATACTTGGTTATTGTTTCTTCGGTGGGGCGACCGTCAATTCCCCAACCGCGCAGTTGGTAGTATTCTTTCAACATTAACTTCACATCATCATCTGTAAAGTGATGTCCTTTACAAGGGCCGCTGGGTAAAGATTCGTTCATAAACCGCTTTGGTAGTTTATCCTCGGCGGGGTCTAAGCCTTCTCTTAAATTAAATAGACGGCCCATATTCCAGATCTTTGCACCTAAATTATATAATTCTTCTTCCGTTAACTCTCTGCCGGTGCAAGAACTAAATAACTTTAAATAATTTGAAAGGCTGATGCCGAAGTTACCGAAATCGCATTTAACAAAGGTATCCAGTGCGGTGAGATGGTTTTGTTCATGAACCATGATTTCTGCTTTCCCTTCAAGGGCTAAGCGATCCAGCACTTTGCCGTTCCATGGTTCCCCAGCCAGCTCATAACCAAGGGGTAGTCCCCGCTGGTGACAACCTCCACGGTCAGCAGTCATTAAAGCCAGTGCAATTCCCGGGTTACCCCTGGGGCCCCATGCAGGAACTTCCAGTCCTTTAACGTGTACGGCAAAATCATCGGAATCTTGCCCTATTTTCTCTGCCGCCATTTTCACACCATCTGCTAATATATCTGCAACAGCACCGTTTCTAGTGACAATATTCTTTAGTAGTTCAGCTATTGCTTTTGCATTACCAAAATCTGCCCCTGCAGGTAGCTTCTCTTTATCTATAATATCCTTTTCTGCTGCTTCTAGAGCGAAACCTACCACACTGCCAGCACTGATTGTATCAACACCGAGATTGTCGCACAGCGCAGATAGATAAGTTACCGCCTTGGCATCACCGATTTCCAGATTTGAGCCCAGCAGTCCGGCAGATTCAAATTCCACAATGTCAGAAATTGTTCCTGCGTAGCGACCAGTGCGAATGTAGCCTACTTTACTACATCTAACTGGGCAACCAGCACATGCTTCACTGCGCAGCCAATAATCTTTATTCTGCCCCAAGTCGCTGATGTTGTCCGCCTTATCAAAGGTGCCGTCTTGGTAATTGCGGCGGGGTAGCAGACCAACTTCATTGGCAAAGGGTACAGCAGATGCAGTACCGGTGTCTACTAGGGCCTGCACATCAGGGCTATCCTTTAACTCTTGATAACCTTGCTGAACTGCTTTTAAAAATTCTTCGCGATTTTCAACCTCCACACCATGGGTACCGCGAATGGCCACTGCCTTTAGGTTTTTAGAACCCATTACTGCTCCAGCACCACCACGACCTGCTTGACGGTTATACTCACATGAGATAAGGGCAAAACGCACTTTGTTTTCCCCAGCCGGGCCAATGGTAGAAACCTTTATACTGTCATCCTGTAACTCTTTTTTTATAGCCCGGTTTGATTCCAAGGTGCCAGTACCCCAGAGGTGTTCTGCACTCTTGATTTCCACATTATTATCATCTATCCACAGATAAACCGGCTTAATTGAACTGCCGGTGATAATGATACCATCATACCCGGCATACTTAATTTCTGGCCCGAAGTGACCGCCGAAATATGAGTCCAGCAGCAACCCGGTTAAGGGAGATTTTGTAGCTACACATGCCCGCATAGAAGGGGCCAATGTGCCGGTCAGTGGCCCTGGGAAGAACATTAACGGGTTATCAGGGCCCAGTGGGTCTGCACCTTGAGGTAGCAGGTCATACAGTAGTTTCATTGCATATCCCTTGCCCCCTACATACTCTTCCTGTAACCACTGAGGTACATCTATCTCTTTAGTTTCACTGGTGGAGAGATTAATAGTTAAAAATTTACCCATATAACCTTTACTCATCTTTTGCCCCTCCCAACTTTGCAATTTCCAACGCCCCGGTGGGACAGCTTTTTACACAAACCGGCTCGCCAGCACACAAATCACATTTGCGGGCTTTCTTTGCGGGTTTATCTAAGAGTACAACATCTTTTTGACATGCTTTAACGCATAAACCACAACCGTGGCATTTTTCTTCATTAATAATTACCGCACCGTTTTCTTCATTTCTGTAGATGGCTTCAGCAGGGCAAACTTTCATGCAAAAAGCATTTTGACACTGCTGACAGGTCACCGGCTGATGTATCAGGCCATCTGCATTGGGAACCACCTTTAATAGAGCTAACCGGGGGTTGGTACCCCCGGTCTTATACTCAGAACACGACATTTGGCAGATGGCACAACCGGTACAAAGGTCAAAATTAGTATAAATGACTGTGCGCAATTTAACTACCTCCAATAATTTAATCTAGATCAAAGCAACGACGATAGATAGCTTGGATAGTCTTTCGCATCGTTATCTCTTGGGTTACCTTTCATTAATTAACTAATTAAATCTCTAATAATTTAATTTGTACAGTTTGAACTGTATAAATTATACTATATTTTTATTTTAGTGACAAGGGTTATCCCTTTGACATACAGTAAAAATTGTATATACTGTATTTATAAGTAAGATGAGAAAGGGGCATTTTTGTTGCAGTACAAGGAATTAGAGTCGGACAAATATAAGGATTTGAATGAAGCACGGGACCTGATTATAAATGCAATGGCAGAAACAATGGACTTATACGGATTAACTACCTCTACTGGTAGACTTTATGCCACTATGTTCTTTTTAGGAGAACCGATGACGCTAGATCAAATGGCTGGAGCCCTGGGCATGAGCAAAACCAGCATGAGTAACACCGCCCGGACACTGCTTGAGAAAAAAGTGGTGGATAAAGTCTGGCAAAAGGGAGTGCGCAAAGACCTTTACCAGGCAGAAGAAGACTTCTTCAAAACCTTTGCTGAATTTTTCTGTCACGGCTGGCGGCGGGAGATGGAGGTTAACTTGAAGGCAATAAATAAAGCAGAGCCAATCATTAAAGAACTGTCGGAAAGTGATGATGAGGAAGTGAAAAAGGTAGCCAATAGCGACCTGGAGAAGTTAGATAATGCCAAACGCTATTACCTATGGTTAGAGCGTTTAGTGGAATCAGTTGAAAGCGGTGAAATCTACAAATACATTCCTAAACCGAAGAGAAAAGAGTGAGGGGTAAGCAATTGTGATTATCGGGTGTGACTTAGACGGAACAGTATGCGATAATTTGGCGCTGTTAGTTGATGAACTAAACAACTTTACCGGGGATAAAATAAAACTAGAAGACATTTCTGAATATGATGTTACCAAAGTATATAATATAACTAAAGAGCAGTTTATTCAACTAATGAGACAACGTGAAGAATTTATTGCAGATAAATCACCGTTAATTATAGAAGCAGATACCTATTTAAAGAAACTGGCAGATGATAAACATAAAATACACATCATCACCGCCCGAAGTCCAAAATTAAAAGCAGTAACTAGCAGTTGGCTAAACCATTATGGTTTACCCTTTCACGGTCTGCATCTACTTGATAGTCACGACAAAGTAGCGATTTGCAAAAGCCTGGGTGTTGATGTAATGATAGAAGATAACTATAATAACGCAGTGCAGTTGGCTAAAGCAGGAATAAACGTAATTCTCTTTGATGCACCGCATAATTTAAACTGGAACTGGGAAGGAGAACGCTGCTCCCTATGGCAGGAAATTTATATGCTGATCACCAAACTTGACTATTAACTAACCCAGCAGTAAAATAAAATTGCTAAAGATGAATTAAAAAGTCTGCGCGAAATCCACTTTAAACATTAGCTAAAAAGTGCCAGAGTAGCTCAGCGGCAGAGCAATGTACTCGTAATACATAGGTCGTGGGTTCAATTCCCATCTCTGGCTCCACGAAAGACTTCTAGCGTTTATGCTAGAAGTCTTTCATGTTTTAATCTGAACGACGAGGGCGCATTCACCTACCATGTAAATAGATTTTTTGACTTTTGCTTCTCTACCTTACTTTTAAGTTTCTTATTATGTTCCACCCCTATATGCAGTTATAAAATTCATAGTGTATATAAGGTAATTTTTCCTTGAATCCTTATTAAAAATATTATATAATATATATAGTTTAAACTGTACAAATTATACGGTTTAAAATTTTCTTATTTAATTGATAGATTAGTTAGAAGAAATTAGAATGTTTATGGGGTTTTATGTCTTGTCAATGGAACTAAAAGAAAAATACTTGGCAAAGAGATCTTTTGAAAAGGAAAGTGAGGTAATAAAATGGCAAAAGAGCAATTTGATTTTATTATAATAGGTGGTGGTTCAGCGGGTAGCGTGTTGGCCAATCGTCTCAGTGCTGATCAGAAGAACAAGGTTCTTGTTCTTGAAGCGGGCCGGCCTGACCACCGGTTGGATTTTCGCATCCACATGCCTGCGGCCCTTACCTATCCGCTGACCGGCACAACTTATAACTGGTGGTACGAGTCCGAACCGGAACCGCACATGCACAACCGGCGCATTTATCAGCCGCGCGGCAAGGTTCTCGGTGGATCGAGCACCATCAACGGCATGATCTATATCCGTGGCAATGCCATGGATTACGAGAAGTGGGCGGCCAACGAAGGGCTGGAAAAGTGGGATTACGCCCATTGTTTGCCTTACTTTAAAAAGTTCGAGACTCGGCTCAAAGGGGCGGACGAGTATCACGGCGATAAGGGGCCAATCTATTTAACAACTTCAGTATGTGATAATCCCCTCTTCGATGCCTTCTTCAAGTCAGCTCAGCAAGCGGGGTATCCTCTTACCGATGATGTCAACGGTTACCAGCAGGAGGGTTTCGGAGTATTTGATTCCACAATTTACCGAGGTAGGCGCTGGAATGCGGCTAGGGGCTATATACACCCGGTGAAGGATCGGAGCAATCTGGATGTGCGTTGCCATGCTTTGGTAAGCCGTATCTTGTTTGAGGGAAAAAAGGCGGTTGGTGTCGAGTTCATCCGAGGTGGAAAAGTCGAGCAGGTTTACGCTGGCGAAATCATATGCTGCGGTGGTGCCATCAACTCTCCTCAGCTGCTGCAGCTTTCCGGTATCGGCAATGGTGCCGAGCTGAAAGCTTTAGGTATTGACGTAGTACAGGATCTGCCAGGTGTGGGCGAGAATCTGCAGGATCATCTCGAGCTCTACGTCCAGTATGCCTGCAAGAAGCCAGTGAGTATGTATCCGGCTCTCAAATGGTATAACCAGCCGAAGATTGGGTTCGACTGGCTATTCTTTAGAAAAGGGGCAGCGGCTACCAACCACTTTGAGGCGGGCGGATTCATTCGCGGTAACGACCGGGTGGAATATCCTAATCTGCAGTTCCATTTCCTGCCGATTGCCATCCGTTACGATGGTTCTGCTCCTGCCCAGGGTCACGGCTTCCAGCTGCACGTCGGCCCGATGAACACGGATGTGCGTGGTCACGTGAAGATCAAGTCTGCTGATCCCAAAACTTATCCGAGCATCTTTTTCAACTACCTCTCCACCGAGCAGGAGCGGCGCGAATGGGTAGAAGCGATTCGCTGCTCACGCCATATCATTGAGCAGCCGGCCTTTGACGAGCTGCGCGGTGAGGAAATTGCGCCAGGCAAGGATGCGCAAACCGATGAGGAGATCCTTGATTTCGTCGCCCGTGAGGGAGAAAGTGCCTATCATCCGAGCTGTACTTGCAAGATGGGCTACGACGAGATGGCGGTGGTGGATGCCGACCTAAAGGTTCACGGCGTTGAGGGTCTGCGGGTGGTTGATGCTTCAATCATGCCGACCATCACCAATGGCAACATCTATGCACCGGTAATGATGATCGCGGAAAAGGCTGCGGATTTAATTCTCGGCAACACTCCCGAGCCCCCGTCCAAAGCCGGATTTTACAAGAAGCCGCAGGATTAGAAGATATTTATTAATGTAAGTGAAAATAGAGCAGAAAACCGGGGGTGCTACCCCGGTTTTCTGCTCAAATAGCTTAACTTATTAGCCGGTAATTCTGTTGAAAAATATTTATAGTTGATAAGAAATTGCCGTTTTGAAGTGCACCCAAACGTTGGACATGAAATCTAATATTTGGAGGTGCATATTACATGTAACCTTTTTATAATTTAAGTTGTTACCAAGTTTTCTCCCAATTCACGGGCTTTTTTACAATCTTTTGGAAAAACTTCCTCTCGCCTTTTGGCTTTCTGTTCAACATTAAATAGGTCTGAAACTACCTTTGTATAATCTTTAAACTGGTAAGTATCGAAGCTATATAAACTTTTAATATTTCCACCCAAAATCATCTTCAGGGGCATTTCATGGTGACTAATCTGCTGTTCATAGCCGATCTCTTTAGCTTTATCTTCTGGAATATTCATGGTATAGATAAACCCCACATCCATCTTTTTTGGGAATAGGGATTGTGGGGGAACGGAGTATGTTAAATATGGGAACATTTAATTTGCAGGGCTTTATTAATAGTACTTTGGATTACAGAACTACAACATTTCCCTGTGGGATTATTAATTTCACAGTTCGCGTTTTTCATTGCTCCAGTTAGCTTTAGCACATCTTTTATACTTTTTGCATCTTTGTTAACAACTGCATCTATAATTTGTTTTTCTGTAACTTGGTTACAATAACATATATATTTAGGGCTGGCATCATTTTTATACCATATAGGTACTTTGACTTGATTAACATCAAAAGTAGTATTTGTGTCTAAATTATAATAAACTACATCGCAGCCCTCTTTAGGGCATAAGTAATGAGTAGTGTTTCCAACGTTATCTTTTAAGTTATCCAACACTAAACTGCTTACAGTTATGTTTTTAACTATATTACCTTCAGTTCCGCAGACAGGACATAAATTATTTGTAACCGCTATACTAGCAGTAGAATCTGAGCTGTTTCAACATTTTTTTTGAGATAGTTTTTCTTGCATGTTTACCTCCTTTGGAATTTGCTACACACCATTATAAACATAGAATAATTAATATTCAAACATCCCAAAGATTACCCTGCAAGGGCTCATAGGTTTATGAATAACTGCGTTTTTTATAACCTATAAAATGCCTTAAATGATTTATAAATGTACATCTGATCCTTTACGCCTGCCAGTTCTCTTATTGAATGCATGGCCAGCATGGGGTTCCCTATATCTACCGAACGCAAATTAATGTGAGACACATTTATTGGGCCCAGTGTGGAACCGCCTCTCATATCGGAACGGTTTACAAACTTTTGTACTGGAATACTGTTATCTTTGCAGATTGATTCATATACCGCTGCTGATACACTATCTGTTATATACTTTCTATTTGCATTTATCTTAATAACCGGCCCGCCGTTAATTTTCGGTTTGTTAGTTGGGTCGTGTTTCTCTGGCATATTGGGATGTATTGCGTGAGCCATATCAGCAGAAATGAAAAATGAATTTGCCAATGCCCGGAAATAATCTTCTCTGCTTTTACTGGCCAGTGTAATTTTATTTTTATTTAAAGACATAACAATTCGCTCTAAAATGTGGTCCAGTATCGGAGAATCAGCACCTTGTCCAGTTGTGCTGCCAATTTCTTCATGATCAAAGCACGCCATTACATTTATACCCGAGGTGGGTATGGTGGTAGATAATGCGGTAATTCCTGCATGTATCATGGCCAAATCATCAATTCTAGGGGAAGATATAAACTCTTCCTCTGCTCCTAATATACAGCCTTTTTCATAGGGGTAGAGGAATAAATCAAAGTCTAAAATATCGTAAGGGCTAACATTTAATTTGTTGGCAACTAGCTTTAATAAATAGTTATCACTTTCAAATTTTTCATTTACCAGATTAATTATAGGCAAGGTATCTTTTTGTTTATTTAACTCTATTCCCCCATTAACTTTAGGGTTAAGGTGAATGGCCAGGTTTGGAACTATCAATAGGGGCTTATTTATATTTACTAGCTTAGTCTTAGGGCGCATTGTATTGCCTGAACGCAAACTTACCCTTCCGGCGAGGGAGAGGGGGCGGTCCAGCCAAGTATTAAGTATTGGTCCCCCATAAACTTCTGTATTTAACTTCAGATAACTATTTTGAACAATTTCCGGATCTGGTTTTATACTAAAGGATGGGCTGTCAGTATGTGCCCCAATTATCTTAAATCCTTCCTGCTCCGCGCTTCCTTCCCCGGTAACAAAGGCAATTATCGCTGAATCATTAACTGTTACGTAATATTTACTATTATTTTTTATTTCCCATTTGTCGCTTTGATGTAATTCTTTAAATCCTTTAGTATTTAGAATGACTTTTACTTGCTCCACTGCATGAAAAGATGTGGGGCTATCATAAATAAATTTTATCAGATCATTAGCAAGCTTAATATCTTCGTTCATGATAATTACTCCATTTCTTTAGTTAATATCGGAAACAATGTTTTTGTTTTCTTTATTAAATTTTATAATAAATGTAGTGCCATTGTTATTGGTGTTTGCATATATTTTAGCCCGATGCTGGTGAACAATACTGTAACATATAGCTAGACCCAATCCGGTTCCGTTTTCTTTTGTGGTAATAAAGGGGGTTCCCAATTTCTCTATTACTGTTGAATCTATACCGCTCCCTTGATCAGAAACGGATAAAATAAATTCCTCATTTTGAACAGAAGTTGCTATTGAAACCTTTCCACCACCGGGACTGGCTTCTAGAGCGTTTCGTACAAGGTTTAAAATCACTTGGATCATAGCTTTTCTATCCAAATATAAATCCGGGAGTGGTTGAAGTTCTAGGACTAGATCGACCTTTTTAATGATGGCATCTGCTTGTAAAAGTGGGTATATATTTTCGATGATATTATTTAAATTAATATATTTTCGTTCAATGGGTTTTTCTTTGGAAAGTAATAGTAACTCTGCAATTATTGAAGTGGCTCTATCTAGTTCGCTTATCATTAACCGAAAATAATTTTTATCATTTACGTACTGATTTTTTCCACCAAGCATCTGTAAAAAACCTCTTACAGTTGTTAAAGGGTTTCTTACTTCATGGTTTATACTGGATGCCATCTGGCCTATTAAATGTAATCTATCAATATGTGCCATTTCCCTTTCATAATATTCCAACTTAGTGATATCATTTACCGCAACAAGTAAATGGTCCTTATCAGTAAGCAATATTTTTTCAGCAGATAAAAGTCCGATGCATATGTTATCACTCTTAGTATTAAACTGTATTTTTTCGTTTTGTAGTTGTTCCTGCTTTCGCAGTTTTCTTAGCAATTTAACAATATCCCTTTTCTTGGGATAAAAATTTAATCGTTTTAATGTTTTACCTAAGACTTCTTCACGCCTATAACCGATTGTACTTTCAAAGCTTTTATTTACATCTATTAGTTTACCATCTTGTATTGAAATTACTGCCATGATATTGGGGCTACTATAAAAGGCTTTTTTAAATCTATCTTCAGCCAACTGTAAATTTAAATTCATTCTTTTTCGTTTTTCGGTTTCAATTTGCCTTAATTTTTCTTCCATTACTTTGCGAGTTGTAACATTACGGGCAACACCTTCCAGAGAAATGATTTTTCCATGGTCATAAATTGGGCTAATATAGATCTCAAGGTATACAGTGCTGCCATTTTTATGTGTGCAGATTATCGGTGTAACTTTAGAATAGTCATATTTACCTGAAAAAAGTTGATTTAAAGTTGCATGATTTTTTTTATCAACAATATCAAATAGAAAGGTATGTTTGCAATAGAACTCTTGAGGCGAATAACCAGTGATCCTTGTCATTGCAGGACTGATGTAAGTGGTTTTTGCTTCGGGGTGCAAAGAATATGAAAAAATAATGTCAGGTACTCCTTCAACCAATGCCTTATAATTAGCTTTTGATCTTTTCAGATCTATTATCCCTTTTTCAAAATGAAGTATAATGGTACCTAAAGCAATACCAATCTTTAATAATATGCTTATTAATGGTAACCAAGGTGCAATCGATTGCACCAGATTGGTGAAGGGGTTTAATATGTTGTAAATTCCGAGAAGGATAAACGACCACCCGGTAAGCAGTTTGCCAAACAAACCCATATTTTCCAACTTCAGATAGATGAAGCCGGTATATAGTAAAAGGGCTCCTATTGAGAAGAGTTCCGGTATCATGTAAAAGAAATACGGTAACTTAAGAACAACTTCAGCAAGAATGCACCAAAAGGTTATTAGGATAAAAGCAGGTAATAACCACGGGAATATCTTTTTGCCTAAAAAACTGCATGTGCCCCATGCTAATAAATAACAGCAAAACATGAGAGAAACAATAAGTAGAATTATAAAAAAAGCATTATTTAAAAATAATAATAATGTGTATGCCAATGAATTAATCAGCCACATATAGCCCCAGATTAGCAAATAACGCTGTCGTTCCTGATAGTAGAGAAAAAAGTAAACCAAAGAAGGAACTAGGGTAACTAAAGTCGATGAAATTAAAGAATAAACAACTTCAAACGGCATTTATAGACACCTCGATGAATTAACCTAAATTTACTGAATATTCACCGGGTTTATATTAATTCCCTGCTTATTTACTAAAATTTTGCAAATAACCTAACAAAAAAGCACCTTTCAGGTGCCCAAATTACGCAATCTTTTATACCTTAAATGGATCATCTTTCCCGGGAAGCCTTCTTTTCATAAATCCTTCTACAAAATCTGTGCCGGTATAACCAATGGCCACAAGGGATAGTAGGAATTCTTTATCTATATCTTTACCTAGCATAAATATTGCTCCAAGGCAGCCGGATATGGCACCAGTCATTAGGCTAAGCAATAGTTTCTTTGTATCCAGCCATTCTTTTATATTATCCTTAGTTTTATCAAAGCCATCCATTTGTTTTTTAATCCCTAAAAGTGCTCTGGCACTCTGGCCAATGGCACCCAATAATGCCCCTAGAAGTATATGGCCCAGTATACTAAAAGCATCCATAACAATAACCATCTCCTTAGCAAATATTTAAGGAATTACTTGTAATATAATATATTTGGGTATGAACTGTTGGTGATCGTAAATATTTATAAGGGGGGATTTGATGCAGAAATATGAGTATAAATGCGTTTTGATTTTAGGTGCAGGGGAGAAAACAACTAGAATTTTAAATGAATATGGTCAACAAGGATGGGAACTGGTTACTGTTACTTGGGCCTGGCATTATTTTAAAAGACCGGTTTAAAGTTAACAAAACTCCCTTTGGTTTGAATAAAGGCCGTTCGATAGTCGAACGGCCCTTTAAGTAATAATCTTTAACACTATGTGGTTTAAAGCAGTTCGGATTTACCGCAATGTACAAAAGAGATTACATTTAAACACTACTCATCTACCACCCCCTGTCTTTAAGAAAGATATATGTGAATGGCCACCGATGTATAACATCTTCCCGCAAATATTTGACAGGTTTTTTATGCTAATTCTACCTTTTATAGCCTCCCAGCTCCAAAAGGGAGTTGTAATAACCTATTTCCTTAGAATCACCGTCTATATGGTATGCCTCCTTTCCTTTGTTGGCAATTTTCTCTGAGCAGCTGATATCTTTTTTAATTAACAGGCGTATGTACTTGCTGCGGTTGGTTTCTTCGAAGGTTTCACGATTGATTTGAGTGATTTTTTCATCCAAATAATCCACCATCTCTGATGGTAAACTAATAGTAATGGTCTTGTGTTTTCTCAAAAAAACTCCTCCTCCCGTCGTAATTAGAAAAGCATTTACCTAATTTTATGAAGGTATCCCATTAAAAAATAACCTTTATTACAAGAAAGTCTATTTATTTTAAAAGTAACAAGGGTTGATATAAATCAGTACAGAAGTTAAAATTATTTCATTTAGAGGGGTATAATTGAGATTATGGTTTACATTAGAAAGGGATGGTTTTTTGAGGAAGTCTAGAAAAATTGATCATATTAACAACGCTTTAAGCACCCCCGACCAAGCTGAGGCTGGTTTTAAAGATGTTCAAATGTTACATCAGTCGCTGCCGGAAGTTAATTGGAATGAAATTGATACAACTTATAAATTTTTAGGTAAACAACTGGCAGCACCGCTGATGATAAATGCTATGACTGGTGGTCATCCAGGATTGAAAGAAATAAACAGAAACTTGGCCTGGGCGGCCAAAGAAACGGGAACAGCAATTGCATTGGGTTCACAAAAAGCGGCGCTGGATGATGAAAGTGTTGTAAATACATATACAGTGGTAAGGGAAGAGAACCCCGATGGAATAGTTATAGCCAATCTTAGTGCCGCCTGCACTTTGGGCGAGGCAAATAGGGCGGTTGAAATGGTGCGGGCCGATGCTATCCAATTACATGTTAATGCCCCCCAAGAAATGGCTATGACCGAGGGAGACAGGGATTTCCGTGGTATAATGGAGAACATTACTTCTTTGGTACAGCGATTGGATGTTCCAGTGCTTATTAAGGAAGTGGGTTTCGGGATGTCCATGGAGACAGTACACAAAATGCATAAAACAGGAGCTCGCATTATAGATGTTAGTGGGCGGGGCGGGACAAACTTTATAGCCATTGAAGAAGGACGACTTGCCAAAAATGATAATAAGTATATTGGAGACATCAGTGGTTGGGGTATCTCTACAGTGGCCAGTCTGGTGGAAGTCAAAGAATTGCATCTACCTTTAGAGATTGTTGCATCAGGTGGTGTACGTACCTCTTACGATATTGCCAAATCCATTGCTTTGGGTGCATCAGTGGCAGGTATTTCCCGACCTTTTTTGCAAACTCTTATAGAGAATGGTCGGGAGGAATTGTATAATCATATACAACAATTGATTGAGGGTTTGAAAAAGATTATGTTAATGAGCGGTTCAGTAGACATATTGCACCTACAACAGGTGCCACTGGTAATTGGTGGTGAAACAGCATCCTGGTTAAAAACCAGGGGTATAGATATAAGTAAATTTGCACGAAAGAGTTAAGAGGTTGTTCAAGAAAGGGTATTTTGAAAAAGGTATAAAGTAAAAAGGTACTTTGAATAGATGTACTGCTTTTTTTGAAATAATAAAACAGATAAAATATAATAATTATAAGGTAAAGGGAATTAATAAAAAGTGTCGAACTTCCTGTACTACGAGGTGATAAGATAAATGCGTAAAATAGCTGTAGTCACAGACAGCACCAGTGACATTTCGGAAGATAAAGCCCTAGAATATGACATTAAGCTCCTGCCTTTAAAAGTTGTGTACCATGATAGACAGTACATTGATCGGGTGGAAATACAGCCCGAGGAAGTATATCGGTCTATGGAAGAAGAGACACCTAAAACATCTATGCCTTCTCCGGGAGAAACTATTAATCTGTTTCACAAACTGGCCAATGAAGGATATACTGATGTTATAGCGATACATATTTCTAGCGGGCTTAGTGGAACATACCAGATGGTGAAATCTGTAGCTAAGCAAATGAAAGATACCATTAACGTGGAAGTTGTTGATTCCAAGGCCCTATCCCTGGGACTGGGTTTTCAAGCACTGGAGGCTAGACGGCTTGTGCAGCAGGGAATGAGTTTTAATGAAGTAGTGGACAAGGTGAGGAGTTTACCAGAGAGGGTAAGGGTAATATTTGTCGTTAAAACCCTAGAGTACTTACGTAAAGGTGGTAGAATTGGCTATGTTGCTGGTACAATTGGTGAAATGCTTAACGTTAAACCAATTATTTCCATCAACGAAGAAGGTAAGTATTATACATTTGATAAAGTAAGAGGTAGAAAAAAATCACTGAACAAGTTAGTGGAAATTGTAAAGGAATATGCAAAAGATAAGAAATTAAAACTGGCAGTAATGCACGGAGATGCCTTGGAAGAAGCCAAAATGATTGCCGATAAATTGAAGTTACCCAACTTGGATATAGTAAGTTTTAACCAAATTGGACCGGTAATGGTTGTGCACACCGGACCAGGACTAATTGGAGTGGCATTTTACGAAGATGAAGAAGACGAATAATAAACAGGGCTCTTATGCTGAGCCCTGTTTTCTTAGTCTTAGGAAATTTTTGATAAAGAAGTGTTGTTTTGCTGATTGGTTTCGGGTTGTTTCTGACGCTTACTGCTACTGTCCTCGGAATAATCGGTGGCAATTAGATACAAGCTTACCCACAACTGGTGTTCATTGCTTTTGCCTTTTAATTCATCGGCCACATCTTTGAATTTCTTTTCCACCCTGTCTTTAAATAATGAGAATTCTGACAAAAAATCAGTTACGTCTTTCTGGTTATAGGCGGACCCGTCACGTAGAGCCTTAACCAAGACATTCACCCCCCCCTTAAGACCTGTTCACTTACAATTACTACCATTATTATATATTTATTGTAAAATTTTGTTAAGGGTGTGAATTGTCTAAAAAACAATAAACGGGGCGATGAGGCCCCGTTTTAGATCTTACTGGCGATACTGTTGTTGTTCAAACTGTAATCCATATCCGGTTCTTCCGTATTGGCCAGTACCGAGTTGTTGTCCTTGTTGTAAACCGGTTTGATTATATTGGGTATATGGTTTTTGCTGTTGTTGCTGTCCAGATTGACCAAAAGGCTGCTGTTGCTGCATGCCTAGCTGGTTGTATTGAGCATAAGGTTTTTGTTGTTGGTTGAACTGCTGTTGTCCAGCTTGACTAAAAGGTTGCTGTTGCTGCATACCTAGCTGGCTGTATTGAGCATAAGGTTTTTGTTGTTGCTGGTTGAACTGCTGTTGTCCAGCTTGGCCGAAAGGCTGCTGTTGCATACCAGTTTGGTTATACTGGGCATAAGGCTGTTGCTGCTGCTGAATACCCTGTTGGTTAAACATGCTGTAAGGCTGCTGTTGTTGCAACTGTTGTTGCTGTCCTAGCTGTTGGGTCAATTGTTGAGTTTGGCTTTCCAGTTGAGAAAGGCTTTGATCAGCCTGTTGGCATATTTGGCTCAACTGCTGAAGTTGCTGGTTAGCACTACCTTCCTTCTGTTTCATTTGCTGTAATTGTTGGCTGTTAACTTGCTCAGATTGAGACAATTGGCCAGCCATTTGAGAAATGTTGTTTAAACTTTGACGCAAAGTGTTCAGCTGTTGCTGAACTTGTTGCATTTGCTGTTGCATACTGCTACCTCCCTGATATGTTTTAATAATTATTGGTATAACTAACAGTATTATGTGTGAATGGTTTAATATTATAACTGGAATTTTATTGAAATATTAGTCTTTGTATACTTGGTTTAAGTAAAAACATCCTGTGGGCTGTAGCGTAAAATGATTTACAGTGGCTGTGGTCACGGCAGCAACCTGCCCATAGTTAAGTAAAACCAATGGTGCATCCTGTAAAATAATCTGCTGAGCATGATAGTAAAGTCTTTGTCTTACCTGTGAGTCTGTGACCTCACGGGCATTGGCCAGTATTCTGTCCACCTGGGGGTTAGAATACCTAGTTAGGTTTAATCCCTGCTTTATTTGGGGGGTGGTCAGCAGTGTGTAAAGGAAATTGTCTGGGTCCGTGTTGTCTCCCACCCAGCCATATAAAAAGCAGTCTCCATCTTGACGCATTAAAGCCTTTTTGTATTGCGACCAGGGGTAGGTCTTAATTCTTACCTTGATTCCTACGGAAGCCAGTTCTTTTTTTATCATCTGTGCCAATTGTGTACCCCCTGCCAAATTATAAGGCCTGGTGTCTTGGTAGGTGATTAATGTAATCTCCGTACCGCTAAAGCCATTTTCGAGAAGCAGTCTTTTGCTTTCGGTGGTATTGTAGGGATATTGGGCTAAGTCATTGCTGTGACCCAGCATATTAGTTGGGACATAACCGTCTGCTACCGTAATAGATTCACCGTATAGCCTTTTTACTAATTGGGGCCGGTTTAATGACATTATAAAAGCCCGACGTAAGCGGCTGGAAATAAAAGGTTCCTTGTTAGTATAAAAACCTAAATAATTTAAAGAAATACCGTCTTTTTGCAGTTGTACCAAACTTTTATAATTTTGCATTTCTTCTGAACTAAGGAGCAAGTTGTCTGCGATGTCGGCTTTGCCAGCCAGTAGCTTATTCAATCGTTCTTGCCCGTCCGTTTCTACCTGGAAGATCACCTTTTTTATCACCGAGGCATTATTCCAATAATTTTCATTGGCAGCTAATATGACATTGTTATCCTGGCACTCTACCAATTTATAGGGGCCGGTACCCGCAAGTTGTGAGCTTTCTATTGAATGGGGGCTTATTATAGGGGCTGCCCATGGCATGGCTAAATGATTAATAAAAGGTGCATAGGGATATTCAAGCACAAATTTTACTCTGTAATCATCAATAACCTCTATTTTATCCACCATTCCAAAAACCATTTCCGCATAAGGCATGATTTTATAGCTGGACATTACTCGCTCTACGGAAAATTTTACAGCTTCTGCATTAAAGGGAGTGCCGTCATGAAAAGTAACATTTTGCCGCAAATCAAAAAACCAAACCTTGCCATTTTGTTCAACCTGCCAGTCCGTAGCCAGTGCAGGTTCCACATCTACCGTTCCGGATTTGTACCTTGTCAGGCCCTCAAATATATTGCTGGTTATCTTTGCTGACTGTAAATCTGCCGCCATGGCCGGATCTAAGTTTTGCCAGTTATCGCTAATCAATACCGTTAAAATTTGATCTTCATTTATTTCCTCGGCAGTCGGCGAAACTGTGTTAACGACACCGTTTTTCTCCAAAGCGATTATTAAACACAAAAAAGCTACCAGAATAACTAACTGGCGCACCCATTTTAACTTCCACATAGTAGCTAAACCTCCCGATGTTTTATCTTAATATATTATTCCAGTTATTACCTATTACCTGCCGCAACCCATAATATTACAAAAACATTGATATTTTTACCAATTATAAGATAGGATATAATAAATTATAAAGAAGTCAGGAGTCAGAATTCACAATTTTAGAATGAAATAAGTAAACAGAGCTTTGGAGGTTGACGTATGAGTATAAAATTTGGTGCTGCTGGTAACTCAGATTCATTTTATGAACAGGGAAATAAAAGTTCGCTGGAAATGCCCCGATGGTTGGCAGAAATGGGGCTGAATGCTTATGAGTACCAATGCTCCCGAGGTGTAAGAGTTAAGGAAGAATTCTGCCGTAAATTGGGACAGGAAGCCCGGGACAATGATGTAGCTTTGAGCATCCATGCTCCCTATTACATAAATTTAGGCACAGAAGACCCTCTAATAAAAGAAAAAACCAAAGGACATATACTAAAATCGCTACGGGCCGCCAACTGGATGGGTGCCGTAACAGTAGTGATGCACCCTGGTGGTGGTGCCAAAAAAGACCGAAATGCAGCTCACCAGCGCATAAAAACTGCACTAGAAGAAGTGCTAGAAGAAGTGAAAGCAGAAGGCTTGGAGCACATAAAAATAGCACCAGAGACTATGGGTAAAGTGAATCAAATGGGGTCTTTAGATGAAATTTTAGATTTGTGTACGGTAGCGGATAATGTGGTGCCTTGTGTTGACTTTGGCCACTTACATGCCGTTAATCAAGGAAGTCTGACGGACAAAGAAAGCTTTGCAGTGGTGCTGGATAAAATACACAGTTTCCTAGGTGAAGAGGCACTAAAAAAGCTGCACATCCATTTTAGCCCCATTGAATTTAGTAAAGGTGGGGAGAAAAAACACCATACCACAATGGACACAGAGTTTGGCCCCGACTTCACCCCGTTGGCAGAACTAATTACAGAAAGAAAAATGCAGCCAACAATTATCTGCGAATCAAATGGCCGTCAGGCGGAAGATGCTCTTATATTTAAAAAAATATATGAAACCAGTAGTCAGGAGTCAGAATAAGAAAATAAAAGGGCCTCTCGACAAGTTCGAGAGGCCCTAATGATTTTTAGTGAACGTTTACTTCTGCACCTTCATACTTACGTAGGGTGCCTGCAGCTTGGTTAGTACGCTGCTCATCAGATTGCACAGCAACTAAAGTGTTACCTTGTTTCACTTTTTCTTCATACTCTTTACTTTCCTCAGCCGGAATACCAAAATCTACTAGGCCACCAGCAAGTCCACCGGTGGCAGCGCCAGATAGCATTCCAGCAATGGGACCGGCTGCCAATAAAGGTCCAAGGCCAGGAATGGCCAGTGCACCAGCACCTACTGCCAAGCCTGCGGCAGCACCCAAAGCACCACCAGTGGTGGCACCGTCACCAACGCCGTCACCGCCGGTGAATCCCATTTGCGTACCTTCTTCTTGCTGTTTTTGTTCCTTAGCCACTACAGAAATTTCCTGGTCAAAGCCCTGCTGACGAAGTTCTTCCACTGCCTTTTCAGCTTGTTCTTTGTTAGGAAAAGTACCAACTACAGTTTTGCTCATAAGAAACCTCCTCTGTGGGTAATTTAAAATAAATCTCAAAGGATATTTTTCCACAATAACACTATTCTATTCTGAATAAAAAATAGTTTATTTTTTTACATCTTCTGATATAATATGATTTGGTTTTGAAGTAAATTGGTTTAAGAGAGGGGTTTTTTCAATGCTGCCAACACCTAGAAAATATTTTGTAACATCTGCCAGCGCAGAGGGACACAGCAAACTAAACGCATTTGACAATGCACTTTTAAAAGCAAGAATTGGAAATATCAACCTGCTGCGCGTAAGCAGTATTTTGCCCCCCAGCGCAGAATTCGACCCAGATTTAGTGCTACCGCCGGGATCTTTAGTACCTACTGCATACGGATACATAATGAGTGATGTGCCTGGTGAAACCATTGCTGCCGCAGTGGGTGTAGGAGTTTCAGAAGATACCTTTGGTGTAATAATGGAGTTTTCCGGAAAATGCACCAGGGAAGAAGCCAGTCAAGCCATAGAAAACATGCTTAAAGAAGCCTTTAAAACTAGAGGTATGGAACTGGTGGATATGAAAATTAACTCAGTGGAACATAAGGTGGAAAAAGTAGGCTGCTGCCTGGCAGCTGTGCCGCTGTGGTATTAAAAAGGAGGTTTTTCATTGTTCGATCAACAAAAGCATGTGTTTAACCTATGGGCAACAGAAGATCAAACGCCGAACATGCGCCTAAGCCTACAGGCTACACAAACACTACACACTGAACAAACACCCTATCAGCATCTGGCTATTGTGGATACACTGCCTTTTGGAAGGGTGCTGTTTTTAGATGGCATTATTCAAACAACCACCAAAGATGAATTTGTATACCATGAAATGATTACCCATCCGGCGTTAAATACTCATGGTAGCCCCAAAAGAGCACTGGTAATTGGTGGTGGGGATGGCGGTACCATTAGAGAGTTAATTAAATATCCCACCATTGAAAAAGTAACTCTGGTAGAAATTGATGCTCGAGTGGTGGAGAATGCAAAGGAATATTTGCCAGAAATAAGCTGTGAATTGGATAATCCAAAGGTGGAAGTGCGCTATGAAGATGGAGTTAAACACGTGCAGGAGCACAAAAACACTTACGATATTATTTGCGTAGACTCTCCTGACCCCATTGGTCCGGCCGAAGGATTGTTTGCCAAAGAATTTTATCAGAATTTGTATGAGGCCTTAACTGAAGACGGAATTTTTGTGGCGCAAACAGAGTCTCCATGGTTTACTGAAAGTCTAATAAGAAGGGTACACAAAGATATTTCTAGTATCTTCCCAATAACAAAGGTAATGCTGGCCTTTATCCCTTCATACCCAGGCGGTATGTGGACATTTACAATGGGCTCCAAGAAACACAACCCATTGGAAGTTGCAGCGGACAAGTTTCCCGGCTACAAAACTCGGTACTATACCCCCGAAGTCCACAAAGCGGCGTTTCAACTACCGCCCTTTGTTCAGGAAATGCTTAAGTAATGAAGAATTAAGATAATCAAAAATAAAGAATGGTGAAAGCGAAAAAGAATGTTAATTCGGAAATATATGCATCGGTTCTGTAGGGGTCCGATTCATCGGACCCTTAGTCATAACCTAATTTGAAACAAAAAATTATTACTAAGGTCTCAAATGTAGGGGCGGTTTCCATGCCGCCTCGCAACGAAATCAACGGGCGGGCGTGGAAACCTGCCCCTACTAAGGGGAAATATTTATGTTGCCTTACATTGAAAAATGTACAGACTTTATGGGAAGCACAGCTGAATACAGTGAGTCACAGATAGTATTACTGGGTGCTCCCATGGATTTTACCACTAGTTTTCGTCCGGGAACGCGGCAGGGTCCCCAGCAAATACGTTCTGTTTCTTATGGGTTGGAAGAATACAGTTTTTATCTGGATAAAGACCTGGCTAATTATAAATATTTTGATGCCGGAGATGTAGAATTACCCTTTGGTCATGTAAAGGAAAGTCTAAAACGTATTGGCCAGACGATGGGGCAGGTGTTGGATGACGGTAAAATGCCGTTGGTGTTAGGTGGTGAGCACCTGGTCAGTTTGCCGGCCATTGAAGAAGTGGCCAAAAGAAACAAAGACTTGGTACTGCTGCATTTTGATGCCCATGCTGATTTGCGAGAAAACTATTTGGGTGAACAACTTTCCCACGCCACAGTGATCCGCCGGGCGGTAGATTTGGTTGGTGGCAATAACATATATCAGTTGGGCATTCGGTCCGGTACTGGCGAAGAATTTGCCTATGCCAAAGAGAATACCAACATCTATGTTGACCAACTGTTGGAACCCTTAAGTCGGGTTGTGCCCAAAATTAAGAATAGACCTGTATATGTAACATTAGATATAGATGTGGTTGACCCTGCATTTGCTCCAGGAACAGGCACTCCTGAACCGGGCGGATGTACCGCTAGAGAGATAATTGAGGCAGTGCATATGCTAAAAAAGCTAAATGTGGTGGGGTTGGATTTAGTTGAAGTAAGCCCTGTTTATGATCAGTCTGAAAGAACAGCATTATTGGCAGCTAAATTGGTACGAGAACTAATATTACAGTTTGGTATTAAAAAATAAAATATTACCAATTGACAATTTCTCATAGTTTTTGTATACTAGTCTATGTCAGCAATTGAGGAAACAAAATGCGGAGCTGTGGTGTAGTGGTTAACATGCCGGCCTGTCAAGCCGGAGATCGCGAGTTCAAGTCTCGTCAGCTCCGCCATCTGCCACGGTAGCTCAGTCGGTAGAGCAGAGGACTGAAAATCCTCGTGTCGGCGGTTCGATTCCGTCCCGTGGCACCATTAACATGCGGAAGTGGCTCAGTGGTAGAGCATCGCCTTGCCAAGGCGAGGGTCGCGGGTTCGAATCCCGTCTTCCGCTCCATTTGAAACTACCTGACATAGGTAGTTTTTTTCACCCCAATAGCACAAAATACCAGCTATTTACTACTTGACTAAACCAACAAACTTTGATAAACTATTTCTTGCTTGATGGTTAGCAAAACTAAATGCCGGAGTGGCGGAATTGGCAGACGCACAGGACTTAAAATCCTGGGATGAGTAATCATCGTATCGGTTCAAGTCCGATCTCCGGCACCAACATGGCGACGTAGCCAAGTGGCTAAGGCGGAGGACTGCAAATCCTTTATTCCCCGGTTCAAATCCGGGCGTCGCCTCCAGTGAAAACCCTTTAGCATAATGCTAAAGGGTTTTTTAGTTTTATTTAAAAGGATTTTAAATGCTTAGGTTGAATACATATTTAAAATGTCATGAGGGGTTGTTGTCACGATGTCTGAATCACTACGGTTTAATGTACTAAAAGAAATGATAGAAAAGAATAAAATACAATTAAGTTTAGACCGTCGAAAGAGTATTGACTACTACAATCAAAAAGTCTATAAAGGACAAATTGAAGTGCCAAAGATTTTACTAAGGATGCGCACACTATCCACTGTGGCCGGGTACTCTCTTGTAATCGGTTTATACTGTTTATTTTTTATAGATCCATATTTGTACGGTCTTCTCATCACTTTCACAGCGGTATATACCCGTTATATTGTCTGGAAACATCTTAAGAACATAGCCATAAATTATACCCGTGAAGATATTTTAAAAAACGAAGACAACTTGCAGAACTTGTATAAAGATAGTGCATTTACCCTAAGGAACAAAGAGACAGGTAAAATTACCCGTCACCCAGAAAAGTGGACAACGGTTTTGCCTAAGAAGCAAGAAGTCTTAAAGAAAGAAGAATGAATGCTGTAAGGGAGAATCTAGGTTCTCCCTTACTTTATGCCTAATAATTGAGAATTTTTAACATTAATAGAGGATATTTACTGGTAATAGAGAAAAAATTTGTCTAACTTTTACAAGGATGGTGAGATTTTTCTACTAAATTAGACACTTTTTGGGGACTATTATATTATTAAGGGAGGGATAGCACCAATGGAATATGGTTGGCTTTCTGTAGTTCCGCCGATTATCGCTATTACGGCGGCGTTGATAACTAAAGAAGTTTTACTTTCATTATTTCTCGGTATTTTTGTTGGAGCTTGGATTCTTGCAGATTATAGTATTATAAACGCTTTTGAAAAAACTTTTTCCATCGGCTTTGCTGGTATGTCCGACCCAACATGGAATATTCCAATTTTGGCCTTTTTATTTTTACTCGGTGGCTTAACAGCACTGGTTTCCGCTTCCGGGGGCAGTAGGGCCTTTGGTGAATGGGCGTTGGCACGGGTGAAAACCCGGGTTGGGGCACAACTTGTGACCATGCTTTTAGGAATTATAATTTTTATTGATGACTATTTTAACAGTTTGGCGGTGGGTCAGGTAGCTCGCCCTATCACCGACAGGCACCATGTTTCGCGGGCGAAGTTAGCTTACGTTATTGATTCTACCGCGGCTCCGGTATGTATTATTGCCCCTCTTTCCAGCTGGGGTGCCTATATTATTACTGTTATTGCTGGCCAACTTAAAGAGGTTAATGTTACCGGTATTGAACCGCTTTCTGCCTTTGTGGCAATGATTCCAATGAACTTATATGCCATCTTGGCACTGATATTGGTGTTCGCAATTGCTGTTACTAACGTTGAATTCGGATCTATGGCCAAGGAAGAGAAGAAAGCCTTGAAAACAGGAAAACTATACGACCAAAGTAAAGGCGAGCCTCCAGGTAGTGCAGAAGTGGAAGTGAGCACAGAGGGAGCAGAGAAGGGTAAAGTTGGAGATTTAGTGCTACCCATTGTAGGTTTGATTTTCTTCACTACTTTAGCAATGATTTATACTGGAGGTTACTTCGGTGAAGACGGTGGCTCCCTGATGAGCGCTTTCGAAAACACTAGTGTGGCCATGTCACTGGTTTATGGTGCAGCCCTAGCTATTATTTTTACCGCATTGTTATATCTGCCTCGCAAGCTAATGAAGCCTCGTGAATTTATCCCAGCCTTATTGCAGGGTATGCAGTCAATGGTTACTGCTGTGGTAATTTTGGTGATGGCTTGGGCTATTGGTGGTGTGATTGGTGAACTGGGTACTGGTGAATTTCTGGCTTCCCGCTTGAGTGATAGTCTGCCTATAGTACTGTTACCGGCACTGGCCTTTATTCTTTCAGGTATCATGGCTTTTGCTACCGGTACATCTTGGGGTACTTTTGGCATTATGCTACCTATTGCTGCACCCATGGCTGCAGCGGCTGGTACTGGAACAGATATTATTCTAATGTCCATGGCGGCGGTGTTGGCCGGTGCGGTTTACGGGGACCACGTTTCCCCCATATCTGATACCACTATTCTGTCTTCAACTGGTGCAGCCTGTCACCACATTGATCATGTGCGCACTCAGTTGCCTTATGCCACACTGGTGGCCGTTATCAGCGTATTGGGCTATATTGTAATGGCTGCCACAAATAATGTGCTCATCGCCTTGGTATTGTCGATTGCAGTACTGATAGGTGCGGTGATGGTACTCCGTCAGAGTAAGTTTACTGTTGACCAGGAAATGCACTTGAAATAATTATAAAGATGGTATAAAGTAAATAACAGACCTCCCTCTGGGAGGTCTGTTATTTCAGATCAAGAAAATATAAGTTGTCATATTGGCAGGTGAATTAATTTGGGCAGTGAACAACTGTTAAAACTATTGGAACAGGTAGAATGGATTTCGATAATACAAAAAATAATTGTAGCTCTGTTTATTCTTTTTATTAGCTATATATTAATGCGTTTAAGAATCAAAGTTATTGATCGTATTTTTGAAGTTACAAAAATGGATCATAATAAAGAGCGCTCTATGGCATCTATGTTAATGTCGCTGACAAGGTACATAATATACATTATTGCCGTTTTGTTGATGTTAAGACAGTTTGACGTTGATATTACACCCATTATTGCCGGTGCCGGGGTTCTGGGTTTAGCCATCGGTTTTGGTGCCCAGAGCTTGGTGAAAGACGTAATTACCGGTTTCTTTATAATGTTTGAAGATCAATTTCATGTTGGGGATTTCGTGCAGATTAACGGTGAAGTAACTGGTACAATTGAAGAAATTGGGTTACGGATGACCACTATTAGGGAGTGGTCCGGTAAAAAGTTTTACATACCAAACTCGGAAATACGTACTGTTCGCAATTATAATCGTGAAGAACTGCGAGCCATTGTAACGGTAACCTTTCCCTATGATGAAGATCCGGTTAAGATAAGAGAATTGCTGGAGGATGTTTGTCATCAAATAGAACATGATTTCCGCGATCAGTTTTTGCAAGATCGTCAAGGAAATCTTATAGAACCACCGCAAGTTTATGGTGTGTCAGACATTGATCAAAACGAAAAGGGTGGACAATTTACCATCATTGCCAAAACAAAGCCAGAAGCATTGTGGACAGTGGAAAAAATGTTAAAGGAATACATCTGGCGTAACAGTTATGAAAAAGGTATTAAAATTGCTTACCCCAGACGCATATTTCAGCAGGTAGAGGATAAAGCTATGCAACCTGATGTAAATTAACACATTATAACAGTGGATATTAGTATGCAATAATTAGTTAAATTCAAGGAAATATTATGTTATAATTAACTATATAATTAGATACCTTTGGGAGGTTTTTTAATGGATCGTGAATTAGCGATGGAGGTTGTTCGGGTTACCGAAGCAGCGGCACTGGCTTGTGGGCGTTGGCTGGGGCGTGGCAAGAAGATTGAGGCAGATGAGGCGGCCACCAGTGCCATGAGAGCCATGTTTGACTCTGTTAATATGAATGGTACCGTGGTTATTGGTGAAGGTGAAATGGATGAGGCCCCGATGCTCTATATAGGTGAAAAGCTTGGCTGCACGCAGACTCCGGAAGTGGACGTGGCTGTAGACCCGTTGGAAGGAACCAACCTGGTGGCTAAAGGTTATGGTAATGCCATGGCAGTGTTGGCCATTTCCGACCGCGGAAACATGTTGCATGCACCGGATATGTACATGGAGAAAATTGCAGTGGGACCAAGAGCAGCAGGAAAGATTCACATTGACGATCCGCTAGAGTATACATTGAAAACATTAGCAGTGGTAAACCAGAAAAATATTAGTGACTTAACCGTGATGATTTTAGAACGGGAACGCCACAATCATATAATTGAAGCAGTTAGAAATGCTGGCGCTCGGGTGCGTCTCTTTGGAGACGGTGACGTTAGTGCAGCCATTAACACAGCTTTAGATGAAACCGGCATAGACCTTTATGTAGGTACAGGCGGCGCCCCAGAAGGAGTTATTGCTGCGGCAGCCCTGAAGTGTTTAGGCGGGGAAATGCAGGCTCGTTTAGTACCAGAAGATGATGAAGAAGTTAAGCGCTGTAAAGAAATGGGTTTAAGTGACCCCAGGCAGGTATTATATATGGATGACCTGGTAAAAGGCGATGATGCCATCTTTGCCGCCACTGGTGTAACAGATGGCGAATTGCTGCGGGGTGTTCGTTACTTAAGCAACGACAGGGCAGAGACTGAATCAATAGTGATGAGGGCTAAAACCGGAACCACAAGATTTATTAAGGCCACTCACAACCTACCAAACAAACCACATTTAGTAATGAAATAGTTCTTCAGGGGGGCGTAATTATACGCCCCCCTGTTGTCTAGGTATCATTACTGGGGAGTTGATAGAAAATGGACAACTTACCTCAAAGAAAAAAGATTAGATTAAAAGGTTTTGATTATTCACAGGCAGGTTATTATTTCGTAACAATCTGTACCCATAACAGACGTAAATTGTTATCAAATATTGTAGGGGGCGGTTTCCACGCCGCCCCGCAAGCAAAATTGACATTGATAGGAAAAGAAATTGTAAAAACCTTAGAACATATTAATGATTACCCGAATGTGAAAATTGATCAATATGTTATTATGCCAAATCATATTCACTTTATAGTTATATTGCAGAGTTTTCGACCGGGCGGGCGTGGAAACCCGCCCCTACATAAGGTTGTTGGCCAGTTGAAATCATATACTAATAAAATGTACAACGAGATAAATCGTTCTAAAAACTTATTGCTATGGCAACGTAATTATTATGATCGTATAATACGTGATGAAAGAGAACTGCAGGATATAAGGGAATACATAGAAACAAACCCATTAAAATGGCACGAAGACAAATATTTTGTTTAATTTATTTTATCCTGACTCCTGACTTCTGAATGCTTCAATTCACAATGACAATCATAAAACGGTGTTCCCGGTCCTTTGTCTGGTTCGAAATCTGGGGTTAATTGGTTTACACCACCACCCATATTAATCCAGCGGCCTTGGTACATTAACACCAGTTTCTTTGGCAACCGATCGGAAACAACTACCCTTACTTTCATCTGTCCTCGGGGTGTTTTTATTATGGCAGCCTGACCTTCTATCAACCCTCGCTTTTCAGCTTCTTCCAGGTTGATTGTAACTACAGGAAGTTCACGGTTATCTTCCAAATTAATAAACTGTGAATGCATATAAGCCCGTTGGTGGGCGGTGATTAAAATTAATGGGTACTCCTTTGTAGGTGGCTCAGATACTCCTTTATAACTTTCAACACAAAACTGAAACCTTTCGTCAGCAGTTTTAAACTTACCATCCTCCCAAGCTATGTTTGGTGCATAGGGGTGCCTTAATACACCATGCTTTTTCAAATTAATACCGTACTTTCTTGCTGCCGGTTCCAACACCCATTCCAGCCACTGTTTGGGGGTTTCTAATTCAAAACCGGGAAGGTTCATGTGTTTACCTAACTCGGTGAAAATAACGGAATCTGGTTTGCACTGCCCCGGTGGGTCAACCACCTTGGGTGTGTAACTCAGATAATAATTCCAAGAATTTTTAATAATATTATCTTCCTCTAAGAAATAAGTGCAAGGCAGAATCAAATCAGCCATTTCTGCGGTGTCTGTCATGAACATGTCCACTACAACAACAAAGTCCATTGACTTAAAGGCTTGCTTTACTTTATGGGTGTTAGGCAACTGGTTAACTGGATTAGATCGGGTTACAATCATCCCTTTAACTGGTGGTTCATTTGTTTGAAGTATTTCACCTGCCAGAACTGGGGTGGATAGGGTGCGAGAATTTTCTGCCAGATGGCTACCCTTAATATCATTAAAAAATCCTTTCCAAAGCTGGTGTGCATAATTCACTCCGCCGCCGGCCACGCCAATATTACCTGATAAAGCTGCTAAGCTGTCAATATATCGTACAGTTTGACCACCGTTGGCATATCGTTGCATACCGTAACCAAAGAATATGCTAGCCGGGTTGTTGTTGCCGTAAAGCTCTGCAGCCTGGCGAATAGCTTCCGGCGATATTCCGGTAATTGTTGCGGCTTTTTCAGGTGTGAATGCTTTAATTAGCTTTAGATAGTCAGTATAACCAGTGCAGTTTTTTGCAAACTCCTCGTTGTGCAGGTTCTCCTGCACAATCACATTGGCCAGTGCCAGTGCTAACGCCCCGTCTGTGCCTGGGTAAGGGGTTAAGTGAATGTCTGCATCTTGAGCCATTTTAGTTTTTATTGGGTTAATTACCATTAACTTAGCCCCGTTCTGGCGGGCTTGTTTAATGAGTGGTACCAGGTGCAGGTTGGTTGTTTCAGGGTCTCGCCCCCACATTACAATTAGCTTGGAATTTAACACATCATCCCAATCATGGATTTGTAGCATGCCAAAGTCTTCTTCCTGAGCAGCATAACCACTGCCCCAGCAGATGCTACCCCTTAATGTGGTTACACCGCCAAAGGCATTACAAAAACGGGCATCTAAATTATTTAATAACCCACCGGAGCCATCGCCGGTATGTAGTAGTACAGCAGTGCTGCCGTACTGCTCCTTTATACTAGTTAATTTTTCAGCCATCAAATCATAGGCCTGCTCCCATTCTATTGGCAGCCAATTGCCGTTTTTCTTTAACAATGGCGTTGTAATTCTTTTGTCGCTGTACATGCGCTCCAAATGCTTATTTCCCTTAGGGCATAAAAACCCTCGGGTAAGGGGGTGGTTCGGGTCTCCCTCAATCTTCACCACCTGTCCATCGTCTTCATGCACCAACAAGCCACAGCTGTCAAAACAGTCTAACGGGCAGGTCGACCTGTATATTGGCAAACTTATCACCTCAATTTATTTATTTGGCAGGAATGTATATAATTATAAAGAAAGATATTTAAAGAGTAAGTTCGCAAATCCCTTTAGGAGAATCTAATCATGCAGATTTTTAAATTCTATCTACTATCAATAAATATCATTACTTTTCTCTTGTTTTTCATTGATAAGTGGCTTTCTAAGCGCAGAAAAATTAGATTCCGTATTCCGGAAAACCGCCTACTGTTAGCCTGTGTTATCGGAGGCTCAGTGGGAGGGGTCATTGCTATGCAGACAATACGTCACAAAACCCAGAGAATGAAGTTCAAAATGGGTGTGCCCCTAATTTTGCTGCTACAAGGTGCTATGATAGCTTTTGCCCTCAGACAACTGGTGGATTAAGCGGCTGTCGACAACTGTACATCTTCCACCAGTCCATAAGGCCAAGCGCTAATTCCACCCACTAAATTCATTACATTAGTAAACCCGTGTTCCGTTAAGTACTGGGCAGCGCTAGAACTACGGTTGCCGGAACGGCAAATAAGAATAACGGCTTGCTCTTGATCCAGTTCCTTAGCCCAATCACTAATATCTTCCACGGGGTGTAGCACACTACCCGCAATATGCCCACTGATATATTCCTCGGAAGTCCGTACATCCACCAGCATAACGTCTTCTTCACTATCCATCATTTCCTTCAATTGCTCTGCCGTAATATCTTTATAAATTGAACTTTCACTAGAACCAGAACTGCATGCCACAATAGCTGGTATAAGCAGTGAAATTAAAACAATTAGTAAATACTTTTGGTTAGTCATTAGCTAACCCCCAGACTAAAAATAATAGTATTTTAAAAAGACTTTGACTGAAATGCAAAGCATTTCTTTAGTATTCTGACTCCTGACTCCTGATTTCTGAAACCTAGTTTATTTTAACATATAATTTTTGGTTTGATTACCACTAGCTTATCCAAAGCTTAATTCTTAAACAATGACAAAAGCCGGCACTTTAGTAAGTACCGGCTTTTGATTAGCCTTTTGGCTTGAAAGTTTCACACTTTGTTTCATCAGAGTTTCCTGACTGGCTGGAATGGTTACGGTTAACCTGGATCATTGGTGCATCACACATAATGTTAGAGTTGTACTGACATTCGGTGACATTACACTTAATGCTTTGAGTCACTAAGCTCACCTCCTTCATAGTATATTTTTTCATGTTAAAACTAATTTTATACAATAAAAAAGGGCAAGAATTGTAATAATGTCATAATGTGGATAAAATTTAAGAACCTGTCACCTATTAATGTATTATGAATTAAGCAGGTGTAATTTATTCACTTGATTTGTAATTTCAACAGGGCTGTTATAGTATTTAAGTACAAGTACTTTCCAAGGTTGGTGGTGGATATGAAAAATATACTGGTGGTGGATGATGAAAAACTACTGGTTAAAGGTTTGAAGCGCAGTTTGGAACAGGAAGGGTATTATATTTTAACTGCCCATGACGGTGAAGAGGCAATAACAATAGCAGAAAACGAAAAAATAGATTTAATTGTGTTGGATATTATGCTTCCTAAAAAAAGTGGGTTGGAAGTGTGCCGGGAAATTAGAAAGGGCAGTGAGATCCCGATTATCATGCTCACTGCCAAGGGCGAGGATGTGGATAAAATTGTCGGGCTGGAAATTGGGGCAGACGATTACATGACCAAGCCTTTTAACACCAGAGAACTAATAGCTCGCATTAAGGCGGTGTTCAGGCGTAGTGCCAAAGGGAAACAGCAAGAGCAATCTGCTGAGATTATTAAAATAGACGATTTGGAAATTAACGTTCCTAAACGTCAGGTCAGATATCAAGGGCAAGAACTAGAGTTAACAGCAAAAGAATTTGACGTGTTACACTTGCTGGCCCAAAACCCTGGTCGGGTTTTTACGCGGGACAACCTGTTGCAATCGGTATGGGGGCCGGAATACTATGGTGATTTGCGAACCGTTGACGTGCATGTAAGAAGGCTTAGGGAAAAAATTGAAGAAGATGCCCGCCACCCCCAGTATGTTATCACTAAATGGGGTGTGGGTTATTACTTTAAGGAGTACCGTAAATGAGAACCAGCATCCGTTGGAAATTGGCAGTTACCTATTTTATAATAATTATCTTAACAGTGCTGCTGGCCGATTGGCTGGCCTACAGTGCCCTAAGAAGTCACTACCTTCAGGAAAGGCAGGAAAGTTACCAGATTCATGCCAACGTTATTAGTACATATGCCGGGGAATACATTAGAGGTAGAAGTACGAGCCTGCCTCTTGAGATCAGGGAATACGGGAACAAGGTAAACGCTAGGGTGCTGGTGCTCAGTTCCCAGGGTGTGGTGCTGGGAGATTCCTTTAATGAAAAATGGTTGGAAGGAAGAAATCTGGAATATCCCGAAGTGCAGCAAGCGCTAAAAGGAGAAACCGCTGCCGGCACTCATAATATAACAGCGGGAGAATGGGCCATGTACGTAGCGGTGCCGGTAACCCGGCAGAAGTCTGTAATCGGTGCAGTACTCTTGGTTACTAATATTGGAGACATAGCTCAGGCACTGAACACGCTGGCGGAGCGGATGCTAATATTATCTATTATTGGTAGTGCCTTAGCGGCGTTAATTGGCCTGTGGCTATCAGTACGACTGACTAAACCGGTGCAGGAATTGACGGTGGCAGTAAAAAAGGTGGCTGATGGCAATTTAAACCAACATGTGGTGGTGCGCAGTCGGGACGAACTGGGGCAGTTGGCTGAATCATTCAACGGCATGGCTGAAAAGCTGGCCAAAGCTGATCGCGCCCGCCGGGACTTTATCGCCAGTGCCTCCCATGAGCTGAAATCTCCCTTGGCATCAATAAAAGCGCTGGCAGAATCGCTCATTTACAGCAGTGAAGACGATGTAGATGTTTACAAAGAATATCTGGGAGACATAAATAAAGAAATTGATCGACTGAACAGGCTGGTGTACGAATTGCTCCAACTGGCCAAAATGGAAGATGTCTCAGTAACGTTGCACAAGAAGGAACATTCTGTGAAGGAGATTATAGAAAACGTAATTCAATTAACGGCACCCAATGCTAAGGCTAAGAAAGTAACAATCACGGCAGATATAGAGGGAGATTTGGCCTGGCCTGTGGATGAAGATGTGCTGTCTGTCATTTTGCTGAACCTGGTGGATAACGGTATAAAATATACGTCGGCAACGGGTGAAGTGAAGATAAAGGGCAACATAAAAAATGAAACCCTGCAATTGCAAGTAACAGATACAGGGGAAGGGATACCAGAAGAGGATTTAAAACACATTTTTGACCGCTTTTACAGAGTAGACAAAGCCCGCGCCAGAGAAACCGGTGGTACAGGTTTGGGGCTGTCCATTGTAAAACAAGCGGTAGCACTACTGGATGGCACTGTTTCTGTTCAAAGTACAGTGGGAAAAGGTACCACTTTTACAGTGTGTATTCCAAAAGATCACCCGATTTAATACTTTTGTAACATTTATTTATTTGGCTGTAATATGTTTGCGTTATACTAATGCCAACAAAGAAATGGGAGGTGCCGGGAAACATGTCAAAACAAAGCAAAGAAAACCGCATTGTCTTTAACCGGGCCCAAGCCGGTACTTTATCATTAGCTATCTTAATGGCATTATTACTATTGGTATCTACCGGATGTGCCAAACAGCCAGAAACGCAAAATAATAACAATACTGGTGAACCGTTGATTAGTTCTAAACCTAAACAACAGACAGAAGTGGTGAAGCTTTACTTTGCCGGTGAGCAGGCAATGTACCTAAAGCCTGAGATAAGGGAAATAAAACTGCGAGGTGAAACATTGCCGGCAGCAGTAATAAGGGAACTGATAAAAGGACCCAGCCGGGAAGATCTTAGTAGCACCATTCCTGAACAAACAAAGTTGCTTTCCTTTCAAGCGATAGATGGTGTTGCCTATGTTAACTTATCTAAAGAAGTAAGAAGTGAACACTGGGGGGGAACCACCGGTGAATACATGACTGTTTATTCTATAGTGGATACTCTAGCTGATTTAAGGACAGGCATTGAGAAAGTTCAGTTTTTAGTTGAAGGAGAAAAACAGGAGACACTGGTGGGGCACTTAGGTGTGTTTGAACCACTACTACCCGATTGGCGACAGGTAAAAAGTGGCGAAATAAGCGTTGGTGGAGTAGAAATAAATAAAGTAAAAATGGAGACAATCCAACAGCAGGTGGATAACGGGCACCAGCCATGGTACTTAGACCCACTGCAGGTGGCAAAGGAAACAGGTACAAAATTTGGTTTTGATCCTCGGGAGGATAAGTTTGAACTGTTGGAAGTGGTACCGAAGGCGGAATATGCAGGAACTGGCCTGGCAGAAGTGAAAGCAGTTCACGGTGATAAAGAGTATATAATCCAATTAATTCAACCGGTGAAAAGCGGGGAACATGGCATTTGGGCCATTAACTCCATTAGACCTAAGTAAAAGCAATGATTTGAAAAGCCTCTTAAAGTGGAATAAAAAATAAACCTTGGTAATGATGGTGCCAAGGTTTTTCATGTGTTAGAATAATGACATTATCAATTAAGGCAGGTTATGTTCTTATGAAAATTAATACAGTACTTTTTGACCTAGACGGGACTTTGGCGAATTCACTGCCATTAATAAGAAACACATTTCAACGGGTGTTTGATGAAATGAATATAGATTGGGGCGACGATGAAGTGATGGGGTGGATAGGTCGCCCCTTAAAAGATATCGGCATTCACTTTGCTGGGGAAGACAGGCAACCGGATTTTTTTAAACTCTACCAAGAATACTATGCCATTGACCATGACCATTATACCACGGTGTACCCAGGCACTATGGAAATGCTTAAGCAATTGGAAGATGGAGGCTACACCATGGGGGTTGTAACATCAAAAACAACCAAAGTTGCACAGCGCAGCATAGAATATTTAGGGATAGATAAATATATTCAGGTATTAATCGGTGTAAATGATGTGGATAAACATAAGCCCCAACCCGAGCCTCTATATGCTGCATTGGAAAAGTTGAACCGCACGACAAAGCAGGCAGCCTATGTTGGAGACAGCCCATTCGACATTCTGGCAGCCAAGGCAGCAGGTACACTGGCCATAGCAGTGCCATGGGGAATGGCAGAACGTAATGTATTAGAAAATCATAAACCCGACTACATTTTAAACAATTGGGATGAACTAATAAGTTTAATTGGGAATGTAGAATGAAGAATTAAGAATGAAGGTGTATCATAATTGAAAAAAATGATCTTTTATGCGCTACAATACACATGGTTAATCGC
Organism: Bacillota bacterium; assembly: GCA_009711615.1. Lineage (GTDB taxonomy): Bacteria > Bacillota > Desulfotomaculia > Desulfotomaculales > Desulfohalotomaculaceae > Desulforadius. The sequence goes on along the minus strand of VENI01000005.1, from coordinate 164,839 downwards.
AGGATTGTTTACTGTAGGTGCGGCCGTTGTTTTGCTTGTTCAGGCTCACTTGGGTCCAACACCGTGGGATGTGTTGCACCTTGGCTTGACTAAATACCTACCCTTTAGCCTTGGTAAAATCATGATTGGAATGGGTATGTTGTTGGTGGCTTTAAGTTGGGTGTTAGGGGTTAAGCCTTTCACCGGATCAGTACTTAATATGTTGTTAATAGGTGTTTTTGTTGACCTGATTATGCAATGGGGATGGTTTCCGGTGCCGACGGAAATAGTATTCCGGGTGATGTACCTTGTGGCGGGGATAATAGTATTTGGTCTGGGCACCGGTATTTACATGAGTGCCAACCTAGGTTCTGGCCCAAGGGATAGCTTAATGGTAGCTTTGCACCAAATAACTGGCTGGCGTATAGGATTAGTGCGTACGCTGCTGGAAGTAACGGTGGTTACACTGGGTTTCTTGATGGGTGGTCTTTTAGGTTTGGGCACATTAATCTTTTCACTTACTATTGGTTGGACAGCAGAATTTTTCTTAACCACATTTAAGAAGATTAGCCAACAACAAATATTTCAGAAAGCAATCAACAACCTACTTCAGCGGCAAACAGAATGCGGTGCTGGCGGGGCGATTAATGAAGAATGTAGAATGAAGAATTAAGAATAACATTTAACTCATTCTTCATTGCGCAAGCACTTCGCATGTCCATAAACCAACTTATCATCTAAATATCCGTAAAAAATGGGTTTTCCTATCTTGATAATTTCCCTGCAGATCGGGCATGTAACTTCCTGTTTGCAGGGTAGAATTATACCTTCAACTTCACAACCATCCCAACTAACTGTAGCGTAATTTAGTTTCCCCTTCATCGGCTCCACCGGGCTGCAGTGAGGGTGAAAAAAGTAACGGTATTTTTTACCATTTTTACGCACTCGATTTTCCACCACCGGAGAAAATGGTAGAATCTTTTTGTTGCATTTTCGGCATTTCCGGGAACGAGTAAAGGTGCTACGTAGCCTGTAGCGGGCTTCTGCAGGTTTCCTCCGGGCTCCTCTATCCTTCCAATACTGACTGGGTTCTGTTTGTTTTTTGACCCACTTTTCCACTTGGCGGTAAAAATTTCTGTAATCCCGTCCTTCAAGCTTATATTCTTTGGGTACTCCTGCTTCCACCAATTGCCGGTGAAAAGCATCCTCGGCAGTATCGTGGGCTAAACCATCCATTTTTTCAGTGTCCCAATTATATCCATTATCCTCCAACCACTGGTGCAGCGTGTGAAATATGTTTCCCGAGCAAACCAGTAACTTATCACTCTTGGCTACCCCGGCTTTATCCATCATATCTATAACCAAACGGCAGGCCATTTCTTCCATGCCTACTTCTTCCTGCCATGTTAACGGTAACCTAGCAGAATAAATCTCCCGCGGTTCTTCACTCACCAGCACCAGTACCTCAGAAAATGCTTGGCATCCGCCGCCAGCATCCTCAATGTACCAAGTGCGCATTGTAAACCCTCCAAGTTCATATATAAAATCCACGCACTACATTATATCATAAAATATATAACTTAGTTATTTTCAACAAACAACAGAATAGATTGATGTTAAATACAAAAGAGCGCAGAAACTGCGCCCTAATCTAGATTTACATATAATGCTCTGTTTTTCTCATCGTACTCCACAGGATATGTACCCTTAATATCAATTTCAAAATGGTTTAGAAAGTTTTTAGCATTAATTTTACGTTTGGTTATTTTAAAACCTTCTCCTTTGTTTACTGCTTTAATTGCTATCACACCTTTTTCCTTATCATAACCAAGGATTGCATACTCACTGTTTAGCTTTTCAACAGCCAGTTCACCCAATGTGATATGATTCTTGCTAATCATGGCATTAAATGAATTACGTGGACTATACCACTCAATGTTTCCCATTAAAAAACAACCCCCTTAAGTTTTATTTCCAATTATATCCATAACACACTCAATAGTCAAACTATAATTTAGTTTTACCAAAAATAAATCTAAAAATAACACCTTATTTAATATTAAGTTGTTGCAGTGATGATACCATCTTTATATATTGGTACTAAGTTGCAGGTATTTAATTTAGAACAATATGTTAAATCATGGCGCATACCAAGTTGGGCCAATTTTTGACCGTGCAGTGAATCATATAGTGCATCCAGTGTGTTGTCGTTATAAAATAACGATATTCTATAAGCTGCCACTGAACTGTCATTTAAAACAATATTATTTTCGATGTTATTATCTATAGGAGTTTCAGCGGCATAGACATCACTTACATTAGAGCGTTGCTTGGTAATCTCTTGACCACTGTAATTTTTAATACCTTTTAAAGATAAAAATTCTTTAACGATAAAGCCGGCGGCCAGTGTATCTTCCATTGAGAAATTACCTCTGGTGCCAGAACAGACCAATAATATATCACCGTTAAATTGCAGGAGTTTTTTAGCTACCGCTTTGGAGTTTAGCAGACTGCCAATTACTACAGTTCCGGATTTTTTTGCTGCCATCTTAATGGCTCCAGTACCGTTAGTGGTGGTTAGAACAACAGTTTTCCCGCTGACTGTATCACAGTTAAATTCTAACGGCGAGTTGCCTAGGTTAAAACCCGGCAATTTAACCGCCGAACGCTCTCCACACAGTAGTACATTTGGGTCATCACCTAACTTTCGGGCTTCATCTACATCTGCCACCGGTATTACTTCCCGGCATCCATTTTTTAGGGCGGTGGTAATGGTAGTGGTTGCCCGCAATACATCCAACACTACAGCGACTCTGTAAGTGTTTTTTAAATTAGAAATATCCGCTTTTTTAAAAACAGTTGTTATCATCATAGTAATAATATATTACAATAAACATGGAATCATTAACACCGATGGTAGGATTTTCTCAATCTTATTTCCAGAAGGAATGATTTTACAGGTAGATTCGAATACCATTTTTGTTAATTCACACAATAACAGGCAGGATTTGCTTGCTTAGAGGTAGTAGTAAAAGAACAAGTCGAATTGTAGCTAATTATTGACTATATTATTTAATCTAGAATTGGTAGAAAACCGCTAGAGACAGTGGGCGGGTTTATATGTGGTAAATTGAAGACACTTGCACAATAATTCTCAGAGGAGTGATAAATGTGTCCAGTCAAGCTGAAGAACAGGTTGTAGTATTTCAACTAAATGACCAAACATACGGTATCGACATTGTTTCAGTACGGGAAATAATTAGAATGGAAGAAATAACTCAAATACCAGGTGCACCGGAATTTGTTGAAGGTATTATTAAGCTGCGCGGGGGCGTCATTCCGGTAATAGATTTAAACAAGCGTTTTGGATTGGCTAGCAGTGAACGCACTGGCCAAAGCCGGATAGTTATTGTTCAGGTTAATGATGTAACCTTTGGTATGATTGTAGATTCAGTACAAGAAGTTTTGCGTATTCCCACCTCAAACATTGAACCTCCGCCGAGCATGGTGGGTAGAGTGGATGCTGCATATCTACGGGGTGTAGCTATGTTGGAAGATGAAAGGCTAGTAATTTTACTGGATCATACTAAAATTTTGTATGACAGTGAACAGGAACAACTGCAAGAGGTGGAAATGGAACTTAACCAATAAGCTAGGAGGTAGCGCCAGTGTTTTCAGATATAGAAATCGGCGTATTTTTAGATGAACTGGAAGAAAAACTACAAGTAATAAACGACAATCTGCTAGTATTGGAAAATGAACCAGATAATCAAGATGTCCTAAACGAAATTTTTCGGGCTGCCCACACCATCAAAGGTTCTTCTGGGGTAATGGGCTATGAAAAGATGGCCTCCCTAACCCACAACATAGAAAACCTGTTTGATAAAATTCGCCAGGGTGAACTTTCAGTCACCACTGATATGATTAACATTCTGTTTGAAGCATTGGATGCCCTAAACCTATTAAAGAAAGAAGTTACCGGGGAAAGTGTAGATATAGACGTAACTGATATCTTAAATAAAATTTCCGGCTACATGGGCGGGGGAAACCCGGCAGATGAATTAAAGCAGCCAAAAACAGAGCAAGACACAAAAAAAGAAACTGCCGCTGCTACAGAGGCGGTAGCGGATATGCCTGCTGAACACCAGTGGGAAACCTTAGATGATAACGTAATGGATGTTATTCGTGAAGCAGAGGTAAGGGGTTACCAGGCCTTCCAAATTGCTATTACTTTGGACGAAGGTACACAAATGAAAAGTGTACGGGCATTTTTAATTTTTGAAACTCTGCAACAGTTGGGGGACGTGATAAAGAGCACTCCACCTGCTGATAAATTGCAGGAAGGTGAGTTTGACTTCACCTTTGAAGTGGTAATGTTAACCCAAGAAGACCAAGATCAGTTAGAGAACACGATATTGAGTATAGCCGAAGTTCATGACATAGAATGCCGGCTTATTCCTACCCTGCAGACTGCTGAAGGGCAGACAAAATCAATTAAGGAAACAAAGGTTCAGTCAGCTGAATCTGAAAAGAAAGCACCTGCCCCGGCTAAAGAGCAGCAGCAACAACAAACTGTGAAAACAGCTAAAACAGTGCGAGTAGATGTACAGAAATTAGATAACCTGATGAACTTGGTGGGTGAACTGGTAATTGACCGCACCCGTTTAAACAGGTTTACTGAAATATTTGAAGAAAAGTACCAATCCGATGAACTGGCTGAATCTCTTAATGAAATAGCAAACCATCTGGGGCAGGTAACTGGTGACTTGCAAGAGGAGATTATGAAAGCCCGTATGTTGCCGATAGCGCAGATATTTAACCGTTTCCCCAGGATGGTGCGAGATACAGCTCAAAAACTGGGTAGAGAAATTGACTTTGTTGTGGAAGGTAAAGAAACAGAACTGGACAGAAATGTGATTGAAGTGATTGGTGATCCATTGATTCACTTAATTAGAAATGGTATCGACCACGGTATTGAAGACCCGGATGAACGGGAGCGTTTAGGTAAACCACGGGCCGGTAAACTGCATTTAAAAGCATCTTATCATGAAAGCCATATCGTTATCACCATTTCTGATGATGGTAAAGGTATAGATGTGGATAAATTACGCCGGAAAGCCGTGGAAACAGGCATGTATGATCAAGAAGGTGTTAACCGGTTAACCGAACGGGAAGCACTGGATCTTATTTTTAAAGCTGGATTTTCCACCGCTGGATCGGTAAGTGACTTATCTGGCCGTGGTGTGGGCATGGACGTAGTGCGTACCGCCATAGAACAAATTAACGGTATGGTGGAACTGGACACCAAGTTGGGTGAAGGTACAACTTTCACCATCCGTTTGCCATTAACACTGGCCATCATTCGTTCACTGATGGTAACCCTGGGTAACCAGGTGTATGCATTCCCATTATCCAATGTGTCTGAAACACTGCGTATTAAGCAAGAAGAAATACGCAACGTTGGCAGTGACGAAGTAATTGTGGTACGAGATCGCATTCTTCCGCTTCTGCGCTTAGCCGAGCGTTTTGGCATAGGCAGTAGTGAAAGCGAAGATTTATACGTTGTGGTAATTGCCTCTGCGGAGAAGCGCGTAGCGGTTGTGGTTGATAAACTGTTAGGTGAACAGGAAATTGTAATTAAGTCACTAGGTGAATACTTAGGTGATGTTAATGGTTTATCCGGCGCCACTATTCTTGGTGACGGTCGCGTAGCGCTGATAATTGACTCCCGTGACCTAATTAAAGTAGCAGGAATTAACGAGGAGGCGTAATTTTTGGCAATAAAGGTACTGGTAGTTGATGATTCTTCTTTAATTAGAAGACTGGTTACCCGTATGCTGGAAGTAGAAGGTGATATTAAGGTCATCGGTCAGGCAACCGATGGCCTTGAAGCCATAGATCAAATCAAGAAGCTGTGTCCTCAGGTAGTAACTATGGACGTAGAAATGCCTAAGCTAGACGGTATTGCCGCCCTGCGTCGGGTGATGAGGGAAAACCCAGTGCCGGTGGTGATGCTAAGTGCCTTAACAACTGAGGGTGCTAGAGCCACCATGCAGGCGTTAAGCAGTGGTGCAGTAGACTTTGTGCCTAAGCCCACAAAACCAGGCCAACTGGGGCCGATGATAAAAGAATTGAGTGCTAAAATAAGGGTGGCTTCCAGGGCTACCATGCGCAATGTAGCTAGACCTGCACCCCCGCCAAAGACGAAACCCCAAGGGCAGCATGCAATACCAAAAACAAAACCAGCAATTCCAAGACCAATAGCCACTCCGATAAAAAAAACCAGCAAGATAGACATAGTAGTCATAGGATGCTCCACTGGCGGCCCGGTGGCACTGCAGAGCATCATACCCAAGCTACCAGCTAATTTTCCGGTGGGCGTAGTTGTAGTGCAACACATCCCGGTGGGTTTTTCCAAATCACTGTCAGAGCATCTTAATCGCCGCAGTGACATAGAAGTAATTCACGGTAGCCCTGGTGATGAAATTCGCCCTGGCAGGGTTATAGTGGCCCCGGCAGGTTGTGAACTGCATTTTGTAAAGGGTGGGGGCAGGGTAACAGTGAAAACCGAAAAATGTGGTGAGCCAATACCCCCGGCCACATTCCGCCCTTCAGTGGACCAAGTAATGAATGCCGCCACCGAAGCATACGGCGGTAATATAATGGGTGTACTGTTGACAGGTATGGGTAAAGACGGCGCCCAGGGGATGTTACAGATAAAAAAACTAGGTGGTAGAACAATAGCCGAAGATGAAAACAGTTGCGTAGTGTTCGGGATGCCCAAAGCAGCCATAGACCTGGGAGCAGCAGATAAAATAACCCCATTACCAAAAATTGCAGAAGAAATAATAAAAACACTGTAAAGTTTCAGCCTGGGAATACGATATAATATGTAAGAGGAATACGTATGGGCAAAAGCCCAAAACTAGGAAGGTGAACCAATAATGAAAATCACACCATTTGGTAACAATCCCATAAACGCATACAAATCCCAGGCTAAAAAAACTAATCAAACTAATAATGAAAACATAAAATCCAAAGGCGACAGTGTAGAAATATCTAAAACGGCCAAAGAAACGGCCAAATACCAGGCTGAAATGAAAAAAATGCCCGACATAAGGGAAGATAAAGTGCGGGAATTAAAAGAACGGATCGAAAATGGAACTTATAAACCCTCTGTAGAAAAAATTGCAGAAGGTATGATTAAGGAAAGGCGCCTGGACGAACTTGTATAAGGAGTTGATCCCATGGAGCCTCTTTTTTTTGAACTAACAGAGGTTTTGAAACAGCAAAAAGAAGTAGTGAAAGAAATGCTAACAACAGCAGAGACTCAAAATGAGGCTCTAAGGAATGTAGATGTAGAAGCATTAAACGATGCTTTGAAACAACTTACCATTCAAACCCAGCAGATGGCCAAATTAGATCCCGAGAGGGAAGAACTTCAGCGTAAGCTGGAAAATGAACTGGGACTAAACCCAGGGGCATCGGTAAAAGAAATGCTGGAGAAAGCCCCTGTTGATATAAAGATAGAGTTAAAACAGGTACAAATGGAACTTAGAAAAGACTTTAACAAGTTGCAGGAACTTAACCAATTAAATAAACTGCTGACGAAAAAAGCAATTCAGATAAATTCATCAATAATGAAAATGTACAATCCAAACGATAGCCAAACCTACCAAGGTTCAGGCGAAGTGAAAAGCAAAGACCAGTCAACCAAAATGCTAAATAAGACGGTATAGGGCTCGATTCACCTAGCCCATGACCCTAAATAAACTTATACATAAACCACAAATAAGGAAAGTGGTGATAAATAATGGCAGGAACATTTTTCGGATTGGAAATAGCCCGAAGGGGTATGATGGCACACCAGCGCGCCCTGGACGTAACTGGTCACAACCTGGCCAATGCCAGCACCCCCGGATATTCTAGGCAACAAGTAATAATTAATGCAACCGATCCCCATTCTAACCCATCTCTTAACTCATCTGCCTCACCCGGTCAATTAGGCACGGGAGTGGAAGTAAGTAAAATTCGCCGAATCCGGGACGAATTTCTTGATAATAATGTGAACCGCGCTGCAGCAGACACTGCTTACTGGGAAGAGCAGATTCCCTTCTTGGAAAGAGTACAGGCATCCATCAGTGAACCGGCGTCTGAAGGTATTGGTAAAAATCTTACCGAATTTTTCAAGTCTTGGATGAACTTAAACAATACCCCGGAAGACCCTGGCACAAAAGCTGCAGTAGTTGAAATAGGTGACCAATTGGCTTCACTTATGTCATCCACCTATAACCAGATGGATAGTATTCAAGAAAGTGTTGTTAGGGTTCATGAAAATTCTAAAACTGTATATGGCGGACAACTACCCGTATATATAGATAAAATCAACTCAGTACTGGTGGAGATGAGGGACCTGAATAAATCAATCAGTACAGCTTTTGATTTAGGTCAACAGCCCAATGATCTGCTTGATAAAAGAGATAAATTAATGGAGGAACTAAGCAGTTTTGGCCCAGTTCAAGTTACATATGAAGCAGTGGGGCAATCAAACACCGCCAAAATAAAGGCCTTAAGATTATTTGGACGTGATGTTCTTACAGAGGGAACAGAGGTGGAACTGGTTACAGATGGGAAAAACCTCTTACTAGAATACCACGGCGGATTAGACCATAACAGCCAATATAACCTCACCTATAATGCTTATGAAACAAACCAAGGCGGATCACTCTTGGGTTTGGAACAGGCCAGGCAGGACATTATTGGTTTTAAAGAAAAATTAAACGATATCGCAATAACCATGCGGGATAAAATTAAAAGTGTAAACACTGAACCTCCAACAGCTGGACACACAGACTTTTTTTTAGGGGACTTGGAATCAGATAGCTTCCGGGTTGACGATACACTGGTGAATAACACTACTCTATTAGATGGAGATAAAGCTGGTGATATCGCTAACTTAAGGGACACTAACATCTCTGAGGATAAACCCTTTACATTCGAAGGTTATTACAGCGTGCTGGTAACGGAAGTGGGTGGTGCTGTAAAGGCTGCCAACGATATGTCAGAGGGACAGGCTGCCATCAATAAACAGATTACAGCACTAAGAGATTCAATTTCTGGTGTATCAGTGGACGAAGAACTAAGTAAAATGATTCAATATCAATATGGCTTTCAAGCATCAGCCAGAATGGTAAACACCATTGATGAAATGTTGGATATAGTAATTAATAGGTTGACCTAAACGGGAGGTCTATAGTATGAGAATTACAAACATGTATCTTTCTAACCATATTTTAAATAGTATGCAAAAGAATTTATCTGGGCTAGCTCGTACAGAAGAGCAGCTGGCCACCAGTAAAAGCCTGTTAAGGGCCAGTGACAAACCTATAATGATGGGCCAATTCATGAGTATTAAGTCCACACTTTCCTATAACGAGCAGTACAACAGAAACCTGGACGACGGTTTGTCATTTCTTGATATGACAGACTCTACCATGGGCACAATGGGAAATGTACTAACAAAGGCAAAAGAATTGGCTTTGCAAGGTTCTAACGACACTTATAACAGTGAAGACCGTAAGGCTGTGGCAGCCCAAATAGATAAACTGATTGATCAAATTGTAGATTTAGGAAATTCAACTGTGGGTGGAAAATATATTTATGCTGGTACTAAAAACGGTGCCTCGCCCTTTGAACGTGATGGGGATAAGATTATTTTTAAAGGTAACACCAACCAAGTAACCAGAGAAGTATTAGCCGGTACCGACTACACCATTGGTCAGCCGGGGATTACAAAAGGTTGGAATATAATAGCTAATAATGTAGAGGCTAAATCAATAAATGAACTGCCTCAGGTCACAGAGAGACCAACAGATCACAGCAAGATTGGTGTGATTAATCTTAAGTACGATAGCACTGCTACTCCACCTTTTGGACAAATAGAAGGTTTTAATTTAGATGGAAATACACCGAATAGCAACCTGGTAATATATACTGATGCCGCTAATCCTGGATATAGTTATGATACCGCTACAGAAACTTTAGAAATCACCGATGGTGATTTAGCAGGGTTAAAGATTGAAATGCCAACTGAATTAAAGGACGGGGCTGAATACAATGTAACCTTAGATAATGAACTTGGTGTATTTGGTAACGGCAAATGGGATAATAATGCTTATGTGATATATGATGGCTCTGATCCTGCTCATGATTATGCCACTAAAGATTCAGTTGATAAAGGTATTTTTGATGCATTATTTAATTTAAGGAACCTTTTAAATGACGATTCCCAAAGTGATTTTGGTGATAAAATGCAGCAAAGTATCGGAGATTTGGAAGGTAAAATCGATCAACTGTTAAGACACCGAGTTGCTGTAGGTGCCCGAACCAAGCACTTTGAAACATTAAAAGACCAGTTACTGGATCAGGAAGTTAAACTAACCGAAAACTTGGAAAAAATAGAAGGTGCTGATATGGCCAAACTATCAATACAAGCCAGCCAGCAACAATTGTCATACAACGCATCCCTGGCAGTAGGTGCAAAAATAATGCAAACCAGCCTACTAAACTTCTTGCGATAAAGTTAAACTAATTATTCTATAATAAAGCATAAACTTCCGAGGGGTACGATTCATCGGACCCAATCAACATAACTAATAGAAATAACTAAACATATTAGCATGAAAAAGCTATCAAGGTAAAAATAACCTTCAAATGGCGGTGATGCACCATGAAATTAGGTGCAGGTGGACTTCAGTCCTTACTAAATCACGATAACCTAATAATAAAACAAATGGAACCTGCCCGTGCCAATAAAGGTCTGGAGCAACAACAAATGCAACCCCAAAACCACGCCCAAAAACCTGTCAATATGTCAGACTTATTTAAAGCAGTAGACAGGTTAAATAAGGCTGCCCAAATGTTTAATTATCCCTTTAAATTTAAAGTAGAGAAAGATAAACAGGGCAGAAAAAAAGTAATAGTTTATAACGAGGAGACTGGGGAAACTCAAGAAATGGAACCGGAACAAGCAATAAAATTTTCTTACCAAAGGGAAACAACATCCGGCAGAAACTTTGATGATTATGCATAATTAATATAATGTTTTTTATGTAGGGGCGCGATTCATCGCGCCCTTTAGTATATATGTTTTAAGTAAATAATAAATCTATCTGTGAGGTGTAAACAATTGACAGACCAACAAAACATATACACATTCAAAACCGGCCTGCCAGGTCTACCGGAAGACTTAAAGGACTTCAATTTGATAGCTATAGATAAAGACTCACCTTTTTACCTGCTACAGTCAACAAAAGACGAAGAAATCTGCTTTATAGTGATAAATCCATTCTTGTTTTTCCCAGGTTACGAATTCGATATATCAAATGAAGAGAAGACTAAATTAGATTTAGAAAATAATAATGATATAGCAGTTTTTTGTATAGTAAACGCCAGTGAGGGTCTTAAAACAGCAACAGTAAATTTATTGGCACCCATAGTAGTAAATACAGCAACAGGAGCGGCAAAACAGGTAGTGCTCAATGATCAGCGCTACACCATACGCCAACCTTTACCATTAAGTGATCAGACTGGGGAGGGGTAGACAGTGTTAGTTATATCCAGAAAAAAAGGGGAAGCCATAAACATAGGCCATAATATAAAAGTGGTAGTAGTAAATTATAACAAAGACACTGTAAAGGTTGGCATAGATGCCCCAAAAGACATAGACATCTATCGTGCAGAAATCTACCAGGAAATTCAAAGGGAGAACCTTAAGTCCATGACCAAGCAAGACATATTAAAAGCAGTCAAGGAAGGGTATACCTTTAAAGAAAAAGATAAGAAAAAATAGTAAATCTGTCCTAAAGTCCTCCTGAAGAATGCCGATATATATATTAGAAAGACAAACCTAGGGCGGCCGACTAGGTTTGAACTTAAAATTGAATATCGCATAAATCGCATGGATGCGAAATAAAAATTCAGGGAGGAATTTTTTATGCGTATTAATCACAACATTGCAGCCCTCAACACATATCGTCAGTTGACTGCTAACAATGGTGCTGGCGCAAAGTCACTGGAAAAACTGTCATCAGGTCTCCGCATTAACCGTGCTGGTGACGATGCTGCTGGTCTAGCTATCTCAGAAAAAATGCGTGGTCAGATCCGTGGTCTGGAACAAGCTTCAAGAAATGCCCAAGATGGTATCTCCTTAATTCAAACTGCTGAAGGTGCTTTGAATGAAACTCACAGTATTCTACAACGTATGCGCGAGTTAGCTGTTCAGTCATCTAACGATACAAACACTGAAACAGATCGTAAAGAACTTCAAAAAGAAGTTGATCAGCTGGCTAAAGAACTTACCAGAATTGGTAATAATACTGAGTTTAACACACAAAAACTTGTAAACGGTGGTTTTAAAGGTACATTCCATATTGGTGCCAATGAGAATCAAGATTTAGAATTAGGTATTAATGCAATGGATGCATTTAGTTTGGGGGTAACAGATGATGTTAAATCTGTAAATGCAACTTCAGCTGATGCCACTAAAATTCTAGGCGCTGATATTGATGGTGACGCTTATTTTACAGAAGGAACTTATACAGTAGAACTTGATTCTGCAGGTACAACAGCTTACCTTAAAGATGCTGAGGGTAATCAATTAGCTAGTACTACTACAACTGCTACTACCGCTGAGACAGTAACTTTTGATGCATCTGCTTCTGGTTTAGGTCAATTAACTATCAACAAATCTGCAACATTCGTAGCAGGTGAATCAGTTGATATTGCTATTGGGGCTAACGGATCAGATCTTTCTGAAACAACTAATACAGCTAATTTAGATGCAGTACAGATGAGTAAAACAGATGCTTTGGCAGAAGGTACTTATACTATTAAATATGATGGGACTGCTTCTAGCGAAAAGTTTGACTTATTAGATAAGGATGGAAATGTATTGGCATCTGCAACAGGTGCTGCAGCAGCAAATACTAATGCAAGTTTTACATTAGCAAACGGTGAGACTGTTACTTTTACTCAAAGTACAACAGCGGCAACAGACGGACAAACTTCTGAATTTACAGTAACTAAATCAGACTATACATCAGGTTTATCTTCAGCAGCAACTGATACTGATGCAGATGGAAATTTAGACAAAGATGCTATTGTAGTAAAAGGTATTGATATTAGTACACAAAGCAATGCAAATAGTGCCATTACTAAGTTGAATGAATCTATTGAAACAGTATCTGCAGAACGTTCCAAGCTTGGTGCTTACCAGAACCGTTTAGAGCACACTATCAACAACTTGGGAACATCAGCTGAAAACCTGACAGCTGCTGAATCCCGTATCCGTGACGTTGATATGGCTAAGGAAATGATGGAGTTCACCAAGACTAACATCCTTTCACAAGCTGCACAGGCTATGTTGGCTCAGGCTAACCAACAACCACAAGGTGTACTGCAACTGCTCAGATAATCAATATATAACATTAGGGAGGCTCTGGAGTTCCGGAGCCTCTTTTTTCATGTTTTTTTCACTGATAGATCATTCAATATAACTATAATAAGCCCTGCCAGTAGACCTATTTTCCTATATATCATAAGAGGTGGCCTGTATAGTACTTTAAAAAGCACAGAGTCCTACAACGGTCCCATAACAGTCCTATAACAGTCCTATAACAGTCCTACCTGATGGAGTAGCGCTTAGATATAAATAATCAAAATATAGTTTAAAGTTACCTTAATTTAATTTTAGCTTTTATTAAGGTTACCTTAAGCGACAAGATTCTCATTTAACAGTAAAATAAACTTAAGAATATTATTCATAAAAGTTTATTAGGTTGGTAAGGAGCATTCATATGCATTTGAATGCCTTACTCTTAAATACTGTTAACAGGGAGGATAATGGTATGCTGGTATTAGGGAGAAAGCCTGGGGAATATGTGATGATTGGTGAAAAGATAAGGGTAAAAGTAATAAAGAGTGATGATGGGCAATTGAGGCTTGCCATTGAAGCCCCTAAAGATGTATCCATTGTTAGAGGTGAATTAAATCAGGAGTATAATGATAAATGAGTTTTAAGATACCTTTGCTTGTATGGAGCAAGGGTATTTTTTTGTAAAAAAAAATAAAAAGTTGTTAAAGCCTCTAAGGTATTTCAATAATTGACCGATATATAACGTATAGGGTCAAATAATTTATAGAATGGAAATTTAAATCAGGGACGATTCGTTAACTTCCACATATTTCTTGCAGGACGCAGGAAATGGAAGAATAATACGGGTTGTCTTTTTTTATTTCAATTAAATAATGTAAGAGTTCATGGACGGTTAAAGCTACTTAAACTTTTCCTGCAGGATGCAAGGATAGTTGAGTGTTTTAACCGTCCTTTTTTATTTCTAAAACAAGGAGGTTTTAAAATGCTGGTCTTAGGTAGGAAACCCGGAGAGCATGTAATGATTGATGGAAAAATAATGGTAAAAGTTGTTAAAAGTGATGACGGTAGCTTGCGTTTAGCAATAGATGCCCCCAAAGATGTACGAATTGTTAGGGGAGAAATTTTTGAAAAGGAAAACAGCAATTTAGCCACTGTTAAGTAGTAATAAATTTGTTTTGTGTTATTAAACTATTTGTTTCTTTTAGTTAATAAGCCGAGTGGCCATAGGCTTGTTATATATACAAGGTGAAAAAGGAAGTTCACTACAGCAAAATAACAAGGAGGTATTTTAATGAGAATTAATCACAATATTGCAGCTTTAAACACTTATCGTCAGTTGACTGCCAACCAATCTGCTGGTGCAAAATCACTGGAAAAACTGTCATCAGGTCTACGCATCAACAGAGCAGGCGATGACGCCGCTGGTCTGGCTATTTCAGAAAAGATGCGTGGCCAGATTCGTGGCTTAGAACAGGCTAGCCGTAACGCTCAAGATGGTATTTCTCTTATCCAAACTGCAGAAGGTGCACTGAATGAAACACACAGTATTCTACAGCGTATGCGTGAGTTGGCTAACCAAGCAGCCAATGACACAAACGTTGATGTAGACCGTGCTGAAATTCAAAAAGAAATCAACCAGCTTACTTCTGAAATTAACCGTGTAGGTAATACTACAGAGTTTAACACCCAGGAATTGCTAAAAGGTGACATCTCTATAACTGGTGATGGAAGAATAATAACAGGTGATTCTTATAGCCTTACAAATGCCGGGGCGTTGTCAGATGTCGCAATAGATGCAACTTCTGAATTGGCAACTGGTGGTTATAAGATATCTATAGCAAATGATGTTGCAAACATGGTGTCCGGTGAACAAATTGGTACTGTTGGAAGTGTTGAGACAAACGACCCTACAACATTAGACGAAGGAAGTTATAAAGTTACGGTGGCTCAGACTACTGCCCCTGAAGTATCAGGTACAAATGATACCTCTAGCTTGTTAAGTTCTGACACAACTAATCCAATAAACGTTTCCGGTGATTCCAATTTGACAGATGGAACCTATAATATTAATGTTGAGAAAACAGTTACTAAGACAGCAACAGGCAGTAACGCTTCTGGTATAAGCAACCTTGATGTATCTGCTTTTGATGATGGAACCCGGTTTGATGTTGCAGTTGATACAGTTATTGACGGAAGTCAAATAAATTCAGGAACTGCAATAATTAATGGCAGTACCACTATTTATAGCAGTGATGATTCAGGTGCCATTAGCAACTTACAAATAGCTAGTAATTCAACATATCAGTCGGCTGATAGTTACAAGATTAAGACAACTCAGCTTGGAGATACAAATGCTGTAGCTACCAGTGCGGATGTTTCAACAGGTAATACGGCTACATCATTAAGAGATGATACCTTAACCTTAACATATACTGACTCACAAGGTGCTGTCCAAAATATAAGTGTTTCATTAACCAATGTTCAAGCATTAGACTCAGGCTCAGGTTATGATTTGTCTTCAGCGGCGAATATGACAACCTTTGCTTCTGCAATACAAAGTGATATTAATGCAGAATTTGATGGCAGTGCACATGAAGGAATCACTTATAATGTAACTTCAACATCAGACGGTAAAATTAAGATAGAAGCTAATAACTATGAAGCATTGGGATCAACTTTCGATGTAGCTTGGAGCGGTGGTGCTGACACTACTAATGACATTTCGACAGCAATGGGTTCAACATCAACTGCAGTATCGAATGCTACAGATGATGTTAAGCTTAGATTTGATCTTACAAGCGATACAGGATCTGGTGACACGGTTGTACAATCAGTAGAAGCATCTTTCACAAATACCGCCGGTGCAAAAACTATCAATTTAGGTGATATATCCTTTGATGTAGATCAACAACAGGTTTATGCAAGTGATTCTGGAACAACTGACTCAACTGTGGGTGAAATGGACGGTCAGACTATTGATCTATCAGACAACAGTGGAAGCGCAGATGTGATTAGAAATCAAGTTTCTGTAACTAAGGATAGCGATACAGCAACTACACAAACAGCAATGTTTGACCAAGACGGTGACCAGGATGCTTCTGCTCCCTTTACTTTCGGTACTGATACGTTATCTATGGATATAGCAGGTGCAGATTTAGTAGGTGGCCAAACTCAGACAACAACTGTAGATGTAAGTACTGACTACTCTGTGCAGCTATATGCAGATGCTGATACTGATGATACAATGGACGCTGGTGAGGAACTGGGAAATGCTTATACATTCACAGAAGCAGACTTAGCCGATGAATCCAATGTTACCAACATTGCATTAGGTGCAGCTGGTAATGGAGTTTTCGTAGATCTAGATGCATCTGCTTTGAGTGGCTTAGGCTCAGGAAGTTCTGCAACTACATTTATAGATTTTACAGTTGCTGCACAGTCAACATATACTGCAGAGATTCAAGATGCTGATGGAAGTAATGGTCTAGGAACTAAAGTATTGAGTGGTTCTACCGCTACCGAAACAATTGATTTGGGAGAAGGAATTACTTTTGCATATGATGGCACGAGCTTATCTGCTGGCGATCTTTACTTCTCAGTTAAAGCAGGCCAAGATAACTTTAGTGCTACCCTTACTAATACCGATACCGGCAATGATATTGGTTCACCAATTGACTTTGACGCAGGAGATAAAATAGATTTCGGTAATGGCCTTAGTATAGAAACGGTTGTAGACGTGGAAGGTGGAGATGAAGCTACTTTTAACGTTGAGGATGATACTATTGATAATTCCTTATCAATGCAAATTGGTGCAAACATGGGCCAAAGTTTCTCAGTTGATATTTCAGATATGAGAGCTGTTGCCCTTGGTATTAGTGGTAAAGCTGCAGACGAAGCAGTAACAGATAACGACGGTAATACCATTGCAAATGCATCCTTTACAACAAACGAATCAGTTACCGATGGTACAAACAACGATAAGGTAGAATTTGCACTGGATGTTTCCAGTCATGAAAAAGCATCAGCTGCAGTAGATGTAATAAATAACGCAATTGAAAATGTTTCTGCTGAACGTTCCAAGCTAGGTGCCTTCCAAAACCGCTTAGAGCACACAATCAACAACCTTGGAACATCAGCTGAAAACCTGACAGCTGCTGAATCACGTATCCGTGACGTTGATATGGCTAAGGAAATGATGGAACACACTAAGAACAACATCTTGGCACAAGCAGCACAAGCTATGCTGGCTCAAGCTAACCAACAGCCACAAGGCGTACTGCAACTGCTACGATAATATATCCATTAAATACAAAAACAAAGAGGTCTCAGGTTTTCCTGAGATCTCTTTCTCTTTTCGTAACTTATTTGAGGATGGTGCCAGACTAACTAATTTTGTTAAAATAAGGTGACAGGTACCTAACATATTTGGAACTGCCGGTATTAAGATCTACTTTTCTAATATTAGAAGAATTCCTTTGGACAACTACCTTATATTATTATTGAAATCATGCATAAACAATGGTAGAATTAAAAAGGATATTTTGGAAAAATGTCCTTTTTAAGTTAAAAAGGGGAGGAGAGTTTAGAGTTATGAAAAAGAAATTGTTATTGTTTCTGGTTCTGTCGATATCTATGGTTATGCTATTAACAGCATGTGGTTCAAATGATACTTCTTCAGAAACATCAGAAGAACCAGCGGCAACCGAAGGTGGAACATTTAAGGTTGGTCTTGAATGTGGCTATGCGCCATTCAACTGGACTCAAATGGATGATTCTAATGGTGGGGTTAAAATTGACGGCAGTGCAGAATATGCAGGTGGATATGATGTAGAAATTGCTAAGAGAATTGCCGAAGGGTTAGGAAAAGAATTAGTAATTGTTAAGACTGAATGGGATGGTCTTGTACCAGCATTACAATCAGGCAAAATTGATGCAATCATTGCAGGTATGTCACCAACGGCAGAACGTAAAGAGGTAATTGATTTCTCAGACAACTATTATAAATCAGACTTAATTATGGTTGTTAAAAAAGGTGGGGAATATGAAGACGCCACCTCGATCCAAGATTTCAATGGAGCAAAAATAACTGCACAATTAAATACATTCCACTATTCAGTAATTGATCAAATTGAAGGTGTAGCTAAACAGCCAGCTATGGATAACTTCCCGGCAATGAGAGTTGCTCTAGAATCAGGGGTAATTGATGGCTACGTTTCAGAACGTCCAGAGGGTGTCAGTGCTTCGGCTGCCAATGATAACTTTGCTATGGTTGAATTCGAAGAAGGATTTGAGACATCTGATGATGATACAGCCATTGCTGTAGGTTTGAGAAAAGGTAGCGAACTAGCTGACCAAATAAATGAAACTTTGGCAGGGGTCTCTCAAGAAGAGCGCCAAAGTATAATGGATGCCGCTATTAAGAATCAACCAGCAGCTGAATAAAGATTATTGAAACCGGGTTCAACAAATTTGCACCCGGTTTTATAATGTTGTAAAGGAGAAAGAACAATGTCATTTGAGTGGGTAGTAAATATTCTTGTCAGTAACTGGCCAATGTTCCTTCGTGGAGCTGGCATAACTCTTCTAGTTTCCATAACTGGTACTATTATAGGATCTTTTATAGGTTTGATAATCGGAGTTATACGTACTATTCCAATGCCTGAAAGAGGGCCAAAAAGAATCATACTTAAAGTTATTAATACTATTCTTACTACCTATATAGAATTTTTCCGTGGTACTCCTATGATAGTACAAGCTATGGTGATTTTTTATGGTTCTGCTATGGCATTTGGTGTGGATATGGACCGTTTATATGCAGCAATCTTTATCGTATCTATTAATACAGGGGCTTATATGTCAGAAATTGTTCGTGGGGGTATTATTTCTATAGATAAAGGACAATTTGAAGCAGCGCATGCAATAGGAATGAACCATACTCAAACCATGATTAATATTGTATTACCACAAGTAATTCGTAACATTTTGCCAGCAACCGGTAATGAATTTGTCATTAATATCAAAGATACATCAGTGCTTAACGTAATATCTGTAAACGAATTATTTTTCCAAACAAAATCCGTTGCAGGAAACAACTTCAGATATTTTGAATCGTTTTTTATTGCGTGTATTTTGTATTTTATCATGACCTTTACAGTAACAAGAATTTTGCGTTTGGTTGAAAGGAAATTAGATGGTCCGGACGATTACACTATGGTTGCTAATCAAATGCAAGTAGAAACACCAGAAGATAGGCTACGTAAAAATAACAGAGAGGCATAGACGAAGGAGGTTGAGAGATATGGAAAAAGTAATTGATGTTCAACATCTAAGCAAATCCTTTGGAGCTCATGAAGTGTTAAAAGATATTGATTTTTCAGTAGTCAAAGGAGAAGTAGTCTGTATCATTGGTTCATCCGGATCTGGTAAATCAACTCTTCTTCGTTGTGTTAATCTTTTAGAAAAACCCAGTGGTGGTCAAATCATTTATAATGGGGAAAATATTCTGGACGATAAGCATGATATCTACGCCTATCGTACAAATTTAGGGATGGTATTCCAACAGTTTAACTTGTTTAATAATCACAATGTATTAAACAATTGTGTCGTGGGACAACTAAAAGTGCTAAAACGTTCTAGACAAGAAGCTGAAAAAGTAGCCATGAAATATTTACAAGTTGTTGGAATGGATCAATTTATTAATGCAAAACCAAAACAATTATCGGGTGGTCAAAAACAACGTGTGGCTATTGCTAGAGCACTTTCTATGGAACCGGATGTAATGTTGTTTGATGAGCCAACATCAGCCCTCGACCCGGAAATGGTAGGAGAAGTTCTTAGGGTTATGAAGGAGCTTGCTAAACTTGGTCTTACTATGTTAATAGTTACTCATGAGATGGGATTTGCCAAAGACGTATCTGACCGTGTGGTATTTATGGACAAAGGAGTTATTGCTGAGGAAGGAAGCCCAGAGCAAATTTTCAATAATCCAACCCAGGAACGTACCAAGGAATTCTTAAAACGCACTTTAGAGCAGAAGTAAAGTGCCAGGCACCTAACTTATTAACTTATTGAAAGTTTTGAGGGACTCTGGAAATTTACAGGGTCTCTTTTGCTATTAAATTATCAGAAAAACGCCCGTCTGACTTAAGAATACCTATAATTTGCCGATATATTTATTGAGGTGAATAATTATGGGTTCTAATGAAGAACATTTAAGGCAGAGGTTGGAATGGGTGAAATACAGAATAGAATTGCTTGATGAAATTGAGCATAAGTTAATAGAGATGAAAGATTTAGCTGAATATGCAAAAGGAGAAGCTATAGATTCTATAGAAAGAGAAGATATAAACATGCAACTGCAAAAGTTACAGCGGTATGTTAATGAACTGGATGAAATGAGTAAGTCTTTTTGGAAGGGCTTTCATTAATTCTAAATTCTAAGGAATGGAGAAATTAGATGGACAACAAGTACTATGACGTAATAAAGCGGGCTGTGGATCTGTCTGAAACAGGGTTGGAAGGAATGCTGCATATAAGCAGTAAACTTAATGAAGGCAACTATCAACAGGCTATTCCCTTGTTGGAAGATGTAATGAAGGCATGTTTATCTATTGATGCATCCATTCAACCTGTTTTATCAGAGTTAGCTTCCAATGAACTAGAATCTTTAGGTAAAAAAGTACGTAATGGTTTTGAATTGGTAGTATCTGCTTTTGAACAAGGTGAACCTGGTAAAGCCCAGGAGGTTGTACAGTTTAACTTGATGCCCAACTATAAAAAGTGGCACGCAGAGATAAATAGAGTGTTAAAGCCACTTATACTTTCATAAAGAGGTGTTGTAAATGGATATTGCTGCATTATCCATCATGAAAAATCAGGTGCAGTTGAAACAGAATGTTGGTTTGGCTGTAATGAAAAAGGCGATGAGCAATGCTGAAAACAATAGCACTATTGTAAATCAGATGCTGGACAAAGTTGCCGAAGGGAAAGTTCAGACAAAAGCTAACTTGCCCCATATGGGTAGTAACGTTGATGTGCAGGTTTAATGCGCAACAACGTTATTTTTGTTTTTGAGTAAAGGTATAAAGAAGTTTATTTTTACGCCGATAAAGATAATATATATTCCCACAGAAGGGCGGGATAAATGTGAGTTCTAACATGCGAATTGGTGGCCTGGCATCGGGGATGGATATTGATCAGATTGTTAGTGACCTGATGAAGGCCGAGCGTATGAAAGTTGATAAGCTAGAACAAGAGAAGCAGGAACTGGAGTGGAAGCAGGAAGATTACCGGGAATTGAATAATAAAATGCGTTCACTACGGGATCTTGCCTTTGACATGAAGCTTCAGGGAAGTTATTTAAAGAATAGTGCATCATCAAGTGATAAGAGTATTCTTACTGCTACCACGGGTAGTGACGCTGTTGAGGGAACTTACTCAGTAATAGTGGAAAACTTGGCAAAAAGTGCCTATACAGTTAGTAGTGCTGAAATTAATGCTTACCAGGATACGCTGGAAGCCCAATTTGGTGTTAGTTCTGATATTACTTTTACTGTTACTAATTCCGGTATTAAAGATGTAAACGGGAATAGTATCAGTAAAGAGTTTACTTTTACTAAAGACCAAAGCCTTAAAGAAATGGTATCTGAGATTAATAATTGGAAGAATACGGATGGTATAGATCTTGGCGTAAAGCTTTCTTATGACGAAGGATTAAATAGAGTTTTCGTGCAAACAACGGAAACAGGAACTGAACAGAGTATAAAGATTTCTTCTTCTGATAGTACTACTAATAATTTCTTATATGATGATTTAAAACTTACCGAGTTTTTTACTGCAGATCCCAGTTCGGGCGGGGTTGCTCAGACTCTAACTGGGGAAGATGCCAAAGTAACTTTTAATGGCACTAATTTTACTTTTTCGTCTAACACTGCTGATATTGCTGGCATCAAATTAAACTTAACCAGTGTTAGTCCCATTGATGGCGTTGGCAACTATGTTCCAACCAGTGTAACTGTGAAACGTGATACTGAAGCAGTATTTGATTCCATTGTTAAGTTTATAGATAAATACAACGAAACCGTTAAGACTATTAATGATAAGCTTTATGAAGAATATTACAGAGATTATAAGCCTCTAACTGATCAGAGACGAGAACAACTTACAGATGATCAAATTGAAAAGTGGCAAGATAAAGCACGTAGCGGTTTATTACACAATGATCCAATACTTTCCAGTGTGGTTTCTAAAATGCGTATGACCATGGGTTCTATGGTTCCAGGAGTAAACAGCACAGAGGGTTATGATCGTTTAGACGACCTGGGTATTAAAACTACCGAGAACTACATGAGTGGTGAACTGGTTATAAATGAAGATAAACTGCGAAAATCATTACAGAACGATCTGGAAGGTGTAATGAGTCTATTCACCAAAAGCGCCGAAGACTATGATGATAAAGGTATTGCCCAACGTCTGTATGATGATCTAGATTATGGAATCGATTCGTTGATAAGTAGAGCAGGTAGTAGCGATGACTATAGCCTGGTGGATGATAGTTTTATAGGTAAGGAAATGAAAGGCATAGATAAAGACATTGAGCGCTGGGAAGATCGGTTGGTACAGATTGAAGATCGCTACTGGCGGCAGTTCAGTGCCATGGAAAAGGCAATCCAGCAGATGAACCAGCAGAGTGCGTGGTTGGCTCAGCAGTTTGGTGGCGGAATGTAAATTAGATTGGGAGGTTATAATATGCAAGCCCAAAATCCTTATGCTCAGTACCAGGAAAATGCCATTAACAGTGCAAACCCTGGTGAGTTAACATTAATGTTGTATAATGGTGCAGTTAAATTTAATAAGCTAGCAATTAACAAATTAGAGGAAAAAGATATTGAACAGACTAACCACTACATTCAACGAGTAGATGCTATCATTACTGAATTGTTGGTAACCTTAAACCAGGATTATGAGCTTTCCCAAAATCTAGCCAGTTTGTATGAATACGTTAAACGACGTCTGGTGGAAGGTAACATAAAAAAAGATAAAGAGATTCTTTTGGAGGTGCAGGAATTGCTGGAGGAAATGCGCAACACCTGGACTGAAGCGGTAAAGCAGAACAAAACCGGGGCAGTAGCGGCGGCCAATGGTGGTAGATAATCTGCTAACAAAACTTCTGGAAGTTTCCCGACATAAAGAAAAATTAATGAACCAAATGCTTCATGTAAGCAAACAGCTAGCAGATTCCAGTGATGATTGGGAGAGTTATGAAAAATATTTGGGGATCAGGCAGAAATATATTAAAGAGATTGATGGTCTTGATCAGCAACTGAACATGCTGAAAGAAAAGACGGTAACATTTATTGGAGTGAGTAACTGGGATGGAGTAAAAGAATTCCACCCAGGAATGGTTGAAGAAATAGAGCAGTGTTGGAAACTTGCCAGTAAAACGGCTGAGGAATCCTTTGAGTTGACAGAACAAAGCATGATACAGGTAGAAAGAAACCTGAAAGAGCTGCAGCATAATATGAAAACACTACAGTCTTCAAAAACCGGTGTGACAGCATATAAAAAAAGAATTAAGCAAAATAGTGGTTACTTCTTGGACAAGAAAAAATAAAACGGGGGGAGATTAACATTGAAAGTTTCAAATGTTGACCCCGCGGCGCCAGCCCAGCAAATAAAGCAAAGAAACGGTGATTCAAACAAGTCTCTTGAAGATTCGGAGAGTAAAAGGCAACTAAGGAAAGACCGTGATGAGCAGACCGCTAAGGAACGAAACAAGGTTAACAAAGAAGAGCTGGAAAGGGCCGTAGGGAAGGCTAATGAAACCATGAATCTGTATAAAACCAGTGTGCAGTTTAAGATTCATGAGGAGAGCGGCGAGTATTACGCAAGAGTGATAAATGCGGATACTGAGGAAGTGATTAGGGAAGTGCCGCCGGAATGGTTACTTGACATGGTGGCCAGCATAGAGAAAACAGTTGGTCTTTTAGTTGACGAAATGGTATAAAAGGCTTGAACCTTTTTGGTTCAAGCCTTTTCTTCTTTCATTTTGGCCCTCAGGTCTTGCCACTGTTCCCGGGCCTTTCTTACAATGGCTGGGTACTGATTCTTTTGCGGATGCATTACCAAGCGACTGAACCAGTGTACCGCGTTTTTGGGGTCACCCAATCTGTTGTGCAGTTCCCCTACCAAATATGATAATTGAAGTTCAGTTTTTGCTTCAAATTTTTCCTTTTTGAAAGCTTCTAAATATTTTTCCAGTGCAACCTGCAGGTAAACCTTTTCTTTTTCTTCATTTTCTTTATACCTGTACAACCAAGCCAACCTTAAGTACAGGCGTGCCACTAACGAATCCTTATTTAAGTATGAAGTTTGACATAAAATGGCCAGCACAAAGGTTTCCAGGGCTACGTCTATAGTCCTTATCATATTGTAATTTTTTTTAGGCACAGTTTCTAAAACTTCTTTTATTTTCTTTAATGCTGTGGGGCCCAGTTTTTCCATTGTGTCATCGGTAAAAGCGTAGCAACATTTGGGGCAAACAGCCACTTCATAAAATACTGGATTAACACCTTCATAGTAGTTAAAAAAATCGCTGTCAGATTTTATTATTCTAATATGTTTAGATAACACCCTGGGGGTGGTAAACTTTTTATGGCAGTGGGGGCAGGTGAGTTTGCGGTTGTAAAGCATGTCTTCCACCGTTAAGTTTTCACTACTTTCCTCAGCTTGTTCCACCGCTTCGTCTACTTTGTTTTTGGGATTTAGAGTTTGCTCGATATGGCTATTCAGTAACGATTCATCTATTTTATTATCATCATCACTGGAGTTCTTGTTTTTGTGTATTGTTTTACTACTTTCTTTTTTTGTTGATTTCTTAGTTGACTGGGCAGATGCTGAAGCAAGTTTAGCAATCACATTATTCTGCCTTGTGTTCATGGCTTTAATTAGGTTGTATGTGATATTACTGTTTTGCTGAATTAATACCAGGAAAGCATGGGGTATTTCGAATAGCACTGTTTTGGCGTGTACCTTTGCTGATAAAGTTCTAACGCCTGACTTGTTAAAGTAAGACATTTCACCAAAAT
This sequence comes from Bacillota bacterium, assembly GCA_009711615.1. Classification (GTDB taxonomy): domain Bacteria; phylum Bacillota; class Desulfotomaculia; order Desulfotomaculales; family Desulfohalotomaculaceae; genus Desulforadius. Next base: position 139,339 of record VENI01000005.1, on the reverse strand, counting down.
AATCGCCCTTGCCTAAGATATAGACTGGTACTTCGCTATTGTCCACACTTTTATAAAGTGTTACCTCTCCCGTAGCAATGACATAAAAACAGTCCCCATGTTCCCCTTCGTTATATAATAACGTTTCTTCCTGATAAGTTACTAACTGTGTTTTTTCTATAATTGCCTTTAGGGTGTTTGGGGGAAAATTTTTAAATAAGGGTGAACTTTTTAATATCTGTAGCTTGACGTTTAGATCCAAAGTATTTGCACCTCTTAACAGAGTTATGTATACCTTTGTGTCTATAGTACTAATAATGTTTCAAGACATATAGTACAAAAGTAGATTTCTTCTAGCCAGATTATACCAAAGTTAGTAGGACTATTAAAAGGTTTTTTTAAAAATCTATTGGAACTAATTGGCTAATTCTGTTAAAATGAAGGTATTGTTAAGTATATTGGTCGGTTTAAGGGAGGAATTAGGTCATTATGTCAAAGTTGGTCAATAAAATGTTTAATGCCGAAGATGAAAAGAATTTGTTGCAGGTGTTAGAAAGTGGCAATTTACATATGGGTGAACAGGTAAGAAAGTTTGAAGAGGTTTTTGCTAGATACAACGGTATTAAGCATGCCATAGCTGTTTCCAGTGGCACCGCCGGCATGCATATTGCCCTTAGGGCAGCAGCCTTAGGTCCTAAGGAGGAAGTGATAGTACCGCCGCTGGCCCCGGTGGGTGGTCCGAACTCGGTATTTTATCAAGGGGCGGTAAATATTTTTGCAGATGTAGATTTGGATACCGGTAATGTCACCCTCGAAGATATTAAACTCCACCTTAATTCCAATACTAAGGCTGTTATACTGCACCATTATGCTGGCCAACCTTGCGATCTACAGCCCATATTGGATATGGTTAATGATAAAGACATTTCGGTGATAGTAGATGCTACCCATGCCTTAGGAGCTGAATACCACGGTAAGTCAGTGGCTGAATATGGCGACATGGTTGTGTATGATTTCGGCCCGGGGAATCATATCTACACCGGTGATGGAGGTATGGTTGTAACCAACTCTGATGAAGCAGCCCAATGGCTTAGGATATTTAGAGATGAAGGCATGGTCAAAGATAAAGAACTTTTAACTAGAGATGAAGATCCCTGGCACTATGAAATGCAAGATTTGGGCTTTCCCTATCGGATGACAGAACTGCAAGCTGCCATAGGTTTGTCACAATTGCAGAGGTTAGATAGTATAGTGGAAAGGCGTCGGGAAATAGCCTATCAATATAGTGAAGCTTTTGCTGATTTAGATCAAGTTATGGTGCCAAAGGAACAGCCGGAGGGCAATCATGCCTGGGGTATGTATGTGCTGCAGTTAAATGCAGAGATGGCTGATATCCGCCCAAAGCTTTTTACGGAATTAAAAACTTCCGGGGTAGATGTTGATGTTAAGTATTTTCCGGTGTTTCAGCATCCTTATTACCTATGGGCAGGGCATCCCGATGTTTGCACACTGGAGGGGAGTCGGGGGCCAAAGGCAGAGGAATTCTATCGACGTGTGTTAACACTGCCAATAAATCAAACCATGACTAATGAAGAAGTATTAACTATTATTGAAGAAACCAGAAAAGTAATGGTGTCACAGGGTTTGTAAGAGTTACATAATTAGCGGTCGCGGTCCTATATAAATACTACATAAGTCTCGTGACGTAGTAGTAATTTTCTGTGTAAACTGGCAGAGTAACCATAAATTACTACCAAATATAGCGAAATATATCTTAATCTTAACAAATTTGTGCAGGGAAAAATATTACTAATGTTGAAATAAATATTTATAATTAGCGTTTTTTGTCTAAATTTACAAAAGTTCGGTTGGGAGGCCTTAATATGTTTGATATTTTTAATGACCCAACTGTAATGGCATTAAAAAAAGATTTGGATACGGGTACACTTAGGCAGAAGGTTATTGCCAATAATTTAGCTAACTTAAACACGCCTGGGTTTAAAAAATCATTTGTATCCTTTGAGGAACAACTACAGGCATCAATGGGAAAAGATAAATTGCCAATGCGAACCACCAGATCCGGTCATATTGGTGGGGTGAAGAATCCCGCTGAGGTAGAGCCTAAAGTGGAGCAACAGACCAACACCAGTTTGCGGCCAGACGGCAACAATGTGGATGCTGACGAAGAAATGGTGAATTTGGCTGCCACCCAGGTGAAGTATAATACTTCTGCTCAAGCTTTAAGTGGTTACTATTCACTGGTTAGTCAAATAATAAGTTCCTCTAGGAGGTAAGTTTAAATATGGGTTTATTTAATTCCTTTGCTATTAGTGGTTCTGGAATGTCAGCTGAAAAGCTACGTTTGGATATTGTTTCTAACAATTTGGCTAATATCCACACCGCTGGTCGCAGTGCAGATGACACTTACAAGCGGCAGGTACCTATCTTTGCGGAACAATTAAAGCAAACAATGGGGCAGGACAAGCTTAATTTTAATGGCGGTGGCGTAAAGGTTACGGGTATTACTAAAGACCCTGCTCCGCCAAGGTTGGTTTATGAGCCTTCACACCCTTATGCCAATCAAGAGGGCTATGTGGCTTACCCCAACATTAATGTACTAAATGAAATGACTGATATGATTACAGCCACAAGGGCTTATGAGGCCAATGTGACTGCTTTTAACGCCGCCAAGGGAATGGCGTTAAAAGCTTTAGAAATAGGTCGGGGTTAAGGAGGAAAGTAAATGCAGGTTAAACCAATTCCGCAACCAATATCGCTAGATGTGAAGCAGCAACCGGCTGTAAAGAAAGATGATAATAATGCAGTAGCATTTGGGGATGCACTAAACAATGCTATTGATAAATTAAATGAATCTCAGTTAAAAGCAGAAGAAATGAAAGAGCAGTTTGTTGTTGGTAAAGTGCAGGATATTCACCAGGTAACTATAGCCATGCAGGAAGCCAAAATATCTATGAATTTGGCTTTAGAAGTTCGCAACAAGATGCTTGAGGCTTACCAAGAATTATCTCGCATGCCACTGTAATTAACCTGCTAGTGGGGAGTGGTTTTTTTGAACCTACGTGACCTGCCGGCCAAGGGGAAGGAACGGTGGCAGAATTTTTCTCAAGCACAAAAAATAGCAACGGTACTGATTAGTGTCAGTGTCGTGGTAGTACTATTTTACATCTCAACTTTTTTGTTGCAGCCAACTTATGCCCCTCTTTTCAAAAATCTAGAAGTACAAGAAGCCGGTAAAGTAGTAGAAAATTTAAAAGCATTAAATATAGATTATCAAGTAACAGATCAAGGGCGTACTATAATGGTACCAGAAAAGGATGTCTATGATCTGCGTATGCAGATGGCCAGCAATGATGTTCTGCCTGGCACTGGCCAGGGGCTGGAGCTTTTTGGTGGCTCATCAATGGCCAAAACAGATTTTGAAAACCAAGTTTTATACCAGCGGGCCTTGCAGGAAGAATTAAGGCGCAGTATTACCGCCCTTAGTGAAGTCGAACAGGCTCGGGTCCATTTAGTGTTGCCACAAAGAAGTGTCTTTATAGATGAAGAAGGTGCAGCCTCTGCATCGGTAGTACTGCAATTGGCACCGATGGGTAAACTGCAACCTTCCCAAGTGAAGGGAATCAGCAATCTGCTAATGGGTAGCGTGGAAAGCATATCCCCTGAGAATATACATATAATAGACACTCATGGTAATGTGCTAAATGATTACTTAAATCCTGGAACTGATAACACTGGTTTAGCCAGTACTGCCATTGAACAGCGGCAGAAGCTAAAGAAAAATATTGAAAAGGCCTATGAGCAAAAATTAAAACAAGCGCTAACCAGAATATTTGGACCTGGTAGAGTGGTGGCCATGGTGGCGGCAGATCTGGATTATACCAAAATGCAGACCACACGAACCGACATTCTAGAAGGCCAAATAGTGAGCGAACAAAAAGAAAGTTCCAGTGGTAGCAGTACCGGTGATGGTGGTCCCGCGGGAACCACTTCGCAAATGCCCGGCAGTAGTTACCCCAGTGGGGGTGGCGGTTCTGGTGAATATAATGATGAATCCAGTACTGTCAACTATGAAAACGGTAAAGAGGTTACTGTGATTGAGCAGCAACCGGGAGCGATTAATCGCATTTCCACTTCAGTGATTGTTGACAGCAACGTAGAAGGGGTGGATAGACAGGCCGTGCAGCAAGTGGTGGCCGGTGCTATCGGTTATGAACCCCAGCGGGGTGACGAAATTATAGTACAAACTATGCCCTTTAATACCAGTGATCAAGACGCTTTTGCCGCCCAGCAAGATCAACTGGCTGAACAAGAACAGCAAAAGCAACTTTATAATATGATCGGCATTGGTGCCGGAATCTTAATACTTTTACTATTAATTTTAATATTATTTATTAGAAGTAGGCGCAAGGTAAAGCAGCAACCTGCACCAGCGCCCCCCATGCCGAGTACTGAACCGGAACAGGATACAAAAGAAGAAACAAGTCGGCAGGTGGCTGCTACCCGTGACCGTAATGATGAGCTGAAGGATATGGCCCAACAAAACCCTGAAGAGGTTGCTCAGGTATTAAAACTTTGGCTAAAGGAGTAGGATGAAAATGCCCAGTGGTATAGATATTAGCGGAGAAGAGAAGGCAGCTATTCTGCTAATGAGTTTGGGTGCTGATCTATCCTCAAAAATTTTAAAACATGGATTTAATGATGATGAAATTGAACGCATCACTGGTGCAATTACTGATATGGACAGTATATCTAATGATGCTACTGGTAAAGTTGTTGACGAGTTTTACCAGCTACAGCAGGCGAGAAACTATTTACTTAGTGGTGGCGTTGATTATGCCAAGGATCTTCTAGAAAAAACTGTAGGGCCAGTGAAAAGTCAGGAAATTCTAGAAAAGCTAAAACAGTCCATGCAGCATGTTCCGTTTCAAAAGCTGCGCAAGAGTGACCCTCGTCAGCTAATAAGCTTTATTAGGGATGAACACCCGCAGACTATTGCCTTTGTGGTGGCCCACCTAAAGCCAGATCAGTCAGCGGTGGTGCTTTCGGAATTGAACCCTGAGGTACAGGCCGATGTGGCCCGCCGGGTGGCTGTGTTAGATCGTACTTCGCCGGAAGTGGCTAAAGAGATAGAAAAGGTATTGGAGGAAAAACTATCTACTGTTTCATCCACTGAAGAAACGGTGGCTGGTGGAGTTAAGAGTTTGGTGAATATTTTAAATAAAGTAGATCGATCTACTGAAAAGTCTATCTTCGAGCACCTGGAGGGTAGTGACCCTGATCTGGCTGAAGAAGTGCGCCGCCTAATGTTTATATTCGAAGATATTGTAAAATTGCACGATGTATCCATTCAGAAGGTGTTGCGGGAAGTGGACACCAAGGAACTGGCTATGGCTATGCGTGGTGCCAATAAAGATGTTAACGAACGCATATTTAAGAACATGTCCAAACGGGCATCTGAAATGTTGCGTGAAGAAATTGAATACATGGGTCCTGTGCGTCTGCGCGATGTTGAGCAGTCTCAACAGAAAATTGTTAATGTAATCCGCAAGCTAGAGGAAAGTGGCGAGATTGTTATTTCCCGTGGCGGGGAGGATGCATTGATTGTCTAAAATTATAAAAGGGGCTTTTGTGGAAACTAACCCCTTGGAACTACAAATTAGAAAAAAGTTAAGAAAATTAGAAGAAAACCCCATTACTCCAGAAGAAAAAATTAAATTGCAATTGGAGGACGCAGAGCGCCAAGGGGCAGAGACAATTAAAAAAGCTCAGCAGCAGGCTGAACAACTGCTGGAACAGGCGAGGACTGAAGGTGAAAAACTTAAGCAGGAAGCTCAGCAGCAGGGCTATCAGCAAGGGGTGCAGCAGGCAGAAAATGAAGCGGTAGGGATACGGCGTCAGGCCCAATCGGTGCTGGAGCAAGCAGAAGAAACCCGCCGTCAAACCCTGGAGGCAATGGAACAGGAAATTACTTCCTTGGCGGTAGAGATAGCTGAGAAATATATATCAGTTCAACTGCAGTTAAACCCAGACATTATTACCGAGGTGGCCAAGGAAGCTATCCAGTTGGTTAAGGACCGAGAGCAAGTAACTATTTATGTAAACCCGGAAGAATTGCAAGTGTATCTAGGTAATAAACAGCAACTTCAACAGGCGTTGTCTGACCGGGCTACTCTTAATATAATCAGTGATTCACAGGTTAAACCGGGAGGATGCATGGTAACCACCGAAAAGGGAGTGGTGGATGCAACCGCTGACTCCCGTTGGTATGAAATATTAAAAGCAGTTAATCCTGCATAAGAGGTGACAGTGTTGGCCCAAACGGTAAGGTTAGATATGGTGCGATCAAGACTTAAGAAAACTGAACCGATAAAACTACTGGGCCAAGTTACTCGGGTAGTTGGTTTAACTGTGGAAGTGCAAGGAATTACCGCTCGCATTGGAGAAGTATGTTTGATTAAAGTGCCACGTGAAGATTACCCGGTTTATGCGGAAGTAGTGGGTTTTAAAGAGCGTGACTCATTGCTGATGCCATTGGGTGATTTGAAGGGTGTCTACCCTGGTTGTGCAGTGTTGCCTACTGGACAAGCTCTAACTGTAAGTGTGGGAGAACACCTGTTGGGGCAGATTATAAATGGCTTAGGCCAGCCTTTTGAAGGTCATATTTACAATGAAGATGGTCAGCAGTATCCGGTGGATAACGATCCGCCCAATCCGCTAAAGCGAAAACGAATAAAAAGTGTGCTACCCACTGGAGTGCGGGCAATTGACAGTTTGCTTACTTGCGGATGTGGCCAAAGAATAGGTATCTTTGCTGGTAGCGGTGTAGGTAAAAGTACTATGCTGGGGATGATAGCCAAACACGGCAGTGCTGATGTTAACGTAATTGCCTTAATTGGTGAGCGTGGCCGTGAAGTGCTGGACTTTATAGAATCAGATCTGGGGCCAGAAGGGTTGGCAAAATCAGTGGTGATAGTAGCTACATCCGACCAACCGGCACTGGTTCGATTAAAGGGAGCTTTTACTGCTACCGCCATTGCGGAATACTTTCGTGATCAGGGCAAAGATGTAATGCTAATGATGGACTCTGTAACCCGGTTTGCCATGGCTCAGAGAGAAGTGGGTTTGGCGGTAGGAGAACCGCCAGCAACCAGGGGATATACGCCTTCGGTGTTTGCCCTGCTACCCAAACTGATGGAGCGATCCGGAATGGGGCAGAATGGTTCCATAACCGCCTTTTACACCGTGCTGGTGGATGGAGATGACATGAACGAGCCTATTGCTGATGCCGTGCGGGGAATATTAGATGGGCACATAGTGCTGTCACGCAATCTGGCCGCAAAAAACCAATACCCCTCCATTGATGTGTTGCAGAGTGTCAGTCGGGTTATGCCGGATATAGTGGAAGAAGAACACCAGAACGGTGCCGGGCAGGTAAAAGATCTATTGGCCACTTACCAAGAGTCGGAAGATTTAATCAATATTGGAGCTTACGTGATGGGTTCTAACCCTAAAGTGGATAATGCAATAAAAAAACATGAGCAAATAACTGAATTTCTTAAGCAAAAGCCTGATGAATACAGTGAATACAGCCAGACGATGCAGACTCTCTACCAACTGCTTGCGGGAGGTAATTAATGAAAAAGTTTCTATTTCGCCTAGAGTCGGTTTTGGAACAAAGGGAGAAGAAGGAACAGGAAGCCATGTTGGTTCAAGTTAAGGCTGAGCAACTGTATCAAGAGCGGTTAGGTACCTTAGAGCAAATTAAAAGCGATTTTAACAGAGCCTTAACGGACTCATTAAACCAAGATCCAACTTGTAAGTTACACTATATTATGTACCAGGATCTGTTGAAAGATAAGATTACTAAACAGGCAAATCAAGTACAGCAAGCTAAAGAAAAACTAGATCAAGCAAGACACCATGCCATTGAGGCCAGAAAAGAACGGAAAACCCTGGAGAAATTAAAAGAACGACACTGGGAAGATTACATAAGTCAGCTGCGACAAGAAGAGAATAAGCAAACTGACGAAATGGCTACAGGCATGCACAACCGCAAACAGCACCCTGCTGGGTGATGCTAATTACTTAAGTAGTCAGAAGTCGGGAGTCAGAATACGGGGATTATCTAAAAATAGCATTCTGGATTCCTACAACTTTTGAATAGCAACAATATATAATTACGAATGAAGGGAGGTGATTTAAGGGGTGCAGATTGATATTCAAAACTTAATACAGGTCACTGGCAGTACAACTGGGAATGATACAGGTGCTGGCAAAGGGGCTAAAACAGAAGCTGATGGCGATTTTATGATGGCACTGTTAGGTGTGTTGCAGCAGGGAGATGGCAAAGGAAAGCTGCAGATGCTGGCAGGAAATGCTGGACAAAAGCTTCCAGAAGACATGTTCCTTGGTATGGTTACTCCGAAAGTTTTACAGCAGGAAAAATCAGAGTCCCAGTCATTAGTTACGGTAGATAAACTACTATCTCAGTTGGAGTCGCTACTTACTAAAGAAACTAATACTGCTGATACTACAGGAAAAAGACTGATGGAAATCTTCAATAATAAGCCAGAAACATTAGAGCTAACCATGCAATTAAAAGACATCCTGCAGAATTTGCAAGAGGTTAAGGGTCTTTCGCCACAAAGACAAAAAGAGTTTCTAACCAAAGCAAATGAAATGTTGGCAAACCCTCAGCAAAAACTGGCAGCCGATGCTATAGCGGTTATTAAGCAATTGAAGGTAGAGCTTAATCGACCCGAAAGAAGTGAACAGCAGAATACCATCTTGCATCAAAACAAATCCGAAGTAACTGAGACAATACAAGCACAGTCTAAGAACAAGGTAGCAGTTACTGAACAGCAGACAACTCTTAGCAACAAGCATGGTACAGTGCAGGCTGTAAAACAAACTGAACCTGAAGCAACCGTCAAAATGAAAGGTGCTGTAGCAACGCAACTTGGGGATAAAGTAGAAAATAACGCCACCAACAAACAGCAGGCGAAGCCTTTAACAGAAGTAGGACAACTGTTAAAGCAACAAATTCAGGGTGATGCGAAAAAAGTTACAACCCAAGCTACAAAGCTAACAGAAGATGCTACAGTGACACAGGTTGGTGGCAAAGCAGAAAACAACGCCGTCGATAAACAGGCAAAGCCTTTTTCAGAAGTAACACAGTTTCTAAAGCAACAAGTTAAGGGTGATGTAACAGCTCAAGCCACAAGGCAAGCAGAGACCGAAGATTCTGCCAAAGTGAAAGAAAATGTAGCAACGCAATCTGCAGGTAAAGCAGAAAACAACGCTGTCAATAAACAACAGGCAAAGCCTTTACCAGAAGTGGCACAAATTCTGAAGCAGCAAGTTGAGGTCGATGCGAAGAAAGTAACTGCCCAAACTGTAAAGCTAGCAGAAACTGAAGGCTCTGCTAAAATGGCACAATTGCAAACAAAGCCGACGGTAGAAACTGCAGAACTGTTAAAGCAACAATCAAATATTGGTAAAAAGCAGGGTGCATTGCAGGATGCAAAGGCAGATATCAATGCTACAAATAAACCGGCTATTGACACAGTACAGAAGGCTAATTCTCATAATAGCAAGGCGGGCGACGAAGTAAAGGGCGGAAATAATACAGTTAAAACACAGACCCAAGAGCCGCAAACATTTTCTACCCAAGCTGTACAAAGGGAAACAACGCCGGTTAAAACTGAAGGAACTGTGAGGCCTGAGCAGGTCTCTGGAAAATTACTGGGAATGGTTAAAGAAATGAATGTTAAGCAGCAGCCTAATAATACTACCATGCGCTTAAAGTTACATCCAGAGCAACTGGGTGAAGTAACTATTCGCTTAACTTTTAACCGAGGTGAACTAAGTGCCCAGTTTTATGCCAGTACGGTTCACGGTAAAGAAGCGCTGGAGGCAGCACTACCCCAGATGCGAGATGCATTATTCCAACAGCAGGTTAAGCTAAGCGAAGCTAATGTGTTTTTAGGCCAGGGTAGTAACCAATGGTCAGGACAACAGCAACAGCAAAATCGGTCCCAAGGACGCGGTTGGCGCCAAGGTAATTATTACAACAACAGTGACGGTACTGTAGCAACACCACTTACGGCCATGGAAGGTAAAGGCAATACAGTGGATGATGGAGTAGACCTCCTTGTTTAACAAGGATAGAAGGGGGGGCTTTAAATGGATGTAAAGGCGACAAATAACGATTACTATCTACCTAAGGAGAACACTAGGGAACCAAAACAAACACTGGATAAAGATGCATTTTTGCGGATTATGATTGAGCAATTGAAAAACCAAGACCCGACGTCTCCAATGGAATCAGACAAGTTTATTAACCAAATGGCCCAATTTACCACGCTGGAGCAACTTACTAATATGAACGAAAATATCGAAGGTATGAGTGAACGGTTTAACACCATTAATAGTACCTTTACTGATATGCTAAAGTTGCAGCAGATTAACCAAGGTGCTTCTTTGATTGGTAATGTAGTTAGCTTGGGTGAAGGAGTAACGGGTACTGTAGAAAAAGTACTGGTGGAGCAGAATGCTGTAAAAGTACTGGTTGACGGTAATAAATACGATATTGAAGAAATAACCACAGTGGAAGCAAAACCAGAACCACAGTCGGAAGGGTAGGGATGGAAGACAGTGGCCAATAGAATAAATAATTATATTCCCCAACCTCAGCCGATAAAGCCAGCCCAGCAAAAGCAGCAACCCAAACCTAACAATGCACAGACCAAAGGTCCGTCATTTGCAGATATGTTGCATCAACAAGCGCAGAAACAGCAAGGGGTTAAATTATCAGCCCATGCGCAGAAAAGGTTGCAGCAACGCGATATAGTTTTGGGTGAGGCAGATATGGCTAAGATCAATAAAGCAGTACAGCAGGCGGCAGACAAAGGAGCAAAGGATTCTCTGTTATTGTATGGCGATATGGCACTGATAGCCAGCGTGAAAAACAAAACTGTAGTAACAGCTATGGATGGCCAGAGTATGAAAGATCATGTTTTTACTAATATCGACAGTGCCGTAGTAATTAAGTAATAATCAAAGAAGCAGCCGGCCCGAAAGGAGGCTGCCTGGTCGCTGACCGATTGACGCGACTGAAATTTACAAATTTCAAGGAGGCAAATTCTATATGATACGCTCATTATATGCTGGAGTTTCGGGCATGAAAAACCACCAGGTTCGCATGGATACTGTAGGTAACAATATTGCTAACGTAAATACCACCGGTTATAAAGCTGGTAGGGTTAACTTTCAAGACACCCTGTATCAAACAGTTCGTTCCGGTGGAGACGGTAGAAACCCCGCCCAGGTGGGTAGTGGTATGTCGGTGGGAAGCATTTCTAACGACTTTACCCAAGGTGGTTTGCAAAACACAGGCCGTACATTAGACCTGGCTATTGATGGAAACGGTTTCTTTATAGTTAAAGACGAAGCAGGTAATCAGTTTTTTACCAGGGATGGTGTGTTTTACCTAGATGACCAGGGCTACATGGTAAACGGTGATGGCTTAAGGGTACAATCTGCCCAAGGTGACATCAGAGTGTATAATGGTCCGGTTTCCACATTGACCATAGGTCCAGATGGAGCTATAAGCGGCACCAACACTTCAGGTGAACCATTGCAAATGTCATCAACACCAGTGAAAATACCTGAGCCTACTAAAGTAGACGAAGCCGAGTTGATAGGTGAATCTCTTGGTGAGATTAAACCTGAGGTAACAGCTACAGGATCTTTGTCCGGGGATGCTATTAATGCAGCAGTGGCTCCAGTAGAGGCGAAAGCTGTAGGAACAAGTGATGGGGTAGAGAGCCTAGGTATAACATCCTCGGGTATTGACTTAGATACAAAGAATTTGGAGATTTCATTAGACGGTGGTTCAACTTTTACTACCGTTGATATGAGTGGAGTTACAGGAGTTACAAGTTGGCAGGACCTAGCTGATAAATTGCAACAGGCAGTTGATAGTACTGCTGGAATACAAAATAGTATAGAAGTCATTTATGATAAAGAAGCTTATGGTGGACTTGTTTTTAAAACTAAAAATACTCCTGTAGATGGTACTGTGCCTAAAATTGAAGTGAGTGGAACAGATGTAACTGAATTTATGGGGAACGGTGCCGTATTAAGTGACGAAGGTGAGGCTGGTCAAACTAAAGACTGGACGGGAAAAACTATCACATTTAATGTCGGTGAAGGTTGGCATACAATTACTACAGATGCTTCAACCGGTTTGGACTCAGTAACAAGTGGAGAGAATTTAGCAGCAAAATTACAGAGTTTAATAAATGTTGAAGCTGGAGGAACCGCGGGTACTATTTTAGATAACTATACTGCAATGACAGTAAGTAGTGGTACGCCAACAGGTGATGTTGAAATTAAAGGAATATACAATGGTACAACTGACGAAACACTTACCGTACAGAAAACAGCTACTGGCTGGTCAATTGATGGCGGCACCAGTGATATACTAACAGATGCTTCAGGTGAAACTACTTTTACTTATAAGGGTATGACAGTTGATATAAGTAGTGTTAGTTTAACCACTGATGGTGATGCATGGGATTATAATCTAAAAACATTATCAGGGTATGCAAACGTAGATGTATCATGGGATAATGATCATCTTGTTTTCACACCAACTAATAGCAATTCTGAAATTACCCTAGGTGGGCCAGACATAGCTGGATTTATTGGTACTGGTGCTGCTGCCACTGAGTCAAACATTGATTGGACCAATAAAGATATATCTATAAACTACAACGGAACCACTTACAACTTTTCACAGTATGAAAAGGAGGCAGCAGGTTTAAGCAGTATTACGGACGGTAGTGCTTTAGCTAATGCTCTAAACAATATGATTGACAGCAAAATTGGTTCCGACAAAGTTGATGTTACATGGTCTGACAGTTCCAGTCAGTTGAAATTTGAAACTAAGGGTACCACTGGTATTGGCATTCAACCATCTATTCATATTGGTGGGGCTGATGCAGCGGACTTTGTGGGTAGTAAACAGTCAGCTAAGGGTTTGGCCAGTACACAACCGCCAACTCCTTCTCAGGAACCGGCTAACGTGATCAGACTAGCATCATTTTCTAACCCAGAAGGCCTTTTGAAGGCCGGTAAAGGTTTATACAAGGGCTCTGAATCTTCGGGTACAGCTGCTTATGGTGCTGCCAATACTCCAGGTTTTGGCACCATTAACTCCAGTTACCTAGAGGCTTCCAACGTAGACCTAACTGAAGAATTTACCAACATGATTACCACCCAGCGCGGTTACCAGGCAAACTCACGAGTGATTACCACTTCTGACCGGATGCTGGAGGAACTAATTAATCTAAAACGTTAACTAATTAACAAGTAAGGTGAGGGTTGCAAGTGCCACAGGAAAACGCTGAACAGCAACAAAAAAAATCAAGATTCAATGTAAAAACAATCATTATTTTAATGCTTGCTCTAAACATGCTGATTGGTGGGGCTATAGCCAGTTACTTTCTTTTCTTGAAACCACCGGCAAATGCAGAGCCAGAACCCCCTAAGCTTACCAGTACAGAGTTTGGTGAGATGCTGGTGAACTTGGCTGACCCCAGTGGTGCCCATTACTTACGTTTTACCGCGGTATTGGAGTATCCGGAAGAAGAAGAGGAACTAGCACTGGAAATCAAAGAGGAGAAGCATATTTTACAGCATACTGTCATCACTTTACTGCGCAGTAAAACCTTAGAAGATGTAAAGCCGCCCGACAGCATCGAAAAAGTTCAGCGTGAGATGACCGAGGCGATTAACAAGAAACTGGAGCATGGAAAAATTACTAGAATATATTTTACAGAATACCTCACCCAGTAGGTGATAATTATGATGAATCAACAAGAAATACAAGAGTTAATGGAAAAAATGCAAAGTGAAGGGGAAACCGGGGAAGGCGCCGTTAAATCGGTGCGCTTCCCTTCCCTTAAACCAGACGGTAAGCGTAGCATTAAATCCAGTCTGAGTCATTTGGATAACATTGAAGTAAACATTTATGCAGAGCTGGGCCAAACCAAATTAAAGGTTAGGGAACTTTTAAATCTGGAGGAAGGCTCGGTGCTGGAACTAAACAAAGCTGCTGGTGAAGCGGTGGATGTTTACATCAATGAGAAACAATTTTCCAGGGCGGAAATATTAGTTAGCAACGATTACTTCGCGGTACGATTAAATAAGATCGCCCGTCCTAGTAAACTGGAAAAAATACTAATGCCTAAAAGCAGTGAAGAAGGTTAATAATATTTTTATGGATAAAGAAATTTTGTTTGCTTTCATCAGAACATTGGTGGCACTGCCATTAGTTTTAGCATTGGCATATTTTGTTATTAAATATGGCCTCGCTCGCCGGGGTTTTGCACAAAACAATGCAGGTGGCCGCAGAATGCGTGTACTGGAACAAATGCCGTTGGGTTCCAAAGGTTTGCTCACTTTGGTGCAGGTAGGTGACAAGTATTACCTGTTGGCCCACTCTGAAAACGGGGTTACACTGGTAAAAGAGTATGATACTTTACCAAACTCTATCAAAGACGGCGGTACTGTCAGTGACTTACCTGACTTTAAACAGGTGTTGCAGCAAAAATTTAAGCATTACACCGGCCGTAAACAAGATGATGGGGCAGAAGGAGACAGTGGCCGTGAGAGCTAATTTGCTGTTAATCTTACTACTAATTGTTATTTCCAACTTCATTCCTGCAACTGCATTGGCAGCCCCACTTCCTGGTGTTGATTTAACTATTCAATCAACTGATGACCCGGAAGAGGTTGTTGGTACAGTAAGGCTACTTTTGTTACTGACTGTGCTGTCATTGGTCCCGGCCTTTATAATGATGCTCACTTCTTTCACCCGTATTGTAGTGGTGCTGTCTTTTCTGCGCCAAGGCTTAGGAACTCAACAGACACCACCTAACCAGGTGTTAATTGGACTAGCCTTGTTTTTAACCATATTTATTATGGCACCGGTTTACTCTGAAATTAACGAACAGGCGATAGAGCCTTTTTTAAATAACCAGATTAACCAGGAGCAAGCAGCAGAGAGAGCGGCTGAACCGCTAAAAGACTTTATGTCTAAGCAAACCAGGGAGAAAGATTTGGCGTTATTTGTTAATCTATCTGGTATAGAGCGGCCAAATAACATAAGTGATGTTCCACTTACTACTTTGATTCCAGCTTTTATAATTAGCGAATTAAAAACAGCTTTTTTAATCGGCTTTTTGCTGTTTGTGCCCTTTTTGGTAATAGATATGGTAATTGCCAGTACGCTGATGT
Source organism: Bacillota bacterium (assembly GCA_009711615.1). Classification (GTDB taxonomy): domain Bacteria; phylum Bacillota; class Desulfotomaculia; order Desulfotomaculales; family Desulfohalotomaculaceae; genus Desulforadius. The sequence goes on along the minus strand of VENI01000005.1, from coordinate 124,033 downwards.
CCATGGGTATGTTTATGCTACCGCCAATTATGATTTCACTGCCATTTAAGGTGTTATTGTTTGTAATGGTTGACGGTTGGTACTTGGTGGTGAAATCATTAGTGGAAAGCTTTAGATAACGGTGGGGGAGGAAACTAACTGTGAGTGAGACACAAATCATTCATATTGCCCGGGAGGCATTAATGATGGTGGTTATACTAGCTTCCCCCGGTTTAGCTATAGCAATGCTGGTGGGCTTATTAATTGGTATTTTTCAAGCCACCACCCAGATCCAAGAGCAAACGTTGGCCTTTGTACCCAAGATTATAGCAGTTTTTGTTATGTTAATAATAATAGCTGGCTGGTTGATGAATGTAGCCATTGGTTTTACCGAAGAGATGTATGCTCAAATACCTAACATCGTGCGATAAAGGTACCATCGGTTAGAGGTGAATGTTTTGCCAGACTTGTCAGTTTTGCCGGTATTAATGTTGGTTTTTGTCCGCTGTTCCGCCTTTTTAGTAACCAGCCCGCTGTTTATCATACCTGGAATACCGACGGTTGTAAAAAGTGGTTTTGCCTTTTTGCTTGCCATTATCATCTACCCTTTGGTGCCTGCACCGGAAGCACCTTTAGAAGGTTTTTGGGGTTTTGGACTGATGGTGGCCAGTGAAGCGGCGGTGGGCCTAGCGATGGGATTCATTGTTACCATGGTGTTTAACGCCTTTAGGATGGCCGGACAGCTGATAGACATGCAAATTGGTTATGCCATGTCACAGATGATGGACCCGGTGAGTGGGTCTTTAAACACACTGATGGGCCGTTTCTTTTACTTCGTAGCATTGGCGACGCTACTGAGTATGGATGGTCACCATGGCTTAATCTGGGGCTTGGTTAAAAGCTACCAAGTTCTACCACTAAATGTTGCCTCTATTGATGGTGGTGTGACGAACTTCATTATCAGAGCTTTTGCTGATACAATCACGATGGCTTTAAAAATTGCTATACCAATAACCAGTGTACTTTTAATGGTCGATATTTCCCTTGGGGTGATGGGACGTACAGCCCCGCAGATGAACATTTTCATGCTGGGTTTTCCTTTTAAAATTATGCTTGGCTTGGTCTCTATAGCAATATTATTGCCCTTGATGGGTACAATTTTTGCCACAGTATTTGATCAAATGCAGAAAGACTTGTTATTACTGGTGAAAGGATTTTCTTAAATGGCATCTAACTCCAGTGGCCAGGAAAAAACTGAACAGGCGACGCCCAAGAAATTAAGGGATGCCCGGCGCAAAGGACAGGTTCCTAAAAGTGCTGACTTTAATGCGTCATTGTGCCTGTTGGCTGGGGTGCTTTACTTATACATAGCTCGGGGTTCGCTTTCAGAACAGGCATCTAAGATGCTGGGCCACTATTTTAATAATTATGTGGCAACCCCGCCTGATACTAACAGAGTTATGGAAATATTTATAGGAACTCTGACGGACGCCTTTGGTTTGATGACCCCTCTATTGGCTGTATTGGTAATAATTGCAATGGTGGCCAATGTAACCCAGTTCGGTTTTCTGTTAGCTCCTGAAGCCATTAAACCAAAGGTGTCAAAACTAAACCCTATAGAGGGTTTAAAGAAAATGTTTAGTGCTCGGACACTTTTTGAACTGCTAAAATCCATACTTAAAATAACGCTGGTAGGTATTGTGGTTTTCTTTGTGGCCAAGATGAAGTATGGCCAAATGCTAAAGTTGTTTTATGGTCCGCCAGAATACCTTTTTTATAAAGCATTGGAAGCACTGCTAGCCATTTTGCTTTGGGGAGGTTTAACATACCTAGCCATAGGAATTATAGACCTACTGTACCAACGCTATGCTTTTCAAAAGCAAATGCGAATGACAAAACAGGAAGTAAAGGATGAACACAAGCAAACTGAGGGTGACCCACAGATAAAATCCTGGCTGAAACGCCGTCAGCGGGAAATGCTGATGAATATGGTGCAGCAGGAAGTACCTGATTCAACAGTGGTAGTAACAAACCCCACCCACTACGCGGTGGCGCTACGATATGAAACGGAAGAAGGAGATACTGCCCCAACGGTAGTGGCCAAAGGTGCCGATTACATGGCACAAAAAATTAAACAAATAGCTCAAGACCATAACGTACCGATACAAGAAAACAAAGAAGTGGCCCGTTTTTTATACAACAACGTAGAAATAGGCCAGGAAGTACCGCCGGAATTATATCAAGCGGTGGCAGAAATTCTAGCGGCCGTTTACCGAGCAAAATAGAAGAATGAAAGTAACTACTCAGGAGCTAGATACGAAGTCCGGAGTCAGTAGACATGGGGACGGTTCGAGCGTCCCCGTAGCATAGCGAAGGGCCGAAGGGAAGACGATGGAACCGTCCCCATGTCTATGCAGGTGCTGTTGGTAGTTAGAAGGATTTTATTCTAACTCCTAGCTCCTAGCTCCTAACTACTAACTACTGCATTTAAAAGGATTTGACTACTATGGATATGCCTAATTCTCTTCAGGTTAAAGGTAACTTGAAAAAGAATACTGACATAATTATTGCGGGGCTTATTATTGGCATTGTGTTGCTGATCATTATTCCCCTAGGGCCTACAGCCCTGGATTTTTTACTATTAATCAGCATTACACTGGCGCTGGTGATTATCCTTATTACCATGTTTACTACCGAACCGCTGCAGTTTTCCATTTTTCCTAGTCTGCTGCTGGTCACAACTCTTTATCGGTTGTCGTTAAACATTTCTTCCACCCGTTTAATTCTAGGGGATGCTTCCGCCGGTAAAATAATTCAGGCCTTTGGCACGTTTGTAGTGGGCGGTAGTTATGTAGTAGGTGCAGTGGTGTTTGTCATCATCACGGTAATTCAGTTTGTGGTGATCACAAATGGTGCTGGCCGAGTGGCAGAGGTAACTGCACGTTTTACGCTGGACGCCATGCCTGGTAAACAGATGAGTATTGATGCCGATCTTAACTCCGGCTTAATAGGTGAAGACGAGGCCCGAGAAAAGCGGGAGCGATTACAGCGGGAGGCTGACTTTTTTGGGGCTATGGATGGTGCCAGTAAATTTGTAAAAGGTGACGCTATTGCTGGTATTGTAATTATTGTTATTAATATTATTGGAGGTCTGGTTATTGGTATGGCCCAACATGGCATGCCAATTGGTGATGCACTGGTTACATATACAGAATTAACCATTGGTGACGGTCTGGTAAGCCAGATTCCGGCACTGCTAATTTCCACCGCATCGGGCATTCTAATTACCAGAGCTGCATCTAATAATAGTTTTGGTCAAGACTTATCACAACAATTTCTAAATTTTCCTAAAGTGTTAGGGTTAGCTGGGGGTATAATATTTGTAATTGGTTTAGTACCGGCAATGCCAAACGTGTTGTTTATGGCTTTAGCTGCCGGCTTGGGTTACAGTGCCTATGCATTAAACAAAGAAAAAGAGCAGAAAGTACACGAAAAAGAGGAATTGGAAGCACAAGAGGCGCAGGAACAACGGCGTCAGCCGGAGAATGTATTAAATTATTTCCAAGTTGACTCTATGGAAGTGGAAATTGGATATAACCTAATATCTTTAACTGATGAGAGTCAAGGTGGGGACTTACTACAACGTTTGGCTGCAGTGCGCCGACAGTGTGCCTCCGAACTGGGAATACTGGTACGGCCCATACGTATTCGAGATAACATGCAGTTACACCATAACCAATATATAATCAAAATTAGGGGTGTGTCGGTGGCAGAGGGAGAGTTGATGCCATCCCACTATCTGGCTATGGATCCCCTGGGGCAGGGTTCCAGTGTAAACGGAATTGAAACAATCGAGCCCACCTTTAAGCTACCCGCCTGGTGGATAGATGACAACGAGCGGGAGAATGCAGAAATAAACGGTTTAACAGTGGTTGACTGTAGCACGGTGCTGGTTACTCACTTGACCGAAGTTATAAAGTCCCATGCAGATGAACTGCTGGGCAGACAGGAAGTCAAAGAATTAATTGACATGGTTAAGGAACAATCACCGGCGGTGGTGGAAGAACTACTGCCTGACATGATGGCATTGGGTGAGATACAAAAGGTGATGCAGAACCTGCTGCGGGAAGGGGTTCCTGTTAAAGACCTGGCCACCATACTGGAGGCGCTGTCTGACGCGGCCCGAGTCAACAAAGACCCGGACTTCCTCACTGACTATGTGCGGCAGGGACTGGCAAGAACCATTACTCAAATGCATGTTACACCGGAAAAAAAGCTACAAGTGCTTACTTTACATCCTCATTTAGAGCAAAAAATATCGGAGTCAATTCAACAAACCCAGCTAGGGCAATACCCTGTACTTGAACCTAACGAAGCTAACGCCCTGCTGGATAAGATACAAAAAACAATGGAAAATGCCAGCATGAAGGGTATCAGCCCAGTGCTACTGTGTTCACCCAAAGTAAGGTTGCCGTTACGCAGGATGTTGGAAAGATACTTACCCAGCTTGGCAGTGTTGTCATTAAATGAAATTACGCAGGAAGTTGAAGTTGAAGCAGTGGGGACGGTGAATCCAGATTAATGAAAATTAAGAAGTATGTAGTAGACGAGATGCAGGAGGCTGTAAAGCAGATCAAAGAGGATCTAGGCCCCGACGCCCTGATAGTTAGTAGCCAAAAAGTTCGCGGTAAGGGCATAATGGGCATTTTACAAAGGAAAATTGAGGTTACAGCGGTGCTAGATGAGGCAAATAATGAGGCGGTTCTTGAGTATAGTGAAGTAAAAGAGTTGCCAAAACCGCAGCCAGAGAAAGCAAAAGCTGAGCAGATTGCAGAACGTCCGATACAACAACCACAACAGCCTAAAAGCACAGCTATAGATGCAGAACGGACGGTAGAAGATGAGGTTAATCCGGTGGTTCATCAAGCGGCAGATTTAGTACGAAGCAAGCCCAGGGCTAAAAAAGCAAGTAAAGCGGCAAAATATACCCCAGAAAATCTTCCGCCCACAGAATTCAAACCACTATTGGAAGATGCTGTGATGAAATCAATAGAACAGCAGGAAAAGGAGAGGTTTTTAGCTATGCTGGAAAAACAGTTGGATAAAATGGATAAAGTAAAGGATAAGGATTTTGCACGCCGCTGGTTGAGAACTCTTACAGACATGGATGTTGATCAAGGAATTGCTGAGAAATTGCTATCGGGGTTGGAAGAAGTTGCACCAAAAGGTGCGGGTGATCAGGATGATATGGCCAAGGTGGCTTTGGTTAATCGAGTTACAGATTTGTTAAAGCCCGCCTATGAGGGTAGTAAAAAGACTAAATTTATGGCCTTTGTGGGACCGCCAGGTGTGGGGAAAACCACAACTCTTGCGAAGCTGGCCACTCGTTTTAAACTATTAGAGAATAAAAAAGTGGCACTTATTACTGTTTATACCTATCGTTACGGCACTGCCGACCAATTGAAAATCTATGGTGATGCCATAGATGTTCCAGTGGAAGTGGTAATGACTCCTGCTGAACTGAGGCAGGCGGTGGAGCGACATGCAGATAAAGACTATGTATTAATAGACACAGTGGGTCGTTCTTCTAAAAACACTGGACAGGTGCTGGAATTAAAGGGCTTTTTGGAAGCTATTAACGGTGCCAAGCAAACTTATTTGGTGATGAGTGCCAATACAAAAGATCGGGATTTGTTCCGAACCATTAAAGACTTTAAAATTGCCCATTATTCGGGATATATTTTTACTAAAGTGGATGAAACAGAAACTCTGGGTTCAATGTTAAATGTGGTGTTGAAGACAGGAATACCGGTAAGTTACTATACAGACGGGCAAACTATTCCTGATGACATAGAAGATGCACAACCAAGAAAGCTAGCTCAACTAATATTCAGGAGTGTAGACCCATATGAGGGGGATAATTAAATCCGGTAGTATTACTTCTGGGGGGGAAATGAATTCAGTTCAAGGCCCCCGGGTAATTGCGGTAACCAGTGGCAAAGGCGGTGTCGGCAAAACCAATATCACCTTGAACCTTGCTATGGCGCTGTCATCCTTAGGCCAACGGGTGGTGATTTTCGATGCTGATTTAGGAATGGCTAATGTGGAAGTACTACTGGGAGTTAACCCACGCTATACTTTGTTTGATTTTTTATATAACAATAAATCACTCTACGAAATTATCACCCCTGGACCAAACAACATAAAACTAATTTCCGGCGGTTCAGGACTTTTGGAATTGGCCAATCTAAGTCAGCGGGCCATAAAGCAGTTAAGGGATACTGTAAATCATTTTGATGTGGGTGCCGATATAATTTTAGTGGATACTGGTGCTGGAATAAATAAAAATGTGCTGGCCTTTGTAGGGGCAGCGCAGGAAGTCATTGTGGTGGCTACTCCGGAACCGACTTCAATAACGGATGCATATGGTTTAATAAAGGTCCTTGCCAGTTACAACGTTCACCGGGAAGTTAACTTAGTGGTAAATAAAGTGGATAAGGAAAGAGAAGCCAAGGAGACGTATCACAAGTTGGAGGTTACGGCAAGGCACTTTTTGATCAATACGAAAATAAGGTACTTGGGATCAGTAAAAGAAGATGTTAATGTGGTAAAGGCGGTAAGAGACCAGCAACCATTTATGTTGTATCAACCGGATTGTGCAGCAAGCCAATCCATAAAGGATTTGGCCGCTGAACTGCTAGGGAATGATAGCAAAGATCAAGGTGGGTTTTCCGGATTTTTCACCCGTCTAACCCGATTATTCAGCTAGGGGGTTAGTTAATGAGCATTGAGCAATATAGGATCGGTCAGAAAGTAAGTGTTGTGAAAAATACTGATGGTAGTGGGAAAGAATATTTTTCAAAGATACAAAACATAAAAGATAATGTTATATACATAACCGTGCCGTATAGGGGAGAAACGCCCTTGGTACTAATGCACAATGAAATGGCCACACTTAAATACATAGCACAGAACGCAGCCTTTGTATTTACTAGCACATTTTTAGGAACACACCAGGAAACTGAAGTGCTGCGATTGTATAAATTTAACGAACCGAGTGTTGATGACATTAAGAGAATTCAGTTAAGAAATTTTGTACGGATACCCATCACGCTGGACGTGGAATTTTTATCTCCGGATTCTAAAGAAAATCAAAAAGGAATAGCAGTTGATATAAGCGGTGGCGGCATGAAACTGGCCACGAAAGATAAGCTAAAAGAAGATGCAGTGATAGATATATACTTTATATTAACCACCAAAAAACAAGAACTACAGATGAAATTGAAGGCTCAGGTGGTTCGTTGCACCCTAGCCGGTGAAGAGAGTGGTGTTTATCATTCGGGGCTACAATTTGTGGATATTAACCAGGGAACAGAGGATAAAATATGCTCCTTTGTCTTTGAAAAGCAGATGGAACAACTGCGTAAACGATGAGTTGGAAGTGAGGCCATGAAACTGGATAAACTTTGGGAAGATTATCTGGGCCAGAAGAGTGAAGAAAAAAAAGAAAAATTAATTTTGCGTTATCTGCCATTGGTTAAGAACATTGCCGGTAGATTGGCAGTTAAGATACCGCATTTTATGCAACAGGATGACCTAGAAAGCTGTGGTGTACTGGGTTTGATGGAGGCAGTTGATAAGTTTGACCCCTCCGTGGGCGTTAACTTTGAAACATTTGCTTACCAACGTGTCAGGGGTGCCATGATAGATGAACTGCGTCGTCAAAACTGGGTGCCGCGAACCATTTGGCAGAAGCACCAAGCTGTTAAGTTAACCCGGGAAAAGTTGGAACAAGATGGCCAAGCTGTTACTGAAGAGTTATTGGCTAGGTCTGCTGGTATGTCTTTGGATGAATTAAGGCAGATAACAAATCAGTCCAACGCAGTGCAAATGCAATCACTTGATGAGGATATCTATGGGAAAGATGGAGATGTCTCCCGGCGTGGTGATATGGTGGAGGATATAAACAGCCCCAACCCGTTGGACTTTATCAGTGAGCAGGAGGATAAGGTACTGCTGGCACAAGCAATTGAAAAACTAAGGGATAGGGATAAGTTAGTGCTTTCCCTTTATTATAAAGAAGAGCTGACATTAAAGGAAATAGGTGCAGTTATGGAAGTATCGGAATCCAGGGTATGTCAACTGCACAGCAAAGCGATAAAAAAACTAAGGGAAATGATTCAGCAAATGTTAAAATAAGGTGGTGAAAGAATGTTTAGAGGCATTTATACTACCCTTAGTGGTATGGGCGTACAGCAGGCCAAGCTAAATGTTACTACTAACAATCTTGCAAACGTGGAAAGTAAGGGTTATAAGCGGGAACAGGTAATTGCTAAGAGTTTTCAGCAAGTGATGATAGGTATGCAATCACCTTTTACAGAAGGTGTTAAACCAGTGGGTGCTAGCCACATGGGTACTGCAGTTTCGCAAGTTAATATAGATATGCATCAAGGTGACTTAGTAAAAACCGATAGATACACCGACATTGCCATTAATGGTGAAGGTTTTTTTGTAATGCAGGTTGATTCTGAAGATGGAGAACGTGAATCATATAGCCGAGATTGTTCTTTTTATTTAGATAATGATGGCTACCTGGTGAATTCCCGTGGGGATAAACTGTTGGGTGAGTCTGGTCCAATTGAGGTTGGCAGTGAGGAGTTTTTGGTAAAACAAGATGGTACAGTACTAGTTGATAATAATGAAATTGATAAAATACGTCTAGTTGAGTTTGAGGATACCAAGTATTTAGAAAAAGAAGGAGAAAAGTATTTCTCTGCTACTGATGACGCGGTGATAAAGAGTGAAATGGATTCAACGGTAAACCAGGGCTTTATAGAAAAGTCTAATGTAGATGTTACTACTGAAATGACTAAAATCATTCAGGTGATGAGACAATACCAAGCTGGTCAAAAGATTATTCAAGCGTATGATCAGTTATTAGATAAAGCGGTTAACCAAGTAGGTACTTTAAGATAAATTAATATGATATGCGAGGTGGTACAATGCTGAAAACAGTTCAAGCTAGCCGAGCATCATTGATGGTTCAACAGCTTCAAATGGCAACGGTGGGCAATAATGTAGCTAATGTAAATACTGCGGGATATAAGGCAGATAAGCCACAGACAGACTTTACCGATGCTGTACGCCAGGCGATGAGTGCTAATGGTACAACGGTTCAATCAGAAACGGATATTGTCCCCACAGTTGGCACCGGTATGAGAGTGATTATGCAGAATAAAAAAGATTTCAGTCAGGGTCATATAAAAGAAACTGGTAGAGAGTTGGATGTGGCGATAGACGGTCGCGGTTTTTTTGAAGTGACTGATGGAGAGAACACTAGGTACACCAGGTCAGGGGTTTTTAAGCTATCTAGTGAAGGAGACTTAGTAACTCCTGCAGGATACCAACTGAAAGGCGTAAAGATACCCAGTGAAACCAAAGAGATAATTATTGAAAAAGATGGATCGGTAACTGCAGTATCCTATGAAGAGGAAAAGGAGAATGCTGGGAATATCACACTACAGTACTTTGAGAATCCCAGTAACTTGAAACCGGTGGGGAAAAATATGTTTTCCGCTGGCATAGAAATGGAAAAAACTGAAAATATTCCTGAAGAAGATAAAGGTGTTTTATTACAAAGCCATCTGGAGATGTCTAATGTAGATTTAACAGATGAATTTGCTAGAATGATTGTATCCCAGAAGTCGCATTCCTTTCAATCTAAAGCAATTACAACAGCAGATGAAATGTGGGGTATCGCCAATCAATTACGTAGGTAAAAAATAAAAATTGTGAAGGAGTTCATCAATGCAACCGGCAAAAGCGTTAAAAGAAATACAGGTTGGCATAGCCGATTATAAGGTGGCAGTATCTCCAAACAAAATCATCACACTAGGTTTGGGGTCCTGTGTGGGCATAGCATTGTATGATCCTATGACCAAGGTGGGGGGGCTGTTGCACATTATGCTACCTGACAGTACTCAATTTAAAAACGTTACCAAGCCCGCAAAGTTTGCTGATTTGGGAATACCACAGATGATTAGAGAACTAGAACGTAAAGGGGCTCTTAAAAATCGCCTACAGGCCAAACTTGCCGGGGGGGCACAAATGTTTTCCGGCATGGATGATAAATTTGTACTAAATATTGGTCAAAGGAATACCGAAAACACCCGCAAAATATTAAAAACAATGGGGATTAAAACTTTGGCTGAAGAAGTGGGGGGAAACCGTGGACGAACAATGATATTAAACTTGGAAAATGGCATAGTTACCATTCGCACCATTGGTTCTCCACTAAAAGAGATCTAATTAATGAGGGATAGAAAATGAACTTTCAAGAATTTAAAAACCGGGTACATAAAACATTTGGCCTCGATTTAAACAGTTACAAAGAAAACCAACTGGAGCGTAGATTAAACAATCTACTGGTAAGAAAAAAAGTTGCAAACTTTGGTGAGTTATATGAACTAATTGTGAAAGACCGTAGTGAATATGTCAAATTTCTTGACTATTTAACTATAAATGTATCTGAGTTCTTCCGTGATGTTAAAATGTTTACAGTATTAGAAGAAAAAGTGCTACCGGAACTGCTGGCTAAAAGCAACACACTGAAGATTTGGAGTGCTGCTTGTTCCATTGGTGCTGAACCGTATACAGTAGCCTTGCTATTAGACCAACTTTCATCAGGCCGGTCACATCAGATAGATGCCACTGACTTAGATCAAACAATTTTACAGCGGGCCAGAGAGGGTATGTTTAATGTTGACGCTGTAAAAAACGTCAGTGCTAATCGACTTAATAAATATTTTGTTAAACAAGATCAAAAGTATTTGCTAAACCAACAGGTTAAAAATAAGGTTAGTTTTAAACAGCATGATCTATTAAAGGATAAATACCCTCAGGGTTATGACTTGATTTTGTGCCGAAATGTAACTATATATTTTACCAAGGAAGCCCAGGAAAAAGTAAATCGTAGGTTTATGCAGTCGCTAAAAACAGGTGGCTACTTGTTTATTGGTGGTAGTGAAACGATTTTTAATTATGCTGAATTAGGGCTACAGAAAACGTCTCCATGCTTCTATAAAAAGGTGGGGCAATAATGACTCGAAAAGGAGTTGATTAAATGGGGGACGCCAATGATAATAAATTGTCTGCTAAGCACCTGGATGTTTTAAAAGAGATTGGAAATATAGGATTAGGCAATGCCGCCACTTCTTTGGCACAAATGTTGGATAAACGAATAGATATGCAGGTGCCGGAAACAAAGTTTGTGTCTATGGAAGAGGCTATGAATGTTATTGGTGGACTTGAAGAAACAGTGGCTTGTGTTACACTCCGCATTGAAGGAGATATACCGGGTCAGATATTATTTGTTTTCAAACATGAAAGTGCCTTAAACCTATCCGACATGCTGATGGGAATGGAAAAAGGCACTACCAAGCAATTGGACGAAATGGGTGAATCGGTGGTCAAAGAAATAGCCAATGTTTTAACAGGTTCATTCTTAAATGCTATTGGCACCATGACCCAGTTAAACATGGTTCCAACAGTGCCCATGTTTGCCTTAGATATGTTGGGTGCAGTACTGAGTACCTCGCTAATAGCTGGAGGATATATTGAGGAAAACATTTTAATGATTGAAACCGCTTTATTTGAGGAACACGACCATATTAAGGGTCACTTTTTCCTTATTACTGAAGAAGAATCCTTAAGTAAACTTTTTGAGGCACTTGGATTAACAATGAATTAGTCGGGAGGAAGAGCAGTGAGCAAAAAAATTCTTATCGTAGACGATGCATCTTTTATGAGAATGATGATTAAGAACATTGTAAGTAAAGCTGGATTTGAAGTAGTGGGAGAAGCAGAAAACGGTGCTGTGGCATTGGAATTGTACAAAAAGCATTCCCCTGATCTAGTAACTATGGATATTACCATGCCGGAAATGGACGGAATTGAGGCTGTTAAAGCAATTCGTGAGGTGGATGGCAATGCCAGCATCATCATGTGCAGTGCCATGGGTCAGCAATCGATGGTGATGGAAGCAATTCAAGCCGGTGCCAAGGATTTTATAGTTAAACCGTTCCAGCAAGATCGGATTCTACAGGCAATTGACAGAGTGTTAAGCAGATAATTTAGGCAGCCGCAGGAAGGGGGAAACTCTGTGAAAGACGTACTATCTCAATCGGAAATTGATTCGCTTCTGGACGGTTTGACGTCTGGAAAAGTTACAGCAGAGCAAATAGAACAAGACACAGAACAGCAGAGGCTCAAAACCTATGATTTCCGGCGGCCTAACAAGTTTTCTAAGGAACATTTGCGCACTCTGCACGTGCTACATGAAAGTTATGCTAGACTATTAACCAATTTTTTATCCGGTTTTTTACATTCCGATATTAATATTGAAGTAGCTTCAGTGGGGCAGTTTTCATATGAGGAATTTACCCGTTCGGTGGTAAGTCCCACATTACTGACAGTATTTAAATATACTAACCACAAAGGCAACGCCGTGATGGAAACAAACCCACACTTTTTAATGCCCCTGATTGATTTGCAGTTGGGGGGGACTGGAGAAATGTCGGAAAATTTACGCGAACTAACTGAAATTGAGCTTTCAGTGGCTAATAAAATTATTGAAAAATTATTAGAACAGTTGACTGTAATCTGGAAAGATATTATCAAAGGTAACCCTGAAATTGTATCTTTGGAGACAAACCCTCACCTGCACCAAATGCTGTCCCCAAATGATATTGTACTGGTAATAACCTTTTCTACCACCGTTGGGGAAGAAAACAGGGGGTTATTAAACATTTGCCTGCCTTATAATTTCCTGGAACCAGTGCTGTCTAAATTCTCGGTTAACCAGTTTAGCCAAATGTTTAATGAAAGAGAAGAAGATGATATTAAAGCTGTGGAATACTGGTTAAACATGTCTGATGTAGAGTTGAATGCTGCAGTGGGGAATGGAGAAATTGCTGTTAGGGATTTTTTAGACCTGCAAGTGGGAGATGTTATGCTGTTGGACCGGCAGCAGAATCAGGATTTTGACCTATACGTTCAGGACCAGTTAAAGTTCAAAGTACAACCAGGTCGAATAGGCAATAAATTGGCAGTGCAAGTTGTATCACTGGCGGAGGAGGCATTGGAAGTTGACGAATGATAAACTTTTGAACCAAGAAGAAATAGATCTACTAATGAAGGCGCAAGTGGATGAAGATGGGGATGTACCTGGTGATGCCCAACAGGAGACTAAAATAGAGCCGAATCAAGATGCCCTACAGCCAGAAGAAAAGGATGCCCTGGGGGAAATTGGCAACATATCAATGGGTTCAGCATCGACTACTCTTTCGGAATTACTGAGCCAAAAGGTAAATATCACTAGTCCCCGGGTATCTATAGCCAATACAAAGGAATTGATGGAAAGGTTTACGGTCCCATACCTGATAATTAAAGTGGACTTCGTTGAAGGTTTGGATGGGTTTAACCTGTTAGTGATGCAAGAACGGGACGCACTGTTGGTTGCCGACTTGATGATGGGCGGAGAGGGTCGGCCTGAGCAGCAGGAACTTTCGGAAATGGAAGTTAGTGCTGCTGCAGAAGCAATGAATATGATGATTGGTACTTCAGCTACTTCACTATCCCAGATGTTTGATAAGGCCATAAATATTTCACCGCCGGAAACGGCGGTATTAAGAGATATGACTGATGCTGAAAATACTAATGTCTTAAGTGTAATCAAAGATGATAAAGATGTGGTAGTTGTCTCTTTTAATATGAAAATCGGTGACTTGGTTGACACTGAAATTATGCAGATAATGGGTGTGGAAACTGCCAAGGAAGAGGCAGCGTTACTTTGGGGCAATCTGGGTAGTTCGGATGCTGAGGTTACCCCCGCTGAAACACCGCAACCCAGCCAAACAGATCATACTGGTGAAGAGGAATTGGATCAGGGCGGTGTAGATGATCTGATTAGCTCACTATCTGGCAATGAAGAACAGTCTGAGCAGGTACCACAGACACAACAAGCTTCGTATCAACCACCTACTGTCAGCTATGGTGGAGTAGAACCCCCCAGGAATCTGGACTTAATACTGGATATTCCTCTAAAAGTGCAGGTGGTACTGGGACGCACTAAGAAACCCATTAAGGATGTTCTTAACATCGGCCCAGGTTCAGTGGTGGAATTGGAGTCACTGGCTGATGAACCAGTAGAGATTCTAGTTAACGGCACGTTAGTGGCTGAAGGAGAAGTGGTAGTTGTGAATGAAAACTTCGGTGTGAAAATTACCAATATTGTTAGCCCCACTGAGCGAATACAAAGGTTAGCTAAGTAGTGCTTTAATGAAAAATTAAAAATGTAAAATGAATAATGTAAAAAATAAACAATGATGCTTAATAATAAATTTTATTAGAACGTTCGTAGGGGTCTGATTTATCAGACCTAAGCCATACTTTGTCATGAAAAGAAAAACAAACGTTAAGGGCTCAATAAATTGAGCCCTATAGGTTAGAATTTATTAATTACCAACCCTGATGTTAATTTGGGGTGGAAATATGTGCTTTTGGGTGGCATTTTCTCTCCACCGATGGCCACTGCGGAGAATTCATCCAATAGTACCGGATTCATAAAAAAAGACAATTGGTACTCACTGCTGTTTACCATTTTTAAAACTTCTTTTTCCTCCCGAAGATAATCAATGGTTCCGTTTCCTTTCTCACCGTCGATGCCCAGTATTTTTTCCAGGATGGCGGTATGTAGTACTGATACATCCAGCCCCTGCCAAGCCAAGGATTTTTCCCGGGGCATTAATCTATCCATGGCTGATTCACTTTCCAAGGTTATTACAAAGCCTTGTCCGTTACCGGCATACATTCCAAAGGCCCGGCGATGGTCAATACCCATCCCTCGATCAAAACCTCCCCGATTATAGGCCTGGTTTAAAAACTCATCAATATTGCCTCCGTTGAGATCCACTGCAAATTCTTTAACATCGAATTCTTCTGATATGTCGTTGATAATTTTTTTAAGATTAAACTTCTTTATACCCTTGACTAGTCTATGTATAGGTTGAATTTCTATAGCAGGTTGATATAAATTTACCAGCGTCATCATTATGTAATCAAAGGGCTTTTCACTTGATTCATTGGTAATTCCCAGAGCTTGTCGTTGTTCCTGGCGATATTTCAAGGCTGCGGCATACTGATGATGGCCATTAGCAATAAAAATTTTATACCGTTCCATGCTATGCTGTACTTCATTAATGGTGCCCTCGTCCTTAACAACCCACATGCGATGAGTTATTCCCTGGTCGTCTACAAAGTCTACGTCGGGAATCCGTTCTACAGCATTTTCTAAAATTTCTTCTATTTTATGCCCTGCATCATTGTAAAGTCCAAGAACGGGCGTAATATTAGCGTTACAGGCTGTGATCAGTTGTAAGCGGTCTTCAGTAACTTCTGGAAGGGTTTGCTGGTGGGGTAACACCGTTCCTTTTTCAATGGGTTCAATTTTTACCCGGCAAGTAAAACCTCTGCGGATTCTCTTTTCACCGTTTACTGTATATTCTTGCTGGTGGCGGTAGATCACCGGTTTTTCTTCTGGAATTAAAACTTTGTTATTCAACCAGTCCTTTAATGTCAACTTGGCCCGGCTATACTTATTATCTTCGCTATCATCGGTAGGGTACTCTTTGCCAGCATCCAGGCGGATAATGTTATATTTATGTTTATGGTAGTATTTTTCATAATCTAACGAGTCTGCGGTGTCATATGCGGGGGCGGTTACACTAGTTAAATCATTAGCTTTTATTGGATTGTATCTGTATCCCTGTAGAGGCTTTATTTCTGCCATTTGTAAACACTCCTTATTTGTTTTCGTTTTTTTTGGTCCAACGATTAATGTCCCGATGATAGTATTTCTTCATGGTTCGCTTAAAAGCATCTTCTAAATCAATATTTAATGAATTGGCCATGCAGGCTACAATAAACATAATGTCGCCCAACTCCAGGGCCAAATCTCCTTCTTCTTCGGTGGTTTTTTTGGGTTTTTGTCCGTACTGATGGTTTATTTCTCTGGCCAGTTCGCCTACTTCCTCAGTCATTCTGGCCAGCATGGAAAGGGGATGCCAGTACCCTTCCTCAAATTGGCTAATCCATTTATCTACATCTTCCTGCATTTCTTTAACTTCCACGCGAAGTTCCTCCTTAATTAATTAGAAATTAATAAGCATCATACTCTAACAAAATATCAAAAAAAGCAGAATTTGGCAATGTATTAACTGATTAGGAGTCAGAATTCAGGAGTCAAGAGTCAGAATATTAGAGAGCAATCTTTCACACCAATTAACAAAGTATCCGGTTTGGATAGTTTGCTTGCAGTGATAACGGCACTTTTCCAAAGCGGTGGGGTGGGTTTTGATCTGTAAATAATAAAGTTGGGCTAGGTTACCGTGTATCCATGCTTTGTCCTGTTCTGTGCTGGCCATTTTGAGTGCTTTGATTAGCAATTTTTCTGCCAGAGTGTAGTGACCCTGAGGAATAGCGTTGGCGGCACTGGTCCACAGTAACTGGGCGGCACTTTCAATGGCAAAGGTACTGCCTTTATAGCTAGGAACAACTGTCATTGGTAGACCTAAGGCATCATTAACCCACTGATCTTTTAATTCCACTGGTAGAGACATATAAAAACTACCCAGGTGATAATTTTTTATTGCTCCCATTAACTGTTGTTGCAAGGTAAACCACTCCCTTTTGAGACATGGGGTATTATCCCATCGACCGTACAAAATTAGTTTGACCCTACTAAAAGTGTCATAAACGGTGGGGTGTGCTAGTAATATTTAACTAAATTGTATAATAGGGGGAATGGGGGTTGAGATTGCCGCAAGTTAGTTTCAGTAAATTTAGAGTTAATAACAAGATTGTACTGCCAGTGTTGGCTTTGGTGGTTATTGCACTGGTAGTGTGGGTGCTTGCGGGTAGCAATAGTGCTTCCGATGTAAATCCGGAGCAACTTTTAACCACTAGCCTGCAAAATACACTGGCCAGTGAGAGCTACCGCTTTGAAATGACATGTCAACTGGGACAAAAAAGTGATCCTATCAGCAAAATTAAAGGTGAACGGGTGGGGGATGACCGGGTACACATAAAAGGAACTCTGATAAATTCACCAGTGGAGTTTGTTCAGTACCAAGATAGCACTTTTATGAAAGACCCCTTTTCTGGTAAATGGCTAACGTTACAGGGTAACCAACTGGTGAAGGCGGAATCATTTATGATTGAGTTTAATCCACTGGCCAACTTTAATTTTAAAGATGTGCCAGAATTAGATTATCTAGGAACTGAAGAGGTAGATGGTAAGAAGTACCAGGTGCTAGAACTGGTGCCCAATGTAGAAATGCCCTTCTTAGAAAATCAGTTTAATACATTTAAATATAAACTATGGATTAATCCAGAAACCCAAAAAATTGGCAAAGCACTGATAAACGCCAGCCATACAGGTAACGAGAAAGCACTGATGCAGATAGACCTAAAACTATATGATTACGATAAAGAAATAGATATAAAACCACCCGTCTAAATGAAAAGTTAAAAATCAAAGACACGGGGACGGTTCTCTTGTCTTCCTTTAGACAAAAGAACCGTCCCCGTGTCTCTTTGTGTCTTCATTGTTATTGTTCTTTCTTTTGACAAATTTCTTCTTGTCTTGGTATAATAAACCGTATTTATATAATGCGGGAGGGGTTTGAATATGCACCCTGATGTGCAGAAAATAATGCTTTCAGAAGAAGAAATTAAAGATCGGGTACAGGGATTGGGTAAGCAGATATCCGAAGAATACCAGGGTGAAGAAATTCTTGTTATTGGTATCCTAAAGGGAGCGATGATTTTTCTAGCTGATCTGGTACGAAATATTTCTATTCCTACATATTTTGACTTTATGGCAGTATCAAGCTACGGTGCAGGCACCGAATCCTCTGGTGCAGTGCGAATACTAAAGGACTTGGACAAGAGTATTGAAGGTAGACATGTAATTATTGTTGAAGACATTGTTGATACAGGTCTAACACTAAAATACCTTACAGAAAACCTTCAGGCCCGAAACCCGGCTTCGCTAAAAATTTGCACACTGTTGGACAAGCCGGAAAGGCGTACGGTAAACGTAAATGTAAATTATGTTGGGTTTAGTGTCCCTAACGAGTTTGTGGTTGGTTTCGGCCTTGACTTTAATGAAAGATACCGTAACCTGCCGTACATAGCAGTACTTAAGCCGGAAATATATGAATAGCAGGAGTTAGGAGTTAGTAGTTAGAATAAAAGAACCGTTATATTCTGAATTCTGACTACTGACTCCTGAATACTTAAATATTTTCATCTGTAAAGAAAAATTAAGAGTATATGTAAGCTATGGAATGTTCCTAAGTTTTTTAGGGAGGGAATAAACATGTCAGTGGGACAGGAAATGGTTGTTGTGCTGGATTTTGGTGGCCAGTACACTCAACTGATTGCCCGGCGAATTAGAGAATGCCAGGTATTTTGTGAAATATTGCCATATAACACTCCGATAGAAGAAATACAAGATAAAGCGCCCAAAGGAATTATTTTATCTGGAGGTCCATCTAGCGTATATGTAGAAAATGCTCCTTCAGTTAACTCCAACCTTTATGAATTGGACATACCTATTTTAGGCATTTGCTATGGAATGCAAATGATGGCTCACCAACTAGGGGGTAAGGTGTCTAGGGGTACCCAGCGGGAATATGGTAAGACGCTGGTTGATGTGGTAGAATGCAGCGGTTTAATGGAAGGTCTGGAAGCCAAAGAGGACTGCTGGATGAGCCATACCGACCGGGTAGAAGAAGCGCCTGAAGGCTTTAATGTGTCCGCCCGTACACCCCATACTCCAGTGGTGACTATGCATTGCCCGGATAGAAAACTTTATGCAGTACAGTTCCACCCGGAAGTGGTGCACACCCCTAAGGGTAAGCAAGTACTGCAGAACTTTCTGTATAATATCTGTGGTTGTGATGCTTCCTGGACAATGGGCTCATTCTTAGATGAGGCGATACAGGAAGTTAAGGACAAAGTAGGGGATAAGCAAGTACTCTGTGCATTAAGCGGCGGAGTTGACTCCTCAGTGGCGGCAGTGCTGGTACACAAGGCTGTGGGAGACAACTTAACCTGTGTTTTTGTAGACCATGGATTGTTACGTAAAGGCGAAGCAGAGAAGGTAGTTAAAACCTTTAAGGAAAAATATCAAATTAATTTGGTGCATGTTGATGCTAAGGATAGATTTTTAAATAAACTGGCCGGGGTTACAGACCCGGAGCAAAAGCGGAAGATCATCGGCAATGAATTTATTTATTTGTTTGAAGAAGAAGCCAGTAAATTGGGTAAAGTTGACTTTTTGGTGCAAGGAACATTATACCCTGACGTGGTGGAAAGTGGTACTGCCACAGCTGCGGTTATTAAATCTCATCATAATGTCGGCGGTTTGCCGGAAGACATGCAGTTTGACTTAGTAGAACCATTGCGTTGGTTGTTTAAAGATGAAGTGCGCCTGTTGGGAGAAGAAATGGATGTTCCTGACGGGATAGTTTGGAGACAACCATTTCCCGGACCAGGGCTAGCAGTAAGAATCCTAGGGGAAATAACCGATGAAAAACGGGAAGTGTTAAGAGAAGCCGATGCAATTGTCAGGGAAGAAATAAAAAATGCTGGTCTGGACAGGGAAATCTGGCAGTACTTTGCAGTGCTCCCCAACTTTAAAACAGTGGGTGTAATGGGTGATGAACGTACCTACGCCTGGACCATTGGAATCAGAGCCATTCACAGTAACGATGGCATGACTGCAGATTGGGTGCGCCTGCCCTATGAAGTGCTGGAGAAGATGTCTTCCCGGATTGTAAATGAACTGGACAAGGTGAATCGTGTTGTTTACGATATTACTTCCAAGCCACCCAGTACAATTGAGTGGGAGTAGTTTTAACCTACACTTAACGAAGAAGTCGTTGACAAGGTACGACAACCTTGCTATTATGAAGTTGAGTTAAAAATTAGATATGGTCACGTATATACTTGGGGATATGGCCCGAGAGTCTCTACCAGGCGACCGTAAATTGCCTGACTACGTGGGAAAGTGTACCTAGGGTTCCACACCTATTTATTAGGTGGTTTGGTCCGAGCGGTACAGACTGGTTATTATCTAACCAGTTACACCGATAGGGATAAAAGCCCAGGCGGTAGGTTTCGCACGAATACGAAACCTACCTGCCTGGGCTTATTTATTTTTATAAAAGGTGTGAAATTTGTGCTAATAATTTACTTATCTTCCTGTGAAAACTACTAACAACCTAAATCACAGGGAGGAAGTAACAGATGATTGAAAAGTATTTTGAGCTTCAAAAATATAACACTAATGTAAGAACAGAAATAATTGCCGGTTTAACCACTTTTATGACCATGGCATACATTCTATTCTTGAACCCTACTATTCTTGCCGGAACTGGAATGGAAAGGGATGCGGTGTTCTTTGCTACCGCTGCTGCTGCCGGTATCATCACCATTGCAATGGGTGTATTTGTTAACTTCCCTGTTGCTCTGGCACCGGGCATGGGTTTAAATGCCTACTTCGCTGCAGTTGCTGCAGAGGGATTGGGAATGCCCTGGCAGGTAGCCCTTGGGGCGGTATTCATTTCTGGTATCATTTTTATTATTTTAACCGTTACCCAAGTGCGCCAAATGCTGGTGGACGCGGTTCCTGACTCTATGAAAAGGGCCATCACTGTTGGTATTGGACTTTTTATCACCATTATTGGTTTAAAAATGGCTGAAATTATGGTGGTGCAGGCAGCACCGATTCCACCAACAGTGGATACATTGGCAGAAGAGGGTAGTACCACTCTAATGTCCTTTGAATGGAATATTTTATTGGGGAGCTTTAATAACCCGGCCACAGTACTGGCGATAATTGGTCTGGCCGTTACTGGCATGCTAATGGCCAGGGGAGTAAAAGGTTCGCTGTTAATTGGTATTCTTGCCAGCACTTTGATTGGGATCCCGCTGGGTGTAACAGAAATTCCGGAGAACTTTACACTTTTTTCCCTGCCAGACTTTGGCAACTTGGCAGTGGGCGCACTAGACATTAGGGGAGCTCTTGAAATGGGAATTTGGACAGTGGTGTTCACTTTTACCTTTGTGGAGTTATTTGATACTTTTGGCACCCTGGTGGGTACAGCCAACAAGGCGGGTTTATTGGATAAGGAAGGCAAGAGCCCTAAGCTGGGGAAAGCTATGCTGGTGGATGCTTTTGGTGTTTCCTTTGGTGCCTTAATGGGAACCAGTACCATTACTGCCTACGTGGAAAGCAGTGCCGGTGTTAGTGAAGGTGGGCGTACCGGTTTAACTGCGGTTACTGTAGGAGTGTTGTTTTTACTAGCATTGGTGTTGGCCCCAGTGGCTGGCCTTATTCCCAGTGCTGCCACTTCTCCGGCACTAATAATAGTAGGGGTGCTAATGGCATCTGCTGTTAAGGATATAGATTTTGATGACTTTACTGAGAGCTTTCCTGCATTTTTAACCTTTACTTTAATGCCTTTCACATACAGCATTGCCAATGGTATTGCTGCCGGTATTGTATCTTTTGTAGTACTGAAAGCTGCAGCCGGTCGTTCCAAAGAAGTGCACTGGTTGATGTGGATTCTGGCGATTCTAGTTGTGTTCCGCTATGCATTCTTAGGGGGAGAATGACCAAAAAGTATTCAGGAGTCAGAATGAAAAAACCAAGCAGATAAAATCTGCTTTTAAAGCATCGCCATATATCTTATTCTACTAAGGATTAGATTACGGTGATATTTATAATAAATATTAATGAGAAAATGAGAGGAGATTTGGCATGAATAAACCATTGGTGGGGATTGTGATGGGCAGTGACTCTGATCTTAGTGTTATGAAGGGTGCTGCTGACATGTTGGACAAGTTTGAACTGCCTTATGAAGTGATTATTTCCTCAGCACACCGGGTACCTGAAAGAACTGCTGAATATGCCCGCAGTGCCAAAGAGCGGGGGTTAAAGGCTATTATAGCCGGAGCCGGCATGGCAGCTCACCTGCCTGGAGTAATAGCGGCGTTAACTTCGATTCCGGTAATAGGGGTGCCGATAAAATCTGGTGCGCTAGAAGGGGTAGATGCCCTTTACGCCATAGTACAGATGCCACCTGGAATTCCAGTGGCCACGGTGGGAATAAATGGTGCCAAAAATGCAGCCATTCTTGCTGCCCAAATTATTGGCACAAGTGATGAAGCAGTACAACAAAGACTAATGCAGTACAAGGAAGAAATGGCCCAAAGCGTAGAGAAAAAGGCAGATAAATTAAATGAATTGGGTATAGAAGGATATTTAAATCAGAAGTAAGGAGATAGGAGTTAGGAGTTAGAATTATCAAGGGAATACTGACTCCTGACTTCTGACTACTACTTTTTAGGAGGCTAAAAAATAAAATGATTGAGCGTTATACATTGTCGGAAATGAAACAGATTTGGTCTGAAGAAAACAAGTTTCAAAAGTGGTTGGACGTGGAAATATATGCCTGTGAAGCGTTGGCTGAGTTGGGCAGAATACCCGCCGAAGCTGTAGATGTAATTAAAGAAAAAGCTGGCTTTAATGTGCCTCGCATTTTGGAAATTGAATCAGTGGTACACCATGACGTAATTGCCTTTACTACCTGTGTGGCAGAGTATGTAGGCGAAGAGAGTAAGTATATCCATCTGGGATTAACATCTTCTGATGTGGTGGATACCGCCCAGTGTGTGCGTATGAAAGAAGCCGGGGAACAAATGCTCACTCGCTTGGAGAAGTTGCATCAAGTATTGCTGGCACAGGCTCAGAAATATCGTAATACTGTTATGATTGGCCGTACTCACGGCATTCACGCTGAACCAATGACCTTTGGTTTAAAGATGTTACTGTGGGCAGCAGAAATAGAGAGAAATATTGAACGGATGAAGAAAGCCGTTGAAACCATCAGTGTGGGTAAAATTTCCGGGGCGGTTGGTACCTATGCCAACATTGATCCCAAAGTAGAAGATCATGTATGCAAACGATTGGGTTTAAAGCCCTCGCCTTTGTCCACTCAGGTATTGCAACGGGACCGTCATGCAGAATATATGAACACAATAGCGGTAATTGGTTGTACCTTAGAAAAAATGTCAACTGAAATTCGGGCTCTGCAACGCACCGACATTCGTGAAGCGGAAGAATTTTTTGCCAAAGGACAAAAAGGTTCCTCTGCCATGCCTCACAAAAGAAACCCCATTGTTACCGAACGTATCACCGGAATGGCCCGCCTGTTGCGTGGACATGCCCTCACCGCCATGGAAAATGTAGCCCTGTGGCATGAAAGAGATATTTCCCACTCCTCAGTGGAAAGAATAATTATTCCTGATAGTACTACCGCCTTGGACTATATGTTGAAAAAAATGACCGATATAGTGGAAAACCTGCTGGTGTATCCAGAAAAGATGAAGCACAACATGGAACGCACAAACGGATTATTGTTTTCTCAACGGGTACTGTTGGCACTGGTTGATACAGGTATATCCAGGGAGAAGGCCTATGATCTGGTTCAGAGAAATGCCATGGAATGCTGGCAATCCGGTAAGGAATTTAAATCACTGCTAGCGGAAGATAAAGAGGTTAAAGAACTACTCAGTGAAGAGGATTTGGACAATATTTTTGAGTACGACCACTACTTGAAGCATATAGACAAAATTTATGCCCGGTTTGGACTTTAATATAAAAACCTGTTCAATAAAGGAGGAAAACTATAATGAAAAAATTAGAGCAACTATATGAAGGTAAGGCTAAAAAAGTTTATAAAACGGACAATGAAGACCTGTTGTGGGTGGAATATAAAGATGATGCCACCGCCTTTAATGGGACCAAAAAGGGTACTATTGTAGGTAAGGGTGTATTAAATAACCTGATTAGCGCTCACTTTTTTCAGATGCTGGCTGAAAAAGGTGTACCTAATCATTTTGTAGAGCTAGTTAACGAACAAGAGCAGCTGGTTAAGGCCCTGGATATCATTCAAGTAGAGATTATTGTACGCAATCTGGCTGCTGGCAGCATGGCCAAGAGATTAGGCATGGAAGAAGGTATGGATTTAGGCGGTCCGGTGGTGGACTATTGCTATAAAAGCGATGAACTGGGTGACCCACTGATTAATGATGACCACATTAGGGCTTTAAATCTGGCTTTACCTGAGCAGATACAGACAATTAGGGAAATAGCATTAAAAGTTAATTCTATCCTTACTAACTACTTGGCTGATAAAGGAATTATCTTGGTTGACTACAAACTGGAATTTGGTTTCCATAAAGGTGAAGTTATTTTAGGGGATGAAATTTCTCCAGACACCTGCCGCTTCTGGGATAGTGAAACCAGAGAGAAATTAGATAAAGACCGCTTCCGCCGCGATTTGGGTGGTGTTGATGAAGCATATAAAGAGATCTATCGGCGCTTGACGGGAAAAGAAGTAAAGCTATAGGATTTAGAAACCAGGAGTCAGAATAAAGAATTAATTTGTTCTATACGTTGATCTTTAATAAAAGCTGGAGGTGCTGTGATGTATCAGGCTAAAATTTATATCACTTTGCGGAAAAGTGTACTTGATCCCCAAGGTTCTGCGGTAACCAAATCCCTGCATGCCATGGGATATGATAATGTGAACGATGTACGGGTAGGGCGTTATCTGGTAGTAGATGTGGACACCACTGACAAGGAAGCTGCCGAGAAGCAAGTGCAGGATATGTGTAATAAGTTGCTCGCTAACCCGGTAATTGAAGATTACACCTTTGAATTGGCGGAGGTATAAACTATGAAATTTGGAGTAGTTGTGTTCCCAGGTTCCAATTGCGATGCTGATTGCTTTCATGCAGTTCAGGCAGCAACAAATGAACCGGTGGAATATATTTGGCACAAAACTGACAACTTGGAAGGGTTTGACTGTATTATACTACCCGGCGGCTTTTCTTATGGCGACTATTTACGGGTGGGTGCTATTGCTCGCTTTTCACCGGTGATGGATGCAGTGATTAACTTTGCTAAGGGTGGAGGCTTGGTACTGGGTATCTGCAACGGCTTTCAAGTGCTGCTGGAGGCAGGTCTATTACCCGGTGCTATGAGACGTAACGACAACCTACAGTTTATCTGTGAAGACACTTTTTTAAAGGTGGAAAATAACGGTACACCCTTTACTGCTCTATGCCAAGAAAACCAGGTGTTGAAGGTGCCGGTGGCCCACGGTGATGGCAACTACTACTGTGGTGAGGAAACCTTAAAAGAATTGCAGCAGAACAATCAAGTGGTATTTAGATACAGTGACAGCACTGGTGAAGTAACTCCTAAAACAAACCCCAATGGTTCCATTGACAGCATTGCCGGTATTTGCAATAAGGAAGGTAATGTATTAGGCATGATGCCCCACCCGGAGCGTTGTGCGGAAGAATTATTGGGCAATGCTGACGGGGAGATAATGTTTAAATCTATCCTGGCCACTTGGCAAAGGAGAGTGAGATAATGGCACACCAAAACGATGAGAAACTAAAACCTGGAACATGGAAAGAAATGGGCCTTACAGATGAAGAATTTCAAAAAATAGTAGATATTTTAGGACGGGAACCAAACTTTGTGGAACTGGGAATTTTCTCGGTGATGTGGTCGGAACACTGCAGTTACAAGACATCCCGTCCGGTACTCAACCTCTTCCCCACTGAAGGGGAGCATATTCTGCAAGGACCTGGGGAAAATGCCGGTATTGTAGATATTGGTGATGGCCAGGCGGTGGCATTCAAAATGGAAAGTCATAATCACCCCTCAGCCATTGAACCATACCAGGGTGCGGCAACTGGAGTGGGCGGCATTTTAAGAGATGTATTTACCATGGGCGCTCGCCCCATTGCGGTGTTAAATTCCCTGCGTTTTGGTAGCCTAGAAAGTGCCCGTACCCGCTATCTGTTTGGCGGAGTGGTATCCGGAATTTCCGGCTATGGCAACTGCATTGGAGTGCCCACCGTAGGTGGAGAAGTGTTTTTTGCCCCCAGCTATGAAGAAAATCCTCTGGTAAATGCCATGTGTGTTGGCCTAATAGATCATCAGGATATTAAAAAAGGAGTGGCCTCCGGGGTGGGTAACCCGGTAATGGTGGTTGGTGCCCGAACTGGTAGAGATGGCATTCATGGCGCCACATTTGCCTCAGAAGAGCTGTCAGAAGAATCGGCAGACAAGCGCCCGGCAGTGCAAGTGGGCGATCCATTTATGGAAAAACTGCTACTGGAAGCCTGTCTGGAAGTGATCAAGAGTGGCTGTGTGGTGGGCATTCAAGACATGGGTGCTGCTGGGCTAACCAGTTCATCCTGTGAAATGGCCAGCCGGGCTGGAACAGGAATAGAAATGGATCTTGCCCTGGTACCTCGTCGGGAAAAAGGAATGACCCCCTATGAACTGATGCTTTCAGAATCCCAGGAACGGATGTTGGTGGTGGTTAAAGAAGGCACCGAGGATACTGTGAAAGAGATATTTACAAAATGGGATTTGGAAGCAGTTGTGGTGGGCCAAGTAACCGATGATGGTATGCTGCGCCTTACCGAAGGCGAGCAGGTGGTGGCTGAGATGCCGGCCCAAGCTCTTACCGATGAAGCGCCGGTATATCAGCGTCCATACAGTGAACCGGAGTACTTAAGCGAAGCCCGGGAACTTTCACTGGTGAACGTTCCTCAACCAGATGATAATGAGAAAGTGTTAATGGATTTATTAGCTGCCCCTAATATTGCCAGCAAGGAATGGGTTTATCGACAATATGACCATATGGTGGGTACCAACACCGTGGTCAGACCCGGTTCCGATGGGTCAGTGCTACGGGTGAAGGGTACGAAGAAGGGTATTGCCCTTAGTACCGATTGTAATGCCCGTTATTGCTACCTTAACCCATACGAAGGCGGAAAAATTGCAGTGGCTGAGGCAGCTCGCAACTTGGTGTGCTCCGGGGCCAAACCACTGGCCATTACCAACTGTCTGAACTTTGGTAACCCGGAAAAACCGGGAGTGATGTGGCAGTTCCGCCAAGCTGTACAAGGGATGAGTGAAGCATGCCGTCAGCTAAATACCCCGGTTACCGGTGGTAACGTTAGCTTTTATAACGAAACCAGGGGAACGGCAGTGTACCCCACTCCCACAGTGGGCATGGTGGGTTTGATTGAGGACTTGGATAAGCGCTGCACCCAAGACTTTAAAGACGCTGGTGACATTATCTTAATGGTTGGAGAAACCAAGGTTGAACTTGGAGGCAGTGAATATTTAAGCGTGGTACACGGCATGGAGGCCAAAGGAACACCCCCAGAATTAGACCTGGAATTGGAACAACAGGTGCAGCAGTCAGTGTTGGAAGCTATTCAAAAGGGGTTAGTTAAATCTGCCCACGATTGCTCTGAGGGTGGTTTAGCAGTGGCATTGGCGGAATGTTGTATATCCGGCGGCATAGGGGCAGAAATTTACAGCATTGAAAGCATTCGAGGCGATGCTCTACTGTTCAGTGAATCTCAATCGCGTATTGCAATTACCACCAGTGAAAATAATGTGGCAGAGTTAATTAATTACTTGACGGCAGCAGGAGTACCCTTTACACGTTTGGGAACAGTGGGGGGTAGTAACCTAAAAATTAGCTTGCTGGATGCAGGTTGTGCTACCGGAAGGCCCCGCACTGTTATCAATCTGCCGGTATCGGAAATGGAAAACAGGTGGCGGGAGGCAATAGCATGCTTAATGAAGTAATAGATGATAAATTAAAGGAAGAGTGCGGTGTGTTTGGCATTTTTGCCCCCGGCATGGATGTGGCTCAGCTGACATACTTTGGCTTGTATGCTCTGCAACACCGGGGACAGGAGAGTGCCGGCATTGCTACTGCCGACGGCAAAGGGATAAAATTGCATAAAAACATGGGACTGGTGCCAGAGGTGTTTAGTGATGATGTTATGAAAAATCTCACTGGCCATGGCGCTATCGGTCATGTACGATATTCCACTACCGGTTCAAGTGAAGTAACCAATGCTCAACCGCTGGTATTTCAGCACAGTCAAGGAATGCTAGGGTTAGCTCACAACGGCAACTTAACCAACGCCGGGGCACTGCGACAGATGCTGTTTAATAACGGGGCCATTTTTCAATCCACTACTGACAGTGAAGTGGTTGTTAATTTGATTGCCCGTTACAGCCAGCAGAGCTTGGAAGCTGCTATCATGAAAGCGATGATTGACATTGAAGGGGCCTATTCACTGGTGATTCTCACATCCGATGCTCTCTATGCTGTGCGAGACCCTTATGGTTTTCGGCCGCTGTGTTTAGGAAAAACAGGAAACGGTTGGGTGGTGGCTTCGGAAAGTTGTGCTTTGGATACTATTGGAGCAGAATTGGTGCGAGATGTTCAGCCCGGTGAAATTGTGCGGTTGGACAAAGACGGGCTGAAATCGCTGCAAACCATGGCTGCTCCCAAACCAGCTCACTGTATTTTTGAATACATCTATTTTGCCAGGCCGGACAGTACTATTGATGGCTACCATGTAAACCGGGTACGCCGGGAAATGGGTAGACAACTGGCCAAGGAGTACCAGGTGGATGCCGACATGGTGATCCCAGTGCCGGACAGTGGAACGGCATCTGCCAGGGGGTATGCGCTGGAATCGGGAATTCCCTTTGAAGAAGGTCTGATGAAAAACCGTTACATTGGCCGCACATTTATACAACCCAGCCAGGAAATGCGTGATTTGGCTGTTAGGCTGAAATTAAATCCCATGCGGGAAGTGTTGGCTGGTAAAAGGGTGATTATGGTTGACGATTCCCTGGTCCGCGGGACCACCAGTAGAAAATTAGTACAGATGCTGCGGGAGATTGGTGTAGCCGAAGTACACTTTATTTTAAGTTCTCCACCGGTGGTGGCGGGTTGCCACTATGGCATTGATACCAGTAACCGAGAAGAGCTAATTGCTTCATCAAATTCAGTTGAGGAAATACGTAAAGTAGTTGGTGCTGACGGACTGTATTATTTAAGTCAAGAAGGGTTGCTGAACATTTTTAATGACAACGGCAGTAACTACTGCTGTGCCTGCTTTGATGGCCAGTATCCAGTGGAGATACCGAAAGAATCAGGTAAGTTCAGCTTGGAATAAACAGGGGGATGTTATGGATACACAAAAGAAACAGCAATTAACCTATGCCGGGTCTGGAGTGGATATATCCGCCGGCAACAAGGCGGTTCAATTGATTAAAAAGTCAGTGCAAAGCACCAGGCGCAGCGGTGTTATGGACAGCATCGGTGGTTTCGGGGGTATGTTTGCACTGGATACAGATAAATATAAAGAACCGGTGCTTGTTTCCGGCACTGATGGAGTAGGCACTAAGCTAAAGATAGCGCACATGACAGATGTCCACAATACCATTGGTATTGATGCGGTGGCTATGTGTGTCAACGACATTCTGGTCCAGGGTGCGGAACCGTTGTTTTTCCTGGATTACCTGGCGGTGGATAAACTGGTGCCGGAAAAAGTAGCGGATATAGTGGAAGGTATAGCTGAGGGTTGTCGCCAATCGGGATGTGCTTTAATTGGCGGTGAAACTGCGGAAATGCCCGGTTTTTATAGCCCCGGTGAGTACGACATTGCCGGTTTTGTGGTGGGAGTGGCTGAAAAATCAAGAATAATTACCGGTGATAGAATAAATAAAGGTGATATTCTTATTGGTCTGCCCTCTTCTGGGCTACATTCTAACGGTTACTCACTGGTGCGAAAAGCGCTCTTAGAAGTGGCCGGGTATGACATGAATACCAAGCTGCCTGAACTGGACCAGGCAGTAGGGGAAGAACTTCTAAAACCAACCCGCATTTATGTACAGGCAGTACTCCCTCTGCTAGGTAAATATAACATCAAAGGTATGGCCCATATTACCGGTGGGGGCATTACTGAAAATCTGCCCAGAGTACTGCAGCAGGGCCAAGGGGCATTGGTAGACCGTGGGGCTTGGGATGTACCAGCTATTTTTAAAGTAATTCAGAAAATTGGAGATATACCTAACGAAGAAATGCTGCGTACCTTTAACATGGGTATTGGCATGATACTGGTGGTTGCTCCAGATGAAATGGAATCTGTGGTGCAGGATTTAAAAGAACGAGATGAAGATGCGTTTGTTATTGGAGAAGTAACTGCAGGAGATAAGGTGATTTATAAATAATAAGGATGTTAGGGAAGTGAATTTTATGGCAACAATTTCCCTTGCAGTGCTTGCCTCTGGGCGCGGTTCCAACCTGCAGTCCATTATAGATGCTTGCGAACGGGGAGACGTTAATGCTGAAGTTAAAGTAGTAATCAGCGATAGTAAAGATGCCTATGCGCTGGAGCGAGCTAAAAAGCATGGTATCGATGCTTACTTTGTAAATATAAAAGAATATCAGGACAAAAAAGCCTATGAGGAAAAAATAGTTGATCTACTTCAAAATTATAGTGTTCAGTTAGTGTGCTTGGCCGGATACATGCGTTTGGTTGGGCCCACCATGCTAAATGCCTTTCCTTGGCAAATTATGAACATTCACCCTTCACTGCTGCCGGCCTTTACCGGCTTACATGCCCAAAAACAGGCTTTAGATTATGGAGTGAAGGTTTCCGGGTGTACAGTTCATTTTGTGGACAAAGGAATGGACACCGGGCCGATTATATTACAGGAGTCAGTGCCAGTGTATGACAACGACACCGAAGACAGTCTGGCAGAGCGGATTTTAGTAAAGGAACACGTTCTTTACCCTAAAGCGATTGGTTTGTTTGCAGAAAATAGGTTAATGGTAGATGGGAAGAAAGTAGTTATTGAGTGAGTTAAGAATTAAGAATGTAGAATGAAAAATTAAAAATGAATAATGAAAAATGTGTGCATGTTATCATGCATGCTTTTAGACATTCTGAATGCTGACTCCTGACTACTGAATACTTGAATTATTTTGGAGGTGTTTCACATTATGAAACGAGCTTTAATTAGTGTTTCTAATAAGGAAGGTTTGGTGGAGTTTGGCCGCGGTCTGGCTGAAATGGGAGTGGAGATTGTTTCCACCGGTGGAACTGCTAAAGCACTTAAAGAAGCAGGAGTACCGGTGACATATGTATCTGATGTTACTGGTTTTCCAGAAATCTTAGATGGCCGGGTTAAAACATTGCACCCTAAAGTGCATGGTGGTATTTTAGCAATGCGTAGTGATGAGCATTTAAGCCAGCTAAAAGAACTGGATATTACGCCTATAGACCTGGTAGTGGTAAACTTGTATCCTTTCCGGGAAACTATTTCCCGAGAAGGTGTCACTCTAAAAGAAGCCATTGAAAATATTGATATTGGCGGGCCCACCATGGTACGGGCGGCGGCCAAAAACTATCAAAACGTAATGATTGTGGTAAATCCTGAACGTTATACTGGTATATTGGAAGCACTAAAAAGTGACTCAGTAACCGCTGAACTGCGGTTGTCATTGGCTAGGGAAGCCTTTGCCCACACCGCTACCTATGACAGTGCCATCAGTAGTTACCTGAACGGAGTGGCAGGCGAAACATTCCCTGCAGAGCTAAGTGTTTCCGGTCAACTGGTACAAACCCTTCGTTACGGCGAAAACCCCCATCAAAAGGCAGCCTTTTATCAGGATAAATCAGTACAGGGGGCTTGTATAGCCAACGCTGAGCAACTGCACGGCAAAGAATTATCCTATAACAACATCCTTGATGCCAATGCAGCGCTGGAATTGGTGAGGGAGTTTTCTGAAACTACTGTGACAATTATTAAGCATAATAACCCCTGTGGCTGTGCCAGTGATACAGAAATGGTAGTTGCCTATGAAAAGGCGCTGGAAGGGGACCCGGTGTCTGCCTATGGCGGTATTGTGGCATGTAACCGTCCAGTTGATAAAGTAACGGCAGAGAAAATGAGCGAAATCTTTTTAGAAGCAGTGATAGCCCCTGATTTTAGCGGGGAAGCTTTGGATATATTAACAAAGAAACCAAACTTACGTCTGTTAAAAACTGGTGATTTAACTAGTCAAACCAACGATCCCATGGAAATACGCAAAGTTAACGGCGGTTTTCTACTGCAGCAAAATGACCGGGAATTACTGAACCCTGAAAAGCTAAAAGTGGCAACAGAGAAAAACCCAACCCAACAGCAGTTGGACGAGTTAATCTTTGCCATGACAATTGTAAAACACGTAAAGTCTAATGCCATTGTGGTTAGCAAAGACAAGCAGCTAATTGGTGTGGGTGCCGGGCAAATGAACCGGGTGGGCTCGGCCAACATAGCATTTACCCAAGCTGGGGAAAAGGCTAAGGGTGCAGTGCTGGCTTCAGATGCATTCTTCCCATTCCGGGACACCGTAGATGCAGCAGCAAAGGCTGGCATTATTGGTGTTATTCAACCCGGCGGCTCCAAACGTGACGAAGAATCGATTCTGGCATGCAATGAGCACGGCCTGTCGATGGTGCTAACCGGGATGAGACATTTTAAACACTAGGAGTTAGGAGATAGGAGTTAGTAGTTAGGAGAAAAGAATTAAATAAAAATTAAGAATGAAGAATGAATATTTTTACATGCATGTCTGAGGTGTAGGGATCGACGCCCTCGCCGTTATAATGTTTGGATTTTCATTCTGAATTCTGACTCCTAACTCCTGACTACTGCACTTTAAGGAGGTTACCAATGAAAGTTTTAGTTGTGGGCGGCGGCGGTCGAGAACATGCATTGGTTTGGAAAATCGCCCAAAGTCCCAAAGTAGATAAAATATACTGCGCTCCCGGAAATGCCGGGATAGCGCAGATGGCGGAATGTGTGAATATCAAGGCAGATGACACAGACACACTGCTGGAATTTGCCAGCAAAGAAAATATTGGTCTCACGGTGGTGGGGCCGGAAGTATCCCTAATGGACGGAATAGTAGATAAGTTTAATGAAGCAGGGTTACGCGTCTTTGGACCCAATAAGAATGCTGCCCAACTGGAAGGTAGTAAGGCACTGGCCAAGCATTTCATGGCCAAATACAGTATACCCACTGCTACATATGCCGCATTTCCAAACGGTGAAGAGGCCATGGAACATGTAAGAGAAAAAAATGGTCCATTGGTGGTGAAAGCATCTGGCCTTGCCGCCGGTAAAGGAGTTATCGTTTGCGACTATATGGCAGATGCCCTAGATGCAGTAAGAAGAGTGATAGTGGATAAAGAATTTGGCGATGCAGGAAACAAAGTGGTTATTGAAGAACGGCTCCAGGGTGAGGAAGTGAGCATACTGGCTTTTACCGACGGTAAAACAGTAGTACCCATGGTACCATCCCAAGACCATAAGCGGATATTTGACAATGACAAGGGCCCCAATACCGGAGGCATGGGTGCATATGCACCAGCACCGGTATACACATCGGAACTGCACCAAACGGTGGTTAAGGAGGTGCTGGAACCAACCATTAAAGGGATGGCGGAAAATGGCTGGCACTATAAAGGGGTGCTGTACGCAGGGATAATGGTAACTGAAGCAGGGCCAAAGGTTTTGGAATACAATGTTCGTTTTGGTGATCCAGAAACTCAGCCGGTGCTATCTTTACTGGAAACTGATCTGGTGGAAATTATGGAAGCGGTAATTGATGAACGGTTGGATCAGATAGACATTAAATGGAAAGACGCCGCCTCAGTATGTGTGGTGATGTCTGCTGCAGGATATCCCGGCAACTACACCAAGGGAGATATTATCACGGGTTTAGACAACCTACCCCAAGATGTGGTGGCCTTCCACGCCGGTACCAACTTGAATAATGGGGAAGTGGTAACCAGCGGTGGTCGGGTGCTAGGTATAACCGCAGTGGCAAAGGATATTCCCGCTGCCATTGAAAAGGCATACCAAGGGGTGGAGAAGGTCAACTTTAAAGATGCCCACTATCGGAAGGATATTGGGGCAAAAGCGATACAGAATTAAAAATGAATAATTAAAAATTAATGAAATAAACTAGACTCTAAAAGATATGTTTCTTAATAGATAATATTATGCTTGTACGTCTGTAGGGGTCCGATTCATCGGACCCTAAGCTAAAATATATCACGAGAAGATAAACTAAAGTGGTAGGGAATGACGCCCTCGCTGTTATAATGTTTGGATTTTCATTCTGAATTCTGTCTCCTGACTTCTGACTACTGCCTTTATAGGCAGTTTTTTTGTTTAAATTTTTAACGCATTAAAGGAATTGTAATCATAAGTGTAGAAATGCGGAAATAATATCAACAACTGGGAGGGATTCGAATGGATGATTACAAAGGAAAATTAAAGACCCCGATGAATGACCGTTTGTTTGAAGCTATGCTTGCTCTAAACACCATAGACGAGTGCTATCGCTTTTTTGAAGATATTTGTACTGTGGCAGAACTGCGAGCGTTGGCCCAGCGCTTAGAAGTGGCCAAGATGCTGGAAGCTAGTCGTACTTATGGTGATATAGCAGAGAAAACAGGTGCCAGTACCGCCACCATTAGCCGGGTGAAAAGATGCTTAAACTATGGTGCTGACGGATATAAACTTGTATTGGAACGTCTGGCTGAGAAAGATAACCAGTCAGTAAAACCACTGGACGAACAGGAGAGGGATTAATATGGTTTCATCAAGATTTGGAAGACTGCCGGATGGTGCAAGGGATTTATTGCCCGCTGAAGCTAAACGTAAACGGCAGTTGGAACAAGGTTTTGCCCAATTGGCTGAACAGTGGGGTTACCAGGAAGTAGTTACTCCCACCTTCGAATACTATGAAAATTTAGTTAGTGGAGATCGTGACGATGGTGAACTTTATAAATTCATAGACCGTAAGGGTCATATTATGGCGCTTCGCCCAGACCTCACCAGGCCAATAGCACGAATGGTGTCGGCCAGAATGCGCCACGTTCCTATTCCAATTAGACTTTATTACTTGTCTCATGCTTATAACTATGAAGAAGCATTGGTGGGTCGTCAGCGGGAATTTTATCAAGCAGGTGTGGAGGTGCTGGGTGCTTCAGGACCGGCCGCCGATGCAGAGGCGGTGGCCATGGCAGTGGAAGCACTGCAAAGAAGTGGAGTAAAGGATTTTAGGTTGAGCCTTGGCCACGTGGGAATTTTCCACAGCTTAATGAAAGAATTAAACCTCCATGTAGAACAGGTGAAGGAAATTAAAAAAGCGCTGGAAGGTAAAGATTTTGTTAAACTAGGTGAACTGCTGGCTGCCAGGGATATTCCCTCGGAAAAACAACAACGGATTACCCGGTTGTTGTCACTGCGTGGTGGATCAGACATACTGCCACAGGCAGAAGAAATACTGGATAGTGAAGATGCCATGGCTGCTTTAAAGAATCTGCAACAGGTGTATGAAACATTGGCCAGCTACGGTGTGCAGCAGCATGTAACGCTAGATTTAGGCTTATTATTGGGTTTGGATTATTATACCGGTGCTGTTTTTGAAGGATATACACTGTCATTGGGTTTTCCCATCTGCGGCGGTGGTCGGTATAACAACCTGTTGGGTCACTTTGACTACCAACTTCCGGCCACAGGTTTTGCCATCAATGTTGATCAACTGTTAGTGGCACTGGAAAAGCAGCAAGGTCCATCGGAAGGGCCAACTGCAGATGTGTTGGTGGGTTGGGCCACAGATAGATTGCCAGATGCAGTGAAAAAAGTGCAGCAGTTAAGGGCTAAGGGATCAAAAGCAGAACTAATGCTAGAACCGGCAGAGTACGAGCAGGTTTTAAGCTATGCCAAAGAGCGCTGTATTAAGGATGTAATTTATGTAAAGGAGTCAGGAGTTAGGAGTCAGGAGTCAGAATAAGGGAACAAGCAAAATGTTACAGGCAATTAAGATACTTTTTGGTTGCGGGGTTAATTTCTGATATAAAATTTAAAAAGAGGTCGAAAGATTACTGAGAAGTATTTCATGCTAAATGAATTCTTTAAAACCTGAATAAGTAGAAATTAATTATATTTAATTAGAAAAAAATGCTTGACAGGTAGGTTATGGGGGTTTATCATTTTAACATATCATTGATTTAACTAACTAAAGGAGGCGGCGTTTTGGTTGCAGCTGCTAATTTTATAACCTTTGCCATTCCAAAAGGAACGTTGTTTAAACCCAGCATTAAACTGCTGGAAACTGCTGGATTAAACTGTGATTTACTAAAAGCAGATTCTAGACAGTTGTTATTTACAGATGAAACCCAGGGCGTACGGTATATAATTTGCCGTCCCACCGATATACCTACTTTTGTGGAGTATGGTTCAGCAGATTTGGGACTGGTGGGAAAAGACACCATTGTAGAACAGCAAAAGGATGTATATGAATTGCTGGATTTAAAGTTTGGAGGATGCCGCTTTGTGGTGGCAGTACCCGAAAGACGGAAAGACTCTACTTTGGAACAATTGGGGCGTGCCCGGGTAGCAACTAAATTTCCCCGGGTAGCCGAAGAATATTTCCGCAGCCGAGGTATGCAGATGGAAATTATCAAGCTGCATGGGAATGTGGAGTTGGCCCCGATAGTTGGGTTGGCAGAAATGATTGTGGACATAGTTTCCACCGGGCGTACACTGCGAGAGAATAATTTGGTTCCCATTGCTGATGTAATGAACTCTACCGCTCGGCTGATTGCCAACAGAGTAAGCCACCAGTACAAGGCTGAACGGTTAAATGCAATTATAGAAGAATTCAGGAATGCTGTTACTGGAGGATTGTTTGATGATTAAAATACTTAAGTCTGATGACTTAGCTCTAACTGGTTATTTATACCGCCGGGAAACCGGCAAGAAAGATATTTCTAAAAATGTAGCGCAAATTATTGATGCCGTGGTGAAGGAAGGAGACCAGGCTTTAATAGATCTTACCGAGAAGTTTGACAAGGTTCAGTTAACCACTGCACAGCTACGGGTAACTGAAGAAGAAATAAACCAAGCTTATGAAGAAGTTGATGGCCAGGTGCTGGAGTCACTAAAATTGGCCCGGGACCGTATTAAGAAATTTCACACTCGTCAGCGGGCGGACTCTTGGTTTGAACCCGATGACGAAGGTACTGTAATGGGCCAGATGGTGCGCCCACTGTTTCGAGTAGGTACATATGTACCAGGGGGTACTGCATCTTATCCATCCTCGGTGTTAATGAATGTTGTGCCGGCCAAAGTGGCAGGGGTGGAAGAAGTGGTAATGGTTACGCCTCCCGGTAAAGACGGTAAAATAAACCCCTACACCTTGGTGGCCGCCCGGGAGGCAGGGGCATCTGAAATATATCGGGTGGGAGGTGCCCAGGCAATTGCAGCACTGGCCCATGGCACCCAAACCATCAGCCCGGTGGATAAAATAACCGGTCCGGGCAACATTTTTGTCACACTGGCCAAACAGCAGGTGTATGGCAAAGTTGACATTGACATGCTTGCCGGTCCCAGTGAAGTGCTGGTAATAGCAGATAGTAACGCCAACCCGACATATGCAGCGGCTGATCTGCTTTCTCAGGCAGAGCACGATCCACTGGCAGCGTCTGTGTTGCTGACACCGGATGAAAAATTAGCCCAACAGGTGCAGGATGAACTGTTAACACAGTTAAAAGAACTGCCCCGGCAGGATGTGGCTAAACGCTCCCTTGGAGATTATGGCACCATTGTAATAACCAAAGACCTAAATGAAGCCATTGATATAGCCAACCGTTTTGCCCCGGAGCATTTGGAACTGTTGGTGGAAGATCCTTTTGCTTGGGTGGGTAAAGTACAGAATGCCGGTTCTATATTTATGGGTCCTTATGCCCCAGAACCAGTGGGCGATTACTTAGCTGGTCCCAATCATGTGCTACCCACCGGGGGTACAGCTAAATTTTATTCCGGCTTAAATGTTGATACTTTTATTAAGAAGTCAACGGTAATATCCTTCTCCAAAGAAACTTTGGAACGTTTAGGAGATCATGTGGTTCGCCTGGCAGAAGTGGAAGGATTGGAAGCCCACGCCAATGCAGTGAGGCTGCGAATGAGAGAATTTAATAATGAGAGGAGTCAGAATTCAGGAGTCAGGAGTCAGAATGAAAAAGCAAAAAACTAAAATCCAAATTCCAAATTCTGAATACTGAATAACATATATTGGTGGTGAAATATAGTGACATTTAACCCAACGGAATTAATGCGGGAGGATTTGCAGGATATAAAACCTTATCAGCCCCATGATTATCCCGATACAATAAAACTGGATGCTAATGAAAACCCTTACCCCTTTCCCCAGGAGGCTTTGGAGGAAATAAAGAACCGTTTGGAAAAAGTCAACTTCCCCCTCTACCCTGACCCTATGGCAGTGGAATTGCGTCACAGCATTTCTCGCTATGTGGGTGTGCGGCCGGAACAGGTGATTGTGGGCAACGGCTCAGATGAACTAATTTTTTACCTGGCCCAAGCCTTTGGAAGCGGCGGCAATCTGGTTATATCCAGCCCAACCTTTTCCATGTATCGTATTCATAGCCAAATTGCTGGGGCAGAAGCGGTGGAATTGCCTAGGGAAGAAGACTTCGGCGTTAATCCTCGGGTGCTGGCCAAGGCGGTTCAGGCAGCCAAAGCCAGACTGCTGGTATTGTGCAGTCCCAACAACCCTACCGGTAACGCCACATCTCTAGAAGTAATTGAGGAAATATTGGCCAGTACAAATGCAGTGGTAGTTGTGGATCAGGCTTATCTGGAATTTGGTGGTGTTGATTGCACACCACTGTTAGATAAATACCCAAACCTGGTTATCTTGCGTACTTTTTCCAAGGCCTTTGGTTTAGCTGGTTTACGGGTGGGTTACATGCTGGCCAGTGAGCAGCTAATTAACGATTTATTACGCATTAAGCAACCCTATAATCTGAACAGTTTCTCCCAAATGGCTGCTGGAGTGGCTCTGGAGTACCTACCCACTTTCAAGGAGCAGTGGCAGCAAATTATAGCCAATCGGGATTACATAATAAAAGCAATCTCTCAACTTCCTGGGGTGGAGGTGTTCCCAACCGACGCCAACTACATCTTGTTCCGTACTGACATGGATGCCGGAGAGGTGCACCAAAAACTGCTAGGGCAGAAAATTTTGGTGAGAAACTTAGGAAGCGACCTGGCAGGATATTTAAGAGTTAACGCCGGCACAAAAGAAGAGAGCGAAGCATTTGTCAAGGCGCTATCTAACGCCGTTAACGAGGTGAAATAAGTGACTAGGATAGCAAAAGCAGACAGGCAGACATCGGAAACCAATATTTCTGTGGACTTAAACCTGGACGGCAGTGGTAATAAAAAAATAAGCACTGAAATTGGTTTTTTTGACCATATGCTTAACCTGTGGTCTAAGCACGGAAATTTTGACCTAGAGCTTTATGCCCAAGGGGATCTATGTGTAGACCTTCACCACACTGTGGAAGATGTGGGCATCTGTTTGGGAAAAGTGGTAAATGAAGCCTTAGGCGATAAGGCTGGTATAAACCGCTATGGCCATGCCTTTGTACCCATGGATGAGGCGCTGGCACTAGTGGTGGTAGATTTTAGTGGCCGGGGCCATCTAGAAATGGATGTTAATCTACCTACTGAAAAAGTGGGTGAGTTTGACACCGAACTGCTGGAAGAATTTTTGCGAGCACTGGCTTTAAACGGCCAGTTTACGTTACATGTGCGGTTGATCAGCGGCAGAAATACCCATCACATCATTGAAGCTATTTTTAAAGCACTGGGCCGGGCCATGCGCATGGCAGCGGCTAAAGATGAGCTAGTGACAGGTGTACCATCAACCAAAGGTATTTTGTAGGGGAGATAATTTTATGATTGCAATTATAGATTATGGAATGGGTAACCTGCGCAGTGTGCAGAAGGGCTTTGAAAAGGTGGGTTATCAAGCAGAGTTTGTCACAGACCCGGAAAAATTAAACCAATATTCCGGTGTGGTACTGCCCGGAGTCGGAGCCTTTGCCGATGCCATGGATAATTTGCACCAAATGGGAATGGTAAAAGCCATTCAAGAAATTGCTGCTTCAGGAAACCCACTTGCAGGTATTTGCTTAGGACAGCAACTGCTATTTGAAAGCAGTGAAGAGTGGGGAGAAACGGCTGGCTTGGGCATCTTTCAGGGAAGAGTCCGTCGCCTTCCTCCGGGGCTAAAGGTACCGCACATGGGTTGGAACCAGATTGCAATTAAACGTCCCAGCCCGCTGCTGGAGGGTCTACCAGATGGTTCAGCATTTTACTTTGTGCATTCTTACTATGTAGAACCGTCCGAAGATGCAGTGGTTCTCACCACCACCGATTACGGGAAGGATTTTGCCTCTATAGTGGGTAGAGACAACGTCTTTGGCATACAATTTCACCCAGAAAAAAGCAGCCAATTGGGGCTTAAGATATTGCAGAACTTTGGAAAGTTGGTGGAGAGATGTTAATTTTACCGGCCATTGATTTAAGAAATGGGAAATGTGTACGCTTGGTAGAAGGCAGGTTGGATAAAGAAACAGTATATGGTGAACAACCCGCTGAAATGGCTAAACAATGGCAACGGTTGGGTGCAAAGTATTTGCACGTGGTGGATTTGGACGGTGCCTTTGCCGGAGAGCCAAGAAACCTTGATGTGATAAAGGAGATAGTGAATACCCTGGACATTCCGGTTCAGGTGGGCGGTGGCATTAGGGATATATCTACCATTAAGAATTTGTTGGCCATTGGGGTAAGTAGAGTGATACTGGGCACTGCGGCCATATCTCAGCCGGAAGTTGTGCGTGAGGCAGTGCAGCAGTTTGATGAACAGATAGTGTTGGGTATTGACGCTCGGGATGGACGGGCTGCAGTGCAAGGTTGGGCAGTAGAATCAGATATAAATGCGATAGAACTTGCCCGGCAGATGAAAGAAATTGG
This sequence comes from Bacillota bacterium, assembly GCA_009711615.1. Classification (GTDB taxonomy): domain Bacteria; phylum Bacillota; class Desulfotomaculia; order Desulfotomaculales; family Desulfohalotomaculaceae; genus Desulforadius. Next base: position 83,106 of record VENI01000005.1, on the reverse strand, counting down.
TGTGAAGCGGGTAATATTCACCGATATTCGCCGGGATGGCACTATGAAAGGGCCAAACCTGGAAGCCACCGGTGAACTGGCCAGTGCCACCGACTTAAAAGTAATAGCCTCCGGAGGTGTGTCCTCGATTGATGACCTTCGCCAAATTAAACTGATGGAAAAGGATGGCGTGGAAGGGGCTATTATGGGTAAGGCGCTGTATAGTGGAAAAGTGGAACTAAAGGATGCCCTAGCAGTTGCAGAAAGCCAGGGGGTGTAGCAATGCTACTGAAAAGAATTATTCCCTGCCTTGACGTTACCGAGGGTAGAGTTGTTAAAGGAACCAACTTTGTTAACCTAAGAGATGCCGGTGACCCAGTGGAACTGGCTGCTCTATACGACCGAGAGGGTGCTGATGAACTAGTATTTTTAGACATCACCGCCTCCAGTGATGGGCGAAATACCATGCTGGATGTGGTTCACCGTACCGCCGAAGAAGTGTTTATTCCCTTTACAGTGGGTGGCGGCATTAGAACGGTGGATGATATGCGGGAAATGTTAAAAGCTGGTGCTGACAAAGTGGCTGTAAACACTGCTGCCATTAAGAACCCCCAGGTGGTACAGGATGGGGCCAACAGGTTTGGAAGCCAGTGTATTGTGGTGGCCATTGATGCCCGGCAGGTGGACGAGAAGAAGTGGGAGATCTACACCCACGGCGGTCGCAAACCCACCGGCATAGATGCCTTAGAATGGGCAAAGCAGGTGGAACAGTTGGGTGCTGGAGAAATACTGCTTACCAGCATGGACCGGGATGGAACCAAGGAAGGTTTTGACTTGGGATTAACCAGTGCAGTGGCAGAAACAGTTAACATACCGGTAATAGCTTCCGGTGGAGTGGGTAACTTACAGCACATTGCTGAAGGGTTTACCAAGGGTAAAGCTGATGCAGCACTGGCGGCATCAATTTTTCACTTCCGAGAGTACTCAATGAAAGATGCAAAGGATTATTTAGTGCAGCGGGGGATTGAAGTGAGGAATTAAGAAGTAGAAAGTTGGAATACGGGTTGGATAATAATTAGAAGGTGATAATATTGAATTGTAATATTGATGAATTAAAATATAATCAGGATGGGTTGATTCCGGCTATTGTGCAGGATAGTGGGACTAAAGAAGTTTTAATGATGGCGTGGATGAATAAAGAGGCGGTGGAAAAAACACTGGCCAGTGGGGAAACCTGGTTTTACAGTCGTAGCCGGCAGAAGATGTGGCACAAAGGAGAAACTAGTGGGCATGTGCAGAAAGTAGAATCCGTTTACTATGACTGTGACGCAGATACCCTGTTGGTGTTGGCCCGTCAAATGGGTGCTGGTGCCTGTCATGAAGGCTATAAAAGCTGTTTCCACTACCGCCTGCAGTCAGAAGGCAGCACAACTGTGGAAGGGGAACAGCAGTTCAATCCCGATGAGGTTTACAGCGACAGCGGTGCCAATATTATAAATGAACTGTATGATGTAATTGCACAGCGTAAAAAAGAGCTTCCAGAAGGCTCTTATACCACTTACCTTTTCGATAAAGGAGTGGACAAAATCTGTAAGAAGATTGGCGAAGAAGCGGCAGAAGTGATAATCGGAGCAAAAAACAGAGATAAAGATGAAGTTGGCTACGAAGCGGCAGATTTAATTTACCACCTGTTGGTGCTACTTGCAGAACAGGATATATCTCCCCAACAAGTATATAATGAACTGGCCAAAAGAAGAAAACCAGTTAAGTAGGGTGATACACAATTTAGTGTGTCACCCTTTTCTATTTATTGCCTAGATTCAAAATATGCTGATATTTTACGAAATTAAGATTTATTGCTGGTTAATTGACTTTTTTACATTCTGCGTGAGATAATTGTCACAAGAGTTCAATCAGATAACTGGTTATTATTAAAAATAGAAGCTGGTACTTTTCAAATATATATAGATAGATTATTAAAGCATAAGAGGGAGGCAGTTGTATGAATCCTGCATCTGAAGTTACCAAACTGCGCCGGGAGGTTCTTTCCGAGGTGGCGTACTGGGCTTTTAACAATCCATTGGAAGAAGAAGCCAAGTTCGGAGATGTTGAGCAAATTGTAAAGGAAATTGTTCCCGATGGCCCAGCCCGCTATCGATGCTGTATATATAAAGAAAGAGCCATTGCCAGCGAGCGTATTAAAATTGCCATGGGGGCAGAATCAAAGGATAGAACTATCACAGTAATACCTGATGCTTGCAACGGATGCTCAATGAACAAGTACGTTGTTACTGATGCCTGCCAAAACTGTGTTGCTCATCCCTGTCGCAACAGCTGTCCCAAAAAATCTATTTCTGTAATCCAAAGTCGGGCCTTTATCGATAATTCTTCCTGTGTGGAATGTGGCATTTGTGCTAAGAGTTGTCCTTACCACGCCATTGTGGAAGTTACCCGCCCTTGCGAGCGTTCCTGTGCGGTGGGTGCGGTAACTGTTGATGAGAACCGCCGGGCAATTATAGATGATGAGAAATGTGTATCCTGTGGCATGTGTGTTTCGGTATGTCCCTTCGGTGCCATCACCGACACTACTCGAATGTGTGATGTTATCAATGCAATTAGAAAAGAAGAACGACCTCTGGTCGCTATAATCGCCCCGGCCATTGCCGGACAGTTTGGGCCTAAGGTGACACCGGGTCATATAAAATCGGCACTGTTAAAGCTGGGCTTTACCGATGTGGTTGAGGCCGCTTATGGAGCAGATTTGGTTTCCAAAGAAGAGGCAAAGGAAATTGAAGAGCATTATGACCAGAAGATAATGACCAATTCCTGCTGTCCTGCATATTACAGTGCAGCAACTCAAAAAGTGCCTGAACTTACAGATAAGCTTTCCACCAGCGTATCGCCCATGCGGGCTACTGGACAGGTAGTTAGAGAAAACTACGACAATAAGGTAACCACTGTATTTATCGGACCCTGCATGGCTAAAAAGCATGAAGCCAGATGGGGAGAAGAAATTGATATGGTTCTGACCTTTGAAGAAATGTCGGCATTGTTTGAGGCAAAGGATATTAACCCTACAGATCACAGTCCATCCGAGATGGAAGGAGTTTCATCATACGGTCGGCTGTTTGCTCGGGTAGGCGGTGTCAGTGACGCGGTTATGCATCACCTGTCGGATAAATTAGAGGTAGAGGTTGTGACAGTTCAAGGTTTAAAGAACTGCTTAACCACATTAAAGAAAACCAGTAAAGCCGGTGGCGACAAATTTACCTTTATAGAGTGTATGGCCTGTGACGGAGGCTGTGTAGGCGGCCCCGGTGCATTGGCAAAACCCAACCTAGCAACCAGAGCAGTGGAAAAATTCGCCAGCAAGTAAGACACAGTGACGTTCCCAGACAGGGGGACGGTTCTCTTGTCTTGATCAATTTCATTGCTTTTGGTATAATAATCCAGAGGCGATAAAAAAATGCCAAGACACCAGAGAGAAAAAAGTAAAAGTGGCTATTACCACATCATGATTCGTGGCAATGAACGAAAGAATATATTCCAAGATGAAGAGGATAAATTTAGGTTTGTTGAGACGCTATATAAAAAGAAGCAGGAAAATAGATTTTCCCTCCATGCGTTTTGTCTAATGGATAATCATGTTCATTTGATGTTGAGAGAAGGGGAAGAAGACGTAGCTACTGTAATGAAACGGATTACTGTTAGCTACGTTTATTATTTTAATAAGAAATACAAAAGGGTGGGACATCTTTTTCAGGATCGATTCAAGAGTGAGAATGTGGAAGATGATGGCTATGTATTAGCTTTAGTAAGATATATTCATCAAAATCCTGTGAGAGCAGGAATGGTCAAGTCAGTGAGTGAATACAAGTGGAGCAGTTATAACTGCTATTTAAATGAGAATAATTACTTTGCGAAAGCGATAGAAACAGAAACCATATTAGGACTTTTTTCAGGTGATAATAGGATTGCCAAAAAGCATTTTAAAGAATATATGGAAGAAGAAGCACAGGAGGAATTTATTGATTTAGTGGGAGAAGTTGAAGTGATGGATGAGGAAACAGCGAAAGAACTTTTTGAAACAATGCTTAGTTTGGGAAATAACCCTGATGGTAATGCAAAAATGCAAATATCGGATAACTTAATCAAGGAATTCAGGAAAAAAACTAATCTGTCCATAAGAAAAATTGCTGCAATTTCTGGTTTGAATAAAGATAAGGTAAATAAAATGCTAAAATCATAGACAGAAGAACCGTCCCCGCGTCTATGTTGATTTATGTTATAATACTCGGGATGTAATTGTTATTGGGAGGTAATTATGCATAAAATACTGGAGAATTTGAATCCGGCTCAGCAGGAGGCTGTGCAGCATACAGAAGGGCCTTTGTTGGTGCTGGCTGGGGCTGGCAGTGGAAAAACAAGGGTTTTAACCCATCGAATAGCTTATATATTGGACCAGGGTGTGTCGCCATGGAACATACTGGCCATTACATTTACCAATAAAGCGGCTAAAGAAATGCAGCAGCGGGTGACTCATATGGTTTCGGGGGAGCATGCCAAGGATTTGTGGGTAAGTACCTTTCACTCCACCTGCCTGCGTATTTTGCGACGGGAAATTGACAAATTGGGATATGATCGTAATTTTGTTATTTATGACTCGGCAGACCAGCAGACAGTTATTAAAGAGTGTTTAAAAGAATTGGATATAGACAGCAAAAAGTATAATCCAAGGAATATACTAGGAAAAATATCATCGGCTAAAAATATATTAGTAGATGCCGATGACTATGAAAATCAGGCTTTTGACTACTATGCCCAGCTGGTTTCTCGGGTGTACAAGCTATACCAGCAGAAATTAATCCGCAACAATGCCCTAGACTTTGATGACCTGCTGGTACTTACTGTGAAACTGTTTCAAAAATATCAGCATGTACTTAAGTACTATCAGGAAAAGTTTAAATATATCCTTGTTGATGAGTATCAAGACACCAACCATACCCAGTACGTTCTGGTAAACATGCTGGCCAGCCAGCACCGCAACTTGTGCGTGGTGGGGGACCCTAACCAGTCGATTTACGGCTGGCGGGGTGCGGACATTTCCAATATTCTTAGTTTTGAGCGTGATTACCCAGAGGTTAAGGTGGTAAGATTGGAGCAAAACTATCGCAGCACCCAGACCATTTTAGATGCAGCCAATGCTGTGATCAAATATAATGATAGTTCTAAAGAAATGAACTTGTGGACCGGTCTGGGAGAAGGCAGACCGGTAACTGTTAAGAAATGTGAAGATGAACGGATGGAAGGTTTTTATATTACCGAATTGGTGCGTAAAGCAGTGGAAGAGGGACGCAATCATAAGCAAATAGCAGTTCTTTATCGAACGCACGCCCAGTCCCGTGCCATTGAAGAAAGTTTGCTCACCGCCAACATACCCTACACCATTGTTGGGGGTTTGAAGTTCTATGACCGCAAGGAAATTAAAGATTTACTGGCTTATCTGCGTTTGGTGGTAAACCCCAATGATGCCGTCAGTTTTCGCCGTATTATTAATGTACCTAAGCGGGGAATTGGTCCGGCTTCGGCGGACAAGTTTGTTGCCAAAGCGGAAGAAACCAATACAACTATGGTAGAGGCACTGGCCAGTGCTGTTGAAATAAAGGGCTTAAACAGTAAAGTGCGCTCTGCGGCGGATATGCTAACAGAACTGTTTACTAACTTTAATAAGCAGCAGGAATACTTAAGTGTTACTGAACTGGTTGAAGAAATACTGGCCAAAAGCGGTTATGTAGATGAATTGGAAGCAGAGGACTCTGTGGAAGCCCGTACTAGGCTGGAAAACCTGCAGGAATTCCTTACAGTTACCAAGGAATACGATCGTAACAATGAAGATGGTAATTTGGAAGACTTCCTTTCCACTATCTCACTGGTTACCGATCAGGACAGATATAACGAAGAATCCGACGTAATATCGCTAATGACACTGCACACCGCCAAAGGACTGGAATTTCCGGTGGTGTTTTTGGTGGGCTTGGAAGAAGGGGTATTCCCTCATTCCCGCTCGTTAGATGAAGAGAAGGAAATGGAAGAGGAACGGCGGTTGTGCTATGTGGGTATAACCAGGGCCAAAGAGGAACTGTATCTCAGTCACTGCTGGAGCAGGGCTATTTTTGGACGTCGGGAGCATTACATGAAATCCCGCTTTATTGATGAAATACCAGCAGATTTGGTGGAGGAGGATAATCCCAAACAAACTCTTAGTGAAAATTCTTTTGCTGCTAGAAGCATAAACAACAGACAAAGTGCGTCCTCCGCCGGTGGAAATGTAGATTTTCAATTGGGAGATAAAGTGGCTCATAAAAAATGGGGTGAAGGTGTAATTGTGTCAGTAAAAGGTTCCGGTGGGGATGCTGAATTATCGGTGACCTTCCCTGGCCAGGGTATCAAAAAGCTGATAGCTCAGTATGCTCCACTACAGAAAATGTAAATGCGGTTTTGACTTTATTCTGAATTCTAACTCCTGACTACTGAATTCTTAGTATCTTTAAGAATGGTTATACTAATGAGTAAAGAAATTATCCTCTAGAGGAGCTTATTGATATGATTTCCGTACCTGAAAACATTCATCGAGAGGTGGAAGAGTTACGTCAGCAACTGGAAGAACACAACTATAACTACTATGTGCTAGACAACCCCACCATTTCCGATGAACAATATGATAAAATGATGCGTCACCTAATACAGTTGGAGGAAGAGTACCCCCAACTGGCTACTGTGGACTCTCCTTCCCAGCGGGTGGGTGGACACGTACAGCAGGGCTTTAAACCGGCAAAGCATCTGGTACCAATGTTGAGCTTAGGCAATGCCTTTAACGAAGGCGAACTGCACGATTTTGACCGCCGGGTGCGCTCAATATTGGGTGACCAATTGGTAGAGTATGTGGTGGAATTAAAAATTGATGGGTTGGCCATTTCACTATTGTATCAAAATGGCCGCTTGGTACGTGGTGCCACCCGGGGAGATGGTGAGACCGGGGAAGATATTACTGAAAACCTGAGGACTGTAGGTAGCATTCCATTAAAATTGCGCCATACGGTGGAGCAGTTGGAAGTGCGTGGTGAGGCATATATGCCAAAGGAAGCCTTTGCTAAACTAAATGCTCACCGGGAAGAAACTGGAGAGGTGCTGTTTGCCAACCCCCGCAATGCAGCGGCGGGAAGTTTGCGCCAGTTGGACCCTAAAGTTACTGCCAAGCGCAGCTTAAGCACTTTCATATATGCCATTGGTAATGTGCAAGGCCAAGCAATTACAAGCCATGTCGAGGGGTTAAACTGGCTAAAAGAACTGGGTTTTCGTATTAATCCTAATATAAAAACCTTTTCGGACATATCTGAAGTTATTGACTATGTCAACACCTGGTCGGAGAAGAGGTTTGAACTACCCTATGTAATAGATGGATTGGTGATTAAGGTGAATTCACTGGCTCAACAGCAAGAATTAGGGTATACAGCTAAAAGTCCCCGTTGGGCCACTGCTTATAAATTTCCTGCTGAAAAAGCCCAAACCACAGTGGAAGATATAAGAATTAGTGTAGGTCGTACTGGTGTTCTCACTCCCACTGCTTACCTAAAGCCGGTAAAGGTGGCTGGAAGCACAGTGAGCAGGGCGGTTTTACACAATGAGGATATTATAAAGCAGAAAAACATTAGAATTGGTGATAGCGTAGTAATACATAAAGCTGGGGACATAATACCAGAAGTGGTGGAAGTGCTGCAGGAAAAACGAACCGGCAGCGAACGAGATTTTGTCTATCCTGAGCAGTGTCCCGAATGTGGTACCAAGGTTGTTCGGGAAGAAGGAGAAGCAGCCACCCGCTGCCCCAATCTGCACTGCCCTGCACGAAGCAGAGAAGGAATATTTCACTTTGTGTCCAGGTCAGCCATGGATATAGATGGGCTCGGGCCAGCGGTGGTAACACAACTGCTGCAAGCAGAACTGATAAAAGATGCGTCGGATTTATATAATCTAAAATTTGAGGATTTAATTAGCTTGGAACGTATTGGCGATAAGTCTGCTCAAAACTTGTTAAAAGCTATCAACGATAGTAAAAATCGCCCACTGTCTCAGCTAATATTTGCGTTAGGTATTCGGCACGTGGGACAGACGGCTGCCAAAACACTGGCCAGCCATTTTCGCTCTGTTAACAAACTGGCCCAGGCAACGGAGGAAGATTTGGTGTCCATACCGGAAGTGGGCCCTAAGATGGCAGAGAGTATTGTAAACTGGTTTGGGCAGAAAAGTAATATTAATTTGTTAAATAAGTTGTTATCTGCAGGAGTTAATGCTGAAATTGTAGAAAATGTAGAACCAGAAAATAATAGTTTAAGTGGAAAAACCTTTGTTCTTACCGGTACAATGGAAAGTTTTAGCAGAAATGAAGCTAAAGAAGTAATTGAGGCTAGAGGTGGTAGAGTATCCTCCAGTGTCAGTAAAAAAACAGATTACGTTGTAGCTGGGGAGAAATCTGGCTCAAAACTGCAGAAGGCTCAGCAGTTGGGTGTAGCGATTGTTGATGAAGAAGAGTTTAAGAAGATTTTAACTGCTCAGGAGTCAGAATAAAAAAACGGAGAAAACATGTGCTTGAATTATTCTGAGTTCTGACTACTGAATTCTGAATACTTTAGTAGAATACATAGTCAACAGGAGGTTAAACATGAACGAAAAGGTGTCAATCATGGTTTTTGGTGGTGAATTGCCTTTTCTTTCTGGCGGCTGAGGCCCCAGTCCGGGAGCCGGATGCGGTTCCGATAACAACGCCAAGGAAGAATTTGAACAGTTTGCTTATCAATTAAAAGAAAAATACGGTGAAGCAGTGTCCGTAGGTTTTATTGATTTAATGAAGGATGATCTTGAGCCATATCCGGAAGTGAAAAAAATAATGGGTCGGTTCAATCCTCCGCTGGTTGTTATCAATAATGAACCCCGTTTCCACGGGGGCTTGTCATTTGAAATGATTTCAGAAGCTGTAAATGAGATTATAAACCCGACAGAACATTAGAAATGGAATTAATGAAACCCCCGGTCCATCCGGGGGTTAGAAGTTTCCATAACTTGCATATTAACCAAATAATTTGTATAATGTTGACAGTTTTGATAAAAGGAAGGTGTTCGGCATTGATTAGCAAAAAAGACGTTGAACATGTGGCATTGTTAGGTAGATTAAAATTAAATGAGGAAGAGAAAGAAATATATACTAAGCAGTTAAACGATATTTTAGAGCATGCAGAAAAACTGCAAAAGCTGGATACGAAAGATGTTACACCAACAGCACATGTGTTGCCTGTTAAAAATGTTTTTCGAGAAGACGAGGTGGGCGATCATCTACCTAATGAAAAAGCCACTGCCAACGCTCCAGAAAAAGAAGGTAACTATGTAAAAGTACCTAAGATTATGTAGTTAGGAGATAGGAGTTAGGAGTAAGTAGATAGAACTTCTGTTTTTTTATCATTCTGAATTCTGGCTCTTGACTACTGAATTCTTATACCTTGCTAGATAGCAATATTTAAATATTAGAAATTATACTTTTTAAAGTAGGTTTTTCTGAGGAGGGGTAATAAAGATGTCTCTTTACCAAAAGACAGCCCATGAACTGCACCAGTTATTAATTAACAAAGAAGTTAGTGCAGAAGAAATTACTAATTCGGTATTTAACCGTATTAATGATGTAGAAGAAAAAACTAAAGCCTATATTACCTTAACTAAAGAACAAGCATTGGAAAAAGCTCGCAATGTTGATGAAAAAATTGCCGCTGGCGAAAAGGTACCACCGCTGGCAGGTATTCCGATAGCAATTAAAGATAACATTTGTACTAATGGAGTGAAAACGACTTGCGCTTCAAATATACTATACAACTTTGTGCCACCATATAACGCTACCGTAATGGAAAGGCTTAATGGCGAGAATGTTGTTATCACTGGAAAAACAAACATGGATGAGTTTGCTATGGGTTCATCCACCGAAAATTCAGGATTTCATACTACCAAAAACCCCTGGGACTTGGAACGGGTGCCAGGCGGGTCCAGCGGCGGCTCAGCTGCAGCCGTGGCAGCAGATCAGTGCATAGCGGCGCTGGGCTCAGATACTGGTGGTTCCATTAGACAGCCGGCGGCCTTTTGTGGTGTAGTGGGAATGAAACCTACATATGGTGCGGTATCCCGCTATGGGTTAGTGGCTTTTGCCTCTTCACTGGATCAAATTGGTCCATTTACTAAAGATGTTACAGATTGTGCTATGATGTTAAACGCAATTTGTGGACATGATCCCCTGGATTCAACGTCGGTGAAAAATGACGTATCTGATTATACTAAGTTCCTGCAGAATGACGTGAAGGGACTGAAAATTGGAGTACCTAAGGAGTACATGACAGAAGACCTTGACCCGAAAATGCGTAAAGTGATTGAGGATGCAGTTGTCAAGTTATCTAATCTCGGTGCAGTGGTGGAGGAGGCAAGCCTACCCCACACTGAATATGCATTGCCTGCATATTACTTGTTAGCACCGGCTGAGGCTAGTTCAAACTTGGCTCGGTATGACGGTGTGCGTTATGGTTATCGTAATGTGGATGCAGACGATATATTGGAAATGTTTATGAAAAGCCGTAGTGAAGGCTTTGGTAGTGAGGTTAAGCGTAGAATTATGTTGGGGACTTACTCCCTCTCTGCAGGATATTATGATGAATACTATAACAAAGCATTAAAAGTGCGTACATTAATTAGGAACGACTTTAATAAAGCCTTTGAAAAATATGACTTGTTATTATCACCAACCACACCTAGTACCGCATTTAAAATTGGTGAGAACACAGACGATCCGGTACAGATGTATCTGGAGGATATTTTTACCCTTTCAGTTAATTTAGCTGGTATTCCCGGTATGAGCCTGCCCTGCGGTTTCGTTGACGGTATGCCGGTAGGATTACAGTTGATGGGTAAGCCCTTTAGCGAAGGTACAATGCTGCGGGCAGCCTATACTTTTGAGCAGAATACTGAGTATAACCGGCAGCGTCCGGCTCTATAAGAGGTTGTTCATATAAAGGAGGTAAAAAAACGTGGCCCAGTGGGAAGCGGTTGTTGGTTTAGAAGTACACGTTGAATTAAAAACAAATACAAAGATTTTCTGCAATTCATCGACTGAATTTGGTGGGGACCCTAATACTCATGTATGCCCAGTGTGTATGGGTTTGCCCGGTGTATTGCCGGTATTAAATAAAAAAGTGCTGGAGTATGCAGTGAAAGCTGGTTTAGCACTTAACTGCGAAATTGCACCCTTTTCTAAATTTGATCGTAAGAATTACTACTACCCGGATTTGCCTAAGAATTATCAAATATCTCAGTATGATTTGCCAATAGCTGAACACGGATATTTAGATATAGAAGCGGAAAAAGAGAATAAGCGTATCGGTATTACTCGAGTGCACATGGAGGAGGATGCCGGTAAATTAGTGCACCAAGGCACTATCATGACCACCCCATACTCCCTGGTGGACTACAATCGTACCGGGGTGCCGCTGATTGAAATTGTTTCGGAGCCGGATATGCGCACGGCTGAAGAGGCGAGGGCATATCTTGAAAAACTAAAGGCCATTATTCAATATACCGGTGTATCTGACTGCAAGATGGAGGAAGGTTCACTGCGCTGCGATGTAAACATTTCAGTGCGCCCAACGGGGGAAACTGAATTTGGCACCAAAGCGGAAATTAAAAACATGAACTCCTTTAAAGCATTGCAAAAGGCACTGGAGTATGAAATAGAACGACAAATTGATGTGTTGGAAGATGGCGGTACAATTGTGCAGGAAACCCGTACCTGGGACGAGGAGAAGGGGGTTACGGTTTCCATGCGTAGCAAAGAAGAAGCTCACGATTACCGGTATTTCCCAGATCCCGATTTAGTACCAGTGGTTATGGAAGATGAATGGGTGGAAGAAATAAAGGGAAGTTTGCCTGAGCTGCCGGATGACCGTAAAAAGCGCTATATAGAAGCATATGGGCTGTCAGAATACGATGCCACAGTACTAACCATGGCCAAGGAAATGTCCGACTACTTTGAAGAAGTGTTAGAATATTTTCCCCAGCCCAAAATTGTGAGCAATTGGATGATGGGAGACCTAACCGGTCTATTAAATGCCAGTCAAGTGGAGATAGAAAATTGTAGAGTGTCCCCCACCCAGCTGGCCGAACTGCTGAAGTTAATAGACAAGGGCACCATCAGCGGTAAAATTGCAAAATCTGTGTTGGAAGAAATGGTGGCCACTGGTAAAGACCCGGCTAAAATAGTGGAAGAGAAAGGCTTAGTGCAAATATCGGATCAAGGTGAACTGGAAAAAATAATTGAAGAAGTGATAGTGAGCAACCCCAAGTCTGTGGAAGACTATAATAACGGGAAGAAGCAAGCTATCGGTTTCTTGGTCGGCCAAACAATGAAAGCCACCAAAGGTAAAGCCAACCCAGGTATGGTAAATAAATTGTTAAAGGAAAAATTGGATCAATAACACTTATTAAATCTTAGTTGGAGGAACGTATGATAACATCTTCCAGAGATATTTTACTTAATGTTCTGGCCGGAGAATGGAAGGGTTTGAACATCAGAATAATTCAAATATCAAGTGACGGGGATGCTTATTCCAAGGTCTTTACTTTGGAAGACTTTTTGTTTGATGAAATTGATGCCTGCGAAAACTGTCGGGCACCGTCAACATACTGCAATGAATGCGACGGAATCATTGAGATACTGGCACTTGTGGGCAGTGTTAAGGTGAATAAGCGTCGGGTGGAGGATGGTATAGTAGTTCCCTTGCTGGGTGACGTGATGTATGACCTGCGGGAGGGGCATATTGCTATATTATGTGACACTGATATCATCATTATCAGCCGGGCTAATAGTGAATCAAAAAATGATGGTGCTGGTATTCAAAAAATATCTCCCGGTAATTATAACGGTGGTGTGAAGCGTAAGGACGAGCAAATAAAGCTGCGGCTGTATTTGGTGACTGAAAACAAAGTGAAAAGGGTTGCGGTAGATGCCTTGCAGGATAGCCGTCTGTTCCATGACTTGGCGGGCAAAAAAGCTGTGGGGTTAGAATTGACATTTGTTCAGCAAGATAAGGAACCCAAGTATATTCGTTCGTTACGTTTATTTAACGTTTACTTTAACTTGGACGGCAGGGTAAATGAAGAGCTTACCTTCCCCAGCAAAAGTCAGGAGGAAACGCCCAAGCAAACTGACGAAAAGGTGGTAGAAATAGGCCGCCGAGACAAAGAACCGGAGTTAAACAATGACCAGAAAGAAATAATAAAGAAGAAACTTCTAAAAGATTTTGGCCAGGAGGTTTGGGATAACACCCCAATGGTGATCAAAGCGGTACTGGAATAATATTTTAAAATAGAAAAGGACTGGATCAAATTTCCAGTCCTTTTTGTACTACTAATCCATGTCAAGTAACAAAGAATCGTATTTTTTCTTATATTCTTTAAATTTGTTTCTATAATACTTTTTACATTCATCAGCTTCTTTACCGCCGTATATATCACATTCATCGTATTTTTTCTTGTAGTATAACAACGCTTTTTCGTAATACTCTTTATTTTTAACATGCTTGTCAATACTCTCTTTTTTTGGAATGCTAATATTTTTGTTTTCCTTATGTTTTTGCGGTTCTCCTCCCACTTGGATGTTTTCCTGTTTCTTTTCTTCTTGTTTTTTAAGTTCCTTTTCACTTTTAATCTTTTCTTCCATTTGATTCTTTAATTCCTGAGCTTTTTTAGCTTTTTCATACTTGCCTTTGATGTATTTTTTTAAGTCTTCTTTTGTGAATGGATGATTAAGATCCTTTTTTTTAAACATTTACACGCCCCCTATTGGTTTAAGGGAATGTCACTAGACATCCCCCTATACTAACTAACTTTTTAAATACGATATAATCTCTTTCCCCAAATCATGGGCATTTATCTTATTACCGTTTAAAGTGATATCTCCCATATCCTTATCCATTTTTAAATCTAAAGGCTTTATTAATGCTGCTAAGCAATCTCCAGGATAGTAGCTTTCTAAAGCTATATGGTGATTTTGAATTAAGTTTGTTGTGGATTCATTACTTGCGGATACCGCTGCAACCTGAATGTTAAAATTTGCGTCTCTACAAAATTGTGGTGCAATTGCGATGCCATCACAAGAAACCGCACAGGTATCTCCCTGAGTACAAGAATTTTGCTGATTTATGCTTTGGTTTTGACTTATGTTAAATGTATTAACCTGCTTAACATCATTTTCTGTACAAGCTTTGGCACAATATTTAGGAGATGATTTTTTTCTAGTCATTAGGCATACCCCTATTCCTCTTTGGTGTCAGTGGTCTCAACATTTTCTTGAACATCTTGGTCTTCAACTACCACCATCTTAATCCCATCACCAATTTCTTTAGTTTTTACCTGCTTGCCGTTAATAACCATGTTGCCCTGTTCATCCATTTCAATATCAACTTTTTTTCCTAATGCATTAAAATTCAAGGCAGGCTGGTCACTGCCAAGAACTAATACAGCAGTTCTATACTGAACAATTACCTGGTTAACTGTAGCACTGGCACCTTCAGAGGTGGCAACAGCCTTTGCCTCCCCTTGGGTGGGGACATTTTTTAGTTCTGGTTGTTGAACAGGTTGGTTTAGTTTTTCATCCATATAGATTACCTCCCGATAATTTCTTAAAACCGTTACGTTATATTATGCAAGCATTTATTTATTGGTGATAAATGTAAAACAAAATAAATATTTCCAAACACAAATAAATTAACCCGCAAAATTTGCGGGTTTAATTTATTTGTGTTTTGTCTATGCTTTTACTTCATCTGATACATTTTTGCTTTTCTTCATCTGACCGAGAACAAACATTTTCAGGCCATCGCCAAAGTCTTTAGGTTGCATTTTTTTGCCGTTTACAGTTAATTCATTGTTTTTATCCATCTTGGCATCAAAATTAGTTTCATCAGGGATTTCTGTCATAGAAGAATTAGCAGGGAAACCAAAATTAGTAGCTACAAAGTTAGAAGCATCGTCACCTGCTTGAGCATTTTGGTTAGTTTGAAGAATAATAGCAGTCTGGGCAGCGGAATTTACCTGGTCAGCATATTGCACTGCCACTGCAACACCGCCACAGGCAACTGCCACGTTACATCCAGTTTGTTCATTCCAGTTAACTTGTTCAACATCCTGATCCTGGTCTATATTGGCTTGATTTTCCAGTGAAACACACTGTAGCTGTTCCGGTCCCTCGCTATCGGTAAAGCATTCAGCTAGTTTTTTTGTATCCATTTTATACCCTCCTTAAAATTTTATAGATACACTTCATAGCTCAATGGTATATTATGCCATTGTGTTTTTTTGGTGACATTTGCCATTAAAAAAATATTATTCCATATAATGATAGTCAAGTTATTGACATGCATGATGACTAGATAACTGTACAACTGTACAGTTATAGTGTTTCAGTTTTTTGTACAGGAGGAAACGAGAGGAACATAAATGAAATGTACAATAATTAATGAATAATTTAAATTTATAGTGAAATAGACAACCAAATGCATGTATACAGTATAAAAATGAAAGTTTACTTTTATTTATTAGTTAACTGTGATAAGATTTTATTATTGGGAGGTGTATATTAATGGAAAAAAGAAAAATTAATATAGTGGATACTACTCTTCGTGACGGCGAACAAACTGCTGGGGTGGTCTTTGCCAATCGGGAAAAGTTAAGGATTGCAAAACTACTTGATGAAGTGGGTGTGGATCAAATTGAGGCTGGTATTCCTGTAATGGAAGGTGACGAGCAGGATGCCATAAAAGCCATTTGTTCTGCTGGTTTAAAAGCCAGTATTATGGGCTGGAACAGGCCGGTTATTCGAGATATAGAGTGTTCACTTGAATGTGGAGTGGATGCTGTGGCTATCTCTATTTCTACTTCTGACATTCACATGAAATACAAATTGGGGAAAAGTAGAGAATGGGTAGTTGAAAATATGAGTCGGGCGGTGGAGTTTGCCAAGAAAAACGGCTTGTATGTATCAGCCAATGCTGAGGATGCATCTCGCAGTGACATTAACTTTTTAATTCAATATGCTAAGGCAGCTAAAGAGGCTGGAGCTGACCGGTTGCGTTATTGTGATACTGTAGGGGTATTAGATCCGTTTACTACTTACGAACATATATCTAAAATTCGCGATGCGGTGGATATAGAAATAGAAATGCACACCCATAATGATTTTGGTATGGCCACTGCCAATGCTCTGGCAGGGGTTAAGGCTGGAGCGAATTGGGTAGGAGTTACGGTATTGGGTCTTGGAGAACGGGCCGGTAATTCCCCTTTGGAAGAAGTGGTGATGTCACTAAAGCACCTGTATGATAATGATTTGGGCGTTAGAACCGACATGTTTGTAGAAATTGCAGAATATGTTTCCCGGGCTTCAGGAAGGGAACTGCCAGCTTGGAAAGCGATAGTAGGTAGTAACATGTTTTCCCATGAATCTGGCATTCATGCGGATGGTGCGCTTAAGAACCCTAAAACATACGAGGCCTTCCAGCCGGAAGAGGTTGGCTTGGCACGCCAAATTGTAGTGGGCAAGCACTCAGGAACCGCTTCTCTAAGGGCCAAGTTTGCTGAATATGGAATTCCCTTAAGCCAGCATCAGGCGCAAGAATTATTGCCCAAGGTGCGTGCTGCGGCTGTTTCATTGAAGCGAGTACTGTTTGATAAAGAATTAATGTATATTTATGAAGACTATTTTGGCTATCCTCATGCGCATCAACATATTCATCATGGAAAGAGGGATTAGATTGGGTCAAACAATTATCGAAAAGATACTGTCCAGTCATAGCGGTAAAGAAGTAAAGGCCGGGGACATAATAGTAGCCAATGTGGATTTGGTGATGGGTCAGGACGGCACATCACCACTGGCTATCCGGGCCTTTAATGATATGAACGGTGAAAAAGTATTTGATCCGGAAAAGGTGGCCATGGTGATTGATCATAGTTCACCAAGCCCTAACGAAGGAGTATCAGCGCTACATAAACTGATGCGTGAGTTTTCCAGTGAAAAAGAATTTAAGTTGTATGATATTGGAGAAGGTGTCTGCCATCAATTAATGCCGGAAAGTGGTAAAGTAGGACCGGGCAAACTGGTGGTGGGAGCTGACTCCCACACTTGCACCTACGGGGCGTTGAATGCCTTTTCTACAGGAGTTGGCTCTACTGACCTGGCAGCAGCAATGATTTCCGGTAAAATGTGGTTTAAAGTGCCTGAGACAATTAAATTTATTTGTCATGGAGAACTGCCCCAAGGGGTTTACGCTAAAGACTTAATACTGCACCTAATTGGGGATGTCACCGCTGATGGGGCAACTTACAAAGCGGCAGAGTATACCGGCGAAGCGGTGAGGGCGCTGTCCATGGAAGGAAGAATGACTATGGCCAACATGGCCATTGAAATGGGAGCCAAGGCTGGTATGATGGAAGCAGATGAAAAAACATTACAGTGGCTTTCTAATTATACAAATGAAGAATTCACTGCGGTGTCACCTGATTCAGATGCCAAATATGTCAAAGTAAAAGAATACGATGCCAGCAAGTTGGAACCACAGGTAGCCATGCCCCATCGGGTGGACAATGTAACTGGCATCAGCAACATAGTGGGGACTCCTATCCAGCAGGCGGTTATCGGTACCTGTACCAATGGCAGGCTAGAGGACCTAAGAATAGCTGCCTCTGTTTTAAAAGGCAGGAAGATAAGTCCTCGGGTAAGATTAATAGTGGCCCCGGCATCCAAGCAAATATATATTGATGCCATGAACGAGGGCATCATCCAAACCCTAATGGAAGCCGGAGCGGCGGTAGTAACACCGGGGTGCGGACCTTGTGTAGGTACTCATAATGGGGTGCCGTCAGACGGGGAAAATGTCATTTCTACCGCTAATCGCAACTTTAAAGGCCGTATGGGCAACGGCAGTGCAAATATTTACTTAGCTTCTCCCGCCACTGTAGCTGTTTCCGCTTTGGCCGGAGAGATTGCCAATCCCAGAGAAATATCATCAAGGAAGGTGGTATAAATGAACCTTTCCGGTAAAGTTCATAAATTTGATCAGAATGACATCAACACCGATTATATAATAGCGGGTAAATACAAATTTAAAACTTTAGATATGAAAGAGTTAGCCCAGCATGTTATGGAAGACTTAGATCCGGATTTTTACTCAAAGGTTACCCCAGGTGACTTTATAGTTGCTGGGAATAACTTTGGTTGTGGGTCCTCACGGGAACAGGCTCCGTTGGCCATTAAAAATGCAGAAATATCTGCGGTGCTTGCTAAGTCCTTTGCCCGTATTTTTTATCGCAATGCCATTAATACTGGGCTACCAGTGGTGGAATGCGACACAGACCAGATAGATGCCGGTGACCGTCTAGAGGTGGATTTAGGTTGTGGTATTGTTAAAAACCTGACCAAAGGTATAGAAATAAAAGCCAAGCCACTGCCGGATGTAATGATAAAAATATTAAGAGACGGTGGTTTGGCAGCACATTTTAGGAAATATGGTGATTTTAACATTGGCTGATGGAGGGAAGGGTCTTGTCATACAATGTAACACTAATTCCCGGTGACGGCATTGGTCCTGAAATTACCGGATCGGTAAGGCAGGTAATAGAGGCGGCCGGGGTAAACATTAACTGGGATATCGTAGAAGCGGGAGCAGCGGTAATACCGGAATACGGAACACCGCTTCCCGAATATGTTATAGAATCGATTAAGAAAAATAAAGTGGCTCTAAAAGGTCCGGTGACAACACCGGTGGGCAAGGGGTTTCGCAGTGTCAACGTTGCGTTGCGCAAAGAATTAAATTTGTATGCCAACCTGAGACCGGCTAAATCACTACCTGGTATTAATACTCGGTATGAAGACATAGACTTGGTGGTGGTAAGAGAAAACACAGAAGATCTATACGCCGGTGTGGAACATATGGTGGGCCAAGATGCCGCTGAAAGTATAAAAATAATTACCCGCGAAGCTTCCGAGAGTATTGTCCGCTTTGCCTTTGCATATGCATTAAAGCACGATAGAAAAAAGGTTACAGCAGTACATAAAGCAAACATTATGAAGCTTAGTGACGGTTTGTTTTTGGAATGTGCCAGGCAGGTGGCTTCTCAGTATCCTGAAATAGATTACGAGGAAGCAATAGTTGATGCCACCAGCATGAAACTGGTGCAAGACCCTAAGACTTTTGACGTTATGGTAATGCCAAATCTATATGGAGATATTATCTCAGATCTGTGTGCAGGTTTAATTGGAGGCTTGGGTTTAGCTCCCGGGGCTAACATTGGAACCGAGTATGCCATATTTGAATCAGTGCACGGCAGTGCCCCGGATATAGCTGGCCAAGACTTGGCCAATCCGTTGGCGATTATTCAGTCTGCATCATTAATGCTGCAGCACTTGGGTGAGCATAAAGCAGCAGAGACTATTTATCAAGCAATGGTTAGGGTGTTGCAGGAAGGGAAATACAAAACAAAAGACTTGGGAGGTAGTTCAACAACTACCGAACTAACAGAAGCTATCATTGCCAATATGGGTTAGTCCAATTCTAACTCTTTAACTCCCCCTTAATATATATGTAGAAGCAGCTGAAATCAGCTGCTTCTTTTTTTCCATAAATTAATATGTTGTTTTTGCGAAGTTTTGTCACAATTAACCACTTCTGAAAATATTCTGTAGAAACAGGTGTTTTATAAGTGCATTTATATGTCTTTGAGGTGATGCTAGAAAATGGTTTGGAGGAGATGGCAGTGAAAGAAAAGCATTATCATGAGAGTGTCATGGAAGATCTGGAGAGTGAAGAGCTTGATTACGGGGACATGGATTTTGAATTGGTAACCGATGATGACTATAACAAAACTTACAAAGAAGAGGTAACAGTGCAGCAGAAGAGCAGTAGCCCGAATGATGAGGCATCAAAAATGTTGAACTCTATTTCCAATATGCTAGATAATTTAATTGCTAAAAAAGATGATCTAGAACATGATTTAGTAGATTTAGAAGTGCCTGCAGAAAAAGATATCGTAGCAAACAAGGACTTGTATATAGATAACGACAAAACTGAATGGGAATTAATTATTGATGAGTTTAAAGAAGATGAAGGGGAAGAAGGAACCTGGAAACATACTACTGAGCCCAAACTGAGTGACTTTTTTAAGATAACGGACCCAGGGGCCGAAACCAAGTCCATTGGTGTATTAACCACAGCCCTACTGGCCGGGGGAGGAGCGTTAGTGCTTGGATTAGCATCAGTGGGTGTCGCGAGCATGGTAAAAGAGTACCGTCTTAAAAAGAAAACCAAGAATGTAGAAGAAGCATTGGAAAGTGAGAAGATAACGACGTTACCAATGAGAACTAAAAGCAGTAAAGAAGTTCAAGAACACAAAGAAACCAGAATTGAGCGACCCAGGACAGATCCCCAAATAACTAGAACCGAGCGACCCAGACCTGAACCTATGCCACCATTGCAGTGGCCAATTTTAAGACCACCGGTTTTTCGTCATCCATACGCGGGATAAAAGAAATGTTCCGAACATATCAGAGATAGATAAAGAGCCCAAAATTAATGGGCTCTTTATCTATCTTCAGTGAGTGAATAATTTATTTTTTTACATATATTTACCCAGTAAAAGTTTTCATAAGCAAAGGTTTGAATATCTTTACATACTGACTTTAACCTTTCTTCGGCTTTGCAATTATTAATTAATAATAAAGCTAGTTGTTTAATATCTTCAATTTCGAAAATATCTCCGTATTTTTTATTGTCTGTTATGTCCCAGGCTGCTGGTAAATTAGAAGAAACAATAAAACAACCATTTCTTGCTGCTTCAGGAAAAACTAATGGGAATCCCTCAATTTTAGAAGTTAAGCAGAATATTTTCGCTTTTTTATATTCTTTAAAGAGTTCACATTTATTTGTTATTTGACCAGTGAAAATTATCTGATCTTGTAATCGTGGATTATTTAGAAAAAGTCTAATAATATATTGTTTGAATTCTTCTTTTATTGGTCCAATCATTTTTAATTTCCAACCGGTTAAATAGGGAGAAGCCAGTTCGAAGGCTTTTAATAAAATTTCATTTGCTTTTACAGGAAACCCAATATTACCAGAGGTACAAATGATATTTTCTTTGTCATTATATAAAATAGGTTCTTGATCACAGAAGTTATAGAAACCATTTGGAATGTATTCAATATTGACGGGCCAATTTTTATTCAGATATTGATATAAGTATTTTGTTTCGACGCTAATAAGGCTACAGTGACGTTTGAGAAATTCGAAAACGCCCTCATTTAAAGGGGAGTTTATAATATTAGTATTGGCATCAAGTTTTAAATAAACTCTACCATTAGGATTTAGTTTTTTATAGAAATACATCCATTTTAGACTGCTTTCAGATAAATGGAATAAATGTAATACGTCAATATTACGGGAATTTTTTATCAGATATATAGTTCCATCATCGAAATCACTGTTAATATCTCTTTTTATAAAATCTATGTTTAATCCTTTTAATTCGGCATTTAGATAAGGGTAGTCTCCATTCTTGTAACATACCAGTTTAGATTCATAGTTATAATATTTGCCTAAAATATAAGGAATCATTCCAACGTCTTTGGCTAAGTGTACATTTTCAGACCCAGGAAACAAAGTTGCAAATCTTATTTTTTTTTGGCTAATTTTATCTTCAGTCATATGATCCCCTCGAAAGCCAAATTGGTTCCCACCATTCCCGGTTTTTTAAATACCATCTTATGGTTTCCGTTAAACCCTGCTCAAAACTATATTCAGGGTGCCATCCTAGTTCAGTCTTAATTTTAGTAGAGTCTATGGCATAACGACGGTCGTGTCCGGGTCTATCTTTTACATAGCTTATTAATGACTCCGATTTTCCTAAAGTTTTTAGAATAAACTTAGTGATTTCACTATTAGTTTTTTCGCTGTTACCCCCAATATTGTAAACCTCACCAGTAGAACCTCTATGCAAAACAAGGTCAATAGCCCGGCAGTGATCTTTCACATGCAGCCAGTCACGTATATTAAGGCCATCACCGTAAAGAGGAAGGGAGTTATTGTTAAATGTATTGATGACGAATAGAGGGATGAGTTTTTCTGGGAACTGATACGGTCCATAATTATTTGAACATCTAGTTATATTAACAACTAAACCAAACGTTTTATAATATGCGTTAACCATTAAGTCTGCAGAAGCTTTACTAGCTGCATAAGGGCTATTAGGGGCAAGTGGACTGCTCTCTGTGAAATAGCCGGTAGGACCTAATGATCCGTATACTTCATCAGTCGAAACTTGTACAAATTTCTCCACCCTATACTTTCGGATAGCTTCTAGTAGAACTAGAGTTCCTAAAACATTAGTTTGAAAGAATATTTCAGGGCCTTCTATGCTGCGATCAACGTGAGATTCTGCAGCGAAATTAACTATATAATCTACGCCTGGCTGCAAAATTATATTTACTACTTCTTTGTCAGTAATACTACCTTTAATAAATTGATAATTTGCTTTTCCTTCTATGTCATTAAGGCTTTGCAAATTACCGGCATAGGTTAGAGCATCAAGGTTAATAAAATTATAATGGGGGTATTTTTTAACCATATATCTAATAAAATTACTACCAATAAATCCAGCTCCTCCAGTTACTAACACCGTTTTGTTTTGAGAAGGCTTTTGTTTATCCATCTTTACGTCCCCAATCATATGGAATGCCATTGTCATGTGGGTGAATTCTATATTCATCAGGGGCTGTATAGTTATATAATTCAGTAGGAATATTTATCACACCGGTTTCCGACTCACCAATGCACTTAAAACCGTGGTAAACATAAGGGGGGATTTGCACAAGAATATAGTTTTTATCACCCATAAAGAATTCATTAATCTCACCATAGGTTGGTGAATTATCTCTGCTGTCGTAAAGAACTACCTTCATCATTCCCTTAAGTACAACAAAGTTGTCACTTTGTTTTTTGTGGTAGTGCCATGCTTTAACTACACCGGGGTAAGCGGTAGTAAAATAGACTTGACCGAACTTAATAAATAAATCATCATCGCTACGCAGCATTTCCATCAAGCAACCCCGTTCATCTGGAATTACCTTTAACTTTTTAAATTTAACTCCGTCAATCAGTTTCTTACCTTTAAAACCTGTAATATATTCAGGCATATTTTTTCACTCCCCTTAGGAAACTGTGGCTTTGCTATTATCCCCAATGATCAACTGAAGCGTTTGGGGCTTAGATGATGAAGATGTAATTGTTACCTTACGCCCAACTAGACTTTGATCTATCCTGGAAGGAATATCTTTAATGATGCTTTTTTCTAAAACTATACTACACTCAATCTCACTGTTAATGATGTTTACTTGATTACTAATTGATGAAAAAGGACCTATATAAGAATTAGTTATTACACTGTCTTTTCCAATAACTACCGGTCCGCGAATTATGCTATTAATTATTCGAGCACCTTTTTCAATAATAGCTCTGCCTTGGACACTTGAATTATCACAAACATAACCGCTAATCTTAGTATTAATATTTTCAAGAATTAACCGATTTGCTTCAATAATATCCTCTGGTTTTCCAGTGTCTTTCCACCACCCGGAAACAAGATGGGGTTCAACGTTATAACCATTTTCTACTAACCATTGGATAGCATCGGTGATTTCTAGTTCATTTCTCCAAGAGGGTTTGATGCGGTTTACTGCCTTGAAAATATTTTTATCAAAAATGTAAACGCCAACTAATGCTAGATTGCTTGGTGGAACTTCTGGTTTTTCAACTAGCTGTGATATTTTACCATTTTTTAGTACGGCGACTCCAAAGTGCTGGGGTTGATCCACTTCACTCAGTAAAATAAGGGAGTTTGGTTTGTTGCATTGAAACTTGCTAACGAAGTTTTTAATACCCTCTCGAATCAAGTTGTCACCGAGAAACATAACAAAAGGTTCATTGCAAATATAATTCTCGGCAATTTTAACAGCATGAGCTAAACCTAATGGGGCTTCCTGCTCAATATAGGTTATATTAACCCCCCAATTGCTTCCATCACCTACTTCTTTCATCACTTCAGTCTTTGTTTCTCCAACAATAATACCGATATCGGTAATGCCTGCTTCTTTTAACGATTCTATAGCATAGAAAAGAATGGGTTTGTTGGCCACTGGTATTAGCTGCTTGGCGCTAGTATGGGTAAGTGGTCGTAAGCGGGATCCTTTTCCACCGCTTAGTATTAATCCCTTCATTGTTTAATCCCCTCTACTTTTTGAAGATAATCTGCCAGTGCTTCACTGTAGGGCCTTAGTAAAGTGTTACCTGTAGCCTGCCACTGCTTGTTTTCCAATACGGAGAATGCTGGGCGTGGGGCAGGGCGGTTAAACTGTGTTGTAGTGATGGGCTTGACTTTTACTTCTTTAATATCGGCCAAATATAAAATTTCCTTGGCCAGTTCATACCATGAACAATGGTGACTGTTAGTGATATGGTAGGTGCCATAATTAGTACTGTTGATCAGTTTTGTAATTGCACCAGCTAAATCCCGAGTATAGGTCGGTGACCCAACCTGATCATAAACTATTGATAACTCGTTTCTCTCTTTAGCAAGGCGTAAGATAGTGGAAACAAAGTTATTTCCGTTATTACCAAAAAGCCAAGAAGTACGAACGATAAAATATTTTTCCAACATATTTTCAATATATTCTTCGCCAGCTAACTTTGATTTGCCATAGATGCTTTTTGGATTGGTTAAGTCATTTTCTGAATAAGGCGATTTTTTAAATCCGTCAAAAACATAGTCAGTACTTACTTGCAGCAAAACAGTACCTAATTCCCCGCAGACCGTAGCAAGATTTTTAACCCCTTCACCATTAACACTAAAAGCTTTGGCTGTATTTTTTTCGCAATCATCTACTTTGGTATATGCGGCGCAGTTAATGACTAATTCAGGTTTAAGGTTATTTAATGTATTAATTACTTCTTCTTTATTAGTAATGTCTAATTCTGTATGACCAACGCCGGTTACCTTATACTTAGAACTGATAGATTGGTATATATCTGCCCCCAGCATTCCTTTAACACCAGTAATTAACACATGCATAACAAATACTCCTTTATTCATTGTTATTAGGGATAGATTGTTTTTGTTTTTCATAAGAGTCTTCTACCGGGCAATAATGAAACTGATGATTAAATTCCTGATTTATTAGTTTGGAAGAGTTATAACCACGGATAGTTGAATCGTTGTTAGAGATTGACCACTTCTTTGTAAATTCAATCCAATTATTTTTCATTAATTCGTTATAATCCAACTTGGCTCCAGAGAAAGTTTTACTTCCAAAATGGTGAATGAATACATCGTTGCAAACCCAAATTTTATAACCAGTAATCCTGGCACGCAGACAGAAATCATCGTCTTCGAAATTACCTAAACCGAAACGCAGGTCAAAACCGCCAATACGTTTAATAACTTCTCTTTTAATCATCATGCATAGACCGATAACACGATTTGTTTCAAACCCTTGGGATGCATACTTGATGGCCAGCTTTCTAGAAAAGCTCCGCATTTCTTTTATGCTTTTGTAAGAGACATTATTTATTAACTGTACCCCGGCAACGGCATTGGAGCGGGGGCCTATAATACCTATCTCGTTAAAACAATCTCCCACTGCCAGCATTCGTGCTAACCAACCTTCGGTTACCACGGTATCGTTATTTAGAATTAAAAAATAGTCACCTTGGCCAGCTATTAAACCCTGGTTGCAGGCAGCGCCGTAACCAAGGTTTTCTTCATTATTAATTACTTTTACATTATCGTGTTGTTGAGATAATTCTTTCAGGTACTCTTTGGTTCCATCGGAGGAACCGTTGTTAATAACTATCAGCTCAAAAGGTTCCATGGTGTAAGTAAATATACTTTCTAGACAGAGTTTTGTATATTCCAGCTGGTTATAACATGGGATAATAATGCTGGTTAATGCTGCAGACGGTTTAAACCAGTTTATACCCCATATATTTTCTGGCCGATAATGGTCTGGGTGATAGTAACGTGCTATTTTGTGGGCAAGTACATTTGTGCTGTGTTGAACTAAATAATTAGTATCTGAATTTGGTTTAGTATTAAAGCTAACCTGACCTTTGTGATAGATAAAAACGTCTGGGGCAATAAGCAAACGAAAACCGTTTTCCTTTAAACGCCAACTTAATTCCAGGTCATCATTACCTAAGAATAAGCTGTTATCTAGAAAGCCAACTTTATTTATTACGCTCCGAGGCAACATCATGCAAAATCCAATCAGTAGCTTGGTTTCAATAGGGCCATTACTGTTTTCTTGTAATATTTTAACCAATTCATCTATGTCACTATCTGGTGTCAATTTATTAGCGTCTATTTGAAAATGTAGGTTTTGCTTACCGGCAACATAATTTGATACTGGTCCAACAGCACCAATGTCTTTATTGGTGAAATATTTTTGCATATTTTCTAACCAATCAGTGGTGACAATAGTATCTGGATTGAGCAGTACAATATAGTCGTTTAGGGTAATGGAATATCCTATATTGCAGCCTAAAGAAAAACCTACATTTGTTTTGTTGTAAATAATTTTAATGTTTTCACTGCTTCCCAACTGTTGCAGGTATTCCCTTGTACCATCAGTTGAGTTGTTATCAACTATAATCACTTCATCGCCGGAGATAATGGTGTCAAGAATACTATTTATACATGTTGGGAGAGTTTTTAGAGAGTTATAAGTTACTATAATTATTGAAGTTTCTTTACGATGGCTATTAGTTGTTTTTGTGTTTTTGCTTCGTAATAACAAATGCGTTGTTTTTAAATGCTCAAAATAAATTTGTTCATCAGGTGTTTTATTTAACTGATCAGAAATAGTTGTTAGTACAGGGAATGCCAGATAAGGGTTGTTGCTGTATATTATTTCCCGGCTGTGCTGGATTAAAGTGTTTAAAAGCATTTTGATAAAATGTATAGGTTTCTCATGGTCAATTCCATAGATGGAGAAATATCTTTTGGGTGGTGCACCCATAACCAGACATTGATTCATACAGTCTAATGCACTACTGTAATCATCAAGTTTAAAATAGAGAATCCCTTTAATATAAATTAAATCAGTATAATCGGAGTAAACCTGCTGGTATCTGTTAATTAAATTCAGCCCATGCCGGTATTCGTTTGTGTTCATAAAGCAATAAGCCATTGATCTAATCATTGCTGGCGTATAAGATTCATCAAGAGAGCTTTTGTTGAGCGATTTATTATAGTAAGCCAAAGCTTCACAATAGTTGCCTAGTCTTTGGTGTTCTACCCCTAGATAAAAGTTAATAAAACCTGCTTCACCATAGTCCTCACGGGCTTTTTTCAACATTCGTATATTACGCTCTGTTTTATTCTTATTAATCACTTCGTCATTTTCATAGCCATAATGATATACAGTGACATTAGACTCCCCAATCCTTCCCGGGGTTGAGTGACGTAATACGGAAGGAAGTACTTGTTCGTGTATTCTTGACTCAAACCTAAAGTTAGGATTATTTCTAAAGAGTCGAAAAGCTAAAAAGTTGGTGCTGGGTTTATTATTGTAAATGTTTATGTACTGCAGCCAGTATCCGTCGTAATTTTGGTTATTAATTACGTCCTTAAGAATTTGGCCAGTGCTCTGGTCTAATTCTTCATCGCAGTCTAAAAACAATATCCAATCACCAGTAGCATAACTTAGTGATTTGTTTCTGGCTTCACTGAAATCATCCCGCCATTCAATTTGGTAAACTTCAGTCCCCAATTGTTCAGCAAGCTTAATAGTGTTATCTGATGAACCAGTGTCTACCACAACTATTTGGTCTACAAAAGGTTTAGCACTGTTAATACAACGGCTGATTTGGTGCTCTTCATCTTTAGCAATTATGCACAGGCTGAGAGTACAGGACAATTCAATGCGCCCCCTTTAGCTTAGTGCTGTTAATTTCTTCTTTATAAATATCTATTAGGTACTGGTTAAACTGAGGGTTATCAGGATAATGATAAAGTGCATCTTGTAGAGTTTTTAAGGTGTGTTTGCGGTGGATGATATCAATTAGATCAGTATATGGTTGAGCATCTGGTTCTATTTGTATTGCTTTATAAATCATACTTTGTGCCATTTCTAAATCGTCATTGTTAAGGAAATACCTTGCCATAGTATGAAAATATAGTGTATTATAATTATTTTGCTTTATTTCTTGCAGTGCCAGTTTAGCAGCAAGTTCCAGTTTTTTATTAGTAACTGGTGAGGACATCAAATAGTCAATTTTGCCGGCTGGGGTGTCTAAACCACACAATGTAAGTGTTTTTAAAAGTAGATTTATCTGGTTGTAACTTAGCAGTCGGTCAATTATATTATTAAAAGTTTGACTGTTAATAGATATTTCGTTGTCTGGTTGTTGGTCAAAAAAAACATCGTTAAGATATTTGCAAGTCAGGTAACTATCTTGATCTTTAAAATTGCTTTGAGTAATTATTAAGGAAGCGTTTTTAGGTGGGATAGAACACCAGTAAGCACAAATTTGTTCTAGCAAAGCATTTGTATAAGCAACATTATTTTTATCAATTTGACTAAATGCTTTCACCGCTTCGTTATATTTACTTTTTTTCATTAACGCCAGGCCTTTAAGGTAATGTGCTTCGTTTTGTTCTACACTTAGCTCATTTATCACTTTTAAGGTTTGGTCAAATTCATCTAGCTCATAAAATAGGCGGGCTAAAATCATTTTTTCAGTGGTTTTATTTTGATGCTTTATGGTGTCATTTAAGACATCAAGAACCATATCACTGTCTTTTAAGTGCAATTTAAGTAGATGGGCAAAGTTAATATAGTCATTAATATCATGGTTTTTTATTTTTAATCCTTTTAGTTGATATTTGAGTGCTTTTTCAATTTTATTTTGAGACTTATATATTTCGGCTAACTGAAACAATGGTCGAAAACTACCGGTGCCCGTTCTGGTAGTATATTTTCCATCGCTCTTTTCCCCTAATGTCAAGCATTTCTTGAAGCAAACCCTGGCTCTTTGCCAGTGTCCCATTTTCTTATATATTTCTCCCTCAAAGAAGTGTATATCTACATAATCTGGATACAATCTCTTGCAAATATTAACTAATTTAATTGCTTCAGTAAGATTACCTAACTTAAGAAAACTGTGTATACAGGCCATAAAGACACTGGGAGCATAAGTGGCTTTGAAGTCAATATGTTTAAGGGCTTTACTGAAATGAACGGCTGCCCCCTTTATATCATTTAAATTAATTAAACAATTGCCCATATTGTATAAATGAAAAGGGTCATTAGGGTTTTCATCTAACATTGTCTTAATAATTCGGTAATTTCTTTCGCCTTTGTTTTTATTTATATACTCAGAGGCTGTATAGCCGTAATGGAAAATATTAACACCTGAGTTTGTTACTACATTTTTTTTCTTGTTATGGTTAAGTATTGCACTAAGTATTTGTTCATGGAGTTTGCTCTCAAAGCGGTACTCTGGCTTATTTCTAAACATTCTTACGTTAATGTGTCTAATGGGATCGTTGTTTTCAACCACGTTATTTATGAGAAAATAATAGCCCTCCACATCATTATTGTTTATGAGATTTCTAAAGCGGTCACAGCAGTTGGGCTCTAGCTCTTCATCTGCATCTAAATAAATAACCCAGTCACCGCTTGCTTTAGAAAGGCTGTAATTACGGGCGGAAGCAAAGTCATCATTCCATTGGTAGTAAAATGTTTTAGCTCCAAATTGCTTTGCTATCTCCACTGTATTATCATCCGATCCGGTGTCTACAATAATAATTTCGTCTACACAATCCTGAGCACTGCTTAGGCATCTAGCCAGGCAGTGTTCTTCGTTTTTGACAATCATGCATAATGAAATCATTTATATCCTCCCTAAAACGCTGTATATGCACACTATATGTTCAAAAATGTAGTATGTGTGACTAAAAAATAAATCCGGCAGTATTGCTGCCGGATTAAGGTGTTGTACTAATTACAGAATGTGTTTGCCGGTAACCAATCACCCGCTGTAAAGATCTGCTGGAAGGCACCTTGTTGACCTGCCCTTGTGGCAGCGTAGAGGAAGATTCCAAAGGTGCTACTCAATTGTGCTCTGATTTCAAGTTCAAGATCATCTGTACCAATATCAATTTGAGTGGAATCTGCACAGCACATGGTAATATCTTCGAAGGTTACAACAGCAATTTCGCTCTTAGGACAGGTGCCAATATCATTAACTGTGAAGGTAACGCTTTGAGACATTTGGGTATCATTTAATGCCTTTAACTTTAGTCTGTTACTGTTGTTATCTTTGGCAAATGGACCAGTGGTTAGACTGGTACTTGCGCCTCCAAAAGCTAAAATCTGACTGATTTCTGCTTTGATTTCGGAGAGTCCAACAGTTTCACTGAATACAATGCTCTCGATGTTGGAGACCTCAGATTTGATGTCACTGAGCAAGGTATTAGGAATTTCCAGGTCATCAACGATATCAAGGATGGCGGACACTTCAGACTTAATCTCAGATAAACCAACAGCATCACTGAATACAATGCTTTCGATGTTGGAAACCTCAGATTTGATGTCACTGAGCAAGGTGTTAGGAATTTCCAGGTCATCAACGATATCAAGGATAGCGGACACTTCAGACTTAATCTCAGATAAACCAACAGCATCACTGAATACAATGCTTTCAATGTTGGAAACCTCAGATTTGATGTCACTGAGCAAGGTATTAGGAATTTCCAGGTCATCAACGATATCAAGGATGGCCGACACTTCAGACTTAATCTCAGATAAACCAACAGCATCACTGAATACAATGCTTTCAATGTTGGAAACCTCAGATTTGATGTCACTGAGCAGGGTGTTAGGAATTTCCAGGTCATCAACGATGTCGAGGATAGCGGACACTTCAGACTTAATTTCAGATAAACCAACAGCATCACTGAATACAATGCTCTCGATGTTGGAGACCTCAGATTTGATGTCACTGAGCAAGGTGTTAGGAATTTCCAGATCATCAACGATATCGAGGATGGCGGACACTTCAGACTTAATCTCAGATAAACCAACAGCATCACTGAATACAATGCTCTCGATGTTGGAGACCTCAGATTTGATGTCGCTGAGCAAGGTGTTAGGGATTTCCAGATCATCAACGATATCGAGGATGGCGGACACTTCAGACTTAATCTCAGATAAACCAACAGCATCACTGAATACAATGCTCTCGATGTTGGAGACCTCAGACTTGATGTCACTGAGCAAGGTGTTAGGAATTTCAAGATCATCAACGATATCGAGGATAGCGGACACTTCAGACTTAATTTCAGATAAACCAACAGCATCACTGAATACAATGCTCTCGATGTTGGAAACCTCAGATTTAATCTCACTTAAACCGATGGTAGGACTGGTTATGATTCCTGCAATGAGAGAGAGGTCAGCCAAAATCTCGCTAAGTGCAAAAGTTGGAATATTAAGTTCATCAATGATATCTAAGATGGCCGAAACTTCAGACTTGATTTCTTCCAGACCAAAAGTAGGACTGAAAACGGCCCCTTCAATGGCGGAAACCTCAGATTTAATTTCTTCTAACCCGAAAGTTGGGCTATCTAATTTTTTTTCAATTTCGCGTATTTCACATTTGATTTCTTTTAGGCCAAACTTTGGGTCTAGTAATATATCAAGAATTTCTTTAACCTGTTTTTCGATAACTCTAACTTCACACTTGATTTCTTTTAGTCCAAAATTAGGATTGGTAACTATGTCCTCAATAATTTTAACTTCTTTTTTTAAGTCCTTTAGTGTTAGAGCAGAATTCACTACAATGTCTTCAATTTTATCTAATTTGCAAAAAATATCTTTTATTCGTTTTGTACAGTCAACAATGTCATGTTTGATTGCATACAGCCCATACTTTGACTTTTTACTAAGCATATAATTTAATTTATGCTCAATTTGGTGCAAATCTTTTATGATTCCAGGAAGACCATGCTTGAATTTATCATCCAGCATGTTATCGAGACACTGAGCAATTTTTTTCAAGAAGTTTAAATCTTTCTGATATTCATGTTGGAATTCATCATCCCAAGGTGGTCCTCCGCCGTCACACCGCATATATAATTCCCTCCCTCTTTACTTTACTTCTACATAATATGAAAAGGGGTATATATTGTTACTTTTTGGAAGTTTATTTTTCTTGAAAAAAATAAACCCACAGGTAACAAAGTTACCCGGTGGGTTTATGAACTTAACAGTCACAGCCTTTGTGATGGTGGTCTTTATGGTAATGATCCTTTTTATCTTTTTTCATGTGTTTAATAATCCAGTCCAATTTACATTCAATTTCCTTAATTTCCTTTTTAATTTCCTTCAAACCGAATTCAGGGCTGTCAAGCTTACATTCAATATCAAAGACTTCACATTTAATTTCTTTTAAACCAAATTTTCTATCACAAATTTTATCCTCGATATTTCTAACTTCTTTTTTGATCTCTTCTAATCCAAAGGTTGGACTGAATACGGCATCTTCAATGTTGGATACTTCTGCCTTAATTTCTTCTAATCCAAAAGTGGGACTAAAAATTGCATCTTCTATATTACTAACTTCACTTTTGATTTCGGGAAGTCCAAATGTAGGGCTGGTTATTATGCCCAATACTTCACTTTCGAAAGTTGGCAATGTACTGACAATGTCCTCAATGTCACGGATTTCTTTTTTTATTTCTTTTAGTCCAAAACTTGGGTTGGTTACAACACACTCAATTTTCTTAACTTCTTCTTTAATTTCTTTTAAGCCAAAGTCCTTGTCGGTAAGTAGGCATTGAATTTTATCTATCTTAAATAGTTCTTTTTTTAGTAGCTCGAAGATTTTTTCAATTTCTTTCTTGATTTCATAAAGGCCGTACTTTGATCTTTTATCCAGCATGTAGCAGAGTTTCTTATCTGTGTCATCAATGCATTTAGCGATTTTTGGTAGTCCACACTTGAAATTGTCATCCGTCATTGCGTTAACATAATGCATTATTTTTTTAAGCAAATCTATTTCTTCATGTATTTGTGCATTAAGATCATCAAATTCCTTATTTTCAAAGTCAAATTTCACAGAATTTCCCTCCTTAATATTTATTGCTTTTACATTATATGGTTTAGTAGCCATTATTGTTACGAAAGGATTTTAATATTGTTATAACTTGTAGCTTTGCACTTTTATTTCCTGTGATAAAAAAATATTATGATTACAATACTAATTTTGTAGCTTATTTATAAAAGGAGGTGTTACTTTTGGCAACTAGAACCAATTTTGGTGGTCATGATCAGGGGGCTTATAGATTGAAGGATATGCATGATGCGGAATATCCTGGCGGTGTTGTGGTTGATCCTACTCCAATAACGGCGGGGGAAGAAATTGTTGTTTTTTATAATGGTTTATTAGCTCAAAGTGGTGCTGATTCAGTATATTTACATTGTGGTTACGGGGACTCAACTGATTGGCATGGAGTTCAAGATTTAAGGATGGCGAAAACTGGTTTTGGATATGTAAAGACTTTGCGCATGCCAGAGGTTGATAGTAGATTTAACTTCTGTTTTCACGATCCTGCCAATAACTGGGATAACAACACTGGTTATAACTGGAGCTTTGAAATTCATAATGGTTAGTAATGTAATTTTATATTAATTAATCTTTAACTTTTTTAAAAGGGCATGAGAAACATGCCCTTTTTTGTTTAAATTTCATATTTATAGAAAATAATATGGAAAGATTATGCTAGGTAGGAGGTTTGATATGCGAATTTTGATGCTGTCTTGGGAATATCCACCGAAAAGCATCGGTGGCTTGGCTCAGCATGTGTATGATTTGTCTAATGCAATGGCTAAGCAGAATAATGAAGTGCATATTATTACAGTGGGCTCACCAGATGTACCTGACTATGAAAATGTTAACGGTGTTCATGTTTATAGGGTTACCCCCTACCAAGTTTCTTCCCCGGATTTTATTACCTGGGTAATGCAATTAAATATAGCTATGTTGGAAAAATGTCTTACTTTGGTAAGGGATATGGGAAATTCCTTTGATATTATCCATGCTCACGACTGGTTGGTTGCTTATGCAGCCCGAGCATTAAAACATTCATTAAACAACCCAATGGTGGCCACTATTCATGCCACTGAGTACGGCCGTAATAATGGTTTGCACAATGATTTACAGCGACATATTAGCGATATTGAATGGTGGCTTTGTTTTGAGGCATGGCGGGTTATAGTGTGTAGTCAATATATGCAGGGTGAGGTAAGAAGAGTATTTCAAGTGCCAGAGGACAAGCTGGAAATAATCCCTAACGGTGTTAACCCTGATTACTTTATACCTCGGGAGAGCAATACTAAGAGGACTGAATATGCTGCTCCAAATGAAAAAATAATTTTTTATGTAGGAAGGCTGGTGCGGGAAAAAGGTGTGCAAGTGTTGTTAGAAGCGGCACCAAAGATACTGCACTATCATCCCAATACAAAATTTGTAATTGCCGGGAAAGGTCCGCATACAATTCCATTAAGGAGACTTGCGCGCCGCCTAAGGGTTGATCACAAGGTGTATTTCACGGGTTATGTGGATGACAAAGCCAGAAACAGCTTATATCAATTTGCTGACGTGGCGGTTTTTCCCAGTTTGTATGAACCTTTTGGAATAGTGGCATTGGAGGCCATGGCTGCCCGCACCCCACTGGTGGTATCTGATACAGGTGGGTTGTCCGCAATTGTAAATCATGGGGTTAATGGTTTGAAAGCATATGTAGGAAATGCTAATTCTGTAGCAGACAACGTATTACATATGCTGATGGATCCGGAATCTGCAAACCGTATGGAGAAACGTGCTTATCGGGAAGTGGTGGAAAAATATAATTGGTCCAGAATATCCAGGAATACTGTTCGTTTGTATGAAGATGTTTTATCAATTCATAATTCTATTTCTCGCCAGCCAAGGGTTGATGAAAAGGAAAACGGTATTTTAGGGAAGTTTTTTAATCAGCAGCAATAAGTAAAGGAGGTATTCAGGTGAAAGCAATTATTATGGCCGGTGGCCAGGGTTCGCGGTTAAGACCATTAACATGTAACCGACCCAAGCCAATGATGCCAGTGATGAATAAGCCTATAATGGAGCATATTGTAAACTTACTAAAAAAGCATGGGTTAGATAATATTGGTGTTACACTGCAATACCTTCCTGAAGCTATTAAAGATCACTTTGGGAATGGAAGAGAATATGGCGTCAGCATGAGGTACTTTACTGAAGATATACCTCTAGGTACTGCTGGTAGTGTAAAAAATGCAGGCGAATTTTTAGATGAAACTTTTATGGTTATCAGTGGTGATGCCCTTACCGACTTCGACTTAAGCAAAGCAATAAATTTTCATAAAGAAAAGGGTTCCTTAGCCACACTGGTTTTAACTCGTGTGGAGTCACCATTGGAGTACGGGGTGGTGATCACTGAGAAAAGCGGTAGTATTACGCAATTTTTAGAAAAACCCAGCTGGGGAGAAGTGTTTAGCGATACAGTAAACACTGGTATCTACATACTGGAACCGGAAGTGTTGGATTATTTTAACATGGGGCAGAAATTTGATTTTAGCAAGGACTTATTCCCTAGGTTATTAGCAGATGGGAAACCAATGTATGGTGTAGTATTAGATGGTTACTGGTGCGACATTGGCAATCTACAGCAGTATTTGCAGGCTCACCAAGATGTATTATCCGGAAGGGCCAAGGTGTCTATTCCTGGCAAAGAAATTAACTCACAGATTTGGGTGGGAGAGGGAGTATCCATAGATCCATCTGTTGTCCTTAATGGACCGGCGTTAATAGGTGATGGATGTGATATTGGCCCAGGTGTGAAAATAGGACCTCATTCCGTGCTTGGTGAAGGATGTAGGGTGGAAAATCAGTCATCCATTAAAAAGAGTGTGTTGTGTAGTGGAGTGTATCTGGGAACTAGTGCTTCGATCCGGGGAGCAGTTCTTGGTGATGGGGTCAAGGTATACTCTAACGCCTCGGTTTATGAAGGTTCGGTGGTAGGTGATGACTCCACCATTAAAGAGCGCGGCATAGTAAAGCCTGATGTCAAGCTATGGCCTAATAAATTAGTGGAAACCGGTGCTACTGTTCAACAAAACGTTATTTGGGGAACTAATTCACCAAAGAATATTTACGGTCTCGAGGGTATCAGCGGACTGACCAATGTGGAGATTACACCGGAGTTTGCGGCCAGAGTGGGGGCCGCATTAGGCTCCACGTTAAAAAGTGGAGACACCGTAGTGGTTTCCAGTGATAGTTACCCGGCTTGCGGTATGATTAAAGAAGCTTTTATTACCGGGTTGCAGTCTATGGGTATAAAAGTGATAAATGCAGGAGCGCTGGTAACCCCGGTGCATCGCTATGCAGTGCGCAGCATAGATTGCAACTCAGGGGTGCATATCAAAACTTCTTCAATACGGTCTGATAAAATAGACATGGTGTTTACCAATTCCCGTGGAGGAAACATTAGTAGGGGAGAAGAACGTAAAATTGAAAATAAACTGGCCAGGGGAGACTACCGTCGGGCGGATATGAATAAAATAGTACCTTCTGAATTGATACCTGGTATTTCAGAAGCATATATTGATAGTTTGAGTAGTCATGAAGAGATTGATACTTTACGTAATGCCGCTTTCAAAGTGGTGCTGGCATATGATAATAAAAACCTGGATAAATATATTTCTAGAATAGCACTGAATTCAGAGCTTGTGGTAGAAACAATTGGAGAAGGTAATGAACGGGAGCCACTAAACTGGCGTAGTTACCAAGAAATGCTACCCAAATTAGGCAATGAAGTGGTTGAAAAAGGTGCAAATGTTGGTGCAATTATAGACCCTAATGCCGATAATTTAGTTTTGGTAGACGAAAAGGGACAGATTATTCAAGAGGATATGCTCACAGCTCTGTTGGCACTGGTGGTATTAAAGGAACGGGGTGGCCCGGTGGTGGTGCCGGTAACGGCTCCAAAGGCCATTGATGATTTAGCTGGCAGATACAACAGTAAAGTGGTTAGGACCAAGACTGCTGTCCAGGACCTATTAGAACAGATTATTGTTCACGATAATGGGCAAAAAGAAAAATTGTCTCAGTTCCTACTTAATTTCGATGCCATGGCCGCATTAGTTAAGGTGCTGGAGTTTTGTGCTAGGGGAAATATCAGGGTATCCACCCTAATGGAAGAAATACCAGCATTCTTTGTTGCTAAAAAGCAGGTGCCAGTACCTTGGGAAGCAAAAGGAAGGGTGATAAGGCATCTTATTGAGGAAAAACCGGGAAGACTGGAACTGTTGGACGGTGTTAAGGTATATCACCCCGACGGTTGGGCGCTGGTGCTGCCCGACCCGGAAGAGCCGGTATGCCGGGTATACAGTGAAGGAAGCAGCATGGAAATAGCAGAAGAATTAACAGATCTGTATATAGATAAGATTAATAAGATAGCGGGGGAGTAGTATCAGTAGTCAGTAGTTAGGAGTTAGTAGTTAGCATAAAAAAACTAAAATGCAGAACGAAAGAATAAATTCTTCGTTCTGCATTTTTTTAATATCAAGTTTAGTTTTGAGCTTTACCGTGGTTAGACTAAAGTTACTCCGTAATTTTTGCCAATGCTCCCGTGCCCTTTAGTTCTGCTGCTAGCATGCCTACTAGGATTAATCCGCAACCTAGGAACTGTTTGGTTGTTAGCACTTCACCCGCTAGTACAATGGCAGTTAGGGCGGCGAATACTGGTTCCATGGTAAAAATAATGGCTGTATGGGTTGGGGTAGTGAACTTTTGTACGTTGTTTTGTATCAAATAAGCTAGGGCTGTTGCAGGAATGGCGGTAACCATCAGTGCTATCCAGACTGGCTGGGTAAAGGACTGTGCCTTAGGTACAGTTTCGGTAAAAATACCAAAGATTAAGCTTATTACGGTTACAGTAGCAATTTGAATTAGTGTTAACAACACGGTGTCATTGTTGGGAGCGAATTTTCCCACCATTGTAATGTGAAGTCCGAATGAAAGTGCACAGAAAAAGGTTAATATATCCCCAAAATTAATTTGGTTGATACCCTGGTCTAATGAAAGTAACCCCAAGCCTACCGTGGCACTGATGACACCGATGATGGCATATGCTGTTGGCATACGTCGCAATATGAAGGCAGTTAACACTGGTACTAGTACAACAGCCAAGCCAGTAATAAAGCCGGATTTGGAGGCAGTTGTATACTGCAGGCCAACGGTTTGGAAGGCGTAGCCGGAAAACAAAAATATACCAATGAAAACACCGATAAAAAAAGTTGACTTATCTATGCTGGTAAATCGTCGGTGGTATACTGCTGCCAGAAAAAGGAATGCCAAAAAAAATCTTATTGCGTTAAAATAGTGAGGTGTGATGTCTGACAGTGCATCTTGTATCACCACAAAGGTAACGCCCCATACAAAAGCAACAGATAGCAAAGAAAAATCTGCCTTTGCCTGCTTGGATATCCGGCTCATGATTCGCCTCCAAATTTCTTAAACTGAAGTAAATATATTTAAGGGTAACAAAAAAGTATTAAAATTACCAGCAGGATTTTATCGAATCAAGGCGAATATATGTATACTGTATAATTATTAATAAAAAGAAATTAGTATTCAGAGGGGGAGTATGGAGATGAAAAAACTATTTAAATTAGGGTTGCTTGCTTTAACTGTAATGGCCCTAATGATCGCTGCTGTAGGTTGCGGCGGTGGAGAAGAACCGGCAACTACCGATGGGGAAGATACTACAGAAACACTTACTGTAGCTTTCGAACCCACATTTGCGCCTTTTGAGTCTACAGATGAAAACGGTGAATTTGTAGGTTTTGACATTGATTTAATTAATGCCATTGCCGAAGCCCAAGATATGAAAATCGAATTAAAAAGCCTTGGTTTTGATGGCTTGATTCCAGCATTGCAATCTGCCCAAATTGACATTGCTATCTCCGGTATGACTATTAAGCCTGAGCGGGAGGAGAAAGTTGATTTTTCAGTCCCTTACTATGAGGCAGGTTTGATTATGGCCGTAAGTGAAGACAATAATGAAATTACCAAGCCGGAAGACTTGGCTGGAAAAACCATTGCGGTTCAGATTGGTACCACTGGTGCCAACAAAGCTCAAGAATATAAAGAGCAATATGGTGCTAAAGTGAAAACTTTTAATACCACTGATCTAGTGTTTATGGAGTTAGTTAACGGTGGTGCAGATGTTGTAATTAATGATAAGCCAGTAACTAAAAACTATATTGAAACTAGAGGCGAAGGAAAGGTTAAGATGGTTGGTGACCTGCTAGAAGGCGAATACTATGGCATAGCAGTTACTGAAGGAAATACAGAACTGCTAGAAAAAATTAACGAGGGTCTGAATAAAGTTAAAGAAAACGGTAAGTTTGGTGAGTTATATAAAGAATGGTTTGGCATCACTCCACCGGAGTATTTGCCAGGAAACCCTTCATAAAAATCTATGATTTAAATTTGTTTGACAGTAAAAAATATGCGTAACACTTATTGTGTTACGCATATTTCATGTAGAACTAAATACGAGGTGGACTATGGATTATATAATACCTGCGTTACCACTGCTGTTAGAAGGTGCAGCGGTATCATTATTTATAACAATAATTGGAATGATTTTAGGTGGTATCTTAGGGGTTTTTGCCGGGTTGGCAAGGCTGTCCCAAGTAAAGTTTATTAAATTATTAGGTACAATATACGTTGATTTCTTTCGCGGTACTCCACTATTTGTACAGATTATGCTTATTTACTTCGGTGTTCCAGGATTATTAAACTCACTTAACCAGTATTGGGTTACTAATTATGGTGAAGAATTGTTGGCCAGTACTTCCATGGACCCTTGGGTGGCCGCGATTTTATCCATCACTTTAAACAGTGGGGCTTATATTGCTGAAATTTTCCGCGGGGGTGTTCAGTCAATAGAAAAAGGTCAGATGGAAGCTGCCCGCTCACTAGGCATGACCCATGGACAGGCTATGCGTTATGTTATTCTACCCCAGGCATTTAAAAGGGTAATTCCACCCATGGGTAATGAATTTATTATGCTGTTAAAAGAGACATCGTTATTATCTGTTATTGGTTTTGAGGAACTGGCAAGAAAAACTCAGTTGGAAGTGGCCCGGACCTTTGCCAGCTTTGAGTTGTGGTTAACGGCAGCATTTATTTACTTAATTATGACATTTACCTTCTCCCGCCTGGTGGACATGCTGGAGAGAAGGCTTGATACTGGAGACTAAAAGAGGGGTTGAAAACCGGTGATTATTGAAGTAAAAAATTTATACAAAAATTTTGGGAAGCTTGAAGTTTTAAAAGATACTTCCTGTTCTGTTAAGGAACAGGAAGTGGTTGTGGTGATTGGGCCATCAGGATCGGGTAAAAGTACATTCTTGCGTTGTATAAACAAGCTGGAGGAACCCACATCAGGAACCATTACCATAGATGGTTATGATATTACTGACCCAGCCACAGATATAAATTACGTACGCCAGGAAGTGGGCATGGTTTTCCAACGTTTTAACTTATTCCCCCATAAAAAAGTATTGGAAAATATTACATTGGCCCCACTTAAAGTGCGTAAGTCTTCTTCGCAGGAATCTGATAAAAAAGCTCTTGAACTGCTTGAGAAAGTAGGGCTTTCAGATAAAGCAGACGCTTATCCCAGTCAATTGTCTGGTGGCCAGCAGCAGCGGGTGGCCATTGCCAGGGCGCTGGCCATGGAGCCTAAAATTATGCTATTTGACGAGCCCACTAGCGCCCTTGACCCTGAAATGGTGGGTGAGGTGCTGGCGGTAATGAAGCAGCTGGCCAAGGAAGGTATGACCATGGTGGTGGTAACCCATGAAATGGGCTTTGCCCGGGAAGTTGGAGACCGGGTTATCTTTATGGATGAAGGAAGATTGGTGGAGGAAGGTAACCCAGAACAGATATTTAAAAATGCACAAAATGAAAGAACCCAAGCGTTTTTGAGTAAGATACTTTAAAAATGGCGCATTCTTTGCGCCATTTTTAAAATGAAAAATTTAAAATGAAAAATTTAAAATGAAAAATTTAAAATGAAAAATTTAAAATGAAAAATAAAAAACCAAAAACCACAGAAATATTAAGTTGTATAAATAATTTATTACATAGTGGCAAAATACCTCTATCAAGGTAGTAAGGGCGTCATTTATGGTATCACAGACAAATGTCATGCATAATAACAGCATGACATTATTAATTTTACATTATTAATTTTTCATTATCTAACCTACACTCTTTAATAACCCCAAATATTCTTCTCCTAATTTTGTTAAGGAGCAAATTCTGCTCTTGCCTTCAGATGTAACGTCAACTAATCCCAATACATACAATTGCATGATTATATGGTCAAGTACTGCACGCTTAACTTTAGCGGTTAGCGACAGTTCTTCTTTATTCATTTTTCCGTCATCGTATAATACTGTTAAAACATTATAAGCTTCATTTGGTAGTCTGTTTTTAACACTCTTAAAATAATCAGTCATAGTTAAGTCAGTCATGGGGAAATCTATCACTCCTTTGGCATGTTAGTTATTTTGTTAGCCATATTATTTCCCCAACAGTGTTTTTTTATTCTGACTCCTGACTCCAGATTTTAAAATAGTTGAACTAACAAAAACCCGACCAAAACAGAAAGTGGACACAGTATTAGTGAAAGCAGTATATAAAGTATCACTGTAAGTGTTCTGCCTATTTTAATCAGCTTTATTGATTCTACAGAAAAGGTGGAGAAAGTGGTGAAAGACCCCATAATTCCGGTTCCCAAAAGGAGCATGGCGTCACTACTGGTAAAGTGATATTGAATGCTTAAATTAAATAAAACCCCCAGTATTAATGAACCCACCACATTAACAAAAAAAGTTGCCAATGGAAAATTAGATTTTGTTGTTAATGGAACTTGGCTTACGGCATAGCGTCCGATGGCTCCGATAAAACCTCCTAAGCCAACATAAAATATTGAAACCATTACTTACCAACCTCCGTGGTACTCTTCTGATCATCTATTAAACGTGCGGTAAGCATCCCTAGTGCGGCCAGTAGTACTCCCCCGGCTGCACTGCCAATTGCATAAAATGACGCCGGTATGTAATACCCTTGCTTAATCAAGTTGGCTGTTTCTAAGGAAAAGGTTGAAAAAGTAGTAAAAGAACCCATGAATCCTATGGTAACTGCAAGGCGAAGATTGCTGCTGCGCCAACGATTTAAAAATACTAATAGTCCCAATACATAACACCCTAAGAAATTAGCGGTTAAGGTATGATATGGTATCATTCCAGTTGGTGCAATAATTAAGCTGACAGCATAACGGGAAAGGGCTCCGAAAATACCTCCAATACCCACCCAAAAATAATTCATTTTAACCCTCCAATAGCATAAATATATTAAAAAAGGAATAATTTCTAGTTACAAATTTCACAAATTTCGTATAACAGGGCATACCTTCATTGAATATCTAGTCTGCCTAGTTTATAATTAAATATAGACTATTAGAGTAGGAGTTGTCTATGAAAAACTTACCTACAATTAATAAAAATAAAATTGAAGTTAAAAAAATATGGAAAGTAAAATCGCCAAATTCAACTCTTAAGATTATATTGGCTAATCAGTTAAATATATCGGAAATATTAGCTCAACTTTTAATTAACCGGGGTATTCATACTGTAGGGGAAGCCAGGGCTTTTTTAAGCAGTGATTTAGAACGACTGCATGACCCGATGCTGATGAGGGACATGAATAAAGCTTTAACTGCAGTCATGGACTGCCTTAAAAATGGCCAACCCATCCTAGTGCACGGTGATTATGATGTTGATGGTATTTCTGCCACCGCCTTACTGGTTAATGCATTGCATCGATTGGGGGGAGTAGTTGATTATTACATTCCCCAACGGGAGCAAGGTTATGGCCTACATCCTGATACCCTTCGCTGGGCAGCGGAAGAAGGGTATCAAATGGTTATTACGGTGGACTGCGGCATAACTGCGTTAGAAGAGGCTGAACTGGCCAAAGAGTTGGGCATTACCTTAGTGATTACAGATCACCATGAACCAGGTGACCTTTTACCAAATGCAGAGGCGGTAGTCAATCCTAAAAGACCGGACTGCCAATATCCGTTTAGTGAGTTGGCAGGTGTAGGTGTGGCCATGAAATTGGTGCAAGCTGTTTATAACGAAGTAGAGCTACCCAACCATGCGTGGTACGACTTGTTGGATGTGGCCTGCTTGGGAACGGTAGCAGATATTGTTCCCCTTCTGGGAGAAAATCGGATAATTGTTAAACAC
The DNA here is from genome assembly GCA_009711615.1 of Bacillota bacterium. GTDB lineage: Bacteria > Bacillota > Desulfotomaculia > Desulfotomaculales > Desulfohalotomaculaceae > Desulforadius. The sequence continues at coordinate 39,554 of VENI01000005.1, read as the reverse complement.
GGTTTAGAGCAACTACAGATAAGTCCCAACCTTGGTTTAGCAGCCTTGAGAGAGGTAAGTGATGTGGCTAATAGAAATATCACTACTAGGGATGTGGGTTTTGCCCTGGCGCCGCGATTGAACGCTGCAGGTAGGGTGGCTGATCCTCGTTTAGGTGTAGAATTACTTCTATGCCCTGAGCCTGAGCGGGCCAAAGAAATTGCCGAAGATCTAGATGTGAAAAATAGGGAAAGGCAGAATATTGAGCTGCAAGTTTTAGAAGAAACTTTGGAGATGTTGGAGAGTCAACCAGAACTGTTAAATTACAAAGTGGTGGTGCTGGCATCTGAAAGTTGGCATCCGGGTGTAATAGGGATTGTAGCATCAAGACTGTTGGAGCGCTACCACCGTCCGATACTGTTAATATCCCTTAAGGAAGATGAAGGAAAAGGTTCGGCACGCAGTATAGATGGACTGCACTTATACAATGCTTTAGATCATTGTAAAGATTTATTGATCAATTTTGGTGGACATGAAAAGGCGGCCGGGTTTTCCGTGCAAGCAAAAGATATAGATGAACTACGGGATAGAATTAATCAGTATGCTGATGATATATTAGATGAAGAAGCTTTAATTCCAAGTGTCAGGGTAGACAACGTAATAGCACTGGAAGAATTAACTGAGGATGTTGTTGAGGAAATGTCGCTACTTGCTCCTTTTGGGCACTGTAACCCGGGTCCTCTACTGGGATGCTGTGGAGTACAGGTGGCTGATTGGCGTGCTGTAGGTCAAAAACAAAACCACTTAAAAGTAAAAGTGCGCAGCAATAATATCATTTTAGACGGTATCGGGTTTAACCTTGCTGCTTATAGTGAAATGTTGGCCACTGCAGATAGTGTTGATCTGGCCTTCGCCCCGGAAATAAATGAGTGGAACGGTCGCCGATCAGTACAGTTGAAATTAAAAGATATTAGCCAACAGGCAATGATTAGAAATGATGGTATAATGTGCGAATACTTTTCAGAAGATATAACCCGCTATTCTCAAAATTTACTGCAAAATAATAAACTAAGGTTATCTAGCCCGGATTATTTGTTGGAAAAATTGGAATCTTATAAACTATATGGGCCAGCAGAAGAATCAGTAAAGGAAGTTTCTACTGATTTCTGGAGCAGTATAACGCTACATGACCAGCGGGAAAGTCCAGATCGTTTGAGTGATCTTATGGATAAGATTGATGAGGAATCGGTGATGATACTGGTAACCAGTGGTTATCAGGTTGTAGAACTGGCACATACCATTGCCCTTAGAAAACCGGAACTGGCTTACCGGGTAGGGTACTATTGCCGGGGTATGCCTGAAGATACAGTAGAAAGTATAAGGCGTTTAGATACACCGGAATCCGGATTAGTGTTAATAACCACTCCTGGACAGATAAAGAACCTCAATGTCAAGGATATGGGTAAAGTAATACTATATTACCCACCGTTTAGTGCAAGGGATTTGCAGTCTGCTGCCGAAGCGGCAGGCGTTAATGGTGAGATGCACTTAATGTTTGGTACAGAAGACATTAGTGCAGCCACAAAAGCATTATCAACATTGGCCCCCGAAAGGGACTGCCTAGTTTCGCTGTATAGGTATTTAATTAAGCGCGTTGGCATGGAAAAAGTTGTTAAAATATCTGCTGATGAGTTGATGGGACCGTTGATTGAAGATGGTGGAGCTCTGGTGGAGGATTATACGTTGGCTCTGGCAATGAGGGTGTTTGCTGAGTTGGATTTGTTGAAGTTTGGTTATAAGAACGGTATCTATCAGGTGAAGATGCTACCTAGACCCAGCCATAAATTGGATTTAGAGGTTTCGCCAACCTTCCGCTGGACGAACAATATTGCATTAGAAGGGTTGCAGTTTGTATCAATAATTGTTAGTGGGAATTTAGGTATTATTACATCACTACCATATCTATAAGCCTAAGAAGATGGGGAAGGAGACATAAACATTGGACTTAAAACCTACCATCCGAATTATACCAGATTTCCCCAAACCGGGAATAAGTTTTAAAGATGTTACCCCATTATTTAAAAATCCTGAGTCTTTGAAATATACTATAAAGGAGTTGGCCAGGAGATGCCAACACTTAAAGATTGATTTGGTGGCATGCCCTGAAGCCAGAGGATTTGCTCTTGGTACACCGCTTGCTTATGAACTGGGAGCGGGTGTGGCCTTAATGCGCAAATCCGGTAAACTGCCCGGGGAAGTGGTGCAGAGTAAGTATGCATTGGAATACGGTGAAGATGCTTTGGAAGTCCATAGTGATGCAGTGGAAAAAGGGCAGCGGGTGTTATTGGTTGATGATCTGCTGGCAACCGGCGGAACGGTGGCGGCAGCAGAACACTTAGTGAAACAACTGGACGGGAAAGTTGTGGGTGCTGCTTTTATAATAGAATTGAGAGAGTTAAGGGGTAGAGAAAAATTAGGTGATTATGATATAATATCCCTTATTCAATATGACATTTGAATTTGGTACTGGATTGAATGAAGAATGAATACCATTCTTCATTCTTAATTTTTAGGAAAGGGGGATATCGGTGTCCCTTACAGAAATTATTAAACAAGTAAAAAACTATAATCCGGCAGCGGACATCGCCTTCCTCCGCAAAGCTTATCGCTATGCAGAATGGGCACACTTTGGGCAAAAACGTAATTCAGGAGAAGATTTCTTCATTCATCCTGTTGAAGTGGCCAAAATTTTAGCGGATTTGCAATTGGACAGTACAACGTTGGCAGGTGGACTGCTGCACGACGTGGTTGAAGATACCGGTGTTACATTAGAGGATATAGAAGAAGAATTTGGTCAGGAAGTTGCCTTGTTGGTTGATGGGGTAACTAAATTAAGTAAGTTGGAGTTTAAGAGTAAAGAAGAACGGCAGGCAGAAAACCTGCGTAAAATGTTTCTGGCCATGGCCCAAGATATTAGGGTAGTTCTTATTAAACTAGCTGACCGTTTGCATAACCTGCGTACATTAGACTATCAATCAGAGGCTAAGCAGCGGGAAAAGGCAGAGGAAACATTAGATATTTTTGCTCCATTAGCCCATCGTTTAGGTATCTACCGAATTAAATGGGAGCTTGAAGATATTTCCTTTAGATATCGTCATCCAGAGGAGTATTACAAACTAAAAGAATTGGTGTCGGCTACTAGGAGAAAGCGGGAAGAGTTTATTCAACAAGTCATTAATAACTTAGGTGATCGGTTGAAAGAAATGGGAATTAAGTCAGAGATACAAGGCCGTCCCAAGAACTTTTATTCAATATATAAAAAAATGAAAGACCAGAAAAAAGATTTTACTGAAATCTTTGACGTGTTTGCTGTTCGTATTTTAGTTGATACAGTGAAAGATTGTTATGGGGCACTGGGTATAACCCACACCATGTGGAAACCAATACCTGGGCGCTTTAAAGATTACATTGCTATGCCCAAAACAAACATGTATCAGTCACTGCATACCACGGTGATTGGCCCAGAAGGGGAACCATTTGAAATTCAAATTAGAACATTTGATATGCATAGTACTGCTGAATACGGTATTGCTGCACACTGGAGATACAAAGAGGGGGCGTCGTCAGCAAATAGAGGTGTAAATGAAGCGGATCAAAAGCTGGCCTGGTTACGCCAACTGTTGGAATGGCAGAAGGATTTGCGGGATGCCAAAGAATTTATTGAAGGGTTAAAAATTGATATATTCTCCAATGCTGTGTTTGTATTTACCCCTAGGGGGGATGTGGTTGAACTACCCGCGGGTTCTGTACCCATTGATTTTGCTTACCGCATTCATACCGATATTGGCCACCGATGTATTGGTGCAAAGGTTAACGGTAGAATTGTTCCGCTAGACTATAAATTGAAAAACGGAAACATTATTGAGATTATTACCAACAAAAACAACGGACCCAGTCGGGATTGGATAAATACTGTTAAAACGTCCCAAGCAAAAGCTCGCATCCGTCAATGGTTCAAACGGGAAGAAAAAGAAGAGAATATTATTAAGGGTAAAGAAATGATCGAGCGGGAAATAAGAAAGCAAGGCTTAGAATTATCAGTATTAAAACATGAGGAGAAGCTTTCGGAAGTGGGGCAGCGTTATAGTCTTTCAACTATAGATGATATTTTTGCGGCCGTTGGCAGTGGTCAAATAACCGCCCTTAATATACTGCAGCGCTTAAAAGAAGAGTTGGATATTAATGATAAGAAAGACATCACTGCAGAAGAACTACTTTCCAAACAAGTTAAGGGGGATTGGGGAAAACCCACCCAGGGAATTAGAGTGAAAGGTATTGATAACCTTTTAATACGATTATCCCATTGTTGTAACCCTGTACCCGGTGATGAAATTGTAGGGTATATTACCAGGGGTAGGGGTGTTTCTGTCCACCGGGCAGACTGTAAAAACTTGCAAGAGCTACAGTCCAATGAACCCGACCGGATGGTGGAAGTAGTTTGGGATAAGGACTTTACCTCAAGTTTTCAGGTTAAACTGGAAGTGACAGGCATTGACCGTGCCGGTTTGCTTAATGATGTATTAAATGTACTGGTGGATATGAAAATTAGCACCAATTGGGTTACTGCTCGGACAAGGAAAGACAGAATGGCCACCATTGAACTGGCATTGTATTTAAAGAGCTTGGAACAGCTGGAATATGTGATGAACAAAATCAAACGGGTGAAAGATGTGTATGGGGTACGTAGGATATCCGGGGGACAAACTGTAGCCCACTGATATGGAGGTTAGTGTTTTGCGAGCAGTAGTACAAAAAGTTACCAGCGGTTCTGTGGAAGTGGAAGAACAAGTTGTTGGTGAAGTGCATAAAGGGTTAGTTGTTCTAATAGGGGTAGGTCAAGATGATACCGATGAAGATGTTGGTTATTTAGCAGAGAAAATAGCCCGACTAAGAATATTTGAAGATGAAAATGGAAAATTAAACTTATCGGTGTTGGATATTGGCGGTGAAGTTTTGGCTGTATCTCAATTTACTCTTTATGGTGACTGTCGCCGTGGACGTCGTCCCAGTTTTTCCAGTGCTGCGTCACCGGATAAGGCCAATAAACTTTACGAGCAGCTTGTAGACAAGCTTAGAGATATGGGTCTAAGGGTATCTACCGGCAAGTTTCAAACCCATATGGTGGTAAACATTGTCAATGATGGGCCGGTGACACTATTGTTAGACAGTAAGAAAACCTTTTAATAAATAAGTTTGGGGGAATACATTTGATTCTAGAAGTGTTACCAGTAGGGCATTTAGATGCAAATTGTTATATTCTAGCTTGTGAGGAAACCAAAGAGGCGGCAGTTATTGATCCCGGCGGAGATGCCGGGGAAATTATAGAGGTGTTAAATCGGCTGCAGGTAAACCCAAAATATATTATCTGCACCCACGGCCATGTGGATCATATAGCTGCGGTGGATGAAGTGAAGGCAAAAACCGATGCTGAAGTCCTTATTCACAGTGCAGATGCGGAGATGCTTTCTAATCCCCAAAAAAATTTATCTGCTTTTATAGGTCATAATGTCTCTCTTAAACCTGCTGACAGGATGCTCTCTGAAGGAGATATATTAAATCTGGGCAGTTTGGAATTAGAGGTTATAAATATACCAGGGCACAGTAAGGGCGGAATCTGCATTAAGGTGGAAAATGTTGTGTTAACCGGTGATACACTGTTTGCCGGCTCCATTGGTCGTTCAGATTTTCCGGGAGGGGATCACGCTCAATTGGTGAAGGGAATTAAAGAGAAACTGCTTACACTTCCTGGCCAAACCAGAGTCTACCCTGGCCACGGCCCAGACACATTAATTGAACAAGAAAAAAGACACAATCCGTTTGTACAGTAAAAAAGGGCGCGACGAGCGCCCTTTTTAATGTAAAATGTAAAATGAAAAATTAATAATTTTTAATTTTTGAGACAAGGGGACGTTTCGTTTGTCTCCTGCCTTTCTACCCTCGTCGGTTAAGTTTAAAAAACTTCGGCAAATTCTGTTTGAGCCAGTTGATAAAATTCCTTCAACGTACCACTGGCGTCTGGTTTGAAGGGTGAGTCACCCCGATCGATTAGGCAGTCGGTGGCCAGGTAGGTTTTAATGCCTAGCTTAGAGGCTACCAGATCTTCCATTGTATCGTTGCCCACCATTAGTGCCTGATGTGGTTTGATACCCAACTGTTCAATTATTTCTGCAAAATACCCAGGGTTTGGTTTGCAGAAATGGCTGTGTTCATAGGTGGTTACAATCTCCCAAGGCAGGTCATCGATACCGGCCCAACGCATTCTCGCACTGGTGGCAGCCATGGGGAAAACCGGGTTAGTGGCCAGTGCCAGTTTGTACCCTTTATCGGCCAGTAAAGAAACTATTTTTCTAGCCAATGGTGTGGGATTAGTATACTTGTCTAACTGGATGAATTTCTTAGTGTAAAACTGATCAAACATCGGCATCAGTTCCTCTTCCCGGTGGTTTACCAGTGGGAAAAAGTTTTCCATAAATACCTCTTCATTGGTTGTTTCGGGCCGACTGTCCTTTACCATTGCCTTAGTGGCTTGCCAAATATATTTCTGGAAATCGCTGGGGTCATACAAATGGCAGAAATCGCCGGTAAGTCCTTTAAAATACTCTCGAGTAAAAACTTCCATATCCATAGGCAGTAATGTGCCATCTAAGTCAAAGAGTATTGCTTTTATCAATTCTTCATACCTCCGCTTTAATGTTTATGGTTATGGTCGTGGCCAGTGCATCCGCAGGAGCAATCATTGTTTTTCTTTTTATCTTCTTTGGTGATGCCTGATGCCTCCAGTTGATCAACCACCTGCTGACGGATACCCTTTAGATATATTTTTCTAAGTCGTTGTTGCTCTGCCTTCTCCTCTTCTGTTAAACCATCCTTTTTTTGTTTTCTGGCCAGGATATTAATTTTATCAATCAGTTCTTTAGTATTCATATAAAAATCACCTCATTTCCCTATTATAACCAAATTGCTTGCATTTTTAAAGAATTTCTGTTTTTTGAAACTTTTTTACCTCCTAATACGCCAAATAAATAGGGAATCTATTTTGCTTAGGATCAGAAGCTAGGAGTTGAAGTCAGAAATAAGGGAATTGGGAGTATTCTAAATTCTGACTCCTGACTTCTGAATACTTTAATTAAGTGAGCTGATTATTTTATTATGGTAGATGAATTGTTAGTAAAAAAAGCTGTAAAGGGAGATTCTGCTTCCTTTCTAAAGCTTAGCAAACAATATCAAAACGGATTATATCGAACAGCCTATGGTATGCTCGGTAACGAGCATGATGCCGCTGATGCAGTTCAGGAAACGCTGTTAAAGGCCTACCGGGATCTTAATAAATTGCGCAACCCGCAGCAGTTTAAAAGCTGGTTCTATCGCATACTGGTCAACCGTTGTATTGATATTATGCGGCAACGTCAACGTACCACACCGGTTGAAGAGGTTTGGATCCCGGATACAGTGGAGAACAATGTAGAAGCTAGTATGGACATATCACAGGCGGTATCCAAACTGGATGAAGAACACCGAGCAGTGGTGGTGTTGCGCTTTTTTCAGGACATGAAAGTTAACGATATTGCCTTAGTGTTAAATTGCCCGGTGGGCACAGTGAAATCTCGGCTGTATAGGGCATTAAAGAAGTTAAAAAGCAGTATAGGAGGTGAGGCAAGTGAGCTGTAGTAAAACAGAAATGGTAACAGGACTTATTTTAGATGAATTATCATTGGAACAGCAGGAGGAAGTTAAGAATCATATTGATAAATGCAACTGCTGCCACCAAGAATACCAATCGCTAACACAAATCACAAAGGGCCTTAAAGAATGGTCAAACAGTATAGAGATACCTGATTCATTTGAACAGCGGATGGAGGCAGCGTTGCAAGCAGAGATTAAACCTTCAAAGAAAAGGCCACTGCCTTACCTTGCAATAGCTTGTATAATGGTGCTGGCAGTTACCGTTGGCTTGTGGGAGGGTTACCAATCAATAATCTATCAAAATACGGCTTTGGAGCAAAGTGTTAATGAGGAGTCAGCGGAAATGGACGACACACTGCAGAAAAAGGAAACTGCTGATGTAGCTAAAATTGCAGAAAAGGGAGGTTCAAACGGTTTTAAGGCAAATGGACTTCCTGAGGGAAAAGCGGTAGAAGAATCTCAGCCAGGATTTGCAGCGACAACAGAATCAATTAAAAGGGAATATAAAGTAGACCCCAATATGGTTGAGGTAGTGGAAATACTAAATGCTAATGAAGTAGTAACAAATATTACAGATGATAATTTGATTTTAATGCTGATAAATGGTATTAATACTGCAGAAAAAGTTGCAGTACAGGACATTTCAAAATATAATATTACTCACACAATAAGTATTAAACTAAATGACGGTACTATTTATAAACTAAACTATAATCCTGATAAAAAGGTTGCTGTTTTTGAAGGGGAAGTTGTTTCTCCTGGCTCGGGTTTTTTCAAAGCACTACAGCAGGTTGAAAATATGAACTAATATCAGTAAATATTGACAAAGAAGTGTTATTTATATACAATTTCTTTAGTGTGCATGCTTACATGCATATCTATAATAGTTTCTATGATCGGGAAAGTAGGCGTGCTGCTCCTGGCCAGGGAGGATGGGGCTTGACTGGAAACCTGTCTGCAGGAGGTTCGTTGAAAGACACCCGTGAGAAGGCTGCTGAACGATGTAAATGCATCTACTAGGTTAGCCCGGTAGGCTCCGTTACAGGCCCTGTAGAGTGGAACGCTTGCGTTCAAGCAGGGTGGTACCACGGGAAAAATCCCGTCCCTGAGTATGTAATATAATCATACTTAGGGACGGTTTTTGTGTTTAAAGGAGTCAGAATTCAGGAGTCAGAAGTCAGAATTCAAATTGAGTAGTAGGGGCGGTGTCCACGCCCGCCCTTAGAACATTTCGTTTGATGCATAAATAGTAAAGGGGGCTTACATATGTTAACTTCCAGGCCTCGGGGCACTAACGATATTATCCCCGGAGAAGTGGAAAAATGGCAGTACATAGAACAGATTATTAGAGATGTATGTTGCCGATACGGTTATAGAGAAATCCGCACACCCATTTTTGAACATACCGAGTTGTTTAAACGGGGGGTGGGTGAAACCACAGACATTGTGGAAAAGGAAATGTACACCTTTACCGATCGTGGTGAACGTAACATAACCCTTCGGCCCGAGGGGACTGCGGCCGTGGTGCGGGCGTACTTAGAAAACAAACTTTATGCTGGCCCGCAACCGGTAAAGTTGTACTATATTGGGCCGATGTTTCGCTATGATCGGCCCCAGGCCGGCCGCTATCGCCAGTTCCATCAATTTGGTGTTGAAGTTTTAGGGGCACACAGTCCGGGGATAGATGCTGAAGTAATGGCCATGGCCATGGAAGTATACACTCGTTTGGGCTTAAAAGGATTGGAATTACATATTAACAGTCTAGGGTGCCCAGAATGTCGACCTAAGTTGCGAGAGAGTCTGCAAGAATTTATGGGGCCCAAACTGCAGGACTACTGCCCCACCTGCCAAGATCGTTTTGAGAGAAACCCTCTTCGTATATTAGACTGTAAAAATGAAAAGTGTTCACAGTTAAGTGCAGGGGCACCAACCATATTGGACTGTCTTTGTGACGAATGTGCGGTTTTTTTCCATGATGTAAAAACCCATTTAAAAGAGTTAGGCATTGACTATGTTGTTGATGAAACCTTGGTGCGGGGGCTTGATTACTACACCCACACCGCTTTTGAAATAATGGCAGAAGGAATTGGTGCCCAAAGTTCAGTGGGAGGCGGTGGTCGCTACAACGGACTGGTAGGCCAGATTGGTGAGAAGGATATCCCTGGAATTGGTTATGCCCTTGGTTTGGAGCGCATTTTACTCACCATGGAGCAGCAGAATGTTGAATTCCCCCCTTCATGGCAACCGGATATATTTATTGTTACTGCTTCCCCTGAAGCGGAACTTACTGTACTAAAGCTACTGGCAAAACTGCGTGGCATGGGTTATAAAGCAGACAAAGATTATAACGGGCGTAGTTTAAAAGCACAAATGAAATATGCAGGTAAGCTTAATGCCAGATATGCTGCAATAATAGGAGAAAATGAATTAGAAAACGGCACTGTAATGATAAAAGACATGACCACAGGTGAGCAAAAAGAAGTGGCCGATAATAAAGTGACAGAAGTATTGGGAGGTAAATAAGGATGGAACTAATGAATAATTTAAAACGTACGCACTATTGTGGGAAAGTAACAAGTAAGGAAGTTGATCAGGAAGTAATATTAATGGGCTGGGTACAGCGTCGCCGCGACCACGGTGGATTGATTTTTGTAGATCTGCGGGATCGCTATGGTATCGTACAGGTGGTTTTTAGCCCGGAAGTAGATCAAGAATCTTTCCACAAGGCAGAAACAGTGCGCAATGAGTGGGTACTGGCGGTTAAAGGGAAGGTGAACCCCCGTCCGGAGGGCACAGAAAACACCAAAATGACCACTGGCGCCATTGAGGTATATGTTGATACATTGGTGGTTTTAAACAAAGCTAAAACCCCACCATTTTACATTGAAGATGGTATTGATGTTGATGAAAATGTAAGGTTAAAGTACCGTTACCTTGACCTTCGCCGTCCAGAAATGCAGAAGTCTATGATGCTGCGTCACCGGGCTTCTAAAGCAGTGCGGGACTTCTTGGACAAGCATGACTTTTTAGAAATTGAGACCCCGATGCTCACCAAAAGCACACCTGAGGGGGCTAGGGACTATCTGGTGCCCAGCAGGGTTAATCCCGGAGAGTTCTATGCTTTGCCGCAATCACCGCAGATATTCAAACAAATATTAATGCTTTCTGGCATGGAACGATATTTTCAAATTGTGCGTTGTTTCCGAGATGAAGATTTACGGGCTGACCGTCAACCGGAGTTTACCCAGATAGACTTGGAAATGTCTTTTGTGGAGAAGGAAGATGTGATTAACTTAATGGAAGAGATGGTAGCTCATCTACTTAAAGAAACAGTTGGTGTAGAAGTGCCTGTACCGTTTAGTAGAATGTCTTTCCAAGAAGCAATGGATCGTTTTGGTTCAGATAAACCGGACACTCGTTTTGGCATGGAGATTAAAGACATATCACCAGTGGCGGCCCAGTGTGGTTTTAAAGTATTTAATTCGGCAGTGAATAACGGTGGTCAAGTAAGAGGAATTAACGCCAAAGGCTGTGGTAGTTTCAGTAGGAAAGAAATTGACGATTTAACAGATTTTGTGTCGATTTACAAAGCTAAAGGGCTGGCTTACTTTATTGTTACCGAAGACGGTGTGAAATCACCTATTAAAAAGTTCTTTGAAAAAGATGAGATGAATACAATTTTAGATAAACTGCAAGCAGAACCCGGGGATTTACTGCTCTTTGTGGCTGACAAACCCGGCGTGGTGGCTGCTGCTTTGGGTGCCCTGCGCGTTAATCTGGCTCATCGACTGAACCTCATTCCAAAAGACCAATATAATTTCCTGTGGGTGGAAGACTTTCCGCTGGTGGAATATGACGAGGATGAAGACCGCTATGTGGCCATGCACCACCCATTCACCGCACCATTAGACCAAGACTTGGAACAGTTAACAGACCATCCTGAAAATGTACGGGCAAAAGCCTATGATTTGGTGTTGAATGGTGTAGAGATAGGTGGCGGCAGTATTAGGATATATCGTCGGGATGTTCAAGAAAAAATGTTTTCAGCTATTGGCATGACTGAGGAAGAGGCCAAGGAGAAGTTTGGATTTATGCTAGATGCGTTTGAATACGGTGCTCCCCCCCATGGTGGAATTGCCTTTGGTTTTGACAGGTTAGTAATGCTACTTGCTGGAAAGAACAGCATCAGAGATGTAATTCCATTCCCCAAAACTGCCAGTGCCACTTGCTTAATGACCAGTGCACCTGATATGGTAGATAAGAAGCAGTTAAAAGAATTACACATAAAAAGTACAGTTGTGAATAAAGAGAATAAGAAAGAGTAATTATAGAAAAAAGCTGGAAATATTACAAATAAATATCTATTTTTTGGTTCTTGCCAATGATTCGAGACTGTGCTAACATAATAATTGAAAAGAATAAGTTAACATTTACAAAAATTACAATTTATGGCAACCCTACTGTGTACGTGTTCACCCTGACGTATTGAGCCAACACCATACGGAAGGGAGCCTGGCTCTGGTTGTTATTATTGCAGGCCTTATTAGTACCAAAGGAAGTAAGAAGGCATCCAGGAGGGCACCCACTTGTTGAACGCAGGTTCAACAACTCAGGATGAAAACGGCATCGGTGGGGTATGTCTATATGTCTATTAAATATTATAAAAGCTTGGCGAAAACAGCCAAGCTTTTATTTTAGTAGCTGTAGCTATTATGGCTTTCGGTTGCGCTTTAAACCTTATCACAGAAGACATAAGTTTTACTAAGCCATACGAGTTCAAGTTTTCTAATGGGGTGTTGAATATGGTGGAATCTCATAGGTTTACCCGTACTGAAATGTTAATTGGTACCGAAGGGTTAAAGAAACTGGCAACTAAGAAGGTTGCTGTTTTCGGTGTGGGTGGAGTAGGGTCTTATGCCGTTGAAGCACTGGCCAGGGCGGGTGTGGGGGAGCTATTACTGGTTGACTTTGATAAAGTTGATATTACTAATATAAACCGTCAACTGCATGCGCTGGAGAAAACCATTAATCAGCCCAAGGTGGAGTTAATGGCTCAGCGGGTGATGCTTATTAACCCAGAAATAAAGGTGAATGCGATACAAGAGTTTTACACCCCAGAAAATGGCTCTCAGTTTGTATCAGTGGATTTAGATTATGTGGTGGACGCTATAGATGATACGAAGGGGAAATTAGACTTAATAAAAAGATGTATTGAGAATAATATCCCGGTCGTTTCAAGTATGGGAGCAGGCAATAAAATGGACCCCACTGCCTTTAAAGTAGCCGACATATCAGAAACATCAGTATGTCCTTTAGCTAAGGTAGTTAGAAAAGGGTTGCGACAGTTGGGGATATCCAGTGGTGTAAAGGTAGTTTATTCCACAGAAACTCCAATTAAGCCTGAACCAGTGGGTGAACATAGTGGTAAGCTTCCTCCGGGCAGCATTTCCTTTGTACCGGCGGCAGCGGGATTGGCCTTAGCCAGCATTGTTGTTAAAGATTTAATAGAATAAAGAACAGTTAAAAGTTTTGAACAGTGATTATAATTAGAAAATTTAAAAATTTGACAAAGGGTTTTAGTAGCATTATAATGTAAAGCTGTAGAAACAAAGTATTATTGGCATAATATAACTTAGTAATATATCATAACCAGTGGAAAGGGGCGAGTATCTTGGCTAGTGAAAACATTATGATTCTAAGTGACGCAGATTTTAAGGAAAAGGTTAACAGCAGTGATGTACCAGTTTTAGTAGATTTTTGGGCTGATTGGTGTGGTCCATGTAAAATGATTGCACCTGAACTGGAAAAGCTGGTTGGTGAAATGGAAGGTCAAGTAAAGATTGCTAAGATTAATGTGGATGAGAACCGCAGTACTCCTGGCGAATTTCAAGTGATGAGTATTCCTACCATGATCTTGTTTAAAGAAGGCAAAGAAGTAGAACGTGCCATTGGTTTCCGTAAAGCAGACGAATTAAAGAAAATGATTGAGAAGCACTCATAAGTTCATTATTTACATATGGTTATTAATAAGTTAAAGAGTACGTGCTTAGGCGCGTGCTTTTTTTATTAAAGAGGAATGTTAAGATTCTTGAACTGTTACTAAATATGGGGGGATAAAAATGCTTTTTTACCCTGAACATCTGCCATTGGCAGCTAAAATGCGTCCGCGAGATCTAGATGAATTTGTGGGGCAGCGGCATATATTGGCTAATAATAAAATGCTGTATCGGGCAATCAAGGCTGGGAGATTGGGATCTGCCATATTTTATGGACCTCCGGGCACAGGCAAAACAGCATTGGCTGAGATTGTAGCTTATACCGCTGAGCGACCCTTTGAAAGATTAAATGCCGTAACATGTGGTGTGAAAGATATAAGAAGTGTGGCAGATAAAACTCGTAAAAATGGACCGGTAATAATGTTCATGGATGAGATCCATCACTTGAACAAAAGCCAACAAGATGCGTTACTACCGTATGTAGAGCAGGGATTAATTACCCTTATCGGTTCTACAACCGAGAACCCATATTTTGAAGTGAACAATGCACTGCGATCTCGTTCAACCATATACCAGTTTAAACCGCTGCAGCAGGAAGATATTGAATTAATCATAAAGAATGCACTAGAAGATAAGGAACGGGGTTTAGGAGACCATATAGTTAATTTAACTGAAGAAGCGTTTCACCATCTGGTGGACTCTAGCGGTGGCGATGCACGTTCCGCGTTAAATGCACTGGAGTTGGGTGTGCTGACCACCGAACCCGACGAAAATGGGGTTGTTCAGTATGACCTGTCGGTAGCTGAAGAATGTCTGCAACAAAGCAAGTTAAAATATGACAAGGCAGGAGACGCCCATTACGATGTGGCATCTGCATTAATAAAGTCTATCAGGGGAAGTGATGCTGATGCGGCGTTGCACTATCTGGCCAGGATGATAGCAGCAGGAGAAGATGTCAAATTTATTGCCAGGCGCTTGGTAATAAGTGCTGCTGAAGACGTGGGGTTAGCACAGCCCCAGGCGCTGCAGATAGCCACTGCTGGAGCACAAGCGGTACAGTTTGTTGGTCTACCGGAAGCTCGCATCATACTGGGAGAGGTGGCCATATATTTGGCGTTATGCCCTAAAAGCAATTCTGCTTACAAGGCTATTGATATGGCCCTAAATGACGTAAGAAATAAAGATTGCGGTGGTGTGCCGGTTCACCTTCGTGATGCACATTACAAAGGGGCAAAGAACTTGGGGCACGGATTAAACTACAAATATGCACATGACTATCCAGGTGGGTGGGTGGACCAGCAATATCTGCCGGACAAACTGGTAAGTGTTCAGTATTATTGCCCTAAGGAAAATGGAGTTGAACAGAAACTAAAGGAAAAGTTGGAGATGATTAAACGACATAAATACTCAGGAGTGAGAAGTCAGGAGTCAGAATAAGAAACCAGGAGAAAACATTTAAAGACTTGCTGGTTGGCGGGAGGTGCGCTGGCCCGAATTCCGAATGCTTGGGTATTTACAAAACGTCAAAAGAAAAATGGTTAAAACTTACAATGAATGGTTGTGATTTTCTAAAACAAAAAAACCAACTGTTGCACTAGGGATTTTTATTGACAGGTAATATTAGGCTATGCTAATATATGATCAGGTTAAATCCCTAGTAATAAACTAGGGAATAATGAGCCGGAGGTGGTTTCTTGAAATTATCCACCAAAGGGCACTATGGTTTAAAAGCAATGTATGATTTAGCTCTTCATTATAGTAATGATCCAATACCTTTGAAAACAGTGGCAGAACGCCAACGACTTTCGGAAAATTACCTGGAACAACTAATTGCCGCCTTACGTAAAGCGGGACTTGTAAGGAGTGTACGCGGGGCCCAAGGTGGTTATATTTTAGCTAAACCTCCAGAAGAAATTACTGTTGGTGATGTAGTCAGGGTATTGGAAGGACCAATAGCGCCCTTGGAATGTGTTAGTGAAGAGTATATCGGTGATTGTGATCAATTCAATTACTGTATTTCCAGAAATGTTTGGGCTAAAGTAAGAGACAGTATATCCGATGTACTGGACTCAATCAGTTTAGCCGATATGTGCCGGGAAGCTAAAGAAATAGATCAGTTACGGAAGTAAAGTAACCAGCAAAAGAGGAGGCATTCATCATGCGCAGAGTTTATTTTGATCATGCAGCCACCACCCCAGTAGATCCTGAAGTGGCAGAGCTAGTGATGAAGTACATGACAGATCATTTTGGTAATCCTTCCAGTGTACACGGCTTCGGAAGAGAAGTAAAGAAACCTTTAGAGCAGGCCAGGGAGCAGGTGACAAAAGCCATTGGTGCATCCCATGTGGGGGAAATTGCCTTTTGTAGTGGTGGCACTGAAGCTGCTAACATGGCATTGCGTGGTGCAGCTCACATTAATAAACAAAAGGGTAATCACATTATTACCACTTCAGTGGAACACCACGCCGTACTTTCCACCTGTCAACAGTTGGCCAAAGAAGGCTTTGAGGTTACAGTGTTGCCTGTGGATCAATATGGCAGGGTAAGTGTTGAAGATGTAAAAAATGCATTAACAGAACAAACCATATTGGTTTCCATAATGCATGCTAATAATGAAGTGGGTACAATTATGCCCATAGCCGATATTGGCAAAATGCTAAAAGAGCAAGATCGTAAAATTATTTTTCACACCGATGCAGTACAAAGTATTGGCAAACTGCCGGTTAATGTTGATGATTTAAATGTGGACATTCTCACCTTGTCTGGACATAAAATTTATGGTCCCAAAGCTATAGGTGCTATGTACCTTCGTCGAGGCACCTGGTGGCAGCCAATAATGTATGGTGGTGGTCAGGAGCGACGCCGCCGTCCGGGAACTGAAAATGCACCGGGTATTATTGGATTGGGAAAAGCCATTGAAAAGGTAACTGAGAACAGGGAACAAGAGGCGGAAAGGCTAACCAAGATGCGGAAAAAGCTTGTGGACAAGATATTGCACAATATCCCCAATACCCGGCTGAATGGAGATCCAGACAACTGCCTGCCGGGACATGCAAGTTTCTGTTTTGATTATATTGAAGGTGAGTCCATGTTACTTTCCCTGGATATGCAGGGTATAGCAATATCCAGTGGATCAGCCTGTACTTCCGGTTCGCTGGAACCTTCTCACGTACTGCTAGCCATGGGAATACCAAAAGAAATTGCCCACGGCAGCTTGCGCATTACCATGGGTAAATACAACACCGAAGAAGATGTGGATTACTTTGTAGACAATTTGATCCCCATAATAGAGCGGCTTAGAAAAATGTCGCCTTTGGCCTCCGGTGCCTGTACACCATGCGGGTGTGCTTCCTGTGAGGAGAATCATTAGTAAATTATAATAATATGACCTGGGGGAGGATAATACTATGTACAGTGAAAAAGTGATGGATCATTTTACTAACCCGAGAAATGTGGGAGAGATGAATGAGGCAGATGCAGTAGGTCAGGTAGGCAACCCTAGTTGTGGGGATATTATGAAGATATATTTAAAAATTGAAGGTGACCGTATTAAAGACATTAAGTTTCAAACTTTTGGCTGTGGGGCAGCTATTGCCACCAGTAGCATGGTCACAGAAATGGCTAAGGAAAAGACATTGGATGAGGCATTGAAAATTACCAATAAATCAGTGGCTGAAGAGTTGGATGGGCTACCTCCTCAGAAAATGCATTGCTCTAATTTGGCTGCCGATGCACTACACGCTGCAGTAGAGGATTATCGTAAAAAACAACAAGGTGCGTAGGTGAAATAATTTGAATAATAAAAAGAAAGTTGTTGTGGCCATGAGCGGCGGCGTAGACAGTTCTGTCACCGCCGCTTTGCTGCAGCAAGAGGGTTATGAATGCATTGGGGTAACTATGCAAATATGGGACCCCGATGTAACTGTAGTTGAAGATGACTATGTCGGTTGCTGTTCACTTACGGCAGTGGATGATGCCAGACGGGTGGCAGACAAGTTGGGTATTCCTTTTTACGTATTAAATTTTCGAGATATATTTGAGAAGACAGTAATAGATTACTTTGCACAGGAATATCTAAATGGGCGAACTCCTAACCCCTGTATTGCATGCAATCGTTATGTGAAATTTGAAGCACTACTGAACAAGTCAAGGGCGCTGGGTGCGGATTATGTTGCCACCGGTCATTATGCTCGCCTTGGATACTCCGAAGAACATGGGCGTTGGGTGATTAGAAAAGCAGTAGATGAGAAAAAAGACCAGACCTATGTTTTATATAACATGACTCAAGATCAGATAGCTCACACATTAATGCCCCTATCAAAGTATACTAAGGATGAAGTTCGGCAAATGGCTAGAGAACTGGGCTTAGCCACAGCTTCAAAACCAGAAAGCCAGGAAATATGTTTTGTACCAGATAATAACTACCGCAATTTTTTGGAAGAACACACCGGCGGTGGTTTTAGAAAGGGACCGTTTCTAGATCTAGAGGGTAACGTACTGGGTGAACACCAGGGTATACCTCATTATACCATTGGCCAGCGCCGCGGTTTGGGTATTGCCACAGGCAGTAGACTTTATGTGGTAGATATTGATCCTGAACGCAATGCCGTTGTTTTGGGGCCAGAAGAAGCCATTTTTACTAAAGAACTTGTATCCCATGATAATAATTTTGTTTTGTTTAGCCAATTAACCGAGCCTGTTCAGATAGAGGCGCAAATAAGATACAACTCAAAGCCTTATCCTGCCACAATTAGTCCAATCACAGATGAAAAGGTAAGGGTATCCTTTGAACACCCACAAAGGGCAATAACACCTGGACAATCTGTGGTATTTTACCAAGGAGACTATTTGGTGGGCGGGGGAATAATTGAAGATAAGATTAAAATTAAAAATGAAGAATGAAGAATTCAGAATGGGTATAAAATAAAAGCAGAGCTTGCAATTAGACAAGCCCTGCTTTTTATTTATTTAGAAGTTAAAGATATTTAGTAAAAACCATAGTGGTATCTGAAAAATTGCATTAATTATATATTTACTGGCAAAAATACTGTTAGAGAGATTTTGAAAGGAGGACCCTGTATGAATTGTCCTGTATGTGGAGGTAAAGCCACAGGGAAAATAGGGGTCGAACAGTATTATTGCTGGGACTGCTGTTTAGAGTACCGTAAGAACAAAGAAGGTGTACAAATTTACGAGGTTGCAGAAGATGGCAGCCTGGTTGCTTTTGATCCCGCGAACCAAAACATGTTGCTGTAGTTTGACTTATAGAGGGGGTGAATGGCTATGCGAGGAGGATTCTGGCGTGGAATAATAGCTGGAAGTATTATCGGTGCTACTATGAAGATGTATATGGGTAATGACCGCAAAAATCGCCGTTTTTCAATGGGACCCCGGCGTCGCAGGCAGGCCAATCGGATGATAAGAGGGGTTTCTAAGACTGTTAGGGACATGATCAAGTAATGAAAAAGTGAGGTAATAGCCTCACTTTTTCTTATAGTGGTGAAATGTAAAATGCTAAAGAATAGAGAAACTATATATCGCTACACATTTTATGCTTTACTGATGCTGGCCAGCGTATTTTTTGTTTATTTACTACGGGGGCTTTTTTTAACTTTTATATTAACATTAGTTTTGGTTTATTTGCTCCATCCCCTAGTGTATTTAATGGAGTCCCGAGGTGCCCCGCGGGTGGTGGCTATACTACTTGCTTATACCGGCATATTAATTGTTGTTGCAGCAGTGTTAATGTATGGCATACCGCGCTTGGTAAGTCAGTTGCATCTGTTAGTGGATATGCTCCCTGTATATACTGCCCAGGTGGAATTCTTGGTAGGCGATATTCAGGACAGCTACTACAGAACAGAACTTCCTGAGGGTATGCGCCATGCTATAAATGAGCAGATTTCTCAAATGGAGTTTCAATTGCAAGGTATACTGGAAGATGCGGTACAGGCAATTTTAAACCTTGTTCGATACACTTTTAACATCATATTAGCCCCTGTGTTAGCCTTTTATATATTAAAGGACCTAGACAATATCAAGGAAGAAATTGCAAATTGGCTACCGGAACATAAGTTTTCTTATCTGTGGCAATTGGGCAGGCAGGTTAATACAGTACTGACTAGTTTCATACGAGGACATTTAATTTTAATGCTGCTGGTGGGTCTAATGAGTGCGGTGGCCATGGCCTTGTTAGGTGTTGAATACAGTGTGATGCTAGGCATTGTGGCAGGGATAGCGGAACTGATACCATACTTTGGGCCTTTAATAGGCGCTGTACCTGCAGTTGGAATTGCTCTGCTGCACTCAAAGTGGCTAGTACTAAAGGTTATTCTGGCAATATTAATTGTACAGCAATTGGAAGGAAATGTGGTTGCTCCTAAGGTGTTAGGTGAAAGTGTAGGTTTAAACCCACTTATAATTATTTTGGTGTTAGTGGCAGGGGCAAAGCTATCAGGGGTAACGGGTATGCTTCTTGCTGTCCCACTAGCAGCAATAATAAAAATATTAATTGCATTTGCTTATAAACAAATAATACTGCAGCCTGATTAATGAGTAATTCTTGACATGATAAGGCAATTTTCTATATAATTACCATTGAATGAGTCTGCTGAAACCTTTCCGCCCTATAGGATCTTGGGAGGGAAGGTTTTTTATTACCATAAGAGGAAGTTCGAAAAGTCCGCGCGAAATCCACTTCAAATTTCTGCGTTGGCTTGGCTTTTGCGGTGCTCACGTATTATATATACGCTCCGCTCCTCAAAGCCAGCGCCGCCTTGAACTTTTCGTGTCTATCGTGCTCCTTTTCGAACGTTTATTAAAAGAGAGTGATTGGAGGTTATGATATTGACTGGTAGTGAGATAAGAGAAGCGTTTCTTAAGTTTTTTGAGAAACGTGGCCATCAAATATTACCAAGTGCATCACTGGTTCCCCACAACGACCCCAGTATTTTGTGGACAGCCGCCGGCATGGTACCTTTTAAACCTTATTTTACAGGACAAGCCACCCCGGAGACTAAACGGGTAACCACTTGTCAGAAGTGTCTGCGAACTCCGGATATAGAAGAAGTGGGAAAGACTGCTCGTCATCACACTTTTTTTGAAATGCTCGGGAATTTTTCCTTTGGCGATTATTTTAAAGAGGATGCTATCCCATGGGCTTGGGAATTTGTTACCGAAGTTTTAAAGCTGCCTCAAGATAAATTATGGATTACAATATATAATAACGATGATGAAGCCTATGATATTTGGCATAAAAAAGTTGGGGTTCCAGAAGATAAAATAGTGCGTATGGGTAAAGATACCAATTATTGGGAGATTGGTGTTGGCCCCTGTGGTCCATGTTCAGAAATATACATAGACTTAGGTCCAGAGCGCAGTTGCGGTAGTGATGACTGCCAAGTGGGGTGTGATTGTGATCGCTACTTGGAAATTTGGAACTTGGTGTTTATCCAGTTTTTCCGCGATGAAGAGGGTAATTATTCACCATTGGAAAGCAAGGGTATAGATACTGGAATGGGTCTGGAAAGGGTGGCATCTGTGCTACAAAATGCCCCCACTAACTTTGAAACTGACCTACTAAAGGACATAATGGATTTTACATCAACTCTAGTAAGGGTAAAATACGGGGATGACAATGATGCTGACTTAGCATTAAAGGTCATTGCTGACCATACCAGGGCTATTACATTTGCTATAGGAGATGGTGCACTACCTTCAAATGAAGGACGTGGATATGTGATTCGCCGACTGCTTCGCCGTGCGGTTCGCTTTGGGCGAGTATTAGGTATGGAGGACACTTTCCTATATAAAGTATCCAATTCTGTTATTGAAAAAATGGCCTATGCTTATCCCGAATTGAAAGAGAAGCAAGAGCAAATAGTACAAATTATCCGTACAGAAGAAGAACGTTTTCTAGAAACTTTGGCACAGGGAACAGAAATTTTAAATCAATTAATGCAGGATGCCAAGTCCGCGGGTGAAACAGAAATTACTGGAACTGATGCCTTTAAACTGTACGATACTTATGGATTTCCCCTTGAACTGACTAAAGAAATAGCTGAAGAACAAGGGCTTATTGTGGATGAAGACGGTTTTGTCAATGCACTGGAAGAACAAAGGAATAGGGCCAGGAATGCTCGGCAGGATACAGAGTATCTGTCAGAGAGAAGTGCCATGTATAAAGCACTAAAAGAGGAATATGGTGAAACTAACTTTGTGGGCTATGGTCAGTTAGACATAGAAACAAATGTGTTAGCTGTAATTAAAGACGAACTGCAAGAATTATCGGCAGAAGCCGGCGAAGAAGTAGAAATAATTCTGGATGTCACCCCCTGCTATGCAGAAGGTGGAGGACAAGTTGCAGATCACGGTTTCTTAATTGGAAATCAATGCAAAGTAGACATATATTCAGTATACAAACCGGTGGAGAATTTTGTGGTTCATCGAGGAAAAGTAGTGTCCGGCATATTAAAACGTCAGGATAAAGTAAAGGTAGAGGTGGATAAAAAACGTCGAAGCGAAGTTGCACGCAATCACTCTGCCACTCACTTGGTACACAAGGCATTAAAAGAAGTACTTGGTGATCACGTTAACCAAGCCGGTTCATTGGTGGAACCTGATCGCTTGCGCTTTGACTTCACCCACTTCACTGCGTTAACTCCGGAAGAATTACGGCGAATAGAGGACATAGTGAACGATATAGTGTTAGCTAACCTGCCAGTGGATGCCTTTGAAACAACACTTGCTAAAGCTAAGTCAATGGGTGCAATGGCACTTTTTGGAGAAAAGTACAGTCAGGATGTCCGGGTGGTAAAAATGGGCGATTACAGTTTGGAGTTGTGTGGGGGCACCCATGTAACAACCACAGCAGAAGTAGGCCTGTTTAAGGTTTTATCAGAAAGCAGTATCGGTTCTGGTGTGCGCCGCATTGAAGCGATAACAGGCAGAGGGCTTTTAAGATATTTGGAGTCAAAAGACGAGCAGCTAAGTCAAATTTCAGGTATTGTTAAAGCCTATCCCCAGGAAACTGTGAAAAAGGTTCAAGGACTACAGGATAAAATTAAGGAATTGAGCCAGGAATTGGAATCCCTGAGGAACAAACTAGCCAAACAAGAGGCAGTTGGGATTTTAGATAATGTTAAAGAAATCAATAACGTTAAGGTACTGGCTGCGACAGTAGACGTAAAAGATATGGATGGTCTTCGCAGCATGGCGGACATGCTGCGCGATAAGCTAGGGTCAGGAATGGTGGTGCTGGGTGCAGACTTGGGTGGTAAAGCAAGCCTGGTTGCGGCGGCCACAAAGGATGTGTTAAGTAAAGGCGTGCATGCTGGTAACACAATCAAAGAAATTGCCAAGATTGTTGGCGGTGGTGGCGGTGGCAGGCCAGATATGGCTCAAGCCGGTGGTAAAGATCCTTCCAAGCTTCAAGAAGCCATAGATAAATCATATTCAGTTATTGAGGCTCAGATTAAATAAGTTAATTATACCAATGTGAACGTAAGCCGACTCCCAAATGAGTCGGCTTACCCTATCTGTGTTACTTATTTTCGGCATAAGGATAAGGGCCTACCCCACCACCGGAAAGCAGTAGGATTAAAACTAAGAAGATAATGAAACTGTTGTTATTACCGAAACCACCGTAGTATCCCATCTTGCAACCTCCTCCTTTTTGTTTTTTGTTTACACCAACATAATATGGGTTTATGCAACAATGGGTTACAAAAAAATATTGGAACATAATGGGTGATGGATTGGTTATTAATAAAGTAGCTTTTAATAAAAAGGAAAATATCATTAGTCGGCGAATATAGAAATGAATATGGGCAATATTACAAAAAGGGAGGTTTTGCCATGGCAAGGGATTTTTCAGAAGACACCGTCATGTTTAAAGTTAAGGCTGAGGAAATCAACCAAGCTCAGGATATCTTAATGACTGTGTATGCAGCATTGAAAGAAAAGGGATATAACCCTATTAATCAACTTGTGGGGTATTTACTGTCAGGGGACCCGGCTTACATTACCAGCCACGGCAATGCCCGTAGCATGATAAAAAGGCTGGAAAGAGATGAACTGATGGAAGAGTTGGTGCGCCATTATCTTGATGAAAAATAACTTACTTAATGCCTCCTTTATGAAGGGGAGGTTTTTTTATTATGCAATATTGTGAGTTAGGAAAAACAGGTCTTCCAGTTTCAAGGTTATGCTTTGGGGCATTAACAATTGGTCCATTACAAGCCAATTTACCTACTGATAAGGGGGCAGAAGTGGTGCGTGCGGCCCTTGAAAAGGGTGTTAACTTCATTGATACAGCAGAGTACTATCGTACCTATCCTTATATCAGAGAAGCTTTAAAGGGCTGGACTTCAGATGTGTATATCGCCACCAAAAGTTATGCATATACCCGGGAAGGGATGCAAGAGAGCCTGAATAATGCCTTAAAGGAACTTGACAGAGACCATATAGACATATTTTTGCTGCATGAGCAGGAATCAATATTAACTATAAGGGGCCACTGGGAGGCAATGGAATACTTGTTAGAAGCCAAGCAAGCGGGAAAAGTGAGGGCGGTTGGTGTTTCTACTCATTGTGTGACAGCGGTAACAGCAGCGGCAAGTATACCAGAAATAGATGTTATACACCCGTTAATCAACATTGATGGTGTAGGAATACAAGAGGGAACTGTGTCCGACATGGTAAATGCCATCAAAACTGCCCATAGGGCTGGAAAAGGTTTATATGGAATGAAGGCTTTAGGAGGGGGCAATCTGCTGGCCAGGTATGATGAAGCTGTTCAATTTGTATTGGATATTAAGGAGCTATCAGCGGTGGCCATGGGTATGCAGAACCAAGACGAAGTTGAATATAATGTTAGGGTGTTCAATGGAGAAATGATACCGTCAGACTTAGCATCTAGAATGATGCTCAAGCCTCGAAAATTGCATATCGATGAATGGTGCCAAGGTTGTGGTGCTTGTGTACAACGGTGTCAGGCAGGTGCCTTAAAAGTTGTAGATGGTAAGGTGAAGGTGAATAATGAACTTTGCCGGTTATGCGGCTACTGTGGAGCGGTATGTCCAGAATTTTGTATTAAGGTTGTCTAGGAGGATAAACAAATTGCGCTTAATGGGACTTGATGTGGGGGATAAAACAATTGGCGTAGCCGTAAGTGATTTAATGGGTTGGACAGCCCAAGGGGTGGAAGTAATTCGCCGGGGAGAAATAAGAAATGATTTGAAAAGACTGGCAGAGTTAGTTAAACAATATGAAGTTGAAAAAATTGTCGTTGGTCTACCTAAGAATATGAACGGATCTATTGGACCACAAGGCGAAAAAGTGCAGAAGTTTACAGAACGAATAAAAAATGAGCTACATTTACCAGTGGAATTTTGGGATGAACGTTTAACCACCCGAGCTGCAGAAAAAGTATTAATAAGTGCAGATGTGAGCAGGAAAAAACGGAAAAAAGTAATTGATAAAATGGCTGCTGTTTTTATTTTACAAGGGTATTTGGATAGTTTGTAATTTGTCAGTCTATGAATAAATAACTTGACAGTTGGTTATAATTGGTATAGAATGCAATTGATTTTGAGTAATGAGGTGATAATTTGCCAGAACAACCAGAACAAAATGAAGTAATCACATTAGTAGATGAAGAAGGCCAGGAGCACGATTTTAACGTAGTTGATGTATTGGAACTGGAAGGTAGTGAATATGCAATTCTACTGCCTGCTAAAGAAGATACCGAAGAAGCTATTATTTTAAAATTTGCTAAAGATGATGATGAAAACGACATCCTGGTAGACATTGAAGAAGATGAAGAGTGGGAAAAAGTAGCCGATGCCTGGGAAGAGTTAGTTATGAAAGAAGGCGAAGAAAGCTAATAAGGTTCTTTTTAAAGGACGTGAGTATATACTCACGTCCTTTATTAATATATATAGACAAAATATATAATTACCAGGATTTACAAGTAAATCAATAAAGAACTGGTTATTGCCTATTGAAATTCTAAATTCTGACTCCGGGATTGAATACTTTAATGGTAATAGACATATTAAGGACAAATTAAAATAATAATAACAGTAAACCATTAATTCCCACGGGGAAGGGGTTTTATAATGACACTTAAAAGCTTAACCCCGTTAATAGCATTTTTATTGACAATATTTATTGTTATTTACTTGTTTGGTGGCTTCGAAAAGGTTTGGGCCACCAGTGATATATTGCCTGGTATTATTATTAATGAAACAAACATCGGGGGGCAAAGCAAACAAAAGGCTGAAGAAAAGCTTGTCGCCATGGAGAAAAAGATTATAAACACTCCGGTGATCATTACTAATGGGGATCAATCCTGGTCGCTGTCTTTGAACAAAGTGGGACTGAAAGTTGATATAGGAGAGACGCTGCGCAGGGCTATGAGTATTGGACGTCAGGGTTCATTTGTTGATCAATTAAAAACAAGACACCAAATTAAGAAGAATGGGTATATACTTCAACCAATTATAACAGTTGATCAAGAGTCTTTAAGTACGGAAGTTAAAAGACTGGCAAAACACTTAAATATTCCTGCTAAAAATGCATCATTTTCAATAGGTGAAGACGACTCTGTTACTATAACACCATCTCAAAATGGTCAACGCATTGATATAGAGCGGTTAAAGCTAGTACTAGAGCAAGAACTTCTGGTTAGGGATAATGTTGAGTTAACAATTCCGGTAAAAAAAGTAAAACCTGAATTCACCACTCAAGACATTAAGGAGATGGGTGTTTCTGGTTTGTTGTCAAGATTCACTACCAAATTCAATCCCGATCTAGTAAACCGTAGCTATAATATCAGAGTAGCAGCCAATGCACTGGATGGTTTATTAGTGGTGCCCGGTGAAGAGGTATCTTTTAATGAAGTGGTAGGGCCTAGAAGCTCGGAGGCAGGATATAAAGAAGCCGGAGTTATTGTTAATAATGAAATGGTTGACGGATTAGGTGGAGGGGTGTGTCAGGTATCTACAACCCTTTATAATGCGGTGTTGTTAGCAAACTTGGAAGTGGTTGATCGTAAGAATCACTCGCTGCCCATTTCCTATGTACCAATAGGTCGTGATGCCACGGTGGTATATGGGATAGTGGATCTCAAATTTATAAATAACACCGGACGCTGTATATACATAAAAACAAAGGTGAAAGATGCTCAAGTAACTATAAAGATATATGGAGATGTTAGTAAGAAAAAGACAGTGGCAATTAATAGTTGGGTAGAAGAAGTGTTACCGCAGGAAGTACAGTACGAAGAGGATAACAACTTAAAACGAGGACAAAGAATTATAAAGCAGGAAGGCAGTAAAGGGTATATTGCCCATGCGGAGAGGTTAGTTATAAAGAATGGTGAGGTACTAAAAAGAGAAGAGTTGCCCATAAGCAAATACAATCCTGTAGAGAAAGTAATAGCCATAGGAATAGCAGAACCAGAGACTGCCATAACACCTTCTAGTGACTTAGAAAGTACTAAAAAATGAGATAAAAAAAGAACCGGTCAATTAGATGACCGGTTAGTCTGTCTCTTCTTCGATACCAAAAGCATTTTTCTCAACACCATCCAAGTGCAGAAACATTGCTTTTTGTGCATGAAACATTTTTTTTGCCTCGATAGCGTCAAATATTTCCCAGTGCTGTTTTAGTAGATTCCGAGGGTAATCTGGATCGCGATATAGCTTATAACGGGCTTCACGCATTACATGATTCATAGTGTCGGATATGGTGGTCATTAACTTCAGTACCATGATATTGCTTGTTGCTTTGGCCACTGAATAGTGAAACAGTAGATCTGCCTGATCTCCAATATTACCCTCTTCAATATCTTGTTCCATTTGGTTTAACGCTTTTTTCATGGCGTCAAGATCCTTTTCGGTACGTCGTTTAGCCGCCAAACCGGCACACTCAACCTCAAGAATCTTTCTTAGTTCCATTAACTCTCGCGCGGTTTCATTACCCGTATTTAAAACCAGTGACAGGGCGTCGATAATAAAATCAGCGCTAGCTTCTCTAATATAAGTTCCCTCGCCAGGTCTAATTTGAATTATTTTCATGGCCTCCAAAGCCCTAAAAGCTTCGCGAACTGCAGAACGACCTACCTGCATTCTCTCAGCTAATTCTCGCTCGGACATTAACCGATCTCCAGGCTTGAGTGTTCCATCGGCAATTAGTGCTTTTATTTGTTCCACTATTTCTTCATATATTTTTTTGGTGCGAATGGGTTTGAATACCATAAAATAACACCCACAGTCTATTTTAAAGTTAGTTACAACATTATAATTCTATAACATATTATCTAAAAATTCAACATTGTTCTAATGATTAATCAGTTAAGCGATCAGCCAGCAGTTCAACAACGTGTTTAACATTAATGCTTGACTTTTTATTATCTAATCCACCGCCAATTTGCATCATGCATCCGGGGCAGGCCGTGCTTAGAGTTTCAGCACCAGTATTGGTAATATCCTCTAATTTGGCATCCATAATTGGCTGTGACAGTTCTGGGTAGCGGATAGAATAGGAGCCGCCAAATCCGCAGCAGCGATCTGGCCATTGCAATTCTTTTAACTCCATGCCACCTTCTTTAATTAAGTTGCGGGGTTCTTCAATAACACCTAAGTGACGACGTAAGTGACAGGAATCATGATAAGTTACACTTTCCTTAATGGATTTCAGTCCCAAATCTTTACCGTCATTGGTGTTCTTAGCCACAAATTCAACGAAGTCAAACACATTGTCTGCAAACTTTTCAGCCCGATCTGCCCACGCAGGGTCATCTTTAAGCAGTTCAACAAATTCATGTTTCAATGATGAAGTACAGGTTGGGCAAACGGTTACCACGTAATCAACATTTGCTTTTTCAAAGGCTTCAATGTTTTGTTTAGCCATCTTTCTGTGAGCATCAGTTGCGCCCAAATGTCCGGCTGGTACACCACAGCAAGCCTGTTCTAAAGGATATACCATTTCCATATCCATATTTTTTAACACCTTGTTAGCTGCCTTGCCTAGTTCAGGATATACAAAGTCTACCAAGCAGCCACCAAAGAAACCAATTTTAGCTTTTGATTTTTTGGGTTTAGCCAGTCGGTATAATTGATCACGAAGTGGTGTTTCTGCAAGAGCCGGTAGACTGCGACCTTCAGTCATACCAGCAAGGAACAAGGGTAGGTGCCTAATCTTGTTGTCACTGACAAATGGTTTTTGAGTCTTGCTGCCAACCTTTAACATACTGTGGAATAACTTGCGGTTAGGCAGAACTGTGTTCAGCAAGAATTTTTGACTTGTTGGCATACCTTGCTTTGCTGTTACCCTATTGCGCAGTTCCAATATCAATCCCGGAATATCAATTTTTCCAGGGCAAACTTCCTTACAGCGTTCGCAGCCAATGCACAGGTTTTGTAGTTCGCCAGCATCATCAAAATCATTAAAGAATGCTGTTAAGATAGTACCAATACCACCGGTATAAACATCACCGTAAACATGACCACCCACCAGGGCGAAAATGGGGCAAACATTTAAGCATGAAGCGCAGCGGATACACTGCAGAGCCTGATTGAATTTTTCATCGTCTCTCATCTGGGTACGCCCGTTATCCATTAATACAATGTGCATATCCTTTGTACCAACTGTTCCGTCAGATAGATTTGTTGGATTTGCACCTGTAATCATAGTTACATAACTGGTTAACTGCTGTCCTGTGGCACTGCGGGGAAGGCATTCTAATACGCTACCCACATCAGTGAATTTTTCAACCAGCTTTTCCATGCCTACCAGTGCAACGTGTATAGGGGGTAGGGTAGTAGTTAAACGGGCATTACCTTCGTTAGTAACTATGGCAAGGGTGCCTGTTTCAGCTACTGCGGCATTGGCACCGGATATACCCATACCCGCGGTTAAGAACTTTTCGCGTAATTCCTGTCTGGCTACCTGTACCAGTTGAGGAATATCAGGGCTTAAGTTTTGGTTAGTTTCTTTGGAGAAATAGTCTGCAACCTCATCTCTGGTCATGTGGATTGCTGGCATGACCATGTGAGAAGGAGTTTGCCCTGCTAATTGAATAATCCATTCTCCTAAGTCCGTTTCGGCAGCGGTAATGCCATTTTCCTGTAAGAGTTTATTAAGATGAATTTCCTCAGATGCCATGGACTTTGACTTAACTACCATTTCCACCTTGTTGGCAAGGGCGACATCTAAGATATATTTTTTTGCATCTTCTGCAGTTTTGGCAATAAATACTTTAGCTCCTCTGGCTTCAGCATTTTTCTTAAATTGTTGGGCTAACTCTTCCATCTTTTGAGCAGAGCAATTTTTACGTTCCGCAATAATATCACGAAGGTCTTCAAAATTTCTTCCTTTATAAGCCTTAGCCCGTGAACCTAAATAATCATTTGCAAAACGACCCAAGGCACCTCGCAAGTTATCATCGTTTAGGGCTTTATTAATTTTAGCTCTTATACGGTTACTCATTGGAGTCACCTCCTGGATTATCTACAAAGATAACTTTCAGTTTAACCGGACCATGAACACCGATGGTTAAAACACGCTCGATGTCTGCTGTACGGCTAGGACCTGTAATAAATGCCATATAGCCAGGAATATTATCTTTGATTTCATCTATCTTGGCCATTGCTTCTAAAAGATTTGCTACTAATGAATCTGTTCTCACAATTGCAACATGGGTGTGAGGTAACATGGAAACAAGGCGCTTGTTTAAGTCTGTGCAGTCTTGCTGTAGACTACCGATTTCAGCCACTGCCATATCCAATTCTGATAGGCCGAAATCCGCATCTTCAGCGTTTTTGCGCAGGTCATCTGTTTTTACTTCAATGTTTAAGTTTGCAGTGTTTAGACACTTATCAACCATGGGTGAAGAAGCGGCGGCAAGTTTTTTGGCACCGTCTTCCTCTACCAGAGTTGATAAGAGAGAGCCTGCTTCATTTAAATCTTTAACCCGGTAAACCTGGGCAGAAACAGCCTCTGCTGCCGTTTTGAATTGCTCAAAAAGCTTATCAAAGTCTGCCACTCTTATCCCTCTTTTCTACAGATATTATTTTAATAGTTATTATTCAGGTGTTTAGAATCTAGTAGTAAGGAGTGTAAATTTGGAGTATAATAAACGGTTTTTTCTTATTCTGACTCCTGACTACTGTCTCCTGAATTAGTATGCTTCTGCTAGAACCTCAACCGTATGCCTTACTGCCTGTGGCAACTCTTCTTGGGAGATACCGTCAGTTAATTGCATACGGCAGGAACCGCAACCAGTTACTAGCATATCGGCTGCTGATGCTTTGATATCGGTTAGCTTGTGTTTTAATACTTTATAAGATAACTCATAATGGGTTAAGCTAAATGAACCGGCACCTCCGCAACAGCGATCAGGCTGTTTTAACGGGTTGTATTTTATTCCAGGAATAGAAGTGATTAGTTCTATTTGTTGCTGTGCAGCATTCATACCACGGCCAATGTGACATGGAACATGATAGGTTACTGTTTTATTAACAGTTTTCAATATTTCTTTATCAATTGGTAAAACATCTACCAAGAATTGAGCAAAGTCATAGGTCTTTTCAGCTAGCTTATTGGCCTTTTCGGCATATGTCTTATCATCCTGTAGCAATTCGGGGTAATGCTTGCTGAATGATTCACCGCAAGTACCACAGACGGTTATTATGGCATCAACATCTAAGTTGCTGAAAATATCTACATGTGATCTGGCCATTTGGGTAGCTGTATCTGCGTCACCATGCAACAGCACAGGAACACCACAGCAATGCTGTTCTTTAGGAATAACTACTTCAACATCATTGTGCTTCATTACTTTTAATAAGGCATCGCCAACCTGAGGATAAATAAAGTTGGTAGTACAGCCGGTAAAGAATGCAACTTTCTTTTTAGGATTGTCAGCTTTATTTACATCAGGTGCAGTGGAGAGAAAAGGCCTGTCAGCTAATTTAGGCAAAACACGACGTAATTCTAATCCACTAACTGGATAACGAGGACTCATGCCTTTGTCATTTGCCTTTAGAAATAGGCCTTGGGTCATAGCACCCATAGCCATACCGGTTTTAAATAAGTTTGGGTTCGATAGACCCTTAAAGATCATGTTTTTTATAAAAGGTAAACCCCGTTCTTTAACCAGTTTGGTCCTGGCGGCGAGAACTATTTTATCTGGCTGTACACCACATGGGCAGTTAGCAGCACATGCTTTACAGGTAAGGCAAGTTTCAAATATCTTCGCCAACTCATCGGTGCATTCTAACTTGCCATTTAAAACGGCTTCTGCCAATTTAACTTTTCCTCGGGCAACTGCCCCTTCTGACTTTGTTTCTTTATATAGAGGGCAAACGGCTTGACAGTTACCGCATTTCATACATTTGACTAATTCATTTTCAATTTCCGGATATTGTTTCAAGTAACTCATATTAGTGCCCCCCTTTACTTGGAAACCATTTTTCCAGGATTAAGGATACCTTCTGGATCTAAGGCATTTTTGATCTTTTTCAGAACGTCCATGCCGCTTTCGCCTAGTTCCCACTCTAAGAACTTTGACTTGGCCATGCCAATACCGTGCTCGCCGGAAAGGGTGCCACCCAGTTCCAAGGCTTTTTTAAAGATCTCGTCTACGGCCTTGTGGACTCTTTCCATTTCTTCTTTATTTCTAACATCGGTGAGAATAGTTGGGTGTAGGTTGCCGTCACCAGCATGACCGAAAGTACCAATGTCTAAATTATATTTTTCCGCTATTTCTTCTAAGAACATTAACATTTCAGTGATCTTGCTACGTGGTACTGTGGCATCTTCCAATACAGTGGTTGGTTTCAGCTGAGCCAAAGCCGGCAGTGCAGCACGTCTTGCTGCCCATAGGCCTTCGCGCTCTTTGTCATCCTTAGCCTTTTTAAGTTCACCTTTGTTTTCTGTTACTACTTTAACTACTTTTTCGGCTTCATTTTCCACTACTTCCGGAATGCCATCCACTTCGATTAGTAAAACAGCACGCTTGTCTGTAGGAAGACCTATCTTAGAGAAGTTTTCTACAGTTTTAATGGTGACTTGGTCCATAATTTCCAGTGTGGCGGGGATTACTTTGCTGGCAATAATGCCTCTAATTGCGTTACCTGCGTCTTCAAGGCTGTCAAAAGTAGCTAGCATTGCTGTGCGAGCTTCTGGAGCAGGTATTAAACGTACAGTGATTTCGGTAATTATGCCTAATGTACCTTCAGCACCAGTAAATAATTTAACTAGATCGTAAGCAGTAACATTTTTCACGGTTTTACCGCCAAAACGAGCCACTTGACCATCAGCCATTACAACTTCCAAGCCCATTACATAGTGCTTGGTAACACCATATTTTAAACCTCTTAAACCTCCAGAGCATTCGGATACGCTTCCACCCATTGTAGCAGTGGCAACAGTACCGGGGTCCGGCGGGTAAATTAATCCATGTGGTGCTACTTCATTATTAAGCTCTTGGATAATGACACCGGGTTGAACTACAGCCACAAGGTTGTCAGGGTCTGATTCTAAAATTTTGTCCATTTTTAATGTAGAAAGTACAATTCCACCTTCTAAAGGAATTGTTCCACCACTTAAATTTGTGCCGGATCCTCTAGGATATAATGGGGTCTTATTCTCGTGAGCGATTTTTACAACTTTAACCACTTCTTCTGTTGTTGAAGGAGTAACAACAACATCAGGCAATGGGTTTGGCATATCAGGGGTGGCATCAAATGAAAAAGTCACTAGGTCTTCTTTTTTAGAGATAACATTTTCTGATCCCAGTGCCTGCTCTAAGGCTCCAATAACCTGTTCCTTGGACATATTATTTCCTCCTCGGTGATGAATATATTTGAAAAATTATTCAAACCCAAGACCCTGGACATATTTTGTCCAGGGCTTAGGTACATTTTATGCATTACTTATTTATAATTTGTGCTTAATTGATAGGGAATGGGTTGAATCCACTAAAGATCATAATAGATACTACAAGTGCTACACCCAGACCGTAGATTAGCATGGGGATAGCATTTCTTCTAATAAGCTTACCTTCAACACCTACACAGCCTACTGTGGCGCAAACAGCAACTATGTTGTTAATACATACCATGTTACCTATAGCACCACCGATGTTTTGCAGGGCGACGATTAATACTTGAGGCATACCGAGAATTGATGCTGTTTCATACTGGAATGATGCAAACAGAATGTTTGATACGGTGTTTGAACCAGACATAAAGGAACCTAGCACACCAATAAATGGTGAGAATAATGGGTAAGCACTGCCAGCCGTACCTGCTGCAGCTTTAGCCATAGCAGTCATCATACTATCTAGTCCACCAGCGTTAACTCCGGAGTTAAGCATTAACTGTACCATTGCTACACCAGCGAACAGGGCGATGGCAGCACCGGTTAGCTGTTTGAAGGTACTTGTCCAAGCTTGTTTTACTTGGCTACCACTCATACCATGTATTACGTGTGTAATTAATGCAACCAGGATAAATGGAATTGTACCTGGCAAGTAAGCCCATTTTAACCCATAATTTAAGCCTTCAATTCCCATAATGTTTGGTAGTACAAACTTCTGAGCGGCCAGTAAACCTTTTAATCCAATAGGTTCAATACGTGTTACAACAAGAATGATAGCAATTAAAGCGTATGGAGCCCAAGCCAGTGCCAGGGACATCTTAGCTTCACCGGTATCACCAGTCTCAGTTTTAGATTTCCAATCCTCTTCCCATTCAGACTCATGTGGGAAGTCCCAAGTTGTTTTAGGTACTAGGAAACCACGCTTAGCAGCCATCAGTACGATTGGCAGACCGATAAAAGCACCTACAAGAGATGGAAATTCAGGTCCAAGTAAGAATGCAGTTGCAGTATAAGGGATTGTGAAGGATAAGCCTGCGAAAAGAGCAAATGGAGCTGCTTCTAAAGCAGGTTTGATTGATCTTTCCTTACCAAAGAATTTAGTTAAGAAAGCAATACCAATCAATGGAATGAATGTTCCGACAATTGCGTGAGGAACAGCTGTCATTTGGGCAAATACCATTTTGAAAGCTTCTTGATCTACACCACTTGCTTGTAGGTTACCAGCCAGAGTACTCATAGCACCAAATACCGGGGTACCAACAGCACCGTAAGAAACCGGTACACTGTTAAAAATGAGGGCAACCATTGCTGCTGCCAATGGAGGGAAACCTAAACCTACTAACAGTGGTGCGGCAATAGCAGCAGGTGTACCGAAACCAGCAGCACCCTCGAGGAAAGCAGCAAACATAAAAGCGATGATGATGGCTTGAATACGACGGTCTTTGGTTATTCCCATGAAACCGTTATTAATGGTAGCCATAGCACCGGAAAGTTTCATGGTATTGAGAATTAAAATGGCACCAAAGATGATAATGAGAACGTCTACTGCCTTAAAAACACCAAATAGTGAGTAACCAAAAACATGTTGAAAGTCCATTTGCCATGTAGTTAATGCAAAACCTGCAGCCACTGCCCAAGATATTGGAAGGGCTCTTTTTGCTGGCCAGTTAAAGGCAGTCATTAATACGATGGTTAATAGGATGGGTAGGAATGCTATAAAAGCATACATTTAAAAACCTCCTCTAAAATACGCTGTTTTGTTTGGGATGTTACTTTAATACTTAATACTTCAAAAAGAATATCTCCCATAATAATTAAGCCTTATTTCTCTATATTTAGTATCTTTTTATTTGTGTTAATAATCGGAAAACGATTTTTAAAAATCTAGTATATTACTTTATCTGAGATATTTTCAATGGAACTACATCCGGTTAAGATCATTGCTTGTTTTAACTCGTTAGTATATTTATCAACTAACAACTTAACTCCTTCAGTACCTCCGCCAAAGGCACCAACTGCCAATGGGCGTCCTACTAAAACAGCATCAGCACCCAATGCCAGTAGTTTTAGAGCATCAACACCAGTGCGAACACCACCATCAGCCAGGATTGTTAATTTGTCACCAACTGCATTGACAATATTTGGCAGGACATCTGCGGCACCAGGTGTGTGATCTAAAATGCGACCTCCATGATTTGATACAACAATGGCAGCACATCCAGCTTCAGCAGCCATTTTGGCTTCATCAACTGTCATAATACCTTTGAGAATGAATGGTAGTTTAGTTGCAGCTACAAGTTCTTCAATTTCTTCTTTGGTTTTTGGTCCAACAGGTTGCCCTTTTAATGCCATTGTAATCAAACCGGCACCGTCAATATCAACCCCAATAGCAGTTGCTCCAGCTTCTTCAGCACCGCGAATTCTTTTGATAATTTCTGCTTGAGATCTTGGCTTAATAATTGCTATTCCCCGGCCACTCTCATTTTTAATAGCATCAATACCAGAATCATACATGGCAGGGTCAGCACCATCTCCAGTAAAGCCGATAGTACCGGCATCTTTACTTCCAGAAACTATCATGCCAATAAACTCGCGCTCACTTAAAGCGCCACCCATATTGTATGGAGTGCCAGTCATTGGAGCTGCCATGATGGGGGTGGATAAATCAATTCCTAATACTTTGCAGGATGTATCCACTTCTTTTGCGTTATGCATGGTGCGCATATTCAACTGATACTTTTTTAGTGCTTCAAGATTTACCCTGAAAGCAGTTCCGGTACCTGAACCACCCATTCCGGGAACTTCACCAGAGCAGGCGCGGCCATCGCATACAGGGCATACTCTGCAGTAACCCTTAAGCTTTTCTTTAGCTTCTTCTCTTATAGAATTTAAGTCCATTTTCATTCTCACCTCCTTTTGATGATAGTATGGTAATATGGTATGACCAGCTGCGCCATATTTACCTATTATAAAATATTCAATAAATTTAGTTAAATTCCTGCAATGATTTAGATATTTTAACGAAAAAAATCATAATTATCAAATACTTTTTCGAAATATATTTTAACACACCTTAATCATATATGGAGTGGTAAGTATAGGTTTACTGGAATATATTTGCCTATTATTAAGTATCTGGTAGTATATATACAAATGTCTATGAGATGAGGTTTAAGGATGCAGAACAATCTAAATGAAACAGCAGTATTAGTGGGACTGAATTTACAGGGGAATAAAGACCAAATAGTTTCGTCTCTAAAAGAACTTCAGGGATTGGCAGAGACAGCAGGGGTGGAAGTGGCGGATATAATAACTCAAAATCGTAGCGTTCCTCATCCAGCAACTTTTTTTGGTAAAGGAAAAATAAGGTACATTGCTGATAGGAGTTTAGAATTAAAGGCAAGAGTAATAATTTGTGACCAGGAACTAACACCTGCACAGCTAAGGAATTTGGAAAGAATACTAGAAATCAAAGTTATTGACCGAACCCAACTAATATTAGATATTTTTGCTCAGCGAGCACAAACTAAGGAAGGGAAATTGCAAGTTGAGCTAGCCCAATTAAACTATTTGTTGCCAAGACTAACTGGTCAAGGGGGAGAAATGTCTCGTTTGGGTGCTGGTATAGGTACACGGGGTCCGGGGGAAACAAAGTTAGAAACGGACAGAAGGAGAATACGTCAACGTGTTAATGACTTAAAGAAAGAGTTAGCCGAAGTACAAAAGCATCGTCAGTTGCATAGACAAAAACGACAAAATGTTCCGTTTCCATTGGTTAGCCTTGTGGGTTATACAAATGCCGGAAAAAGCACACTATTAAATGCTTTAACTGGCTCGGAAGTTCTTGTTGAAGATAAGTTATTTGCCACTTTAGACCCTACAACCAGGCGAGTTGAGCTTCCAACAAAGGAAACAATTCTGATGACAGACACAGTAGGATTCATACAGAATTTGCCCCACCATCTGGTGGCTGCCTTTCGAGCTACGTTAGAAGAGGTTGTGGAAGCGGATCTTCTGTTACATGTGGTTGATGCTAGCAATCCATATTATGAAGATCAAATTAAAGCAGTAGAAGAAGTTTTGGATTCTTTAAATGCTTTAACCAAACAAAAAATATTAGTTTATAATAAGGTAGATAAAGTTAAAGATGTTTTAGTCGGTGGTACCGAACCGGGGAATTACTATAGTAACCCTGTTGAAATTTCTGCGCAAGAAAGAAAAGGTTTAAAGCAACTACTTGTTCAAATTTCCCATGCATTGTCTGACAACAGGGTACATGGTAAATTGTTTATTCCTTTCAAAAACACTTCAGTAATTTCGCTTCTTCATCGCCATGGAAAAGTTCTTCGAGAGGAGTATAAAGGTAATGGCGTTGAAGTTGAATTCGAAATAAATAAAATCTGGGAACGAAGAATCAAAAAAGAATTAGAGCAATAACTGTGGTCGGAATTCAGTAGTCAGAATTCAGAATACAGAATACTTCGGTACGAAAACCGTTTTTTCATTCTGACTCCTGGCTTCTGACTCCTAAACAGTTATATTCCCCTGAAAAGGTCTGTGCTTAAATAACGTTCTCCTGTGTCTACTAAGAAAGTTAGCACATCTTTTTCTTTACCCAGCTCATTTCCCACTTTGCAAGCAGCCCAAACTGCTGCACCACTAGAGATCCCAACCAGTAGTCCGTCCTCTTTAGCTAACCTTTGGGCTGTCATAATTGCATCATCATCTGCTACTGATATAGTACCATCTATTATATCTAAATCTAAATTAATTGGAATAAAGCCATCTCCAATTCCTTGTATTTTATGCGGGGCAGGTGGCTTACCTGCTATTACGGCTGAATTAGCTGGTTCCACTGCATATGTTTTCATGTTTGGGAATTGTTTCTTAAGTACTTTAGCTACACCGGATATTGTACCCCCTGTACCTACTCCTGCAACCAATGCGTGGAGCGGCCTGTCCAGTTGTTCCAAAATTTCTTTTGCAGTGGTTTCTGAATGAAATTCTGGATTGGCAGAGTTGGCAAATTGGTTAGGCATCCAGGCGTTTGGTGTAGACAGTACAATTTCTTTGGCTTTTTTTAATGCACCGTTTACATCTTCGCTGGCCGGAGTTAGAACAATTTCTGCACCATAAGCCCTAACTAATTTTTGTCGTTCAACACTCATATTTTCCGGCATTACTATAATAGTACGATGACCAAGCACAGCACCTATCATAGATAAGGCAATCCCTTGGTTACCACTAGTAGGTTCGACAATAACAGTATTGGAATCAATTTTACCATCGCGCTTAGCAGCAGAAATCATGCCATATGCTGTACGTGCTTTTGCACTTCCGCTGGGATTGAAAAGCTCAACTTTTGCCAAAATGTTAGCGGGGCAATTATTCACCACTCGGTTTAGTTCGATTAAAGGAGTACGGCCAATAGCTTCAAGGATATTGTTTAGAACTTTTGTCATCACTACACCTGCCTTATAATTTAACCTACTATAATATATAGTAGTTATATTTTACTGAACTATTAATATACTGTAACAACAATAAAAGTATAATACTTAAAGCAATTAAAAAATATTAAAATACTCTTGACGATATTAAATCTAAATGTTAAAATAATTCTTGTCGTTATGACAGACGACAAATATTGGTTGTTGAAAAATGTTTAAATTTATTGTATACTATCAAAGCGTCAAGGAAACAATATTCCAAGATAGCACAGTAATGACACATGTTAGTGTACTATGATCCTTGAAAACTAAACAGTAAGAGATGGATGTAAGCAAGCTTTACGAAGCATGCAACTCGTTTTTTAAAATGTAATTAAGAGCTAGATTAATAGCTTTTCATAAAAATATTTTATGGAGAGTTTGATCCTGGCTCAGGACGAACGCTGGCGGCGTGCCTAACACATGCAAGTCGAACGGGGAATTATCGGAGAAATTT